>NZ_CP047939.1:0-2601150 GCF_014279955.1 Synechococcus sp. BMK-MC-1
CGGGGTTTTCCACGTTTTCCCCACCCCCTAATACGGCTGTTTAGTAGTTCTTTTCTTGAAATCATTTCAATCCAGTAGAACGGGGACAGCACGTTGATCTCGGTGCCATTGCACTTCCGGCTCGCCTGTGAAACCTTGGGTGATCTCATTCCCCAGCTGCGGTCACCAACGCGATGAAACTGGTCTGTTCCCAGACGGAACTCAACAGCGCACTTCAGCTGGTCAGTCGTGCTGTGGCGTCCCGTCCCACCCATCCAGTACTCGCGAATGTGCTGCTCACCGCCGATGCCGGCACGGATCGACTGAGCCTCACGGGATTTGACCTCAGCCTGGGGATTCAGACCTCCTTGCCTGCTTCCGTCGACACCAGCGGGGCGGTGACGCTCCCGGCGCGATTGTTCGGCGAGATCGTGTCCCGTCTCTCCAGCGATTCCCCGATCACCCTGACCACCGATGACAGCGGCGAGCAGGTGGAGCTCACCAGCCTGAGCGGGAGCTATCAGATGCGCGGCATGCCGGCTGACGACTTCCCCGACCTGCCTTTGGTGGAAAACGGCACCGCGGTCAAGCTTGATCCGGCTGCTTTGGTTCGTGCACTGCGCAGCACGCTGTTTGCGAGCAGTTCTGATGAAGCCAAGCAGTTGCTCACCGGTGTGCACCTGCGTTTCGATCAAACCCGTCTGGAAGCCGCGTCCACTGATGGGCACCGTCTCGCCGTGCTGAGCGTGGATGATGCTTTACAGGACGCGATTGCCAACGAGGAGGCTCCCGATGCTGAAGGCAGTGCGGGGCTGGCGGTCACCCTCCCTGCCCGCTCCCTGCGTGAGGTGGAGCGTTTGATGGCTGGCTGGAAAGACAGCGATCCTGTCAGTCTCTTCTTCGAGCGTGGCCAGGTGGTGGTTCTGGCCGCTGATCAGATGGTCACCAGCCGCACCCTTGAAGGCACCTATCCCAACTACCGACAGCTGATTCCTGAGTCGTTCAGCCGCACCATGGCCTTGGATCGACGGGCCTTCGTGGCCTCTCTCGAGCGCATTGCAGTACTGGCGGATCAGCACAACAATGTTGTGAGAATCAGCAGTGATCCCAGCAAGGGGCTGATTCAGATTTCAGCTGATGCCCAAGACGTGGGCAGCGGATCGGAGTCTCTTCCCGCACAAATCGAAGGGGAGGAGGTGCAGATTGCCTTCAACGTGCGTTACGTGCTCGACGGCCTCAAAGCCATGGATGCTGAACGCATCGTTCTGTCCTGCAATGCACCGACCACCCCGGCGATTCTCTCGCCGGCGGATGATGGAGCCGGCCTCACCTATCTCGTGATGCCCGTGCAGATTCGCTCCTGAGCCTTGCCCCTGCCCGATCTGTTTCTTCTGAGCGATCTGCTTCGCCATCGCGTGCGCTGCGATCAGGGGTTGGACCATGGACCCGGTGTGATGGCCTGGATGCATCCTCCAGTGCATCGTCTGCTGGGTTGGGTCAGCCGTCCTTCTGCCTTGCGCAACCACCGAGACGTTTGGCGTCTGGATCAGTGTCGCGGCGTGGATGATCAGCAGGTGTATGTGAAAGGTTTCCCGGCGGAGACCGACCAGCTGACCCTGGATCGACTGCCCACGCTGTTGGATGCGGATCTCCTCGATCGGGATGGCGAGCGACTGGGTCAGATCGCTGACCTCGCCTTTGTTCCCACATCCGGTGAAATCCTCTACTACCTCGTCTCCCGCAGCGATCCAAGGCTTCCCGGTAGCAGCCGTTGGCGTCTCAGCCCCGAGCGCATCGTCGACCAGCAACCCGGACGGGTCTCCACAGCCCTGCGCAATCTTGATGATCTTCCCCAGGCTCGCGCCAGCGTCCGTCAGGACTTGGTGCGACGGTCCCGTCACTGGCGTGAGCAGCTCCAGCAGTTCGGTGATCGTGCCGGAGAACGGTTGGAAGGTTGGCTGGAGGAGCCCCCTTGGGAGGAACCCTCTTGGGGGGAACAGCCGCGGCCATCCCCCCAAGAGTCCCGCGAAGCCTGGGATGACGAGGACTGGTCAGAGCCTGGAGAGCCTCGCCGGGATCGATCCCGGTCTGATCACGACGAAGACCCCTGGATCTGAATGCGGAGGGCCTGCAGGCCGTCGGCAACACTGGGAAGAGATGAACGGTTGGCTGTGACTCAGTCCCCTTCAGCAGATGGATCCTTTGATGTGGCCTCTGCACTGCGCCAGGAAGGGCTAACGCAGGAGGATTACATCGAAATTCAGCGCCGCCTTGGGCGAGATCCCAACAGGGCGGAGCTGGGAATGTTCGGCGTGATGTGGTCCGAACATTGCTGCTACCGCAATTCCCGGCCACTCCTGCGTGGTTTTCCCACCGATGGACCTCGCATCCTGGTGGGTCCAGGAGAAAACGCTGGCGTGGTGGACCTGGGGGAGGGTCACCGCCTGGCGTTCAAAATTGAAAGTCATAACCATCCGTCGGCGGTGGAGCCTTTCCAAGGTGCCGCCACAGGGGTGGGAGGGATCCTCCGGGACATCTTCACCATGGGTGCTCGACCGATCGCTTTGCTGAATGCCTTGCGCTTCGGTCCCCTTGATGAACCTGCCACTCGAGGTCTTGTGGAAGGTGTCGTGGCGGGGATCTCCCATTACGGCAATTGCGTCGGGGTGCCGACCGTGGGCGGGGAGGTTGCCTTCGACCCCGCCTATCGCGGCAACCCCCTGGTGAATGCGATGGCTCTGGGTCTCATGGAGACCGATGACATCGTGAAATCGGGGGCCTCCGGTGTGGGCAATCCCGTGGTGTATGTGGGCAGCACCACGGGCCGGGACGGGATGGGCGGTGCCAGCTTCGCCAGTGCCGAGCTCAGCGCCGATTCCCTGGATGATCGCCCTGCGGTGCAAGTGGGCGATCCCTTTCTGGAGAAGGGATTGATTGAGGCTTGCCTCGAAGCCTTCCAGAGTGGGGATGTGGTGGCGGCCCAGGACATGGGCGCTGCGGGTCTCACCTGCAGCTGCTCGGAGATGGCGGCCAAGGGGAATGTGGGGGTGGAGCTGGATCTCGACAGGGTTCCAGCCCGTGAACAGGGCATGACGGCTTACGAGTTCCTGCTGTCTGAATCGCAGGAGCGGATGCTGTTCGTGGTGCAGGCCGGACGGCAGGAGGCGTTGATGCAGCGTTTCCGCCGCTGGGGGTTGCAGGCAGCTGTTGTTGGGCAGGTGCTTGAAGAACCCGTTGTGCGTGTGCTGCAGCACGGATCGGTGGCTGCTGAGGTTCCTGCCCGGGCTCTGGCGGAAGACACCCCGATCAATCAGCACACCTTGATCTCAGAGCCTCCAGAGGACATCCAGCAGCATTGGCGCTGGTTGGAAACGGATCTTCCCTCGGTGTCAAGGGATCACGACTGGGGGGCGGATCTGCTGGCTCTGCTGGATGATCCCACCATTGCCAGCAAACGCTGGGTGTATCGCCAATACGACCAGCAGGTCCTCGCCAACACGGTGGTGCCCGCCGGTGGCGCTGATGCTGCTGTGGTGCGCCTTCGGCCTCAGCAAGGGGATGCGTCGCTTCGGGGGGCGAATCGAGGGGTGGCGGCCACGGTCGACTGCCCCAATCGTTGGGTGGCTCTGGATCCCGAACGGGGGGCGATGGCCGCGGTGGCGGAGGCTGCCCGCAATCTCAGTTGCGTTGGGGCGGTCCCGGTAGCTGTCACCGACAACCTCAATTTTCCGTCTCCGGAAACGCCCAAGGGCTACTGGCAGCTGGCCATGGCCTGCCGAGGTTTATCCGAAGGCTGTCGGGTGTTGGGCACTCCCGTGACCGGGGGAAATGTGTCGCTCTACAACGAAACCCGCGCTGACGACGGCAGCCTGCAACCGATTCATCCCACCCCTGTGGTGGGCATGGTGGGGCTGGTTGAGGACCTTGGCCGGGTGGGTGGCCTGGCCTGGCGTCAAGCGGGCGATGCCGTTGTGCTTCTTGGGGTCTCCAGCGACGAACGCCAGGATGATCGGGTTGGTTTGGCCGGCAGCAGCTATCAGGGGGTGATCCACGGACTGCTGACAGGAAGACCTCCGCGGGTGGATCTCGATCTTGAGCAGCGCGTTCAGGCCCTGGTGCGCCAGGCCTGGGAGCAAGGACTGCTGGCCTCCGCCCACGACAGCAGCGATGGAGGGCTTGCTGTTGCCTTGGCTGAATGTTCGATCGCCTCGGGTCTCGGTGTGGATGGGGCATTGCCTGGCGACGGCGTTGCTCCTGAGCGCCGTCTTTTTGCTGAGGGGGGAGCCCGGATTGTTGTGTCGGTGCGGGCGGAATGCATGGATGCCTGGACCTCCCTGCTCGCTGATGAGGCCCATGCCGCTGTTCCGGTAACCATCCTCGGGGCTGTGGCTGATCACGGACGTTTCCGGCTCTCCCTGGGATCGCAACCCGTGCTGGATCAGGCCGTGCAAACCCTGACGGAGCGTTTTGATCAGGCGCTTCCCCGTCGGCTGGGAACAGCGTGATGCAGAATTCTGAAGGAAATCCGAAGTCGAGGCGGACCGTGCATCAGCTCGAGGCGGAGCGTCCCGATCGGATGGAGGAAGCCTGCGGCGTGTTTGCCGTTCAGGCCTCTGAGCAACCGGTGGCCAACCTGGCTTATTTCGGTCTGTATGCCTTGCAGCACCGCGGCCAGGAGTCCGCGGGCATCGCTGTGTTTAACCAGGGCAAGGTCCGTCTTCATAAAGACATGGGCCTGGTCAGTCAGGTGTTCGATCAAGACGTGCTCGCCCGGATGCCTGGCGATCTCGCCATTGGCCACAACCGTTATTCCACAACTGGCAGCAGCAGGGTCTGCAATGCCCAGCCAGTGGTTCTGATGACGCGCCTCGGTCCCTTTGCGCTGGCCCACAACGGCAATCTGGTCAACGCTGCCGAGTTGCGCGAACGCATTGATGACGGACAGGTGGAATTCACGTCCACCACGGATTCCGAGTTGATTGCGTTTGCTGTTCAGCAGGCTGTGGATCGTGGGCTCGACTGGAAGGCTGCGATCACCTCGGCGGTGTCGCTTTGCCAGGGCGCCTTCAGTTTGGTGATCGGCACTCCGGGAGCGCTCTACGGCCTGCGCGACGGATACGGCATCCGGCCCTTGGTGTTCGGGTCTCTCGGTGAGGAGTCCAGTGGTCAGTGGGTGCTCAGCAGTGAAACCTGTGGGCTCGACATCATCGGGGCCGCCTTCGTTGATGACGTTCAGCCTGGTGAGATCGTCACCTTCCTGCCCGGGGACCCCACCCCGCAAAGGGAGAGCTGGATTGAGCCCACCACGCGCATGTGCGTGTTCGAGATGATTTATTTCGCCAGGCCGGACAGTCGGTTTTTCGGTGAATCGCTGTACAGCTATCGCCAGCGCATCGGTCAGATCCTTGCCAGGGAATCGGCGGTGGAGGCTGATCTGGTCATCGGTGTTCCAGATTCCGGCATCCCCGCTGCGATCGGTTACTCCCAGGCCACAGGACTGCCCTATGCCGATGGTCTGATCAAGAACCGTTACGTCGGTCGTACCTTCATTCAGCCCACCCAAGCGATGCGCGAAGCCGGCATCCGCGTGAAGCTCAATCCCCTTCCCGATGTGCTCAACGGCAAACGCGTTGTGGTGATCGATGATTCGATCGTGCGCGGCACGACCAGTCGCAAGCTTGTTCAGGCCCTTCGCGATGCCGGAGCGACTGAAGTGCACATGCGCATCAGCTCACCACCGGTGACCCATCCCTGCTTCTACGGCATCGATACCGATACCCAGGATCAACTGATCGCTGCCCGCTACACCCTGGAGGAAATTGAGGCCCATCTCAAGGTGGACTCCCTGGCCTATCTCAGCAAGGAAGGAATGGTGGAGGCGGCTGGTGCTGACTCCAAACAGTTCTGTACCGCTTGTTTTGACGGCGATTACCCGGTGCCGATGGATGAGTCGATGCGCTCCAGCAAGCTGATGCTGGAGCCTGCCGGTGTGGCTGCCAACCTGGGTTGAGATCAGCTCAGAAGCGGAACAATCCGCTCGAGCGTTTCGCCGGATTTGAGTGTCAGGTCCTTGGGCTCAGTCGCGAGCAGCCGACCATGACGGCCGGATGAGGTGACGACGCCAACCAGTCCGGAGCCGGTACAAGCCGCACAGAGTCGATCCTCCGGGTCGCGTCCATCCTGTTCGGGTTGCCAACCGATCACACCCAGATCTCCCCGTTGGCAGGCACGCACAGCGTCGCGTGCCAGGGATTTGATTCTTCCTTGGCGGCTGAACAGCAGCAGCGGATCCTGCTGATCGGGATTTGTGGCGACGGCTGCAATCAGGGATTCCCCAGGAAGCAGTCGCATGGTCACGGGACCTTGGGCCAGCTTGCCCATCAAGGGCAGGTTGGCCTCGCTGACCGGGAGATGCAGGACGCGACCGAGATCACTGATCAGAGACAGGGCTCCTCCCTCCTGGCAGATCACGGCTGTTTTGAGTTCAATGCCCTCCTTGAGCTTCACCACACTGGCTGCCCGTCCGGAGAGGTCGAGCAGTTCCTGCATCACTAGCCGTTTGAAACGGCCGTCGCTGCTCAGCAGTCCGAGAGATGAGACCGCTGCCGCGTTGCTGTCAGCCTCTGCATCGGGCAGCTGCAAGACCGACACCACCGGATCTCCCTGCAGAGCCGTGGGCAGGAATCGCTCCAGGCTTCCGGGTTGCTGCCCTGCGAATTCCCAGCGAATCAGTGCAACCCGTCCGCTGGCAGTCACAGCCAGCAGTTTGGCCACGGGTTTGATCGGCAGGATGATTCGGGCCGGAGAAGGCTCATCCCCCAGTGCCGTTGGCTCATTGAGGTGCAGTCGGCCCATCAATTGCGGACTGATGACTTTCACCTGACCGTCGTCTTGGATCAGGATGCGCGAATCGGGAGGGAGGGCCTCGAGGGCCTGGCGGCGCTGCAGTTCAGCATTGGGGCGCTGACTGGCAGCCCGCTCCGCCAGGAGGTGATCTCCCCCTTCCACCAGGCGTGTGCGGCGAGGGGTGGCAAAACGCTTCTTGAGCTGACGCAGTTCCTGAACGAGGGCATCCAGCAGCTGATCGCGGTTGTCAAGGAGCAGCTTCAGGCGTTGGCGTTCCGCTCGCAGCTCCTCCGCTTCCTGCCGGAGGCTTTCCCGCTCCAAACCGGTTAACCGCCGCAGGGGCATGGCCAGCACGGCGTCGGCCTGCCGTTCGCTGAGATCGAGGTGCACCATCAGGCTGGCCCTTGCGGCCGCGGCATCCTGTGCCTCCTGAATCATGGCGATCACCCGCTGCAGGGATTGCAGGGCGGTGATCAAACCCTCCACCACCTCCAGACGGTCTTCCGCTTTGCGCAGGGCATGGCTTGTGCGCCGGATCAGGGTCAGTTCCCGGTAATCGAGGAACGTCTGCAGAAGCCGGCGCAGGGACAACTGCTGGGGTTGGCCATCCACGAGGGCCAGCATGATGGCGCCGAAATTGCTCTGCAGGGATGTCCGGCGTTGGAGATCCTTCAGAACCGCATCGGGATCGGCATCGCGGCGCAGTTCCACCACGACGCGCATTCCTTCGCGGTCGCTTTCATCTCTGATGTCGGCGATGCCGCCGATCTTGCCGTCATTGACCTGTTCAGCGAGCTTTTCAATCCACCCGGCCTTACTCAGCTGGTAGGGCAGTTCGGTCACGATTACCGCATTGCGTTTGTGACGGCCCTTGCCGAGTTGCACCTCTTCCACATGGGCGACACCGCGCATGGGAATGCTTCCGCGACCGCGCAGGTAGGTGTCTCGGACCCCGCTGCCCAACAGCACTTCACCGCCGGTGGGGAAATCGGGTCCAGGGATCAGGCTGAGCAGCTTGTCGTCGCTCAGATCCGGTTTGCGCACCAAGGCGATCAATCCATCCACCACCTCTCCCAGGTTGTGGGGCGGGATGCTGGTGGCCATGCCCACAGCGATGCCTGAACACCCATTCAGGAGAAGAAAGGGAAGCTGGGCAGGCAGAACCGTGGGTTCCTGCTGAGACCCGTCGAAGTTGTTGGCGAAGTCGACGGTGTCGTTGCCGATCTCGTCGAGGAGGCCTTCATGGGCGATCGGCGCCAGGCGGGTCTCCGTGTAGCGCATGGCGGCCGGCGGGTCGTCATCGACCGATCCGAAATTGCCGTGACCATCCAGCAGGGGGTGACGGCTGGAAAAGGTCTGCACCAGACGAACAAGGGCGTCGTAGACCGCCTGATCGCCGTGGGGGTGGTATTTGCCCAGAACATCACCGACGACCCGTGCACATTTGCGATAGGGGCGATCAGGTGTGAGGCCCAGTTCATGCATCGCGTAGAGGATGCGGCGTTGAACCGGTTTCAGTCCATCGCGGACATCAGGCAGCGCCCTGCCCACGATCACGCTCATGGCGTACTCGAGGTAGGAGCGCTGCATCTCTTGATGCAGGGCGATCGGTTGAACGCGCTCCTCGGCCATCCGTTTTGGAATCAAGAAGGCAGAAGGGGCCTCAGCCTACAGATCTTCTTTCGCTTGACCAGCCCAAAGACCGCGGAAAGGGCGGCTATTCATTCAGCCGTTGTGGGATCAGCATTGGCCTCGGCCCGTTCCACGGCTCCTTTCAAAGCTCCTTCCGAGAGCAAGGTTTCCGTGGCTTGACGCAGTTTCAGGCCCCAGAGTTGGTTTTCCTGATGACCCGGGAGGACGTAATTGGGGTCCTCCGCAAGGGCCTTGCGTGCCAGTTCGATCGATTCAGTGTCTCCGGGTTTCTGCTTGTTGAGAGCCGCAGCCAGCGCCAGCATCGGTTCAGCGTTGCGTTTGATCGTGAGCACGGAACGCCAGCGTTTGATCGCTTCGCGCGTGTTGCCCATTTCGAAGAGCACCAGCGCCTGATTGTTGAGCGCCTCCCAAAAACTCGGTTTGATGGTGGTGGCCTGTTCAAAGGCACGCAAGGCCTGGCGCAGGTCGTCCTGCATCACCCGAGCATTGCCGAGATCGAAGTAGGCCCCTGCGTTCTTGGGATCAAGTCGCAAGCCCTCATCCAACAAGTCAATGGCGTCATCGGGGCGGTTGTCCCGTAAAGCCAGGGAGGCTTCCGCGAACCAGAGCCCTGCTTTCCCGGGGTTCAGAGATTTGGCCTTGGCCAGGGATCCCGCTGCAGCCTTGAGTTGATCACTGCGGAGCTGGGCTTCCGCCAGCACCGACCACAGGCGTTCGTCGTTCGGTTGCAGCCGAACAGCCAGAGCTGCCAGACGGGAGGCTTCCTCCGGCTGGCCGAGTCTCAGCAGCTGTGCAGCTGTGCGGCCGATGCCGATGCCTGCACCTTCCAGTTCTTCGGTGCTGGGCGTGTACACGTAGGGGACCAAGGCCCTGGCAGGGGGCGTTGTGGAGGCACCAACCAATCCCAGGGTCAGGGAGAGCACTAGGGACTTCTGCCAGAGCTTCCAGGTACGTGCCGGTCCCATCGTTGAACCCAAAAGTCAGCTCAGGGTAGGTCCGTCATCGAGGCGTGCCGCTTCTGCGTTGCGACGCCACATCCAGGGTTTGATGCGTTTCAGTGCCGACCCTTTCAACCGTTCCGCCCAGTCCTGATCTGTCCAGCTCTGGATGCGTTCCGGGGTCAGATCCAGCAGCCAGGGTCTCGGCTGCAGGTCGGGATCTTCACTGGAGGGCACATCAGCCTGATTGAAGGGGCAGACGTCCTGGCAGATGTCGCATCCGGCCACCCAGGGGCCTAGGGCATTGGCGATCGCTGCTGGAAGCCGCTCACTGCGGTTTTCAATCGTGTGGTAAGCGATGCATCGCCTGGAATCCACCACAAAGGGTTCGGTGATCGCTTGCGTCGGGCAGGCGTCCAGACAGGCACGGCAACGCCCGCACCGGGATGCAGCCGGTTCATCAGCCACGAGGGGTTCCGTGGTCAGCAGATGTCCGATCACCATCCACGACCCTCGCGTGGGGTGAATCACGTTGCTGTGTTTTCCGATCCAGCCCAGCCCAGCTTCCTCAGCCCAAGCCTTATCAAGCAGGGGTTCAGCATCCACGCAGGCCCGCCAGCGGCAGTTCGGTTGTTGATCCTGGAGCCAGCGACCCACTCTCCGCAGGCGCTGGTTCACCACCCGGTGGTAATCGCGGCCCCAGCCGTAGCGAGCCACCGCCAGGCGGTCGTGGCGGCGGTCGTGGGCCACGTGATAGTTCAGCCCAACGGCCAGCACACTTTGGGCTCCGTCCAACAAGGTGTCTGCTGACCGGCGTCGCGGTGCTGCCATCCAGCCCATATCGGCTTGGTGTCCAGCGTCCAGCCAACGTTGCAGAGCCTCCGTGCGCAGGCGCAGGCGAGGACTGCCAGGGAGGGAGGCGATGCCGACGGGTTCAAATCCCTCGGCTCGGGCCCGCTCCTTGAGAGCCAAGCTCAGCTGCGCTCCGACGTCGGGGACGTTCACGAAAACTAACCGTAAAGTTGGGCACCTTTTGACATCGTGACGTGTCTGCTTCCCACCAGGAGTCCTCACCTCGTCTCGCGCCGCTCCTGCGTTGGCTTGGGCTCACCCTGGTTCTGCTTCTCGCTCTGCAGATCGGTGTGGTGCTCAGCGCTGCGGATTGGAGTGATGAGGTTTACCAGCAGCTCCTCATTGAGCGGTTGGTCAATCAGGCGCCGATGGGATTCATCGGTCTGTTGCTCATGCTCATCGCGTCGCGGTTGGATCAGCCCGGATCAGCGCGTCCGCCGATCCGGATCGTGGTCTGCATTCTTTCGGCACTGATGGCTCTGGCCATGATCGCCGTGATTCCCCTTGGCATCAGTGGCAATCAGTCCCTCTCCGGTGAAGCCGACCAAAGCCTGAACCAGAAGCGAGGGCAGTTGGAGATGGCAAGACAGCAGTCCGCCAATCCCGACAACGTGAAGATTCTCGGTGAGCAGCTTGCCCAGGCCGGTCAGCTTCCCGCTGATGCAACCGATGAGGACAAGACCAAGGCGGCGCAGGAGTTCATCGACAATCAGTTGTCACAGATGGATCAGCAGATCCAGCAGGCCGAGCGCCAGCGCAATCTGGCCGTGAATCAGCGACGGTTCGGCGGCACCTTCAGTGCGGTGGTGCTTGCTGTGGCTCTGGCACTGCTGGCTGTAGCCGCTGTGCTCTGATCGCTGGTTAGGTTGGTTGCACACGTTGGCCGCAGGCCCCGGGCGTTCCTTGGTCCAGTCCAATCCAAGACCTGATCAGCCACTTGGCGCCAGGCTTCAACAGGATCTCAAGAATGACCTGATCGCAGGTCTGCTTGTGGTGATTCCTTTGGCAACCACGATCTGGCTGGCCACGATCGTCAGTCGCTTCGTGCTGGCCTTTCTCACGTCGATCCCCAAGCAGTTCAATCCGTTCATCACGCTCAATCCGCTTCTGCAGGATCTGATCAACCTGGCTCTCGGGCTCACGGTTCCTTTGCTCGGAATCCTGTTGATCGGTCTGATGGCTCGAAACATCGTCGGGCGTTGGTTGCTTGAGTTCGGTGAAGGAACCCTCCTGCGCATTCCCTTGGCGGGATCGGTTTACAAAACCCTCAAACAACTGCTTGAGACTTTTCTGCGCGATAACTCCCAACGCTTCCGAAGGGTTGTGCTTGTGGAATATCCCAGGGAGGGTCTCTACAGCGTTGGGTTTGTCACCGGAGAAGTCGGCCCTTCGCTGCAGTCAGAACTGGAAGAGCGCTTGCTGAGTGTGTTTATTCCCACTGCACCCAATCCCACCACCGGTTGGTACACCCTCGTCCCTGAATCGTCTGTAAGGGATCTGGATCTTTCCGTTGAGGATGCGTTCAAAACGATCATTTCCGCTGGAATCGTGAATCCTGACGCCCGGGAAGCGCCTGCCGGCCGCAGCTTTTCGAGCCTGATCGCCCAGCTCAGAGCCTCTGTGGCACCCTCCTCCTCCTGAGTCGTTCGTTAACGATCCATGCAGACCCGTTCCCTCTCCCGAGAGCTCGCCCTCCTCGTTCTCAGCCAGTGCGCAGAGCGGGATCGCTCTCTGTCTGTGGAGTCTCTCGAGGCGCTTCTGCAGAAGGCTCTGGAGAGTTTGATGCAGCATTGGCGCGAGGTTCTCGATCGCTGCGCCGCTGATCTCGAGAAAGCCCAGCAATCGTTACTGGACAGCGAGCTGCAGGAGGGATCAACGGCTGCAGTCATGCCGGTTCGCGAGCATCTGCGTGACTCCTTAACCAGCGCGGAGCAAGTGTTGAACGGTCTCTCCGCCAGCCTTGAATTGCCCCGATTGTTGGCCTTGGCTGATCAGGAGATGGTGCAAAAGGAGGCGATGCGCAGGATTCAACTGGTTCTCGATGCCCGTCCATCCCTGGATGATCAGCTCGACAGCGTGATGGAAGGCTGGCGTTTGAGCCGTCTTCCCCGCATCGACCGCGACATCCTTCGTCTTGCTGTTGTTGATCTGCAGTCGATGAAGACGCCAGCGTCCGTTGCTTGCAATGAAGCTGTTGAGCTCGCCAACCGCTACAGCGATGAGCAAGGTCGCCGCATGATCAATGGGGTGCTGCGCCGCCTGCAGAATGCCTCTTCCCAGGCAGTGTCCTGACCCCCATGGTCTACGACTGGTTCAACCGGCAGTCTGAGGCTGCTCCAACCCCACCTCCAGCTGATGCCGACGCGTCAGCGCAGGAACCGCAGCAGGACGCGGCCGCCAGTGCGGATGACGATCCTCTGGAGTGGGCACGGCAGGCCTACGCCCGTTTGAAAGCTCAGAAGGAGCAGGCGAACGCGACCCCTGCGGCACCCCAATCCGACTCCCCGGCAGAGCCAGAGACCAAGCCCGAGCCTGAACCAGAGCCAGCGCCAGCGCCAGCGCCAGCCGAACCCGAGCCAACACCTGTGGCTGGTTTGTCTTTGCTCGAGCAGGCCGCGGCCCAACGCCAGGAACGACAGCAGCAGCTCGAACAAGAGCCGCAGGTTGCTCAGCAACCGGTCGCCGAGCAACCGGTTGCTGCTGCAAGCGTTGAAGTGGATCGCGAGCAGGACGAGCCCAGTCTCGGCGCGTTCGACGACACCTTCACCTGGTCGGCGGAGGTGTTGGCCGCCCAGGGTCGTGAGGCAGAGCAGGTCACCCTCGAGGAGATCGACTGGCTCGGTCGCTTGCGCCAAGGCCTTGAGAAAACCCGCCAGGGTTTTGTCTCCGGGCTTCTGGAGAACTTGGGTGATGACCCCCTCACCCCGGAGGTGCTCGATGATCTGGAGTCGTTGCTGCTTCGTGCCGACGCTGGCGTGAAGGCCACCGATCAGGTGCTGGATGCTCTGCGCAAGCGCATGAACGAGCAGGTGGTGGACCCGAGCGAAGGCATCCGCTTTCTCAAGGAGCAGCTTCGGGATCTCTTAGAGGCTCCGATCAAGTCCAGCGGCGTGGATCTTTTGGCCCCTCAGCGCGGTCAGCTGAACGTTTGGCTGATGGTGGGTGTGAATGGCGTGGGGAAGACCACAACCCTCGGCAAGCTGGCCAACCTGGCGGTGCGTAGCGGCTATTCCGCCATGATTGCCGCCGCTGATACGTTCCGGGCGGCTGCGGTTCAGCAGGTGCAGGTTTGGGGTGATCGCAGTGATGTTCCTGTGGTGGCTAACCCATCGGACAATGCGGATCCTGCAGCTGTGGTGTTTGATGCCATCGGGGCCGCCCGGTCGAAGGGCACGGATCTGGTGCTTGTGGACACCGCTGGCCGCCTGCAGACCAAACACAACCTGATGGAAGAGCTCAACAAGATCCGGCGGGTTGTGGATCGATTGGCTCCTGATGCAACTGTGGAATCCCTGCTTGTGCTCGATGCCAGCCAAGGCCAGAACGGTCTCAAACAAGCGATGGCCTTTGCGCGTGCCGCCGGGTTGACCGGGGTGGTCATCACCAAACTCGATGGCACGGCCCGAGGGGGTGTTGCTCTCGCTGTTGCCTCCGAAGCCGGGCTCCCGATCCGTTTCATCGGTGCCGGTGAAGGAATCCGTGATTTGCGGCCGTTCAACAGTTTTGAATTCGTGGAAGCTTTGCTCGCCTCTCGCTGAGTGCTCGCTTGCCCTCGGGCTGCAGTTACCGGTAGTAAACCTTGCTACGTTGCGGGTCCTGCCATGGTGATGCTGTGAGCAGCAAGCCACCACGGCGACATCCGGCCTCTCCTGCCCGTAGTGCCAGTCAGCAGCCCCTGACGGCCACGGCGTCCTTGCGTCAGCTGCTCGACAGCTTGGTTCGTGAACAACGTTCCAACCAAGAGCTGTTGGTGTCGCTCGGTTTTGCGTTGCGCAGTTTCACCAACCTCAACCGTTTTCTCGAACTGGTTCCGGTGGTGGCAGCGCGTCTGGTTGGTGTGGAAGGCGCACTGCTCGTGCCGTTTCAGGGGGATGGTCGCCTCTGGGCCGATCAGATTCAGATGCTCCCCGGCGTGCGTTCAGAGTCGCTGCTCCAAACGTTGAGCCAGCATGAACCTGGCCGGTCTGCAGGGTTCGGTTCCGATGACGCCCTTGTGCTGGCGCTGGATCGCCTGGTTCAGGGTCAGCTGGGCTCCTCTGGACTGTTTGCCACCTCTGTGGTGGCGAGGGGCCGGCAGCGCGGTCGTCTTTATGTGTTCGAGCCCAAAGGATCGCTGGTGTGGAGCGATGTGCATCGCCGGCAGGTGCAACTGGTTGCTGACCTCACCGGAGTCGCGATCGAAAATGACCAGATGCTGCAGGAAGCCAGGCGCCATGAGCGCGTGGATCGTCAGCTCAGCATCGGTGCGGAGATCCAGGCGCAGCTTCTGCCGGATCATTGCCCGGTGATTGAAGGGGTGGAACTGGCGGCGCGCTGTCGGCCGGCGTTTCAAGTGGGAGGCGACTACTACGACTTCATCCCCATGCGCCCGGAGTTAATTGGACGCCGCCGTGAACGGGGTCGCTGGGCCTTGGTGATGGGTGATGTGATGGGCAAGGGGGTGCCTGCGGGTCTCCTGATGACCATGCTGCGCGGCATGTTGCGCGCTGAGGTGCTGAGCGGATTGCCGCCGGATCGCATTCTTCACGATCTCAATCAGCTGGCTCTTGAGGATCTGTCTCAGTCCCATCGCTTCGTGACCCTGTTTTATTCGGATTTCGATCCGCGCTCCCGGCGCTTGCGCTTTGCTAACGCGGCCCACAATCCGCCTTTGATCTGGCGCGCTCAGCAACGCACGATCAGCCGTTTGGATGCGCCGGGGTTGTTGATCGGTCTGCAGCCCGAGGCGGATTACGGCACTGGCTCCGTTGTGTTGGAACCTGGAGATGTGCTGCTCTATTACACCGATGGTGTCACTGAAGCTCCAGGGATCACAGGGGATCGCTTTGACGAGGCAAGGCTGATTCGCAGCCTGGAATCAGCCTGCCGCTCTGGCACGGGGTCTCAGGGCATTCTCGATCAGTTGTTCGACCGCCTGGATCGTTTCGTTGGCGCCGATCGTCAGCTGGAAGACGATGCCTCCATGGTGGTGTTAAAGGTGCGCGAGGAGGTGATGCTGCCTTCAGTTCCCCGTTCTCCGGCCTGACAAGCTGTGGAGATCTGAGCAGAGGTGAGCGATGGCTGGCGGAGTGACAGGAGGAGGCTCCGCAACCTGGAGTGATCGTTTCGAGCAGGGATTGCATCCAGCGATCGAGCGTTTCAATGCCTCCATCGGTTTCGACATCACCCTTCTGCAGGAGGATCTCGATGGATCCATGGCCCATGCCCGTATGCTCGCGCAGTGTGGTGTGATCCGTGAAGCTGAGGCGGATCAACTCTGCGGTGGCTTGGAGCAGATTCGGGCCGAGGCAGCTGAGGGCCGTTTCCAGCCAGGCCTGGACGATGAGGATGTGCACTTCGCCGTGGAGCGCCGGCTGATCGCTCTCCTGGGACCTGTCGGTAAGAAATTGCATACCGGCCGCAGTCGCAATGACCAGGTGGGCACGGATCTGCGCCTCTGGCTGCGGCGACGCATTGATGAACTCATTCCCCAGGTGAAGACGTTTCAACGGGCTCTTCTGCGTCAGGCCCTGAGCCATCGTCGGACCTTGATTCCCGGTTACACCCATCTGCAGCGGGCGCAACCGGTTTGTCTGGCCCATCACCTGCTGGCTTATGTGGAGATGCTGGAGCGGGATCGTCAGCGTCTTGAGGATGTGCGCAAACGGGTGAATGTTTCACCGCTCGGTGCCGCGGCGCTGGCGGGAACGCCCGTGCCCATCGACCGGCGCAGCACGGCCGCGGCTCTTGGTTTTGACGGCCTCTATGCCAACAGCCTTGATGCCGTGAGCGACAGGGATTTTGCGGTGGAGTTCTCGGCGGCCATGTCTTTGGTGATGGTGCATCTCAGCCGCCTTGGGGAAGAGGTGATCTTCTGGGCTTCCGAGGAATGCGGCTTTGTTCGGCTCAGTGATCGCTGCGCGACGGGCAGCAGCCTGATGCCTCAGAAAAAAAATCCCGATGTTCCCGAGTTGGTGAGGGGAAAGTGCGGACGGGTGTTTGGTCATCTCCAGGGCTTGCTCACGATGATCAAGGGCCTTCCCCTGGCTTACAACAAGGATTTTCAGGAAGACAAGGAGGCCCTGTTCGACGTGGTCTCCACCGGTTCTCAGTGCCTGGAAGCGATGACGATCTTGATGGACGAGGGCCTCAGCTTCCGGGAGGACCGTTTGGAAGCTGCGGTGGCTGCTGATTTCTCCAATGCCACCGATGTGGCCGATTACCTCGTGGCCCGCCAGGTTCCCTTCCGGGAGGCCTATCAGATCGTCGGCTCTGTTGTGAAACAGTGTCTGAGCGAGGGGGTGTTGTTGCGCGACCTCAGCCTCGAGCGCTGGCAGAGCTTTCATCCGGCGATTGAATCCGATCTCTATGACGCATTGGCTCCGCGCCAGGTTGTGGCGGCGCGCACCAGTGAGGGCGGAACTGGCTTCGATCGTGTGGAGGAACAGTTATCGGCCTGGAGTGAGCGCTTGGACTTAGCGAATGGATGAACATTTCGCGTGGACGGGTCTACGCTGAACAAGCCGGAGGTGCCGCGTTCCTTCACCGGATCTTGACCCGATGGCTTGTCTGATCCCCAGGGTCACTTTCATTCAGGTTCATCAGGAACGTGAGCATTTTTGTAGGCAATTTGCCCTTCCGCGCTGAGCAGGAAGACGTCATTGAATTGTTCGCTGCCTTTGGAGAGGTCACGAACTGTGCCCTCCCCCTGGAGCGCGACACCGGCCGCAAACGTGGTTTTGCTTTTGTGGAGATGGCTGATGACGCGGCCGAGGCCGCGGCCATCGAAGCCCTCCAGGGTGCGGAGCTGATGGGCCGTCCCCTGCGCATCAACAAAGCGGAGCCCCGCGGCAGCGCACCCCGTCGTGGCGGTGGTGGCTACGGCGGCGGTGGCGGTGGCTATCGCGGCGGCGGCGGTGGTTACGGAGGCGGTGGCGGTTACGGCGGCGGTGGAGAACGCCGTTCGGGCGCCCGAGGTTGGGAAGATCGCAGTTACGGCGGTGGAGCCTCTGGTGGTGGTGGCTACGGCGGTGGCGGTGGCGGCTACAACGATGGCGGCGGTGGCGGAGATGACGGCCGCAGCCGGCGCCGGCGTGGTGGAGCTGCACCCAGTGAGGGTGGTGGATTCAACGATGGCGGTTACGGCGGCGGCGGTGGAGATGACTACGGCGGTTACGGCGGCGCTGAAGGCTGAGCTCCTTGTGCTGCCTCGTTAGAGCCCGGCATCGATCAGCTGCCGGGCTGAGGCCTCCAGCACCGTGAGATCGGCGCCGCTGCGCTGTGCCTTTTGGCCCAGGTCACGGCGCCAGTGACGGGCTCCGGGAACGCCTTCCACCAGTTGCACGAGATGGCGGCCAATGTCCCAGAGCCGGCCTCCGCGTTGCAGGTGGCGTTCGGCGTGGGGAATCAGGCCGATCAGCACATCCGATGCCCGCACGGTTTGCGGGGCATCGCCATAGATCAGCGTGTCGACTGAAGCCCAACGCAAGGGGTGGGCGTAGGCCGCACGACCCACCATGGCTCCATCACAGTGCTGCAGGGCATCAAGGCATTGTTCCGGCGTGTCGAGGCCTCCGTTCAGTTCGATCGTGAGCTGCGGTCTGCGCGCTTTCAGGGCGATCACCCGGTCGTGCTGCAAGGGCGGAATCGTGCGGTTCTGTTTGGGGTCGAGACCCTCCAGCCACGCTTTGCGCGCATGCACGCTGAAGCGAGAGGCTCCGGCATCGGCCACCCGGTCCACGAAGGCCGTGAGCAGGTCGTCGCTGTCGAGATCATCGATGCCCACACGGTGCTTCACCGTGACGGGCCGATCGCTGGCCGACACCATCGCCTCTACGCACTGCGCCACTCGCTCGGGTTCCGCCATCAGACAGGCACCGAAATTGCCGGCCTGCACCCGCGGGCTGGGGCAGCCCACATTCAGGTTGATCTCGTCGTAGCCCCAGTCTGCGGCCATGCGGGTGGCTTCGGCCAGCAGCTGGGGGTCATCGCCTCCCACCTGCAGAACAATCGGATGTTCTTCTGGATCGAAACCGAGCAGTCGTTCCCTGCGGTTGCTGTGGTGCAGCGCCTGGGCCACCACCATTTCGCTGTAGAGCAGTGAACGGCGGCTGATCTGTCGCATCAACTGGCGGAAATGCCGGTCGGTGCAGTCCAGCATCGGGGCGACGCTGAAACGCCAGGGGGGTTCCCGATCGGCATCGGTGAGGGAATCCATCCCTCCATGGTGCCTGTCCCTGGGGTTCGGTTTGCTTAGAACGGATGGAACACAGCTGAGATGACAGCGATGACTCCCACCGTTGAGCAGTGGTTGTTGAGCCGCCGGTCCCTGATGGTGGCGATGGCAGCGAGTTTGTTTGGCGTGTTCAGGGCTCCAGATCGGGTGTTGGCGGCTTCCAAAGCCTCGGATGCGGCCTGGGATCTGACGGACGCAGACTGGAAGAAGCGCCTCACACCGGAGGCCTATTCGGTGTTGCGCAAGGAGGGCACGGAACGTCCGTTCACGAGCGCGTTGAACAACGAGAAGCGAACCGGCACGTATCACTGCGCCGGTTGCGACATGCCCTTGTTCTCCTCCAACGCCAAGTTCGACAGTGGCACCGGCTGGCCCAGTTTCTTTGAGCCTCTACCCGGTGCGATCGCTACGAAAGTAGATTTCAAACTGATCGTTCCGCGCACGGAATACCACTGCAGCCGCTGCGGCGGACACCAGGGCCATGTGTTCAATGACGGCCCCCGGCCAACCGGTAAGCGCTACTGCAACAACGGCGTTGCCCTGCGCTTCCAGCCTGCTTGATCTGATCGTTGTTGGTGGTGGTCCTGCCGGAACGATGGCAGCGATCACCGCTGCCGAGCAGGGTCTGGAGCGGGTTCTGGTGCTCGAAGGCACCCCGGAGCCCCTGCAGAAGGTGCGCATCAGTGGGGGCGGTCGCTGCAATGTGACCCATGCCTGCTGGGATCCGCGCGAGTTGGCCAGCCACTACCCTCGTGGCAGCAGACCCTTGCGTGGTCCGTTCAGTCGCTTCGCCTGTGGTGATGCGATCGCCTGGTTTGATGAACGGGGTCTCACCCTGGTGGAGGAGCCCGACGGACGCCTGTTCCCCCAGGAGAACCGATCGGAAGCGGTGATCCGCTGCCTGCAGCAGGCGGCCGCTGCCGCGGAGGTGCAATGGCAGATGCGGGCGATGGTGCAGCAGATCACGCTCCATCCTGAAGGTGGGTTTCTGGTAGAGGGTCGCGGCCTGGAGCAGCCCCTGCGAGCCCGCAGCGTGATGCTGGCCACCGGCGGTCATCCCAGTGGCCGCAAGTTGGCTGCAGCGCTGGGTCACCAGGTGGTGCCACCGGTGCCGTCGCTGTTCAGCCTCTCGCTGCAGGCCCGGGAGCTCAGCGCTTGCAGCGGCATCGCCCTGGATGATGTGGGCCTGGATCTGAAGTTGGGTGATCAGCGCTTTCGCCAGACCGGCCGGGTGCTGATCACCCACCGGGGTTTGAGTGGACCGGCCACGTTGAGGCTGTCCGCTTTTGCGGCCCGGGCTCTGCATCAGAGCCACTACAAGGGTGATCTGAAGGTGGATTGGAGTGCTGGGCTGGGCCGCTCCGGGGTGGAGCAGCGCTTGCAGCAGTGGCGGCTGGAGCAGGCTCGTCGCACCGTGTCAGCGGCCAAGCCTTTGGATCACCTGCCGCGTCGTCTGTGGCAGGTTTTTCTGGCATTGGCTGGTGTGGAGGCGGAGCGGCGCTGGGCAGATCTGCCGCTGAAGGCCGAGCGTCAGCTGCTGGAGATTCTCTGCGCGCAGCGGCTGAAGATCCAGGGACGTGGTCCCTTTGGAGAGGAGTTTGTAACGGCTGGCGGTGTGGATCTCGGTGAGGTGAACCTGGCCACGATGGAAAGCCGCCGCTGCCCTGGTTTGTATCTGGCTGGTGAGTTGTTGGATGTGGATGGAGTGACCGGCGGCTTCAATTTCCAGGCCTGCTGGAGCGGCGGCTGGCTGGCGGGGATGGCGATTGCAGGAGTTGATCCAGCGGATCGATAGGGACGAGATTGTTGATTCTGTTTATTGAATCTGATCAAACACGGTGAACATCGGCAGGTACATCGCCAGCAGAATGGAGCCCACAATGCCGCCCACCACCACGATCATCGCGGGTTCCAGCATCGAGGTGAGCGCTTTCACGGATGCCGAAACCTCGTCTTCGTAGAAGTCGGCCACCTTGCTGAGCATCTGGTCCATCTCACCGGTTTCCTCGCCGATCGAGAGCATGCTCAGGGCCATCTCCGGCAGCACCTTCTGGCGGGTGAGCGCCGTGCTCAGCAGCACGCCTTCCTGCACCAGGCCGCGCGATTCCAGGATGGCGTCGGAAATGATGGAGTTGCCTGCTGTTTCGCTGGAGATCTCAAGCGACATCAAGATCGGTACGCCAGCGCGGGTGAGTGAACTGAAGATTCGGCAGAACTGGGCGGTGGCGGTTTTCATGATCAAGTCGCCAAACAGCGGAACTTTGAGCATCAGGCGATCAATCACCCGGCGGCCCTTGTGGGTGGCGTAGTAGCGGCTGAACAGCCAGATCCCCACCAGCAGCACTCCAGCGAAGACGAGTGCTGCCGAAGAGCGCAGCAGTTTGCTCAGGTCCACCATCAGCTGCGTGAACAAGGGCAGTTCGGCCCCCAGGTCTTCGAAGATCCCCGCAAAGGTGGGAATCAGAAAGATGGTCATTCCCAGGAACACCAGAATCGCGATCACCAGAACGGCCACTGGGTAGCCCAGGGCTCCTTTGATCTGGTTCTGCAAGCGGGCGTTGTCTTCCAGAAGTTTGGCCAGGCGCTTCAGTGATTCATCGAGCACGCCGCCCGCCTCGCCGGCTTCCACCATGGCCACGGTGAGTTGATCAAACACCTTCGGCCACTGGCGCATGGCAGCTCCCATGGCTGTGCCCTGGTTCACTTCCAATCCCACCGCGGTAAGCGCCTTCTTGAACATCGGCAGCTTCTGCTGGGTGGCCATCAGATCGAGGCTGCGCACGATCGGTACGCCGGCATCCACCAGCGCGGCCAGCTTGCTGGCCCATACCGCTTTGTCTTTCACGCCGGGGGGCTTCTGGAACAGTTCCCCGAGATCCAGGGACAGAATCCCTGCGCTGTTCTTCGCCTCTTTTGGCTGTGCTCCTGTTGATGTCTCTGTGGCTTTCAGCTCCGTGGCCTTGATGCCACGGCGGCGCAGTTGCTTGCGCGCTGTCTGGAGATCGCTGGCCCGGATCGTGATCGAGCGCGACTGACCGGTGGCGGAGGTGTAGCTGGCGGTGAATTTGGCCATCGCGATCCTCAGCGCCTCAACCGGCCGCGAGCCGATCCAGTTCGGATGGTTTGCTGGCTTTGGCTCTGGCTTCCTGCAGGCTGATGTCTCCTCGGCTGACGAGATCCGCCAGAGCCTTCTCCAGGGTCTGCATGCCCAGTTCGCCACCGGTCTGAATCTGCGAATACAGCTGGGCGGTTTTTCCTTCGCGGATGAGATTGGCGATGGCCGGTGTGTTGATCATGATTTCCTGCGCCATCACCCGACCGAATTGCCCAGGCGCCGGGTTGCTGCGGCGGCACAGGGTCTGGGAGAACACCGCCACCAGGCTCCCTGAGAGTTGCACGCGGATCTGGGTTTGTTGCGCGGGGGGGAACACATCCACCATGCGGTCCACGGTTTGGGCCGCTGAGCTGGTGTGCAGGGTGCCGAACACCAGGTGCCCGGTTTCAGCAGCGCTGATCGCCAGCTGGATGGTTTCCAGATCGCGCATTTCTCCCACCAGGATCACGTCGGGGTCTTCCCTGAGGGCTGCTCGCAGTGCATTGGCGAAACTGCGGGTGTCTTCATTGAGCTGGCGTTGGTGCACCAGGCTCTGATCGCTTTTGTAAACGAATTCGATCGGATCCTCGATCGTGAGGATGTGCTCGGCGCGGCTGTGATTGATGTGATCCAGCAGGGCCGCGAGGGTGGTGGTTTTGCCTGACCCAGTCGGGCCGGTCACGAGCACCAATCCCCGGGGTCGTTTGCTGGTTTCCACCACCACGGGGGGCAGATTCAGCAGCTCGATGCTGGGGATTTTGCTGCCAAGAGCTCGCAGACAGGCCGCATAGCTGCCCTTCTGGCGATACACGTTCACCCGGAAGCGGGCCACGCCTTTGAGTCCATAGGCACAGTCGAGCTCCCAGGTTTGCTCGAGCGTTTTGCGCTGGCTGTTGTTGAGCATGGAAAAGATCAGCCGGTTGCAGCTTTCTTCCATCAGGGGCTCGTCGCGCATGGGCCGCAACTGGCCGCTGAAGCGGCCGTAAGGGGGTTGACCGCTGGCGATGTGCAGGTCGCTACCGCCCGCTTCCACCAGCTCCTGCATCAGGTCTTCGATCATCACTTCCATGACGCAGCCCTCAATGGCGTGGGGTAAGGCAGTACGGACATTCCAGCCAACCTTCCTGAAGTCCGCCACCACATCCGCTGCAGGTGAGCGTTCTCAGGGCTCGGGCCCGCCGTTCGGACTCCAGGCCGGCATCGGTGAGCACCATGCGGCCCACTTCCTCCAGGGTGGTGCGTCCTTCGCGCACGAGATCGAGGCTGTAGCCCAGCAGCGTTTTCATTCCTGATTCCAGGGCCAGCTGGCGCACCATGTCGGTGGTGGCTCCCTTGGCTACTGCAGCGGCCATCACTTCATTCATGCGCAGCACCTCGTACACCCCCACCCGGCCCTTGTAGCCGCTGCCCTGACAGCTGGGACAAGCGTCCGGATGTCCCTCGCGGTGATTGGCCTTGAAGAACGTCACGCCCTCTTCATTGCTGGTCATCAAGCCGAACCGCCCGAGCTCCTCAGCTTTCGGGTGATAGGCAAGGCGGCAGTCGGGGCAGACACGCCGCAGCAGGCGTTGGGAAACGATGCCGATCAGCGACGCGCTCACCATGAAGGGCTCAACGCCCATTTCATCCAGTCGGGCGATGGCGCTGGGTGCGTCGTTGCAATGCAAGGTGGTGAGCACGAGGTGACCGGTGAGTGCTGCCTCGATGGCGGTTTTGGCCGTTTCCAGGTCGCGGGTCTCGCCCACGAGCAGCACATCCGGGTCTTGGCGCATGAAGGCCCGCAGCGCCTGGCTGAAATCGAACCCTTTCTCTCGGTTCACCTGGCATTGGGTGATGCCGGGGAGGGTGTATTCGATCGGATCTTCCACCGTGGAGATGTTGATTCCAGGGTCGTTGCGTTCGGCCAGCAGGGAATAGAGCGTGGTCGATTTCCCCGATCCGGTGGGTCCGGTCACCAGGATCATGCCGAAGGGTTTGGAGCCCAGGGACCGCACGGTGTCGAGCGTTGTCTCACTGGTAATCAGCTTGTCCAGGCCCAGTTGGGTGGCGGAGCTGTCCAGCAGTCGCAGCACGATCTTCTCCCCGAAGCGACTGGGTAGGCAATTCACCCGAAAGTCCACGGTGCGGTTCTGGAATCTGCGCCGAATCCGCCCGTCCTGGGCCACCCTGCGCTCGGCGATATCCAGATCCGCCATGATTTTGAAGCGTGAGGTCACCGCTGGCACCAAACGGCTTGGCAGGGGCTCGATGCTGGTTTGCAGCACGCCGTCCTGGCGAAACCGCAACTGCAAGCCAGCCTGCTGGGGCTCCACATGAATGTCGCTGGCTCCCAGCTGCAGCGCCTGCATCAGGATCCGGTCCACGAGATTGATCACCGGTGAACGATCGGCATCGTTCAGTCCGTCTTCCAGATCCACGATCGAAGACGACTGCAGTTCGGCCTCATCGGGGTCGTCCTCCAGCACTCCGTCCACGCTGAATTCCGCGAGATAGGAGCTGGCGGTGTCGGCAATGCTCTCCGGTGCTTGCTGAGGAGCTTGCGCGTGTTCCTGCTGTTGTTCTTGCTTCTGCTCTTGGAGTGCTTCTGCCGGAGCTGGTTCGAGAAGGCTGCTCAGGGTGGCTGTGAGCTCGCCGTGGCGCTTCGGATCCAGTCCCAGCGCTGTCAAATCGTTCAGAAGATCCGGTTTGTCGGCGCTGCTGAGGGTGCCTGGGATGGTGCGTTTCAGCAGCAGTTCCAGCTCCAGTCGGCGGCGATCGTCACTCACAGCACATCAAATCCAAAAGGTGCGGGCTTCCGCCGCTTGTGGGAGGCCTACCTCACCTATCAACATGTCTAGACGTGAATTCGCAACCGGTCAGCATGAGTGGCGACGCCTCCACCCCTGAGCAGGATCCGGCCCAGGTCGTTGCCGACGGGCAGCAGCCTGCAGAGACGCCCAATGATCCTCTCGAGACCCCCTCGGCTTCCGATCCCGGCTCGGCGGCTGAGGCTTCCCCTCAGACCGGTAACAACGAGGCTCGCCTGGAGCAACTGGAGCGGGAGCACACCACCCTGCGCGACGAACACGATGTGTTGCGGGGGCAGTACATGCGCATCGCTGCCGACTTCGACAATTTCCGCAAGCGCCAGAGCCGGGATCAGGATGATCTCAAGATCCAGCTCACCTGCAGCACGCTGAGCGAGATTCTTCCTGTTGTCGACAATTTCGAGCGCGCACGCCAGCAACTCGATCCCCAGGGAGAGGAAGCTCAGGCTCTGCACCGCAGCTATCAGGGCCTCTACAAGCAGCTGGTTGATGTGCTCAAGCAGCTTGGTGTGGCTCCGATGCGCGTGGTGGGTCAGGAGTTCGACCCCACCCTGCATGAAGCGGTTCTCAGGGAGCCCAGCGATGCCCATCCCGAAGATGTGGTGATCGAGGAGTTGCAACGCGGCTATCACCTCAACGGCAAGGTGCTGCGGCACGCCATGGTGAAAGTGTCCATGGGCCCAGGCCCGCAGGATGGCGCCTCTTCTCAGCCTGCCGAAGCACCAGCGGCGGATGCTCCCGCTGAGGACAGCGGTTCCGGCGATGGCAACGGTTGAGCCAATGATCAGACTCCTCCCCTTACTGTGACCTTCGGGATTTCCAGCTGATGGCCGATTATTACGAGCTTCTCGGTGTCAGCAGGGATGCCGACGCCGACACCCTCAAGCGTGCCTACCGCCGTCTGGCTCGCCAGTACCACCCGGATATCAACAAGGAGCCTGGGGCTGAAGACCGCTTCAAGGAGATCGGTCGGGCCTACGAGGTGCTCAGCGATCCACAAACACGCGGTCGTTACGACCAGTTCGGTGAGGCCGGACTCGGTGGTGCCGCCGGGATGCCCGACATGGGCGACATGGGCGGTTTCGCTGACCTTTTCGAAACCTTCTTCAGTGGCTTTGGTGGTGCCGCCGGCGGAGCCCGTCAGCAGCGTCGCCGCGGCCCCCAGCAGGGGGACGATCTCCGCTACGACCTCACGATCGACTTCGATCAGGCGGTGTTCGGCCAGGAACGGGAGATTCGTGTGCCCCACCTGGAATCCTGCACCACGTGCGGAGGCAGTGGGGCCAAGAGCGGCAGTGGTCCCACCACCTGTTCCACCTGCGGCGGGGTCGGCCAGGTGCGCCGTGCCACCCGCACCCCCTTTGGAAGCTTCACCCAGGTGGCGGAATGCCCCACCTGCAACGGCAGTGGTCAGGTGATCGCTGACCCCTGCAACGCCTGTGGTGGCCAGGGTGTGGTGCAGGTTCGTAAAAAGCTGCGGATCAATATTCCTGCGGGTGTGGACACGGGCACGCGTCTGCGGGTCGCCGGTGAGGGCAACGCGGGCCTCCGTGGTGGCCCCTCCGGCGATCTGTACGTGTTCCTCACCGTTAAGTCCCACCCCACGCTGCGGCGCGATGGCCTCACCGTGCTGTCTGAGGTGAAGGTGAGTTACCTGCAGGCGATCCTTGGTGACAGGATTGAGGTGGAGACGGTGGATGGCCCCACCAGCCTGGAGATTCCTGCTGGTACGCAGCCCAATGCCGTGCTCACCCTCGAGAACAAGGGCATTCCCAAATTGGGTAACCCTGTGGCTCGGGGCAATCAGCGGGTTGCCGTCACCGTGAAACTTCCCACCCGCTTGAACGACGAGGAGCGCGGTTTGCTCGAGGAGCTCGCTGGACACCACTCCGCCAGAGGGGAACAGCATCACCATCACAAGAGCGGACTGTTCGCGCGGCTCTTCGGGCAGCGCTGACCATGGCAGTCCTCCAGCCTGATCAGGTGCTGGATCTGTGCGGAACGCCCTGTCCGCTCAACTTCATCCGCTGCCGGCTTGCCTTGGAATCCCTCGCCCCAGGGCAGTGCCTGCAGGTGGATCTCGATCCCGGTGAACCTGAAGAGATGGTGGTGCCCGGTCTGCGCCGGGATGGCCATGGGGTCACGGTGGAACGCCTGGGGCCTGATCGGGTCCGCCTGTTGGTGATCTGCAGCGGTGAGTGAGGCTGCACCCGATGGCGGCATGGTGGTGGCGCTCCAGGCCAACTACCTGGAGGTGGAACTGGATGCCCCATCGCCCGGCACGCCAGCCCGTCTTCTCTGCACCCGTCGCACCCGGCTCAACCATCGCGGTGCTGCTGTGCATGTGGGGGATCGGGTCACGGTGGAGGCGATCGATCCAATCCAGGCCCGTGCTGTTGTGTCCGCCGTGGAACCCCGCAGCAGTTTCCTGGTGCGGCCTCCGGTCGCCAATGCCTCCTGTGTGCTCGTTGCTTTGGCTGCGGAGCAGCCTGCGTTCGATGCCGATCAGGCCAGTCGCTTTCTGCTCACTGCGGAACAGACCGGTCTGCAGGTGCAGCTGGTGCTCACCAAGTGCGACCTTCTGGCGCCTGAGCAGCAGCTGGCGTTGAAGCAGCGTCTGGAGGGCTGGGGCTATGCCCCCGTGATGGTGTCGGTCCAGACAGGCCTCGGTTTGGATCCGTTGCGCGCCGTACTCGCGTCTCAGGCCATCACCGTGCTCTGCGGCCCTTCAGGGGTGGGTAAAAGTTCGCTGATCAATGCCTTGCTGCCAGGTCTGGCCCTGCGGGTCGGCGCTGTGTCGGGACGGCTGCAGAGGGGCCGGCACACGACGCGGCATGTGGAGCTGCACCCCTTCAGCCCAGGCGCCCGTGTGGCGGATACACCCGGCTTCAACCGACCGGACCTGCCTGGGGATGCCCGCAATCTTGAAGTGCTGTTCCCGGAACTCCGGGACCAGCTCACCATTCATCCCTGTCGCTTCCGCGATTGTCTCCATCGCGATGAACCGGGCTGTGGAGTCAGTCGCGACTGGGAGCGCTATGGGTTCTATCGCGGAGCGGTGGAGGAACTCCTGGGGATCAGCCGCCCATCCCGGGGAGGTTGAGATCGAGGCCTCCGGTGAGATCTTGCATGCGCTCTTTCATGGTGGCGGTGGAGCGTTCGTAGGCCGATTGGAGAGCAGCGAGAACAGCTGCTTCCGCAGTGTCTTGGCCCTCGTTCAGCAGACTCGGATCCAGCTTCACGCGCAGGGGTTGTTGATTGCCGGAGAGCCAGATGCTGGCTCGACCGTCCTCACTGCTGCCCTCGATTTCCATGGCATCGAGCTCTTCCTGCAGTTTCTGGGCGTCCTGCTGGATCTGCTGGGCCTTGCGGAAGGCTTCGGTGAGCTGTCCGAAATTGGGAAGTCCGAAACCGGCCATGGAACTGCTGAAGGAACTGGAAGGTTAATCGGGTGTCTCGAAGCCCAGCCGTTTCACTTCTGGATGCAAGGCAATGCCTTTGGCCTCCATCACTTCGCCTTGCACCAGGCTGATCAGGGCGCGGATGTCGTTCGCTGAGGCATCGCCAGTGTTCACGATGAAATTGGCGTGAAGCTCAGACACCTGGGCACCACCGATGGACCGTCCTTTGAGCCCAAGGGATTCGATCAGCCGCCCGGCTTTCTCCGGTTCGGGGTTGCGGAAGACGCTGCCGCAGCTGGGCAGTTTGTAGGGCTGGGTGGAGGTGCGATGGTTGAGGTTGCCACTGGTGCGGCGTTGCAGTTCGGCCGGGTCGTGACCGGGTTCGAGCTGAAATTCGGCGGCCACCACCAGGTGCCGGTTGCTTTGCAGGGCACTTTGGCGGTAGCTGAACGCCAGTTCGTCCCGACTGAGGGTGGCGAGGCTGGGTTGTGCGTCGCTGAAGCGGATCACATCCACACTGATCAGCTGTTCCGCCGTGCAGCCTCCCTGCGCTCCGGCATTCATCACGGCGGCACCGCCCACCGTGCCGGGGATCCCTACAGCCCACTCCAACCCTTGCAAGCCAGCTTTGGCAGCACGCCTGGCCAGGGTGGGCAGCGGCTCTCCAGCGGCGGCACGCACGCGTCCCGTGTCTGCATTCAACGCACTGCCTTGCAACCGTCTCAGGCAAAGGGTGAGTCCGGGCAAGCCGCCGTCGGCGATGAGCAGATTCGATCCCGCTCCGATCATGTGAACGGGGAGTCGTCTCTCCCTGGCCCACTGCAGGAGCTCTGGGATCTGCTCGGTGCTGGTTGGTTCAGCCAGCCATTGCGCCGGACCGCCCACGCGCCAGGTGGTGAACTCCGCGAGCGGAACCTTCTGTTGCAGGACACCGCAATCCTGCAGAGCCGTCAGGCTGCCAGTGCCGGTGGACATGACGCCTGACCCTCGCTTGAAGACTGCGACAACCGCGACCAGAGGCTGTTCACATCACCGGCACCCATGGCCAGGACCAGATCATCGGGGAGGCTGTGTTCCTTCACGAGGCTGACGAGCTCATCCATCGTTGATGCCACCAGAACGGATTGCTGGGTTGATAGCTCCTGCATGACGCTGGCCAGCGCTTCACTGTTCACCCCTGGCATTTCAGCTTCACCGGCGGCGAAGATCGGAGCCAGCAGCACCAGTTCAGCGGAAAGCAGTGCCCGGGCGAATTCGGTTTGGAATTCCTGGGTGCGGCTGTAGCGATGGGGTTGGAACACAGCGACCAACCGCTGCGGTGATCGAGGCAGAGGGCTGCGACCACTGGAGACCATCAAGTTGGCCATGTTCAGTGTTGCTGCCACTTCGCTGGGGTGATGGGCGTAGTCGTCAACGATCTGCCGGCCCTGCCAGTCGCCTCGATAATCGAACCGGCGCCCTGGGGTTTTCAGCTCTGAGAGGTGGCTGATCAAGTGTTCGAGGGGCACACCCTCCATGCGGCAGGCGGCTAGCGCACCGATGGTGTTGCTCAGGTTGTGCAGTCCGGGCATGGGCAGGGTGATCTGCCCCACAAAAGTCCCTTGTTCGTAGAGGTCGGCGATGGTGCGATCGCCTTCCAGAGCCACGGGCAACCCTGCAAAATCCACGTTGTCGCTGCGCTGGACCGACCACCAGGCATCGGCTTGGAAGTGCTCGCTGAGGATGGGATCGTCCTGATTGGCAAGCAAGCGTTTGCAGCCGTCTCCGAAGCGTTGAAGGGTTGCGATCAGGTCGTCCAGATCGCGGTAGTGGTCGGTGTGATCCAGTTCGAGATTGGTGATCACACCCAAAGAGGCTCTGAATTTCACCAGTGAGCCATCGGATTCGTCGGCTTCAGCCACCAGAAGGCGTCCTTGGCCGGCATGGCCGTTGCTGTCGTAACAGGGAACGATGCCACCAATCACAGCTGTGGGATCTTCGCCTGCACCATGAAGAAGGGTGGTGACCACCGTGCTGGTGGTGGTTTTGCCGTGGCTGCCAGCGATGGCGATCGATGGTTGCTGGTCGATCAGCGCCGCGAGTAAATCCGAGCGATGCCACACCTCGAGCTGCCGCTCTCTGGCGGCAACCAACTCAGGATTGTGATCGGGAATGGCACTGCTGATCACCACGATGGGTGAGGAACGATCCAGACGATCCAAGGCCTGGAAGTTGGCGGCAGCTTGGGACTCAAAGGCCACCATCCCTGCGGTTTTGAGGCTCTCCATGGCGGGAGACAGCCGGCGGTCCGAACCGCTGACGCGATGGCCTCGGCTGAGCAGAATCCGCGCCAGCGCAGACATACCAATGCCGCCCGCACCGATGAAGTGCACAGGCGATTGAATGTCAAGCGTGCAGACCAATGACCGCAACCGGGAACACGCACGATAAATCAGCTTTTCGAGCTGACCAGCAGTTCAGGAACTTTGTAGCTCTGGGTTGATGGTGATCAAAAAATCCTGCGTAACAAGTTAAATCCCGTGATTTCTGTATGATCGGCGGCCAAACCCAGTAGCGGATCACCCGCTTTTGTTATGACCCTGCGCGTTGCGATCAATGGATTCGGCCGGATTGGTCGCAATGTGATGCGGGGTTGGCTGAGCCGCGGAGCCGATACCGGACTCGAGATCGTGGGGATGAACTCCACATCCGATCCCAAAACCAGCGCCCACCTCCTCACCTACGACTCGATCCTCGGTCACATCGATCGCAGCGTTCAGATCGAAACCACCGACGACACGATGATCGTCAACGGCAAGGAGATCAAATTCTTCGCTGATCGCAATCCCCTCAACTGCCCCTGGAAGGATTGGGGTGTGGATCTGGTGATCGAGTCCACCGGTGTGTTCAACACCGATGAGAAGGCCAGCATGCACCTTGAAGCCGGTGCCAGCAAGGTGATCCTCACGGCGCCTGGCAAAGGCGATGGTGTGGGCACCTTCGTGGTGGGTGTGAACGACGATCAGTACCGCCACGAAGATTGGAAAATCCTTTCCAACGCCAGCTGCACCACCAACTGCCTGGCTCCGATCGTGAAGGTTCTGGATCAGAGCTTCGGCTTGGATTGGGGTCTGATGACCACCATTCACAGCTATACCGGTGATCAGCGCATCCTCGACAACAGCCACAGGGACCTGCGTCGTGCCCGTGCTGCTGCCCTCAACATGGTTCCCACCACCACCGGTGCTGCCAAGGCTGTGGCTCTGGTTTACCCCGAGGTGAAGGGCAAGCTCACCGGTTTCGCCATGCGCGTGCCCACCCCCAATGTGTCCGCTGTTGACCTCACCTTCGGTCCGTCCCGCGCCACAACCGTGGATGAGGTGAAGGCTGTGATCAAGGCCGCTTCCGAGAACGGCATGAAGGGCATCATCAAGTACAGCGACCTGCCCCTGGTTTCCACCGATTACGCTGGCACCAACGAATCCACCATTTTTGATGCCGACCTCACCTACGCCATGGGTGACAAGGCGGTGAAGATCCTTGCCTGGTACGACAACGAGTGGGGCTACAGCCAGCGCGTGGTGGATCTGGCCGAAGTGGTGGCCCGCAACTGGAAGTGATCCAGAAGAGCGCACTGACTTGCGTGTTTCGATCCCCCCTGCCAAGGGGGGATTTTTTATGGCCTAGGTCGCTCCGTAATGGGCGAACCCCTCAGCGACCACCGGTGCGTTGTCGTGGCTCCAAACGATCGCTTTGGCTTGATCGGTGATCACTCCCACCTGCCGGCAGGACGGTTGCGCGTCAATCCAGGCTTTCGCCCAGGGTTCGGGGAGGGTGACCACCAGTTCGAAGTCTTCTCCGCCACTCAGGCACCAGCGTTGCCAGAGCGGACCCTCGGGCCATCTTCCTGCCCGAGGCAGTTTTGTCGTGTCTAAAACAGCGCCGCAGCCACTGCTTCGGCAGAGGCAGTCGATGGCTTGAAGCAGACCGTCGCTGCTATCGGTTCCACCGGCTCTCCAGGGAAGCCCCCCTGGCTTGCTCATCACCAGTGACCTGAGCGCATCAAGCCTCGGCTGTGGACGCTGGTGCTGTTGGATCGCCTGTTCTTTGAGAGCCTCCGGCAGGGTGACGCTCTGCAGCGAGGACTCCTCGAGAAGCAGGGCCAGCCCCAGGCGGCTCAGACCATGGGCTCCGCTCACCACGATCCAGTCGCCAGCTCTGGCCTGGGACCGGTGCAGCCGCAAGGGCCCGAGCGTGCCCAGTGCAGTGATGGAGAGCATCCTCGCGGGGCCCTGGGAGCAGTCGCCCCCCAGCAGCACGCCCCCACTGTCCTGGAGGAGGGAGTCGATGCCGCGGTAGACACCCTCCACCCAACTCCAGGGCGTGTGGCCTGGCGCGACGAGCCCCACCGTGATTCCCAGGATCTGGTCCACACCGCTGGCGGCCAGGTCGGAGAGATTGGCGGCCACAGCACGCCAGCCCACATCCAGCGCTGCCGTGGTCGCATCACTGAAGTGGATGGTCTCCACCAGCACGTCGGTATTCACCAGCAGATCCCCAGATGGCTGCTGCAGTTGAGCGGTGTCGTCGTCGAACTGACCTGGTGGGGCGAAGCGCGCCAAGCGCCGCAGCAATTCCGCTTCTCCCAGGTCTGCCAGGGTCTGCGTCACAGCCGATCAGGCGTGGGCCTGCAGCCGATCGGCTCCATCCACCACCGCAATGCGGTTGATCTGGTCGTCCACGCTGAGTTCCTCGAGAACATCGAAGCCATCCACCACATACCCGAACGCGGCATTGCGTCCATCCACCAGATTCAGACCGGCAGGGGTGAGCTCCGCTTCGTAAAGAAACAGGAAGAACTGGGAAGAGCCGTCATCGAGTGCCTGATCGGAATGGGCCCAGCCGAGGGTACCGAGGGTGGAGAAGGGCAGCACGGGCGTGGCCTTGTACAGGCCCACATCTTCAAAAGTCTCGTTGTAGAAGGTGTCTGGCTCTCCGGGTACACGAATTTCCAGGGGCACATGCCGTTCCTGCTTGCTGGTTGGATCCACATATCCGATGGCTGGCCCTTCGGGATCGCCGCTTTGCAGGATGTAGAAGTCTTCCGCTCTGGAGAAGGGAAGGCCGTCGTAGAAGCCCTTCAGGCTCAGGTCGATGAAGGCGCCGGCCGTGAGGGGTGCGTTGTATCCATCCACCACGGCCGTGAGATCGCCCTGGGTGGTGCTGATCACCACGGTGGCTCGCCCATTGAGGCGGGGCAGGTCATCGAACTCCGCGGGAATGGCAGGGATCCGGTCATCAATCAGCAGGAATTCGAGATCGCCGATCGTGGTCAACGTCTGCCGGCGGCTCTGGATGAACCCTGCCTTGTCCGTGGCATCCACTTGTTCCTGCAGTTGCACGAGGCCGTCTTTGACCGTGTTGAGCAACTGTTCAGCCTGCGGGCGATCGGCGTCGGGAACGGCGTTGAGAATGTTGTTGGAACGCGTGTTCAGCAGCGCTTCGCTGCGGCTGATGGTGCGTCCGAGGGCGCTCCAGCGCTTGGCCCGTAAATCATCGCTGGTGCCTTCCAGGCGGTGCTGCAGTTCGCGCAGGTCCTCCTGGTCCATCGGCAGGGAATCCCGCAGGATCGCAGCGGGATCCTGCACAGCATTGCCCTGGGGCAGTCCGGCCCAGACCGGTTCGGCCCCAAGCAAGCCGACCACGATCAGAAGGCTGAGCAAGCCAGTACCCCAACGCTGAAAAGCCAACCGAATCGCCAAGGAGAACCCCAGGTGCTGAAAGGACTTTGGCACAGCCGTATGATCCCCTGAACCGTTCAGCGGGAATGATTTCCAGCAACGACTTTCGCACTGGTACCACCATCGAGCTGGACGGTGCCGTCTGGCGCGTGGTCGAGTTCCTGCACGTCAAGCCAGGCAAGGGTTCTGCCTTTGTGCGCACCAAGCTCAAGGCGGTGCAGAGCGGCAACGTGGTGGAGAAAACCTTCCGCGCTGGCGAGATGCTGCCCCAGGCCATCCTCGAGAAAGCCACGCTTCAGCACACCTACATGGAAGGTGAGGACTATGTCTTCATGGACATGGGCACCTACGAGGAAACGCGCCTGTCTGCCAAGCAGATCGGAGAAAGCCGCAAGTACCTCAAGGAAGGCATGGAGGTGAATGTCGTCTCCTGGAATGACAAGCCCCTGGAGGTGGAGCTGCCCAATTCGGTTGTGCTTGAGATCAAGGAGACGGATCCCGGCGTGAAAGGTGACACCGCAACCGGTGGCACCAAGCCCGCCATTCTTGAGACCGGTGCCCAAGTGATGGTGCCTCTTTTTCTTTCCATTGGTGAGAAGATCAAGGTCGACACCCGCAACGACACCTACTTGGGTCGGGAGAACAGCTGACCATGCACCTCGACCACGATCAGCTGAATCAGCTTCTCGACAAGCTGGCAGAGAGCGATATTCAGGAATTCCGTCTCGAGGGCGACGACTTCCGTTTGGAGGTTCGCCGCAATCTTCCTGTTTCGGCTGTTGCCCCCCAGATGGTGCCCGTTGCAGCCGCTCCCTCCCCGGCGCTCGAGATCAAGTCGATCAGCGAGTCTTCGTCCGCTGCTCCTCCTGCCGCTGCAGGAACCCGCTCGGATCTGGTGGATGTCACGGCACCGATGGTGGGAACCTTTTACCGGGCTCCTGCTCCCGGTGAAGCTGCCTTTGTGGAGATCGGCAACCGCATCGCTGCTGGACAGACGATCTGCATTCTCGAAGCGATGAAGCTGATGAATGAGCTGGAGGCCGAATTAAGCGGCGAAGTGGTGGAGATCTTGGTGGACAACGGCACCCCCGTGGAATTCGGTCAGGTGTTGATGCGCGTCAAGCCTGGCTAAGCGTCCAGGCCGCTTCGATGGCCGACAGCATGCTGTCGCAGCGCGCGATTCCCTGGGCGGCGATGTCGAATCCCGTTCCATGGTCGGGTGATGTGCGCAGAAACGAAAGGCCGAGGGTGGTGTTCACGGCCTGGTCAAAGGCAAGCAACTTCACAGGAATCAGTCCTTGGTCGTGGTACAAGGCCAGAATTCCGTCTGGTCCGGACGCGTCGCTGCGGCTCCATGCCTGCGCTGCACTCAGCCAGCAGGTATCCGGCGGCAGAGGTCCCTTGAGCCGGATCGTTGGGTTGGCCTGCGCCCATTGATGCAGCAAAGGCGTGAGCCATTGCTCTTCTTCGCTGCCGAGCTGGCCTTTCTCGCCGGCGTGGGGATTGAGACCGGCCACCAAAAGTTCGGGTGATGGATTGAAGCGCTGGCAAAATCGGGTCAGGGTCTCCAGTTTGCTGCGCACCAGCGCTGGTGTGAGGGCTTGAGACACCTGTTGCAGGGGGATGTGGGTGGTGGCCAGAAGGGTGTTTAGTCGCCATCCCGTGCTGGGTGACACGGCGGTGAACAGCATCGATGCGGATTCGGCTCTGTCGAGTTCGGCCAGGCGCTCGGTCTGCCCGGGATAGGGATGGCCCGCCGCATGCCAGGTGTGCTTGGCGATCGGCGCTGTGACCAGGGCCCGCCCGTGCCCTGCCTGGACCAACTCAACAGCGCGACTCAACCAGCGGAATCCGGCTGCCCCACCAGCGGCCCCCGCGTCGCCTGGATTCACGGGACCGCCGGGGATCGGAAGGTCTTCCACGTCCAGGTCATCTGGATCCGCCAAGGGAACGCCCGTGAGGTTGCGCAGGCGTTGATGGGTGCGTTTGAGGCTGGCTCTGCAGCCCACCAGCAACGGTTTCATGCCCTCTGGACAACGCGGATGGGCAAGGGCTTTGAGGGTGACTTCCATGCCGATTCCGGCGGGATCCCCTAAAGCGATCACGAGATGTTGATTAGCGTCGGTGCGTTGATGGAGCGGGATCATGCTGCGCTGGCTGGTGATCGGGTTGCTGCTCTATGGCCTGGGAACTGCTCTGAGGCAGGGATGGCTGGAGGTTCAGTGGAGCCAATTTCTCCATGACGCTGGGCTGACGTTCATCGATCCCGACCAGCCCCTTGAATTGCATGAACTGCCCATGTTTAAGCCTGAGACGACGCAGTCCCCGACTCCCTGAGGGTCTCGACCGCGAGGCATTGCGCCAGGCCGCTGCGGTAGGTCGGGTGGATCAGCTCGTAACCGAGATCCTCACGCAGGCGCCGGTTGCTCACCCGCCGGTTGTCTGCCCAGAAGGATCGGGCCATGGCGCTCATGCCGGCTTCGGCTTCGGCGAACGCTTTGGGTTGGGGAAGCTCGCAGTTCAGCAGGGATGCGGCGTAGCGGTGCACCGAAACGCTCGCTGCTGGTTCGTCATCGCACACATTCACGATCTCTGGATGCTGACCCTGCGCGGAGCAGTGCATGAGATGGAGGGCGGCCGCGGCCACGTCATCCACATGAATGCGGCAGAACATCTGCCCTGGCTTATCCACCGGCTGCAACGTTCCTGCTTTGACCGCAGCGAGAGGGGAGCGGCCAGGCCCATAGATTCCTGGTAAGCGCAGGATCTGCAGGGGGAGTCCGCTGGCCTGCCACTCCTGCTCGCACGCCAGCCGTCGCCGGCTTCGCTCTTGGCTGGGTTGTGGAAGGTCGTTTTCGCAGACCCAGGCTCCGTCGGTGTTGCCGTACACCCCTGTGGTGGAGAGATAGCCCACCCAGCGCAGCGGCCATCGCTTGATCTGATCGCCGAGCGTTGTCAGCACTGGATCGTTGCCATCGCGATCGGGCGGGATGGTGTTGAGCAGATGGGTGACACCCTCGAGCTGGTGAGGATCGGGGCCCTGTCCGCTTGCCGAGTCGAAGGTGAGGTGTCCGCTGCCTGGAGCGGGTTTACGCCGGGTGCTGATCACGGGGATCCCCAGGGCAGCAGCGAGGGCCGCGAGCCGGCCGCCACTGAACCCGGCGCCCAGGATGCAGAGCTTGGATCCAGCAGGGAGGGGCTTGCAGCGGTTGACAAGCGATTCAGGCATGAGTACAAACGTATTATTCGCCATTCAGTCGTGACCGGATCTTGTCTTTCCCTGGTGTCATCCCAGAACTCCATGCTGCCGCGTCGTGCGCCGATCCGCAGGGCTCGTGCCGCAGCTCGTCAGGACACCGGCTTGCTGCGCGCCGTGATGGCCGCCGCTGCTGCTGCATTGGTGAGCGGAGCGTTTCTGTTAGCTCCAGAGCAGCCGGAGCAGCAAGCTTCTATCTGCCAACAGCACCATTCAGTGGATGCCTGCCGGGTTTGGTGATCAGGCCACCTGGAAGGCCCAGTCGTTGTCGTCCTGCTGATTGGTTAACAGCGGGTCTGCATCGGTGGAATCGGCTGTTGCTTGTTGAAGATCAGGTTGGGCCCATTGCAGCAGGCGCAATGCCAGGCGCAGATCCCCATCCATCCAGGCGCGGATCGCCATGGCGCGGCGTGGATCATAAAAACGCTGACGCCGGTACCAGTCGAAGACATCGGCATCCGACTTGTGGCCATTGCATGACAAGCAGGCCGGTACGCAGTTCTCGGTGATGCTTAATCCGCCCCGACTTCTCGGTAATACATGATCGATTGATTCAGAAGGTTTGCCGCAATAAATACAGCTTTTACCGGTATAAGTATGAAGCGATTGACGCCATCTTCGGACACGTAATTTAGGACAGAGATCTTCGAGAAAGACTGCATCTCTGCTGTGCATCCGAATCATTCGGTTGCTTGAAGTGTGCCGTGACCACCACCATCGTCAATGTGTTCAAGACTGCATTTTGGCGATTTCGTTGTGAATGCTTGGGGACGGTGTCTGCCCCCTTGTTTCTCTCGCTGAAAGGCATAAGATAATGGCTGCTGAATTGGGTCCACGGCGGGATCTCCTCCTGGCTGCAGTTTTGGGTTAACGCCATCGGGCCTTGTGCGCGCAACGTATCCCTTCGATGCGGTCACCCATGCGCAAATGGGGCGCATCCGTCCTCGCGGGCTCTGGCGCGGTGCATCCCTCGGTTGGGAATTCCCGCTCGCAGCGGCTGAGACCTTGCTGGAGCGTTTTGGTGCCCGCTTTCGTGTGGAGGATGAGCTCCTGCGCTGGTTGCATTGGCACCGGCACCCCCTGCCGCCTCTGCCCCATCACCGTGAGCTGATTGCCCAGGCTGATCTCAATCGACCCTTGGTCGATGGCCGCAAGCCTCTTCCCCATCAGCGATCCGGTGCCCGTTGGCTCCTCGCCCGTCGGGGAGCGCTTCTCACGGACGAGATGGGGCTCGGTAAAACGCTCACCGCGCTGCTGGCAGCGCGAGCGCTGCTGCGGGTGGTTCCTCTGCGCCTTCTGGTTGTCGCCCCGGTGGGTCTGCATCCCCACTGGCAACGGGAAGCGGCGGCCGTTGATCTTGGGCTGTGTCTGCACAGCTGGGCACGGCTGCCCAGCGAACTTCCTGAAGCGGGCACCGTCATGGTGGTGGATGAAGCGCACTACGCCCAGACGATGCAGGCGCAGCGCACCCAAGCTTTGCTGCGCTTAGCCCGTCATCCGCGCCTGCGTGCGATTTGGATGCTCACGGGCACGCCGGTGCGCAATGGCCGACCGATTCAGCTGTACCCCCTGTTGGCTGCGATTGACCATCCGCTCGCCCGTGATCAGCGCTCCTTTGAGGAGATGTTCTGTCAGGGCCACTGGAGCGAACGCGGTGGACAGCGACGCTGGCGTGTGGATGGAGCGAGCCGTCTGGAGGAGTTGCGCAGGCTCACCAGGCCATTGGTGCTGCATCGCCGCAAGCAGCAGGTGCTGGGCCTGCCTCCGAAGCGTCGCTCCTTTCTGCCTGTGGCACTGGAGCCCAACCAAGCCCGTGGCATGGACCACCGTCTTGCGTTGGTGGTGGAGGACTATCGCCGTCGCGTTAAGGCCGGAAAGGTGCGTTCTGATGCTGAATCTCTCGCGGTGCTGACGTCATTGCGTTTGATTGCCGCGGAATTCAAGCTGCCGGCCGCTGAACGTCTCGTGCAGCAGCTGCGGGCGCAGGGCGAATCCGTGGTGCTGTTCAGCTCCTTTGTGGCGCCCCTCGTGCTGTTGCAGCAACGTCTGGGTGGAGCCTTGCTCACCGGTCGGCAGAAACCGGAGGAGCGTCAGACAGCGGTGGATCAATTTCAGGCTGGGTCGACCGATCTGCTGCTGGCGACCTACGGGGCCGGTGGTCTGGGATTCACGCTTCATCGAGCCCGTCAGGTGGTGCTGTTGGAGCGCCCCTGGACCCCTGGCGATGTTGATCAGGCCGAGGATCGCTGCCATCGGCTGGGCATGGATGGGGAACTCGTGAGCCATTGGCTTCAGCTTGGTCCAGCGGATCAGCTCGTTGATGGACTGGTGGCCAGCAAGGCCAGTCGCATCGAGCTGCTGATGGGCCCGCGACGGGTGAGCGTTGAACGTCAGTCGTTGCCGGCGATGGTGGCCCGCAGCTTGCAGGATTGCTGACGCACGCTCAGCTCATGCAGCAGCAGCGGGTCGGGCTTTGGTTGGAATTCAACGTTCTTGATCAGGCGTGCGGCCTTGGCCACGTCGTTGCAGGCCTCATCCGGTCTGTCCATCAGGTTGAAAATCAACGAGCGATCCACCAGGGGAGCTGGATTGCGGCTGTGGGCGCGAACCACCGCATTGCAGCGATCCAAGGCGGCATCCAAGCGCTCGAGATTCAGATTTTCCAGACACTCGGAAGCTCCGATTTCAGCCTCCTGGGTTGAGGAGGCTGGATTGGAAGGCCTCCCGCAGCCCATGCAGCTGACCAGCAACCCGCCGAGAACCAGACCGGAAACGAGCCGCATCAGTAGCTGTAACGATCGTCAGCATCCCAGTTGGGAATCTCCGAACTGTCGCTGCTGCTGCTTGTTGTGTTGGTGGATGCAGACGCACGGCCGGATCCGCCGAAGAGATCGCCGAGGTATTGGCCGCAGTCAGGGAAGCTACCGGGATCTTCCACCACGGCCTCGGTGATCATCACAGCGGCGTGTTCGGGCGAGGTTTTGAACAGACCGCTCCCCTGGCGCTTGATCAGCGCGTAGGAGGCTTCCCAACTCACGTTGTGGTTGTTGCCATTGCTGCGCATGTAGCAGTAAACCTGCGCGCCCTTACCGGCGGGACCGTTGGCTGCGGCCTGCGCTGGGGCCGCTGACCACAGCATCCCCGCCATGGGCAGCAGCAGAGCAAGGCGCATGGGAAGGCTGGCCATCGGTAGACAGTTGAGGCGATCTGCGCCAACGTATCGATTCTTGATTCGCTGTCCAGAGCTGGATCAGGAATTGCCGAGGCCAAGGGGGGCCAGCAATTTCACCACCAGGGGCAGCACGAGGAGCACTGTGACCAAGCGGACGGCGTGCAGAGCTGCCACCGCCGCACCAACGCCGTAATCGGCAGCGACCAGACTCATGCCGCTGATGCCTCCGGGCGCCGCACCCAGCAAGGTGATCAAGGGATCCACACCGAGCAGCCGGCTGGTCCAGAGACCGATCGCAATCCCTGTGAGGACCAGGGTCACCGTGATCAGCACCGCAGGTCTCCAGAGGTTCTGCAACTGATCGAGGGAGGCCCGTGTCAGACCGGTGCCGATCACCGTGCCGATGCCGATCTGCAGCGCCGTTCGCGTGCCGCTGGGCCACTCCGCCACCTCCACGCGTCCGCTCATGCTCACCACGGCAGCTCCGATCAGCGCTCCGGCGAGCGGCGCCGCTGGAAGCCCTGTTTTCAGTGCCAGCAGTCCAAAGACGGTGCCTGCCAGCACGTACACCAGCAGTGTCAACAGAGAAGTCAGCACAACAAACTCCCAGCGGGTGGTTGTTCAGTCTCTGTCCACAGTGGCATCACCCGATCCACAACTTGCGGGTCCGACTTGAGGGTCTGTGCTGCATGTGTTGTGATCAGCCCATCACTGATCCTGTCCCGGATGACCCAGTCCGTGTCTTTCCGTATCACCCGAACGGCTGAGGATGTCGCTCAGACACTCAACGCCTTGTCTCAACGCCTGATCAGGTTGGAGCAACGCCTGGAAAGTGTTGAACTGCAGATGAAGCAGCAACGCAGCGAAGCGCAGACGATGCCGGCTGAAGAGCTGCATCGCCTGGATGGTGTCGATCAGTTGCTGCTCGAGTGTCAGGAGCTGCTTGGTCGTTCAGAACACCAGCTGGACGAACCGGATGTGGATCTGGCCGCATGAGGCTGGTCAGGGGTGGCAAAATAAAAAGAAAGCCAACCATGGCACTCACAACTCTCTCCACATCTGGTAACCGCGGTTCCGGAAACGTTTCGCGACCAGGCTGTTCCTCCTCAGGTCTGCCCATGCCAGGACACCGTCGCAGCTTTTTTGAAGGTGGTCACCAGCTGGAAAAGCTGGAGTTCGCTCTTGCCGTTGCGATCACCCGCGGTGATGACAACCGATCTGAGCTTCTTCGGGCTCAGATTGCTGAGCTGGGCGGCAACGTTGAAGAACCTGGCACCTGACGCCTTGGTTTGACATTCAGTGAACGATTGAGTGTGTCTTCAAAGCACTCAGTGACGCGTTGTGTTGGGCTTTTCTTTGTGATCTTTTGTTGATAGAGTTCAGGTAAGTTAAAAGTAGAGACGTGGTTGCCACGCCATTGAAGTCATCAGCTCAGACAACAACACCGAGTTCTACGCGTGAGCAATGCTTTGAACTGGCTGAACAGTATTACGAGCAAGCACGCCTCAATGCAGAGGCTGGGCAGACGTCAGAAGCTGCTCAATTGATTCTCAAAGCGCTTGATCAGGAGCGTCGCGCCGGAAGTGTGGGCCCGCAAGTGATGCAACTGATCAAGCCGCGTTCAGTACCTGCGTGGGGCAATCGCAGCTGAAAACGATTAAAAAGTTTTAGGCAAGCGGGTGACCGGACTCGAACCGGCGACGTTCAGCTTGGGAAGCTGACATTCTACCACTGAATTACACCCGCGTTTTGGGCATGATGCTATCTCATGCCCTTGCTGAAAGGTTTGCTGAATCGTGCTTCTTTCAGCTGTTCAGTGCTGCAGAAGCTGCGCTGAGCCCAGCGCCCATCGTCCCTTTGTGCAGACCCAAAGACTGCAGCACCGATTCGATGGCGGCCACAGCTGTGAGCACATCGCGATCACAGACAAACCCAAGATGGCCGATCCGGAACACCTGACCTTTGAGATGGTCCTGTCCGCCAGCCAGCAGGATGTCGAATCGCTCCTTGACTGTTTTACGCAGCTGTTCAGCATCAATTCCTTCCGGTGCCACAGCGGTGATGGCAGGGCTGCCGTAGCCTTCCGCCGCGAAAAGCGGCAGACCGATGGCCTTCATCGCTGCAGTGGCTGCAGCGCGATGGCGTGCGTGCCGGGCGAAGATCGCATCCAGCCCCTCCGCCTGCATCATCTCCAGAGCCGCATCCAGGGCGAAGTAGAGATTCACCGCCGGCGTGAATGGGTTGCTGTTTTTCGCCGCTGTTTTTCGATAAGGACCCAGATCCAAATAGAACTTGGGAAGGTCGGAGCGTTCGTAGGCGCTCCAGGCCCGATCGCTCATGGCCACGAAGCTCAGGCCAGGGGGCATCATGTAGCCCTTTTGGGAGCCTGAGGCCACCACGTCGAGGCCCCAGGCATCCATGGGAACGTTGGTGGCGCCGAGGCTCGTGACGCAGTCAGCGATGGTGAGCGCCACGCCGTGGGCCTTCACGTGGCTGCTGATTGTTTCCAGATCGTTGATCACTCCGGTGGAGGTTTCGGAGTGCGTGAGGATGACTGCCTTGATGGCTTTGTCGTTATCAGCCTCGAGAGCCTTGCGGAAGGCTTCAGGGTCGAGAGGCTGGCCCCACTCGGCCTTGATCACCTCCACATCAAGTCCATAGGCCCGCGCCACTTTCACCCAGCGCTCACCGAACTTGCCGTTGTCTCCGCAGAGCACACGATCGCCGCGGCTCAGGGTGTTGATGATGCCGGCTTCCATGGCCGCCGTGCCGCTTCCGGTGATCACCAGCACGTCGCTGCTGGTCTGATGCAGCCAGCGCAACTGGGCATTGGTGCGCTCCACCACGGCCTGGAATTCCCCGCTGCGGTGACCGATCGGGTGTCGCCCCATGGCCTTCAGCACCGTTTCGGGCACCGGGGTGGGCCCGGGAATCATCAGGGTCAGCTTGTCCTGCACGGCCTCTGGAGTGCCAATCCTCCATCCTAAAAAACGACCTGCTGCTCGCTCCGCTATCGCCGCCCCTGTTGTTGATTCCGGATCCGGACTCACCCTGCCGGTGTGGGTGGCGGCAGCAGCCCGTGCTGCCACCCAGGTGCTGCAAGGCCATCCAGCGCCGGACCGGGTCAGCCTGACGATTCCTGGGGAGGCTGCTCCCCGCAGCGTGCCGATTCAGGCGGCGAGTTCTGTGCGAGATGGTGCGCAGGCCTTGGCCGTCAGCGTGTGTGATCCCGGTCCTGGCCTCGACCTCACCCGTGGTTTGGAGATCTGGGTGCTTGCCTGCTGGGGTCCTGCCGATCAAGGTTGGCTGTCGTTGAAGGCCGGGGCGGGGGTTGGTCGCCTTGAGAGCGATGGCTCCCTGTGCATCTCTGGTTTCGCCAGGGATTTGCTGGAGAGCAATCTCCACGACCTCGTGCCCAGCGGCCAAGGTCTGGACCTTGAGGTGGTGCTGCCCCGGGGCCAACAGTTGGCGCAACGCACCAGCAACGCCGCCTTTGGTGTGGTGGAGGGCCTGGCGCTCATCGGCACCCAGGCTGAGGTGCAAGCCAGTGCTTCTCCAGATCAGCTCCAGGCCGCGCTGGATCAGCTTCAGTCCCTGACGGGGGCATCCGATTTTCAGGGGCGGCTCACGTTGGTGATCGGTGAAAACGGTCTTGATTTGGCCCGATCGCTCCAGCTCTCGGCCCATCAGCCTCAGCTGAAGGCCGGTAACTGGATGGGTCCTCTGCTGGTGGCTGCCGCTGAAGCGGGAGTGCAGGAGCTCCTGCTCTTCGGCTACCACGGGAAATTGGTGAAGTTGGCCGGCGGCATCTTCCACACCCATCACCATCTCGCGGATGGGCGTTTGGAGGTGCTGGTGGCCCAAGGGGTGAAGCAGGGCTTGCCGGGTGAATACCTGCGTGGCTTGATGGCTGCTGCCTCCCTGGAAGACGCCTACCACTGGCTGGCGGATCAGGATCGGGATCAGGCTGTGGCCTTATGGCAAGCCATGGCCGCGGCGGTGGAAGAGCGAAGCCTGGCCTACCTGGCCCGCTACGGCTGCAACTCCATGGGCGTGGGCGCAGCTCTCTTCGATCGGCAACGTCGGTTGCGCTGGGCAGGACCGCGTGGGCAGGAGATGCTCAGGCGTTGTGAGGTCCTTCTCTACGCTGAGTGATCGGCCGCTGATTGCGCGGCCACCCGTTCCACGGCTCACGGGCGAGATGTCACAGGCTCCGAATGAAGGTCAGCGTCAGCCGGCCATTGTCATTCTTGATTTCGGCTCTCAGTACTCAGAACTGATCGCCCGGCGGGTCCGGGAAACCGAGGTGTTCTCGGTGGTGCTCGGTTACAGCACCACGGCCGAGGATTTGCGCCGGATGGCACCGCAGGGAATCATTCTCAGTGGCGGCCCCAGTTCCGTGTACGCGGAGCATGCACCCCTGTGTGACCCCGAGATCTGGAACCTGGGGATTCCGGTGCTTGGGGTTTGCTACGGCATGCAGCTGATGGTGCAGCAGCTGGGTGGTCGGGTGGTGGCGGCCACCGGTAAGGCCGAATACGGCAAGGCACCGCTTGAGGTGGATGACCCCACCGATCTGCTCACGAATGTGGACAACGGATCCACGATGTGGATGAGCCATGGGGACTCGGTGGAGGCCCTGCCGGACGGGTTTGTGCGTTTGGCTCATACCGCCAATACGCCCGAGGCGGCGGTGGCCAATCATCAGCGCAGGCTCTACGGCGTGCAGTTCCACCCCGAGGTGGTGCATTCCACCTGCGGAATGGCGATGATCCGCAATTTCGTTTATCACATCTGCGGCTGCGAGCCGGATTGGACCACGGCGGCGTTCATCGAGGAAGCCGTGAAGCAGGTGCGCTCCCAGGTCGGTGACAAGCGGGTGCTGCTGGCTCTGTCCGGGGGTGTCGACTCCTCCACCCTGGCCTTTCTGCTGAAGAAGGCCATCGGTGATCAGCTCACCTGCATGTTCATCGACCAGGGATTCATGCGGAAGGGGGAGCCGGAATTCCTCATGGATTTCTTTGATCGCAAGTTCAACATTCACGTTGAATACATCAATGCTCGCCAGCGTTTTCTCGACAAACTCAAAGACATCACCGATCCAGAGCAGAAGCGCAAAATCATCGGCACGGAGTTCATCCGTGTGTTCGAAGAGGAGAGTCGCCGCCTGGGGCCCTTCGATTACCTGGCCCAGGGAACGCTCTATCCCGATGTGATCGAGAGTGCCGGCACCGACGTGGACCCCAAAACCGGTGAGCGGGTGGCGGTGAAGATCAAGAGCCACCACAACGTGGGTGGTTTGCCGAAGGATCTCCAGTTCAAGCTGGTGGAGCCCTTGCGCAAATTGTTCAAAGACGAAGTGCGCAAGGTGGGTCGCTCGCTCGGTTTGCCCGAGGAGATCGTCCGGCGTCATCCCTTCCCAGGGCCTGGTCTGGCCATCCGCATCCTCGGCGAAGTGACGGCCGAGAAACTCAACTGCCTGCGTGATGCGGATCTGATCGTCCGCGAAGAGGTGAAAGAGGCGGGGCTCTATCACGAGATATGGCAGGCGTTTGCCGTGTTGCTGCCCGTGCGTTCCGTGGGTGTGATGGGTGACAAGCGCACCTATGCCTGGCCGATCGTGTTGCGCTGTGTGTCCAGCGAGGACGGCATGACGGCGGACTGGTCGCGGTTGCCCTACGACCTGATGGAGACCATCTCCAATCGCATCGTGAATGAGGTGAAGGGCGTGAATCGGGTGGTTCTCGACATCACCAGCAAGCCACCGGGCACGATTGAGTGGGAATAAGGGGGCGCAGGGGCTGGTGGGCCAGGCTTAGTGCCGATACTCTTGGCCCCCGGCCTCAAGTCTGTGACCGCTGCTCAACAGCAGGACCTGCAACTTCAGCGTCGTCTGCAGCAGGACAGCATCCAGTTGGCAGGCAAGACCATTTACATCAACCCGTTTCTCTATTGGAGACGGTTTGACAGCAATACGGACCGCTGGTTGCGGGAACCCGGCCAGCTCAGCGAAGAGCAGATCCAGCAGAACCGTGTGCGCTTCTATCCGGAGCTCGAGTGGGCGCTTCTTGATGAGCGTGACCAGGAGATCAAGGATGGGGCCGTTGAGATGTTTCTCAAAAGCCTTGAGCTGATCAGCACCTTCCACCCCGAGCTCACCTCCGGACAGCTTCTGGAGGTGGAGCGCAAGATGGCCATCACCAAGAAACGCTCCTTCGAGCGGTGGGTTGAGAAGTCCTATCGGCGCAGATCCCGGGAGGAAACCAGGGAGAAGCGGCGTTTTGCCCGCAACCGTTTCTGGCGGGGATGGGGCGAATGGATCGCCCTGGACACCACCCATCAGGCCCTGGTGCCGATGGTGGCTTTGCTGGTGCTCTCCGCTGTTGCGGGCTGGTCCCTGGGGTCGTCCCGATCCAGCTGTCCGACACTTGTGCTTCCGCCGGAGCAGACTGGAGTTCGTTGAGTAAGGCGTTCGGAATCCATGGCTGAAGGCCAACCGCTGGATGAGCTGCGTCTGACTTTGATGCAGGACGTGCTGCCCATGGGACTGGCTTTTGTGGATCGGGTGCGCAGCGAAGGGCCGGCTCGGGTTGTTGAGTCGTTGTCCCAGGGGGATGATCCCCTGGCCGACCTGCGCAAGGAAGGCGAACCTGCCGCGCGGGTGCTGAGAGAGCGACTGGATCAGATCAGTCCGGGCCTTGGGAATCCCGTGATGTCGGTGCAGGTGGAGGTGGAGGAGCCCGCCGAGCCCCAGTCCTCGTCTTCGCTCCCGGACGATCCCAAGGAGCTGCAGGAGGTGCTGGACCGCATTGAGACGCGCCTGCAGCGGCTTGATGCCCTGATCACCCCAGGGGATTAACTCTGTGACCGGTTTTGCGCAGGGGGATGGGCAGCGTCATGCCGGTTTACGCCAGCAGCCACTGGTGCTGCTGGGTTTTGTGCTGTTGGTGAGCACCGCCATGGTGTCCCGCCTGGTGTGGCTCCAGGTGCTGGAAGCGCCGCGCTTTCGCCAACTCGCTGATGAGAACCGCATTCGTCTAGTGCCGCGCTCGCCCACACGCGGTCGGCTGTTGGATCGCAAGGGCCGGGTGCTGGCCTCCAGCAAGCTCACCTACTCGCTGTATGTGGAGCCGCGTCTGGTGGATGACGCGGCGTGGCCGGAGTTGCGCGATCGCCTGGCTCGGCTGCTGAATCTCGATGCGGACGTGCTGGATCAGCGTCGGGGTGGCGGCTTTGCCAGGGATGGTTACCGCATCAATCTGGCCACGGATCTCAAGCCGGAACAGGTGCTGCGTTTCCGCGAGCAGGCACTCGGGCTCAAGGGGGCGCAGGTGGATGTGGACATCCTGCGGGCCTATCCCCATGGAACCCTGGCGGCCCATGCCCTCGGTTACACCCAGCCGATCACGGAAGACGAATACAAATCGCTGGCCAAGAAGGGCTACAAGATCCGTGATCGGATCGGCCGGATCGGTGTGGAGGCGGCCTACGAATCCCACTTGCGCGGCGCCTGGGGCGGCCAGATGCTCGAGGTGAATGCCATGGGTGAGGTGCAGCGCCACCTCGGTGACCGTCCGTCGGTGGCGGGCAAGGATCTCACCCTCACCCTGGATCTCGACCTGCAGAAGGTGGCCGAGCAGGCCCTGGCGGACAAGCCTGGGGGCGCCATCGTTGCCATGGATCCAAGAACGGGCGCCATCCTGGCGTTGGCGAGCAAACCCACCTTCGATCCCAACTTCTTCTCCAAACTCGTCACCACCCAGAAGGAGTACGACGCGCTGTTCTCCAACCCGAAGAAGCCCTTGCTTTCGCGGGCGATGAATCCTTACGACCCCGGCAGCACCTGGAAGGCGGTGACAGCGATGGCTGCCATGGAGTCAGGCAAATTCCCGCCGGACACCAAGTTGCCCACCATGGCGTGCATCACCTACGGCGGTCATTGCTTCCCCGACCACAACGGCGCTGGTTTCGGCACCATCGGTTACGCCGATGCGTTGCGCTTCTCCAGCAACACTTTCTTCTATCAAGTGGGGGTGGGAGCCGGTTCTCGCGCCCTGCAGAAAGCGGCGACAGCCCTGGGCTTCGGGCAGAAATCAGGGATTGAGATCGGCTGGGAGGAAAGTGTCGGTTTGGTGGGTGATGAAGACTGGGCCGCGGCCGGTCGCGGCTGGGCGGAACCGGGAACAACCCCATGGATTCCGGAGGACATGGCCAGTGCGTCCATCGGTCAGTCGGTGGTGCAGATCACGCCCCTGCAGCTGGCTCGGGCCTATTCGGTGTTTGCCAACGGTGGCTGGCTGGTCACACCCCATCTGGCGGATCAGGGTCTGGACTGGACCGATGCCTCCCGTCGCACCAAGGTGGACATGAAGCCTTCCACCCTGGCCAAAATCCGAGAAGGTCTGCGCAAGGTGGTGTCGGATGGCACTGGGTTTGGCCTCAACGGGCCGGGCATTCCACCAGCAGGAGGCAAGACGGGCACCGCGGAGGACAGCACCGGCGGTCCAGACCATGCCTGGTTTGCCACCTATGCCCCCTATCCCGAGGGAGAGATTGTGATCGTGGCCTTTGCGCAGAACACGCCCGGGGGAGGGTCCGTGCATGCGTTGCCGATGGCCAAGAAAGTGATGGAGGTGTGGAACCGCAACCGTGCGCAGCCGATCCCGTCGCCTTCGTGAACGCCTGATTCAGGCCGCTGCGTTCAGCTGAGGTTGCTTGAGAACCTGGCGGTAATACCCGCGCAGCTGTTCGGTGGCTCCGGCCCATCCCCAGCGTTCCGCTTCTGAGCGGGCCGCATTGCGCAAGGCCTGGCGCTCCACGTCGTTGCCCAGCAGGCGTTGGGTGGCTGCGATCAGGCTGGCTGCCCCGCCATCGGCGCCGTCGGGTTCATAGAGGCAGCCATTCACCCCGTCGCTGATGATGTCGGGAATGCCCCCGCGGTTGGCCCCCACCACCGGGCAACCGGCAGCCATGGCCTCCAGCAGCACCAGACCCAGGGTTTCGGTGCTGGAGGGGAAGAGGAAGGCGTCGCCGCTGGCGTAGGCACCAGCGAGCTCCTCGCCGGCCAGGTAGCCCACGAACGTGGTGGCGGTGCCCTCGAAGTGCTTCTCCAGTTGCTGCCGGTGCGGTCCATCACCCACCAGGGCGAGGCGGGCGTCGGGGAGGGCCTTGAGCACTGGTTTGATGCGCTCGATCTGCTTCTCAGCGGAGAGACGGCCGACGTAGAGCAGCAGGGCTCCGCGATCGTCATGGCGGCCGAGCAGGCGCTGGCGGAGCTCAGCACTGCGCAGTTCTGGCCGGAACAGCTCGGTGTCCACCCCGCGCTGCCAGAGGTCTGTGTGTTGAATTCCCTTGTCGCTCAGTTCCTGCACCATGGCGGTGGACGTGCAGAGATTGAGCAGCGCCTGGTTGTGGGCTGCTTTGAGCAGTTCCCAGAGCAGGGGCTCGAGCATGCCCATGCCGTAGTGCTCGAGATATTTGGGCAGATGGGTGTGGTAGCTCGCCACCAGCGGAATCGATTTGGCTTTGGCCAGCCAGATCCCGCCTAAGCCCAGCACCGCGGGATTCACCACGTGGATCAGGTCCGGCTGGAAGCTGTCGATCGCTTCGGAGACCGCGGGTCGTGGCAGCGCCAGCTTGAGTTCGGGGTAAAGCGGCAGAGGCATGGCTGGAACGCCGATCAAGCGCGCTCCCATGTACTCCTCGGGACAACCCTCCGGACAAAACACGATCACTTCATCACCGGCATCCACCAGGTGTTTCACCGTTTTGGTGAGACGGGTGACGATGCCATCGACCTTGGGAAGGAAGGTCTCGGTGAAGAAGGCGATTTTCAAGGGAGTGCCCTGATCAAGCGGTGGCGATGGCCTGGGCCTGGGTTTTGGTCCAGGCGGAGGTGCAGAGGATGCGGTTGCGATCGCAACGGTCGGCGTAGCGCGTCGCGATCTCCACCACTTCCTTGAGCAGGCCGTCATCGAGGGTGGTGGGATTGAGTCCCAGCTCGATGAAGCAGCGGTTGTCCACGATCAGGTCGTTCTCCACGGCCTCATTGCGGGGGTTGGGGAGGTTGTTGACCTGCGCACCGGTGAGGGCGGCGACCTTTTTGGCCAATTCACCCACCTGATGACTTTCGGTCATTTGGTTGAAGATCTTCACCCGTTCGCCCTGGGTTGGTGGGTTCTCCAAGGCCAGCTGCACACACTTCACGGAATCGCGGATGTGAATGAAGGCGCGGGTCTGGCCGCCGGTGCCGTGCACGGTGAGGGGGTAACCGATGGCCGCTTGCATCAGGAAGCGGTTGAGCACCGTGCCGTAGTCGCCGTCGTAATCAAAGCGGTTGGTGAGGCGCGGGTCGCGGTCGGTGGCATCGGTGTTGGTGCCCCAGACGATCCCCTGGTGCAGGTCGGTGATGCGGACCTTGTCGTTCTTGTTGTAGTAGAGGAACAGCAGTTGATCCAGCGTCTTGGTCATGTGATAGACGCTGCCCGGGCTGGCGGGATGGAGGATCTCCTCCTCGAAACGGCTGCCGTCCGGCTGGGGGACCTCCACCTTGAGGTAGCCCTCGGGAATCGTGGCGCCGCGGTGGGAGCCGTAGCCGTACACGCCCATGGTGCCGAGGTGCACCACATGGATGTCCTGGCCGCTTTCCACGATCGCGGCGAGCAGGTTGTGGGTGCCGTTGACGTTGTTGTCGACGGTGTAGCGCTTGGTGGCGCTGCTCTTCATCGAATAGGGAGCAGCGCGCTGTTCGGCGAAGTGCACCACGGAGTCGGGCTTTTCCTCGATCAGCAGATCCAGCAGCCGCTGATATTCGTGGGCGATGTCCATGGGCACGAAGCGCATGGGTTTGCCACCGATCTCCTCCCAGGCCTTGAGTCGCTCGCCAATCGAGGTGATCGGGGTGAGTGACTCCACCTCAAGGTCGACATCGATCTTGCGCCGACTCAGGTTGTCCACGATCAACACGTCATGGCCCTGATCAGCGAGATTCACGGCACAGGGCCAGCCGCAGAAGCCGTCACCACCGAGAACGAGAACTTTCACCTCAAACTCCTGCTGAAGCGTGCAAGCCGCCAATCTGGGGCAAGCTACTACAGGCTTTTCAGCTGATCGCCACCGTGAAAGCCATCAGGGCGATCACAAGCAGGGAGCCGCCCATCAGGATCAGTCGGGAGCCATTGCTGTGGCTGGCTTCCTTGCTCAGCACCTCCATGCGAGGCTCTTTTGCGAAAGCGTTCAAACGGCCTCCGTCCTCCTGGGTGACCTGCATGGGTTCCTCCTCAATTGGTTCGGACCTTATGGAGCTGATCGGGCAGGGGCCTGAATCCTCAATGCAGCTTCATGGGACTTGATCTGTCGTTACAGACACCTCAGTCGTTGACCTTGCCGGTGGTGGGTGAGCTGGGTGAGGCCTGAGCACGGGTGGGCAGCCGGCCCGCTTGGAAGGCCTGGCGCCCCGCCCGCACGGCGGAGGCCATCGCTTCGGCCATCAGCGGTGGGTTGCCAGCCAGGGCGATGGCACTGTTCACCAGAACGGCGTCTGCTCCCATTTCCAGGGCAGCCGATGCTTCGCTGGGCACGCCGATGCCTGCATCCACCACCACGGGCACCGAAGCGTTTTCGATGATCAGGGCGATGTTGGAGGCGTTGCGCAACCCCTGCCCAGACCCGATCGGGGATCCCAGGGGCATCACCGTGGCGCATCCCACCTCTTCGAGGCGTTTGGCCAGCAAGGGATCCGCATTGATGTACGGCAGCACCGTGAAGCCCTCCTTCACCAGCTGTTCAGCCGCTTCCAGCGTTCCGAAGGGGTCTGGCAACAGGTGACGGCTGTCGGGAATCACTTCCAGCTTCACGAACGTGTTGTTCTCCTGGCCGGCCAGCCGGGCCAGTTCCCGACCCAAACGCGCCACCCGGATCGCTTCCTCTGCCGTGGTGCAGCCAGCGGTGTTGGGAAGCATCCAGATCTTTGTCCAGTCGATCGCTTCCATCAGTCCGGCGTGCCCGGCCGCCCCCGTTTGCACCCTGCGCACCGCCACGGTCACCATGTCGCAGTCGGAACGCTCCAGGCTCTGTTGCATCACCGCCAGATTCGGATACTTTCCCGTGCCGGTGAACAGCCTGCTGCGGAACTGGCGGCCACCGATCACAAGCGTGTCGGTGCTGGTCGGGGTCGAATCCATGAAAAGGAACGGAGGGACTGGTTAGGGAACCGGATCGGAAAACGGACGCGCACCGCTGAGGGGCACTACCGTGCGTCCCATCATCCGTTCTCGTCACGTCTGTCACCATGGACATGAACGCGCCGATTGAGATTCCGGCGACTTTCGAACCGTCTCTGCCCCTGGACAGCTCCGTTCTGGAGGAGCCCCTGGTGTTGGACGGAATGGTTCAACAATTCGATCCGGTGCTGCGTGCGGCTGATCTGGCTGCCTCGATGCCCCGGCAATGGTGCGGCAGCTACAAGTCGTTTACGTCCGGCAGCACTGTAGAGGTGAAGCTCACCCTGGCGAGCGTGGAACCGATCGGTCAGATGGTGAACCTCCGGGGTGATATGGAGATCGCCGGTGTGAGCACTCCCGTGCAGGGCAACCTCAATGCCACATCCGATCAGCTCGACCTGCTTCCTCTGGCCGGTGAGCTGGCCGATGATCTTGAGGCCGGTGGTGATTTTCTCGGACTGCAGGGATTGAGCCTGTCCAGCTGGCAGGCACCCCGACTCACCAACCTGGGAGGCAGCCTGAGCTTGGCTCCCAGTTGCTCCCGTTCAGAACCCCTTCCCGTCCGCGCTCTCTGGTGATTCGTTCGTTGGGGTTGCGTCTGAGCGGCTGCTGGCTTGACGCTTGGCAGCCCGCTCGAGGCGTTTGAGGCGTTTTTTGGCGGTTGGATTGTCGGGTTCGAGGTTGAGAACCTTGCGGTACAGCTCGCAGGCTTCATCACGATTGAGCAACCGTTCCTCGGCAAAAGCGAGGTTGTTGATAGCAACGGGATACTCCGCTTTGGCCTGCAGGGCCAATTTGTAATGCCGGATCGCTGTTGAGAAATCCTTCTGGGCAGCCAGCGAAAAGCCCAGAGCGTTCTGGATCAGTGCGCGCGCTTCCTGCGGTTCGTTTCCGAGCCGTTTCACGGCTTGCCTCAGGGTTGCCGTGGCTTGGGGATACAGACGCTTGCGCAGCTGAACGGAGGCCAGCTCATAGAGATCACCGGCGTCGCGGGATCCGGCCGCATCCGCCTGCTCGAGACGGATGAGGTTTTGTTCATCGCGGCGGACGCGCAGGAGTTGTCGACCAACGACAACAGCGACGATTGCGAGCAGGCCGATGAGGCCCAGCAGATAAGTCTGCGGGAGGAGCGATTCCATGGAGGGAAGAGAGGGTCCCGAGGCGGGACGCTACTCAACCCTGCGTGGCATTCACCACAGTTGTGAAGCTAGAAGGATCAGCCACAGCCAATTGCGCCAGCATCTTGCGGTTGATGCGCACGTCGGCCTGCTTCAAGCCACCGATCAGACGGCTGTAGCTCACGCCGTTGAGACGTGCTGCTGCATTGATGCGTGCAATCCACAGACGGCGGAAATCACGCTTGCGCCGGCGCCGGTCGCGGTAGGCATTGCACAGGGCCTTCATCACCCGCTGGTTAGCGGTGCGGAACAGGGTTCCGTTGCTGCCACGGAATCCGCGAGCTAAGCGGAGAATTTTGTTGCGGCGCTTGCGGGCGACATTGCCTCTCTTGACGCGTGCCATGAATTTGGTGGGTGATTAAAAAAACGATCGTGCGCTGAAACTGATCAGGCGTAAGGCATCATCAGGGCCACCCGATCTTCGTCCGTCCGGTCCACCACAGCTTTGGTGGCCAGGTGGCGCTTCAGTTTCGGGCTCTTGTGATCCAGCAGGTGGTTGCGGAAGGCGCGCCGACGTAGGAACTTGCCAGTGCCTGTTGCTTTGAACCGCTTGGCGGCTGCTTTGCGGGTCTTGAGCTTGGGCATGTCTCTGGCGGCACGGGGCACAAACGAAGACAATAGAACCTCACCCTCCCCGCAGCCAAATGTCCGGTGTCCGATCCTTGGCCCACCTGCTGGTGCTGCCGGTTGTGGCGACTGTCGGTTGCCGGGCGCAAGACCTCAAGTCGATGCCGCCGGCCCCGCAGGCTCCGGCGCTGCCCACCCACCGCTCCGTGCCGGCGCCGCCCTCTGCTGGACAGGCGGTTCTATGGGTGTCGCTCGCCGATCATCTGGGCCGGGGCACCCAAGCGCAGCGTTCCGCGCCTCTGCTCACGCTCACCAGTGCCGGCCCAGCACCGCTGCAGCTCCTTGATGCCAGCGGCACCGTGGCGGCCGATGGTCCAACCCTGCGGTTCAGCTGGCGGTTGGTGCCTCTGGAGTCTCCCCTTGCCGTGGCCAGGCGGGTGGCAGGGCCTCTCGCCAGTTTCGAATCCGCTGAGCGGCTGGCGCAGCGTTGGCGGGATCAGGGTGTGGAGGCCAAGGTCGCTCACCCCGACGAGTGGGAGGTGTGGGCACCGGCCGATGCGCCGGATCTTCCCGGTGTGCCGTTGCGTGATGTCACATCCACGCTTGCGGCCGAGGTTCGACCTGTTCTGGAGGGGCCAGAGGGTGGCCGCACGCTCCAGGGGCCTCTGCAGGTGCAAGCCCCCAATGGGCTGCGCTGGAAGGGTGGTGTGATGCGTGGCCCCTTCCGGCTGCAGGCCGATGCCTACGGCAGCTGGACCTTGCTGGAGCAGGTGCCTGTGGAGCGTTATCTAGAAGGCGTGGTTCCCCATGAGATCGGCGCAGGCTCTCCCCCTGCAGCGCTGCAGGCCCAGGCGGTTTTGGCTCGGACCTGGGCTCTGGCCAACAGCCATCGTTTCGCGATTGACGGCTATCACCTCTGCAGCGACACCCAGTGCCAGGTTTACAGCGATCCGCGCCAGGCTTCGGCTTCGGTCCGTGAGGCCATCCGCGCGACCTCCGGTGAGGTGCTCCGCTGGGAGGGCCAACCCATTCACGCGGTCTATCACGCCACCAATGGCGGGATCAGTGCCAGCGCTGAAGAAGCCTGGGCGATGGACCCACTGCCCTATGTGCGTGTGCAGCCCGATGGATCCCAGGCCTGGCGAGACGCCACGGGGCTGCCCCTGCAGTCGGCGGAGAGTTTGAGATCACTCCTGCAGCGCCGGGATGGTGCCTACGGCGCTGGTCATCCGCGCTTTCGCTGGACCCGCAGTTATTCCGCCGGCCAACTGGCCCAGGCGTTGGCGGCAGCCGGCAAGGGCAATGCCCTTCCCACCAAAGTCAGCGTGCAGGACCGGGGACCGAGCGGACGCGTGCTGGCATTAGCGATCGAGCGCGACGGGGGCGCACCCGCGGTGGTGCTGCGCCTTGATGCGATCCGCCGGACGCTTCGCCGTCTGCCCAGCACCTTGTTTGTGCTCCGGCCTGAGGGTGCGGGGGCCTGGCAATTCCAGGGCGGTGGATTCGGTCATGGCGTGGGCCTGTCGCAGGCCGGGGCCATTGATCTGGCCGGCCGCGGCTGGAGTGCTCAGCGCATCCTTGCGCATTACTACCCCGGGACCCAATTGGAGCCGCTTCGGCAGGCCCCACCGGTTCCACCGGTTCAGGCCCCTTAAAGTTCAAGCACTTTGCGATTGGGGAGGGGCGTGGCCGCAGGTACAGGTGATCACCGACGCGGCAAGACGGCTCTCTTTCTTGCGGCCTGCGGCTGGGCCGGGGCTGCACCCCATTGGTTGGATCCGAGCCGAAGCCTTCTGCCTGCTCTCACCCTCGCCGTGCTCCTCGGTGGCTATGGCTTGCGCACTGTTTTGCGCAGGGAGTCGTTGGGTGATGGCTCTGAGCCCGGCTTGACCAGCGCTGATCCAGAGGAAGGGGCCAACACAGCGCGGCCAACCGTGGATGTGGTGGTGGCGGCCAGGGATGAGGAGGCCGTCGTCACCCGCTTGGTGGAGCGTCTGGCTGCGTTGCGTTATCCCGCTGATCGCCTCAGCCTCTGTGTCGTGGATGACGGCAGCGAAGACCGCACGCCCGAGCGCTTGGCGGTGCTGCAGGATCGTTTTCCAGCGCTGCAGGTGATCCGCCGCCCCCGCAACGCCGGCGGCGGGAAATCCGGCGCGCTCAATGAAGCCCTGGCCCAAACCCAGGGAGAGTGGTTGCTCATCCTTGATGCCGATGCCCAGCTTGCAGTCGATCAGCTCGAGCGGCTGATTCCTTTTGCCTGTGGCGGTGGCTGGTCGGCCGTGCAGATGCGCAAGGCTGTGACCAATGCCCAGGACAACTGGCTGACCCGGGTGCAGGCGATGGAAATGGCCTTCGATGCCCAGATCCAGCAGGGTCGCCTGGCCGGTGGGGGCGTGGCGGAACTGCGCGGAAATGGCCAGTTGCTGCGCCGGGATCTTCTCGAGGCCTGCGGCGGCTTCAACGAGGAAACGGTCACCGACGATCTCGATCTGAGTTTCCGCTTGCTGTTGCAGGAGGCTCGGATCGGCATTCTCTGGAATCCTCCGGTGCAGGAGGAGGCGGTGGAGACTCTCCAGGCCCTCTGGAAGCAGCGTCAGCGCTGGGCGGAGGGCGGTTTGCAGCGGTTTCTCGATTACTGGCCCGGTTTGCTCTCATCCCGGCTCACCTTGTCCCAGCGCCGCGATCTCGCCAGCTTCTTCCTGCTCCAATACGCATTGCCGGTGGTGTCGTGGTCGGATCTGATCACCAGCCTGCTGAGCCGCACCACACCGGCGTACTGGCCTCTCTCGATCGTGGCGTTCAGTGTGTCGGGGGTCGCCTACTGGCGAGGTTGTCGCCGCTCCAGCGATGGTCCTGATCTCCCCCAGCCGGATGTTCTCAATTTGCTGCTTGGCATCGCCTACCTCAGCCACTGGTTTGTGGTGATTCCCTGGGTGACCCTGCGCATGGCGTTGCGTCCCAAGCGGCTGGTGTGGGCGAAGACGAGCCACCGCGGTCAGGAAGAAACGGTTCAAGCCTGACCTTGGCGGGATGGATCAAGGGTCGAGATCCACATTCAGCACCTGACCGTTGAAGAAATCAGCCAGGCGCTTGGCCTTGTCATCCAGCACGGATGGCTCCTGCCGCTGAACAGCTGCGGCATCGGGTTCTGGAGCTGGGGCAGGCGCAGCACTCGGGGTCGGGGTTGGAGGAAGTGAAGCCGGTGTTGGGGTTGCGGCCAGCGGTCGCGGTGGCAGTTGCGCTTCGCTGCTCGTGACGGCCTGGGCTGGAACGGGAGCCGGTGGTGGCGGTGTCGATGGCGCTGGCATGGCGGCCATCGGTGCAGCCCCCCCATGGCTTTCCAGCACGAGTTGGCGGCTGCCGCCGACAGCCCGGGCGATCGCCTGCTCCAGTAAGGCCACGCGGCTTTGCACCATGCCCATCCAGTTGCCGGCCACTTGCACCACGGCGCGGTGGTTGTCGAGGCGCACCAGTTCGGCCTGCTGCGACAGCAACATGCGCGTGGATGGCAGTTCCAGGCCAGCCAGGATCTGCTGCCAGAGCTCTCCGAGATCCTGGGGAGGCGACGGGTTCGCTGCTGCTGCAGGTTCAGCGGTCGGGGGACTGGTGTCGGGGAGGCTGACGGGAGCTGGCGGGGGGGCCTGGGCTGGTGGGGCCTGTGGGGGTTGAGCAGCGGTTGCCACAGCCGGAACCGGTGGTGCCTGGATTGGCGCCGCGGTGGCGGGGGCTGACTGGCTGACTGGACGGGGGGGCTGACTGGCTGCTTGGACGGGAGTCTGGGGGGCTGTGGGCTCTGCGAGCAATCCCAGCAGCAGCACCTCCAGCCACAGCCGCGGTTGCACGCTCTGGCGCAGTTGTTGCTCGCTGCCACGCAGCTGGGATTGCCACTGCAACAGGCGGCTGCGGCCAATCGCTTTGGCCAGCTCGGGCAGCTGGTCGCGGAATTGGGGCGACACGCTGGTGAGTTCCGGCCGGTCTGGAGCCGCAGCCATCAGCACGAGATCACGCAGGATTCCCGCCAGGCCCTGCAGCACAGAGCCAGCATCGCGACCACGGTCCAGCAGGGTGCGGGTGGCTTCCAGCAGGGCCACCGGTTCACCACTGCGCATCGCTGCTACCAGCGCCAGCAGCTCCTGTTCGGGCACGGCACCGAGCAGATCCCACACCGCTTCGGCCTGAATCGGTCCGGGCAGCAGGCTGAGCTGGTCCAGCAGGCTTTCCGCATCACGCAGGCCCCCCTGGGCCCGTTGCGCCACCACATGCAGGGCTTCGGGTTGGATCGGGATGGTTTCCTGCTCTGCAATCCAGGTGAGATGCCGCTCCAGCGCCTCCAGGGGGATGCGCCGGAAGTCGAAGCGCTGGCAGCGGCTGAGGATCGTGGGCAGCACCCGTTGCGGGTCGGTGGTGGCGAGCACAAACACCACCTGCGGTGGCGGCTCCTCGAGGGTTTTGAGAAGGGCGTTGAAGGCAGCGGTGGAGAGCATGTGGCATTCATCCACCACGTACACCTTCCAGCGCGCCTGCACCGGGGCAAAGCGGGAGCGTTCGATCAGATCGCGGATGTTGTCCACGCCGGTGTTGGAGGCCGCATCGATCTCGATCACATCGAGGGCCGTGCCGGCGGCAATCGTTGTGCAGAGCTCGCAGTGGCCGCAGGGTTCCGGGGTGGGCCCCTCACTGTTGAGGCAATTGAGGGAGCGGGCCAGGATGCGGGCGCTCGAGGTTTTGCCGGTGCCCCTGGGGCCACTGAACAAGTAGGCCGGGGCGATGCGGCCCGAGCGCAGGGCGTGGCCAAGGGTCGCGGCAATCGCCTCCTGCCCCACCAGTTGATCGAGACGCTGGGGCCTGTATTTGTGATGCAGTGGCTGGTAAGCCTGACTCATGCACAGCCGGCGAGACGCTGAGGCTACCTAGCTTTCAGGGTCGCTCTCCAGGAGTGTTCTGATCCTGGTTTCCAGGTCTTCCACAGCGGCCAGTTCGTCGGCGATGGTGCGGCCGGTGAGGAGCAGCTGGCGTCCGCGGCGATCCATGCGCTCATCCGCACCCTGGCCTGGCATGCCCTTCAGCCAGATCTCCGCCTGCCCAAGGGTGGACTCCAGCTTCTCCAGCAGGGTCTGACGCAGGCGTTGCAGTTGCACCAGTCCCTGCCGGGCCCGTTCCTTCGAGGCCTCGTCAATCAGCCCTTTGCGCAGCAGCAGGCCCAGGCCGGTGAGCACAGCGGCGGGCATCAGCTGGCCGAGGGCAAGAGCGCCGAGGCTGCCGGTGTGCAGCCAGTCCTCCACCTGTCCGCTGCGGTGTCGGCCGGTTTTGCACCAGTTGGCGAAATGCTCGCAGTTGTTGAACAGCAGGTTGTAGTTCTGCTCGCCGATGCGGCTCATGGCCCGGCGCAACGTGACGCCAGCCGGCGAGGCCTGGTCGTGACTGACCACGCTCACCTCCTGGCCGCGGCTGAATTCGGCCAGAGGACTGCGCAGAATCTCGCGCCCTTCCAGGTAGTGGGCGACGCTGCCGTCGCCCAGATCGATGCCGTGATGCAGAAACAGTCCGTGCTGGCGGGGCACCCGCAGGTGGTCGGCAGCGGCCATGGCCTCAGGCCGATTCCTGCTGCCGCTCGCTTCCCGGGAGGGGCAGCACCTTGCCGCCGGTGTGCTCCTCCACCATCGCGCGGGTGATGGTGAACGACGACGCGTCTTTGCGGGAGGGCAGCTCGTACATGAGATCGAGCATCAGCTCTTCCACGATCCCGCGCAGGGCCCGGGCGCCCGTCTTGCGGCGGTGGGCCTCCTGGGCAATGGCTTCGATCGCGCTCGGTTCGAACTCCAGCTGCACGTTGTCCATGCTCAACAGGGTGCGGAACTGTTTAACCAGGGCGTCCCGCGGTTCGGTGAGGATGGATTCGAGGGCGTGCTCATCGAGGGGTTCGAGCACGGCACTCACGGGCATGCGTCCGATGAACTCGGGGATCAGGCCGTAGCGCACGAGATCATCCGGCTCGAGATGGCGCAGCACCTGGGCAGCTTGAAGGTCGCGGGTGGCCTTGCCGCGACCGCGACCGTCGGTGGGCATGAAGCCGATGGCGTTGCGGCCCATGCGCTTCTGCACCACATCATCGAGGCCAACAAAGGCGCCGCCGCAGATGAACAGGATCTGGCTGGTGTCGATCTGGATGCAGTCCTGATAGGGATGTTTGCGTCCTCCCTGGGGAGGCACGTTGGCCACGGTGCCTTCCAGCATCTTGAGCAGGGCCTGCTGCACCCCTTCTCCCGACACATCCCGGGTGATCGATGGGTTTTCGCTCTTGCGGGCGATCTTGTCGATCTCATCGATGTAAATGATGCCTCGCTGGGCCAGATCCACATCCATGTCGGCCTTCTGCAGCAGGCGCAGCAGGATGTTTTCCACGTCTTCGCCCACGTAGCCCGCTTCGGTGAGCGTGGTGGCGTCTGCCACAGCGAAGGGCACATCCAGCATCTCTGCCAGCGTCTGAGCCAGGAGTGTTTTGCCGCAGCCGGTGGGCCCGATCAGCAGGATGTTCGACTTGTGCAGTCGGGTAGCTGTTTCTTCGGTTTCACCCTTGCCATCACCCTGCCAGGCCAGGCGTTTGTAGTGGTTGTAAACGGCAACCGACATCACTTTTTTGGCGGCTTCCTGACCCACCACCTGCTGGTCAAGGAACGCCTTGATGTCTTGTGGCTTGGGAATCGAGGCCAGGGTGGGTGCGGGCTTCGTGCTCTTGCGTGCCTGCGCTGTACCCGCTTTGCGGGAGGGCTCAGCGCCCTGCCGGCTTCCGCCTTGGGACTCAATCAGTTCTTCATCCAGGATCTCGTTGCAGAGATCGATGCACTCATCGCAGATGTAAACGCCGGGGCCGGCGATCAGTTTGCGCACCTGCTCCTGGGACTTTCCGCAGAACGAGCACTTCAGATGGGCGTCGAATTTGGCCATCGGGCGCTTGGCAGATCAGTCAGGACAGGGAACCCGTTCGATGGGTCATCGCTCGGAAGACTCAGCATCGCGGTGGAACGGGGCAATGTCAGCCCCCCGTAACGATTTCTCCGTTTCCGAAACTGTCCACCACGCGATCGATCAGTCCGTAGTCGACGGCTTCAGCCGGCGACATGAAGTTGTCGCGATCCGTGTCTTCAGCGATTTTGTCGAGCGGTTGCCCCGTGTGCTCAGCCATCAGGCCGTTGAGGGTTTCCTTGAGGAACAGGATTTCCTTGGCCTGGATTTCGATATCCACGGCCTGACCCTGGGCTCCCCCCATGGGTTGGTGAATCATGATCCGGGCGTTGGGCAACGCTAAGCGTTTGCCCTTGGTGCCGCCGGAGAGCAGGAATGCGCCCATGGAGGCGGCCAGTCCATAGCAGATGGTCACCACATCGGGAGCCACCTGCTGCATGGTGTCGTAGATCGCCAGGCCAGCTGTCACCGACCCGCCCGGGGAGTTGATGTACACCTGAATGTCTTTTTCAGGATCCTCGGCCTCGAGGAAGAGCATCTGTGCCACTAGGGCATCCGCCACGGCATCATCGACGCCGGTGCCGAGGAAGATGATGCGCTCGCGCAACAGGCGTGAGTAAATGTCGAAGGCGCGGTCTCCGCGGCCGGACTGCTCCACCACGGTGGGCAGCACACCGGGTGCCGCCTGGGGATGAACCGACAGGGGCTGAATGCCCCGCCAGCGGTTCTGAATCGGATGGGGGGTACGGGCGTCGATCACGCGGCGACTGGCGGGCTGTTCTTGGATTGCAATCTATGGGCGCCGATCAGGATTCGGCGCTTTCAGTGTCGGCCTTGGCCGTTTTGGCTTTGCTGGCGCCCTTCTTGGCTGCTGCTGGCTTGCTGGCCTTGGCGGCGTCTGATTCGGCCTCCGGAGCCTTTTCGGTCACCGTGCTGTTCTCCTCCAGCCAGCCCAGCAGTTTCTCCTGCAGCAGATCGTCGAGTACGGCCTGACGCAGGCGTTCGGGGTCGATGTCCCGTTCGCCGGAGAGCTGGCCCTTCACCTCCTTGAGCTTGGCGTTCAGATCGGCGTCATCCACGCTGAGCTTCTCGCTTTCAGCCAGGGCGGTGAGAGCGAGGCTGCGGCGCAGGCGTTCCTCGGCTTCAGGCCGGGATGACTCCATCAGATTGCGCACCAGTTCGGGGGTGAACAGGGACTGCACATCCATGCCCTGCTGGGCGAACTGGCCAGCGGTCTGCTCCACCAGGTTGCGCACTTCCTGCTGAATCAGGCTTTCGGGCAGTTCCACCTCCAGCTGCTCCACCAGGGCCGCGAGCAGGGCGTCGTGCCGGTTGCTGCGGGAGCGGCGTTCGGCGTCATCTTTCAGGCGCTGCTCCAGGTCGCTGCGCAGCTCTGCCAGGGTCTCCTGTTCGCTGGCCTGCTTGGCAAAGGCGTCGTCCAGTTCCGGCAGTTCGCGGGTCTTGAGGTCCTTGAGCTCGATGGCGAAGCTGGCCTTGCGGCCGCGGGCATCTTCTTTGGGGTAGTCGTCGGGGAAGGTGCAGTCCACGGTTTTGCTGTCGCCTACGGCCATGCCCACCACGCCTTCCACGAAGCCAGGGATCATGCGGCCGTGCTCGAGATCCACATCCATGGAGTCGGCACTGCCGCCTTCGATGTCGCTGCCGTCATCGCTGTAGGTGCCCTTGAAGCCCACCACGGCGATGTCACCTTGTTCAGCCTTGCGCCCTTCCACAGGCACCACCGTGGCCAGCTGCCGGCGGGACTGCTCCAGCATCTCGTCCACCTTGGCGGCGTCGAAGGCCACGGTTTCCGCTTCCGCCTTCAGCCCCTTGGTGCTCTTGAGCGTCGGGGATGGCGCCACATCGGTTTCCATTGTCACGGTGAGGGCCTCACCGGGTTTGAAGGTGTCGAGGAGCTCTTCGAAACTTCCGCTCAGTTCCGGTTGCCCCAGGGCTTCAATCGTTTCCTGGGCCAGAGCATCACGCCAGACGCTTTCCACCAGCGATTCCAGCGCGGTGGCCCGGATGCGCAGGGCGCCGAGCTGCTGCACCAGCACCGTGCGGGGCACTTTCCCCTTGCGGAAGCCGGGCAGGTTCACGCTGCGGCTGAGGCGAGTGATCGCCTCCTCGTAGCTGGCCTGACTCCGCTCCGCTGGAACGGCCACCTCCACGGCCAGGCGGCTGCCGGGGCGGGAGGTGGTGGTGACCTTCAGGCTGGCGGCACTCATTGGCGGGTCGCAGGTACAAGCAGCCCAATACCTTAATTAAGTGCCCGACCGTGCTCTGCCGCGTAAGCTGACGAAACGATCAGCAACAGCTGCAGGCCCGCGTCTCGCGGTGCTGAATCCTCCAGCGCAGAACTGCTGGCATTCATTGTTTCGAGTCGCGTCCGCTTGTCCACTGCCGCCTCACTGCCGAATCGACCACTCACGGTGGCCATCCTTGGTGCGAGCGGTGCTGTGGGGCAGGAACTGCTGCAGTTGCTGCAGGAGCGTCATTTCCCTGTGAAGGAGCTGCGCCTGCTGGCGTCAGCCCGTTCTGCTGGAACCCGTTGTTCCTGGAATGGTCTGGACCTGACGGTGCAGGAGGTGAGCGAGTCGGCGTTCGCGGGTGTGGATCTGGTGCTGGCTTCCGCCGGGGGCTCGGTCTCGCGGCAATGGCGCGAAGCGATCGTGGCCGCTGGAGCGGTGATGGTGGACAACTCCAGCGCCTTCCGCATGGATGACGACGTCCCCCTGGTGGTGCCGGAAGTGAACCCGGAAGCGGCGATCCAGCATCGCGGTGTGATCGCCAATCCCAACTGCACCACGATCCTGCTCACGTTGGCCCTGGCGCCCTTGGCGACACGACGGGCGCTGCGCCGGGTGGTGGTGAGCACGTATCAGTCGGCCAGTGGTGCGGGGGCTCAGGCCATGGAAGAACTGAAAACCCATTCTCACGAAGTGCTCGCCGGGACCACACCGACCCCTGCGGTGCTTCCTCATTCCCTGGCTTTCAACCTGTTTCTTCACAATTCGCCGCTGCAGGCGAACCGCTATTGCGAGGAGGAGATGAAGATGGTGAACGAAACCCGCAAGATCATGGGACTGCCGGATCTGCGCTTCACGGCCACCTGCGTACGTGTGCCGGTGCTGCGAGCCCATTCGGAAGCCGTGAATGTGGAGTTCGATGCCCCTCTCCCCGTTGCGGAAGCGCGCGAGCTGCTGGCTGCAGCGCCGGGGGTGCAGCTGATGGACGACCCCGCCTCCAGCCGTTTTCCGATGCCGACGGATGTGGCCGGCCGCGACCCTGTGATGGTGGGCCGGGTGCGCGAAGACATCAGTGAGCCCAAAGCTCTCGAGTTTTGGCTTTGTGGTGATCAGATCCGCAAGGGGGCTGCTCTCAACGCCATCCAGATCGCCGAACTGCTGCTCCCTGCCTGAATCGTTATGAGCCCTGCTGCAGAACTGTCCCCCACCCCCTTTGGCCGTTTGCTCACGGCCATGGTCACCCCCTTCGATGCGGAGGGTGCTGTGGATCTCGCCCTGGCCGGTCGGCTGGCCCGCCATCTGGTGGATGAGGGATCCGATGGTTTGGTGGTGTGCGGCACCACCGGTGAGTCTCCCACCCTCAGCTGGGATGAACAGTCCCAGCTGCTGGAAGCCGTGCGTCAAGCCGTTGGCCCCGGGGTGCCGGTGCTCGCCGGTACGGGCAGCAACTGCACCCAGGAAGCGGTGAAGGCCACCCGTGAAGCTGCAGCAGCGGGTGCCGATGGTGCTCTGGTCGTGATTCCTTATTACAACAAGCCTCCCCAGGAGGGTTTGGAGGCGCATTTCCGCGCCATCGCCGAAGCGGCACCAGAGCTACCGCTGATGCTTTACAACATTCCTGGCCGAACGGGGTGCTCCATGGAGCCCGCCACCGTGGCGCGCCTGATGGACTGCAGCAACATCGTCAGTTTCAAGGCCGCCAGCGGCACCACCGAGGAAGTCACGGCTCTGCGTTTGGCCTGTGGAGCCAAGCTGGCGATCTACAGCGGTGACGATGGCCTGGTGTTGCCCATGTTGTCGGTGGGCGCCGTGGGTGTGGTGAGTGTGGCCAGTCATCTGGTGGGCCGCCGGATGCGCGCCATGGTGGAGGCCTATCTCAGCGGGCAGCCTGCTGTGGCGCTCGGCCATCACGAACAACTGATCCCTTTGTTCAAGGCCCTGTTCGCCACCACCAATCCCATTCCAGTGAAAGCAGCGCTCGAGCTGAGCGGCTGGCCGGTGGGCTCTCCCCGTTCTCCCCTTCTTCCCTTGGATCCCGCGATGCGCGCTGCCCTTTCCGACACCCTCGATGCCCTGCGTCCAACCTGACGCCACGGCTGCTGACAGCGCTGCATGCGCCATCTCCATTGATTTTCTTACCTCTGAACTGACGTGATGACCGCCTCCACGACTGCCAATACGAAGCAACCCTGCCTTCGCGTGATTCCGCTTGGGGGTCTGCATGAGATCGGCAAGAACACCTGCGTGTTCGAGTACGGCGATGACCTGATGCTGGTGGATGCCGGCCTCGCTTTCCCCAGCGACGGCATGCACGGCGTGAACGTGGTGCTGCCGGACACAAGCTTTCTGCGCGAGAACCAGAAGCGCATCCGCGGCATGATCGTGACCCACGGTCACGAAGACCACATCGGTGGCATCGCGCACCACCTCAAGCACTTCAACATCCCGGTGATCTACGGCCCGCGCCTGGCGCTGTCGATGCTCACCGGAAAAATGGACGAGGCGGGGGTCACCGACCGCACCACTCTGCAGACCGTGGGCCCGCGCGATGTGGTGAAAGTGGGCCAGCACTTCTCCGTGGAGTTCATCCGCAACACCCACTCCATGGCCGACAGCTTCTCGCTGGCGATCAGCACCCCGGTGGGCACGATCATCTTCACGGGTGACTTCAAGTTCGATCACACCCCGGTGGATGGCGAGCACTTCGACCTGGCACGCCTGGCTCACCACGGTGATCAGGGGGTGCTCTGTTTGTTCAGCGATTCCACCAATGCGGAAGTTCCCGGCTTCTGCCCTCCGGAACGCTCCGTGTTCGCCAACCTCGATCGCCACATGGCCGATGCCGAGGGCCGGGTGATCGTGACCACCTTCGCCAGTTCGATTCACCGGGTTTCGATGATTCTTGAGCTCGCGCTCAAGAACGGCCGCAAGGTGGGTCTGCTCGGCCGCTCGATGCTGAATGTGATCGCCAAGGCCCGCGAGCTGGGCTACATGCGGGCCCCCGATGAGCTGTTTGTGCCGATCAAACAGATCAACGATGTGCCCGACCGGGAAACCCTGCTGCTGATGACCGGCAGCCAGGGCGAGCCTCTCGCTGCTCTCAGCCGGATTTCCCGCGGTGATCACCCCCAGGTGAAGGTGAAGAGCTCCGACACGATCATTTTCTCGGCCAGCCCTATTCCCGGAAACACGATCTCGGTGGTGAACACCATCGACCGCTTGATGATGCTGGGCGCCAAGGTGGTGTACGGCAAAGGCGAGGGCATTCACGTGTCCGGCCACGGCTTCCAGGAAGACCAGAAGCTGATGCTGGCGCTCACCCGTCCCAAGTTCTTCGTGCCCGTGCACGGGGAGCACCGCATGCTGGTGCGCCATGCCCGCACCGGGCACTCCATGGGTGTGCCGGAAGACAACACCCTGATCATCGACAACGGCGATGTGGTGGAACTCACCGCCGACTCCCTGCGCAAGGGCGATCCAGTGAAGGCTGGCATCGAGCTTCTCGACCAGTCGCGCAATGGCATCGTCGACGCCCGGGTGCTGAAGGAGCGTCAGCAGCTCGCTGAAGACGGCATCGTCACGATCCTGGCGGCGATCAGCACCGATGGGGCGATGGTGGCGCCCCCCCGGGTGAATCTGCGCGGTGTGGTGACCACCGCCGATGCCCGCAAGATGTCGCTTTGGACCGAGCGTGAAATCAACTGGGTGCTGGAGAACCGCTGGAAGCAGCTCACCCGCAACACCGGCGGCAAGGCGCCTGAGGTGGATTGGATGGGCGTGCAGCGTGAAGTGGAGGTGGGTCTCAGCCGCCGCATGCGCCGCGAACTGCAGGTGGAGCCCCTGATTCTTTGCCTGGTGCAGCCGGCACCGGCTGGCACTCCGGTGTACAAGGGTCGGGCCGATGCTGAGCCCGACAACCGTCCGGCTCCCCGCGGCCGCGGCGGTCGCCATGGTGGTGGCCGCAATGGCGGTGGTGGCCGCTACCGCGATGCCGCCCCCAACCGGGTGGCCAAGCCCGCTGCTGCATCTCCGGCACCTGCATCCGCACCTGCTGCTGCTGTTCCCGCGCCCGCTCCTGCTCCAACGCCAGCAGCTGCAGCAGCGGCCCCTTCGGCTCCTGCCGTTGATCAGGAGATGCCCGCTGGCCGCACCCGCCGCCGCCGTTCAGCTGCGGCCTGATCTCAGAGATCCACGCGCAGGCGTCCGGCTTTCAGCTTCTGCAGCAGCCCCTCCGCTACGGGGGGGCTGCTGTTGGCTTCTGGAACGTTGGGCTCTGGAGCTTCAGCAAATGGCTCTTCAGCGATTGCCTCGTCCTGGATGGTTGCCGGGTCTGGCAGTGGGTCTTTTTCAACCACAGGCTCTGGTTTGTTGACTGGCTCCGGAGTCCGGTCGAGCCAGGGTGTGGCCGTGGTCTGTGCCTGCGGGATCCCTGCCTGCGTTGCCTCCGATGAAGAAGCGGCCAGGAACGGGTCGCTGATCAACGAGGCCTGAGTTGGTGCTGGCTCCGGCTGCGCTGTTGAAACGGTGGGTGTGGAGTTCTGTTCAGCCAGGCGCTCCAGTCCCTGTTCCGCCAGCTGACGCAGCGTGTCGGGCGGATGGCTGCTGAGCACCAGGCTGTAGAGGCCGTGGGCCTGATCCGGTTGCTGCAGGCCATAGAGATGGATGTGGCCTGCAAGCAGGGCCACGAAGGCCTGCCAGGCCAGCGCTGCATGGCGTTCCTCTGTGGCGTCCGGCAGCGGATCCAGCTCGGCCAGCAGGGCACTGGTGATGGCCTGGGCCGTTTGAAAATCACCGGCTCCGTAGGCCTGCTCGGCCGCCACATAACGCGTCTGAAAGTCGCCGTCCACGCTGTTCAGCCCCTGTGGTCTAGTTGTACCCAGTTCCGGCACCAGTGGAAGCGCTGGCCTCCGGCCAGGTGGCGTTCCCCAGGCGGTTGCTGGGGGCCGATGGCACGGCTGAGCTCCACCAGCTGGCGGGCGTTCAGGGGCTGGACACCCTGCTGCTGCAGCCAGCGTTGCAGCAGGATGCGTCTGGGATCAGCAGCCAGAGCCTGCAAGGGAGGCCGTTGCAGCCCGTTGCCGGCGCTCTGGAGGCTCCGCAGGCTCAGATCCACCAGCGCGTTTTGGCTGTCGTGCGCCTGGGAGATGCGTTCGCTGAGCCAGGCCATGCGCCGGCTGCAACCGGCATGAAGAGACTCGAGCACGGGCAGCACCTCCTGGCGGATGCGGTTGCGTTCGATGCGTAGATCGCTGTTGCTGGGGTCGTGCCAGACCGGCAGCTGCAGGTCTTGGCAGATCGCCGCTGTTTCATCGCGGGTGAAATCGAGCAGGGGCCGAACCAGCCGGGGGCCATGGCTGCTTTTCGCCTGCAACGGCCGGCTTTGCCGCAGGCTGCCCAGGCCTGCCAGATCCGTGCCGCGGCTCAGTTGCATCAGCAGGGTTTCGGCCCGGTCGCTGGCGGTGTGGGCGGTGAGCACCGTGCAGGCGCCCGCTGCGCCGGCTTCGTTCAGTTGCTGGGCGGTTTGGCTGAGTTCGCTGTAACGCCAGGCGCGTGCTGCGGCTTCACTGCCGGTGATTGCAGCCGTGCTGCGGCTCACCCGCAGCGGCAAAGCTTGCTGGTCACACCACTGGGCCAGTGCATCAGCAACGGCGGCTGAGCCGGGATGCCAGCCGTGGTCGCCATGCCAGAGCTGCAGGGTCCAGTGGTGGTGCTTTTGCAGATCGCGCAGCAGCCCCAGCAGGGCCATGGAGTCCTGCCCGCCCGACAGCGCCAGCAGCAGGGTGGTGCACTGGGGCAACAGGGTGGGGGTCTGCAGCAGCTGGCGATGCAGCCGGTCGTGCCAGTGCAGCCAGGGCTCGCTGGCGGTCATCGGGCGGGTGGAGTGGCCCCCTGATCCTGCCCGCACACGCGGTGGGAGAGTGCTTGGATCTGATCATTCAGCTGGATGACCCGCCTCTCACTGCTGCCTGCCGCTCTTCGCCGCAGCCTGGACCAGCGCTCGGCTCTGAAGGTGATCGCCGGCCTGATGAACTTCGATGCCGCCTCCGTGGCCCGGGTGGCCCGTGCCGCGGGGCAGGGCGGCGCCGATCTGATTGATGTGGCCTGTGATCCGGAGCTGGTGGCCCTGGCGATGCGCGACTCCGGTGGAGTGCCCGTGTGTGTCGTCGGTGGAGCCCGAGCAGTTCCCGGCTGCGGTGACGGCTGGTGCGGTGATGGTGGAGATCGGTGATGCCCACCGTCGCTGAATCGGCCGGCACCCAGCTGCCGATCTGGGCGAGCAGTTGGATCAGGCCGATCTGGCGCAGGTAACAGCTCTTGCCGCTCTGGGCTGAAGGTTCAGCTGTCCTGCCATCTGGGCCAGTTTCTGGTCAAAACTCAGCATGGCTCCGCAGCCCTCGCTGCGGGCGAGATGGAGGTGACGGATGGCGAGGAGCCCCTCAAAGGCCGTGATCACCCCCTCACGCGGCAATTTATAGGCCCCACGCAGCACCCACTACCAACACTTTGGTGTCGAGGGCCACAGGCAGGGTCATGGCTGCGCAAACAGGGCCGGATCCATCTGCTCCAAGCTCTGACGAGGCCCCTGGTACCCAGCACAACCGATCAAGGCACGGGCGGATCGGGTTTTGTGTGGATCCTGAGGAATCAAGCGGAGACCATCAGCCTCCAGGCTCAACGCCAGCCGAGGCTATTCAGACTTGATTACCACAAGCTGCTCAGGCCGGGCTTGTGGCACCAGATCCACTGAGATGCGCTGATCAAAGCTGACAAAGCGCCCTCCCTCCGCCACAGCAACGGCGAGCAGATAGGCATCCGTGACCTGGCGATGCCCGAGCAGCTGACGCCAATTCGCACTGGCAGGGCTGATCAAGCTGACCCCACCGCTCCAGAAGCGATGACTGGGATGGCTGCAGGCTTCGGCCAACCGTTCAGCCACCTCAGCCACGGGCCTTTGATTCGGGTAGGCGGGCTGGGACAGGATCCGCAACACGCCGTTCTGTGTGACCGGACAGCTCGCCCAGCCGGCGTCGAGTTCTCGGGCCAACCAGCGTTGCGCGGCGGCATGCATCAGATGGTCGGCATCCAACAGCGCAATAAGAACGTTGATATCCAACAGAGCGCGCATCAAAGCCCTTCCCGATCACGAATGGCATTCACCTGCTCATTCGTCACAACCTGCGGGTTTGAACTGCTGAAGGGCCGGAATCCCGCCACGCCCTCAGGTGCAACAGACGCTGGCGATCCCGATGCGGTCATCGCCTGCCTGAGCAAACGCGACACCACCTGCCCAGCGGACACCCGCTCCCGTTGGGCAAGCTCTTTGGCAGCCCTGAGCACGTCATCGTCGATATCGAGCGTTGTCCGCATGATGCCGTGATGCACCAACATCAACGCATCCTACGTCGAGCGTCCTCGTGACGCCGCTCTTGACCTGAATACACGGTGAGCCTGAGGTCCTCTGGTGGTTGCAACAGCACCCGATGCCCCATGCCTGGACCCCCTGCAGTGGCCTGAGCAGCTAGCTCAGCAGCTGCGGTTGAGCCCAGAGCAGTTTGAGCTGGTGTGTGAGGCCAATCCAGATGCCGTTCTGGAACTCTCCACCGATGGCCACCTGATCACCATGACGCTCGCCGGCAGCGAGACCAGCGCACGCAACAGCACGCTGGTCGTGCTTCTGGGCCTGGCCCTGCGAGCCAGCTCTCTGCCGTTCAAGCTCTTCGACAGTTCCGGTGGCTTCCGCCTGCCGGACGGATCCGTTCTCAGCCCGAATGCATCGCTGGTGCATCTCGAGCGCTGGCAGGCACTGACCCCGGCACAACAGCGAAGCTTCGCGCCGCTCTGCCCTGTCAAGTGTTTATGAACAGCCTGATGGAGGCCTGGTGTGATCGCCCAGGCCATCAGATCGTGCTGACCCGTTCGCGCGCCTACCAGAGCAACGACCAGGCCTGGGTGGAGCAAAAGAACGGGATGCTCGTCCGCCGTGTCGTGGGGTACCAGCGGCTGGAGGGTCTTGAGGCGGCGCAAGTGATGAGCGAGCTCTATGGCGCCTTGCGGCTGTTCACCAACCTGTTTCAGCCCTCGTTCAAGCTCAAAACCAGCGAACGCCAAGGCGCCCGGATCAAGCGGCAACACCATCCGCCGTTGCCAGGGACAGCTGGCCGTGATAGCCAGCGGTGAACAGGCCTCTGGTGAACCATCGGCCCAGGTAGAACGTGATCTGGCAGCCGAGAACAGATCCCTGGAGGTCTTCCTGGGCGGCCTGCAGACCCTGTGGCACAGCAGTCAACCGAAACGCCGTAAGTCCAAGCCCCGCAGCGGCAAGCGCACCAGACCTGATCCCTTTGAACCGGATGTGGCCTTGATCGAACAGTGGCTACAAGCCGAGCCTTTGATCAGGGCCAAAACCTTGATGGAGCGGTTGATCGCCCACAACCCAGAGCGCTATGGCGAATGCCACCTGCGCACCCTGCCACGGCGTCTGCGTGGTTACCGACTGCAGGAGATCCAGAAGGAGATGGAGCAAGCCCTGGAAGCTCCCTACCCGGTGGAAGCAAGCAAAGGACAAGACGAGAAACCAGTGTTACCAGGCATCAATCACAATGGGTAACATATGATTGATGCAAAGCGGCCGCCTACGTAGTTGACACCGGGCAGCCAAGGATGTTGTGGCGGTGCTGGAGGAGCTCACCAGCCTCTATCCGGCACCGAAGTACATCCGCAGCGACAATGGCCCTGAGTTCATCGCCCACGCTCTCAGGAAATGGTGCGAGAGCAGCGGCACCAGCACCGCCTACATCAAACCAGGATCACCGTGGCAGAACGGCTTTTCCGAGTCGTTCAACAGCCGGTTCAGGGATGAATTCCTGAATACCGAGTTGTTCGCCACGGTGACGGAAGCCCAGGGCTTGGCCAACCGCTGGCCAAGGGATGACTAAGTACCCTCAGGCCTCATTCGGCCCTCCAGGGGCGTACGCCCCTGGAGGCAGCTCAACAAAGAGCTGCAGCATGATCACGACCACCCACTCTCATAAGCACTGGACTGATGAAGGGGGTCACGTCAGTGTCATCGAGAGCTGGGCAAATCGCAGTCTGCGCGTCAGCGGCCTGCGGCTTTCACGCAACAACGGACACCAGTCAGCACTAATCGCCGGATTGACAGCTGCAGTTGAGTCATGCAGGGTTTCAGCTTATGTCTCGTCGTGCTCTGCATGAATTGCTTCGCTATGAAGAGCACTCGCTCTGTCTTCGCGGCATCATGCCGCTTCTAGGTTCAAGGCTGCGTCTGTTCACCGAGGGCATCTGCTGATCTTCGAGCACAATCCACTCAACCCTGTCACGCAGCATCTGGTGAGTACGTCCCGTGGATGAGGACGCCGTTCTGCTGCGTCGCTCAGAACTGATCAGGATTCCACGGGAGATCACAGGTATTCGGGTAACCAACAGTGGGTACACACTGCTTTTCCCGGGAGCCTTGAGGTGGCTGCGTCGCTTTGAACGCTCCATGCGGTGGCTTCCAGCCGGAGGACAGTATTTTGTACTCGTGCAGAAGACAACCGGCACAGCGTGACCTCTGGGGCCGGAATTCCCCCTCCCGGCTCAGTTCAGGCCTTCGACGTTGATAGAGGCGCAGGCTCGGGTTGCCCTGCGCGGGCGGAGGCGAGCTGGCCCAGGCGCTCCAGGTGCTGGGCGGAGAGCAGCTGGCAGTAGGCAAGAGGCAGAGCACCGGCCTGGCGCAGGCTTTCGAAGGCTTCGGGGGAGAGGCCGTTGAGGAGGTTTTCATCGATGCGGAACAGACCCTGCATCGCCCCCTGCTTCTCGCCGCTGCGCAGGTTGATCGGCCAGGGCACGATCACTCCTGCCGCATCGAGGGCCTGCACGGCGCGCTGGGTGGCGCGCCGGCTGCGCTCGCAGGCTTCCAGGAATTTCAGGATGTCGGCCACGGCGGGAGCCAGCTGGCCTTCGGCGTCGAAGAACGGTTCGCCGCCGTCATCGCCGTGGATCAGCGGGCTCCCCTCATCCACGCTGAGCAGCGCCTGGTCCGCTTCAGGCAGCTGGCTGAGGGCAAAGGGATAGGCGCGGAAAGCGGCGGGGATGTGGGCGCCCGCAAGCCAGCTGCCATCGGCCACCACGAAGAGATTCTCACTCTCACGCAGGGCCAGGACCGCCACCAGCTGAAAGCCGCTCTCGACGGGCACGAAGGCCAGGGGCAAGTGCAGCACCGCCTGGGGGAGTTCCAGGCTGAGGATCGGGGCCAGCATCTCCCTGGCGACAAAGCCATAGCCCGAGGAGCGGGACCAGCTGCACTCGGCGTGGTGGGAACGGCGGAGGGGAACGAACTGCGGCATGGAAGAAGTCAATAAAAAAGGGGAGGGAATTAACCCCTCCCCAGTGATCAGCTGACCCGAGGATCAGCGGGACGCCAAAAGATCAGATGGTGGTTAAGTAACTGTCCACAAAGGCAATGTCCTCGAAGGCGAGGAAGTCGTCGTAGGACATTTTGATGGTGGAAATGCCTTCGGCATCATCAGAAGAAGTAATTGTGGTATTTCCATTATCGATACGGAAGAGAACCATGGCTTGGTCACCCGTGTCATAGGCAGCACCGAGAAGATCGGCGCCACGGACAACGTCCAGAGACCCTGCCCCGATAGCCGCGTCGAAGAGTCCATTGACTGTAGTGGAATCGGCTGCCGTGGTGAACTTCAGGAAGTTGAACGTACTACCTGAGAGATCGTCAGTGTCGCCGGAGACAACGTCGCGGATGTTGGTGGCTTCTCCGTTGCTAACAGCCGCATTGTTGGTCTGCTCCAGGTTGATGTGAGTAAAACCATTACCCACTTTCAGGGCTGCCGTATCTTCGTTGATCACGAAGCCGGTGATGAGGTCCTGATTGGCGATCTGGCCCGAGGCATTGGTACCGTCAAAGCCGACGACATCGTCACCCTCGGAGAGGTTAATGGTGTCGTTGTCGCCAGAGCCGTCTCTAATCGACCAGATTTGGTCAGCGCCAAGTGAATCATTCACTGTCTGCTCGCCAGTGCCGAGGAACGTCCTCAGCCGTGCATTCAGACCACGGGCGTCGATCAGGCCTCCATCGAGGTTGTATTCGTCTTGGACGATGATACCGGAAGTAGAGCCGATGTTGATGTTGGCATCACCCCTGACCTCGATTCGGGCATCGATGTCGTTGGCTTCGTCAATAATGTTGCTCTGCAATCCGGTGGAGAGAATGCGCACCACATCAGCGGTACCCGTGCCCACGTCCAGATCATCACCAATCGTGACGCCGTTCATCTCGAGCCGGAAACCACCCACCGAGAGGGGAGCATTGGAGAGATCGAGATCATCGTCGATGTCGGAGAACAGCCGCACCACATCGCCGGACTCGAAGTCGAGTCCCGTGACATCGACATCATCGCTGTAGGTGCCTCTGAGCTCGAGAATGAAGGCGGAGCCAGAACGGCTCATGTCAACGTTCAGATCACTGTTGCCAGTGACATCGCCAAAGTGCTCGATGATCTCCACGCCGACGATGTTGGGACCCACATTAGGTACCAACAGGTCGCGATTCGTGTTGCCGCCCGTCTCGATGCGGAGGCGATCCTCATCACCGTCGCCACCATCAACGCTGTCATCCTCGCCAAAGGCGACCTCGCCATTGGGGACGTTAGAGAAGAAGGTGAAGGTGTCGAGCCCATCGCCACCAGAGGCCGTGACATTTCCGCCGATGAGGCGGAACGTAGAGGTATTGGTGCCGTTGCTGGCGACAACGGTGACGTTGCCCTCAACGTCCGTGAAGGCAAAGGTGTCGTTATCATCTCCGGTCGTGAGAGATACGTCTCCAGCGAGACTGCCGGTTGCTACGTTGGCAATGTCGACATTATTGGTACCCTCGCCGAGATCAGCGGTGATGTTGCCGCTGAAGTCGTTGACGTCAAGGTCGTCATCGCCGCCGAAGGTGGTGATCATCAGATCGGCGTCGGCGCTGGTAGCGTCGATAAAGAAGCTGGTGTTGCCCTGGGCGCCCAAGAAATTCACCATCGCGCCGTTGGCATCTCCGCCGGTGAAGTCGGCATCGAGATTGGCGTTCAGCGCCTGGGCGTCGAAAAGGCGCAGTCTGTCAAAGTCGAGGGCATCACCTGCGCCGTCGATATCAAGATCGGTGTTGCCGGTGACGAAGATGCTGTCCGGACCTTCGTTGGTCTCAAGAGTGAACGTATTCGGATTGAAGCCGCCGCTGTTGACATTGACGGTTTCGTAGAACCCAGCCGTCGTGTCGAGGTCGAGAATGCTCTCCTGGGCATTCGTGAGGTTGACATCGAGGATGTCATCCTCACCATCCAGGGCCGCTCCAACGAACTGAATCCCAAGGTTTGTACCCAGGAAGTCGTCGGCGATGTTGACCGTGGTGAGAGCTGTCGTCAGGTTGATGACCTGAAGGCCACCGAACAGGTTGGTGGGGGAGCGGAAGCCGATCGTGTCGATGGCATTCGCATTGATGACATTGAGGGTCGCCGGAATTAGCAGAGGAACCAGGCTACCGGCGCCGCTCAGGTTCACCTCCTGAATGTTGGCCAGGGAGGTCGGAGTGGTGAACACATCCACCAACTGAGCATTCAAGGTGTTGCGCCCGCCGCCGCCGTTGAGTTGGTCACCGTTGTTGAGTGTCTGGATCGGCAGGAAGGCGGTCGCCTCGGCAGGGGCCTCGAAGGTGGTGTTGCCGGAGTCACCGGACAGCGTGTCGATGCCAGGAGTGAGAGTAAGAGTTTCCGCCGTCAGCTGGGCAATGAATGATGCCGCGTCGGCCGGGGTGGCGGCGGGTGGAGACGTGACAGTGTTGAGGAAGGACACGCCAATCTCAGCAGCTTCAGCACCGCTGTAGGCGGCATTGGCATCCGGATCTGCGGCGAGTTCAAGCGAGAAGATATTGGCTGAATTCAGCTTGGCCTGCAGTGTGTCCTTGATGTCGGTGCCATCGGGCAGGTTCAATACTGCGTTGGCGATAGTGATGCCGAGGTAGTCGAAATTGACGTCACCGGAGAGAATGGCCTCGGTCCAGCCGCTAATCTCAGAGATGGTAGCGTTGCGGCCGACTAGGCGGGTGTAGTAGAGATCAATAAGTCCCGTAAAGTCGACCGCGTCTTCGAGAATAAACGGTGCGACTGCGTCTTGGTACTCGGAGGTTTTGACAAATTCGAGGACGATCTGTTCTGGACTAAAGCCAGCATCCCCCCAGGCGGTGAGGGAGTTGGGGTCCGCGGGCCGACCGAAATAGGCGATGTTCAGCCCTTGGACATCAAAAGGAGTGGCAGGTGCCATTAACGGTCTCCAGATCTTGGAAAGAAAGGTCAGGTGAGTTTGGTCGGCGTGTGCAGCAGCCCACACACATTCCGTGGTCGAATACTAGTCACAGTGGCGAACCGGTCAAGTCATGGGTGTGACTTGCTCAGCTGTCTACCATCGTGGCGCTGGCGCGGGTATTGAAACGGAGCACCGGCGTCAAGGTCACGGCGGCAGGGCCGATGCCAGGGTCACCGTTTGCACACGCCGTCATCGGCAACCGGCGTGTCCGGGAGGGTCTCTGGCCTCAGCGAACGGAGGACGAGGCGCCTGGGGCCCGTTCCCTGACCCAGGCGATTGCGGAGCAGGTGCCGCGCGGGGCACTCCAGCCAGCGCCACTGGGCGTAGGCCAGCCCCAGCGCCAGCAGGGCCATGGAGTCCTGTCCGCCCGAGAGGGCCAGCAGCAGCCGACCGCCCTGCGGCAACCAGTGCGGTTGGCGCAGCAGGCGCCGATGCAGGCGGTCGTGCCAGGCGGTCCAGCCCATGGGACGCGGCGAGGGTGCGGTGGGAGAATCGACTGATCCGAACTCGAATCATGACGCGCCTCAGCTCCCTGCCCGCTGCCCTGCGTGAGCGCCTCGCGCAGCGCTCGGCTCTGAAGGTGATCGCCGGCCTGATGAATTTCGATGCGGCCTCCGTGGCCCGGGTGGCCCGCGCCGCCGGACGCGGTGGCGCCGATCTGATTGATGTGGCCTGTGATCCGGAGCTGGTGGCCCTGGCGATGCGCGACTCCGGTGGAGTGCCCGTGTGTGTGTCGTCGGTGGAGCCCGAGCAATTTGTGGCAGCCGTGGCGGCTGGTGCGGCGATGGTGGAGATCGGCAATTTCGATGCCTTCTACCCCCAGGGCCGGATCTTTGGAGCGGCTGAGGTGCTGGAGCTCACCCGCCGCACCCGCGCCCTGCTGCCCGAGGTGGTGCTGAGCGTGACGGTGCCCCACACCCTGCCGATGGATCAGCAGGAGCAGCTGGCGGTGGATCTGGTGGCGGCTGGCGCTGATCTGATCCAAACCGAAGGCGGCACCAGTGCCAAGCCCTTCAGCGCCGGCAGCCTCGGCCTGATCGAAAAGGCGGCACCCACCCTGGCGGCCGCCCACAGCATCAGCACCGCGTTGCACCAGGCCGGTCTTTCGACCCCTGTGCTGTGTGCATCCGGCCTCTCGGCCGTGACGGTGCCGATGGCGATCGCCGCCGGGGCTGCCGGTGTGGGTGTGGGGTCGGCCGTGAATCGCCTCAACGATGAGCTGGCGATGGTGGCGGTGGTGCGCGGTCTGCGCGAGGCGCTCGGCAGCGCCCTCACCCTGCGGGTCTGATCGAGCTGGTCAGTTCGGCGCGGTGTCTCTAGCGTTCTGGGAGCATCGCGCTGCACGCCATGAACACCCTCGGCTGGTTGCTGCAGTGGCCGATCCGTGCGTTGGTGTTGCTGCTCGTGGCGGCGTTGCCCCTGGGGGTGGAGATGGCCAACTTCGGCACGGCCCTCTGGGCGGCGGTCCTGATCGGCCTGCTCGGCACGCTGTTGATCTGGCCCCTCAAGCTTGTGCTCGGACCGGCCTGGGCGATCACGTCTCTGGGAGGGCTGATTTCGCCGGTGTCGTTCCTGTTCAACTGGTTGATCACGATCGTGTTGTTCGCGATCGCGGCCTGGTTGATCAACGGCTTTCGTCTCAAGCACGGCCTGTTCAGCGCCATCCTCGGGGCGGTGGTCTACAGCGTGATCAGTGCTTTCGTGCTCCGTGCCCTGGGGCTTGTGGATGTGGACGCCACCAGGGCGGCGTTGATGGATTACGCCGCCAGCTGATCGAGCACCTGGCGGGCCCGCTGCACCACCGGGGCGGGAACGCCGGCCTGCACGCGATGCAGAAACAGCAGGTCATCGCCGGTTTCCTCCACCAGCACCTGGAAGTTGGCCACATTCGGGCGCTCTGCCGCCAGGTTGTTGAGCTCGTGATAGTGCGTCGCGAACACGGTGCGGGCCTGCAGGTCGCCGGCCAGGTGTTCGCTCACGGCCCAGGCGATGGAGAGGCCATCAAAGGTGGCAGTGCCACGGCCGATCTCATCGAGCAGCACCAGGGAGCGATCGGTGGCGTGATGGAGGATGTTGGCGGTTTCCGCCATTTCCACCATGAAGGTGGATTGGCCGGCACCCAGCTGCCGATCTGGGCGAGCAGTTGGATCAGGCCGATCTGGCGCAGGTAACAGCTCTTGCCGCTGGCATTCGGACCGGTGAGCACCACCAGATCGGTGCCCTGGCCCAGGTGCACATCGTTGGCGGTGAAGCTGCGTTCCACCAGCAGTTGCTCCACCACCGGGTGCCGTCCGGCTGTGATCTGCAGTTCGCGGCCGTCGCTGATCGTGGGCGCGCACCAGGCGCTGGTGGCGGCCACCTCCGCCAGACCACACACTGCATCCAAGGCGGCCACAGCGCGGGCGGCCTGACGGATCGGAGCGGCCATGGCGCCCACCTGTTCGCGCAGCTGGCAGAACAGTTCGTATTCCCGCTGGCAGGCGCGGGCCCGCAGCTGAAAGATCGTGCCTTCCCGTTGTTTCAGCTCAGGGGTGATGAAGCGCTCTTCATTGGCGAGGGTCTGGCGTCGGATCCAGTGGTCCGGCACTGAGGCCGCCTTCGCTTTGCTCACCGCCAGGAAATAGCCGAAGGTGCGGTGATACTGCAGGCGCAGGTTGGCGTTGCCGCTGGTCTGCCGTTCCAGTCGTTCCTGCTCGGCCAGCCAGGCATCCTGATCGTCGAGCTGGTTGCGCAGGCCATCCAGCAGCGGATCAACGCCATCGTGGATGAGGCCGCCTTCACTCAGCGATAAGGGCGGCGTGTCGATCAGGGCATGGCGCACCGCTTGCGCCAGCTCCGCCAAGGCCGGATCCGGTGTGCAGAGAGCCTGCAGCCAGTCGGGGTGACGATCGTCGAGGCCAGCGTTGAGGCGCCCGGCCAGCTGGGGCAGCCGCTCGAGTCCATCGGCGATCGCCACCAGATCACGGGCTCCGGCATGGCCGGCACCGGCGCCTGCCGCTGCTCGATCTGACGGCGATCCATCAGTGGCGCCTCAAGCCAGCGCCGCAGACAGCGACCACCCATCGCGGTGAGGGTGCGATCGATCGCCCAGAGCAAGGATCCCTGCAACTGTCCATCCCGCTGGGTGCTGGTGAGTTCCAGGTTGCGGCGCGTCTGGGCGTCGATAATGAGGGTATCGCCGCTATGGACAATCTGCGGCACCTCCAAGGGCACGTTCAGGTCGTCCTCCAGGGGCTGGGTGTCGCGCAGGTAGCGCAACAGGCCTCCGATGGCGCGCAGGGCCAGGGGCTGATCGGCCAGCCCGAGGCCGTCGAGGTTCGCCAGGCCGTAATGCTGCTGGAGGGTGGCTTCCGCTTCCGGACGGCTGAACGGCGTGGTCGCCATCGGCGTCAACCGCAGCCCCTGCGGGCACCAGGCTGGCACTGCCGATTCCTCGGGTGGCGCCGCCCAGACCAGTTCTGCCGCCTCTAGCTGGCTCAGCTGCTGATGCAGGCCGGCACTGCCTGTCTGCTCGATCACCTGCACATCGCCGGTGCTCACATCGGCATGGGCCAGGCCCCAGCGGAACGGTTGCGTTCCCTTGGCGGCCTCCACCACTACCGCGGCCAGCCAGTTGTTGCGCCGGGCGCGGAGCATGCCCTCCTCCAGCACCGTGCCCGGGGTGAGCACACGGGTGATGTCGCGTTTGAGCAGGGCTCCTTTGGTGGGGGTGGTTTCGAGCTGATCGCAGAGGGCGACGGAGTAGCCGCGACGGATCAGATCGGCGCAGTAGCGCTCTGCGGCGTGATGGGGAATGCCGGCCATCGGCACCCGGCCGATCGCCTTGCCGCCTTCTTTGCCCGTGAGGGTGAGTTCCAGCACGCGCGAGAGCTCGATCGCATCCTCGAAGAAACACTCGAAGAAATCCCCCAGCCGGTAAAGCAGCACCCGCTCGGGATGGGCTGCCTTCAGCTCCACGTAGTGGCGCAGCATCGGCGTCAGCTGCAGCGGATCCACCTGGCTGTGATGGGCCCAGGCCGGCGCGTCGCTGCCATCGTCATGCGTGTCGTCACCGGCTTCATGGCTGTGGTCGCTCGCCGGTGTCGCCTACGCCTCCTGCTCGCGGCGTTGGCGTGGCCGTTGGCGGGCATCAGCGCTCAGGCTGGCGTCGCTGAGGTCTGCCGTTGCAGCGGCATCCTGGTCGGAGCGGCTGCGTTGCGGCTGTGGGTCCGCGGCGGGTTCAGGAGCGCCGAACAGATTGCCCTGCAGGGCCTGTTCCGGGGGCTGGGCAGCGGACCTTGGCATGGGGGCGCGTCCGGTGCGGGCACTAGCGGGATCGTACCGATCCCGGGTGGGGTCAAAGGCGCCAAGGGTTCAGCACCTTCACCCCATCCAGCATCCGCTCATGACCGAAATCTTCGGAAAAGAGCACGGAGCAGTGGCTGCGAATGGCGGCTTCGGCGATCAGGGCATCAAACCAACTGAGTTGTTCCCGTGCGGCCAGCTCGTGGGCATCCAGAATCATGGCCGTGTCGGTCGTCACCACGTCAAACCCAGTCATCGCTTCCAGCAGGGCGCGGATCTGAGCAGCGCTAAGGGCGGGCCGTAACTTGCGCGTCGCAACTGATCGCAGTTCGATCAACACCTGTGTGCTGATCACCACGTCATCCCGGCCGACCACATCAGGCAGCCACCGTTGCATGCGCGCCTGTTTTTCGGGTTCGCGTCCGTCCAGTCGATAAGCCCAGAGGTTGGTATCGATGAAAACGCGCATCAGGACTGTTCATGCAGCGATTCCCTGCTCCAGGATTCACTGCTGGCGCAATCGAGGCCGGAGGCCAGGGCTTCCAAGCGGTTCAGGGCCTCCAGACGACGGCCCCGGCGGTCGACGTAGCGGTGGAGAAACTCGCGCACAACAGCGTTGACGGATGTCTTGTCGCGCAACGCCACTTCGCGTGCTTGCTGAAGCAGGTCGTCGTCGATCGCCAGGGTGAGGTTGGCCATGGCGTCATTGTGGCGCAACTGCCGTGGAGCACGGGCCATGCGTGTTGTCGTGCTTTCCCAGGGGTCATCCCCCGTAACCTGAACCACCGGCTGCCGGCCTTCGACCCATGCCCGCCTTCGATCTCACCGCTCCCTACAGCCCCAAGGGTGATCAGCCGACGGCGATCAAGCAGCTGGTGGCAGGGGTGAATGACGGGGAGCGTTATCAAACCCTGCTGGGCGCCACGGGCACGGGCAAAACTTTCACGATGGCCAACGTGATCGCCCAGACAGGGCGGCCGGCGTTGGTGTTGGCGCATAACAAAACCCTGGCGGCCCAGCTCTGCAATGAGTTGCGGGAGTTTTTCCCGAACAACGCCGTTGAATATTTCATCTCCTATTACGACTACTACCAGCCGGAGGCTTACGTTCCGGTTAGCGACACCTACATCGCCAAAACGGCGTCGATCAACGAAGAGATCGACATGCTGCGCCACTCGGCGACGCGGTCGTTGTTTGAGCGGCGCGATGTGATCGTGGTGGCCTCAATCAGCTGCATCTACGGCCTGGGTATTCCCAGTGAATACCTCAAGGCGGCGGTGAAATTCGAGGTGGGGGAGACGCTGAACATCCGCGGCCAGCTGCGCGAGTTGGTGAACAACCAGTACAGCCGCAACGACACCGAGATTGCCCGCGGACGCTTCCGCATGAAGGGGGATGTGCTGGAGATCGGCCCCGCCTATGAAGACCGGCTGGTGCGTGTGGAGCTGTTCGGCGATGAGGTGGAAGCGATCCGCTATGTGGACCCCACCACTGGCGAGATCCTGCAGAGCCTTGAGACGATCAACATTTATCCGGCCAAACACTTCGTGACCCCCAAAGACCGCCTGGACACGGCGGTGCAGGCGATCCGCTCGGAGCTCACTGAACGGCTGGATTGTTTGAACACCGAAGGCAAGTTGCTGGAGGCCCAGCGGCTGGAGCAGCGCACCAAGTACGACCTGGAGATGCTGGGCCAGGTGGGTTACTGCAACGGCGTGGAGAACTACGCCCGTCATCTGGCCGGGCGCGAGCCAGGCTCAGCGCCGGAATGCCTGATCGATTACTTCCCCAAGGATTGGCTGCTGATCGTGGATGAAAGCCACGTCACCTGCTCCCAGCTGCAGGCGATGTACAACGGCGACCAGGCGCGCAAGAAGGTGCTGATCGACCATGGCTTCCGCTTGCCCAGTGCGGCCGACAACCGGCCCTTGAAGGGGGAGGAGTTCTGGGAGAAGGCCCATCAGACCGTGTTTGTGAGCGCCACACCGGGGAACTGGGAGCTGGAGGTAAGTGGCGACGAGGTGGCCCAGCAGGTGATCCGCCCCACGGGGGTGCTCGATCCGATCGTGGAGGTGCGGCCGACGACGGGACAGGTGGATGATCTGCTGGGGGAGATCCGCGATCGGGCCAGCAAGCAGCAGCGGGTGCTGGTGACCACCCTCACCAAGCGGATGGCGGAAGACCTCACCGATTATCTGGCGGAGAACGAGGTGCGGGTGCGCTATCTGCACTCAGAGATTCATTCGATCGAGCGCATCGAGATCATTCAGGACCTGCGCCTTGGTGAATACGACGTGCTGGTGGGGGTGAACCTGCTGCGAGAGGGTCTGGACCTACCGGAAGTGAGCCTGGTGGCGATTCTCGATGCCGATAAGGAAGGTTTCCTGCGCGCTGAGCGTTCCCTGATTCAAACCATCGGTCGGGCGGCTCGCCATGTGGAGGGGGTGGCGCTGCTCTATGCCGACAACATGACCGATTCAATGGCCAAGGCGATCAGCGAAACCGAGCGCCGACGCACGATCCAGCAGGCCTACAACGAGAAGCACGGCATTGTGCCGACGGCGGCGGGCAAGAAAGCCAGCAACTCGATCCTGAGTTTCCTGGAACTGAGCCGCAAACTCAAAACGGAGGGCCCCGATGCCGATCTGGTGCAGGTGGCCAGCAAAGCGGTGGAGGCCCTCGACGATGATGCCGATGGCATGGCTCTGGATGCCTTGCCGGAGCTGATCGATCAGCTGGAGCTGAAGATGAAGGAGGCAGCCAAGAAGCTCGATTTCGAGGAAGCGGCCAACCTGCGCGACCGCATCAAGCAGCTGCGCCAAAAGCTGGTGGGCAAGGTTTAACCCAACCAGCTGGGGGATCAGCCCTCCAAAGGCGATTCCGTTCCCTGGGCCTGATGGCGGGTGCTGCCGCCCAGCTCGAACCCGGTGTGCACGGCTTGAAGCGCAGCAATGCCATCGCTTTCGGCCACCACACAGCTGGTGCGGATTTCGCTGGTGGCAATCATCTCGATGTTCACGCCGGCGTCCGCCAGGTAGCGGAACATGCGCCCAGCGGTGCCGGCCGTTGCTGGCATGCCCGCCCCCACGGCGCTGACGCGGGCAATGGCGGGTCCATCCTCGAGAAGGGCGCCGGGCCATTGGGCCAGCAGGTGGGAGAGGGCGCGATCGGCGGCGGCACGGTCGTCGCGCTTGAGTGTGAAGCTGATGTCGCGGCTGCCGTCGCCATGCTGCCGCTCCGACTGCACGATGCCATCGAGGCTGATGCCCGCATCGGCCAGGGCGTTGCAGAGGGCACCGGCGGTGCCGGGTTTGTCGGGCACGTGGCGCACGCTCACCTGGGCCTGATCCCTGTCGAGGGCAATCCCGCGCACTTCCGGATCGCCTTCGCCGCTGGGCAGGGGGTTGAGGCTGATCAAATCGCTCTCGAGCTCAAAAGCGTCCTGGGTGGCCTGCAGGGCCTTGGCACCGGCGGACGCCTCCACCACGCAGCTCACCTTCACTTCGCTGGTGGCGATCAGGCGCAGGTTGATGCCCACCCGCGAGAGGGTCTGGAACAGGCCGGCGGCGATGCCGGGACGGCCCATGATCCCGGCGCCGCTGATGCTGAGCTTGCTCATGCCGGCTTCCGCCACCAGCTCACCGCCCAGGGTCTGCAGTTGGTCGGCGCAGATGCCGCGGGCCTTCTCCAGCTCGGATTCGGCCACGGTGAAGGTGATGTCGTTGCTGTTGCCCTCGTGGGTGGACTGGATGATCAGATCCACATTCACCCCACCGGCGGAGAGGCTTTCAAACAGCTGGGCTGCTACCCCCGGTTGATCCGACACGTGCGAGAGCGCCAGCACCGCCTGCCCTTCCACCAGTTCGGCGCCATCGACGGGCCGGCCCAGCTCCAGACCATCGCGGCCGATGGGCCGGGCACTGCGGCTGGTGAGCGTGGTGCCGGCGTCTTCGCTCCAGCTGGAGCGCACCACCATGGTGACGCCGTAGTTGCGGGCGATCTCCACAGCGCGGGGATGGAGCACGGCGGCGCCGAGGCTGGCGAGCTCGAGCATTTCATCGCAGCTCACCTCCGGCATCAGCTGGGCATCGGCCACCTTGCGCGGGTCGGTGGTGAGCACGCCGGGCACATCGGTGTAGATCTCGCAGGCATCGGCGCCGAGGGCTGCGGCCAGGGCCACCGCTGAGGTGTCCGAGCCCCCACGGCCCAGGGTGGTGATCTCAGCGGTGCCACCGCTGCTCTGGCTGGTGCCCTGGAAGCCGGCTACCACCACCACCTGCCCTTCCGCCAGGAGGCTGCGCAAACGGTCGGTGCGCACATCGAGGATGCGGGCGCGGCCGTGGGCTGATTCGGTGACGATGCCCACCTGGGCCCCGGTCATCGAGATCGCTGGCACGCCCAGGGCATGCAGGGCCATCGAGAGCAGGGCGATGGACACCTGCTCGCCGGTGGCCAGCAGCATGTCCATTTCCCGCTGGGGCGGGTTGCTGCTGATGGCGCGGGCCTTGGCGGTGAGTTCATCGGTGGTGTGGCCCATGGCCGACACCACGATCACCAGGTCGTTGCCGTCCTCCTTGCAGGCGGCGATGCGCCGGGCCACCGCCTGAATGCGCTCCACGCTGCCAACGGAGGTGCCGCCGAACTTCTGCACCAGCAGGGCCATCCACGCCGCCTCATGTCGCAGGCGATTGTCTCACCGTGGCGGTTGGCTGGCCGGTTTATCCCAGCAGGCCGTCACGGAAGGCATCGCCGGGCTGGGCACCGCGTTTGAGCGCTGCTTCCACATCCAGCAGCCGGCCGAGCAGGTTGAGGCAGCGCTCCGGGCTGCGGCCCTGCAGTTGTTTGCGCATCACGTAGATGCGTTTGGGGTTGCCGATGCCGGCAGCCTTGGCGATCACGGCCACATCCCGTTCCCCCTGCTGCTCGAGCAGCAGCACCCAGAGCCAGCCGCGGATCTGTCCGGTGAGGGTGGCCACGATGCGTAGGGCCGGTTCGCCGCCATCGAGCAGGGCATCGAGCAGGGCGATCGCTTCTCCGGGGTCGCCGGCGAGCAGGGCATCGCCCACCTGCAGGGCATTGCTGCTGAGCCCATCGATCAGGCTCTGCACCGCCGTGGCACTGATGTGGGGGCTGCCCGTGCTTTCGGCATGCAGGGCCAGTTTCTGCAGTTCCATGCTCAACCGGGCGCTGTCGCTGCCGATGGCATCGATCAGGGCGTCCACCGCCTTGGGCTCCAGGCTCAGTTTGAGCTCGCGGGCGGTGCGCTCCACCAACTGGCGCTGTCCGGCGCCGTCCCACACCGCCGGCAGCTTGAAGCTCAGCTCTTTGGCCTGGCCTGCCTTCACCCGTTTCTGCAGGGCCTTGGTGGTGCGCAGCCGGCCATCGGGTTTGTTGGGGTTGCAGAGCAGCAGCTCGGTGCTGTCGGGAATGGTGTCGATGGAGGCTTCAAAGCGATCGGCCAGCTCACTGGGGCAGCCGTTGCAGAAGGGTGAGCGCTGCAGCAGCACCACCCGCGCTCCGCTGCCGAATGGGGGCGTGCGCGCTTCTTCCAGGGCTTGCCGGGCCTGCCCGCTGTCGCTGCCATCCAGTCGGCTCAGATTCACGCTCGCCCAGGCCGGATCGAGCGCGCTGTCGATCACGGCCTGAATGGCCCGCTCCAGCGCCGCGGAATCATCGCCCCACAGCAACTGGATCGGCATGGCGGCAGCGCATCAGAGGATGCTGAAGTCTGCCCTGTGTGGCAAAGGCCTGTTCGAGGAGCGCCCCCATGGCTGATCACCCGATCTTCACGGAAAGCATCCGGCGCATTCGGGCTCTGCTCGGGGAGACGGGTTTAGGCCCTTTGGAGCAGCAGGTGCTGGAGCGCCTGGTGCACAGCAGCGGTGATCCCGGCCTCAGGCCCCTGCTGCAGTTCAGCGAGGGCGCCTGCGCCCGCGCTGTGCAAGCGCTCACCGGTGGAGCCGTGATTCTCACGGACACGGCCATGGCCGCGGCGGCGGTGGCACCGATGGCGGCCCGCACCCTGGGTAGCGAGGTGCGCTGCCTGCTCGACTGGGCTCCGGCGCTCTCGCCCCAGGGCTCCACCCGCTCGGCAGCGGCGATGCAGAGGGCCTGGCCGGAGCTCAGCGCAGCGGCCCGCTCGAGCGGGAGCGCCTTGCCGCTGGTGCTGGTGGGCAGTGCCCCCACCGCGTTGGAGCAGCTGCTTGATCAGGTGCAGGCCGGAGCCGATGCCCCATCTGTGCTGATCGGCATGCCGGTGGGGTTTGTGGGGGTGCCGGAGAGCAAGCGACGCCTGGCCGCCAGTGGCCTGGCCCAGATCCGCCTGGAGGGCACCCGCGGCGGTGCCGGCTTGGTGGCTGCCGCCGTGAATGCCCTGCTGCGGGCGGCTCAGGCTGCCAGCTGATCGAGCACCTGCCGGGCCCGTTGCACCACGGGTGTGGGCACGCCAGCGAGGCGGGCGGCTTCGATGCCGTAGCTGCGGCTGGCGCCTCCGCATTGCACCTGATGCAGGAACACCAGATCGGCGCCGGTTTCCTCCACCATCACCTGGAAGTTGGCCACGTTGGCGCGTTCGCTGGCCAGGTTGTTGAGCTCGTGGTAGTGGGTGGCGAACACGGTGCGGGCCTTGAGATCGCCGGCCAGATGTTCACTCACCGCCCAGGCGATCGAGAGGCCATCGAAGGTGGCGGTGCCCCGGCCGATTTCATCAAGCAGCACCAGGGAGCGCGCGCTGGCGTGGTGCAGGATGTTGGCGGTTTCCGCCATCTCCACCATGAAGGTGGATTGGCCGGCGGCGAGATCATCCACAGCTCCCACCCGGGTGAAGATGCGATCGGCGAGGCCGACGCGGGCTGAGGTGGCCGGCACCCAGCTGCCGATCTGGGCCAGCAGCTGGATCAGGCCGATCTGGCGCAGGTAGCAGCTTTTGCCGCTGGCATTGGGGCCGGTGAGCACGATCAGATCGGTGCCATTGCCCAGGTTGAGGTCGTTGGGGGTGAAGGACGTTTCCACCAGCAGCTGCTCCACCACCGGATGGCGCCCGGCTACGATCTCCAGCTGGCGGCTGTCGCTGAGCAGCGGAGCGCACCAACCGCCGGTGGCGGCGGTGTCTGCCAAGGCACTGAGGGCATCGAGGCAGGCGATGCCTCGGGCTGCCGCGCGGATCGGCGCTGCCATCGCCCCCACCTGCTCGCGCAGGCTGCAATAGAGCTCGTATTCGCGCTGGCAGGCCCGGGCCCGCAACTGGAAGATGCGCCCTTCCCGCTCCTTGAGTTCAGGGGTGATGAAGCGCTCTTCATTGGCCAGGGTCTGGCGGCGGATCCAGTGTTCCGGCACCGAGCTGGCCTTGGCTTTGCTCACTGCCAGGAAGTAGCCAAAGGTGCGGTGGTACTGCAGGCGCAGGTTGTTGTTGCCGCTGCGTTCGCGCTCCAGCCGTTCCTGCTCCGCTAGCCAGGCGTCCTGATCATCGAGCTGGTTGCGCAGGCCATCGAGCAGGGGGTCGACGCCGTCGTGGATCAGTCCGCCTTCGCTGAGGGAGAGCGGCGGGGCATCGATCAGGGTCTGGCGGATGCTGGCGGCCAGCTCGGCCAGGGCGGGCTCGGGCTGCTGCAGGGCCGTGAGCTCGCTCGGCCACTGTTCCAGGCTGCTTTGCAGGCGGGAGGCCAGTTGGGGCAGGCGCTCGAGGCCATCGGCGATCGCCACCAGATCGCGGGCACCGGCATGGCCGGCACCGGCTCGGCCTGCCAGGCGTTCGAGATCGCCCATGGGCCGCAGCAGCCGGCGCAGGGCCTGGCGCAGGGGGCGACCGCTCACCAGCAGGCTCACCACGGCCTGGCGTTGCTGGATGGCGCTGAGGTCCATCAGCGGGGCTTCCAGCCAGCGGCGCAGACAGCGGCCGCCCATGGCCGTGAGGGTTTGATCGATGGCCCAGAGCAACGACCCCTGCAGCTGGCCGTCCCGCTGGGTGGCGGTGAGCTCCAGGTTGCGGCGGGTCTGGGCGTCGAGCACCAGGGCCTCGCCGCTGTGCACGATTGCCGGCACATCTAGGGGAACCCGGGCGTCCTCCTCCAGGGGCTGGGTGTCGTTCACGTATTGCAGCAAGCCACCAAAGGCGCGCAGGGCCAGGGGCAGTTCCGGCAGGCCGAGGCCATCGAGGCTGGCCAGCTGGTAGTGGGTTTTGAGGGTCTGCTCGGCCTGGGGCGCACTGAAGGGCGTGCGGGCCATGGGGCTGAGGCGCAGACGCTCGGGGCACCAGGCGGGTCGCGCGGCTTCGCCGCTGTCGCCATCGCCAGCCCAGAGCAGTTCGGAAGCGTCGAGTTGGGCCAGCTGTTGGTGTAGGCCATCGCTGCCCGTGCGTTCCATCACGCGCACATCACCGGTGCTCACATCGGCGCTGGCCAGGCCCCAGCGCAGGGGTGTTTTGCTGGTGGCGGGCTCCACCACCACGGCGGCCAGCCAATTGTTGCGGCGGGCGCTGAGCATGCCTTCCTCCAGCACGGTGCCGGGGGTGAGCACGCGGGTGATGCCGCGTTTGAGCAGAGCGCCCTTGGCGGGGGTGGTTTCCAGCTGGTCGCAGAGCGCCACCGAATAGCCGCGGCGGATCAGCTCGGCGCAGTAGCGCTCGGCGGCGTGATGGGGAATGCCGGCCATGGGCACGCGGCCGATCGCCTTACCCCCTTCCTTGCCGGTGAGGGTGAGCTCCAGCACCCGGGAAAGCTCCACGGCGTCTTCAAAGAAGCACTCGAAGAAATCGCCAAGGCGATACAGCAGCACCCGCTCGGGATGCTCGGCCTTGAGCTCCACGTAATGGCGAAGCATCGGCGTGAGCTGGGCCGGATCCAACTGGCTGTGGTGGGCCCAGGCAGGTTCGTCGCTGCTGGTGTCGTTGTCGCAAGCTTCTGCGGTTGAGTCAGCGCTTGGGTTGGTGCTCTGCTCGCTTGGCTGGCGTTGGCGGGGCCGGGCCGCGGCATCGGCGCTGAGGCTGGCGTCGCTGAGGTCCTCCAGCTCAGGGTTGGCGGGCTGGCTGGTGCGGCCTTTGGCTGGTTCAGCAGGTTCTGGAGCCCCGAACAGACTGCCCTGGAGGGTTTGCTCCTCGGATTGGGCAGCGGAGCGCGGCATTGAAGGTCCAAGCTTGCTCGGGATCGTACCGATGGTCGGTGGCTCCCGTTGCCGTGCCCATCACCACAGGCTGTGAAGGTTGGTGCATTGATGGCCAACGGCAGCGGCATCGTCGTGGGAGAATCTCCACGACCGACCAGGCGTCGACTGAATTCCCATGCAGATCCTCAACACACTCACCGTTCTGGCGCTGGTGGTGATGTCGTTCGCCCTGATCGTGGCCGTTCCCGTGCTGTACGCCTCCAATGAGGACAGCGGCCGCTCCAACCGCCTGATCCTTCTCGGCGGCATCGCCTGGGTAGCCCTGGTGCTGGTGAACTGGGGCATGAGCTTCTTCGTGGTGTGATCACGTTGCGGCCCGTTCAGTGGGAGCATTGAACGAGCCGTCAGCCTCTCCATGGCCACTTTTGAAGGGCGTTTCACCGATGTGCAGGGCCTGCGCATCGCCGTTGTGATCGCCCGTTTCAACGATCTGGTGACCGGCAAGCTCCTCAGCGGCTGCTTGGATTGCCTTGGCAGGCATGGTGTGAATACGGCCGCAGACAGCGAGCAATTGGATGTGGCCTGGGTGCCGGGATCGTTTGAATTGCCTGTGGTGGCCCAGCAGCTGGCCCGCAGTGGGCGTTATCAGGTGGTGATCACCCTGGGCGCGGTGATCCGTGGTGATACGCCCCACTTCGATGTGGTTGTGGCTGAAGCCAGCAAAGGGATTGCCTCTGTGGCACGGGACACCGGCGTGCCGGTGATTTTTGGCGTGCTCACCACCGACACGATGCAGCAGGCCCTGGAGCGGGCTGGGATCAAGAGCAACCTGGGCTGGAGTTACGGCCTGCAGGCTCTGGAGATGGGGTCATTGATGAAAGCGCTGCCCAGCTCGCAACGAGTGGATTGACCCAGGGCACCGTCGTAGTGCATGCTTGCCAGGTCGCAAGGGACACATCCCAAGCGTCCGACCTGCGGATGTAGCTCAGTGGTAGAGCATCTCCTTGCCAAGGAGAGGGTCGAGAGTTCGAATCTCTTCATCCGCTTGATCTGATTCACTGCCGTCGTACCAGCAATTGTTGGGGTGTGGCTTCTTGAAATCCCAGTTGCTGGTAGAACCCGGCGCTGTTGGTGGTCATCAGATACACGCGCTCCGCCGGGCGGATCGTTTTGGCGCTGAGCAGGGCCTCCACCACCCGCCTGCCCAGGCCTCGTCCCTGAAGATCGCCGGCCACCACCACATCCCAGAGCACGGCTCGGTGGATGCCGTCGCTTGTGGCCCGCCCGAAACCCACCAGGCGTTTGCCGCGCCAGAGGCTCACCACCACGGTGCTGCCTGCGAGCATGCGCTTGAGCTGGCGTTGGTTGCGGCTCTCCGCCCAGAAGGCGTGTTTGCGAAACAGGCGCTGCAGCTTGAGCAGGCCGCGGGTGGGCCTTAGGTCTGGTCCCAGGCCGAACCAGCGCAGCCCCGGAGCTCCGGGGGCATGTTCCACCAGGCGGTAGCGGGTCATGCAGCGATCTTCGTACGTCCCATGATCTGGCCGGTGCTCTGGTTGATGCACTGTGAAGGGTGGATCAACCAAATGGGAGGGGGTGGGTGTTCGAGTCCTAATCGTCCGTGCTGGAATGGTCCTGGCAGGGCTTCAGCTCATTGATGACGACGAAAGGAATCATTTTGGCTGGAGGGAGTGGTACGCGGTTGGCACCACTGACCTCGGCTGTCAGCAAGCAGCTGATGCCGGTTTACGACAAGCCCATGATTCACTACCCCCTCAGCACGCTCATGCTGGCGGGGATTCGCGAGGTGCTGATCATTACCACCCCCCACGACCAGGCTGCGTTTCAACGCCTGCTTGGTGACGGCAGTGCCTGGGGGATGACGATTGACTATGCCGTGCAGCCCAGCCCCGATGGGCTGGCTCAGGCCTTTCTGATCGGTGCTGATTTTCTCAATGGTGCGCCAGCGGCTCTGGTCCTGGGGGACAACCTGTTCCATGGCCATGAACTGATCCCCCAGTTGCAGGCGGCTGCCAGCCGGGATCAGGGGGGCACCGTCTTTGCCTATCCCGTGCGCGATCCGGAGCGTTACGGCGTGGTGGAGTTCGATGCTTCGGGCAGGGCCTTGAGCATTGAAGAGAAGCCGACCCAACCCCGTAGTCGCTACGCCGTGACGGGGCTTTATTTCTATGACTCCTCGGTGGTGGATCGAGCGCGCCAAGTGCGGCCTTCGGCTCGTGGAGAACTGGAGATCACCAGCCTCAATCAGATGTATTTGGCGCAGCAGCAGCTCACCGTGGAACTGATGGGCCGCGGCATGGCCTGGCTCGATACCGGCACGTTTGATTCCCTGCATGAGGCCGGTGCTTACATCCGCACCCTTGAGCACCGCCAAGGGCTCAAGGTTGGATGCCCTGAGGAGGTGGCCTGGCGCCAAGGCTGGATTGATGATGGCCAACTCGAGTGCTTAGCCCAGCCCCTGCTGAAAAGCGGCTACGGCAGTTATCTGTTGCAGCTGCTGGCAGAGCCCACTGGCGAGCATGCGCTCTTACAGCGCAACTTGGCTGGGAAACCCCTGGAGCAGGTCCATGTCGGCTGAATCCCTCCAGACCCTTTCCGGCGTGTTTCTGGAAGGTCCGTTGCTGATCACCCCAAGGGTGTTCAGCGACGACCGAGGGTTTTTTTATGAAAGCTGGAATGAGCGTCGTTTTCACACGGAGCTGATCGAAGCCGGTGTGTCAGCGCAAGATGCTCAGGCGTTGTCCTTTCGGCAAGACAACCATTCCCGCTCCAGCCGTGGAGTGTTGCGGGGTCTTCACTATCAGTTGCCTCCAGAACCTCAGGGCAAGCTGGTGCGCTGCAGCGTCGGCGCCATTTTCGATGTGGCCGTGGATCTGCGCCGATCGTCGTCCACCTTTGGGCAATGGGTTGGTGTGGAGCTCAGCGCTGAGAACCATCAGCAGCTCTGGGTGCCGGTGGGCTTTGCCCATGGCTTTCTCACGCTGACCGCTGTCGCTGAAGTGCAGTACAAGGCCAGTGGGTTCTGGAACCGCGACTGTGAACGTTCACTGCGTTGGGATGACCCAGCGCTCGCCATTGCCTGGCCCCTTGACCAGGCCTCTGTCAAACAGCCCTTGCTCGCTGACAAGGATGCTGCTGCACCTGATTTGGAGCATCTCCAAGCAGCCGGTGAGGTGTGGGAATGAAAGTGTTGCTCACCGGGTCTCAGGGTCAGCTTGGCCAGGCTCTGCGCACGTCGCTGCCGGCTCAGATCAATGGCGAGTCATTGGAGTGCATCGCAACAGCGCGTTGTGCAAACCCCAGCCAAGGGCTTCATCCGTTGGACCTTGCTGATCCGCAAGCGTGCCGCGCTGCGATCGCAACCCATCGGCCCGACTGGGTGATCAACGCTGGTGCCTACACCGCAGTCGATCGAGCGCAATCGGAGCCCGAACTGGCGCATGCGGTGAATGCCGGAGCCCCCCAAGCTCTGGCTGAAGCCATCGCTGAGCATTGCCCGTCCTCACGTCTGCTTCAGCTCAGCACTGATTTTGTCTTCAACGGCGCGCAAGGCTGTCCTTACCAGCCAGAGCAGAAGCCAGCCCCCGTCGGCGTCTATGGAGAAACCAAGGCTGCTGGAGAGCAAGCGGTGACGCAAATTCTCGGCTCCATCACCCAGAGCCGCGCCACAGTGCTTCGGACCAGCTGGGTGTATGGCCCCGTAGGGAGCAATTTTCTTCTCACAATGCTGCGCCTCCACGCCCAGCGAGCTGCGCGTGGAGAGCCTCTGCGCGTTGTGGCCGACCAGGTTGGCTGTCCCACCAGTACCACCAGCCTGGCGACGGCTTGCTGGGCGGTGCTGGAGCAAGGGGTGAGCGGCGTTCTTCACTGGAGCGATGCGGGCGTCGCCAGTTGGTATGACTTTGCCGTTGCCATCGGCGATCTGGCGGTGGAGGCCGGATTGCTGGATCACGCTGCGTCCGTGGAACCGATCACCACGGCTGAGTACCCAACACCAGCCCGTAGGCCGACCTACTCCCTGCTGGATTGCAGTGCAACCCGAAGGGTGCTCGGTGTGCCAGTCCGTCATTGGCGTGCAGCTTTAAGGATGGTGATTGCTGATGTGGGGGCGTGATCCGCGCACACTCATCCTTCGTGCAGTCCTGCTCGACTGGCTCGGGCAGCTGCTCATCCTTTTGTTGATTGTGGCGAGCCCTGATGCGTGGTTGGTGCCAATGGGCGGCCTGAACGTCAACGGCCAGGGTGCCTGGCTGGTGTTCTGTTTTTTGCTCTATCCGCTTCTTGGTTGGTTGTTTGGCAGCTACACAGTGCTGCGCTGGCGACAGTTGGCGTTGCCGGTGCTCCTGCAAAGACTGCTACTCACCAGCGTTGTCACATTGATGGTGATCGCCATGGCCCGTTGGTTGATCAATCCTGGAGAGGAGGTTTGGCTCTTGCATCGGAGGGTGCAGAGTCTGTGGTTGGGTCTGCTCTTTGTTTGGTCGCTCCTGGTGCGCGTGGGCCTGCGCCGCGGCGTGCTTATGGCCGATCAGCCTCGCCTTTTGTTGCTGGCGGGCGGGGATGTTCAAAACGCGTTGCTGATCAGTTGGCAACGCATGCCGCAGCGCGAGCGGCTGGAGCCGGTGAGTGTTGACCAGCTTCTGTTGGCGTTGCGCAACAACACCCATCCCATGCTGGTGGCACTGCCAACACCACTGGAAAACGACCCGCACTTGGCGTCCTTATTGGAAACCTTGGAGAGCCAGGACCCACGCCAGGTGCAGCTGGTGTCACCTGTGAGTTTGTTTGAGCAGCAGCAGGAACGATTGCCGCCGGCATTCCTGCCGGAGACGAGTTTGAGTTACGACGAGTTGCCTTGGGCGTCATCGTTCAGTGTGCAGGCCCAGCTCAAGCGAGTCGCAGACCTCTTGGTGGCCGGTGGTTTGTTGCTGCTGACGGCTCCACTCATCGGGATCGCAGCGTTGTTGATTTGGCTGGAGGATCGTGGTCCAGTGCTGTACGTACAGAAGCGCAGCGGTTGGCTGGGTCGGCCCTTCCGTTTGTTCAAGCTGCGCACGATGCATGTGCAACCCATTGACTCACCGGCGACCTGGACCCAGCGCGGCGACCAGCGCATCACCAGGGTGGGTCAGCTGTTGCGACGTCTACGCCTCGACGAACTGCCTCAGTTACTCAATGTGTTGTCCGGTGAGATGAGCCTGATCGGTCCGCGTCCTGAGCGTCCTGAGCTGGAACTGGAGCTGGAGCATCACATCCCCCATTACCGCAAGCGTCACTGGATGCGCCCTGGATTAAGTGGATGGGCCCAGGTCTGTGCCCCTTACGCCAGCAGCATTGAAGATTCCGACCTGAAGTTGTCGTACGACCTCTACTACCTCAAGCACTTCAGTACCTGGCTGGACCTCGTGATCCTGTTCCGTACGATCAAAACCGTTCTCAAGGCCGGTGGCCGCTGAGGGATTGGTCATGAGCATTCAGTCCACACCGTCCTTACCCCCGTCCATTCAGCGTGTGCTGGTGACAGGAGGGGCTGGCTTCATCGGTGGTGCGATGGTGCGCCATCTCCTACGCCATAGCCATGTTCAGGTGTTCAACCTCGACAAGCTTGGCTATGCCAGTGACTGCACCAGCATTGAACGCCTGCAAGCTGAGCTTGGCTCCTCCGGAGACGATCGCCACACGTTGCTGGAGGTGGACTTGGCAGATGGGGAGGCCACTGCGGCGGCTGTGCGACAGGCCGATCCTGATCTCGTTTTGCACTTGGCTGCGGAAAGCCATGTTGACCGTTCGATTTCAGGACCGGAGGCCTTCATCAGTAGCAATGTGAATGGCACCTTCCAGCTGCTGCAAGCGGTGCGGATGCATTGGGAGGGCTTGCCGATGGAACGACGTGATGGCTTTCGCTTCCATCACATCAGCACCGATGAGGTGTTCGGTTCCTTAGGGCCGGTGGGTCAGTTTTCCGAAACCACGGCCTACGACCCACGAAGCCCCTATTCCGCAAGCAAAGCGGCCAGTGATCATCTGGTGCGGGCCTGGCATCACACCTATGGATTGCCTGTGGTGCTCACCAACTGCAGCAACAACTACGGACCCTGGCAGTTCCCCGAAAAGTTGATCCCTGTCGTGATCCTCAAGGCAGCAGCAGGGGAACCGATCCCGCTCTACGGCGATGGCCTCAACGTTCGCGACTGGCTCTTCGTGGATGACCATGTTGAAGCCATCCTGTTGGCGGCAACCAAGGGTCGTGTGGGGGCGAGCTACTGCGTGGGAGGTGATGGTGAACGCAACAACCGTCAGGTGGTGGAAGCAATCTGCACCCTGATGGATCAATGGCATCCTCAGGGGGCTCCCCATCATCGTTTGATCAGCTTTGTCAAGGACCGACCTGGACACGATCGCCGCTACGCGATTGATGCCAGTCGCATTCGCAGCGAGTTGGGCTGGCAGCCTCGCCACAGTTTTGCCCAAGGGTTGGAAGCCACTGTGCGCTGGTATTTGGAGAATCGGTCCTGGTGCGAGGCCATGGGTTCTCGTTAAGGAAGGGATGCATCCGTGAATGATTCACGCGCTGACGCCACGCTCGTTCGATCGTTCGATGACTGAGCAGTTGCTTCGAGAATGGCCTCCTGGCTACGGCGGTGTGGAGCGGGTGGCGCACGAACTCGCTGCCGTTTGGGGTGGGACGGTGTGGAGCTTTGATGCTCAGGGCTTCAGTACTGGCGAGGTCGATGCCATGCCTGTGACCTATCCAAGGAGGCGTCTACCTTGCACTCCGCCGCTGGCACGGGTTCGATTCCCCTTGCCTTCGCCAGCGCTTTGGCAGCTTCTGTGCTCAAGGGAGCCCCTCCATGGTCACCTTCCGTCTCCAGGGGTGCTGTTGGTTTTGGCCCTGTGCAGGCTGCTCCGGCCCCGGCGCCGGGTGACGGCGCACTGGCACTTCTTTCTGGAAACAAACGTCGGCCTTAGTGGCTTGATCAATGCCCTTTATCAGCAGCTGGCATTGCTCATCGTGTCGAGGCTTTCTGCAGTGGTGACCACATCGCCGCTGTTACGGGAGGAGTTGCTGCGCTGCGGTTGCAGGGCTGATCGTGTGGCCGTGCTCTCGTGCTGCCTCAGTGAGGAGCAGGAGTCTTGTGCTCTTGCCCTGCCAGCGCGTCTTGAGATGTCCGAGCGAACCCTGAAGGTGCTGTTCATCGGACGCCTCGACAGCTACAAGCGGCTGGACTGGTTAATGAAGGCTCTCTCCACCCTGTCTCGTCCATGGCGGCTGGTGGTGGTGGGTGATGGACCGCGCCGAGGGGCGTTTGAAACCCTCAGTCGGGATCTCTTCGCCAGTGAGGCCGATCACTTGGTGCTGTTCTGCGGTCGCCTTGATGAGAAGGCCAAGCTTGCGCAGTTGGCTGAAGCCGATGTGCTGGTGCTCCCGTCCGATCGCAGCCATGAAGCCTTCGGCATCGTGCAGTTGGAAGCCATGGCAGCTGGCATTCCTGCACTGGCGTTTCAACGCCGCCGTTCTGGAATGGGTTGGGTGGGTCAGTTGCCCGGGTTGACCTGGCCCCAAACCCCCGATGCCCTGCCCGCCGTGTTGCAACGGCTTGCTGCAGATTCAGCGTTGCTGCGGCGCTTGGGGTGTCAGGCCCGTCAGCGCTATGAAGAGCTGTTTGCCCGCCGTGTCTGGCTGAACAATCTCAGGGCTTTGCACCGGCGGTAATCTGCTCGCCATGGATCCGTGCGCCCACAGCCTTAAGCCCCAAGTTCAGGCTCCTCCAGACCCCCCTGTAGCCCTGCACCTTGAGAATGTGCGCCTTGATATTCCAGTTGTCACGACCGAAACACGAAGCCTGAAGGCAACCTTGATCCGCTCCGTCACCGGTGGACGGCTGAACCGCAGTCGCGGTGGAGCAGTGATCACGGCTTTGGAGAATGTGAGCTGCACCATCCGTGAAGGGGAGCGTGTGGCTTTGATCGGCCATAACGGTGCTGGCAAATCCACGTTTTTGCGCCTTGTTTCGGGGATTTACAGACACTCAGCAGGAGTGTTTCAGGCGTTTGTGAACGTGCATCCGATGATCAACAAGAGCTTTATTACCGATCCTGAGCTCAGTGGTCATCAGGCGATCAAGGCTCATTATTTGATGATGAACGGCAACCTGCGCGGCTTCGAGGCGTTCTCTCGCGAAGTGGTGGCCTTCTCAGGACTTGGAGATTTTGTGCATCTACCCCTGAAGACCTATAGCCAAGGGATGGCAGCTCGATTGATCTTTGCGGTGCTGACCGGCACTCGGCATGAGTGCTTGGCCATGGATGAAGTGTTAGGTGCTGGTGACAGCAGTTTTTACGAGAAGGCTGAGTCTCGCCTGGAAACCTTTCTGGCCTCAGCTGGCACATTGTTATTAGCCTCCCATTCCGATGAACTCCTGAAGCGGTTTTGCCAGCGCGGTCTGGTGTTCAGTCAGGGAAGCATTATGTTTGATGCTCCGCTTGAGCAGGCTCTCCGTTACTACCACGCGCGCCAGGGCTCATGACCGTGTCTTTTTCGGCTGGCAGTGGTCGTCCAGGTCGTGAGACTGTGCGCTGCACGTTATTGAATGCCTGGCGTAGTCGTCGTGTGTGGTGGTTTACGGCTACATCGAGAACCCGTGCTCGTTTCGCCCGCACAACGTTGGGAAGTTTTTGGTTGGGTTTATCCAATCTTTTTTCAATTGCTGTTTTGGCAGGGGTCTACGGCACCGTGTTTAAGGTGCAAGACTTCACTGTGTATGTGGTGTATCTAGGCTTGGGACTGGTTGTTTGGAATAGCATTAGTGCTGCAGTTGGCGGAGCTCCGAGTCTGTTTGAAAATAATAGAGAGCACCTCCACAATATAAATTTGCATCCGATTTTTTATACTCTTGAAGAGTGGGCATTTCAGTTGCAAACTTTTCTTCAATCATTTTTGATGGTGCTGATAGCCCTCAGCATTTTTCAGCACAATCTTGCATTGAATCTACTTCTATGGGGCTGGCTTCCACTGCTAAATTTGTTTCTTTTTATTTATTGGTTTCCACTACTGATTTGCCTGCTGGGAGCATATTTCCGGGATCTCTATCAACTGGTGCCGGTGGTGTTGCAGTTGATGTTTTTGTTATCTCCAATTCTCTATGAAAAAAAGAATCTTGGAGCAGTGGCCTGGACGGCCAGCATCAACCCTCTCTATAGGGTTCTGGCTCCAGTTCGGCACACGTTGATTGCTGGTGAGGTCCAGTGGGATGTGGGCTTTGTCCTCCTGGCTGCCAATGCGCTGGGCCTCTGGATGGCCATCCGGTTGTTAAACAGTCAGAGACGCAACATCCCTTTTCTGATCTGATCGTGCCGCTTTAAGCCTGGGTGATGGGTTGAGCACTGGTGCGGCTCCAGCGTTGGGAGCATCAGCGGGGCCAAGCGAGGGAGGGAGTCTGCAGCGTTCTCTCGCCGGCCAAAGAGTTCGGTTGGCCGCAGTATCAAGACCTGGTGACCTCAGTAGGCTGGCGCGCAGACGATTTAGCGCCTTCCATGCTCAAGCTGCTGCTGGGTGATCCCAATGCCCGCAAGCTGAAGCGCTATCAGCCGATCGTGTCCGACATCAACCTCCTCGAAGAGGAGGTGGCTCCTCTAAGCGACGAGGACCTGCGCCGGCGTACCGCCGAGTTCCGTCAGCGCCTTGATAACGCCGGAAGCCTCGAAAATCAGCGACCCGTGCTTGATGAGTTGCTGCCGGAGGCCTTCGCTGTGGTGCGAGAAGCTGGCAAGCGCGTGCTGGGCATGCGCCACTTTGATGTGCAGTTGATCGGCGGCATGGTGCTGCATGAGGGGCAAATCGCTGAGATGAAAACCGGCGAAGGCAAGACGCTGGTTGCCACCCTGCCCAGCTTCCTCAACGCTCTCACCGGCCGCGGCGTGCACGTGGTCACCGTGAACGACTACCTGGCCCGTCGTGACGCCGAGTGGATGGGGCAGGTGCACCGTTTCCTGGGCCTGTCGGTGGGATTGATCCAGCAGGACATGACCCCTGCTGAGCGCCGCCGCAACTACGGCTGCGACATCACCTACGCCACCAACTCCGAGCTCGGGTTCGACTACCTGCGCGACAACATGGCCGCCGACATCAACGAGGTGGTGCAGCGGGAGTTCCAGTACTGCGTGATCGATGAAGTCGACTCGATCCTGATTGATGAGGCGCGCACTCCCCTGATCATTTCCGGCCAGGTGGAGCGGCCCCAGGAGAAATATCAGAAGGCAGCGGAAGTGGCCGCAGCCCTCACCCGGGCCGCCGAGATGGGCAAGGACGGGATCGATCCAGAGGGCGATTACGAAGTGGATGAGAAGCAGCGCAGCTGCACCCTCACCGATGAGGGCTTTGCCAAGGCGGAGCAGATGATCGGCGTGGCCGACCTCTACGACCCCCAGGATCCCTGGGCCCACTACATCACCAATGCCCTCAAGGCCAAGGATCTGTTCACCCGCGATGTGAATTACATCGTGCGCGACGGCGAAGCGGTGATCGTGGATGAGTTCACCGGCCGGGTGATGCCGGGGCGTCGCTGGAGCGACGGCCAGCACCAGGCAATCGAAGCCAAGGAGGCCCTGGCGATTCAGCCGGAAACCCAGACCCTGGCCTCGATCACCTACCAGAACTTCTTCCTGCTCTACCCCCGCCTCGCTGGGATGACCGGTACGGCCAAAACCGAGGAAACCGAGTTCGAGAAGACCTACAAGCTCGAAACCACCATCGTGCCCACCAACCGGGTGCGGGCCCGCCAGGACTGGGTGGACCAGGTGTACAAAACCGAGGAGGCCAAGTGGCGGGCCGTGGCCAAGGAAACCGCCGAGGTGCACCAACAGGGCCGGCCGGTGCTGGTGGGCACCACCAGTGTGGAAAAGAGCGAGCTGCTCAGTGCCCTGCTGGCGGAGGAGGACATTCCCCACAACCTGCTCAATGCCAAACCCGAGAACGTGGAGCGGGAAGCCGAGATCGTGGCCCAGGCCGGCCGCTCCGGGGCAGTGACGATCGCCACCAACATGGCCGGCCGCGGCACCGACATCATCCTCGGCGGCAACAGCGATTACATGGCCCGACTCAAGCTGCGCGAGGTGCTGCTGTCCAGGTTGGTGCGTCCTGAGGAAGGCCACCGTCCGCCCGTGCCCCTGCAGCGCAGCGGCGCTGAGGGTGGCGGCGGATTCGCCGCCAAGGCAGCCCCCGCCAGCGGCCCCCACGGCCATGCCCCCAGTGAGGCCCGGGCGATCGGCAGCCTCTACCCCTGCCAGCTCACGGAAGACACCGATCAGGCCCTGGCCGATCTGGCCAAGGATCTGGTGAAGGCCTGGGGCGACCGGGCACTCACGGTGATCGAACTGGAAGACCACATCGCCACGGCGGCAGAGAAAGCCCCCACCGACGACCCCGCCATTGCCGCCCTGCGTGCGGCCATCGCCCGGGTGAAGGGGGAATACGACGACGTGGTGAAACAGGAGGAGCAACGGGTGCGCGACGCAGGCGGTTTGCACGTGATCGGCACCGAGCGCCATGAATCCCGCCGTGTGGACAACCAGTTGCGCGGCCGGGCTGGCCGTCAGGGTGACCCGGGCTCCACCCGTTTCTTCCTCTCCCTGGGCGACAACCTGCTGCGCATCTTCGGGGGCGACCGGGTGGCCGGATTGATGAATGCCTTCCGGGTGGAGGAAGACATGCCGATCGAATCGGGCATGCTCACCCGCTCCTTGGAAGGGGCCCAGAAAAAGGTGGAGACGTACTACTACGACATCCGCAAGCAGGTGTTCGAGTACGACGAGGTGATGAACAACCAGCGCAAGGCGGTGTATTCCGAGCGTCGTCGGGTGTTGGAGGGCCGTGAGCTCAAAAAGCAGGTGGTGGGTTATGGCGAGCGCACCATGAACGAGATCGTGGAGGCCTACGTGAATCCGGATCTGCCGCCGGAGGAATGGGATGTGACCCAGTTGGTGAGCAAGGTGAAGGAGTTTGTGTATCTGCTCGACGACCTCCAGCCCGATCAGCTCCAGGGCCTGTCCATGGAGGAGCTCAAGGCCTTCCTCCAGGAGCAACTGCGCAATGCCTACGACCTCAAGGAGGGCCAGATCGAAGACCAGCGTCCGGGGCTGATGCGCGAGGCCGAGCGCTTCTTCATCCTTCAGCAGATCGACACCCTCTGGCGCGAACATCTGCAGTCGATGGATGCCCTGCGCGAGTCGGTGGGTCTACGCGGTTACGGCCAGAAGGACCCTCTGATCGAATACAAGAACGAGGGTTACGACATGTTCCTGGACATGATGACCAACATGCGCCGCAACGTGATCTATTCCATGTTCATGTTTCAGCCTGCGCCTCCAGCGAAACCCTCAACAACAGCTTGAACGAGGGCTTTAGGGAGACTGTCGTTGTTGGCGACGGGGCAGGAAAGACAACAAGCGCCGCGAGTACCTCCAGGTTCTGGAAGTCAAGACTGCGTTGAGTTGTGCTTGAGTGTCAAAGAGCGTCTGTTGTAGATGTTTATTTGTTGCGATGAGATGATTGATTTCTTGCTGGCTTAGACGGGATTCAAAACTTCCTTCGTCGCTACGTTCAGCCATCATTTCGAGGAGTACGCCTTTGCTTGTCAGAATTGGGAGAGCTTCTGGAAATGGTGCCATCGTTTCTTTTAGTCGATCACCACGGAGCAGGATGCCAAGGCCATGGCCATTCGCAGTTTCATAAGTGGTGTGGGTTTCTTTAAGCTCATCCCAAAGTTTCCAAACCCCAAATTCACGCTCACGCACATTGATATCGTGAAAAAGGATTATGGAGTTCTCTTTTAACTTTGGTAGCCAGGTCTCGTAATCATGCTTGACAGCAGCATAGGTGTGTAATCCATCGATATGGAGAAGGTCAATGGATTGATCGTCGAAGTATTGAGCTGCGTCATCAAATGTGGAGCGGATCAGGCGTGAACGCAGTCTGTGTTTGCGGTCAGCATGGGATTTTACTTTCTCAAAAACCTCATGTCCATAATGACCTGCCTGATGATCGCCTTCCCAGGTGTCAACCGCATAGAGGAAACTCGTTTTGGAGAAGGCCTCAGCTGCCTCGCAGAAAGCAAAGAAAGACACTCCATAGTGTGTGCCGAGCTCAACGACTGATTGAGGTTTCACCTCACACATCAGCCAGTGAGCGATTGGAACATGCTGCCACCAAGTGGACGGTCCGATGTAATCGGGAAGGAGAGTCAATGATGGAGATGTCATGCTTGTTGATCGCTATTTTTTTCAATTCTAAGGTCAATGCGATGCATGGGAACTCCTGCGAGACCAGCAGCAATTGAGCTGTTAATCGATTCCAAAATAAGAGCGTCGTTCATCCACTGTAATTGATCGTGCTCTTCTTGATTGCCCTCCGCCAGAGAAAGAGTTAACGAATAGTGCCCTTTTTGCAGCATTGGCAGCGTGAATTCAAATTCTGTGTGGTAAAGATCACCGGCGTCGATTGCAGGTGGCATGTCGCCGAGAAGACTCTTTTGGCTATTGAGAGTGTTGTCACCAAGCATGGTCATTCCTTTTGCATTTTTGAGAATAAACCCAACGATTGGTTTCTCAATCGCTTGTGCGGCCTTTGCCTCAATTTGTAGAATGACTCGCTCTCCGCCACGTGCACAAAGCAAAGGTTGTTTTGAATGCGCTTCCATTAATTTTGCATCGATGATGGAGGCTTTGCCATTGCCAAAACTTTCTCGCGACAACAGGTCATCACTGAATTGTGTGATTTTTAAGAGATTGGCCTGTTTTGATGAGTTGATCAGTGTCGATCGATAGTCAATCCAGGTTGACTCGCCATAGCTTTCTTGACCATCAGCTTCTGCCTGTTTTGTATCAATCGTGGCAAGCGTTTGGCTGCTGGCATAAAGCTGTCGTGTGTATTCATCAAGAATTTCTTTGGGCGTGCCCAGTGAAATTTGCTGACCGCGATCAAGCAACAGTGCTCGATCACACAGTGATGTGACGGCTGATGCATCGTGACTGACAAACAATAGGCTTCCATTTTCCCTGAAGCGATTAATAAACCGCATGCATTTTTGATTAAAGAAGACATCGCCAACAGATAGTGCTTCGTCGACGATCAAAATGTCTGCATTAACATGGGCAATAACAGCAAAAGCCAAGCGCACGGCCATACCACTGGAGTAAGCCTTCACCGGTTGATCGACAAAGTCTCCAATATCAGCAAAAGCCAGGATGTCATCCAGGCGGCTGCTTGTTTCCTCTTTGCTTAATCCCAGCATTGAAGCATTGAGAAATACATTCTCAATGCCAGTAAATTCAGGGTTAAATCCACTGCCTAATTCGAGTAAAGCTGCAATGCGCCCATGGGTGTCGACGTCGCCGGTTGTTGGGGTTAAAGTACCGCATATCAATTGAAGAAGTGTGCTTTTGCCACTTCCATTTCGTCCTATAACACCAAGGCTTTCACCCTTGGATAGCTCAAAATTGACGTCTTGCAGGGCCCAAAATTCTTTGTAGTATTGCCGACGGCCACGCCAGATTGCCTGCTTCAATCGCGCTTTTGGATTGTCGTAGATTTGAAAGCACTTACCTAGATTGTTGACACTGATAGGAGGCACTGATGAGGACTTCATTGGATTCGCTCTAGAGGACATCGGCAAACGCTCTTTTTGATTTTTGGAATATACGAAAACTGATTTCGCAGATTGCAAATCCTGCCATTGTTCCAGCAACAATGTACAGAGGTTGTGGATTGAGACCTTGAATGGTCACCCGCCTTGTTTGCTCGATAATCACCGCGAGTGGGTTGAGGCTTAGGATTGGTTGCCATCGTTCAGGCAGTGCTGAAACTGGAAAAAAGATTGGACTTAAAAACATCAGCATATTAAGAGCTACGTTGATTAATTGTCCGATATCACGGAGAAAGACTCCTGCCGCTGAAAGGATCCAAGTTCCAGCCAAAGACAGCAAAATTAAAGGCAGCCAGACGAGTGGCAGCCAACAGACTGTGAGCGGAATGCGTTGCATGGCGATGAGTTCAAAAACCAGCAATATCGATAAACTTGTTAATGCATGAAATCCTGCGTTGCCAACGGCAACACTACCGAGGGTTTCGAGAGGGAAGATCACTTTTTTGACATAATTTGGATTCGAGCAAATCAGGTTTGGCGCTCTGCTGTTACATTCGCTGAACACATTAAAAACAATTAATCCAGCAAAAAGATTAATTGCAAATCCCAGGGGGCCAGCATTTTCGAGGGTGCCCCAGCGTGCTTTGAACACTTGCGAAAACACAAATGTGTAAACGGCAAGCATGGCCAGAGGTGTTATAAAACTCCACAAAATTCCAAGAGCCGATCCTCTGTAACGCCCTAAAATTTCCCGTTCTGTAAGCCGCCACCACAGTTCGCGATTTGACCAAAGGCTGGCGATAAATTTGACTTTCATTCCTGTGTGTTTCGTGCTTGGTCCTCGAGCTGCATCATCTCAGAAACGCGACGGTCGTTGGCCTCCTCAGCGTTGCCTCTGAGCGTGTCTGAATGGTTGCAGAACGACCTTAGGCGACCTCTAGATGCACCCCCTGCAGCTGGCGGCTGCTTGGTGGGGGAGCATGGTTTGGGCCAGTCGGACGCTCCAGACAGTCTTGTCATAGTTTTGGAGCTTGAAGCAAGCACACCTTGATGCGGTATCGCCCTTTCTGTGATCGGTGTCAACTGCACGGCCCTTGCCTCGATTTCTCCGGTCGCGGTCTTGGTCAGCAGCCATGAGTCGCTTTCATCCACTGCTATGGCTCAGTGTTGGTCTTGACCTTGTTGGGCTGCTCGCTGGGGTTTGGCTCGCAGCGGTTTTGCGTGAGCAGAACCCTGCCTTGCTTGTGCAGCCTGAGGGTTTCATCGTTGCCTTGAGCTTCTTGCTACCGGCCTGGTTTTTTGGTGGTTACTCGTATCTGCGTTGGCCTTGGATGTCCTATCGCAGGCTGGTGCAACGTTGGTTGTGGGTGATCACGACGGCCTTGCTGTTTACGGTCACGTTCGCTTGGTTGCTCAATGCTCCTGACTCACAGATTTGGTTTCACCGCAGCACGTTGTTGATCGTGGTCACGGTGATGGCGTTTTGGGGATGTCTGCAGCGACGTTGCCTCCAGGTGTTGGCCAGACGCCATGCAACGCGGCGCTCGTCTTTGTCAGTGCTTGCGACATCACCGTCTTCGCTCGCGCACCAACAGACCCAAAATGTTGCGGCGCCATCAAGACAACAGCGACAATTACTGATCCTTTTGGTGGCTTATCACCCCTCAATGCAGGAGGTGGAAACACTGCAAGCTTGCCTCGCAGAGCTAACGCCTGACATTGGCTACGCGGTGGTGGTGAACGATTACCAGCCTGGTGAACCGGTTGATCAGTTGAAGACGGGTGCAGATTGCTTCCTGACCAATCTTGATAATCCAGGCTATGGACGCGCGGTGAACCGTTTGGTCTTACGTCTAGGGCTGCTGCCTCCCTTTATAGGCGTATTGAATACTGATTTGGCCTGGAGCAGCGGAACATTTGAGACACTTTTGCATTGGATGCATCAACATCCAGAGGTCAGTTTGTCAGTGCCACAAATCCTCGATGAAAGAGGAGAGGTGCAAAAGCTATGCAAGCAGAATCCAACACTGCTTGGATTGTTTAGTCGACGATTTGTGCCTGATTCAGTTAAGCCACGATCTCTAAGGCAGTATGATCGCTGGTATGTGATGGCTGATTGTGATTATCATTCTGTTTTTGAGGCTCCCTATCTCAGTGGATGTTGCATGCTGATGAAGAGCAGTGCATTTTGTCGAGCGGGTGGATTTGATGAGCGCTTTTTTCTTTATCTCGAAGATGCTGACCTGACACGACGCCTTGCCTTGGAGGGACGATGCGTGCATCTCCCGGTGGCCAGTGTGATCCACAACTGGGGGAGAGGTAATTACAAAAGTTTTAGCCTTATGATCGTGAATTTTATTAGTGCATGGAGTTATTTCCGTAAATGGGGTTGGTCTTTCTTTTAAGTTGAGGATGAATTGTCATTGAAGGGATAGAGTTTGAGGCTGTCTAAAGGCCTTTGATGACTCACTGTTAGCCCGAGATCAGCAAGAATTGTTTCGAAGCGTTCAACGGCTGCTTGTTTGCCCCAAAGCTTTTCACAGGCAGCTTTGCCTTTGTCACTCAGAGAGTTCCACAACGTTTCGGATGTTAATGCTTGGATCACTGACTCGCTAAACGCTTGTGAACTGTCCGCAATGATCGTTCCATCTCCTGCTTCTAAAGACATGCCTTCGCAGCCAATACTTGTACTAATCACTGGTAGACCACAGCGCAATGCTGACCCGACTTTTCCTTTCATTCCCGCACCGAACCGCAAGGGAACAACAGATACAGTCATTGAACTCAGAAGAGAGTCAAGGTCTTCAACGAAACCATGAATGATCACTGACTCACTGGCCATTCTTGCAATATCTTGTGGAGGATTAGCGCCGACAACGTGAAAACGTGCATCCGGTAGTTGCTTGAGGATGAGCGGCAGCACTTCATTGGCGAACCAACGAACAGCATCTCCATTTGGGGTATGGTTGAAGTTGCCGATAAAGACCATGTCGAGATTTCCGAATCGAGGTCTGTTCTGTGCAGCACTTTGCTCACTAAAGACCAACGGCAGAAAGTTAACCCGTGCGTTTGGAAGGAGTTCTTGTAGCTGATCTCGTTCGCTTGTACTTACGACAATGGTGCAATCTGATTGTTCGCTATTCGCTAATTCTGTGATGCGACTTTTCTCTGCGAAGCTGATTAATTGCTTTTTGTTTAAAAGCTTGCCTTCGCGTTCCAATCGAATGAAATGGAGATCATGAGGATAATAAATGACTTTTGCATCCGGGCAGTGTTTGCGAATTGTGATGAGATGGGTTGATGTAAGATCAGGTCTAAAAAGAATGACTAAATCGTAGCGATTGCCTTGTTTTGCGAGATGTTGAGGAACATTGGTCACGTGTGGAGCATACAAACATTCAATTCCTAAGCTTTGGCAAAGAGGAGTATAGGGCTCTAAATTGGCATAATTGTCGTCTGGTATGAACGTTGGTTGATAGCCCAAATGCCTGAGCATAAGCATCAAATTTAATAAAACAACCGAGCCTGCATCCCGATCTGGCGATGGAGTGCATTTGTCGATCAGCAAGACCCGATGGTTGAAGCCACGATCTTTTTCTAATTCTGGATGATTACCATTCTCGCGGTGATCGCTGAGTTCTTGTAGCCACCTTGATTTGAAAGTCTTGTGATTGATTAATTGATGCTTTTTAAGACCTTGACCGGTGTCAGTTCCATGGCTTATGCCTTCGTAATGAACGATTTCTGATCTCGGTTGGTATAAAACATCCCGTCCTAATTGTCGAATTTTCATCGCTAAGTCGGTATCTTCATAGTAGGCAGGTTTGTAGATCAAATCAAATCCACCCAGAGTGTTAAAGAGATGGGTGGGAATCATCACCGACGCTGCTGAGCAATAGTCGACTGAACGCAGATAATTGTATTTTGGTTCAAGCCCGTTTTCGAAACGTCCGTAGTTCCAAGCCGATCCATCTTTCCATACGATTCCTCCTGCCTCCTGCAGAATCCCATTGGGGTACATTAACTTTGAACCAACAAGACCACAATTGGGGTTTCTTAAAAAAGTTTGATGAAGTGCATCGATGCTTCCATCTGTGACAAAAGTATCGTTGTTAAGCAGATAGAGAAAGCGACCTTTAGCGAGTGCAGCCGCCTTGTTGCAGCTCTCAAGGTATCCGAGATTGACATCATTGTGGATTACGATTAGGCCAGGGATTGAATCGAGTAATCTGTAATCGTCTTGCGGCGAATCATCATTGATGAGTATGACTTCTGTCGAAAGCTTGCTCGGATTTTCAACCAGAGATTGTAGGCAATGAATCGTGTATGAAATCTGATCATAACAAGGGATGATAATGCTGATTTCAACATTCTCTCGACTTGTGTTGAGATGCAGTTTACTAATCGTATCTTTTAGTTCATCATCAAGGATTTTGTCTGTTATTTGAGGCACATAGGGTTTGCTTTTAAGGCCTAATTTGAGATTGACTCGTAATTTTAAGATTTGGATCCTTCGCCAGAGTCCTCTTTTCACGCTGGTAGGTAATGGCAAGTGGCGATATCCCCATCGCAGCAATTCTCTTGCGCCGCTTAATGGTCGTTGTGATGATAATGAATCGTTGTTTGTGTCCATTCGTGAGGGTTAAAAGGGGTGGCTGGAGTCTTGGGGGACTTGCTCTTCTTTCTTTACCAATGTTAATGCAGTGTTAGCGTCTTGATCCATGTACATGGGTCACTGCGGTTTGAAAGCCAGTGTTTCGGCATAGACCAGGTAGCAAGCGTTCAAGGGCATGCAAAACGGTGCCATCACTGGGCAATGGTTCTTGCGGCATGGCATCGATTGGCCATGGATTCGACCATACCTTACTCAAGCTTCCAGAGCGTATCCAAAACATACTTCCAATTGGAAAATCCACGGTTGAGATCCCCGGCGGCATCACTGAGTCTTGCTCTTCTTTGCTTAGGTTGAGTTGGTTCATGAGCAACCGTGCACTTGCTTGATTGCTTGTCCAGTCGATGCAGTGGGGATCATCGGCATAAACCAACCCAAGATTTGGATCGCGGTTGAATGCTTCTAGTATTGTGTCCATCATAGGGCATCCATCACGACCTAAGAGATGGTCTAAAAGAAATTCACGCCAACGAGCGGTGGTTGCTGCATCCAGATGTTGACTGCGTTTCGTGTGCAGGTGTGCATAGATTGTGCATTGTTGATCAAGCTCATGGCCCAATCCTTGTAAGAGAGGTCCGAAATTACGACCACGGTTTGGGTAGCAGCGAATGTCGACAAGGCTTAAGGATCGGTTGCTTATCATTTCCTCGATGGGGCTTTGCAGTGAGGGATCAGTGATCGTGATCCACAATCTCGGTGTGCTTTGATTGTGAGCGAATCGCTCAATAATTTCCTCTAAGAGATCGAGATGATGAACATGAATGTGAATACCGATCTGCTCATCGCTTTTTGGCTGTTTGTTTGAGTTGGACATTGGCGACAGCACTGTTTGTTGCCAGGGGCCTGGTGGACGATTGCTTTGTAACCAGGCATAGAATGGGTCACCGTTTGTATTTTGAGTGTGGTCGGCAAACAGACCTGGGTGAAAACCTGCGCAGGGTTTGCGCATCTGGATCTGTCGCTCCCAGCTTTGAAGATAGTTGGCAACCGCAAACGGCAGGTTTGTCGTTGGCGCACTGCCAGGAGCGATTGCTAGATCAGGATCAAAAACCTTGGCTTGAATGATTTCTTCTATTACTGCTCTTTGATGCTGGGCTGATGTGATGCACAGCTCCCCGAGGCTGCGTATTTTGCGTTTGTAGCTGTGCATTGAAAAAGTTTCCTTCGCCAGGGTTTTGACGCGATCGCTCACTTCTTGTCGTTCTTCGCTGTTCTCTAAAAGCTGGTGTGCCTGGGCAGCCATGGTCTCAGTATCGAGATAGGGGGCAACACAGCGCTCCCTGAGCCATGGATCACGTTCAAGCCAGCTCGCTGTTCCAGATGCCTGTGAAAATGTTAATGTTGGCACGCCGCTGTGCAGCGAATCCAGGCTCACATTGGGTAATGGATCCAACCGTGATGTCAACATAAAGAGATCAGCCCTTTGGATCAGATTGTCATAGTTGTCGTGAGCATGGATGATGAGAACCCTGTCTTCAATACCGCTTCTGCGAATTTGGTCGTCGCTCCACATCCTTGTGGGTTTGTAGTCGGAGGTTCGATCAGGACCAGCGAGCCAAAGGCAGAGCACTGGTTGTGATGACTGTTGAAGCAAACGGTTGCAGACGCTGATAAAGATGTCGACTCCTTTGCGAGGTGCAAGTGTGCCACTTCCGATCACGAGTAAGCATTGATCGAGCCATTCGCCATCAAGTCGTTGATTGAGTTCAGGGATGGAACTCAACTGAAATGGTTTGGGGGCTGAAGCCGTCTGTTTTTCTTCTTTTTGACCCGGTATTTTGCAGCGCCCCTGGGGAATCAATTCGACGGGTGTGTTGGCTAGTTCAGGATGAACGCGCGTCATGTCGGCATGGGTTGCCGGAGAGGAGAAGACCACGCGCGTTGACCACAGACAGGCATCTCTAAACGCATTTTGCTCGGTGCTATAGGTGGCATATTCATGGATGAGCATCACTGTGGGTATGCCGAGTTGATGCATGATCTTTGGCCATCGCCATGTTTCGATGGAATTGGTGAGTGCCCAATGCACCGTTGTATTCGCAATTAGTTCGCGCAGAATGGGACTTGCGAGGTCGTAGTCAAATCCTTGATGATGCTCAGTGGGTGAAATCAGCCACGTGCAGATAGATAGTAGTTCTTGTTCAAGTGAACCGCGTCTCAAGCTTATGATTATTATGTTGTGGTCATCTTTTAGGTCGTTGATTACGTTCCAGGCCAGAATCGGAGCGCCCGTAAATGATGCCTCATGAAGAACAACAACGACAGTTTTCTGATCCTCACGGTGCCGGCGTTGACCCTGCTGTTTAAGCAATGCCGCTGGTTTTGACTGCTCAGACGTTTCCATTACTGCGTCCACCGGAGATCGCGCTTCTGGCAAGTTATCGGCGATGTACAAGGGTGGAATTGTTGGCAGGTCTTCGATGTACAAGGGTGGAACTGTTGGCAGGTCCCCAGCTGGTTTTTGCTTGCGAAGCTGATCAGCCAGTTGTCTTAACGGTTTGGATAGTTGCCACGAGCGTGAGCCTTTCATTTCACTGACACGCGTAGAATAACTTAGTAAGAGTTGTTGTTGTTTCTGCAGGAGTTGTTGTTGTTGCTTTAGAAGTTGATTTTGTTGACGCGCTTGATTGCCATAGTGCTCTGAAATGTGTTGTATGCAGTTGCGCAAGTTCATTCCATTGTTATCGGCAAGTCTTTGAAAATAAATCCCTCTTTCGATCAGTGTTGGTAAGTTCTCAAGGATATTATCAAGCCACTCTGTCTTATCTTGTTGGTAGATAGCGATGTCTTGTCGTAGTGAAAAAAGTTCCTGATTCGTTGCCGTGGGGGTTGATAGATGCACTTCAAAAAGTTCCTGATTCGTTGCTTTTAGGGCTGATAGATATTTGGGCAGAGACAAAATAATCGATCCTTTTTTTAAGTGAACGATTTCGCTGGCTTGATTCGGTGTTGATGCGTCGATTTCACCATTGTCTTGTTTCCATGAATTCACGATCAGCAGGTCACAATCGACTGTATTTGTGCTTTCAGCAACCCCCAGCACTTCGAAGAGTAGATTTCTGCTTTGTCGGTCGTGTTGATTGCTCAGCTTCCATCGCCAACCCTCTGGGTTTTGTGCCTGGAGTGCCAGCAGCAGTGGTATCCAACGCCAGAGAGGTGAATCAGGTAATGCTTTGGGCCACCAATGCAGGGCGTTGTCGATCTTGGATCGATCGCAGGGGTTGATCGCCATGACCTTTAGCAGCTCTCAGAACGTATGACATTCCAACATCTCGTGGTGCGACCGCGTCTTGAGGCGCTCACCGGTGCCCGTGGACCGGCTGCCTTGATGGTGTTTGCGCAGCACGCTGGAGAGTCGGGATTTCTTCCCATTGTAGCTCCGGCATCCTTAGCGGTTTCCTTCTTCTTCGTTTTGTCAGGCTTTGTCCTTGCTTATGCCTACTTTGATGAGCGATTCCTAGGTTTGCAATTTATTCGGGCTCGTTTTGCGCGTATTTGGCCAGCAACGATGCTTTCAATTCTTCTGGTGTTAGTGATCTTGCCACGGCATGCTTACTTACCTCAGCAGTTGGACGTGTTGTCGAGCGGTTTGGTGTTTCTGACCAATGGTTTGCTACTCCAATCACTCATCCCAATTCCGGATTTTTATTTTGCATTGAATGCAGTGGCTTGGAGCATCTCTGTTGAATGGTGTTTTTACCTTGTTTTTCCTGCTCTCAATCGCCTGTTGCGGCGTTTCGCTGTCAAGCCCCTGGTGGTTTTAGCCATGATTGGAGCTTTCTTAACCTTGCTCGCGATTCAGTTGGGTTGGTCTGCGTTTGATGCTACAGCGTTGGCACAACCAACCTGGCATGGGATTGTTTATATCAATCCTGCGGTTCGCTTGTTTGAATTTGGCTCGGGAATCCTGGCTGGCCAACTCTGGTGCAAGGCTAAGATCTCATTGCGTCGAGAACAACTAGTGGCTTTGCTTCGTCGATCATCATTGCTGTGGCAGGTCTCAATTGCGGAAGTGCTTTTACTTGGTTGTCTCTTCTACCTCCTCTTTATAAGTTACCAATGGGATCCCGGTATTGCAGTTGCTTTTGGTGACTCTGTTCGCCTTCTGTTGCTTCAATGGTGGTCCGCCATTGTTCTGGTTGCCTTAACATGCCTATTGGCTTTTAGGTTGGGTTTTTTTACACGATCAATACTTTGCCATCCGTCGATGCTGCGACTTGGAGAATTAAGTTTTGGTATTTATTTATTTCATCAACCATTGCTGAAATGGCTCACTTTAAGATTTGCCAATCCGCAATACAATATGACGATCTTTAAAACGATGCCAACTTGGAGTTACTCGATTATTTTGCTCACGCTGACATTGATTTTGTCAGCGTTAAGTCATGACTTGTTGGAGCCGAGAGCTCGTCGTTGGCTTGTTAATAAGCCTCGTCGATAATGGTTGGAATCATAGCCTTTGCAGGGACTCAGTTTTGTCTTTAAACTGTTGCAATAACAGCTGCAGATAGCTAACCTTCCTTAGTTTTATATTGGCCGTGAGTGACATACCAACTTGGAGTGGCAAGTCACTGCCATCTTTAATTTTCAGCTGTTGTGAGTTCAGTTGAATATCTGCTGGATATCGGTAGCTGTTGTTGTTTTGATCGGGAGGTAATGCATCAGAACCAATGGAACGTACGCTTCCCTCAAGCACACCGAAATCACTTGCTGGAAATGAATCGATACTAATGTCGACTGGTTTACCAACGGCGACAAAACCGATGTCTTTGCTTGGAACTTCAACGCGTGCTTCTAATTTGTCAAAAGGAACGATCTTCATGACAGGCTCACTTGTTTGTGCAACAAACCCTGTGGCTTTTGGTTGTAAGTCGAAAACAACTCCGTCAACTGGTGATTTGATGGCTTGATAGCGAATATTCACATTCAACTCTGTCAGTTGGCTTTGCAGATCTGCTAATTGGCTCTGCAATCCGCGGATGTCTTGCTGAAGAATTGCTTCCTGCCGTAATCTCTCCACCATTGTTTCGTCAAGTTGACCTTGAACTTCTTGCACTTTGTTTTTTTGCGTCAAATATTGAAGCTCTGCACTTGCCCCTTCGTCGGCAAGCTTTTTGTAGCGCACTAAGATTTCCTTTTCAAGAACAATTCTCTTTTTCAGGACGTCCTGCGTTGTTTGGTTGACATCTAAAAATCGCGCCAATTCGACTCTTTTTAAATCAAGCTGCTGGCCTGTATACTGAATGGTTTTCTCGATATTGTTTTTTCTTTCCATCGTTGCTTCGGTGTCGAGGCGTAATACAATCTGACCCTTTTTCACCTTTTCTCCATCTTCGACGAGGATTTGTTCAACCACACCACCAATTGGGACTTGTACTTCTTTGACAACTCCTAAGGGTTCTAATTTTCCTGTTACGGTAACTATTTCCTCTGTTTTGGCGATCGCAAGCCATCCCACCCCAAACAGAGTGATTCCCATCAGGCTCCATGTTATCGCTCTTGCCCAATAGCGAGGTTGTTTCAAAACCAGCGATTTATCGCCATCCCCCAAAATATCATCGGGCATTGACTCTTGTTGATTATTGAGTTGTGAAGGTGTGTTCTGTTGATTGTTCATTAGTTTGCCTCCTGTTGGCGATAGAGAGCGAAGTAACGACCACGCGCGGCCATTAATTCTTCATGGCTTCCAATTTCAGCAATAGCACCTTCGTGCATCATCACGATTGAATCTGCTCTGCGAATTGAAGACAGTCGGTGAGTGATAAAGAAGACCGTATGTTCTTTTAAACCATCGAGCAGGTTTTCGCAGACCCTTCTTTCAGTGTCGTAATCCAATGCGCTGGTCGCTTCATCCATCACCAGCAATTGCGGTCTTGTTAATAGCGTTCTGGCAATTGCGATTCGTTGCCTTTGTCCACCAGACAAGGCAGCTCCACGTTCACCAACATTCGTGCTGTATCCAGCAGAAAGACCCATCACAAAGTCGTGCGCTTCAGCAAGCTTTGCAGCGGCCACAATTTCATCGTTACTGGCATCGGGATTTGCGAGTGCAATATTGTCACTCACCGTTCCTGAGAAGAGCAGTGGTTCTTGGGGAACAATGCCAACCTGGCGTCTTAGAGAATAGAGTTCAACTTTGTCAATATCGTATCCATCGATGGTGACTCGACCTTGATTCGGCGAATACAATCTCGGCAGAAGCTTCATTAATGTACTCTTACCACTACCACTTTGACCAACAATTCCAACAAACTTTCCTTGTTCAATTTCGAGGTTGATATTTTTGAGTACGTCTGGTGAGTTCGGTGAGAACTTAAAACTTAATTCTTCAAAAGTAACTTTTCCGTGAATTGGAGGTAAAGGAATTTTGGATCGATCAGTTTCATCAGATTCTTCGGGAGTATCAACAATATCTGCCAATCTTTCGAATGATACCCTAAGCTCTTGAATATTCTGCCAAATTGAAGACAGCCTCAATAACGGCTGTGTTACGTAACCGGAAATAATTCTGAAGGCAATCAACTGACCAAGGGTGAGCTGACCATCGAGAACGAGAGTTGCACCAATCCAGAGCACAAGTAATTGAGAAAGCTTTTGCAAAACCTGACTGGACTGTGTCAGTGCTGTGCCTGTGAGCGTTCTATCGAATGTTCTTGAGATGTAGCGTGAATAAAAGTTCTGCCATTTCCAGCGGCTAACCATTTCAACGTTCTGAGCCTTCACTGTTTGAATGCCTGTAAGCACTTCAACAAGATGGCTTTGTGTTTTGGCGTTATCAGTCGCCGCATCTCGTATTTGTCGTCTAATAATTGGTGATCCTGCCAGTGTCAAACCGATCTGAATCGGAAGCACGATTAGGGCAATAATGGTCAGTAGCCAGCTGTAAAGAAGCATCACGCCGATATAGATCACTGAGAAGACTGCATCCAGAACGGTCATCAACCCTTGACCGGTTAAGAAGTTTCTGATTTTCTCGAGTTCGGCGATCCGAGTTCCTAGTTCACCGACTGGTCTCTTATCAAAATAACCCAGTGGCAATCTCAGTAGCCGGTCAATCACTTCTGCACCCAAACGCATATCGATGCGATTGGTTGTATCAGTGAATAGATAGGTTTTTAAACTGCCAAGTAATCCCTCGGTGATCGTTACGACAACAAGGGCGATGCCTAGAACTTGGAGGGTGTCTAAACTTCTCTGGTTGATGACCTTATCGATGATGACCTGAATCAGAAGAGGGTTTGCAAGCGTAAAGAGTTGAACAACGAATGAAGCCCCGAGAACTTGTAGGAGCATGCCTCGATAGCGCTTGAGTGCTGGCCAGAACCACGACACACCAAAACGATTTTCAGGCGAGGCAATGGTTCTCTCCATGAGCAGTACCTCGAGACCTTGCGGAAACTTGCCTTCAATTTCATCGGCACTGATCTTCAGCCAACCCTCAGCTGGTGAAGCGAGAACAACACCATCAGCGTGGCTGCGCACAACGATCGCGAATCCACCATTCCAAGGAATGATGCATGGAGTGATCATTCGTGTAATCGCCTTGGCTGGGATCTTTGCAGCAGTGACCAGCAACCCGAGCATGGCGCCGATCTGACCTACGAGCTGCAAATCCGGTTTCATTCCACGTTTTGTTTTGTCGCGTAGAACTTTTTCAATCGCATCTTTTCTGTAGGGAAGCTCCATTATTTTTGACACCATTGAGAACAGTGCCAGTGTTTCTGGAATCTCCCCTTTTGCTCTAATTAATTTTAGATTTTGTTCTGTATTAACTTGGCCAAAATCCAGGCCTGAGCGTTCCGCGCTCGAGGTGATCTCTGGCCTGTCACTGGAAATTGCATCACTGACGATTTCAACATCTGTGGTTTGGAGGGTCTTAATGGACTCCTTGTCCAACGCAACCAATCTTGCGAACAGGGGTGGTCTAATTGATGGCAAAGGTTGATTTTGATCAATGAAATCACCTAAGGATTTCCCTTCGATATTGGCACTTGCAGTAATGAGTTGATCGTTGCTATCAATTTGGGATGGTAGTGGTTTGGCTGGATCAACAACTCGAACTCTTTGATGAATGGATTCCGCGCGCTCTTTTAATTCTTGAGGTCCTAGGGGAGTCGCTACATTAATTGTGAGCAGATCGATTAATTCGCAGGTTTCGGCCAACCAAAAGTGATTCTGACACCATGATCGGAATTCCTCATCACTCTCGATTAATTTCAAGACATCCTTGTCTTTTAAGCTTGCTACAAGTAGTTCAGAAGCTGCTGAGACTTGTTCGCACGGCTGAGCTCTCAGCAGTGATGCAAGTCCAACAATTGATCCTGGGCCCATTCTGCCGAGGGTGAACGGTTGTCCGTGGTGAGCACCCAAAAGCCTCACATGCCCCTGCAAAACGATGAAGATTCGATTGGGCAGCGTTTCTCGCTGGATTAGTTGGTGACCAATTTTGCAGCGGTAGATTTCAACCGAAGACTCCAGGAACTTGTTTGTAGCAGGCGATACAGCCTTGAAGGGCATGTAGGCCTTGAGAGCTTGGAGGTCTTGAGGTGATGTTGAAGTCATGATGAGTTAAGTTTGCTTGGTTAGTTTTTATATTTACTGCCCAATTAATTTTCTTTGAAGTTCTTCGTTGACCCACAAATCAAAGAGCTCTTTTGTCATCATCGTTTTCATTCGATCATTAAACACAGCGGGTTGGAGGCTTTCTCTGCGAACAATGAGTGACCATGGATCAATACGCAGTGGCGCAAACAGCTGTCCGTCGGTGCCTGACCGCAGTAACTCGCTGATTTTTGGATGCGCCTGGGTGAGAGGAGTTGGTCCGACGATTCCCCTCGTGCTTTTCTCAGGACCTTGACTATGCTCTGATGCTAAATCTGCGAATGTGCTCTCACCGCCAGAAATTTGCAGGTAAAGCTCTTGTGCCAATCCTGGATCTTGCACTCGAATAAGGCTATAAATTACTTGATCAAGTTGCGTTTTCCTTTGTAAGAATCGTTGTTCAGCACGATGGCTGAAATGTTCTTGACCGTAAAGAACGATTCTGACTGGTAATTCTGCTTGCCAACGGAGGTCTTCCTGTTCAATTCCATGGGCCTTGCAGTGCCGTTCAAGCAACTCCTGCTGCACCGCCATTCCTCGCCGCTTACACCACGCCACCATTGCTTGCTCGCTCTGCTCAGGGGTCAGTTGGGTAGAACCGACAGCCTCCGCAACGATCTGCTTGCTTAGCAAAGGGATGAGCAGCTCATGCTTTGCCAGCATTTTGCGCTGCTGTGCGTCGAGTTCCATTACGCCGTTAGAACTGGCTTACCATTTAAGCTCACTGGTTCCGTTCGGCCTGAATTCTCACACGTTAGTCGCATCCTTGCCTGAATTCACTGCTTCAATGCGTGTCCTGATCTTGGGTGGCTCAGGCTATATCGGGAGCCATGCGGCTGAGGAGTTGCTGCGGTTGGGCTACAAGGTACGCGTTTTTTCCAGAAGCTTCCCTGGCTTGTTGCCACCGCTGGTGTGCTCACATCCGAATTTTGAGGCGGTGGTCGGCGATTTGGCTTGTCCAACCGCCTGCCAAGAGGCGTTGAAGGATTGCTCGTGCGTGATTCACTGCATCGGGACGTGTTCTCCAGCTATGTCGCTGGAGGATCCAATGTCTGATTGGCAGCAGCAGGTTCAGCCCACAGTGGCACTGCTTCGCATGCTGAGGGACATTCAGCCCCTGCGTTTGATCTTCATCTCTTCAGGCGGAACTGTTTACGGACCCGACGCACCTACGCCCACAAGCGAGACATCATTATGCAGGCCGGTTTGCCCCTACGGCATCCACAAGCTCGTGATCGAAAACTATCTTTATCAAGAGCATTTTTTGCATGGTTTGAATTACCTCATTCTTCGGCTATCCAATCCCTATGGAGGTCGACAACGCCCTGAGGGACTGCAGGGTGCCCCAAGCGTTTTCCTCAACAAGGTACTTCGTGGTGAGCCGATTCATCTCTGGGGTGATGGATCGGTCAAGAGGGATTTTCTGCACATTTCTGATTTTGTTCGTGCTCTAGCGATTGCCGTTTCCTATGAGGGTTCCGAGAGGATATTGAATGTGGGGTCTTCCCTCTCGCTTTCGTTGTCTGATTTGATTCAACGCATCGAGCTGTTAACGCGTCGTCAGGCAGATGTTCGACTTTTTCCAGCACGCCCTTTTGATGTTGCCGTGAGTGAACTCGATATTTCTCTCATTGCGTCCGAATTCAAATGGAAACCCATGATTGATTTGGATGCTGGTTTAACTCTTTCCCTTACACGTCAAGGCCTGAATGGAGTTTAGCCAGTTTAATCTCTGTCCACTTGTTCTTTGTCGTCTCGGTTACTTGCCCTAGTCGGCCGACGTTTTTCCGTGTGGCTCGCTGCCCCTGAAAGCTCGACAGCCCTTCTGGCAGCTTCTTTGTGAGCGTTGCCTGATAAGTCGGTGAAAGGTTGTTATCAATATCTATTGGTGGCAGCATACGCTCGTTCCGTCGGCGTGCCTGTGTGGGGCATGTTCCTTGGGGCTTCCTGAGAAAGTCAGCCCGAGCCCAATCGGTGAAAGACCTTAGCTCGGATGGCTTGGAGCCTTGTAGTTCATGCCGGGGCTAACTTATTACTCAATTGCGCAAAACGTGAACCCTTCCCTGGTTCATTGCCGAGGAGAAGCTGGAGCCAGTACGCAAAAAAGACAAAAAGAAGCTCCAGTAGCTTCTCCAGGTTCATCACCAGAACATTCAGCGCAATGGTTGAACCCTGTGTTGCAGGGAGCTTCTCACGAATCAGGCCCAGTCCAAAGCGCCGCTTGCCTTGTCCGATCTTGCCTACTGCTTCGCAGAAGCCTTCGGCAACAACGGCATTTCTTTGGCGCTGGTCATCGATGAACTGCCGCTTCTCGGCGGCCACCAAATCAGGATCGTTCTTCGGTCGACCAAGTCGTGGGCCGCTCAAGCGGATTCCATGACGCCGGCAGAATGCACGGTTTGATCTTGTCCGGTAGATCTGGTCAGCACAAATTACTTCCGGGTAGTGACCATATCGGCGGCGATAGGCGATCGCTTGAGCCTTGAGGTCTTCTCCTTCGTTATAGGGGTCGTAACTCAGGCGATCGAGGAAGGTGAATCCCTCGCCGGTGACAGAAATTGAGATCTACCGCAAGCGGAAGCCCTTCGGGCTAGGGCTCCAAACTCAACATTGCAACGAGCTTTCCCGCGGACAATCGGTCTGATATGTGCTTGATAGAGACTGACGATGCGATCAGGGATGCTTCTTCTGTCTGAGTGATCGAGAATGGCCTGCTGGCGGACCAGCTCACTGACCACCAGCAACTTTTGGTAGATGTGCCGTCCAGCGGCCAGAAGGCAGCCGCCACAAGCGATCAGGGCGTCGATGCTCGAGAGATTTCGCTTCAAGTGGCCAGGCTGCTGCTTGATCGCCTTGCGGATCTTGTTGATCCGAGGTCTCTTCTTCTACTGCTTCGCAGAAGCCTTCGGCTAGGGCCACTGCAAGAAACTGCTGCCTCGCCTGCTTCCGGTGCGTACGCGGCTTATGGCCAAAGCTTTCTCTGACCTGAGGATGCATCGCATCAATCAGGATCTCAGTCACCTCTCTGGCTTCATTGAGCAGTGATAGATCAGTTGGATGACGGATATCCACCGGCGCACAAGTGGCATCGATCAAGAGTGAACCTTGATTCGACTGCTTCTGGGGCGAAAGCTTTGACTTGTCTGCAGGATTGGTCGATCCGCTACCACTGTCATTGTCATCGCCTGGCCTCTGGGTATCGGATGAGCGAATGGCATTCAGGCCGTGGCGCACAATCCGTTCGTTGCAGTCATTCACGACGGCTTCCGGCAAACGCTTGCGGAAATAAACCATCATCGATGGATCAAACGGTGCCGAATACTGGAATGCTTCCAGGCCGATGAAGAACTGGAGATATGGATTCTCCTTGATCTGCTCAATCAGCTCCTCATCCGTGAGCCCGAGGCGGGCCTTGATGATCAAGGCACCCAATGCCATGCGAAAGGGCTTTGCTGGCGCTCCGAATCCCTTGCAGAACTGGGCCTCGTAATCATCCTCCAGCTCATCCCACGGAATGAGCTCAGCCAGCTTGATCCAGCGATTGTCACCAGAGAGTTTGCCGCCGAACGGCAGGAAGAAGTCTTCGAACGAGAGCTGGTGACGATGCTCACGTCGGTACATGTGGAAAACTCCGGGTCGCTTTGGGGCTCAAATCGGCCCGTTTGCATACATTTTACCGTCAAAAACTGCTGGAATCCATTGCGCTGCAGTGGGTCTGGACTTGTTCAGGAGGCCCCAATTTAACGACGTTTTTTGTTTATACGTTTCGTGAGCAGGATGTTGCCGTTTCTGTTTTGCTTTGTTCCTGAGTGTTGTGATCTCTATTCCTTTGGTGGGTTCTCTTGATCTTGCTAATCGTTGTTTTTGTTCTCTAGTTTGATCTTTACTGTTTAATCCCTGTATTCCGCTTTTTCGCTTGCTTCTCCGAGGAATTCGAGGATTTCACGATCTTTGAGATTTTGTGATTTCCCGCGGTACAGGTCTCTCTGTGGCTGGCCGTTGCTCATGGATCGCAGGCTGTTTTGCAGGTTGCTCACCTGACTCTCCAGCTGATCAATTCGCTCCATCAGGTTGCGGATCACATTCGCCTCCGCATCCGGCAGGGCGGAGTGGGCCAGAGGGTTGATGCGCACGCCGCTCTGATGAATCACCCGTCCAGGGATTCCCACCACGGTGCAATCGGCTTCTACATCGCGCACCACCACCGAGCCTGCGCCGATGCGCGTGTTGGTGCCCACCTGGATGGCTCCCAGCACTTTGGCCCCGGCGCCGATCACCACGTTGTTGGCCAGGGTGGGATGGCGTTTGCCGTGATCCTTGCCCGTGCCTCCCAGGGTCACCCCTTGATACAACAGGCAACGATCGCCTACCTCGGCGGTTTCGCCGATCACAACCCCCATGCCGTGGTCGATGAACACGCCATGGCCGATCCGGGCGCCGGGATGGATCTCTACGCCGGTGAGATTGCGTCCGAGTTGGCTGAGCAGCCGTGCTGCCAGTTTCAAGGGCAAGCGGGAGTGCCACAGTCGGTGGCTGAGCCGGTGCAGGCTCAGGGCCTGAAAGCCCGGATAACAGAGCAGTATTTCCAGCGGGCCTCGCGCCGCTGGATCCCGTTCGCGGATGATCGCCAGGTCGGCGCGGATGTTCTTGAACATGCCTGTTCTCCGCGCCCTCAGCGCTCGAGGGCGCCATTGTGGCAGTTCATCACCATCAGGCGGCTAGCAGGCCGATTTCCTTGCGCAGCAGTTCGATCGTGTCGGCGCTCAGGTAGCTCTCGGCGCAGTGCACCTGGGGCATGCGCATCAGTTGGGAGCGGTTCTGGCGAAGGCTCTGCTCCACCAGCGGCAGGCTGGGGCGGTCGCAGAGCACATGGCTGGAGGCGCGCAGGAGAGCGAGCAGGCGGCTGTTCACATCCGGTGTGGCGGTCATCAGCAGCAGCTCGTTGCCGCGCATGCTGTGCAGGATCACCTCGGCCGCCCGCAGGATGCCAGGGCTGATGCTCACCAGGCCCACCACGCTGCCGCCGCGCAGTTCCTTGAGCATGGCCAGTTCGGCGCGGAAGTCGTTGAGGTCTACAGCCACGGCGCGCACGCCGTGCTGTTTGGCGAGTTCCTCCACGGGCTGCAGGAAATAGCGGCTGGTCACCACCGTGCCGTTGCTGGCGCTCTCCAGCACGCTTTCCAGCTCCTCCATCGGCACCACTTCCACCGGCACATCCAGGCAGGGCTCGAGTTCCTCAGCGATCAGCATCGAGGCGCCGATGTCTTCCCGGGGGGTGCTCACGAGCACCCGGGCACCGCAGCGCAGGCGCCAGTCGATTTCCCGGGTGAGTAGGTCGCGGGTCTGCTGCAGGGTGCAGCCGGCGTTCAGCAGCCCGTCCACGCATTGGCGCACTTCCCGGTCGAGATCGGTCACTCCGCGGTTGCGCGGGCTCGCGGGCGTACGGATCTCGCGGGGCTTCTGCTGGTCGCGCACGTAGATGCCCGAGCCGGCCATGGCTTCCACCACGCCATCGGTTTCCAGCTGGCGGTACACCTTGCTGATGGTGTTGCGGTGCAGGCCGGTTTGCATGGCCAGCTGCCGGGTGCTGGGCAGGCGATGCCCCGGTGGGTAGTGCCGGGCCGCGATCGCGAAGCAGATCTGGTTGTAGAGCTGGGTCGACGCCGGGATGTCGCTTTCCTGCTGAATGTGGAATCGCACGCCGGTGGGCCAGGTCGGAATGCGGCCACCCTAAGGACAGGATCGCTCGGTGACAATTGCCTGGGTGGTCTGTGTCCCTATGACAGTTTCCGAAGGTGTGCCGTTGCCCTCCGGTTGGCGCTGCATCAACGACGGGCCCGTGCCCCTGCGCTGCTGGTGGTCGCCGGTCGAGACAGGCCTTGCCAGTGCACCGCCGCTGACGCATTTGCGTAACGAAAACGATCCATTAGCGTCACGTAAACGTGCCGTGTTGGTGTTGCCCGAGGTGTTCGGCATCAACGCCTGGGTGCGTTCGGTGGCGGATCGCATCGCCGCGGCGGGGGTGCCGGCACTGGCCATGCCCCTGTTCGCGCGCACCGCCCCCGAGCTCGATCTGAGCTATGGCGAGTTGCAACTGGCGGAGGGCCGCCGCCACAAGAGTGCCACCACAGCGGCCGAGCTTCTCGCCGATGCAACGGCCGCAATCCGTTGGTTGCGCAGGGAGCTCAACGATCCCCAGGCGGAGATCACCGTGGTGGGCTTTTGCTTTGGCGGGCATGCGTCCTTGCTGCTGGCCTCTCTGCCCGAGGTGGCCCGCACCTTCAATTTCTATGGCGCCGGTGTGGTGCAGGGCCGCCCGGGCGGGGGTGCGCCCACCCTGGACGTTGTGCCCCAGATAACAGGCGAGCTCACCTGCCTGTTCGGCTTGGCCGATCCCTTGATCCCTCCCCACGACCGCACGGCCATCGAAACGGCCCTACACGCCGCTGACCCCTGCGGGCAGCGGCTGCGTTGCGTTGGTTTTGCCGACGCCGATCACGGCTTCATGTGCGAAGCCCGCGCCGCCCATCAGCCCCAGGCTGCGGCCCAGGGGTGGCGGTTGCTGCTGGACGCCCTCGGGCGTTAGCCGTTGCCCGCGGGCTTGCTGGCGAGCCGGGCGGACGTGGGCCGGGGCGGCGCGGTGATCGTGCGCACGGCCCGGGTGGCGGGCTCCTCCTTGTCGTCTTTTTTCACCAGCGGGGTCTTCCGCGGCGTGAGGAACATGATCATGTTGCGGCCTTCCCGCTTTGGGGGCTGCTGGATTTCTGCCGGCTCTTCCAGATCCTTGGCCATCCGGCGCAGCAGGGTTTCCGCCAGTGCGGTGTGCTGAATCTCCCGGCCGCGGAAGATCACCGTGCACTTCACCTTGTCACCGGCTTTGAGGAAGCGCTGAGCTTGACCGATGCGCACGTCGTAATCGTGCTGATCGATCTTGTAGCGCATCTTCACCTCTTTGACTTCGGTTTGGTGCGACTTCTTCTTGGCCTCCTTGGCCTTTTTCTCCTGCTCGAATTTGTACTTGCCGTAGTCCATGATCCGGCACACCGGCGGATCGGCTTTCTCGCTCACCAGCACCAGATCGAGCTCCCGCTCCTGCGCCACCTCCAGCGCCTTCTCCCGGTCGATCACGCCCAACTGGGTGCCGTCGGCATCCACCACCCGCAGCTGGGGGTAGTTGATGCGTTCATTGATGTTGGGGAGCTCCCGGACAGGAGCACGGCGGTCAAAACGGGGACGTGGTGGCATTCAGTGAGAGAAGAGGCTGCGGGCCGTTGAGAGCAGAACCCGCCGCGGTTGCATCCTTCAGCCTAGACCCGCTTCGATCAGGCGTCCGGCTTCATTCAGAGCATTGTCATCGGGCAGCCAGTGCGGCTGGTGCTGCCGTCGGAACCAGGTGCGCTGCCGTTTGGCGAATTGCTGGGTGCGCCGGGTGGTGTGGGCGATCGCAACGGGACGGCTGAGATCGCCTGCGAGCACTTGCAACGCTTCGCCGTAGCCAATGGTTTGCAGGAGCGGCAGCTCGGGGCCGTAGCGCTCGCGCAGCTGGTGGGTTTCCTCCACCAGCCCTTGGCTGTACAGCGCCTGGGTGCGTGCACTGATGCGCTGGCGCAGGTCGAGCGGATTGAGGCCCAGCTCCAGCACACGCCAGGGCGGCGGACTGGCACTGGTCTGGCGGCTCATCGGTGCGCCTGTGGCATACAGCACCTCCAGGGCGCGTTGGGTGCGCAGCGCATCCGCGCTGGCGATGCGCACGGCTGCCTCGGGATCGGCAGTGTTGAGCAGCTGGTGGCACAGCGGTTGGCCCAGCTGCGCCAGTTGCCGGCGCAGCGCCGGTTGGGGCGCCACAGCGGGGGGGCGCAGACCAGCGGTGAGGGCCTTGAGATAGAGCCCGCTGCCGCCCACGAGAAAGGCGGCGCCGCGTTTGGCCAGGCTCTGATTCACCGCCTGGAGGGCTTCCTCCTGGAATTCCTGCAAGGTGATCGGTTGGTCGGGGGGGCGCAGGTCGAGCAGATGGTGGCGGATGCGGGCCTGTTGCTCCGGGCTGGGCTTGGCCGTGCCCACGCTCATCTCCCGGTACAGCTGCCGGGAATCCACATTGATGATCTCCAGGTCGAAGCGCTCGGCCAGCTCCAGCGCGAGGGCGGTTTTGCCGCTGGCGGTGGGTCCGAGCAGCACCACCACGAGGGGGGCGTTGCTGTCGCGTTGGGCCTCCGTTTCGGGGCTGGTGTGAGGCATCGCACATCAAAGGGGGGTGCACCCCCAGAAAAAATGACGTCTCAGAGGCCTCTGTGAGCGCCTCTGGCACGCCGGTGGTAAATTCAGCCTGACAGGAAGCCTGGCCCACCGAAATCGCATGAGCGAAGCCGCGAAAGTTCAAGCGGCCTACGGCGCCGAACAGATTCAGGTGCTGGAGGGTCTTGAGCCCGTCCGCAAGCGCCCGGGGATGTACATCGGCTCCACGGGGCCGCGGGGGCTTCACCACCTGGTGTATGAGGTGGTGGACAACTCGGTGGACGAGGCCCTCGCGGGGCATTGCTCGGAGATCCAGGTGGTGCTCGGAGAGGACGGCTCCGCCTCCGTCACCGACAACGGCCGCGGCATTCCCACCGACGTTCACCCCCGCACCGGCAAGAGCGCTCTGGAAACGGTGCTCACCGTGCTCCACGCCGGTGGCAAGTTCGGTGCCGGTGGTTACAAGGTGTCCGGCGGCCTCCACGGGGTGGGCGTGTCGGTGGTCAACGCCCTCAGCGAATGGGTGGAAGTCACCGTGCGCCGTCAGGGCCAGGTGCACCGCCAGCGTTTTGAGCGCGGTGCTCCGATCGGCAGCCTGGCCTCCGAGCCCCAGCCGGCTGAGGAAGACGGCCGCACGGGCACCAGCGTGTGTTTCAAGCCCGACATTGAGATCTTCAGCGTCGGCATCGTTTTTGATTACGCCACCCTTTCGGCCCGTCTGCGCGAACTGGCCTATCTCAACGGCGGTGTGCGCATCGTCTTCCGCGATGAGCGCGAGAGCGCCCGCGATGCTGAGGGCAACCCCCACGAGGAGACCTACTTCTATGAGGGCGGCATCAAGGAATACGTCGCCTACATGAATGCGGAGAAGGATGCCCTTCACCCCGAGATCATTTATGTGAATGCCGAGAAAGACGGGGTGTCCGTTGAAGCGGCCTTGCAGTGGTGTGTGGATGCCTACTCCGACAGCATCCTCGGCTTTGCCAACAACATCCGCACCGTCGATGGCGGCACGCACATCGAAGGTTTGAAAACCGTGCTCACCCGCACGCTCAACACCTTTGCCCGCAAACGCGGCAAGCGCAAGGAAGCGGATTCCAACCTCGCCGGTGAAAACATCCGTGAGGGTCTGACGGCCGTGCTCTCGGTGAAAGTGCCCGAGCCGGAGTTTGAGGGGCAAACCAAAACCAAACTCGGCAACACTGAGGTGCGCGGCATCGTTGACAGCCTGGTGGGGGAGGCTCTCGGTCAGTACCTGGAGTTCAACCCTGGGGTGATCGACATGATCCTGGAGAAGGCGATCCAGGCCTTCAATGCCGCCGAGGCCGCCCGCCGGGCCCGCGAGCTGGTGCGGCGCAAGAGCGTGCTCGAGAGTTCAACCCTGCCCGGCAAGCTGGCCGATTGCAGCTCCCGCGACCCCAGCGAATCCGAGATCTACATCGTGGAGGGTGATTCCGCTGGAGGCTCGGCCAAGCAGGGCCGCGATCGACGCTTCCAGGCGATTCTTCCTCTGCGCGGCAAGATTCTCAATATCGAGAAAACCGACGACGCCAAGATTTACAAGAACACGGAGATTCAGGCCCTGATTACGGCTCTTGGTCTGGGAATCAAGGGTGAGGACTTCGATGTGAAAAATCTCCGTTATCACCGCGTCGTGATCATGACCGACGCCGATGTGGACGGGGCGCACATCCGCACCCTTCTGCTCACCTTCTTCTATCGCTACCAGAAAGAATTGGTGGATGGTGGATTCATCTACATCGCCTGCCCGCCCCTCTACAAAGTGGAGCGCGGCAAGAACCACACCTATTGCTACAACGAGCCGGAGCTGCAGAAAACCCTGGAAGGATTTGGCGAGAAAGCCAACTACAACATCCAGCGTTTTAAGGGTCTTGGTGAAATGATGCCCCAGCAGCTCTGGGAAACCACCATGGATCCCACCACCCGCACCATGAAACGGGTGGAGATTGAAGATGCCCTAGAGGCCGACCGCATCTTCACGATCCTGATGGGCGACAAGGTGGCGCCGCGCCGTGAATTCATCGAAACCCACAGCGCCGAGCTCGACATGACAGCTCTCGACATCTGATGCCCCCTTCCGCTTCCTCCCTGCTCCGCTGGGGCTGGCTGTTGGGCGTGGCCCTGCTCGGCCCGGCCGCGTTGCCCGCCGGTGGCGCTGAGCGGCGTCTTCCCCAGATCCGCCGTCAGGATGGCGAAGGCCCACTGCTCAGCGGCAGCGATTGTCTGTTGCAAGCCGGTCCCGGCCTGGCGGCTCCAGCCCTGCGTCGTCTGGAGATCGGCACGCCCCTGCAGCTGTTGCGTCACTGGCGCAGCGCCGATGGTCGCACTTGGATTCAGGTGCAGGTGGCTTCTCATCCGGCCTTCCCCGGGGGAAGCGATCGCCAGCGCGGTTGGATCCATGGCTGACATCGTTCCCTCCCAGGCGCTGCTGGTGGGATTGGGTGCTGTTCCCGGGGCCTGGTTGCGCCTGCGGGTGGTGAATCATTTCGAGCCGATGGTGCCACGCAAGCACTGGGGCACCTTTCTGGTGAATCTGGTGGCGGCCTTCGCCCTGGGGCTGGTGCTCGGTTTGCAGACGTCGGGCCGCTGCGATCCCCCGGCGGCGACGTCGTCGCTGCTTCTGCTCATTGGCGTTGGCTTCTTCGGCAGCCTCAGCACCTTCTCCACCTTTGCTGTGGAGGTGCTGGTCACCCTGCGCGATCGCCAGTGGGGTGAAGCGCTGTTGCTCACGGCCGGGTCGGTGCTGGCCGGTTTGCTGGTGGCGGCTGGCGGCTACACCCTGGGCTTGGCGGATGGCTGAACAAGTCCGCCCCACGGCCCGGCAGGAACTTCAGGAATTGCTGCTGGTGGCCGTTGGAGCCGTTCCCGGTGCTCTGTTGCGCTGGCAGCTGTCGGTGCTCGCACCGGATCGCAACCTGCTAGCCAATGTGCTCGGATCGTTGCTGCTGGGATTGCTGCTTGGTCTTCCCTACCGGCCGCGGCTGCAGCTGCTGATCGGGATCGGCTTCTGTGGATCGCTCACCACATTCAGCAGCTGGATGGTGGATGCCGTCAGTTTGATCGCAGCGGGGCAGCAGGCCGCCGCGATCGGTCTGATCGGCGCCACCCTCGGGCTGGGCCTGGGCGGCGCAGCCCTCGGGCTTGTGCTGGGCCGGGGCGTGAGCGCCCGTTGGCTCAGGCCTGCAGAGCGGCCTCAATCGCCGCGTTGAGTCCGGCGTCTTCAGGAGCCACACCACTCTTGAAGCGGGCCAGCACGGTGCCGTCCTTGCCCACCAGGAACTTCTCGAAATTCCACTCCACGGCACCGGCCGGCTCGGTTTGGTTGAGGGTGGTGTAGGGCTCGGTGGTGCTGCCGGTGGCGTGCACCTTGTCGAACAGCTCGAAGCTGGCGCCGTAGGTGGTGGAGCAGAAGCTCTTGATTTCATCCAGAGTGCCGGGCTCCTGGGCGCCGAAGTCGTTGCAGGGGAAACCCAGCACCTGCAGGCCGCGGGGGCCGAAGGTGTCCTGCAGAGTCTGCAGACCGGCGTACTGCTTGGTGAATCCGCAGCGGCTGGCCACATTCACGATCAGCAGCACCTGGCCTGCATAGCTGCCGAGGGTTTTTTCACTGCCGTCGGGGGTGCGGACGGACACGTTGCTGACGCTGGGAGCCATGGCGAAACGAAGCATTCGGCGCAGACGATAACCCTCTGGAACCGACATACACTTGGGATTGCTGAGCACGGGGCATGGATCAGGCACCGGTGCTGGCGGAAGTGGTGACGCGCCAGCTGGAATCCATGCTCAGCGTGGGCAATTACGACGGCGTCAAGATGCTGCTCGCGCCCGTGCAGCCCGTGGACGTGGCCGAAGCGATCGGCAATCTGCCGCGCACCTTGCAGGCCCTGGCCTTTCGCTTGCTCAGAAAGGATGAAGCGATCGAGGTGTACGAGTATCTCGATCCAGCGGTGCAGCAGAGCCTGTTGGAGCGGCTGCGCTCCGGCGAGGTGTTGGAGCTGGTGGAGGAGATGTCACCCGATGATCGGGTGCGTCTGTTCGATGAACTTCCCGCCAAGGTGGTGCGCCGTCTGCTGGCGGAGCTCAGCCCGGCGGAGCGCAAGGTCACCGCCCAGCTGCTCGGTTATGCCCCGGAGACCGCTGGCCGTCTGATGACGACGGAATACATCGATCTCAAAGATTTTCACAGTGCGGCCCAGGCCCTCACGATCGTGCGCCGGCGGGCCCGTCAAACCGAAACGATCTACAGCTTGTATGTGACCGATGGAGAGCGTCACCTCACCGGCATCCTCTCGTTGCGTGATCTGGTCACCGCCGACCCGGAAGACCGGCTCGGCGATGTGATGACCCGGGAGGTGGTGAGCGTGGGCACCGACACCGATCAGGAAGACGTGGCCCGGGCGATTCAGCGTTACGACTTTCTGGCGGTGCCAGTGGTGGATCGGGAGCGTCGCCTGGTGGGGATCGTCACCGTGGACGACGTGATCGATGTGATCGAGCAGGAGGCCACCCGCGACCTCTACGCGGCTGGTGCTGTGGAAGCCGGTGACGAAGACGATTACTTCCAGAGCAATCTGTTCACCGTGGCCCGCCGCCGGGTGGTGTGGCTGTCGGTGCTGGTGGTGGCCAGCTTCTTCACCTCAGAAGTGATTGCCCTGAATGAGCAGGTGCTCAAGGAGGTGGTGCTGCTGGCGGCGTTCATTCCCCTGCTGGCGGGCACCGGCGGCAATGTGGGCGCCCAGAGTTCCACCGTGGTGATCCGCGGTCTGAGCACTCAGAGCATTGCCTCCCTCGGCCGCATCAAGGCTGTGGTGCGGGAGGCCACGGCGGGCTTGCTGCTGGGCTTGCTGATGATGGTTTTGGTGGTGCCTTTCGCCTGGTGGCGAGGCGAGAGTCCGCTGGTGGGGCTGTCGGTGGGCACCAGCCTGCTGGCGATTACCACCCTGGCGGCCACGGCTGGGGCTGGCTTCCCGTTGCTGTTCGATCGCATGGGTCTGGATCCGGCCCTGATGTCCACGCCTTTCATCACCACCTGCACGGATGTGGTAGGCACCTTGATCTATCTGAAAACGGCGCAATGGTTGCTCGTCCACATGCCCCAGCTGCTCCAGTCCACAGGTATTTCTGCTCATTTTTGGCTCGCGGCCTTTTCCTGAGAGGTCGTTTACGTTTCTTAGGAGTACGCTTCACACAACTCAAAGAAGCGATATGGCTCCCACCCTCGCCGCAGCTTCAGTCAGCGTTCCCACCGTCGCCGTCAAGTCGGCCGCCGGAGCAAGCCAACCCGCCAAGAGTGGCCCCACCAAGGCCATGGCATCCAGGCCTTCCGGTACAGACGTGGATCTGGTGCGGTCCTACTTGCGTGACATCGGCCGGGTGCCGCTGCTGAGCCATCAGCAGGAGATCACCCTGGGTCGTCAGGTGCAGGAGCTGATGGATCTGGAGGCCACAGAGGCGGAGCTGCAGGAGAAGCGTGGTGGTGAGGCGGTGCCAGCAGCGGAGCTGGCCAAAGCAACTGGATTAAGTGCGGTGCAGCTCAAGCGCAAGCTGCAGGCGGGCCGTCGCGCCAAAGAGCGGATGGTGGCGGCGAATCTGCGCCTGGTGGTGAGCGTGGCCAAGAAATACACCAAGCGGAACATGGAGCTTCTGGACCTGATCCAGGAGGGAACGATCGGCCTGGTGCGTGGTGTGGAGAAGTTCGACCCCACACGGGGCTACAAATTCAGCACCTATGCGTACTGGTGGATTCGCCAGGGAATCACGCGGGCAATCGCGGAGAAGAGCCGGACGATCCGGCTGCCGATCCACATCACCGAGATGCTGAACAAGCTCAAGAAAGGGCAGCGTGAACTGAGCCAGGATCTGGGGCGGACGCCTTCGGTGACGGAGCTGGCCGCATTTGTGGAGCTGCCGGAAGATGAGGTGAAGGAGCTGATGTGCCGTGCGCGTCAGCCGGTGAGCCTGGAGATGAAGGTGGGCGACGGCGATGACACGGAGCTGCTGGATTTATTGGCTGGTGATGGCGAGCTGCCCAGTGAGCAGGTGGAAGGGGAGTGCCTGAAGGGTGATCTGCGCGATCTGCTGGGCCAGCTGCCGGAATTGCAGGAGCGTGTGCTGCGGATGCGTTACGGGATGGACGGTGAGGACCCGATGAGCCTCACCGGGATCGGCCGCGTGATCGGCATCAGCCGGGACCGGGTTCGCAACCTGGAGCGCGACGGTCTCGCTGGTTTGCGACGTCTCAGCGATCAGGTGGAGGCCTACGTCGCCTGCTGATCGCGGTTCAGACGGTCATTTTCGATACGAGATGGGGTGTCGGTTGGTGATGTCGTAATCAATGATCTGTGCGGGCAACCCGACAAGGGTGGTTCCTTGGTAGGTGGTGAAATCCTCCACCCGTTTGAACAGGGGGAGCAGCACCCGGGCCAGGGCATTGGGGGCCCCATAGAAAAACGAGTGATGGCCCAACAGAAATTCGGTGGTGCCCGATCCTTCCTTCTGTTGCTGTTTTCTCAGAAAGTGCTGCAGAGCCAGTCGTTCTTCGGGGCTGAGGCCCGGATGGGCCGTCACGGGAAAGTCTTTTTGGGCGGCCAGCAAGCCGCAGTCGCTCCAGTTGAGCTGGCTTAGGGCGGCAATCAGACGCTCCCGTTCTCCGGAGAAATCGATGCAGACCAGCTCTTGCTCCTCAAGTGCCATCACATCGCGGAAGCAGCGGTGTTGCAGCAATTTCCACTTTTGCCGGGCATCGTCGTGCACCACGATCGCCCCCAACCGCACCTTGGCGTAGCGCTGCAGCAGCTGGAGATGGGCCGGTTGCCGGGCCAGGAAATGAAACAGAAACTGCGATCCGGTGCCGATGTAGTCATCCAGCACCACCAGGGCCCGACGGTCCTGGTTTGCCGGCGGATTGGCTAGCAGGGCGTCCATGCTGCGAAAGCAGGTCACCGGCAAGCGGTTGGCCTTGCGGTAGGCGTAGGCAATCAGATCACCGCTTTTGCACACGAAGGCGCGCGTGATGTCGATGTCTCGGAAGCTGGCCACATCAAAGCCATCGCCGGCCAGGTCTCGGCAGAGCCGTTGGTGCAGCAGCCGGCATTCCCGCAGCAGCCTGGCCCAGCTGTGCATCTCGATGCATTCCAGCAGCCGCAGGGCGATGCTCTGGTCGTCGGCTTCAAACTGGGCGAGCCAACGGTCGAGCGAGGGCCGGGGAATCTCCGCTTCGTTCCATTGGCTGGCCAGTTGATCCAGGCGGGCCTGTGTGCTGGTGTTGGTCATGCTGCCTGCGCTTTGAGAATCTCCAGCAAGCGGGCGTTCACCGCTTCCGGTGCTTCGTCGTGGGGGCAGTGCCCCACCCGGGGCAGCACTGTGAGCGACTGGATGCAAGCGAAGCGCTCAGCCCAATCCTGGGCTTCCGCCACCGGCTCCCAGGGATCCCGTTCGCCCCAGATCAGGTGCACCGGCTGCTCCAGGGTTGCCAGCAGCTCCGGAGCCAGATGGTCATCAAAGAGGTTGATGAAGCCCCGAAAGGCTTCGGCGGCCCCGGGTCGCTGGGTTGGCTGGTACAGCAGGTCAACCAGTGCGTCGTCCACATTGGCGCCGCTGGGGTAGGCCTGGCCGAGCACGCTACGGATCACCCTGGGTCTGGCGGCATTGCGGAACAGGGCTGTGCTCAGCCAGCGCTGGCTCACCAGGGTTTTTAGCAATGGCCTGATCCAGGCCATCCACGCCGGTTGGCTGGCCAGCTGCTTGTCGTCCATCAGCCGTTGCGCGCAGTCGATCAGCACCACGCCCTGGCAGTGCGCCCCCAGCCGTTGGGCTGCGCGCAGCACCACCACCCCGCCGATGGAATTGCCCACCAGCAGCACCGGCCGCTGCACGATCTGCCGGCAGAAGGCTTCCACCTGCGCAGCCCAGAGATCAAAGCCGTACACCAGCGCATCATCGCTCGGTGTCTGGCGCTGGGCATCGGGATCGCTGGGAAGCACGGCCTTGGGCTGGCTGCTGCCGCCGAAGCCGATCAGATCCAGGGCGAAGGTGGGGGTTTGTGTGGCCAGCGACGGCATGGTGTAGCGCCAGTGGCCGCTGCTGGCACCGAAGCCATGCACCAGCACCACCGCCGGCGCGTCGCTGCTCTCTGGGCCCTGGCCCTGCTGGCGCCAGACCACGTCGAGACCGCGTCCATCGGGCTGCTCCCAGGTCCAGTGTTCGGGTTCAGCTGGCATTGGCAAGGGATCCATCCTCGTCGCCGCCCGTTGGCTTTCTGCCGAAGAGGCGTTCTTCCAGTCCTTTGATCACCACGTAGAAGGGCGGCACCACGCCGAGGGAGAGCACGGTGGCGACCACCAGTCCGCCGAAGATCACCGTGCCCAGCGATTGCTGGCTTTGGGCACCGGCGCCGTTGGCCACCACCAGCGGTAGGAAGCCCGCCAGGGCTGCGATCGCCGTCATCAGAATCGGCCGCAGTCTGGATTCGGCGGAGGCGATCACCGCATCGCTGGCACTCATGCCTTCGGCGAGGTGTTGCTCCGCCACTTCCACAATCAGGATGCCGTTTTTGGCTGCCAGGCCAATCAGGGTCACCAGACCCACCTGGGCGTAGATGTTGAGGTCGATCGAGCGGATCGCCAGGAAGGCGAGGGCCCCAAGCATCGCCAGGGGCACGGTCATCAAAATGATCACCGGGGTGACGTAGCTCTCGTACTGGGCCGACAGCACCAGATACACAATCAGAATGGCGAAGCCGAACACGAGCACGCTGGCGCTGCCGGCGGAGAGTTGCAGGGCGGCAAGGCCGGTGAAGGCATAGCCGATGTTGTTGAAGTTCTCCTTCTTGAACAGCGCCTGGATTGAACTCAGGGCCTGCCCGGAGCTCTTGCCCACCGCCTGGGCGCCCTGGATCAGCACCGTGCGGTAGAGGTTGTAATGGCTGATGATCGGCGGCGCGCTCGACAGTTCCGATGACGCGAACTGCGACACCTGGATCAGGTCGCCATCGCGGTTTTTCACGTAGTAGCTGAGGATGGTTTCAACGTCTTCGCGCTGTTCGGCATTGGCCTGCACGTACACATTGCGCACCTGGCCGTCCTCATAGGTGAGGCCCGTGTAGGAGCCACCCGCCAGCACGGCAATGGTGCTCATCGCATCCTCGTAATCCACATTCAGCGCTCCCATCACGGCGCGATCCACCGTGAGTCCGAAGGCCGGAGCACTGGGGATGAACTGGGTGTAGAGGTTCGAGAAGTCACCACTCGCCTTTCCAGCCTTGATCAGTGTCTGCGCCTGCTCATCGAGCTGGTTGAAGCTGTAGTTGCCGCTGAGATCGTTGAACTGGAAGTAGAAGCCACCCTGGGCGGAGAACCCCGGAACGGCCGGCGGCTGGCCCACAACGGCCAAAGCGCTGCTCAAGGCTGAGAGCTTGGCGTTGAGCCGATCGGCGATGGCAAAGGAACTGTTCGCCGCGCCTGGCCGTTCACGCAGCGGTTTCAGGCCAATCAGGATCGTGCCCTGGTCGGGACTGGAGCCGTTGAAGCCGTAACCACTGATCACACTGGTGTTGAGAACATCGCCCTCCTCGTTCACGATCGCTGCGATCTGCTTGGACACCCGTTGGGTTTCGCTCAGCGACGCACCGTTCTGCAACTGGAAAAAGCCCGCCAGGTATCCCTGGTCTTCATCGGGGATGAAGGCGGAGGGCAGGGCCGTGAAGGCCAGCAGCGTGAGCACGATGCCGCCGGCCAGGGTCACCATCACCCAACGTCTGGCCTGGATCAGCGTGCGAATCAGCCGGGAATAGCCGTTCTGCAGCCGGGCGAAGTTGGTGTTGAACACCCGGAAGATCAAAGCGAGATTCGCCCCTGCCAATCCGCCCACCACCACACCGAGCACGTAGGTCCAGTTGCCGAAGGCTGCTGAGCTGAAACGCCCGAAGGCCAAACCCACAATCACGCCGGCCACTGGCCAGATCCAGCCTTTCGGTGGTGCGGTCTGTCCCGGTTTGAGAATCAGGCCCGACAACATGGGCGAGAACGTGAGCGCGTTGAACGCGGAGATCGCGATCGAGAAGGCGATCGTGAGCGCGAACTGCTGATAAATGATGCCGATGCTTCCGGGATAGAACGCCACCGGAACAAACACCGCCATCAGCACCAAGGCCGTGGCCACAAGGGCGCCGAACAGCTCTCCCATGCAAGCCAGCGCAGCCTGCCGCGGCTTCATGCCCGATTCGATGTTCTTCGACACCGCTTCAATCACCACGATGGCGTCGTCCACCACCAAACCGGTGGCCAGCACCAGACCCAGCAGGGTGAGCTGGTTAATGGAAAAACCGAACACCTTGATGAAGGCGAAGGTGCCCACCAGGGAAATGGGGATCGCCAGGCTGGGCACCACCGTGGCGCGCCAGTTCTGCAGAAAGAGGAAGAGGATCAGCAGCACCAGCACGATCGCCAGGCCGAGGGCATCCACCACGCCTTCCACGGACGATTCGATGAATTGGCCGATGTTGTACACCTGCGACACGGTCACCCCAGGTGGAGCCGTGGCTGCAAAGGCGTCCATCTGTTTCACCACCGCATCCGCCACATCGAGGGCATTGCTTTCCGGGGTCTGAAACACCGCCACAGACACCGCATCGTGGCTGTTGCGATCCACGGACGCGGATGAGTAGTTGTTGAAGCCGTATTGCACCTCGCCCACATCTTTGAGCAGCAGAAGATTGCCTGTCTCGGTGCGGCTGATGATCAGATTCTCAAAGTCTTCCAGGCTGAGAAGATTGCCGTTGTCCTGCACCAGCAATGGGTAGGTGTAGGCCTGATCACCGGCTGCAGGCGGGCCCCCCACAAGGCCGCCGATCGCCGTTGTGTTCTGAGCCTTCACCGCATCCACCACCTGGTTGGCGGTGAGATTGTTGGCGGCCAGTTTGTCGGGGTCGATGAACAGCCAGTAGGCGGGAGTGGTGCCCCCGAGGATGTTCACGTTGGCGACGCCCGGTACCCGTTCCAGGGGGTAATAGAGCTGTTGGTACACCAGGCCGTTGAGATAGGCCGAGTCGAATTGTCCTTCGGTTGAGGACACCTCATAGGCCAGCAGGATGGAGGGGGTCGACTGCTGCACGGAGACTCCCGTGTCAGCCACCTGGCTGGGAAGCTGGGGCATCGCCAGGGACACGCGGTTCTGCACGTTCACCTGGTCGATGTCGATGTCGGTGGTCTCGTCGAAGTAGACCGAGATGATGCTCTGCCCCTCCATGTTGCTGGTGGAGGAGATGTAAGAAGCACCCGGTGCACCGTTGATCTGCTGCTCGAGCGGATTGGTCACGGCCTGCTCGGTGACCAGGGAGTTGGCGCCGCTGTAATTGGCGGTGACCTGGATCAGGGGCGGGGCGATGTTGGGAAGATTGGCGATCGGCAGCGTCGGGATCGCGATCAGTCCCATCAGCACGATCAAGATGCTGCAAACCGTGGTGAGAACCGGCCGCTTGATGAAGTTGTCGGAGAAGGCCATGGGACGGTCAGTTCGCGCTCTTCACAGGAATGCCATTGCTGAGCAAGGCTGTTTTGCTCACAACCACGGTGTCGCCCTTGTTCAGACCTGATTTCAAGGGATAGAAATTGTTCTGCAATTCACCCAGTTCCACTGCTTGTTGCACCACGATTTGGGTGCTGGGAGGAAGGCTCTCCAGCTTTTTCTTCTGCTTCTCCGGCACGGATGTGGAAGCTTTGATCTTGGGCAGCGCTTTGCTCACCGGAACCGTGACGTACACGAAGGGTTGCTGCGCCTGCATGAACACGGCCTGCACCGGCACAGCCAGAGATTGTTTGTTTCCAACAATGATCTGGCTCTTCACAAACTGACCGGTCTTCAGTTCGTTGGTGAGATTGGGGAAGGTGGCTTTCACCATCAAGGCATTGGGAGAGCTGGTGCCACCGCTGATGCCGAAATAGGGGGAGATGAAGCTCACCGTGCCTTCGCCGGTGATCGGCGGATCGGTCTGTGAGGCCACCTTCACCGTTTGGCCGATCTTCACCGCACCCGACTGGGTGGCCGGGATCTGCATCAGCGTCCAGAGGGTGGAGTTGTTCACGATGCCCGTGATCGCCTGGCCGGTTTGCACGTAATCCCCGAGCTTCACGCTGTCGAGGTCGCCGACCACGCCGTCGATCGGTGAACGCACGTATTTGTAGCCGAGGGTGGCGGCATCGGCGCGGGCCTGATCGCGGGAAGCGATCGCCTGGGTGACGTATTGATCGCGTTGCTTGGCGGAAGCAGCGCCGTTTTGGTAAAGAAACTCGTAGCGCTCGGCGTTGAGCTTGTCGGTGCGGGCCTGCGCTTTGGCTGAATCGAGCGCCGCACTTTGCTGCACGTTGTCGAGCACGAGGATCGCTTGCCCGGCCTTCACACGCTCACCGTCGCTGGCCAGCACCTTCACCACGCGACCATCGGTTTCAGGTCGCAGCGACACCGTGGTAGTGGACTCCAGCACGCTGATCGCTTCGATGCTGGGCTGGAAGTTGGCTTCGGCGATGCGTGCGGTTTTCACGCTGAGCAGCTTTGGCGCCTGAGGCTTGGGCTTGCCACACCCAGCGAGCAACGTTGCAGCCGTGAGGGTCAGCGCCAGAGTTCGCTGCACAGTGAGGAGATCGCTCTGAGCGGAACTTAGTGGTTTTTGGCCGGGCCGTCGGTGGTTGTGTGGAAGCTTCAGCAGGCCCTGGGTGATGGGACTTGCTCGTCGGTTGCGCTGGATTGATCAGCAGCAGTGAACAAACGCCGACTCCACGCCAAACACCACGTTTTTCACAGCTTTTCCACAGGCTTGTTGGCACGGATCCTCGGCCCAATGCGGCCTTGCTCGGCTGGACGGGGAAAAGCCTCTTTCCTCTTGACGGTGGGACGGGGGATGGCTAGGTGCTGTGATCCTTGACACAGTCTGGGTTTCTCGAGTCAGTGTTTGCAGGGGTTCTCGAAGGACGGGAAAGCCAATGCGGAATCGTTCCGGCTTTTTGACATCACTGCTGGCGCTGTGGCGTGATGGATGGGTTGACAGCCAAAACCTGAGTTGCACGAGACGCCTGATGCGATGCCGGTCCACGTGAGTGTGGAAAACCAGATGCCCGAGGATTTACATCGCGCCATGGGGGTGTTCATCGAGGAGCACCCGCAGTGGGACCAGTACCGGCTGGTGCAGTCCGCCATTGCTGGCTTCCTGTTTCAGCAGGGTTGTAAGGACCGTGCCGTGGTGCGCCACTACCTCGGTGGCTTGTTCCGCCGCGACACCAGTTCCCATCGCGTTGAGCCGTCCTGCTGAGGGGGCTCAGAAGGCTCGTGATGTCTTCCCCTTCGCTTGCCAGAGCGCCCAGCAGGTCGCTGCAGCGAAAGGAAGGGGATACAGCGCAATCACTCCATCGGGAATGTTTTGGTCCACCATCCAGGTTGCGATCAAGGGTGCTGTTCCTCCGCAGAGCGCCACGGATGTGGAGTAGGCGATTGAAAACACTCCGCAGCGTTGCTCCGGCGGCGCGATGGTCACGCCCAGCAACCCCTGGCTGCCCAGGATCACCATCAGTGCCGGAGTGGCCAGGCTCAGTGCGATCAGCAGCGTGACCGGCGACCCCTGCAAGCCGATGGCAAGCGCCGGCAGGGATGTGGCCACCATGGCCGCGGTGCCCACGCCATTGATCCGGATGAGCCCGTAGCGATCCACCAGCCACCCAGAGAGCGTCGTGATTCCAAGACCGATCAGCTGGACTGCGCTTGTGATCGTTCGCGCTGCCACGCCCTCCGCTGGCGACTGACTGCTGTGGGTCACCAGAAATACGTACAGCAGGTAGAACACCACGTTGCTGGCGCAGACCAGTGCCATCACCTGCACCAGAAGGCGGCGATGCTCAACGAGGGTCTGAAGCTGGGTGCCCAATGCCTGCAACCAGTGGCGCGGTTGGATTGTCGTTTCCGTGTGAGCCTCGATCTCCAGGGTTTCTGGGAGCCGATGCTGCATCCAGACAGTCAGTGCCAGCAAGGAGCTGCCCATCAGGAACGGCAGCCTCCAGCCCCAGTCCATCAGCGCCTGTTCTCCCAGCAGTGCGCTGCAGCCAGCCACAACCAGCGAGGCCAGAGCAATCCCGATTTGGGCGCCGCTGCTCGTGAAGCTGCACATCAGGCCGCGGCGATCAGCAGATGTCAGTTCGGCCGTGAAGGCAATGCTGCCTGTGTATTCCCCTCCTACCGAAAAGCCTTGCACCATGCGCAGCAGCACCAGCAAGACCGTCGCTGTTTCCCCCCACTGCAATCGCGTTGGTAGGAGGCCGATCAGCAGACTGCTCCCCCCCATCAGCGTCAAACTGAGAAGCAACATCCGTCGGCGTCCGTAGAGATCCGCCAGCGGACCCAGCACCAAGCTCCCGATGGGTCGCATCAGAAATCCCACCGCGAAGACGGCCAAGGAGCTCAGCAGTGCTGCAGAGCTGGACTCAGCAGGGAAGAAGGCATCGCCGAGCGCTTGCGCGAGGTAGCCGTAAATGGCGAAGTCGTACCACTCGAGAAGGTTCCCCAGCAGGGGGAGAGTGGGTCGGGCCTTCGTTGCTGGCACGAGGATGGCGTCGATCATGATGCGCTGCCACGTTGACACCGGCAAGGAGCAGCGTGAGCCATGACCCAGGTCGATCCATTGCTTCAGTCTTTCTGTGGAATCGCTGGGCTCACGGCCCTGGGTTGGTGGTTGTCGCGCCGTTGGGTTTGGGGCCAAAAGCTGGGCGTCACCATGCTGGTGCTCCTGCTCGGTGTGGCGGTCCGCAATGGGCTCGGCTGGCAACCGGACGCGCGGATTTCAAGCTGGGTCAGCGGCCCACTGACGTCGCTGGCCATCGCTGAGTTGTTGCTCGCCATCAGGCTGAAAACCTTGTTGCAGCGGGCCCGGCCTTTGCTGCTCCTCTTTGGCGTTGCTGTGCTGGCCACCGTGGTGGGTGTTCTGGTGGGTGCAGTCGCGCTAGCGCAACCCCTTGGAGATCAGCGTTCCGAGCTCATGGGCCTGTACGCCGCAACGTTTTCCGGTGGAAGCCTCAATCTTGTCTCGGTGGGGCGCATTTTGTCTCCGCCGGATGCGTTGCTGGCCTTGGCGACAGCCGCTGATCAGATTGTGTTCACGCTCTGGTTCGCGTTGAGCGTTGGGTTGGGCCGCCGTGATCGTCTGAGGCGATCGGTCTGTCGGCCGCCGCCGTTGGTCTTCTCTCCGTCAGGCTCCCAGGACCAGCCAGCAGGGTGGGGCTGGCCAGCGGCACTGCTTTGGGGTTTGGCCGCCGTTGGGCTGAGTGATCAGCTCAGCAAGGGTTTGGCTGGCATTGGGTTCGCGGTCCCATCCATCCTTGTGCTCACCACGGTTGCGGTCGTGCTGGCCCAGGCCCCCGGTCTGGAGTCGCGGCAGTTCTGCAGTGGATGCGGTCAATGGTTGATCCAACCGTTTTTCGTTGTGGTGGGATTGGGGACGCCACTCGCTGGGGTGCTCACGGAAGGCGTCTGGATTCTTGTTTATGCCGCACTCGTGGTTGGCATGCATGGGGTGGTTGTGCTGCTGCTGCGTTGGCGCTGTCGCCTGCCTCTGGCGGAGCTGTTGGTGGCCTCCCAGGCCGCGATCGGGGGCCCCAGCACCGCTCTCGCCCTGGCCACGGCCATCCAGCGGGATGATCTTGCTGTGGCAGGCGTGGCCCTTGGCCTCTTGGGGTACGCCTTAGGGACTTACATGGGTGTGGCGATGGCGGCGTTGTCGGGGTGAACGGCAAGGGAAGCGATCAAGCAGCTGGACTAGGGAAGTTTTCTCCAGATCGCCTCGTAAGACACCGGGTCAGGAGAGACAACGCTGGCAATGGCTGTTGTGGTGATGGTCAGGCAATCGTCGGCCCGATGGGTGATGCGGTGCTGGTCCGTGCCGATCCAGCTCGGATCAGCCGCAACCTCCACGTGATGGATGACACCCTCAGTCGTCAGGGTGTAGCGCCCCGCGTAGCCGTAGGAGTGACGAAAGAGAGCTGCTTGTTCGGCAACGTCAGCGGACCCGGCCCCGGCGGCATGGGTGGATTGACCGGCCTTGCACAGCACCGCACTCATGCGCCCATCAGCGGTGTAAGTGAGTTGGCCCAGTGGGTGCTCACCCCAGACGGGGATAGCCTCCGCGCTGTCCGCATGACGGATGGTGAGGCTCTGCAGCGACCAGCTGCCCACGATGGACGCCGAAGCCAGCGGTGATCGGTCGCCGGTGAGAGGGGGAAAGGGGCTCCTGGCGATGAGCTCGCTGATGCCAAGGGCCTCTCGCCACTCACTCAGAGGGCGTTCCCAACCCTCTTCCCAGCGCTGCGCCAGCAACGGTTGTGCCTTGGCTCCGAGGCTGAGGCCATAGGCGACAGCGACGCCGAGGTCGATTCTCTGATCGTCCTCCTTGGTTGGGCTGGCCTGCGATTCGCTGACGCGGTGAATCAGGTCGGCACTGATCAGCAGAGCGCTCCCCGGCCAGCGCAGTTGCTCGGTGGTCAGGCCGTTGGCAGCCGCTTCGCCGGCCAACGTGATCGGCAGCCCGGCAATCACATGCCAGACGTCGTGGGTGTGGCGAATGCGCTGTTGCAGATAGGTGTCCTCACTCGGCACGGAGTCACCCAGTTGGGGGTTGGGCAACTGGTTCAGCCCTTGTGATGCCATGAAGGTTCCATACACATGCCCAAGAGAGCCGGCCGGCATTGCCTGCAGATCGGCCAGTGATGGCCAGTCACCCCAGTACTGCTCGGCGATCAGCGCTTCGATCGAGGGATCTTGTTTGAGGCGATTGCGAGCGGCCTGGGCCACCTCGGTCCCGTAGCTGGCATTCAGCAGGTCAAAGGTGTGCTCGAGATCTTCGGGGTTGCTGCACAACGTCGCCAGGTCCACAGCCAGGCGTTTCAGCAGATGCTTGCTGGTGGCGGGCAAGGTGGGGAATGGATCGAGGCTGGCGAACACGATTATGAAGTGACTGATGGATGGCTCGGATCGATCCGCGTGTGGGGCAGGGACAGCGGCTCTCCGTGCGCTGATGCCTGAACTCATGCGCGCCTTGCTGGCCTGGTGGGAGGTTCATGGCCGCAAGGACCCTGCCCTGAAGCCCTGGATGTTCACCAAGGACGGCCGGTGGCCAGATCCTGATGATCTGCTCGACCCCTATGGCATCTGGATTGCTGAGGTGATGCTGCACTTTGCGACACAAGAGGCTTGATCAATGCTTCGAACGTCGCACCCTCTCCTTGGGTATCGCTGATGAGGAGGGAGCTCTGTTCAGTCGGCCGCTGACTGGATCTCTGAGCCATGATCCACAGCGCTGATCTCAGGCGGCCGTGGCTGAAATTCTGTTGTTGTCGGTTCCGGTCTTCGGCCATGTCAAGCCCATGCTGGCGATTTCCCGAGAGCTAGTTCGCCGCGGTCATCGGGTGCGCTGGCTGGCGGGTGCAGCCTTCCGGGAGCGTGTTGAGGCCACAGGTGCGTCGTTCTGTGCCTTCGTTGAGGGGTTTGATTACTCCTGCCAGGAGCTCGTACCTGATCACCTGCAGGCTGATCGCGACCGCCTGCGTGGCTTGGCCAAGTTGCGCTTCGATCTCGCCACGTTTTTTGTCGGACCGTGCGAGGGGTTTTGCAGGGACTTGCTCCGGCTCCACGAGGAGACCCCTGCAGACCTTTTGGTCTGCGACAGTTTTTTGATGGCCGGTGCTTGGTGGGCGGAACGTACCGGCCGGCCCTGGGCTCAGTTGTGCTGCACTGTGCTCACGTTGCCCAGCCGGGCGTTGGCACCCTTTGGTCTGGCGCTTCAACCCGATGATTCTTGGCGGGGCAGGATCCGGAATCGAATGCTGCGGAGCCTGACGCGCTCCGTGTTGTTCCGGTCGCTCCGGCGTCGTGCCGATCAAGCACGGCAGGCTCTGGAGTTGCCGTCTCTTCGTCCTTGGTTATTCGACGTTGTCTCACCGCATTTGGTGCTGAGCGGCACGGTGAGGAGCTTCGAGTACTCCAGACCCGACTGTCCGCCTCAGGTGGTCTTCACAGGTCCTCTGCTGGAGAACAGCGACGAAGCGTTTATTCCCCCAACTTGGTGGGGTGATCTCGACAATGCCACGGTTGTGCACGTCACGCAGGGCACCATCAGCAATGACCCCGCCCAACTGCTGCGCCCCACACTTGACGCATTGGCTGATGAGCCTGTTCTGGTGGTGGCTTGCACCGGTCGTAGCGATGAGGGGCTGGAGGCACTAGACCCTTTGCCTGCAAATGCAAGGGTGGCGAGCTACATCCCTTATGGCGCCTTGCTTCCGAAAACATCGCTGGTGGTGACCAATGGAGGATTTCAGGGTGTGCAGGCAGTGCTGTCCCATGGGATCCCGATGGTCACCGCAGGTGAGAGTGAAGACAAACCTGAGGTCTGTGCACGCTTGCAGCGGACCGGCGCTTCAATCGATCTGGCAACAGCCACTCCTGAACCGGCAGCTATCCGTGCTGCTGTCCGCCGGGTTTTAGACGAACCTTCGTTCAGCTCTGCGGCTACTGCGCTCGCTCGGGAGGCTGCAGAAGCCGGAGGGGCTGTGGGTGCAGTTGATGCGATCGAGTCGGTTCTGGGCCGGTGATCATGCCAAGACCGAGCTCCATGTTCGATCTGGCTCTTGAACCTGGAAAGGATCATGCGCTCGTCCTGCGCCGTCAGCTTCTGACCTGGTGGCAGGCCCATGGCCGAAAGGATCCAGCTCAGAAGCCCTGGATGGTTACGGCAGATGGGTGTTGGCCTTTGCTTGATCAGCTGCTCGACCCCTATGGCATCTGGATTGCTGAGGTCATGCTGCAACAGACCCAGCTTCAGGTCGTGCTTCCCTACTGGACGCGCTGGATGGAACGCTTTCCCCAGCTCGACACTTTGGCCCAGGCGGATGAGCAGGATGTGCTCCTGAGCTGGCAGGGTCTGGGGTACTACTCGCGGGCCCGCCGCCTGCATGGGACGGCTCGGTTGCTGCTCGCACACATCGGCGGTGACCCGACGGATCCCGCGTGCTGGCCCCAGGATCTCGAGAGCTGGCTGGCCTTGCCGGGGATTGGCCGCAGCACCGCTGGAGGCATCCTCTCGTCGGCCTTCAACAGTCCTTTGGCGATTCTGGATGGAAATGTGCGGCGCGTGCTGGCTCGGCTCCAGGCCCATCCCACGCCGCCGATGCGCGCTCAGACGCAGTTCTGGCTGTGGAGCGAGGCGTTGATCGCGGCTGCACCTGGCCGCGCGCGCGATTGCAACCAGGCTCTGATGGATCTGGGGGCCACGCTGTGCACGCCCCGCAATCCCAGTTGCCCAAGGTGCCCCTGGCGTGACCACTGCGCTGCTTACGCTGCCGGCCCCCCCGAGGCCTTTCCCGTGACCGATGCACCCCGCAGCCTTCCGTTCTCCGTGATCGGTGTGGGTGTGGTGCTCAATCAGGCGGGCGAGGTGCTGATTGATCAGCGCCTCAACGAGGGCCTGCTCGGTGGGCTCTGGGAATTCCCGGGGGGAAAGCAGGAGCCTGGCGAAGCCATCACCGACACCATTGCCCGGGAGCTCAAGGAGGAGCTGGCGATTGACGTGGCCGTGGATCAGGAGCTGATCACCGTCGACCACGCTTACAGCCACAAGAAGTTGCGCTTCATCGTGCACCTCTGCCGCTGGCTGTCGGGTGAACCCCAGCCCCTGGCCAGTCAGCAGGTGCGCTGGGTGAAGCCCGAGGAGCTCGGCAACTTTCCCTTCCCGGCGGCCAATGCCCGCATCATCGAGGCCCTGCATGGGCATCTCAGCGGATTGGCAGCCAGCTGATCCCTGGCCACGCTGCAAACATCTGCAGCACAGTTGATGGTGAATTCGTCTCCGCAAGTGCTTTGCGTGGGAGAAGCCTTGGTGGATCGCCTCGGCCCCCTGGGTGGGGATCCGGCCACGGCGTCGCCCGGTGATTGCGACGACCGCCTTGGCGGTGCACCGGCCAACGTGGCCTGTGCGCTGGCCCGGTTGGGAACCCCAGTGGCCTTCATCGGCCGCTTGGGCCGCGATGCGATCGGCGACAGCTTTCTGGAGCTGCTGAACGATCGCGGCGTGGATCTGCGCGGGTTGCAGCACGACGATCAGCGGCCGTCACGGGTGGTGCTGGTGCGCCGCGATGCCAGTGGTGAACGGGTGTTTCAAGGTTTTGCCGGCGATCGTGGTGCCGGTTTCGCCGACCAGGCCCTGGATCAGGCGGCCCTGGATCCGCATTGGCCAGCGTTGGCGGAACGGGCGCGCTGGCTGCAGATCGGCACCATCCCGCTGGCCAGTGCCCCATCGGCGGCGGCCCTGCGATCGCTGGTGGCGCAGGCCGAGCGCGATGGCGTGCGGGTGGCGTTGGACGTGAACTGGCGCCCCACCTTTTGGGATCCTGGCGCCGATCCTGCCGCTGGACCCGATGCCCAGGCGCTTGCGCTGATGCAGCCCCTGGTGCAGCAGGCCGATCTGCTCAAGCTCGCCCGGGAAGAAGCGGAGTGGCTGTTTCACACCAGCACGCCTGATCAGATCAGTGCGGCCCTGCCTCGGCGTCCGGATGTGGTGGTCACCGATGGCGGGGACCCCGTGCGCTGGTGCATCGCTGGTCACTGCGGCGCGATGCCGGTGCTGGCCCCGCCTCAGGTGGTGGATACCACCGGCGCTGGTGATGCCTTCACCGCCGGCCTGTTGCATCAATTGGTGTCCCTGGCGCCGCTGGAAGGTCAGCCCCAGACGCTGGATGCAGCTGGGGTGCAGGCGGTGGTGCGCTATGCCGCCGCCTGCGGTGCCCTGGTCTGCGCCGGTGCCGGTGGCATTGACCCCCAGCCGCTGCCGTCCCGGGTGCTGGGATTCCTGGAGCAGGTGTAGCCATGGCCGTTCTGGGCATTGATCTAGGTACCAGTGCCACAAAGGCGCTGGTGGTGGATGCCGCTGGGACGGTGTGCGCTGTGGGGCATGGCGACCATCGCCCGCTGGTGCCGCGGGCGGGATGGAGCGAGCAGGACCCGGAGGATTGGTGGCGCAGCACCCTCCAGGCCGTGGCTGCGGCTCTTGCCGAGGCCCGTTGCGATCCCGGCGCGATCGACGCGGTTGGTCTCACCGGACAGATGCACGGACTGGTGGCTCTCGATGCCCAGGGCGAATGCATCCGACCGGCCCAGCTCTGGAACGACGGGCGCTGTGAACCCCAGTGCCGCGCTGTGGAAGAGCACCTCGGACTGGCGCATCTGCTCGCCTGCACCGGCAATCGCATGCTGCCCGGGTTCACGGCCCCCAAGTTGCTGTGGATGCGCGAGCACGAACCCGAGGCCTTTGCACGCATCGCCACAGTGCTGCTCCCCAAGGACTGGATCCGGTTTCGGCTCACTGGAACGATGGGCACCGATGTGTCTGATGCCAGTGGCACAGCTGTGTTTGATTGCGCCCAACGGCGCTGGTCGGATGCGCTGCTCGCCGACCTCCAACTGCCGAGATCCTGGTGGCCTGAGGCCGTGGAGAGTGCGACGGTGGTGGGCCAGGTGTCAGCGCAGGCCTCAGCGTTGATCGGCCTTCGGCCGGGCACCCCCGTGGTGGCGGGTGCGGGCGATCAGGCGGCGGCGGCTCTCGGCTGTGGGTTGGTGCAGGAGGGCTCAGCTGGTGCTGTGCTTGGAACCAGTGGTGTGGTGGCTGCACCGATGCAACGCTGGCGCAGTGCAGAGGAGGGGCGGCTCCATGCCTTCTGCCATGCCGCCCCCGGCACCTGGTTCCTGATGGGGGTGATGCTCAGCGGTGCTGGCAGCCTCGATTGGTTCCGGCGTGCAATCACGCCGGACCTCCGAGATGACGATGCGTTTGAGCACATTGAGGCCATGGCGGCCGGCATTGCAGCCGGTGCCGAGGATCTGTTTTTCCTGCCCTATCTCTCCGGTGAGCGCACCCCCCATGCCGATGCCAGTGCCAGGGGGTGCTTCATCGGCCTGGATCAGCGCCATGACCGTCGTCATCTCGCCCGGGCTGTACTGGAGGGGGTGACCCACGGGTTGAGCGATTGCTTTGGTCTGCTGCGGGAGGCCGGTCTGGATCCCCGTTGCGTGCATCTCTCTGGAGGCGGCGTGCGCAGCGCGCTCTGGCGCCAGCTCTGCGCCGATCTCTTGGGCTGCCCGGTGGCGCTCACCGCCACGGTGGATGCCACGGCCTACGGCGCGGCCCTATTGGCCGCGGTGGGTGCTGGCGCGTTCGCCAGCGTGGGCGATGCCTGTGAAGCCTGGGTGACCGTTGCTCCGCCGTTGGTCCCGGGACCCGAGGCACCGCGCCTGCAGGAACGTCATGCTGTTTATAAGCAGCTCTATCCCGCACTCCAGCCCGTGTTCGCGCAGCTCAGCAGTGCTCAACCGTGATCGCGTGGCGTTCCATGAACTGCAGGGCCTCGTCGCGGTTGAACACGCTGCCGGTGGCTGATGTGCTGCGCACGCAGCTGGCGCCGAGGGCGCTGCCCCAGCGCAGACAGGTGGGGAGATCATGGCCCTGGAGCAGTGCGGCGATGAAGCCGGCATCAAAGGCATCGCCGGCGCCGGTGCCGCCCTGGTAGTCGGTGTCGTAAGCGCCGACGCGCAGTTTCATCTGTTCGTTCACCAGATGGGCTCCCCGATCTCCTTCGGTGATCACCACGGTCCGGGCGCCGGCGGCGCGGAAGGCTGCGGCCTGCTCCCATGGATCCTCGACCCCCGTGAGCAGGGCGGCTTCATCGTTGTTGGGGAGAAAGACATCGGTGTAGGGGAGAAACCGTTGCAGGCGCTCCATGGCATCGGCATCGTCCACCTGCACCACATCCAGAAGGATGCGGGTGCCAGCCTCCCTGGCCCGGGCCAGACGCTGGAGCATGGCGTCGCTCTCGAGGCCGTCCAGCATCAGAAATCCGCCGATGTAAAGCACGCTGGCCGACTCCAGCAGCCCCTCCGGAATCGCCGCCGCGCTCATGGCCGTGTTGGCGCCGGCATAGGAAATGAAGCGCCGGTCCTGATCGCGCACGTTGATCACCGCGGTGGAGGCCGTGGCAACGGCCGCCGAGCGCACCACCCCGCGGGTGTCCACCCCCGCAGCATCCAGGGTTGCAACGATGAAGTCGGCCAGCACGTCGTCGCCAACGCAACCGCTGATCCCGGTGCTCACGCCCAGCCTGGCCAGATCGAAGGCGGTGTTGGCGGCGCAGCCCCCCAGGCTGAGCTCCATGCGTTCGGTTTCCATCAGCTGCCCTTGCTCGGGCAGCGAAGGCACCGGGTGGCACACCAGATCAGCGCACAGCAAGCCGAGGCAGAGGCAGTCCACGGGCGGGGTTGATCACGGCAGCTCGGATCTTGACATCTCCACGCCTGCTGGCGCTGAAGGCAGGTTTGGCCCTCTCAGCACGGCCAGACGCCCCCCCTCTGGCCGGTGCGTCAGCTGCAGGGACCAAGCCTCCGGCAACGCCAGGCTGAGGCGTTCCGGCCACTCCACCACCAGCAGCGCACCCAGGCTCCGGGCTTCCTCCTCTTCCTGGAGAAAGAGGTCGTCGGCCGCGGCCGCCAGCTCCAGCCGGTAGAGATCGAGATGCACCAGGGGTGGCTGCCCCTGGGGGTAGTGCTGCGAGAGGGCAAAGGTGGGACTGGTGATCGGTTCTTCAATGCCGAGGGCCAAGGCCATGCCCTGCACCAGCGACGTTTTGCCGGCTCCGAGCTCTCCGTTCAACAGCAGCAGAGCGGGTCGCGCCGTCTCAGTGACCAGCCACTGCCCGAGGGCGCGTGTCGCCTCGAGATCCTTCAAGGTCCAGGTCCGATCGGTAGATTGCGTCACACGCGAGCCCGAAGCCTCGGAGACTCCGCAGAGATTCCCGTTCACATTCTCCCCTGGGAGCGTTTCAACATGGTGGCTACACCCTCGGCTACGACCGGCCTTCAGGTCGCACAGGACTACGTCATCGCGGACATCAATCAGGCGGAGTTCGGCCGCAAGGAGCTCGACATCGCCGAGACCGAGATGCCTGGCCTGATGGCCCTGCGTGAGAAGTACGGCACGGAGAAACCCCTGAAGGGAGCCCGCATCGCCGGCTCCCTGCACATGACCATTCAAACCGCCTGTCTGATCGAGACCCTGGTGGAGCTGGGCGCTGAAGTGCGCTGGGCGTCCTGCAACATCTTCTCCACCCAGGATCATGCGGCTGCCGCCATGGCTGCCCGTGACATCCCCGTGTTTGCGGTGAAGGGCGAAACCCTGGAGGAGTACTGGGAGTACACCCACCGCATCCTCGAGTGGGGCGATGGTGGCTCACCCAACATGATCCTGGATGACGGCGGCGATGCCACCGGCCTGGTGATGCTGGGCAGCAAGGCCGAGCAGGACATCACCGTGCTCGACAACCCCGGCAATGAGGAAGAGACCTTCCTGTTCGCTTCGATCAAGAAGAAGCTGGCCCAGGACCCCACCTTCTATTCCCGCACCAAGGCCCAGATCCAGGGCGTGACCGAGGAGACCACCACGGGTGTGGCCCGTCTCTACAAGATGCAGAAGAGCGGCGAGCTGCCCTTCCCCGCCATCAACGTGAACGACTCGGTCACCAAGAGCAAGTTCGACAACCTCTACGGCTGCCGCGAGTCGCTGGTGGACAGCATCAAGCGCGCCACCGATGTGATGGTGGCCGGCAAGCAGGCTCTGGTGATGGGCTACGGCGATGTGGGCAAGGGTTCAGCCCAGTCCCTGCGTGGTCTCGGCGCCACCGTGTGCATCGCTGAAGTGGATCCGATCTGCGCCCTGCAGGCGGCCATGGAGGGCTACCGCGTGGTCCGTCTGGAAGACGTGGTGGAGGAGATGGACATCTTCGTGACCGCGACCGGCAACTACCAGGTGATCCGCAACGAGCACCTTCTGAAGATGAAGGACGAGGCCATTGTCTGCAACATCGGCCACTTCGACAACGAAATCGATGTCGCCTCCCTCAAGGACTACGAGTGGGAGAACATCAAGCCCCAGGTGGACCACATCACCCTGCCCAGCGGCAACCGGATCATCCTGTTGGCCGAAGGCCGTCTGGTGAACCTCGGCTGCGCCACCGGTCACCCCAGCTTCGTGATGAGCAACTCCTTCACCAACCAGGTGCTGGCTCAGATCGAACTGTTCACCAAGGGCAACGAGTACGGCAAAGAGGTGTATGTGCTGCCCAAGCACCTCGATGAGATGGTGGCCCGTCTGCACCTCGATCGCATCGGCGCCAAGCTCACCGAGCTGAGCAAGGATCAGGCCGATTACATCAACGTGCCGGTGGAGGGTCCCTTCAAGCCCGACCACTACCGCTACTGATCCTTCTGATCAGCAGCCAGCGCTCCCCATGGAAGACTTGCGCGATCGTGTGCAAGCTCCATGGGGCTCTCTGAATTCGTCACCCAGTTGCCGGAATGGATCGGTCAGGCCGTTGCCGCCAATCCCTGGGCTGGGTATGGAGCGATCTTTGCGGCCATGTTCCTTGAGAACCTGTTTCCGCCCATTCCCTCCGAATTGATCATGCCCCTCGGGGGCTTTTACGTGCAGCAGGGCCAGCTGCAATTCATTCCGGTGGTGCTCGCCGGCCTTCTGGGCACCGTGATCGGTGCGCTGCCCTGGTATGGCATCGGCAGGCTGATCAACGAGGAGCGCATCGAGCAGTGGCTCGGGCGCCACGGCCGCTGGATCGGCATCAGCCCGGAGGAACTGGCCCGCAGCCGGCGCTGGTTCAGCCGTTACGGCACGGCTTTGGTGTTCTGGGGACGCCTGGTTCCCGGCATCCGCACCTTGATTTCCGTGCCGGCAGGGATTGAGCTGATGCCGCTCACGCCCTTCCTGATCTGGACCACGGCCGGCAGTTTGATCTGGACCCTGTTGCTCACCATCGCCGGCATGGTGCTGGGCGAGGGCTACAGCAACGTGGAGCTCTGGATCGATCCGGTCAGCAAGTTGATCAAGGTGCTGCTGGTGATTGCGGTGATCGCCGGCGGCATCTGGCTTGGCCTCAGGGTCTGGCGGCGCCGCAACGCCGCCGATTGAACCGAGCCTCAGAACGGAACGTCTTCATCGCTGGCGCCGCCGCCGCCGAAGTTGCCGCCGCCTGCAAAGGCTCCAGCGGCGGCTTCGCTGTCTCGCTTGGAGCCGAGCAGCTCGAGTCGGTCCACCCGCACCACGGGTTTGCTGCGCTCCTCGCCGCTGTTGCGATCGGTCCAGCGATCGAGCTTGAAGCTGCCGATGATCCCCAGAAGGGATCCTTTCTTCACGTAGTCGGCGGCCACCTGGGCCTGCTTGCCCCAGATCTCCAGATTGAACCAGTCGGGCTCATCGTCGCGGCTGCGGCGATTCACAGCGATGGTGAGGTTGGCGACCATGCTGCCCGATTCGAAATAACGGACTTCGGGGTCGCGGCCGGCACGGCCGACCAGGGTCACGGAATTGACTCCCATTGAATCTCTCCTGTTAGTGGGTCAATGATGCGCCACGGATGTCAGAACTGACGGTTGTCGTGGCTGCTTTCAAGGAGTTCCACCTTCATCGGCGGATGTAACAGATGGGCTTGAAAACTGCCTCTATGATTCGCCGAACCAAGTCTCAGCCAGTGCTCTTCCGTCGCTTCCAACTCTCCCGCGACATCGGCATCGACCTCGGCACCGCCAACACCCTGATTTACGTGTCAGGCAAGGGCATCGTGCTGCAGGAACCCTCCGTAGTGGCCCTCGATCTCGAGCGCGGTGCCACCCTTGCCGTGGGCGATGAAGCCAAGCTGATGCTTGGGCGTACCCCGGGCAATATTCGGGCCGTGCGTCCGCTGCGCGACGGCGTGATCGCCGACTTCGACGCCGCCGAGCAGATGCTCAAAACCTTCATCCAAAAGGGCAATGAGGGCCGCGGCATCGTGGCCCCTCGGCTGGTGGTCGGCATCCCCAGCGGAGTGACCGGGGTGGAGCGCCGCGCCGTTCGTGAGGCGGGTCTGGCTGGTGCTCGCGAAGTGCATCTGATCGACGAGCCGGTGGCGGCGGCGATCGGCGCCGGGCTGCCGGTGACTGAGCCCGTTGGCACCATGATCGTGGACATCGGCGGTGGCACCACCGAAGTGGCTGTGCTCAGCCTGGGCGGCACCGTGCTGAGCGAGTCGGTGCGCGTGGCAGGCGATGAGATCAGTGATTCCATCGGCGTCTACCTCAAGAAGGTGCACAACCTGGTGGTGGGTGAACGCACCGCTGAAGAGATCAAGATCCGGATCGGTTCGGCTTTCCCCGACAACGAGTTCGATCAAACCGTGATGGATGTGCGCGGCCTGCATCTGCTGTCCGGACTGCCCCGCACCATTCAGTTGCAGGCCGGTGATCTGCGCGAGGCCATCGCCGAACCGCTGAATGTGATCGTGGAAGCGGTGAAGCGCACCCTGGAGCGCACCCCTCCCGAGCTTGCCGCTGACATCGTGGATCGCGGCATCATGCTGGCCGGCGGTGGTGCACTGGTGCGCGGCATCAGCGACCTGATCAGCCATGAAACCGGCATCTTCACCCACATCGCCGAAGAGCCCCTGCTCTGCGTGGTGAAGGGTTGCGGGCAGGTGCTGGAGGATTACAAGCGTCTGCAGCGCGTGCTGGATACCCCTGAATTCGTGCGCGCCGCCGCTGCCGTCTGATCGTCATGGGGTTGTCCCAGTGGCCCCAGGGCTCCCGACTGCGCTCCTTTCAGCGCCTGTGGCCCTGGGTCATCCTCTTGGCCGTCCTCGGGCTGGTGCGCCTGAGCAAAGGCGCCGGGTTCGCGGATGCGTTTGCTCTGCTCAGCCGGCCCTTCTGGCCGGGGTCGGCGCAGCGGGAGTGGGTGCAATCCGCCGTTCGCCAGAACGACGTCTCCCGGTTGGAGTTGCTCGAGCAGGACAATGCGCGGCTGCGCGGCCTGCTTGAGCTCGATCAGCTCTCCGCAGGTGATCGGGTGCAGGCGGCGGTGATTTCGCGCACGCCATCGGGCTGGTGGCAGCAACTGGAGCTTGGGAAAGGCTCCTTCGCTGGCATTGCCAAGGATGATGCGGTGATTGGCCCCGGAGGGTTGATCGGTCGCGTTCAGAGTGTGACGCCGTCCACCAGTCGGGTGCGTTTGTTGACGGCACCGGGCAGTCGCATCGGCGTCTGGTTGCCGCGAACCCGTCAGCACGGCCTGCTGGCAGGTCTGGGCACAGCCCGTCCCCAGCTGCAGTTTCTCGACAAAGACGTGCAGGTGCAGCCCGGTGATCTGGTCAGCACATCCCCGGCCAGCACGTTGCTTCCCCCCAATCTGCCGGTGGCCGTGGTGCAGACCGTCAATCTCCGCGGCGTTCCCGCGCCGACGGCCCTGGTGCAGTTGATTGCGCCGCCCGATGCCATCGACTGGGTGCAGGTGCAGGTGCGCTGACCCATGGCTCGCTTGCACCGTCAACCGATCTGCGTGGCCTCAGCCCTCCTAGTGCCTCTGCTCCAACTGGTTGCTCCGTCCTGGCTTGCGCTGGATGGGGTCGGCCCCAGCTGGGCGATGCTCTGGTTGCTGCCCTGGGCCCTTGTGGATGGTCCGGTGTCCGGAGGGATTGCCGGGGCGGCGCTCGGTTTAGTGCTCGACGGCCTCAGCCTCGGTGATGTCAGCCAGGTGCCTGCGCTGGTGCTGATGGGATGGTGGTGGGGCCGCATCGGCCGACGCGGCGCACCGATCCAGCGCAGTCTCAGCCTTGGCTTGCTCGCTTGGATCGGCACCTTGGTGCTGGGTTTGAGCCTCTGGGTGCAGCTGCTGGTGTTGGCTTCGTCTGCGCCGATGCTTCAGGCCTGGGCCCTGCACACCACCCTGGCGCAAGCCTTGATCACTGGACTGTTGGCGCCAATGGTCGGATCCTGGCAACTGCTCCTCTGGCGACGCCGCGCACCTGCATGACTTTCCAGCAACGACGGCGAACGCGGCGATGGCTGGTGGGCCTCGCTCTCGCAGGGGTGGCGACCCTCGGCTGGGGATGCGGCCGTCCGGCGCCGCCGGAGGGAACTCTGCAGCTCTGGACGTTGGCGCTGGCTCCCAAATTCAACACGTATATGAATTCGGTGATCAAGGCCTGGGAGGGCGATCACCCTGATGTGCCGGTGCGTTGGACCGATGTGCTCTGGGGACAGGTGGAACGCAAGCTGCTGGCGTCGGTGTTCGCGCGCACGGCCCCGGATGTGGTGAATCTCAATCCCCTCTTTGCCGCCAGCCTGGCCAGCAAGGGAGGGCTCGCGGATCTCACGCCGCTGTTGCCCGATGGTGCGGCAGAGCGCTATCTGCCGTCGGTTTGGACGGCAGCCCGGGATCCAGAAGCCGGGCAGATCGCGATTCCCTGGTATCTCACGGTGCGTCTGAGCCTGGTGAACCGCGACCTGCTGCGCGAGGCCGGTCTGGAGCAGGCGCCTGAGCGTTGGGAAGACGTTCCCGCCTATGCCCGCGCCATCCGCGAGCGCACCGGGCGCTATGGATTGTTCGTCACCGTGGTGCCGGATGACTCCGCTGAGTTGTTGGAGTCGATGGTGCAGATGGGTGTGACCCTGCTGGATGACCGTCAGCGGGCGGCCTTCAACACCCCGGCTGGCCGCAAGGCCTTCGCGTTCTGGACGGATCTCTACCGGGAGGGGCTGCTGCCGAGGGAAGTGGTGAGCCAGGGGCAGGGGCGGGCGATCGAGCTTTACCAGAGCGGGGAGCTGGCGCTGCTGGCCACTGGCGCGAAATCCCTTGGCAACATCCAAACCAATGCCCCCGGGGTGGCGGCGGTCACCCTGCTGCAACCGCCGCTGACCGGTGCCGACGGAACAGCCAATGTGGCGCTGATGACCCTGGCGGTGCCGCGCCAGAGCGATCACGCCCAGGAGGCCGTTGAGCTGGCCCTGTTTCTCACCAATGGGTCCAACCAGGCGCGCTTCGCTCGGGAGGGACTGGTGCTGCCCTCTTCACGCCAGGCTCTGGCGCAAATACGGGCTGAGCTGGAAGCCGAACAACCCTCCAGCGCTGACGCGGTGCAGACCCGGGATGCTCTGCTGATGTCGGCCAAGATCCTCAATCGCGCCCGGGTGTTGGTGCCGTCGACCCCGGGGGTGAAACGGCTGCAGAGCATTGTTTACACCCAGCTCCAGCGCGCGATGCTCGGTCAGATCAGCAGCGATCAGGCCCTGCTGGAAGCCGAGCAGCAATGGAATCGTTATGCCAGCTCCCGTTGGCCCTGAGGGGTTGTTGCGAGATCCTTAAAACAAACCAAAGGCTCCCCCTAGCGCGCTTGTTTGGCCTCAATCCGTTCAGGTTGAACGGTAGGGTTACACCTCTTCATTAACTGTTTGATGACCGGCGGGCCATCCCAGCTTGAAACTGGCCAGGGGCCCGAGGACGCTGGAACGGCTTCCACGAAGGCAACCTTGTTGGTGGTTGATGACGAGCCGGCGGTGCGTCGTGTGTTGGTGATGCGTCTCCAGCTCGCCGGTTATCGGGTGGTGTGCGCTGAAGATGGGGAACAGGCCCTTGAAGTGTTCAGCCGCGAGTCCCCCGATCTGGTGGTGCTCGATGTGATGCTGCCCAAGCTGGACGGCTTTGCGGTGTGCCGCCGTCTGCGGGCTGAATCCTGCGTGCCGATCATTTTCCTGTCAGCCCTCGAAGCGATTTCTGAGCGGGTCGCTGGCTTGGATCTCGGCGCCGATGATTATTTGCCGAAGCCCTTCAGCCCCAAGGAGCTGGAGGCGCGCATCGCCACCATCCTGCGTCGGGTGGGACGCGGTTCGGCCAATGCCGAGCCGAGGGAGTTGCCCACCGGACAAGGTGTGGTGCGGGTCGGTGAACTCGTGGTGGACACCAACCGCCGGCAGGTGACGCGCGGCAGCGAGCGCATCGCCCTCACCTACACCGAATTCAGCCTTCTGGAATTGCTCTTCCGTGAACCTGGACGGGTGGTTCCCCGCGCCGAGATCCTTGAGCAGCTTTGGGGGTATCCACCCCGCCGTGCTGCCGATCTGCGCGTGGTGGATGTGTACGTGGCTCGCCTGCGCGGCAAGCTCGAGCCCGACCCTCGCAACCCTGAATTGATCCTCACGGTGCGTGGAATCGGCTACTCCTCGCAGCGCATGGGTGACAACGCCCCGGTGGCCGCAGCGGGCTGATCCGCCCCATCGGTCCCATCGACCGGCAGGATGGCGCCGACTGCTATCCGTCCCGTGTCCGATCTGCGTGAGACCCGCCTCGAGAAGGTGTCAGCCCTGCGCGACCAGGGCCGGGAGCCCTACGCCCTCACCTTTGACCCCAGCGACCGGATGGCTCGGTTGCAGAGCGACCATGCCGATCTGCCCAAGGGTGAGGAGCGGGATTGTGCGGTGGCTGTGGCCGGGCGGGTGATGACCCGGCGGGTGATGGGCAAACTTGCGTTCTTCACCCTGGCCGATGAAACCGGCACGATCCAGCTGTTTCTGGAGAAGGCGGCACTCGGCGAGGCCTTCGCTCAGATCACGTCTCTGGTCGATGCCGGTGATCTGATCGGCGTGCGTGGCACGTTGCGCCGCACCGACCGGGGGGAGTTGTCGGTGAAAGTGGCGGAGTGGACCATGCTCACCAAGTCTCTGCAGCCCCTGCCGGGCAAGTGGCACGGGCTGGCGGACGTGGAGAAGCGCTATCGCCAGCGCTATCTCGATCTGATCGTGACCCCGCAGTCGCGCGAGACCTTCCGACGCCGGGCGCTGACCGTGAGTGCGATCCGTCGCTGGCTCGACGAGCGCGAGTTCCTGGAGATTGAAACGCCCGTGCTGCAGTCGGAGGCAGGTGGAGCCGATGCGCGTCCGTTCATCACCCACCACAACACGTTGGATCTGCCGCTCTACCTGCGCATCGCCACCGAATTGCACCTCAAACGCTTGGTGGTGGGCGGTTTTGAGCGGGTCTACGAGCTGGGTCGCATCTTCCGCAACGAGGGGGTGAGCACCCGCCACAACCCTGAGTTCACCTCGGTGGAGGTGTATCAGGCCTATGCCGATTACCTGGGGATGATCGAGCTCACCGAGTCGATGATCGCCTCGGTGTGCGAGCAGGTGTGTGGCGGCACGCGGCTCACCTACCAAGGCACGGAGATCGATCTCACCCCGCCCTGGCGCCGGGCGACGATGCACGAGCTGGTGGAGGAAGCCACCGGCCTCGACTTCACGGCTTTCGCGGATCGGGCGGCGGCCGCTGAAGCGATGACGGCCAAGGGGTTGCCGGTGCCAGACAAAGCCGATTCGGTGGGCCGTCTGCTCAATGAGGCTTTTGAGCATGCCGTGGAAGCCAATCTGATCCAGCCCACCTTCGTGCTCGACTATCCCGAGGAGATCTCTCCGCTCGCCCGCAAGCACCGCAGCAAGCCTGGCCTGGTGGAGCGCTTCGAGTTGTTCATCGTTGGTCGGGAGACGGCCAATGCCTTCAGCGAGTTGATCGATCCAGTGGACCAGCGCGGGCGCCTGGAGGCTCAGCAGGCACGCCGGGCCGCCGGTGATGAGGAAGCCCAGGGGGTGGATGAGGACTTTCTGCAGGCCCTGGAAGTGGGCATGCCCCCCACCGGAGGCCTGGGCATCGGCATCGACCGCTTGGTGATGCTGCTCACGGACAGTCCCTCCATCCGCGATGTGATCGCCTTCCCGCTGCTGCGTCCTGAGGGCTGAGCGACAAGCTGGACCATGGGCTCAGCGCTTGGGCACCCTCGGGGTGGATAATGGTGCACAGTGGCATGGTCCCTTTCCCATGAGTGGTGAGCGCGTAGGTTTCCGCTTCAAGCACGCCGATGCGGTGGTCAAGCGCAATCCCCAAGGCCGTTCCCGCCGCGGCTGGGTGATGGAGCCGGTGGAGCAGACCACCAGCCGGGGCACCAAGATGCCCGCCTATCGGATTCGCTGGCGCGACAGTGAGCGCCCTGAGATCGTGTTGCAGCACATGCTGATCGCCGATCCCGACCCCACGCCTCCCCCCGAGAACGTGAGCCTGGAGCCCCCGGCACCCAAGGCCTGATCGAGACGGCCTGATCAGGGCAAGGGCTGCGCTCAGTCGAGCCCTTGCCGGCGCCGCAGCTCCTCCAGTTCCTGTCTGGCTTCGAACAGGGCCCAGTCTTCATCCAGGCTGCGTCCTTGGTTTTGTTGGGTTGCCTGTTGGCGGAGATCGCTGATCTGCTGGTCGAGGCCTTGAAAAGCGCAGCCCAGCGTCTCCAGTTCACTCCAGAGATCCCGGCCTTGCTCCATCAGCGTTTGCACGTGATGGTCAGCCCGTTCGGCGAGATCCTGGGCTCGTGCCGCGCGGGCCTTGCGGCTGCGCTCACTCCAGGCCTGCACCTGTTCCGCCAGGGATAACAGCTGCCGGCGCAGGTCCTTGGCCTGACTCTGCATCTGGTCGCGGCGACGGTTCAGGTCGCGTTGGCGGTCTTGCAGATGCTGTTCGCGCAGCAAGCGATCCTGATCCGGATTGGCCCGAAGAAAGGCATTGAGCCGATCCTCCAGGTTGCGTTCCAGCTGATCCAGCCAGGTCGGAGCCATCAGTCCGCAGCCTCACTGACGGCTGCATCCGGAGCCCGTGTGATCAGCGGCGCTTCGATCTCCTCCTGCAGCGGGGTGATGGCCCCATCCCGCGAGCGCAGCAGCAGCTGGGTGAGTCGGGCCACCGACCCCTCCCCGAGCTCCAGACCACCGAGCCGTTCGAAGGCCTGCTGGTACACCGCCTCAAGCTCCTCCATCAGCGATTCCCGCTGCAACCGCACCGTGCGCCGTTGCTCTTCTCGACCCATGGCGGTGCCCCGCTTTACTGCTGGTCTCAGTCTGCCGCGTCCAGCCAGTGCAGGGAGAGATCGTCGGCCGGGTCGTGCCAGCGCTGCCGCCAACACCAGCCCGCTTCCGCGGCCAGATCGCGGGCCATGGCCGGGGTGTATTTCACGCTGTACTCGGTGACCAGCGGTTGGCCTGCTGCGAACTGCCAGCACTCACCGGCGATCGACACCGACTGAGGCTCCTGGCTCACCAGGGCCATGCGCACCCGGTGCTCGGCGGCCTGCCAAAGCGCGTCGTAGTGGAACCGCTCGGGGTCGAACGTGGCCCCCAGTTCGCTGTTCAGCCGATGGAGCAGGTTGCGGGCAAAGGCGGCGGACACGCCGGCGGCATCGTTGTAGGCGGCCTCGAGCCGTTCGGGTGTCTTGGGTTGATCCAGGCCCAGGAGCAGGGGCCCGCCATTGAGCAGCTGGCGGAAGCGCCGCAGCAGCGCAACCGCCTCCGGGCGGGTGAAATTGCCCAGGGAGCTTCCGGGAAAAAAGCCGATGCGGCGCTGGCCCTGCAGCAGAGGATGCTCCGGCAGGGCACTCAGGGCGCTGTGATCGCAGCAGATGCCGAGCATGGGCACGCTGGGGTGGCGCGTCTGTAGGTCGGCTGTGGCCTGGCGCAGATGGTCGGCGCTGATGTCGAGGGCAACATAGGCCGAGGGCTGGAGGGCGTTGAGCAGGGGGCCGACCTTGCGGGCACTGCCAGCGCCGAACTCCACGATCACCCCCGCGCCGAGGGCGGCGGCGATCTCGGCAGCCGAATGCTCCAGCAGCCCAATTTCCGTGCGCGTGAGGCTGTATTCGGGCTGCTCGCAAATCTGATCAAACAGGCGTGAGCCTTCCGCGTTGTACAGGAACCAAGCCGGGAGCTGGCGAGGCTCCTGCTGCAGGCCCTGGCGCACGAGCCGCAGCATGTCCGCCGCTGGCGGACGCAGGTCGATCAGTTCCGGTTTCGATGGCGTGAGCGTGGTCATCGGGCCAAGCGCAGGCCGGCCGCCATCCAGCGACTGGCCGGTGGAAAGAAGTTGCGATAAGTGTCGCGGGAATGGCCCCTGGGCGTGAGCTGACTGCTGCCCCGCAGCACGAACTGGGAGGTCATGAACTTGCCGTTGTATTCGCCCACCGCACCGCTGGCTGCCTGGAAGCCGGGGTACGGGCGGTAAGGGCTCGACGTCCACTGCCAGAGCTCACCATGGCTTTGCAGCAACTGCTCGCCGAAGGTGCGGCTGGCCAGTTCCCATTCCGCCTCGCTGGGAAGGCGAGCCCCGGCCCAGCGGGCGTAGGCATCCGCTTCAAACCAGCTGAGGTGGCGCACCGGTCTGTGCTCCGCCAGGGGGCAGCGTCCTCCCAGAGTGAACTCCCAACGCCAGGGTCCTTCGCCGGCGCGATCCCCGCGCCAGTAGCGGGGGGCCTGCCAGCCCCGTTGGCAGCATTCCGCCCAGCCCTCACTCATCCAGAACTCGGGGCGTTGGTAGCCGCCTGCGTGGATGAACTGCAGATAGTCGCCGTTGGTCACGAGGCGATCGGCGATCTGGAACGGGTCGAGCCACACCCGGTGCCGAGGGGTTTCGTTGTCGAAGTGGAAGCTGGATCCGGCATGCCCCACCTCCACCAGGCCGCCCGGGCAGGCCAGCCAGCTGGGGTGGTCGCCATCGCTGCCGTTTGATGCGGGCTCCCGCCAGTCCGCGCGGTAGGCCGGTTCGAGCGGTTGGCGGCTGAAGCCGTCGAGCAGATCCATCAGCATCAGCTCCTGATGCTGCTGCTCATGCTGCAGCCCCAGCTCCACCAGCTCGAGCCAGGGGGCGTCGCCGCTGCTCTCCAGCAGGCGTTCGAGGGCCGCGTTCACCCTGCTGCGCCAGGCGCTCACCTCGCGCATCGGTGGCCGGCTCAGCAGGCCGCGCTGGGGACGGGGTTGGCGGGGACCGACGGCGTCGTAATAAGAGTTGAACAGGTAACTCCAGCGGGCGTCGGCCGGCTCGTAGTCCGGCTGGTGGGGCCGGAGCACAAACGTTTCAAAGAACCAGGTGGTGTGGGCCAGATGCCATTTGGGCGGGCTGGCATCGGCCATGCCCTGAAGATTGAGGTCTTCGGTGTCCAGCGGCTCGATCAGGGCTTCGCTGGCATGCCGCACGGCCATCAGCCGGTTCAGAAGCGTGCCGGAAGCCATGGCGTGTGGGCGCATCGGCGGTGACCCTAGGGGCTCCCCATCCCGGTGTCTGCAGGACACTGCCCCTACCATTCAGCCCACCACCGCCTCCAAGTTGTGATCGGCACCCTGCTGGCTGACCGGTACCGCCTGGATCGCTGCCTGTCTGCGGATCCAGATCATCCCCAGGGAACGCTCTGGTGTGCGGCGGACCAGTTGGCCGCCGGTGCGCCAGTGGCGGTGCGTCAGCTTCGGGATCCCCAGGCTTGCGAGCGCATCCGTGGGTTGTGGCCGGCGATGCAGTCGGTGCTGCACCCCCAGATCCCCCGCTTCGGCGGCTTGCTTGAGGAGCAGGGCTGCCTGTGGCTGGTGCGCGAATGGCAGGAGGGCTCCAGCCTGCTGCAGATCCAGGCGCAGCGTCTGGATCGGCAGCTGGTGTTCGGGCCGGGCGAAGTGCTGCTGCTGCTGCGCCAACTGCTGCCGCCCCTCGCTGTGCTGCACGGCCAGCAGCTGGTGCATGGTGATCTCAACCCTCGCAATCTGCTCCGGCGCGACCAGGACGGTCTGCCGGTGTTGATCGACTTCGGCTTGCTGCAGCGCAGCGGTGAGCAGCCGATCCCAGGGGCGTCGGCGGCCTATGCCCCCCGCGCCCAGGGGCGGCAGGAGCCCGCTGCGCCCTGGATGGATCTGCACGCCCTGGGGGTCACCGCCCTCACCCTGCTCAGCGGCCGTCCCCCCGAACAACTGCTGGCGTCGGCGGCCGACGACTGGATGCTGCCTGCGGATCTGGATCTGGAGTCGCCCTACCGCACCGTGCTGGAACGCCTGTTGTCGGAGCAGGGGGATCGGCGCTTTACCTCCGCCAGCGAGGCGCTCAAAGCGTTGCAGCAGGTCACCATGCCCGAGTCCACAGGCCCCCAGCCGCGGGCGGATCGCACCTTGGTGCTGGCACCGGTGGTGGACGACGAACCCCAGGCGGCGCCTCCGTCGCCAGACCTGCCGCCTCTTGGTGCGGCTTCGCAAGCGTCCGAGCGGCCCCGTCTCCGCGCGGAACAGCGTCAGCAGGCCGCCGAGGGCCGGCTCTGGCCGGTGGTGGGCGCCCTGTTGGTGTCTGCGCTGGTGGGCACGGCGATCGGATGGTTCCTGCTCAGTCGCGGCAAGCCCCCCGCCGGTGCGCCATCCACGGAGCGGGATGTGATCGGTCGCTCCCCTGCAGCCAGCCTTCCCCCCGCGGAGGTGGACCAACGCCAGCAACTGTTGAGCCGCTTGAGGGCGTTGCAGGTGGATCGCAGCTGGTTCCTTCAGCTGGTGGATGCCAGCCTGCTGGCCCGCTTCCCGGAACGCAATGGCCGCTTGCCCAGCGATTCCCTGGAGGATGCCCCGCTCCGGCGGGTCTGGAACGAGCTGGCGGAGGAATGGCTGGCCCGGGTGGAGCAGCTACCGCCGATGCTGCGCGCCCGACTGGGCCGGCTGAAGGATGCCGACTGGCAGAAGCAGCGCCAGGCGCTGGTGCAGCAGGGGGTGAATGTGCGGGTGGTGGAGCAGTTGGTGAGTGCGTCGGCGCAGACGCTCCTGCCCGGTGTGGCCACCGGGGTGAAGCCGCCGGAACCGTTCCGGCAGCTGTGGTTCGCGGCCGCATTGCGCAGTCTGGAGGATGTGCGCATCGAAGCGGTGAAAGCCCGGGCAGGGGTGCCCACCGTGCTCTCGAGCCGGGTGTCTGCGGGCGGAGCGCGTTTGATTTCGATCAGCGTTCCCGCCGGCCGGCGCTTGGTACTGGGCATCAACGGCACACCGCTGATGCAGATGACGGTGTACGGCGCCGACGGGGAGGTGGCAGCGGATCGCGGGCCGTTGCGGGTGGTGACCCTCACGGAAGACGCCGGATCGCCGGTGCAGGTGCTGGTCACCAATGACGGCGTGTCCTCCGGGTTGCTCACCTTGTCCTGCCGGGCGGATCTCCCGGAGCCCAAGCCCCTGCCTGCAGTGGATCCCGATCCCATCCCTGATCCCGCCACCGGGGCCGAGGGGCCCGTGGAAACCTTGCCGGAGCCGCCAGGGCCGAAGCCGGCCGGGGTGGATGAAGAGGCGCAGCCGCCCGCCCCTGACACGAACTAGTTTCGTTCTCGTGACGAATCAGTAACGCGACAGTGCTGCACGGGTTTCTTTCTTGATCTGTTTGTCTTTTTCTGCGGCGCGCTTGTCGTGGAGTTTGCGCCCCTTGCCCAGCCCCAGGGTGAGTTTGATCCAGGAGCCCTGCAGATGCAGGTTCAGGGGGATCAGCGTCAGTCCTTTCTGGTCGAGTTGGCCGCGCAGTTTGTCGATCTCGCGCCGGTGCGCCAGCAGGCGCCGCACCCGCAGCGGGTCGTGGTTGAAGTAGCCGCTGGCATGGGTGTGGGGGGAGATGTGCACGTTGTGCAGCTGCAGCTCTCCGTTGCGGATCAGGCAAAACCCGTCGCGCAGGTTGGCCTGTCCGGCCCGGATCGATTTCACCTCGGTGCCCACCAGCTCGATGCCGGTTTCCAGGGTTTCGAGGATGTCGTACTGATGCCGGGCCAGGCGGTTATCCGCCAGCAGCCGGTTGGCTGCGGCGCGCGCCGCAGCGGCACTCTTCTTGCCTCCTCCTTTGGCCATCCCCCTTCAGGCCTCTCAGCCGCTTGATTCCCCGACCCTATCCAGGGGTCGGTACCCTTCCATCATGGCGATCGTTTCCTCCAACGCCGCATCCCAGCGTCCTCGGCCAGATCGCGGTCCGGATCGCGTCCCCAATCGCGTGGTGGATGGGGCCCGGCAGGCCGAAGATGATCTCGATTCCGGCCGGGTTGGGGCCAAGGAGGACAGCCTGCGGCCCAAGCGGCTGGCGGATTACATCGGTCAGCGCGAGCTGAAGCAGGTGCTGGGCATTGCCGTGCAGGCGGCCGTCGGCCGCGGCGAGGCCCTCGATCACGTGCTGCTCTACGGCCCGCCCGGCCTGGGCAAAACCACCATGGCCATGGTGCTCGCCGAAGAGCTGGGGGTGACCTGCCGGATCACCAGTGCACCGGCCCTGGAGCGCCCCCGCGACATCGTGGGGTTGCTGGTGACCCTGCAGCCCAAGGATCTGTTGTTCATCGATGAGATCCACAGGCTCAGCCGGGTGGCCGAAGAGCTGCTCTACCCGGCCATGGAAGACCGCCGCCTGGATCTCACCGTGGGCAAGGGCAGCACGGCGCGCACCCGCGCCCTCGACCTGCCGCCCTTCACGCTGGTGGGAGCCACCACCCGGGCCGGTGCCTTGAGCTCGCCGTTGCGCGATCGCTTCGGGCTGATTCAACGGCTCGAGTTTTACGGCCTGGAGGATCTGCAGGCCATCGTGGAACGGGCCGCCGGTCTCCTTGATCTCGACCTCAGTGCGGCGGCCTGCACGGAGATTGCCCGCCGCTGCCGGGGCACCCCCCGCATCGCCAACCGCCTGCTGCGCCGGGTGCGCGACGTGGCCTGCGTGCGGGCCTGCGCGGGTCGCATTGATCAGGCCCTCGTGGATGAAGCCCTCACGCTGCATCGCGTCGATGGCCGGGGCCTGGATGCCAGTGATCGTCGCCTGATGGAGCTGTTGCTGCAGTCCCATGGCGGTGGTCCTGCCGGCCTCGACACCCTGGCGGCTGCCCTGGGTGAGGATCCGGCCACCCTGGAGTCGGTGGTGGAGCCCTACCTGCTGCAGCTCGGGTTTCTGCAGCGCACCCCCCGAGGCCGGGTGGTGACCGCCGCGGGGCGGGGTCATCTCGGTTGGCCGGACCCACAGGAGCAGGCGGCATGACGGGATTACGCCACTTCATGACTTTGCTGGTGCTGCTCACCCTGCTGGTTCTGCCCGGGCCGGTGATGGCAGCAGGCGACCCGCAGGCGAACGACCTGCCGCGCCTGTTTGAGCGGGCCTTGAGCCTGAGCCGCCAGGGCGACCCGCAGGCAGCGCTGCCCCTCTGGGATCAGGTGCTGGAGCTGGCACCTCGCGATGCCGCCGCCTGGAGCAACCGCGGCAACATCCGCTTGATGTTGGGGGACCCCGAGGGGGCGATCGCCGATCAGACCCGTTCGATCGACCTGGCACCGGACGATGCCGATCCCCATCTCAATCGGGGCACCGCTGAGGAAGCCTTGCAGCGTTGGCCTGAGGCCGCGGCGGATTACGACTGGATCCTTCAGCGCGATCCCGTCGACGCTTCGGCGCTCTACAACCTGGGCAATGTGCGGGGGTCTGAGGGCGACTGGGCCGAAGCCCAGCGTTTGTATCGCCAGGCTGCCGATGCCCGCCCGGGGTTTGCCATGGCCCGCTCCAGTGATGCCTTGGCCTTGTATCAGCTCGAGGAGCTTGCCGAAGCTGAGCGTCAGCTGCGCAATCTGATCCGCCGCTACCCCCTGTTTGCTGATGCCCGCGCCGCCCTCAGCGCTTTGCTTTGGCGGCAGGGCTCCCGCGGTGAAGCCGAAAGCCATTGGGCGGCAGCGGCCGGATTGGATCCCAGTTACCGCGATTCGGCCTGGCTGGCCCAGGTGCGGCGCTGGCCGCCCACACCGATTGCTGATCTCGAGCGTTTTCTTGCCCTGGAGGTGTCATGACCACTGCCCAGCCCTGGACTGAGCGCCTCGAGGCGATGCTGCCGGAGTTGATCGCGTTCCGCCGCCATCTGCATGCCCACCCTGAGCTCAGCGGCGAGGAACATCACACCGCCGCTTTGTTGGCCGGTGCCTTGCGGGAGGCTGGCTGGCGGGTTCGTGAGGGTGTGGGTCGCACCGGTGTGGTGGCGGATCTCGGGCCGGAGCAGGGGCCCAAGCTGGGGTTGCGGGTGGACATGGACGCCCTGCCGGTGGAGGAGCGCACGGGCCTGCCGTACGCCTCCTTGCGCCAGGGGGTGATGCACGCCTGTGGCCACGACCTGCACAGCACCATCGGTCTGGGCGTCGCTCGGCTGCTGGCCGCTGAGCCCGAGCGGCCCGTGGGCCTGCGCCTGCTGTTCCAGCCCGCCGAAGAGCTGGCCCAAGGTGCACGCTGGATGCGTGATGCCGGTGCCACCGACGGACTCAACGGCTTGTTCGGTGTGCACGTGTTTCCGTCTTTGCCGGCGGGGAGCATTGGTGTGCGCAGCGGCAGCCTGACGGCCGCGGCGGGTGAATTGGAGATCGAAGTCATCGGGGAGGGGGGGCATGGCGCCCGTCCACATCAATCGGTGGATGCGATCTGGATCGCGTCGCGGGTGGTGACCGGCTTGCAGGAAGCGATCAGCCGCCGGCTCGATGCCCTGCATCCGGTGGTGGTGAGTTTCGGGCGTATCGAAGGGGGGAAGGCCTTCAATGTGATCGCTGATCGGGTGCGTCTGCTCGGCACGGTGCGCTGTCTCTGCACGGATGTACACGACCGTTTGCCCGCCTGGATCGAAGACACCGTGCAGGCCCTGTGCGCGGGCTTCGGTGCCACAGCCCGGGTGCACTACCGCTGCATCTCCCCTCCGGTGCACAACGATGCGGCGCTCACGGCTCTGCTGGAGCGCTGCGCCATTGAGCAGCTGGGGGCGACCCAGGTGATGCGGCTGGAGCAGCCCTCCCTGGGGGCTGAGGATTTTGCTGAGCTGCTCAAGGGTGTGCCCGGCACGATGTTCCGTTTGGGGGTGGCTGGGCCTGAGGGCTGCGCACCGCTGCACAACGGCCACTTTCTTCCGGATGAGGCCTGTTTGGCCGTGGGCATTCGGGTGCTGACGGCGGCGCTTCTGGCCTGGGAGCCTCCGGCATGAACCGGCCACCCCGCACCCGCCTGCATGTGCTGCTGTCCCTGGCCGCTCCTCTGCTGGTGCTGCTGGGTGTGGTGGCCCTGTTGCAACGGGAGGGTGCCGACAGGTTGCAGTCTCTCCCTGCCATCCTTGTGGGTGCAGGCCTGATGGTCCATGCCGTTGTGGGCCGGCGACGGCGGCGTCATCGGCTGTTGCTGGCCTTGCGTCGCAATCGTTTCGAGGAGTCCTGACCCGATGGCATCCAGCCCCCAGACCCCTCCAGGGGACGCGCCTGATCTCGATGTGCTCAGGGAGGCGATTGGCTCCGGGGATCCCACCCGGGCGATGCCCGCCCTCACCCAGCTGCGCTTCTGCAGCGATGAGGAGGCGGTGCCCCTGCTGGTGCTGGGAACCCAGCAGCAGGCGTTTCTGGTGCGCTCCCTCAGTTGCAGTGGTTTGGGCTACAAACGCACTGAGCAGGGCTGGGCGGTGCTGGAGACGCTGCTCGGCAGCGATGAGGACGCCAACGTGAGAGCCGAGGCCGCCAATGCCCTGGTGAGCTACGGCGTGGAGCGGTCCTGGCCGTTGCTGCGTACAGCGTTTGCAGCCGACGACGCCTGGCTGGTGCGCTGCAGCATCCTCTCCGGCCTGGCGGAGCAAGCGCAGATCAACCTGGCCTGGCTGTTGGAACTGGCTGAGATCGCCATTGCCGATGGCGATGGCACGGTGCGGGTGAGCGGGGCAGAAATTCTCGGGCGGATCGTGCGCGAGTCGCAGGGTGGTCCCATCGGTGAGCGGGCCCGCGCCTTGCTCCAGCCCTTGCAACAAGACCAGGACCACCGGGTGGTGGCAGCGGCATTGAATGGTCTGCAGGGGGGGTGACCCCCGCTCTGCCAAGCGCTTGCTACCTTTTGAGCACCACTAGGGGTGCCCTCGGTCGTTTTCTTAAGCGGCCTGGGCTGAGATCACACCCTCCGAACCTGATCCGGATCATGCCGGCGCCAGGGAAGTGAATGCGCGTGATCTGCGGTTTATTGGCCGGCTCCTGGCAGTTCTCTCGCTGAACGAATCATGCGCGCTTCCTGGGTTGAGTCCCGCCGCGGACAGGCCAACGTGTCTCAGATGCACTTCGCCCGCCAGGGTGTGGTGACGGAAGAGATGGCCTACGTGGCCAAGCGTGAGAATCTGCCCGAATCGCTGGTGATGGAGGAGGTGGCCCGGGGCCGCATGATCATCCCGGCCAACATCAACCACACCGGTTTGGAGCCGATGGCGATTGGGATCGCCAGCAAATGCAAGGTGAACGCCAATATCGGGGCCTCCCCCAACGCCTCCGATGCGGCCGAAGAGGTGAACAAGCTGAAGCTGGCGGTGAAGTACGGCGCCGACACGGTGATGGACCTCTCCACCGGTGGTGTGAACCTCGATGAGGTGCGCACGGCGATCATCGACGCCTCACCGGTGCCGATCGGCACGGTGCCCGTGTATCAGGCCCTCGAGAGCGTGCACGGCTCGATCGAGAAGCTCGATGAGGACGATTTCCTGCACATCATCGAGAAGCATTGTCAGCAGGGCGTTGATTACCAGACCATCCACGCCGGTTTGCTGATTGAGCACCTGCCCAAGGTGAAGGGGCGTCTCACCGGCATCGTGAGCCGAGGCGGCGGCATCCTGGCCCAGTGGATGCTGTATCACCACCGCCAGAACCCCCTGTTCACGCGCTTTGACGACATCTGCGAAATTTTCAAGCGCTACGACTGCACCTTCTCCCTCGGTGATTCTCTGCGCCCTGGCTGCCAGCACGATGCCTCGGATGCGGCCCAGCTGGCTGAGCTCAAGACCTTGGGTGAACTGACCCGCCGGGCCTGGGCCCACGACGTGCAGGTGATGGTGGAGGGTCCGGGCCACGTGCCCTTGGATCAGATCGAATTCAACGTGAAAAAGCAGATGGAGGAGTGCAGCGAGGCGCCCTTCTACGTGCTGGGTCCCCTGGTCACCGATATCGCCCCCGGTTACGACCACATCACCTCAGCCATCGGTGCGGCGATGGCCGGTTGGCACGGCACGGCGATGCTCTGCTACGTGACTCCCAAGGAGCACCTCGGTCTGCCCAATGCAGAAGACGTGCGCGAAGGCCTGATCGCCTACAAGATCGCGGCCCATGCGGCCGATATCGCCCGCCATCGTCCCGGTGCCCGTGACCGCGACGATGAACTCAGCCGTGCCCGTTACAACTTCGATTGGAACAAGCAATTCGAGCTGTCACTCGATCCCGAGCGCGCCAAGGAGTATCACGACGAAACCCTGCCAGCAGATATCTACAAGCAGGCTGAGTTTTGCTCGATGTGTGGACCGAAGCACTGCCCGATGCAGACCAAGATCACCGATGAAGACATTGAGGGGCTTGAGAAGGCCCTGGAGGCCAAAAGCGGAGCCGCTGATCTGGCTGGGGTGAAGATGGACAAAGCAGATTGATTGGTCTGCTTAATGGTTCAAAGGAGACACATCGTTTTAGATGTCTCCTTTGATTCGCGCTTGGAAGTCGGCGATGGTCTGCTCCAGCCCTTCGGAAAGAGAAACCGTTGGTTCCCACTGAAGCGTCTTCCTGGCCAGATCGATTACAGGTTGACGCTGCAGAGGGTCGTCTTCCGGTAGAGGCTTTCTCACAATTGCGAGTTCTGGATTGATGCGATCGCGAACGATCCTGGCGAGCTCTTCAATGGTGAATTCGTCTGGATTGCCGATGTTCATCGGCCCGGTGTGGCTGCTGTTCATCAGGCGGATCATTCCTTCGATGAGATCATCGACATAGCAGAAGGAACGGGTCTGCGATCCGTCACCAAAGAGTGTGAGTGGTTCGCCTTTGAGAGCTTGAACGATGAAGTTGCTCACGACGCGACCATCATCGGGAAGCATGCGTGGGCCATAGGTATTGAAGATGCGCATCACCCGCACTTCGGTGTTGTGTATGCGTTTGTAGTCAAAACAGAGCGTCTCGGCAATGCGCTTGCCTTCGTCGTAACAGCTGCGAATTCCAATGGGATTGACGGAGCCCCGGTAGCTTTCGCGTTGAGGATGCACCTCGGGATCGCCATACACTTCGCTGGTGCTGGCGAGCAAGAGCCTCGCTCCGACGCGTCTGGCCAGGCCCAGCATGTTGTAAGTGCCGAGAAAACTGGTCTTGGCGGTTTTAATCGGATTGAACTGATAGTGAATCGGTGATGCTGGGCAGGCCAGGTGCCAGATCCGGTCTACCTCAAGCTTGATCGGTTCGGTGACGTCGTGACGGATCAGCTCAAAATCAGGGTGCCCGATCCATTGGGCAATATTGCTTTTTCTTCCGGTGAAATAATTGTCAAGACAGATCACCTCCTCGCCGGCCTGCATGAGGCGGTCGACCAGGTGTGAACCAAGGAAGCCGGCACCGCCGGTGATCAGATTGCGCATGGGGTCATGATCGCGCAGGTGAGCGATGGGTGCTCAATAAAAAAGGCGGGAGATCCGTTCTCCCGCCCCTTCTGCTGATTTCAGCGGTTTGCTGAATCAGCCAAGCAACGCCTTGGCCTTGGCCACAACGTTCTCAACGGTGAAACCGAACTCCTTGAGGCAGGTTCCACCGGGGGCGGATGCACCGAAGCGGTTCATGGTCACGCTGTCTCCGTCGAGGCCGATGAAACGGTGCCAGCCGAAAGATTCAGCAGCTTCCACCACCATGCGCTTGCGCACAGCGTTGGGGAGCACCTCTTCCTTGTAGGCGTCGCTTTGCTCATCGAACAGTTCCACGCAGGGCATGGAGACCACGCGAACCTTCTTGCCTTCGGCGCTGAGCTGCTTGGCGGCCTGCACGCAGAGGTCGAGCTCGGTGCCGGTGCCGATCAGGATCAGATCGGGGGTGCCTTCGCAGTCTTCGAGCACGTAGCCGCCCAGAGCCACCTTGTCGATCGAGGAATTGGCCTGGTTGGCCATGCCCTGACGGCTGAGGCAAAGGGCGCTGGGGCGCTTGCGGTTTTGAATCGCCAGCTTGTAGGCACCACTGGTTTCGTTGGCATCGCCAGGACGGAACACCAGCATCCCGGGCATGGCGCGCAGGGAGGGAATGGTCTCGATCGGCTGGTGGGTGGGACCGTCTTCGCCGACGCCGATGGAGTCGTGGGTGAGCACGTAGATCACACCCAGTTCACTCAGGGCCGACAGGCGCATGGAGCCGCGCATGTAGTCGGCGAACACTAGGAAGGTGCCGCCGTAGGGGATCAGGCCGCTGTCGTGATAGGCGATGCCGTTGAGGATGGCTGCCATGGCGTGCTCGCGCACACCGAAGTGCAGATAGCGCTTCTCAGGGGTTTCCGGCTGGTAGGAACCGGTTTCGCCCTTGATGTCGGTGTAGTTGGAGTGGGTGAGGTCGGCAGAACCACCGATCAGCTCGGGCAGGTTGGGGCCGAGGGCGCCCAGGCAGATCTGGGAGTGCTTGCGGGTGGCCAGTCCCTTCTCTTCAGGGCCAGCGGTGGGTAGATCCTTGTCCCAACCTTCGGGCAGTTCACCGCGCAGCATGCGCTCGAATTCAGCGGCTTCGCTGGGGTACTTGGTGCGGTAGGTGGCCAGGGATTGGTTCCACTCGGCTTCGAGGCTGGCGCCACGCTCGATCGCCTGGCGGTATTGGTCGTAGGCCTCCTGGGGCACCTCGAAGGGGCCGTACTCCCAGCCCAGCTGCTTGCGGGTGAGCTCAGCCTCTTCCTCGCCCAGGGGTGCTCCGTGCACACCGGCGGTGTCGCCCTTGTTGGGGGAGCCGTAGCCGATGGTGGTGGTCACCTTGATGATCGAGGGCTTGTCGGTCACGGCCTTGGCGGCCTCGATCGCCTTGGCGATGGCGTCCACGTCGGTGTTGCCGTCGGCCACGTGCTGCACGTGCCAGCCGTAGGCCTCGTAACGCTTGAGCACGTCCTCGGTGAAGGACACATCCGTGCGGCCGTCGATGGTGATGTGGTTGTCGTCGTAGAGGGCGATCAGCTTGCCCAGCTTCAGGTGGCCCGCCAGGGAGCAAGCTTCCGAAGCGATGCCCTCCTGGTTGCAGCCATCACCCATCACCACGTAGGTGTAGTGATCCACGATCTCGGCGTCAGCCTTGTTGAACTTGGCGGCCAGGTGGGATTCAGCGATCGCCAGACCCACGGCGTTGGAGATGCCGGCGCCCAGGGGGCCGGTGGTCACTTCAACACCAGGGGTTTCAAAGGTTTCGGGGTGGCCGGGCGTCTTGGATCCCCACTGGCGGAACTGCTTGATGTCGTCGATCGTCACTGAGTCGTAGCCGGTGAGATGCAGCAGCGCGTACAGCAGCATGCAGCCGTGCCCGGCGGAGAGCACAAAGCGGTCGCGGTTGAACCACTTCGGGTTCTTGGGGTTGTGACGCAGGAACTTGTCCCAGAGGGTGTAACCCATCGGGGCGCAACCCATGGGCAGGCCAGGGTGGCCGCTCTTGGATTTGTTGACGGCGTCAACAGCGAGGAAGCGAATGCTGTTGATGCAGAGCGTGTCGAGAGAGGCGGGCGCTGCGACCATGGTGAAAAGTGCGTTGCGAATAGTTTGAAGCAGGGGTGCGGTGTCGCCGCTCACCCCATCGAGCGGAAAGCCAGGCAGACGTTATGACCGCCGAAGCCAAAGGAGTTGGAAAGCACCGTCTCCAGTTTGTGGTCTCGAGCTGTGTTGGGAACGACATCCAGATCACAGTCGGGATCGGGATTGGCGTGGTTGATCGTGGGAGGAACCACGTTGTGCTGCAGTGCCAGCACGCAGGCCACGGCTTCAATCCCGCCGGAGCCACCCAGCAGATGGCCGGTCATCGACTTGGTGGAGCTCACCGGGATCTGCAGGGCACGATCACCGAGAGCGCTCTTAATAGCAGCGGTTTCGTTGCTGTCGTTGGCGGGGGTGCTGGTGCCGTGGGCATTCACGTAATCCACACTCGCCGCTGACACACCACCGTCGTCCAGGGCGAGGCGCATGGCGGCTGCGCCACCCACACCCCCCGGTGTGGGCGAGGTGATGTGATGGGCATCGCAGGTGGTGCCGTAGCCGACTACCTCGGCAAGGATGGTGGCGCCGCGAGCTTCGGCGTGGCTGAGGGTTTCGAGCACCAGCATGCCGGCCCCTTCGCCGATCACGAAGCCGTCCCGATCGCGGTCGAAGGGGCGGCTGGCCGTGGCCGGGTCATCGTTGCGGAACGACAGCGCTTTGGCACTGGCGAATCCAGCCACCCCCAGGGGGGTGATCGCCGATTCCGCCCCGCCGCAGAGCATGGCGTCGGCCTTGCCCAGCTGGAGCAGGCGGAACGCATCACCGATGGCATTGGATCCCGCGGCACAGGCGGTGGCCACCGCCGAGCTTGGACCCTTGGCACCCACGGCGATCGCCGCCAGACCCGTGGCCATGTTCGGAATCATCATCGGCACGGTGAAGGGGCTCACGCGGCCGGGCCCTTTGCCGTCGAGCACGTGGGCCTGGGTTTCCATCGTGAGCAAACCTCCCACGCCCGACCCGATGATGATGCCGATGCGCTCAGCGTTATCTGGAGTGATCTCCAGGCCGGAATCAGCCAGGGCCTGTTGGGCTGCCACCACACCGAATTTGCTGAAGCGATCCCAGCGCTTGGCGTCTTTGGGCTCAATGAACCCCGTGGGATCGAATGCCTTCACTTCCGCGGCAAAGCGGCAAGCGTGTGCAGACGCGTCGAACAGGGTGATGCCTGCGACGCCGTTGCGGCCGGACGTGAGCCCGTCCCAGTAGTCGGCAACGCTGTTGCCGATCGGTGTCACCGCGCCAAGGCCGGTGACCACGACGCGTTGGAGACCCTCCACCATGCTGCGGAACCTCAGGCCTGCTTGTCTTCGATGTACTTAACGGCGTCACCGACGGTGGTGATGCCTTCGGCGGCTTCGTCGGGAATTTCGATGTCGAATGCTTCTTCGAGGGCCATCACCAGCTCGACGGTGTCGAGAGAGTCGGCGCCCAGATCGTTCTGAAAATTGGACTCCGGCTTGACTTCACCGGCGTCGACGCTGAGCTGCTCCGCCACGATCGAACGGACTTTTTCGAGGATTGCTTCCTGAGACATGGCCGTGAAGACGGGACGCCGCATCTTACGGGCTGACGCCGGCCGCACCAGTCACGGGCGTTAACAACAGTGACGGCGAAGCGCGAGCACGATCTCAGAGGCGGTTGTGGCGGGTACGTTGACGCCAAGTCAATCGCACCGAGACGGGCTCATGTCCCACGCCGTCAAGATCTACGACACCTGCATCGGCTGCACCCAGTGCGTGCGTGCCTGCCCTCTCGATGTGCTCGAGATGGTGCCCTGGGATGGCTGCAAGGCCGGTCAGATCGCGTCCTCTCCCCGCACCGAGGATTGTGTGGGCTGCAAGCGCTGCGAAACCGCCTGCCCTACCGATTTCCTCAGCATCCGCGTGTACCTCGGTGATGAAACCAGCCGCAGCATGGGCCTGTCGTACTGATCGTTTCAACGCTTGGTGCGCGTCACAGTTTTTTGCTCCACAACCCATAAGCTCAGCCCGGCAGTGCCGGGCTTTTTTGTATGTGCGGAATCGTTGCGGTGATCGGGTTCCGGGATGCGGCACCCCTGCTGCTCGAGGGTCTTCGCCAACTGGAATATCGCGGCTATGACTCCGCCGGCGTGGCCACGGTGGAGTCGGGGCAGCTGCATTGCATCCGCGCCAAGGGCAAACTGGTGAACCTGTCGGCCCGGGTGGAGCGCGACGGTGCCCCGGGCTTGGTGGGCATCGGCCACACCCGCTGGGCCACCCATGGCAAGCCTGAGGAGCACAACGCCCATCCCCACCGCGATGGCAGCGGTGCCGTGGCCGTGGTGCAGAACGGCATCATCGAAAACCACCGGGCGCTGCGCGAAGAGCTCAGCGCCAACGGTGTGACCTTCCTCTCGGACACCGACACCGAGGTGATCCCCCACCTGGTGGCTGCTGAATTGGCACGCTTGCAGGCCTCTGGCCGCGCTGCCGATGGCGCGCTGCTGCTGGAAGCCGTGCAAGCGGTGCTGCCCCGCCTGCAGGGGGCCTATGCCCTGGCGGTGCTCTGGGCGGAGGTGCCCGGAGCGCTGGTGGTGGCCCGCAAGGCGGCTCCCCTGCTGATCGGTTTGGGCGAGGGGGAGTTTCTCTGCGCCAGCGATACGCCCGCTCTGGCCGGTTTCACGCGCACGATTCTGCCCATGGAGGATGGGGAGGTGGCCCTGCTCGGTCCCTTGGGGATCGAGCTCTACGACGCCAGCGGGGCGCGGCAACAGCGCAGCCCCTCCCTGCTCAGCGGCCAGGAGCATGTGGCCGACAAGCGGCATTACCGCCACTTCATGCTCAAGGAGATCCACGAGCAGCCCGAGACAGCCCGGCTCTGGGTGGAGCGCCATCTGCCGAAGGGGTTACCGGCGCAGCAACCGGTGGCTTTGCCCTTCGACGACGCCTTTTACAGCGGCATCGAACGCATTCAGATCCTGGCCTGCGGCACCAGTCGCCATGCCGCTCTGGTGGGGGCCTACCTGCTGGAGCAGTTCGCTGGTGTGCCCACCAGCGTGGATTACGCCAGTGAATTCCGTTATGCACCGCCGCCGCTGGCGCCCAACACCCTCACCATCGGTGTCACCCAGTCGGGTGAAACGGCCGACACGCTCGCCGCTCTGGCCATGGATGTGGAGCGCCGCCAGGGCCATGGTGATCCCGCCTTTGCCCCCCGGCAGCTGGGGGTGACCAACCGTCCGGAGAGTTCCCTGGCCCGGCAGGTGCCCCACATCCTCGACATCGGTGCCGGCATCGAGGTGGGCGTGGCGGCCACCAAGACCTTCCTGGGCCAGTTGCTCGCCTTTTATGCCTTGGCCCTGGCCTTTGCCTCCCGCCGCAACAGCCGCAGTGAGGCAGAGATTGCCGGCTTGATCAGCGAACTCCGCGGCCTGCCCGAGCAGCTCAGTGCCTTGGTGGAGCAGCACGATCAGCGCTCAGAAGCGATGGCGCACCGGTTTGCCGACACCCAGGATGTGATTTTCCTGGGGCGCGGCATCAACTACCCGATCGCCCTGGAAGGGGCGCTCAAGCTCAAGGAGATCAGCTACATCCACGCCGAGGGCTATCCGGCCGGCGAGATGAAGCATGGGCCGATCGCGTTGCTCGACGCCCGGGTGCCGGTGGTGTCGATCGCTGTGCCCGGGGTGGTGTTCGAGAAAGTGCTCAGCAATGCCCAGGAAGCCAAGGCTCGCGATGCCCAGCTGATCGGGGTGGCCCCCGAAGGACCGGACACGGATCTGTTTGATGAGCTGCTGCCCGTGCCGGCGGTGAGCGAGTGGATCAGCCCCTTGCTCACCGTGGTGCCGATGCAGCTGCTGAGCTACCACATCGCGGCCCATCGGGGCCTGGATGTTGATCAGCCCCGCAACCTGGCCAAGAGCGTCACTGTGGAGTGAGGGCGTCCCGGGCGGCCGCATCGCTGCGGCCGTACACATCGTCGAAGCGCACGATGTCGTCTTCGCCGAGGTAGGCGCCGCTCTGCACTTCGATCAGTTCCACTGGGATGCGGCCAGGGTTGGTGAGCCGGTGCCGGCAGCCGAGGGGGATGTAGGTGCTCTGGTTTTCGCCGATCAGCTGCTCGGTGCCATCGCGTTCCACCAGGGCTGTGCCCTTCACCACGATCCAATGTTCGGCGCGGTGGTGGTGCATCTGCAGCGAGAGGCTGGCCCCGGGTTTCACGGAGATGCGCTTCACCTGCCAGCGGCTGTCTTCCACCACACCGGTGTAGTGGCCCCAGGGCCGGTAGATCTTGCGATGGGCCTTGCCTTCCGGGCTGCCGTCGGCCTCCAGTTGCTTCACGATCGTCTTCACGTTCTGGGCCTGGCTGCGATCGGCAATCAGCACGGCATCGTCGGTTTCCACCACCACCAGGTTCTCCACGCCCAGGCCCACCACCAGGCGGTGTTCGCTGCGCAGGTAGCAGTTGCGGCTGCCCTCGCTGATCACGCGGCCGCGCAGCACGTTGCCGTCGTCATCGCGATCGGCGGTGTCCCAGAGGGCACTCCAGCTGCCCACATCACTCCAGCCGGCGGCCAAGGGAAGCACGCTGCCCAGCTCGGTTTGTTCCATCACAGCCACGTCGATGGCCACACTCGGGCACTTGGCGAAGGCTTCCCGCTCCAAACGCAGGAAATCCAGATCGGCCACGTCCTGTTCGAGGGCGGCACGGCAGCAGCTCACCACCTCCGGTGCCAGACGCTCCAGTTCGGCCAGCATGGCGCTGGCTTTGAACAGGAACATGCCGCTGTTCCAGGTGAAGCGGCCACTGGCAAGGAACTGCTCAGCCGTGGCGCGGTCGGGCTTCTCCACAAAGCGGGCGATCGGCACGGGGGTGAGGGCCCCAGGCTGCAGCGGTTCGGCGGCTTCGATGTAGCCGTAGCCCGTTTCCGCTGCGGTGGGCACGATGCCGAAGGTCACCAGGCGCCCCGCCTCGGCGGCGCTGCGTCCGGCAGCGATGGCCGCGCGGAAGTGCTCGCCATCGCGGATCACATGGTCGGCGGCCAGCACCAGCAGCAGCGGATCCTCACCGCGGGCGGTGGCCTGCAGAGCGGCCACCGCCACAGCCGGGGCGGTGTTGCGGCCCATGGGCTCCAGCAGGATGGCGCCGGGCTCCACACCGATCTGGCGCATCTGCTCGGCCACGATGAAGCGGTGGTTGTCGTTGCAGATCAACAGAGGGGGCGCCAGGCCTTCAAGCCCATCCAGGCGCTGCTGGGTCTGCTGCAGCAGGGTTTCATCGCCGCTGCCCCCCAGCGGCCAGTACTGCTTGGGATAGCTGGCGCGGGAGAGGGGCCACAGGCGCGTGCCGGTGCCGCCGCAGAGGATCACCGGAATCAGGGGGGTGGTCACTGGTGGCGCGTGACGAAGTGGCGCCGATTGTCGCGCAGGTGCTCTGTTGCTGTCACCTGTGCGGTCACCGGGGTGGTCACCGGCGCGGACTCAGAGATTGAGCAGGCCCGGCGGGGGGGTGAGACGCAACCAGCCCTGCTCCAGGTGCACGTCGGGCACGATCGCCTCCACGAAGGGGATCATCAGGGTGCGGCCGTCGGGGCGTTCGAGCACCAGCAGGTCGTTGCCGCCGCTGATCAGATCTTTCACGGTGCCGATGGCGTCCCCATCGGCGCTCAACCGGGCTTCCAGACCCACCAGATCCAGCAGGTGGAATTCTCCCTCCGCCAGCTCGGGGCGGTCGTCGGCGGGCACCATCAAGGTTTGGCCCACCAAGGCTTCGGCCGTGTCGCGGCTCTCCACTCCGGCAAAGCGCACCACAAACACGCTCTTGCCGGGCAGCTGTCGGCCGCTGGTTAATTCAATTTCTCGCGGTGCCTGGCCGCGCGCTTTGAGCCAGCGGCTGCCGGGCTCGGTGAACCGCTCCGGGAAGTCGCTCGCCGGGTTCACGCGCAGCTCGCCTTTCAGCCCCTGAACGGCCACCACCTTGCCCACCGGCAGCCAGTCGTCAGCAGTCATGGGAGCAGAAGCAGTCGACACGTCATCATCCTTGCGCGCAATACTGAGTGCCTGATCGTTCCCTTGCTATGGCATCCGCTGCTCCGATCCTTCCCGGCGCCACGGTGACGGTGGTGGATCAGCGTTCGATTTACAACGGCTACACCGGCTTTGTGCAGCGCATCAGTGGCGACCGGGCGGCTGTGCTGTTTGAAGGCGGCAACTGGGACAAGCTCGTCACCCTGCGCCTGCGCGACCTCAGCGCCGACTAATCGCCATGGAGCTCGCCCTGCGCCGGCGGCTACGCCGGGTTGTGCTCGACTCCGACACCCGTGCGGGCCGGATCTACAACCTGGTGATCTTCGGGACGATCCTGCTCAGCGTCGCCGGCTTGCTGGTGGAACCCCATCCAATGCGGGTGGCAGCACCGGGTGAAATCCCTGGCTGGGTGGATGAGCTTGAGCGGTGCTGCCTGCTGGTGTTTATGGCCGATTACCTGCTGCACCTGTGGGTGTCGCCGAAGCCGCTGGTGTATGCCCGCAGTTTCTTTGGGCTGATCGACCTTTCGGCGGTGCTGTTTTTCTTTGTGCCCCAGATCAACAGCGGCCTGATCCTCTGGATTTTTAAGTTCGGCCGGGTGCTGCGGGTGTTCAAGCTGCTGCGGTTCATGGATGAGGCCCAGCTGCTGGGCCGGGCGCTCAAGGCCAGTGCCCGTCGCATCGGCGTGTTTCTGTTTTTTGTGGTGCTCACCCAGGTGGTGCTCGGCTACCTGATGGTGGTGATCGAAAGCGGCCATCCCAACACCCAGTTCCAGACGGTGGGCCAGGGGGTGTACTGGGCGATCGTGACCATGACCACCGTGGGCTACGGCGACTTTGTGCCTCAAACCGTGCTCGGACAGGTGTTGGCGGCGGTGGTGATGCTGCTGGGTTTCGGGATCATCGCTATCCCCACCGGCATCGTCACCGTGGAAACAATGCAGCAGGTGCGCCACGACCAGCGCGTCTGCACCAACTGCAGCCATGCCGATCACCGCCGCCAGGCCTCCCATTGCGATCGCTGCGGAGCGCCGTTGCCTTAGCGATTGCGTTGAACTGCCCTTGTCACGCCGGTTGATCTAGCTCTTCCACGATTGCGACCACTTGTTCAGCGGTGCTGAGGGCTTGATCGGCATCACTGGGGTCAAATAGATCGAATGGCGGAGTGGAATCCAGCGGATAACGCGATTGAATCGCCATACGGCTGAGTCTTCGTAGTGGCAGAGCCTCAAGCGCTTGGGTACCCAGACCAACCTGCTTGAGCCGGTTGACGAGATCATTCAGCACGTGGGTGTGAGGAGGCTCGATCCCCAGCTCAAGCAGAGCCCCTTTCAGGCATTTCTCTGCGGCTTGTGAGGCGAAGTAACAAGCCTGCGCCAGAAAGTTGTTGTCGCGGGCGAGCTGGGCCAGGGCGAGATCATTCCTGGCTTGATGAATCCAAGCTTCAGGTCGGGCGTTCATGGCCGTTCCTCCAGCAGGGGCAATGCATCTCGGACAGCATTCCGCCAGATCACGGAGGGGTGGTTGGGGAGTTCTTTCCAGGCCTTGCGGTCCAGAGCAATCGCGTCTTGGGCAAGCCCCTTGTCGAGAAGCTGATCGACCCATTGCTCTGCATCTGCTTGGTTCTCTGCGACAACCAGCAGATCGGTGTCGGAATGGCCATCCCAGTCACCGCGAGCTCTCGAGCCAAACAAATAAATCTGATCAGGGGTGACGCATTCCGCTTGCGTGGGCCTGGCGAGTAGAAAATTGATGCGTTCTTTGAGGTCGCCGAGCCACCGCGCATGGCGCTGCTGTCGAAGCATCTGAAAGCTCGTGATGCCAGGCATGCCTGCGCCGTTGCAACCAACTCATTCTGAAGTAGTTCACTTGTCTCCGGCACCCACCTCGCTCGGCTTATTGAGCTGCGCCATCAAGGCACTAGCAGCCTTCTGCTCGGCTTCGCGGCGGGATCCACCCCAGCCATGAGCAATGAAATTGGGGGGCAGGGTCACGGACGCCTGAAAGCGCTTTGGGTCGCCATGGCGCTGGCTCACTTCGCTGCAGCTGTACTGGGGCAGACCCAGCCCCTGGCCCTGGCTCCATTCCTGCAGGGCTGATTTGCTGTTGCCGCGATAGGGATCGGCGAGCACCGCTTCGGCGCTGGTCTGCCAATGGGGCGTCAGCCAGGCCTGCACCGTGTGCAGCCCGGCAATCCGGTACACCGCGCCGATCAGCGCTTCACTGAGCTCGGCGCGGATCGTGGCGGCTGCACTGGGATCACCGCTGGCCTTGGGGCCGATGCGCCACCACTGGGCGATGGCGATCGCTTCCCCCAGCTGGGCAAGCCAGCGATCACTCACCAGCTGGGCCCGCAGGCTGGAGCGCTCCCCCACCGGCATCTGGGGATAGGCCATTGCGATGAATTCACTGGCTGCCAGGCGCAACACCGCATCACCGAGAAACTCCAGCTGCTCGTGGTGGGGATGCAGACCGCTGGAGGTGTGGGTGAGGGCTTCATTCAGGCAGTCGAACTCTGCGCGTTGCAGCCGCTCAGGATTGTTCCCAAGTTCGATCCAGAGCAAACGCAGTTGTTGATCGCGGTTGGCTTCCTGCATCACAGTGCTGTTCCTGCGCCTTGAAAGGGGTGAAAGCAGGACATAAGCCGGGTTCTGTTCTCCCTTCCGCGGAAGGGGGGTGATCATCTATCTGGGATCGCCGTTGCCGACGACCTCGAGCGGCTCACAAAGGCGGAACGGGGCAGATGGCCAACCGTCGTTCCTGGGCCTTGCTCCCGGCCGGGGTTTACCGAGCCAGCACCTCTCGATGCTGCTGGTGCGCTCTTACCGCACCTTTGCACCCTTGCCTGTGCCAAAGGGATTGCTCCCATGGGGCCATCGGCGGTGTGTTTCTGTGGCACTCTCCTCACGGTCACCCGCACTGGGCGTTACCCAGCAAGCCTGGCCATCGGGGAGCCCGGACTTTCCTCAACCTCGCCTGCGCACGAAGCCCAGGGTTGGTCGCGATCACCTCGCCTGCTTTCAAACCCCATAATGAGGGTTGATGGGGCTGTAGCTCAGCCGGATAGAGCGACGGTTTCCTAAACCGTAGGTCGTGGGTTCGAGTCCCGCCAGCCCCGTGAGATTGAACAGCGGCGCCGGTAGTCACTACTACATTTAGTGGGGTGGTCAGACGGCACGCTCCCGCTAGCGTTGCTGCAACGAAACCGGATCCATGACCCAGCTTCACGATCTGCGGTTGAGGCTTCTTGTTCAGCAGGAAAGCGAGCGCATTGCCGACTCCCAGCCTGCTGACCTCGATTTGTCGGTGGTTCAAGCCCGTTGCCTCTGCTGGCTGGCTCTGTTGGCTGAAGCCCATGAGGATCAGGCCAGCGACGCCGAGCGCCGCGGTGATACGGAACAGGCCATGGGTTGGTTTGCCGACTCCATGCGCTTGCGCGATGTGATCCAGGTGGTCACCTCCATTGAGATTCCCCTGCCAGGCGTTGTCGATGGCGACGACGGTGGATTTTCCTCGGAACCACCGCTGGCGGCCTGATCAGGTGTCATGATGAAGATTGAGCTGTGGGTCGTCGGTGCCAGAAGAGCCCTGTCAATGCCCGGACTGTCAACGCTTCTACCGGGAGCATGATCGACTGATCCGGGAAAATCCAACCCTGCGTCAGCAGCAGGAGTTGAGCTGGGCGGCCCTCCAGTCGTTCCGCACCCTCTCAGGTCGGGTGCTCGAAGATCTCCAGAAGCAGCACGGCCCTCGCCCCAGCGACGGCCAGGTGCACGCCACCCCCGTTGGTGGCGGTGATGAACCCACCGACGCCCTTCAGCAGGCCATGGCCGATCTGGAGAACATCAACGCTCACTTGTTCTCGATTGAGGCCTTGATGGAGCGCATCTTTGATGTGCGCGTGCCTGAGGACATCGAGCAAAAATTCCGTGAACTGGCCGGCGAGCTGGCCCCCGATCCTCTCAATGCCGATCGGCTGCGTCTCAATCGCCTGCTGCACCAAACCCCGGATCTACCCGACCGCGGCTGAGCGCCGGCAGAGCCGAGCGATCATCCCTTCCTCATCGGCTGGCACGATCACCATCTCCAGGTTGGGCATCCAGCTCAGGGCCTCTGTAAGTTCCGCTCGCAGGGCTTGATCGTGTTCGCCGATTCCTCCGGTGAGTGCCAGCACATCCACGCCCCGCAGGCTGGCGGCCATGGCGCCGATCAGCTGCAGCAAACGCTGCCGGAACACATCCAGCGCCAGCTGCGCTCCCTGGTGGCCTGCTGCCGCCTGCTCGCGGATCTCACGCATGTCGCCGCTCAGGCCGGAGAGCCCCTTCAGGCCTGCCTGCTTCTGCAGCAGATCCGCCAGCTCGGCTTCGCCCATGCCGTCGCGCAGGAGTTCCAGCAGCAGCCCCGGATCCACGTTGCCGCTGCGGCTGGCCATCACCAGCCCCTCCAATGGTGTGTAGCCCATGGTGGTGTCGATGCAGCGTCCGCCCTGGATCGCGGCCAACGAAGCTCCGGCCCCCAGGTGGGCGCTGATCATGCGCAGCTTGTTGGCATTCCGGCCCTGTTGCTGCCACTGGGCTGCCACGGTGTCAGCCACATGCTGGTGGTTGATGCCATGGAAGCCGAAGCGCCGGAAGCCCCGCTGGCGCAGCTCGGCTGGCAAGGCATAGGTGCTGGCCGCCGCCGGCAGGGTGCTGTGGAAGGCGGTGTCGAAACAGGCCCATTGGGGCAGATCTGGCGCCCAGCCGCGCGCCCAGGCCAGACCCTTCAGGGCCGGGGGATTGTGCAGCGGAGCCAGGGGCACCAGCTCCTGCAGGGTGGCTTCCAGCGCCGCATCGATGCGGGTGGGAGCGGTGAAGCGCTCGCCGCCATGCACCATCCGGTGGCCCACCAGGGTGATGCCCTCGCGATAGGGCGCCAGTTCGGGCGCCAGCCAGCTGCTCAGCACTCCATCCAGGCTCTCCTCTGGCTGAAGGCTGCGCCCGCTGTGCCAAGGAAAGGCCCCGGTGGAGTCCACCAGGGCCGCCTTCAGGCTGGAGCTGCCGAGATTGATGACCAGCGCCAGGTCTTGCATCCGTGGGGCCTCAGCGCACGTCGCAGGTGATCTCCACCGGCATCGCCTCCACCTTCCAGATGTCGCGGCAGTAGTCGCGGATCGAGCGGTCGGAGGAGAAGAAGCCGCTGCGGGCCGTGTTCAGCAGGCTCATGCGGTTCCAGTGCATGCGGTCCGTCCAGGCACGGCTCACCGCGTCCTGCGCCCGCAGGTAGTCGGCGAAGTCGGCCATCACGAAGAAGGGGTCATTGCCGGTGAGGTTGTCGAGCAGCGGGCGGAACAGCTCGCCGTCGCCGTTGCTGAAGTGACCGATCTCCACCAGGCGGATGGCTTCCGCCAGCTCGGGGAGCGATTGGATCACCTCCCAGGGGCAATAGCCGCCCTGCTTGAGGGCCGCGATCTCCTCCACCGTTTTGCCGAACAGGAAGAAGTTCTCACCACCCACAAGCTCCCGGATCTCCACATTGGCGCCATCGAGGGTGCCGATGGTGAGGGCGCCGTTCATGGCGAACTTCATGTTGCCGGTGCCCGAGGCTTCCTTGCCCGCCGTGGAGATCTGCTCGGACAGATCCGAGGCGGGATACACCTGTTCGCCGAGTTTCACGTTGTAATCCGGCAGGAACACCACCCGCAGGCGGCCGTCCATGTCGGGGTCGGCATTGATCGTTTCGGCGATGCCGTTGATGAAGCGGATGATCAGCTTGGCCATGTAGTAGCCGGGAGCCGCCTTGCCGCCGAAGATCACCGTGCGCGGGGCCATGCCATCGGCCTGGCCGTTCTTGATGCGCAGGTACTGGGTGATCACCTGCAGGGCATTGAGGTGCTGGCGCTTGTACTCGTGGATGCGCTTCACCTGCACGTCGAACAGGCTGGAGGGATCCACCAGCACGCCGGTGTTGCGGTGGATGTAGCCCGAAAGCTTGCGCTTCACCGAGAGCTTGGTGTTGCCCCAGTGCTCCAGGAAGCCATGGTCATGCTGACGCTCCTCGAGGCGGCGCAGCTGCTCCATGTCGGTGATCCAACCTTGGCCCACATGCTCATCGAGCAGGGTTGAGAGCTCGGGGTTGGAGAGAGCCACCCAGCGGCGCGGGGTCACGCCATTGGTCACGTTGGTGAACTTCTCCGGCCAGAGTTCGGCGAACTCCGGCATCAGCTGTTCACGCACCAGATCGGAGTGCAGCGCGGCCACGCCATTCACATGGTGGGCGCCGATGGTGGCCAGGTGGGCCATGCGCACGGCCTTGCAGCCGTCTTCATCGATGATCGAGAGCTTGCGCTGGATGGCGTCATTGCCTGGGTAGCGCAAGCGCACTTGTTGCAGGAAGCGGCGGTTGATCTCGTAGATCAGCTCCAGGTGGCGGGGCAGCAGGCTGCTGAACAGGTTCAGGTCCCACTTCTCAAGGGCTTCCGGCAGCAGGGTGTGGTTGGTGTAGGCCACCGAGCGGGTGGTGATGTCCCAGGCCTTCTCCCACTCCAGGTGACGGTCGTCGATCAGCAGGCGCATCAGCTCCGCCACGGCGATGGCGGGGTGGGTGTCGTTGAGCTGAACGGTCCAGTACTCGGGGAAGTTCTCCACCGACAGGCCGCGGCTGTCGAGGCTGCGCAGCATGTCCTGCAGGGAGCAGCTCACGAAGAAGTGCTGCTGCTTGAGGCGCAGGCGGCGACCTTCATCGGTGCCGTCGTTGGGATACAGCACCTTGGAGAGGGTTTCACTGCCCACCTTCTCTTCCACGGCGCCGTAGTAATCGCCGATGTTGAAGGCGTAGAAATCGAAGCTTTCGGTGGCATCGGCCCGCCACAGGCGCAGGCGGTCGCAGGTGTTCACGCGGTAGCCCAGCACGGGCACGTCGTGGGGAACGCCGATGGCGTGCTCCGACGGAATCCAGCGGGAGCGGTAGCTGCCCTTGTCGTCGATGTAGCTCTCCGTGCGGCCGCCGAAGCCCACGAAGCAGGCCTGGTCGGGCTGGGGCAGTTCCCAGGGCCAGCCGCCCTTGAGCCACTTGTCGGTGACTTCCACCTGCCAGCCATCGCGGATCAGCTGGTCGAAGATGCCGAACTCGTAGCGGATGCCGTAGCCGGTGGCTGGGATCTCCAGGCTGGCCAGCGACTCCATGTAGCAGGCGGCCAGGCGGCCCAGGCCGCCATTGCCCAGCCCGGGCTCTTCTTCCACCTCCAGGATCTGCTGCAGGGATTCGATGCCGAAGCGCTTGAGCGCTTCTTCCGCTTCCTTCTGGATGCCCAGGTTCAGCAGGTTGTTGGCCAGCTGGGGGCCAATCAGGAATTCGGCGGAGAGGTAGGCCACCGTGCGTTGCGGTCTGGCGCGGATCGCCTCCTTGCTGGCGAGGAAGCGGGTCATCAGACGGTCGCGCACCGCGTAGCTCAGGGCCATGTAGAGGTCATGGCGGCTGGCGGAGGGCGCGAGCTTGCCGAGGGTGAAGAACAGGTGCTCGGTCATGCCGTCGAAGACGGACTCGGCATCCAGGCCGGCCCGTTCGGGATCGGCATAACAGCCGGGGGTGGGCAGACGCAGGTCGACGGGCTGGGAACTACTCATTGGAAGGGGGCAAAGGGGCTGAGAACGTGAACATTGAGGTCTGGATCAGCGCTGCGGTTCAGACGCTGCAGGAGCTGCGGCCCAGGCTCCAACGCCAGTTGTTGATCTCGGGCGCATCGGTGCCGTGCTCATGGGCGTAGGCGCGGTGCTTGTGGATCTCGTCTTTCATCTGCTCCTTCACGTGGGCGGCCCGGGATCCGAGCGACTCCACCCGGTCGATGACATCGATCACCAGGTTGAAGCGGTCGATCTGGTTGCAGATCGCCAGTTCGAGCGGGGTGTTGATGTTGCCCTGCTCCTTGTAACCGCGCACGTGGAAGTTGTTGTGGTTCGGGCGGTTGTAGGTGAGGCGGTGGATCAGCCAGGGATAGCCGTGGAAGTTGAAGATCACCGGTTTGTCGGGTGTGAACAGGCTTTCGAAGTCCCGGTCACTGAGGCCGTGGGGGTGGTCCTTCGGGTTGGCCATGGCGAACAGCTTCACCACGTTCACGTAGCGAACCTTGAGATGGGGGATTTCTGAACGCAGAATCTCGATCGCCGCCAGGCATTCCTTGGTGGGGATGTCGCCGGCGGAGGCGAGCACCACGTCGGGCTCGTCCGGATCGATGCCGCAGTTGTCGTTGCAGGCCCACTCCCAGATGCCGGCGCCTTTGGCCACATGGCGGCGCGCCTCATCGAGCGTGAGGTACTGCAGGTGCTTCTGCTTGTCCGACACGATGATGTTGGCCACATCGGTTTCGGTGAGCGCCTTTTCGGCCACGGCCAGCAGGCTGTTGGCATCGGCCGGCAGATACACGCGGGTGATGCTGCCCTTCTTGTTGCCGGCCAGATCCATGAAGCCGGGATCCTGGTGGGTGAAGCCGTTGTGGTCCTGACGCCACACGGTGGAAGAGATCAGGCAATTCCAGGGAGCGATCGGCGCTCTCCAGGGAATCTCCTCGCAGTGCTCCAGCCATTTGCAGTGCTGGTTGTACATCGAGGCCACCACGTGGGCGAAGGCCTCGTAGGTGTGGAAGAAGCCGTAGCGGCCGGTGAGCAGGTAGCCATCCATCATTCCCACCAGGGTGTGCTCGGAGAGCATCTCCACCACGGCGCCGTCGCGGGACAGCTCGCTGCCGTTGAGGTCTTCAGGCAGGAAGTTCGCCATCCACGCTTTCTTGGTGGTTTCGTACACGGCCTGAAGGCGGTTGGAGGCCGTTTCGTCCGGGCCGAAGAGGCGATAACCGCCGGGGTTGTTGCTGATCAGATCGCGGATCAGTTCACCCAGGGGGTAGGTGTTCTCCTTCTCCGTCGTGCCGGGGATCTCCACGGGCACTTCGTAGTTGCGCAGCTCCGGGAAGCGCAGATCTTTGCGCAACACCCCACCGTTGGTGTGGGGATTGGAGCCCATGCGCCGGTCTCCTTTGGGGGATAACGCCCGGATCTCTTCGCGCACGGCACCGTTGTCATCAAAGAGCTCCCAGGGGCGGTAGCTCTTCATCCAGTCCTCCAGCAGCTGCAGGTGATCGGGATTGGTTTTCACATCGCCGATCGGCACCTGGTGGGAGCGCCAGAAGTTCTCGATCTTCTTGCCGTCGAGTTCCTGCGGGCCGGTCCAGCCCTTGGGAGAGCGGAGCACGATCATCGGCCAACGGGGGCGGAAAGCCTCACCGCTGTTACGGGCCTGCTCCTGGATGGCCCGGATCTCGAGCACGGCCTGCTCCATGGCCACCGCCATCTTGCGGTGCATCTCCATGGGATCGGAGCCTTCCACGAAGATCGGCGTCCAGCCCAGCCCGCGGAAGAGGCTTTCCAGCTCCTCGTGGTCGATGCGGCTGAGGATGGTGGGGTTGGCGATCTTGTAGCCGTTGAGGTGCAGCACCGGCAGCACGGCGCCGTCTTTGATCGGGTTGAGGAATTTGTTGATGTGCCAGCTGGTGGCCAGAGGGCCGGTCTCCGCCTCGCCGTCACCCACGCAGGCGATCGTGATCAGCTCCGGGTTGTCGAAGACGGATCCGGCGGCATGGGAGAGCACATAGCCGAGTTCACCACCCTCGTGAATCGAGCCGGGCATCTCCGCGGTGCAGTGGCTGCCGATGTGCCCCGGGAAGGAGAACATCTTGAAGAACTTCTTCAGGCCGGCTTCGTCCAGCGACTTGTCGGGATAGCGCTCGCTGTAGCTGCCGTCGATGTACACCGGACCGCGGGCGCCGGGGGCTCCATGGCCTGGACCAGACATGTAGATCATGTCCAGGTCGTAGGCGTTGATCAGGCGGTTGGCGTGGGTCCAGATGAAGGCCTGGCCTGGGCTGGAGCCCCAGTGGCCCAGGAGCCGATTCTTGATGTGCTCGGGCTGCAGAGGCTCCCGCAGCAGCGGATTGTCTTGCAGATAAATCATTCCCACCGCCAGATAGTTGGCGGCCCTCCAGTAGGCATCGAGGCGCCGCAGTTCGTCATCCGCTGGCGCCTGAAGGTGTTCAGAGCCTGAGAGATGCAGGAAGGGAGTGACCGTCATGCGATGCCCGAAGCAAAACTGGGTACGCGGAAGGTAGCCAGCTCAAACGGGTGCGTTCGTTAAGAACCGCACATCCGCACCGTGGCCCATCGCACGTCGGTTCGGCAGGGGGGCATGCGGTGCAAAACCCCGTTTACGGATAAGGTCCGCGGGAGAGGCCCCAACGATTCCGATGCTCGCTACTGCGATGCCGCCCCTGCTGATGCCCTTGCTTGGGGAAATTTCTGCCCACGATCTTGAAATGGCCGAAACCCTGATCGGGGTGGCCCGTTTCGCCCTGATCTTCGTGGCCGCGCGCGTGCTGGCGGAGGTGCTGGTGCGCCTTCAGCTGCCCACGATCCTTGGGGAACTGCTCGCCGGGGTGCTGATCGGTGCCTCTGGTTTGCACCTGTTGGTGCCGCCGGAAACGCAAGTGGAGCTCAGCAATGGGGTGATCAGCCTGGTGAGCGGCCTGGTGAATGTCCCCCCGGATGCTGTGCCGGAGATCTACAACGAGAGCTTCCCCTCGCTGGAAGCGGTGGCCGAGCTCGGGCTTTACGCCCTGCTCTTTCTCACCGGCCTGGAGAGTGAACTGGAGGAGCTGATCGCCGTTGGCGCCCAGGCGTTCACCGTGGCTGTGGCGGGTGTGGTGCTCCCCTTTGCCTTTGGCACCTGGGGACTGATGGCCATCTTCCATGTGGATGCCATTCCGGCGATCTTTGCCGGCGCCTCGATGACGGCCACGAGCATCGGCATCACCGCCAGCGTGTTCGGTGAACTCGGCTTCCTCAAAACCCGGGAGGGGCAGATTGTGATCGGCGCCGCCGTACTCGACGACATCCTCGGCATCGTGATCCTGGCCGTGGTGGTGGCTCTGGCCTCCGGCGGCAACCTGGAAATCGGCCCGATCGTGAAGCTCGTGGCTGCTGCTGCAGTGTTCGTGGTGGCTGCCATTGGCCTCAGCCGCACCGCTGCTCCGGCCTTCGACTGGATGATCGACAAGCTCAAGGCACCCGGTGAAGTGTTGGTGGCGTCGTTTGTGATCCTGGCCCTGAGCTGCTTCACCGCCACGGCCATCGGCCTTGAAGCTGCTCTCGGCGCGTTCGCGGCAGGTCTGATTCTCAGCAGCTCCAAACACAATCACGCCATTCAGCAGGCGGTGCTGCCGATCGTGACCCTGTTCGCCACCATCTTCTTCGTGCTGGTGGGCGCCGGTATGGATCTCTCAGTGATCAATCCGTCTGACCCCTCCAGCCGCACGGCGCTGGTGGTCGCTGGCTTCCTGTTTGTGGTTGCCGTGATCGGCAAAATTGCCGCTGGCTGGGCCTTCCTCAGCAAGCAGCCCACCCGCCGCTTGGTGGTGGGTCTGGGGATGATGCCCCGCGGCGAAGTGGGCCTGATCTTCCTGGGTCTGGGCACCAGCGCCAAGCTGCTGTCCCCCTCGCTGGAGGCAGCCATCCTCTTGATGGTGATCGGCACCACCTTCCTGGCACCCGTGCTGCTGCGCCTCGTAATTGGCGGCAACAAGCCTGACGACGGCGACAGCGTCAGCGATGATGTGGCTGCCGAGCCGGTGGGCCTGCTTTAACGCCGGGCCAGGCTGATGAACAGCCCCCAGCCGATGCTGATCAACGCCAGGCTGGAGGCCCAGCCTGGTCCGAGGGCCCAGGCCAGGATCAGCTGCGTTACCACTCCCACGGCCAAGGCCAGGAGCAGGCTGCTGATCACCAGGGCGGCCTGACGCCACGATTCATTCAGCGGGCCCCCTTCCAGGCTCGCTTCAAACCGGCTCAAGGGTCCGCTGAGCGGAAGGTAGAGGGCCAACGCCCAGAACAATCCACCGCTGAGGGTGGCTCCCTGAAGCAATGGGCTGACGCTGTCGTCGTACATCGCAGGTCTGGCGGCCCGGTGGACCACCGCAAGAACGGGATGCCTAGCATCGCGGTCCGAAGCGGTAGGTGTGGTGAGCAACGACCAGGCAGCGTGGTGGCAGTTCCGGGGCCATGCCGTGCACGGTCTGTGCGCGGGCGATGACCCGGCCCAGAACCCCCAGGTGAAGGAGCGCCCTGCCCTGCTCTTGGTGCATGGTTTCGGTGCCTCCACGGATCACTGGCGGCACAACATTCCTGTGCTGGCTCAGACCCATGAGGTGCATGCCGTGGATCTGCTCGGGTTCGGACGCAGCGCCAAACCCGCAGCACTCAGCTACGGCGGTGCGCTCTGGCGCGATCAGCTGGTGGCGTATGTGCAGGAGCGCATTGGCCGCCCCACGGTGATCGCCGGCAATTCCCTGGGGGGCTTTGCCGCCTTGGCGGCCGGTGCCGCGCTTGGAGACCAGGCCGCTGGGGTGGTGCTGCTCAATGCCGCAGGTCCCTTCAGCGACGAACAGACCGCCAGCCCGGGGGGGTGGGGGGCGATCGCCCGGCGCACCATCGGTTCTGCCTTGCTGAAGAGTCCGGTGCTGCAGCGGTTGTTGTTTGAAAATCTGCGTCGGCCCGCCACCATCCGCCGCACCCTGCGGCAGGTGTACATCGACAAGACCAATGTGGATGATTGGCTCGTGGAGTCGATCCGCCGCCCGTCGCTGGATCCGGGAGCCTTCGGGGTGTTCCGCACCGTGTTCGACATCCCCCGCGGCCAGCCCCTCGATGAGCTGTTTGCCCACCTGCAGGCGCCGTTGCTGCTGCTGTGGGGGATCCGCGATCCCTGGATCAATGCCGCCGGACGGCGTTCGAGCTTCCAGCGCCATGCTCCGGAGAACACCACCGAAGTGGTGCTCGACGCCGGCCATTGCCCCCACGATGAGGTTCCCGATCAGGTGAACCGGGCCTTGCTGGACTGGCTGGCAGCCCGTGTTGGCGAGAACACCTTGGATCTGCAGCCAGCCCGGTAATTTCCGGCCAATCTTGGGTGTGCAAGTCCTGTGGCCATGACCTTCCGCCAGCAGTCCGCTCCCTACGCCCACTGGGAGTATGTGCATCCCAGCAGTGGCGATCGTTTGCGCATCGTGCCGGAGCGCGGCGGTTTGGTGAGTGAGTGGCTCTGCAACGGCCGCGAAGTGCTCTATTTCGATCAGGAGCGCTACGCCGACCCTGCCAAGAGCATCCGCGGCGGCATTCCCGTGTTGTTCCCCATCTGCGGCAACCTGCCCGACGACAGCCTTCCTCGGGCCAGCGGCACTTACACCCTCAAACAGCACGGCTTTGCCCGCAACCTTCCCTGGACGATCGAGCTGCTCGACGATCAAAGTGGTGTGCGGCTCAGCCTGGTGGACACCCCCGAAACCCGGACGGCCTATCCCTTCGCCTTCCGGGTGCAGATGGACGTGCGCCCCGTCGCCTCAGCGCTGGAGATCGTGACCACGGTCACCAACACCTCGGCGGAAGGCGGCGAGGCCATGCCCTTCAGCTTCGGTCTGCATCCCTATTTCAACGTGACCGACCTGGCCCAGACCCAGCTCGAGGGGCTCGCAACCCGCTGCCTCAACCACCTGGAGATGGCCGATGCCGAGACGGCATCCCAGCTCAGCCGTCTGCCCGACGGCGTGGACTTCCTCACCCGTCCCTCCGGGCCGGTGACCCTGGTGGACACCGCGGCTGGCACCCGACTGCAGCTCCAGCACCACGAACCGATGGACCTCACCGTGGTGTGGACCGAGCCTCCCCGTCCGATGGTGTGCCTTGAACCCTGGACGGGGCCGCGCCAATCCCTGATCAGTGGTGACCGCAAGCTCGAACTGGCAGCCGGCCAGAGCAGCACCCTCACCTGCCGCTACGCGCTGAGCTGAGAACGTCTCAGCTAAGGGGTGTGGCCACCCCTGGCAGGCGGCCTCGCGCCAGTTGCAGTCTGGGGTCGAACTGTCTTTTCACGGCCTCGATCAGGGGGCGGGAGGGAGCATCCAACCAGGCCTCGAGCTCTGGTTGGTGCTCCGCCCCTGACGGTTGAATCAGCACCGTGAGCTCGCCTCCAAGGTCGCTCACGTGCCGGCGCAAGGCTGCGATCGCGTAGGCGGGGGTGGCTGGACCCTGCACCTGCCAGGCATCACCGCTGCCCCGTCCGGCACTGAGGCGCCAACACCAGCCTGGGAGTTGATGGCAGCTGGCACTGGCCAGCAGTTCGGCGCAACGGGCCGGCGGCAGGTTGAGGCGCAGCAACCAGGCTGGATCGCATCCGGGAGCGATCGGATCGGGCAGCGGATCGCTCCAGCTCTGGCGCTCGCTGCCGAGGTTCTGCGCACCAGCCAAGGCCTCGATCTGATGGAGCTGGTCGTGCACAGCGGCATCACTGATGCTGGCCACTCCCAAGCGCAGGCAGCAGCCCTCAGCCTCGTTCTGGTCCCAGTCGATCCAGTCGGGCGTGAAGCCTCCCGCCACTACCGCCTGCCGCAGTGGCTCGAGGGCGGAGGGCTCTCCTCGCACCAGCAACTGGCCTCGCGCCATGCGGATGGGCTGTACCCGCAGCGTCACCCCCGTGATCAGGGCCAGGCTGCCCCAGCTGCCGCAGAGCAGCCGCATCAGGTCGTAGCCGGCCACGTTTTTCACGACCCGCCCGCCGGCCTTGGCGGCAACGCCATCGCTGCGCATCAGGCGGATGCCGATCAGTTGATCGCGCACTCCCAGATGGCGCTGGTGCAAGCTGCCGGAGAGTCCTCGGGCCACCAACCCGCCCACCGTTCCGGCGCTGCTCCCCAGGTCCGCTGCCGTGCCCCAGGGCCAGTCCACCGGCAGCCACTGCCCGCGCTCGGCCAGGGCGTGCTGCAGATCGGCCAGGGGCAACCCGGCCTCCACGGTGATCGTGAGGTCATCCACGGCGTGGTCGATGATTCCGTTCAACCGACGGGTGCTCACGGCCGGTCCGGCCTGCTGCAGTGGCGCTCCCCAGTGCAGGCGGGTTGCTAGGCCCGCCGGCGTCCAGGGACGGCCACTGGCATGCAGGTCGCGCACCAGGGCGCTCAGCTCGGCTTCGCTCTGCGGCTGCAGCAGCGTTTCGGAGTGGACCATTGGTGCTGAATCAGTGATGGTCGGATCCGTTGCGCGCCATGATCGTGCCATGACCATCGTTGTGATCGACGACGATCCCACTGGGTCGCAGACGGTGCACAGCTGCCCGCTGTTGTTGCGCTGGGATGTGGACAGCCTGCGCCGGGGCCTGCGCCATCGCTCGCCGCTGCTGTTTGTTCTCGCCAATACCCGTGCGCTCTCGGCTGATGCGGCGGCTGAGCGCAACCGGGAGATCGTGGATGCCCTCCAACAGGCTTTGGAGGCTGAGGCCATCCCCGAGTCCGATCTCCTGCTGGTGAGTCGGGGCGATTCCACGTTGCGCGGCCACGGCGTGCTCGAACCGGCCGTTCTCGCCGAGGAGCTGGAAGCTCGTTTTGGACCTGTGGATGCCACCTTGCATGTGCCGGCCTTTCTGCCAGGGGGGCGCACCACCGTGGATGGGGTGCACCTGCTGCATGGCGAACCGGTGCACACCACGGCCTTCGCCCAAGACCGAAGCTTCGGCTTCAGCACCAGTGCTCTCGATGCCTGGCTGGAAGAAAAGAGCGGAGGAACGATTCCGGCGCAAGCGGTGCTGCGGCTGGGGGGAGACCTGCTCGATCGGGCCGCTGATGCACCCTCCGCGGGGGCTGAGGAGTTGCTGGCTTGGTTGCAGGCGCTGCAGGGCAACGTGTCGGTGGTGGTGGATGCGGAGCGCCCCGAGCAGCTGGATGCCCTCGGCGCTGCGGTGCGCCGGTTGCAGGGGCGCAAGCGTTTGTTGTTCCGCGCCGCTGCCAGCCTGATCAATGGGCTGGTGAATGCTGGCGAGGAGCCCCTGGGGCCCCAGCCCTTGTCTGCGCCTGCGCTGGCCAATCTGCGTTGCCTGGATTCAAGGGGCGTGGCCTTGCCCGGTCTGGTGCTGGTGGGGTCCCATGTGCCCCTGGCCGATGCGCAGCTGGCCGAGCTGCTCAAGGATGGCCGATGCGCCGGCCTGGAGCTTCCCGTCGCTCGGATTGCTCGGGTGCTGGAGGGGGGCACGCCGGATCTGCTGCTGGCTGATCTTGAGCAGGAGTGGGGGGAGCACCTCCAGGGCTGTCTGGCCCAGGGACGCACACCGGTGCTTTACACCAGCCGCGGTGAACTCACGTTCGGCGGGGGCGCTTCGGCTCAGCGCCGGCGCCGGCAGTTTGGTCTGGCCCTGGCCCAGCTCACCGCCCGCCTTGTGGCGGCATGCGCACCGCAGTTGGGTTATGTGATCAGCAAGGGCGGCATCACCACCGGCACCCTGCTGGCGGAGGGTCTGCAGCTGGAGGCCGTTCAGCTCGAAGGGCAGTTGCTGCCTGGGTTGTCACTGGTGAGGCCTTGGGTGCCTGCAGGGTTGCCCTGGCATGACCTGCCGATCGTGACCTTCCCGGGAAATCTGGGGGACCGCAACACCCTGGCGCAGGCTTGGCGCTTGATGGAGGCGGGTTCAGGCGGCGTCGGCTGAGGTCGTTGACTCCAGGCTCAGCCCAGCGGCGCGGGCCAGTAACTCCATCGGATGCCGCACCTCCGGCCCGTCCTGTTGCAGGTGGCGACGCAGTTGCAGGCTGCAGCCGATGTTGGCGCTGGCGATCACGCTGGCGCCGGTGCGGCTGAGATCCTCCACCTTGAGCTGCCCCAGTTCAGCTGCTTCCTGGGGTTGCACCAGGTTGTAGATCCCGGCACTGCCGCAGCACACCCCGGCTTCCGTGGCCTCCCGCAGCTGCAGGTCGGGGATGCTGCGCAGCAACGACCGCGGCTCGCTGCTGATGCCCTGCCCATGGATCATGTGGCAGGCGTCGTGATAAGCCACGGTGATCGGCAGAGGCTGCAAAGCAGCGCGGAACGACGCCGACAGGCCCCGTGCTGCAAGAAATTCATGCACGTCGAGCACGGGGCAGGAGAAGCTGTTTTGCTCGTCACCGAGGAGTTCGCCATAGGCCTTCAGCGTGTGGCCGCAGCCCGATGCGGCCACCAGCACGGCATCGAGCCCCTCGGGTCCTGCGGCCGCCGCGAAGCTGCGCACCAGATCACTAGCGAGGGAGCGGGTCTGCTCCATCTGTCCCTGGTGATGGCTGACCGCACCGCAGCAGCCCTGGTCGGCAGGGACCACCACCTCGAAGCCATTGGCTTGCAAAACAGCCAGGGTGGCTGCATTCACCTGAGGGTCAAAGCAGCGCTGCACGCAGCCCAACACCAGGCCCACGCGGCCGCGGCGTTCGCCTTGGGCCGCTGTCACCAGCGGGAAGCGATCGGCGAAGCCTCCCGCTGCCAGGGGCGGCAGCAGCGCTTCCATGGCTTCGAGTTGGGGCCCGAGCAGGCGGGTGAGGCCGCTGCGCCGGACCAGGGTCTGCAGCGGCCCTCCCGCATAGGCCCGCAAGGGGGTGAGCAGAGCGCGCAGGCGGCTGGGATAGGGCAGCACCGCCAGCAGCAGCTGCCGGAAGGTCTGTTGCCAGGGGCTGCGCAGCTCCGCGCTGTTCAGTTTCGGCCGGGTGGCTTCGATCAGCTGGTCGTAGCGCACGCCGGAGGGGCAGGCGCTCACACAGGCGAAGCACCCCAGGCAACTGTCGAAGTGGGACGCCACGGTGGCATCGAGCGCGAGCTCACCCGCTTCAATCGCTTTAAGGGTGTGGATACGGCCGCGGGGGGAATCCATCTCCGTGCCGAGCACCCGGTAGCTCGCGCAGGTGGGCAGGCAGAAGCCGCAGTGCACGCAGGGGTCGGTGACACCGTCTGGGAGGCCAGGTAGAGTCTGCATCTCGGTTGGAAAGCTCGGCTGCAAGCTCATCACGCCATTTTGAAGGCTGTTCTTCGCTGGCGACTCAAGGGATTGGCATTTCGTCGCCAACTGGCGGGTTGACGGTCCCAGAAGGCTTGATGCCTGTCACTCTGAAAATCACACCGCTGCGATCGCTGGGGTTGTGCCGGTAGATCAATTCTGTTTGCAGGGTCTTCAGAATTGGACTCAATGAATCGATGTTTTTATCGATATTGGCGATAATATCTCCTTCCTGAGGCGTGTGGATGGAGCCTTTGTTGGCTCCGTCTTTGATGATGTATTGCTTGCGCTCAGGTTCGTATTCGATCAAAGATCGGTAGGGTATGCGGTTGAGGTGGCGTTTTGCTGAAAGAGACGAATCCTGGCTGATAATGAGATTGATGTTGGTCTTCGATTCGCGGAGTTTTCTGCTGACGCGATCCAGTTTTTCGTAAGTTGCTTGTGTGGAGGCTTGGTGTGCTTTTTGTGTGTTAATCGTTTCGGTGAAGTTCGGGCTTGTCATCCTGTGATCCACAGCGATGATCATTGCGGATGCTGACGCTGCTGCTGTGATCTTGAGGCTCTGTTGCTTTGGAATGCGGGGGTTGGTTTCGATCAGTTGCATCCAGGCCCATCCCAGATTGATCGTTGCAATCAACTGAAAGGGCAGGGATAAATAGCTGTTTGCGTCGAATGCATAGGTGACGCCAAGGGCGATGGCATAAGCGACAGCCGTGAGGTTGATTGAATCCAGAATCGAGAAGGTGAGCCGCCCTTTGGCGATGCCCCATGCTCTGATCATGGCGATGGCTGCGAACAGGTAGCAGCGAACGTCGAGAACCAGAGTTTGTGGGGCATTGTCGTTGTAAGCGTCGCCCCCCGCGAAGCTGCTGGGGATCAGCGCTAAAACGATGTAGCTCGCCGCGAAGACCAGGCTCAGGCTAATGATCCAGTGCTCAAGTGTGTGAGTGCAGCTTGTGGCTTTCCTGTTTTGGATCCAGTCCGCCAGCCAGAGACTCGCGGCGGGAGTGACAAAGAGAACGATGGCGATGTCTTTGATAAAGATGCCAATCAGTGCCCACAGAAGGGTGAGATAAAAGAATGATGCTTGATTGGTAATGCGATAGGAGCAATTCGCGGTGATATAGAGCATGAACACGAGGCAGAGCAGTCGCTCGCAGTAGATCACATGGAAAAATGCTGTTCCTGTTGACGGGTGGATCAGAAAGAGGGAGGTCAGCAGAAGAATGGTGGATTGTTTGGCTGCTTTCCCTGCATCCAGGCTGTTGAGGAATTGGATGCTCAATAGCAGGATGCCAATCAGTTCGGCCGCGCTGACAAGCATTCAGGTTTTGATGTGAATCGTGAACCAGCTCAGAATGTGGAGGTCCTGGTGGGCAAGCGGGAAAAGCGATAATCCGTGCGCCGCATGGTCTCATCGATGAAGCTCTCCCGCACGGCAAAATTGTCGAGAAAATATCCCTTTGTGAGATCGGGGTACCAACCAACCAGATCCTTGTAGAGGTATGTCGTGCCGGAAATCATGGCCACGGTGTAGGCAATGATCAGAACCGTGGTGATTGGATTGTTGCGAATCAACCGAAGGCAGGCTTCAACCGGACTGGTGCTTGTGTGATTCCCTGTGCGTGCCTCGCGCTGTCTGTTGCTCTGAACCCGGCAGCTCAGAAACCCCACAGCGAGCAGCAGCGCGATCAGCCAGAGGTGATGCGTCAGCTCTTGATACTTGCTCAGCAGATCATGTCCAGCGTCGCTGTCTGGTAAGGGAAGCAAACGCCGGTTGCGTTGCATCCAGGCCCAGCAACCCAAGCCCAGGCTGCTGATGCTGGCCAGGGTGATCAGAAGTGTTCTGCGAGCAGCACGTCCGAGCAAGCCATGGGGATTGTTGTCTTGATCGTCCATGGCTTGTGTCGATCGATCAGGCTTGATTCAGAACCGCTGAATGATTGCGTCGGCAAAGCCACTGCAGCTCACCGGATCCACCTGGGGCTCCATCAGTCGGGCCAGGTCGTAGGTGACCTGTTTGTCGGCGATGGCGGCGCTCAGGCCCTTGGTCACCAGGTCGGCAGCCTCCTGCCAACCCAGGAATTCCAGCATCATCACGCCGCTGAGGATCACGGAACCGGGGTTGATGCGATCGAGGCCGGCGTGCTTCGGGGCGGTGCCATGGGTGGCTTCAAAGATGGCGGCGGTTTCGCCGATGTTGGCCCCGGGGGCCATGCCTAGGCCGCCCACCATGGCCGCGGCGGCATCGGAGATGTAGTCGCCGTTGAGGTTGAGGGTGGCCAGGATCGAATACTCCTGAGGCCGGGTCTGGATCTGCTGGAAAATGCTGTCGGCGATGCGGTCATCCACCAGCACCATCTGCTTCCACTTGCCGCCCCCATGGCTGCTGCCGATGGCGTCGATCACGGCCTGCACCTCGGCGTCGATGTCGGCCTTCTTCTCGGGGGTGAGGCTGTCGTAGCCCGGCTCGATCATGCGGGCATTGGCCTGCACGCTCAGGCCTGGATCCTTCTCGAGGTTGCCGAGAATCCAGCTCTCCCGCTCGGTGATGCACACGTCGCGGAATTCGGTGGTGGCTAGCTCGTAGCCCCAATCGCGGAAGGCCCCTTCCGTGAACTTCATGATGTTGCCCTTGTGCACCAGGGTGACGTGGCGCTTGTCGCCTTCCAGGCGCAGGGCGTGCTGAATCGCTTTGCGGATGTGGCGCTGGCTGCCGTGCTTGCTCACCGGCTTGATGCCGATGCCGGAGCCTTCGGGGATCTGGCGTTTGCCCAGCTTGCCGTTGGCGGGGATCACCACCTCGTTGAGGTGCTTGCGCAGCTCCTGACCAACGGCGTCATCGGCCTCCCACTCCACACCCATGTAGATGTCTTCGGTGTTCTCCCGGTACACGATCACGTCGAGATCCTGAGGACGCTTGTGGGGGCTGGGGGTGCCCTCGTAATACCGGCAAGGACGCACGCAGGAATACAGATCGAAGATCTGGCGCAGGGCCACGTTCAGCGAGCGGATGCCGCCACCCACGGGGGTGGTGAGGGGGCCCTTGATGGCCACGCCGTAGGTGCGGATCGCTTCGAGGGTGTCTTCGGGCAGGTACTGATAGGTGCCGTAGAGGTCGCAGGCCTCATCGCCGGCATACACCTTGAACCACTCAATCGTTTTGGCTCCGCCGTAGGCCTTGGCCACGGCCGCATCCAGCACTTTCTGGGTGGCAGGCCAGATGTCAACGCCGGTGCCATCACCGCGGATGAAGGGGATGATCGGGTTGTCGGCTACCACGGGTTGACCGTTCTCGAAGCGGATCGGTGTGCCCTGGCTGGGGGCGGTGAGCTTCTCGAACTGGGCCATGGCTGAATCGCCGCCTCGCGGCATCACGTGGTGGCGAGCCTATGACTTGAGGTGCAATCCTTACAGTTCTTCCGAAATATGGCCGCTCGTCCGATGACGAACCGTAATGGTGTGTGGGTGGTTGCAGCCTGTTTCAACGAAGAGGCTGTGATCGTCCGCTTCATCGAGCGGGTGCTGGCTGTTCCCGGTGTGGACCATCTGGTGCTGATCGACGATGGCTCCAGGGATGCCACCCGCGATCAGATCCGCGCTTTCTTAAGGCAGCGCCGCAGCCTGGGCGTGCCGGTTCCGGTCACCCTGCTCGAACTCACCCGCAATTTCGGCAAGGAAGCCGCCATGCTCGCGGGCTTGGACCATGTGCGCGAGCGCTGCGAGGCGGCGGTGCTGATCGACTCCGACCTTCAGCACCCGCCCGAGTTGATCGAGGCCATGGTGTCGGAATGGCGCGCTGGGGCCGAGGTGGTGACGGCGGTGCGCGATGACCGCGATCAGGAGTCGCGTTTGAAGGTGTTGAGCGCCTCCTGGTTCTACTGGGTGTTCAACAAGGTGGTGGATTCCATTCAGTTGCAGGAGGGGGCTGGTGATTACCGGCTGCTTGATGTTGCTGTCGTGGACGCGTTCACCCGCTTGCGCGAGTCGAGTCGCTTCTCCAAAGGCCTGCTGCCCTGGACGGGCTATCGCAGTGTGGAATTGTCTTATCAGCGGGTCAGCCGGGTTGGAGGCACGACCTCCTGGAGCCCCCTCAAGCTGATCGGCTATGCCTTCGATGGGATTTTTTCCTTTTCAGTGCTGCCTCTCAAGGTGTGGACAGGCCTCGGGGTTCTGGTCTCGGGAATCAGCCTGTTGTATGCGTTGGTGATCGCTCTGCGTACGGCTCTTGTGGGCCGCGATGTCCCCGGTTACGCCTCCTTGATGGTTGCCGTGCTGTTTTTGGGCGGCATTCAGTTGATCGGTATCGGGGTGCTCGGTGACTACATCGGCCGCATTTACGTGGAGTCGAAGGCTCGGCCGCACTACTTCATCCGCTCGATTGATCAGGGAGGGGCGTGAGCGTTGCAAGGGCGCGCCACTCTCTTTGCCGCCAAGGGGAAGCGGCGAAAGCTTGGGAGACCGTAAATCCAGCATCAGCAAGGTTTTGATCCAGGGGAGCACCGGGATGGGCCAGCAACAGTGGCGCTGTGTGCTGGGCCTTGGCGCCCAGGCTGCTGAGTTCCCTCCAGGCAGCCAGAAGCGGTGCACCCGCCATGTGCCCGGTGAACAGCACGCCAGCGAACCCCGCGTTGGTGCTCAGTCCGCAGCGCTGAAGGTGGGCTCGCGCACGCCAGCTGAGCAGCTGCAAAATCAACCACTTGAGCAGCCCTGCATCGCGGCAGGCTTGCCACCAGCAGCGCAAGGGAAGCCCGGTGGGCAAGGGTTCATCGGTGCTGCGCACCCAGGTGATGCCTGCTGAATGAGCACGGTCCAGAACAGCCTCGAGCACCACAGGCACAAGGTGGATGTGTTGGTGGCCATCCAGGGCGATGGACCCGTGCCCGCCCAAGGCTTGAAACTGTCTAATTTGCGCGTCGATTTCGCGTCTCAGCTGGGCAACAACCCTCACGCGCTCGGGATGGCGGCGCGGCAGCAGTGAGAGGAGCAGCCAGGATCCAAAAGACCGGTGCAGATGGCCTTGGCGATTCACCAGATCGGGAATCAATTCGGGGACAGCACTCGATGGTCCTTCGGTGAGGCAGAGATGGAGACAGAGCTGCAGGGTTGGTCGGTGTTCCGTCAGGGAACGCCAGGCTTCGGCGCCCTCTGAGGCGGCCGGACCGTTCACCAGAAGACTGGTTCCATCCAGCTGCCCGGCCTGCGCCAGAGCCAAAATTGCCGTGTTCGCAGCCTGGCTGAGGCCGAGATCATCGGCATGGCGGAGCGGAATCACGCGTTCCCCCTGGCGGCGCTGCAAGCTGAAGCGGGCAGCTTTCGACCAGATCAGCGCATTCAGCACCGTTGGCGTGAACACCAGCACAGCCACTTCAGCGCCAGAGGGAAGCCATCCAGGCAGAGCCAGGGGAAGCACACCGCTGACGGTGAGGTTGACGACGTACTGAAGGATCAACCAACGGCGGGCGAAACGCTGGCCGCCGGTTTCGGGTTGGAACGTAAAGCGGGAGTGGCCGAGATAGCTCGCCAGGGATGCGGCAAGGAAGGCCAGAGGGTTGGCCAGCCATAACGGCATCAGGCCTCCGAGAACCAGCAGTGCCAGCGCATGCACGGCCGCGGCACCGACCCCAACCAGTCCGTACAGGCTGAGTCGGGTGCTGAGAGACCTTGGGATCATGGTTGCAACCGTAACGGCTGCTGGCGCGGGAGGTCATCAGCATTCAACCTGAGAACACTGATCTGAGGCGGGTGAACGCAGCCGATGCCGTGAACAGCGTGGGACTGGTGCAGGCTCTGGCCTCGGCGGTGACGCTTGTTAAGCAGCGTTTTCCTGCCGCCCGCGCCAATCTCAGCCCCTGGAGGGATGATCCCCAGACCCGTCACTGGCTGGAGGAGGAAACCCTTGATCTCTCCTTTCATTTTCCTGGCTGGAGCCCACGCCTGGAGTGCCGCAGTCTGCTCCTGCAACTGCGGCTGAAGGGTGTTGCCAAGGGCGATTCCCAGTCGCCTCCTGAGCTCCTCGGCGTGTTGATGCGAGGCATGACTTTTGATGGTGAGCGCTGGCGTCTGGCGACCATGGGCGATTGGCAGCCAGAGGGCTCCCATCTCCCTCGGCAGGAGCAGGTTCACCAGTTGCGTGAGATCTGCCGCGAGCTCTTCATTCTTTTTGAGGATCCTGCAGCGTCGGATACGGCGGCGTAACCCTTCGCAACCCTTTGCACCGTCATCACTGAAATCGCTTTTAAGGTTGCTCTCAATGACCACGAGATCTGTCCGATGTCCGTCGCTCTCGCTTCCCAGCTCCGTGAAGGAACGAAGAAGTCGCACACCATGGCTGAAAACACCGGATTCGTGAGCTGCTTCCTGAAAGGTGTGGTGGACAAGGGCAGCTACCGCACGCTGGTGGCTGATCTCTACTTCGTGTACGCCGCGATGGAAGAAGAGATGGCACGGTTGGTCGATCACCCCGTGATCGCCCCCATCGCCTTCAGCGAACTGAACCGCCGTGAGGCCCTCGAGCAGGATCTGGCCTATTACTACGGGGCTGATTGGCTTCAGCAGATCAAGGCAACCCCTGCGGCCGAGGTGTATGTGGACCGTATCCGCCAGGTGGCCAAAGAGTCTCCGGAGCTGCTGGTGGGCCATCACTACACCCGCTACCTGGGCGACCTGTCCGGTGGGCAAATCCTCAAGAACATTGCCCAAAAAGCGATGAACCTCGGCGGGAACGACGGGCTGCACTTCTATTCCTTTCCTGAGATCGCCGACGAGAAAGCCTTTAAGACCACCTATCGCGCTGCGATGGATCAGCTGCCGATTGATCAGGCGATGGCCGATCGCATGGTGGAAGAGGCCAACCATGCCTTCCACCTGAACATGAAGATGTTCCAGGAACTGGAGGGCAACCTGGTGGCCGCGATCGGCAAGGTGCTCTTCGGCTTCCTCACCCGCCGTCAGCGTGCTGGTAGCACCGAGGCTGTGGCTGCTTGATTCCATCGGGAGCCGACGCCCAACGCATTCGGGTTCTGGTGCCAGGCACCGGGACCCGTTTTCGTTGTGGCGGATTGAGCGTTGCCTTGCAGACCGCTCGCTTGCTGTCTGATCTCAGGCCAACGCAGGTGGTGACCTACCGAGAGCGCAGTGGCTCCGAGCCGTTCCTTGCGGACGTGCTGCGGGCAGAGCCAGCTCCTGGTCAGGGTCTATGGATTGTGAGCTGGGGCTTTGATGTGCCGGCTCTGCTGCGGCGTCTGCGAGGCCGTGCTGTGCTTTACCAAGCGCACAGCGCGGGGTATGGCTTTGACCTTCCCCCTGGTGTCCCCGTGGCGGCTGTGAGCCGAAACACCCTTGGGTATTGGGGAGATCGTGCTCCACGCAATCCCCTGTTTCTGCTTCCCAATGCCCTGGAACCGCAATGGTTTGAACGCGGGGCGCGTGCGTCGCTCCAGCAAAGGGCGCGGCCCATCGATGTATTGGTGCAGCGGCGCAAAAGCAGCGCCTACGTGCTCCATCAGCTCGTGCCGGCTCTGCGGGCACAGGGCCTGAAGGTTGAGGTTCAGGATGGCTGGGTCGATGATCTTGTGGCGTTGTTCAACAACGCCAGCGTGTATCTCTACGATTCCGCCGACCACTGGCGTTGTGCAGGTGTCAGTGAGGGGTTCGGCTTGCCACCGCTTGAGGCCAGCGCTTGCGGATGTGTGGTGTTCAGCAGTTTGAACCACGCACTCGCCGACATCCTCACGCCTGGGGTGATGGGACATCAATTGGGCTGTGGTTCCCTGCAGCATGATGTGGCCCGAATCAGTGCTGCTGTCGCCCGACCTGCGGACTGGCGACCCACCCCTTCGGAGATGGAGCGATTGTTGTTTCCTTACAGCGAGGACGCACTGGTGAACGGTTGGCGGCGGGTGCTCAACGAACTGGATGCTCTGATGCCCCGCCTTCAGGCTGAGCCCCCCCTGCGATCGGTGCCTCTGGCTGCTTTGCGTCGCCGTCGCTGGCTTGCTGCGGCCCGAAGGGTGGTCAATCGGTTGCCCGGCTGGCTGCCAGGGCGATGAAGGGCATCGGCTACACCCTTTAATAAAGGGGTGTTCAGGGCCAAGTCACTCCACAGATCGTGGTCGTAGCCATTTGTCGATGCCCCTGAAGAGCAAGACCTGGAACGAACTCAAGCTTCTGCTTGAAGAGCTGTCACCACAGCGCCTTCGCTTTCTCTGTTTCGTGCTGGCAGCATCCCTGTTCCAGGGCATCATCGACATCCTGTTGATCGGTTTGCTGGCCCGACTCGTTGGCTTGTTGGCCGGGGCCAGGCTCGGCGATCAGATTCCAGGGATTCGATTTTTCGGTGGCGGTCTGTTTGACCAGGCCGGTTGGATTGTTGTGTTGCTGATCGCGGCTTACTGGTTGGCATCGGGCATCCGTTTCGGGGTGGCGTTGTTGGAATCGTTGTTAACAGCTGATATCTGGGCCGAACTGGTGAATAAGGTTTATCGCAATCTGATGCTGCAGCGTTATGAGTTTTTCATGCGCAAACGCACATCAGTGCTTTCAGAGAAGTTCAACCGCATTCTCAGCCGTGTCACTGGTGCAGTGATTACGCCGTTGATCGCCATTGCCAGCAGCCTTATCTCCGTGATGGCCTTGCTGCTTGGAGTTGCATTTGTGCTGGGTGCCAAGGCGCTCTTGATCTTCTCATTGCTGGTGTTGGCTTATGCCCTGTCTTCGAAGCTGATCACCCCCTACCTGCGTCTGGCGCTGAGGCAGAAAACGCGCTACTCGCGTCGCCTGCATGTGATTTTCTCGGAGTCGTTGCGCTCCATGCGTGATATCCAGCTGTATTCCTCTCATTCTTATTTTGTTGAGAGATTTTCGAAGGAAGGCGCGATTGCGAAGCGTAATGACCGCCTGGCCAGTTTGTTGCCGAACGTCCCACGCTTTGTGATTGAACCTGCGGGAATCACAATCTTGTTTGCTGTTGGTCTTGCCCCTGCACTGTTTTCTGGATCCAGCGAAGGGTTGCGTGAATCACTACCGGAGATCGCCACGGTTCTTGTGGCGTTGTTGAGGATTTCAGGCCCAATGCAATCCGTCTTCAAATCGATCAACAAGCTTCGCGGCGGTTTGCCCGAGGTCACCGACGCCATTCAGCTGCTCAAAATGCGTCCGGATCGTTTTGTGTTGGGGGATTCTGGTGTGCCCTCGCCAGATGGCCTCTTGCCGCGCCGCTCGATTGATCTGTGTGATGTGTCGTTCGCTTACACCGACGCCAAATCGTCTGTGCTCGACAACATCAACCTGTCCATTCCCGTGGGATCGAGAATTGCGCTGGTTGGGCGCACGGGCAGTGGCAAGACCACCCTGGCCCATCTCCTGCTGGGTTTGTATTCCCCCACCTGCGGGGATCTTCTTCTCGACGGTCTTCCTGTCTCTCAGGAGGAAATACCTGCCTGGCAGGCAAGCTGTGCTTTTGTTCCTCAGAACATCAAACTCCTCGATGCCAGTATCCGCGAGAACGTTGCCTTCTGCGAATATCCGGATGAGGTTGATGACAACCAAGTGTGGGCTGCGCTGGAGGCTGCGCAGTTCTCCGATTTTGTTGCGCAGATGCCCTACGGCCTCTACACCCTTTGCGGAGAGGATGGCGTCAAGTTGTCGGGGGGGCAGCGTCAGCGCTTGGCTCTGGCCCGTGCGTTTTACAGGCAGGCTCAGTTCCTTGTTCTCGATGAGGCCACCAGTGCACTCGATAACAAAACAGAACACGATGTGATGCAAGCGCTAGACCTCATCGGTCGTCGCTGCACGATCGTGGTGATTGCCCATCGCTTGTCGACAGTGCGGAAATGCGATCGGATTTATGAAATCGACCAGGGCCGTATTTTGGCGTCCGGTGATTTTGAAACACTGAAGCAGGTGTCGCCCAGCTTTAGGGATATGACCATGCTTGATATCGCCGATGACTGATGTGGTGCTGTTATCCACTGCGGACTGGGATCATCCGCTTTGGACCAACAAACAGCACCAGGCGCTGTCCCTTGCAGCCCTTGGGCATCGGGTGCTCTACGTCGATTCACTGGGTGTGCGTGCCCCCCGGGCCGACCGCTCAGACTCTCGCCGAATCTGGCGTCGTCTGCGCCGGGGGCTGAGAGGTCCCAGGCAGGTCAGACCCAACCTCTGGGTGATTTCACCACTGGTTCTGCCTGGACGCAGTGCTGGCGTTTGGGGTGCGCTGAACCGTTGGAGTTTGGCCGTCTCCCTGTTTGTGGCCGACTGGGTTCTCGATTTCCGCAGTCCCTTGCTCTGGACCTTCAACCCCCAGACGCGCTGCTATCTGCGTCTGCGCAAATTCCACGCCACGGTGTATCACTGCGTTGATCGCATTCAGGCTCAGCCAGGGATGCCGGTGGCTGCCCTGGACGAAGCCGAAGTGGATCTCAGTGGCGCAGCCAATGCGGTGTTCACCACCGCACCGGAGCTTCAGGCCTCCATCGCCCCTCGCAATGCCGGCACGCATTACTTCGGCAACGTGGCCGATGCCGATCATTTCGGGCGGGCTCTCGATCCTTCTCTGGCGTCGCCTCCGGATTGGCGGGACGGCTTTGGCGACGGCCCTGTGCTGATGTTCGTGGGAGCCATTGATGCCTACAAACTCGATCTGGCGTTGCTGGAAACCCTGGCCTGCGAGCATCCGCAGTGGTCGTTTGTGTTCATCGGGCCCGTTGGAGAAACCGACCCCAGCACGGATGTGCGTGGCTTAAAACGACTCCCCAATGTGCATCTGCTGGGGCCGAAGCCTTACGCCTCCCTCCCTGCCTATCTGGCCCAAGCGCATGTGGCGCTGTTGCCGCTTCAGATCAATGCCTACACACGCCACATGTATCCGATGAAATTCTTCGAATACCTGGCGGCTGGTTGTCCGGTGGTGGCCACGGCGATTCCCTCGCTGCTGGATCAGGGGGATGTGGCGCTGCTGTGTCCTCCTGATTCGCAGGCGTTTGCTGCGGCGATCAACACTGTTCTGGCAGGGAATGGCCCTGCGAAGGCCCTGCGTTTGGAGCGGGCGCAACACAACACCTACCGCACGCGCACGCAGGCGATGCTCGCAGTGCTGGATCGCCACGGCCTGCTGCCCAAGCAGCCGTTGCCACCCCAGGCTCCGCCTTATCACCACGTGCGATCGCAATGGCGTTGGTCTTGGCTTGGCGCCCAGCTCACTCTGCTGGGTGTGCACGTCCTTGAGCGGTTGGGGGGACGAGGCTGGGCTGATGCCTGGTTGCGCGGCTCGCTCCAGCGAAGGCCGTACAACATAGGTTTGCTCGCCGGTTTGACGGAACGTTGCCTTCAGGGCGGGAACTACGACGAAGCCTGTCGCCTGATCGAACGCATCTGGGATGAGGATGGTGAAGCTGAGATCCTCCGCCAGCTTCTGTTCCGGCGCGGTTCGCGACCTGGAACCCGCTTGGACCAGCTGGCTCTGTTTGAGGCGCTGGCCTCCAGCACACGCCTGCCGCTTCACTATTCCGGGTACTGCAGGGTGGTGCGCACTTACCGGGCGATCGATGCCAAGGACGACCTCGCTCTCCGCCATGGGGTTGAGGGTCTCTCGGAGATCGTGGCTTGGCTTGAGCAGGATCCCAACACCTATTGCTGCTTGAAACCCAATCGTGAGAACAGAGCCAAGCTGTTGATTTCCGCTCAGCTCACGCGCTTGCGGGCCTTGATGGCCCTCAAGGACACCCCTGGTCTGGAGCAGGCCTCTTTGGAGCTGATGGAGAGTGTGCGTCGCTACGACCCATTTGCGATTGATCGCAAGACGGCGGTGCGGATGACCCGCAACATCCTGCGCAGCCTCACGGTGGCGGCGGTGATGGCTTGGCATGCAGCCGATGCCGATCGCTACGACCAGGTTGTGAATGAGGTGTCCCGCCTGCGGGATGCCTGCTTCCATGCCCGTTTCGAGCCGATCATTCACAGCACGCAGGAAGATCACCGTGCCGTTGCGGATGCTCTGCTGACGATGCTGAATGCTGGGCGCTGGCCACGGGAGTGTCCCGACCAGCGCCCTGATCTCGAGCAGTTGGTTGATCCTGTGTTGCTGGTGTACTTCCCAGATCTCCGCCGTGAACGAGCCGAAAAGGCCCGTCAGTTTCTGCAGTCGCTCCGCCCCCGGGTGATGGGGTGATGGCAGCCCCGAGAATCGCCTTCTGCATTGATTCCCTCAAGCTCGGTGGTGCTGAGCGGGTGTTGCTGCGTTGGGCTGGTTGGTGTCAACAAGCGGGTTGGTCTGTGCTGGTGATCACCCGGCAGCCAGCTCAGCGGGATGTGTACCCCGTGCCCGCTGGGGTGCAACGCCTTCAAGAACCTCCCTTGCCACGCCCTCTCGACCGTTTGGGCTGGTTGGCCTTCCCTTGGCGGGTGCTGGGTTTGCGGGCGCTGCTGCGGCAGCAGCACTGCCACTTGGCTGTTGGGATCACAACGCTGCCGGCGGTGAAGCTCTTGCTCGCCTGTGTCGGTTCACCGGTGCGCTGCGTGGTGTCGGAACGCAACTATCCCCCGGCCAAACCACCGCTTCTGCCCTGGCGCTGTCTGCGTCGCCTCACCTACCCATGGGCCGATCTGCATCTGGTGCAGACCCGGCGCACCGGTGCCTGGCTGCAGCGTCACTGCGGGGTGCGTCGCCAACTGCTGATGCCCAATCCCGTGCAGTGGCCGCTCCCCGATCGTGCGCCCCAAGTGCTGCCGGAGGCTTGGCTGCCGCCCGATGCAGCGCTGTTGCTCGGAGCAGGCACCAAAGCGCACCAGAAGGGTTTTGATCGTTTGATGCCGGTGTTCGCAGCCCTGTCCGCCACCCATCCCCAGCTGCATCTCGCCCTGCCGGGTGTGCCCGAAGCGCCCTACCAGGGGCTCGATCAGCAGAGCTGGCTGCGCACCATCCTCGGGCCTGATCCAACCTTGCAGCAGCGCCTGCTTCTGCCGGGAATGGTGGGGTCGATGGCCTCCTGGTATGTGCGGGCCACGGTGTTCGTGCTCCCCTCGCGCTTCGAGGGGTTCCCCAATGTGTTGTTGGAAGCGATGGCGGCCGGATGTGCCTGCGTGGCCAGCGACTGTTTCACCGGCCCTGCGGAGTTGATCGAGCAGGGCGTGAACGGCGTGCTCATGCCCCGCGAAGCATCCACCTCCGACTGGGTTTCGGCGATCGATCAGTTGCTCGGTGACGCCGCGCGCCGCAGACGCCTGGCCGCTGCCGCGATGCGCGTGCGTGAGCGATTCGCGCCCGAACGCCTCCGCCATGATTTTCTGGAAGCTCTGCGGCCACTGAGCGATGGATGATCTCTGGGTCGTATTGCCCCACCTCGGGGCCGGCGGCGCTCAGAAGGTCGGTCTGCTGGCGGCCGAACACTTCGCCTCCCAGGGCCTGCGGGTGCGGGTGTTGTCCCTGCGTCATGGACACCCGATCAAGCACGCCCTCCCCGCGGGGGTTGAGGTGTTCGATCTTGGGCCGGATGAAGCGGTCCTGCATCCCTGGCTGCGCGATGTCGCCGATCGTTCTCTGCCGGCTCGGATGCGGCGCTTCAGCCTGGCGCAGGTGCTCAAAGTGCAGCGTGCCGCCTTGCGCCTGGCGATCATGCTGTGCTGGCCGCTGATCGAACGCCAGATGCATCCCCAGCGCAGCACCTGGGCGACGCGTCTGCTGATGCGGGGGATGCCCCGCCTGGCCGGGTATCGCTATGCCCGCCTGCGCCAGCTGGTTCAGCAGCGCCAGCCCAGGCGCATCCTGTCCTTGCTGACCAAAACCAACGTTCTCTGCTGCGCGGCTGCCTGGGATCTTCCCCTGCATCTGGTGGTGTCAGAGCGCAATGACCCGCGCCGTCAACAGCTGGAGCCGCTTTGGCGTCGGCTGCGCTCGGTGTTTTACCGCCGGGCCGATGTGGTCACAGCCAACACCCAAGGGGTGATTGATGCGTTGCAGGAGATGGGGGACTGGCAACGGCTCGAATTGCTGCCCAACCCCCTCCCCGCTGGGCTGGCCAGGCGGGATGTTGATCGCTCATTGGTGCGCGAGCCCATGGTGCTGGCTGTGGCCCGCTTGGTCCCGCAGAAGGGACTGGATCTGCTGTTGCAGGCCTTTGCCGCGCTGCCTGAGGCCTGCCGTTCGGGCTGGGGCGTGGTGTTGGTGGGGGATGGCCCAGAGCGGCAAGCGCTCACAGATCAGGCGCGGCAGCTGGGGATCGCCGAGGCGGTCACCTTTGCGGGCTTCCGGTCCGACCCGGTGAGCTTCATGCAACGAGCTGCGATTTTTGCCCTGCCCTCCCGCTTTGAGGGCATGCCCAACGCGTTGCTCGAGGCCATGGCCGCGGGGCTGCCCTCCGTGGTGAGTGATGCCTCACCCGGCCCATTGGAAATGGTGAGCGATGGGGTGCATGGATGCGTCGTGCCCAATGAGGATTGGCGTGCCTTCGCGCAGGCGCTGGAGCGGTTGATGTCCGATGCGGCACTGCGGGACCGCCTGGGTGCAGCGGCTCGGGAGACCTTGTGCTCCCTCGATTGGGCTGTCGTGGAGCCCCACTGGCGCTCGGTGCTGGCCTTGCCCGATCAGGACCCATGACGGCGCCATCCAGGCCTGATCGACTGTTGGTGCTGGCCCCGACACGCCGGGCTGCCAGTGAAACCTTCATTCGCGCCAATCTGGAAGGGCTTCCTTTTGCCACCACGGCGTTCTTTGGTGATGAGCGCCCTCTGCGCAGCCCCTGGCGGCTGGTGTATGGCAGCGCCATTCTGCTGAGCAAGCTGCTCACGCGCCTGCGCTGTCCGTGGCTGGCGACCTGGCCAGCCTCCTGGGTCACCTGGGCCCTCATTCACCGCTGTCGGCCCGACGCCGTGCTGGTGGAGTTCGGCTTTGAAGCGGTGCGGGTGATGGAGGCCTGTGCCTGGACCGGGGTGCCCTTGGTGGTGCACTTCCGCGGTTCCGATGCGTCCGCAAGCAATCGGCTGGGGATGTTGGAGGAGCGTTACCGGCGGCTGATGCGCATCGCCTCGGCTGTGATCGTGAAGTCCAGGCCCATGGCTGACACCTTGCTGGACCTTGGTGCTTCAGCCGATTGGCTGCTGATCAGTCCGTCCGGCGCGAACACTGCGCTGTTTGAGGGAAGCCGGCCAGCCGCTGCCGATCCGGTGTTGCTGGCTGTGGGGCGGTTCGTGGAAAAGAAAGGACCGCTGCACACGATCCGTTCCTTTGCGCAGCTGTGCCATCAGTCCACAGCTTCCACACCGAGGCTGCAGTTGTGGATGGTGGGTGAGGGGCCTCTGTTGGCAGAAGCCCAGGCGCTGGTGCAGTCTCTGGCGCTCACCCAGCAGGTGCGGCTGTTGGGCGTGCGCTCACAGGTTGAAGTTGCCGCGCTGATGCGTGAGGTGCGAGCGTTTGTGCAGCACTCCCTTGTGGCTGCAGATGGCGACAGCGAGGGCAGCCCGGTGGCCGTGATGGAAGCCCAGCTCAGTGGTCTGCCCGTGGTGGCTACCCGCCATGCCGGTATTCCCGATGTGGTGCTCGATGGGGAGAGCGGGTTTCTTGTTGATGAAGGCGATGAGACGGCGATGGCTGCGGCCATGGCCCGGGTTTTGAACGACCCGGAGTTAGCGGCCCGTCTGGGAGACTGCGGGCGACGGCGTGTGCTGGCGGGTTTCACCGTGGACCATCACCTCCGCCAGGTGTCGGAGCTGTTGCGCAAGGTGATTGAGGCCTCCCGGCGATGACAAAGCTTCTGCTGATCCGTGGCCTTGGCCACAGCGGCACCACCATCCTCGATCTGGCCCTTGGCGCTCACCCGCAGATGGTTGGCCTGGGTGAAGCGGCGCGCATCCTGGAGCGGCCTGCCCCGGCCGATGGTGATCGCGGCCCGGCTCGCTTGCGCGGGGAGCTGCGCTTCGAGCGTCGCTGCACCTGTGGGGCGGTGGCCGCCCAGTGTCCCGTCTGGGAGCCGCTCCTGGAGTGGCTGCCTGGGCATGACCACTGGTCTTTGGCGGCCAAGATGCACCGTCTTCTCGAGGGGCTCGAGCGGGTGCGCGACCCGCAGCAGGCGCCTCCGGCCTGGGTGGTGGATTCCTACCAGGACGATTTCGTCCTCCCATTCGTGCAGGATCCCAAGCTTGAAATCCGCATCGTGCACCTCACCCGCGACGTGCGCTCCTGGGTGCATTCCCGGGCGCGCCGCGGCCGAGAGCAGGGCCGTTGGCTGCCGGGTCTGCGCCCGGCACTGCGCTGGTGCCGCACGAATGCCCGCCACGATCGTCTGTTGCAGCGCGGTCCCCATCCAGTGCTGCGGGTGGGATACGAAGAGCTGGCGCTCGAGCCTGAAGCCACCCTCAAGCGCTTGTGCCGTTGGCTGGATCTCGACTTCTCGGAGCAGATGCTGCAGCCAGGCTCTTTCAGCCAAAGCCATGTGCTTTCAGGCAATCGCATGCGCTTTGACCCTGAGCGCAGCGCTGCCATTCGTTACGACAACGCCTGGATGGCAAGGCCCTCAGGGGCTGCTGAGCTGGCGCTCGCTGTGCCCTGGGTGGCTGAGCTCAATCGCCGGCTTGTTTATTCCGCAGCTGGCAACGCCCGAAAGCGATAAATCCGTCCGTTGCGGACGCGGTCGCTGTAGCGATACACCTCCTCGTAGTCGTCGAGAGTGTCGCCGAGGAATCCCAGCCCGCCCTTGTCGATGTTGATCAACAGATCGCCGGGTTGGGGCTGGTAATCCGAGCCTTTGTTGATTCCATCCACAACGCTGTAGCGGTTGGTGTCGGGATCCAGGTACACCAGGCGGTCGTAATGGAAGCGGTCGAGATGGCGCTTGGGGCGAAACCACGATTTGGTGAAGATCACGTTCACATCGCGGCCGCTGCGTCTGGTGTCTCGGGTGATGGTTTCAATGCGCTCCACCGTTTGCAGCCAGGACGCCTGTCTGGTTTTCAGGCCGACGACGCGCTCGAGAAAGTTGTCGTCAACTTGGTGTTCCACGGCGATCCATCCCACGCAACCAACGACCCCTACCAGGGCCGTGGCGCCAGCGCTTCCCAGGCGGCGCGAGAGCCTGGGCGCGATCCAGGCGGTCCAGGCAAAGGCCAGGTCCAGCACGGCCACCAGCTGCACCGGAAGCGCCATGTAACTGCTGCCCTCGTATCCCACCAGAACGTAAAGCGCGCCTGCATACAGCACAGCGCCGCTGCTGAGTCCATCCAGGAGCTGGATGGATCCTCCTTGCCGCAGCAGGGTGCTGATGCGGATTCCTAGGTAGGCGAGGGGAATCCACAGGCGAGGATCCGCGGACAGCTGGTAGATGTCGTTGGAGCTGTAAGCCGTTTTGCCGTGGTAAAGGCTTGGCAGGTAACTGAGGTAGACGTACGCCAGAACGACCACGACCAGCAAACTGCTGATCCAGAGCTCCAGCTGGTAAGAGCGCAACCAGCGACCGATCCAGGCCATCCGCGTCGGCCGCTGCAGCGCGGCCAGCGTTAGGGCTGGTCGTCCCTCAATCCGTCCAGCAGCTCCAGCGATCAGCGTGACCAGCGCTGGTGTGACAAACAGCAGCACGGCGATTTCCTTGAAAAAGAGCCCGATCAGGGCCCAGATCAGGGTGAGTGCCTGGCTGCGCCGATCGCCGCTTTGCAGCGCATCGAAGTAACAAACGCTGAACGCCATCAGGCACAGGGTGAGCATGCGCTCGGCGTAGATCAGCTGAAAGAAGGCAAAGCCAGTGGATGGTGCCGAGAGCAGCAGCAGGCTGATCAGCAGCAGCAGGGCCTTGGCTGGAGGTCCCGGGCTCAGGCGCCGGATCAGGCGATGGGCCAAGACGACGATGGCGAGCAGCTCAGCGGCACTCACCAGCATCCAGACCTTCACGTAGGCCGTGAACCAGCTCAGTACATGCAGATCCTGGTGGGCCAGGGGGAAGAAGCGGTAGTCGTTGCGCAGCATCGTTTCCTTGATGAACGCGTAGCGGCCGCTGAAGTTGTCGAGCAGTTTGTGGTCGATGATGCCGTCGTACCAGCCCACCAGCTCGGGATACAACCAGTGGGTGCCATTGACCATCGCCACGGTGTAGGCGATGAACAGCAGCAGCACGATCGGGTGCTCGCGACCGAAGCTCAGCAGTTGGCGATGCCACGGTTTGCCTGTGGGTTGCTGCTGGGGGTCACGGCGGCTGAACCAGAGCAACCCCACAACCGCCAACCCCAGCAGGATGAGCCACAGATCGTGGGAGGTGCGGTTGTAGTGATAGAGGAGGTCTCGGCCTTCGCTGCTGCGCGGGGAAGGCAGGGAGTTCAACGACCGCAGCAGCCACAACCAGGCCACCAGGGCTGCGGCGCCCAGGGCACTGCAGAGGCCGAACATCCAGGCCCACCGCTGACGACGCCGTTGAACGAGGCTCTGAAACATGGTGTGCGCTCTTCAGCGATGGCGAAAGATCCGTCCGCCGCGCCTGCTCTCGCCATGGCGGGCGATTTCTTCAAAAGCCTCACCATCCTGCCCGAGGTCGCTGCGTTGGCGTTTGTCGATGATCAGCAAGTAGTCCCCGCGGCGGGGTTGGTAGGTCTGCCCCCGGTCGCGGCCGTCCACCACGGTGTAGGTCTTGCGCTTGCGGTGGTATTCGATCAGGCGGTCTGCCTTGATGCCTTGCAACGTGTGCTGGTTGAAATAGGAGCGCATGAAAATCACGTTCACCGCATCCCCCTGCTCCCGGGTGGCACGGCTGAGCGCCTTCATGGCGCTGTAGGTCTTGTGCCAGCGCCACTGGGTGGTCTTGATTCGCGACACGCGCTTGATAAAGGAGTCGGAGGCGCGATGCTCCAGTCCCAGGATCAGCAGGCTTGCGCTCAGGCCGACGGCGCTGACCGCGGTCGCTCCCAGATGTTGGCGCAGGCGCGCTGTCACCCAGCACCAGATCATGCCCAGATCCATCACCGTGATTAGCTGCACGGGCAGGGTCCAGAAGCTGGCGTAGGGGTAGCCCACACTCGCCCAGAGCGCCGAGGCGTAAATGAGGGCTGCGAGATTGAGTCCATCGAGAAGATTGGCCTGCAGGCGCCCCCGCACCACCGCCTGCAGCCGCAGCCCACTGAAGCCTGCAAGCGTGAGCAGGCGCCAGTCCGCATCGAGGCTCCAGCGCCCGTCACTGCTGAACGCACCGGCCTGTGCCATCAGGCTGGGCAACAGGCTTAAAACGCTGTAGGACACAGCGACGACGGGCAGCAGGGCGATCAGCCCCATCTCCAACGAGCGCCACTGCCGTGCCTGGGGTTTGGTGATCCATCGCACCAGGGCGGGTGTCACGATCAACAGCACGGCGATGTCTTTCACGAACACGGCCACCAGGGCCAAGGCCAGGGTGAGAGCGCCATCACGTCGCTGGCCATGGCGTTGAAAGCGCAGATAAAAGAAGGCGAACCAGGCCAGCAGACACGTGAGCAGGCGTTCGCAGTAGATCAGCTGGAAAAAACCCCATCCCGTTGCTGGGGCGAACAGAAACAGCAGGGCCATCACGAGCAGCAGTTCCTGCCGCCGTGGTGGGCCTGCCAACTCCTGCACGATCGTTGCACTCACCACCACGATGGAGATCAGCTCAGCGGCACTCGCCAGCATCCACACCGTCACGTAGGGCGTGAACCAGCTGAGGGCGTGCAGATCCTGATGGGCGAGGGGGAAAAACCGGAAGCTGTTGCGCTGCATCGTTTCGGCGATGAAACGCTCTTGCAGTTGGAAGTTGTCGATCAAGGGGCTGTGCACGATCCCTTGCATCAGATCGGGCAGTTCTGGATAGAACCAGGTGGTGCCATGCACCATCGCTGCGGTGTAAGCCGCAAACAGCACACTCACCAGCGGGTGCTGGCGCATCCACTGCACGAGCCTCCGCTGAAGAGGAGGCTCGCTGCGCGTTGGGGGGTGCGTGTCGCGGATCGCGATCACCAGCAGGGCCAACACGGTGATGCCCACCAGCGACAGCACCACCCCGTGGCTGATCCGGTTGTAGGCCAGCAGCCATGGCTGACTGGCGGTCAGCATCATTGGATGGTGAGGGCTGGCAGGGATTTCACCAGGTCGTCCACAGCCTTGAGCTGGCTGAGGAAGGGCTCGAGCTGATGGAGCGGCAGGGCGCTCGGTCCATCGCAGCGCGCCTGGCTCGGATCGGGATGGGCCTCGAGGAACAGGCCTGCCAGGCCTACGGCCATCCCTGCGCGGGCGAGATCCAGCACCTGACTGCGGCGACCTCCCGAGGCGGCGCCACCGGGATCACGGCACTGCAACGCGTGGGTGACATCAAAGATCAAGGGCAGGTCATCGCAGCAGCGCTTCATCACGCCGAAACCGAGCATGTCCACCACCAGGTTGTCGTAGCCGAAGTTGCTGCCGCGCTCGCAGATCAGCAGCTGCTCATTGCCGCATTCGCGGAACTTCTCCACCACATTCGCCATCTGAGATGGGCTCAGAAACTGCGGTTTTTTGATGTTGATCACGGCGCCGGTTCCTGCCATCGCCTCCACCAGATCCGTCTGGCGGGCCAGAAAGGCGGGCAGTTGGATGATGTCGCACACCTCCGCGGCCGGGGCGGCCTGCTCCGGGGTGTGCACGTCGGTGATTACGGGGATGCCGTGGGTGTCCTTGACGGCCTGCAGCATCGCCAGACCATCGCTCAGCCCGGGGCCACGGAAGGAATGAATGGAAGACCGATTGGCCTTGTCGAAGGACGCTTTGAAGACGAGGGGGATGGAGAGCCGGCGGCAGACATCGGCGTACACCGCCGCTGCATCGAGGGCGAACTGCTGCGACTCCAGCACGTTCACGCCGCCGATCAGCACGAAGGGCGCGTCGTTGGCGAAGGTGATCGATCCAAGACTGACCTGCCGCGCTGCCATGGTTGTGCTTCCAGGGCCGAAAGCCTAGGCCTCATGCTGGTGCGGGCCGTAATCTGCGCCCAGATCTGGCCAGCCGGTGACCACCCTCGCTCCGATTCCGATTTTCATCGGTTACGACCCGCGCGAGCGGGCTGCCACCAATGTGCTGATCGACAGCCTCTACCAGCACAGCTCAGCGCCGCTGGCGATCACGCCTCTGGTGACCCCCCAGCTGGAGGCGCAGGGGCTGTACCGGCGCCAGCGGGACCCGAAACAGAGCACAGCCTTTTCCTTCACCCGCTTTTTGGTGCCCTATCTGATGGGATACGAGGGCTGGGCGCTGTTCATGGACTGCGACATGCTCTGCCGTGGTGATATCAAGCAGCTCTGGGATCAGCGGGATGACCGCTACGGGGCGATGTGTGTGCAGCACGAGCACGTGCCCGGTGAAACGGTGAAATTTCTGGGTGAAGTGCAAAGCGCTTACCCCAAGAAAAACTGGAGTTCGTTGATGCTGCTCAACTGCAGCCGTTGCACCAAGCTCAGCGTGGATTATGTGAACACGGCCAGCGGCTTGGAGCTGCACCGCTTCCACTGGCTGGAGGGCGATCACGCGATCGGCGCCCTCGATACCGGTTGGAACCATCTGGTGGATGTGCAGGACGCACCGACGGCGGCTGCGGAGCAGGGTGGTCCGCGCCTGCTGCACTGGACCCTCGGCGGTCCCTGGTTCCGGGAGCAGCGCACGATGGGTGGGCCGCTTGCGGCGGAATGGTTTGCGGCCCGCGATGACGCCATGAAGCTCTGGGACTGATGGCGATTCAGCGTTCTGTGGTGGCGGTGCCGGCGCGGCTGGCCTCCTCCCGCCTGCCCGACAAGGTGTTGGCCGACATCGGTGGTCAGCCGATGATTCAGCGGGTGCTGAAGCGCTGCGCTGAGGCTGAGGGGCCTGTTGCGGTCGTGCTCTGCACGGACAGCCCCCGGCTGCAGCAGTTGGCGCAGGGTTGGGGGTGCCCGGTGCTGATGACGGCGGAGTCCTGCAGCTCCGGCAGTGAGCGCATCGCCTCCGTGGCCGACGAGCTGGTGGCGCTGGCCTGGGGTGACAAGGCCGCTGCCTGGGATGACGGGCAACGGCGGCAACGGCTGCTGAGCACCGCCGTGATCAATGTGCAGGGAGACCAGCCCTTTCTCGATCCCGCCGTGGTCACGGCGATGGTTGAGGAATTCGGGCGGCGTGAGCCGGTGCCGGCCGTGGTCACACCGATCTACCGCTTAAGCGCGGACACGATCCACAACCCGGCTGTGGTGAAGACCCTGGTGGCCCACGACGGCCGGGCGTTGTATTTCTCCCGTTCCGCGATCCCCCACGTTCGCGATGTCGATCCCGCTGACTGGCATCGCCATGCGCCGTACTGGGGCCATGTGGGCATGTACGGCTTCCGCGCCGATGTGCTGGCTCAATGGGATCAGCTGCCGGCCTCTCCCCTTGAGGATCTTGAGCGCCTGGAGCAGCTGCGCCTGATCGAAGCCGGTCACACGATCGCCACCTTCAGCGTGGAGGGAACGTCGTTGTCGGTGGATACACCGGAGCAGCTGGAGGAGGCGCGCCGCATGGCTCGGACCTAGCCATGGGCGCGATCCCTCGCCTTGCGCTTCCAGGCATTCCCCCGGACCTGACGCCGGCCCTTGCCGAGCAGGTGCGGCTTCAGGGTCACGGTCGCTTGGCGTTGGTGGGAGGTGCCGTTCGCGATGCCCTCCGGCATCAACTCCACGATGCGTCCTGGCAGGGGCTGCCGGACCTCGATCTGGTGCTGGAGGGATCCTGCTCCGCCGTGGCCTTTGGTTTGCAGCAACGGCTCGGCACTGAACGGGTGTCGTGGTTGCAGCTGCATGAGCGCTACGGCACGGCGGAGCTGAGGCTGGATGGCGTGCTGATCGATCTGGCTGGTGCCCGTCAGGAGCGCTATCCCGCTCCTGGTGAGAACCCTGTGGTGCAGCCAGGACCCCTCGAAGACGATCTCTGGCGCCGGGACTTCACGGTGAATGCCATGGCGTTGGTGTTGCAGGCTGATGGCAGCCAGCAGCTGCTCGATCCCCATGGCGGCCTCGCCCACCTGGCTGCACGCCAGTTGGTGCTTCTGCATGCAGCCAGCGTTGCCGATGATCCAACCCGTGTGATCCGGGCTGCCCGTTACGGCGCCCGGCTTGGATTCGATTTGGACTTGGGATCCCTGCAGCAGCTGCAGGCCACGCTGGAGCGCTGGCCCTGGGCCTGGCGGCACGGCGATGCTCTCGATGGGGTGCCACCAGCGTTGGGCACGCGCCTGCGCATGGAGTTGGATTTGCTGCTGGAGCGAGAACCCTGGCCGCAGGCTCTGGCCTTGCTCCAGCACTGGTCGGCGCTGCCCCTGCTGGATCCGCTGTTGCAGCGCCAGGTCCACCTCACCCGCAGACTGCGGCGGGCGGCCCGTCTGCAACTGCCCCTGCTCAGCGCCCTGATCGCGGCCGCCGGGGACCCCGTCGCTCTGGCCCAGCGCTTGCAGATTCCCATCCAGCAACTGCGCTGGCTGGAGCAGCTGCAAGGGCTGCGGCAGTGGTTGGAGCAGGAGGTGTTGCCCCAGCCGTGGCGGCAGTGGGGTGCGCGGGAGTGGACGGCGCGCCTTGAACAGGCCAACTGGCCGGCGCCGGTGGTGGCGCTGGCTGCCGTGGAAGCCCCACCCTGCTGGCGTCCGTTGCTGCGTTGGTGGGGGCGCTGGCGGCATGCCACCGCCGCGGTCAGCGCCAGAGACCTGATTGCCCAGGGTCTCCAACCCGGACCGCTGCTGGGGGAGGCCCTGCGCCGTTCCCGGGACCAGGTGCTGGAGGGACTGCGATGAAGCGCTGGCTGCCGCTTCTGGTGCCGCTGGTGTGTGCTGCCTTTGCGTTCAGAGCGCTCGGGCTGATCGACGCCACCGGCCTCTGGACCGATGAGCTCTACACCACCGGCAAAAGCTTTCAGCCCAGCTACCCCGCCCTGCTCCAGATGCTCAGTCGGGACACCCACCCGCCTTTGTATTACTCGTTGCTTTGGCTTTGGGGGCAGTGGCTGACGCCATCGGCGCTCACGCTGCGCCTGTTCTCCTGGCTGATGTACGTGGCTGGTGGCGTGGTGATCACCGCCCAGGCCGGCCGTTTGTCCCCAGGGCGCCCGCGGTTGGCGATGGGGGTGGCCGCGTTGCTGGCGTTCTGCTCGCCTTACCCGGTGCGCTTTGCGATCGAGGGCAAGGGCTATGCCCTGTTGGTGTTGCTGGTGGCGTTGGCCTGGTGGTGGCGCCAGCGGCAGCAAGCGCTGCTTTACGGCCTGGCCGTGGCCCTGGCGGCCTGCACCCATTTCTATGGACTGTTTCTGTTTGCGGTGACGAGCCTCTGGGACGCCAGCAGGCGGCGCTGGCCTCTGGCCGGGGTTGGGGCTGGGGCGCTTGTGCCCTCGCTGCTCTGGATCGTGGTGGCCTCGGCCTACCTGTTGCGCAGTGGTACCGGGGCCTGGATCGGTACTCCGGATTTCGCCCTGCTGGAAGACACCCTGGCGAGGGGGTTGGGATTGTGGCCGCTGCCCAAGTTGGGCGTATTGCTGCTCGTTTTGGCGGCGATTCAGCGCTGGGGATGTTGGCCCACCCGTCGAGCCGCAGCGGGCGAGTGGTCTGCGGCCGATCGCAGTGGCTTGATTCCCTCGCTGTTGATGGTGCTGGCCGTGGTGGCGGTGTCGTTCTTCAAGCCCTTGGCCTTCAGCCGTTATTTCGTGGTGCTGCTGCCGGCGTTGATCCCCTGGTTGGCGCTGCGGGCCGCGGCTCTTCCCCTCAATCGGATCGGCCAATGGCTTGGAGGCTCGGCCCTGGTTTTGCTGCTGCTGAGCTGGTGGTGGCACAGCTTTGCCGATCTGGATCCTGCCCTGAGCGGGCAGGTGGCACGGGAATCCAACCAATTCCAGTTGCTCAGTCGCCAGCTGCAGGCTGAACCGCATCGCTACTCGCGACGGGCCCGTTTGTTCAATCTCAGTGATCGCATGGAGACGGCGGCCGGGCGGATGGACCCGCCGCCCGTTCCCTGGGGCGATGGCGATGCGCTGCAACGGGCGTTGATCAGCCGTCCAGCACCTTCCCAGCTCTGGCTGGCCGATAGCGGCAGTGCCCGTGCTTCCCGTCCCCGTCTCAACCGCCTGCAGCAACAGGCAGAAGCCGCCGGTTACCGCTGTGAAGCCGTGGATCTGGAAGCGCCCTATGCCCAGCTTCGGCGCTGTGCGCCGGTTGGGGTCAGCGGCACCAGCGGCTTGCCGTCGGCCAGTGCCGCTCCAGATCCACGTTTGGAAACAGCTGCTCCACGGCCCTGAGGTCGTCAGCCAGCAGGCTGCCCATCGCAGCCAGAAGGTCGTCAGGTATCACGTTGCTGGTGGCACTCACGTTCACCCGCTGGTGCCAGGCCGGTTCGGCGTAGGGAAGGTTCAGGAATCCACAGAGTTCGGCGTAGGACTCGCGTTGGAAGAGGGTTTCGTAGAGGCCGAGATAGCAGTGCTCGAGCCCGAAACTCTCGTTGAGATTGTGCAGCGTGCGGCCGTATCCACTGCGCAGTCCGGGAGCCTTACGCACCCGCCGGCGCAGGGCGGCGATTTCGCTTGCAGCATCCCGCTGGCCGAGTTTGCGCTGCTTCATGCGTTGGCTGGAGATCAGCCGTTCGATCGGATCCCGCATCAGGAACACGGGCTTCACCGCAATGCCCAGATGTTGGAAGCTGGCCTGAATGCACTGGAGGGTGTCGGCCGAGAGGGCGGCGTACGACGGCGTGATGTCGCCGGTGAGCCTGGTCTTGCCGCCGTTGCGGCGTGGCCGGCGCAGCAACCAGGCGAAATAGTCGTAGTAAAGGCCTGGTCGGCGGATGAACAGCTGACGCATCCAGCTGCGCGGCTGGATCCAGCTGCGGGGCCGGCTCAGGGACATCTCAATGCGCCGGAATCGGGCCAGAGCCGGCAGGGTGCGGGCATCGTGCACGTGGTATTCCTTCAACACGCCGAAGTCGGTATCGCCCCTGGCCTGCAGCTGCTGATGCAGCCAGGAGGTGCCGGCTTTCTGGGCGCCGACGCCCAGCAGGAAGTGGCCGAGGGCTGGGGATGATTCAGTCATTGCGGTCTCTCCAGCCCTGGCGGCGCAGGGTGTCCCAGTCACCTCGCGACTGCAGGATGCGCTCGGCCAGCTCCCTCACCGCGCCGTGCCCGCCGCGGTTCTGCAGCACGGCATCGGCCTGATGCCGCAAAGGGCGGCAGGCGTCGCTTGGGGCCAGCAGCAGCCCCACCTGGCCTCTCACGGCCAGATCGTTGAGGTCATCGCCGAGAAAGGCCGTTTGCCGGGGCGCGATGCCCAGCTCCTGCTGGAGTGCGGCCAGGGCGGGTGGCTTGTCCTTGATCCCCACCAGGCAGTGCCTGATGCCCAGTTGGCGGGCCCGCACTTCCGTGGCACCTCCCTGGCCGCCGCTGAGAAAGGCCAGATGCAGGCCGGCCTGTTGCAGCAAACGGATGCCAAGGCCATCACGCACATCGAAGCGTTTCTGCAGCTGCCCGTCGGCACTGAACCAGAGGCCGCCATCGGTGAGCACTCCATCCACATCCAGCACCAACAGCTGGATGTCGGCTAGTTGTTGGCGCCGTTGGCGCCACCGCCATTCGCGCTGCAGGTGTCGCATCAGGCCAGCCCGGCCTGGACGAGATCGTGCAGACGCAGCAAGCCGAGGAGTACACCCTGCGCCTCCACCACGGGCAGTACGGAGATCGGCTTGCGTCGGTTGTGCTCCATGCGTTGGATCGCTTCCACCGCCAGAAGGTCGGCCGACACAGTGATCGGGTCCGCTGTCATCAGGTCACCAGCGGTGAGCGTCGACCAGCGTTCCGGACCGTGATCACGCAGGGCTCGGCGCAGATCGCCGTCGGTGATCAGCCCCTGCAGACGGCCGGGCTGGCTGGAGTCCTCCACCCAGCCACTGCCGATGGCGCCCTGGGTCAGTCCGCTGATCACGTCGGCGAGCGGTGTGGTGGGGGCGATGGATGGCAGTTGGGCGACCGGAATCATCAGGTCAGCCACGGTCATGGTGAGCTGCTTGCCGAGGGCGCCGGCCGGGTGATTTAGGGCGAAGTCGGCCTGGGAGATGCCACGCCGTTCCATCCACACCGCAGCCAGGGCATCGCCGATGGCCATGGCAACAGCCGTGCTGGCCGTGGGGGCGAGGTTGAGGGGGCAGACCTCCCGATCCACCGAGGCGTCGAGCGCTACGTCACTGCCGCGGGCGAGGGAGGAGTCGGCACGTCCCACCAGGGCGATCCTTGCTGTGCCGCGGCGTTTGAGGTGGGGCAGCAGATCGAGCAGCTCGGCGGTTTCGCCGCTGTTGGAGAGCAGCAGACAGACATCGTCGCCAGCCACCACCCCGAGATCGCCGTGCAGGGCATCGAGGGGATTGAGATACAGGGCCATCAGGCCGATGGAGGAAAACGTGGCCGCGATCTTGCGGGCGACGATGCCGCTCTTGCCCACGCCGGTGATCACCAGTTTGGCCTTGCGGTCCGCACAGCGTTCCAGCAGAGTCAGGGCGCCTTCCACCTGGTCCGCTTGCAGCCGTGCGGCCGCTGCCGCGATGGCGGCAGCCTCCTCTTGCAGGCAGCGGGTGAGTGCGGACACGATCGCAGGGTCAGGTTGGTCGGCATTCTCGACCACGACAGGAATGCTGTGGTTCCTCTCTGGCAGGCTTGGAACCCCAAGAGCAACAATCCAGTGACAGGATTGCTTCAACGCCTGGCCTCCCCTTGGCTGGATCTCTTGCTGCCGCTTTCCCTCCTCGGGCTGGCGTGGCAGCGCAGCGGTGATCCAGCGGGGATGATCTGGATCCTGGCGCTCTGGTGCGGCTTCAAGCTGCTGGGGAACGTGCCGGGGCAACCGGCCTATGCCGTACTGCTCGGTGTTCTGGCGGTGAGCGTGGGCGCTGTGATTCATCCGCTGAGCGTGGCGGCGCCCACCGATCTCATCCTCGTGTTGCTGGCGTTCGCCGCAGGCCTGCGCCAGTCACCGGCGCAATGGCCCCTGGCTCTCTGGATGGTGCTGGGCACCGTTGTGGTGTCGCTTCCGTTTGTGGAATTCGATCGACTGAACGGCAATCTTGACGTCATTCCCTGGTCTGTTCTGCGTGATCGTCTGCCGCAGGAAGCCCTTCGCATCCAGAAAATAACCATCAACCGCAGCGGATACCTGTATGGCCTGCTGGCGCTCGTGGGTTACGGGCTGTCCCGCTGGGAGATGCGGGTCTGGTGGTCCCGTGGGGCGGCGCTGATCGCTGCGCTCAGCTTTGTGTTGGCCATTGGCACGGGCTCGCGGGCTGCGCTGTGGTTTCCGATTCTCGCTGTGGTCGGGGCTGAACTGTGTTGGCAGCGTCGCCAGTGGGTGGCTCGCCATGGCCGGGCCTTGGCGGCTGGCGTGCTCGCCCTGAGCCTGGTGTTCAACGTGGCGACCTATGCCCCCGCCAGCCCGTTGGCGAACCTGAATCCCAGCGATGCCGGGCGTGCCCGCGTGGCTCAGTGCTTCGTGCTGCGCTCCCTGCGCTCGGGCCCTGATCTGTTCACTGGCCAGGGGTATGACCGGGTGTCGGACCATTGCGCCAGCAAGGTGTTCCTCCCCGAGCGCACGACGGGCATTCCCCACGCGCACAATCTGTTTTTGCAGGTGCTCGCTGATCACGGGCTTGTGAGCCTGGTGCTGCTGCTGATCGCCTTGGGGCTCACGTTTCAGCGCCTGTTTCAGGGACTGGCCGGGGATCAGGGGCCGCTGTGCAGGCTTGCACTGGCCTGTGCTCTGTTCATCCTGATGTCGTCTCTGGTGGAATCCACCCTGTTGAAAACCTCCTTGCAGCAGGTGATCAGCGGTTACCTCCTGGCTGTGGCCTGGATGCCGGGTGTGGCACGTCCCCATGCCGATGCCCGTACCATCGCCCCATGAGCTTTCTTGCCGGCCTCAACGACGCCCAGCGCCGGGCGGTGGATCACCATGAGGGGCCTCTGCTGGTGGTGGCCGGTGCCGGCAGTGGCAAGACCCGGGCACTCACGCACAGAATTGCCCATCTGATTGGTGAGCACGGTGCCGATCCCGCCCAGATCCTGGCGGTGACCTTCACCAACAAGGCCGCCCGGGAGATGAAGGAGCGTTTGGAGCTCCTCCTGGCCCAGCGTCTGGCGCAGAGCCAGTACGGCCAACCCTGGAGCACCCTGCCGCCGGTGGAGCAACGCCAGCTGCGTTCACGGATTTACCGGGAGGTCACCAAGGAGTTGTGGATCGGCACGTTCCACGCCCTGTTTGCGCGAATGCTGCGTTACGACATCGACAAGTTCAAAGACAGCGAGGGGCTGACCTGGACCAAGCAGTTCTCGATTTACGACGAGGCCGATGCCCAGAGCCTGGTGAAGGAGATCGTGACCCAGGAGCTTCAGCTGGATCCCAAGCGCTTCGAGCCGAAGAAAACCCGTTGGGCGATCAGCAACGCCAAGAATCAGGGATGGCTGCCCGATCAACTCGAGGCCAATGCCGAGGGCCAGCGGGGCAAGCTCACCGCCGATGTGTACCGGCGCTACCGCAAGGCCCTGGCGGCGAACAATGCCCTTGATTTCGACGATCTGCTGTTGCTGCCGGTGCAGCTGCTGCAGCAGAACGAGCAGGTGCGCGGCTACTGGCACCGACGCTTCGCCCACGTGTTGGTGGATGAATATCAAGACACCAACCGCACCCAGTACGAGCTGATCAAGCTGCTGGTGACCGATGGCAAGGATCCCCAGGTTTACAACAACTGGGCTGGGCGTTCGGTGTTTGTGGTGGGCGATGCCGATCAGAGCATTTACAGCTTCCGGGCGGCGGACTTCACGATCCTGATGGGCTTCCAGGACGACTTCGGTGATCAGCAGTCCGACGAGGCCACCCGCACCATGGTGAAGCTGGAGGAGAACTACCGCTCCACGGCCACCATCCTCGAGGCCGCCAATGCCTTGATCGCCAACAACAGCGAGCGCATCGACAAGGTGCTGCGCCCCACCCGCGGCGAAGGGGAGCTGATTTTGCTCACCCGCTGTGACGATGAGATCGCCGAGGCCGAAGCCGTAGTGCATCGGCTGCGGATGATGGAGGCGGCCAACCCCGAACTCACCTGGGGGGACATGGCCTGCCTCTATCGCACCAATGCCCAGTCGCGGGCGCTGGAGGAATCCCTGGTGCGCTGGCGGATTCCTTACGTGGTGGTAGGCGGTCTGCGCTTCTACGACCGGCGCGAAATCAAGGACGTGCTCGGCTACCTGCGCCTGCTGATCAACCCGGCCGACACCGTGAGTTTGCTGCGGGTGATCAATGTGCCCAAACGGGGGATCGGCAAAACCACGATTCAGCGGCTCACCGATGCGGCCAATCAGCTGGGCATTCCCCTCTGGGATGTGGTGAGTGATCCCGAAGCGGTGCGCTCCCTCGGTGGTCGCTCCGCCAAGGGACTGCTGCAGTTTTGTGAACTGATCAACGGCTTGCGTGAACAGCTTCACAACACGCCTCCCTCCGAGCTGATTCAGCAGGTGATGGAGCGCAGCGGCTACGTGAGCGAACTGATCACCGAAGGCAGCGATGAGGCGGAGGAACGCCGGCGCAACCTGCAGGAGTTGGTGAACGCAGGACTGCAGTACCAGGAAGAGAACGATGAGGGGGATCTCGAGGGTTTTCTGGCCTCCGCAGCTCTGGCCAGCGATGCGGACAGCAAGGACACCGCCGCTGATCGCGTCACCCTGATGACCTTGCACAGCAGCAAGGGGCTGGAATTTCCTGTGGTGTGCCTGGTGGGCCTGGAGCAGGGGCTGTTCCCCAGTTATCGCTCCCTCGACGATCCCGCGTCCCTGGAGGAGGAACGACGGCTTTGTTATGTGGGCATCACCCGGGCCAAGGAGCGTCTCTTCCTCTCCCATGCCAGCGAGCGACGCCTCTGGGGGGGCATGCGCGAACCGGCGGTGCCGAGCGTGTTTCTCTCTGAATTGCCGGAAGCGCTGGTGAAAGGGGAGATTCCCCGTTCAGGCGGAGCGGCGCTGCGGCGCGAGCAACGCCTGGATCGTCTGACCCGGGTCGATCGCGACGACACCCGTCGGGTGGCCTCCGGTGGTGCAGCGGCCGCACCCGCCAATGCGGTGCGACGCCGTCAGGCTGGGCCGGCCCCAGGCAGGAGTTGGACCGTGGGCGACCGGGTGGTCCACGCCAGCTTCGGTGAGGGGGAGATTACCCACACCTTCGGCAGCGGCGAGAAGGTGTCGATTGCGGTGAAGTTCGCCGGCATGGGCCCGAAGATCCTCGATCCGCGCCTGGCGCCGATCGAACCCGCCTGAGTCTGAATTCAGCTCGCCATCGCCCGGCCGATCACCGCCCAGGGTTCCGACCACGCTTCGGCAAGGATCTGCTCCGCCAGCACCGGAGTGACGGCAATCAGCAGGGGACCGCAGGTCTGGGGATCCACCAGCAGCTCCAGCAGGGCTCGGTGCCTCGGACTGCCATCGACAATCGAGCCCAGGGCAAGCTGGAGCGTCGCTGGCTGGTGGCCGGAGCGATCGAGCAGGGCCCAGGCGCGGCGGTTGGCGGGGGCGAGGCTGCTGGCATGGCCTGCCTCCAGCAGCGGCAGGGCGCCGGTCAGGGCCGGGATCGCCTCGGCATCGAGATGCACCTGCAGGGGGTGATGCGATTCCTGGGGGTCTCCCAGCATCTCGCCGAGATGGCCGATCAAGCCGAACCCCGTGATGTCGGTGGCGGCATGGAGCTGGCCGGGGTACTGCTGCTCCAGGGCCTGCAACTGCTCCAGGAGCGGATGCTGGCTGCGGCTCATTTGGGCCAGGGCCGCATCGAGATCCTGGGGTTGGCCGGCGCCGGCCATGGCGGCGGCGAACAGCACGCCGGTGCCGAGGGGGCGGCTCAGTAGTAGCTGGTCCCCCGCTTGCAGTCCCCGCTTGGGCCAGGCGTGACCACAGGGGGAACCGGTCACGCTCAGCAGCACTTGCAGCCGTTGGCTCAAGGGGTCGTCATCGCCTTTGGTGCTGGATGGATCCCGCTCTTCCAGGGTGTGGCCTCCGATCAGCTGGGCGCTCTGGGGCTCCAGGGCGGAGCGGATTCCCGCCAGGGTCTGGCTGAGCAGGGCCTGCTGCAGGCTGCTGGTGGCGATCGGCAGGGTCACCACCGCCTGGGCGGCCGTGACCCGGGCTCCGCAAGCCCAGAGGTCGGAGCAGGCGTGGAGGGTGGTGAGTCGACCATTGAGCCAGGGGTCACTCACCAGGGCGGGGAAGCCATCCACGCTTTGCAGAACGGGTCCACCGTCGGGCCCTGTGGATGCGGGAAGGGGATTGGCATCCTCGGGTTCAGCACCGAGAGCGTTCAAACCAGCCCCTCGCAGGGCATTCTCCAGGGTGGCGGCCGGTACTTTGGCAGCGCAGCCCCGGCAGCGCATGGTGCCCTGGTGAGCATCAGCGCTGGTTTTCATCAGCGGACGTGCACGGAAGCGCTCCATGAAGCGGCGGTCGATCGATTCCTTCCAGCGCCAGAGCCAGGGATGGGGACCGAGTCGCAGCGGACCCCAGAGCATCCAGGCCACGGGCTGGCCGCTGCGGCTGCCGCCGACCAGTTGCAGGGCACGGCGCTGGGGCCGCCAGGGGCGCGGCTGCCGATCCCTGGCCAGGCGTTCAAGGCTGCGCGCCAGCGGTCGGGCGGCGCGCACGGCCCAGACCCCGGAGGGGGGGCGTGGATCGGCTTCGATCAGGCCGCAGTCGCCGCTGGCCCAGAGCCCGGGATGGCCCAGAACCTGCAGATCGGCGCCGGTGAGCACGCGCCCCGTGCTGGGGCAGCAGGGCAGGCCGCTGGCCGCAAGCCAGCTCGGGGCCCGGCTGCCGGTGCAGAGCAGCCCTGGCCCGCCGCTGTGTTCTGGCTCCGCTTCGATGCACGCGATGCCAGCGGTGTTGAGGGCTTGCCGCCAGGCTGGATGCGGTTGGTTGGGGCGCCCGTATAACGCCAGTGGTCGTGTTGGCCAGCGTTGGCGCAGGGCCAGCGCCACTTCCACTCCCGCCAGGCCAGCGCCAATCACGCAGAACGGCGTCATCGCGGCAGCGGCCTCCTGCATCTGCTGGTCTTCCCGTTCCAGAAGGGCGAGGGCCGGCTCCAGCGGTTTGATCGGGATCAGGGAACGTGCGTCCGGGCGGACTGGGGCCGGGGCTGAGGCACTCACCGCCCCTACATCCAGGCTGAGTTGGTCGAATGTCAGCGCTGGACGGTCGCGGAGATGCAGGCACCGCTCTTGGAGGTCAAGGCCGCTGATCTCGGCGATCACTAGGGCCACGCCGGCCTGATCTGCCAGTCGGCGCAGGTCGATGGCCACCTCCCGGCGGCTGTAACGGCGAGCGATCAGACCCGGCACCATTCCCGAGTAGAGGGCTGTGCTGCTTCTGTTCACAAGGGTGATCAGCCCCGATGGTCGCCGTTCTGGCTGCATGGCCCAGCGGCGCAGCAGCAGGGCATGGCTGTGCCCGCCGCCGGCCAAGATGAGAGCTCCACCTCTTGGGTGCTCAGGTGCTGAAGCCATGGGGATTGGCCTTTTGCCAGGCCCAGCCATCGCGACAGATGTCGTTGAGTGTGCGTTGGGTGCGCCAGCCGAGCACGCGTTCAGCCAGGCTTGGGTCTGCCACGGTGATCGCTGCATCCCCCGGGCGACGGGGTGCGATCCGATAGGGAATCGATCGGCCGCTGGCCGCTTCAGTGGCTTGGATCACCTCCAGCACGCTGGCCCCCTGGCCGCTGCCGAGGTTGAGCGTGAGCAGCTGAGGCGGGCCTGCTAGGAGCGTCTTGAGCGCGGCGCGATGGCCTTCGGCCAGATCCATCACATGGATGTAGTCGCGGACGCCAGTGCCGTCCCTGGTGGGCCAGTCATCACCGAAAACCTGCAACGCCTCCCGACGTCCGACAGCGACCTGGGTGACGAAGGGAAACAGGTTGTTCGGCAGCCCGTTGGGGTCTTCGCCGATGCGGCCACTGGGATGCGCCCCCACCGGATTGAAGTAGCGGAGGCGGGCGATCCGCCAGCCCTTGGGGCTCGATTGCACGGGATCGCTGCAGCCGCTGCAGCCGGCCACATCCGCCAGCAGGGTTTCCACCGCGGCCTTGCTGGCGCCGTAGGGGTTGATCGGCTGGATCGGTGCGGATTCGGCAATCGGCACCTGCTCGGGGGTACCGTAGAGGGTGGCGCTGCTGCTGAACACCAGCGTGCGGCAGCCATGGGTCTCCATGGCCTCCAGGAGTCGCTGGCTGCCCACCAGATTCACGTCCCAGTACCGCAGGGGTTGCTGCACCGATTCACCCACGGCCTTGAGGCCAGCGAAGTGGATCACCGCCTCGATTGACCGCCCTAACGCCTTGGCGCGGGTGAACAGTTGATCCAGGGTTTGGCGCTCACGCACATCCCCTTCGATCAAGCTGATGGAAGACCCGGATCCGTGGTGTTCGGCCCACTGCCGCTGCAGGGAGAGGCCATGCAGATCGGCGACCCGTTCCAGTGCGATCGCCGAACTGTTGCTGAAGTCATCCAATACCACAAGCTGATGACCGGCCTCCAGCAGCACATCACAGCAGTGGCTCCCGATGAAGCCGGCCCCGCCGGTGATCAACAGCTGCGCCACGGTGACCTCTCGATGTAGCTCAGTCAGGCCAATTTATGGCAGAAACACGTCATTGACTGTGGCGGGCTGGGCGTAGAACGCCACATCTTCGTTTTTCCAAAGCTCCGGTTGCTGGCTGAGGATGTCTTGTTCGATGGTGCTCGACGACCAGAGGTGGGCACCGGTCTCGCGATTGAGGTACCGCACCACCGGCAGCGCATCGCTGGGGGCATCGTTCGTGCTGTAAACCCTGTAGGCCGGTCCGTTGTACTGCCAATCGGCGAAGGCTGGGTTGTTGGGAATGAGCTCGTTCAGGATGAAATCCCGCTCGGAATCGAGTGCTGTGTAGAAATGGCGGTTATCGCTGGGAACGAAAAAGCGATAAAGCTCTTGGTTGCCATCACCAGGAGCGATGTAGGCCGGTCCCTCCAGCCGCCATCCGAAGTCGTCGATGATTGAAATCTCCTCAATGTTGGTGGTGAGCAGGTTGCGACCACCGTCGATATCGGGATTCACCAAGCGGTAGACCGCCTGGCCGGTCAGCGGGTCAGGCTCCTGCCAATCCACATTGAAAGTTTGGTTGCTCCGGGTGCCGTCGATCGTGTTGGTGGCCCTCACGAGCACGTCCACTGGCGTGGCTGGGGGATCGGCGAGGGGCTTCAACCCCAAAACCACATCCCCCCATGGGGCCACAAGACCGATCCGATCAGATCGGGGTTGGACGTGGTGACCTCGTAAGTGATCAACCCAGCAGCCGGGCCCAGGGTGCTGGCTGATTCAATCCTCAAAAAATTGTCGACAGCCGGCGGCAGGGTGCTGTCATAAAGCGGCAATTCGTTGAACGGGGGAGTGGCATTGATGATGTCGGCCTGGGCCCAGCTCTCCACCAGCTCCATGCCATTGCCGAGCACCTCGGCAAACACAGTGAATCCCCCGTTTTGGAGGTCGAGCTTGGCACTGTTGTCGCCGAGGTTGAAGAAAAACTGACTGGTGGCGCTGTTGGGATCGCGTTTGGCCATGGCAACCGTTCCGTAGAGGTTGGAATTGCCGGGCTCGTTGGGAATCGTGCCTTTGCTCTCGATGGGGCGCGCTCCCCCCTGGCCGTTGAACCCAGCGGGCCCCGGGCGTCGCCCCCCAGCCCCAGCCCGACGCGGCGTTGCCGGCATTGGAGCCGGCCGACGGTCGTGCCGATCCCCTGCCCCTGCCCCATCCGGCGATCGGTGGCGGCCAGGCGCAGCACCGCATCGCCGAGAAATTCCAGTGCTCGTGATGGGGATGCAGGCCGCTGGAGGTGTGGGTGAGCGCTTCGTTGAGCTGGGCGAGTTCGCGGCCCTGGAGCGGTTGTGGCGAGGGGAGGCCGAGATGGTGCCAGAGCTGCTCCAGCTGCTCGCGACGGGCGGCATCGATGGCAATGGGAGTGTTGGGCACCATGGCAACCGTGCAGCACGCCTCATGATCGCTGTTGCGGCATTTCAGCAGCGTCGGGCGTAGCGGGCGAAGGTGATGAGCATTTGCGGCCACCAGGCCAGGTGTTGGCGCCAGGGCAGCTGGTAACGCGAGCAGAAGCAGTGCCACTGGCGTTGTTTGGCCTGCCAGCGTTGCCAGGCCAGTCGGATCGATGCTCCGCGACGCCCGCGGCCATCGCTGCTGTTGTTGCCATGGCGGCGATGGGCCAGCAGCTGGTCTGGGCAGGCAAGCAGTTCACCGCTGTGCCGCGCCACCAGGGCCAGCCAGCTGTCGTGGAACACTGCCGCCGCCGGAATCGGCAGCGCCCGTTGTAGCAGTGCTCGATTCACCAACACCGTGCAGCCGGTGATCTGGTTGTGCTGAGCCAGGCTCACCAGCCCGGGCGGCCTCCCCTGGCAGCGGTGCGATCGCCACAAGCTGCCGGCCAGGCGATGACCGCTGGCATCGATGAGCTGGGCATCGGAGTGCAGCAGCAAGGGCGTGCCTGAGCCGTGGCGTGTCTCGGCGTCTTGCAGCTGGCGCAGGCCGGTGGCGAGTCGCTCGGGGAACCAGAGGTCGTCTTGATCGCAGAGGGCCACATAGGGGGCACGGCTGGCCAGGAGCAGCTGATTGAAGGCGGCGGTGGGGCCGAGCCGCTGGGGCTGATCGCACGCTGGGCTGATCCGTTCCAGCCAACCAGAACACTGGCGTTGCCAGCGCTGCAGGATCGCTGGCGTGTCATCGCTTGAGCTGTCGTCGCACACCAACACCCGGTCAGGGCGTCGCTGCTGCCTCCAGAGACTCTCCAGCTGTGCATCGAGAAACGCGGCGCCGTTGCAGGTGGCCAGCACCACCTCCAGCGTCAGCGTCTCCGGGATCACCACCACTGCAGGCCCCATTTGCGGAAATAGAGCCAGGCGCTGTGCAGATTCACGAGGGTGAGCCGCCAGTTGGTGTAGCTGCCTCGGCCCCAGTGATGCCAGACGGTGGCGATGGGCAGATTCACAGTGGGGCCGTGTGCAGCCAGTCGGCGGGTGATGTCGGCATCTTCGAAGTAGAGAAAAAAGCGCGGATCGAAGCCGCCAATTCGTTCCACGGCCGAGCCGCGCATCAGCAGACAACAGCCGCTCAGGTAGGTGGAGCGGAACACCTGGTCGTAGGAGTGATCCCGCATGGTGAACCAGCGGTCGTAGCGCCGCAGGCGCCGCGGTTTGAGGCGACGGGGGATGAAGCGACGGCTGATCAGGGCCAGCAGGGTGGGGTTGCGCTTGCAGAGAAACTGGCGCTGGCCATCGGGTAAGCGCAGCTGGGGTGTGGCGGCGGTGACGTCGGGATGGTGCTCAAGCCACGCCAGGAGCGATTCCAGGCTGCCCGGGGCCCAGGAGAGATCGGTGTTGAGCACGGCCACCAGTGGTGGCACGCCGTGGCGAGCGCACCACTGCTGCCAGAGCTGGTTGAAGGCGCGGCCGTAGCCCGGGTTGGCCTGCTGCACCAGGGTCATGCCGGCCCCTGGCAGCAGCTGCTCCACCGCTTCGCCGGGGCGATATTAACCACCACGGCATAGGCCACATCGGCGGCCAGGGCGTTGAGGCAGCTGCTCAACCGCTGCACATGCTCGGCCGGCGGGTGATGCGCCACCAGCACCAACAGAGCGCGCACAGAAATGCCTGGTGCAGGAGGCACGTCCAGCACCTGCTCCACTGAATCGCGAGGAAAGGGGAAGCGATAGCGCTGCGCCAGACGGCGCAGGCAGATCATGGCGGTGTCCAGTGGCGTGTCGCCCCTTTCGCGCAGGGGAGGCAACACCCGGTGGGCCTGGTTCAGGCCAAGGTCTCCAGGATTGATCGGATCAGGGAGATCGCCGGCGTCTTCGGCCTGCTGCCAGAGCTCGTCCGGTGCGCGGCCAGCGTGGTGATCCGGTGCGTCCGCCCGCCCGCTGCGGGCCTGCAGGGCTTCGTTGAGGGCGGCGCGTTGGATGCCAAGCAGACGAGGGCCCAGGGGAAGATCCCGGTCGGCGCCGCTGGGACGCCATCGTTTGATTGAATCGCTCAGGCGTGCCTCAGGGCCGAGCGGTGCACTGGGCAGCCAAAGCCAGGAATCATCGAGATCACCGGCTTGGCGAAGGGCATCGCCGCTGAGCAATTGCAGGGCACCAGGACGCCAGAGTTCAGCCAGAAGTCCGGGTAGATCGTCGTAGCGCTGGGGCTGGCGGGCAATCCAGGCCAGCAGCAGCTGGGCCAGCTCACTGCGGTCTGGTTCCAGACAGCCCTGCTGCAACACCGCTTCATCGGGAAGCAAGCGCAGGAATTGCTTTGCGGGCAGTGCCGCCACCAGGGTGGGTTCCATGGCGATCGCCGCTTCACAGGGAAGGCCGCGCACCAGGCCACACCAGCCGAGGGCATAGCCGCTGCCGAGGCGTGCCAGGGTGAAGGGTCCGCTGCTGGGATCATCGCCGATCAGGCGCACCGCTCCTTCGGCAATGAACATCACCTGGTGGGGGAGGCGATCGGCCTGCAGCAAGGGTTGGCCTGTGCGGTAGCGCAACCACTGCAGATGGGAGCGCTGGGAGGCGAGAACGCTCTGCAACGGAACCGGAAGGGAGCTGGCGTTCTCACTCATGGCAAGGGAATCAAGCAGCGGGATCCCGGCTCGGGGTTGGTTGCGCGGAGTGTGGCGATCGCCTCCGTGAGCCATTGACGGTGCAGGCGAAGCATGAGCTCCTTGCGGGTGGTGTCATCGAACTGTGCCGGCTGACGACTGTTCAGCCGCAGCACAATGAAGCGTCCGCCTGGTAAGCGCAAGGGTGGTTGGACAACGCCTGGTTGTGCTTTCAGAGCGAGCCGGTCGAGGGGTGGTTGCAGATCCTCGACACGCAAGGGTCCAAGGTGGCCGCCACTGTCGCGGCTGTTGCCGAGAGATTGCGCGGCCAGCTGGGCGAAGGAGGCGTCACCTTCCTGCAACTTGAAGAACCATTCCTGGGCGAGGTGGGCATCATCAACCTGGAGCACCGACAGACAGACACGATCCAGTTGGGGGCCCAGCTCAAGAAAGAGTTCTTTGGCCTTCGGTTCGAACTGCTGGTGTTGCCAGGTGGCTAAGGGGTTGCCCTCCGCCACGATGGTTTCGATGCGGCGTCCGAGCCAGACGGACAGTAGATCAGTGCTCTCGAGAGCCTCAATCACTGCCTCACAGGGCCACTCGAGCCAGTGATGCGATGCTTCGGAGGTGGCAGGGAGTGAAGTCATGACGCACGAGCCACCAGATCAAGCTCAACTCAACGCACTCTGGCGTGAAGTGAACAAGGCCATCACGGATAGGGCCTGGCCGGAAGCAGAAGGTCTGCTGTTGCGATACCTGCAGATTCTTCCAGAAGGACCTTTTGAGGTTTGGGACGTTTTGGCTTACGTCTATTTGATGCAGGGCAATTACAGGCGTTGCCTGGAGGTGTTGCAGCCCTGGGCGGACCATCCCAGCCGTCACTTCTGGCTGCAGCACAAGCTCGGCGATGCCCAACGCGGGCTCAATCAGCTGGCTGCAGCAGAGCAGCATTACCGCCAGAGCTTGATGGAGGGCTCCGATAGCCCGCTCACGATTCGCAACCTCTTGCAGGTCCTGGATGGTTTAAACCCCGGGCGGGCCGTGCACGAAGTGCAGCAATGGCAGGCGGATGCAGCAGCATCCCCATCGCCCGCGGCCTGGGAGGGAGCCCGCCAGGCGGCGGTGCTGGTGCCGGGGCTGGCTTTGGCGGAGCAGTTGCGGCGTTGCGGCCAGGCGGATGCCGCTTGCCGGCGGCGACTGTTGGACGATGCCGCCTACCGCCTCGATCTCTCTCGGCTTGCTGCTCTGTTGCAGGAGGCTTCGGCCAGCGCAGCGGGTTTGAGTGCTTGGGAAGGGGCGTTGCAACAGCGGCTTCGCCGTCTGCAGCTCTGGCCGCTCACGTTGTCGGCGACGGCAGGTCGAGCAACCAGCGGCCCAGGCGTTGACGCACGATTCCGCTCAGCCGCTCCTGGCTGAGCCGTTCCCGCACCCTCTGCTGGCCGCGACGCCCGAGCGTTGCGGCGGCGCCGGGATCGTCGGCCAGCTGCCGCATCGCCGCCGCCGCCGCCTGGAGATCCGGTTCCGCCCAGAACGCCCCGGCCTGGTAATCGCCAGCGCTGCGCGTCAGGATCTGACGCTCCCAGGGGATCAGCAGGGCGCTGCCCGGTGACATGAACTCCAGGTTGCCGGAATAGCCGGTGGCGATGGTGGGAATGCCCAGGGCCATCGCTTCAGCGAGGGTGAGCCCGAAGCCTTCAGCGCGGTGCAGGCTCACCAGGGCGTCGGCGTGGTGATACAGGGCATCGAGGTCGTTCTGGGGCAACAACTGCTCGAGCCAGCGGATGCGGGGGTCACCGGCACTGAGAGCCTTCAGGGCCGCGGCTTGCTCGGGGAACTGCTCGGCACTGCTGGTTTTGATCAGCAACTGCACCGAGGGGTCACCTCGTTCCGCTCGGGGAAAAGCCTGCTGGAAGGCCTGGATCACGCCGGCGGGATTTTTGCGCTCGGTTGTGCTCCAGTAATCGAACAGGCTGAGGAAGGTGAAGGGGCGGGCTGTGGCCTGCTTTCGCCAGCGTCGCCTCGCGTCCGCTCGGGCCTGCAGATGGGGCCAGTTGGGCAGGTGGGGCACGGCGATCACCGGCACCGGGCTGCGTTGGGCCAGGGCCTGGGCCGTGAAGGCGCTCGGACACCAGATTTCCTGGTAGCCGGCAAAGAAACGTTCCCAGCCGGAGGGGAAGCACTCCAGCTCCCAGGCCCAGTAGCCGATGCGCAGGGGCGCTTCCAGGGGGTGCGCCTCAAGCAGCTCCGGCGTGCTGGCGAGGATGTTGGGGTTGGTGTGCACCAGATCCACATGCACCGGTTGGTCGTGCATCGCCGCTGGGGGTGGCTCCAGGTCCCGAATGGCGGCATGGCTGGCCAAGGGCAGATCCACCAGCTCCAAGTCGCAACCACAGGCCTGGAGGATCCGGGCGGAGGCACTGGCCCCACCGGCCAGGCCGAAACCGGCCCGCAGATGGCCATAGAACCGGATCCGCATCGCTCGAGCCGAAGGAGTGAAAAGGCAATAATGCCGCCATGATCACGCAGTCAGCTCTCTCTGCAGCGCAGCAACGCCGGCGCGACCTGCATCTGCATCGCCTGCAGGATTGCGTTGAGGCTCGTGCGTTTGCTGACGCGGTGGCTGAAGCGATTGGGCTGCCCCTCACCCAGCTGCATGCGCATGTGGGCCCCTATCCCCTGTTCCAGCCCGGCGCCGACAACTCCACCGACACGCATCAGCGGTTCTACGCCCAGCATCCACAGCAACGCCCGTTGTATGAGGCTCTCTGCCGGCGGCTGATCGAGGATGTGATCGGGGAACCCTGCCATGTGCAGGTGATCCCCACTTATCGCTTCGGACTGCCGGGGAACCGCTGGGTGGGCAGCTTTCATCGTGATTCCGATTTCGGCCACAGCGGTTACGAACTGAACGCGATCTGCGCGCTGACCCCCATGCCCGCCAGTGCGGCCTTGCATGTGGAACAGACCGCCGGCGCCCACGATTTCGCACCGATGGACCTGCAGGCCGGTGAGGTGATTCTGTTCGACCATATCGATCGCCTCCATGGCTGCCCGCTCAACCGGGAGGGAGTGTCGGTGGCGAGCATTGATTTCCGCTTTGTGCCGGTGCGCTTCGCCGCGGCGGCCTTTCGTGACGCTGCCAGCAGCATCAACACCGGCACCGCCTTTCTGCCTGGTCATTACTTCACGGCGGAGCCGCTCTGATGGGCGTGCGGGTGCGGCTGAAACAAGAAGTGCGCCGCGGCTTGCAGCAGGGCCAGGGCCAGTGGCAGCGCTGGACCGCACCGCTGCATCGGGGCCGGGAGCAACGCCAGCTGGCAGCGATTCAGAGCCTCAGCCGGGTGCAGGAGTTGCAGTTGCCGGAGAGTTGGCAACGGGGGGAGCGCCGCTGGGTGCTGTTTTCGCATTACCACCCCAAGGGGTGGTTGCAGCGCTGCATCCGCCGCGAGCTTCAGGATCTGCGCGCCCATGGCTGGGCGGTGTTGCTGCTCAGCGACCGGCTGGATGCGGCAGCCCTGGATTGGTGCCGGCGAGAGGATGTGGGTTGGTTGCGGCGCCTGAACCAGGGCCGGGATTTCGGCGCCTTTCAGGATGGCTGGCTTGCGCTGCAGTCCCAGAGGCTCTGGACTCAGTGTGAGCGCTTGTTGCTGTTGAACGACAGCGTGTATCCGGTGGCGGACCTGGCGGCGAGCAGCTGGCCACGCTTCCTGGAGGGTGCGGCGGAGGCGGTGCTGGGCTTCAGCGACTCGTTTCAGAACGGCTATCACCTGCAGAGCTATGGCCTGCACCTGCCCGGTTCGGTGCTGCAACACCCCTGGTGGGATGCCTATTGGCGCCAGTATCCCGGTTGGGGCGGCATGACGGTGGCGATCCGGGAGGGGGAGATCGGGCTGTCGCAGCTGTTGATGGACCAGGGCGTGGCGCTGCAGGCCCTGCATCCGGTGAGCCGTCTCAGAGCCCAGATCGCCAGCGCCGAGCTGTTGGAGCAACTGCAGCGCCACTGCTCGCGGGAGGCGGCGGTGTGGATCCAGCAGCAATTGTTGGCCACCGGACTCAGTTCTCTCAATTTCCATTCCCCGGCCCACTACTGGGCGATCCCTCTGCTGCTGGATGGCTGTCCGTTCCTGAAGCGCTGGTTGCTGGAGAGCAACGAAGAGCAGATGCTCGATCCTTTGCTGGTGGCAGGCGGTGCGGCGTCTCTGGTGGATCCGGAGGAGCTGGCCGATTATCTGCGCCCGCCGATCATCGGCTTTGCCGGTTAAAGCCAGCGGATCACGGCCATGCGGCGACGGTCGAGGCGGGCCAGCAGTAGCAGCACGAGCAGCACCTGGCCGAGCAGCACGAGACACTCCAGGACCCAGTGGGGTTGCCCGAGGAAGGGATCGCGGGCGAGGCGCACCCAGGCATAGAGCGGGTTGAGGTCGCTGACCCAGCCGAGGGCACCGAGGCTGCGGCGATAGAACAGGATCGGTGAGGCCAGAAAGCCGATCTGCAGCAGCACGGGCATGAGCTGGTGGATGTCGGCAAAACTCACGGCGATCGGAGCGATCAGGAGGGTGAGCCAGAGGCAAGCGAGGAGCAGGTTGAGGAGGCCGAGCCAGCCGCCCTGGAGTAGATGAAGCCAGAGCTGGGGTTCGAGGAATCCCATCACCAGCAGCACCGCCGTGAGGGCGATCAGCAGGGCCAGGCTGGTGGTGAGCCATTCCTCCAGCACCACCACCCCCACCGGCAGGGGTTGGTTGAGCAGGCGCTCCCGTGCCCGCTCGAGCACGGTGCAGCTGCTGTTGATCGCGGTGGAGAGGGTGTTCCAGCTCACCAAGCCCAGGGCCACATACACCCAGTAGGCACTCCAGTCGTCGATGCCCGTGAGCGTGCCGTAGATCGTGCCGAGCACCGCCATGCTGATCAGGGTGGAAAGGCCGATCCAGCTGCTGCCGAGCAGGGTGCGGGCGAACTGCATGCGGATGCGCAGCCAGGCCCCGTAGGCGAGGGCGGGGAGCAGGGGCCGGTAGCTGGCGAGCAGTCGCATCAGTTCAGTTGTCCTTTGTAGAGCTGCAGGGCGCGGAAGAGGCTGCCGTCATACACGAGCCGGCCCCGCTCCAGGATCAGGCCGCGCGTGCAGTAGCGACGCAACAGATCCTCGGAGTGGGACGCGAGCACCAGCGTGCCGGCCGCCTCGATGAAGCGATCCAGATGGCTGCGGGCCTTGCGTTGAAACCACTGGTCGCCGGCGGCGAGGCCCTCATCGAGGGCGAGCCCTTGCACATCGCGAAAGGTGATCAGGGCAAACGACAAGCGGGTGCGCATCCCCAGCGACCAGGTTTTGATCGGTGTGGCCAGAGCGTCACCGAGTTCGGTGAAGGCTTCGATCGCAGCGCGGTAGTCACTCCAGCTCTGGCTGGCGGCGCGATAGAGGCGGTGGCTGAAGCGGGCCAATTGCAGGCCGGTGAGTTCCTGCGAGAAGCCCAGCGATTGCTCGATCACCGGCGCCAGTGGCGGCCCATCCCGCTGGATTGTCCCGGCGGTGGGGCTGTAGATGCCCCCGAGCAAACGCAGCAGGGTGGTTTTGCCGCTGCCGTTGTGGCCGAGCAGCCCGATGCGCTCGCCATGGCCGATCAGCAGATCGAGCTGGTCGAGGGCGAGGGGGCGCAGACCGCTGGGCCCCTGGGGCCGCAGCAACTGTTTGAGCGAGCGGCGGTCATTGCGGCCGCGCAGGTCGATGCACACCTGATTGAGGCGCACATAGGCCGGCTCTGTGCTGCGTGCGTCTGTGCGGCGTTGCTCGAGAGCTTTCAGATCAGCGGAACCAAGCAGGCCAGCCTCGGCCAGTCCTCGGCGTTCCTGCGCCAGCATGCGCCCCAGATGGTCGCGGCGCCGCGCCTCCAGGGCGAGCAGCTGTTGGCTCAGCGCTGGGGTGTGATCGAGGAGATCGCTCACCTCCGCCAGCACAGCATCGGGCACGGCGGCCAGGCAGGCGGCGGCACCGAGGGCGGCATGGAAGCGACGGGCCAGGTCAAGCCAGGCCTGGGGCACCCCTTCCAGGTTGGAGGGTGGCTGGGGCAAGCGACGGCATGCCGGCGGCCGATTCGGTGTGGACGCAAGCTGCAGGCCGGAAGCCTGCAACACCGCCAGGGCCGGTTGCAATTCGGCGTCTGGATCAGCGATCAGGCGCTCAAAGTTGAGCAGGGGCCAATGCCCCACGCGGGGATGACGTTGACGGCACTGCACCAGATCGAGGTTGTATCGCAGCCAGAGGGCAAGGGCCTTCAGGGGCGGCATGTCGTCGCGGTAGCCGATCGAAGCGACCACGGCGGCGGGATCACGCACGATGGCAATCCCGTGGTGGAGCCAGTGGGGCCCCAGCGCGGCCGACACCAGGGGCAAGGTGCGGCAGAGGCGCGGATCCTTGAGGGCAAGGGCTGGTCGGGCCGTGACGCCGGGAGACGGGGTCGCGGCTGCGCACCAGTTCTCCAGCAGGCGGCGCGTTTCCCGCGCTAAGCCGGTCTGCAGGCCAGCGTCGTTGGCTTCGGTGATCGCGAGGGGCCAGCTGCCATCCCACTGGCAGCCCATCGCCGCCAGCCAGGCGTCGTTGAGGGCCACCAGATCGGCGGATTCCTGAAAGCCGTCGGGATTGTCGGCGGCGGGCGGTAGCAGATTGGGGGGCAACTGCACGCCGTGACGTTCGAGCGCCCGCACACAAAAAGATGTCCCACTGCGGTGCATGCCGAGCACCCACAGCGGGACAGAGATGAAGTCAGGCGAAGTACAACTCAAACAAACTGAACTTCGTTGATCACTTCCCCATTTTGGCTGACCAGTAACAGAGTGCTCACCGGGTCGCTAGTGTTGTAAGTGATGGTTACCTCACTGCTGCCCAAGCCCGTGATGGTTGTTTCCACATCAAGGCTGGCCGCAAGTTGAATGCTGTCTTCAGCTGGATTGAAGTCTGTAATAATATCTGTTGTGTTGGTAGCCGCACCGTCTGGAGTCAGGAACTGGTCAAACGTCAGATAGTAGGAGTCAGCTCCGGGGCCAAGTGTCACCTCGTCGCTGCCTGCTCCTGCACGAATGATGTCATTCCCTTCGCCGCCATTCACGATGTCGTCGCCTGCGCCTGCACGAATGAAGTCGTTGGCGGCGGAACCTTTGATTTCGTCGTTGGCGGCTCCGGTTTTGATGTAAAAATCAGGAGCGTTTGGGGCGTCAGGAGTCAAGTTGCCGGGAGCATTCTGCGCGATCGTTCCTTGAGAAGTATCTCGAAAATCAGCGGTTGAATTGCCAACCGTCTGTGTGTTGAGGTCAACTTTGACTCCAGGTACCGGGATGGCGTTGTCGTAGTTGACGATGAATTCGCCTTTATAGTAATCGGCTACCTGGACGGTAGAGCCGGCATTGGATTGGATAGCGCCGTTTTCATCCGTGCCAAGGCCGATTTCGACTCGAGCTGCGTTGTCTGCCGCTTGGTTTCCGACGATATAGACATTTGCACGCTCAGTCGCCGCGGCAACTTCAACGGACCCATCGGATACATTATCGGTGATGTTGAGCGCAACGGGATTATCCGATGAGGAATCGGGCGTTGTGATAATGGCTTTCTGGCCTGTGCCAATGGGTGCCGCAGGTGTTTCGCCCACAGCGTTGCGCTGTACAATGGGTTCGATGATCACCGCGCCGGGACTGTCGGGTGCGACAGGGGGAACGGGAGGGATAAAGGCGGACACGTGTTAGGGATCCAATTTCCAGCGAAAATAGCCCAGCCGTCCTCGTCAGTCAGTTGCGGTGGACTCTTTTTTGATTGATCCTTGCACAACTCTTTCGGCAGTGCCGATCCAGCGTGTCCCGGATCCGTTGCAGCAGATCGCCTGGGAGCGTCTGATGGAGGTTGTGCATCCCCTGCAGGCGCGCCAGTGGGGCAGCAGATCCCTGTTGTCTGTCGGTCGTTGCAGGAAGGCCAGAATCCTGTTCAGCTCGTCCTCGGGATGGGCAAACAAGTGCTCGCTGGACACCAGCAGCAGTTGCTCCTGAGGCAACATGGCGAGTTGGTGCCAACTCGGAGCCTGTGCGTTCAACAAGCGGGCCGCTTGATCGAACCGTCCCAGTCGCCGCCAGCACTCGGCCAGGGCGGTGCGGAGGTCAGCCTGCTCGGGCGGCAGCAGGCTCCAGGTTTGCCATTCGGCTGCTGATTCAGCGTCGCCGCAGGCTCGTCGCCAGCGGGCCACCCGTTCGAAGGCGCTGGGTGTGGGCGCGTCAGCTTCCAGATCGATCAGGGCCTGATCCAGATCGGCTGGCAGGGTCTCACGCATACCGCTCATGATGACGTGTCCAGTGCGGCCAAGGTGTCTGCCGCTTCACTGGCGCCAGGTCGCAGATCAATGGGATACAAGCCTGGCCCCTCATAGAGCCATTCCTGCAGCGGTAGCGGTGTTGCGGCGGCTTCAAGGCGACGGTGGTGCAGCTGGCGTCGCTGGATCAACGGATCGAAATAAGTGGGTGCATAGGCGGGGTTGACCAGCTCGATCACGTCCGTGTCGGGCCGGGCAGCGAGCAGATTGGCCATGGCGGCACCGTGGGGTGCGATCAGGGTTCCGGCCGCCGCCACCTGGTGCAACTGCTGCTGCACGCTGCGAAGCGAGAGGGCGGGGATGCCGAGCTGGCTTTGCCACAGGCGTTCCGCCAGGGCCGGGCGGCGCTGGCTGGTGCCGCGCCCCAGCCACAGCCTTGTTTCAGCGTCAGCGTTCCCCTGCTCGATCCCCCAGAACTGCTCCAGCCAGGTGAGATTGCCGTTGGCGGGTCGACCGAAATGGCTGGTGAAGCTGGGCACGAGCAGCAGCTCTGCCTGGAGGTGATCGCTGGCCGGCAGCAGCCGTTCCGGTCCGATGCCGAGGCGTTGCAGCGCTTGGCGCACGTAGGCAGGTGAACCGCCGTTGTGCCAGAGGCGCAGATCGGGCCACTGCTGCAGCGCGGCCTGCCAGCAGCGGCCGAGGCGCGGCAGCAGTTCCAACTGCCAGTGGAAGAACAGTTCCGCCGAGAGCTCCGCCACCGCCAGCACAGGGCCTGCGGCATGTTGGGCCGGTGGTCGATCCCTTTCGGCCTGACGCAAATGCTCGATCGTCAAATGTTCCAGCGCCTGACGATGCGGGCAGGCGGGCCAGGGCCAGGGATAATGGCGGCAGAGTTGGGTGAGCCATTGGCCTGAGGCGTCCTGCACCGCCACGCCATGGCTGAGTCGCCAGGGATTGCGCTGGCGGGGCACCCAGATGCGCCCCCGTGGCAGTTGGGTCAGCTGCAACGGCGGATCCGCCGGGTTCGCCTGCTTCTGGCAGGGGAGGCAGGCCTGGGCGGCGCAGGGGGGCTGCAGCCATGGTTCCGGTGGTGCCGTCGGTTTGGCCAGTAGTTGGGCGCCGGTGTGGTACCCCAGCCGGTCGTATAAGTCGGCCAGCTGGGCATCGAGGCGCTGCTGGCGACCGCAGCCCCAGGCTCGCTCCAGATGTTGCAGGGCTCGGCTGGGCACCTCGGGCAGGCAGATCTCCCCCCAGCCCTGCAGCAGGGCGCCAAGACGACTGACGCCCGCCTCGCCGGGATCGCCAGCCAGCAGCATCCTGGCCAGTTCGAGCGCCTGGCGCCTCAGGGGCGCGATCGGATCGCGACACAGCCCGGCAGCGGCGGCCTCCAGGTGGGCCTCCACGGCAGGGCGCTCCTGCAGCAGCAGGCTGTGCCAGGCGCTGAGGGCCCGGCGCGGTCGCCCCCGATCCAGCGCTTCCAGCGCTTCGGCGTGAAGGGTTGGAGCGTTGGTGGTGGAGCTGCTGCTTGCGGTCATCGCGCCAAGAGCAGCTCCTGGGCTTGCCGCCAGAAGCGGCTGGCCTGCAGTGCTTCGGCATCGAAGCGCTGGCCAACGCGGGCGCAGCTGCGCGCGAATACTTCCAGGTAGTGCACCGGTCGCCTCGGGAGGGGATACGGGCAATCCTCCAACGCCTGCTGCAGCAACTGCAGAGCCAGATCTGGGGCGCCATCGCTCCAGGCTTGCCAGCTGGCCCAGGTGGTGGTGTCGTAGCGCTGGCTGCGGGCCCAGCCTGGCTCGCTGGCCCCCACTGCTTCCAGGTGGCGCTCCATCACCGCCAGCAACCCCTGCAACTGGGCCTTGGTGCGGCCGCTGGCATTGGCGCCATGCAGGCGGTAGCGCACCAGCTCCTGCTCGATCCAGGCTCCCTCGTGACCGGCTGCCGCCAGACGCAAGAGCAGATCCACGTCTTCCGAGTGGCGTAGCTGGGGATCAAACCCGCCCACGGCGAGCAAAGCGTCGCGACGCACGGTCCAGGCGCTGGGCAGCACAGCCTTGTGCTGCATGAAGCTGCGCCAGCTGAAACCGGCCCCCTCCTGCCAGGGCCTCACGGTGTGTTGATGACGCCCGGCGTCATCACAGCGCCACCACCCTCCATGCACATGGCTCAGGTGGGGATATCGAGCGAAGGCCTGCAGCGGCAAGGACAGGCGCCCTGGCAGTGGACGATCATCGGCATCGAGAAAGGCGATCAAGGGGGCCCGGCTGGCGGCGACGCCCGCATTGCGGGCCGCGGAGACACCGCACCCACCAGCGCGGATCAACTGCCAGCGCTCCTGGGGCCAGTGGGCGCAGAGCCGCTGCAGCAGAGCGTCGCTGCCATCGCTGCTGGCGTCATCGATGGCAATCAGGTCGAACCCGGTGTGCCATTCGCGCACCAGGGCCGCCAGTAGGGGGGGCAGCCAGGGGGCGGCATTGCGCATCGGCATCACCACACTGATGGGGGGAGCGAAGGCCACGGCGGCAACCGAAGACTCAGGGGCTTGATGCTGTCATCCGATGACAGACTTGTGCTGCGATCTGCACAGGGTCATGCCGCGCGCCAGCAAAGGCTCCACGTCGGGCAACGCAAGCGGCGGGGGCAGCAAACGCAGCTCCAAGCGCAACGCCAAGTCAAGCCAAGCCAAGCCAAGCCAAGCCAAGCCCAGCCAAGCCAAGCCCAGCCAAGCCAGGCCCAGTGAGGAGGCGTTGCCGAACGAGCTGCCCATGGCCGATCGCTACTACGAGCTGGCGGAATCGATGAATGCCCGCGGGGCAATCGAACTGGCAGTGCCGTTTTATCGCCAGGCCCTGGCGATGCTGATGGAGGAACGGGACCAGTTGCGACAGCTGTTGCCTGAGCAGCAGCAACAGCAGCGTCTGTTGGACAGCCGCGAGGAGCAGATCGAAGGCCTGATCACCGAAGCGGCCCTGTTGCGCGTGGGCAGTGGCAGCGGCCTTGACGAGCGCATCGCCGAACTGGCGGAGGAGCTGACGCCGCAGAGCGCCCAGCAGGTGTTGGCGGGCTTGCGCGAGCTGGTGCCAGAGCCGGAACTCCTGCCCGCCAGAGGTCGCAGCCTCGAGGGCAAGGCGCTGATGCTCTGTGGTCGCGTCGCTGAGGCGATCGCCAGTTTTGAAGCGGCCTACGCCGCCGCTGGCCAGGCGCCCGAGCATGGGATCAACCTGGCGGCGGCCCTGTTGGCGGCAGGCCAGGCCAGCCAGGCAGCCGCTCTGTTGCAACCCCTGCATCAACGAGGTTTGGCGGTGTTGGAGCCCGATCAACGGGCCGCGCTGCTGCGCAATTTCGCCACGGCGGCGAGTCAGCTGGAGCAACCGCTTCTGGCCCTGCAGTTGCGCCGGCAGTGGTTGCAGCTGGAGCCGGAGGCGGTGCCCAGCGACCGCTGGTTGGGTTGGTGCCGGGTCGGCTTGGCGCAACCCCCGGGCGATCACGCTCGCCAGGAAGCTCTGGCTTTTCTGCAGGATCTGCGCCGCTTGCATCCCGCCAACCGCGCGATTGCTGAGGTTCTGGCGGAAACCCTGGAGGCTGAGGGCGACTACCGCCAGGCCGCGCTGCTGTATCGCGAGTTGTTGCGGCCGTGAGCGCCAATCTCAATGGCCAGGAGCTCTACGCCCAGGCGGCCACCGCGGTGGAGCAGGCCTCGTGGGGGCGGGCAGAGGCTTTGCTGCGTCGGTTGTTGGCGTTGCAGCCCGACCATGCCAGTGGCCATCACCTGCTGGGCAAGAGCCTGCGCGCTGTCGGTGAACCCCACCAGGCTCTGGCGGCTCAGCAGCGCAGTTGTGCGCTCGATCCCTGGCTGGGTTGGAACTGGTTTGCTGCTGGTGAACTGTTGATGGAGCAGCAGCGCTGGCCGGAGGCGGCCGAGGCGTTTGCCTGGGCGTTGCATGCGCTGCCGGCGGAGGGCTGGATCGCTCACCAACTGCAGCAGGCGCGCAGCGCTGGAGTTGTGGCGGGCGACAGCTACCAGCATTGGATTCGGCACCACGAACCCCGCCTGCCCGATCCGTTCACGCCCCTCACGCAACAGTTTTGGACGTTGGATGGCCAGGGCCAGTGGCGGGCTTTGCATGGTTCGGCGTCCTTGCAGCCGCGCCGAGCACCGCTGGGAGCCTCGCCTTGGCCTGTGGAGGGCTGGTTGGTGTTGCTCGGCCCGCAGACCCAGTTGCGGCCGGGGGCGCTCCAGGCGTTGGAGGGGTGGTTGGCGCAGGCCTTGCCCTGGCAACAGGCCGGCCAGGCAGTGGCGGATTTGAGCCCACGCCAGCGGGGCTGCTGGGCGTTGCCGGATGTGATGTATGCCGATGAAGATCGGTTTGAGCCTGACGGCCGGCGCTGCGATCCCTGGTTCAAGCCGGGTTGGGTGCCGGAGAGCTTCTGGAGCAGTCCCTGGCTTGGTGGCTTGAGCGTGTGGCGCCTGAGTTGGCTGCGTCATCAGACGCTGCCCTTGCCGCCAACGGATCCGGCGGGCCGCTTCCGCTGGCAGCTGGCGGCGTTGGAGCGCAGCCCGCGGATCGAGCCCTGCCCGTTGCTGCTCAGCCATCAGGGGATGGCGAGCGGCGGCCCTCAGGGCAGAGCCGATCAAGACTCTCAGTTGGAAGCTGAGGCTGCGGCCCTGTTCGCCCATCTGCAGGCGCAGGGCGAAGCGGTGCAGGCGGTGACGCCTTTGCCCCAGCGCCCCGGCTGTTTTCAGCTGCACTGGGCCCTGCCGAAGCGCGTTGGCTGCTCGCTGCTCATTCCCACCCGCGATCGCGCCGATCTGTTGCAGGTGTGTTTGCAGAGCGTCTGGGACAGCACGGAGGCGGCGCGGGCCCAGGGGATCGATCTCGCGTTGGTGCTGATCGACAACGGCTCGGTGGAGCAGGCCACCACGGAGCTGCTTTGTCGCTGGCAGCAACGGTTGGGTGACGCGATGACCACGGTGCGGCTGGAGCAGCCGTTCAATTGGAGCCAGCTCAACAATCAAGCGGCAGCGCGGGCTCGTGGTGAGGTGTTGCTCTGCCTCAACAACGACATTGAGGCGCGGCAATCCGGTTGGCTGGAGGCGATGGTGGCCCAGGCGCTGCGTCCGGTGGTGGGTTGCGTCGGCGCCAATCTGTTGTATCCCGATGGCACCTTGCAGCACGGTGGCGTGGTTCTGGGCGTCCATGGTGGTGCCGACCATGCCTATCGCCATCTTCCCCTCAGCCATGGCGTGCATCGCGGCCGCAGCGGCCTGCTCACGGGTTGGGGTGCGGTCACCGGGGCGTGCCTGATGCTGCGCCGGGAGCTTTTGATACAGCTCGGTGGTTTCGATGAAGGACTCCCGGTGGAATTCAACGATGTGGATCTGTGTCTGCGGCTGGGCTCCTTGGGCTACCGCCATGTGATCCCCCCTGAGGCGGTATTGATCCACCACGAAAGCCAGAGCCGCGATGCCCAGGCCAGCCGTACGGCTCACCAGGCCCTCCAACGGCTCCAAGGTCGCTGGCCCGGCCGCTTACGCAGCGGTAGCCCCTGGTGGCCGCAACAGATGGAACCGAATCACGTTGATGGCCGACCGTTGGGGATGGCGGTTTGCGTTGACTGATGGCTTGAGGTCTCGATCACCGAGTGATAAATCCTGGAAAGATCACTCGCGCAGGCCTCCACATCACGCAGGTGATCGGATGGAACAGGACGATGTTGACGTCTCCGATAGACCCAGCGATACAGCGGACCTTCACTGAATCCCAGGCTGAGGATGTCGCTCCATCGATTGGGCTCCATCATCGGTAAGGTGAAAACACCTTCTTGGCCCTCTAGAGCTGACAATCCACCTGCATTGGTTGTGATGATCGGAAGACCATAGGCCAGGGCTTCTCTGGCGACAAATCCGTACACTTCATGCCACAACGATGGCATCGCCACGAGATCTGTCTGTGAAAAGATGAAGGGCAGATCGGCTCTGTCGTAAGGCCCTTGCAGTGTGACGACGTCGGGGTGATCTTGGCTGATGTGTTTGATCGCTAGCTGGCTCGATTGATTGCCGTGGTAGCTGGTTGGACAGGGGCCATGCAGCTGAATTGAAACGATAGTGTGCAGGTCTGACTGAAGACAAGCTTGGCAGAAGAGAAGCTGGCCTTTGTGCGGTGCAATCGTTCCGAGGATGGCGATGCGTATTTTGTTATGGGTTGCGGGTGCTGAGCTTTGCTTCTCTCTGCTGAGGCTTTCTCGTGCAAAGACGAGGTTGAGCCCATTTTCAATGGTTTGAATTGGGCCGGTGATTCCGTGTTGCTGGTGAATGTCAGCGGCTTGTCGAGATGGCGAAATCACTGCTGCTGCATGCTTTAGGCAGTGATCGCTGTACTGCGTCCAGGCTGTTTTGAGAGATAGCGGTCGTGATGACCTAAGATTTGAATGGTTATGGTGAGACTGATAGTATTCTGATGACTCGAGGCTTTTGGCTGTTTGATAAGGCCAGGTCTGTAAAGCGTTTTGTTCCCAGGCTTCGTGATCGTCTGGGGCGATGATGGTATTTTGATTGCTGAAGAGTTGCCCGCGAGGGTCGAGCGTCCAGTAGTCGTGCAAGGTTGCTACGCAGGGAAGTGATTTGCTGAGAGTGGCAATGGATCGGATGCCAAAAAATAAATTGTGGTGGAAGTCAAGAAGGTCGAGTTGATAGTGATTGACCCAGTGTTCGAGGATGACTTCAGCTTGTGGCACGCGCTGAAAGTCCATGAGGCATTTGGTGTCTTCATAGCAGTAATTCATTTCCTGTATCTGAATGCCATTGTCCATCCAGCCACGCGTGGCAAAGCGTTCGCCCGATCCCGTGGTATTCACGCAATGCACAAAAACCTGATGGCCAATGGCGCGTAAGTCATGGGCGATTCCGTGAACATGGGTTTCCAGGCCACCGCGATGCTCATCGCCCCAGGCAAAAGAGACAAGGCCGATCTTGAGTGAGCGCCTCATAGTCGATTGAAAACTATTGCTGGAAAGCTTGTGTGCAATCAGAATTTGATTTGCAGCGACGCCTGCAGACTCAGCCGTACCCGTTCTGTCAAAACGGCATCGGGGAGTGGTACGCGCTCTGGATAGCCATCAATTGGCGTAACGCGGCAGCCAGGATATTCGCAATTGCTCACAATGCTCTCAATCATGGGGGTGATGACCAGACCGATTTCGTTGAATGGCCTCCAACTGATACCTGCGTTGAGATTGCGGCCGCTCCATTCACCGATGATGTGTAGGCCATCCAAGGCTTCGATGGCAATGGAGGCTATGGGATTAATTTGTCCATAGTCGCTGCCTGTTCTTAGTGCTCGCTTGAAGCGTTCGTTACTGCAGGGATTGGTTGGAGTGAATCCATAGGTTGCACAACCTGCATCTCTCAGGGCCTGAGTTTGGTCTTGGAAGGTTTGTTCGATTGGTTTGAATTCGCCGTTGCCGACCCCTGCCGTGAGGTAGAGATTGCGAAACCATGGGCTTGCGTTTTCAGGAGGCTTAAGTCTGAGGCGTTGACTGCCCACAAAGTAAAAATTGCGGGTCATGTCTGAAAAGGTGAAATCCTGGCTGTCCCAGGTGATCAGATTCTCGACCCCTGTTCGGAAGGACGTGTCTGGACCAATGGCTTTGGAATAATGTAGACCTGTCTGGACACCTTGAAGGATGCGGTTGCTGTCGACGAGAGGCCCATCACCACTTCCAATGGCGCCCGAAATGGTTTCAGCACTGGTTGTTATGAACAATCCACCCCAGGTTTGGGTGTCGCCAAATCCTAGATTGAAATAGGTGCTTCCGTTGGCCTGAGTATCGAGTGATTTTTGCCAGTCATCAAAGGTGGTAAACGCTTCACAAGGTCCTTTCCCCAGGTTGCAATCGGTTCCGGTCACGCTGACGTCAAACATGACGCCATAGGGGCCATATCCGTTTGGGACGAGATAACTGATTTGTGGTAGCCATCGCTCATTGCGCCACAACGCTCTCGAGCTGGAGTAAGTGGGAGAGGCTTCAGCGAAAGCGCGCCGTGCGATCTGAATGGCTTCAGTCGCGTTTTGGATCACCATTTGAGGGTTCTCCTCCGCCACGATCACGCTGTCGCTGTCCACCGGTTCCCAAACCAGCCACCCCCTGGCGCTGATGGTTGGGTTCGCTTCCGGCATCACCGCAATCGAGGTGCTGCTGGGTGTGCTGTCGCTCGGGGTTACCGGCTCCCACACGAGCGTGGTCGGAGGCGGCAGTGGTGTGGTCGACGTCAACGTCGACGTAGGCGGTTCGGTTGCCGCGGGCACGGGTTCCCACAGGAGCGGCTTCGCAACAACGGTGTTGGCCGCGTTGTTCTCCGGCAACGCCGGCAGGGGGGGGATCGGTTGCCACTGCAGCTCCTGCGCCGAAGCGGCGGTGCCGCTGGCGGTGAGCAACAGCAGGGCTGCAAGCCAGCTGCGGGTCATGCTGCCACTCCCACGTGGTTGAGTTGCCGCAACAACGCCAGCTGGCGCGGCAGTGGGTTGGTGCCGGGGTGCACCTGCATCAGATAGTCGAGCGCCTCGGTGGGGGAGAGTGCCTGGGTTTGCACCAACCAGGCCATGCACACCAGCGGCGAACGCTCCATGGCTGCCACGCAATGCACAAACACTGGTCCCACCTGGCGCAGCGCCGCCAGCTGCTGAAGCGCGTCCTCCAGCTGCCCCAGTTCGAGCACGTCTGCACTGCGGTGATCCGGCAGCACCAGGCGCTTGCAGCAAAAGCGCTCCTCCAGACCGGCTGGGGCTGGGGCTTCCTCGTTGCTGCAGAGACTGAACACAGCGCGGATGCCGGCGTCGTGCAGGCGTTGCAGATGCTGCTCAGCCCGCGGTGCCGGACCCACCGCCAGTGCATTGACGAGCACCCAGTCGATCCGGAAGCGACGGGGCGATAGGGCTGTGATCGGCGCCACCATCAGCTGTCGAGCCAACGCATCAGCTGGCGCCGGCGCTGAGCAACCCGCTCGCGCAGGCTGCTGGGGGCTTTCGGGGCCGCTGTCACCCGTCGTTGCTGACGGGATGATGCTCCCGCAGCGTCGCCGCCCTCAGGCTCCGCTTCGGCGTAATGGGCGTAGGCCGCTGCAGGGTCGTAGGCGGCATAGCCGTAGCTGCCATAGCCATAGCCATAGCCATAGCCATATTTTCCGTAGCCGTATTGGCCGTAGCCGTAGGCCGAGGCACCCTGCCGCTCCGGTTTGATCGCATTGGTGACGATGCCCAGCAGGGGGGCACCGCTGCTGCGGATGCGGTTCACCGCTTCCCGGGGCAGGCCGCGATCGACGCGATCCAGGCTCACCAGCAACATCAGACCATCGCAGTGTTCGGCCACCAGGGAGGCATCGGCGAGGCCGAGCACCGGTGGCGTATCGAACAGGATCAGATCAAAGTCGCCACTCGCTTCGAGGTCCTGCACCAGTTGGTGCATGCGCCCGGAACTGAGCAGCCGGGCGGGATCCGGGGGACGGCGCCCGGCGGTGATCACCGACCATCCCTCATAGCCCTCCACCTGTTGCAGAGCGTTGCGCCAGGCGGGCGCTTCATCGCTGAGCAGATTGGACAGTCCGCGCAGGTTGTTGAGCCCCAAGCGGGTGTGCAACTGCGGTTTGCGCATGTCGGCATCAATCAGCAGCACCCGTTGGTCCATTTCCGAAAGGGTTTTCGCCAGCAGGCTGATCACCAGTGATTTGCCTTCCGACGGCAGGGAGCTGGTGAGGGCGATCGAGAGCAGCGGCCGGTCGCTGTTGAGGAAGCGCAGCGACGTGAATAGGTTGCGGAAGGCCTCTTGATAGAAGAAGCGTTGGTAACGGGCCTCCTGTTTCTGCTGGGGATCGCTCACCGGCAGGGTCTGAGTGTCGAGCTCCTTGAGCATGAAGCGCTTGTTTTCTCGCACCCCCTGGAAAAAACTCACATAAGGAACGTGGCCCAGTAGGGGCAAGCCCAGCTCATCCTTCACTTCACCGGCATGGTGGAACACATGATCCATGCGATCGCGCAGCAAGCCGGCGCCAGCGCCGGCCACCAGCCCCAACACGGCGCCCAGGGCGAGGTTGCGCGGCACCGAGGGTTTGATCGGATTGGGATTGATTTCCGGTGGATCAATCACCCGCCAGGGCACGCTGCGCTGGGCGATTTCCAGTTGGAAATTCTCACGAGCGCTCACGAGGCCGGCCAGGTTCTCCTGCGCAATCGTGAGCCGCGTCTGCAGGGCTTCGTATTGCTTGATCAACGCCGGTTGTTTGAGGAACTGGGCATTGAGTTCCTGCTCCTGGGCCTTCGCTGTGGCGAGGCGGCCGGCATTGAGGCTGAGCGCGGCATCCACCGCTTCCAATTGGTTCTTGCGGAGCAGCGGTTTCAGCTGATTGAGCCGTGCCTCCAGGCCTTGCACCATGGAGGAGTCAGGGTTGTATTTGGAGCGAGCTTCCGCCAGCTCTGTTTCCACCTTGAGCAGTTGTTGCAACAGGCTCTGGTCCACATCGCTGATGGTGAGGCCTTGAACGCTGCCGCTGGCGGTTGTGCCGTTACCAAGGCCACCGATCGCTTCCTGGAAGCCGCGGGCGGTGAGGGTGCCGTTGGCGATTTCCTGGCGCACCTTGAGCAGGCGGTTGCGTCCGGCCTGCAGATCGAGCACCTGAGCGGCCATGCCCGCTTCGCGTTCCTTCAGCGCTCCCCCTTCAGTGGAGGGCTCGAGCAGGGAATGCTGGCGCCGGAAGGCGGCCACTTCAGACTGGATCTGATCGGTTTTGGCCTGCAGCGCCGGCGCTTGTTTGTTCAGGAAAGCGAGGCCATCGGCCAGGCGTTGCTGCCGTTGCTGCAGGGCGGCCTGGAGATAGGTTTCACTGAGGGCCGATAAAAGCCGTTGATCTTCAACGGGATCCTTTCCCGTGAGCCTCACTTTGAGGATTCCCTCAGCTTCGCGGGGATTGTTTCCTCCGATGATCGTGATCTTTCCGGCGAGCCCGTTGGTGCTGAGGCCGAAGCGTTTGGCGATCGGGCTTAACAGCAGAGGACTCCTCAACACCTCAATCAAGGTGGCAATGTCATTGCTGGTCGTGTTGCGAGCCAACTGCTCGAACATGTCATTGTTAGCGGGAAGACGGCCTCTCCCCTCTTCGCTGATCGGATCGGTAATCAGCAGAGCGAAGGAACCCACATAGGTAGGGTTGATGACTCGTTCACGAATTGTGATAAGTGCGGAAATCGAAAAAACCACCAGTGCGGTAACACCCACCAGTTTTTTGCGGCGCCTCAGGGCACGCAAGAGCTCGCGCAGGTTGATCTCGTCATCACCGCTGCTCACCCCAGGTGGCACCTGCCCGAGGTCGCGCACCTGAACGGTCTGGATGCCCTGGGGATTGAAATCCGGGCTCTGGCCAGGGCTGGCAACGAGATTCGACATTGCCGCAACTGAGGAGATGCACTATTTAAGCCCCGGGTGCAACCCGTTTCGATCTGTCATGGGACACTGCATCCGCTATCACGACCCTTCAGCACGCTTCTCCCCATGACCCGGTTGCGCACACTTGCCTTGGCGTCATGGCTGGCCAGTCAGCCCGTTTTGGTCAGCGGTGTGGCTGCAGCGCCGTCGTTGGAGGCGCCGATCGTGGCGCCAGCGACCCAGGACCAGAGCGGCATGAACCGCAGCGATCTGGTGTTGCAGGGCGACGCTTACATCATCGGCCCCGGCGATGTGCTCGACCTCAAGCTGTTTGATGCGCCGGAGTTGTCGGGGCAACTGGAGGTGCTCAATGATGGGTCAGTGCCCTTGCCCCTGATCGGCAGCGTGCGCCTCAGCGGGCTGACCCTGCAGCAGGCCACGGCGTGGGTGCAAACCTTGATGGGGCAGCAATTGTTGCGCCCGGATCTGCAGCTGCGGGTGGTGCGACCGCGGCCGATTCGGGTAGCGCTGGTGGGTCAGGTGGAGCTGCCCGGGATTTATTCCCTCACTGTGAGTGAGACGGTGCAAACCGAGGGCGGCCCCACCACCAGCATCAGCGGCTTGCCCACGGTGGTGGATGCGATTCAGAAGGCGGGGGGGATCACCCAGAAGGCGAATCTGCGCGATGTGGTGCTGCAGCGGCGACTGCCGGGCAGCGATCAACCGGTGCGCTACAAGCAGGCCAAACTCAACCTGCTTGATCTGATCCTGGAGGGCAACCAGACCCAGAACCCCTTTCTGTTTGATGGCGACACCATTCGCCTGGCACGGGTCGAAGAGACGCCGGAGGAAGCGATTGAACTGGCGACGGTGAACCTCTCGCCGCAGGTGATCAACGTGAATGTGATCGGCGAAGTGGAAACCCCGGGACGGTTGCAGTTACAGGCGAACACGCCGTTGGTGCAGGCGGTGTTGGCGGCTGGTGGCCCCAGGGCCTGGCGGGCGAACAAGGGCAACGTGGAGCTGGTGCGGATCAATCGCAACGGTTCAGCCACCCTGGAGCGTTTTGCGATTGATTTGAGTCAAGGAGCTTCGAATGACAAAAACCCACCCTTGCGTGATGGCGACACGGTGAAGGTGAATCGCAGCGGCCTCGCCCAGGCGAGCGATGCGATCAATGCCGTGAGCCAACCGGTGAGCGGCTTGGTCACGATCTGGACCCTGCTGCGCCTGGTGAACGACACCACGAACTGAGCCGGCGGGATTTGTGGTAGCAACACCTCCTTTTCTGAAAGGGGAGTGAGAATATACTGAGAACGCTTGAGTGGATTTTTTTTATGACCTCAGCTCTCGAAACGTTCGTCGACGCACTGGAACGTTCGCCTGAACATCAGCAGCGTGTGTCGGAAGCCACAACGCCGGAGCAGATCACGGCCCTGGCGGCTGATTTGGATTATTCGGTGTCAGCCCGAGACTTGCGTGCGGTGTCGCGGGATCTGTGCGCCACCTGGTGGCCCTGGTCGGAGAAGGGGCATGCCTGGCGTCGCGGCTTTTTTGGTGGTTGAACGAGTCGGTTGAGCGAGGAGTCGCTTGATCGATCGGCCCTATGCGCTGCATGGCGTCGTCGTGAGAGAATCCTTCTACTGGTTATCCGTGAGACGGTTGAGCCATGCTCCCGTTCGCTGAACCCATCGCAGACTTGGTGTGTCCAATCGGCTTGCCACAGCCCTGGCCGTTGCCACCGATCGCCTGCCTCCGCACCCTGATTTCCAGCTAGCGTCAATGTGGTGCAGGCCATCAACGATGACGTTCACCCCCAGTCCGACTCCGGATGTACTGCCGCTGAGGTTTCCTTCAGGGCTGCGTCTCACGCCTGAGCAATTCGAGCTGGTGTGCGCCGAGAACCGTGAGGCCGTGCTTGAGTTGGCCGCGGATGGCCGTGTCGTTGCGATGACGCCCACGGGCAGTGAAACCAGCGGACGCAACAGTGAGGTCCTGTTTCAGCTCCTGCAGTACGCCAAAACAAGTGGCCGCTGGAAGGTGTTTGAGAGTTCAGGCGGATTCAAGCTCCCCGACAGGTCGGTGGTCAGCCCCGACGCCTCGTTGGTATGCCTGGATCGCTGGCAGGCCCTCAGCGCCGATGAGCGTCGACGCTTCGCCCCCCTCTGCCCAGACCTGGTGGTGGAGCTGGCCAGTCCCAGCGACGAGGGGCCACGCGGCGTGCGCGCCTTACGCGAGAAGATGGCGGCTTACCAGCGCAACGGTGCCTGCCTGGGCTGGTTGTTCCTGCCTGAAGAGCGCGCGGTTGAGGTGTGGTCTGCGGCCGGCGATCCGCAGCGGCTTGAGAATCCAACGGTGCTCACCGCGTCTGCCGATTTCCCCGGCTTGAGGTTGCAACTGGCTGAAATCTGGGCTGTGTGAACGTTCCATCGGCAGCTGGTTCATGGCCTCCCGTTCTGAGCTGGCTGCAGGCAGGGCTGGCATGTCTGCTTGTCTTTTCTGTTTCCCCAATGAGCGCTGATACCACCTCCGCCACTACGAACTCTTCCGCCAAAACCGCCCTGATCACCGGCATCACCGGCCAGGACGGCAGTTACCTGGCGGAGCTTCTGCTCGAGAAGGGCTACGTGGTGCACGGCATCAAGCGCCGGGCGAGCAGCTAGAGCCTCCGGCCCGCTTCGCAAACAACACCACCCGGATCGATCACCTCTACCAAGACCCGCACGATGTTGGTCATGAGGGACAGCCACCGCGCCTCGTGCTCCACTACGGCGACCTCACCGACAGCACCAACCTGATCCGGTTCCTCCAGAACGTGCAAGCCTGATGTGATTGACAACCTCGGCGCCCAGAGCCACGTGGCGTTGAGCTACTGCTTCGCAGAAGCCTGGCGGCTACGAGGCGCCGGAATACAGCGCCAATTCTGACGCCCTCGGAACTCTCCGCATTCTCGAAGCGGTGCGGATGCTTGGGCTCACAGCAAAAACCCGTATCTACCAGGCCAGCACCAGTGAGCTCTACGGCTTGGTGCAGGAGGTGCCCCAGAAGGAGTCCACCCCCTTCTACCCGCGCAGTCCCTACGGCGTGGTTGCCTGCAACGGCATCCTCTTCAACCACGAGAGCCCACGCCGCGGCGAAACCTTCGTGACCCGCAAGATCCCCGTGGCCTGGCGCGGATCGATGCAGGGCTGGAGCAGTGCCTGTTCATGGGCAACCTTGATTCACTGCGCGACTGGGGCCATGCCCGCGACTACGTGGAGATGCAGTGGCGCATGCTCCAGCAAGAGCAGCCAGAAGACTTCGTGATCGCCACCGGCCGCCAGGAATCGGTGCGGAGATTCATCGAACTGGCGGCCTCCGAGCTCGGCTGGGGCGGCATCGATTGGCAGGGCGAGGGCCTCCAGGAAACCGGCACCCGCGCCGACACCGGCGCCGTGGTGGTGCGCATCGACCCGCGCTATTTCCGCCCGGCGGAAGTGGACACCCTGCTGGACGATCCCTCCAGGGCCAAAGAGAAGCTGGGCTGGACGCCCACCACCACCCTGGAAGAACTCGTGGCCGAGATGGTGGCCGTAGACCGAGACGACGCGAAGAAAGAGGCCTACCTCAAACGCAAGGGCTTCCAGGTGGTGGGCTCGATGGAGAACCCGCCGACGAACCCAGCTGTCGTCGCCGCAGGGCACAAGCCTGGCTAAGCTGGCCAAGCTTGCGGTTGATGCTCGTGCAGGTCAACATGCTCAATGCCAAGAGCCAGTTGTCGCGCCTCGTCAAGGCGGCCCTGGCCGGTGAGGAGGTGATCATTTCCAGCCATGGAAACCCCCAAGTGAGGTTGGTTCCGTGTGCTGCTGCGGAGGGTTTGCAGCGGCCTGGAGCTCTGGCAGCGGCCTTGCCCGATGGGCTTGCGACGCGTGTGGATGCGGCTTTTAGCGAAGCTGTGGATGAGCAGGTGGCTCAGCTGTTCAACACCTGATGCGCCTGTTGCTCGACACCCAGGTAATGCTCTGGTGGCTCCTCGATGATCCAAGGCTGCGCATCGATACCCGAGGGCTGTTGTGTGTAAGCCCATGCGTGGTGTCCGTTGCCAGCATCTGGGAGGTGGCCATCAAGCACCGTCTGGGCAAGTTGGAGGTGCCACCCTTCTGTCTGTGCTTGACGGGCATGTGGTTGAAACAGCGCAGCTCCCGTTGCTGCATCAGGATCCGTTCGACCGCCTGTTGATTGCGCAGGCTCGTGTGGAGGGTCTGATGGCCGTGTCGTCGGATCGGCACTGGCCGGGTTACGACGTCTCGTTGCATCGCGCCTGATCGGCTTCTCCATGAATGAGATCTGTGCCATGCCCCCCTGATCTCCCCCGCCGACCGCATTGTCGTGGCCGGCCACCGCGGCATGGCCGGCAGCGCGATCTGCCGCGCCCTCGAGCGCACCGGCTACCACCAACTGCTCACCGCCAGCCGATCTGAACTCGATTTGCTTGACGGCTCCGCCGTGGAAGCCTGGTTCGCGAAGCACAAACCTTCGGTGGTGGTGCTCGCCGCCGCCAAGGTGGGCGGTATCCAGGCCAACAGCAGCGACCCGGCGGACTTTCTGCTGGAGAACCTCAAGATCCAGTCCCATGTGATCGAAACGACCTGGCGCTCTGGGGTGCGGCGGTTGTTATTTCTGGGCAGCAGCTGCATTGACCCGAAGTTCGCTGAGCAGCCGATTAAGGAAGAAGCGCTGCTCACCGGAGCTCTGGAGCCCACGAATGAGTGGTACGCGATCGCCAAAATCGCCGGAATCAAGCTGTGCGAAGCGCTGCGCATCCAGCACGGCTTTGATGCAATCAGCCTGTAGGCGCAGCCTTCTGCGTAGCAGTTGCCCACCAACCTCTATGGACCTGGCGATAACTACCACCCCACCCACAGCCACGTGCTGCCGGCGCTAATCCGCCGCTTCCATGAGGCCGCGGAAGCCAAGGCTCCGAGAGTGACCTGCTGGGGCACGGGTTCACCCCTGCGCGAGTTTTTGCATGTGGACGACCTCGGTGAGGCCTGCGTGTTTGTTCTCGAGCATTGGAGTCCAGCTCCTGGTGAGCTCACCTATTGGAATGTGGCCAGCGCCACGGGCTACCAAGGCACGATCGAGTGGGCTACAAACAAGCCCGATGGCACCCCGAAGAAACAGCTGGATGTGAGCCGCCTGGCGGCGTTGGGCTGGCATGCCCGGATCCCGCTGGCAGAAGGCCTGGCGAGCACGGTGGCGCTGTTTCGCGAGGAGCTGGCCCAGCAGCTGGTGCGGTTGTAACGACAGGTGATGCATGTGCTCCAGTCGCTAAAATTGCAGCACATAGAGGCCCAGTCGTGAAGGAGCTCAACATCCGAGAGATGCGAGCCAGCCTCGGTCAGCTAGCGGAGCTGGTTGCTGCAGAGGGTGAGTTGCTGATCAGCCGGCGAGGAGAGCCGATCGCCCGGGTGCTGCCGATGGTTCCGCAACGCCGGCGTCCCGACCATGCCGAGCTGCGCCAGCGGATGCCGCTGCTTGGATCCAGCTCGGCTGATCTGATCCGCGACGAGCGCGATGGGCGTTGAGCAACGCGCCTATCTCGATACCAGCGCGCTGGCGAAGTGGTACATGAACGAAGTTGGGTCTGAGTCGTTTGTTGATTTTCTGCAGAGACTCGGGTCGGCTGTGATCAGCAGCCTCACCGTGATGGAGATGCGCTCGTTGCTGAGCCGCCGGCGCCGCATGGGCGATCTTTCGGTTGAGCTGGAGTCGTTGCTATTCGCGGCCCTCCTCAGCGACATCGATCGTGGCTGGTTGCTGCAGGTCCCGGTGGGTGATGCACGATTTGCCGAAGCAACAAACTTGATCGCGCGTTATCCAGATCATCCACTGCGCACCCTCGATGCGCTTCATCTCACAGTGGCTGCCGATCTGGGTGTGTCTGTTCTGGCCACGGCCGATAGGGTGATGGCCAACGCTGCCGCCAGCATGGGCTTTCAAGTGGCGCGCTTTTAATCCACCCGCAGAAACTCACCTTGCCGAAGGCGGTGTCGATGCGGCTGTCTGAGCTGGCTGCGCGCCTCCAACGACTAACTGTTTCTTGATCTGGCCCGGGTGGACTTCCACTCCTGGCTGCTCACCAACACCTGAAGCTCCCTGCAACGCCACCCGCTCGCAACTGGGTGTGCTGCTTTGGGGTTGATCAGCTCCAGAGGATGACGGGCTTGGCCTCCTGCCGAGCCCAAGTAATCCAGCCCCCAGCTGCAGGGCATTTGCTCGAATATCTCTTAAATCTGAGCATCTGCTTCGATGCTGCTGTGGCTGTGCTTTCTGCGAGCTCGCTTGAGGCGCCCCCATCCGATGCCCGGCTCGTGGCCGATGCCTGCCTGAAGGCCGCTGCAGAGCTGGGGTTTTCGAAAGACGCGCTGGGCGACATTGTGGGGAGGCATCGCACCAGCCTTGAGCGCAGCGGGCTGGAGCCGAGCAGTAAGGAGGGCCAGCTGGGTCTGCTGTTTCTGCGTGTGGTACGCAGCTTGGATGCCCTAATGGGAGCTGATGTTGAGCTGATGCGTCACTGGATGGAGCAATCCAGCTGTCGTCGCTGCAGCGCACAAGCCTGGTTAGGCTGATGTTATTGACTTCTTGCTGACTTCGTCAGGAGCTCCATGGTTCAGGTCACCGCACGACTGCCTGACGAGCTTGGGGCTGAGCTCGATGCAGCAGCGGCTCAGCTCAGCCGTTGCCGGGCTGACATCATCCGCCAGGCGATCGAGTTTTACCTCGACGACATCGAAGACCTTCGGTTTGGCGTCGCAGCTCTGAAAGATCCCGCGGATCCGGTGCTCGATTGGTCTGAGGTGCGAGATGCGTTTCTCGCTACGGATTAAGCGCTCAGCAGCGAAAGCTCTAGCTGTTCAGTCTCAGCAGGTTGGTCAGCTGACAAGAAGGTGTGAGGCCGCTACGGGTTGGCAGCTATCGCGTTGTGTACGAGTGGCAGCGCAGCGAGCTGGTGATCCTGGTGGTGCGGATTGGCCACCGCCGCGAGGTCTATCGCTGATTTCTGAGGTCCTGGCGGCGTACTGGGGGCAACCTGCTCACTATGACGGAGCTCAAGGAGATCGCTTTTCTGCCGGCTCCGTGTTCCTTTCTGCCGGGTTGGATCGTTGTGGAGAGTTGATCAGGCCAGAGTGGAGTGTTTCGATGCCCTCGTCAGGGCAGAGCTCCCTTGGCGCCATGGTTTCCCGCACGACCCGCACCCTGGCCCCCGACCCTTCTGCTGCCAGGCCCGATTGGGGCAGGGCATGCAGGTGGAGGAGATAGCATAATGAGATCATTTTTGGCGAAGCAAGATGCCATCACTCAGCTTACGTGGGTTGTCGGATCAGACCTATGAGGCCCTGCGGCAACTCGCCACCAACAACCACCGCAGCATGCAGGAGCAGGTGAGGCTCCTGATTGAACGGGAAGTGCGCTACGCCCAGGTGGGTGGGGTGGAGAGAGCCCGGCAATGGCGTTCAAGACTGGCAGGGCGCCATTTTCCTGACCTAGCGGCGGACATTCAGGCCGACCGCAGCCGCTGAAGCGATGACGACCTCAACGCAGAAGGCATCAGCGCAGACCCAACCCGACGCTTTTGTGCTCGATACCTCTGCTCTGCTGAGGTTTTATCTGGCCGATGGGCCATGTCCTCCCTCCTTGGAGCTCGCCATGCAGCGGGGGTGCAGTGGCGATGCATTGTTGTTGATTCCTGATCTCTGCCTGCTTGAGTGCGCTTCGGTGCTGTTGAAACAGGTGCAGCGCCAGTTGCTCAGCATGGATGAGTGCCGTGATCTGATGACGGATCTGCTGCAACTGCCACTTCGGCCGACCAGCGCTAGCGAACTCGCTGTTGCAGCGCTTGAGCAGGCAATGGCTCTTTCTGTGAGTGTGTACGACGCCAGTTTCCTTGCTTTGGCCCTCAAGCATGCCGCTCTTCTAATCACAGCGGATCAACGATTGGCCAAGGCAGCTGCCTCCCTTGGTTGTGCTGCTCCCGTTGAGTGAGCAATCGTACCGCCATGCCCCCCTGATCACCCCCGCCGACCGCCTTGTCGTGGCCCCGGGTGAGCTCACTGATCTGAATGTGGCCACCGCCACGGGCTACCAAGGCGCGATCGAATGGGACAGCAGCAAAGTCGACGGCTGCCGTTGCTTGGATCCAGCTCGGCTGATCTGATCCGCCACGAGCGCGATGAGCGTTGAGCAACGCGCCGATCTCGACACCAGCGCATGAATGTCTCCATGGGTATGACAAGACGGACGACCTTTGGAGACCTTTGCCACTATCCAAGGGCCTCTAGTTCATGGCACACTCCCATCAGTTCTGAGACGGTTGAGCCGCTGCTCCCGTCCTGAGCTGGCTGCAGGCAGGACTGGTATGTCTGCCTGTTTTTGCTTCTGTATCGATGACCGCAAGCTCCAACACCACCACCAAAACCGCCCTGATCACCGGCATCACCGGCCAGGACGGCAGCTACCTTGCGGAACTCCTGCTGGAGAAGGGTTACGTGGTGCACGGCATCAAACGCCGAGCCAGCAGCTTCAACACCACCCGGATCGATCACCTCTACCAAGATCCCCACGAGAGTGATCCCCGTCTGGTGCTGCACTACGGCGACCTCACCGACAGCACCAACCTGATCCGGATCATCCAGCAGGTGCAGCCGGATGAGATCTATAACCTTGGCGCCCAGAGCCATGTTGCCGTGAGCTTCGAAGCGCCGGAATACACCGCGAATTCCGACGCCCTCGGAACTCTCCGCATTCTCGAAGCCGTGCGGATGCTTGGGCTCACAGCAAAAACCCGTATCTACCAGGCCAGCACCAGTGAGCTCTACGGCTTGGTGCAGGAGGTGCCCCAGAAGGAGTCCACCCCCTTCTACCCGCGCAGTCCCTACGGCGTGGCGAAGCTCTACGCCTACTGGATCACGGTGAACTACCGCGAGGCCTATGGCATGTATGCCTGCAACGGGGTGCTGTTCAACCATGAGAGCCCCAGACGCGGCGAAACGTTTGTGACGCGCAAGATCACGCGTGGATTGGCGCGGATCGATGCGGGGCTGGAGCAGTGCCTGTTCATGGGCAACCTCGATTCGCTGCGGGATTGGGGTCACGCCCGCGACTATGTGGAGATGCAGTGGCGCATGCTCCAGCAGGAGCAACCGGAAGACTTCGTGATCGCCACCGGCCGCCAGGAATCGGTTCGCCGCTTCATTGAGTTGTCTGCCTCTGAGCTGGGCTGGGGCGGCATTCATTGGCAAGGCGAGGGCCTGCAGGAAACCGGCCTCCGCGCCGACACCGGCGCCGTGGTGGTGCGCATCGACCCGCGCTACTTCCGTCCAGCTGAAGTGGAAACGCTGCTGGGTGATCCCACCAGAGCTAAAGAAAAGCTGGGCTGGACGCCCACCACCACCCTGGAAGAACTGGTGGCTGAAATGGTTGCCGCAGATCGAGAGGAGGCAAAGAAAGAGGCCTACCTCAAACGCAAGGGTTTCCAGGTGGTGGGCTCAATGGAGAATCCGCCGACAAATCCTGACGCGATCAAGGCTGCTGGAGGCGCGGCGTGAGCTCACTGATCACCCCCGCCGACCGCATCTTCGTGGCCGGCCATCGCGGTATGGCTGGCAGCGCCATCTGCCGCGCCCTCGAGCGCGCCGGCTACCACCAGCTGCTCACCGCCAGCCGCTCTGAGCTCGACCTGCTCGATGGCCCCGCCGTTGAAGCCTGGTTTGCCAAACATCAACCCACGGTGGTGGTGCTCGCCGCCGCAAAAGTTGGCGGTATCCAGGCCAACAGCAGCTACCCGGCGGACTTTCTGCTGGAGAACCTCAAGATCCAGACCCATGTGATCGAAACGGCCTGGCGCTCGGGTGTGCGGCGGCTGTTGTTCCTGGGCAGCAGCTGCATCTACCCGAAATTCGCCGAGCAACCGATCCGCGAGGAATCGCTGCTCACTGGAGCGCTTGAGCCCACGAACGAGTGGTATGCGATCGCCAAGATCGCCGGCATCAAGCTGTGCGAGGCGCTGCGCATCCAGCACGGCTTTGATGCGATCAGCCTCATGCCCACCAATCTCTATGGGCCTGGCGATAATTACCACCCCACCAATAGCCATGTGCTGCCGGCACTGATCCGCCGCTTCCACGAGGCGGCAGAAGCCAAGGCTCCCAGCGTGACCTGCTGGGGCACCGGTTCACCGCTGCGCGAATTCCTGCATGTGGACGACCTCGGCGAGGCCTGCGTGTTTGCCCTGGAGCACTGGAGCCCAGCCCCGGGCGAGCTCACCTATCTGAATGTGGGTACGGGTGTGGATCTGAGCATCCGCGAGCTGGCGGAGGCGGTGGCCATCGCCACGGGCTACCAAGGCGCGATCGACTGGGATAGCAGCAAACCCGATGGCACCCCGAAGAAACAGCTGGACGTCACCCGCCTGGCCGCCCTCGGTTGGCGGGCTCGGATTTCCCTTGCAGAAGGTCTGGCGAGCACTGTGGCGCTGTTCCGCGAGGACCTGGCCCAGCAGCTGGTGCGGCTTTGATCTGGGCTGGCTACGGTGACTCAATGATCGAACGCGTTGATCGACGCAAGAAAAACGATGAACCCTGTCGAGAGTCACGGCACGCATCAGCCCGTTGGTGCAACCTTCACTTACTGGCGTGAATCAGATGGTCGCTTTTTGGGATATCTGAACGCATACCCCGATCATTGGACGCAGGGTGATGATCTTGAAGATCTCAAGGCGCAGCTTCTGGACCTCTATCATGAATTTGCCAAAGATGATATTCCCGGCATTCGTAAAATCGGCGAGCTTGTTGTGGCTTGAAACGAACTGATCTGATTAAGCAGCTGGAGAAAGCCGGTTGCGTTCTCCTCCGTCACGGGGGGCGTCATGACATCTTTCATCAGCCTCAAACTGGGCGCACCCAACCGGTGCCGCGGCACCGTGAGATCAACGAAATTCTGGCCAAGAAAATTCTTCGCGATCTCACAGCTTGAGCTCCGCACGAGTGGTCCGAGCATGCTTCCTGATGACGGCCGGGTGGTGAGAAATTTCATCGTTCAGGCCCTTAGAGGGGAAGCACTAACGCTCTACAGCGATGAAAGTCAGATCCTTAGCTTCTGTTTGTGGATGACCAATCGAGGGGATGATGCCCACACTGGCGAGAAGATTCTGCTTGCCAAAGCGGGACGGCCCTGGGCGCGTTTGATGCCCTTAGAGCCGGCTCCGGCGCAGCGCATCCCAGGCCGGTTGAGTGCTCTTGGCCCCTTGTCGCATCCCGAAGCCCTCCTCGAGCCGCTTTCTCCCGGGGAACTGGCGAGCTGGGTCGGTAGCTCCTTGCCCCAATCTCCTTCTCAGCCATGACGACTAGCGGGGTTGCCTGCTCGACAGTCACGTGCTGCTGTGGTGGTGGTTCGATCCGCAGCGACTACCTGAGGGGGTGCTGGCCCTTCTCTCCGATGCAGAAATGCCGATCGTTGTCAGTTCAGCGTCTGTCTGGGAGCTCAGCATCAAGCACCATCAGGGCAAGTTGTCGGCGTTGCAGCCTTTTCACAACTTGCGGCCTTCCCTTGCCGCCGGCTCTGGGAGGGTTGATCAAAGGGTTGGCTGAGGGTTCCTTTCGTTCGAAGACCGTTCCCAGAGCAATTGGCCGGCTCGCTCGATGTGGGCCACTAGCCCCTCATGGGCAATGAGGTGCCTTAGCTGGAGATCGATTTGCCATGGCAAGAGCAAGTCGTCGAGGGCCGCTCCGAGTTCGAGCAATTCCCCGAGTTCCATGGACGGGGCCTCGAGGCAGAGATCGATGTCTGATCCCGCTCGCTGACGCCCCAACGCCCGCGAGCCATAGAGGACAATTTTCTGCACATGAGAACGGCTGCGGATCAGCTCCAGTAACCGTTGGCTATCTGCTTGTGGAATGCCTGGGATCATCGGCTTTGTTCGGCCCGGCGGCGTAATTCTTGCTGCAGGCTTTTCAGTTCCTTGCCGTATTGATTGGCAATGAGTTGCGCGATCTCTTCTCCAAGCGCGGGGTTGTAGGTGTGGCTGGTGAGGTTGCGGCTGCGGATCATCGCCATCCAGGTGCTTTCCGTGCCGGCTGGCAGAAGCTCTCTGACCACGGCTTGCCGCACTGCATCCCTGGAGCCACTGATGCCACTCACGCCTTGATCCACTAAAAAATCTTTGAGTAGAAGCCAGCTGAGCTCGTGGGTTAATTCAAACGCTTGAATTAACCCTTGTTGTTCAAGCTCGCTCAGTGGGCGATTGACAGCAAGAGTGAGCGCTCGTTGGAGCGTGGCCAAGGCCCGTTCGTAGTTCTCTAGACGCTGTAGCCAGCGCACATCTACGTCTGCCATGGAAGCCAATGCAGATGCTCCACATGACGAAGCAACTGTTTGTTAGGCCTTAATCGAAAGCCGGTTCCGTTTTCCCTTGCAGCAGCTGCGGGCCACCGGCAAGGGTTAAGAAGTGATGGAGCACGAAGCCGTGAGGTGGTTTTGCTCCGCCTTCAGCAACTGCTCCCGAAGCCAGGAGCTCCTGCGACCCACGGTTCAACTCTCCTCCTCCATCAACTGCGAACGGCCGATACAACACTGGCCGCTATTGCACCTGGGAGTTTCGAACACCCGCATTGAATTGCTAGCTGGAGAAGTAATTGACCCCTGGAAGATGGAGGCACGTTAGCGTATCGATTTCGTAACGCTGGCGTGCCAATGCTGATGGTGTTCGCCCCCCCCCTTTTTTTTGACTGCATAGGCGGCTGCGGGGATGATTCGAAACGCGCATGCAGTCAAAGTTGATACAGAGTTGCAGCAATTCAGTGGCATGATTCATCGGTCACACCTGAGACTGTTGAGCTCCGCTCCCGTCCGCTGTGACCGCAGGCAGACCTGTTGTGCCTGCACGACGTTCTGAAATCACAATGCCCTCCTCTATTCCCCCATCCAAAACTGCCCTGATCACCGGGATCACCGGCCAGGACGGCAGTTACCTGGCGGAGCTGCTGCTGGAGAAGGGCTATGAAGTGCATGGGATCAAGCGCCGGGCCAGCAGCTTCAATACGACCAGAATTGACCATCTGTATCAGGATCCCCACGAAGATAATCCGCGGCTGGTGCTGCACTACGGGGATTTAACAGATAGCAGCAATTTGATCCGGATTATTCAGCAGGTGCAGCCGGATGAGATTTATAACCTTGGAGCCCAAAGCCATGTGGCGGTGAGCTTTGAAGCACCTGAATACACCGCGAACAGTGATGCCTTAGGAACGCTGCGAATTTTGGAAGCAGTGCGGATATTGGGTTTAACGGAAACAACTCGGATCTATCAGGCCAGCACCAGTGAGCTCTATGGACTTGTGCAGGAGGTGCCGCAGAAGGAAAGCACTCCGTTCTATCCACGCAGCCCCTATGGGGTGGCCAAGATGTATGCGTACTGGATCACGGTGAATTACCGCGAGGCCTACGGGATGTATGCCTGCAATGGGGTGCTGTTTAACCACGAGAGCCCGAGGCGCGGTGAAACGTTTGTGACCCGCAAGATCACGCGAGGGTTGGCGCGGATTGATGCGGGTTTAGAGGATTGCCTGTACATGGGCAATCTGGATTCGCTGCGGGATTGGGGCCACGCCAGGGATTATGTGGAGATGCAGTGGCGGATGCTGCAGCAGGATGGTCCACCGGAGGATTTTGTAATCGCCACGGGGCGGCAGGAAAGCGTGCGGCGCTTTATTGAATTAACGGCATTGGAGCTGGGCTGGGGCGCGATCGAATGGGAAGGCAAGGGGTTGGAGGAAACCGGCAAACGCAGCACGGGGGAAGTGGTGGTGAGAATTGATCCGCGCTATTTCCGCCCGGCAGAAGTGGAGACGTTGCTGGGTGATCCCGCGAAGGCCAAGGAGAAGTTGGGCTGGACGCCAACGACAACGCTGGAGGAGTTAGTCGCGGAGATGGTGGCGACTGACAAAGAGGAGGCCAAGAAGGAGGCTTATTTGAAGCTGAAAGGTTTCAATGTGGTGGGATCGATAGAGAATCCACCAACGAATCCTGATGCGGTCAAGGCCGCTGGAGGCAAGGCGTGAGGGGGTTGATCAAAGCTGATGATCGCTTTTTTGTGGCCGGCGCGCGGGGGATGGCGGGCAGCGCCATTTGCAGGGCATTGCAGGCGAAGGGCTACGGCGATGAAGCGAAAGGCGGAGCCTTGCTGATTCCAAATCGGCAGGAGCTGGATCTGCTCAATCCCGAAGCGGTGGAGCGTTGGTATAGAGAAAACAAGCCTGATGTGGTGGTTCTGGCGGCAGCCAAGGTGGGCGGAATTGTTGCCAACGACACCTATCCAGCAGATTTTTTGCTGGAGAATTTGAAAATTCAAACGAATGTGATTGAAGGCGCTTGGAAGGCGGGGGTGCGGCGATTGCTCTTTCTTGGGAGCAGTTGCATCTACCCGAAGTTTGCCGAGCAACCGATCAAAGAGGAGTCGTTATTGACGGGAGCCTTAGAACCTACCAATGAGTGGTATGCGATCGCCAAGATCACCGGGATCAAGCTGTGCGAATCGCTGAGAAAGCAATATGGCTTTGATGCAATCAGCTTGATGCCAACGAATTTGTATGGCCCTGGAGATAACTACCACCCTGAAAATAGCCATGTGCTGCCGGCCTTGATCCGCCGCTTCCATGAAGCCAAGGAAGCAGGATTAGAGACGGTCACGTGTTGGGGAACGGGATCACCGTTGAGGGAGTTTATGCATGTGGATGATCTGGGCAAGGCCTGCTTGTTTGTGCTGGAAAACTGGAGCGCCCTTGATCAAGAGGCACCCAGAGATGATCAAGGGAAACCGCTGGCGTTTTTGAATGTGGGAACGGGAGTGGATCTAACGATTAAGGACTTAGCGGAACAGATCGCAGCGGTCGTTGGTTTTGAAGGAACGATCGAATGGGATAGCAGCAAGCCGGATGGCACACCAAAGAAACAGCTGGAGGTGAGCCGGATGCAGGCGTTGGGATGGAGCTCCAAAATCCCATTGGCGGAAGGAGTGCCTGCTGCCTACAGCGATCTACTGAGAGGGGAGGAAGCCCAAACTTTGCGGATATGATTATTTAGCCTTAGTCTTCCTCAATATATTATTACACAATCAACTATTTTTGTTATGCCTAGAAGCATTCAAAAAAAATTAATCTTCATTCATATCCCCAAAAATGCCGGTAAGTTTATTGAGGACCGTTATGGGCTTTCTGCTTTTCCCGGCCAAGAAGCTAATCAAAGAAACAGAACTTTTCTAGGTAAACTTTCCCGCTTAATTCTCAGACTGGATAGGGAGAATGTTACTAAATGCATTTCTAATCTCTCTGGAATGATAGATGTCGCACTGGTTGGTCAGCACATGACCTTAGCCGAAATTCAATGCCTCGGTGCTTATTCAAGCAAAAATAATAATACAAGTTTATTAGCGTCTGGTGTTAATACAAGTTTATTGACCTCTGTGCGAAATCCGTATTCAAGAATGTTAAGTATATATTGCCATATGGTCCCTGCTAGACGTTGGTCACAGACTCACTTTGAAGAATTTGCTGAATTTTGGCCTGTCGAAATCAACCCTGAAATGAGGCACAATGTACGATCATTTAAGCGGTGTCAGTCTGATTTTGTAATGGCTTTAGAGGGTGTCATTCCTTCAAATCTTTTTGTAGCAAAAATGGAGTCTCTTTATGATGATCTTGCAGTTTTTGAAGCTAAAACAGGCATAAAGCCTGTGTTTCATCCTTCAGATATAGTGAGCAGTAACCATCTAAGAAAAAAAATTCCCTCTTCTTCAAAGCCTCAAATTTCCTCGGAGGTTAAAAAAAGCGTTTTAAAACATTATTTGAGAGATTTTGATGTTTTTAGCTATGATACTTAGTCTCTAAGATAGTTCCTTCGTTTTTCATAGTACTGCTTAATTATTTCCAGGTTAAGCGCAATTAGTTATTGCATTGTAAATTTACCCATGGTAAATCATTGATATTCTCTCATCTTCTGCTTTTGCTTCCAGTATTTGAATTTATAGAGTTATGAGCCATTATAAAGTTTGTCGCGATGGTCAGGCTGCTGCGAGCAATTGCCGTCGGGCCTGAAACAGATTTGACAGTGCTGCCAGCACGTTGATCTTGCAGCGGTTCTTGGCCAGGCCGCGCAGCCGGGTCTTTTGAAAGCCGAACTGCTGCTTGATCACACGGAAGGGGTGCTCACCTTTCGAGCGGATGTGCGCCTTGGCCGTCTCGACCAGATCGTCCAGTCTTCCCTCTGGTGTGTCCGGTAAGGCCCTGCGCTTGCCGGGTCGCATCGCCACCCTGAACTCCGCTGTCTTGCCAGCCATCTCTGGTCTCTTGGCGATGCCCTGGTAGCCAGCATCGCCGTACACCACCTCCTCATCTCCATGCAGTAGCTGAGCTGCTGGGGTCAAGTCGTGCACATTGGCTGGCGTGACCACGACTGAGTGAATGAGGCCGGAGTTCTTGTCCACGCCGGCATGGACTTTCATGCCGAAGTACCACTGGTTGCCCTTTTTGGTTTGGTGCATCTCCGGATCACGCTTCCCCTCTTTGTTCTTGGTGGAGCTGGGCGCTGCGATCAAGGTGGCATCGACGATCGTGCCCTGACGCATGGTCACGCCCCGATCGGCCAGGAGCGCTTTGACGGTGTCAAAAATCTGCTCGCCCAGCCCATGCTTCTCGAGCAGATGGCGGAAGCTGAGGATCGTGGTCTCATCCGGGATCCGATCACTGATCAGCTCGATGCCGGCAAAGCGGCGCATGGTGGGCACCTCGATCAGGGCCTCCTCCATGGCTGGGTCACTGAGCGAATACCACTGCTGCAGCAGGTGGATCCGCAGCATCGTCGCCAGCGGATAGGGAGGCCGGCCGCCTTTCTTGCTCGCCTTGGGGTCGTAGGGCTCGATCAACGCAATCAGCGCCTGCCATGGCACGACCGACTCCATCTCAGATAGAAACTTCTCCCGCTTGGTCTGCTTCTTGGCTGTGGTCAGCTTGTAGTCCGAGAAGCCGAGCTGCTTGCCACCCATCAACCCTGTCCCGGCCTGCGATTACAGGCCCATTGTCGCGTGGATCGCCTGGGTTTCCCAGAGTCTCCCTAGATAAATGTTTTTAATTTTCTAGGAGTCCAAAGCCAACCAACAAACGAAAAAATTTTGCCAAGATTACCTTGATCAATATGTGTGAATCACTCAGATAACGGTATGAATTTGATGCAATTAGCTTAATGTCAGCAAATTTATTTGTACCCAAAAATAAATGCATCCAGAAAATACTTTTGCATTCAGCCTTTATTCTCTTCCTAAGTTTCGTCTTGGACCGTGGTCATTAACTGGTAACTTGTCGGGGAACGGGATTAGCAATAAGCGAGTCCTATATTTGAATAATTTGTAAAATTTCTGTATTTTTGCGTTGGAGAACTCCAGCTTCATGCCATTGATCTACCCAAGGATGATCAAAGGAAACCACTTTAGATTTTGATTCTGGGGAAGGGAGCAGATCCAAATATTACTAACTAGTGGAACAGATTGCTGGACTAGTTGGTATGGTAATAACTAAGTAACGTTTGAGTGGTAAACAGTAAATTGGATGACAAATAAAAGATGCGTTTGGAGGTGAGGTGGATGCTGTCGTTGGGATGGACTCCTGCTGTGGCGCTAAGACAACATCTTGAACCAACGATTGCTTATTTCAGCGAGCTCCTTGAGGGGTGAAATGTTTAAGCTCTAAGCCAAAAGAGGTTTGATTTTTGAGATCTGAGTTGTTGATGAGTAAAAATCACATAATCCCTCGATGAGTTCTTTTCAGGCAAAACTTCAAAAACTGAAGCCCCTGTTGGTTGCCTTAAGCCCTCGCCGCCGCCGGCAGCTCTTGGGGTTGCAGATCCTCAGCTTGGCCGCGGCGGCGGGTGAGGTGGCCAACATTGGTGCGCTGCTCCCCTTCCTGCGCTTGCTGGCCAATCCCAAGGAGGGGTTGCAAGCCCTCGGTCCGTTGGCGGCGTCGCTGCATGCGCTGCCAGAGCAGCATCTGTTGCTCAGCCTGGGGCTGGGTTTTGCGATCGTGGTGATATTGAGCACCACGCTGCGGGTGCTCACAATTCGCGCGCAACTACGGCTGGCGTCATTCATCGCTGCAGATCTGGGCGAGCAGGTGTTTTCGGTGGTGCTGTGCCGGCCCTTCTCCTGGCATCAGAAGCAAAACAGCAGCAAGGTGCTCGGCAACCTCACTAAGGATGTGGATCAGGTGAGTGGCAGTATCCAGGCATTGCTTGTCATAGTGGTGAACCTGGCCATCGTGCTCTTGCTCGGAGGCTCACTGTTAGCTCTGGCTCCGGGTGTGATGTTGGTGCTCAGTGCACTGTTGGCGGGGTTCTACCTTGTGGTGTTCCGTTTCACCCGCGGAGCACTGCGGGCCGATGGCCAACGGCTCACCAGCAACTATCAGAGCAGCCTTCAGGTGGCGCAGGAAGGGCTGGGCGGCATCCGCGATGTGCTGCTGGATCGTAGCCAGCCGTTTTTCATCAGCACCTACCAATCACGCAACCTCAGTTACAGGCTTGCAGCCGCTGCGATCAACATCAAAGGCCAAGTGCCCCGCTACTTGATTGAAGGGTTTGTGGTGGTGTTGATTGTGGGGCTGTCCCTCAGCTTGGCCCTCAGCGGCCAAGGGATCGAGAAACAGTTGCCATTGTTGGGAACGGTGTCACTGGGTGCGTATCGGCTGCTTCAGCCGTTGCAACAATGTTTTTCATCGTTTAGCAGACTTCTGGCGAACCAAGCATCCCTGCAGAGGCTTCGCCCCTTTCTGCAGGCAACAAAGGTTGAGATGCCGCCGATGTTGATTCAATCAACTCCCTTGCCTAAAATCAATGCAGGTGAATCACTCATTGAGCTGCGGCAGTTGAGCTTCCGCTATGGATCAGAAAGTCCCTGGGTGTTGCGCCATCTCGATCTCGCCATTCAAAGAGGTGAACGGATCGCCTTTGTGGGAAGCACAGGCAGCGGCAAAAGCACCACCAGTGATCTAATTCTTGGCTTGTTGAAGCCAACTGAAGGGCAACTGTTGGTACATGGATTAGATCTGCATGCTAGCCCGGGGCTAGAGCAGGCTTGGCAACAGCGGGTGGCCCATGTGCCTCAGTCCATCTATCTGAGTGATTCAAGTTTTGACGCCAACATCGCATTTGGTGTGCCGGAAGCGCAGATCGACCAGCAACGGGTGCGACGGGCTGCTGTGCAGGCACGTATTGCCGAATTGATTGAAAGCAGCCCCGAGGGCTATTCCACGGTGGTGGGTGAACGGGGTGTGCGGCTGAGTGGTGGCCAACGGCAAAGGATTGGTTTGGCCCGGGCGTTGTATAAGCAGGCCGAGCTACTAGTTCTCGATGAAGCCACCAGTGCCCTTGATAACCGCACAGAAGCGGAGGTCATGGAAGCGATTGAAGGCTTGGATCAGCAGATCACAGTGCTTTTGATCGCCCACCGGCTGAGCACGGTGCAATGTTGTGACCGCATTTTTATGTTGGAGCAAGGGCGTATTGCAGGGATCGGCTCCTATCAAGAGCTGTTGTCTAGCAACACCGCTTTCCAAAAGTTGGCCCGCGATCGAGCTCCGCTCACGTCTCCATGATTCTTTGTCCTAAAGCAATCCAAGAATGAAAGCTGTAATTCTGGCGGGTGGCCTTGGCACCCGTATCAGTGAGGAAACGCACCTCAAGCCCAAGCCGATGGTGGAGATCGTTGGCAAGCCAATTCTCTGGCATATTCTCAAGATCTATAGCGCTCATGGCATCAATGAGTTTGTGATCTGCTGCGGCTACAAGGGCTATGTGATCAAGGAGTATTTCGCCAATTACTTCCTGCACATGAGCGATGTGACCTTTCACATGAAACTCAACTCGATGGAGGTACATCAAAAAAAAGCGGAGCCTTGGGAAATCACATTGGTTGATACGGGCGAAGTCACAATGACGGGCGGTCGGCTTAAGCGTGTGCGCGATTACGTGGGGGATGAAACCTTTTGCTTCACCTATGGCGATGGCTTGGCCGACGTGGACATCACCTCCCTTATCGCCCACCACAAGGACCATGGCAGGTTGGCCACGGTGACGGCTGTGCAGCCGCCAGGTCGTTACGGGGCCTTGCAATTCGCTGAAGCCAATGTGGTGAGCGGGTTTCAGGAGAAGCCCCAGGGTGATGGCGGCTGGGTGAACGGGGGCTTTTTTGTGCTTGAGCCGGAAGCGATTGATCGTATCGAAGGTGACGCCACGATATGGGAGCAGGAGCCGCTCAAGCGCCTAGCTCAGGAGGGCCAGCTCACGGCTTTTCATCACAATGGCTTCTGGCAGCCGATGGATACGCTGCGTGATCGGCAGTTGCTGGAGGAGCTCTGGGCGAAGGGCGAGGCTCCCTGGAAGCTGTGGTGATGCTGAATTCAACCTTTTGGTGCGGCCGGCGTGTGTTGCTCACCGGCCACACCGGCTTCAAGGGCAGTTGGCTCCTGCTGTGGCTGCAGCAGCTGGGTGCGGAGGTGTGGGGCTATGCCCTGGCACCGGAGGCTGAGCTTAATCTGTTTGAGCAGCTCACTAGGGAGCAGCCCCCAGATAGCAGTTGGCAGCATCGCCAGGCGGATCTGGCACATCTCGAATCCTTGAAAGATTGGGTGCAGCAGGCTCAGCCTGAGGTGGTGCTCCATCTGGCGGCCCAGCCCCTGGTACGCCGCAGCTATGCCGATCCCCTGGGCACCTGGGCCACGAATTTGCAGGGTTCGCTCCATCTGCTGGAAGCTCTAAAACCTCTGCAGCATCCATGTGCGGTGGTGATGATCACCACCGACAAGGTGTATGAAAACCGAGAGTGGGCCTACGGATACCGCGAATCCGATCGCCTAGGCGGCCATGATCCCTACAGCGCCAGCAAGGCCGCTGCCGAGCTAGCTATCGCCAGCTGGCGCGCCAGCTTCTGCGGCACGGCCCCCCACCAGACGCCCCATCTGCGCATTGCCACAGCCCGCGCCGGCAATGTGATCGGCGGCGGCGACTGGGCAACGGATCGCATCGTGCCCGATGCCATGCGCGCCCTGGCCAAGGATGAGGCGATCGCCGTGCGCAACCCCGCTGCTACCCGCCCCTGGCAGCATGTGCTTGAGCCTCTCGTCGGTTACCTGCGCCTGGCCGAGGTCCTGGCTACAGAAACTTATCCCCCTTGCGAAGCCTTTAACTTCGGCCCGCAGCTGGAGAGCAACCGGCCGGTGCGCGAGCTCATCGATACAGTCCTGAGCCACTGGCCAGGGGAGTGGGGCGATCAGAGCGATCCTGATGCGCCCCATGAAGCGGGCCTATTGCACTTACAGATCGATAAAGCTCACCACCGCCTCGGCTGGCAGCCCCGCTGGGACTACGCCACAACGATCGAGCGAACTGTGGGTTGGTATCGCGCCGTGCATCAGGGCGCCAGCCCCCTGGATTGTTGCCTTGCTGATCTCTCCGCTTATCAAGCTGCTACTAACTGATGACCACCTCTCCAGCCTCCATGTCTGACCCGGCAGCGCTGCGCCAGGAAATTCTGCGCCTCACCCGCGAGTATTCCCGCCAGGTGCATGCCCCCTTCCGCCCGGCGGCGGATCATGATCGCCAGCCCTGGCAGGAAGGAAGCACTATTCCTTATGCAGGAAGGGTATTTACGGAAGATGAAGTGGAGGCTGCGGTAGCGAGCACCCTTGATTTTTGGCTCACCCTGGGCAAGGAGGGAGAGGCCTTTCAGCAGGAGCTTGCGGCCTTTCTGGGCGTGCGCCACAGCCTGCTGGTGAACTCTGGCTCAAGCGCCAACCTGATCGCCATCTCGGCCCTCACATCCCCAAAGCTTCCGGACGATCGCCGGATCAAGCTCGGCGATGAGGTGATCACGGTGGCGGCGGGCTTCCCTACCACTGTGGCGCCGATCGTGCAGGTGGGGGCGGTGCCGGTGTTCATCGACGCTGATCCGATCACCGGCAATGTCCGTTGCGAACAGCTTGAAGAGGCTTATCGCTCTGGCAAAACCAAGGCCGTGATGATGGCCCATGCTCTGGGCAATCCCTTTGATCTGGCGGCCACCCTGGCCTTCTGCCAGAAGCACAACCTCTGGTTGGTGGAAGACAACTGCGATGCGCTGGGCTGCAGCTACTCGATGCCCAAGCAGTTAGCTGAGAGTTTGGGTTTCTCTGAAAATAGTCCCGGCCTCGACGATGGACCTGATCGGGTGGTGCGTTGGACCGGAACCTGGGGTGATATCAGCACCCAGAGTTTCTATCCGCCCCATCACCTCACCATGGGTGAGGGCGGTGCTGTGAATATTGTTCGTGACCAGAAGCTGAAAGTCATAGCTGAGAGTTTTCGTGATTGGGGACGCGACTGCTGGTGCCCGAGTGGCATCGATAACACCTGCAATAAGCGCTTTGATTGGCAATTAGGCGAACTTCCTAAAGGGTATGACCACAAATACACCTATAGCCATCTTGGATTCAACCTCAAACCCCTTGATCCACAGGCTGCGATTGGACGGGTACAACTCAAACGGCTGCCAGAGTTCATCGAGGCTCGCAAGCAGAACTGGGAAATTCTGAGAGAGGGCCTTTCTGCACAGGAGAATTCACTTGAATTTGCGCTCCCAACTCACGCCAAAGCCTGGGATTCCGAGCAGGGTTTCAGTTGGGATGAAACAGGTTGCCGCACGGATTGCAGCTGGTTCGGTTTCAAGATCGCCGTGAAGCCTGGGGCTTCCTTCACGCGCACTGAGCTTGCTCAGGAGTTGGACCGCAACATGATTGGTAATCGGATGCTTTTTGGCGGGAACCTTGTCCGTCAGCCGGCGTTTGTTCAACTGAAGCAGGATCGCCCTGAAGCGATGCGAGTTGTTGGGAAACTGGTGGATTCCGATCAGATCATGAACAACACTTTGTTTTTGGGGACGTACCCAGGTTTGACCCAGGAGATGTTGCAGGCAGAAATCGATGTGATTAATGCTTTTGTGTCTGGTCAAGAGGATGGCTGATCTCCGCGTTTGCAGCGAGCCGCTGCCCAATGTGTTTGTGCTGGATTGCCCCCATTTCCCCGATCATCGTGGTGATTTCACCAAGCTGTTCCATGCCAGCGCGCTTTTGGCCCATGGAATGGACTTTACTCCAGCAGAATCATTTCTTACGCGCTCCAAGGCCGATGTGCTTCGAGGTATGCACTTTCAAGTTGGAGAAGCTTCCCATGACAAGTTAGTGACCTGTGTTAAAGGAAAAGTGCTCGATGTGGTGGTCGACGTTCGCCCTGAAAGTGCACATTTCAATCATCCGATAGCCGTAGAACTCTCTGAAGCCAGTCATACGGCGCTGATGATCGGCAAGGGCTATGCCCATGGCTTTTTAACGCTTGAAGATGACAGTTGGATGCTTTATTCAACAACAACAGTGCATTGTCCTTCTCTGGATCGAGGCGTCCGTTGGGACTCGATTGCTTTTGATTGGCCCATCGAGCACCCTGTGATTTCTGATCGGGATGGGCGCCATCCAAAAATTCAGGAGCTGAGATGAAGATTGCTCTCACGGGTGGGACTGGATTTATTGGATCGCACTTTCTTAATCATGCTCTTTCCGCTGGCCACAGCGTTACAGCTTTGAGACGAAGCCCACAAAGCAAATCACGCATTCCTCTGCTGTCACCTCCTGATTGGCTTGAACGCCAACTCGATGAGGTTACATTTCAGGATTTACATGGTTGCAAAGTACTGGTGCATTTGGCGACACATACAGGAAATGTTCCTTACGACAACCTCGCGAATTGTTTGCATTGGAATCTCACTGCTGTTTTGTCTCTGTTTGAGCAAGCACGTTTGGCTGGCATCAGACGATTTGTGGTAGCGGGTAGTTGTTTTGAATACGGAAGTAGTGGTGAACGCTTTGATGCCATTCCTACGGATGCTCCCTTAGAGCCCACCAATAGCTATGCCGCTTCAAAAGCAGCAGCTTCCATTGCTTTGTTGCAATGGGCTAAAGAGAATAAATTGAGTCTTGAGTTATTGAGAGTTTTCCATGTTTATGGGGAAGGCGAAGCGGAATCAAGGTTTTGGCCCTCATTAAGGCGAGCTGCCTTGGCTGGCGAAGACTTTCCAATGACTGAGGGTGAACAAATTCGCGACTTCGTAGCTGTGGAGGATGTTGCGCGTACTTTCCTAAATCGTGCTACCTTGAGTAATTGGCCATCTGCTGCAGTTCAAGTGTTTAACCTCAGCAGTGGTGAACCGATCAGTATTCGTAGTTTTGCGCAACGATGTTGGGAGCATTGGGATGCGAACGGAAAACTCCTTTTCGGACAAATCCCTTATCGCGCAGGTGAAGTGATGCGTTATGTTCCCGGGGAAAATATTATCTTAACTAATTCATTTACCTCTGATCTTTGCTGATTTGTTTCATTCTTAATTTTTAAATACGCTTGCGAATTTAATTTGTTTACGCGCATTAATTTTAATATTTTGTAGTTAATGCTGTATTAAAGCTTATCAAGTCCTATGTAAGCAATGTCGCTAGTGGCAATCCACAAAGAATCTAAGTATTCTGTCTATGCGAGTGAAGTAAATACTCTAAAGGCGGCTCTTTAAATGTTGGCGCATTGCCTTATAGACCTTCGGAAGTTATGAGTTTTGTTCCTTCCATGGAATCGCAATATCTCTAGCTAAACACATATCTATTGTCCAAGGCATTGCTTTTGCCTCTTTTGCAATTCACAACTTCTTATTATTCTTTTTAAATTTATGAAAACATTGATTCTTGGAGGTGGTCTTGCTGGACTAAGTTGTAGTTATCATCTTGGCCATCAGAATTGTCAAATAATTGAAAAAAAACCTTATCTCGGTGGCCATGCCACGTCATATTCACGTGACAATGCATTTTGGGATGAAGGTCCCCACGTTTCTTTCACAAAAAATCCCTATGTAAAAGATTTATTGAGTGATTCCTCATCCTCTGAAATTCTAGAGTATCCAACAGATGTAGGAAATTATTATCAAGCTCATTGGATACCACATCCTGCGCAATCAAATTTATATGCACTACCTCATCCATTAGCTAGTAAGTGTTATGAGGATTTTCTTTCTCAACAGAATCACAATAAACATTCTAAAGAACCTTGTGATTACCAAGAGTGGTTAGACCAAGCGTTTGGTAGAACTTTTTCACGTACTTTCCCGCATGCTTATACAAAAAAATATTGGACCTGTGACCCAGTTAATCTTTCAACTGACTGGGTTGGCGGAAGAGTATTTCGGCCTGATTTCAAAACAATTAACGATGGATATCAAGGTAAACCAAAAGAAGGAACACATTATATAAATTCTGTTCTATTCACTAATTGGAACAATACTCATGTTTTTAATGATTTGGAGCGGCTTTCGTTGGCGGGTCGATTTGGACAGTGGAAATATTTTTGGAGTGATGATTGTTTATTGGGAGGTCAACAGTTATCCGGTGCGCTGAACTGAACAGTATTTCTTCTTTAATTTTATGAAAAGCCTTATTGATCTAAGACATCGATCCTTTTGCTTTCTTTATTTCGTTGTCGGTCAATCAACTTGAGTGAAATGATTAATTATGGGTTAGTTTTAATTTCAAAAGAAAGTTTTTAAAATATATTTCTTGATTTAATATTTGCCCCATAAGTCTGCACTGTATCATTCAAGTAAGCCATATTCTAATAATATATAGTATAGACATCGCTAAGTTACTTTCTGATTTCCATGTCTGCAGTTTTTCGTTCTTTTGATAAAAAGAATAAAATGTCACTCAAACAAAGAAGATCGCAATTCTTCCATTCTATCGCTGATAGATTTCAGAGCTATTATAGGGATAGTATAAGGTTTCATGATTTTAATGAACTTAGCTCTAGGAATAGGTTAAAGAATCTTCTTATCCTGCCAACAGAAGCATTTGGAACTCTATTATTTGATTATTGCGAGCCAAATTTTGATATATTGACTTATTCTTACAATGATTCAACGCATGAAGCAGCAAAGAGTTTCGCTTACAAAGATTCAACGATTGGTCATTTAGCATTTAAAACTGAGTTCTATGGTGAAAGCTTGAAGTGTATAGTAGCAGATATACACAAAAGGCCCTACGATCAATTTTTAGTTCTTAATGGTGATGTTATGGTTTCATGGCGTGATTTAAATACATGTTTTTCGATGGCAGCTATGCATTCCTTAGATGTATTTCAACCATCAATGTCTAGAGATTCATTCTATACGTATAATCATCTGCTTAACAAACCAGGCTATTTCTTAGAGAAAGTAGATTTTACGGAAGTAATGATGCTGGGCTTAAGCAAGAGATTGCTAAAAGAGTTTGCAGCATTAGATGTTTTTAGTATAAGTGGTTGGGGTATTGATAGACTATTGTTACCAAAACTCATTGCTGATCATGGCTTTAATCCGCCATCTGTGATTCATGCTTGCATAGCGAAGCATTGTAAGCCCGTAGAAAGTGGTAAAATAGTGTTTAGTAATTCAAAGACAGCAAAAGAGGAGTATGATGACCTTGATAAATTGATTAAATCAAATACCATCGAATAGTTTAATGAGCTGTTATAAATTTGTTTATACCAACAAATCAGTTTATAAATTCTATCCATCTCTCCTCGTTAGTTGTTAATAAATTAGTATTAGTTTCCCTCTTTTTGAGTAATAGCATTCTTGCTTGTTGGCTACATGGTAAAATTATCCAGCAATCTTTTGTTATCCTTGGCTTAATTGTTCGCTTGCATTACTAGCTTCTTTTTTAATGTATACATCTAGAATCTTGACTTTGGGTCTACATAACAAAATTAGGAAGTCATTATGAAAATAGCTGTTCATATTCTATGCTACAACGTAAACACTTTTCTTCCTCATGTGGTGGCTAACTGCCACCCTTATGTTGAAAAAGTCTATCTTGCCTGGTCTCCCCACTCATGGGGTTACGGTCAAAGTGTTATTGAGAACCCTACAAATATTTATTCTTACAATCTCCCGGTCCATTTTCCCAAGTGTGAACTTGTTATCGGTTCTTGGTCTAATGAACAAGACATGAGAAATGCATGCTTAAACAAGGCACGTGAGGATGGATTTGATTGGCTTATTATTCAAGATGCTGATGAGTTTTATACAGAGTCTTCATGGAAGACTATTGTTCGCGTCTTATCTCAATTGCCTCAGGAAGTAAATCTTGTTAAATCAACTTGGCTTAACTTTTGGAAGCACCCATCAATTATATTGGTTAATCACGATGGTCAGACAAAGACACCAAACGCGGGCTTTGCACTCAGATTGACCCCCCAAGCTCGTTTTATCGATCGACGTCTGACTAACTATTCGGGATCTGATAGTGAAGCAGTCCTCGATGTTCCATGCTTTCATTACGGGTGGGTATTGAACGATGAAGAAATTAATTTAAAGATTAGAACTTGGGGGCATGCTAACGACTTCAATCATTCCCTTTGGTACGAGCTTAAATGGAAGAGATGGTCTCTTGCTACGCGGAATTTAAGACCAGCAAACCCATGCTCTTGGCCCAAAGCGGTATTTTATCTGGGAGAGCTGCCCACTTTTGTGCATGATATATTTGGTCCAGAGTTGGCGATTCCTTCCCGTTCACTAACTCCAAAGATTAGTTCATTCCGTCTTATAATCAAGGAGTTTTTCTACGATCTAGAAGCTAAGTTTAAATGGCTTAAATACTTTATTAGGAATACATATTTGAGATAATGTTTGCCTTGTTGTCTTAAGTTATTACTGCCTCATTTGTGTTATTTTTTGATGATTACCATTCTAGCAAATCCATTATTCTTTCTTGTGAATCTTCTGCCATGCCTCTCCTTAATTAGTGCCGGCTTACGCTCTCTGCATCGCTTGTGCTGAGACTTCTGTAAGTGTAAGTTTTTTGCATTACTGATAGGTATTAACAGCATAATGAATGTTACTCAGGTATCGATTGGACGCTTCCACCATTTTCATCTTGCACGGCAGCTTGAAAAGCGTGGGTTGCTAAACGCTATCTATACGGGCTATCCACGCTTTAAATTGGCTGACGAGCCAGGCATTGCCACGCACAAAATCCGCACTTTCCCTTGGCTTCAAGCCACCTATATGGCTCGTGGCCGGATTGGGCTTAACCGCTCCGCCTGGCTCAATCGTGAATGGGCTTGGTGGGCCCATGAAACGCTTGATCTCTACGTTGCCAGCCAACTGAGGGAGGCATCGATCCTGATCGCCCTTTCTGGTTCTGGCCTTCATGCCGGACGCAAGAATCAGCAGCTGGGCGGTATCCACATCTGCGATCGTGGCTCTTCCCATATCCGAGTGCAGGAGCAGCTGCTCAAGGAGGAATACGATCGCTACGGCACCTGCTGGCGTGGCATCGATCCCCGCTCCATTGCCAAGGAGGAAGCCGAGTATGAGCAGGCCGACTTGATCTCAATACCCAGCCAGTTCTGCTACGACAGCTTTATGGATCAGGGAGTTCCAACGGAGAAGCTGCACAAGATCAACTACGGTTCTCGATTAGAGCGTTTCTATCCGGAAGCTTCTTCTCGTAAGGATAGAGGAGAGTTTCGTGTTTTGTTTGTGGGTGCAGCAGGGCCTCGGAAGGGATTTATCGACCTAATTGCTGCATTTGAACAACTCAGCCATCCAAATAAGCAGCTGATGCTGATTGGTAGTTTATCCCCAGAAGCGGAGCAGATTCTTTCTCGAACTGATTTGACGCATATCAAGGTTTTGGGGTCAGTCCCTAACACACAGCTTCGCCAGTATTACAGCGAGGCTTCAATTTTCGTACTTCCCAGTATCGAAGAGGGTTTGGCCATGGTCATCGGTGAAGCAATGGCTTGTGGTTGTCCTGTGATCGCTAGCACCAATACCGGTTCAACGGAGCTGATCACAGATGGGGTTGAGGGATTTATTGTGCCGATTCGGTCGCCTGATGTGATCTCTGATCGTTTGCAACAATTAGCTGATCAGCCTGAATTACTTAAAAGGATGGGTGATTCTGCTTTGGTTCGCGTTCAACAGCTCGGTGGTTGGGATGCTTATGGAGAGTCATGGCAATCAGTTATAAACCAATTCTCATGAAGGTTTTTTTTTGATTTCCATCAACTTCTAATTTTACTCGATCACTTTCAAATCATCATCCAGTCTGATTTGGCTTCTAGCTTTAGGCGAATTTCACAAATTCGGCAATTTTTACTCATCCTGCCATGGATAGGTTTTGCGTTTCAATGCCTGCTGAGTCAATCTGGCGAAAACGTGATCTCTGCCTTTCTGGCAGCTAGCGGTTCATTTCTGGTTTTCTTTGACGCTGTTCGCTCCCAGCGTTTCTATTGCTATCCCTTATCCACAATTGTTGTTATCGGCTTTGGCATAACTCTGCAGTTGGGGCCATTGCTGTTCACTGCGCTTGAGGGGCATCCCATCATCTACAACCTCTCTGTTCCTGTCGCCACGTTTGGCCATTCAGTATTGAGTAGCCTCATCTGCCTATTGGCCCATGCCATTTATAGGCGGTCCAAATGGCTCCTTTATGTACGTAAACGTGCTCAGGGCATCTTTCATCAGCTGCAGGTGTTTAGACCCTTGAGCACAAATGAAGTGCTTATCATGGGATTGTTGGGTCTTTTTTCGCTTGGTTTTAGACAATGGTTGCCAGCTATTGCGGGAGCGAGCATTGTACTCACTAAATTCATTCAAGGCTTTCAATTTTTTTCCATCATCCCCATAGCTTTTTTCTTGAAGTATTTGTGGAGTCAAGAGCCGGTCACTTCCTCGATATCTTTCCGGAAGAGCCTGCTGATTCTTCTTGTATTCATGGCGCTTATTGTTTTGGTGGGCTTGGGCCGAAATTCCAGGTCAGCCTTTGTTGTTCCATTGGCTTGTTTATTTCTTGGATTGGGATTGGAATGGATCTACGGTCTAATCAAACTTCGCCTAGCTTCTGTTCTGGCTATTGGCTTGGCTTTTGTTCTTATCTTGCCCATTGTAACTGATTTGGCTACGGCAATGATTCTTGTGCGAGATCAACGGAGGAATATTTCTGCTGCTGAGCTTTTGACTTACACCTTAGATTCCTTTCAAAATAAGGATGCTTTAGCAGAGAAGCGTTTTATAGATCGTAGTACAGGAGCGGATTGGGATGAAACTTACATATCAAATATCTTTTTAGCTCGTTTTGCAAATGCTAAGTATCCTGATAATTCGCTCGAAAATGCAGCAAGACTTTCATCCGCTGCACGTGATGAAATGGCCTCCTATCAAGGACTGATGCTGTTGTCTACTTTGCCTACTCCTCTTCTTTCGTTGGTAGGTGTATCCGCGTCTGAAAAACTCGAAATTAATTCCTATAGCGTTGGGGATAAGCTTTACCATTTGGCGTCTGGATCCCCATATGCATTAGGTGGTTTTCGTGTTGGACACTTCTCTGGTACCGGCATGGCTGGTTATGGATTTGCTTATCTAGGTCTTCTCCTTGTTGCCATGGTGTTAATCTTTCCATTAGTAGATTCTCATGCGCTCACGACTGTGCATGGATCTGTACTTTCGCCTCAGATTTCTGTAGTGGCGATAACTCAGCTTTTCGCGTGGCTCACCATATCAAATACAGGATCAGTGGTTTTACTATTGGCCTTCATATTGCGTGGATTCATTCAGCCAGTGTTACTATTTGCTTTAGTTCATTGGCTATTATTCCGGATTAGAGTTTCCTGAATGGACCCACTACCTCGAAGAATTCTATTTATTGGTTCCAACTCTACATACTCAACTTCACGACATCGTGCTGATGCGTTGCGGCGTTTGGGATGCGAGGTTGTGGTTTTGGATCCCGCTTTTCTTTTAGGTCCATTAACCCGTTTCGAGGCTTTTCTGCATTATAGAACGGCTTACTTTTTCTTACAGAAAAGGTTGCTTAGATGCATAAAGCTGTCCTCTGAATTTCATGCGCTATCGGTTGATTTGGTTTGGGTTGATAGCGGCGAGTTGATTGGTCCTAGAATACTTAATTATTTTCGCCAATATATTTCTTGTCCTTATGTCTTGTACAACTCAGATGATCCTTCTGGTGCTCGTGACGGAGTAAGATTTTCCAGCTTGAGGTCAGCTCTGTCTTTATATTCGTTATGTGTTTTCCTTCGGCCGGAAACTTCTTTAGATGCATTGGCGTTAGGAGCCCGCCGCGTTTTGACAGTTCATTTTAGCTATGGAGAAAATCTGCACTTTCCTTTTCAATCCGAGAAAAATCAGGACCTCATTCCTGTGGTTTCTTTCGTTGGCGCAAATATTCCTGGTGAATTTCGTGATTTTTTTTTACAGCAGCTAATTCATGCTGGAATTCCTATACGATTGATAGGTAATCATTGGTCGAAAAGTCGATACTGGAACGAATTGAAGCGTGTATATAAAGGGCCTAGCCTTAGTGGTGAGGCCTATTCCGAGGCCCTTGGCAATGCTGCAGTTACTCTTGGGTTTCTTTCTCATGGAAATAGGGATCTTGTCACGCGTCGCTCGTTCGAGACAACAGCGTGTGGTGGTCTTTTCTGTGCGGAGCGAACGTCTGTGCATCAATTGCTTTATGAGGATGGTTACGAAGCAGTCTTTTGGGATTCTGTAGATGAATGTATACTGAAGTGCAAAACTCTCTTGAATAAACTTGAAAAACGTAATAGCATCTGCAGGAATGGATCAATACGCGTGAAAGAGCTTGGAGCGGGAAATGAAGACGTTTGCCGTCAGATTCTAGCTAGCATTTAAGCTTTAATTCAAAGTAAATCAATAACATTAAAGTTACTTTTTTGAGCCTTCTTGTTGGGTAATTCTTATGAATTCAAATTTAACATCATCTGATCAGTTCACTGTTTTGGACTGTACTCTCCGAGATGGAGGCTATTACAACTCTTGGGATTTTCCAGTTGATCTAATCGAAGCTTACCTCGTAGCGATGAAAGCAGCTCAAGTTGATGTGGTTGAGTTGGGTTTTCGTTTTCTAAGGAACGAAGGATTTAAGGGAGGTTGCGCTTACACAACGGATGATTATCTTAATGGTCTTTGCATTCCATCTGGCTTAAGAGTAGCTGTAATGGTGAATGGTGGAGACCTCTGTACTGAAATTGGTTGCACCGATGTTCTAGAGCGTTTGTTTACACAGTCTGCAACTGACTCTCCAGTAAATATGGTGCGCTTTGCCTGCCATTTTCACGAATTTCCAAAGGCATTACCAGCGGCCGCTTGGCTTAATGAGCGCGGATATGAAGTTGGTTTTAATCTGATGCAAATCGCTGATTGCAGCCACAAAAAGATTAATGAAATTACAGCTATGGCCAGCGATTTTCCACTGGATGTACTTTATTTTGCAGATTCCATGGGATCGATGATTCCAGATGATATATCGCGCGTGGTTGGTTGGCTTCGAGAGGGATGGCAAGGCGAACTAGGTATACATACGCACGACAATATGGGCATGGCTCTGGCAAATACTTTGCGAGCCCAGGCAGAAGGAGTGAGCTGGCTGGATGCGACGGTCACAGGGATGGGAAGGGGCCCAGGCAACGCCCGTACCGAGGAGCTAGTCATCGAAGCAGAGATGATGCGCCATCGGAGTGCCAATTTTGTCCCATTGATGAATCTTGTTGCTCATATATTTGAGCCGATGAAAGCTAAGTACGGCTGGGGAACAAATCCCTTTTATTACTTAGCTGGAAAATATGGAATTCATCCAACCTATATCCAGGAAATGATTAGTGATACACGTTATGATGTTGAAGACATCTTGGCCGTGATTGACCATTTGTCCATTCAGGGTGCAAAGAAATACAGTGTTGATTCTCTCAATGGTGCTCGACAGTTTTATTCCGGCGAGCCGCGCGGCACATGGAGTCCTGCAGAGATGATTGCCCAACGTGATGTACTTATCTTAGGAACAGGTCCTGGTGTGGAGGCTCATCGCTCGGCTTTGGAGGCATATGTGCGCAGAGCTCAGCCCATTGTCTTGGCACTCAACACCCAATCAGCCATTGATTCGTCGCTGATCAACTTGCGCATTGCTTGTCATCCTGTGCGCCTTTTGGCCGATGCTGAAGCCTATAGCGACCTGCCACAACCGTTAATTACGCCAGTTTCGATGCTGCAGAAGCAACTCTTAGCTGAGTTGGATGGTAATGATTTGCTCGATTTTGGGCTTGGAATCGAAACGGGTGAGTTTAAATTTTATGACACATATTGCATAGTTCCGACTTCATTAGTTTTAGCATATGCTCTTGCCGTAGTTACTAGTGGGAAAGCGGCAAATATACTGATGGCGGGATTTGATGGTTATCCTTCTGGTGATCCAAGAAATGCAGAAACTGCAACTATTTTAAATCACTTTAGGAATTCAACTGGCCTTGATAGGCTTTTATCGGTCACTCCCACACGCCACAAGATGCGTTCGTGCAGTATATACTCTACTGAGATTTCCAAATTTTCCAATTAGAATCAATGAGTAATTTTATCACAGCTTTTCTCCCTTGCCGGGCCGGCAGCGAGCGTGTTTCAAAAAAAAATATTCGCCCATTCGCGTCTTGCGAACACGGATTAATTGAAATAAAGCTTTCTCAATTGATATCCTGTGAGGCCATTGACAAAATCATACTCTCTACTAATGATAATGAAATCATCAGCTACGCTGAGGCCCTTAAAGAGCCGAAGTTAAATATTCATAAAAGGTCGGAACTTCTTTCTGCTAATGGAACAAGTACAGATGATCTGATCAAACATGCTAGAGAGCTTGTTCCTTCTGGTCACATCTTTTGGACTCATGTTACTTCCCCCTTTGTAAACGCTTCTATTTGTGTAAAAATTATTGAATCCTACTTTCTTTCCCTTTCAAAGGGATACGATTCGTTGATGACGACTACTCCTTTTCGTGGTTTCTTGTGGAATGAACAGGGTCCTCTAAACTATAATCGTAATATTGAGAAATGGCCACGAACACAAACACTTGTGCCCTTACATGAAGTAAATAGTGCAGTTTTTATTGCGTCGAGCAATGTGTATGCTCAAGATCTAGATAGAATAGGCAAATCACCGTATCTCTATCAACTAGATCGGTTCACCGGTCATGATATTGATTGGGAGGAGGACTTTTTGATCGCCGAACAGCTTCTTAATGTAAATCTTGTTTCACTATGAATAAATATATTGGTACCTACTCTTCATTGGTTTTTGATTGTGATGGTGTCATTTTGAATTCCAATCACATTAAGACAGAAGCCTTTCGAGTTACTTCTCTTCCTTGGGGTGATGTCGCAGCAGCTGACTTAGTTGCCTATCACATAGCAAATGGAGGTGTTTCTCGTCATAGAAAATTTACTTATTTCCTAGAGACCATTCTTCCTAAGCGGGTTTCAACTGCTGTTCCTGGGTTTGATAGGCCAAGTCTGGATGAACTTCTTTTTAATTACGCGCAACTTGTTCATGGAGGTCTAATGAGTTGCTGTGTTGCTGAGGGGCTTGAGGAGTTGCGATTAAAAACTCCAGATTCAAATTGGTGTATTGTGTCTGGTGGCGATCAGGCTGAGCTTCGTGAAATTTTTTCTGCGCGCAACCTAGATCATTTCTTTGATGGGGGGATTTATGGAAGTCCTGATAACAAGGACACGATTTTGGCGCGTGAGATGGCTCTAGGCAATATCCGTTCACCAGCGCTTTTCATAGGAGATAGTCGCTACGACCACGAAGCTTCCAAGAGAGCTGGCCTTGATTTCGTATTTGTATCTGGATGGTCAGATGTCGAAGATTGGAAAAGCTATACATCATCTAATCGATTAGATTCCGTTAACAAAATAGCCGATTTGTTGTTGTAATAGTGAACCAATTAGCCGAAGGTCCTTAAGACTCTAGATGATTTTTAGCTGTGATGCTCTCTCTGACTAGGGCTTCCTGAGAAAGTGAGTTACAGGAGAGATGAAGCAGAACGAACTGGCCTGAGCAGCAATTGAGCGATCCTCAAGCCCCGTTCACCCGATAACTCAGCCCTCTGTTGTTAGAGCTCAAAGCCCGTACAGCAGAGACCATGAGTTGTCAGCAGAGTGCAAAGAAGAGATAAAGAAGCTCCAGCAGCTTCTCGAGGTTCATCACCAGCACATTCAGTGAAATCATTGAACCCTGGTTGATGGTGAGCTTCTCACGGACCAGACCCAATCCAAAGCGCCGCTTGCCTTGTCCAATCTTGCCTACTGCTTCGCAGAAGCCTTCGGCAACAACGGCATTTCTTTGGCGCTGGTCATCGATGAACTGCCGCTTCTCGGCGGCCACCAAATCAGGATCGTTCTTCGGCCGTCCCAGAGGCGGGCCGCTTCAACGGATTCGATGACGCTGACAGAAAGCTCGATTGGCGCGGGTTCGGTAGATCTGGTCAGCACAGATCACTTCCGGGTAATGACCGTGACGGCGGCGATAGGCCATTGCTTGAGCCTTGAGGTCTTCTCCTTCGTTATAGGGGTCGTAACTCAGGCGATCGAGGAAGGTGAATCCCTCGCCGGTGACAGAGATTGAAATCTACCGTAACCGGAAGCCCTTTGGGCTAGGGCTCCAAACTCAACATTGCAACGAGCTTTCCCACGAACAATCGGCCTGATATGGGCCTGGCCGAGACTGACGATGCGATCAGGGATGCTTCTGCTCTCTGAGTGATCGAGAATGGCCTGCTGGCGGACCAGCTCACTGACCACCAGCAACTTTTGGTAGATGTGCCGTCCAGCGGCCAGAAGGCAGCCGCCACAAGCGATCAGGGCGTCGATGCTCGAGAGATTTCGCTTCAAGTGGCCAAGCTGCTGCTTGATCGCCTTGCGTATCTTGTTGATACGGGGTCTCTTTTTCTTCTCAACAGCAAGAATCTGCCTCCTAGCCTGTTTGCGGTGCGTACGCGGCTTATGGCCAAAGCTTTCTCTGACCTGAGGATGCATCGCATCAATCAGAATCTCAGTCGCCTCCCTCGCTTCATTGAGCAGTGATAGATCTGTTGGATGACGGATATGTACAGGCGCGCAGGTGGCATCGATCAAAAGTGATCCCTGATTAGGCTGCTTCTGCGAGGATGATTTTGGCCGGCCTGCAGAACTGGTCGATCCACCACCACTGCCATTGATATCGCCTAGGCCCTGGGAATCGGATGAGCGAATCACTTTCAGGCCATGGAGCACAATTCGTTCATTGAAGTCATTCACAACGGCTTCCGGTAGGCGCTTGCGGAAATAGACCATCATAGATGAATCGAACGGCGACGAATACTGGAATGCTTCCAGGCCGATGAAGAACTGGAAGTATGGGTTTTCCTTGATCTGCTCGACCAGTTCTTCATCCGTGAGCCCAAGACGAGCCTTGATGATCAATGCACCCAGTGCCATTCGAAAGGGTTTTGCCGGTGCTCAAAGCCCTTGCAAAATTGCGCCGCATAGTCGTCCTCCAGCGCGTCCCACAGGATCAGCTCAGCCAGCTTGATCCAGCGATTGTCACCTGAGAGTTGTCCACCAAATGGCAGGAAGAAATCCTAGAACGAGAGCTGATGACGATGCTCGCGCCGATACACATCGAAAACTCCGGGCGGCTTTTGGGCGCAAATGGACCCGTTTGCGTACATTTTACCGCCAGAAATTGCTCAGATCCATTGGGGCGCAAATGATCTGGCTTTATTCAGCATACCCTAAGTATGTTCTTGATCGAAGAGCTTTTTGATCGCTAAAGTATGAATATCTGCGATTTGCTTATCTACAATGTATTAACCTCGTAGATGCGCCTTGATTCAGGTTTATTTTTTATTTATCGCAATAGTTTTAGCCATCTTCAGGTCCTAGACGATTAATCTTTTTAGAATTTAAGGATTTGCCTGCGATTACGCTTGGTTTGTTTTAGGTTGAACCGCTTGCAATAAATAACTACGCTGCAAATGTTTATTTGGTTTAACTATTTTTAGATCAGCCTATTTTGTTGTTCAGCCTAATATTGTTTGCATGAATCTTTAATCCCTTTCATTCAGTATTAGGATCCTGTCTATTTAGTTAATTGGATTCATCGCTTCATTAGCCTTGATGCTCAGATTCTTCCCACCTATTCATACAGCTCAATATTAGCTCTGAGCGGCAACAAAGCTTTTGAGGCTTTCTCAAAGGTGAAATCGTAATTTAGACTGGCTTTTTTAACTTATTTAAGCATTCCTTTTGGCTTCATTTTCATGGGCAAACTTCTTTCCTTAAAAATTAAATCTGAACAGCACTTTTCTCGTTGTATTAATTTATGGCGTAGAGCTTTAAACTTGCCTTTCTTTCTGTCTATTGCCCATGAACTTCATAACTCATCGGATCTGATTACTGATGTCGCTGCTTCTAATAAAGTTATTATTGCTGGAAATGGTCCTTCCTTTAACTTACTCGGCTCATGTATTGGGGACTTGCATTCTGTAGATATTATTACTTCTAATTATGCTTATAAGTCTCCTTTCTTTCGCAGTCTATCGCCAAAGCTCCACTTCATAATCGATTCTAAAATTGTTTCGGGTATTTGGTCTCTAGACATGATTGATGAGGTACTGGCGATTTCACCATCGACGGTTATTGTGCTCGATGCTAGGTGGAAGCATTTGTCCGAGTTTCATAGGTTCAGGGACAACCCTCATATCGCTTGGATAATGCCAATATATTATCCATCTTATTACTCAAATCCTAAAAGGCTTAGTTTTGTCTCTGGCTTTCATGGGCTTAATGTAACTGCATGTGCGTTTTCTGTGGCATCTATTCTTGGTTATAAATCTTTAGCTTTTATAGGTGTTGAAGCCGATGGCCTATTTCGAGAAATCATTGATACACCCTCACATTTTTATAGTGAGTTAAAAAAAGATCAGTCCATGTCAAGTTACGAATCAATGATTGATTCACTTTATCTTTCTTCTTATGCACTCTACGCGTGGAGTGGTTTTGTAAGGTCTGTTGAGGCTCAAGGGATTGATGTTTCTAATCTCTCTGATCAAGGTATCTTTGATGTTTGTAAGCGCCAAAAGCTCGATAATTTTATTGTTTCTGACTATTCATGATAGGCTTTATTTCCTTATGATTAATTTTATTATCTAATATAAACTGCTCTTGTTGATTGCCTTTGCCTGTCTGTATTTGCTGGACCTTGAATGTTAATTTTTAATCCTATTTTTCGGTTTCTAGTCCCTAATCAAATTCATAAATATCCTTGACTTTGTTCTAATTCACGCATCCTATAGTCGTAAATTTGGAAAATAGTCTTAACAATTGAAGATTATGGTAAAAATTTTTGATTAATGTTTTAATGGCTGCTTTTCTTTAGTTAAAGTGGAACGTTGCTTCTCCCTGAATTCTCTTAAGAATTGATCACCTGTGGAAATTAAGCATGATGTATTCTAGTCTTAATTTCGCAAGTCGTAACAAGTATGAAGTGCTTCTCGAATCAATATTCTGTGGTGATTGTTGCCAATTATCTGCCTGATTGCCAATATAGTATGTTGAGCCATTCTTTATTGGTGAAATTCTTATTGGATAAAGCTGATATACCCTCAATTATTATAAGGCCTCGAAATTGCGTAGGCAAATTGAGCAGGTATTTCCCAAAATTTGAAAAGTTGTTTGGTTACATTGATAAATTTCTTCTATTTCCGCTAGAGCTTCTCTTTGTTAGATTTACCTCCGGTAGGTTTGGTGTTTTTCATATTATTGATCACTCAAACTCATTGTACTCATTTGTTCTATCTGGGCATCCGCACGTTCTTACTTGTAATGATCTTTTAGCCATTAAATCAGCGCGTGGTTGTTTTCCTGACAATCCTGTCAAGTTTTCAGGGAAATTATTGCAGAAAATTATTGTTTTAGGCCTTAATCACTGCAAAAATATCCTTTGCATATCAAACAAAACACTGGTAGATTTGTCCTTTGTCTTAAATAAACCTACTTCGAGCTTCGATGTGACTTTGCTTCCTTTAACCTATCCGTTTGAACCTCTCTCTAAAAGTGATTGTATCCGGATCCTTTCTCAACAAAAGCTTGTTGCCCAGTTGTTACCAGAATCTGGCTTTATTCTTCACGTTGGTGGTCAAATTTGGTATAAGAACAGGTTGGGACTGTGTCAAATTTATAAAAGGTATGTTGAACGATTAGCAGGTATGTCTTGCCAGCCATTAGTTCTTGCCGGTAAATCGCCTTCTGGTGATCTTCAGAAATTTGTCCAGGCTAATCGTCATTTGGATATTCGTTTTATTGCAAATCCTTCTAACGAAGAGCTTAATGCCTTGTATTCACTCGCTACTGTTTTGTTTTTCCCTTCTATTGAGGAGGGTTTTGGGTGGCCTATTCTTGAAGCCATGTCTTGTGGCTGCCCTGTTATCACTAATTCAAAGCCTCCCATGACGGAAGTTGGCGGTGATGCAGCTGTTTATGTTGATATAACATCCGTAGATGCAGCAGCTAATACACTTCACGATGTTATTCAATGGAGTGATCATTTTCGCGCTTCTCAAATCGCTAAATGTTTACTTAATGCTAAGCGATTCGACTCAGATATCTATTTTGAACAATTGCTTTCTGCTTATACTAGAGCCTCAAATCAGAGTCATTTAACTGAATGAATTTATCTTCTAAAAAATACCGAGTTCTTGTTTCGGGGATTACAGGTCAAACTGGTTCTTATCTTGCAGACCTGCTCATCAACCAGGGTCACGAAGTTCATGGATTGGTAAGGCGAGCAAGTTCTTTTAGTCGTTCAAGAATTGAGCATCTTCGCTGTGATTCCAACATATATGGTACTTCTTTGTTTTTGCATTATGCTGATCTTTCAGATTCAACTACCATTCGGCGTCTTATTAGTGATATTTCCCCCCATGAAGTTTATCATTTGGCAGGTCAAAGTCATGTTGGATTGAGCTTTGAAATACCAGAATCTACTTTGAGAGAAGTGGCTATGGCCACTCTCTCAATGATAGAAATTGTGCGAGATCTTTCTAATCCACCTCGTTTCTTTCATGCATCTTCTGCTGAAGTTTTTGGTGAAGCTTTATCTTTCCCTCAGAATGAAAATTCCCCTTTCCGTCCAGTGAATCCTTACGGTTGTTCTAAAGTATTTGCTACCAATATGTTACAGGTTTATCGTAGAACATACGATATGTTTATATGCAATGGAATTTTGTACAATCACGAATCTCCGCGCCGATCAGAAAGTTTCGTAACTAGAAAAATAACTCTAGCTGCAGCAAAGTTGGCTTTAGGGGGTTCTCAAATACTCAGATTAGGCAATATAGATGCATGCCGAGATTGGGGATATGCACCTGAATATGCAGATTTCATGGTTCGCTCACTCAGACATGACGAGCCAGGGGATTATGTTGTTTCTACGGGAACTCTTACTTCTGTTAGGGATTTTGTTAAAGAGGCGTTTAAAACTCTTGGTATTAATATTTGTTTTGAGGGTTCCGGATTGAATGAAGTTGGCATTGACACAGGTTCAGGAAAAACGGTTCTAAAGATTGATCCGCAATATTACCGTCCTGTTGATTCCTTTAATCTTGTTGGCGATTCGTCTAAGGCTCATAATGTAATCGGATGGCGTCCATCGGTTGTTGGTGGTGACCTTGCAAAAATAATGGCCAATGCAGATTTTGAAATAGAGGCCAAGAGGTGTTCTCATGACTGAATTGTTTTTGTCTATTGATTTGTTTGCAATCCTTTGCTCCTTCTTTAGACATATTTTTTGCTTTATATTTTTCTTGATCGGATCGTTATAATGTCTGGCCTGATTGGTGCTGTTAATTATCAAGGGAAAGTCCAAACTCTTTCGCTAGCACCCCTTCGCCACCGGGGCCCTGACGCGGAGGGTCATTGGTTCAGTAGTGATTGTTGCTGCTGGTTGGGCTATACACATTTGGCTACTCAGTGCTGTCCATCGGAAGGCGTTCAACCGGTCACAAGTCACTGTGGACGTTTTACACTGGTGTTTGATGGAAAAATTTTTAATCATCTTCAGATTCGGCAGGGGTTGCGTTTCCAGGCCTGGCGTGGTCAATGTGATAGTGAAACTTTGGTAGAAGGTCTGGCTCAGCGGGGTCCATCTATTCTTCTCGAGCTACGCGGTATGTTTTCATTCGCCGCATATGATTGTCAAAAAGAGCAGTTGTTGCTTGCCCGCGACCGATTAGGAATTAAACCCCTCTATCTCAGTTGGCAGTCTCAGGGTCTGTTTTTTGCCTCTGAACGGCGTGCATTTCTCTGTGAAGAAAATTTATCCGCACAGACTTTTACACAGGTCTTGGCCTTCGGTCATGACTTCACTCCAGTTGATTTTCCCGATCCTGAATTTCAGGGCATCATCAGTCTGCCGGCAGGGGTGGTTGTGCGCATCAACCGCAACCGGCCCCATGATCCGGTGCGTTTTTGGCCGCCACAGCCTCGCCCTAATTGGTCGCCTTTGCCCGTTCATAGTCTCAACTCGGCACGTACTTTTCTGCGTGAGCAATTGCAAGAGGTTGTGGACCAGCACCTCCCGGGTGATGTGCCATTGGCCTGTTTTCTTACCTCTGGCCTCAAGAGCGGCGTCTTGGCGGCACTTGCGTGCCGCCAGAAGCAAGTGCAGATCTCTACCTTCACTGTCTTATTTCCAGGTAGCCCACCGGACGAGAGCTCGCATACTCGTTGGATGGCACGGCATTGTGGTAGTGACCATCACGAGTTGGTTGTTAATGAAGAGGATGCCCTGGATTGGGTCCAACAGGCCCTTTTGGCACTTGATGTGCCCACCTCTGATGGCATCAACACCTTTCTGATTAGTCGCGCGGTGGCCAATCAGGGAATCAAGGTGGCCCTTAGCGGTCTCGGAGCGGATGAATTGTTTGGTGGCTATCCATCCCATCGGCTTTTGCCCCGGCTGCAGCTGTTGAGCCACCTGCCGGAAGCGTTCCGGCAGCGTCTTCTCCGAAGGTTTAGCCCTCTCCTAGCAGTCAAGCTGTCTGGTTTACCTCACTGGGATCACTGGCATCTGGGCCTGGCTCTGCGCCGCTGTGCAAGCGATGATGCTATTTATGCCGCTGGCGCTGAACCGTTGCAGTGGCCGAAATCACCCTCTCACCGCATTACCCAGACTTGGGGGCAGATCAGCTGGGCCGAACTCTCTGGCTATACAGAGCCGATGCTTTTACGTGATGCCGACGTGATGAGTATGGCCTGCGGTCTTGAGCTGCGCGTTCCTTTTCTCGATCATTTGCTCGTTGAAATCGCCCTGCGTATGCCCCAGCGTTTTCAGAAACCTGGCAAAAGCCTGTTACGCCAGGCCTGCGCTGATTTGTTTCCATCCGGTTATCTGAACCGCCCTAGTCAGGGTTTCGCCATACCAATGGCGGTTTGGATGCGTGGTCCTTTGAAGGAGCTTTCTCTTGCGCGTCTTGAAGCCCTCCAGCAATCTGGATGGCTGGATTCAGCCTGGATCGTCCAGCAGTGGCAGGCCTTTGAGGCTGGTCAACTCCATTGGTCGAGGGCTTGGCGCTTGGTGGTTCTAGGTGAATTTGCCCTTCGTCGACAAGCCTCATAAGTGCCTTTATCTCGACTCTTCTCGATAAAATAATATCTTGATTGGCGATCATGTTTCCCTTTTAGGATAAATCTTTCTGAAATGCATGACTGATGTGTTGCACTTGTCTTTTTCGTTGGTTTCTAAGAGGTTTATATGCATGTTTTCCTGAATGGTCCCAAAAGATCAAGTCTTTATTATGCGAAGGCCCTTTTAAGCTTGAGTACTTCAATTAACTCTATTATTGATTTTGGTGCTGCTGATGGTGTGGTTTCTTCGGTAATTGGGGAATCGTCTGGAGCTACATATTTCGGGATTGATGTTGGGGCGCCTATCTACTCCAGATCTGGCAATGTGGAATATGTTGAGAATCCGGCTCTTTTAATGGAATTGCTTTCCAGCAAGACTGCCGATGCTGTGGTTGCTTTTAATGTGCTTGAACATGCCGACGACTTTGCGGGGGTTGCTAGAACTCTTTTCTTGCAATCGCGAAGGTATGTGATGATATCGCTCCCAAATGAAATGAGCCTACATAGGAGGCTTTCTTTTTTGCTAGGGAGACTCTGGGAAACCCAGGCGATCCACGCGACAATGGGCCTGTAATCGCAGGCCGGGACAGGGTTGATGGGTGGCAAGCAGCTCGGCTTCTCGGACTACGAGCTGACCACAGCCAAGAAGCAGACCAAGCGGGAGAAGTTTCTATCTGAGATGGAGTCGGTCGTGCCATGGCAGGCGCTGATTGCGTTGATCGAGCCCTACGACCCCAAGGCGAGCAAGAAAGGCGGCCGGCCTCCCTATCCGCTGGCGACGATGCTGCGGATCCACCTGCTGCAGCAGTGGTATTCGCTTAGTGACCCAGCCATGGAGGAGGCCCTGATCGAGGTGCCCACCATGCGCCGCTTTGCCGGCATCGAGCTGATCAGTGATCGGATCCCGGATGAGACCACGATCCTCAGCTTCCGCCATCTGCTCGAGAAGCATGGGCTGGGCGAGCAGATTTTTGACACCGTCAAAGCGCTCCTGGCCGATCGGGGCGTGACCATGCGTCAGGGCACGATCGTCGATGCCACCTTGATCGCAGCGCCCAGCTCCACCAAGAACAAAGAGGGGAAGCGTGATCCGGAGATGCACCAAACCAAAAAGGGCAACCAGTGGTACTTCGGCATGAAAGTCCATGCCGGCGTGGACAAGAACTCCGGCCTCATTCACTCAGTCGTGGTCACGCCAGCCAATGTGCACGACTTGACCCCAGCAGCTCAGCTACTGCATGGAGATGAGGAGGTGGTGTACGGCGATGCTGGCTACCAGGGCATCGCCAAGAGACCAGAGATGGCTGGCAAGACAGCGGAGTTCAGGGTGGCGATGCGACCCGGCAAGCGCAGGGCCTTACCGGACACACCAGAGGGAAGACTGGACGATCTGGTCGAGACGGCCAAGGCGCACATCCGCTCGAAAGGTGAGCACCCCTTCCGTGTGATCAAGCAGCAGTTCGGCTTTCAAAAGACCCGGCTGCGCGGCCTGGCCAAGAACCGCTGCAAGATCAACGTGCTGGCAGCACTGTCAAATCTGTTTCAGGCCCGACGGCAATTGCTCGCAGCAGCCTGACCAAGGGCTTGGTGTGTCTGAACACCTCGATTCAGCCTCTAAAACCAACCCAAAATGATTGAACAGGAGGCCAAAAGGTCACAGCCAATGGTCTCAGAGGTCATTGACGGTCAAAGGCTCCCTTTTCTGGTCGCTGCCGCCGCCCAAGCCCCGTTTGTCCAGTGATTCCCTAGGCAAAGGAATACCTTGCCACGGGCTTTCGATGTGCCACTCAAGCGAAGAGCATCGGCACAGTTGGCTTATTGGCTTCAAAGATGCAAAAGAGAATTTGAATCAGATCGCCATGCAGCTGGGCTTTGACTGCGTTGGTGAGGTTTTTGTAACTATTTTGCCTCGAACCAGTTGGAAACGTTTTTTAATTAAGCCGTTTCTTTCACTCCTTCCCTTTAGTCTACGATCACATGGTTTTGCGTTCGTCTTCAAAAGGGAGTGAAAAGAATCTATGAATCCCATATCAAATCAATTAAGTTTTTCACTCTTTCCTTTAAGCTTCTCATCTATTAAAATTTTTGACCAATTTATTTTATTGCTTTAAGCTTTAAGTTTGCTAAATTTTAGAGCTCACGATTGTTTGCAGTGTTATAATGGTAACTCTTCATATATATCCTAGCTGTAGCGCTTTGTTTGGGTGATGGATTGTTTTTTGTTTGTCAAAGCGCGCGTTTTGCCAGGCTTGGGTATTTGCAAAAGACTCGCACCAATTTGCAGTTGATTTGTTGTTTTTGGTGAAAATGCGTTGCTGCTAGCCAATCTATAAAATTTATTTCAAGAACAGGCTAGAAGTGCAATTTTAAGCACTTCACTTTTTGACATGTCTTATAGTTCTCTGTTGTTTAAGCCGGTTTTGGCAATGCTCATGTTCTCGATTAGACTTCACGGCCTGCCTTTGTGTTTTAGATGGAAAATAGCATTGTCTGGGAGGATTGGGAGTGGTCGGTATTGGTTTTCAAATTGAGTAAAAATTATTCTTTTCTTGCTATAAATATGATCTTATTGTTGACTTTCGATCTTCTTGGTAATGATTAGTTTTAGTGACCAGTTAAAGGATTCCTATGCTGAGCTGCAAGGCAAGCAGAAATCGGCTGCTAAGCGGCGGAGCTCGATTAAGCGCCTACAGCGCTTGCTATGTCCTCATTTGCCTTCTTCAAGGCAGCGTGCACTCGATCTTGGTGCCGGCCAAGGCGAATTAGTTGAAGCGCTCTACTGTCTCGGTTGTAAAAATGTTGAAGGAGTGGAGTTGAGCCCGTCGCAGGTACGACTAGCAAAAGCTCATGGGTGCAATTCTGTGAGTGAGGGTGATGCTTGTCAGGCTCTAATTCAGAAGTCAGATTCTTCGCTAGATCTGATCTGTTGTTTTGATGTTTTCGAACATCTTACCTATGATACTTGTGCTCTCTGGTTCGCTCAGATTCACCGTGTTCTTAGGCCTGGAGGGAGGTTAATAGCTCATGTGCCCAACGGGCTCTCACCGTTTGTTGGCTCTGTGTATCGGGGCGATCTCACCCATCTATGGTGTCCTGTACCCGAGAGCATCCAGGTGTTTTGCCGCAGTAGCGGACTGCGCTGGCTGGGCGCTTACGAAAATATTGGTGCTTCGTCCGGGTTCCAGGGCAAGTTGCGGTGGCTGGCTTGGCGCGGAGTAAGTTTTTTCATGGCGATAGTGAACACGTTGGAAACCGGCCTTCCTTCTTTCGAATTCCCCTGGAGCCGCACGTTTTTATTTGTTTGTGAGCGTCCGGATAATTGAAAATTCTACGCATCATTCGCTCGCTTGACCCCTTAAGTGGTGGCCCAGCGGAGGGTATTCGTCAAATTACACCTCACCTGAAGAATCTGGGTGTTGCTACCACCGTGGTCAGTCTCGATTCACCAGATGAACTTTGGTTGCAGGATCAGCCTTTTGAAGCCATTGGCTTGGGTCCGGTGGCTGGGAGTTATGGCTACCGACGTGGGTTGCCTTATCGCATACTTACCCTGGCAAAAGACCATGATGCCGTGATTATCGAAGGGATCTGGCAGTACCACGCCTATGCAACGTGGCGAGCTTTGCGCGGCGGCAGCATCCCCTACTTCGTTTATACACATGGGATGCTCGATCCCTGGTTCAAGCGTACATATCCCCTGAAGCACCTCAAGAAATGGGCCTATTGGCCCTGGGCCGATTACCGCGTTTTACGAGATGCTACCGCTACGTTGTTTACTACTGAACAGGAACGTTTACTGGCAAAGCAATCATTCTGGTTGTTTAAATCCAAGGATAAAGTGGTGGGTTTCGGCACCTCCTCTCCACCCTCAGATGTTGAGGGCCAGCGTTGCGCCTTTTTGCAGCGCTTCCCTCACCTGCGTGACCAGCGCATACTGTTGTTCCTTAGCCGTATCCACCCAAAAAAGGGTGTGGATCTGTTGATTGATGCCTTCGCTGCAGTAGCCGCTAGCGATCCTCGGCTATGTCTAGTTATCGCTGGCCCTGATCAGGTGGGCTGGCAGGCCTCCCTGCATCAGCGGGCTGTGGCTCTGGGAATTGCTGATCGCATTACCTGGCCTGGCATGCTTAACGGAGAACTCAAGTGGGGTGCCTTTCGTTGCGCGGAATTGTTCTGTTTACCTTCACATCAGGAAAATTTCGGCATCGTGGTAGCTGAAGCCCTCGCTTGCGGCCTTCCTGTTGCCATTGCTGAACCTGTCAACATCGCTACCGATATCGTTCGGGCTGCCGCAGGGATCGTTTATGCCGATACCGCTTCATCCACAGAAGAAGCTTTGCGAAGGTGGTTGTCTATGACACCTCAGTCGCGGGGCGAGATGGGAAGGCGAGGTTTGCAGCTTTTTATTGAACGCTTTGATTTTGCTTCAGTTGCTAAAAACTTAATTCCAGTTCTTTCTGAGCAAATATCCTATGAATGATCAGCTTTTTTCTAGACTTGATGGATTTAAATCTTCCCTCAATTTTGACAGGGGCAAGTCTGGCTTCGTTTTCGTCATATGGTACTTAATAAAACGTATATTTTTTCTAACTAGTTTTCCATGGCCATCATTAGTTAAGTCTTTCATTCTAAAATGTTTTGGTGCGACTGTAGGACATAAAATTATTATCAAGCCAAGAGTTAATATTCATTTCCCTTGGAAGCTCTCGTTGGGTGATTGTGTTTGGATTGGAGAAAGAGTCGAGATTTACAATTTCGAGAGTGTTCGTATTGGCTCTCACTGTTGTGTTTCGCAGGATGTTTTTTTGTGTGCAGCTGACCATGATTTCCGTGATCCCTTTTTTTCTTATAGAAATGCACCCATCTGTATTGGGAATGGCGTTTGGTTGCAGGCAAGAGTTTTCGTTTGCCCTGGCGCGTTAATAGGAAATGAATCTGTTATTACTGCATGCTCGTTGGTTAAAGGTACTCTTCCTGGGAACCAAGTTTGCTCAGGTTCTCCTGCGCTTCCGGTGTCTCGTCGCTGGAAAAGTTGATTTACGTTAGATCAGATTATTGGCGACATGTCATAATAATTATGACATGAGCTTTTGTTTAGTGCTAACAGTATACTCTTCTTTTCGCAAATCTCTTCGTTTTTTGTGTTCCTTGATGAGCAAAACCAGTAGTCTTCGGTATTTTCCAAGGTCTTTGTTTTGAATCCTTTGGATATTGCGACTTTGATCTGGTTTGAGCAAGAATTTCACGATTTTGCAATTTTATTGGCTGCGGCTTGATGATGTTTAGCGGTGAGGACCGACTTGGCCTGATTTATTTCTTTTTTGACAGCTTTTTGCATCTTTTCATGTTTTGTATTCTCAGCGCAATAATTGCCGGGCATGTTTTCTGCAAAAATTCTTCTCTATTCTCTAAATTTTGCGCCGGAAGCGGAGGAGCACTTCGGCCAGGATTCCGTGCTCCAGCGCTTTGAGCAGCAGCGATTGGCTTTGCACTGTTGAATAGCCTTGCCCCAACAAAACTCCCAACCCTTGAAGCGCTCACCCTGGGGCGGTTTGCTTCGCCTGCATGGCCAGGACATTGCACGCCTGCAACGTCTGCTCGATCCCCTCGTGCTCACCCTGCTGTTCCTGGGTTTCGACTCTGGCAGTCGTGGGCTGGGCCGTGAAGCCTGGTTGCCTTTCTGGATCCTCGTGCCGCTGACGGCGATCCTGATTCTTCCCCGTGCCGGGCTCTATTCCAGCTATCGGCACCGCAGTCTGCGAGTGCTGATCCGCCGGATCACAACCTCCTGGTTGTTTGTGCTGAGTCTTCTGCTAACGGCAGCTTTTCTCAGCAAAAGTTCAGCATCGTTTTCGCGTCTCGACAGCAGCCTTTGGGCCTTCAGTGGTTGGTTGTGGTTGTTGTCCACTCATGTGTTGCTGCGAAAGTGGTTGCGATGGCACCGAAGTCAGGGAGGCAACAGCCGCACCATTGTCTATTGGGGTCTTCCTGATGCGGCTGAGGCTTTTGCTGAGCAGATCGCCAGCAACACATGGATGGGGTATCAGATCATTGCCTGGTTTTCGCCGGCACCAACACGGCCGGATCAACATTCGCAGAATTTGCCCAGCTGTTCCGGTGGCTTGCGAGAGCTGCGTGATTGGTTGAATAGTCATGATGTCGACCGCTTGTTGTTCAGTCACGTCACCCGTGATGGCCTGGGGATGGATCAGATGGTTCAATTATTTGGAGATTGCTCCATCCCGATTGTCTATGCACCGCACTGGGCGCATCCCACGATGCGCTTCACGGTCGACAGCATCGGCACACAGCCCTGTATTGATCTCTGGGGAAGTGAGCAAAGTCTGCTTGATCGCCAACTGAAACGTAGTTTTGATCTCGTTCTCACTGGCATCGGCGTGGTGTTGATTGCACCGTTGCTGCTGGTGATTGCGATTGCCGTGAAGCTTTCAAGTCCAGGCCCTGTCTTTTATATGCAGGATCGTTACGGCTTGGATGGAAAGCGGTTCAAATGTTTCAAGTTTCGCAGCATGCGTGTGCTCGATTCTGCTGATCAAGCAGTGGTGAAGCAGGCCACGGCTGATGATCCGCGCATCACACCTGTAGGAGCTTTCCTGCGCCGTTGGAGCCTGGACGAGCTGCCGCAGCTGTTCAATGTGCTCCGTGGTGACATGAGCCTGGTAGGGCCTCGCCCCCATGCGGTGCAGCACAATGAGCTCTACCGCAGAGTGATCCCCGGTTACATGCAGCGCCATGCCTGTAAACCTGGGATCACGGGTCTTGCCCAGGTGTCTGGTTGGCGCGGTGAAACGCGTGTGTTGTCAGACATGGAAAATCGCATTTATGCCGATCTCACCTATCAACGTGAATGGAGTCTGAAGCTTGACATCAAGATCCTGATCAAAACCTTCCTGCGGCTTCGCTCCGGAAATGCCTATTGAATGGCAGACCTGTCCGCCGGATCCTTTGCTGTGGATCCAATGGCGTGAGCCTCTGCTCCAGCTGCTGTTCACCCCCTGGCTGTTGCTGCCCTTGCTGGCGATCGGTTTTGGCCTTGTGCTGTGCTTGTTGCCATGGTTACTGCCGTGGCCATGGCGTGCGCCGCTGCTTACGACTGTTGTCTTGCTCAGCAGTGGGATCTATTCCCCAGTTGCCACCGATCTGATGAGCCGCTGGCTGACTGCTCAGCAGCCAGATGCCGCCGTGACGGCTTCTCACCGTTCTATACCCTTGGCTGTGTTGCTGGGGCGTGGTCCCCAGATCGCCCAGGCCACCACCGCTGAAGCTGCGCGTCAACTGAACAGCAATGCCGTGGCGGTTGTGTATGTGTCGGGTGATCAGCCCAGCACGGCCCAACGCTTGCTGAGGCTCGGGGTGCCGCCAGAGCGGGTCGCCGGTGATTCCTGCGCCCGCACCACCTGGGAGAACGCCACCCACACTTCGCTGTGGTTACAGCGTCACCATCCAGGAGCAGCGTTGCTGTTGATCACCGACCCCTGGCAGCTGCCGAGGGCAGCGCGAGCCTTTGCCCATCACGGTCTCACCGTGTGGCCCCTCGCAGTGGAGCCTCGTCTCAGTGCCCGTGAACGCAACCGGCTGGCGTTGCGCGAAACCGCAGGCACCTTGCTTTATCGCCTGCAAGGTCGGATGTAGGCAGGGACGGCCCTGAATACCTCCTACTCGTCTGCGTGCTCGCCTTCCGCAGCATTAAATCAAGCCTGTCTACACACGTTGCCGCCGTGGCTCTCAACATCCGAAACCCGGAGGCGGATCGCCTGGCCGCACAGGTGGCCTGCCTCGCTGGAGAAACCAAAACGGATGCTGTGATCCTGGCCCTCAAGGAACGCCTCCAGCGTTTGAGCGCCAGCGCGATATGGCAAGGGTCGTCATCGCGCCAGCCTCAATCTCGGCGATTGCTTCTCTTATGCCCTGGCCCAGTGGCTTGAACAACTCCTGCTGTTCAACTGATATTCGCCTAGGAGCTTGTTGCCCATAAGGCTCCCGCGCAGCCATCACAGAGAGATGCGGGTGCGCTGAACCATGGCAATGCTCCAGCGGCTGTACTGAGAGCGATAGAAGTTGGGCCCCAACTGCCCAAGTGAGCCAACCAGGGCGAATGCCTGACCCTTATCCCGTCGCTGCCACCCAGGCCTGCTGCTGGGTTCGCTGGAAGCTGATCCGGCTGTGGTCCGGCTGCTGGTTGCCGGTCAACACCCGGAAGGCCAGGTCCTCGTAGCAGGCGCGCTCGATCTTCCTGGAGGACACGACGCCCACGCAGCAGGCGTAAAGCAACAGCATCGTCATCATCCGCGGGTCGAATCCCTTCTCTCCGCGGGGATCCTTGGCCTGGGCGGGAATCAGGATCTCGGAGAGATCCAGCTCATCCACCAGATCCAGCAGGAAATACACCTGGTGGTCTTCTGAGAGCCACTCGCGGGGTGATGGCGGCAGCAGGGTGGTCTGCTCCGGCTGCCAGGGGCGAAAGGTCTTGCGCTTCTGCATGCCCCATTCTCTCGCCCAGACCCGTTGCAGTCACTGGGATCTGGGCAGATTCAAGGGCGTCTGTGGAGAGGCTTGGTGCGATCTATGTGCGACAGGCTCCTAGATGTTCAGTCTCAGCAGGTTGGTCAGCTGACAAGAAGGTGTGAGGCCGCTACGGGTTGAGGTGCGACCCACCAACCCAGACCTCACGCCCCATGCATAGCCATCCCAATGCCCGGCTGACACAGAAGAGCCGGCTCAGGCTCGTCAATCAACACCTCCAAGACCGTCGTCCCCTGGCTGAACTGGCTGCAGAAGCAGGGATCAGCCTCCGCTGTGCCTACAAGTGGCTGGCCCGCTACCGCTCAGGCGGTGCACCTTCTCTGGCGGATCGACGGAGTGTTCGCCGCACCCAGCGGCGGACGTTCGATCCGCAGCAACTGCAGCACGCCGTGGAGCTCCGTCATCAACGGCTGCACCTGCGCCACATCGCGAGGCTTCTAGCAGCACCTTTCTCCACCGTGGCCAGGGTGCTCAACCGCCTGGGACTGGGGCGGCTGCGGAATCTCGAGCCCAAACCATCAGTCCAGCGCTACGAGCGGGAGCATCCCGGAGACCTGATCCATATCGACGTCAAAAAGCTCGCCCGCTTTCGAAAGGTCGGCCACCGCATCACCGGCAACCGCCAGCAGTGCCGCTCTACTGGCGTCGGCTACGACCGTGTCCACGTCGCCATTGATGACGCCACACGGCTTGCTTACGTCGAGGTGCTCGCAGACGAGCAGCAGGCAACGGCCATTGGCTTTATGAGCCGAGTTTTGGCTTGGTTCGACAGTCAGGGCGTCGAGTGCAGGCAGGTCATGTCTGACAACGGCCCCGCCTATGTCTCACGCAGCTTTGCCAAGGCGTGCAAGGTCCTGGGCCTCAGGCACATCCGCACCAGGCCCTACACCCCGAGGACCAACGGCAAAGCCGAACGGTTCATCCAGACCTTTTGCCGGGAATGGGCCTACGGGATGCCGTTCCAGAACTCAGAGGAACGCAATCAGTGGCTGCCTCGCTACCTGTCGATCTATAACCGTCTCAGGAAGCACACAGCACTCGGCGACCGATCACCTCAGCAGCGGCTCAACGAGCTGCTCCGCTGATCAACGTGGTGAGACACAACACCTAGAGACCCCTTACATTGTTTTAACGGAACTGTTTTGTGAAGATCCTCATCTACGGGCTCAACTTCCAGCCAGAGCCCGTGGGAATTGGCAAATACACAGGTGAATGGGCGCGTTGGCTCACTTCGCGCGGTCATCAAGTTCGTGTGATCACGGCACCTCCCTATTTCCCGCAATGGCGGGTGCAGCCCAGCCATCGCAATGCCTATGCCACTGAACAGCACGATGGCCTGTTCGTGCAGCGCTGCCCCCTCTGGGTGCCGCGCCGGCCCAGTGGCCTCACCAGACTCCTGCATCTCGCCAGCTTTGCCCTCTCCAGCCTTGTGCCCCTGCTCGCGCAGCGGGCTTGGCGGCCGGATGTGGTGATCACCGTGGCCCCGGCGTTTTTTTGCGCACCCGGAGCCCTGTTGTTGCGCCGCGTGGTGGGCCGGCCATGCATCAGCTGGTTGCATATCCAGGATTTTGAACTGGATGCTGCCTTCGAGCTTGGCTTGCTCAAGGGGCGTTGGTTGCGTGCACTCGCCGAGGGTTGGGAGCGGCGCACCCTGCAGGGCTTCTCGGTGGTGAGCAGCATCAGCACCGCCATGGTGCAAAAACTGGGTACCAAAGGTGTGCCCGCCAGCCGCAGCCAACTGCTCCCCAACTGGGTGGATCTCAAGGCCATTCAGCCCCAACGCGGTGCCGCCCGTAGCGCCAACAGCTACCGCCAGGAGCTCGGCATCAGCCCTGATCAGATCGTGCTCCTCTACTCGGGCTCGATGAACAAGAAGCAGGGCCTGGAGATGCTTGCTGAGGTGATCCAACGCCTCAGCGCTCAGCCCAACCTGGTGTGGCTCCTCGCCGGTGAAGGCCCCACAAAGGCGGAACTCATCCAAGCCACCGCCGGCCTACCTCAAGTGCGCCACCTGCCCCTGCAGCCAGCTGAACGGATGAGCGATTGGCTCAATGCCGCTGATATTCACCTCCTCCCTCAGAAAGCCGGCGCCGCTGATCTTGTGCTCCCCTCCAAACTTCTGGGTATTCTCGCCAGCGGCCGCCCTCTTGTAGCCAGTTCACCGGAGGGCAGTGAATTGGCCTTGCTGGCCGGCCAGGCCGGGCGCTGTGTACCACCAGGTGATGCCGCAGCCTTTGCGGATGCGCTTCAGGAGTTGATCGAAAACGCCGAGCTGCGCGCCCAATGCGGCCGTTTGGCTCGTCAGCTGGCGGAGGAGCACTTCGGCCAAGACGCCGTGTTGCAGCGCTTTGAGCAGCAGCTGCTTGATGAACATCTCAGGCGTCAGCTGAGAACCCGTTGATCACTGCTGGATCAAACAGATCCTCGCGCAGTTGGCCGCCTCGCCCGCCGATTGTGCTCTCAGGTGTTCAAACGCTTCAGAGCGAGTGCGCAACGCTGTTCGATCAGTGCGATGATGCACTGCACTAGCGGTTGACCCGAATACAGCGCTTGCGTTTGTAAACCGCGAGCACAGCTTGGCAGTTGTTTGGCGATCCCCGCAAGGTGCTTTTTCGTCTGTGGTCCAGACAACCCTGCTGCTTTGGCCAATTGCTCCCAGTGGCGCGCCTGCACCTCGGAGAAGCGGACGTTGCTGCCCACCTGCATGGCCATTTTGTCGGTGAGCGTGGGATACACCGCTGTGCAAAGCAGGACGTAAAGCAGAGCCAGGATTCCTCGCTGCTGTTGACAGAGAATTGAGAAATTCTTGGCGTGGGCGTCGTGATTACCATGGTTGCTCAGCACAACAGTGAGAAGCAGGCCTGCAAATCAGGTCCACCCTCATTACCGCTGTGCTCCAGCCCGTGCGCAGATCCGCTTCATCACCGAGCCGAAACGCATGCACGATCTGCTGCTCAGCGCTCTCGTCCTGCTGTGCTCAGCCTCCTGCTGCATCTGCGCTCGCCCAATGCGTATTGATTGGGCGAGCTCTCCACCGAAGATCTTCGGTGGCTGGGTGTTGATCAGCGCTGTTCCTCCAGGTAGCGCCGCAGGTGCGCAGGAAGCACGTGCTGCAGCGCCTGTTCACGGGGCATCCAGGCCGTCGCCACGATTTCCAGCTGATCAGGATTGAGCGATGGCGGTTGATCAGTGGGCTCGCCTGCAGCCGGCCATGGCAAGGAAAAGATCGTCACCGTGTTGCGTCCTCCCGCTTGGTGCTCGGTGAGCATCCAGGGCTTCTGCAGCCAGCTGCTTGGCACGGTGAGTCCCAGCTCCTCCTGCAGTTCGCGTACGGCTGCCTGGGCTGCCGTTTCACCACGCTGCAGCCCGCCGCCCGGTAGGCCATAGCCGTTCCGGTAGCTCGTCTGCACGAGCAGCAGTTGCTCATGCCACCAGATCGCCACCAGCGCCCCTTGCGTGTGCGGGCGTCGCACCAGGCGGTAGTGCTCATAAGCCCAGGCGGCCACACGCATCAGCCTCAGGCGCCGCACCCAGCGTTTGAGCGAGCTGCTACACATCGCGATGGCTCCACTCCGATCGGATTGCCTCATCCTCACCGGCGCTGCCTCGATCGTATCACGGCCGTTGCTGCATGCCCTGGTGCGTCGCCGCTTTGCTGCCGTGCAGCTGTGCGCCGAGCTGCCGGAGCTCGCCGATCTCCAGACCCATCTCTCGGCCTGGTGCGCAGCCCAGGGCTTGCCAACCGCGCTTCGGTGGCTTGCCGAAGAGCCCGAGAGCAGCTTCGTAGCGCCGATGTTGCCCGCCTGGTGGCTGCTGAGCAACACCTTGTGTTGCTCAGCAGCCACCAGGCGGCGCACCGATCCGGCATCGCCGGCTCCACCCTCGCTGCGTGCGTGCAGGTGTGGCGGCTCCCGGCTGCCTTCGATGCCGAGCAGGTGTTGGCCCCCGAACCCCCCGAGCTCAACGCAGCCTGGCAGCGAGAAGCCCTGGCCGAAGCGTTTGTGGATGCCCTGATCGCTGCCCAGCCGAGCGTCTGGTGCGGCGAAAGCTGGAGGGGTTGTGGGGGTGATGAGAAGGAATTTGCAGCTGGAGAGACAGCCGAAAGCTCTTTACTTGTGTTCGAAGTATGCGTCTATACCCATATGCCGCTACCGCGTGATGCTGGCCATGGCTTCGGTTTGGGGGTTGTTGTCGGCGTTTGCCCCTGCTCCATGGATGGGTGCACTGTCTTGTTGGTTCGCCCGACTTGCCGTTCCGTGCGGTCTGTTCAGAATTCACGCGGGCCCAAGGCTCCGCTTCTGTGCCGCGCCACCGCTCGGGAGTTGTTCCGGCGGGGTGAGCTGGCGGCTGCGAGTGCAAGCTCCGTCGTTGTCTGTCCACTGGCTCTCGGTGACACTGTCGACGCAGCCGAGCGATAAGAATCAGTACGGCTTGTGCTGCGACTGGCCCATCCGCTCCATCCCAGCTTTCAGGCTGCCAGCCTGTGGTTGCTGCCAGCGGTGTTGCTGGTTGGCCTGCCGCTGCTTGCCCTCACCGGGCAAGACAAAGCCCTCACGCGCTACGTCGGAAGCCGCGCTCTCTACCGGCTCGCTGGTCGCCATGGACTGTTGGTGCTGCTGTTGGCGGGCCTTGGCGTGATGTTGCGTCTGCCGATGCCGCCCCGCAGCTTTGGTCACTGCGGCCGGTGAGGCCGGTGCCCAGCTCGCCTCGGCTCTGCGCCTGGCTGGCAACCACCAGATCCTGTCCTTTCTCGATGATGCGCCGAGTCTCTGGCGGCGCACGATCAACGGCATCCCGATCCAGCCGCCCCAGGGGCTGAGCGAGATCCAGGAGCAGCTCGATCAGGTTTTGCTGGCGATCCCCTCGCTGCCCCGCAGTGAACGCCGCCGCATCGTGTCTGCGTTGCAACGCCAGGCGATCCCGGTGTTGCAGATCCCCTCGGTGGATGACCTCACCTCCGGCCGGGCCCGCATCAGGGTTTCCAAGCTGCCACCTCATCCCCATGGGGCATGGGGCGATCTGCTGCCAACGCGGCTTTCAGGCCGCGGACGTGGTGGCTGTGGCGGTTGAGGCCGCCGGCCTTGTGAAAGCCACTCGGGAGTTGTTCCGGCTGCAGGTCGTGAGGGTGCTGATGGCGTGTGGCGCTCTCAGCTGCAGGAGGCCCTGAGCTTGGTTCTGGCGGGCTGCGCTTGCGGCCTCGAGGGCAAGCACCGCCACCCGGCAGTACAGGTGTATTATTAAATGAGCGGCGATGGCTCGGCGTGGGTAGGGTTTTGCTATTCGATATCCAGGGCTGAATCACCCTGATCCTGGGCGGCCTGCTCGCGCTGATCACGCTTTTCACGTCGTACAGCCATGTCCACCTCCCCTTCCTCGGCTCAATCGCCCTCAATCAGCAAGTCGGAGTACTATTCCTCCTTGCCTTGGTTCCGCCGCTTTTTGGCGATGCTGAATTGGCGACCCGTTGTCGACTACGAGCTAAGAGAGATCGAGTACGAGCGGAGGAAGATCGAGTTCGAGCAGAGGAAGATCGCGCACGAGCAGCGGATGAAGCAGCTGAGGGAAGAAGACGAGCGGAAGAGGATCGTGCACGAGCAGCGGATGAAGCAGCTCAGGAGCGAGAACGCGCGGCTCGCCGAGCTCAACGCCAAGCTGAGTGCAATCTCGTCCAGCTCCGGCATCAGCTCGACCCCTCCGCCCTCAATGCCAGGCGAGTCCGAGACCTGATTGCGCTGCTGGAGGAGTACGGCGGAATGGCCTGAGGCTCTGTTATCTGTCGCGGCTCTCAGGCCGCCGTCTCGCGAGCGACAAGCGACACCCCAATGGCGTCTGCGCCAACTTCATGGATGGCTTCGCTGGCCTGGTGCTCCAGGCCCCCAGCTGGCCATGCCCCTGTTGGAGGCGCTTGCCTGTGTGTGCCCCGCCGCTTGCATCTGTTTCAGCGGCTGCACCATGCCCGCTGGCCCTCGCTGTGCATCATCAAGGCATGCTGGTGAGCTTCGATGCCCGCATCAACACAAGGGTCGTCCTAGGTGGACAGGACGCTCTGCATTGGATCCGAACCTCGCCGTGATCATCCATCCGGATCAGTCGAAATAGCGCTTGCCGTCCACCCGTTTGATCGCATTGCGGTGCCCAGCGCACGGTGTGAAGCACCTCGGGCAGAACAGCTGCTCCAGCCATTCGTTGCTCAGAGTTGCGTCGCGCTCATCGAGGCGCTGAGTTGTTTTGATGGGCGTATCTGAATGACCTGCTCACCGAACGCTGCCAATCAGCACTTTGGTCTGATCGATGTGCTTGAAAGTCGACACGCTGTTGCCCGTTCACGGGCTGCGATCTCGATAGCCTGACGGTATGACAGCAGATGTGCGCTGGCAGCAGCGTTTTTCCAATTTTTGCCGGGCCTTGGAGCAGCTGGAAGGGTTCTTTGCCCCTCCTTCGCTGAACGAACGGGAACAACAGGGGTTGATCAAGGCATTTGAGTACTGCTTTGAGTTGGGCTGGAACACGCTGCGAGACCTGCTTCGCAGCCAAGGCAACGCCACCTTGCTGGGGTCACGAGACACCCTGAGAGAGGCTTTTCGTTTGGGACTCGTCAGCGATGGTGAGGGGTGGATGTTGATGATCCAGGACCGCAACCTCACAGCACACACCTACAACCGCTCAACCGCTGAGGCGATTGCCGGCAACATCCGCAACCGTTACCGCCTGTGCTTTCAAGACCTGCGCGAGCAACTAACGCAGCGCCAGCAGCAGGAGCAAGCTGACTGATGACTTTCACATCAACAATCCCTGGGCTTCCCCAGGGGGCCTGTCAGCGTCTGCTGGGGGTGATCGAAAAGAGCACCGCAGTGAAAGAGGTGTGGTTGTTCGGATCGCGGGCCATGGGGCGGCATCACGATGGCTCCGATCTGGATCTTTGCCTGGTGGGGGAAGGGATCACCCACACCGATCGGTTGCAACTCATGCACGCCATTGATGAGTTGTTGCTCCCCTGGCAGGTGGATCTTGCGCTCCACCACGAGATGCCCATGGAGCTATTGGATCACCTCAACCGCGCGGGCTATCCGATCTGGAAGCGCGCTTCCGATTGATCCGCTGTTTGATCCTCTCGGCTGCTCAACGCACAGGGCGAAGCGATCGCGATCGCCTGTCCACATCCACACACTCTCATCAGCACTGGACCGACCAAGGGTGGGCAGGTCACCCTTGCTGAAGCTGAACTGATCACCTCCGAGAACCTTAGGCAGGACAGGCTCCATACGGTCTCGAATGAGCTGCTCGAGTTCACCTGCAAGGATCCGCTCTCGGGTTACCCGGTGACGCTTTGTTGCGCCTAATGTTTCAGCCCCCCCCCCCCCTCGATTGTAGGAGCTCGAGGCGATCAAGCTCTACGTCAATCGTGACCGCGACCGCTCAATCTCCCATGAGGAGGTGACCGACCGCATTCTCGATGATTTGGTGGCCGCCACCCGCGGCAATGTTCACAACGTGGACCGTGTCAGCCATGGCACGCGTCAGGCTTGTTGAGAGCCTCGCCTGGCTCGATTGGCTTGCTCAGGAGTGATGTCACCAGCAGCACTTCCTAATTTAATTGATGCTGAAGCTCTGGCCATCTCAGTGACACTCCTTAGGCACTATTAGCGAATGACGTTTAGGGGGATTTGGAATTCAGGAGTTGGGGGTTGAGAAGCGCGATGACCTCGCGCGGACAGACCGTCATCCCGGCTGCCATCCGAGAGCGCTTTGCCTTGGGGCCGTTTGATTGCCTTGACTGGCTGGTTGATGGAGATGGAACCATTCGCGTTGTTTCGGCTATGGAATCTCCCGTGCAGGCGTTTCGCGGGCAAGGACCTGACAGCGGCGCGGCATCGGCTGCGAAGCGCTTGGCCCAGTCCTGCTGCCCATGCACGGCCATGGCGTCATTTTGATGCCTTGTCGACGGGTCGCCGACGCCTGGCCATCCTTGGCCTAAGCACTTGGTTGGCATGATGGCTGCCGTCATCTATTTGCACTGGACGGCCACCGGCTACGACTGGATCCGGCCCGGGCACTACCACTCGATCATCGGCGGCGACGGCCGGGTGCATCGGCTCCATGCCTACAGCGTGGATCTGCCCGCCCACACCTACGGCCGCAACCGCAACAGCGTCGCTCTCTCCTGCGCCTGCATGGGCGGCATCCCCGACCCCTGGACCCTGCCGCCCACTCCCGCTCAGCTCACCAGCCTCTGCACCGAAGCCGCCGCGATCGCCCGCAGCTGGGGCTGGCAGGAGGGAGACATCAGCCTGCAATCGGTGATGACCCACGCGGAAGCCGCCTCCAATCGCGATGGCCGCGTGATGCACGACAACTACGGGCCCATGATCTGGGGCGGCAGCGGCGAGCGCTGGGATCTGCTGCAGCTCGAGAAGAATGGCCCCAGCGACGGTGGCGAGCAGCTGCGCCAGCGCATCCGCGCCCTGCTGCGCGGTGATCCCTCACCCACGCCTGCCGCGCCCTTGGTCTTCAAGGGCGAGACCGTGATCCAGGCCCGTGGCGCCGATCTGGCGGTGCAGATCGACGCGCTGGGCCGCTCCTGGGCACTCGCCGCGGATTTGCTCAACCGCTACGAGATTCCCTACGTCTGGGATGCCAGCCTGCGCCGCATCCTGATCGGGGCCCTCGATGTGGCTCTCACCTACCGTGACGATGCCGTGCAGGCGTCGGTGGGATGGCCGTTGGTGGAACTCACCCTGCAGACCGGCAACGCCCCGGTGATCCTCACCGGCATCCTCCGCCCAGGCCCCAGCGGTGACCGCGCCTGGTGCCGGGTGGTGGAGTTCGCTGAGGAGTTTGGGATCTCCGTGAGCTACGAGCCTTTGGTGCTGGCTGAGCGCCGGGGAGGCTAGTGCCGATTCAGAATGGCCTTATGAATCGTTCGGCGGATTGGTTGCATCAGGCCCAGGCGGATCTAGCCCAGGCCAGCCTCAGCGCAGGGGCGGGCCACCACGAATGGGCCTGCTTTGCCTCCCATCAGGCTGTTGAAAAGGCCTTGAAAGCTTTGCATCTTCAGCAGGGGCAGCAGAGCTGGGGCCACGGCTTGGGGCGGTCTTACCGGGAGCTGCCTGAGGCGGTTGTTGAGCAACTGGCCGCAGCGGTGACGGATCTGGAAGACCGCTTGCGGGTGCTGGATGCTCTGTACATCCCCACGCGTTACCCCGATAGCCTGCCGGAAGGTGCCCCCACCGACCACTTCGGCCGCCTGCAAAGTTCAGACGCCATTAGCCATGCCCGTGCGCTCGTTGAAGCAATCCGTCTGGCGCTGGCCAGCTCCTGAGCAGGTCCTCGACGACGTGCAGGTCTGGGCACAGCAGCAGCAACGGCGGGTTCCAAGCCTGCAGCGCCTGGGTGTGTTCGGCAGTTACGGGCGTGGCACGGCCGCCTTTGGCAGCGACCTTGATCTGATCCTGGTGGATGCCCAGGCCAAAGGCGGTCAGATTGAGCGCCTGCAGCAGTGGCCGCTCGCCGACCTTCCCCTCAGTTGTGATGCCCTGGTGCTCACCCCTTCTGAACTGGAGCAACGCTTGAACGATGGTTCCCGCATGGCCATAGAGCTCAAGCGCGACCTGCGTTGGCTGCTCTGACGCTGCGCCGGCCATGGCCTACATCCTCAGCAAGCTTCTCCCCCTAGCACTGCTCCCCCTCGGCCTCAGTCTGATCCTGCTGCTGCTGGGTCTGCTCGGCCGTTGGCGCTGGCCCGTGATCACCGCCCTGCTGTTGCTGTGGGTGTTTTCTCTGGGGTTGGTGAGCCAGGGCCTCTGGCGTTGGCTGGAAGCCCCCTGGACCCGTCAGCCTGCTGCTGCGGCCTCCGCTGCCGCTGCGATCGTGGTGCTCAGCGGCGGCCGCCATCCCGCCCCCGGTTCGGCGCGGGTGAGCGAGTGGCACGATCCCGATCGCTTCCTGGCCGGCCTCGATCTCTACCGTGCCGGCAAGGCGCCGCGGCTGCTGTTCACCGGTGGCGCCAGCCCCTTCCGCCCCGGTCAGCCCCCGGAAGGTGAGCGCTACCTCCGCGAAGCCCAGCAGTTGGGCATTCCCGCAGCTGCCATGGCCAGCACGCCGCCGGTGGTCAACACCGACGAGGAGGCGGCCGCCATCGCCCAGCTGCTGCCCGCGCGCGCGCCGATCCTCCTGGTCACCAGTGCCTTTCACATGCGCCGCGCCCAGCGCCTGTTCGAGCGCCAGGGCCTCGTGGTGCAGCCCTTCCCGGTGGATTTTCAGGCCCGCGGCGCTTGGGCGGGCCCCCTTTGGCGCGATCCCACTCAGTGGTTCCCAAGCGCCCGTTCCCTCGATGACAGCTCCCGGGTCTTGCGTGAACTGTTGGGACGGATCGTCTACCGGGTGTGGTGAACGCAATCGCGGGCCCACAGCACCTGGCCCGCGCGTTCGATGTGGTCGAGAAGGTCTTGGTGATCGATCAAATGGCGCAGCTGCAGATCAATTCGCCATGGCAACAGCAAATCATCGAGGGCTCCGCCCAGCTCCAGCAGGTCCGCAAGCCCCATGGCGGGTGCGTCGAGGCAAAGATCAATATCGGAGCCCGAGCGCTGACGCCCGAGCGCCCTGGACCCATACAGCACCACACGGTTCACGCTTGGATGCGCTCCGATCAGCTTGAGAAGCTGTTGGCCTTCAGCGTCTGGAATGCCTGGGATCAACATGGCGGTGCGGCGCGGCGTTGAAGTTCCTGTTGCAGGGCCTGCAGCGCATCGATGGACTGGCTCACAATCAGGTCGGCAATCTCTCTGGCGATCGCTGGGTTGTAGCTGTGGCTGGTGAGATTGCGGCTGCGGATCATGGCCATCCAGGTGGTTTCCGTTCCCGCTGGCAGCAGCTCACGCACAACCGCTTCACGCACGGCGTCCCTGGAGCCGCTGATGCCACTCACGCCCTGATTCACCAAAAAGTCTTTGAGCAACAACCAGCTCAATTCATGGGTGAATTCAAACGCCTGAATCAACCCTTGTTGCTCGAGCTCGCTCAAGGCTCGAGTCTGAGCAAGCTGAATGGCGCGTTCGAGTGTGCCGAGCGCTCGTCCGTAATTCTCGAGGCGCTGCAGCCAACGCACATCCGACTCGGCCATTCAGCAAGCGTGTTCAGCTTCAAGCTAGGCGTCTTGCCATTCAGAGGCACGGCAAGACGGCAGACTTCCAGGCAGCGAACGATGGGATGGGCGTGAGTCAGCTGCAGAGCCTGCGCGGCATGGTCGACCTGCTGCCGGAGCAGACCCGCCGCTGGCAGGCGGTGGAGGCCGTGGCCCGTGATCACTTCCGCCGGGCAGGGGTTGAAGAGATCCGCACACCCTTGCTGGAGGTCACCGACTTGTTCGCCCGCGGTATCGGTGAGGGCACCGATGTTGTGGGCAAGGAGATGTATTCCTTCCTCGATCGCGGTGAGCGCTCCTGCACCCTGCGCCCGGAAGGCACGGCTTCGGTGGTGCGGGCAGCCGTGCAGCACGGTCTGCTCAGCCAGGGTGCCCAGAAGCTCTGGTACACCGGGCCGATGTTCCGCTACGAGCGCCCCCAGGCCGGCCGCCAGCGCCAGTTCCATCAGATCGGTGTGGAGTGCATTGGGGTGAGCAGTGCCCGCAGCGACGTGGAAGCGATTGCTCTCGCCTGGGATCTGCTTGCTGCCCTGGGCGTGCAAGGCCTGGAGCTGGAGATCAACAGTCTCGGCACCCCTGAGGATCGTCAGCATTACCGCGCCCAACTGGTGGCCTGGTTGCAGGAGCGCCAGGACCAGCTCGATGCTGATTCGCAGGAGCGCCTCAGCACCAACCCCCTGCGCATCCTCGACAGCAAAAACAAGGCCACCCAGGCCCTGTTGGCGGACGCCCCCACCTTGTTGGAGGCGTTGAGCCCCGAAAGTGCCCAGCGCTTCGAGCAGGTGCAGGCCCTGCTGGGTCAGCTGGCGATTCCCTTTCGCGTGAACACCCGGCTGGTGCGGGGCCTTGATTACTACGGCCACACCGCCTTTGAAATCACCAGCGATCAGCTCGGCGCCCAGTCCACCGTCTGCGGCGGGGGCCGCTACGACGGTCTGGTGGAACAACTTGGTGGTGCTGCCACGCCGGCGATCGGCTGGGCCCTGGGCATGGAGCGCTTGCTGCTGGTGCTCGAAGCTGCCGCTAAAGCCAACCCTGAGGGCCCCGCCGCGCAGCTCACCGCCCCCACACCACCCACGGTTTATTTGGTGAATCGCGGTGAGGCGGCCGAAGCGGCGGCCCTTGGTTTAGCTCGTAACTTGCGCCAGGCCGGTCTCGCCGTGGAACTGGATGGCTCCGGGGCTGCTTTTGGCAAGCAGTTCAAACGCGCCGATCGTTGCGGAGCTCCTTGGGCCCTGGTGCTCGGTGATGGCGAAGTCGAGCAGGGACAGGTGCGCTTGAAGGCTCTTCGCGGTGACGCCGACGAGCAGACCCTGGCCTGGGCCGACCCCACCACCGATCTGCCGCTGCTGCTCAACGCTCTTCAGCAGCGGTAACCTTCCCCAACACGATTGAAGAGAAGATCCTAGATGGCAATGTCTGTGCCAGCCATGCCAGTGCAACGGATCTGCTGCATTGGTGCCGGCTATGTGGGCGGGCCCACCATGGCGGTGATCGCGGATCGCTGCCCCGACATTCAAGTCACCGTGGTGGATATTAACCAGGCGCGCATCGACGCCTGGAATGACGCCGACCTCAGCAAGCTGCCGGTGTACGAACCTGGCTTGGACGCCGTGGTGGGCCGCGCCCGCGGCCGCAATCTGCACTTCTCCACGGCGGTGGATGAGGCCATCGCCGCTGCCGACATGGTGTTCATCTCCGTGAACACCCCCACCAAAACCAAAGGCCTGGGTGCCGGCCAGGCCAGTGATCTGCGCTGGGTTGAGGCCTGCGCTCGCCAGGTGGCCAAGTCCGCCCAGGGGCACACGATCGTGGTGGAGAAAAGCACCTTGCCGGTGCGCACCGCCGAGGCTGTGAAGTCGATCCTCGCGGCCACTCAGCAATCGGATCCCAGTGGATCGCGCAGCTTTGCTGTGCTCTCCAATCCTGAATTTCTGGCGGAGGGCACCGCCGTGCGTGATCTGGAAGCTCCCGATCGCGTCTTGATCGGCGGAGAGCACCCCGAGGCAATCGATGCTTTGGCCTGCGTGTATGGCCACTGGGTTCCCCAGGAGCGCATCCTGCGCACCAACCTCTGGAGCAGTGAGCTCTCCAAGCTCACCGCCAATGCCTTTCTGGCCCAGCGCATCAGTTCAATCAATTCCGTGGCGGCCCTCTGCGAAGCCACCGGCGCCGATGTGCGCGAGGTGGCCCGGGCGATCGGCACCGACAGTCGCATCGGTCCCAAATTCCTCAATGCCGGCCCGGGCTTCGGGGGCAGCTGCTTCCAGAAGGACATTCTCAATCTGGTGTATCTCTGCCGTCATTTCGGTTTGCCCGAGGTGGCCGACTACTGGGAGTCGGTGGTGCAGCTCAACACCTGGCAGCAGCACCGGATTGCCCGCCTGGTGGTGCAGAAACTTTTCGGCACCGTGACTGGCAAGCGTCTGGCGATCCTTGGTTTTGCCTTCAAGGCCGACACCAACGACACCCGCGAAGCGCCGGCGATCCGCATCGCCAAGGATCTTCTCGAGGAAGGGGCGCAGCTCGCCATCCACGATCCCAAGGTGGAGTCCGAGCAGATCGCCCGCGATCTAGGCCTGCCCGCCAGCGAAGCCCCGGATGCCGAGTCCGGCCCCACCCGGGCCTCTCTCAGCGGCGAAGGCACCTGGTGGCCGAGCGCGTCTGTGGCGGCTGCCCTGGAAGGGGCTGATGCCGTGTTGATTCTCACGGAGTGGAGCCAGTACCGGCAGCTCGATTGGTCTGATCTGGCCCAGCGCATGCGTCAGCCCGCCTGGGTGTTTGATGCGCGCTCGGTGGTGTCGCGGGACGCCATCCGTGCGGCAGGCTTGCAGCTCTGGCGCGTGGGCGAGGGTGAGGCATGACCACAACTGCGTCCCGTCCCGTTCTGATCACCGGGGCTGCAGGCTTCATTGGCGCCGCCCTGGCCCAACGCCTGCTCCAGCGCGGCGAGAGGGTGATCGGACTCGACAACCTCAACAGCTACTACGACCCTGCGCTCAAGCAGGCCCGCCTGCAGCAGATCGAAGCCGTGGCACCTCCTGGGGCCTGGCGCTTCTGCCATCAAGCGCTGGAAGCCGCGGATGCCCTCAACGCTTTGTTCGCGCAGGAGAAGCCGCGGGTGGTGGTGAATCTGGCCGCCCAGGCGGGGGTGCGCTACTCCCTTGAGAATCCTGCGGCCTACATCCAGAGCAATCTGGTGGGCTTCGGCAACATCCTCGAAGGCTGCCGGCATCACGGGGTGGAGAACCTGGTGTACGCCTCCAGCAGTTCGGTCTACGGCGGCAACCGCAACCTGCCCTTCCATGAGCAGCAGCCGGTGAACCATCCGGTGAGCCTGTATGCGGCCAGCAAGAAGGCCAACGAGTTGATGGCCCACACCTACAGCCATCTCTATGGGCTGCCGGCCACAGGTCTGCGCTTCTTCACTGTCTATGGCCCCTGGGGCCGTCCGGACATGGCGCCGATGCTGTTCGCCAAGGCGATCCTGGCGGGTGAGCCGATCAAGGTGTTCAACCACGGCAAGATGCAGCGCGATTTCACCTACATCGACGACATCGTGGAGGGGGTGCTGCGCTGCTGCGACAAGCCCGCTACCGCCAACCCCAGCTTTGATCCCCTGGATCCCGATCCGGCCACGGCGGCGGCGCCCCATCGGGTGTTCAACATCGGCAACAGCCAACCAACAGAACTGCTGCGCTTCATCGAGGTGATGGAGCAGGCCCTGGGGCGTGAGGCGATCAAAAACTTTCAGCCGATGCAGCCGGGGGATGTTGTTGCCACCGCCGCCGACACCACGGCCCTGGAGGCCTGGGTGGGCTTCAAGCCGTCCACGCCGATCGAAGTCGGTGTGGAGCACTTTGCCCGCTGGTACCGCAACGTTTACAGCGTTCAGTCGTAAAAGCGTTTGCCATCTACCCGCTTCTGGCGGTGGCGTCGTGCGGCGTTGCGGGTGAATTCACTCACCGTTGGGTTGGCGGCAATCGGATCCACATGGGCCACTTGCTCCCAGAGCTCCCGTGGGGCCCAGCGCACTGTGTGCAGCACACGGTCGTGTTTGGTGATGTGGCACCAGTGCAGGCTGCCGCACAACGGGCAATACAACTCCTCCAGCCATTCGTTACTGAGAACGAGCACGGGGTGGGCGTTGATGATCAGCTGGGCACGTTTGGCCGACACGCCCCGTTGTTGCAACTGCTGGGGGCTGAGCAGGTGCAGAAAGTACTTTTTGCCGTTGCCCTCGATGCGTTGCTCCGGGTGCGCTGGGCAGAACAGCTCGCGTTTTTTGGGACGTCGTTGACGACGGGGTTCTGTGCTGACCATTGGGGCCCTTTGCTACCAAAAAAATTAAGTGAGTAGGCTGCTGGAGCACAAGCACAAAGGCCTGAGCTTTGCCTTGACGGGACCCACAAAAAAGCCCCCAGCAGCGTCGCCGGAGGCTGTTCAGAGTCCGATTGAAAGGCGATCAGGCGGAACCAACGCCGGTGTAGGAGCCGTAGAAGAACAGTCCCACCACGAACAGCACGGCCATACCGCCAGCGGTGGCTACCAGCCAGAGGGGCAGGGTGCCTTCGGTCCAACGGGAACGCCAAGCGACAGCGGGGCGGCCGTCGGGAAGACGATCGGGGATACGTCCGTCAGGAAGACCTGATTTCTTACCACTCATGATTGGAGTCCTCAGTTGAAGAAGTAGCTGGAGAAGAGGATGCCCGTGGTGAACACCAGCAACAAGCCGAGGTAGAGGCTTGTGCGGTTCAGCTCAACCGGCAGGTTGTTGGGGTTGGGATTGCGCTCCATGGGATGTCAGGAAGGGGATCAGCGTCGGATGAACTGCATGGCGGCCAGCGCGCCCAGGAAAAACACGGTGGGAACGCCGAGGGTGTGAACGGCAAGCCAGCGCACCGTGAAGATTGGATAGTTGCGCGGCGTGGAGGTGGCGGGGGATTGGGTCATGGTTCAGCCTTATTGCAGACGGTCGTCGAGTTGGGACTTGCCCTCGTAGCGCTGGCTCACGACCGGAGCTTTGCTTTCGGTGGCCTGGAAGTAGGCGTCAGGACGGGGAGTTCCGAAAGCGTCGTAGGCCAGGCCGGTGGACACAAACAGGAATCCCGCCAGGAAGATGGAGGGCAGTGTGATGGCGTGGATCACCCAATAGCGGATGCTGGTGATGATCTCAAAAAACGGGCGTTCCCCGGTGGAGCCGGCGGCCATGACTTCGGGCGTATCAGCTCGGTGATCCTAGGGGTAGGGCTCCGGCCATTGCGGCCGGGACCGTCCCATGGTTACGAAGCGTTGTTCGGCTGCGCTTGATCCCCGTCCTCAGCTCACCGCCGTCCAGTGCAGCAGCAAGCCACGCTCCCCAAGGAGGAAGGCGTGCTCCTGCCCCTGGCTGTCATTGAACACAAAGCGGTTGAAATTGGTCGGTGCTTGCCGACTTTCGGGATCGCGCTCCCAGCTGTCACCTCCATCACGGCTCACCAGCAGGGTGCCGTTGCCGCCCCCGGCCCAGATGGCACCGTCCTTCGACCAGGCCATGTCCATATACCCATAACCGTTGGTGATGGGGATGATCGGCTTGCTCCAGCTCTCGAAGTCCTCAGCATTGTCATTGAGACGGATCTGTGCGCCCCGAGCCACCATCCAGAGGTGTCCATCGGGCTGGTAGCCAATGCTCTGCAGCCTCTGGCTGCTCACACGCTGGTGCACTTGCCACACGTCTTGGCCAGGCGTCCAGGTGGCATAGAAATTGCCCAGACTGCTCACACTCACGTAGCTGCCATCGGCACCACGGCGCAGGTCGCGGACTGCTCCAGCGGCGTCGCTCACCTTCGCTTCCCAGCTGCCGCCGCCGTCGCGGGTGCGGTAGACCGCGCCCACGTTGGTGGCCAACTCGGCACTGTCAGGGCCCAGAGCGGTAATCAGGTAAGGCTCGCCTGGAAGTTTGGTATCCAGGAACAAGCGAGTCCAGTTCTGGCCGCCGTCGGTGGTGTGCATCAGCAGGCCAGGCTGCCCGGCAATCCAGCCGTCGTCTCCCTCAAAAGCGATGCTGAGCAGGCGGAAGTTTTCCTCGTCGGGGAGATCAAGGCTGCGTTCGTTCCAGCTCGATCCACCATCGTTGGTTTCCAGGATCAAGCGGTTGCTGCCCACCAGAAAGCCATGATCAGCGCTGGTGAACGCCACATCCAAGGGATTGGCGTCGGTGTTGAGGTCCACCACCTGCCAGGGACTGCTCGTGGCCACGGGAACCCGGGTGGTGACACAGCCTCCGAGACCGAAGCCGATGCAGGCCACCAGCACGAGCTGGATCAGGGGTTTGAGCAAGGAAGACATACCGGGCACGGAAAACAACGGGGCAACGCGATCAGCGCAGGGAATAGAGCGAAAGGAAAAAGGCAAAGCCGAGGAGCAGGCCGCCGAAGATCAGAACATTCTTCTGCCCGGGGGTCAGGCGATTGACCCCCAGGCCGTAATTGAGGTTCTCCTCGAAGCCGCTGGCCTTGGAACGGGGGCCGATGTCGCGGAAAGCACCAACCCTGCTGCGGCAAACCGGGCAGCGGAAACTGGCGGCATCCAGATCTTCAAAGGCAGTGCCAGTGGGGATCGCCAGCTTCTTCACGCCTTCGTCGGGGTCGTACACATAGCCGCAACTGCGGCATTCAAAACGGTGCGTGCGTGGATCACTTGCCTCGGCGAGCGTCTGCTCAGCGGGCGTCTCAGGAGCTTTCTGAGGGGCTTCGGATTCAGCGTCTGCAGCCACAACGTTCTCTGGGGCCTGTGGTTCGTCGCTCACCGTCGCTCATCCGGGCTGCATCACTCTATCGGCGTGATCAGGGCAAACGTCAGATGGTGGCTGCAAATGCCAGACTGGCCCGCAGATCGGAGCCCCTTTGATGTTTGTGCTTCCGGGATACGACGCCTTTCTCGGCTTTCTGCTGATCGCAGCAGCCGTGCCGGTGCTGGCGTTGGTCACCAACAAACTGCTGGCTCCACGAAGCCAGGATGGAGAGCGACAGCTCACCTACGAATCGGGCATGGAGCCGATCGGTGGTGCCTGGATTCAGTTCAACATCCGCTACTACATGTTTGCGTTGGTCTTCGTGATCTTCGATGTGGAGACCGTGTTCCTCTATCCCTGGGCTGTGGCCTTCCACCGCCTGGGCTTGCTGGCCTTCATCGAAGCGCTGATTTTCATCGCCATTCTCGTGGTGGCTCTTGCTTACGCCTGGCGCAAGGGCGCCCTGGAGTGGAGCTGACCCCATGACCCCATCCACTGATCGTTCTGCAATGGCCGGAGAGTCCCCTTCCATTCAGGCCCTGCGCGATCTGCGCGAGGCCAGCTGCGGTCCTGTGGCCGGTGCCGCCGACGGCGCCCCCACGGTGACCCAAGACCTGAGTGAGAACGTGATTCTCACCAGCCTTGATGACCTGCACAACTGGGCCCGTTTGAGCAGCCTCTGGCCGCTTCTTTATGGCACGGCCTGCTGTTTCATCGAATTTGCAGCGCTGCTCGGGTCGCGATTTGATTTCGACCGTTTCGGTCTTGTGCCCCGCAGCTCACCGCGCCAGGCCGACCTGCTGATCGTGGCCGGCACGGTGACGATGAAAATGGCCCCGGCTCTGGTGCGGCTCTACGAACAGATGCCCGAGCCCAAATACGTGATTGCCATGGGAGCGTGCACCATCACCGGCGGCATGTTCAGCGCTGATTCCACAACGGCGGTGCGCGGCGTCGACAAGCTCATCCCCGTGGATCTCTACATGCCGGGTTGCCCCCCGCGCCCTGAGGCCATTTTTGATGCAGTGATCAAGCTCAGGAAGAAAGTGGCCAATGAATCCGTTGCCGATCGTCGTCAGCTGCAGCAGACCCATCGCTATTGCACCGTTGCCCATGCGATGACTGCAGTCGAACCCATCGTCACCGGGGCCTATCTCCGCGCCGAAACCCAAGTAGCTGCGCTTCAATCAGGCGCCGGCCTGCCCATGCCCGCCCTGGAAACCGCAGACGCTGTTCAACCTTCTGAGCCCTCATGAGCCCCACTCCTGATAAGCAAGCGAACGCTGATGCTCCCGTGGCTGTGGCCCCTGCGCCCGGCCCGGTGAGTCAATGGCTGAGCCAGCAGGGCTTCGAGCATGAGCTGCTCGAGCCCGATCACGTGGGTGTGGAGCAGATCGCTGTGGAAGCGTTGTTTTTGCCCGTGATTGCCGCTGCCCTTAAAAGCCACGGCTTCGACTACCTGCAGTGCCAGGGCGGCTACGACGAAGGCCCCGGAGAGCGGCTGGTGTGCTTCTACCACCTGCTGGCGATGGCGGAGGTTGCCGAAGGCAGTGCTGACCAGGTGCGTGAGGTTCGCCTGAAGGTGTTCCTGTCCCGTGAAGGGCAGCCCAGTGTTCCCAGCCTTTATGGCCTGTTCCGCGGTGCCGACTGGCAGGAGCGCGAGACCTTCGACATGTTCGGCATTCAGTTCGAAGGGCATCCCCATCCCAAACGCCTGCTCATGCCGGAAGACTGGACGGGCTGGCCCCTGCGCAAGGACTACGTGCAACCTGATTTCTACGAAATGCAGGACGCCTATTGATGCGCACTTTGCTGGCCAGCTGAACCCTGAGGGTCCTTCTTGTGTTTGCGATAAAAACGCATCACGGCCAGGGCCAGGGAGCGGGGATCATGACGCAGGGTGGCGGTGGGCCTGCTGCCCTGGAGCGGCGCTTCCATCACGTCGTACCCCTCAGACAGCAGTTGCCGCCTGTTGCAGACCACGGGATCGGCCCCTCTGGATCGGTAATGGGCGATCAAAGGTGAATCGGTCAGCGTCTCCTGGGCCAGAACGGCATCGAACAGTCGTTGATTGATGCCCAGCGAGGCGAGCTGCGCCTCGATCGCGCGCAGGTGGCCACTCACATCGAGACCGTCGGTTTCACCGGGCTGGGTCATCAGATTGCAGATGTAGAGCCGTGGCGCCCGGCTGCGTTGAATCGCACTCACCAGTTCGGGCACCAGCAGATTCGGAAGCAGTGAGGTGTACAGGCTTCCAGGGCCCAGCAGAATCAGGTCTGCCTGGGCGATGGCCTCGAGGGCCCGCGGCAGCGCTGGTGGTCGCTCCGGCAGACAGCCCAGACGCACGATCGGGCTCGGTGCCTTGCCGATGGCGGACTCCCCCTCGATGCGCTGCCCGTTCTCCAGTTCTGCCCACAGCCTCACGTCAGCAGTGGTGGCCGGCACCACCTGACCCTGCACGGCCAGGACGCGGCTCGAGGCGGTGATGGCCGTTTCGAGATTGCCGGTAATCGCTGTTAAGGCAGAGAGAAAGAGGTTGCCGAAGCTGTGGCCTTCCAGCCCTGTCCCCGAGGAGAAGCGGTATTGAAACAGGCGCGTCAACAGGGGCTCCTCGGTGGAGAGGGCGGCCAGACAATTGCGGATGTCGCCCGGCGGTTGCACCCCGAGCTCGCGGCGCAGCACACCGCTGCTGCCGCCGTCGTCGGCCACTGTGACGATGGCGGTGATGTGGCTGCTGTAGCGCTTCAAGCCACTCAGCAGGGTGGACAACCCGGTGCCACCGCCGATGGCCACGATGTTGGGCCCGCGGTTCAGCCGGCTCTTCGCACGCAGAGCGTCCACCAGCACCGTGTCTTTTTCAGGAGCAAGAGCCTGTTGGATCGAGCCGAAACTGCGGCTCTGGCCCCAGAGAAGCAGGCCGATCCCCACCAGCAACACAAGAGGACCGGTGATTCCGCGGGGCATCACGCGCGTGATCCAGCTCAGGGCTTCCTGGATGGCCCAGAGCGTCCAGTAAATCGGTTGAAGGTCGGCCCAGACGGCTGCACCGAGCAGGGCCAGCACCAGTCCGATGCCCGAGGTGAGCAGCCAGCGCTTCACCACCAACCCTGGCTGCAGCCAGCGCATCGCTCGCCGGGAGCGCAGCATCAGATCGCGCTGCCGCTCCGCCTGCATCGCGCGGATGCGTTCACGGTGTCCGCGGCGTGGAAGTCTGGTCAACTGCGATCCGAAGCGAGGGGTTCGCATCCCTTGCAATCACCAAACTGTACGGAAGCTGGCCCCAATGGCCATCCCCCCGAGCCAAACCCGGCAGGATGGCTTGAGATGCAATGCGGCCTCCAATGAGCCGGCCGAGCGCCACCCCAGCAACAACCCAGACGCCCGTGGTGGAGATGCGCAATCTCACCATGCAATGGGGCCCCAGGCCTGTGCTCGATCGGGTGTCGCTCACCATGAACCCAGGTGAGCGCATCGCCGTTGTCGGTCCTTCTGGTGCCGGAAAATCCACGGTGTTGCGCCTGCTCGCTGGCCTGCAGCTGCCAACGCATGGTGAACTGCGCCTCTTCGGTGAAGCGCAGACCTACTTGCGGCTCGACCAGCGCCACCCCCCGGATGTGCGCCTGGTGTTCCAGAACCCAGCGCTTTTGGCTTCCCTCACGGTGGAGGAAAACGTCGGTTTTCTGCTCACACGCCTGGGACGCCTCAAGCCTGCCCAGATTCGCGAGCGGGTGCAGCAGTGCCTGGAAGCCGTTGGCCTCCATGAGGTGGCCGAAAAATATCCGGGGCAGTTGAGCGGTGGCATGCAGAAACGGGTGAGCTTCGCCCGGGCCCTGATCGATGATCCCGATCGGCAGGAGGGGGCCATGCCCCTTCTGCTCTACGACGAGCCCACCGCTGGCTTGGATCCGGTGGCGTCCACACGCATTGAAGATCTGATCGTGAAAACCACCACGGTGGCGCGCGGCTGCTCCGTTGTGGTGAGTCATGTTCACAGCACGATCGAGCGCTCCGCTGAACGGATTGTGATGTTGTACGGCGGGCGATTCCAGTGGGATGGAACCGTTGAGGAGTACCGCAATTCAGACAATCCTTATGTGGTTCAGTTCAGGACGGGTAATCTGCGCGGACCGATGCAACCCTCCGACCATTAATTCATGCGCCGAAGTGTCCGCGAAGCTCTGGTCGGTTTTTCGCTTGTTGGAGCGATCGCCGGATTTGCCGGCACCATGCTTTGGCTGAGAGGTGTGCGTCTGGGCTCGGAGACCTGGACGGTGCAGGCGGATTTTCAGAATGCTGGTGGTTTGGCTGATCGCTCCCCTGTCACCTTTCGGGGCATCACCGTGGGAACGGTGCGCGCGATTCAAGTCACTCCTCAGGCGGTGAGGGCCACGCTTGAGATCAACCAGGACACCCTCAAACTTCCTCTGCCGGTGACCGCCATCGTGTCGGAGGCGTCCTTGCTGGGTGGTGACGCCCAGGTTGAACTGAAAACCACGGGCACTACGCTCCTCAAGGATGCGCCATCCCCGAAATCCCGTGGCTGCAAAAACAGCGGGGTTCTGTGCGACGGGGCCACGATTCGCGGCCAGGCTGGAGCCAGCCTCACCTCGGTGACCGCCAGTTTGGAGAAGCTGCTCGATCAGGCCGAGACTTCCAATCTGATCCCTGAACTGGTCAAGTCCACCAAGGAGTTCGGAACCACCAGCCAGGAGGCCTCCAAATTTCTCGACACTGCCGACGTGGCGGCTCAGAACGTGGATGCCCTTGTTCAGCAACTGCGCGCTGAGGTGTCCCGAGCCCAGCCCACGATCGACAACCTCAACCGGGCCACGGCGGAAGCGGCTGCGGCTGCGGCCAGCATCAACAATCTCGCCAAGGCCTTCGATAATCCCGAAACGGTGAGTGATCTCAAGCAGACCGTCACCAACGCCAAGCAGCTCACGGCCCGCATCGACGCCGTGGGTGGCGACATCGAACAGCTCACCGACGACCGTCAGTTCATGCAAGGGCTGCGCAGCGTGATGATCGGTCTGGGCGCCTTTTTTGATGAGGTGTATCCAGCCAAGACCGGCACCTCGAACTGACCGTTCAGAGTTAGGTCCCCGCATCCGTTAGGTCACCGCATTGATGGCCTCCATGGCGACGGCGGCAATGGCCTGATCGCTGGCCTTGGGCAGCTGCACATATTTGCCACCCGCTGCTTCGGCAAGGTCTTTGCCCATGCCGCTGCCAATGAACTTGCGCTCGGTGTCGATCACCAGCAGCTTGATCCCCAGCATCCGGTAGCGACCCGCCACATCGAGAACCTCCTGCTTGAGATCGGGCTTCTCCTCTCCTTCAAGCTCCGGCTGGCCCAGGGACGTGCTGAGGGGGACGTTGCCGCGTCCATCCGTGATCGCCACCACCACCACTTGCCCAAGATCGCCCGTGGCCAAAGCATTGGCACCAACGCGCGCCGCCTGGGTGAGCCCATGGGCGAGGGGGGAGCCGCCGCCGCAGGGCATCGATTCCAGCCGCCGGCGGGCGGCCGTGATCGAACGGGTGGGCGGCAGCAATACTTCGGCCTGATCGCCGCGGAAGGGAATCAGAGCCACTTCATCGCGGTTTTCATAGGCCTCAGTGAGCAGCCTGATCACTGCTCCCTTGGCGCTCTGCATCCGGTTCAGAGCCATCGATCCGCTGGCATCCACCAGGAAGATCACCAACGCTCCAGCTTGTCGCTGCAGCAGTTTGGCGCGCAGGTCTGATTCCTCCACGATCACCGTGCGCTCCGGTTGGCGCGCTCGGCGCGCTTTTTGGTAGGGCGCAGCCGCTCGCAGCGTGGCATCAACGGCGATGCGCCTCACCGGCCCGCGGGGGAGCATCGGTTTCACGTAACGGCCCCGGCTGTCACTGAGCACCACCGAACGGCTGCCACTGTTGCCGCTTTTGCTCTTGGCGGCATTGAACAGCAGCAGGTCGGGATCGATCGCCACCGCCTCAGGATCCAGCATGAACTCTTCGGGCACCGAGGGTGGTGCCTCATCTTGCTCCGAGTCCTCGTCATCGTTGCTGTCGTCGTCTTCGCTGTTGTTGTCGTCGTTGCTGTCCTCTGGGGGGTCGTTGTCGTCCTCACCGGATCCCTCCGGTGGGGGAGGGGTGTCGTCGCTGTTCTGCTCACCGGGGTCCGGTGGTGGTGGCGGGGTCTGATCGTCGGGCTGCTCGGGCGGCGGCGGTGGCTCCATCTGCTGATCCGGTGGCGGCAGCTGGGAGGCCCTTGGCGCGATCACCAGGGCCACGGCCACCTGTAGGTCGTCGGCCTCCACCTGATCGCGGCCACTGAGGGCCGCATGGGCTTTGGCCACGCGCACGGCATACAACTCGGAGCGATGCCCTTCCACGCCGCCGCGGATGGCTTCGGTGACCAGATATTCGATCTGCTCGCGGCTGATCTGCACATCCGGGAGCCATTGCCGGGCCAGCAGCAGCTGGGTGGCCAGGGCATCGGTGTCTTCCTTCCATCGCTCCGCGAAGCTGCGGCTGCACTGTCCGTGGCTGAGCACCGCATTGGTGATCTCCACCCGCTGTTCGGTGCTCACCAGCTGATCAGCTGAGAGCGCGATGGCAAAACGGTCGAGCAGGTGATCGCGAACGTTCCCTTCCTCGGGGTTGTACGTGGCGATCAACAGCGGCCTGCAGGGGTGGCTGAGGCTCAACCCCTCCCGTTCCACCTGATTCTCGCCCGCTCCCACGGCGGCCAGAAGGAGATTGACGATGCCGTCATCCAACAGGTTGAGCTCGTCCACATACAGCACCCCACGGTGGGCTTCCGCCAGCAGGCCGGGCTGAAACACGGGGCTGCCACTGCTCAGGGAGGCGGTCACGTCCACAGCCCCCACGAGGCGGTCTTCCGTGATGCCCAGAGGGACCTGAACGAAAGGAGCGGGAATCACCGTGGACGCTGGTTCAGCACCGAGGGTGTCGCGGAGGCTGCTGCCCCATTCCTCCGGTCGTTGCGGATCCAGATTGCGGCCCGGCCCAATCGGCACCGGTGCGTTGGCTGGGTCGAGGATTTCAATCGGTGGGAGCAAGGCATGCAGACCCCTTGCCAGCACTGACTTGCCGGTGCCTCGGCCGCCGGCGATGATCACGCCGCCCAGCCCTGGGTCCACAGCAGCCAGCATCAGGGCGAGCTTCAGGGTTCCATGGCCGGTGATCGCCGCCAACGGAAAGGCGCGGTTGGCTTGATCCATCGCTGCTGTCTTGGCCACGCCGCTGGCGACCCCTCCACCTGAAACCATGAACGTTTGCCGGCCCATCGCGTGAGCGCCAGTCTCGCTGATCAGGCTTGTTCTCTGGCCGTGGCGTTGGGGGCCAATCGTCCCAGTGCTGCGGGCAGCCCCCAACAAACCCTGATCGCTGTGCGCCCCCAGCTCGAACAATTGTTGTGCGACTGGGCTCAGATCAGCCTGTCCCGCATCAGCTGCTCATGGTCGCCCTTGCTGGAGACGGCTCCGGTGGGAGGGCCGCCCGGTCAGCCGATGTACTGCAATGCCGTGCTCCTGATCCGCGGTGTGCCTGGTGCTCCAGATGCGGAGGCGGCGCTGGCGTTGCTGGATCGTCTCCGAGCGCTGGAGGCGCAGTACGGCCGAGATCGCGATCGCGAAGTGCGTTGGGGGCCCAGGTCGCTGGATCTGGATCTGCTCTTCTGGGGTGACTGGCGGCTGGAGCATCCCCGGCTGGTGTTGCCGCATCCACGCCTGCATCTCCGCTCTTTCGTGATGGAACCTTTGCTCGCGGCCATGCAGCGTTCCACGCACTGGCGCTCCTGAGTCAGGTCGCAACCGCAACGGTTGCAAGGTCGATCACGACATCGGCCAGGTTCAACAACGCCGGGTCGTGGCTGCTCACCAGCACCAGTCGCTGCCTGGATCGTTCCTGAATCACCGTGCGCACCTGGGCTGCCGCAACGGCATCCAGGAATGCTGTGGGTTCATCCAGCACGTCCACCGGCCGGTCCCGGAGCCAGGCGCGCAACAGGCCGAGTCGGTGAATCTCACCGCCGGAAAAGGGGTTCTGGGCCAGCGCCATCGGGGCCTCCAGGCCGTCTGGTCGATCGAGCAGATGCGCCAGTCCCAGGCGCTGCAGCCAGGTTGCGATCGTGGCGTCCGGGATCTCGCGGCCAAGCACCAGGTTGTCGCGCAGGCTGGCCTCAAACAGTGCCGCATGCTGGGGCGCGCAGGCCATCAATGCATGCAGTTGCCTGGCGCCTGCCGGTCCCGAGAGCTGCCAGCATTTACCCCCGCAGCTGATGGTCCAGGCACTGTGTTCCTCCCCCTGTAAACCGCTGATCTGATCGAGCAGGGTGGTCTTGCCCCAGCCCGAGGGCCCCGTCACCGCGACCAGCTGGTTGGGGAGCAGGCGCAGGCTGTGGATTCGGCCGTTCTGCCGTGATGCGCTGCACCAGTCCAGCTGCGTCCAGCGATTGCGCTCCAGCGTCGTCAGTGCAAGAGCGTTCAGCACAGTTCCGGTGGCCTGCTCCGGGCCTGGGCGCAGTTGCTCGCGGCGCAGACAGAGGGCTTCATAGCCCGGAAGGTTGCCCAGGCACAGGCGCCGGGCCTGGACCACACCACTGAGGGAGGATCCGGCCCGGTAAGCCAGCACCAGCGTGGTGGTGAGCACGTCGGTGGTCTGGGCGTCACCTTGCAGGAGCAGCCAGAGGCTGGCGATCGCCACCACCAGCGTGTCGCGCCAGGCGTTGTAGCCCGCGCGGCGGCGCACCCGCTCCCGCAGCAGCCAGCGCCCTTTGGCGGTTTCCTGGGCGAATCGATCGAGGAGCCAGCGTTCGGCGGCTGCCGCGCGAACGGCCTTGAGGCCATGCAGGCCATCGCCCACTGTGCGCTGCAGTGCCGCATTCAGGCGGCTCTGGATCCGACCCAGACCCCAACTTCCTGAACGCTGCAAGAGGGCGGCGATGGCGGTGGCCATCAGGGCCAGCAGTAGCGGCCAGGCAGCCGAGCGTCCCACCAGCAGCACGCTGGCCAGGTAGATCAGCATCGCCAGCAGGGCCTGCAGCATGCGCACCGCCTGGTCCAGCCCCAGGGCGGTGCGATTGATGTCGGCCATGAGCAACGCCAGCAAATCTCCGCGGCCGAGTTGCTCCAGTTGGGTCGATGACGCTGAAAACACCTGTTGCAGGAGTTGCTGGCGCAAACGATCCGTGAAACCGGAGCGCAGTTGCTCCCGGCTCACCGCCACGCGTCCCTGGATCAATCCACGCAGAAGGATCAAACCCACCAGCAGGGCAAGACTTGTGGTCAGCGGCAGGTTGACGCTCAGCCCAGGCATCGCGTTTTGGGCTGATCCTTTGCTGAGCAGCAACGTGATCGCCAGGCCCAGTCCTGCGATGTCCAGCACACTGCTGACGGCGCTCAAGGCAGCCAGTTGGCCGAGGTGCCCCCAACCAGCTTCTTGAGCCAGTGCCTTGAAGAGCTGAAGCTGTCTCCAGCGGGGCAGCACGGTTGCAGCAGCTGTGGGGTCAGCGGTGGTCAGCGTGTGATCGTGCAAAAACGGGAAGCCCAACCAGTGACGTGCCGCTGACGATCCTGCCGTGCAACCGCCATGCTGGTGCCCGCTTTGCTCTCCTTCATGGCACCTCTGCCAGCCTCCGAGCCTTACGAGCTGCTTGACACCATCGAGGCGATGGACGCGCGCAAGATTCGCTTCGAGCGCAATCGCATCAAGTTGCCCATGGGTGTGGAGGGCACGTTCGGACTCATTCGCCATCCCGGCGCATCCCTCGCCGTGCCGATCACCAACGACGGACAGGTGGTGGTGCTGCGTCAGTACCGCTTCGCCGTTCAAGCCCGTTTGTTGGAATTTCCAGCCGGAACGCTGGAGGACGGGGAAGATCCACTGGAGTCGATGCAGCGGGAGCTCGGGGAAGAGGCGGGGTACAGCGCGGCCTGCTGGGACGCACTCGGTCCGATGCTGCCCTGCCCCGGGTATTCCGATGAGGTGATCCACTGCTTTCTTGCCAGGGATCTCACGGCGCTGGAGAACCCGCCTGCAGGCGATGACGATGAAGACCTGGAGGTGGTGCTGATGGATCCAGCGGAGCTGGATGCCCGACTGGCCTCGGGAGAGGAGTGGCTGGATGGCAAGAGCGTCACCGCCTGGTATCGCGCCAAACAACTGCTCAATCTCTGATCAAGACCGTTCCGATGACCGCTTCCCGCACGCTGTTCTGGCACCGCCGCGATCTTCGCCTGGCGGACAACACTGGTCTTCACGCGGCTGCGGCGCTCGGGCCTGCGGTCACCGGGGTGTACGTGCTCGACCCAGCCATCATCGCGCCACCTCCCGAGTTGCCGCCCATGGCTCCGGCGCGGTTGTGGTTCCTGGTGGAAAGCCTGGTGGAACTGCAGCAGCGTTGGCGGGACGCTGGCAGTCGTCTGCTGGTGGTAGCCGGGGATCCGGTGCAGCGACTGCCGCAGCTGGCATCGCTTCTGGAGGCCGCGGCGGTGGTTTGGAGCCGTGATGTGGAGCCCTATGCCCGCGAGCGCGACCGTCAGGTGGCGCGGGCTTTGCAGGCCTCTGGCCGCAAGGTGCTCGTCGATTGGGATCAGTTGCTGGTGGCTCCAGAGCTGCTCAAAACCGGCGGCGGTGACCCCTATCGCGTGTATGGCCCCTTTCTGCGCAACTGGCGCGGTCAGGTGGAACGCAGCGAACCCGGCACGGTTGAGGCTCCGACGGGGCTGATCGATCTGGATGCTGCCTGCTTGGATGCGTTGCAGACGGCGGCAGGTGAGCTCGGTCGCCTCTGTGCCGAGGGGCAGCGCGACCTGGAGCAGCTCCGCTCCGGCCATGGCTTCAAAGGCATGGATCTCTGCCCTTGCCGTCCCGGCGAAGCGGCGGCTGCCGGTCAGTTGGCGGTCTTCGCGGATGGTCCGCTGCTGGGTTACGAGCCGGATCGCAATTTCCCAGGCACCGCTGGCACCTCCGGCCTCAGTGCTGCACTCAGTGTGGGCACCGTTAGTCCGAGGCAGGCCTGGTGCGCGGCTCAGGCCGCGAAGGATCTGGCCCGCAGTGATGAACAGCGTCAGGCCATTGCTGTGTGGGAACAAGAGTTGTGCTGGCGCGAGTTCTACCAGCAGGCCCTGTTCCACTTTCCGGAGCTGGCGGATGGTCCTTACCGGGAACAGTGGCGTCGTTTCCCTTGGGAGAACAACGAAGACTGGTTCGACTTCTGGAAAGACGGCCAGACCGGCATGCCGATCATTGATGCGGCGATGCGGCAGCTCAATGAAACCGGTTGGATGCACAACCGCTGCCGCATGATCGTGGCTTCATTCCTGGTGAAAGACCTGATCTGCGACTGGCGCTGGGGTGAGCGGGCCTTCATGGAGCTGGAGGTGGATGGCGACCTGGCCGCCAACAACGGCGGCTGGCAGTGGAGTGCCAGCAGCGGCATGGATCCCAAGCCTCTGCGCATCTTTAATCCCGCCACCCAGGCGTCCAAATTCGATGCCGATGGGGACTACATCCGCCGCTGGGTGCCGGAGCTGCGCCATGTGTGCACCAAGGATCTGCTCAGCGGCGACATCGGTGCTCTCGAACGCAGGGGGTATCCGGAACCCCTGGTGAATCACAAGATTCAGCAGGCACGCTTCAAAGCGCTCTACGCCACCATCAAAGGCTGAGACAACGGTCGGCGATCAGGCGGCAACGTCGCAGGATTGGTCGGCCTTGACGGGGCGCTCGAGCAGCAGGGATTTGATCACCGTGATCACGCGGTCTTGTTGGTCCACGCTGAGTTCAGGGAAAATCGGCAAGCTGAGCACCTCACTGCAAAGTTGTTCGGTGATCGGCAGAGACCCAGGGCCCAGGTTCAGATCGCTGTAAGCCGGTTGGCGATGAATGGGGATCGGGTAATAGATGATCGTGTTCACGCCCTGTTGCTGGAGGCTCTGTTTGAGCCAGTCGCGGCAACGGCTATCGGGAAGTCCATGGTCATTGCAGGCCGCCGGACAGCTGCCGCCGCAGAGTTCTTGCCCGTTTGCGCAGCGCTGAATGCGGATCACGAACTGATTCCAGCCATGACCCCCTTGGGCATCTGATTCGGGAAGCTGCAATCCGGGAAGATCCTGAAGGGCTGCGCTGTAGCGGGCGGCAATGGCCGCACGCCGCTCCACCCAGCGACTGAGATGGGGCAGTTTCACATTGAGTACGGCTGCCTGCAGGGCATCGAGTCGGCTGTTGTAACCGAGATCGGTGTGCAGGTAGCGGCGTGGCATGCCATGCACGGCCAATTCGCGCATGCGCTGCGCCAATTCCGGGTTGTGGCAGCACACGGCGCCACCGTCGCCGGCGGCGCCGAGGTTTTTGGTGGGGAAGAAACTGAAGCAACCCACATCCCCCCAACTGCCCACACTCCGTCCGTTCCACTGGGCACCGGTGGCCTGGGCGCAGTCTTCCACCACCCGCAAGCCGTGACGTTCAGCGATGGTCATCAGTCGGGTCATGTCCACCGGCCTGCCGAACAGGTGCACCGGCATGAGCGCACGGGTTCTGGGGGTGATCGCCGCTTCGATGCGGTTCAGGTCGATCAGGTAGGTCGACGGGTCCACGTCCACGAACACCGGCGTGGCGCCCACGGCACTGATCGCTTCCGCCGTGGCAAAAAAACTGAAGGAGGCGGTGATCACTTCATCGCCGCGGCCAATCCCCAGGCCACGCAAGGCCAAGATCAGGGCATCCGTCCCGCTGTTGCAGCCCACGGCGTGGGGTGTGCCAACAGCCTCTGCGAAAGAGCACTCGAAGGCCTGGATCTCGGAACCGCCGATGTATTGGCCGCTGTGCAGCACCCGCAGCACTGCGGCATCGAGGTCCGCCCCGAGATCCGCGAGCTGTTGGCTGAGACTGAAGGGTGGCACCTGCATGGCAGGCACCTTAAGCCGGGCTCCCGAACCACGGCGGTTCTTGTCCGGGATGCCATTTGATGTTGCAACCGATCGAGGGGGTCTGCTGGTCGCGAACCGGCTGACCAGCCAGCACGGCATCCATGGCCTGCCTCAGATCATGGCCATCAAGGGCGGCTGCGCTTCCAGGCCGGCTGCCATCCAGCTGCCCTCGATAACGCAGGGTTTGTTGCGCGCTGGAGTCTGGTGCAAACAGATAAAACTCCGGTGTGCAAGCGCCGCGAAGATCCTTCGCCAAGCTCTGCTGCTCGTCGAAGAGGTACGGAAACGTCCAGCCCAGGTGTTCGGCCTGCTGGCGCAGGCCTTGCGGTCCGTCCTGGGGATGGCTGATCACGCTGTTGCTCGAGACGGCGAGCAGCGAGACGCGCTGGCCGTAGTCGCTCTCCAGGCGGCTGAGTTCCGGTTCCACGTGCTTCACAAATGGGCAGTGGGCGCAGATCAGCATCACCAGCACCGGTTGGTTGGGCAGATCGTCGTGCCCCAGGTCGCTCATTGGCGTGGGGGTGCCAGGGACTGGCTGCGCCAGCTGGCCGCTCACGATGGGCAGACGGAAGGCGGGGAGTGGGTGCCCGAGGGGCAGCATCGTGGATGGAGTGAGCACCATGCGTCCGGCCCGACGTCTGCAATTGCCTTGATCTTGGATCAGAATCCGGCCTCTTGAGGTGAGGCGTTGGTGCGCTGGGTGCAAAAGGCTCCTGCAGGTCTTGCGGCCCTGACAGTCCTGCTGACGGGTTGTGGAGGATCTCCGCAGGCCACCTGGGCTGTGTTCCCCCTGCAGCGCAGGGTTCCCCATGACGGGCTGGCGGTGGTCAGTCAGCCCGATGGATTTGGTCTGCACCTCTTCCTCGAGACGGACACCCGTGATCCGGCAGTCTGCAAACCCCGCTGGTTTGCGGACGCTGCGCGACTCTTCAATGGCAATGGCACCGCTCCGTTCAGCGCTGGCCTGGCTCCCCGTTCGGAGTTTTTTGCCGTTGTCCAGCGTGATTCCGTTCTGAAAGCGCTGCAACGCGAGTTGCAGGCCCTGTGTGCAGATCGGGCCCCGAAGGCGCGCTGGCAGTGGGTTCAACCACCGACCACGGCTTCGGAGGTGGTCCCCGTCGCGCTTCCGGCTCTGGAGGAGCAGGATTTGCTCATCGATCCCGCTGAGGAGCTCAAGCGGGAAGAGGCGTTGCTCAAAGATGAGCAATCAAACCCCTAAAAGCCCTCCCAAACCACCGGCTCGGCCTCACGCCAGTAACGGCTGAAGCGTCCAAGCCGCGGTGGCCGCGGCAGCCTCACGAAGGGCTCGGGTTCCAGTTGTTCCAGGGGGCATTGGCTTTCAATCTGGGCTGCGACTCTCTGCAGACGAGGGTCGACGGGACGGCTGGTCACGATTCCATCGGCCTGATGACGCTCGGCAAAGCGGATCACCTCGGCCGCCACATCGCCTTTGCGCAGGGTCACCGAACAGTCGAGGGCGCACTCATAGAGAAAGCCCAGGCGTTTGCGGCTGATGCCGGCGTCTTCGATCCACTGCGTGTCGAACACAAACAGAGCTGGGGCGTTCGACCAGGAGAGCCGGGCAGGGTTGCGGGAGCCGAGGGCTTCCTCGTGGATCCAGAGGATCGGGTTTTGGAATGGCATGGGGTGATCGGATGGAGCGAATCGAAGGCTCAGCGCTTCGGTCGGGCGAAGGCGGCGCTGGCACTGCCTCGGGAGTTGTTGTTGCGACGCCGGCTGGGGACATCCCGGATTGCAGGCTGGGGCGCGAACAGCTGCGATTCCAGCTGGTCGTAACTTCCCTCGAACAGGCAGGTGTCCGCGCTCGGGCAGCTCTTGCAATACTTGCCGTCGCTGTAGCGCTCCAGGTTGCCGCGGTTGAAGAAGTAAGGCTTGTGACTGAAGCTGCTGGCAACCCATTGCCAGCTGAGGTGGTTGCTGGCGGGATCGCCGTCGAGCAGGTGCTCCAGGAACCAGTCGGCGCCAGCTTTCCAATGCACCCGGCGCCAGTGCACCAGATAGGCCGCCATCCACATCCGCGCGTGGTTGTGGAGCCAGCCGCTGCTCACCAGATCGTCTCTGAATCCATCCATGCAGGCCAGTCCCGTGCGGCCTTCGCGTACGTCGTCGGGAAGCTCCCGGCTGTAACTGGCTGGATCGTGGCCGGTCTTCAGCTCTTCTTGGCTCTCATGGATGGAATCGCCGAGATCGCTCCACATCCGCTGCCAGAAGTCGCGCCAACCCAGTTCATTGATCAGCTTGCCGCCGTCGTCCCTGCCTTGGCCGCGATCCCGCAGTTGGGCAAACACCACCTCTCGGATCTCCGCCAGGGTGAGAACGCCATGGCGAATCCAGGGGGACAAGCGGGTGACAGCACCGGTGAGATGGTTGCGGCTGCGTCCATAGCGCTTCGCATCCATCCGTTGCAACTGGCTTTCGGCCGCCTGTCGGCCGCCTTGGATTCGGCTGAGTGGCCCCTGGGCGCTGGGGAATTCGCTGGCCAGGAGTTGATCGAGTGCGTCGCGATCCGCAAGGTCTCTCGGTAGATCCCCTGGCTGTTCAGGCCATGGCAGGGGGGTGACAGGGGGTAAGGGCAGCACCACGGGATCACGGGAACGCCGCCATCCTGTCGATCGCTGGAGACAACTGCGACAGCCATCGCAGGGCAGGGGTGCGGGATGGGAGAGAATCCCCACACTGTTCAACGTCAGCCGGTCCGATGCTTCTCGATCTCACGGGCAAGAAGATTCTCGTTACCGGCATTGCCAACAACCGATCGATCGCCTGGGGGATCGCCCAGCAGCTCAAAGCTGCAGGCGCTGAGCTGGGCATCACCTACCTCCCCGATGATAAGGGCCGTTTCGAGGCAAAGGTTCGTGAACTCACTGCACCCCTGGAGCCGTCCCTGTTCCTCCCCTTGAACGTGCAGGACGCAGCCCAAATGGAGGCTGTGTTCAGTGAGATAAAGAGCCAGTGGGGGGTGCTCGACGGCCTGGTGCACTGTCTGGCCTTCGCTGGGAAGGAGGAGCTCGTGGGCGATTACAGCGCCACGACAGCCGAAGGCTTCGCCCGGGCGCTTGAGATCAGCGCTTACTCCTTGGCCCCGCTCTGCCGCCATGCCAAGCCCCTGTTCAGCGAGAAGGCTGGAGTCGTCACCCTCACCTATCTCGGCGCTGAGCGGGCGATTCCCAACTACAACGTGATGGGTGTGGCCAAGGCGGCCCTCGAAGCCTCCGTGCGCTACCTCTCCGCCGAACTCGGCCCTGAGAAGCAAGTGCGCGTGAATGCGATCAGTGCCGGTCCGATCCGCACCCTGGCCAGCTCGGCCATCGGCGGCATTCTCGACATGATCCACAACGTGGAGGAGAAGGCTCCCCTGCGCCGCACGGTCACGCAAACCGAGGTGGGCAACACCGCGGCGTTCCTCCTCAGCGAGCTCTCCAGCGGCATCTCCGGGCAAACGCTTTATGTGGACGCCGGTTACTGCATCAACGGCATGTGAGCCGGCATGATCAACGCAGGCGTCTTCGTTCCTGAGGCTGATGATGCGGACAGGTGAAATCCACCGGGTCACCGGAGAAACCGATGTGCAGGTTCGCCTGAACCTCGATGGCAGCGGCCAGTGTCAGGCCAGCACCGGTGTGGCCTTTCTGGATCACATGCTGCATCAGATCAGCAGCCATGGCCTGATCGATCTGGAGATCAGCGCGCGCGGGGACACGCACATTGATGATCACCACACCAATGAAGATGTGGGCATCGCCGTGGGTCAGGCCCTGGCTCAGGCCCTCGGGGACCGTCGCGGCATTCATCGCTTTGGCCACTTCCTCGCACCGCTTGATGAAGCGCTGGTGCAGGTGGCCCTGGATTGTTCCGGCCGGCCGCATCTGAGTTACAGCCTCAGCATTCCCAGCCAGAAAATCGGCACTTACGACACCGAGCTGGTGAAGGAGTTCTTCGTGGCGGTGGTGAACAACAGCGGGCTCACCCTGCACATTCGCCAGCTCGACGGTGCCAATTCCCACCACATCGTGGAGGCTTGTTTCAAGGCCTTTGCTCGGGCATTGCGCCAAGCCACGGAAATCGACCCACGCCGGGCCGATGCGGTGCCAAGCAGCAAGGGGGTGCTTGAGCAGGCGGGCATGAACTAAGGCGCGCGCTTCACAGTCCGTTACGAGAGGATGGAGGGGCATTGCTCCGTCGTCTGTGACTGTTGCTCCCGCTGTTGACCGCTTTGCGCGCTCGGAATGGGCCAGTGCCTTTCGCAATGTGGAGCAGGAGCTCACCGATGTGCCCCTGACCCCGGCGCGCGGCACCATCCCTTCCGACCTGCTGGGAACCCTGTACCGCAACGGTCCCGGTCGGCTCGAGCGCAATGGCCAGCGCGTGCATCACCCCTTTGATGGCGATGGGATGATCACGGCCCTGCGTTTCGAAGAGGGTGGGCTGGCCCTCAGCAATCGCTTTGTGCGAACCGCCGGTTGGCAGGAAGAGGAAGCGGCGGGAAAGGTGCTGTATCGCGGTGTGTTCGGCAGCCAGAAGCCCGGTGGGCGCTTGGCGAATGCCTTTGATCTGCGCCTGAAGAACATCGCCAACACCGGGGTGGTGCAGTTGGGTGATCAGTTGCTGGCGCTCTGGGAAGCGGCGGAACCGCATGCGCTGGATCCCCGCACATTGGAAACCCATGGCATCAGCCTTCTAGGCGGCGTGCTCAAGAAAGGTGAGGCCTTCAGTGCGCACCCGCGCTTCGATCCCGGCCATCACGATCGTCCGCGCATGGTCACCTTCGGAGTCAAAACCGGCCCGCGCAGCACCATTCGCTTGATGGAGTTCGCCACTGAAACCGATGCTGCTGCAGGCATCAAGGCCGGCGATCTTCTCTGTGAGCGCAAAGACAGTTTCAACGGTTTTGCTTTTCTCCACGATTTTGCGATCACACCCAATTGGGCGGTGTTTCTTCAGAACGCCATCGCCTTTAATCCTCTGCCGTTTGTCCTCGGCCAGAAAGGGGCTGCGCAGTGCCTGCAGTCGAAGCCCGATGGTCAGGCCAAGTTCTGGTTGATTCCCCGAGACAGTGGTGCCTTCGCCGGGCAGCCGCCACGCATCGTTGATGCCCCGGATGGTTTTGTGTTCCATCACCTCAACGCTTGGGAAGAGGAGGGTGATGTGGTGGTGGAAAGCATCTATTACAGCGACTTCCCCTCAGTCGGTCCGGAGATGGATTTCACCGCGGTGGACTTCGATCTGATTCCAGAAGGCTTGCTGGAGCAATGCCGCATCAAACTGGAGAGTGGTGAGGTGAAGACCACGCGCCTGAGCGAACGTTGCTGCGAATTCGCCATGGTGAATCCTGACAAGGAAGGCCTCTCGTGCCGCTATGCCTGGATGGCCGCCGCGGCTCGGGAGCAGGGCAATGACCCCCTGCAGGTGATCAAGAAGCTGGATCTCAGCACTGGGGATCGCCAGATCTGGAGTGCCGCACCCCATGGTTTCGTCAGCGAACCGCTGATGGTTCCCCGCCCCGGTGCCAGCGCTGAGGATGATGGCTGGATCCTGGAACTGGTCTGGAATGGGGCTCGGGAAGGCTCCGACCTGGTGATTCTTGATGCAGCTGATCTCAAGGAGGTGGCCGTGATTGAGCTGCCTCTGGCGATTCCCCACGGGCTGCATGGCAGCTGGGTTGAGGCCCGCGGATCGGATGGATTCTGAGAGAACTGGCGGCTGACGCGTCACCGTTCAGTCACCCGCGCATCGCCTGTGGGATTGAGACTGCCTCCAGGTTGTGTCGTCGCCGTCCGCCATGCGCATTTGGACATCCGCGGTTCGTCTCTTCGCCGTTCCGATGGCGGTCGTGGGGTTTCCTGCACTTTCAGCGCCGCTGCGGGCGCAGGTTCAGGGACCTCGCTGCAGCGGTACCGTGCTGCAGCTCACAGTGCAGGAGCAAGGCCACACGCGCACCGACCGTTTTCGTTTCACGCTGCGTCTAGAAGCTGAAGCGTCCAATGCCGCTGCTGCCCTTGAGCAGCTCAATGGTCGTCTCGCCCGTGTGCGCACGGAGCTCAGGCCCTTGGTGCAAGGAAAGCTGGAAGTGCCGGCGCCGAGCACATTCCCCATCAGTCGATCCGAGTCTCGAGATCGCTACCGGGCGTCCACAACCATCCAAGGCACGCTTAGTCGCAGCACGTACGACACGCTGATTCAGCGGGCCGGCCGCTTGCCCGGGGTTCGCCTCCAAGGCATGACCTCCCTGGCCTCAGCGCAGAGTCAGATGGAGCTGGAGGAGCGCTTGCTCAGGCGGGCCTTGGCGCGTGGTCAGTCGCAGGCGACGAGCACGGCTTCAGCCTTGGGCCTGTCCCAGGTGAAGCTGCTGCGCATTGATCAGCGCAGCCAGCCTGTAACCCGGGAACGGGCGATGGCGGCAACGGCCGCTCCCCGCTTCAGACCCGGGGAGGCTCCGCTTCCCACCGGGAGTCTGAGCCTCACCCTGGATTACTGCCTGTCTTAAGCCGCCAAGCACAACCCGATGATCCCTTCACACTGAGCTCGTTGTTGCACGCTTGCTGTGCGTGATCGCCTGCTTTGGCTGTTCAGCCTTCTCTTTGTTCTCTGGCTGGTCTGGGTGGAGACCGGCTTTCAGTACTACGAAAGGGCGCTCGGTACGGATTTGCTTGTTCGGCCAGCGGGTCTGGCCCTGATTGCAGGCAGCTTCCTGGTGCCCTACGGGCTTGTGCAGGTTCCCGTGGGGCGACTGATCGATCGCGGCCGGGTTGAGCTCTGGCTGCTTCTGGCTGCGTTGGTCGCTGCGAGTTGCAGCGTGGTGTTTGCCCGCAGTGAAACCCTCATGGGGTTGTTGCTCTCCCGGATCGGCACGGGGATGGCGTGTGCCGTTGCATTCCCGGCTTCGGCGGTTCTGGCGCGGCGCACCCTGCCGACCCATCGCTTTGCGTTGGCGATGGGATGCACCGATGCTCTGGTGGGTTTGGGGGCTGCGCTCGCTGCGCTGGTTCCCCTGCTTCTGGGTCGCTCAGCCTGGCGGGGTTTGGTGCTGCTCCAGGGCCTTTCGCTGCTGCTGGTGGTGGCCTTGCCGGTGTTGCTCCTGGGTGTGTGCAGCAACGGGCGGGCCCGGGTGGAATCGCTGCCGATCAGCGCGTCTGTGGTGAACGTGCCGCGCTGGAGCCGGGGGGGCGTGCTGCGACTGATTCAGTGCTGCCTGCTGTATGCCTGGGGGCTGGGATTTGTGTTCGGGATGGCCCAGTACGGCCTTCTCTCCACCCTGAAGGGATGGTCCAGCCCCTTGATGGAAGGACTCACCCTCACCATGTCCATCGGTTTGATGGTGGGCATGGTCGGCAGTGGGGCGCTGGGTGGTCGGCCCCAGCGACGGGGCCGTGTGCTGCTGCTGGGAACCCTCCTCACGCTGTTGTCCCTGCTTCTTCTGCTGGCATCCTGGATTCCCCAACCGCTGTTGCAGCTGCCGGCGCTCACCTTCGGCATCGGCATGGGTTCGGCCGTTTTGGCCTTCCCGATTGCGGAGGCCTCGGCTCCTGCCGGACAGACGGCGATGACCGTTTCGATCGTCAATACCTGCGGAACCCTGATGGGCGGAGTGATGACCGTGGTGTCAGGCTTGATCCTGCAGGCTTCGCCAAGCGGTGATCTCTCGCTGGTGCTGGTGATCTATGGCGCACTCGCCCTGTTCGGGGTCGCGATGGCGGGCTGGATCAGCTTGAACCCGGAGCCTGTTGACGCTGCTGCCATTCCTTCCAGGCCAGACGCGGTGCCGTCCAGAGAGTGATCAGCACCAGGGGGGTGACCGGAACGGCTGAAATCACAATGAAGGCCTGCAGAGCATTGATCGATGTGCTGTCTCCCAGGCTGGTTCCGATGCGCAGCAACACCAGGGTGAGGCTGCCAATCATCAGGGCCCAGAACAGACGCAGAAGGGCGGGTGGCTTGCGCTGGGCACTCACCACCATGGCAGCCGCGTAGCTCATCGAGTCGGCGCTGGTGGCCATGAACAGCACCACCAGAATCAGACCAACAGGAATCAGCAGCCAGGGGAGTGGGAGCTGGCCAAGGATGGCGAGCAGAGCGCCTGCTTCGCCACTGGCAGCCAGAGGGCCACTGATGGCTCCTGGATTGCTCAGCTCCAGTTGCATGCCAGTGCCCCCCAGCAGGGTGAACCAAAGATTGGTGACGATTGGGCAGAGGATCGCCACGGCGAGCACCAGTTCGCGCAGGGTTCGGCCCCGGCTCACCCCTGCGGTGAACAGCCCCATCAAGGGGGCGTATCCAAGAAACCAGCCCCAGTAGAACACCGTCCAGGCATTGACCCAGTGATCGGGCCCACGGTTGGGAGCCAGGGCCATCGGCACCAAGTTGCTCACGTAGAGCGTGAAGGAACTGGCGAAGTGTTGAATCAGCCAAACACCGGGCCCCAGCAGAAGCAAGGCCGCGGCGAGGCCAAGCGTCAGCCAAACGTTCACTTCCGACAGCCATTTGATGCCCCGTTGAATGCCGCTCACCGTGGACGTGGCGAACACGGCGGTGAGCAGGACCACCACCAACGACTGCAGGCCTGCGCTGTCGCTGAGGCCAGGCAGCATGCCGGCGGCGTTGCTCAGCTGCAGTGACAGGAAGCCGAGGGGGCCCACCGTGCCAGCAATGGCTGCCACCACAGACAGTCCGTCGGCCAAGTCCCCAAGCGGGCCTTCGACCCATCGATGGGGAAGCAGTCCCACCAGAAGAGTGCGAGGCCGCAGGGGTTCTCCGCGCTGCTCCTGGATCGACAGGGTGATTGTGACCGTGGTGGCCACCAGTGCCCAAGCCAGGAATCCCCAGTGCAGGAAGCTCACGGCCAACGAGGGATCGACAGCTGCCGCTGTGGAGCCTTTGACAACGCTGAAATAGGGCGCGGGCGTGCGGAAGTGGAACAGGGGTTCGGCCGCTGACCAGAACACACCGCCACCCGCCAGCAGCGTGCAGATCAGCACGGCGCACCAGTCAAAGAATTTCAGGCTTGGCTTGGCATCGACGCCTCCCAAGCGCAGGCGTCCCACGGGACTGATCGCCATCACCACGGCAATTACGAACAGCAACAGCACCATCCACTGCCACAAGCCGCCCAGGGATCCACTGACGATGGCTTTGCCGGAGCTGGTGAATTGCTGGGCGAGTGTGAGGTCAACGGCCGCCAGCACCAGGAAGGCCAGCAGAGGACCTGCGCCGATCCAGAGGGGAGGACGACGCCACCAGGGCCCTGCCGAAACAGGACCGTCGCCGAGGTTGGTTGGATCGCTCACGAAAACGCCTTAACGAAGAACTGACGGGTCGCGCTTCAGGCGCGCACGGCCTCACGTTGATGACTCCAGCAGGAGAGATCCACGGCCGGTGACTCTCCGCAGGCCAGTCGGGCGAGGGAATCGCCAACGAGAGGAGCGAATTTGAACGCCTGGCCCGAGCCTCCTGCAAACAGGCTGAGCTTTGGCGTGAGGCGATCGAGAACGAAGTTCACATCGCTCGTCATGGAGTAGGGGCTCATCACCGTCTCCACCCGCTCCTGCACTCCGTTGAGTTCGTTGAACAGGAAGGTGTCGAGAAGTTCGAGCAGTCGCGCCGGGGCTTCACTGCACATGGCATTCGGTTCAGCAACCCGCAGCTCCTTGGGAGCCCAGTCGATACCGGCCTTGATGCGCGGCCGTCCATCCGCCGTGTGGCTGAGGACAGGGAATCCGTAGTACAGGCCGCCATCGTCGCCGCGTTCCCGTTGGAAGCAGAACCATTGCGGATAGCGATCTGCCAAGGCGGGGTCAACGGTGTAATGCGCCCACAACATCGGCCAGATCTCGAGCTTTGGAGACAGACCCAGCGGGGCCAGCAACAGATCGCTCCAGATGCCGCAAGCCACCACCACCTGATCGGCAGCGATGTGATGACCGTCAGCCAGGGTCACGCCGCCGCCGTCGGCATCAATTCCTTTCACTGGAGTGCCCTCCAGAAGGCGATGACCCGCCAGTTCCGCCGTGCGCCGCCAGTGGGCGATCACCTTGTCACTGCGGACTGCTCCTGCGGTGGGTTCGAATAAACCTGTGAAGTCGGCCTTGGGTTTGAGGGGAAAACGTTCGGCGATCTCCTTTGCGCTCAGAGCCTCGTAGGGAATGTTCTGTTCATCCATCACCCGCCGGGCACCGGGAATGGACCCTTCGATGGTTTCTTCGTCCCAACTTTCGCCGTAGAACAACAACCCGTGGGTTTCCCTCAGGGGCTCTCCGGCGTGCTGCTCTTCCTGCCGCCAGAGGCGATTGGCCTCCTGGGCCAGTCGGCAGAGCACCGGGTCGGAATACATCTCCCGGAACATCCGGGTTTCACCGAAGCTGCTGGCCCGTGCATGGGCCAGCGTCTTCGCTTCCAACAGCACGACATCACGCACTCCCCGTCGGCCGAGAGCTGCTGCACAGCTCAGGCCAGCCATGCCGCCACCGACGATCACGACCTCGGCCTTGACAGGCATTGGTGATTGGCTCATGCAGCGTCTCCGAAACTGAGGCCGATGGGATCATGCTCCCGTTCTGCGGCCACTTCCACCAGAGCATCACCCACCGACAGCCCCTGGTCACGCTGATTGAGATAGTTGGTTGCGCGTTGACGCACTTCCTGGCGAACGAAGGCGTATACATCGTTGGCACCAGCACCTTCCCAGGCATCCGGTGAAAAGCGTTCGATCGAATCGGCAATCACGGCACCGGCATTCACCAGTGGGTCGGGCAGCACGCGGATGTTGCGGCGGCGTAGATCGTCAGCAAGTTGGGGCTGCTGGAAGGGGGCATTGGCCGCTGGTACCACCGCAGCAATCTTCAATGCGGAGGCCATCTCCGCATTGATCAGCCCGGAAATGGAGCAGGGGATCAGGAGATCCACCTTGATCTCCCACCAAGGACAGTCGCTGGGCAGGGGGGTGGCTCCAGGAAAACTCGCGCGTGATCGGTCGAGATCGGCCGTGAATACGGTCCAACCGTGCTCGACCAGCACGCGAGCCACAGTGCCTCCCACGGCGCCGCAGCCATGCACAAGAGCACGGCCAGGTGTGGCCTGACTGAGTTCGGCTTCGAGGACAGCTTCAACGGCGCCCAACGTGCCGTGGGCCGTAGCGGCACTGGCATCCACTGGGCTTCCGACAGCAGCCAGCACATGGGGGGTAAGCGCCGTCAGGCGCTCCATGTCTTCCAGGCTGGTGTTCAGATCACAGCCGGTGATCATGGTGCCATCGAGGGATTCGAGCAGGCCAGCCGTGACCTGGATCAGCTCGTCCTTCACCGCCGCTGGTTCAGCAGCGCGCGCCACGATCTTGCCTCCGGCGAACCCCGTTCCATAGAGGTCATGCTTGTGCGTCATCAGCCCTGCCAGGCGTTCTCCGTCGGCGATGCACGCTGCGTCGCTTGGATAGTTGAGCAATCGCAGACCGCCATTGGCGGGGCGGGCGGAGTCGGTGTTCTCCGCGACGACAAACACCGAGAGATGATCTGAGACGTGCTCAGCCAGCACCGACACGGTCGGCTTGGGACGGGTGATCGTTGTCATCAGGCCACTTTCTCCATCATTTGGTGGTGTTCGACGTAATCGAGGCTCCACTCGCTCGGTGCATCGGCAATGCGTTGCTGGAGGCGCTCATAAACGAGGTCAGCGGCCTTGTCACCGGCGGCACTGGCGAAGCTATGGCGACTCCAGCTGCGGATTGTGGCCATCAGGCCTGCCGCAAAGGTGGCCGTATCGCCATCCTCGTTCCAGCGCCTGCGGTATGGGCACTTCACGTACACCGTGCGTTCATCCACCAGACGCAGGCCGTTGCGGTAAGGCGCTGATGATTCGTCCTTCAGCGGCGCCATGAATTCATCGGGGGACTTGTAGAAGTTCAGCACCGTGCCGTTGCGGTACTGCTCCTCACTGATCACCCCTTCGTCGGCCAATTCACGCCAGATCTGATGCAACTGGTCGTGCACATTGCGTGTCTCGCCGCCGTTGTGTCCGAGATAGCGGCCTTCATGGTCCCGTGACAGGTTCACGGTCAGCAGCCGGCCACCCACGATCAGCTCGCGGCTGCGCAGTTCCAGCACATAGGTCCAGTCCTTGAGGGCCTGGGCCGTGAAGCGCTGCAGCGCATCGGCGTCTCCCGAGGCCAACACGTGGGTATGGGTATTGAGCGGTCCGGGTGACTCGCTCAGCCAGTGCATGGCTGTTGCGGAGAAGCCGAAACTAATGGTGTTGGGGCCGACGGAGGGCTCGTAAAAACTCCGGGCACTCACCAGAACGGTGGGCTTGGGGTCCCTGGGAATCTGCAGCGCCAGATTTTCGGCCAGGGCCACGTTGTCGTTGCTTGGCAGATCGTTGCCGATCAACGTGAGGTGAGCCTGCGGCTGCTTGGCATGCAGGCGATCGAGGATCTGGCTCCAGAGCCCTACGGCTGTCCCTCCATCGGCTGCTCCGTAATCGATCAGCACGTGGCTGTCAGATACAGGAAGTTGATCCACACAAGTCAGGGCCCAGTCCGAGGCGGCTTCAATGCAGAGGAGAGCGCCTTCGGTCTGCGCGCTGTAACCCGTGGTCATGGCAATGGCCATAGACCTCGTCAGCGACAGCGTTCACGGTACAGGAGTCGTCTGTCAGGACTTCGTGACATAGGTCACCACGGTGGTCTCAGGCCTCCATGAGCAGTTGCCGGAGCTTGGGTTCCAGCAGGGCAAAGGCCCGCCCCCGATGACCCTGCGCTTTCTTTTCTGGCGTGGTCATCTCGGCGAAGGTGCGTGCGGTGCCATCCACTTCGAAGATCGGGTCGTAGCCGAAACCACCCTCGCCTCGGGGGCTGCGCGTGATCTGGCCAGCGCAGCGACCCTCCACTTCCAGCAACACGCGACCACCAGGAGCGGCCAGACACAAGGCCGCGCTGAAATGGGCACTGCGGTCGTCGCGATCCTTCAGGGCCTCGAGCAGTCGGCTGATCCGTTCCGGGTCGGTTGGGGCATAGCGGGCGGACTGCACCCCCGGGGCTCCGTTGAGAGCATCAACGCTCAGGCCTGAGTCGTCGGCAAGAGCCCAGGACGCGGTGGCGTCAGCGACGGCCACGGCTTTCAAACGGGCATTGGCAGCGAAGGTCTGCCCCGTTTCCTCCACGTCCAGACCGTCCGGCTGGGCTGTGATCTGCAGAGGAAGACCGGTCAGTAGGTGTTCGAACTCACGAATCTTGCCGAGATTGCCACTGGCGATCACCAGGGTGCGCAGGGACGGGCTCATGCGGCCTCCGCGAAGCTGCGGGCCCAGGCGAGCACCTCAGCCACCCGCTCAGCATCCGGCGCCTCGCAGTAGAGGCGCAACAGCGGTTCGGTTCCTGAGAACCGCAGCATCAGCCAATGGCTTGGACCGAGTCGCAGCTTCACCCCATCGGTGGTGATCACCTCTTGAACGGCCACACCGGCCACGGTCTGCGGTGGCTGCTCCCCGAGCAGGGCCTCGAGGCGGCGGCGCGCATCCATGTCGGGCAGGCGCAGGTCGAGGCGGTCGTAATGGCAGGCCCCCCCGCAGCGATTGCGCAAGGCTTCGAGCCGTTTGCCCAGAGGCTTGCCGCCATCCACAAGAGCCTCGAGCACCAACATCGCAGCGAACAGGGCGTCCCGCTCTGGCAGGTGCATGCCGAAGCCCACGCCGCCGGATTCCTCGCCGCCGATCAAGACCTCTCCGCTCAGCATCTCAGCGGCGATGTACTTGAAGCCCACGGGCAGTTCAAGCACGGTTCGACCAAGATCCTCGGCAACGAGGCGCATCAGATCAGAGCCACTCACGGTCTTCACGACCGTGCCCGGCAGCGCTCTCGACCCTGCTAGATGGTCGATCAGCAGAGGCATTAACTGCTGAGTACTGCAGAAACAACCGGTCTCATCAACCGCTGCGATCCTGTCGCCATCGCCATCGAACACCAGCCCGACGGCCGGCTGTCCCGCTTGCGTGGAGGTCTGTACCGCGGCGATCAGTTGCTCGAGATGGGGGGCCAGGGGTTCCGGCGGGCATCCCCCGAAGAGGGGATCACGGCTGCTGCGGATTTCGGTGACGATCCCTTCCGCCTCAGGACCCAGGAGGTCTTGCACACAGCCGGCGGCGGAACCGTGCATCGGATCCACGATCACCTTCAGGCCCATGGATCTCAGCCCCTGGGTGATGGCGCTCAGATTGAGCTTGTTGCGCAGGCCCTGGAGATGCTCGCCCCGCGCATCAAACCGGGGAAGGTCGCCAGCGACAGGAATGGAGAGTCCGCCGGCAGCCAGTCGTTGTTCCACCGCAGCCGTGAAGTCACCCTCCACGGAGCCGCCAAAGGGCCCTTTGATCTTCAAACCCAACCACTCCGGTGGGTTGTGACTGGCGGTGATCACGAGGGCGCCGAGGGCCTGGCGCTGCACCACAGCCCAGCTGCAGGCGGGCGTGGGCACCGGCGTGCTGGTGAGCCATGGATCCAACCCAGCCCCGCGCACCGCCGCGGCGATCGCTTCGGCTAGCTCAGGGGCCAGAAAGCGTCGGTCGTAACCGATCACCACCGTGCGGCTCTTGAGACCTTCAGGCGCTTGGTAAGCCAGTTCCTGAGCTGCTGCAGCCGCCACCGGAAGCAGTCGTTCTACGGTGATGTCCACCCCAAGAATTCCGCGCCACCCATCGGTTCCAAAACGGATGGGTGCTGCCGATAGGGGAAGAGGAGCCGACGCCATAGGAAGCCTGCAATGCACTGGATCTAGCAGCTGGCCGCCGTAACGTCGGCCCATGGGTGACACCCGCTCTGCTGACAAGCCGCTCACGGATCGTCTGCTGCGCAGCTGGACGCGCTGCCGCCGACGGGCCTGGCTGGATCGCCATGGAAACGACCAGCTGAGGCTTTACACGGCCCATCGGACGCTTCAGCTTGATGATCAGCAGCGCAGTTTTGTGGCGCTCCTGGCCAGGAAGCCTGGCCATGGACTGCAGGCCTGCGAACAGGGAGAGGAGGGTGTGGTGGGCTTGCGGCTGCGCTCCACCACCCGCGAGGGGCTGGCGGTGGAGGCTCACCCTGCGCTTCTCCAGCGTCGCGCGGGCTCCAGTCGTTGGGGTGACTTTGTTTACCGGCCTGTGCTGGCCCGGCAGGGGCGACGGCTGACGCGTGAACACAGGCTGCAGCTGGCCCTGGCCGGGCGCCTGCTCGAACAGCTCCAGCAAGCCCCTGTTCGCGACGGCCTGGCTTTGGCTGGATCCGGTCGGCGCCTCGAGCGCGAAACAGTGCCGCTCGGCGGTGCACTTCAGCGTCAACTCGATGAGTCGCTCACCAAGCTGGCGGCGGATCTGAAGCGCCCCAACCCGCCGGCTCTGGCGGCGGACCGACGCAAGTGCACGTTGTGCTCATGGCGTGGTGTATGCAACGCCGACGCCGCCCGTGAAGGCCATCTCAGCGAAGTGAGCGGCATTGGTGCCAAGCGCAGAGACATGCTGATCGAGATCGGCATCGATGGCTTGGCCGCTCTGGCTGATGCCGATCCAGAGCGGCTGGCGCAGCAGCTCGAGCGCTTCGGTGAACAGCACGGTGCTGTGGCGGCACCTCTGGTGGCGCAGGCACGGGCCCAGCGCGATGGATGTGCGGAGCTCCTGGCTGCACCACCGGCCCTGCCGGAACTGGCTGAAGCACCTGGGGTGTTGTTGTACGACATCGAATCCGATCCCGATGCCCGCGACGATTTCCTGCATGGATTCGTGCGTTTGCCCAGAGGATTGGAGGGCCGCTGGGATCTCTCCCGCGCCACCTATCACCCTCTTCTGGCCCTGCAGGAGCATGGAGAGGGGGCTTGTTGGACCCGTCTCCAACGGATGTTGCGGCAGTACCCCGATTGGCCCGTGCTCCATTACGGAGAAACGGAATCCCTGGCCCTGCGCCGCATGGCCCAGCGTCAGGGGGTGGGGGATGCGGATCTGGCGGCGTTGCGACGTCGGCTGGTGGACGTGCATGAGCGACTCCGTCGTCATTGGCGTCTGCCGCTGAACAGCTATGGGCTCAAAACCGTGGCGGACTGGCTCGGCTTCCGCTGGGGACAGACGGGGGTGGATGGTGCCCGGGCACTGCTGTGGTGGCGGCAGTGGCGGGGCACCGGGCCGGGAGGCCGGGGCCACGTGCAGGCGTTGCGCTGGATTTTTGCTTACAACCGGGATGACGGCCTGGCGACCTGGGCGGTGGCCGCCTGGTTATTGGCGCAAGACGAAACGCTCGGAAAGGGTTAACGCCCGCTGGGTGGATCTTGAAAGGCTCCTGGGCGCTTCACAGTCACCGTTAGTGGATGGGGCCTGGAGTCCGTGGGTTCGCTCTGCAGGGTTGTGGCCTCGAGCGCTTGGCGGCGGATCAGCGCTAAGCCAAGCCGAGGTTCAGTCCCGTTGGGATCCGCAACGCTGGTGATGCGTCCGGCCCGTTCCCCGTTCAGAGCCAGCGCATCGCCAGGTTGGAGGTCTGCGGCCCCTGGATCTGCGCATTGCCAGCATCGCAACTGCTGCTTCACCGCACCGCGCGAGCCCAGTTTGGCCAGGGTCTCCTGGCCCAGGTAACAGCCCTTGTCGAGGTTCACCCACCCCGCCAGGCCCAGTTCAAAGGGATTGGTGTCGCCCGTGATCTCTTCGGCCCCGAGGGGCCAGCCCTGCTGAAGCCGCCAGCGCTCCAGATCGGCGGCTGTGCACGCTTGCGTTTGATTCCATGGCGCAGGAACGATGGCGTCGTCATCGAGCCACAGCACGGTCTCCACGCCTGGTGCCTGGTCGCTGCTCAAGTGCTGCAGGCGCCTTTGTTGTCGCGGTGCACCAAGCCGGACGCGGTCTGCTGGGAAGATCACCCGATCCAGGCCTTGGGCCAGCTGGTCAGCGTCACCGTTGAGCACCAGCACATCGGCGCCCTGGTCGTCGAGGCGTAGTTCCAGCAGGGCCTGCAACCGGCCCGTGGCATTGAGCCAGCACGCTTGAATGATTGGCCCTGAGGGTGCGCCTTCCACCTTGGCGCTCGTCTGGCCGTTCAAGAATCCTGCGCAGCCCGAGCCTTCCAGTCGGACGACAGCAAAGTGCTCGTCCCAGAGAAGGGCTTGGGGTTTCGATCCGTCCACCGTCACGCCGACAGCTCCTGCGCGCGGGTTGCCACGTCACTCAGTTTGAACAGGCTGACCAGCTCGAGATCGGCCGCGGCCATGGCGGCGCTGCCCCCTTCCTCGCGGTCCACAATCGTGACCACCCGCTTCACGGTGTACCCCGCTTCACGGAGCTGCTGCACCGCTTTGATCGATGAGCCACCGGTGGTCACGACGTCTTCCAGCACTGTGACCCGGGCTCCTGGCTGGGGGAGGGGCCCCTCGAGCCAGGCGCCAGTGCCATGGCCCTTGGCCTGTTTGCGCACGATCAGGGCATCGAGTGCCCGGCCCTGGTGCGCGGCTGCCATGGCCACACCGCTCACGAGAGGGTCAGCACCAAGGGTGAGACCACCCACCGCCACCGCCTCGGCCTCCACGAGCGCGAGCATCGCCGGACTCAGCAGGGCCAGGCCGGTTCCGCTGAGGGCGACCGGCTTGCAATTCACGTAATGGTCGCTGCTGCGGCCCGAGGCCAGGGTGAAGCGTCCAAGCCGATAGGCCTCCCGCGCCAGGCGGTCGAGAAGAACATCGCGATCCATGGATGGGTCGGAACGATCGGTCATGGGGGCTGGTGCGTGGCGAATCCTCTGCCTAGTTTGCGCGCAGTGGTGGTTTCGTTCCGTGGCCTGGCATCGCCTCAGCCCGTTGCTTCTGTTCTTGCCCTTGGCTCTGTGCCCCCAAGGACTGGCCAAGCCGATGGTCTGCACCACCACCCTGGAGGCACCTGCACAGGTGTCGGCTTTGGCTGAGGGTGTCGCCCAGCCGGTGGAGGTGACCCGATGTGCCCCGGTGGAAACCACCGAGGCTTTGGTGGAGCGTCGCTTCTACACCTGGACGTCGTCCTATGCCCGAGGGGTCGACCTTCTGCACCAGGTGACTGATCTGTTTGGTATCGCGCTGGCTGGGCCCGATGGTCAGCGCTTGATGGGTCTGGGATTCCCCGACCAAACCATCATCTGGGACGGATCCGCTCTTCAGAACACCACCCGGGTTCTGCTCGAAGAGCAGAGCGCACCCATTCCCTGGCGCACGGTTGATTTATCCAATGGATTCGGCAGCAGCCTGGCGGAGGAGATGCCGCAGCCCGAGCCCGTGGTGCAGCCATCGCCCGACCCCTTTCCCGCTGTTCGTGCTTTGTGGTAAGACCTCGGTTGCGGGGGTCTAGCAATCTGGTGAATGCAGCGAACTCATAATTCGCCTAAGGCGAGTTCGATCCTCGCGACCCCCATCCCCTCTCCCGAATGCGCCCACTCCTGCTGATCGCGCTGCTGGTTCTGCCGGCTCTGTTTTCAGCCGCCGAGGTGGCCCTGCTGAGGCTCAGACCCAGTCAGGTGCAGGAGTTCAACGAGCAAGGCCGGCCTGGCGCCCAGGCGTTGCTGAGGTTGCAGCGGCGTTTCCCGACAGCGCTGCTCATGACCCAGTTCGGGACGTCGCTCTCGCTCGTGGCGCTCGGCTGGACGGGCCGCGGCTTTGGTCAGCGCTGGTGGCCGTTGGACATGGCCTCCGGTCGTTGGTGGGATCTGGCCTGGTTCCTGGTGCTGGTGGTGCTGGCCACCCTGATTGCCGGGCTGTTGCCGCGGGCCTGGGTGTTGAGTGGCCCCGAGCGCGCGGCGCTGCAGCTGGGGCCGGTGCTGGAGGGTGCCATCCGGGCACTCCAGCCCCTGCTCGCGGTCCTCAATGCTCTGGCTGCTGTTCTTCTGCGCGTCGCCGGCCTCAGCCAACGCTGGGGTGCCACCGTCTCGGTTCTGTCGGCCAGTGAGCTGGAGACCCTGATCGAAAGCGGTGGCGTGACCGGTCTGAAGCCCGATGAACGCAACATCCTCGAGGGTGTGTTCGCGTTGCGCGACACCCAGGTGCGCGAGGTGATGGTGCCCCGCTCCGGGATGGTGACCCTGCCGGTTGAGGTGCGCTTCGCTGGGTTGATGGAGGCGGTGCATCGCACCCGCCATGCCCGTTTTCCGGTGATCGGGCAATCGCTTGACGACGTGCGTGGTGTGCTCGATCTCAGGCGCCTGGCCGAACCGATCGCCCGGGGGGAACTGAAGGAAGACTCGTCGCTCGAGCCTTACCTGATGCCTGCTGAGACCGTTCTGGAAACCAGCAACCTTGCGGATCTCCTGGCGATCATCCGTTCAGGACATCCCCTGCTTCTGGTGGTGGATGAACACGGCGGGACTGAGGGGCTGGTCACCGCTGCCGATCTCAACGGCGAAATCGTCGGTGATGAGCCTGCCGAGGAGAGTGATGAGCCTGATCTTCAGGCGGTGGAAGGCCAGCCGGGAGCCTGGCTCGTTGCGGGTGATCTGGAGATCTTCGAGCTGAACCGCCAGCTCGGGTTGGATCTGCCAGAGGCCAGCGACCATCACACCCTGGCCGGTTTCCTGCTGGAAAAACTGCAGCACATCCCCTCCCCAGGAGAAGCGCTTCGCCATGACGGTGTTCAGTTCGAGATCTTCGCCATGGCGGGACCTCGCATCGTGAGGGTGCGTCTGGTGCTGCCCGATCAGGAGGTCTCAACCCAGGACTCGTCCAAGCCAGAAGAGCCTTAGTCCGTTTCGCTAACCGCCGCGTCGATCACCGATAATCAGCGCGTTCGCGCAGGCCCGCTGATGACCGACACCATGGTTCCGGTGAAGGTCGGCGTGATTGGCATCGGCAACATGGGCTGGCACCATGCCCGCGTTCTCAGCCTGCTGAAAGACGCTGATCTGATTGGTGTGGCCGATCCGGATTCCGCCCGAGGCGCTCTGGCCAAAGAGCAGTTCGGATGTCGCTGGTTCGCTGATTACCGCGACATGCTCGCGGAGGTTGAGGCCGTTTGTATTGCTGTTCCGACCCTGCTCCACCACCCCGTTGGTCTGGCTTGCCTGGAAGCCGGTGTGCACGTCTTGATTGAAAAGCCCATCGCGGCAAGCCAGGAGGAGGCCGCTGCCCTGATTGATGCCGCCAGCAGAGGCGGCCGCTTGCTTCAGGTCGGCCACATCGAGCGCTTCAACCCCGCCTTCAGGGAGCTCACCAAAGTGGTGGCCAACGAGGAGGTTGTGGTGCTCGAAGCCCGTCGTCACAGCCCCCATGCCGACCGCGCCAACGATGTGTCGGTGGTTCTGGATCTGATGATTCATGATCTCGATCTTGTGCTTGAGCTCGCCGGCTCATCGGTGGTGCATCTGGCTGCGGCCGGTGGCCGCAGTTCGTCGGGCCCGATCGATTACGTGAATGCCACGCTCGGGTTTGAGAATGGTGTGGTGGCCAGTCTCACGGCCAGCAAGATGAGTCATCGCAAGATCAGAAGTCTCAGCGCTCACTGCCGCTCGAGCCTGGTGGAGACAGACTTTCTCAATCACAACCTGCACATCCACCGCCGCGCCCATGAGTGGTATTCGGCTGATCACGGAGAACTGCTCTACAGAAACGACGGATTCATTGAGGAGGTGAGCACCACGTCGATTGAGCCCCTCTACGCCGAGCTCGAGCACTTCCTGCAGTGTGTGCGAGGCCAGGAGACCCCAGCGGTGGATGGGCAGCAGGCCTCTAGGGCGTTGCGGTTGGCGGATCTGATTGAGCAGGCGGTGGAACAACCTGGTGTTGGCATTCCGCTCGAGGCGCCGATCTGAGTCGGCGCTCCCGTCCTTCTGTGATTCAGTTCAGAGTGTCTCGATCGGCGAGCTGACGCAGAGCCGCGATCTGCCAGTGACGGCAGAGGGCAGGGGATGACCGGTAGAACTGATCCCACGCACTGGCTTTGTGCTGGGCGTAATCGGCCTCCTTCAGGTCAGGATGCGTGGCATGCCAGCCCACGCGAACGGCATGGCCGATCACCACATCCAGAGCGATGTCGTCCTCAATCTGGATCTGGGGGTTGGCGGTGGCAAAAGCCATCAGTGAGAGCAGGCTTTCCGTGCACAGTTGCCGGTATTCGGGTGCGGTGATGCGGCTGAGGAGATGTTCAACCTGGATCGCAAAGTTGCGCTCACCGGGGGTTTTCTCCAGCAGGAGGGCGCTGGTCAGGCGATTGCGGCGTTCGAGTTTGTCGCCAATCACCAGTCCCCGACAGTGGTGCAGAAGCGACCAGATGCCTGCGTAGAACTCCTTGGGCACCTGCTGGAGTGAGCCAAGACGGATGCGATGTTGGAGCCAGTCGCTGCCACCGGGACCGGTTTCAAGCGGTTCGGGCACCGTCCATTGCACCTGCCCGCGCACGTGCAGCAACTCCCTTCGCTGCAAGGCGTCGCGGGCATGATCGACATCCGCCAGCACCGTGCGCAGCCGTTGGCCAAGGCGGTGCGGCGGCTCGTCACACACGGCCTCAAAGGCTTCGTCCTGGCTTAGTTGTCGTTCAGCAGCAAGCTCAGACGTGAGCAAAAGCATCAACTGTCCGAGCTGGAAGGTCAGAGAACCGCGGATCATGTCGGGTTCGCGCCTGGCGATCCCGTCGAGGGCCAGCAGGAGTTCCTGCTGCAGCATCCACTCGCGACCATCACTGCCGCAGGTTTGCTCGATCAGAGCTGCAATCGCCTGGCTGGACACGGGGGTGCTCAGTCGTGAGGCCTTGGTGTAATTGCGTCCAACCACCACCTGCTTCTGCCGGCTGAGCAGGTCGATCAGGGCGTCGTCCAGCTGCGGGTGAATGAGTCCCATGGCGCCGGCGCAGCGACGGGCCACGTTCCAGTCCTCCTGCTGCAACCCGCGTCGGTAGATCTCCTCCAGCAGCGTTTTGATTTCTACCGGAGCCCCGTTAGGGCCGCTCAGGATCGCCGAGCTTCCCAGCTTGCGCGTGAGCAGTTCCAGCACTTCGGCCTGCTCGCGCAGGGAGTTGCTCGACCAGAGACGCCGTCGCAGCTCCTCCAACGATGTGTCGTCCAGCTCCTGTTCCTGAGCAGCGGTGAGATCACTCAGATCGGTCGAAGCCTTGAGCAGTTGCCTGGCATTGGCCGTGGGGGGCAGTTCAGAGGTCGCCGGTGCGTGATGAGGCAGTTCATGCCACTGGGCTCGGGCTGCCAGCGTTTCCAGGGTTGCGAACTCCACATGCACGTCTTCCACGCAACCACTGCAAAGACGCTCTGTGAGGGCGAGCAGATGGGTGTCTCCTCGCTCCAGCAAGGAGGCCTGCACTGGAATCAAGAGCAGGGGTGAACCAGGTCCTTGCCAGTGCCTCTGCAGCAGATGCAGCTCGTTCACCACGCTGTCCACCAGATGTCTGGGGTCGTGGCTGAGATAAAACGTTCCCTCTTCAAGAACGGCGGGAAGAAAGGCCAACTGCCGTTCACCCAACCGATAGAGCCTGGCACTGGCGGCAGTCTCAGGCCTTAAAGGTGGACAACCGCTCAGGCCAAGCGCCTCGTCAACGCCGACGGCGCTCAGGTGTTGACGCAGGGCATCGGAGCTCAGGATTTCGATCCCTGCAGTGTCTAAATCGCTAACGGGAAGCCCGAGCTCCCTCAGGCGCGAGGCCACGCTGGGGTCGTCGGGCGCCAAGCAGACCAGGACTGACTGCGCGCCTAGAACAGACGGCAGACGCCGGCCACAGGGATCGAGGTCTGCGGCCTCGATCAGCCCGTCCATCAGCATCTCCCCGAGCCAGGCCAGGCTCTGGGTCCAGAGCAGGGGGACATTGTCATTGGCGACGCGTTTCTGGCTCCCGGGGCGCTGGCGTTCGCGCTCCACGGCGTCTGCAGGAACGAGGTAGAGCTCTGGGTAGAGCATCTGGCCGTTGCGTTCCACCCGAACGGCTTCCAGGCGATGGCGCCACTGTCTGGCGTCGTCCCAGCGCTCTTCAAAACAGGCGGTGATCAATTCATAAGCCAGGAACAGGGGCCATTCCGATTCCACTCCCTCAAATGTGGCGAGCTCATCGCATTCGTAGTGCAGGCGCGTGATGTCTTCCACCACGGTTTGGTGGCCATCGCGCCTGAAGCGCTTGTATCCGTAGAGGCCGCCCAGTTCCCGGCGGATGCGTCTGGCGGTGCGTTCAACAAGCTCAGGATCCTCGATCGCCCAGGCGGGATAGCCGATCACCGACAAACAGGCGCTGTCCACCTCTTTGCTGGCGGATTCACGTGGGAGAAGCCCCTGCAGTGCTCGCCTTAAACGCACCACGGCTCCGGGAGGGATCAGCACGGTCACGCTGCCATCGCCATGGGCGGCGAAGAGATCCACACCGTCGAGAGCCTCCAGGGCAGCCTTGGCCATGCCGATCGAGCTGGCATTGCGTTCCGGCAGTCCATGGTTGCCTTTGTCTCCCCTCTCCCAGATGCCGTAGTCCGGGGTCTGGTAAGCCCGGGCGACGTAGTACACCAGGTTCTGAATGAAGGCCGCCTCATGGCGGTTGTGGATCACAGCCAGACCGCTGCGACTGAGCTGGGCCAGTTGAAGCAGAAACAGTGATGTGGCATCGAGCTGGAGGTGCCCCCATCCGTCGTCAGGCACCACCGGTTCCCCAGTCCGGCTGTTGTACTTGGCATGGAGCGCGTCCAGTGGATCCAGGCTGTGCTTGAAGCGTTCGACCTTCTCCGACTGACGCAGCATGGCGCTGAGCAGTCCGCGCATGAGGTCGACCACCCGCTGCTCCAGTTCCCAGCTGCGTTGGCATGGGCCGAGGAGTTTGCGGTGGGCAATGGCCAAGCCCCAAACGCACTGAATCGAGTACACGCAGTCGCGAACCCAGGCATCGCCGTAGTTGCCGTGAACGGTATGGGCCGTGCTCGCCGGAAGCAGTCCGCTTAGCGGATTTTGCCGCTGCAAGACCACGGCTTCGATGGCGATGTTGAGTTGCTGCAACTGGTCCAGCTTCTCCTGGTCATTGCTGGCAACCGGATGGGACAGAACCATGGCCTCGCGTTCGACCGGACCTAGATTCTCCCTCGCAGCGGTTTCGGAGATGGAAACAATCAGTACTGGCCCGCGCGATCGTCGTCGCTGCCACGTTCTTGGGGTTCCTGTTGACGCTTGCCGCGATGTGGTGGCTTCTGCAATCGGCTTGCATGGTGACGGCGGAGGTCAGATCGTGACGCTCAATGCCGAAATGACGATGCGGGCGCGTCAGGACGTGGATCTTGGTGCCGTGATTGCCCACGCAGATCTCGTGGTTCCGGATGGAGCAGGTGTGGTGTGGGCTCTCGGTCGCCAGGGGGTCAGGGTGAGGCGCAGTCCTGGTATCGAGCTGGCCTGGTCTCTGCTGCGTTACGCCGAGGCCCACAACTGGTCTGTCGCCCTGGTGGGTGGTTCACCCGAGGTGATGGCGCGCCTGAAAACCAAACTGGCCCACAGCCATCCCAAGCTGCGGTTGCAGATGGCAGAGCACGGGTTTCAAGCGCCGGAGGCTTGGCCGGCTTTGGAGGCCCGATTACGCAGTCTTCGGGCTGATCTTGTGCTGGTCGCTCTGGGTGTGCCCCGTCAAGAACTCTGGGCGCAGAGCATGCGCCACTCCCTCCCCGGCGTGTGGATGGGCGTCGGCGGCAGTTTCGATGTCTGGTCCGGTGTCAAGCAGCGAGCACCGGAATGGACCAGTCGACTGAAACTGGAGTGGCTTTTCAGGCTGCTCCAGGACCCGTCACGCTGGCGGCGTTATCTGGTGCTGCCTCAATTCGCTTGGGCGGTGCTCCGAGCGGGCGCAAGGCGGCGTTAAGGCGTTCAGCGGAAGCCGACGGAGGCTTGCCAGACGAAGGCCAGAAGCAGGAAAAACACTGGGATGATCGGCAGGATGTCGATCAGTGGGCCGAATGCCTGATAGGCCTCGGGAAGTTGGGCCAGCAGGTCAAGGGAGAAGGCAGCCATCCCGGCGAACAGTTCGGTCAGTGAGCGGACGCTACCACGTGTGATGGGCGGGTGAGTCGTCGTCCCAGGGACGGAAATCCTCTGCAAAACAGCCTTCGCGAATGGCGCGTTCCATCGCACTGGTGAAGCGGATCAGATGGGTGAGGTTGTGCAGGCTCAGCAGAGTCAATCCGAGCAACTCTTCACTGCGGATCAGATGGTGCAGATAGGCCCGGGTGTGCTGCTTGCAGGCGATGCACGGGCATGTGGGGTCAAGCGGTGTGTGGTCATGCCGGAAGCGGGCGTTGCGCAGGTTCCAGCGCTCCCCGGCCACCATCGCCGTGCCGTGCCGCCCCAGACGGGTGGGGAGCACGCAGTCGAACAGATCGATTCCGTTGGCGACAGCAACAGCCATTTCCCGGAGTGTGCCGATGCCCATGAGGTAGCGGGGACGATCCTCCGGCAGGAGAGGCGTGACCTGCCGAACGATGCGGTGCATCTCCTCCACCGGCTCTCCCACGCTGACGCCGCCAATGGCGATGCCCGGGAGGTTGAAGCCGGCGACGGCTTTCGCGCTGGCTTCGCGTAGGTGAGGGAAGCACCCCCCTTGCACGATCCCGAACAGGGCCTGGTCGGTGCGGGTGTGGGCGGTGACGCAGCGCTCGAGCCAGGCATGGGTGCGCCGACTGGCTTCCTCCACATCATTCTCAGTGGCGGGGTAAGGGGGGCATTGGTCAAAGGCCATGGCCACATCCGCACCCAGCGCCATCTGAATCTCCATCGACCGTTCCGGCGTCAGCAGGATGCGGCTGCCGTCCCTCGGATTGCGGAAATCAACGCCGTGGTCATCGATGCGATTGAGGTCCCCCAGGCTGAACACCTGAAATCCCCCTGAATCGGTGAGCATCGGGCCCTGCCAGCCCATGAACCGATGGAGCCCACCGGCGGCCTCCACGACGGCTTCACCGGGTTGGAGGTGCAGGTGGTAAGTGTTCGAGAGCACCATCTGTGCTCCGGTGGTCGCGAGTTGATCGGCCGTGACCCCCTTCACGGTGGCCAGCGTTCCCACGGGCATGAAGCGCGGTGTGGTCACCGGCCCATGGGGAGTCTGAAAACAACCGCAGCGGGCAGCGGTGTGCCGGCATGTTGCGTTGATCTGGAAGTCGAACACCCGCATCTCCGCCCAGGTCTTGACCCTACGGTGAGGTGAGGTCGCCGATGCTGCCCTCTGAGGATCGCTGCTCTGCCCTGGCTTCGGGATCTTGCCGGTGCCTGGATTTTCTACTCCGTCCTGCCTGCCTGGCCCTGGCCTTCACCACGGTTCGAGCGCATTGCCCGCTTTGCTCCTTGGATCGGTCTGGTGATCGGTGGCCTTCAGGCGTTGCTTTGGCTTCTGCTCAGTGCCATGAACTGGTCGGTTGAGAGTTGTTCTCTCTTGGCGATGGCTCTGGGGGCCTGGCTCTCAGGTGGATTGCATCTCGACGGCTTGATGGACACGGCTGATGGTCTGGCTGCTGGGCAAGAACGATGTCTTGAAGCCATGGACGACAGTCGGGTCGGAGCCAGTGGAGTGCAGGCTTTGCTGCTGGTGCTGCTGCTGCAGGCAGGGGCGTTGATCAGGCTTGGCCCATGGGCGCCGCTGGCGCTGGTGATGGCTGCGGTGATCGGCAGGGTTGCTCCTCTGAGCGCGATGGCACGGTTTCCTTATCTCCGCCAAGGGGGGACGGCGGGGTTTCATCGCCGGCATTGGCATGGCGCGCAGGAGTGGGTTCCATCTGTTGCTCTGCTCCTACTGCTCCTGATCGGCGCGGCCTTGATGGGGGGCGGTTTGGCTCCATCCGTGTCCCTTGTGCTGGTGGTGGGCCTGGGAGCGGCTTGGCTGATCGTGGGGTGTCTGGGGAGGCGCCTCGGTGGTCATACCGGCGACACCTACGGGGCCTGTTTGGTGTGGGGGGAAACCGTCACGCTGGTGGGTTCAGCGCTGGTGTTTCCGGCGGTGTTGGGGGCAGGCTGAGCAGAAAGGCATTGCCCTGATTCGGCAGGCTGTGATCAAGGTCTGCAGGTGTCCGCAAGAGTTCGAGCTGCCCTCCCCGTTGCCGGGCCAACGTTTGAGCCAGGGCGAGACCGAGGCCTGAACCTGCGCGCTCGCTGCTGCTGCTGCCGCGAACCCCTTTCAAAAAAATCTGTTCTCGTTCGCTGTCGGGAATGGGAGGCCCTGCATCCCACACGCACACTCCGTGATCGTGCAGGTACAGGCCTAGGTCACAGCCATTGGGGCTGTAGCGGAAGGCATTCTCCAGCAGGTTGGCCACGATCTCCGCCGTCACCGCGTCGGCGGCAGGACGCGGTGTCTGTGTCCAGCGCGGCCATTGCTGCGGTGCTCGCCACAGCCGTCCCTGCAGGGTGGCCGTCGCAGCGGCGCGATCAATCAGAGGGCGCAACAGATCGGCGATCGTGAGATCGGGGGCATCGGCAGGCACCGGTGGCAGCAGCAGTGGGGTGGCGTTCTCCGGCTCAAGCCGCAGCTCCTCCCTGCCGATCCTGTCGAGAGAGGTCACATAACGATCGAGCTCAACCTGTTCCCGGATCAGGTTCTCCACCAGTGGCCGCTGCTGGTCATCGGGACCGAGGCGCCGGAGCAGCAGCTGGGCGTAGGTTCTCAGGGCTGTCAGCGGATTACGGAGTTGGTGCACCATCACCGACAACTGCTGACGCTGGGCATCCAGTTGACCGTTCAGGCGGTTTTGCTCAAGTTCCAGTCCGCGAATGCAGGCGAGGGTTTCGGCGCAGGTTTGCAGGCGGCGGTTGTGGGCAGCGGCTTGCCCTCCGTCCTCACTCTGTTCAGCTCGCAGCACCCCAAGGAGCAGGGAGCGATAGCGCAGGGGGTACCAACGTCGTTCCGGCGCTGAACTGCGCAGGCTTGGGTCCTGGGCGATTGAATCGGGAAGGGCCACTCCCTCGGGCGACTGGGCGACGAGGGTGAGGCTGGGTGTGCTCCCTTCCTGGCGCTCTGTGAGGTACAGAGCAAGACGATCGGCGGCTCCGTCGGCGCTGAGGGCGTTTAGATGTTGCTGTGCCAGCGCCAGAAACTGATCAGAGAGATGCATCAGCTGGGCGGTCTTCGAAAACTGTCAAAGAGGCGACAGACGCCCGAGGCTTGCCAATTCAGCAAAAAGTCTTAAGATCAGATGAACGACCAAAACCCGACCTCGTGGAGGTCAGGGAGTGTCGATTGCTGGATCAAGGTTGCGCTTTGCGCGCTACCAAGGTTACAGCAGAGGTTGATGAATCTCCTGTTGTCGTCAGCAGCCCTGTTGGCGAATTCAACGGTGCGTGTCCAATCACGAAGGCGGTTTTGCCGGTTACTGCGTGGTTCGGGGCGCTGATTTCTGGATGCTTGCGATAAGCGTCCTGCGGTACGCGCTGAATTACGGCTCTTCCCGCCTGTCCACTGTTCTCTCTTCTATCCCTCTTCGGGGAATTCAACATCATGTCCAAGAAGCGCAAGCGGATCAGCCGTCGCCGTCTCGCCGGCCAACGGGTTCTTGCCCATGTGCCCACGTTTCATCTGGAAACCGGCGAGCACAAGCCCGTCACCGCTGCCCGGCGCTTCATTGCCGAGGGTGGTCTGGTGCCTCCTGCCCTCCTGAATGTGCGGCGCAACGAGCACACCACGGATCGCTTCTTCTGGGGAGAAAAGGGTCTGTTCAGCGCTCAGTACGCCGAAGAAAACCACTTCCTGTTCCCATCCCTGCGTCTGATTGTCGACAAGATCGGCGAAGAGGTGATCTTCGAGGGTCTCGAGCTTGCCTCCGACGATTGGGAGGAAATGGAGGAATACGAATACGCCTTCGTTTGAGTCTCCTGCCTAGAAGTCTTGGCTGATTGGGCTCAGCCAGGACCGCAAGGCCTCAAGCATCAGCGGAACAGTGTCGTTGGGAATGGTGTGCCCGCCATCGAACGTGTGCAGGCGACAGGATTCGCTGTCTCCACCCAGCTGTTCAGCGAGTCTTCGCTGCGCTTCGACGGGGACAATGTCATCATCACGGCCGTGCAGGAGCATGACTGGCGGCCGTGATTCTTGTGGTCGCCAATGGGGATGGGGATAGGCACTGCAGGCGATGATTCCCGCCAACGGCAGCTGGCATCCCACGTTCAAGGCCATGGCGCCACCCTGGGAAAACCCCAGAAGGACTGTTTTTGAAAGCGGAATCTGACGTTGATCAAGCGCTTCGATGCGCTGTTTGAGTTCATGGACTGCTTGGGCAGCGTCGGCCCATTGCTCCGGGAACAATCCGTACCACTGGCGCCCAGAGCCTGCGGGGTGAAGCTCCGGCGCGTTCAAGGCCATGCACTCGATGGCCAAACCCGATGCTTGGCTCAGACACTCGCCTAACGGCATCAGATCACGGGCATCGGCCCCCCAGCCATGCAGAAGCACCAGGCGCGTCCGAGCTGGTTCCTGGCCGCGCTGAATCAGGAGGTCGTCCATGGGGATCGAGACCGACTGCTGCGTAGGTTGGCGGATGGTATTCCCTGCGTCCTGTTGCCATGGCCCCCACAGCGCTGCTGAGTGTGTCTGACAAGAGTGGTCTGTTGCCCTTAGCCAAGACCCTGCACGAGCGTTACGGGTATCAACTTCTTTCCAGCGGCGGCACAGCCAAGGTGCTGCAAGAGGCCGGTCTGCCGGTCACCCCTGTGGCTGATCACACCGGTGCCCCGGAGATTTTGGGTGGTCGTGTGAAGACGCTCCATCCCCGGATCCATGGCGGAATCCTGGCCCGTCGCGGAGATCCTGCGCATGAAGCGGATCTGCAGGCCCATCAGATCACGCCCATTGATGTGGTGGTGGTCAATCTCTATCCCTTTCGCGAGACCGTCTCCGATCCCGCTGTGAGCTGGGAGCGGGCGATTGAGAACATCGATATCGGAGGCCCCACCATGGTGCGCTCCGCTGCCAAAAACCATGACCACGTGGCTGTGCTGACCGATCCGGATCAGTACGACCGCTTTCTCCAAGACCTGGCTGCATCGGGGGGGGCCGTAAGTGCCGCGGTTCGGCGGCGGCTTGCCTTGGACGCCTTCGCGCACACAGCGGCGTACGACGCCGCAATCACGCGCTGGATGCAGAACCGGCCTGAGTTGCAGCCAGCGGATGACGGATCGGCATCCTCACTGCCCTGGCTGGAGGCCTTGCCTTTGCGTCAGCGACTGCGCTACGGCGAGAACCCCCATCAAGGGGCGGCTTGGTACAGCGCACCCAAGGTTGGCTGGGGAGGCGCCATTCAGTTGCAGGGGAAGGAACTGAGCACCAACAATCTCCTCGATCTCGAAGCAGCCCTGGCCACCGTGCGGGAGTTCGGCTACGGCGAGGGTGGGAGCCATCCCGCTCAGCGGCCGGCAGCTGTTGTGGTGAAGCACACCAATCCCTGCGGTGTGGCGGTCGCCGATGGCCACGCGGCCGCTCTCACCCGGGCGCTGGATGGTGATCGGGTCAGTGCGTTCGGGGGGATCGTGGCGGTGAATGGTCGTGTGGATGCGCCCGCAGCCCGTGAACTCACCAGTTTGTTCCTGGAGTGCGTGGTGGCGCCTGAATATGCCCCCGAAGCCAGGGAGATTCTGGCGTCCAAAGGCAATCTCAGGCTTTTGGAACTCCCACCCTCGGCCATCGATGCTGCCGGCCATGACCACGTGCGCAGCATTCTGGGTGGCCTGCTGGTGCAGGACCTTGATGACCAACCGGTCGCGGCGGACGGGTGGACCGTGGCCAGCGAGCGGGCCCCCAGTCAGGCAGAGCGTGATGACCTGTGCTTCGCCTGGCAGTTGGTCCGTCATGTCCGTTCCAATGCCATTGTCGTGGCCAGAAACGGTCAGAGCCTCGGCATTGGTGCGGGGCAGATGAACCGGGTTGGCTCGGCCAGGATCGCTCTTGAGGCGTCAGGGGATGGCGCCCGTGGTGCCGTCCTCGCCAGTGATGGCTTCTTCCCCTTTGATGACACGGTGCGTTTGGCGGCGCAGCACGGCATCACGGCTGTGATTCATCCAGGCGGTAGCAAGCGCGATCAGGACTCCATCAAGGCCTGCAATGAACTGGGGCTCGCCATGCTGCTCACAGGGCAGCGTCATTTCCTGCACTAAGGAAGCGCGTCTGTATCGCTGCTGAAGACCACGGAGTCCTAGCCTCGCGCCAACTTCAATGCGATCACTTCTGATGACGCTTGCCGCGCTGCCCTTCGCCCTGAGTTTCGTTCACCCACTGATGATGTGGGTGTTGCTTCTGGCGTCTGCCTATGCGATGTATCTGGGGATCAAGGCCAAGAAAACGCGCACTGGAACGCCCGAGGAGCGCAAGACCCTGATCCCTGGGAAGTTCGCTCAGCGTCATTTCCGTTGGGGCGGACTGCTGCTTGGTCTGATCGTTCTGGGCAGCATCGGTGGCATGGCCGTGACCTATCTGAACAACGGCAAGTTGTTCGTTGGTCCTCACCTGCTGGCCGGACTCGCCATGACGGCCATGATCGCGGTCGCCGCATCCCTGTCACCCTTCATGCAGCAAGGCAATGTGATCGCCCGCAAAGCCCATGTCGGCCTCAACATGGGGATGATGACCCTCTTCCTGTGGCAGGCGGTCAGCGGCATGGAAATCGTCAACAAGATCTGGTCGAGCCGCTGAAGCCGCGCCGGGCGATCAGAAGGTCGCCCGGCGCCTTGGCGGGCAAACAAGTCCATGGCTTCCATGGAAATCTTCCTGCACCTTCCAGGTGAGTCGTCTTGAGATTTGCCTCACGATCTGACGCAGCAGTCGATCGCCGCTGGATTGCACCAGGCCCTCGGGAAGCATGGTGATCACCTTGGGAAGGGAGATCCAGATGCTGAGATCCAGCTCCCAACGCACACAGGTCGTCGGCAAGCCCTGGTGCGTGTCGTCATTCAGTGTGAGACCTGCCTGGAAATCAACGTCGTAGAGCGCGGCCAACGCTGGATCCCTGTCTGGCTGCGTCACCGTTTCGATGGCATACGTGCCTTCATGGCCTGGTAGAAGGCGCAAGGCGATGGTCGGTTCCACTTCGAAGCCAAAATTCCCGAACCGACCCAGGGTCAGCGCATAGGTCTGGGCATCGAGGGCCTCCACCTGCATCGGTGCGGCGCAGCGGCGGAACCAATCGTCGTGTCGATCGAGATGGCGAGCCACCACCGCATGGCTGGCGCGCATCTCCATGCAGTCACTGAAGTGACTGCGGTAACAGCGCACCTGTGGGTCCTGGCCATGGCACGAACGGAGGGAATCGGCTGATGGTCTCGACAAGAGCAGCACGGATGAGAGTCCCTGGCAGGGGTTGACCCCAAGGTCAACCAATGTAAAGCGAGCAGGTCTTCAGTTTTCTTCGCTGAGACTGATCAAGCGCTGGATCACGTGCTCCACGACGCGATCCGGGGTGGAGGCTCCGGATGTGATGCCCACGGTGACCGTTCCGCTCGGCAGGAACTCCAGTTCGCGGATCAGCTCCTGGCCGAGAGGCTTGTGTTCGATGCTGTTGTCGGCACTGATGCGCTCCGGGGTGTCGATGTGGAAGGAGCGGATGCCGCGGTTGATGGCGATTTCCTGCAGATGGGTGGTGTTGGAGGAGTTGTAGCCGCCGATGACCACCATCAAGTCGAGCGGTTCATCCACAAGGGAAAACATCGCGTCTTGGCGTTCCTGGGTGGCATCGCAGATGGTGTTGAACGCCAGGAAATGCTCATTGAGTTGCGTTGGGCCGAATTTGCTGAGCATGGTGCGTTCAAACAAACGACCGATCTCTTCGGTTTCCCGTTTGAGCATGGTGGTTTGGTTGGCAACGCCGAGTTTTTCGAGATCCTGATCAGGATCGAATCCTGGGGAGCAGGCTTTGGAAAAGCGAGCCATGAAGCTGTCGCGGTCTCCGTTTCCGAGGATGTAATCGGCAACGATCTGGGCTTCTTCCAGGTCAAGCACCACGAGATAAGTCCCAGCGAATGAGCTGGTGGCCAAGGTCTCCTCGTGCTTTACCTTGCCGTGAATGATTGAAGTGAATGTCTGCTTCTTGTGCTTCTCCACGGTGTTCCAAACCTTGGAAACCCAGGGGCAGGTGGTGTCAACGATGTGGCATCCCCGTTCGTTGAGAAGCTGCATCTCTTGAACCGTTGCGCCAAAGGCGGGAAGAATCACCACATCACCCGAGGTAACACCAGAGAAGTCCTTCACCCCTTGCTCGACGGGGATGAATTGAACGTTCATCTCGCGGAGGTGGTCATTCACGGAAGGGTTGTGAATGATCTCGTTGGTGATCCACAAGCGCTCACTGGGGTAGTGCTTTCGGGTTTCATAGGCCATGGCAACAGCGCGCTCCACGCCCCAGCAGAAGCCGAAATCCTTGGCGAGGCGCACTTGAAGCCGACCATGGTTCAAGCGATACCCGTTGTCGCGGATCGATCCAATCAGGCTGCTCTGGTAAGCCTGCTCGAGACTTCCGGCCACCTCTTCGGAACGTCCGAACCCTCGGCGGTTGTAACGGTCGGAGTGGTGCAGGGAGCGCTTGAAGGCGTGGGTATCCATGGTCGCGACGACGATGCGATGACTCTATGGGCTGCGGGTCAGGCTTGACCCATCGGCATGCGATGGAGCAATCCTGCAAAAAAAAGCCCCGGCCCTGGGGCCGGGGTTTCAGACATCACAACCGGATCTCAATTTCCGGACGATGCGAAATCGGGATAGGCCTCCATGCCGTGCTCACCGATGTCAAGCCCCATCGTCTCTTCCTCTTCGGTGACGCGGATGCCACCGAACAATCCGCCGATGATGCTCCAGGCGATCCAACAGGTCACCAGTGCCCAGATGGCATAAGCAGCACATCCGAGAGCCTGGATGCCGAGCTGTTCGATACCACCGCCCACGAGAAGCCCGAGAGGTGAGCCATCGCCCTGGATATCAAAACCCCAGAGTCCGACGACCAGAGTTCCCCAGACACCACAGACACCGTGGACAGAGAAAGCGCCGACGGGATCATCAATTCCTGCTGAATCGAGAGCAGATACTGAGAAGACAACGATCACACCGCCGATCAATCCTGCAACCCACGACCCCACCAGGGTGAGGTTTCCGCAGCCTGCCGTAATGCTCACAAGGCCAGCCAGGATTCCATTAATGATCATGGTCAAATCAGGCTTGCCTGACGTCATCGTCGAAATCACGGTGGCTCCAATCGCTCCACCCGCGGCAGCCAGAGTTGTTGTCACAGCGACATAAGGCACCCATTGGTCCATGGCCAGCTGGGAACCAGGATTGAACCCATACCAGCCAATCCATAGGATGAGCGCTCCGAGCGTTGCAATCGCCATGTTGTGACCGGGGATTGCTTGCGTACGACCATCGACATATTTGCCGATGCGTGGCCCGAGCAACATCGCGCCCACAAGACCGGCCCAAGCACCAACGGAGTGAACAATTGATGAGCCAGCGAAATCAATGAATTCTTTATCGCCAACGCTGTTCAGCCAGCCGCCATTCCATTCCCAGCTTCCAGCAATCGGGTAAATGACTGCGGTCAGCACAAGCGCGAACACGACGAATTCCCCGAACTTCACCCGTTCAGCCACCAGGCCGGAAACGATGGTTGCGGCGGTGCCGGCGAATGCAGCTTGAAAGAGGAAATCAACAGTGGGAACAAGGCCCGCTTCACTAATGGTTTCTGCTGAGACAGCTGGATCAAAGAACAAACCCTTGAAGTAAAGCCAGCCATCAACAACAGAACCGCCATACATCAACGAGTAGCCGATGAACCAATAAGCAGTTACCGCCAGGGCGAACACGAAAAGGTTCTTGGCTAGAATGTTGACGGCGTTCTTCTGGCGACACATCCCGGCTTCCACCATGGCGAAGCCAGCGTTCATGAAGATCACCAAAATGGTTGCTACTAGCAACCAGAGGTTGTTGGCGAGGAACGCTGCGTTGAGTTCAGGCAGCTCTTCGGCAAATGCGGCAAGGTTGAAAATGCCTAGTCCGAACAGAGCGACTGGCACACAGGCAAGCCATAGGAGTGATCGGTTCGTTCTGAAGCCTCTGATGCTTTGCAGAAGGAGCATTGGCCCCTCAAGCAGGCTGGCCTCCTGAAGAGGCTTTCGTCTCCCCGATAGAGAGTTCAAAGCAGTTGTCATGAAAGGAAAGCGGAACTGCAGGTCGGACTGTCGAAAAGACTGTCTCACCGCACCAAGATGTACTCGTGTGTACACCTCATACGTCGCCGTTGTTACCGAACTGGCGATTGCCTCGCCTCCAATGCGCGCTTCCCCTGCCAGAGAATTTTGTCCTGCTCAAAGCGAAAGGCGCAGGGGAAAACCTCTACCCCTTTCGAAATTGCTTGTCGGAAGAGCTCCCCGTAGTGAGGATCTGCGCTGTCTCCCGGTGCGAATGCGTTGAGGTCGTCACGGCTGATACAAGGCACCAGAAGCGCTCTGGCGTTGGGTAGCACGCTCATGAGTTCACGGAGATGCTTTTGGCCACGTTCGGTCACGGTGTCGGGGAAGAGTGCGAGTGATCCCTCGCACCAGGTTGTGTTTTTGATCTCGACATAAATTTTTCTTGGATCTGCACTGTCGCTCTGGGGAGTCAGCAGCAGATCAATGCGGCTGCGCTTGTTCTCGCCGTAGGCCACCTCGGGTCTGATCTCAACAGTTGGACCAACAACTTCGTTGATACAGCCGGCTTCGATGGCTGCCCGGATCAGACGGTTGGGTAATGCGGTGTTGATCCCCACCCAACAGGGTTGTCCATCAGCACCGGGTACTTCGGCCTGTTCCCAGGTCCAGGCCAGCTTGCGGGTTGGAGAGGGGGCATGGCGCAGGCGCACCCGTTGGCCTGGAATCAAAACGCCCGTCATCGGTCCTGTGTTCGCGCAGTGGGCGGTCACGCACGATCCGTCCTCCAGTTCGATGTCTGCCAGAAAACGCTTGTAGCGCTTGAGCAAAATCCCCTCTGTGAGCGGTTCAAAGGAGAGGAGAGGGGTGCCGGTCATGGGGGCGGGCAGGTCGAACGCCATGGTGCCTGGGAATCAACCGAGAATTGGGCGCGTAAAGGTGGTTTGGCTGCGCTGATGGCGGGTTCTCTCAAGCGCATTGCCCTGGTGGTCACCGTGGGGACCCTCTTCAGCAAATTCGGAGGCCTTGTTCGCCAATTGGTGATCGCAGCGGCGTTCGGCGTTGGTGCTGCCTACGACGCTTACAACTACGCCTACGTGCTGCCTGGTTTTCTCCTCATCCTTCTGGGGGGCATCAATGGACCCTTCCACAGCGCCATGGTGAGTGTGCTCAGTCGCAGGCCCAGAAACGAGGGCGCTCACATCCTGGCCATTCTGAACACCACGGTGAGTGCGCTGCTGCTGGCGGTCACCGTGGTGCTGGTCCTGGCTGCTGGTCCGTTGATCACCCTGGTTGGGCCAGGCCTGCCGCCAGAGCTGCACCGCATCGCTGTCGTCCAGCTGCAGGTCATGGCCCCCATGGCCTTGCTGGCTGGTTTGATCGGTCTGGGATTTGGATCCCTCAATGCCGCCGATGAGTTCTGGATTCCAGCGATTTCGCCCCTGATGTCGAGCCTGGCGCTCATCGTTGGTGTCGGTTTGCTCTGGTGGCAGCTCGGGTCGGCCATCGCCTTGCCGGAGCATGCCCTCTGGGGAGGGGTTGTGCTGGCCCTGGCCACGCTCGTTGGCGCCGGCTTGCAGTGGTTGTTGCAGTTGCCTGCGTTGATTCGGCAGCGTCTCGCCCGATTCAAGTTGTCCTGGGATTGGCGTCACCCCGGTGTGCAAGAGGTCTGGCAGGTGATGGGCCCCGCCACCTTGTCGTCCGGAATGCTGCAGATCAATGTCTTCACCGATCTGTTCTTCGCCTCGGGGATCCTCGGTGCAGCGGCAGGGCTTGGCTACGCGAATCTTCTGGTGCAGACACCGCTCGGGTTGATTTCCAATGCCCTCTTGGTGCCACTGCTCCCCACGTTCTCCAGGCTCACGGCTCAGGAGGATCGGCCTCAGCTCATCGCCAGGATCCGCCAGGGCCTGATGCTCTCCACCGCCTCGATGCTGCCGTTGGGCGCCTTGTTTCTGGCCTTGGCCGCTCCGATTGTCGCTCTTGTGTACGAGCGCGGTGCCTTCGATGCGCAAGCGGCGCAGTTGGTCACCGGGCTGTTGATGGCTTACGGAATCGGCATGCCGGCTTATCTCGGCCGCGATGTGCTCGTGCGTGTGTTCTACGCCCTCGGGGACGGCACGACGCCCTTCCGATTGTCGATGGCCGGTATTGGCCTGAATGTGCTGTTCGACTGGGCTTTGGTTGGGGGGCCTTCCCCCTGGGGGCCTCAGCTGCCCTTCAATTTCGGGGCACCCGGGTTGGTGCTGGCCACGGTGCTGATCAATGCCCTCACCTGCCTTGCGCTGCTGCTGCTTCTGCAGCAACGCTTGGGTGGTCTGCCACTGCGCAGCTGGGGGTACGACGCCCTACGCCTCACAGCAGCGGCAGCCCTGGCCGGTGTGGTCGCCTGGGGGCTCAGCGCAACGGTTCACTGGCCTTCCAGCTTGATCGGCCGTGGGCTGCAGGTGGCCCTTTCCGCTGGGGTCGGCGGCGTTCTGTTTGCGTTGTGCGGGCAGGCGCTGGGGATCGCTGAAGTTGTTGAGATCAACCAGGTTGTTGCACGCAGGATTACTCGTCGCTGAGTGTCACCGTTCGGTCGTCGCGCACCTGAATGGGCAATTCGAGCTGCTGCCGCCCCACGAGCTGTGGCCCCTGAACCGACACGATCCTGGCTTCAATGCCGAACTCGCGGAAGGCTGTATCAAGCTCCTGAATCAGGGCTTTTTCCACCTGGGCTTCAGGATCCACCACCTTGCCGATCAGGCGCTCACCCAGTCGGCCGATGCGCTGCCGCACCACGTCACGTGCGTTGGTGACCTCAATAATCAGCACGCAGGTTCCCCAATCGGGGCAACCTTATCGGCAGTGGTCCTCAAGGATCTGTTCGAGGTCGGACAGTTGCGAGGACGGCAACAGCCTGGCGAGGGGCAGCCGACTGCTCCCGCCGCCGATCGAGACCTGGACACGTTCGAGAGCCTGGCGAGCGGCGATCTCAGCTCCCTGATCGAGGAGTGCGCTGCATTCGATCGCGAGGGCTTCGGCCAGGCCTGCATCTTTCAGATACAGGTGCCAACCGGAGACCTGCAGGTACAGACGATCGCCGAGGGCCGAGGTCAGATCGTGCAGATCAGCAGCGTCCATGGTCATGGCAAGAAACGGTCATGGCGAACGGTCAGTCGCATGTTGGCTTCACGACGCCGGGTTGTCTGGTTCCGGTTCGGGGCGCAGTCTCAGCACCACCGTGAGATGGATCACCAGTCCCACCAGCCATAGACCTGTCACAACGTTGAGGTGGCTCCAGGGATGGCGCATCTCCTGGAAAAACCAGAGCCCGCTGTTCACGGCTGCAAACGCCATGCCGTGGAGTGTGAGATTCACCACCCGGTTGAAGTGCCGGTAAGTGGGATCAGTGGGGTCAGCAGGCCCGTACCAGCGGATTGGCATGGAGAGAGACCGAGGGAAGCGCAACAATTCTGGCGTGGGGATGTGCCCCAGTTGACGAAGGGCCCCTCCGTGGGGTCAGATAGGGGCACGCCAGCGCTTGTAGCTCAGCGGATTAGAGCATCTGACTACGGATCAGAGGGTCGGGAGTTCGAATCTCTCCAGGCGCGTGACTCAACTGCCTTCGGGCAGTTTTTTTTTGTTCAGAACTGCTGCTGTTGACCGTTGCCTACCATCCAATCAACGCATCGAGGCAACCCATGGTGGATTTCGAAACCGCTCCGATCAATGCACCATTGGCAGAGTCTGATCCAGCAATTGCCCGTTTGATCGATCAGGAGCGCGATCGCCAGGAAACCCATCTCGAGCTGATTGCTTCGGAAAACTTCGCATCGAGCGCCGTGATGGCTGCTCAGGGCTCGGTGTTGACCAATAAATACGCGGAAGGCCTGCCGAACAAGCGCTACTACGGCGGCTGTGAGCACGTGGATGCCATCGAAGACCTGGCGATTGAGCGGGCCAAGGAACTCTTCGGTGCTGCCTGGGCCAACGTTCAGCCGCACAGTGGTGCCCAGGCCAATTTCGCTGTCTTCCTGGCCCTGCTGCAGCCCGGCGACACGATCATGGGTCTGGACCTGTCCCATGGGGGCCACCTGACCCATGGCTCACCGGTGAATGTGAGCGGCAAATGGTTCAACGTTGTCCAGTACGGGGTCGACAAAGAGACCCAGCGCTTGGATATGGAGGCGATCCGTCAGCTCGCCCTCGAGCACAAGCCCAAGCTGATCGTTTGCGGTTTTTCGGCTTACCCCCGCACCATCGATTTTGCGGCGTTCCGTGCGATTGCTGATGAGGTTGGGGCTTACCTCCTGGCTGATATGGCCCATATCGCAGGCCTGGTGGCAGCCGGCGTCCATCCCAGCCCGGTCCCCCATTGCGATGTGGTCACCACCACCACGCACAAAACCCTGCGCGGTCCCCGCGGTGGTCTGATCCTTTGCCGGGATGCCGAGTTCGCCAAAAAGTTCGACAAGGCCGTTTTCCCCGGTTCGCAAGGCGGACCCCTTGAGCATGTGATCGCAGCCAAAGCCGTGGCCTTTGGCGAGGCACTCCGGCCTGCGTTCAAGGCTTACAGCCAACAGGTGGTGGCCAATGCCCAGGCCCTGGCCGACCGCCTGATGGCCCGTGGCATCGATGTGGTGAGCGGAGGGACCGACAACCATGTGGTGCTGCTTGATCTGCGCAGCATCGGCATGACCGGGAAGGTGGCCGACCTGCTGGTCAGCGATGTGCACATCACCGCGAACAAGAACACGGTTCCGTTTGATCCAGAATCACCCTTCGTCACCAGCGGGCTGCGCTTAGGAACCGCTGCGCTCACGACCCGTGGCTTCGATGCTGACGCGTTCGCTGAAGTGGCCGAGGTGATTGCTGATCGTTTGCTCAATCCAGAAGACGATGCCATTCAGGCCCGTTGCCTGGAGCGGGTGGCCAGTCTCTGTCGGCGTTTTCCCCTCTACGCGATGGCAACGGAACCGGCGCTTGTCTGACTGGACCAAGCTGACCTGGATTCCCAATCCAGGTCTGCCTACATTGGGAGCCATCCGCCCGTTTCGGGCCGTCCTCACCGGGGTTTTGCGTGACCATCGCGAGCACTCCTCTCGCTGTCGCTGTGGTGATTTTCCTGGCGGCAGCTCTGGTCACCACGGTGACCGTGCCGCTCGTGCGCAGGCTCGCCCTTCGCCATGGCTTCACCGATACCCCCGATTCGCGCAAGCAGCACAGCGTGCCGATGGTCCGCCTCGGTGGTGTGGCCATGGTGCTTGGTTTCAGTGTTGCGCTAGGCCTCACCTGGCTAGCCGGTGGCTTCGGCTTGCTCACCCCTGCGCGGGATCAGCTGATCTGGACCACGCTGGCGGGGTCTCTCTGTTTCTTCATCATCGGCTTGGCCGATGACCTCTTTTCGCTGTCCCCTTGGCCCCGCCTGGCGGGCCAGGTTGCCGTTGCCATGGTGGTTTGGTCTCAGGGCGTGAGAATTGGCGCCATCGATTTGCCCTGGGCGTCCAGCACCGCCGACGCTGTTGTGCTTCCCGGCATGCTCAGCCTGATCGCCACGGTGATCTGGCTTGTGGGCATCACCAATGCGATCAACTGGCTTGACGGACTCGATGGCCTGGCGGCGGGCGTTGCAGGGATTGCAGCCATCGGACTGGTGTCCGTGAGTTTCTCGTTGCATCAGGTCGCTGCTGCATTCCTGGCGGCTGCGCTGGCGGGAAGTTGCCTTGGTTTCCTTCGCCACAACTTCAATCCCGCTCGCATTTTCATGGGTGATGGCGGGTCTTATTTTCTCGGCTTCAGCCTTGCGGCGATCAGCATCGTTGGCCCAGCCAAGGGCCTCACCACGGTGAGTTTGCTGCTGCCCTTGCTCATTCTTTCGCTGCCACTGGCCGACATGTCAGCCGTGATCATGGGGCGCTTGCGTTCGGGGCATTCGCCTTTTTATCCAGATCGCCGCCATCTGCATCACCGTTTGCTCAGGGCCGGATTCAGTCACCGCCGCACCGTGCTGCTGATTTACGTGTTCACCCAGTGGCTTGCTGCCATGGCCATGGTGGTGGCCAACGTGGAACTGCGCTTTCTCTGGTTGGGTCTGGCGACCGCCATCCTCGTGGGCACCGTGGTGGTGATGCAGAGGCAGAAACAGGCCGAGCTCGCTCGGTGCAAGGCGGAGGCGGAGTCCCTTTCCGACACGGCGCAATCCTGCTCCTGCGAACACCATGGCTGACGCTGCTGGCCGTTCCGGTGTGGAGGTTCTCTGCATCGGCACGGAGCTTTTGCTCGGAAACATTGTGAATGGCAATGCACGCTGGCTGGCTGAGGAGCTGGCGGCTCTGGGCTTGCCCCATTTCCGGCAGACCGTGCTTGGAGACAATCGGGATCGATTGATCGCTGAGGTGCGAGAGATTGCGAGTCGCTCTCGGGTGTTGATCACCACGGGGGGGTTGGGCCCGACTCCCGATGACCTCACCACTGAAGCGATCGCGGCGGCCTTTCAAACGCCCCTCGAGGAACGTGCCGACGTCTGGGCTGATATCACAGCCAAGTCGCGCAGTCGTGGCCGGGAGCCTGGCCCGGAAACCAGGCGTCAGGCCCTCCTGCCAGTGGGCGCGACGGTGCTTCCCAATCCCACTGGAACGGCGCCGGGGATGGTCTGGTCCCCCACCGACCACTTCACGGTGCTCACTTTTCCTGGCGTACCCAGTGAGATGCGTGCCATGTGGCAAGCCACCGCGGCTCCTTGGTTCCGCCAGTCCGGACTCTCCAGCGGCGTGTTTGTCAGTCGGACGCTGCGTTTCTGGGGGATTGGTGAATCCACCCTCGCTGAGCAGGTCAGGGATCTGCTCAATCAGACCAATCCCACTGTGGCTCCCTACGCCGGCCGCGGCGAAGTGAAGCTGCGCATCACCGCCTGCGCCTCGGATCAGCCTGAAGCCCGTGCGCTCGTGGATGAGACCGAACGCGATCTCCGCTCCCGTACAGGTGATCTCTGTTTCGGGGCCGATGAGGCTTCACTCGCGTCCGTGGTGCTCGCGCATCTGCGCGCGCGGGGGGAGACCCTGGCTGTGGCGGAATCCTGTACGGGCGGAGGACTTGGCGCCGAGCTCACCGCAGTGCCTGGTTCCTCGCAGGTGCTCCTCGGTGGTGTGATCGCTTACGCCAATGCGGTGAAGTGTGAATTGCTGGGTGTGCCCTCCTCCCTGCTGGAGGAGGTTGGCGCTGTGAGTGATCCGGTCGCCCAGGCGATGGCGGAGGGGGTGCGACGGCTGACAGGCAGCGACTGGGCGCTCGCCCTCACGGGAATCGCCGGTCCGGGAGGTGGGAGCGATGACAAACCGGTCGGGCTCGTGCATATCGCTGTGGCGGGACCGGACGGTTGTGAGAGTCATCCCATCCGGCTGGCCGCGTCCCAAGGACGGGACTGGATCCGGCTGGTGAGCGCCGGGGAGGCTCTCAACCGCCTGAGGCTGCGGTTGATGGCAGCCGAATCGGGGCAGACCCACACTGAAGCTGAAGGCCATTAGCCGTTAAGTTGATTGTTTACGGCTGACCCTGGAATGAGCAGCGGGACCCTTTACGACAAGGTTTGGGATCTGCATCGCGTCGCTGATCTTCCCGGTGGATCCACCCAGCTGTTCATCGGCCTGCACCTGATCCATGAGGTAACCAGTCCCCAGGCTTTTGCGGCTCTCGAAGACAAGGGACTCACGGTGCGCTGTCCGCAGCGCACCGTGGCCACGGTGGACCACATCGTGCCCACCACCAGTCAGGCCAGACCCTTTGCGGATCCTCTCGCCGAGGAGATGCTGAGCACCCTGGAACGCAACTGTTCCCATCACGGCATCACCCTGCATGGTCTTGGCAGTGGTCGCCAGGGCATCGTGCATGTGATCGCGCCGGAGCTTGGCCTGACCCAGCCGGGAATGACGGTGGCCTGCGGTGACTCGCACACCTCCACGCACGGCGCCTTCGGAGCCATCGCCTTCGGGATCGGCACCAGTCAGGTGCGCGACGTCCTCGCCAGCCAGAGCCTGGCGATGAACAAACTCAAGGTGCGTCGGATTTGGGTGGAGAACCAGCTCAGCCCAGGGGTGTTCGCCAAAGATTTGATCCTGCACGTGATTCGCTCCCTGGGCGTGAAGGCAGGGGTCGGATACGCCTATGAGTTCGCAGGTCCAGCCATCGAGGCCCTGTCGATGGAGGAGCGCATGACCCTCTGCAACATGGCGATTGAAGGGGGGGCGCGCTGCGGGTACGTGAACCCTGATCAAACCACCTTCGACTATCTCCATGGGCGTGCGCAGGCGCCTTCGGCAGAGGCCTGGGACCGGGCGGTGAGCTGGTGGCGCTCCCTGGCTTCCGGTGCTGATGCCTGCTTCGACGATGAGGTGCGTTTTGATGCTGCCACCATTGCCCCCACGGTGACCTGGGGCATCACACCCGGTCAGGGAATCGGTGTGGATGAAACTGTGCCCAGGCCTGAGCAGCTGGACCCAGCCGATCGCCCCATTGCCGAGGAGGCCTATCGCTACATGGATCTGGCGCCCGGTCAGGCCATCGCAGGGGTGCCTGTGGATGTGTGCTTCATCGGCAGCTGCACCAATGGACGGCTCAGTGACCTGCAGGCCGCGGCCGCAGTGGCCAAGGGCCGTCATGTGGCCTCAGGCATCCGTGCGTTTGTGGTTCCTGGTTCTGAACAGGTCGCCCGGGCTGCGGAAGCCGAAGGGCTTGATGCTGTGTTCCGTGAAGCCGGTTTTGAATGGCGGGAACCGGGCTGTTCCATGTGTCTGGCCATGAATCCTGATCGGCTGGAGGGGCGTCAGATCAGCGCCAGCTCGAGCAATCGCAATTTCAAAGGTCGGCAGGGTTCGGCGACTGGCCGAACCCTGCTGATGAGTCCCGCGATGGTTGCCGCCGCCGCGATCACCGGGCAGGTTCGTGATGTGCGGCAGTTGAACTGCATGACGACTGACTGATGACTGAGACCACTCCGTTCCCGCAAGGTTCGATCGCGATGGTGAGGGGGCGCGCCCTGGTGCTGCGCGGTGACGACATCGACACCGATCGGATTATTCCCGCGCGCTTTCTGAAGTGCGTCAGTTTCGAGGCCCTCGGTGCACAGGCCTTTGCGGATGATCGCCAGGAGCTGGCCGGTCGCCATCCCTTTGATCAGTCGGTGCACGCCGGGGCTTCGATCTTGGTGGTCAACGACAATTTCGGCTGCGGGTCCAGCCGCGAGCACGCTCCCCAGGCGCTGATGCGCTGGGGAATCAGGGCGCTGGTGGGTGTGAGCTTTGCTGAGATCTTTTACGGCAACTGCCTTGCGCTTGGGATTCCCTGCGCCACGGCTTCGTCGCAGCAGATCAGCGTTCTCCAGGATGCTGTGGCCGCGGATCCTGCGCTGAACTGGCAACTCGATCTCAACGGTCTTACGTTTTCCTCCGGTGCTGTTTCCGAGCCGATTCAGGTGGGTCCGGGTGCCCTCGACATGCTGCGTAGTGGCCAGTGGGATGCCACAGGCCAGTTGGTGGCTCGCGATGCGGAACTCACACGCACCATGGAAAACCTTCCTTACCTTCGAGGGTTCTGACGCGGCAGCCGCATCCAGGATTGTCTATGAATGAGACAGAGGGGCTCAGGTCATGGCGAATCCCAAGGCGGCTTCATGGGTTGCTGCATTGCTGACAGCACTGCTGACACCCTCGGCTCTCCAGGCGGGAACGCCACAAACCATTGAGGTTGTTCCCTACGGGACGCCGCAGGAGCGACTGCTTCAGCTTGGAGCCTGCGCTGGATGCGATCTGCGTGGGCTCAACCTTCAGGGTGAGCATCTGATCGGTGTGGATCTGCGCGACGCTGACCTCCGCGGAGTGGATCTGCGCGAGGCCAATCTCGAAGGGGCCGACCTCAGTGGTGCTCGGCTCGATGGCGCGGATCTGCGCGGCGCACGGCTCAGCAATGCCGACCTCACGGACACGGACCTGCGACGGGCAGACCTGCGCGATGCGGTGGTGATCAATGCCTATGCACCGAATGTACGAACGGATGGCATGCGTTTTGCCGGAGCGGATCTCACCGGCAGTCATCTGATCTATGGCGGCGGTCCCGACTGATTGCAAGCGCTCTAGAACGGGCGACTGTCGAGGGCGTTGGGGAGAGGGTCTGATGAATAGGGAATGAACGGTCGACCGGTTCCCGTGAAGTTGAAATCGTTGAGGCGGAAGCGGAATCCACCGATGCCTTCATAGGGGTTGTAGTAGAAGCCGAGGTCATAACTGCGTCGCTGCCAACGCAGTTCGATGTTCGAATTGATCACGTTCCCGTAGAACTCAGAGGCTGGATCGATGTTCACGCCCACGCCCGCATTGAGCAGCAGAGGGCCTGCAATCTGCTGTGTCAGGCCGATCCCCAGGGTGCCCAGGTCGATGGCTTGGTCGAATTCGAAGGGACTGGATCCCTGCTTCAACGTGCCTCCGCCTGCGATCGAGAGTTGGGTGTAATCCAGGAAGGGTTTGCTGAAGGTGCCGAGGGTGAGGGTGGGTCCCCCCGTGAGGCTGATGGTGTTCTGGCGGTTGCCATCACCGAACGCTGCCAGCGAGGTGTTCACGTTGGTGCGCAGCTCCAGCCCAGGAACAATGGCGACGGGGCTGTAGCGGTAGGCCGCTTCAGGCGTTAGCTCCGCTGGCTGACCTCGCCACAGTTGGTAGCGGCTGTTGAGCGATCCATAGAAGTTGGCGCGCAGGGTGTCGATCAGGTTGGTGCTGGTGAAGCTTTCAGCCTGGTAATTGCCTACGCCGAAACGCCAGATGTAGTCATTCTTCAGTTGTCCCCAGCTCCAGTTGCCCTTCTGTTCAGCAAAGCCGCCGTAGGCGCTGTACACATCGGTTTCACCCAACGATCCGTTCCAGGTGCGGTAGCGATAAGCGCCGAACACGCGTGCGCTCACATCTCCGATCCACGGAAGGGTGACGGTTCGTCGTGTGGTGCCCCAGAAGCGGCTGCCGTCGCTGAAGTTGCTGGGATTGAAGGTGCTGATGTCAGCTTCAATCTTGGTTGATAAGCCGAGGAATTCGCTGTTGAGTTCCGCCTCCAACCCGAACAGGTCACCGACGGTGTTGTCCTGGGTGACCTTGTTGCTGTCGATGGACGATCCGGGCGCCACGTAGCTGTTGTTGTCACCATTGATGGCACGTTGCAACAAGAACTGGGGCTGAAGCTCGAGCACGAGGTCTTCTGAGAACTCGATGGGGCGAAGGTTGCGGCCGATGAAGAAGCCACTGCGGTCGTCGTTGTCGATGCCCAACACCCAACGGTTCTCCACCTCTTCCTGCTTCTGGATGCGTTGTGTTCGCGAGACAGGAATCGGCAGACGCTCCTCAACGATCAGGCGATTGCGTTCACTCTTGATCAAGATGTCGCCATTATCTTCTTCCGTTGCCACAACGTTTTCAGCATCGATGCGGGTCTGCGCCGGGGTGAACGGATCGTTGGTGAACCCCATCCGATCGGCACTCCACCCATCTGGAGTGAGCCGGACCCTGGCGGCCTGAATGCGCCAGCGGCTGATTTCACCGGTGATGAACTGCGTGCGCCCTTTTTGATTGAGCTGGGATGGCCGCACCCCGCCGTAGCGATTGGCTGCCAGCACCTCGTTGTTGCGGAGATTGTCGGATCCACGGCTGCGTTCGAACACAAGGCGCTGCTGCAGCTGAATGCTGCTGATGCGCTGATCGATGGCGGCGATGGCTTCGGCTCGCAGCCGCTCCTGCTCCCTGAGCGACAAGGTGGAGTGTTGTGTTTGAGAGAAGGCTGGCGACGATGGTGCCTCGGCTGCGCTCGGCTGGTCGCGACGCGTGGGGTTGCCGAGCGTGATGTCTTCGAGTTGCTCATTCAGGGTTTGGGGGGCAACCCGGGCGCTGCGTCCTGGGTCAGGGCAACCCAGGGGAGGCGGTGCCTGCGCTGACAAGGCTTCGGGCTTGTCCTGCCCCCAGCGGTAGCGGATGCCGATCAGATAGGCGTTACTGCCTTCTTTCACACCGCTGTAGGTGCCGAATGCACCGGATCGGTGGTGGATGCGTCCCACCAGAGAGAGTTCTGGAGACACAGCTGCCTCCAGTTCAAACGCGAGGTAGTTGAGGAGCTGGGCGAAGTTCTCGCGGTAGGTGCGTTCGTAGTTGCTAACGGCGGAGTAATAACTGATCCCTTCCACAAACCCGAAGCTCAGCCACGGCTGAAGCCAGAGGCGTGCACCGATGCCGATGATGCCCTCCGCGAAAGCTTGATCCGGGGTGTCGGCATTGGGAACGCTCTGGTTGAAGGGGCCGCCTTGCTGTTTGTAAGCCTGGTGGCCGAACAGATCGGCTTCCAGTTCGATCGCAAGCGGGCCTGCCCTCCAGATGCGCTTTTGCATGCTGACGCCCAGCAGATATTCCGGACGCAAGCGCCCATTGAATAGAAAGGTGTCACCGAAATTGGAATCGATCATCTGGCCGCCCCAGGCGGTGATCGCCCAGGGATGGGGATGCCAGTCGGGAATCGGAGGGAGCTCCGGAGGACAGGCCATGCCGTCCTGGTCCTCAGAGGCCTGATCTTCAGGAGCCTCAGGCGTTGACGCTTCAGGAACGAGCCATTCCGGAGAGGGGGGGCGTTCTAAATCCCAGAATGTGCCGTTGTCCCCCTGCGGACTCAGCCGCTCTGCGGTGCTGGCCTCAAGGTCGATGTCGATGGCGGTGGGAAAGCCCAGACCACTGCTTTCCAGCACGGGGAGCCTGCGTTGGGGAGCTCCCGCGGGCGGACGCGGTCGCCCAGGGTCGGCAGCGCTTGCCGATGGGAAGGGGTTGAAGTCAACGGCCGCTGTGTCGAGGTCCAACACGCCGTAAACATCCTCCATCTCCCCACTGCCCTGGATCAGGCTTAAGCGCAGGGTGCTGGCCTGGAAGTACTGAGCCCCCCTGCGGAAGCGCACACTCCCGCGCGCCAGGAGCGTGTTGAACCCAGCGTCGAATTCGATTCGGTCGGCCTGAAGCACACCACCGTTGAGGGTGGCTTGCACATCACCTGTGGCGATGAACAGATTGCGGCGAGCGTCATAAAACTGGCGATTCGCGCGCAACAGCAATTCAGCAGGAGGCTGAACCTCGGCTGGCTGACGATCCCGCACTTCAGGGCTTTGGGGCCCCGGGTCAGGATCATCTCCAGGCGGCTCCTGTGCGCGCACCTCTGCGTTGGCTTCAGGAACGATCCCGAACTCAACCAGGTCTTCACCCTCGGCCGCTCTGACAGGAACGACCAGAGCAGAGGCGATGGCGAGCAGCCCCGTGATGGTGATTGGCGCCCGGAAGGCTGGCAAACCCGCTCAGCAGTGGCCGGCGATCCTCCCATGGGCAGGAGCGTCAGGACGCGTTGGATGACCAGTGATCGGCGTGGACCCGACGAATGTCAGGGCAGGAGAAAGGCATCAATCTTCGAGATCCTTGCGGCTCGGTGTGCGGCTGGGGTCGCTCGCGAGGAAGCCGAACACGAAGATCCCGAGGAAAAAGAAGACGACCGAGTAAACGGAGATCTTGAGGGCGAGCATGGAGACCGACCGGCGTCTGGGACAGCGTCATCATCTTATGGGTCAAGGATGGGAGTTCATGATGCAGGACCCTCTGCAGCCCCGGCGATTGGCGTGGATTGAAACGTTTCGGCGCCGCAGCAGCCTCGATCTCCTGTCTGGGTGGCACCGCCGCGGTGACCATCAGCAACGGTCTGCACTGGCGGACCCCTGGGGGGGCATCCACCGTCCTGACTGGGCTGAGCGGGGGCTGCTGATCTGGCCGAGGGGTGGTGTGTGGCTGACGATTGAGCAGCTGATCCGCTGGCCATCGCACTGGAATCAGAGTCCCCATCAGCAGGAGCGTCTTGTTCTCAGTTGGTGGGCGGATGAGGTCCGGGTCTGGGTTGATGATGTGCTCGTGCACAGCGGCGATCTCTTCGATACCCGTTGCCGTTGGGTTCTGCCGGAGCGTTGGCGCAGCGGTTCCGGACTGCGGGTTCGGCTTGAGCTGCGCAGTCCATGCCATGACGATGGTGCGCTGATCAGCAGCCGGCTGGTGCGGGAGCCGCGCAATCCACAGGTGGACCCAGACGGTTGCCTGCTGCCGGAAGCGCTGGATCTTCAGCAGCTCAGGCAGTCTTCAATCCCCGAGTCCTGGCTCGACTGTGCGCCCGACTCGAGCCGGGCTGCTGCGTTGGTGCAGGCTCACCTCGCCGAGCAGGCCTCCGCCAGCGGTGTTGTGCATTGGGTTGGCCATGCCCACCTGGATCTGGCCTGGCTCTGGCCCGTGGCCGATACCTGGCAGGCGGCCGAACGGACGTTCCAATCGGCCCTGGCGTTGATGGAGCGTTGGCCGGATCTGCATTTCGCCCACTCCACACCGGCTCTCTACGCCTGGATGGCCCAGCATCGGCCTGCCCTGTTTGCCCGGATCCAGGACGCCAGTCGCAAGGGGCGTTGGGAGCCCATTAATGGCCCCTGGGTCGAAACTGACTGCGTTTTGATCAGCACGGCCTCCCTCTGGAGACAGTTCGACCGCGGTCAGCACTTCAGTCGGCAGCAGTTTCCCGAATGGCGGCATGACCTGGCCTGGCTGCCCGACAGCTTCGGCTTTGCTGCCGGGCTGCCTGCCGTTGCCAACGCCACTGGCGTGCAGTGGTTCTGTACCCACAAACTGGCCTGGAACGCCACGAATGCATTCCCCCACAGGTTGTTTCGCTGGCGGGGCCGTGGCTCCGCTGAGGTGATGGCCCTGATGCTCCCTGGAATCGGCACCGATGCCGATCCCGTGGCCATGGACTCTGAGCAGCTCAAATTTCAACAGAGCACGGGCATCGACCGGGCGTTGTGGCTTCCCGGTGTGGGAGACCACGGTGGTGGCCCCACGGCCGAGATGCTGGAGCAGCTCCAGCTCTGGCAGCACCATCCCCAGGCGGCGGCTCGGGATGGTGGAACCGTGCGCGGTTTTTTGCAGCACCTTGAGCCTCTGCGCGAGGGATTGCCGGTTTGGCGTGATGAGCTTTATCTCGAGCTGCATCGCGGTTGTGCCACCTCACGCCCCGATCAGAAACGCCACAACCGAACTCTGGAGCGTCTGCTGCGGGAAGCCGATCTGGTGGCGGCACTGCTGGGCCGGGAGGGGCAGGACTGGGCCTGGTCGGTTCTGCTCTTTCATCAGTTCCACGACATTCTTCCCGGCACCGCCATCCCTGAGGTGTTCGATCAGGCCGAACCGCAGTGGCGCGCGGCCCGTCGCGCAGCGGCTGCGGCCCGTGATGCAGGCCTGAGGCATCTCCTCGGTGCTGAAACGGCAGGCCATGGCGGTGGCAGCTCCTGTCCCAGGCGTTGGGCCTGGTGTGCGCTGCAGCCCTTGCCGCTCTGGTCGCCGCTTGTGCGCCTGCCGCGAGGGCATTGGTGCAGTGCTGGTCGGCAGCTGCCGGTGCAGGTTGCTGCCGCCGGTGGCGTGTGGGTGCAGCTGCCCGTGGTTGATGGCGTGAGTGCAGTGCCGCTCGAGCGCAGCGACCATGGGGCTGATCCTGGCCAGATCGCCACGGCTGTTCGCGACCCCGTTGGCGTGACAGCCCGCGAAGACGGAGGTTGGAGGCTGGGCAATGCTCGCCTCACAATCGAAGTTGGACCTGAGGGTTTGATCGCTTTGGGCGATGCGGAGGGACGCTCCCATCTGGCGGCCCCACTGCGCCTGAGCCGCTACCGCGATCACGGTGAATTCTGGGATGCCTGGGATCTTGCCGCTGATTACCGCACGCATCCATTGCCCATGCCAGAGCGATGGCAGGTGGAGCTGCAAGACAGCGGCCCATTGGTGGGCCGCGTCACCCTTCGCGGTCAGTTCGGCAACAGCAGGCTTCGCCTTGATGTGCTGCTCGCTGCTGACGCTCCGTTTGTGGAGCTGCGCCTCAGCGTTCAGTGGCGCCAGTCCCATGAGGTGTTGCGGCTTGAATGCCCCTTGCAGAACCCTGCGGTGCGCTGGGCCTCAGACACCAGTGGTGGTGTGATCGAGCGGCCCGCCAAGCTGCACACGCCCATGGAAAAAGCCCGTTGGGAGGTGCCCGTGATTTCCTGGCTGGCCAGCGTGCCTGCCGCTCCGGGAGGTGGCCTGGCGGTGTTGCTCGACGGACCCCAGGGCGCTGACGCAAGCCCTGATCACCTCGGGGTGTCTCTGCTCAGAGGCCCCACCTGGCCGGACCCCTCAGCTGATGCGGGCTGGCATCGGCAGCGCATCGCTCTGATGCCATTGGCGGAGGGATGGATGCGCAATGGTGTGCCGCAAGCCGCCATTCGCTTCCGCGAACCGGGGTGGCATGGTCCTGTGGATCTGAAGCACGTCCGGCAGGGGCTTCCCGCAGTTCCGGGTGGGCTGATTCCCTTGGCCATCAAGCCCTCAACAGACGCTTTATCACTCGTGATCCAGCTGCTGAATCCCGGAGCTCAGCGCTTGCATTGGCAGTTGACGGAGGACTGGGCGGTCCCTGATGGAACCAACCGGATCGAGCTCAGGCCCGGTGAACTCCGGGAGGTTCGCTTGGTCCGTCAGTCCTCGTGATCGTCAAAGGGATCGTCGAGCCGTTTCGACGGCGGACCGAAGGCTGTGTACACCCCGAAACCGGTGAGGCCAAGCAAAGCAGCCAAAACAGCGATCGCGACGGACAGAGCCGGCGAAGAACTTTCCATCACATCTCTCGACAGGATCGGCCTCATCCGGGCCGGGACCCCTAGAGTATCCGGACTGAACTTCACCCGAGACCCAAGCGCCGTTATGGCTCAACGCACTCGTCTGGGCGATCTGCTCCGTCCCCTGAACTCTGAGTACGGCAAGGTCGTGCCTGGCTGGGGTACCACGCCCGTGATGGGAATTTTCATGGTGCTGTTCCTGGTCTTCCTGCTCGTCATCCTGCAGCTGTACAACCAGTCGTTGATCCTTGAGGGCATCAACGTCAACTGGAATGGGGCTGGCTGATTGCCGTCGGCTCATCCCTTTCGCGGGTCAGGCTCATGAATGTGTTTGGAATCGGCCTTCCTGAGATGGCCGTTATTGGTGCTGTGGCATTGCTTGTCTTCGGTCCGAAACGTCTGCCGGAGCTCGGTCGCACCCTGGGAAAAACCTTGAAGGGATTTCAATCCGCTTCCAAGGAATTTGAACGGGAAATCAACAAAGCCATGGCCGAGCCCGAAAGGCTTCCTGAAGCGTCTGAGTCCTCGACGGACAGCACGCCAACAGCAAAAGACGTCAGCACCGACTGATCGTGATCAAGTCCGGCGACCTCCGGTTGGTGGTGGGGCTTGGTAACCCCGGTGATCGTTACGCCTCCACGCGTCACAACGTGGGGTTCATGGCTCTCGAGCAGCTCGCTGCCCGGGATCATGCTCGCTTCCGCGCCATGGCCAAGCTTCAAGGTGATTTGGCCGATGTGGGTGCTGGCTCGGATCGGCTGCGCCTGCTGATGCCGAACACCTACATGAATGAGAGCGGTCGATCGATCCGCGCCACCCTCGACTGGTTTGGTTTGAATCTGGGGCAAGTCATCGTTCTCGTCGATGACATGGACCTTCCCCTGGGGCGGCTGCGCTTGCGGGCCCGGGGCAGTGCCGGTGGCCACAACGGATTGAAAAGCACCATTCAGCATCTCGGTACTCAGGAGTTCGCCCGTCTTCGCATTGGGATCGGCGCTCCAGGGCGTTCTCCCGAGGAGCGCCGGGCGCGCACGGTGTCCCACGTGCTGGGGGCATTCAGCCGTGAGGAAGAGCCTTTGCTCAAGGAGGTCTTAAACGAGGTTCTTGCCGGGTTGGAACGCATCCAGCGTCAGGGACTGGAGCGGGCGGGCAATCACATCAATGCCCTGAATCTTGCCCCTGCTCAGAGTGAGTCGGTTTGATGGCACCGTTGCCAGTCACCACAGCCCATCTGAGGGTGCACCGCCAGAGTTTCAGCGAGCAGTGTCTGGAAGGTGAAGTTCAGGCTGGTGGTTTTCTCTGGCAGTTTCAGTGGTTCTTCAACCGCGGTGAACTGAACGTTGAGCCGTCGCTCGGACGCGCCTTGATCCAGGATGCGCTGCAGCGATTTTTGGTGAAATCCGACTACCGGCTCGAAGCCGGAGGGGATTACAGCTTCACGGTTCGAGCCAAGTTCTGAGGGGAGCCGGTGCCGGCCATTGCAATCGGCAGTTGAGCGCAGACTCGAGAATCACCAGAGCTGCGACAGCATCGAGATCGCAGGGGGGGATGCGCAGACCCTCAGGGAGCAGTCGCCGCCAACCTTGAGGAGGCCAGAGCTCCCAGTAGCGACGTCTGGCCGCAAGGGTGGTGCCGCGTTCGTCGACAACGGTGAGTGGCAGGTCCGCTGGCAGTTGGTCACGCCAGTGGGCACTGGCAGTGCCGTTGCCGATCACCATACGCTCAAGTGGACCCACACCGCGCCACTGCTCCAGGGTTGCCAAGACGGACTCTGCCGGTGCGACCTGGCCTTCAAGAACGCGTCCCAAGTCCAGGTCAACGAGCACAAGCCCGCATTTGCTTCGGCCTGGATCCAGGGCGGCGATGCGGCTCACAGTGAATCCCCCGCAGGGGCGGATTGGAAGCTGCGTTGCACCCGAAGCTCAATCGCCACGGGATCGGCTGTTTCAGTGTCGCCAAGGGCCACCGCCTCCAGCTCAACCCGCCCGGTGCTGCGCTCGATCAAGGTCTGTCCAAGCGCATTCAGCGCCTGGGAGTCGAATTGCAGTCCCTTGCTGATCGATCCCCGCCGTTGAATCTCCGCCAGTGTTGAGGCCAGAAGCAGGTTCAACCTGTTGCGCACCTCCTCGGCAGATGTTTCTGTGCTGGCCAGTGCGGTTGCGGCAAGCACCTCGCCATCGCGGGTGATGGTGAGGTTCGGCCTGACCTCAGGAAAGGCATACACAACCGTTTCCCCCTGGAGCACGTTGGCGGCCGAGCGCAGCAGCACAACCCAGGTGCCTGGTTTGCGGATGGCGTCTTCCAGGCGTTTGATGTCCTGACGGGGCACCAAGAGGATCTGCTTGTCGGGTGTTTGCCCCGGCAAAACCTGCTGATAGGCCTGAAGATTGGCTTCCCGCAACACCTGGTCGATGACCTGGCGCGCCTGGTCAGGGCGTTCAAGCCTGAGCGTGACTGTTGCCAAGGGCTGACCACTGCTGATGGCCACGTTGCCGCGGCGCAGGGCCAGAAGATTGTCTTCCAGCTGTTTCAATTCGGCTTCGCCGGAGCGAATGCGATCCCGCACCGCGGCGAGCTCTCGGTCGGTTCTGCGGATTTCGTCATCGCGTTGGCGAACGTCCTGGCTAAGGCGTTGTCGCTCGGCTTCCAGCCGGCGGGTTTGCTCCTGCAGGGGTTTGAGGGTGTCTCTCAGCTCCGTGGCTTGTTTGCGCGCTTCCTCAAGGCGACGACGCACTTCAATCTCATCCTTGCGCGCTGTCTCCAGTTGTCGTCTGGATTGTCGCTGTGCCGACCGACTGGACTTGAGATCGGCACGGCTGCTGCGCAGGCGCGCCTGAAGGTCGTTCAACTCAAACAGGCCGACGCGCAACTGCCTGCTGACGAGCAGCATCAGCCCCAGGGAGAGGACGCTGATCAAGCTGCCGGTGAGCACGGTGATCACCACCGCAGTCTGGCGGGGACGCAGGCCGAAAAGGCTCAGGCGTGCCTTACCCACCTTGGAGCCGAGGCGATCCCCCAAGGTCGAGAGCACACCCCCAAGCACCAGCAATGACAGCAGCAGTAACCAGCCGGTCACAGAGAATTCATCGCAGGGCGTGCAGCTGGAACGCCGCTATCTTCACCTGTCCAACGTTCAACTGAAGCGTTTGGCCAGGGCAATTGGATCGAGAACCGTGATTTTTTTGCGGTCAATCTCCACAAGCCCTGAATTGCGAAGGTCTCCGAGCAGACGAGTGATCGTGACTCGGGTGGATCCGATGGCCTCGGCGATGGCTTGATGCGACAGTCGCAGATCGATGGTGATCCCCTGGCTTCCAGGAATGCCGAAGTCGCGGCAAAGCACCAGCAGAAAACTCACCAGGCGGGACGACATATCGCGGTGGGTGAGCGTCTCGATCATGGTCTCCGTTTGGAGGATTCGGCTTGAGAGTCCCTGCAGCAAGAGCAGTCCAACCGAGGTATCGGCTTCGATGGCTTGGCGGACCGAGGTGGCGGGAGCCGTGACCATTTCCACTCTCGTGAAGGCCACGGAGTGGTAGAAGCGATCAGAGCGATGGCCGGTGAGCAGGGAGAGCACACCGAACAGGCTGTTCTCTCGAAGCAGCGCCACGGTGATCTCTTCCCCTGACTCATAAACGCGAGAGAGGCGCACTGCACCTCGGCGGATCAGATACACCTTTTCCGCCGGATCGCCGGGGAAGAAAATGGTCTTGTTGCGTTCGATCAGCTCCGTGTTGGCACCGTCGAGGTCGCGGATCACCTCCAACAGGGTTCTGCTGGTGGGAGCGGGTGCGTTGGCGAGGCTCACGTTGCCCATGCGGCCCTGCTGGGGCACTGTGCGGCTGAAGCCGCGGATTACTTCGGGCATGGCCAGCACCTCGCTTCAAGGAAATTAAGGAGCGATCGATTCCCACCCTGTAGCAACGCACACGGTTCCAGGGGCTCAGCGCAGTCGTAGCGCTTCCTTCTGGGCGTCCATTAGTTGCTTCAGTCCAGGCTCCGCGCGGTCGAGGAGCAGGTTCAGTTGCTGTCTGCTGAAGGCTTTGCCTTCCGCTGTGCCCTGAAGTTCCAGCAGCTCGCCACTGTCATTCATCACCACGTTGAGGTCCACGTCAGCCTGGGAATCCTCGCTGTAATCCAGATCAAGCAGGGCCTCGCCTCCGAGCAGTCCCACCGAAACGGCTGCCACCTGGGAGCAGACCGGATTGCTCTGCAGCACTCCCTGCTTCACGAGAGATTCACAGGCGTTCTGCAGGGCAAGCCAGGCTCCAGTGACCGAGGCCGTGCGTGTGCCCGCATCAGCCTGAATCACGTCGCAGTCGATCAGCAGGGTGTTCTCCCCAAGTGCCTCCATGGAGAGTGCTGCGCGCAAGCTGCGACCGATCAGGCGTTGAATCTCCTGGGTGCGGCCGGAGAGCTTGAGCCATTCCCGTCGCTGGCGTTCGGGGGTGGACCCCGGAAGCAGCCGGTATTCCGCGCTGAGCCAGCCGAGGCCCTGGTCACGGCGCCAACGGGGCACGCCTTCTTCATGGCAAACGCTGCAGAGCACAGCGGTTCGGCCGGTGCGCACGATCACGGAGCTGAGGGCGAAGCCCATGGGATCCCATTCAACGGCGAAGGGCCTGAGTGCGGATGCTTGGCGTCCGTCCTTGCGGGAGGTGGTGTTCATGCCTGGCGACGATGGCTTGCTTGAGCCTGCCAGTTGGACCGGTACACCATGGGCCAAGACACCATGGATGGTGTCAAAGGGCTTGTGGATCGGATCCGCACCGCTAGATTCGAACTCTGCTGGGCCGTCTGGACACCAGCCCTGACGCCAGCGAACGAGATGACCACCAGCCTGAGCCCCAGCCACCGAGCCCGAGACGTCCGCAGTGCGGACCACCGGACGCTGGAGCAAGCCGGTCTGCGCGGCCTGCCTGCCTTGGAGCCGCGGTCACCGCTACACCTGGTGGCGCCGGAAGGACAGCTGCAGGTTCACACGGCCCCGTACCGCGGTAGTTACGGGACCGTGTTAAGCCAGTCTCTGCGCAGCGCAGGGCTGGGGAGCCGGGTGATGGTGGCCCAGTTCCTCAAAGGCGGTGTGGTGCAGGGGCCTGATGCGGCGGTCACGCTGTGTGACCGTCTGATCTGGATGCGTCCGGCCGTGCTCGAGTGTTTGTCCCAGCCTGCTGCCCAAGCGGAATCAGCGGTTGTGGATGCGGTGCAATCAATCTGGAGCGCCTGCTCCACCCATCTCAGTCGGGGAGATCTTGATCAGCTGGTGCTGGATGAGCTCGGTTTGGCGATTGCCTTCGGCTACCTCGATGAACAGGAGGTGCTGTGTCGTCTGGAGCAGCGTCCGGCATCGATGGATGTGATCATCACGGGGCCATCCATCCCCGACTCGCTGATGGCTCTGGCTGATCAGGTCACGGAATTGCGCACAGGGTTCTGATGCTGAAAAACGATCGCTGGATCACCGAGCAAGCGGCTCAGGGGATGCTGGAGCCGTTTCAATCGGGACTGGTCCGGCATCTAGAGCCGGACCAAAAGCTCCGCCCGGTGCTCAGTTTTGGTTGCTCGTCGTATGGCTACGACCTGCGCCTTTCGCCGCAGGAGTTTCTGATCTTCAAGCACGTGCCCGGCACGGTGATGAATCCCAAGCGGTTCAACCCTGCCAATTTGGAACCCACCGAGCTTCACCACGACGAGGATGGTGATTACTTCATCCTCCCGGCCCACTCCTATGGGCTTGGTGTGGCGCTGGAAAAGATGAAGGTGCCGCCCAACATCACGGTGATCTGCCTTGGCAAGAGCACCTATGCCCGCTTGGGCATCATTGTGAACACCACGCCGGCGGAAGCGAGCTGGGAAGGACATCTCACCCTGGAGTTCAGCAATAGCTCAGGGGCTGATTGCCGCATTTACGCCAATGAAGGCATCTGCCAGTTGCTGTTCTTTGAAGGTGATCCCTGCGACACCACCTACAGCGACCGCCAAGGCAAGTATCAGCATCAGCCCGAGCGGGTCACCCTGGCCAAGGTTTAAAAGCCTGCGGGAGCCTTGCCTTCAGGGCGCCAGCCTCGCTTTATGGAGTCGACTTTTTTCGTACCAGGCTGCGAACTCAGGGGCCCAGGTTTGCAGGTGCGGCCAGAGCAAATCACAGAGTTCACGGATTTCCTGCTGGGCATCGAGCTTGGCGCGCAGATCCATGAAGTGCAGAAAAGCGCGCAAGCTGAAGCTCACCACGAAGTGCTGGCGGTAATCAAACGGGAGAATCCCCCGGGCGTGCTCTTCTGCGAATCCAGCTTGAAGCAGATCCCGATAGCGGACCGCCGCCTGCCTGCACAGCTCCAGATCTTGTTGTCTTAACTCTGAGCTGTAGTGATATTTCTTGCCCTGGCGATCGCTGTAATCCCCCACTGGCCTGAGATAGAAAACATCCTCCAGGTCCAGGTCGCCATCGGCAGCCCTGGCAATGCGATCGCCGGTGTAGCGCATCGATTGCACATCGAAGCTCACCCCCACCCGGTGGGTGCGGGCCTGCTGCATCACCGAGTGCGGAAACCAGCCCACATTCAGCACGATCTGGGCGTGCTCGAGCGGACCGTAGTGACCGCGCTCTCCGGCCAGAAGACGCTTCACGCAGATCTCGCCGGCTTTGGTTTCGTCAGGCCAGTCGGCGCGGTCGGCAGCCACAAACCCCTCGCTGTAGTCCTGATGCATGCCGGCGTAAACGCACTGCTGGGGGTTTGGCGTTGCAGCGATCAGGTCGACGCGGAAGCGGGGATCCATGGTCACGTCGGATTGGGTAACAGGCGTGCGTCGATCATGGCCGGTCTGCCTGGGAATGGCTGCGCAGGTCTAGGAATGGCTGCGGGGTCCGGCTGCGGAGGCCATCGAGGCCGGCTCTGGCAGAGGGCTGCTGCCGCCAACGCCTGTCAGTTTTGGCAATGGGGCGTTCGTCACCAGCGCGGCGGCCAGGGTGTTCAGCTCGCCTTCCGTGCGGCCACCGAGGGAGCGGCCCCGCAGGTCTCCGTCAGCAGCGAAAAGGTTGAGCTGAGGAATCCCCGTCACGTCGTAGCGGTCGGTGAGGTCGAGCCAGCGAGGGTTGTCGATGTTCACTAGTACCACGTCGAGTTCGCCTGCGTGGGCGTTTTCCATCGCCAGCATGGCGGGAGCCATCTCCCGGCAGACCTCGCACCAATCGGCGTAGAACTCCAGAATCGTGGGCTTGCCATTGCTGAGGGCCACCTCTGGTGCCAGCGAGCGGCGCGCCAGCTGGTCGAGAGGTGATTCCGTGATCCCTCCATTGCGCACCAGAAACAAACTCACGGCTAACGCAATGGCCGACACGAGCAGAAGACCTTTCTGCAGGGATGTGAGGCTTGTGCTCTCGGGAGTGCCAGTCATCCAGGAGAGGGATCGACCCTCATCTTGACAGGACAAACCAGCTGGTGTTGCTAGCGTTTAGTCGCGAATTCTGCATCGCTATCCGGTCTATCCATCAGGGAATCCCGCCACGCTGATGCCTCTTCTGCGCTTTCTGCTGCTGCCCCTCAGAGCTCCCTTGCTCCTTGTGCTTTTCGGTGTGTCGTTGTTCCTCGGTCACCACTGGGCCATACAGGAAGCCTGGCTTTCGAAGGCCCATCAGATGAGTGTCAACGTGTTCTGGACGATCGAGCTGATTCAGGCGTTCGCGGTGGTGGTGATCTGCACAATGCCGGATCTGCTGCTGCGTCAACTCTCCTTGCTGATGGCCTCCAGTCGGGTGCTCAGCCTGGTGGTCACGCTCACCTTGGTGATCACCGTTGGTTTGTACGTGCTCAGTCTCAGCCTGCTCTCTGATGTGTTGATTCTGGCGTCTGCCACCCTTCTGGCTCGGCTGGATCTCACCAGGATCAAGGTGGTGCCGGCTCCCCAGATCACAGCCTTCTGGCTGGCCTTGATTGTGATCAGCGGGATCTGGATCGGTCACGACCTTCCCAGTCCGGTTTGAGATAAGCCCAGAGATTTCCAAGCACCTTCTTGGTGTAAAGCCTCGTCTCCGGGTAAGGAATCCGTTCAACCCAAAGTTCTGGATCTTGGGCGAGTTCCTCAGTCCGCCACGAACCAGCGGCTCCTGGTCCGGCGTTGTAGCTGGCGGCGGTGAGCCAGATGTTGCCCTGCCACTCCTCGAGTAACCAGGCCAGGTAGCGCGCGCCCAGGATTGTGTTGCGACCGGGTTCTTGAAGGTCGTCGTCGCTGATGGGAGCGGCCGCCATCTCCGCAGCCGTGGCCGGCATCAGCTGCAACAGGCCCACGGCGCCCACCGGTGAGCGCACGCCCGGGGAAAAGCGCGATTCCTGACGGGCGATCGCCAGAAGCAATTCCAGGCGCACCGCTTCCTGCTGCGCTGCGGCGCTGAACTCAGGAAGAAGAGGTCGCGGATGCTGGCTCTGGTGCAGCTGCAGCTGCGTTTCGTCATCGGGCGCAACCAGCCGCAGATTGGCCCTCCACAACCGATTCAGGCCTGTCCAGTAGTCCTGCACGCCCAGGCGCAGCCGCCCTTCGATCAGCTGGCTCTGGGGAGAGGGTTTGACGTCGGCTTGGCTGCTGCGCCAGGTGTCCCAGGCCTCCTGGCGCAATCCCAGTCTCCAGAGTTGATCCACCAATGGAATGCCGCTGTTCAGAGGGCTCCAGCCCTGGCCCATCCCCGTGTTGTTGGCCTTGATGGTTCGGGTTGCAGCGGCAGCCGTCTCCCCCCTCAGGGCTGGCAGATCGCCGCCGCCGAGTCGGGCTTCGGCTCGCCAGGTGTAGTACCCAGGGGGATAGTCCTTCACCAAGGAGTCCCAGACGCGCTCTGCCTGCTCCTGTCTCCCCAGCTTGGCCAGACTGAAGCCGATCCAGAACTGCTGCCGTGCGGCCAGGGGATCGGGCAGCTTGTTCCCGGGGATGGTGTTGAGAACGCTGAGGGCCTGGTTCCACTGGCCTTCCAATAACGCGCTGCGGGCCAGATCCCATTGCAGCTGCCAGATCGCTGGGTGATCCGGCCATCGTTTCAAGACCTCCAGCCCGTTTCGGTTGCCGTTCAGGCGGACGCGGGCTGCGGCCACATCGGCTGAACGCTCTTGCAGCGACAGCGGCAGCCCATCCAGCAGCGCTTGCTTGGGCCTCAGTGGCTCACTGAGGAGAGCCGCGGCCTTAAGGGCTTCCTCGGATTGAGGATGGGCATTGGCCAAGTCGAGAAGCAGCGCCTCCCCGCGACGTTTCTGGGCTGGGGTTCCGCGCAGCAGAGTGCGGCCGATGATCAGTGCCTGGGGCGGTTGCAGCGGAGTGCCCTGAAGGCAGAGCTCCGCGGCCTGGCCATCGCCGAGTTCGGCCAGGGCTGAGGCCAGGCTGAGCCGTTGCTCTTGCAAGAGTCCGATGCCACTGATCGTCCCGCAGCTGCGGCGCATGAGGCTGGCCGCACCTGGCCAGCGGGGCCCCCAGCGTGCCAGGTGCAAGGCGTTGGCCTGAAGGGTGTCCTGGTTGGCGTCATCGGGGAGTTCTGCAGCCGCCGCGAGGGTGGCGGGATGGGCAGGCTGCTGGGACAGCAGTTGTTGCTTCAGCTGCGCGTCCTTGCCCTTGAGGTAGTAACGGGCATCGGCGCTGGCAGCGCTGGTGGGGAAGCGCTCGAGCAGGCTGCGCCAGCGCTGTTTTGCTTCTGAAGGCCGGCCCAGCCGTTGAGCGGCCAGGGCTTGCTGCTTGAGCGCCACGGCGGCCAGGGGCGCCGGTCCCCACCCCTGGCCGGCGAGCAACCGCCGCTGGCGTTGTGGCGAGTCTTTGCTGCGGCTGGCCAGGAGCAGGGCCGCTTCCCTGCGCTGCACCGGGTCAAGCGACCAGCGATAGCGCGCCCACACCTGGGCGCTGTCCATCCGAGGGGTCACAGCGATGGCTCGCTGACGCAGCAACCGCTGCCCGCCCACGATCGCCATCAGCGTGAGAATCGACGTGCCTCCGAGGAGCAGAAGTCCGCGCGTCGGTCCAGCACTCACACAGGCTCTCTGAGCTGCTGCCATTCTGTGCCCAGTGGCAGGCAATGGATGGGTGCGGATCCGCGCACGCCCCGCCCCGGGCGGCGGCAGCGACTGCGTTGCTTGAGCGTCTGCTGTGTAGCCCTTGTGGTGTGGGGGATGCGTTGGCTCTGGCCGTTGCAGTGGCTGCCTGGATGGGTGGTGCTGTTGGTTGGCGCCTGGGCATTGCTGGAACTGGTTGCCATTCTTTTGCTCCCCCAGCGCTGGCGTTGAACCTCTGGCGTGCAGCTATGGGCCTGTCCTTGCGTTGAAGGACTAACGCTGTCGGGCCTTTTAAGGTTCATTCCATCAATGAGACTCCATGGCCTCACCTGCATTCCATCCCCTGGATTGTCCTGATCCGGCCCAGGTGAGTTTTGGCACCGATGGCCTGCGGGGCCATGTCGGTTCGGCCATCACCTCCACGCTGGCTTTGCAGGTGGGTTTCTGGTGCGGGCGGGTTCTCCCCGCGGATGGCCCCGTGCTGATCGGGATGGATTCCCGCACGAGTGGATCCATGCTCGTCTCTGCACTCGCGGCCGGTCTGACCGCAGCCGGGCGCGAGGTCTGGACCCTTGGGCTCTGTCCCACCCCGGCAGTCCCCGGCCTGATTCGCCGGTTTGGAGCAGCCGGTGGCTTGATGGTGTCCGCCAGCCACAACCCACCGGAGGACAACGGCATCAAGGTGTTCGGTGCCGATGGCAGCAAGCTTGGCTCTGCTCTGCAGTCGCGCATCGAAGCCGGTTTGCGCGGTGAGGAGCCAGCGTCAGCGCAAGCCCATGCGTTCGGTGCATCCCACCAGCGCTCTGATCTCCTCGATCTCTACAAACAGGACCTTCTCAGCAGCGTGCGCCATCAGCGGCTGGATGGTGTGCCGATTGTGCTGGATCTGTGCTGGGGCTCGGCCACAGCCTGCGGCGCCGCGGTGTTCTCCGAGCTCGGCGCTGATGTCACGGTGCTCCATGGCGAGGCCGACGGGGAGCGGATCAATGTTGATTGCGGGTCCACCCATCTCGAGCCCTTGCGGCGGGCCGTGCTGGAGCGTGGGGCGGCCATGGGCTTCGCCTTTGATGGCGATGCCGATCGGATGTTGGCGGTGGATGGCCGGGGCCGCATCGTTGATGGCGACCATGTGCTTTTCCTCTGGGGTTCGGCCCTGCAGGACAGCGGCGTGCTCCCCGACCAGAGACTGGTGGCCACGGTGATGTCCAATCTGGGATTTGAGCGGGCCTGGCAGGCGCGAGGTGGGCAGCTTGATCGCACTCCAGTGGGTGATCAGCATGTGCACGCCGCCATGGTCCGCAGTGGTGCGGCACTTGGTGGGGAGCAATCCGGGCACATTCTTTCCTCCGCCCACGGGCTTTCCGGTGATGGGGTGCTGACGGCCCTGCAATTGGCCAGCCTTTGCCATGGCCAGGGGATCACCCTGGCCGATTGGTTGGATCGCAGCTTTGAGGCCTATCCCCAGAAGCTGGTGAATGTGCGGGTGCCTGAGCGTTCACGGCGCAAGGCCTGGGCAGACTGCCAATCCCTCACCGCACTCGTGCAGGAGGCTGAGCGCAGCATGGCGGGCGATGGGCGTGTGCTGGTGCGGGCCAGTGGCACCGAGCCACTCCTGCGGGTGATGGTGGAGGCGGCCGATCCCAAGGCCGTTGAGCACTGGACCCAGCGCCTGGCTGAAGCGGCGGACCAGCACCTCAATGCGGCTTGAGCTGACAGCAATCGCGGGCCAAGGCCAGGGCGCCATCACAGGCGTCGCCCAGGGGCTGGGTCCAGCGAGCACCGGGTAGGTGCTCCTGCACCGCCCGGCGCACGGCGCCCTTGAATTCCGTGAGATTCAAGAGTGCGCCTCCGTGGGCGCAAAGGTTGGGGGTCTTCAGGTGCAGCGTCCTGGCCACAGCGCCGGCGGCTTCGGCCAGAGCGAATGCCGATCGATCAAGGATGCGCTGGGCTTCGCGATCTCCCTGGGCGGCGGCCGCGTCCACCAGCGGTGCCAGGCGTGCCAGATCGGCAGGCTGATGATCTGGCTGCACCACCAGGGTTTTGAGGTCGTTGGCCGACCGGCAGCCGAGCTTTTCCCACAGCGATTGGCGTAACGGTCCATCCGCCAGTCGTCCATCGGCCATGCGCAGGCTCACCTGCAGGCCCTGGTGCCCGAGGTCGAAGGCTGAGCCTGCACCATCAAGGCGCCAGCCCCAGCCGCCGCAGCGTTGTTCTTCGCCAAGGGTGTTGCGTCCCACCACGATCATTCCCGTGCCACTGATCAGCACGATTCCCGCTTGCTCGGCGAAGGCGCCGCGCAGGGCGGTGCGTTCATCGCCTGTGGCGACGCAGCGATCCTCGGGGAGATGGACCACCTCGCGGAGCAGGGATGCGGCACGGGCCTGCAAACCTGTGCCGGCCTCCACGCCACTGGCGCCAACCGCTGCAGCGGCGAGGGGCTCGTCGTGGTGATCGGGCCATGCGGCATGCAGGCTTGAGCGGATGGCTTCCCGGAAGCGTTCCTCGCCGCCCGAGGCATCCAGATGGCTGACGCCCGTGCCCGTGCCTTCGCCCAAGACATGCCAGCCCTCATGGGTCCAGCGACTGAGCCGGCAGCGGCAATGGGTCTGGCCTGCATCGAATCCGGCCAGAACCAGGGAGGTGCTTGTCGGAACGTCAGTCATGCCTTCTGCCGGCATTGGCTGAGGGTGGCCAAACAGAACCATCCAGTGATCTGCACTTCGGGGCGGAAGAAGATCGTGTCGGCAGCGCCATGCACCAGAAGCCCAATGATCGCGGCAAGGCAGCCGATGCAGGGCAAGGCCAGATCCGCATCGGACGCCAGCGCTCTCAAGCCTCTGCGCAGGCTGGCAAGGGCGAGGCCGATGCAGGCGATCAGGCCGGGAATGCCTGTTTCCACCAGAAGTTCCAGTGGCACGGAGTAGGCGCTCAGGGCATTGAACTTCGGTTGTTGATAGAGGGGGTAGACGCTGTTGAAGGCGGCGTTCCCCGGACCGATCCCCAACCAGGGGCGGTCTTGGATCATGTCGATCGCAGCCAGCCACACATTGATCCGGAAGTTGTTGGAGCTGTCGCCGCGTCCGGCAAGCAGGCTCATCACCCGGGTGCGGATCGGGTCCACCTGGGTGACGGCTAGGGCCAGCAGAAGCCCCCCGGCTCCCAGCAGGGCCAGGGGCACCAGTCGTTTCCAGAGTGGGGGCCAGTGGCGAATGGCGCGAAGCACCAGCAGCAGCACCAGGCTGCCGATCGCTGCCACAAGGGCGAGCCATCCCCCCCGGCTGTAGCTGAAGAGCACCGACGCACAGCCGAGGATGAAGGCGGTCGCGGCAAAAGCCCGGCTGCCCCATCCGCGCCAGCGGATGCAGGCCACCAGCGCCAGCGGCAGGATCGGCACCAGGTAGCCCGCCAGCAGATTGGGGTTGCCCAGCGGGCCATAGATCCGGATTGTTCCTGCGGCGACTGAATTCGGATCGGCCCAGCGGGCCAACTCTTCGGTGGGGGCATAGAGCTGACGCAGGGCCAGCACATCGGTCAGCAGCGATCCCCCGAGCAGAGCCGCCATCAGCCGATCCCACCATTCAGGGCGTAAGTCGAGAAGCTGGCGCATCAGTGCATAAACCCCCAGGTAGCTGAGCAGTTTCACCAGCCCCTTGAGGGCCGCGGCGGGAACTGGCGAGAAGCCTGTGGCCAGCACGGCGACACCTAGAAACAGCAGCAGCCAACCGCTGATTCCACCCAGCCGCTCGGGAGGCTTGCTGAGCGACCACAGCAGCCAGAGCGCACCGCATGCCAGCACGATCAGTCCCAGCCCCGTGCGCGTCACCAGGGGCAGTCCTGCAAGCAGGAGGATTAAAACGATGCCGGCCAGATTGGCGAGGCGCTTCTGTTGGGCTGCCGAGCTGGGGAGACATCCCTGCCAGCGCAGCAACCATGGAGACGGTTCTGAAGCCTCAGCCATCCGGGGGGACTGCGTCGTTGGCGGGATTATCGACCCGTTGCCAAGCAATCTCCAGCTCTTCAGGATCCGGCAGTGGCTGCCGATTGCGCCGGTAGAGCACCCGATAGGCCGGAAGCCCCAGCTCCTGCACGTAGCGTTCCCGTTCCGTGGGTACCGGCAGGGGGTTGTCGGCTCGCCACGGTCGGGCGTCCTCGGCTGGGCGATCGAAACAACCGCTCAGCTCAACCAACGCCACCATCGGTTCGATCACGGCCAGCACGTCACTCTGCACAAACAGTTCCCGCCCCGGTTGCAGGGTTGCGGCAATCGCCAGCAACAGGGAGGGCTGCAGCACGCGCCGTTTGCGGTGGCGCCGCTTGAACCAGGGATCCGGAAACTGAATGCTCACCAGCTGCAGGCGATCCTGCGGCAGCGCGGCCATCCACCCTTCCAGGCTCACATTGGCGTTGCAGAACAAGTAGTGCAGGTTGAGGCGTTCCAGCCGGTCCCGATCGCGCTGGGCGGACCGCACCAGGGGCCGTCTGATTTCCACACCCAGGTGATTGCGATCCGGTCTTAGGGCGGCCAGCTCCTGCAGGCAGATCCCTCGGGCGCAGCCGATGTCGAGATGGATGGGACGGCCGGGATCATCGAACAGTTGCTCCGGAGCAGGCAGCTCCAGCGGCAGCTGAAAGAACCTGCTGAGGGGATTGACGTGCTGACGCATCAGGACGGTGAGGACGCGAGCGGTGCATGGCGGAGAAGGCCCCAGCAGGCGGTGTAACCATGCAGATGGGTCGCGCCGCCGAGGGGACCGATCTCCCCGTTGCAGAAGCTTCCGGCAATGGGGAGATCGGGGATGACCTCTCGGGCGATGGTCACATCACCGTCAGCGCCACCGAACAGGCCGCTGCCTCGTCCGAGGCAGGCGAACAACAGCCCGCAAAGAGGAGCTTTTGTGGATGCGGTTGCCCTGCTGGCTTGCAGCAGTTGGCGTGCTTCCTGGCGGGAGGCCTGCGCTTCCCGCAGTTGAAATTGCACGTTCTGTCCTGCGCGCACGCGCTCGGCGACAGCAACGGCTCCGTTGCGGGGATCCACTCCGATCAAGTTGCGCACAAGAAAGGTGCGCTCCTGCTCGTCGTCGGCTTGTGGTTCCGGCTGTTCGCTCTCGGATTGGATCCGTTGCAGCTTGGCCAGTGCAGCCCCTGCGGAGAGTTCCTGCCGCTCCACACCCAGAAACAGGGAGTGCTGCACCAGTTCACGATCCTCGGCGCTCAATCCTGCAAGCACCCGCTGCAGGCAAGCCACGGGGCTGTCGCGCCGCTCGCCATCACTGAGTTCCAGCAGCACGTTGCGCTGGGCCTGTTCGATGGCAAACACCGGCCCAATCGGTCGGCACCCCTGCGCCACCACAGGGTCGAGAGACCAATCGCCGCCAATGCTCAGAGCAACGGCCCCGGCTGCAACGCCATCAGCGCAGAGCAGGGAGCCATGGGCCGCGTTGTGGGGGATGGCGATTCCACCGATCTTGTCCACCTCGGGGTAGGCGTAATCCAGACCGCTGATCAGATCATTGATGCCGCTGCATGTGGGATCGATCAACAGCAGAAGGGATCGACTGGATCCCGGCTTCAGTCCCACCCACTCGTGCCAGTGCTGCGCAGCACCGTCGAGATCTGGAAGGTCGCTGCCGCTGAGTTGCACGCTCTGAAGCTCGGCTCCGGGAAGGTTGAGCAGCATCACGCTCAACGCCGGGTTCTGCTCCACTTCATGGGCTTCGTTGGCTGCGGTGGTGCCCACCACGCCACCGCCGAGACATCCAAGCCAGTGGCTGGCGTGCAAGCGCTGCTGAAGCAGGGGCAGCAAACGAGGCAGATCACTGGCGAAGTGACTGGACACAAACACCAGGGCAACATCGGCGGCGTTGCCCCCAAGGGTGCTGGACACATCCCGAACGGCCTCCTCCATGGATGGCTGATGGGAGAGGGCATGGCGGCAACGCGCTTGGGAACCCGAACTCCGGAACCAATCGAGAGGATTAAACGGAACCATGAATTGGACCTTACCAATCCTGTGGTCTTGATGGATGGCACTGATAATGACGTGCTGATGTGCCTGGCTGGTGCCTGATCTCACGACCCGAACCCTGGTGTGGCTGACCTATCGCCTGGGCGCCACGATTGCTCTCGGTCTTCCCTTGATCCTGCTGATCTGGGCTGGAGTGCGCCGTGATCCGGCCCTCGTGCGTCTGCTGAGCATTTACTGGAAGGTGGCCAGCCTGCTGGCGATCAGCGTGCTGTTGCTCACCGATCAGAGGCCGATTGGTTACGTCACGGCCTTGCTGGCCCCCCTGCTGATGGCTGGATCGGTGTGGTTCTGGGTGGATCTCAACGAAGAACTGGCCGATAGTCCCCCAGGCCGGGCTCTGCCGATGACCGTGCGCATCTGGCGCTGGTCCCTCACGGTGTTTGCGGTGTTTGCCGTGGGGATGTCGGGATCGGCGCTGGGCTGTGCCCGCGCGCTGGAGGCTGCCGAGTGCAAGATCTGGCTGGAAGCGCCCCAGGGACTGCACCGGGTTGCCGAACGTCTGTTTGATTTTGTGTTCGGGGGCCAGTGGACGGAAGCTGTTGCCGCCTTCATCGGCTACGTGGCTCTTGTGGCCTATGCGGTGGGTCTGTTGCAGTGGCTGCTGGTGCGCCTCCCGCGCCAAGGGCGCGTGGCCGGTGAATTCTGATGCCGGTTGACGATGATTTGGTTCACGCGCTCGAGGAGCGCACCCGCCAACATCCCGACCGTGTGGTGCGCTTGCGGGGACGGGTTGATGCGGAGCCTTTCGAACTCTTGATTTTTCGAGGCTTCAGCAGCAGCACAACCCACCCCACCGCGTTTGATCCAGACGCCTCCGTTCTGCCCGAGGGCACGCTGCTGGATCAGGTTGAAGTGCTGCAAGGTCCGTTATCACCAGCCAACGAGATTGTTTTGGCAGGTCCGATGCAGCCTGGCGCTCTGCTGAGCGACGAGCACTGGGTCAAAGCCTCCCCAGAACGCTGACGCAGCGGCAGCAGAGATGGGGGTGGTCGGCATGCTGGCCCACATCACTCTCGTAATGCCAGCAGCGCTCGCATTTGCTGCCGCGAGCCCGGGCCACTTCAATGAGCGCGACGTCGTCGTCGTGGTTGGCGAGCAGTTCCGCCCAGGGCTCACCGCCAATCTGCAACTGGGACACCAGCAGCCAGTCACGCAGCCCATCCACCTCGTCATGGCCCTGGTCGTTGAGCCACTGCAGAGCCGATTGCAGGCTTGGATTGTGGGCCTCAAGGCGAACCGCTGCCTCCAGCGATGCGCCCAGCTCTCCACGGCTGCGGCAGTCTTCCAGCACTTTGTTCACTGATGTCCGCAGCTCGCGCAGTTGCTGCATCGGTTCGTTAAGAGACGCGTCGCGCCAACAGTCCGGCGCGGTCGGCCACCCCCGTTGGAAGACCGAGGCCTCGCTCACGGCGTAGGGGAGGTTTTGCCAGATGTCCTCAGCCATATGACAGAGCACAGGCGCAATCAAGCCCGCCAGCCGCTCGATGATTAAAGCCATCACGGTCTGACAGCTGCGTCGGCGCTGGTCAGTGGGGGCACTCACATACAAGCGGTCTTTGGCGATGTCGAGGTAGAAGTTGGAGAGGTCGGTGACGCAGAAGTTCTGCAGCAGCTGGAAGAAGCGGAAAAACTCGTAGCTCTCGAAGGCTTTTGTGATCTCATCCATCACTTCGGCAGTGCGTTGCAGCATCCAGCGGTCCAGCAGGGGCAGGTCTGCCACCGCGATGGCATCGGTGGCGGGATTGAAGTCGTGCAGATTGCCGAGCAGGTATCGGCTGGTGTTGCGCACTTTCCGGTAAACGTCCGCGAGCTGACGCAGGATTCCGGCGCCGATGGGCACATCGGTGGAGTAGTCCACCGAGCTCACCCAGAGCCGCAGCACATCAGCGCCGTAGGCCGGCTCCTGCTTCTGGTTTTTGCCTCCCTCGATGATCACCATCGGGTCGACCACATTGCCGAGGGATTTGCTCATCTTTCGCCCCTTCTCGTCGAGGGCGAACCCATGGGTGAGCACGCGTTTGTAGGGGGCATGGCCGTTGACGGCCACGGAGGTGAGCAACGAGCTCTGGAACCAGCCGCGGTGCTGATCGGATCCCTCGAGGTAGAGGTCGGCGGGGTAGCTGAGCGACTCTCGCTGGCTTGACACGGCAGCCCAGCTGGATCCGGAGTCGAACCACACGTCCATGGTGTCGGTGCCCTTGCGCCATTGATCGGCCTGGTCGGCATAGGCGGGTGGCAGCAGATCCGCTTCGTCTTTCTCCCACCACACGTCGCCGCCGTGGGCGGCGATCAGCGTCTCGATATGGCTCAGGGTGTCGGCGTTGAGCAGCACCTCGCCGTTGCTGCGGTGATAAAACACGGGGATCGGCACTCCCCAGGTGCGTTGGCGGGAGATGCACCAGTCCCCCCGCTCCTTCACCATCGCTTCGATGCGGTTGCGACCTGAGGCTGGGGTCCACTGCACCTGGTCGATGGCGTCGAGGGCGTCCTGGCGGAAGCCCTCCACCGACGCGAACCACTGTTCCGTGGCGCGGAAGATGGTGGGTTTCTTGGTGCGCCAGTCGTAGGGGTAGCGGTGGCTGTAGGCCTCCTGCTTGAGCAGTGCTCCGGCTTGCTCGAGGGCCTCGATGATCCCTGGATTGGCGTCCTTGAGCACGTTCAGGCCTGCGAAAGGACCTGCCTCTGCGGTGAGGGTGCCGGCTTCGTCCACGGGGCACAGCACGGGCAGGCCGTGCTTCTGGCCGGTGTGGAAGTCGTCGACGCCATGCCCTGGGGCGGTGTGCACAAGGCCTGTGCCGGATTCGGTGGTGATGTACTCGCCGCCGATCACCACGGGGCTGGTGCGATCCAGCAGCGGGTGCCGATAGACGAGCCCAGCAAGCAGGGCGCCTTTCACCGTGGCGCGCTGCTGGAGGGGACGCTCGAGGGTTTTGCTGAGCGACTCGATCAGATCGGCAGCCACCACCAGCAACCGGCCGTTGCCATCGTCGACCAGGGCGTAGTCGAGCCGTTCGTTGACGGACACCGCCAGGTTGGCGGGAAGCGTCCAGGGGGTGGTGGTCCAGATCGCCACTTGCAGGGCCTGCCCAAGGGCATCCGTCTCGGTGGGCAGTTCCAGGCCCTCCGCCTTGAGTGCATCCCGCAGGGGGACGGGAACCTCCACCGCCGGAAAGGCCACATACACGCTGGGGCTGGTGTGGCCGTCGGGGTATTCCAGCTCGGCTTCGGCCAGGGCGGTGCGGGAACTGGGGCTCCAGTGCACGGGCTTCAGGCCCCTGTAGATGTGGCCCTTGAGCACCATCTCGCCGAACACCTTGATCTGGGCGGCTTCGTACTCCTTCTGCAGGGTGAGATAGGGCTCGTCCCAGTCGGCCCAGATGCCCCAGCGCTGGAAGCCCTTCATCTGGCCATCCACCTGCTTGCGGGCGTAAGCAGCGGCTTTCTTGCGCAGCTTGATCGGTGTCAGCGCTTGGCGCTGTTCCTGATCCATCGACTGCAGCACCTTGAGTTCGATCGGCAGACCGTGGCAGTCCCAGCCAGGCACGTAGCGCACCCTGCGGCCCTGCAGCACTTGATATTTGTTGATCACATCCTTGAGCACCTTGTTCAGGGCATGGCCCATGTGCAGGGCACCGTTGGCGTAGGGAGGCCCGTCGTGAAGCGTGAAGGTGGGCCCGCTGTTGTTGAGCCCCAGTGGCCCATCGATGCGGTTGTCGCGCCAGAAGGCCTGCAGCTCCGGCTCCCGCTTCACCGCGTTGGCGCGCATGCCAAAGCCTGTTTGCAGCAGGTTGAGCGTGTCCTTGTAGGAGGGACGTCCCTCGGCGGCGTCGCGGGTCTCCTTGCTCACGTTGGGGCAGCTGCAACCGGAATTATCCGTCTTCGCTGGGTGGGGTTGCGGCTTCTTGGTCAGGCGCTGTCGGTTCCTGGGCTTCTTGTTCTGGTGCTTCAGCGTTCACGGCTTCGCTCACGGCCTCGCTCACTGCTTCGCTTTTCGCCGCTTCGGCTTTGGCGTCTTGGGCGTCAGCGGCTTGCGGTTCGGGCCTGACCCAGCGCTTGCCCGTGCGGCTGCTGCCTTCAGGGCGGTCAGCCGCTGGCGCTTTGGGTTTCAGGCTGCCCAGGGCCTGGCCGGTGTTGCTCAGCAGCGCATTGAGGGTGGCAGAGAGTTGCTGGAGGCTGGTGGACCAGCGCTCAGTGGATTTCAATCGCTGTTGTTCCTCGGGGCTCAGCTGCTGCCAGCGGGACTGAGCCACTTCGCTGCCGAGGCGGCTGATCAGCAGCCCTGCGCAAACCACCGCCAACATCGGTGCACCCCGGAGGCGGTCGCTGCTGGTGACCAGCACCAGCCCAAGCAGCAACACCACCGCACCCCAAACTCCATCGCGGGGTCGGCTCAGTTCCGTGACCAGAAGCGGAAGCAGCAGCACCGCCAGGCCCAACACCAGACAGAGATCTCCAGCAAGGGTGGCCAGCATCGCGGGCTCCATGGATCAACCCATTCTGGGCTGCTGCCTAAAATTGCCACCTTGCCCATCTGGCGGAATTGGTAGACGCGCTGGTTTTAGGTACCAGTGGCTTCGGTCGTGGGGGTTCAAGTCCCCCGGTGGGCATCCGTTTCTCTAATTTGGTGTCTCTTAGCAGTCGGCTGACGCGCTTTCGCTGAATGACCCAGGCTTTCGCACAACCTGAAATGCCGGCTGCGGAGGTGCGTTGGCGATCTGTCCCCAAACAGTTCGTTGACCCTCCTGCTGCCTGGAACCCCACGGTGGGCCTGTTTCTGGGTGGCTATGCCCTCGCGGCGCTCACCATCTGGGGCTGGTTTGCTGCCGGTTGGCCGTTGCCGGTGATGTTGATCACTGGGTTTCTGGCGCTGCATCTGGAGGGAACCGTTGTTCACGATGCCTGCCACAAATCGGCCCATCCCGTGCCCTGGGTGAATCAATTGATGGGGCACGGGTCGGCGTTGTTGCTGGGTTTCAGTTTTCCGGTTTTCACTCGGGTACACCTTGAGCACCACGCCCATGTCAACGATCCAAAGAATGATCCCGACCACATCGTGAGCACCTTCGGCCCGCTGTGGCTGATCGCTCCGCGATTTTTCTATCACGAGGTTTTTTTCTTTCAGCGCAAGCTCTGGAAGCGCTGGGAGTTAATGCAGTGGGGATTGGAGCGGGCCGTGTTCTTCACGATCATTGCCGCTGCAGTCACCTTCGATTTCCTTCCTTTCATCTTCAATTGCTGGTTCGCGCCGGCTCTGATGGTGGGAGTCACCCTCGGGCTCTTCTTCGACTACCTGCCCCATCGTCCCTTCACCTCCAGAAATCGCTGGACCAATGCCCGGATCTATCCAGGCAGGCTGATGAACTGGCTGATCATGGGCCAGAACTATCACCTGGTGCACCATCTCTGGCCATCGGTGCCCTGGTTTGAGTACAAGCCCGCTTATGAGGCCACCAAACCCCTTCTGGATGCCAAAGGTTCACCGCAACGGCTTGGCATTTTTGAAACCCGGGCGGATGGGGCCAATTTTCTTTACGACATCCTTGTGGGCGTGCGCAGTCATAAGCGCCGCAAGGGCAAGATGCGTCGCGCGGCCCGCTTCATTCCCGGCCGCGCCCTGCAGCGCAGTTGGCTGGGTTTCGTGGACCGCAGTGCCATCAAAACCCAGCCACGGCGGCCTCACTCACCCTGACTCATTCGGCCAGGATCTTCGGCACTCGGAAGAAATCTCCCTCCCGCAGGGGGGCCTGCTCCAGCAGATCCTCCCTCACTTCGGTTGCTTCCACCTTGTCCTCACGGGTGACATTGACAACCTCAACGGCGCGGGTGGTTGCCGGCACGCCTTCGGTGTCAACGGCCTGAAGCTGGTCGACGTAATCCAGGATCCGCTCCAGTTGACCGGTGTAGGTGGCGATGGTGTCCTCAGGGAGATCGAGCCGGGCCAAGTGGGCCACCTTGCGCACGTCGTCGGCCGTGATGTTGCTCATGCGGCAGTGAGGAAAGTGCTGAGATCCTCGCGCAACGCCTCCGCGGCCGTGTTCAACAGCTCCAGGCCATGGTCCGGTTTGGCCAGATAGGGATCGGAGCCCATGCGCCCGTCGGGATAGCGGCGGCGGAAATCGGCTGGCCCATGAATGGATCCGCAGGGGGCCGCCTCCGGCAGCGCCCGCTGTTTGGCGATGAGGCTGTTGTGCAGATGCAGGGTGACGGCGATTTCGCTGGGGGTGGCGTGCTGGCCTTCACGGTCGCCGTAAAGCTCGCGGGCCCGCCGCATCACTGGGCCGGCCATGAACCAGTTGGACAGCTTGCAGCGCAGACGGGGGGCCACCTCGAGGCCGCGGCTGGCAGCAGTGCCATAGGCCTGGGCGAAGGCGGCCCTGGTCGTGGCCATGTTGCCCCCATGACCGTTCACCACAAAGATGCGCTCGAATCCATGGGTGGCCAGGGACAGCACCAGGTCATGCAACACGGCCAGCAGGGTGGCGGGCTGAAGGCTCATGGTGCCGGCAAAGCCGAGGTGGTGCTCGGCCATGCCGAAAGCCTGCACCGGCGTGACCAGCACACCGCTGCGTCGTCCCAGTTCCAGGGCCACGGCTTCAGCGGTGAGAGCATCGGTGCCGATGGCACCGGTCGGTCCGTGCTGCTCGGTGGAACCCAGAGGAATGATCACCCCTTTGCAGCTCTGCAGGTACCGGTCCACGTCCGGCCAGCTCTGCAGGGCTAAACGAATGGCATCGGTGTGGTCCACCGGGCCCGGGAGCGAAGAGGTCATGGTCGTTTCACGACTGATAGTGATCCTGGCGCTCAGTGGGCGGTGCCGTTGCCGTCGTACTGATCGGTGTTGTAGTACCCACCCCTGGTGCCGAAGAAGAGGGTGGTCAGCACGAACAGTCCACTGCCGAAGAGCAGAACTGTGCCCAGGTTGAATCCGGAGAGGGCGGCGTCCATTGGAATTACGTCCACTTGTTCAAGCCTGGCAAGGATGCGCTCGATGTCACGCCTTGCATGATCGGATCGTCACTTCCGCCGATTTCGCTGCCTGTGCGAGGCACGGCCAACCACTGGCGCAGCCAGCCGGTGAGCCAGATGAAAGGCATGGTGTCGATCACTGCGGCCATGGCCTTGAAGAGATAGCCGCTGGCGATGAACGACACCAGCTGGGGAGCCACGGGTTCTCCGGGGCGAACGGGGAGTACGCCGGAGGCGTAGTGGCTGATCAGCACCACAGCGCTGGTATCCACCAGCTGACTCACCAGGGTTGAGCCGTTGTTGCGCAACCAGAGAGCCCGTCCGCCGCTGAACTGCTTCCAGAAGTGGAAGAGGCGGACGTCCACGAACTGGGCGGTGAGATAAGCCGCCATGGAGGCCAAGACGGAGCCGAAGGCCAGTCTCTGGATTTCGAAAAATGTGGAGTCTGGAGCTCCTTCCAAGCCGGGGAGCAAGCCGCCTAGCCAGAGGATCAGCACGACCCAGCCGTTGAGAAGGAGGCCGACCCACACCACCTGGCTGGCTCGCTTCTCACCCCACAACTCACTGATCAGATCCGTGCACAGAAACGTGATCGGATAGGGAAGGGCGCCAACGGCCACCACGATCGGCCACGACCCGATGTGCCCCAGTTCAAGGAAGCGGGTGAGGCCAAGGATGTTGAGCATCCCCAGGGTGCCGAGGAACAGCCCTGCAAGAGCCAGAAAGACAAAGTCGCGGCGTGCCTGGATTGAGGCGTTCATCGCTGCGAGCATGGAGATCGAAATGCAGCCTGGCGGCAGTCTGCTTCCCTGTCACCACTCCAGAAGACTGGAAACGATGCGTTGGAGGGATGGTCATCGCCTTGATTGAATTCTATCCTCTGGCCCAATCCTTCTTCGCCCGCCCTGCCGAGCTGGTCGGTCCTGAGCTCATCGGTTGCCTGCTTGTGAAACGCCAAACAGACGGCAGCTTGCTCTGGGGCGTGGTGGTGGAAACCGAGGCGTATTCGCAGGAGGAGCCTGCCTGCCACGGCTATCGGCGCAGGAGCCCTCAAAACGAAACGCTCTTTGGTGAGCCAGGGCGTTTCTATGTGTATGTCAGCTATGGCATCCACCACTGCGTGAATGTGGTGACTGATCGCGCCGAGTGGGCGAATGGTGTGTTGCTCAGGGCCGTGGCGCTGCCGGGTGAGCCTGAGCGCGTGGCAGCGGGACCTGGGCTGCTGGCCCGTCGCTTCGGGATCGACCGGCAGATGGATGGTTGTTCCGCCTGCTCCGGGCAGGATCTCTGGATCGCTCCGCGCCCTTCGGAGCTGCAGAATCTGGCGTTGGTCACCACCACTCGCATCGGGATTGCCCGAGCGCAGGAGTGGCCGTGGCGCTGGTATCTCCAAGCCAGCCGCAGTGTGAGCAAACGGGCCAAGGGAGACCGCAAGCCGCTGCTGCAAGCCGCTTACCACCCCAATGCTGCCTGGGCGAATGGATCTCCTCCCACTAAGCTTCAGCAGAGTGAGAGGACGCCCAGTTGAGCGCGTGGACCCACCGCCACATCCTCGATCTCTCCACCTTCTCCAGGGAGGACTACGCGGCTGTTCTGGAGCTGGCCCATCGCTTCAGTGCGATGCCCGTCACCGGCGCTCGGCGGCTGCCGGCGCTCCAGGGGCGGCTTGTGGCCACACTCTTCTTCGAACCAAGCACCCGCACCCGCAGCAGCTTTGAGCTGGCAACCAAGCGCTTGTCTGCCGACGTCTCCAGCTTCTCGCCTTCCAGCAGTTCGCTCAGTAAGGGAGAGTCCCTGCTCGATACAGCACGCACCTATGTGGCCATGGGCGCCGATGTGCTGGTGGTGCGTCACCGCTGCACGGGCGTGCCCAGGCAGTTGGCCGAAGCCCTTGAACGCACGGGTGAGCGCACCGTGGTGCTCAATGGCGGCGATGGCCTGCACAGCCATCCAAGCCAAGGGCTGCTCGATCTCTACACCCTGGCGCAGCATTTCAACCCCCTTCACCCGTTGCCGGAAGCCCTGCGCGGACGCCGCATTGTGATCGTGGGCGATGTTCTCCACTCCCGGGTGGCGCGCTCCAATCTCTGGGCCCTCACCGCCTGTGGCGCGGATGTGGTTCTCTGCGGTCCGCCAAGCCTGGTGCCTGAGGCCTTTGCGCAGTTCGTGGCCCAGCCACCGCCTGGACAAGCCTCAGACCCCGTTGCTGATCGGGGCACGTTGACCGTGGTGCGCAATCTTGATGATGCGCTCGCCGGAGCTGATGCGGTGATGACCCTGCGTTTGCAGAAGGAGCGTATGCGTCAGCACATGCTTACCAGCTTGGATCGCTATCACCGCGACTTTGGGCTCAGCCATGAGCGACTGCAGGTCTGCCAGGGTTTCATCCCTGTGCTCCACCCCGGTCCGGTGAACCGGGGTGTGGAGATGAGCGGTGCCCTTCTCGATGATCTGAGCGCCAATCGTGTGGAGGATCAGGTGCGCAATGGCATCCCGATCCGGATGGCACTGCTTTATTTAATGGCGGCTGCGGAGTCTCCGCTTTCGCTCTGAGTGGGGAGCCCGGACACCTGGTTGGAGTAGTAATCCATCGCGGCCCGTAGGGCAGCTCCGGGTTCGGCGATCGAGGGGCCAGAGCCAGGCTGCATTGGGAATGCAGCATCTGGGGCATCCAGTCCCATGTGCTGACTGGGCATCCCCGTGAGCAGCATCGATGCTCTCGATTGCGACACCACCGCAAAGATCCATTTGATCAGCAGGGTGTAGCGGTTTTCCCGATCGGGCATGAAGGCGAGGTGGGCGGCAGCCCAGAGCAGCCAACCGATGCCACCTTTGAACTTGAAACCACGCAGATCGGCTACTGCGTCAACCCGGTCGAGCACGGCCATGCTGCCGAAGTCAAACCAGCTGAATGTTGGACGCGATTGTCCGCCCACCATGGCGGCAATGTCTTTGCCAACGAAACCGCCGGCCTGGGTGGCGGGACCCGCCATCCCCGGCAGGGGGTTGCCGTCTTTGGTGTGCTTATACGAGCAGAGATCGCCCACCACACGGATTTCCGGGTGGCCTTGCACCGAGAAGTCCGGTTCCACGATCACCCGTCCGCTCCGGTCGGTTTCGCAGCCGATGGCGTCGGCCAGCTTTTTGCCAAGATGGGAGGGGCGCACACCGGCTGTCCAGATCACGGTGGCGGCCTGAAGGCGTTGGTCTCCATCGGGGGTGCCCACGGTCACTTCGCCGGGCTGCATCGTCTGCACCCGACCCTTGAAAAGCATTTCTACGCCAAGGGCCTCAAGGGTTTCCTGGGCCGCTTGAGACAGCGCTTCCGGCATTGCCCTCAGCACACGGTCCCCCGGATCAACCAGGATGATGCGAGTGTCAGCCGGATTGAGCTGGCGGAACTCACGGCGCATGGCATTGCGCATCAGTTCTGAGGTGGCTCCTGCCATTTCGCAGCCTGTCGGGCCGCCGCCCACGATCACAACGGTTTGCAGGAAGCGACGCGCTTCCGGGTCAGGGGTCTGCTCCGCCTGCTCCATCGCCATCAACAGGCGCCGGCGGATCTCTTCAGCGTGTTCGAGGATCTTCATCGGTGGCGCAAAGGTGCGCCAGTGTTCATGGCCGAAGAACGTGCTGCCTGAACCGGTGGCCAGAACGAGATAGTCGTAGCCGTAGCCCTTGCCGTTGAAAACGATCTGCTTGCCTTCAGGGTTGATCTGGGTCACTTCACCCAGCAGCACCTGCACGTTGCGCTGCCGTCCCACCAGCTGCCGCAGGGGTGTGGCCACATCCCCTCGGGACACCAAGCCGGTGGCCACCTGGTACAGGAGCGGCTGAAACAGATTGAAGTTGCGTTTGTCGATCAGGCTGATTCGAACGTCGGCATTGGCCAGGGCTTTGCAGGCTCTGACGCCGGCGAAGCCGCCGCCAACGATCACCACGTGAGGAGCGTGGCGTAGGCGTTCTTCAGGGGGCTCCAGCTCGAGATAGAAACGCTCACCAGCCATGGCCAGAACTTCAGCAGATCTATCCGTAGGGTATGGATTGAACGTGGTTTTGTCCGTGCGCTGCGGCGCCAATCAGGTCGGTGCCAATCAGGGCGTCAGAGCAGCTTGAATCCCTCGAGCAGAAGGCCATAAAGAAGGCCGATCCGAACCATATCGAGAAGTTGTCTGCCTAGATGCGTCTGATGATCCCGAGCCCAGTGACGCCTCACGCGCACCATCACTTCCAGCACGCCCACACTCAGCATCGCTGCCAGGGGATCCATCAAATTCAGGGATCCGGAGATCGCGGCAATTCCATTCCCCAACATGAAGCTTCCCGTGAGCGCGATCAGGAGAAGAGAGATGCGGCGCCATGGATTGGTCGCCCAATGATCGAGGCGGGTTGAAGCTTCACCAAGACTGCGTTGAAGCCTGGTCGACTGAAGACGGGCGGTCATGAGGGCAGCCGCTCAGGGAAGAGGCAGGGAGGTGCACCGGTGATCCCCATCACCCGACCCAGACCCCGCCGACCTTTGTATACACCATTTGTGGTGTTTTGCCTTTATCAGGCGCTACATGTTGGACTTCTAAGGAAAAAGCCCAGGCTCAGCCCGGGCCGGATGATGGGGACTGGCGAAGGAAAGCTTGAACTTCACCACTTGGCAAGTGGCTGTTTGAAATCAGTCGGATTCAGCCTTGGCCTTGCGAGAGCTCTTGCCCTCGAGAAGTTCGAGCAGGGCTTCCATCTGTGCCATCACGCCACGAACCTCGCCTGCCTCCGGGAGAAGGCCGTCTTCCATGACACCTTGGTGCATCTCCCGCAGTTCTTGGCGGATGTAGCGCAGGTGACTCACAACCTGTTCGCGTTTTGACTGAGACATCTACCAAGGGCCTTTCAGCTTCTCTTTTACCTCATGGCCCGCAGCGGCCGATCAATGGGCCTGGGTCAGCGGCGTGCCAGACCGCCGGCCATGAGGATCAAGACGTAGGTGAGTAAGGCCGATGGCCGCACAGGAATCGACGCCAGCACAGCGCATCCCAGCAGCGTCAGCAGAAGCGGTCGCCAGCTTCTGCGGGTGATGCCAAACGTGGTCATGACGAGCGGCGCGAGAATTTGGCGCGTGCCTCTTTGTAGAAGGCCTCGTCGATCAGATTTCTGCTGAGTTCTGTTGCTAGCGCCTCAATTTTGCGACGCACAGCTGGACGCACAAAGAAAGGAACTTCGCGAAGCGCTTGTTCGGCTTCGGCCGTCCAATCCATGTCCCCAGCGATGACTACGAATGGAGGATAGGGGATTCGAACCCCTGACCTCTGCGGTGCGATCGCAGCGCTCTACCAACTGAGCTAACCCCCCGTGCCTGAAACCTAGCGTCTGTGTTTTGTGCAAGAGGCCAGGCACAATGAAGCGAACGTCCACGCTCTGCATGCCGATCACGCCGGAGCGTCTGGCCTCCTTCGATGAAGCGTCGGTGGCTTCCCTGGCCCGACGCCTGGAAGACGACGACTACCCCACCCCGTTTGCGGGTCTGAGCGACTGGCACTTGTTGCGTGCTCTCGCGATCCATCGCCCCGAGCTCACGCGCCCGTACGTCCACCTGATCGATCAGGAACCCTTCGACGAGGACTGATCCATGGCCGGGCTGCTGCAAGGACAGCGGGTGATTGTTGCGGCCTGCGGAAGCATTGCGGCTGTGAAGACTCCACTGTTGGTCAGCGCGCTGATCAAGGAGGGGGCGCAGGTCCGCTGTGTGGTCACCAGCAGCGGTTCTCAACTGGTGAGTCCTGTCGCACTGGCGTGTCTCAGTCGCAATCCCTGCCTTCAGGACGCTGACCAATGGGATCCCTCTCGCCCACGGCCTCTGCACATCGAGCTCGCGGAATGGGCAGACCTGGTGATTGTGGCGCCCCTCAGCGCAAGCTCTCTGGCGCGATGGGTGCACGGCGATGGCCAGGGACTGCTGGCCAGCCTCCTGTTGGCCTGCGAGTGCCCGGTTCTGGCCGCAAGCGCCATGAACACGGCCATGTGGCAACACCCGGCCGTTCAGCGCAATTGGAGCAGGCTCCACGACGATCCCCGGGTGCTGCCTCTGGCTCCGCAGGCTGGACTGCTGGCCTGTGACCGCGTCGGCACCGGCCGGATGGCGGATCCGGAGTGCATCGTGCTGGCTGCAGCCAGCATGATGCTGCAGGCTGACAACGAGGGGAAGCTGCGTTCCGATTGGCACGGCAAGCGCGTGCTGGTCAGCGCTGGGCCCACCCGGGAACCGTTGGATTCAGTGCGTCTGATCAGCAACCGCAGCAGCGGGCGCATGGGCGTTCTGCTCGCCCAGGCGGCACGCTTCCGCGGTGCGGACGTGGATCTGGTGCATGGTCCGCTGACTGTTCCAGACGCCTGGTTGGAGGGCTTGCACTGTCTGCCGGCGTTCAGTAGCGCCGCCATGGAGGTCTGCCTGTTGGAGCGTCAATCCCGCGCTGATGCTGTGTTGATGTGCGCAGCCGTTGCGGATGTGCGGCGCGAGCGCTCAGACAACTCCTCCAAGCTTCCCAAGGGCGAACTCATGGAGACGATGGCCCAGGGCTGGGAGCCGGTGCCGGATCTGCTGCAGTCGCTGGGGGCGCGACGTTCTTCCCAGCAGCATTTGCTTGGTTTCGCTGCCTTGGCGGGAGACGATGAAACGCTGCTCCGGCGCGGCCGTGAGAAGCTCCAGGCCAAAGGCTGTGACCTGTTGATGGTCAATCCGGTAGATCGCCCCGATCAGGGCCTTGACAGCGACCTGAACGGTGGATGGCTTCTCGGTCCAGGTGAACGCGAGGAGGCCATTCCCGCTGTGCACAAGCTCGCTCTGGCGCACGATCTGTTGGATCGGCTCAGCCAGCTTGGCGATTAAGCCGCCATGTCTGCAGGTCCTTGATCGAGTAGGGCGATGAAGGTTTTCAGTTGCAAACGGGGGATATAAGGCCAGCCGCCACTGCGCTCGAGGGTTTGAAGAAAGCCAAACAACTGCTGACGGTCTTCCGGGAGGCTGTTGCGAAATGCTCCTTCTTGAACGTCGCGATGGAGCGCCTCAAGTTCCCTGAGAAAGAGGAGAAGGGCTTCAGGCTCATCGCGATGGTCGTCGGCGAGCACACGCAGCTGCTCCAGCAGGGGCTGTAGTTGAGCCTGGATCGTGGAATCTTCGTTGCTCTGCACGCCGAACGCTTCACGTTGTTGAGAGGTTGCGAACCTAACTGGAGTGGCTGATCAACTTCTGTAAGATTCGCCTCATCGGTGGACATTGTCACCACCCGGCCATTCGGCAACTCTCCCATGCGCTTCCGTCCCCTACTGGCCCTTGTGCTGGCTTTCTGTTTCACGGTTGTGACCGCCTGCAGTGGCGGTGCTCAAGCCGTTGATCGCTCCAATGTCACTTACGACGACATCCGCAATACCGGTAAGGCCAACGATTGCCCAACCCTTTCGGATTCGGCTCGAGGCTCCATCGATCTGACCGCGGGTGATGCCTATGAGCTCAGGGGGATCTGCATGCATCCCACCCAGGTCTTCATTAAAGGAGAGCCAGCCAACAAGCGCCAGGAAGCTCAGTTCGTTGAAGGCAAGATTCTCACTCGCTACACCTCAAGTCTTGATGAGGTTTACGGCACCCTCACCGTGGGCGAGGACAGCATCAGGTTCAAAGAAGAAGGCGGAATTGATTTCCAGCCGATCACCGTGCTGATCCCCGGTGGTGAAGAGTTTCCCTTCACGTTCTCCAGCAAGAACCTTGATGCCGTGGCCAACGGAGCGGCCATCACAACCAGCACCGACTTCGAAGGCACCTACCGCACACCCAGCTACCGCACGAGCAACTTCATCGATCCCAAGGGTCGCGCGCTCACCACGGGTGTCGACTACCCCCAAGGTCTGATCGGTCTCGGCGGCGACTACAAAGAGCTCGAGTCTGAGAACGTCAAGCGTTACATCGACGGTCAGGGCGTGATGAGTCTGTCCATCACCAAGGTGGATCCTGAAACCGGTGAATTTGCTGGTGTGTTCTCAGCCATTCAGCCTTCGGACTCCGATATGGGTGGCCGTGAGATCGTTGACGTGAAGATCAACGGTGAGCTCTACGGACGGCTTGAAGAGGCTTGATTGCCGTAGCTTTCGGGCTCATTGATGCGTCAGAGGGGGCCTGGAGCCCCCTTTTTTTGTGCGATCTGGGAGAATCTCGTCGATTCCAGATCATGTGAGCCTCCGCCATGACCGCCAGCACCACCTCCACACAGCCCTCAGGCGTGATTGCTCCCTATGGAGGCACCCTTGTGAATCTGATGGTGGCTGAGGCTGATCGGGGCGCTGTGAAGGCCACGGCAACGACAAGTCTTGAATGCTCTGATCGCAACGCCTGTGATGTTGAGCTGCTGTGTGTCGGTGGCTTTTCACCCCTGCGCGGCTTCATGCATCAGGAGGACTACGACGCTGTTGTGGGTGGTCATCGCCTGGCTGCAGGCCAGCTCTTTGGTCTCCCGATCGTGATGGACACCGATCGGGATGACATCGAAGTCGGTAGCTCGGTTCTGCTCACTTACAAGGGGCAGGATCTCGCTGTCCTCCAGGTGGAAGCGAAGTGGGAGCCCGACAAGGTGGCCGAAGCGAAAGGTTGCTACGGCACCACCTCGATTGAGCACCCTGCCGTGCGCATGATCACCATGGAGCGCAAGCGTTTTTATCTGGGCGGCAGTCTTAAGGGTCTGGAACTGCCCCAGCGTGTGTTCCCCTGCAAAACTCCAGCCGAGGTTCGTGCCGGACTCCCCGAGGGTGAGGACGTGGTCGCCTTCCAGTGCCGCAATCCCATCCACCGAGCTCACTACGAACTGTTCACCCGTGCCCTTCACGCTCAGAATGTGAGCGAGAACGCCGTGGTGTTGGTGCATCCCACCTGCGGGCCCACCCAACAGGACGACATCCCCGGCGCCGTTCGTTTCCAGACGTATGAGCGCCTGGCCGCTGAAGTGAACAACGACCGCATCCGTTGGGCCTACCTCCCCTACGCCATGCACATGGCTGGTCCCCGCGAGGCGCTGCAGCACATGATCATCCGCCGTAATTACGGCTGCACTCACTTCATCATCGGCCGCGACATGGCCGGCTGTAAGTCGTCCCTCACGGGAGACGATTTTTACGGCCCTTACGACGCTCAGAATTTCGCCAAAGAATGTGCGCCTGAGCTCACGATGGAGACCGTGCCTTCGCTCAACCTCGTCTACACCGAAGAAGAGGGCTACGTCACCGCTGAACACGCCGAAGCGCGTGGCCTTCACGTGAAGAAGCTCAGCGGTACGCAGTTCCGCAAAATGCTGCGCGGTGGCGAGGAAATCCCGGAATGGTTCGCATTCCGTAGCGTGGTTGAAGTGCTTCGAGCCTCCTGAGCTCTCAGGATCCCATTAACATTCCTTCATCCCAGGCAAAAAACCTTGAACAAGCGCTGGCGCAACGTAGGGCTGTATGTCCTTTTAGTGGTCGTGGTGATCGTGGTCGGAACGGCCTTCCTCGATCGTCCCGATCCCGCATCGACCGCTCAGAATCTCCGTTACAGCGATTTCGTTGAGCAGGTTCAGGAAGACCAGGTCAGTCGCGTTCTGCTGTCTCCCGATCGCGGAACCGCTTCGGTTGTGGCAACCGATGGCCGTCGTTCCGAAGTGAATCTGGCTCCGGATAAGGATCTGCTCAAGATGCTCACGGATCACAACGTGGACATTGCGGTGCAGCCGTCCAGGCAACCCGGGGCTTGGCAGCAAGCCGCTTCGAGCTTGATCTTCCCTCTGCTGCTGCTGGGAGGCCTGTTCTTCCTCTTCCGTCGGGCCCAGTCCGGTGGCGGTGGCGGCGGAAACCCGGCCATGAATTTCGGGAAGAGCAAGGCTCGCGTTCAGATGGAGCCTTCCACCCAGATCACCTTTGGGGATGTGGCCGGAATTGAGGGCGCCAAGCTTGAACTCACTGAGGTGGTGGATTTCCTCAAGAACCCTGATCGCTTCACTGCTGTTGGCGCCAAGATCCCGAAGGGTGTCTTGCTCGTTGGCCCTCCTGGAACCGGCAAGACCCTGCTTGCCAAGGCCGTGGCTGGTGAGGCCGGTGTTCCTTTCTTCTCCATCTCCGGCTCGGAGTTTGTGGAAATGTTCGTGGGTGTCGGAGCCAGCCGCGTCCGTGATCTGTTTGAGCAGGCCAAGAAAAATGCTCCTTGCATCGTCTTCATCGACGAGATCGATGCTGTTGGACGTCAGCGGGGTGCTGGTCTCGGTGGTGGCAACGATGAGCGTGAGCAGACGCTGAACCAGCTGCTCACTGAAATGGATGGTTTCGAGGGCAATACCGGAATCATCATCGTGGCTGCCACCAACCGTCCTGATGTGCTGGATGCTGCGTTGATGCGTCCTGGTCGTTTCGACCGTCAGGTTGTCGTGGACCGCCCTGACTACGCCGGGCGTCTGCAGATCCTCAACGTTCATGCCCGAGGCAAGACGCTGTCGAAGGATGTCGATCTCGACAAAGTGGCTCGCCGCACGCCCGGCTACACCGGTGCTGATCTTTCCAATCTCTTGAATGAGGCCGCCATTCTTGCGGCCCGCCGAGATCTCAGTGAGGTGAGCAACGATGAAATCAGCGATGCCATCGAACGGGTGATGGCCGGCCCTGAGAAAAAAGATCGTGTGATGAGCGAGCGTCGCAAACGCCTGGTGGCTTATCACGAAGCCGGTCACGCCCTGGTGGGGGCGCTGATGCCTGATTACGATCCGGTTCAGAAGATTTCGATCATTCCCCGCGGCAATGCTGGTGGACTGACGTTCTTCACCCCCAGCGAAGAGCGGATGGAGTCGGGGCTGTATTCACGCACCTACCTTCAAAATCAGATGGCTGTGGCCCTTGGTGGTCGTGTGGCCGAGGAAATTGTCTACGGCGAAGACGAGGTCACAACCGGAGCCTCCAACGATCTTCAGCAGGTCGCCCAGGTGGCGCGTCAGATGGTGACGCGTTTCGGCATGAGCGACAAGCTTGGTCCGGTGGCCTTGGGCCGATCCCAAGGTGGAATGTTCCTGGGTCGGGATATCGCTGCTGAACGCGATTTCTCTGAAGACACGGCGGCCACCATCGACGAGGAGGTTTCTGAACTCGTGGATGTTGCCTACAAGCGCGCAACCAAGGTGCTCGTTGGCAACCGCAGTGTTCTCGATGAGCTCGCTGAGATGCTTGTTGAACAGGAGACGGTCGACGCCGAACAGCTTCAGGAACTGCTGATTCATAGTGACGTTCGAGTTGCTGAATACGTCTGATCCCTCGGAGCGGCTGATCAGGTCGTTGACCGATCAGCCCCTTCTGGTCGTCATGCGACCGGACTCCAGTGATTACCAAACCCCATTCGACAACACCCGCTTGTGCCATCAGCTGGATCAGCTGGTCACGGCGGGTGTTTTGCATGTTGAGCTCGCCTGGGCGGCCCATCCCCGCTGGCCCGCACTGGTGGAAGCGATCAGGGAGCGTTACCCCAAGCTCAGGCTGGGTGCTGCGTCGGTGTCTACATTGCCTGCGCTGCAGGAGGTCGCCGATCTAGGTCTTGGCTATGCCATGTCTCCCCTTCTGGATCCGGCGTTGCAATCCAAGGCGCGCACGTTGGACTGTGTTCTGGTGCCAGGGGTGATGACCCCTTCTGAAATTCGATCAGCGCAAGCACTGGGCTGCAGCCTGGTGAAGCTTTTTCCTGCATCCGTCTTGGGCGTCGACTATCGGCGTCAGATCGCAGTCCCGATGGGTGAACTGCCGTTCATGATTGCTGCCGGGGGATTGCGATGCACCGATCTGGTTCCTTGGTTGGAGGCCGGTTACAACGCCATTGCCCTCGGCCGCACCGTGTTTGTTGACGATGCCCTCGATCCGGGCATGACGCCATGGCTTACTGGATGATCTGAGACTCATCTGCTACAGATGAGAGAGATGTTTTGCCCTGATGTCTCAGTTATCCATCAAGCTGAGCGACAAAGCTGATGCTCTCGTCGCTCAGCTTCAGAAAGAGATCTTCAACCGACGTCGCAAAAAGGTCACGGCCGCAGGGGTTGTGGAAACGCTGGTTGAAAGCGGTGCTCGTTCGCAATCCGACAAGCGGTTCGCAACCTCCTGGGTGAATCTGATCAAAGACATTGAAAAAGCAGCCAAGCTTGCCAACGCCCATGGCAGCAAGCCCTCGTCTTTAACCGATGAGGAGTGGGTCATGGTGCTGAGCCATCGCAACCGAGCCGCGTCGGTCAAACCGGCTCGCAAGAAGCCGGCCACTGCATCCAAGAAGGCTCCATCCTCCAGGTCTGCCAAGGCTGCAACGAAATCGACCGCTAAGTCAGCAGCTGCCAAGCCAGCAACCGTTAAACCAGCAGCCGTCAAACCAGCAGCAGCCAAGAAGCAGGCTTCAGCGAAAACGGCTGCAAAAGCGTCGCCAGCGACCGCTCCCAAGCCCCGGCCGGCCAAAAGGGCACGCAAACGCACGCAGGCATCGGTGGCATCAGGCACCGTGGCCGGACGGATGGCCAAGGCCGCAGCCCAGCTGGTCAGCACCGATGGCATCCATTCGCCGGCCCGGAGCTAAGCGCTCCTGCGATCCTTCACCACAAACTGCACTGGCCCTGCTGTCTCAGCAGATGATCGGCCAGAACAAGATTCACCATCGCTTCCACCATGGGGACGGCCCTGGGCAGAACGCAGGGGTCATGTCTCCCTTTGGCGGCCAGGGTGGTGGCTTCGCCACGGTCATTGATCGTCTGCTGCTCCTTGCGGATCGTTGCGGTTGGCTTGAAGGCCACGCGGATCACGATGGGCTCACCGTTGCTGATTCCCCCTTGGATTCCACCGGAATTGTTGGAGGCTGTGCGCAACCGTCCGTCGTCACTGGGGAGAAACGCATCATTGTGTTCACTCCCTTTGAGCAAGGTGCCCGCAAAGCCTGAGCCGATTTCGAAGCCCTTGGTGGCAGGCAGAGACATCACCGCTTTGGCCAGATCCGCTTCCAACTTGTCGAACACCGGCATCCCCAGCCCCATAGGTGGCTGGCGGACGATGCATTCGATCACGCCACCGCAGGAGTCGCCGTCCTGTCCGATCGCTTCGATCCGCTCGATCATGCGATCAGCCATCTCCGCGTCTGGGCAACGCACGATGTTGGCGTCCACAGCGTCACGCGTCACGCTGCTGGCATCCACCTGGGCTTCGAGATCGTGGATCCGCTTCACCCAGGCGACAACGTCAGTGCCATGGGATCGCTGCAGCATCTGCCGGGCAATGGCTCCAGCCGCCACCCGTCCGATGGTTTCCCGGGCTGAGGCTCTCCCCCCACCACTGCGGGCCTGAATCCCATATTTCGCTTGATAAGTGGCATCCGCATGGGAGGGGCGGAAGGCCACCTCCACCTCTTTGTAATCCTGCGGGCGTTGATCTTTGTTGCGCACCACCATGGCGATCGGTGTGCCAAGGGTGAGCCCATCCATCACACCGCTGAGGATCTCCACTTGGTCGGCTTCTTTGCGGGGTGTGGTGATCTTGCTTTGCCCAGGGCGTCTCCGATCCAGTTCTGCCTGAATCGCCAGTGGGTCAAGCTTCAGTCTTGGCGGGCAGCCTTCCAGAATCACCCCCACGCCGCCGCCGTGGGACTCGCCGAAGGTGCTGATGCGAAACAGGGTGCCGAAACTGCTGCCCATGGAACCAACTCGTTGATGAAGAGCGTAATCAGTACGTTGCCCATTCCACAAACCAATGGCTTGTGGCACGGTCGGTCGCAACCATCGATGGCTCAAGGCGTCAAATTTGGCAATGTTGCGATTTTGGTGTGATGTGGATATTATTATTTGGCGTCTGATTGCATACGAAGCAAGATTTATTTTGATGCAAAGATGTTAAAAATTGCGTTTGTAGGGTTAATTTAGCAAGGCGTTTATTTGTTTTGATATTGGAGATAAGCGGGGCTTGATTTGCACTGCTGGGGCAGAGCCTTGTTTTATACCGCATAAAAAAGCCCAGGCAAAAAGCCCGGGCTTGGTTCTCATTTGAACTTTGATCAGGAGAAGAGGGCAATCCCTTCATTGGTCCAGCCTTCGCCGAAACTGCTTGGGCTTTCGCCGAAAGCGTGGGTGCCGATCCCTTGGTTGTAGAAGCGATAAATCGCATCCGCTCCCTCTGTTGGCGTGCTGTAAGCACGTCCAACAACACCTTCAAGCACATAGCCAAGTTCGTTTAAGGCAAGTGTTGTCTCGGTGGGGTTAATGGTGTACAGGTGATCTCCGCTTTCGGGGTTGTAAAGGCGATTGATATTTGACAATGTGGAACTTTCGTCTCCGCTTGAAAGCCAATTAATGCTCTCCTGAGATTGCTCCCAGTTCGGGTTGCCAAGGAGGCTTGATCCCTCTTGGCGAGTCGTGACATAAAGATGCTGGCCTGTCACTTGATCAACCCAAAGATCCGCTCTCAATTCGATTGGCGCATCGTTCAGGATCGTGTTGCGGTTGCCGCGACCATTGTTGATGATCCTCAGATCATTCTCGACGCTGGTTTCAGCAATGTTGAAGGCCGTTTCTGGAGTGCCGTAGAAAGCTTGGAGATACTCAGCGAGTGCAACTTGCTCGCTAACATCATTTCCGTTGATTTGCAGATTGGTGATCGAACTGGCGACTTCGCTGAATGGATAGCTGTCGCCATCATTATTGGCCAGGAAATCAAGGGTGACCATCTTGATTGGACGATCCGGACTTCCTTGCAGTTCGCCATCCTGGATGATGACGTCGATGATGGAATCGTTTTCTCCGGTGATGACGAGTGAACGAATGCGTTGCCTGCCTGGTGCGTCGGAATAATCCTGCTCGTAGTCAAACTGCAGACGCATGCCGCCGATCTGAGCGAACTGTCCTGGGGTGTTTCCCGTTGCACTTGCCGAGATGGCATGTTCCATCAATGCCTGTAGGCCCGCTGCAGTTGTTTCAACAACGACGAGATCATTGTTGAATCGCAGGGTGTTCTCGAGGTCGAGTTGGGAGATCGCGCCCTCCGGCTTGAAGTAGCCGTCCTCTGCGATGGTGCGTGCTCGTGGTGGCAGAAGCACTGGATTCTCTGCAGTGCCTCCGATGTCGCCGATGGCCGCGCGCAGACCGCCGCCATTCTTCAGCGAAACTGTGATCTCTGGATCAATTTGCTGGGCCTTCCAGAGTTGTGAATCGGCGGCAAGATTGCCGAAATTGGTCTCCTCGGTGCGGATGAATGCTCGATTGCCCTGGAGATACGTGTCGGTATAGCCATAGATGATTTGGTCTTTTTCGAACACCACATCTTGTACTGCTTCCACCAAGTCGCTGACGAGAGACGCAGCCTGGCCGTTGAGGTCACCACCCACAGCATTGACAGTGTCTTGGGTTGATTCGAGGCCTCTGGCCCTCACAATGCTGGGAATGCCATTGTTGTCGAACTGGAGATCAACAACGCCGACCTTTGAGTACAGACCTGGAACCGACACCACATAGGCAGGATCTCCATCAGCGTTTTGCGTTGCGAAGACATCATCCTCTGTGCTGGTGGTGGAGCCATCATCAAAAAATGATGCTCCCGAACCTCCAGCCACCATCACATCGACACCGCGCAGCCGTTGAATGAGCAGTTGCTCCATCTGGCTCTGCTGGAGGTGAGTCACCATCACCACCTTGTTCACACCTTCGGCGATCAGGGCGTCAACAACGGGTTGAAGAACACTGGCGAGGTCTGCGACGACGCGCTCGAGCTCTTCCGGGGTTTGCGGATAGGTCTCGAGACCTCCGGTACCCTCAGCGACGACCCCCCCGGGGGATGTGATGGTGCTGAGCACCGGCGTCGTTGCCCCGATCACTCCAACTTTGGATGTGCTCCCGTTGTCATCGGTCAGATCGAAGGTCACAGCAGGAGCAATTGTTCGTGCCCCTGCACCGGCCGTAGCATCAACGATCTGGTCTTCGAAGAGTCCGGCGAGCCCATCTCCTGAGAAGTCGAGATTGGCCGACAGGTAGGGAAAGAGTGTTCCCACATAGCGGTCTCCCGGGGGGCCTTCAGGATCTCTGGCACCCTGTGCAATGAGGTCTTCGAAGGCGGAAGAGCCTGCATCAAATTCATGGTTACCAACGGCACTGGCATCGAAGCCAATGGCATTCATGATTGCGATGTCAACGACGCCGGGAAGCTCGCGCAGGCTGTCATAACCGTTCGCGCTCAGCCCGAACAACTGGTTGTAGACATCGTTCAGAATTCCACTGTCGCGAATTGCCGAACGAATTCCCCCTGCGTTGTAGAACGGTCCCGGAATGTAATTGTCACCTGCTGACAAAAGCAAGTTGGCTCGCGCATCACCTTTTAGCGCTTCGGTGATCGCGGCAAAATAAATTGCGTTGTTGAGAGTTGTTGTTGATCCACCTTCAAGATCTGAGGCGTAGATCAAACGCAAATCGAATGCCATTTGTCGCAGCATGCAACACACCCACTCAACGTATGAATGTCTTTTAATGTTGAGTGTGTCAAGCGATTCGCTTGAATGTAATGGCTGATGCAGCCGTGTTGGCTGATTGCCCTTCGTCGTTCCCTAAAGCAGATCCGCTAGCGCCCCGGGTGGATGCTGCTGCGGTGGTCTTGATTTCAGCATTTCGAAATCCTCGAACTGAAATCCTGGCCCAACGCAGCAGCTCACCAGGCTGTACTGCCCTTCCGTGCGGGCTGCCTGCCAGTGACCCGCAGGAGCCACGTGTAAGGGGTGGTGGAGCGACAGAACGTGTTGGACGGCTTTGCTGCCCTCCGGCTCAAGCGTCCAGAGGCTCAGGGGTGAACCCTGCAAATGGATCCAGATCTCGTCGGCACCGTGCACGGCATGCCAGCAACTTTTGGATCCGGCGTCCAGGAGAAAGAGGATGGCGGTGATGCTGCTGCGCTGCGCGCCGTCGCTGCGGGTGACCTGTTCAGGACTGCGGTGCATTTCCCGATACCAGCCCCCCTCTGGATGGGGAAGGAGATTCCACGCGTTGATGAGCTGATCCACCACCTCGCGCGGGCTGTGGTCGGACGACTGCGTTTGGCTGTCAGGTGTGTCCATCAGTGCAGGGGTTTGCGGAAGCGCATCAGGCCCCAACACAGCCGGCCGGCCTGGCCCCCTTCCACCCAGTGGCCGAGGCCCGCATCCATGCGCTCGAGATAGTCGGCACTGATGGTGCGGCTCAGAAGCGCATGGCGTTGCTTGAGCTCTTCACGCACGCGGCTGTAGTGCCTGATCAGCATCGGGGTGCGGTCGATCCAGTGGGTCCGCTCCAGGCCAGCGGCGTCGGCCCAGCTTTTGTAGCGTTCAGGGGAGCCCAGGTCTTGCAGGTGGATTCGCTTCAGGATCGCCGAGAGCGACTTGGCCGCAACGCCATCGGCGGCCATGGGATCGGTCATCACCATCACTCCGCCAGGCTTGAGCAAGCGCGACGCCTCATGCAGCACGGTCTGACGATCGCCTGAGTGCAGGATGGCGTCCTGGCTCCAGATCACATCGGCACAGCCATCGGCCAGAGGGACTGCTTCGAAGGAGGCGTTGTGAACGGTGATGCTCTGGTCGACACCGGCTTCGCGGTTGAGAAGCCGATGACGATCATTCTCAACGGCGGAGATATTGATGGCTTCAACCTTCACGTTGGGACGTTGGCAGAGACGGCGAGCGGCGCCTCCGTAGCCAGAGCCAAAATCCACCACAAGACACTCAGCTTGTCCATCGCCGAGCCCTTCACTGCCAATCAAGTCGATCAGGGTGTCGACCGTGCGCCGGCTGGCCGCGGCGATGGCTTCATCGGCTTCGGCATACAAGCCGATGTGGATGTCCTCGCCTCCCCAGATGTCGGCATAGAAGTGGTCGGCATCGGTGCTGTCGTAGTAGCTGGCAGCGGTGGCCGCGGCATTGGAGTAGGTGCTTTGCGTCATGGGATTTAAATGGCGGTCACATCGGTGTCGAAGAGATATTCCTTCTCGGCCATATGCACGTAGAAATCAGGGTCGTCGTGGCCGCGTTGGTAGTCGCCGTAGGTGGTGATGCGCTGGAAGCCCACCTCGCGCATCAGCCTGCGCACGTAGCCATGACGCAAGGGGAACATGTTGAGGTGATACGTGCTCCCATCGCTGAAGGCGTAGCGGAAGCGGGCGAGTCCGTCATCCACGTGCTCAGGGCCAACCTCCACATCTTTGCCGCAATACACGTTGCTTTTGCCGCTGGTGGACGTTCCTTCCAGGAGCCTGTCGTAATTGCGATGGTCAAGAATCAAGACGCCGTTGTGCTTGAGCACGGCGTAGTACTCCGCCAGGGCTTTGCGCCGATCCCGTTCCCGGAACAGATGGGTGAATGAATTGCCCAGGCAGATCACAGCGTCGTATTCGCCATGGATGTCGCGGTTCAGAAAACGCCAGTCGGCGTGAACCGTGCGCATCAACAGATCGCGACTGCGGGCATTTTTGAAGGCCCGGGCCAGCATGTTCGGGCTCCCATCCACGCTCACCACCTCAAAGCCTTCGCGCAGCAGGCGCACGGAATGAAACCCGGTGCCCGTGGCCACGTCCAGCACGGACTTGGCTCCATGCTCCCGCAGCAGCTTCACGAAGAAATCCCCTTCCGCTTCCTCCCGAGCTTGCCAATCGATCAGACGATCCCAGCGATCAGCAAATTGCTCGATGTACTCCTGCTGGTAATGGTCGGTTTCCCTCACGCTTTCTGGGGTCTCACCGAAGCGCTGAGCATCACCGGACTCCGCTGAAGGGTGGCTCTTGGTTGAGGTCATGCCGAATTCGCTCTTGACTGCACTGGAGATGGCAGCGGGGCCGCAGATCCTTCGACTGCAGAGCACGCAACACCATTGATGTGAACGATGAACAAGATTCTCGCTCCATCTGCAACCTAACCATGACGTGCATTGCTGTCAGTGTTCTTGTGAAATCGCTTGTTCGTGAATCATGCGCAGATTCGCGAAAACCAAAGGGGCGCAGTGGATTTTGCTGATGCACATGTGTGCGTTTTGATGGCTTTCGCGCTGGTGTCCCTTACGCCCCTTCCCGTTCTTGCTATAAGCCTATGAGGTGCTCGAGGCCTCTGAAGTGATATCAGAGATCTCCATTGATTCAGTTTGGAAGATATTTGGTGGATCTCCTGATGCGATCCATCAACTGCGCGAAGGAGCAGATCCTGAACAGCTCCACCGGCAACTGGGTGTTCGCGCCGCAGTGCAGGATGTCTCACTCGACATTCGCTGCGGCGAAATCTTTGTCGTGATGGGCTTGTCTGGCTCGGGGAAGTCCACCTTGCTGCGCTTGCTGAATGGATTGATTCGACCGTCTGCCGGCGATGTCTTGGTGCAGGGGCGGTCGCTGGCTGCGTTGACGCGTTCCGAGCTGGCTGCGTTGCGCCGGCATCAGATGGCCATGGTTTTTCAATCCTTTGCGCTGTTTCCCCATCGGAGCGTTCTGGACAACGCAGCGTTCGGTCTTGAGGTGGCAGGCGTGCCCCGCAAGGTTCGGCAAGCCCGAGCGATCGAGGCGCTGGAGCGAGTTGGACTGGCCCAGGAATTGCGCAAGCGACCCGCGCAACTCTCTGGAGGCATGCAACAGCGTGTTGGCCTGGCCCGAGCGCTGGCGCTCGACCCTCCGATCCTGCTGATGGACGAGGCCTTCTCAGCGCTCGACCCTTTGATTCGCGTGGACATGCAGGATCTGCTGCTCGATCTCCAGGCTGAGCAGCGCCGCACCGTTGTGTTCATCACCCATGATCTTGATGAAGCCATCCGGATCGGGGATCGGATCGCTTTGATGCAAGGAGGGCGTTTGCTTCAGTGCGATACGGCCGAGACGCTGCTGCATCAACCCGCTAGCGAGGAGGTCAGGCGCTTCTTCAGGGATGTGGATGTGGCAGCGGTGCTGACCGTCGACCGTGTGGCGATGCCCCCCAGCCGTGAGCTTGTGCTTCAAAGCAGTGACCCTCGGCCTGAGCGATCTCAGGAGAGCTTGTACGTGGTGGATGCGACGCGCCGGTTCTTGGGGATGGTCAGCGCGCAACGGGGTTGGCTTGAGGCCTCGGAAACGACCACTCTGCAGTCGGGGACTCTCGTCAAGGATGCGATTCAAGCGGTGGCACTTTGTTCCGATCCAGTGCCGGTGCTGGATTCGCAGCAGCGATTGATCGGTGTGATCAGCGCCCATCAACTGCTCAGATCGATGGAGGGATTGGGTTGATGACTCTTCTGGCAGCAGCCCATCAGGCCAGTTGGCTCGGACAAGGCGTCGATGTCATCGTCGCCTGGCTACTCGCCAATGCGCAGGGTGCTTTTGATGTGATCAAGGTCTCGGTCCTCGCCGTGGTCTCCTTCATCGAGATCCTTCTCGACGCTCTTCCGGCTTGGTTGCTCGCGTGGGCTGTGGCTGCGGTTGGTCTTTGGAGAGTGAGCGGAGGCTTCGCGCTCTTCGTGCTTCTCGGCCTCAACCTTGTGCTTTCTCTTCAGCTCTGGAACGCGATGATCGCCACCTTGGCTCTGGTGATCACGGCTTCGCTGCTGGCACTCGTGATCGGGTTGCCCCTGGGAATCCTCTCGGCTCGCTACCGCTCGGTTTGGCGCGTGGTGAGGCCCTGCCTCGACTTGATGCAGACCATGCCGGCCTTCGTTTATCTGATTCCTGCTGTGATGCTGTTCAGCACGGGTGCGGTGCCTTCGATCCTGGCCACACTGATTTTTTCCATGCCTCCGGTCGTTCGGTTAACGCAGCTGGGGCTGTCCCAGGTCCCTGCTGATCTGCTCGAAGCAGGACGCTCCTTTGGATGCAGTGAACGCCAGCTTCTCTGGAAAGTTCAGATGCCGACTGCGCTGCCAACGGTGATGACCGGGGTCAACCAGACGATCATGCTGGCCCTGTCCATGGTGGTGATCGCTTCGATGATTGGCGGAGGCGGTTTGGGCGATGTGGTGTTGCGTGGAATTCAGCAGCTCGACGTGGGTCTCGGTTTTGAGGGTGGAATCGCTGTCGTGATCCTTGCTGTGATCCTCGACCGTCTCAGTCAGAGCTTCACAGCCCGTGAAGGACAACCCCTTCGTCAGCGCTGGCGCGCCTGGATGTCTCCCTGGAGGTCGTCATGAGTGATCACAACCGTTTGCGGCGACGCGCGGTGTTGCTTGGAGGTTTGGGGCTTGCCGGTGCTTCGATGGCCAGCTTGGTCAACCTCAGCCAACCGCCAACGCCGAAATCCCAAGGCAGAAACTCGGAGACGGATCGATCACCGCAACCCACCTCGGCCTCGATTGGATCCCCCTTGCGACTGGGGTGGTCTCCATGGGCTGATGCTGAGGTCATCAGCCTGATCGCACAGAAGGTGATTCAGCAGGCTTACAACATCGAGGTCGAGCGCGTGCTTGCCGACATCGGCATTCAGTACGCCTCACTCGCCCGCGGTGATCTCGACATGATGCTGATGGCTTGGTTGCCGTTGACGCACCGTGACTACTGGCGACGGGTGCGTGAGCGTGTGATTGATTTCGGGTCGATGTATGCCGGCCGTCTGGGCTGGGTGGTTCCTGACTACGTCCCTGAAGCCGAGCTTTCATCGATCCAGCAACTGCAGAACCCTGCGCTGGCCGCTCGTTTCAACAACCGTGTTCAGGGGATTGATCCTGGGTCAGGTTTGAATCAAGCGTCTGCAGAAGCACTCAAGAGTTACCAACTCAATGATCTGAACTTGGTGGCGTCGAGCAGTGCAGCGATGACGGCGGTGCTCGACCAGGCCATCCGCAGAGAGCAGTGGGTGATCGTGACCAGCTGGATGCCGCATTGGATGTTCGCTCGCTACAAATTGCGTTTTCTTGACGACCCGAAGCGTGTGTTTGGGGGCATCGAGTGGATTCATGCGCTGGGGCGGCCAAGTCTTGACGTCGAGGCGCCTGACGTCGCTGCCTTCCTCACCCGTTTTCATCTCCCCGACCAGGAGATGTCGGACCTGCTGCTCAAGGCCAATGAGCGATCAGCTGAACGTGCTGTAGACGACTACCTCGAGACCCATCCCGCACGTGTTCGTTACTGGACAACGGGGCAGATCGCTTCTGGGTGATCGGCAGCCTCAGGATTGAGTTGTCAGCGGTTGGATGCTGCGTCTCCAGGCAATGAAGGGAATGATCGTGACGGTCATCAGAACGCCGTAAACGGCAGACGGCAGGCTGAAGCTGTTGAGCTGACTCTGCATCAGCTCTGGCCCGAGCAACGATCCCACCACGATGCCCACAGTGCCGTTTTGAAATCCAGCTTCGATCGACAAGCTGGTGGTCTGCTCCGTCGACAACTTCAAACGATGGCCGAGGCCCAGTCCGATGGCCAGCATCACCAGATTCAACGTCAGAAGGGTTGGACCAATCGTTGTCAGGTTGCCTGTAAACACGGTCCATTGGCTGATCAACGTGCCGGCCACGATCAGCAGGAACAACAGATTGGCGAGCCGCTCCGCTTTTTGCCTGTTGCGTTTGCAGAAGCCAGGGGCCTGCTGCGCGATCCAAACTCCAATCACCACTGGCATGGTGGAAATGGCAAATACCTTGAGACTGAGAGGGAGAATGGAGAGCTCGAGGTTTGGGCTCGGAAGCAATAACGGTGCTGTGAGGCTGAGAACCACAGGCAAGGTGACCGCTGTTACCAGGCTGGCCAGTGCGGTGTAGGAGATCGACAGGGCCACATCACCCCGTGACAGGCGTGTCATCACATTGGAGGTAATGCCACCTGGGCAGCAGCTCAGAATCATGACCCCCAAAGCAAGGTCGCCAGTCAGTCCGAACAAGCGCAGAAGACTGAAGGCCACAAGCGGCAGCAGTACAAGCTGTGCCAATGCGCCGCCAAATAACGCACGGGGCTGACCAAGAGCCCTGCTGAAATCAGCCGGTTGGAGCGACAGCCCCAGGCTCAGCATGATGAAAGCCAGGCCGATGGAGAGAACGAGCTCGATCAAGGTCGACGGACGCGAAGCGTGAAAGGTGCAGCAGGCTAAACGCCGTTGTTGAGTCGCAACAAAAAGCCCCCTCGTGAGAGGGGGCTTTCCGATTCAACTGACGCTGAATCTTTTGGAGACTTCAGCCTCAGCCGATGGCGGGTGCTTGCAGAGCCACAGGAGTGGACTCAGCAGCAGCCAGGTCGAGGGGGAAGTTGTGAGCGTTGCGCTCGTGCATCACTTCCATGCCGAGGTTGGCGCGGTTCAGCACATCAGCCCAGGTGTTCAGGACGCGGCCCTGACCATCAAGGATGGACTGGTTGAAGTTGAAACCGTTCAGGTTGAAAGCCATGGTGCTGACGCCCAGGGCAGTGAACCAAATGCCGACCACAGGCCAGGCAGCCAGGAAGAAGTGAAGGCTGCGGCTGTTGTTGAAGGAGGCGTATTGGAAGATCAGGCGACCGAAGTAACCGTGGGCAGCCACGATGTTGTAGGTCTCTTCCTCTTGGCCGAACTTGTAGCCGTAGTTCTGGGACTCGCTCTCGGTGGTTTCACGCACCAGGGAGGAGGTCACCAGGGAGCCGTGCATGGCGGAGAACAGGGAGCCACCGAACACACCTGCGACGCCCATCATGTGGAAGGGGTGCATCAGGATGTTGTGCTCTGCCTGGAACACCAGCATGAAGTTGAAGGTGCCGGAGATGCCGAGGGGCATGCCGTCAGAGAAGGAACCCTGACCGAAGGGGTACACCAGGAACACGGCGGAAGCAGCAGCCACGGGTGCGCTGTAAGCAACGCAGATCCAGGGGCGCATGCCGAGGCGGTAGGAGAGTTCCCACTCGCGACCCATGTAGCAGAAGATGCCGATCAGGAAGTGGAAGACAACCAGCTGGTAAGGACCGCCGTTGTACAGCCACTCGTCGAGAGAAGCAGCTTCCCAGATGGGATAGAAGTGAAGGCCGATGGCGTTCGAGGAGGGCACAACAGCACCGGAGATGATGTTGTTGCCGTAGATCAGGGAGCCAGCGACGGGCTCACGGATGCCGTCGATGTCGACGGGGGGCGCTGCGATGAAAGCAACGATGAAGCAGGTGGTGGCAGCCAGCAGGGTGGGGATCATCAGCACACCGAACCAGCCCACATACAGGCGGTTGTTGGTAGAGGTGACCCACTCACAGAAGGACTGCCAGCCATTGGCGCCGGAGCGCTGCTGAATGGTGGTGGTCATGAGAACGGAAAAGAATGCTCCGAAGAGCGGTTACGGAAGGGCAGGATGCCCTGCCAACCATGAGTGTAAAGCAACATTGCGGAAGTTGTCGAGAGCTTTATGAAGTCGTTGTGAAGAAGCGTTGAGCTCCGCCCCGTCTCGACCCTTGGGGAGTGCTTGTTAGCGTCCGGCCATGGACGATTTCCCTCAGCAGTCAGCGCTTGCAGCCTCGGGCTCCGCCGCAGGAGAGCGCGTGTTGCTGGTGAGGCTTCCATGCAATCCCATTTTTCCGATCGGGCCGATTTACCTGGCGGACCATCTGCACAAGTGCTTCCCAGGGTTGCCCCAACGCATTCTCGATCTGGCTGCTCTGCCGGTTCTGGACGTGCACCGCGTTCTGCGGATCACGATCGATCAGTTTCAGCCCACGCTGCTGGTGTTTTCTTGGCGGGATATTCAGATCTATGCCCCGGTGGATGGACGCGGCGGTAACCCTCTCCAAAATTCATTTGAGGTGTTTTATTCGCGCAATCCCCTGAAACGCCTGCACGGTGCCTTCGGTGGACTGCGTTTGATGACCAGTCACTACGGAGAGCTGCGTCGCAATCAAGCGCTTGTGAAGCAAGGCCTGCATCGCGCGCGTCGCTATCAGCCTCAAGCCAGAGCCGTTCTTGGCGGTGGAGCTGTGAGTGTGTTTTACGAGCAGCTTGGCCGCTCCCTGCCGAAAGGAACCATCGTCTCCATCGGGGAAGGGGAACCTCTGCTGGAGAAGCTCCTCAACGGCCAGAGCCTGGATGGCGAACGTTGCTTCGTCGTCGGAGCGCCTCCACGTCCAGGCCTGATCCATGAACAGCCGGAGAGCCGTCCGAAGACGGCCTGCGATTACGACTACATCGCCTCGATCTGGCCCCAATTGGATTGGTATCTCGAGGGCGGCGATTTCTACGTTGGCGTCCAGACCAAGCGGGGCTGCCCTCACAACTGCTGCTACTGCGTGTACACGGTGGTGGAGGGCAAACAAGTCCGCCTCAATCCCGTGGACGAGGTGGTGAAGGAGATGCGCCAGCTCTATGACCGCGGCGTTCGCGGTTTCTGGTTCACCGACGCCCAGTTCATCCCGGCACGGCGCTACATCGAAGATGCCAAAGAGTTGCTGCGCGCGATCAAAGCCGAGGGACTCACGGATATTCGCTGGGCTGCTTACATCCGTGCCGACAACCTCGACCCCGAGTTGGCCCAACTCATGGTGGACACCGGCATGAGTTACTTCGAAATCGGCATCACATCAGGGTCTCAGGAGCTCGTGCGCAAAATGCGCATGGGCTACAACCTGCGCACGGTTCTCGACAGCTGCAGGATGCTGGCGGAGGCCGGTTTCAACGATCACGTGTCTGTGAATTACTCATTCAATGTGATTGATGAGCGCCCCGAAACCATTCGTCAAACCGTGGCTTACCACCGCGAGCTCGAGGCGATTTTTGGCGCCGATCGTGTGGAGCCAGCGATTTTCTTCATCGGTTTGCAACCGCATACCCATCTCGAGCAATACGGATTCGACCAGGGATTGATCAAGCCCGGTTACAACCCGATGAGCATGATGCCTTGGACGGCCAGAAAGCTTCTCTGGAATCCAGAGCCCATGGGCAGCACGTTCGGTCGGGTGTGTTTGGAAGCCTTTGATGCGAACCCATCGGATTTCGGTCGAACGGTGATGGATCTGCTGGAACGGGATTACGGCACTTCAACCCTCAATGAAGCCCTGCGGGCTCCGGTTCAGGGGCGTGGTGCTTTAGCTAACGCCGTCAGCTGAAGAGCCAGCACAACGGTGAGAGCGGCGATTCCCACCAGGCCTCCCAGGGGATTGGGGTGGGCCCCTCCGGGGCCGATGAGCCACTGCGGTGCGCTTGGCGAAATCTGAAGCAAGCCTCCTTGAAGAGCGAACCATCCGCCGACAAGCCCGCCGTGCAAGCCGACGCATCCCCAGAGGGAACCGTCATTCAGTCGTCTCTGTACAGCTAAAACCAGGCCGAGCAGGGTGAGTCCCACGAGCAGGCCCAGCATGGGGAGAACACCGAGATTGAATCGGGTGTGCACCAAGCTGAAAATCACGGCCTGGGTCACAATGGCGGTGCGAGGCCCGGTGAACTGCGCGAGTTCTCCCCAGAGCCATCCTCGGAATAACAGCTCTTCGGCGAGTCCTACGCCGAAGCACAACGCCAGGGCATTGAGAGCATCCGCAGCGCTGAGTTCGCCGAGCCAACGTCCCCAGGACCCGACGATGAGCGGCAGGCTGACCAAGGTGAGCAGTCCAACCGACTGAACGAGACCTGTTATCAGGCATCGCCCTGAGGACGGCCCCTGTCTGCGGCTGCGCAACCCCAGGATTCGCCAAGGCTGGCGACTGCTCCAGCGTTGCCTGACCCAGCTCGGAAGGATCACGACAAAAAGCACCAGGCTCAAGGCGGTGCCGATCAGGCTCAGCCTCGATGCTGTGGTCTCTGGGAGAACGAGCAGCAACGGCTGCGTCAGCATCCAACCCAGCCCATAAAGCGCAGGGATCAGCACAATGGTGGCGATCCAGCGCGGACGGGCTTGAAGCAGGCTTTTCCAGGTCTGGACGATGGACTTGACGATCAGTTCTCCGGTTCGATGGTGCTGGTGAGTCCCTTGCCCTTCAGGGTCTCGCAATAGAACTCCGCGGGCTCGAGGTCGCAAACGATCACCAGGCCCACGCCGGTGTTGTGCGCTTCGAGCATGACCGCCATGGCGTCTTGCTCGCTGAGCTGCGGGACCACTTGCCTGAGCGTGGAGACCACGTACTCCATGGAGTTCACAGGGTCGTTGTGGAGCAGCACCTTGTAGCGCGGCGATTGCTTGCGCACGCGCTCAGGGGCTTTCTCCAGCACAGCTGCTCCACCAGGGGTGCGGCTGGGGGTCTCCACGGCCATGACCATCGCGCTCAGCTCCTGCAAATCTAAAGGGAATCCGAACACGTCTCCTCAGAGTGCCTTGATCCTGGCCATCGCTTCGTCCACGTTGGCCCGGCTGTTGAAGGCTGAAAGGCGGAAGTAGCCCTCACCTGCGGCACCAAACCCGCTGCCGGGGGTTCCCACCACATTGGCTTTGTTGAGCAAGTGGTCGAAGAAGCCCCAAGAGTCCATGCCATCAGGGGTCTTGATCCACACGTAGGGCGCGTGCTCGCCTCCGTAAATCGTGAGGCCTGCTGCACTGAGCTCGCGGCGGATGATGGCGGCGTTCTCCATGTAGAAGCTCACCAGACCCTTCACCTCAGCCTGGCCGGCTTCGGAATACACCGCTTCGGCACCGCGCTGGATGATGTAACTCACGCCGTTGAACTTGGTGCTTTGACGGCGGTTCCACAGACTCCAAAGCTCCACGGCCTCACCGTTGGCGGCCTTGCCCTTCAGCCCCTTTGGCACAACCGTGAAAGCGCAGCGCGTGCCCGTGAAACCAGCATTCTTGGAGAAAGAGCGGAATTCGATGGCGCAATCACGCGCTCCTTCAATCTCAAAAATCGAATGGGGCAGGCTGGGATCCTGAATAAAGGCTTCGTACGCCGCATCGAACAGGATCAGCGCATCGTTGGCACGGGCGTAATCCACCCAGGCCTTCAACTGTTCCTTGGTGGCAACGGCCCCGGTGGGATTGTTGGGAAAACAGAGGTAAATCAGATCCACAGGATCCGAGGGGATCTGGGCCGCAAAGCCGTTGTCGGCGCTGATCGGCAGGTAAGTCAGCCCTGAATAACGGCCTTCATCGCCCGCATCACCGGTTCGGCCGGCCATCACATTGCTGTCCACATACACCGGATACACGGGATCGGTGACAGCCACACGATTGCCTTCCCCCAGGATGTCGAGGATGTTGCTGCTATCGCATTTGGATCCGTCAGAGACGAAAATCTCTTCAGCACTGATGTCGCAGCCGCGGGCCTTGAAATCGTGGGTTGCGATCGCCTCACGCAGCCAGCCATAGCCCTGTTCAGGTCCATAGCCATGGAAGCCCTCAGCTGTTCCCATCGCATCGATGGCGGTTTTCATGGCGTCGCGGCAGGCCTGGGGCAGCGGCTCCGTCACATCGCCGATCCCAAGGCGGATCAGGGCGGCATCGGGATGGGCGGCACTGAAGGCTTTCACACGACGGCCAATCTCAGGAAAGAGATAGCCAGCCTTGAGCTTGAGGTAGTTGCCGTTGACCTGAACCACGGTGAAATCGATTTCTGCGGGCATCCTGCTACATACGATGCAGGAAGCCGGGTCGGGACGTCTTGACCGTCTCCCTGAATACAGAGCTCCAGGCAGTGCCGTTCGATGCGCTCGTGGATGCGGGCATCAACCGGCCCGCTCGCTACATCGGCCATGAGCTTGGGGTTGTTCCCCGGGACTGGACCGGAGCACAGGTCCGTTGGGCACTCACCTACCCCGAGGTTTACGAGGTCGGAGCCAGCAACCTCGGCCACATCATTCTCTATTCGATCCTCAATGCCGTTCCTGGCCAGGTTTGTGATCGGGCTTATTTGCCAGCATCCGACCTCGCGCAGCGCTTAAAAGAGAAGGATCAGGCGTTGTTCGGGGTGGAGAGCCGCTGGCCTCTGAACAGCTTCGACATCCTTGGATTCAGCCTGAGTTACGAGCTTGGTGCCACCAACATCCTCGAGATGCTGGCCTTATGTCATGTGCCGATCCGCGCGCACGACCGTGGAGACCTTCCCCTGAATGCTCCTGGCGCTCCGCCGCTGATTTTCGCCGGAGGGCCAACAGCCACGAGCAATCCGGAGCCCTATGCCCCGTTCTTCGATTTCATCGCCCTCGGCGATGGTGAGGAGCTCCTCCCCGAAATCGGATTGGTGGTGGCTCAGGCCAAGGCCGATGGACTGACCCGTTCCCAGCTGCTGCGGGATCTGGCCCAGGTGCCCGGGGTCTACGTGCCATCTCTTTATGAAACGGGTGAGGACGGCATCACCCTGCAGCCGATTGATGCGGACCTGCCCCAGCGCGTCCTGCGCCGGGTGGCCACACCGATGCCCCACTACGCCATGGGCCTGGTCCCACACGTGGAGACGGTGCATGACCGACTCACGGTGGAAATTCGCCGCGGCTGCACCCGTGGCTGCCGTTTCTGTCAGCCGGGGATGCTCACACGCCCTGCACGGGATGTGGAGCCGGAAGCGGTGATTGAGGCAGTGGAAGCCGGAATGGAGCGAACCGGATACAGCGATTTTTCGCTGCTGTCTCTCAGCTGCAGCGACTACCTCGCCTTGCCGGCTGTGGGGGTCGAGCTGCGCAACCGCTTGGCCGACCGCAACGTCACCCTTCAGCTACCCAGCCAGCGGGTGGACCGCTTCGATGAGGACATCGCCCACATCCTTGGGGGCGCCAGGCAGGCCGGGCTCACCTTCGCCCCTGAGGCCGGGACCCAGCGGCTGCGCGACATCGTGAACAAGGGTCTGACCGATGAGGACCTGCTGCAGGGCATCCGCACAGCGATGCAGAACGGTTACCGCAAGGTGAAGCTCTATTTCATGATCGGGCTGCCGGGTGAGACCGATGCGGATGTGCTCGGCATCGCCGAAACCTGTCGGATGCTTCAGGACTGTTGCCGGGATCTCGGTCGCCTCAGTCTCAACATCACAATCAGCAACTTCACGCCCAAGCCGCACACGCCGTTCCAATGGCACAGCGTTTCCACGGAGGAGTTCCTGCGCCGTCAGCAGCTGCTGCGGGACGCCGGGCGCAGGTTGCGCGGGGTGCGATTCAATTTCACGGATGTTCGCCTCTCGGCCATGGAGGATTTCGTGGGCCGCGGAGACCGTCGCTTGGCACCGGTGATCGAAGCAGCATGGCGTGCGGGGGCAGGAATGGATGCCTGGTTCGAAGCGCTTGATCGCACGTATGAGGCCTGGACCGGAGCCATCGCTGCAGCCGGGCTTGCGGGGCGCTACCGAGACATGGAGCTCGGGAGCTGGAGTGCGGTGGCTGCGCTTGAGCGGCACGATCTGCAGGCGTTCTGCCGTCAGCCACTTCCCTGGGATCACATCGACAGCGGAATCGAGAAGCAGTGGCTTGCCGATGATCTCCAGCAAGCGCTAGCCGCCACAGTTGTTCCTGACTGTTCCTTCGAGGGCTGCAGCAGCTGCGGGGTCTGTGGTCCTGATCTGGGGCACAACGTTGTGGTGCCGCCTCCATCGGTTCCCGAAGTACGGCCTCAACGTGCTCCGGCCAGTGAGCGCATCTGCAGGATCCGTTTCCGCTTCAGCAAAACCGGTGCCATGGCTTTGTTGAGTCACCTCGACCTGGTGCGTCTGTTTGAGAGAGCACTGCGCCGATCAGGGCTGCCGGTGAGCTTCACGGGAGGATTCCATCCCCTGCCCCGCTTGCAGTTGGCACTGGCGCTTCCTCTTGGTGTCGAGGCCGAGGGTGAGTGGATGGATCTGGAATTCACTGAATCGGTGGACCCTCAAGTCGCTCAGGAGTCCTGGCAGGCCCGGTTGCCGCCTGGGCTGCGGCTCCTGTCTGCGCAAGAGGTTCCTGTCTCGTCTCCGAGCCTTTCCCAAAGGATTGTGTTCAGCCGCTGGTGCTTCACGTTGCGTGCGCAGTCCAGCGCCGATTGGGAGGGCGCGATCGCCCAGATGCTCGGCGCCGAAGAGCTGATCTGGGAAGACACCGATAAGAAAGGACGACCTCGGCGTCGTGACGTCAGATCTTTGCTGAAGACCCTGCGTCAGATCTCTGGGGATGGTGCCGATGCAACCCTGTCAGCCAGGCTGGAGCTGATCGCTGCTGTGGATGAACAGGGGCGCAGTCTCAAACCCGCCCAGCTCTGCCATTGGCTGTCTGAGCGACTGGGGCAAGAGCTGGTGCTCTCGCAAGTGCGGCGCATGGAGTTGGGGCTCCGGCGGTGCTAAATTCGATTCAGAACGGCACATCAAGGGTTTACGCCACAGATCCGTTCCGGTCTTCTTGTCCAGATTCGTTGGTACGAGAGGTCCATCGCCTCTTATTCAATCGCGTCTTCACGTCGATTGTTCTGAAAGGAGTGATTCACTCCGCATCATTTCAGCCTTCGGGCTTCTCTCTCCAATTCCCTTCCGTGCGGTGCGCTGTTCAGTCCACCGATCGGCTTCTGTCCTGACGGGCGTCGTCAGTTCTGTTTATGCCCCAGCAAATTGTCATCGCTGAACAGCTGCGCATCGCAGCGGTTCTGACTGATGACCGCGTCGATGAGCTGATCGTGGCCCAGGGCCGTTATCAGATTGGTGATGTTTACCTCGGCACGGTTGAAAATGTGCTGCCGGGTATTGATGCTGCGTTCGTCAATATCGGTGAAAGTGAAAAAAATGGTTTCATCCACGTCACCGATCTAGGTCCTCTGCGCCTCAAGAAAGGTGCTGCCGGTATCACGGAATTGCTCGAGCCTCGCCAAAAGGTGCTCGTGCAGGTGATGAAGGAGCCGACCGGCACCAAAGGTCCCAGGCTCACAGGAAATTTGGCCCTGCCGGGGCGGTACCTCGTGCTGCAGCCCAGTGGCCAGGGGGTGAACATCTCTCGGCGCATCAGTTCGGAAGGCGAGCGCAATCGCCTGCGTGCCCTTGGGGTGCTCGTCAAACCACCCGGCGCGGGTTTGCTGATTCGCACCGAAGCCGAAGAGGTGAGCGAAGAACTCCTGATCGATGATCTGGAGTCTCTGCTGCGTCAGTGGGAAGCCATCCAGAAGGCTGCAGAAACGGCCTCACCCCCGGTGCTTCTCAATCGCGATGAGGATTTCATCCACCGAATCCTGCGTGATCACACCGACCCAGAGCTCAGCCGCGTGGTTGTCGATGATCCAACGGCCGTCGAGAGAGTCAGTGGATTTCTCGGCGGGGATGGGGCGCACGTCAGTGTCGAAGCCCACAGCGAGCCCGATGAGCTCCTTGAGCATTTCAAGGTCAATGCAGCCATCCGCGATGCCCTGAAGCCCAGGGTTGATCTTCCGTCTGGCGGCTACGTGATCATCGAACCCACCGAGGCGCTCACGGTCATCGACGTGAACTCGGGTTCCTTCACCCGCTCGGCGAATGCCAGGGAAACGGTGCTTTGGACCAATTGTGAAGCAGCTGTTGAAATTGCACGGCAGCTCAAGCTGCGCAATATCGGCGGCGTGATCATCGTCGATTTCATCGACATGGATTCCCGTCGTGACCAGCTTCAGCTTCTGGAGCACTTCACCACGGCGATCCGTGACGATTCGGCCCGTCCCCAGATTGCCCAGCTCACCGAGTTAGGCCTGGTGGAGTTGACCCGCAAGCGCCAGGGCCAAAACATCTACGAATTGTTTGGCCGTGCCTGTCCCAGCTGTGGCGGTCTTGGCCACGTCGCTGTTCTGCCCGGTAAAGATCTGCTCCAGCCTCTTGCCACGGCGACGGGGCTGGTCCGGTCGGCTGCATCAGCGCGCGCTGATGCCTCGGGGGCCACGGAGTCAGCCAATGGCCGTCGTCGGCGAGGTGGCCGCGGACGGCCTCAGGTCAGTGCGGAGAGTCCGGTCCTCGAGGAAGGCTTGGAGCTCGGTGTGTCCGGGGAATCGTCCAGTGACGCCATCGAGCCAGCACCGGCGACTCGGCGCCAGGATCCTGAATTGGTGGCTGTTCCCATGGATGAGGAACAGGAAAAGGTGTATGGCTGGCTTGGTTTGAACCCTGTGCTGCTTCTCGACCCGCCGCCAGCCCAGGACAATCTTCTGGTTCGCGTGGTTCGCCCTGGGGAAGACGCGGACGCCGTTCTCGAAGAAGCCCGGCAGCAGATGGCAGCTTCATCAGGCCGGCGTCGGCGCCGCGGTGCTCGCGGTGGCCGGGGTGCTGGCAGCAAGAGCGGACAGGGTCCTGCTGGGGGCACGCCAGCCGCCGATGCCGAGGTGCAGGCTCCGCCTCCCATGGAGTCGCCGCTGTTGGTTGAGATCACGCCCCTTGAGGTGGTTCCAGTCCCAGAGCCGTCCGCCCCTCCTCCTCCAGTGGAGGCCGAGCCCTCGCCCAGTGAGGCGCTGCAGGAGTCCAGCAGCGAAGGAGCTGAGGAGCGGCCCGGCCGTCGTCGTCGGCGCTCATCGGCCACGGCAGGGTGACCGTCGGTGTCGATGAGGTGGGCCGGGGCTGTCTGTTCGGGCCAGTGTTTGCAGCAGCGGTCAGCCTCACGGGCGCGGCAGATGCTGAGCTCACAGCGCTGGGGCTGACCGACAGCAAGGCCCTTTCCGCCAAACGGCGGGCTGATCTCGTGCCCCACATCCAAGCCAAGGCTTCGGCCTGGGCTCTGGGCCAGGGATCAGCAAGGGAAATCGATGCCCATGGCATCCGGGTGGCCACGGAACTGGCCATGCTCAGGGCCCTGCAGAAGTTGCCGATCCAGCCCGAACTTGTGCTTGTGGATGGCGTTCTGCCGTTGCGCCTCTGGCCAGGGCCTCAGCGCACGATTGTGCGCGGTGACAGCCAGGAGGCCTCGATCGCTGCTGCCAGCGTTTTGGCGAAAGTGGCCCGCGACGGGCTGATGTGCCGCTTGGCCGAACGCTTTCCTGAGTACGGCTTTGAACGTCACGCTGGCTATGGCACTGCACTGCACCGCCAGGCTCTGATCACGTCCGGCCCCACGGCATTGCACCGGAAGTCTTTTTTAACTCGGCTGTTCCCCAGGGATGATGGTCTGCGTTGATGGTGTGTTTTGGCCTTCTCGGGCATGTCGGCACCAGTCTTGAAAGTCGTTGACCAGTTGGCGGCCGACTCTGCCTTTGATCGTGATCAGGATGCCGTTGAGGATCGATTCACCCGTACTTTCTAAAACCCGCTTGGGAATCAGTCGCAGCAGCGGGGGTTGGCTGACATTCACAGCAAGCGTTGCCTCTCCCTGGAGCCCGCGATCCGTCGCTTCCAGAGATGCTTCGAGGGTGAGTTGGAAGTCATCCACCAGACCCACACCCTCAATCGTTGCATCTGTGGCCTTGATGCTGAGGACGCCTTCACTGAGTCCGACGGCTAAGGAAACGACCGGTTGCACCTGCAGTTGAAACACCTGGAGTGTGGTGACTGTGTAGGTGTAAGTCCCGTCTCCTGTTTTCGAAAGCTGCTGAGGATCGAGCAGAGCTTTGATCACGCGGTCCTGTTCCTGGAGGTAAGCCCTGAGGAGCGCGCTCTGGGCCACGACCGGAAGATCGAGCTTTTGACTGGCTTTGAAGGCCAGAGCCATGGACCTTCTGCTGACGCGGCATGATCCTATCGATGCAAGGGACGGTCATTCATGCCGATGCGCTTGGCCTTTCTGGGGCCCGAGGGAACCTACGGAGCACGGGCGGCAAGGGAGATGCTCACCCTTGAAGGCATCCCCGATGGAGAGCTGGTGGCCTGCACCGGATTGCGCGCGGTTGTGGAGCATGTGGCCGACGGCCGTTGCGATGCTGCTGTGGTTCCAGTTGAGAATTCAGTGGAGGGCGGGGTGACCGCCAGCCTCGATGCCCTCTGGTCGCATCGGGACCTCTCCATTCGCAGAGCCGTGGTGCTGCCGATTCGCCATGCCCTGCTCAGCAGCGGATCGCTGCAGGACATCAAGGAAGTGCTGTCCCATCCTCAGGCCTTGGCGCAATGCAGCGGCTGGCTTGCCACCCATCTACCAGGAGCCTTGCAGCTCCCTACCAGCTCAACGGCTGAAGCCGCGCGCATGGTGCGAGGGAGCCGCTTCCGTGCAGCGATTGCTGATCGCGCCGTTGGCGAACGCCTGGAGTTGCAGCAGCTTGCCTTTCCTGTGAATGATGTGGCTGCGAACTGCACCCGCTTTCTCCTTCTCCAACGGGGCAAACGCTTGCGCGAGGGAGATGTGGCCAGCCTGGCCTTTTCGTTGCATCGCAATGCGCCTGGAGCGCTGATCGAGGCGCTCCAGGCCATTGCCGGGCTCGGACTGAACATGAGTCGGATCGAATCACGCCCCTCGAAGCGGGAGCTCGGTGAATACGTGTTCTTCGTGGATGTGGAGCTGCCCAAGGGAAAGGCTTCCGAGATTCTTGATGCACTTGAGGCCCACCTCCAACCGCTTTGTGAGCATCTGTCCCAGTTCGGTGCCTATCCGAGTTCTGATCTGTCCTGATCGTTGGCGAGGCGAAACACACCGAATTGCATCATTCCCCGGGCAAAGGCCCAGCGCATCAACAACAGGGTCGGTGTTTCGCGCAACCCCTGAACGATGGCTGATGGACCGAGTCGCAGCACTGCTGCGGGGCGTCGCAGGCCTTCCAGAATCGAATCGTTCCAGGAGGGCAGCGTGGCTTGATTCCAATTGGCCACTGCGATCGGACCTTTGGAATAAGCACTGGTTTCCAGGTTGTGCTGCAGGCCACGGATGCTGGCGAACTCAGGGTGCGCCCATTGCGTGAGCAGCTGATGCATCACCCAACGTTCTCGACCGTTCAATGGGCCATCCAGAGGATCCCGACGATTCCAATCCGCGACGGCCAGCAGTCCGCCAGGGCGGAGCATGCGTAGCAGTTCATCGGCGTAGCGCTGTTTGTCCGGCATGTGCGGACCGGCTTCCACACTCCAAACCGCATCAAACCCCCCATCGTCCAGTGCCAGATCAAGGGCATCCATCACGGCGAATCGGCAGGTCATTCCCTCCGGTGTGAGTTCGGTGGCCCGACGGATCTGTGCTGGGCTGATGCTCACTCCGAGAACGTTAAAGCCGTAATCCCTGGCAAGAATTCTGGCGCTGCCGCCGATGCCACAGCCCACATCCAGCACCTTCGCGCCAGGTGGTAGTTGATCCAAACCACTCCAGCGCACCAATTCATGAACGAAATCAGCCTTGGCACGCCGGAAATCCTTGCTGCGGGGGGGAGCCCCGTAGTGACCGAGGTGCACATGCTCACCCCAGAGGGTTTCAAGAAGCCTGTCCTCCGTCCATGCGTCGTACGCCGAAGCCACACTCTCGCTTGAGAGGTAAGCGCGATTGCGGCGTGTCCACAGCGCGTAGGCACCAACGGCAGCGGCAGCGCCAATCGCCGCTGGTCCGAGAAAAGCAGGCAGGGGCATCAGTCGTTATCCGAATTGGAAGACGACAGGGTGTCGCGTAAGACAGTGCGAGCTGCGAGTTGACGGCGCGTCTCGTCCAGCATGCTGAACTCCTGTTCAAGCCGGCTGCGCGTGCTGGTGAGCTCTAGCAGTTCTTGTTGTTGATCGGCAACAGGTCCGCCCAGGTGGGCGCCAATCCAGAAGGACAGTTCTCTGGGAAGGTCGGGCAGATCCTCAGGCAGTGCAGTCGGAGAATCTGTGAGCTTGCCCGTGAGCTCGACGACATCTTTCAAGGCTGACGCCACCGACTCCTTCAAAGTGTGGAGCGACGCCATATCTTCAACCGGATCGTCCTCGATCCAACTGACCATGGCGGAACGGAACGGTGTGTCGCGGGTCACGTTCAGAACCCGAAAGCGCTGCTGGCCCAGCGTGACGATATTGCTGCGTCCATCGTCACCGGTTTGATGCTGGATCACTTCGGCACAGCAGCCGATGGAAGCCATGCTCTGGCTCCGGGGATCCCAGCGGACGATGCCGAAGCGTCTGTCAGTCTCCAGAACGCTTTGAAGCATCATCCGATAACGGGATTCAAAGATGTGCAACGGCAGCACATCACTCGGAAAGAGCACGACATCCGGCAGAGGGAAAAGAGGAAGTTCTCTGACGGACAGGTCAGCCACGCATGCATCAATAGGGCCATTGATCTTAGGAAGCTGACCGGTTGATCGAGCTGTCTTCAGAGCTTCACTTCGATATCAACGCCACTGGGCAGATCCAGTTTCATCAGGGCGTCGATGGTTTTTGCCGAAGGGCTGTAGATGTCGATGATGCGCCGATGGGTACGGGTCTCGAAGTGCTCGCGGGAATCCTTGTCCACGTGAGGAGAGCGCAGCACGCAGTAGATCTTGCGCTTGGTGGGCAGGGGGATGGGGCCGATGGCAGTCGCTGCCGTGTTGTCGGCCGTTTCAATAATCTTGTCGCAAGAGAGATCCAGCATGCGGCGGTCAAACGCCTTGAGACGGATGCGAATCTTCTGCTGAGCGATGGCAGTTGACATGAAGCGCTTTGGTATCTCCTGAGGAGATCACGAGAGGTGGATTGTCGAGGTGCAGTTCAGCTGGTGTGAAAACAAGCTGATGCCATTCAAAAAGATTAGGGGATGACCCGACCGCGGTCGGGTCATCCCCAAGGAGACGAGCTCTAGATCACTCGATGATCTTGGAAACCACGCCTGCACCGATGGTGCGGCCGCCTTCGCGGATGGCGAAACGCATTCCCTGTTCGATGGCCACCGGGCAGATCAGCTCGCCGGTCATCTTGATGCGGTCACCAGGCATCACCATTTCCACATCGCTGCCGTCGTCAGCAGTGAAGGCGGTGATCTGGCCGGTCACATCCGTTGTACGGATGTAGAACTGCGGGCGATAGCCAGCGAAGAACGGGGTGTGGCGACCACCCTCTTCCTTCTTCAGCACATACACCTCACCCTCAAACTTGGTGTGGGGGGTGATGGAGCCTGGCTTCACCAGCACCATGCCGCGCTCGATGTCTTCCTTCTGGATGCCGCGAAGCAGAAGGCCGACGTTGTCTCCGGCCATGCCCTCGTCGAGCAGTTTGCGGAACATCTCAACACCGGTGACGGTGGTCTTGCGGGTGTCTTTGATGCCGACGATTTCGATCTCTTCGCCAACTTTGACGATGCCGCGCTCGATACGACCCGTGGCCACGGTGCCACGACCGGTGATCGAGAAGACATCCTCGATCGCCATCAGGAAAGGCTTGTCAACCTCGCGCTCAGGCTCGGGGATGTTGGCATCGACAGCTTCCATGAGCTCATCGATCTTGGCTTCCCACTCGGCTTCTCCTTCGATGGCCTTCAGGCCAGAGACCTGAACCACGGGGATGTCGTCGCCGGGGAAGTCATAGCTGGAGAGCAGTTCACGGATCTCCATCTCCACCAGTTCGATGATCTCCTCGTCATCGACCATGTCGCACTTGTTCAGTGCCACCACCAGCGCGGGAACGCCCACCTGCTTGGCCAGGAGGATGTGCTCCTTGGTCTGGGCCATGGGGCCATCGGTTGCGGCACACACCAGGATTGCGCCGTCCATCTGGGCGGCACCGGTGATCATGTTCTTCACATAGTCCGCGTGACCGGGGCAGTCCACGTGGGCGTAGTGACGGGTGTCGGTTTCGTATTCGACGTGAGCGGTATTGATGGTGATGCCGCGCTCGCGCTCCTCTGGGGCGCCATCGATGTCGGCGTAATCCTGAACCTTGGCCTGACCTTTCTTGGCCAGCACGTTGGTGATCGCGGCGGTGAGGGTGGTTTTGCCGTGGTCAACGTGGCCGATGGTGCCGATGTTGACGTGAGGCTTGTTCCTTTCAAACTTCTCGCGTGCCATTTTTGTAAAGAATCGAGGGTGTGGATTAGGGGAGTTTAGAGATCAGGAATTGCCCTGATTCTTGGAGATGATGGCCTCGGCCACGTTGCGAGGAACATCCTCATAGTGGCTGAATTCCATCGAGAAAATACCCCGACCCTGGGTCATGGATCGGAGCTCGGTGGCGTAGCCGAACATCTCGGCCAGGGGCACCTTGGCCGAGACTTTTGACGTGCCATCGTCAATTGCCTGACCTTCAACCTGTCCTCGACGGGAGGACAGGTCGCCGATGATCGAGCCGAGGAAATCCTCGGGGACCTCGACCTCGACCTTCATCATCGGTTCAAGAAGTACAGGGTTGCACTTCTTGACGGCATCTTTGAAGGCCATGGATCCGGCGATCTTGAAGGCCATTTCCGACGAGTCCACATCGTGGTAGGAACCGTCGATCATGGTGACTTTCACGTCGATCAGCGGATAACCGGCGATCACGCCTGATTCGCAGGTCTCTTTCATGCCCATTTCGGAGGGCTTGATGTATTCCTTGGGCACGACACCACCAACGATCTTGTTGATGAATTCGAATCCGGACTCCGGCTCACCGGGTTCCATTTCGATCACGACGTGACCGTACTGACCCTTACCTCCGGTTTGCCTGGAGAATTTGCCTTCGCCGCGGGAGGAGGCGCGAATGGTTTCCCGGTAGGAGACCTGAGGAGCACCGATGTTGGCTTCGACTTTGAATTCCCGCAGCATGCGGTCCACAAGAATCTCCAAGTGGAGTTCTCCCATGCCGGCAATCACGGTCTGACCCGTTTCCTGATCCGTGTTCACACGGAAGGTGGGGTCTTCTTCGGCCAGAGCAACCAGGGCCTTGGAGAGTTTCTCCATATCACCTTTGGTTTTGGGCTCCACGGCCACGGAGATCACTGGCTCGGGAACGAAAAGGGTCTCAAGCACGATGGGATCCTCGGCAGAGCAGAGGGTGTCTCCGGTTGTGGTGGCCTTCAGGCCCAGCACGGCTCCGAGATCGCCGGCGCGCAGTTCGTCAACCTCCTCCCGATCGTCGGCTTTGAGCACGACGAGGCGGGAGATGCGTTCCTTGGAGTCTTTCGTGGAATTCAACACGTAGCTTCCCTTCGCAAGAACGCCGGAATACATCCGAACGAAGGTGAGCTTCCCGTAGGGATCAGCCATCACCTTGAAGGCGAGTGCGCTGAAGGGAGCCTTGTCATCAGAAGGACGAACCGCTTCTTCGCCGTTCGGCAGCACACCCTGTATGGGGGGCACATCGATCGGAGCCGGGAGGTAGTCGACAACGGCGTCAAGAACGAGCTGCACACCCTTGTTCTTGAAGGCGGAGCCGCACAGAACGGGGACCAAGCCGTGCTTGAGAACACCTTTACGGATGCCGGCTTTGAGCTCTTCAACGCTGAGTTCGCCTGTTTCGAGGAACTTTTCGATCAGCGCTTCGTCAGTTTCTGCAACGGCTTCCATGAGATAGGTGCGCCATTCGGCGACCTGATCCTTCATGTCGTCCGGAACATCCGTGACTTCGATGTTCTGGCCCAGATCATCCTTGTAGATGTGAGCCTTGTTCTCCACCAGATCGATAATGCCGCTCAGATCACCTTCGGCACCGATGGGCAGTTGGATCGGCGCTGCATTGGCTTTGAGGCGATCCTTGATCTGACCGTGAACTTTGAGGAAGTCCGCACCGGTGCGGTCCATCTTGTTCACGAACACCATCCGGGGAACGGAATAGCGATCGGCCTGACGCCAAACAGTTTCCGACTGTGGTTGAACGCCGCCAACAGCACAGAACACAGCGATCACACCATCGAGCACTCGCATGGAGCGCTCCACCTCAATGGTGAAATCGACGTGCCCAGGGGTGTCGATGATGTTGATGCGGTGATCGTTCCAGCTTGTGGAGATAGCGGCCGCGGTGATGGTGATGCCACGTTCCCGTTCTTGGGCCATCCAGTCGGTCACGGCGGCGCCATCGTGCACCTCACCGATTTTGTGAACCACACCTGAATAAAACAGGATGCGTTCGGTGGTAGTGGTTTTGCCGGCATCAATGTGAGCGGCAATACCGATATTTCTGACGCGTTCCAGGGGAAAGGCGCGAGCCACAGGAAACTCCGGGGTGGGGCGTTAAAAGGCGGGTGAGACTCTACAGGTCAGCCTCCGGCCAATGAGGCCGTCAGGGCAACCTCAAATCAGTAGCGGTAGTGAGCGAAGGCTTTATTGGCTTCGGCCATCTTGTGCGTTTCTTCGCGCTTGCGAACAGCGCTGCCAGCCTCGTTGGCGGCATCCATCAGCTCACCGGCAAGCTTCTGGGCCATGCTGCGGCCGTTGCGCGCACGCGAGAAGCTCACCAGCCAGCGCAAGGCCATGGCGGTGCCCCGTTCTTGACGAACTTCCATCGGCACCTGGTAGGTGGCACCACCCACGCGACGGGCGCGCACCTCCACGAGGGGTGTGGCGTTTTTGACAGCGGTTTCGAACAGTTCGATTGGGTCACCACCAGTGCGCTCGCCGATCAAGCTGAAGGCATCAGACAGGATGCGTTGCGCCGTGGACTTTTTGCCGTGCTTCATGAGCCTGGCGACAAGCATCGTGGCCAGGCGGTTGTTGAACTGAGGATCCGGGAGAACCGGACGCTTGACGGCGGCATTACGGCGTGACATGGACTGTCAGTGGGGGAGAACGATGAATGGTGGTGGGATTGAACGGGTGAGCAGGCGATCCAATCAATGGATCGCTTCACATCACTCCTTGGGCGTTTTGGCGCCGTACTTCGACCTGGACTGGCGGCGATCCTTCACGCCAGCTGTGTCGAGCGTTCCACGAATGATGTGGTAACGGACCCCTGGCAGGTCTTTGACACGGCCTCCGCGGATCAGCACAACCGAGTGCTCCTGAAGGTTGTGACCAATGCCACCGATGTAGGCCGTCACCTCGAAACCAGACGTGAGGCGTACACGCGCCACTTTGCGAAGAGCGGAATTCGGCTTCTTCGGGGTGGAGGTGTAGACACGCGTGCAGACACCACGGCGCTCAGGGCAGGACTTGAGCGCGGGTGATTTGGTCTTCGCTTTAGAGCTCTGGCGCTCGGTGCGGATCAGTTGCTGAATGGTTGGCATCGACGGTCGGTATGCGGCCGGGGACCCGACCTGGTTCGACAATCCACCACATTACCGGGTCGACCTCCCTGATCTGTTCATTGCCTGCTGAAAGCGCTGCCACAGGCGCAGCAGCGCACTTGATCACTGCTGAGAATCAGGAATCCACCGCCGCTGATGTCGCTTCGGTAGTCGAGGGTGAGCCCCTGAAGCAGTTCGATCTGGGGTTCAGGTGCATGGAGGGTGACACCGTCGGCCCTGGCCACCGGTCTCCCAGAAAGATGTCCAGGCTGAAGGCGGATCACGTGTTTTTCGCAGTGTCCGTGCTGAAGATCAAGGTGCATCAGCCCTGGCGTCCCTGCCACTGAAGCCTGGCGGCCGAGTTCGGCAGCAGCTGCTGCAGTGATCTGAAGGATTGCGCCCACCGTCTTGCTTCAACAGATGAATTCAGTGTCGCAGCTTTCCCCTTCAGGGTTGGATGAACCCCAACCCGTTCTGAACTCTCGGCGGCACCCCCCGACCTGTCATCACGGTTCGATTCGCGATGAGCATGGTGGTGGAGCTTCCACCATCGAGATTGAGAGCGTCGCTCAGGCCCAGTTGCTGTAGGGCCAGCGTGGTTTCCAGCAGCGTTGGATCGCCGCCGCTTTGCCCTTCAAGCGTCAGCATCCAGCGGTGCTTGGTGTCTTGTCCCACAACAGTTCGAGGGGCGGCCTGGCCCAGAAATCCTGGGCTGAATCCCTCCTGACGGCCGCTTAACACCACTCTCCCTTCCTTCAACAGCAAGGGGCCGCCCGCCATGACCTGACGGCGTTCTCCCACCGGGCTCGACACCTTCAAGCGAATCTCGGCTTCGTCGCCGGGCTTGGCGGGGAGGGGCGCTCTGGCACGAGCGACGATGAGGGATGCCCCTCGGGGAATCGGCACGCCTCGAGCCAGTTCAGCCTGCGAAAACTGATCGGAGACGCGCCCTTCGCGGACCAGGATCGCCTGTTCCTCACCGCTGAGAGAGCGGTACGTGGGGCCCCAGGCCCGGGTGTACCGGCTCAATCCCCGCTGCACGTAGCCGCTGTTCAGAAATCCAAGTCCCCAGCGACGTCCACCGTTCACGCGCAGTTCCTGATCGAGGCGAAGACGGTCGAACAGAAGCGGGCCCGGACCATCCCAGCCCACCGCTCCACGGTTGAGGATCGGACCTGAAAGCCAGACTCCGTCGAGGCGCACGGCTCCAAGGGGGAGTTGACGCACGCGATTGAAAAATCCGCCGTTGATGGCGACCAGGGCCTTCGCAGGTTGGGCGAGTTGGTTGAGAAACCGCAGCCCGGTCTGCGCTCTGATCGGAGCCAGTGGACGCAGCAGCAAGCTCTCGTTGCCCAAAGGCCAACCAGCGCGGTAAATCCTCAGAGGCTTGACCCCAACCTGCACCGTCCGACTGTCGAGGATCAGCCCTTGGCGAATGGCGTTCTGGATCTCGGGGGAAAAGCGCGCTGCCTGAAACGGCGAGGTGCGAGCCCTCGTCTTGGAGACCGATCGGCGCTGGGTCCCGTCCATGACGATGCGCCAGGGGGATTTGAGCGTGAAAAAGTCGAGGTCACCGCCTTGGCTCGTCAGTCGCAGGATGCTTTGGCGCGCCTGTGGGGAGAGGCCCAACCGGCGCAGCCGATTGTTTTGGGATCGGTTGCTCGTAACACCCAACACCAACCCCTGCTGATCGCGTTGGACCAGAGCCGGCGCTGAAAGGTCGAGCACCACGCGACCCGCCGTGCTACCCCGGCCCTGACGGATCGACACGATCCGCGCTGATGGCAGCGACAGTTCGAGGGTTGTCTCACGCCGCTGCACCGAAACGTCGATGGCGCGCATCCAGGGCAAGGCATTCACCGCCACCTCGTCCTTCAAGGTGCGTGTCTCGAGATCAGTCAAACGTCGATTACGCCCGAACCATTCCAGCTGCTCACCCGCGGCCGTTGTTGTTCTGCGGAATCCAAGGCGACCCGTCAGGACGTCTAGGGGCAGCCAGAGTTGATCGGAGGATCCTCCCTTGCCTGTGATCCAAAGCCAGGCGCTTTTTTGCGAGATCTCTCCAATCCTGATTGTGCTGCCGATGCTCTGACCGGCTTGTCGCACGTCAGCGACGGGAGCAGGGGGGGGAGGCGGTAACGGCATGAACTCGACGCTAGCCGGGCTGATCAATCCTTAGGATTCGAGATTGTCCCGCCATGGATCGCTGATTCCAGGGGCGGTGTATGTCTGATTCCTTGAAGGTCATGTCTCATCCCACCGGATCCCTCTGGCCCTACAGCGACAGCGCTGCGCCTGAGGCGGTGGCCGGTGAGAAAGATGCCTGCGGGGTGGGTTTCCTGGCGCAATTGTCTGGGGAAACCAGCCACTGGGTGCTGCAGCAGGCCCTGCGCGGCCTTGGTTGCATGGAGCACCGCGGCGGCTGTGGTGGTGATGGTGATTCCGGTGATGGTGCCGGCGTGCTCTGCCAAATCCCCTGGACTTATCTGAAGGCGGTCTGGCCTGAGGCGGCCTCCGCCCGTGGTCTCGGGATGATGTTCATGCCCCAGGACCCCGAGAGGCGGGAGCTGGCGCGCCGGTTCTGCAAGGAGGAAGCTGAGGCGCTCGGCCTCACGTCCATCGGCTGGCGAGAGGTTCCAGTGGATTCTTCCGTGCTGGGCCCCATGGCGCGGGAGACCGCCCCAGTGATCGAGCAGTGGAGCCTTGCCGGCGGCCCCGATGGTGACGCCTTCGAGGCTTTGCTGCTGCGCCTGCGTCGCCGGATCGGTGCCCGTGCCCGCCAGGCCTGGGGGTTTGAGAGATCCCGTGATCTTTACGTGGCCTCATTGAGCAGCCGCACCGTTGTGTACAAGGGCATGGTGCGCTCCGAGGTGCTGGCGCAGTACTACGCCGATCTGCGCGATCCGCGCTTTGAAGTGAGCTTTGCGGTGTACCACCGCCGTTTCAGCACGAACACCCTGCCCCGCTGGCCCCTGGCTCAGCCGATGCGGTTGCTGGGTCACAACGGAGAAATCAACACGCTTCTGGGCAACCTCAACTGGGCCAAGGCCTCTGAAGCCAGCCTCGCGGACGTTTGGGGTGAAGCTGCGAATGATCTCAATCCCGTGGTGAACCCGGCGTTCAGTGATTCGGCCAACCTCGACGCCACCCTGGAGCTGATGGTGCGCAGCGGTCGCTCGATCACCGACAGCTTGATCACCCTGGTGCCCGAGGCCTTCCGCAACCAGCCGGATCTGGAGGATCGCCCTGCAGTGACGGCGATGTACGAATTCAATGCCGGCATCCAGGAGCCCTGGGATGGTCCGGCCCTGCTGGTGTTCGCCGATGGCAAACGGGTGGGTGCCACGCTTGATCGCAACGGGTTGCGCCCCGCGCGCTGGTGCACCACCGCCGACGGTTTCGTGATCATGGGATCGGAAACCGGTGTGGTGGATCTCAGCGGCAAAACCGTGGTTCAGAAGGGCCGTCTCGGCCCCGGCCAGATGGTGGCTGTGGATCTGGAGAACGGCCAGCTGCTCGACAACTGGACCGTGAAGGAGGACGCGGCTGGACGCTTCCCCTACGGCGACTGGCTGCAGCACCATCGCCGCAGTGTGGAAGCCCAACCCTGGACCCAGGACCGTCAGATCGGTGAGTTGGAACTGTTGCGGCTGCAGACCGCCATGGGCTTCACCGCCGAAGACTTCGATCTTGTGATCGAAGATATGGCCGGACTGGGTAAGGAACCCACCTACTGCATGGGAGACGACATCCCCCTGGCGGTGTTGTCGGACAAACCCCACCTGCTGTACGACTACTTCAAACAACGCTTCGCCCAGGTCACCAACCCGCCGATTGATCCCCTGCGGGAAAAGCTGGTGATGAGCCTGGAAATGCATCTGGGTGAGCGCCGGCCGGCGCTGAAGCCCCAGGCCGAGGCGGCCGCCGTGATCCACCTGGATACGCCGGTTCTCAATGAAGCCGAGCTTGCGGCGATCAGCGAGCAGGGACTTCCCGTTGCCACCCTCTCCACCCAGGTGGCCGTTGAGGCCTGCGCTGGTGGTTTGTCATCGGCCCTGCAAAGGCTGTGTGAATCGGCCGAGGAGGCTGTGCGCGGCGGTGCCCAGGTGTTGGTGCTCTCCGATCGTGTTGATGGCTCCGGTGCTGCTGCCCAGCTCACCGCCACCAGCGTGGCGATGCCGGCCCTCCTGGCCGTGGGGGCGGTGCATCATCACCTTCTGCGTCAGAAGCTGCGTCTGCGCTGCTCCTTGGTGATCGACACCGCCCAGTGCTGGAGCACCCACCACATGGCCTGCCTGATCGGTTACGGCGCCAGTGCGGTCTGCCCGTGGCTCACCTGGGAGACCACCCGCCATTGGCTTGCCCACCCCAAAACCCAGAAGCGGATCGAGCAGGGCAAGCTGCCCGCCCTCGATGCCGACAAGGTGCAGGCCAACGTGCGCGTTTCCCTGGAAAACGGCCTGCGCAAGATCCTCTCCAAGATCGGCATTTCGCTCCTGGCCAGCTATCACGGCGCTCAGATCTTTGAAGCGATCGGCCTCGGTGCCGATGTGATCGACACCGCGTTCAGCGGCACCACCAGCCGTGTGGCGGGCATGACCCTGGCGGAGCTGGCCAATGAAACCCTGTCACTCCATGCCAAGGCCTTCCCGGAGCTCAACCGCAGCAAGCTCGAGTTCATGGGCTTTGTGCAGTACCGCACCGGCGGCGAGTACCACCTCAACAGTCCCGAGATGGCCAAGGCCCTGCATGCGGCGGTCAAGACCGGGCCTGGTTACGACCATTTCTCCACTTACAAAACCCTGCTGGAGAACCGGCCGGTCACGGCGCTGCGGGATCTGCTGGAGTTCAAGCTGGCCCCAACGCCGCTGCCCCTGGATCAGGTGGAGAGCGCGGAAAGCCTCTGCAAACGTTTCTGCACGGGGGGTATGAGCCTCGGGGCGTTGTCGCGAGAAGCCCATGAGGTGCTGGCGGTGGCGATGAACCGCATCGGCGGCAAGAGCAACAGCGGCGAGGGTGGTGAGGACCCGGCCCGTTTCCAGGTTCTTCACGATGTGGATGCCGAGGGCCGCTCGCAGGCTTTCCCCAGCATCGGCGGCCTCCGGAATGGCGACACCGCCTGTTCGGCGATCAAGCAGATCGCTTCCGGGCGCTTTGGCGTGACAGCCGAATACCTGCGCAGCGGCAAGCAACTGGAGATCAAGGTGGCCCAGGGGGCCAAGCCCGGTGAGGGCGGCCAGCTGCCCGGCCCCAAGGTGGATGACTACATCGCCTGGTTGCGCAACAGCAAACCCGGTGTGGCCCTGATCTCACCGCCACCCCATCACGACATCTATTCCATCGAGGATCTGGCTCAGCTGATCCACGATCTGCACCAGGTGCACCCCAAAGCGCCGGTGAGCGTGAAGCTGGTGGCCGAGATCGGCATCGGCACGATTGCCGCCGGCGTGGCCAAGGCCAATGCCGATGTGATTCAGATCTCCGGCCACGATGGGGGTACCGGAGCCTCGCCGCTGAGTTCGATCAAGCATGCCGGCAGCCCCTGGGAGCTGGGTCTCACCGAGGTGCACCGCAGCCTTCTCGAAAATGGCCTGCGGGATCGGGTGCTGCTGCGGGCCGATGGCGGCCTCAAGACCGGCTGGGATGTGGTGATCGCAGCCCTGCTGGGCGCTGAGGAGTATGGCTTCGGCTCGGTGGCGATGATCGCTGAGGGCTGCATCATGGCCCGCGTCTGCCACACCAACAATTGCCCGGTGGGCGTGGCCACTCAGAAGGAGGCCCTGCGCAAGCGCTTCACCGGCGTGCCCGAGCACGTGGTGAATTTCTTCTGGTACGTGGCGGAAGAAGTGCGTCAGCTGCTGAGCCTGCTCGGCGTGGCCAAACTCGAAGATCTGATCGGTCGCAGCGATCTGCTTCAACCCCGTGCGGTGCAGCTGGCCAAAACCCAGGGTGTGGATCTCTCCAGTCTGCTGGCACCGATTCAGGGTTCAGAAGAGCGCTCCTGGCTGCGTCACAGCGCTGAGGCCCATGGCAATGGCCCGATTCTTGAGGATCAGCTTCTCGCCGATGCCGAGCTGATGGCGGCGGTGGAGAGCCACGGTTCCCTGAACCGCACGATCGCGATCATCAACACCGACCGCAGTGTCGGGGCCCGTCTGGCCGGTGAGCTGGCCCAACGCCACGGCAACCGCGGCTTCAAGGGCCAGCTCAACCTCACTTTCCAGGGCGCCGCCGGCCAGAGCTTCGGCGCCTTCCTGGTGCAGGGCATGAACGTGCGCCTGGAAGGGGAAGCCAACGACTACGTGGGCAAGGGCATGAACAGCGGATGCATCAGCCTGGTGCCAGCCGACGGCTGCGCCAATCCCGGTGATCAGGTGATCCTCGGCAACACCTGCCTCTACGGCGCCACGGGCGGTGAGCTGTTTGCCCACGGCCGTGCTGGTGAGCGTTTCGGGGTGCGCAACAGCGGCGCTCGCACCGTGGTGGAGGGAGCTGGCGACCACTGCTGTGAGTACATGACTGGTGGTGTGGTGGTGGTGCTGGGCAGCACCGGCCGCAATGTGGGTGCCGGCATGACCGGTGGCGTCACCTTCCTGCTCGATGAGGGTGATCGCGTCACCGCCAGGGTCAATCCTGAGATCGTTGCGGTCTGCAGCCTCACCACTTCGCAGCAGGAGGAAACGCTCAAAGAGCTGTTGGAAGCCCACGTGGCCGCCACCGGCAGCAGCAAGGCCTCAGCGCTGTTGGCCGACTGGGCCGCGGCCAAGGGACGCTTCAAGGTGCTGATTCCGCCGAGTGAGCGGGCAGCCATGGGTCTGGTGGATCAGCAGGCGGTGGCGGCCTGAACAGGCCGCTTTCCATGCCCTGGTTTGTCAAACACGAAACCTTCACGGCGGAAACGGCCGCTCTCCCGCTCGAGCAGCGTCGGTCTCACCTGGAAGCCCACCGTGCCTGGGTTGAGCAGCAGCTCGAAGCTGGGGTAGTCATCACGACGGGCTTCCTGGTTGATCACGAGGGCCTGCCGGGAGGAGGGGGTCTGCTTCTGGTTGAGGCTGAAAGCTACGCGCAGGCACTTGCGTTAGTGCGGGGCGATCCGATGATTGCGCGTGGCCTCGTGGACTGGACCCTGCAGCAGTGGATTCCTGTGATGGGAGTGCCGTTGATGGCGACCCTGTCTCCAGCTCCAGACCGGCCCGACTGAAATTCCACTGCTGGATCGCCGTTGCTTCAGCGCTCCTGGCTGCTTGCAGATCGCGTTGGGCCAGAAGCACTTCTGTGACTGGAGCAATCCCAGCGCGATAGCGCAGCTGGGCATCCCGCACGGCCTCTTCGTTGGCCACCACAGCTTCTCGGCTGGAAGCCATGGCGGCCTTGGCGCTGCGGTGGGTGTGCCAGAAGGTTTCCACCGCCTGGATGATCACCTGTTTCCGCTGTTCCAGCAGCAAGCGTTGCTGGGACACCTTGCTGCGCGCTAGGGCCGCACTCTGGGCTGATACCCCCCCGTCGAACAGGGGTTGGCGCAGGGTGAGCAGCACGCCGTAGTCGTAGAAGCTGCCGCTGGCACTGCCGCTGCTGTTCACAGTCGGCAAGTTCACCCCTCCTCCAACAGGCAGGTTGCCGATGCGATTGCCGCCGTTGACGACCGGCACATTGAGGCTGTCGCCGTTGATGCCGCCGCTGAGCAGGAGCCCCACCCGGGGAAGCATGGTGCCTCGGGCTGCTTGCACTTTGGCTTCAGCTGCGGCTTGAGCCTTAAGGATCACGTCCAGGGCAGGACGATTTTGAGTTGCCGATGCAATCGAGGCCTGCAGACCTAGAGGCCAGGGCGACTCGGCCAAGAGGGGATCGCTGGCTTCCACCTTCTGATCGGCCGGAAGGTTGAGCAATCGGGCCAGGGCGCTGGCGGCGATCGCCTGGGCCGAGCGGGCGGCGCTGAGTCCGCGCTGGTCGGTGGCGAGCAGGGCACGAGCGCGGAACACATCGATGCGAGCGCCTAGCCCGCCGTTGCGTAGCGCTTCCGCATCCTTGAGCAGCGCGCTGGAGAGCGCGATTGAGCGCTGCCACACTGGGATCAGCGCGTCGCTGAGCTGCAGGTTTAGGTAGGCGGTCGTAATTGCGAAGCGACTCTGCCGCCGTTGTTCTTGAATCTGTGCGGCGGCTGCCTGATCCATGGCCTTGGCAGCTGTGAGCAGTGGTCCTCGCTCGAAGTCGAGGAGGGGATAGGTGAGCGCGAGGCTGAGGTTGCCGAAGGTGTTCTGGATGAGGGCATAACCATCACCGCCAAGATCAAGATTGAGATCGCCGATGGTGGGGAGATTGGAAATGAAGCCGATCGAGCTCCCGACCTGGGCCCAACTGCCGAGCCCCACCACATCCATTTTCGGTAGAAAAAGGCTTCGCCCGAGACCAACTTCTGCTGTTGTGGCTGACTTCTGGGCTTCGTTTAGCTGGAGTGCAAGGGAGGCGTCGATACCCTGCTCGAGGGCCTGATCGAGGCTGAGGGCTAGCGGTTCGGGTTCGCCCCTGGCAGGCAGGCAGGTCGAGGTCGCTACCAGCAAAGAGATCAGGAGCTGGCGAGGGAGCATGCCGGTTGACATGTCAAGAAGGGAGTTGAGCCACCCGAAAACGGCGTTACCCTAAGCGCGATTTTCAATTGCAGATGGCTGCTCTTCTGCAACGGTGCTGGCCGATGGCCCTCGTCACCGGCGCGACTGCGGTCTGGGCTGTGCTCCCCGCAATCGATGTGAAGGTGTTTGGTGCAGCCGTGTTGCTGGCCCCCGGTGATCGACGAGGCCTCTACAGCCGCTCTCCTGGTCAGGTCCTCGATCTGACGGCCCCTGTCGGCGCGCGTGTTGTACGAAATCAAGTGCTCGCAAGGCTCGATCGCATCGATCAAGCTGCCCGTGGTGGCCCTGATCCCGTAGGGCAACCTCAGGCTCTCGACCGTCAGCTTGAGGCCAATGCGGAACAGCAGCAGGGATTGGTCGAACAACTGCGCGCCAATCGCCAAGAGGTGGCGGCCGTGCGCCAACAAATCAACACTCTGCAGATGAGTAATCAGCCTGTGAAAAAGCAACTCACGGCGCTGGAAAGCTTGCGACAGCAGCAGGTGATCCCCACCTACAGCCCCCTCTGGGTTTCAGCCCAGGATCTCTACCTCGGCAACAAGGCAGCGATCCGTTCACTGGAGGCGAAAATCGCTCAGCTGCAGGCGAATCGGGGTCGTGTTCAGGCCCAGCAGTCTCAGCTGCGGGCCGCACGGTCGGAGCTGGAGGCCCAGAACCAGGCACTGGAGCTGCGCGCTCCCGAGAATGGCCGGGTGGTGAGTTGGGCGGTGGAGAAAGGGCAACCCGTCCTGCCGGGTGAGCGCTTAGGCACGCTGGCCTTAGACCGACCTAGCTCCTCTTCTCGACAGGCGATGGCCCTGTTCACAGAGGCCGACGCCACACGGCTCAAGGTTGGTGCACCGATCGAAATCGAACCGATTTTGCAAAGCCGTAATCAATACGGCGGCACGGCTCAGCGTTACGGCGGGGTGAAGGGCAGGATTCAGGGAATCTCTCCCACATCGCTTGATGGCACTGCTCTGGCCAGTGTGGTGGGCGAGGCGGATCTGGCTGCTTCCCTGGTGGCGCGGGCCAGGCAGCAAGCCTATGGAGAAGGAGGGGACCCGTTAGCGATCTTGCCTGGGAAAGCGACAGCGCCTCTGATGCTTGTGAGGGTGACGCTGGAGTCAGCCCAGACTCCCACCGGATTGCGTTGGAGCAGTGGACGAGGGCCTGATCTGCGTTTCGAGGATGGTCAGCCCGCAGAGGCGAAGGCAGCCGTTGAACGGCGTTCGCTGCTGAGCTATGCGATGCCGTTCCTGCGCTGGCTTTCCGGTATCAATCGCTGAACCTTCGATCTCTCCGCCTCCCCATGTCGCGTCACCTCCAGCCCCCATCCAGTTGGTTGAACGCCCTGCGTCAGCCGGTCCCGTGGATCGCCCTCGTGTTGCTCTTGATCACGGTGTTCAGCACGGCACCACGGCTCTGGTTTTGGTTCGCGCTTCTGCTGATCGTGCTGCTGGTGGGCTGGGTGCAGGCGCTCAAGGGTGACCTCCCCAGGCCCCATGACGACTGAAGCCCAGTGGCTCGGCTTGCGGGCAGCTCTGGTGATCGGCCTGGCTGCGAGCATCACGCGGCTGATCTGCCTCACGCTTGGTCTGGGCGACATCCCCGCCGCCTTCGGCGTGGTGGTGGGCGTGTTGGTGGTGCGTCCCGATTTCTGTCGCTGGCCTGCGCTCATCTACCCGGTGTTGATGGTGATTGCCGCTGTGGCGATGGGCGTGGGGCTCAGTGTGCGCATGATGTTTCCTGATGCCCCCCAGGTGTGGTGGTTCGGCATTGTCGGTGTGGTGATGCAGCTCATGGCGGTGGCACTGCCGGCCAAGCTGGCGTTGCTCACCAACGTGGTGGCCGTCGCCGGGGTGTTGCCCCTGCTGGATTCGTCGGCCACCTGGGCTGACTGGGGACATCAGCTGGAGGCCATCGCCATCGGGTTGGCCATTGGCACCGCCGTGCAGTGGTTGTTGACGCCATCGGGTTATGGCGCCCCGGCCCCGCCCACTGGGCCGGGGGGGAAGGATTGGCCTCTGCCGGAGCGGTATCGCTTGGCCTTCGCCAGCTGGAGCTTCTGGCGCAAAGTCGTGCTGGCGGCGTTCGCCCTGGCGATCGGCGTCGGCCTGGGAACGCAGACCCCTAAATACCTTTATTTCGGTGTGGTACTGCTGCTGAATGACAGCATTGGCGCCACCATGGCCCGGGTTCGTGACCGGATGGTGGGGGTGAGCCTGGGGGTGTTGATGCCCCTGCTGGTGTTCAACACCATCGGTCTCAACAGCGTGGGAGTGGGGTTGGCCATGGGTGGCACGGCGGCCCTGCTGGTTGCCCTGAATCTCGGCCCCTACCTGCGCACGGCCCTGATCTCCAGCGGTGTGGCGTTTGCTGGCTATGGGCCGCTCGTGGCCTGGTACATCCCGAATCGCTGGATCGACTACTTGCTGGGAAGCGGCTTGGCGCTGTTGTCCGGGGTTCTCCTCTTCCCCCAGTCCTCTTTAGTCCGCTACCGCCGTCTGCTCGATCGGGGTGATCCGGACAGTCTGGAGCAACTGCGCCGGCTCTACCCGGCGGCCCGTGAAGAAGCCGCCTGGTTGGGGCAGGGGCTTGTCAGTCCAGATGCTCAGCGGGGGTGAGTGGCCATGAGCCTCTGCACCTCGCCGGCGTGATAACTGCTGCGGGTGAGGGGGGTGCTCACCACCTGCAGAAAGCCCTGCTCCTCCTCGCCGATGCGGCGGTAGGTGTCGAATTGCTCAGGGGTCACAAAACGATCCACGGCCAGATGCTTGGGGCCTGGGGAGAGATATTGGCCGATGGTGACGATGTCCACCCGGTGGGTGCGCAGGTCGCGCAACACGTCGATCACCTCGTCGTCGGTTTCACCGAGGCCCACCATCAGGCCAGACTTGCTGTAAGCCCGTGGCCAGTCGTCCCGAACCCGCTGCAGAAGTTCCAGGGACCGTTCGTAAATGCCCTGAGGACGAGCCAGGCGGTACATCCGCGGCACCGTTTCGATGTTGTGGTTGAGCACATGGGGTGCTGCCGCCATCACTGTGGCCAGGGCGTCCCAGTTGCCGCAGAAGTCGGGAATCAGCAGCTCGATCGTGGTGAGTGGTGAGCGTTGCTTCACCTGCTCGATGCAGGCCACGAACTGGGAGGCTCCACCGTCTTGCAGGTCGTCCCGGTTCACCGAGGTGATCACCACGTGCTTCAGACCCAGACGCGCCACCGCCTCCCCGAGCCGTTCCGGTTCGGTGGGGTCGAGCTCACGGACGCTCTTGTCGAAGTCGATGTCGCAGTAAGGGCAGGCGCGGGTGCAGCCCGGGCCCATGATCAGAAAGGTGGCCGTTCCGCCGGCGAAGCACTCACCGATGTTGGGGCAACTGGCCTCCTGGCAGACCGTGTTCAACTTCAGGTCGAGCAGAAGATCGGCAACGGCACCGATGCGCTCCCGCTGCGGCGCTTTCACGCGCAACCACTCGGGTTTCAAGGCAGATGTCATCTTCTACAGTCTGTCAATCGGGATGTAGCGCAGCTTGGTAGCGCACTTCGTTCGGGACGAAGGGGCCGCAGGTTCGAATCCTGTCATCCCGACTGCACGCGATTCCATTAGCTGAGTTCGGCGCCCGGATATCCCCTCGGGGTCACCATGCGCCCGCCTTCCATGGTGCTGCTGCTGTTGCCGATCACCAGCACTGTGAGCATGTCCACCTGGGTCACAGGCAGAGCCTTGAGGCCATGCAGGGTCACCTGTTCTTCTGTGCGGCCCAGCTGACGGGCCATCACCACGGGTGTGTGCTCGGGACGATGGCCGAGAAGAATCTCCTGGGCCCGTTGTAGCTGCCAGTCGCGGCCTTTGGATCGCGGGTTATAAAGAGCGACGACGAAGTCGCCGGCTGCTGCGGCGTGCAGCCGTTGTTCAATCACAGGCCAGGGCGTGAGGCGATCGCTGAGGCTGATGGTGCAGAAGTCATGCATCAGCGGCGCTCCGGCCCGGGCCGCCGCCAGTTGAAGAGCGGAGAGGCCTGGATGCACCTCGAACAACGGACGTGAGCATTCAGCCAGCGCCATCCACAGCTCGAGGGCCAGCCCGGCCATGCCGTAGATGCCGCTGTCGCCAGACGACACCAGCGCCACTCTGGCTCCCTGCTGAGCAAGGGACAGGGCCTGCTGGCAACGGTCCCGTTCGCGGGTGAGTTGACCGTCCAGCCGCACCTGGTCCTGGCGGCGCAGCGGTTCGAGCAGATCCAGGTACAACCCGTAGCCCACCCAGACCCCGCAGCGACTCAACGCGCGGCGGGCATCGGGGGTGAGCAGGCTGAGATCCCCTGGACCGCTGCCGATGAGGTGCAGTTCTCCCCGTTGCGGTGCAAAGGGCTGCGCCGCTTCGGCGATCGCCACGGTGACTGCACCCTGCTCCTCAGGCCCGGCATGGAGGATGCGTTTGCTCTGCAAGAGCTGGGCACCTTCCCCAGCGGCCAGCAGAGCCGCGGCTTCCGCAACCGATGCTGTGCCTATCTCCGCTTCGACGACGGCCGACGGTGTTGGCACCGGTACTGCCGCGAGGGCTGAGGCGCTGAAGAACCTGACTGTCCAGTCGCAGTCCTGCGCCAAGGCGAGCAAAGCGGGCTCATCGCTCTTGATCTCAATGCTGCCGAAGCCAGCAACGGCCTCGGCGGCCAGCCCTGCGCTCTCCAGTGCTTGATGAATGGCGCGTTCAATCAGGCACTGGCTCGTGTTGCGTTCGCAGCCGAGGCCCAGCCACAAGGTGGCTGGATGCCAGCGACAGGGTGCGGCGTGACTCCCAGGACCAATCGCCAGCTCGGACCTGTCATCAGGGTTTGAGGTGAATGCCAAGGTGCTGGCTGAGGCACAAGCGCGCCAGTGTTCGCTGCCGCTTTGCTGCCTCACCGCAATCGGGCTTCCCTGGGCCTGTTGGATCATCAGCCGGCGCCAGGCATCGGTCGTGCCACTGCGCCGAAACCCCCAGAGTTCTCCGAAGGAATCCAGCGCAAGCCGCCCCTGCGTGGCTGCATCACCGGTGATCACTGCGGTACCCCCAAGCGTTGCTGCGAGCTCCCTGGCCAACTGTTCCCCTCCGGCGCGATGCCCGCCCAGAAGAGGGACCACCTGCAGACCCTGGGCATCAAGCACCAGAACAGCCGGATCGCTCTCTTTGTCGTTGATCAGCGGGGCGATCAGTCGGGTGACGGCTCCCAGAGCTCCAACCACAATCAGGCGACCGCCCTCGCTCCAGTGTGTCTGCAAGAGCTCACTGGCGCTCGCCACCAGCACTGAATCTGGGCAGGGATCGAGGGATGCAGCGGCACTGGGGGAGAGCGCGATGCGTTCGCTCAAGCCCTGGTTTGCCAGGCGCTGAAGCAGCGGCCAGGCGCTCCGTGAGAGTCCGATGGCCAGCGTTGCAGCACCAGAGCGTGATGGGGAAGACGTGTCGTTCAGAACTGCAGCCTCGGATGGTCAGCGCTGGGTGCCATCAGCGTTCAATAGCTCCCTCGCCGATCCTCCCAGGCTGCTGGATGGTGCTGCCTGCGGAGCTTCCTGTTGCGGTGCTGGCGCAGGGGCGCTTTCGGCGCTGGGAGGTGTGTCCTCTTGGGGTGTGTCCTCTTGGGGGACTTCCTCGGGACGCGCGTCTGCGGAGGTTGGTGTCTCCGCAGCGGTGGCTTCTGGGGGGAGGACCTCCTCAGCTGGCCCTTCAATGGCCTCCTCCATGGCCTCCTCCATGGGCTCATTCATGGGTTCGTCCAAGGGCTTCTCGAGCGCGACTGGCTCCTGCACAACCTGCGGTTCAGTGGCTGGTTCTGTGGCTGGTTCTGTGGCTGGTTCTGTGGCTGGTTCCGCGCCTGATTCCAGTTCTGGGTCTGGGGATTCGTCCGACTTGACCACGTCCCCCAGCAGTCGGGCGATCTGCGCGTCACTGAGCCGGGATTGCATCCAGATGGGGCGCGATCCCGGCTGATGGGCGATTGGCCGAAGTTGGTTATTGAACACAGGGCTCATCGGTTCACCCACGCCATCCAGGAGCTCCATCTGCACGCGCCCAGGACCACTGCCGCCCCCCTTGATCCAGAGAGACTCCTGTCGGTCCACCAGAAAACTGTCTCCATTCACGGAGATTCGCAGCCTCCAGCGAGCGTCTCCTTCGCGCAGGTTCTGCAGCGGTGCGTTCCAAATCAGCCAATCGAGAAAAAGGGGCTCACCGCCGCCCAGGTCCGACGGGCTGACCATGGCAAGCCAGGGGGCGTCAGGTGCTGGCTGCGTTCCTTCAAGACCTTGAAGCTGATCAAAACGCCATTGCAAACTGGCTCCAGGGGTTTTCACCGCTTCGCCCCAGGGCATGGCCGCATAAGCGGTGAAACGGTGGCTTCCCGCTGTGAGCGCTGGGAGTTGGATGCGCAAGCGTCCGCCCTCGGCTTCGCTGAATCGCAGAGGAGGCTGGTCATCGATCTGCAGCGCCACATGGGCTCCCAGGCCGAACTCGGGATCCTGGGCCAGGGGCCAGTCGCTCACCTGCAGCACCAGGGTTTGCTGGTTCGGCTGGAGCACCTTGCCATCGGCGGGGCTGGTGAGCTGCAACTGAGGATGATGAGCAGCCAGGGCTGTCTGAAGTTGTTGAACCGCCCCTGGAGGCGCCACTTCCTGCAGGCGTCCGCTTGGGGCAGTGGGAGCCAAGGGATCCACGGCTGACCCGGTCTCCATCGATCCCATCCGCCCCCATCCCCAGGCCGAGGCCGGCTCTGCGCTGGTGACCAGCAACACAACGCTGAGGAGAGCAGTGATCCAGCGGAGCCAGGATTGAAATCGGCCCGAAGCCGTCATGGGGACCAACTCAAGATCAGTTCATTCTGAATGCTCATGCCGGAGTCAGGAGATTCGGCACAATTTGCATTACTTAGTGAGGCATTTTTTCGTTTGCGTGGATAATTTCTTGGGCAATTTAAAACTTTTTGTTGATAGCGGGCGTCGTGAAAACATCAGGCCCAGACAGGCGCGCGGCCGGATTGAACCTTTGTAACTCCATGGGGTCTTCTGTGCATCTGCGCCCCTATGCTTCCGCCAGCGGTCCCCTCTTTGGGGCCCAGCGCTCCAGTGGTCGACAGGGGTTTCGCTCCTGTCGCCATTGGCGCCCGGTCGTGGTGACGCTTCGCGGAGCTGCGTCCGGGGCCCCGGTGAACATCTGTTTATCGGAGGGGTGGCCCACCACCTCGATCCCGTCCCTCGAGGAACGACTCGATGACCATCAGCCCACCAGAGCGTGGGAGCACCGCGAAGACTCAGGTCGAAAAGGTTGACAATCCAGCAACCTTCGAGCTGTTCGGCAAGCCCGGACACTTCGACCGAGCTCTCGCGAAAGGTCCCAAAACCACCACTTGGGTTTGGAACCTCCACGCCAATGCTCACGATTTCGACAGCCACACGAGTGACCTTGAGGAGGTCTCTCGGAAGATCTTCAGTGCTCACTTCGGCCATCTGGCCGTGATCTTCATCTGGCTAAGCGGTGCCTTCTTCCATGGAGCCCGCTTCTCCAATTTCTCCGGTTGGCTTGCTGACCCCACCCACGTGAAGCCCAGCGCTCAGGTGGTGTGGCCAGTGTTCGGCCAGGAGATCCTCAATGGCGATATGGGTGCCGGTTTCCAGGGCATTCAGATCACCTCAGGCCTCTTCCATGTCTGGCGTGCCTGGGGCATCACCAACGAAACGCAGCTGATGTCTTTGGCCATCGGCGCTCTGGTGATGGCCGGCCTGATGCTCAATGCAGGCGTTTTCCACTATCACAAAGCAGCTCCAAAGCTGGAGTGGTTCCAGAACGTTGAGTCGATGCTCAACCACCACCTCGCTGGACTGCTCGGCCTCGGGTCACTGTCCTGGACAGGTCACCTTCTGCACGTGTCCCTGCCCACCACCAAGTTGATGGATGCCATCGACGCCGGCCAGCCGCTGGTGCTCAACGGCAAGACCATCGCTTCTGTGGCGGACATCCCCCTGCCGCACGAATTCTTCAATCAGGATTTGCTGGCGCAGCTCTATCCCGGATTTGGTGCCGGTATTGGTGCTTTCTTCTCGGGTAACTGGGCCGCCTACAGCGATTTCCTCACCTTCAAGGGTGGTCTGAACCCAGTCACCGGCAGCATGTGGATGAGCGATATCGCTCATCACCATCTGGCCATCGCGGTGCTGTTCATCGTGGCCGGTCACATGTACCGCACGAACTGGGGCATCGGACACTCCATCAAGGAGATCCTTGAAGGCCAGAAGGGTGATCCCCTGCTGTTCCCTGCCACGAAGGGCCATGACGGCCTGTTCGAGTTCATGACCACGAGCTGGCACGCCCAGCTGGCTGTGAACCTCGCCATGCTCGGTTCCCTGAGCATCATCGTGGCCCAGCACATGTATGCGATGCCTCCATACGCCTACATGTCAATCGACTACCCGACGCAGATCGGTTTGTTCACCCATCACATGTGGATTGGTGGCTTCCTGATCGTCGGTGCGGCAGCGCACGCTGCCATCGCGATGATCCGCGATTACGACCCTGCCAAGCATGTGGACAACGTGCTCGACCGGGTGCTGAAGGCTCGTGACGCCCTGATCAGCCACCTCAACTGGGTGTGCATCTGGCTGGGCTTCCACAGCTTCGGCCTCTACATCCACAACGACACCATGCGTGCTCTGGGGCGTCCCCAGGACATGTTCAGCGACTCAGCGATTCAGCTGAAGCCTGTGTTCGCACAGTGGATTCAGGGACTGCACGCCGCTGCTGCTGGCAGCACTGCTCCCAACGCCCTTGCGGGTGTGAGCGAGGTGTTCAACGGTTCCGTCGTTGCCGTGGGTGGCAAGGTTGCAGCAGCGCCGATCCCCCTGGGCACCGCCGATTTCATGGTGCACCACATCCACGCCTTCACGATTCACGTGACGGTGTTGATCCTGCTCAAGGGTGTGCTCTACGCCCGTAATTCCCGCCTCATCCCTGACAAGGCCAATCTTGGCTTCCGTTTCCCCTGCGACGGCCCCGGCCGTGGAGGCACCTGCCAGGTGTCCGCATGGGACCACGTGTTCCTGGGTCTGTTCTGGATGTACAACTCCCTCTCCATCGTGATCTTCCACTTCTCCTGGAAGATGCAGAGCGATGTGTGGGGAACGGTGAATGCTGACGGTTCCGTTCAGCACATCACCAACGGCAATTTCGCCAACAGCGCCATCACCATCAACGGCTGGCTGCGTGACTTCCTGTGGGCTCAGGCCGCTCAGGTGATCAACAGCTACGGCTCCAACACCAGTGCCTATGGCCTGATGTTCCTTGGTGCTCACTTCGTCTGGGCCTTCAGCCTGATGTTCCTGTTCAGCGGCCGCGGCTACTGGCAAGAGCTGATCGAGTCCATTGTTTGGGCTCACAACAAGCTGAAGGTGGCCCCCGCCATCCAGCCCCGTGCGCTGTCCATCACCCAGGGCCGTGCCGTGGGTGTCGCTCATTACCTCTTGGGCGGCATTGCGACCACATGGGCCTTCTTCCACGCCCACATCCTTGTGGTCGGCTGACCTCTCCTGACCTTTCCCTCTAATGGCAACGAAATTTCCTTCGTTCAGCCAGGGTCTGGCACAGGACCCGACAACCCGCCGCATCTGGTACGGGATCGCCACGGCTCACGACTTCGAGAGCCATGACGGAATGACGGAGGAGAAGCTTTACCAAAAGCTCTTCTCCACCCATTTCGGACACCTCGCGATCATCGGCCTGTGGGTTTCGGGCAACCTGTTCCACATCGCCTGGCAGGGCAACTTCGAGCAGTGGGTCGCCGACCCTCTGCACGTGCGCCCCATCGCTCACGCAATTTGGGATCCCCACTTCGGTCAAGGCGCCATTGACGCCTTCACCCAGGCGGGTGCCTCCTCACCGGTGAACATCGCCTACTCGGGCCTGTATCACTGGTTCTACACAATCGGCATGACCACCAATGCCGAGCTGTATCAGGGTTCCATCTTCATGATGATCCTGTCGGCTTGGGCTCTGTTCGCCGGTTGGCTTCACCTCCAGCCCAAGTTCCGCCCTTCACTGGCTTGGTTCAAAAACGCGGAATCCCGCCTGAACCACCACCTGGCTGTCCTCTTCGGCTTCAGCTCCATCGCCTGGACCGGTCACCTGGTTCACGTGGCGATTCCTGAGTCCCGTGGTCAACACGTTGGTTGGGATAACTTCCTCAACGTGATGCCCCACCCCGCCGGTCTGGGACCCTTCTTCACCGGTAACTGGGGTGTGTATGCCCAGAATCCCGACACCATGGGCCAGGTGTTCGGATCTGCAGAGGGATCCGGCACCGCGATCCTGACGTTCCTGGGTGGCTTCCACCCTCAAACTGAGGCTCTCTGGCTCACCGACATCGCCCATCACCATCTGGCCATCGGCGTGATCTTCGTGATCGCCGGCCACATGTACCGGACGAATTTCGGGATCGGACATTCCATCCGCGAGATCCTCGAAGCCCATAACCCCCCTCAGGGCACACCTGGAGACCTGGGCGCAGGCCACAAGGGTCTTTACGACACCATCAACAACAGCCTGCACTTCCAGCTCGGTCTGGCCCTTGCATCCCTGGGCGTTGTCACCTCCCTGGTGGCTCAGCACATGTATGCGATGCCGTCCTACGCCTTCATCGCGAAGGACTACACAACCCAGGCTGCGCTCTACACCCACCACCAGTACATCGCCATCTTCCTGATGTGCGGTGCCTTCGCTCACGGTGCGATCTTCTTCATCCGTGACTACGACCCCGAAGCCAACAAGGACAATGTCCTGGCTCGGATGCTCGAGCACAAAGAAGCGATCATCAGTCACCTGAGCTGGGTCTCCCTCTTCCTCGGTTTCCATACCCTCGGCCTCTACGTTCACAACGACGTGGTCGTGGCTTTCGGGACCCCCGAGAAGCAGATCCTGGTTGAGCCCGTCTTCGCTCAGTTCGTTCAGGCTGCGTCGGGTAAGGCGATCTACGGCTTCGACGTTCTGCTTGCCAATACCGGTGGTGTGGCCGCCAATGCCAACGCTGCCTACATGGGCGGTTGGATGGATGCCATCAACGGTGTACGCGGCAGCAACGACCTGTTCCTGCCCATCGGCCCTGGTGACTTCCTTGTTCACCACGCCATCGCTCTGGGACTGCACACCACCACCCTGATCCTTGTGAAGGGTGCACTGGATGCTCGTGGTTCCAAGCTGATGCCCGACAAGAAGGACTTCGGCTACTCCTTCCCCTGCGACGGCCCCGGCCGTGGCGGCACCTGCGACATCTCCGCTTGGGACGCCTTCTATCTGGCCGTCTTCTGGGCTTTGAACACCGTGGGTTGGGTCACCTTCTACTGGCATTGGAAGCACCTCGCCATCTGGCAGGGCAACGTGGCTCAGTTCAACGAATCCAGCACCTATCTCATGGGCTGGTTCCGCGACTATCTGTGGCTTAATTCCTCCCAGCTGATCAACGGTTACAACCCGTTCGGCAGCAACAACCTCGCCGTCTGGGCCTGGATGTTCCTGTTCGGTCACCTGGTGTGGGCCACCGGTTTCATGTTCCTGATCTCCTGGCGTGGTTACTGGCAAGAGCTGATCGAGACCATCGTCTGGGCTCACCAGCGCACCCCTCTGGCCAACCTCGTCGGCTGGCGCGACAAGCCTGTGGCTCTGTCCATCGTTCAGGCCCGTGTTGTGGGACTCGCCCACTTCACGATCGGGTACATCCTCACGTACGCCGCATTCCTGATCGCTTCGACCTCTGGCAAGTTCGGTTGATCGCTTGATTCAACGAACCTGCATCTGACGTCAGCAGTCGTTCCTCCTCTGTCCCGTCCGGTTGTCCGGACGGGATTTTTTTATGGCAACTAGCCGCTGAAACGGATGTCGAGCGTGCGCAAGTAGGTGTGCAGGCCAGCATCTTGAATCGGCAGAACGTACGCGTCCGCGCCGGATTCGTTGTGATGGGAATGCCAGTAGCCAGGCGGGGTGACGAAAGCTGCACCCGGGGCCCAGTCTTCCCGGTGTGGGTTGATGATCCGCCCCTGATCATTGAGCTGCGTGCCAATCAGGGTGTAACAGCCTGGTTCGCAGGCCACAGCGAAGTCCAAGGCGATGGATTGATGGCGGTGGGGCATCTGCTCCTGGTGGGCCGGAAGAATGCCGAGCATGGCCCAGAGTGTGTGGCTCACGGTGCGTGACTGGGGAAAGGCGCTGTTGCCCAGAAGCACACTCACTCGGTTGGCCTTCGAACCCACGGCGCTGCTCGCGATCTCAGAGAGCTTCCGCTGACTGTCGCGATGGCTGTAGAAGGTGGGTCCAAAACGGGCTTGGCTTGGTGCGACTCCCAAATGCCTCAACAGGGGCGCGTCGTGCACCCAGTAAATGGCCGCCTTGTCTTCACTGGTGTGAATAGCGTCGCCGCCGGCCGGTAGGACGAGCATGTCGCCCTTGCTCCAGGTGAAGCGTTGACCGCAGGCAGCCGTTTCGCCATGACCCTCGGCCACGAAGAACAGCTGGCTGGTGGCCACTGCTGCTGTACGCAACTCCTCCTGATCCAGACGCACGAAGTTGGCGCAGAGTGAGGGGCCTGTGGCTGGCCCTGCGCAGCCCAGTTCCGCACTCAGATCCAGAGGCAGCACTGCGCTGCCAGGTTCCTCAAAGAAGCTGGGCGAAAAGCTCCGATAAGGCACGAGCTCGGTCAGGCCGCTGCGAATCGGATTGGCCGCTTCCCCGTAGGAGAAGTATTGGGCCTGCTCCGAGGACAGGCTTTGTGTGGTTGCACTGCTCACCATGCGCCCATCACCTCAGTCTAAAAAAGAGAACCACCTTACGAATCGACGCTTTGAGCTTCGGTATGCACCGCGTCATGTTTTTGCTGAGGCTCAGTCACCTTTCCGCGGCTCTTGGACGCTGAACTAAGTCATCTCCGCCGTACACCTGGCTCACCATGCCGACGTTGCCTCCCCGTCTCGAACTTGTGTTGCTTCTTTCCGCGGCAGCGACCGGTTACAACCTCACGATGCAGATCCTGCCCGGTCAGCGCATCGACCTGGCGCAGGTCGATGCTGAGGAGCGCGTTCAGGCTTCGGAGACTTTGTCTTCGTCCGGCGCTGTCTCGGTTTCAAGCTCCCCGCTGCCCATCAGTCCTGAACCAGTGGCGGTGATGGAGGTGGCTGTTGTGAACGCCGGGGGGACCTGTGCCATTCCGCCCATGGGTGGTCCCGCCCTGAATGAACGGTTTGAACCCTGTTAACCATCCAGCTCCGGCATCGATGGCCCCACGCCGCGCCAGCGTTTGAGCTGGAGATAGATCGCTGGAATCACAAACAAGGACAGCAGTGTGGACACCAACAATCCACTGAAGACGACCGTTCCGATGCTGATCCGGCTGGCTGATCCGCTGCCGCTGGCCAGAAGCAGGGGCAGGAAACCCGCCAGCGACGTGACCGCGGTGAGCAGGATCGGTCGCATTCGGTTGATGGCCGCTTCCTCGATGGCTTCGAAGAGAGGGATGCCTTGCTCGAGGCGCTGATTGGCGAATTCCACGATCAGGATCCCGTTCTTGGCGGCCAGGCTCACCAAAACGAGAAGGCCCATTTGGGCATAAACGTCCAGAGTGAGGCCTCGGAGTTTCAAGCCGATCAAGGCCCCGAGCAGGGCCATGGGCACGGTGAGCAGGATGATCAGAGGGTCGAGGAAACTTTCATAGAGCCCGGCCAACAGCAGGTAAACCACCGTGAGGCCGAGAGCAAACAGCACCCAGCTCACGGATTCAGCCCGGGTCTCTTCTTTGGCCAATCCGGTGAAGGTGAGGGCCAGATTGGATCCGCCGGTGCGATCGCTCAGGGTTTGAAGTAGATCGATGGCCTGTCCGCTGCTCACAGCATCGGTCGGCACAGCAATGATGCTGATCGAGCGGTTTTGGTTGTAGTGGGTAATGCTGTTGGCCCCCGAATCCCGTTTGAGGCGCGCAACATTGGCCACTGAGACCAGTTCACCGCTGCGATTGCGCACCATCAGACTTGTTAGGTCATCGGGAGTGCTGCGATCGGATCCCTCAAGCTGAACGTAGATGCTGCGGATCTGCCCGCCTTCGAAGGTGTCATCGATGTAGCGACCACCGATGGCCGTCCCGATGTCACGAAGGGTTGGTCCCACTGGCAGGTCAAGGGCTGCCATCTGGGTTCTGTCGATCTCCAGTCGCCATCGAGGTGAACTGGCATCAAAGCGGGTGCTCACCCGCTGAAAGCGGCCGGAGTCCTGTGCGGCTCGAATGAAACGCTGCGCCTGGGTTTCGAACTCCTGAAGACTCAGTTGGCCGCCACTGCGGTCCAACAGTTGCATCTGCAGACCCGATTCACTGCTGAATCCCCGCACTGTGGGAGGCGTGGTGACAATCACCCTGGCATCTGTAATTTGTCGCTGAAGAGCCTTGTTCAGCCGTTTCTTCACGGCTTCGCTGCTGTTCTCGCGCCCCGATCGCTCCTTCAGGGGAGCTAAACGCAAGTAAAAGGCGCCCCTGTCTTCTCCACTCTGGCCGAATGAACGGCCCGCATAGAAGTTGCCGCTGCGGATCAACGGTTCCTCCGCGATCACCTGACGGATCCGTTCCATCACCGCCTCGGTGCGCTCGAGGCTGGCTCCCTCCGGCAGGGTGAAATACCCCCGCACTTGTCCCTGATCTTCATCGGGGATGAAGGAGGTGGGAATCGTTGCCAGGCCGATCCCCGTCAGCATCAGACCCGTCAAAATCAGACCGAGAACGATGCGACCGCGAGGGAGCCAGAGCGCCAGGGCTTGGCCATACCAGCTCTGCAGACGCCGCATCCCCTGGCGCAGCCTCTGGCTGATGCGTTTCACAGGCCCGGGTAAGCGCCCGCTTCCTGAACTGAGAACCCGGGCACAGGCCATCGGGGTGAAGGTGAGGGCGTTGAAGGTGGAAAACAGGATGGCTCCACTGATGGCCAGTGCAATCGGTTGGTAAAGGCGTCCGATGGATCCTGGGATGAGCAGCACCGGCAGGAACACGGCAGCCAAGACGAGTGAGGTCGCCACCACCGCGCCAGCCAGCTCGGCCATGGCGTCTTCAGCAGCACCCTGAGGTTCAGCGCCGTCTTCGATTCGCCCGGCGATGTCTTCGCTCACCACGATGGCGTCGTCGACCACGATTCCGGTGGCGAGCACCAATCCGAACAGAATCAGACTGTTGAGATTCGAGCCGCTGAGCCGCACCACAACGAGGCTGCCGATCAAGGCGACAGGGACGGCGATGCCAGGAATCAGCGCCAGTCGCCAGCGCCCGAGGAACAGCACCAGCACCACCAGCACGAGCACCACCGCATCGCGCAATGTTCCTGTGGTGCGATCCAGGTTGGCCTGCACCGTTTCAGCGACATCCACAATCACCTGCATGCTCAGGCTGGGAGGAAAACTGCTTTCCAGGCGCTTGAGCGCTTCCATCACCGCGCCACTCACTTCGAGGGCGTTGGCACCGTCTCGCTGGAAAATGCCCACTGCGACAGAGCTGTTCCCCTCAAGGTTCAGGGTGCTGCTGCCGTAACTGCGCTGGCCGAGTTGGACTCGTCCAACATCCTTCAAGCGCACGAGACCACCTGCCTCCGTGCGCTTCACCACCATGGCTTCGAAGTCAGCTCGATTGCGCAGACGTCCTTCTGCATCGATGGGAAGGCTGAACAGTTGTCCGGCGGGTGCTGGGGCTTCTCCCAGGCTTCCCACTGCCGCGAGAACGTTCTGCTCGGCCAGCGCTGCGGTGACGTCGTTGGTGGAGAGGTTGAACTGCTCCAGGCGGTTGGGATCAAGCCAGAGTCGGAAGGCCAGCTCGCTGCTCCCGAACACGCGAATGTCTCCCACGCCCGGCACAGCCCTGAGCGCTTCCCGTAGGTTCTGATCCAGCCAGCCGCCGATGAAAATGGGTTCGTAAAGGCCTGGCGGAGCGCTGAACCCCAGGATCAACAGCAAGTCATCGGTGGATCGGTTCACGTTCAGGCCCTGGCGCGTCACGGCCTGGGGAAGCCGGCGGCTGGCCAGATTCACCTCGTTCTGAACTTTGATCGCGTTCAGTTCGGGATCCCCTGATTGGAAGCGGAGGCTGAGGCTGGCGCCGCCCTGACGGCTGCTGGACGTCATGCTCTCCAGTCCTTCCAGCCCATTGAGCTGTTTCTCAAGAACGGCTGTGACGCTTTGCTCCACCACCTCTGGGCTTGCAGCCGGGAAGGTGGCGCTCACGCTGACGCGTGTTGGGGCCAGTTGGGGAAGGTCTTCCAGTCCGAGTCCCACCAAGGCCACGGTCCCTGCCAGCAGCACGAGCAGGCTGCAGACGATGGTGAAAACAGGCCGCCGCAGAAACGGCTGGGAAATGGACCGCAAGGCCGCAGTGGCTCAGGAGCGCCAAGATCCTGACAGCAGAAAGCCCCGAATGCGCCATTCAGGAGCATTCGGGGCTTGATGGTGTTGAAAGAAGGTCCGGTGCAACCGGATCAGTTCACACTCCAAACACCGCCGGCGATATTCACGAGAGGGGCGACGAGCGCGGTGCCGGTGAGGAACCAGGCGAATGCAGCGCCTCCACAGCCTCCCAGCCAGAAGCCACTGGCAAACTCAGCCCAACCAGCTTTGGTGAACAGGTCGGCGGGAGGATTGTCAATTGTGGCGTCAGCAGGCTGCACATTGGGGCCATTGCCTGCGGTTCCGTAGATGGAGAGACACACCGTCAGGATGGAAACCAGGCCAATGGTGGCCAGCAATCCAGCGGTGGTGGAGTATTCGGTGAGTCGCAGGGGGCCGCAGATCGTGAACGGGCCGTACAGGAAAAAGCCATGAGCCATGCCCACTTCCAAGCCACGACGGTTGGGAGAGAGGGCTGGTCTGTAGGCAGGAAGTGCGTTGAGGAAGGCCTTGGTGAAATAACTGCTGTTCACCGGAGTGGCCAGGTTGCCGACGGTGGGGTCGGCCACGGGGGTCACGGTCATGGAATGGAAAGCGATTGAGGTGCGGAGCGCTGAAGCGGTCTGAAGGGCACGCGGCCGATCAATCAGTGGCTTCGATCACGTTGAACAGCAGAGCCATGGCCACAGCTGGGCCCATGATCCCCACGAGGGGAACGAACACTGAGGGCATCCAGGCAGCGACAAAATCTCCGGTCATGGCAGCGGCCAAAAGGTCCGCCAGTACTGTAGTGAGCGCCTTTCTTTCGGTCTCGTGCCGATGGCATCGGCGACATAAAAGTTCAATCCACACGGCGTCCGTCGCTCAAGCTCCATGACTCAGCTTCTCGCCGGTAGTGCAGCGTTCGTGCTGGTGGCTGTGCTCTGGCTGCTTGGACGTCGTCCGAGCAAAACGTTGCTGCGCAGCACCGACGCGGGCTCAGTGGCTGCGATCAACAGGGCCCAGCTCGGCCTTGTGCAAAGCGATGACTCAGCCTTGCCTGAGTCTTCCCTCGACGCCACGGCCGAAATCTCGGAGGCTGCTCCAGCCCCGCTGTTTTCACGGCCAGTGGGAACAGCTGCGCGCCTCGCTCTGACGAAGGAGCTGTGCCGGGCCATGGATCAGGGCGGGCCGGACGAGCGTTTGCTCGCCGTTGAACGTGCAGGGCTCTGGGGACATCGCTCCGTTTTGTCTGTGCTTCGCCGGGGCCTGCGTGATTCGGATCGGCGCGTTGTTTTAGCCGCCGCCGCCGGTCTCGAGCGCCAGCGTGGTGCAACCCGTCCGAGCCCGTCTCAGCAGGCCCGCCCTCCGCGCAATGTGGCCCGTATGCGGTAAATCGGTCTCCCCTGGCTTTCGTGATACGTGCGAATCAGCAGTTCTGCCAGTAGTCCGAAGCAGAACAGCTGGATGCCGGCCAACCCGAGCACCACCGCCAGGATCAGCAAGGGTCGTGTGCCGATGTCGTCACCCATCAGCTTGATCGCCAGCAGGTAGGAGCTGGCAATCAGGCTGAGGAGAATGGCGATCAGACCACCAAAGCCGAAGACATACATCGGGCGCGTCAGAAACCGCTTCATGAACCACACCGTGAGCAGGTCCATGAGCACTCGGAAGGTGCGGTCAATGCCGTATTTGCTTGTGCCGTACTGGCGGGCCCGGTGGTTCACCTTCACTTCGGTGATGCGTGCCCCTTCGATGAAGGCCAGTGCCGGCAGGAACCTGTGCAGCTCCCCGTACAGACGCATGTCGGCGAGCACATTGCGGTCGTAGGCCTTGAGTGAACAGCCGTAGTCATGCAGGCGCACACCCGTGACGCGCCCGATGATCCGGTTGGCAATACGGGACGGAAGCTTGCGTTGCAGTTCGGCATCCTGGCGGTCGTGACGCCAGCCACTCACCAGGTCGAAGCCCTCGCGTTGCTTGGCAAGCAGGAGGGGAATATCAGCGGGATCGTTCTGAAGATCGCCATCGAGGCTCACGATCACCTTGCCTTGCGCCACGTCGAAACCCGCGGCCATCGCTGCCGTCTGGCCGTAGTTCTTGCGCAGGAGCACGCCCACCAGCTCCGGCACGTCCGCGCTGATCCGTTCCAGAATAGCAGCCGTTGCATCGGTCGACCCATCGTTGACCAACACCAGTTCAAAGTGTTCACCGGTCGGACGCAGTGCGCTGAGGAGCTGCTCAACCAGTTCCGGCAGGCTCTCCTCCTCGTTGTAGAGCGGCACCACGACCGAGAGGTCAAGCCCTGCCATGGGGATCAAGCGCGTATCGCAGCAACTTAATCGGCGCTTGGATCGCCGTTGCCTGTGGCCCTAGGCCTGGGATTACCAGGACCGATAACGGCGGTAGATCGTTCGTGTCCCGAGTTGAACCGTTTTGCCGTTGGGACAGACCCCTTCCCGCGTCACCTTGTAGTACCCGGCCCGGCATTGACTGAGAGGAGTTCGGGAATAGGAATACTTCTCCCCAGGGCAGTAGGCGTCTTCATTGATCGAGCGGAAATCCCTGTAGCGCTCACGATCGTCTGTGCTCACCATCAGCACGGCCTGTCCTGCTGCAGGACTCCCTTCTTCACTGGCACCTGTCACCTTCCAGCGAAACCTGTTCTCTCCCGGACGTACGGACAGGAAACTGCCGTGTTGACGCGTGCCAAGACTGATGGAAAAGCTTTCAGAGCTTCTGCGTCCTTCACCATATTCCCTATTGGTGAAGCCACCCGTGCGTCGATTGCGGATCACGATTCGCTGCTTCGCCGCTGGCGGGGTCGATGCCAGAAAGCGGATGCCCTTGATCGGTGTCACGCTCTCCCCCGGGCAATCCCCCCTGTAAATCGTGCGCACGAGCGTGAGCTCCTCAACGGGCTGGCTGCCCTGGAGAAACTCCCCGCTGGAGCCATCCGTGCTGAAAGGGTTGCGTTCAGGCGTTCCTGGATCCCATTGCGCGATCAGGGTGCCGGCCAGCAGGGAAAGGGGGGCCATCGCTTGAGGTCAATGACTGCCATTTTGCTGTTTGGCAACCCCTGCCGCTGATCAGGGCAGGGTGGTGCCGTCATGACATCGCATGATCCGACCAGCCCCCCGTAGTTCGGCTCTGTAATGGCTGGCCACAGGGTGTCGGTCGCTGGGATGGAGGCTGTCGATGCCGATGCCATTGCGTCCATGCTCCCGCCCTGAACTGTGCATGTAGCGGCCGCGCTCGAGGTGAATCGCCACGTGCGTACAGCGTTGCGGTCGCCCGAAAAAGATCAGATCACCCGGTCGCAGCAGTTGGTCATTCCCTGGCCGAACAGCGACGGGTTCGCAGAAGCGTTCCTGTTGATAAGCGTCTCTGGGAAGCCAGATGCCGGCACTGGCGAAGGCACACTGCACCAGCCCCGAACAGTCGAGATCAGGGCCCAGCGTTCCGCCCCAGAGGTAGTCATTCGGGCGGGCGGCGGCAACCTTGAGCCATGCGAGCACTGCAGGAATCCGCGCCGCGATGGCGTCACTGCTCATCAGTCGAGGCCGGGGAGGTGTCGTTGTGCGCGCCTGTCCGGCGAGATCGGCCACGTTCAGCCAGCAGGGGTAGCCGTCCTCGAGCAATTGCACGCGGATGCGGGTGGTGCCGAGCTTGTCCACAGGGATGATCACGCGGAAGCGGCGGCCCGCCGCTGCCTGGGTTGCCAGACCTTCCCCGCGGCTACGGGCGTACCCGTTGAGGTCTTTGAGGAGTTGCCAGCAGCTCCCGGGAGTGATCAGATCCGGAGTCAACGGAGTGCCTAGGGTCGGCATTGACTGAAGCCAGTGCCATGGCGTTCTACCGCCCCGAGCCGACGATGCAGGAGCATTTAGCTGCTCTGATCGATCGGCTCGCCGCCGATGGACGACCTGGGCTGCATGAGCGAATGGCTGTGACCTGGGTGCGATACGACCAGGCATCGCCAGCGACGGGGAGCGGCTCTGGAGCGTCTTGGGCAGATCAGAAGCTCATGTATCCCGCCAGCGTGGTGAAGCTGATTTATGCGGTGGCCTCAGAACACTGGCTGGAAAGGGATGTGCTTCCAGACAGTGAGGAATTGCGTCGCGCTTTGCTCGACATGCTGGCCGACTCCAGCAACGATGCCACTGGGTTGATTGTGGACTTACTGACCGGCACCACCAGCGGGCCCGCCTTGCGTTCTCCAGCCTGGGAGCAGTGGCAGCATCAGCGCCTGGTTGTGAACCGGTGGCTCAGGGATTTCGGATGGCCCGAGCTGGAGCGGGTGAACTGTTGCCAGAAAACCTGGGGAGAGGGGCCCTATGGCCGCGAGAAGGCGTTTTATGGAGAGACCAATGCCAATCGCAACGCCCTGAGCACGGCAGCGGTGGCGCGCATGCTGGAAGCGGTGATGACGGATGGTGTGCTGTCGCCACCGGCTTGTCAGCGACTGCGCACCCGCCTGCTCCGCTCTCTGGATCAGGAGGTGAGGGCGGCAGACCCGGAAAATCAGGTGGACGGATTTCTCGGTGCCGGTTTGCCTGCAGGCAGCACGCTTTGGAGCAAGGCCGGTTGGATGAGCCAAGCGCGCCACGATGCTGCCTGGTGGGCGTTCGGTGATGAAGCCCCACACCTGCTGGTGGTGTTCACCGAAGGTGCTGAGTTGGCGAATGATGCGTCTTTGCTGCCCGCAATGGCCAGCGATCTGGCGCGTTTCGCGACCAGCGACTGATCCGATTCAATTCAACGGAGAGGGAGGGATTCGAACCCTCGACAGAAGTTGCCTCCTGTAACTCCTTAGCAGGGAGCCGCTTTCAACCACTCAGCCACCTCTCCAGCGGCCCGCCCACCCTATCAAGAGGTCGACCCCTCAGACCACCAGGCGGGGCAGCCGATGCTTGAAGCTGCAGAGCACTTCCCAGGGGATCGAATCGGACAGCTCGGCCCAGTCCTGGGGATGAATCACCGCGTCACCGTCCGAACCGAGCAGGGTGACCACATCACCCACATCCAAGGTTGGGTGGTCGGTGGCGTCCACCATCAGTTGGTCCATGGTGATTGCCCCCACCTGCGGAAGGCGTCGGCCGGCGTGGAGCACTGCAATCTGCCCTGAGAGACAGCGGCTCACACCATCGGCGTAGCCGATGCCCACCACGGCCAGTCGGCTGGGACGGCTGGTGACGAAACGGTGCCCGTAACTCACGCCCACTCCCGCAGGCACATCGCGGATCAGGCTCACGCGCGCCTTCACCCCCATGGCCGGTTCCAACGGCACGGTCTGGTTCAGGTGCTCGCTGGGTGCATGGCCGTAGAGCGCTAGCCCCACACGCACCTGGTCGTGGTGAAGGGAACGATCGCGAAGCGTCCCTGCTGAATTGGCGAGATGGAATTGGAGGTTGTCGCTGCGATGGGCGCGCGTGACGGCTTCAAAGCGCTCCTGTTGCAAGCGGGTGATGCGCTCTGCATCCCCCGAGGGTCCGCCATCGGCTAGGGCCAAGTGGCTATACACGCCACGGAGAATCAGCTGGTCAAGTTGCTGGATCGCCTGGGTGAGACGGCTGCCGTCCTGCCAATCGCATCCGAGGCGAGTCATGCCGGTGTCGAGCTTGAGCTGAACGGCGAAGCGTCGACCACTGCCACTGGCCAGGTTTTGGCAGAGCAGAGCTTCACGCATGCTGCTCAGCGTGGGCATCAGCTGCCAGTGCAGGCAAGCCCGCAGATCCTCCACCTGAATCAGATTGCCGAGGACCAGTACAGGAAGTTCGAGCCCTGCGCGGCGCAGCTCAATTCCTTCTTGAAGGGTGGCCACGCCAAGGCTGGTGGCGCCTCCGCAAATGGCGGCTCTGGCGACGGTCTCAGCACCGTGTCCGTAGCCGTCGGCTTTGACGACGGCCATCAGGGCACAGCCGGGGGCCAGAAGTTGTCTCAGCGCGCGGGCATTGCTTTCAACAGCCTGAGCGGAGACCTCCATCCAAGCCCGCTGACGGGGGTCGCTCCCGTTCTGGTGCTCGAGCCCTGCAGATTGTGGGTTGTCGACGAACAGGTCGGACATGGCTCGAGGTAGTGAGGGTCACAAAGCGTTGGTTGTGACCCCGATAGCATGGCGTTTAATCTGGGAGCTTGCATGAGCCAGGTTCTCGTTCTCAATGCGTCATACGAGCCCCTGAATATCACCACCTGGCGTCGGGCTCTGGTGATGATGCTGAAGGGAAAGGCCGAGAGCCTTGAACACGACTCAGAACGGCTTGTGCGCCGTGACCTGCATGTCCCGACCGTGATCCGGTTGCGCCAATTCGTGCGCGTTCCCTTCCGTCAGGTCCCTTTGACGCGTCGCAATGTGTTCCAGAGAGACAATCACACCTGTCAGTACTGCGGTGCCAAGGAAAATCTCTCGATCGACCATGTGATGCCGCGCAGTCGTGGCGGTGGCGACAGCTGGGACAACGTCACAACAGCTTGCATGCGCTGCAATGTGCGCAAGGGAAATCGCACGCCCCAGGAGGCGGCCATGCCATTACGGAGAGTGCCAAGACGACCACTCAGCAGTCTCAGCTTTGATGCCGTGCGTCAGATCGATTCTGGTCGGCACACTGAGTGGGCCAAATATGTGATCGGCGCCTAAGTCAGTCGTCGGATTGACGACTGAGCGCCTCCAGCTTGCTGCGTTGTTCCTCGGCGATACAAGCGCCGATCACATCCTCCATTTGCCCCTGGAGCACGGGGTCGAGGCTGAAATTGCGGCCGAGGCGGTGATCCGTGACCCTGTTGTCTTTGGCGTTGTAAGTGCGAATCTTTTCGCTTCGATCACCTGTGCCCACCTGAGCACGCCGGGCGGAGCTTTCCCGGGCGTTGGCTTCCGCGAGCTGGCGTTCGTAGAGTTTGGCCCGCAGAATCTCCATCGCCCGCTCCCGGTTCTGAAGCTGAGACCGTTCCTGGGTGCAGAACACCCGGATTCCGCTGGGGCGATGCATCAGATCGACGGCGGTTTCAACTTTGTTGACGTTCTGGCCTCCGGCTCCGCCGGAGCGTGCTGTGCTGATCTCTAAATCGGCGGGTTCGATTTGCACTTCGACGGGGTCGGCCTCGGGCATGACGGCCACGGTGGCTGTGGATGTGTGAACACGTCCTTGCGATTCCGTCGCGGGCACCCGTTGCACCCGGTGCACACCAGCTTCAAATTTCAGTTCGCTGAACACTGACTCTCCTTTGACCGAGAGGATCAGCTCTTTGAAGCCTCCAAGATCGGCCTCACTCGCACTGACTGGTTGAACCGTCCAGCCGCGCCGGCTGCTGAAGCGTTCATACATGCGTGCCAGATCACCAGCCCAGAGACAGGCTTCATCGCCACCGGCTCCGGCACGAATCTCCAGCATCACACTGCGTTCATCACGGGGATCTCTGGGCAGCAGGGCCAGGGTGAGCCGCTCAATCAACGCCTCATGGCGGATGTCCAGTTCGTCCAGCTCCAGTTGAGCAAGGTGGGCCATCTCCTCGTCACCACGGCTATCGCGCAGGAGCTCTCTGGCCTGTTCCCGCTCGGACTGCACCGCTTGCAGGCTGGCGTAATCGTTCACCAGGGGTTCGAGCCTGGAGCGCTCCCGGGCGATTGACTGCAGACGCGTGGGATCGGAGGCCACGTCTGGATCCGCCAATTGGCGTTCCAGGTTGTGGAAACTGCTGCGGGCCGCCTCGAGGCGACTGATCAAGGTTGATGGATCCATTCCCTCAGACACGGGGTTGATGCCTGTCTGCAAAGCACGACGCTGGATCAACAAAAACCCCCGAAAGCAGAGCTTCGTCTGCCTTCGGGGGGGTGTTCATGGCCAGGCCGTGATCAGGCGTCTGCTTTGTCACCAGCCTTCTTGTCTCCGGCGGCTTTGCCAGCTCCACCCATTCCGTATTTGCGCATGAAACGATCCACGCGTCCCTCGGTGTCGAGGATCTTCTGGGTGCCTGTGAAGAAGGGGTGGTTGCCACTCCACACATCAACGTGGATTTCGGGCTGCGTGGAACCAGTGGTCATCACCACTTCTCCGTTGCAGATCACCTTGGCATCGGGATACCAGGTGGGATGGATCTCGGGTTTGGGCATGACAGAAATCAGCGCTTGGAGAACTGGGGAGCTTTACGGGCTTTCTTGAGGCCGTACTTGCGACGTTCCTTGGCTCGAGGATCTCGGCTGAGATGGCCTTCGGTCTTCAGGGGTTTGCGATTGTCGGCGGAAAGCTCACACAAGGCGCGGGCTGCTCCTTGCTTGATGGCGTCGGCCTGACCGGTCAGCCCGCCTCCACGCACATTCACCAACACGTCGTACTCCGTGAGGAGTCCAAGGGTTTGCAGTGGAGCGCGAACCGCCGCCAGATAGGCAGGGTTGTAATTGAGGTAGTTATCGCCGGGGCGACCATTGATGGTGATAGTGCCGTTTCCTGGCACAAGGCGAACACGGGCCACAGAGGTTTTGCGGCGGCCGGTACCCCAGTAAACGACTGAATTCGTGGTGCTCATTGGGCAGTAGCGGCGGGATCGAGCTGCAGGGGCTTGGGCTGCTGGGCGGCGTGGGGATGCTCAGCACCCTTGTACACCTTCAATTTGCGGAACATCTGCCGGCCGAGGGCGTTGTGGGGAAGCATGCCTTTGATGGCTTTCTCCACGATTCGCTCAGGCAAGCGCTCCTGAAGGTGCGTGAAAGTTTCCACCTTCATGCCTCCGGGACGACCGGAGTGGCGGCGGTAAAGCTTTTGCTGGGGCTTGCTGCCGCTCACCCGGATCTTGTCAGCATTCACCACGACCACGAAATCGCCGGTGTCGAGGTGAGGGGTGAAACTGGCCTTGTTCTTGCCGCGGAGCACGGAAGCCACCTCGGTTGCCAGTCGGCCGAGGGTTTGATTCTCAGCGTCCACCAGGTACCACTGGCGGTCGATTGAATCGATGGAGGGGACAGAGGTCTTGTTCATCGCGCCGGCATGCCGGTTCTGATATGCCCCGTCGCGAGCGACGAAGCTGGGCAGGGAGCGTTGGTCACGCCGTGGCGTTCCAACCAGAGCTCAAAGATCGACTCTACCTTGTCGCAGTCACCCCCATCCTCTGAATTGGGTGGAGGCCGTGCGGCTTCGGTGCTGAATTACCAGCTTGGAGGATCCGGTGGTGGATCTTCCGAAGCCAGACAAAAAGTCGGTTGACAATCGTACCAGCCACCCTCACTGAAGATGCTGTCTTCGTAGCCAGCCCTGAGCAGGCAGAGGCCCTGAGGAGGCGCCCCATCCTTCACCTCGTCGCGCCGGCGTTCCCGCCAGCGGCGCTCGAACTGGTCTGGTGTGAGCCGATGTTCTCCGACGGCCACCAATTGCCCCATCATCAGGCGCACCATTCCATAGAGAAAGCCGCTGGCCTGAATTTCCAGGTCGATCAGATCGCCCCGCCGTTGAACGGAGACATCCTGAATGGTGGTTCGTGAGTGCGCTCTTCGGCTGCCAGCGCGCTGGAAGGCTGCAAAGTCATGACTGCCCAGCATGCCCTCGAGGGCCGCAGCCATGGCCTGCTCATCAAGCCGGGCTTGATAGCGATGCCATGTCCAGGGCGCGAGAAAGAGATTGGGGCGTCGGCCGTTGTACAGGGTGTAGCGATAGCGCCGGTAGGTGGCTGAGTAGCAGGCATGCCAGGAGAGCGGCCGTTCCACGGCTTCACGCACTCGGATGCTGGCGGGCAGCCGCCCATTCAAGGCCGGCGCCCAGCGACTGGCGGGAATCGGACCACTGCTGTCGAAATGCACAACCTGTCCGGCCGCATGCACACCGGCGTCAGTGCGACCAGCCGCGACGGCGTGGACCGGCCGGTGGGGATCGAGGTCAGCGATGGCCTGTTCCAGCACGCCTTGCACACTGGTGCCCTGCCGTTGCCGCTGCCAGCCACAAAAAAACGACCCCGCGTACTGGAGGCTGATGGCAATCCGCTGCGGCGAATCGGCTTCAGGTCCAGGTCGGGGGTCGTGAATCGTGCTGTGATCCGAAGGGGTCAGACCAACTCAATGATGGCCATCTCGGCATTGTCACCACGGCGGCGGACCGTGCGGGTGATTCGGGTGTACCCACCCTTGCGATCGCTGTAACGATCAGGTGCTTTTTCAAACAGTGCGTGCACAAGCTGTTTGTCATACACGTAGCCGAGGACGCGTCGTCGAGACGCCAGGCTGCCCTCTTTGGCCAAGGTGATCATCCGCTCGGCTTCATCCCTCAGGGCCTTGGCACGGGCCTTGGTCGTGGTAACCCGGCCTTCGCGGATCAGTTGCGTGGTGAGACCACGCAACATGGCCTTGCGTTGGTCAGCTGGGCGGCCCAGCTGAGGAACTCGACATTGGTGACGCATGGTTCGGGTGAGGTCTGGGAATGGAGTGAGAAACGATCAGGCGCTGGTGCGACTTTGGGGGATCTGGATGCCGATGCGTTCGAGGGCCTCGATCACTTCGTCAGCCGACTTGGATCCGAAGTTCTTGATCTCCAGCAGATCCTCGTAGCTGAAGCCCATGAGATCGGAAACCGAATTCACTTGAGCTCGCTTCAGGCAGTTGTAAGCACGCACCGATAGGTTGAGTTCCTCGAGAGGAATTTGAGCCTCAGCCGTGGGCTCGGGTTCGGCGCTGACTTCTTCGACCATGGTGACCGTGGCCAAAGGTTGGAACAGCTCGATCAGCTGATTGGCAGCCTGGGCAATGGCATCGTCTGGGGTGATGGATCCGTCGGTCACCACCTCCATACGCAGCCGCTCACGCGCGGATCCACCCTCGGCAACGGCCGTTTCATCGATGGTGAAGTTCACCCGATGCACTGGCATAAACACGGCATCGATCTGAAGAAGATCGATGGCGCTGGTGTCTTCGTTGTGGCGATCCACCGGCCGGTAGCCGATGCCCCGCTCCACGTGCACCTCAAGCTCGAGGCTGTAACCCTCACCAACGGTTGCGATCGCACGCTCTCCGTCCACCACCTGAACTTGGGAGGAGAACTGCAGATCGCGTGCTTTCACGGTTGCAGGTCCGGCGACCACCAAGCGACCGATTTCCAGCTCGCTTGTGCGGCTGTTCACCGTGATCTGCTTGCAGTTCAGGAGAATGTCGAGCACATCCTCGCGGACACCAGGGATGGTGGCGTACTCATGATTGACGCCAGCAATCCTCACGGCGGTGACGGCTGTGCCCTCGAGGTTGCCCATCAGCACACGACGCAGGGAGTTGCCGAGGGTCGTGGCCTGACCACGCTCTAAGGGGCCGATGAGGAACACACCGGTTTGAGAGCGATCGTCAGCGATCTGATGCTCGATACGGTCGATCTGGTATTGCAACACGGTCTGAGGCGGGGGGAGAGAGGGACCTGAACGGAAACGCGTGGATCAGACGCGGCGACGCTTGGGACGGCGGCAGCCGTTGTGAGGCAACGGTGTGACATCACGGATCAGGGTGATTTCCAGGCCAGCGACCTGAAGCGCGCGAATGGCGGTTTCCCGGCCTGAGCCAGGGCCACGGACCAACACTTCGATCTGACGCATTCCCTGATCAAGCGCGCGACGGGCCGCAGCTTCGGCCGCTGTCTGGGCTGCGAAGGGTGTGCCTTTGCGGGCACCTTTGAAACCGCTGGCACCAGCCGATGACCAGGAGATGACTTCTCCGGTGGTGTCGGTAATGGAAACGATCGTGTTGTTGAACGTGCTCTGAATATGAGCAACGCCGTTGGGGACGTTGCGCTTGGCCTTCTTCGGGCCTGATTTCTTGACGGTCTTGGCCATGGGCCTGGGGGTGATAGGAGCTGGAGGAACGGAGCGATCCGAACGACCGCGAGAGGCTTACTTCTTCTTGCCGGCCACGGTCTTGCGGGCGCCGCGTCGGGTACGGGCATTGGTGCGGGTTCGCTGGCCGCGAACCGGAAGGCTCATGCGGTGCCGGCGACCGCGCAAGCAGCCGATGTCTTGCAGACGCTTGAGAGCCATGCCCTCCTGCCGGCGCAAATCGCCTTCGATCGTGAAGGCTTCGGTGGCACCACGCAACTTCTGTACGTCACCATCTTCGAGGTCCTTGACGCGGGTGTCGGGGTTGACGCCGGTCTTGGAGAGAATGGTCTTGGCCCGGGTCAGGCCGATTCCGTAGATGTAGGTGAGGGCGACTTCGATCCGCTTGTCGCGGGGAATGTCGACACCAGCAATCCGTGCCACTGAGCTAATAATCGAGGGGGACAGTTGCCGCCTGGGGCGGCGAATGGGCGGTCAGAATGGTCAGACGACGGACGTTCAGCCCTGACGCTGCTTGTGCTTAGGGTTCTCGCAGATCACCATGACGCGGCCGTGGCGACGAATCACCCGGCACTTGTCACACATTTTCTTGACCGAGGCGCGCACCTTCATTGGGTGTGGCTCTCCAAAATTCCAAACAGCTAACCTACCACAGCGGGTCAAGCCAGACTTGCTTCAAGTCTTGTTGTGATGGCCTCCACGCTGCCCTGGGCATCCACGGAGATCAACAGACCCTTGGCCCGGTAGTAGTCGATCAGCGGTGCGGTCTGCTGGCGATACACCTCGAGGCGATTGCGGATCACCGACTCGTTGTCGTCGGCCCGTCCCCGACCCAGCAGTCGTTCGACCAGGACCTCGTCATCCAGTTCCAGGAGGACCACTGTTTCGATGCTTTGTTGCAATTCCCCGAGCAGGGGCTCCAGTGCCTCCGCCTGCGCCACGTTGCGGGGAAAGCCGTCGAGCAGCCAGCCTTGACCGTTGAGGGTGGTGAGCTGAGAGCGGACGATGGCGAGGACCAGGTCGTCGCTGACGAGTTCACCGCGATTCATGACCGCTTCGGCCTCCTGGCCAAGGGCGCTGCCCGCTGAGACCTCTGAGCGCAGCAGGTCGCCGGTGGAGAGATGGCGCAGGCCGTGGGTCTCGCAGAGGCGTGATGCTTGGGTTCCTTTGCCGGCTCCTGGGGGGCCGATGAAGAGCAGACGTTGTTTCATGGTGTGGATGGGACGTCAACAGGGGTGTGTGGATACGTGATCGCGTCGAATTCGTTGCGTTGGCGTAACGAATTCGTGCAGTTGTTACTGTCGAACCATGCCTTCGTAGCGCTGGGAGATCACGTAGGTCTGCACCTGCTTCGCGGTGTCGATGGCAACGCCGACCAGGATCAGCAGTGATGTCGCCCCCAGTCCTTGGAAGGTGGTGACGCTGGTGGCACGCTCAACGGCAGAGGGAATGATCGCCACGGCCCCAAGGAACAAGCCTCCCAGCAGAGTGAGCCGGTTCTTGACGCCCTCGAGATAGGTGGCTGTTGCACTCCCGGGGCGGACCCCCGGGATGGCGACGCCACCGCGTTTGAGATTGGTGGCGACTTCAGTGGGGTTGAAGGTGAGCGATGCGTAGAAGTAAGAGAAGCCCAGAATCAACGAGAAAAACAACAGTGCGTAGGGCCATGGGTTGGAAGCACTCGGATTCAACGCGCTTGCTGCGGTGATCAGCAGAGGGTTTTGGCTGAAATTGGCGATGGTGATCGGTAGGAAAATCAGTGCCGAGGCGAAAATGATCGGCATCACGCCACCGGCGTTCAGCTTCAGTGGCAGGTAACTCTGACGGTTGGGAAGCAGAGCCGATCCTCCAACCTGACGTTTGGCACTCACGATCGGAAGCCGTCGGGCTCCCTCCTGCACAAAGATGATTCCAACGATCGTGACCAGAAACACCAGCACAAGAACGATGATTCCAAAGACATCGTTCCGGTCTCCGGTTTGGGCTTTCTCGATCGTGGAGCCCAGGGCCTGAGGCAGGGTGGCCACGATGTTGAGGAAAATCACCAGGGAGGCTCCTTGGCCGATCCCTCGCTCGGTGATCACTTCGCTGATCCACATCACAATCATGGAGCCGGTTACCAGAGCCAGCGCCGTCTGGGTGATGAACACCGCGTCTGACAATCCTTCCAGGGCGTATGGACGAAGAATCACAGCGAAGATCACGCTCTGAATCAGGCCCCAACCCAGTGCCACATAGCGCGTGATTTGGGCGATTTTGCGTCGACCGGCTTCGCCTTCATTTTTCTGCAGATCTTCGAGCTGGGGCAGGGACGCTGTCAGCAGCTGCAGAATGATCGACGCATTAATGAATGGAAGAATCCCGAGCGCGAAGATGCCCAGGGTGGAGATGCCACCTCCGGTGAAGATGTCGAGAAATCCGATCAGCTGCCCCCCCTGCTGGATGAACTGCTGAAAGGCCACGCGATCGATGCCCGGCATGGGGATGTAAATGCCGAGGCGCACCAACATCAGCAAACCGAGCGTGGTGAGAACCCGGTTGCGCAGCTCCGGGTTCTGCACCAGTTGGGTGATGACTTCAGCGGCACTGGGGTTGCGTCCCCGACTGACGAGCATGAAACAGAGTGCGTGGGTTTGGGCTTGATGCAGGAAAGCCGTCCGCGGATCGAAATCCTGCGGACGGCTCAGACCTTAGAACTGGGCGGCATGACCTTGAAAGGTCTCACTCAGGAAGTTCGCAGGTTCCACCGGCGGCTTCGATCTTGGTGCGGGCTGAAGCCGTGAAGGCAGCGGCCTGAACCGTGAGTTTGGTCTTCAGTTCTCCATTCCCCAGAATTTTCAGGGGGTGCTTGGGACTTGTGACAATGCCGTCCTTCACCAGAGAGTCGAGACTGACGGTGCTCCCTGCCTTGAGGTCATTCAGAGCCGAAACATTCACCACAGTGAACTGCTTGGGGTTCACCAGCGGGAAGTGCTTCAGCTTCGGGACTCGGCGGTAGAGAGGCATCTGGCCGCCCTCGAAGCCTGGGCGCGTAGGCCGGCCCGAGCGGGACTTCTGACCGCGCATGCCGAAGCCGCAGCTTGCACCCTGGCCAGCGGCGATGCCGCGACCTTTGCGCAGTTTGCGGCGACGGGCGCCTTTGTTGGATTTGAGGGATTCGAGTCGGAGAGTCATGGGAATCAGGAGTAGATCTGCTCGAGGGAGATCCCCCGTTCCTTGGCGGTCTCCTTGTGGGTGCGGAGACTATCGAGAGCCACCATGGCGGCCCGTGCGTTGTTCAGAGGAGTCTTGCTGCCCAGGCGCTTGGCCAGCACGTTCTTGATGCCGGCGAGTTCCAGCACCGTGCGGATCGAGCCGCCGGCAATTACACCCGTACCGGGAGCAGCGGGCCGGATCAGCACGCTGGCAGCTCCGTCTCGCCCGTTGGAGAGGGTTGGGATCGAGTTGTGACGCGTAAGGGGAACCTTCACAAGGTGCTTTTTGCCATCGGCAACACCCTTGCGGACAGCCCCGATCACATCACCGGCTTTGCCGACGCCGACACCCACCTGGCCACGCTCGTTTCCGACGACGACAATCGCGCGGAAACTCATCTTCTTACCGCCTTTCACAGTCTTGGAGACCCGGCGGATCTGGACCACGCGCTCTTGCCATTCGGAGTCGCGCTCCTGGTTGCGGCGGTCACCGCGACGGCCACCGCGACGGTCTCCGCGGTCACCACGTCCGCCGCCACCGCGGCGTTGTTCCTGCTGTCCTTCGGCCGCTGCCGGGACATCAGCCGCTGATGGGATGTCGTTGGGGTTGGTCTGAGGGTTGGAATCGGTCATGTTGAGAGCAGGATCAGAACTGAAGGCCCGCTTCCCGGGCGGCGTCGGCAAGGGCTTTCACCCGGCCGTGGTACAGGTTGCCGCCACGATCGAAGACCACCTGTTGGATGCCCTTGGCAAGGGCGCGTTTGGCGACGAGCTCACCGACGGCGACGGACGCATCGCAGGTGCTCCCTGTCGCTGTGAGGCTCGTGCGCAGGTCTTTGTCAAGCGTCGATGCGGAGCAGAGCGTGCTCTGCGCTGCATCGTCGATGACCTGGGCGTAGATGTGGCTGTTGGAGCGAAACACAGCCAACCGGGGACGGTCGGCTGTGCCGCTGAGATGGCGACGCAGGCGCCGGTGGCGCTTCTGAGTCTGTTGTTTGCGAGAGAGGGTCGACATGCTGGGTTATGCGGAGGAGTGTCTGGCGGCGAATTACTTCTTGCCTGACTTGCCTGCCTTGCGCAGGATGCGCTCGCCCGCGTACTTGATGCCTTTGCCCTTGTAGGGCTCCGGCGGACGGATGGCGCGGATCTTGGCCGCCTCGTTGCCCACCAGCTCCTTGTCGGTGCCGGAGACAGTGACGTTGGTGTTGTTTTCGACGGCGAAGGTGATGCCTTCAGGGGCCAGCATTTCCACTGGGTGGCTGTAGCCGGCACTCACGACGAGGGTCTTGCCTTTCACTTGAGCCCTGGAGCCGACGCCCACGATTTCAAGTTTCTTGGAATAACCCTTGCTGACGCCTTCGATCATGTTGGCCACCAGGGTGCGGCACAGTCCGTGACGCTCTCTGGACTGGCGCTTCTCACTGGTCGGTGCCACAACGATGGTGTTGTCCACCTGGTTGACAGTGACACCGTCGGGGAGTGTGCGCTTCAGTTCGCCTTTCGGTCCCTTCACGGTGACCGCGAGTCCGTCAAGACTCACACTCACCTTGTCGGGAATGGGAATGGGAGATTTACCGATACGTGACATGGTTCTGGCTCCGGATCAATAGACGTAGCAGAGCACTTCACCGCCAACGCCCTGCTTGCGGGCGTCGCGATCGCTCATCACACCCTTGGACGTGGAGATGATGGCCACCCCCAATCCGCCGAGGACTTTGGGCAGTCCGCGGGTGTTCTTGTAGATGCGCAGGCCGGGCTTGCTCACCCGTTGCATGGAGCGGATGGTGGGCAGGCGGTGCTTGCCGCTGTACTTCAGTTCCAGCACCAGGTTGGTGTGGACTCCTTCGCCTTCTTCGCTGATTTCAGCGATGAATCCTTCCTGCTGCAGCACCTTGGCGATGCTGCGGGACATGCGGGATGCGGGGACTTTTGTGTTCTGGTGACGTTTCTCACTCGCATTACGAATGCGGGTGAGCATGTCGGAAATAGGGTCGTGGTTGGCCATGGTGGTTTCCGAGGAGGGCTCAGTTGCTGCGGAATGGCATTCCCATCTCGCGGAGGAGGGCCCGGCCCTCTTCATCCGTGCGGGCAGTGGTCACGATGGTGATGTCCATGCCCCTGATGGCATCGATTTTGTCGAAGGAGATTTCAGGGAAGATGATCTGCTCTCTCACCCCCAGGGTGTAATTGCCGCGGCCGTCAAAGCTCTTCGGGCTGACGCCTCTGAAGTCGCGGATGCGGGGAAGCGCCAGGTTGATCAGTCGCTCAAGGAACGCGTACATCCGTTCACCACGCAGGGTGACGGCGCAACCGATGGGCATGCCCTGGCGGATTTTGAAACCGGCGATGGCTTTCTTGGCGCGGGTCACCACCACTTTCTGGCCGGTGATTTGAGCCAGCTCATTCACGGAAGCCTCGAGAGACTTCGCGTTCTGAGCGGCTTCGCCAAGTCCTCGGTTGACGGTGACTTTCACCACCTTGGGGACTTCATGGACGTTGGAGAGACTCAGATCCTTCAGCAGTTTGGGCTGAATGGTCTCCCGATAGCGCTGTTTCAGTGACATGGCTGGGGGATGGGACTTCTGGGCTTGGTCAGAAGGAGGATCGGGGTGATCAGTCGATCACCTCGCCTGTTTTCTTGAGACGGCGCTTCTTGCTGCCATCTTTCTCGGTGATCAGCTCGACTCGGCTGGCCACCTTTTTGGCTGTGGAATAGAGCATCACGTTGGAGGCATGCAGCGATGCCTCTTCAGTGACGATCCGCCCGCTCTCACCCTCCTGGGTGGGCTTCACGTGGCGGGTGCGCATATTGACGCCCTCCACGATCACGCGGTTTTCGTTGGGCAGCGTGCGCAGCACTTCTCCGGTCTTGCCCTTGTCTTTGCCGGCGATCACCTGAACGGTGTCGCCTTTGCGCAGACGCATCTTGATGCGCTGGGTTGGAGCGGATTGGGATGTTGCAGTGGCCATGATCAGATCACCTCCGGAGCGAGGGACACGATTTTGGTGAAGTTGCGCTCGCGCAGCTCACGGGCCACGGGGCCGAAAACGCGGGTGCCCTTGGGGTTCTTGTCGTCGTTGATGATCACGGCGGCGTTGTCGTCGAACCGGATGGAATTGCCGGTGTCACGACGCAGGGTTGCTTTGGTGCGAACCACCACAGCCTTGACCACATCAGACTTCTTCACGCCCATGTTGGGCATGGCGTCTTTGACGGCGGCAACGATCACATCACCCACGTGGGCGTAGCGACGATTGGTGCCCAGCACACGGATGCACTGGATGCGCTTGGCGCCACTGTTGTCGGCGACGGTGAGGAAGGATTCCTGCTGGATCATTTTTTGGCCTCCTCAGCCTTGGGGCTGTGGCTCAGCACTTCGGCGACGGCCCAGCGCTTGTGACGGCTGAGCGGACGTGTTTCAGTGATGCGAACCCGGTCTCCGACGCGAACACTGTTGTTTTCGTCGTGAGCTTTGTAGCGGGTGGTGCGGCTCACCGTCTTTTGATAGATGGGATGTGGGAAGCGGTTTTCCACCGCCACCACCACCGTTTTGTCCATCTTGTCGCTGACGACGGTGCCGACCCTTTCCTTGAGTGCCATGGGAATGAAGCGGGGGATCAGGAGGCGGTGGAGCTTTGTCGCTCCTTCTGCACCGTCAGCAGCTGAGCGAGCTTGATGCGGCTCTGCTTGAAGCGGTGGGTGTTGCCCAGCTGCCGGGTGGCTTGCTGGAAGCGCAGATCGAACAGCTCGCGGCGCAGGCCGTTGATCTGTTCATTGATGTCTGCGTCGGAGAGCTGACGCAGTTCGGAAGCGTTGGGACGTGCCATGGTCAGGACTCCACGGTGGCGGCAGCAGCTGCCGGGGCGCTCGCTCCGGCGGACTGCTCCTGTTCATCGAGGCTGATGAACTTGGTCTTCACAGGGAGCTTGTATTGCGCCAGGCGCATGGCTTCCCGTGCAATTTCAGGGGTGATTTCGTCACCACCCATCTCAAACAGGATCCGACCGGGTTTGATCACGGCGACCCAGAATTCCGGGTTGCCTTTACCGGAACCCATGCGGGTTTCGGCGGCTCGCATGGTGACGGGCTTGTCCGGGAAGATTCGGATCCAGATCTTGCCGCCACGCTTGACGTAGCGGGTCATGGCACGGCGGCTGGCCTCGATCTGGCGCGAGGTGATCCAGCCACATTCCTGTGCCTGAAGAGCGAACTGACCGAAAGCGATGGTGTTGCCACGGGTGGCGACGCCACGCATGCGGCCGCGTTGCTGCTTACGGAATTTGACGCGTTTTGGACTCAGCATGGTTCAGGCCTCCTGTTCACCCCTCGTTGGAGCGGTCTTCGAACTGTTGGGGCCTGCGGCCGGCCCGACGCCGCGGGGTTGCCCCCACAGGCAGTTGCTGCTGGGCTTCATCTCCCAGCACTTCGCCCTTGAACACCCAAACCTTGATGCCCAGCACGCCGTAGGTCGTGCTGGCCACCTTGGTGGCGTAATCGATGTCTGCACGCAGGGTGTGAAGGGGGACACGACCTTCGCGGGTCCACTCGGTTCGGGCAATCTCGGCGCCGTTGAGGCGACCAGACACCTGAATTTTCAGGCCGAGAACACCAGCGCGCTGGGCACGCTGCACGGCCATGCGGATGGTGCGACGGAAGGCCACACGCTTTTCCAGCTGTTGGGCGATGTATTCCGCCAACAGGAAAGCGTCGGCATCGACTCGTTCCACTTCAACCACGTTGATCCGGACCTGACGGTTCGGATCACCCACGGTTTTCTGGATGCCAGAGCGCAGCTCTTCAATGCCGCTGCCCTGGCGGCCGACCAACACGCCGGGGCGTGCGGTTTTCAGTTCCACTTCAAGCTGATCAGCCTTGCGGGCAATCAGCACATCACTGATGCCGGCGGAGCCGTACTTCTTGTGGATGAACTTGCGAATCCGATCGTCTTCCTTAAGGAGGGTCGGATAGCTTTTGCTGGAGGCGTACCAGCGTGACCGGTGCTCCTGGGTGATCCCCAGGCGTAAGCCGGTTGGATGGATTTTGTGTCCCATCAGTCGGTGTGCTCGGGGGTCAGGAGTCGGTCTGGGATGCCACAGCAATGCTGATGTGACAGGTCTGCTTTTTGATCGCGTAGGCGCGACCCTGGGCGCGGGGCCGATAGCGCTTCATGGAGGGGCCCATATCGGCGCTGGCCTGAGAGATCACCAGGGTGGAGGGGTCTAGACCGAGGTTGTGCTCGGCATTGGCCACTGCAGAACGCAGCACCTTGGTGATCGGGCCGGTGGAGCGATAGGGCATGAACTCGAGCATGATCAGCGCATCGCGGTAGGTGCGTCCGCGGATCTGATCGAGCACCCGCCGCACCTTCGACACGGAGCCGCGAATGAAGCGGCCGTGGGCTTGGGCGGTGGTTGCCGTTGGGGATGACGTTGTCATGGACTCAGCGGCCTCCTTTCTTGTCTTTGATGTGGCCCTTGAAGGTGCGGGTCGGAGCGAATTCGCCCAGTTTGTGACCGACCATCTGCTCGGTCACGAAGACCGGCACATGGGTTTTGCCGTTGTGCACGGCAATGGTGTGACCGATCATCATCGGCAGGATCGTGGAAGCCCTGGACCACGTTTTGATCACCGACTTGTCGTCGGCTGCATTTTGCTTTTCAACCTTGCGAAGCAGGCTGTCAGCGATGAAAGGGCCTTTTTTAAGTGAACGTCCCATGGCGGATTAAGCGAACAGCAAAACAGTGATGAACATCAGGAGTCGCGTCCGCCACGGCTCCGCTTGGACGTCTTGCGACGCTTCCGGAGGACGAACTTGTTACTCGGCTTGTTGCGCTTGCGGGTCTTGAGGCCCAGGGCGGGTTTGCCCCAGGGCGTCACAGGACCAGAGCGGCCGATGGGAGCCCGGCCCTCACCACCACCGTGGGGGTGGTCGCAAGGGTTCATCACACTGCCTCGCACCTGGGGACGACGTCCGAGCCAGCGGCGACGGCCGGCTTTGCCGAGGCTGGTGTTGCGAATCTCGGAATTACCGACTTCGCCCAGCGTGGCGTAACACTCACGCCGGACCAGACGCACCTCGGTGGATGGAAGCTTGAGAGCGACATAGTCGCCTTCTTTCGCCATCACCTGGGCACTGGCACCGGCCGTGCGCACCATCTGGCCGCCCCGCCCGGCATAGAGCTCGACGCAGTGCACGCTCGAGCCGAGAGGCACGGAGGAGAGCGGCATGGCATTGCCGTCCTCAATCGGGGCATCGGGCCCTGAAATCACGGTCTGTCCGACCGTGACACCTGCAGGAGCAAGGATGTAGCGCTTCTCGCCATCGGTGTAGAAGAGCAGCGCCAACCGCGCATTGCGGTGCGGGTCGTAATGAATGGCCGCCACTTTGGCGGGCACACCGTGCTTGTTGCGTCGGAAATCAACGACGCGGTATTGGCGCTTGTGGCCACCGCCGCGATGGCGGCAGGTGATCACACCGCGGTTGTTGCGCCCCTTGCGGCGGTGCTTGGACACCACAAGCGAGCGTTCCGGCTTGCGGCCGGTGACCTCACTGAAGTCGGTGACCACCCGGGTGCGGGTTCCGGGGGTATAGGGGCGGAAAGAGCGAATTGCCATGACGTTTCAGACCCCTCAGGACTCAGGGAAGAGTTGGATGGAGCTGCCTTCGGCGAGGCGCACCACGGCCTTTTTCACCTGGGCACGCTTGCCGGCGAAACGGCCGACCCGACGGCTCCGGCGAGGCGGGTTCATGGTGCTGATGCCCGTGACCTTGACATCAAAGAGTTGCTCGACAGCAGCCTTGATGTCGGGCTTGGCAGCGCGGTGATCCACCTCAAAGGTGTACTGGTTGAGTTCCAGTGCACGGGTGGCTTTTTCTGTGATCAGCGGCCGGCGGATCACATCCGCCAGGCGTCCGGTGAAGCGCTCAGTCATCGCCGTAAACCTCCTGGATGGTTGCGAGAGCCTCTTCTCCCAGCACCAGTGCGTTGGCGTGGAGCAGGTCGAAGACATTGAGTTGGTTGGCTGCGATCAGCTTCACCTTCTCGAGGTTGCGGACGGAACGACGGAGCACCTCCGAAGGGGTCCCCAGCACGATCAGAACTTTGGAATCGGCTTCGATGCCAAGGCGTCCGAGGGCATCAACGATTTCCCGAGTCTTCGGTGCCTCAAGTGAGGTTCCGAAATCCTTCACCACGGTGACGTCGTCAATCCGAGCCATCAGTGCGGTGCGCAGGGCCAGGCGACGCTCCTTGCGGTTCATCGCGAGGTTGTAGCTGCGGGGTTTCGGTCCAAACACGATGCCGCCACCGGGACGGAGAGGTGTACGGATTGAACCCTGACGAGCCCGGCCTGTACCTTTCTGTTTGTAGGGCTTGCGACCACCACCGCGGACCTCAGACCGGGTCAGGGTGCTCGCCGTGCCCTGACGGGTGTGGGCCTGCTGGCGCAGAACCGCACGATGCATCAGATCGAGGGCTGTGGTTTCTTTGGCGACCTTCAGGTCCAGGGAAGCCTTTCCGGTTTCCTTGCCCTGCCAGTCGCGGACTACACAGTTAGCCATCACTTACCTCCTTTGGCGGGCTTGGCACCCACGCGGTTGGCGGGGCGGATGTTGAGCAGCGCACCGGGCTTGCCTGGAACGGAGCCCTTCACCACCAACAGATTGCGATCGCTGTCCACCTTGAGGATGGTGAGTCCGCGGGTGGTGGTTTTCTTGCCGCCATAGCGACCGGCCATGCGTTTGCCGGGGTAGATACGGCCCGGCGTTGTGCCGGCGCCGGTGGAACCCGGTTCACGGTGATTTTTGGAACCGTGGGTCATCGGACCACGGCTGAAACCATGACGCTTCTGGTAACCGGCAAAGCCGCGTCCCATCGTGTCGCCGCTGACGTCAACCTTTTGGCCGGCTTCGAAGTCACTCACGGTGACTGCACCACCGAGTTCCAATCCGTTGACGTCGTCAACGCGGTACTCACTGAGGTGGCGGAGCACACCTTCACCAGATTTGGCGAGGTGACCCTTGGCTGGTTTGTTGACCAGCTTGTCGCGGGTCTCCCCGAAGCCGATCTGGACGGCGCTATAGCCGTCGGTTTCTGTTGTTTTGAGTTGGGTGATCCGGCAAGGACCCGCCTCGATCAGAGTGACCGGGACGGCTTTGCCTTGCTCGTCGAAGAGCTGGGACATACCCAGCTTCTTCCCAAGGATGCCGATGGACATGGGAGGTAATGACGCCAGCGTGGACAACCCCATTCGCGCGACCGAAGGCGCAGGAATGGTGGCCTGATGGGGGCTGATCGAAATGACGCAGTCGTGGCCGAAGCGGTCGGAGGCATGGCCACCGAATCGATTCGGAATGGAGCTAGCGAGCGAATCAGCTGGCTGGGACTTGCCCGATCGGTTAGATCGGTAGTTTCCCGGCAGCACAACAATCGAGATTGTTTTGCTGCTCTGGCCTGGGGACCCGGCGCACTCGCCGGATCTGCTCTTGGAACTGGAGGCCCGGCTAGCGGACGGGCACAGATCTTCCGAGCAAACAAAAACACTACACCAGCGTGTGCCGGCTTCCGTTCACCTCTGATTAGCTGCCAGACTCTCCCCCATCTGAGATGAACTCATGCCGCTGCTGCTTTCTGGTCGGGGTTTCCGCCGTGAGCTGGAGTCCGCAGGATGCATGGCTGTTCATGCCCCTCTTGAGGGGGGTGCCGAGACACGCCTGCTTCGACGTCTGCGCGCGGCTGGCTACCGCACCCATCTGACGTCCGCTCGCGGGCTCGGCGATCCGGAGGTGTTCCTGTTTCAGAAGCATGGGGTGCGCCCGCCTCACCTGGGTCACCAGAGCGTCGGTCGCGGCGCTGCCGTGGGTGAGGTTCACGACGTGATGCCCCTGCTCGGCGAAGTCTTTCTTGGCGATAAGCCTGTTGTGCTTTGGTTGCTGGAAGGCCAGGTTCTGTCTCGCTCCGAGTTGCTCAGCCTGTGTGACCTTTGCCGAAGGGAGCCTCGTCTCAAGATTGTTGTGGAAATGGGCGGAGCCAGAAGTTTGCGCTGGCAGCCGATGACCCAGCTTCTCGCAGCCTGAGCACCTCTCTGCCACGGAGCGCCGCCCTTCGGGGCGAGGACGCGCTGCGTCAGGGCTGCTGGGTGAAGTTGATCTGCGGTGCCAGCAATCAGGATCTCGCCTCAATCGCAGACCTGTGTGCTGTGTATGCCGCAGCGGGCGTGCACTGTGTCGACGTTGCCGCCGATGCGGCGGTGGTTCATGCCGCGCGTCTCGGACTGCACTGGGCCCGCCAACGCACCGGTTCCTCGCCCTGGTTGATGGTCAGCGTCAGCGATGGATCCGATGTGCATTTCCGCAAGGCTGTTTTCGACCCAGAGCTGTGCCCCTCCGATTGCCCAAGGCCCTGCGAGCGGGTCTGCCCCGCCAACGCCATCACGGCAGACCGCGGTGTCGAGGCCAGTGTTTGTTATGGATGTGGGCGCTGTCTTCCTGCCTGCCCCCAGCAGATCATTCACGCCCAGGAGCACCAGGTTGGACTTGAGGGGCTGAGTCCCTTGCTTCAGGAGCTGCAACCGGATGCTTTGGAAATTCACACGGCTCCGGAGCGAGGTGCGGCGTTTGAGCGCACGTTGCAGGCGGTGGCAGCGTCCCGCGTTCCGCTTCAGCGCTTGGCGGTGAGCTGCGGGCTGGAGGGCCATGGCGTCACCCCAGCTGATCTGGCCAGGGAGCTCTGGACGCGTCACAGCGCACTACGTCGCCTGGGGATGCGACCCCTTTGGCAGTTGGATGGTCGTCCGATGAGCGGGGATGTGGGAGCTGGAACGGCCCGTGCCGCTCTGCGGCTCTGGCAGCAGCTGCGCACGATCGCCCCCCCAGGCCCCCTGCAGCTCGCCGGAGGCACCAACGACGTCACGCTCAATCTTCTGCAAACCCTGGAGCCATCGACGCTGGCACGCCCCTCAGGGGTGGCGTTTGGCGGCATGGCACGGGCGCTTCTTCAGCCCCTGCTTCATCAGGCGGAGATGCGCCAGACCACGCTGCGGGACTGGCCCACGGGATGGGAGGAGGCCGTGACCCTGGCACGCTCTCTCGTGACCCCCTGGTTGCAGAGGGGCTGAGGCGTCCTCGCAGCACGGCATCTCCCTGCTAGAAGGCGATCGGAGCCTCACGGTTGGCGGGTTGAAACGGACATGAGCACCGAGCGCATCACCGATGACCTGCAGCGACTTTTGTCGCTTTTGCCCACACCCGTGCGAAAGGTCCTTGAGCAGAACGAGCAGAGCGACCAGTTGCTGGAGGTGGTTCTGGATCTCGGCAGGCTTCCTGAGGCCCGTTATCCAGGTCGCTCGCAACCTTTGGGGGACCGCTGCCTTGAGCGCAGCGACCTGGAGGAGATGGTCGATCGCCTTGGACAATTCGGCGCCGACAATCGAGCTGGCATTGAACGCACGCTCCATCGCATCAGTGCCATACGCAATCGTCGTGGTGATGTCGTGGGGCTCACCTGCAGGGTCGGGCGTGCCGTTTTCGGCACGGTCGCCATGGTGAGGGATCTGCTCGACAGTGAGCAATCGTTGCTGCTGATGGGCCGGCCTGGTGTGGGAAAGACCACAGCGCTGCGCGAGATCGCCAGGGTGCTTGCGGATGACCTGGGCAAACGGGTTGTGGTGATCGATACAAGCAACGAGATCGCCGGCGATGGGGACATTCCCCACCCGGCGATCGGCCGGGCGCGGCGCATGCAGGTCGCGCGCCCTGAATTGCAGCATCAGGTCATGATCGAGGCCGTTGAAAATCACATGCCCGAGGTCATCGTGATCGATGAAATCGGAACCGAGCTTGAGGCGCAGGCTGCGCGCACCATCGCGGAGAGAGGCGTGATGCTTGTGGCGACGGCCCACGGGAACGCCCTCGCCAATTTGATCAAGAATCCAACGTTGTGTGATCTGGTGGGCGGGATCGAATCGGTCACCCTCGGGGATGAGGAGGCTCGCCGACGTCGCAGCCAGAAGACAGTCCTGGAGCGCGCTGCAGAACCGACGTTTCCGATCGCCATTGAGATGCACAGCCGTCATCGCTGGGCTGTGCATGACGATGTGGCCCGGACGGTTGATCTGCTTCTGCGCGGGCAGACTCCAAGACCCCAGGAGCGCGAACTGACCGAGGATGGAGGCGTGCGACTCGTGGACGCTGACGCCCCTCAATCCCTGCGGGCTCCGCAAAAACGACCGGCTCTTGCGGTGGTTCCCATGCCCGATCCTGTTGCTGAACCGGTGCGGGTGTCTGCGTCTAAAGACGCGGAAAAGACGGAGGGGCGGGACCCGGAAACATTGCAGATTCTTTGCTGCGGCCTCAGCCGCCAGCGCCTGGAAGAAGCCGTTCGCTGTCATCGATGGCCCGTTCAGGCGGTGGACGATCTCTCCGCTGCGGATGTTCTGCTCAGCGTGCGCCAGGGGCTTGGCCGCCAACCTGAGCTTCGTCGTCAGGCGCGGGAGGCCGGGGTACCCATCCTGGTGATCAAATCCGACTCCTTGCCCCAAGTGGAGCGGGCTCTCGAGCGTCTGCTCAGTCGCCGATCACGCCCTGAGACGCAATCGTTGCCGCCGGTGTCCGCCGCGGAGCCCGCACGCGGAGATGCTCTTGCCGCTCTCGAGGAGTGTCGTCTGGCCGTGGAACGGGTGGTGATGCCGGAGGGGCGTCCTGTGGAGCTCTTGCCCCGCAGTGAAGTGGTGCTGCAGATGCAGGCTGATCTGGTGGCGCGCTACAGCCTGCGCAGTGATGTGTACGGGCCTTCCGATCAGCGACGCCTCAGGGTTTTTCCCCCTTAATCCTGCGTCTTGTGGGGCTGACGGATTGACGAAGGTCACTCCGCTGTGGGTAACTATCTGAACGCCAGTGCTGATCTCCGCAAGAGATCTTGGGCTGGAGTCAATGGGCCGTCGCCAAGTGGTAAGGCAGCGGGTTTTGGTCCCGCCATTCCTAGGTTCGAATCCTAGCGGCCCAGTTTTATGAGGATTCCAGTGGTGTCCTGCGAACTCCTCGTCTTTGATTTCGATGGAGTCATCGTTGATGGGATGCAGGAATACTGGTGGAGTGCCCGCCGCGCGGCGTTGAGTCTTCGCCCCGGGACTGCGCTGCCAGACGCCATCCCCGATGGGTTTCGCGCTCTGCGCCCCTGGATTCATCACGGCTGGGAGATGGTGCTGATCGCGGCGCTGCTGTCTGAGCCCAGCCAAGCGCTGGGAGCAGGTGATCTTCAGGGGGTGATCCGTGATTACGGCGCATTCTGTTCTGAAGGCCTGTCCCGGTTTGGCTGGACGCCGACTCTCCTGCAGGAGCGGCTTGAGCACGTCCGTCGCGAGGCTGTTGCAAGCGATCGTGCTTGTTGGTTGGCGATGCATCGGCCCTATCCAGGGGTGCCGGAGCGCCTGGCGTTGCTGGGCGATGACGGCGTGGCCTGGGCGGTGCTCACCACCAAAGGGAAAGACTTCACGTCGGAACTGCTGGCGTCGATGGGCCTGACGCCCGCGCGCTTGGACGGACGGGAGTCGGGCCCTAAACCCGAGGTGTTGCTCAGCCTTCAACGCGATTGGCAGCTGAAGGGCTTCATCGAAGACCGCAAGGCGACCCTGGAAACGGTGCGTGGCACGGCTGGGCTCGAGGCGCTGCCCTGCTGGCTGGCCTCATGGGGATATCTGAAGCCGGATGACCCCGCGACCCTGCCCGACGGCGTGAGGCTGCTCAGCCCGGAATGCTTCGCAAGGCCCTTGGCGAGCTGGAACTGATTCGTTAACGTACATCTGTACTACGTGTGACGGATGGTTCGTGTTGGGGCACTGGATGGATTGTCCGGTGTCTGTTCCCAGGGCAGCGGCGGTTCCGCCGCCGTCCTGATCAGCTGCCGCCGACGCCCTCTAGCCCTTTAACTGTTGAAGCCATGCCAGTCGAAGTGAAATCCTCCCAGTCCTCCGGTGGAGATGTCCGCCCCGGTGAGCGTGATCAAGCGCTCAATCTCGTGCTCGGGCAAATCGAGCGCAATTTCGGGAAGGGGTCGATCATGCGTCTTGGAGACGCCTCCCGAATGCGGGTGGAGACCATCTCCACCGGAGCGCTCACCCTCGACCTTGCCTTGGGCGGTGGTTACCCCAAAGGACGGGTTGTGGAGGTGTACGGGCCTGAAAGTTCCGGTAAGACCACGCTGACTCTGCATGCCATCGCCGAGGTGCAGCGGCGTGGCGGTGTGGCGGCCTTCGTGGACGCTGAGCATGCCCTCGATCCCGTCTACGCCGCTTCGCTTGGCGTCGATATCGAGAATTTGTTGGTGTCGCAGCCCGACACCGGCGAAATGGCCCTGGAGATCGTCGATCAGCTCGTGCGCTCCGCTGCCGTTGACATCGTGGTGGTGGACTCGGTGGCGGCCCTGACGCCTCGGGCCGAGATCGAAGGGGAGATGGGTGATCTGGCCGTGGGCTCCCAGGCGCGGTTGATGAGTCAGGCCATGCGCAAGATCACAGGCAACATCGGAAAATCCGGTTGCACCGTGATTTTCCTCAACCAGTTGCGTTTGAAAATCGGCGTGACCTATGGCAATCCGGAAACCACAACCGGTGGTAACGCCCTCAAGTTCTATGCCTCGGTGCGCCTCGACATCCGCCGCATTCAGACGCTGAAGCGCGGCACCGAGGAGTACGGGATTCGGGCCAAGGTGAAGGTGGCCAAAAACAAAGTGGCCCCGCCCTTCCGCATCGCTGAATTCGACATCCTTTTCGGCCGTGGCATCAGCACGTTGGGATGCTTGCTGGATCTGGCCGAAGAAACCGGTGTTGTGACCCGCAAAGGAGCCTGGTACAGCTACGAAGGCGACAACATTGGCCAGGGGCGAGACAACACCATTGGCTGGCTGGAACAGAATCCTGAGGCCAAGGACACGATCGAGACGTTGGTGCGACAGAAGCTCACCGAGGGCTCGGAAGTGACGTCCAATTCCATGCGACCCCTTGCCGCTGCTGCACGCTCCGCGGCCACGAAGTCCGCTGCCAAAGGGTCCGAGGTTCAGGCCGATGTCAAAACCAAAGGGGCTGCCTGAGCACGGCCCCCTGGGTTCACCGTTGCATTGAGATGGACGAGCTGCGTTGCGTGCGGCTCTCCTGAAGGTTGTCGGCAATGCGCTGGAGCTCCTGAATCGCTTCGGCGCCTTCGAATTTCACCAATTCGCGTCCGTTGCGCGACTCAACCCAGCTGATTCCAAAGTCGGAAACAAGAAATCGCACCATGTGCTGATCGCCGAGTTCAGCAACGAAGGAGGCGCCAGAGCCATCACGACCGTCGTCGCAGACGTAGCAGGTTGCTGTGACACCCAGTTTCTGCAGGCTTTTGGCAAGAGCCTGCAGGCTCATCACCAGGTCTTGAACGACCGTTCGATATTGCTCTGACAAACGCAAAAACATTGCAACCACTCAACACTTGAGTGAATTCTAAAGGTTTTCTATTGATTTCGATGCGTCTCTGCCCCGTGGTTCTTTCAGGGTGTGTCTGCAAGGGTCCACCAGCCCGCGGTAGGGCCAACAAAGCGCACCACCACCCAGAACACCACCAGCGCTCCGATGCCGACCCAAGCGCCGCGCGTGGTGATCGAGACAAACTGCGATGCCTGGCTTCGGGTTAGGGGCAGCCAGGCAAGGAAGCGTTCGGAGTCTTTGGGATCGATCTTTTTCTGACGGGGCGGCAGGCCCTGGCTGGCACGACGGCGGGCTTCTCCCATGATTGTTCTATCCCTCGAGCCAGCCTAGAGCTGTTCTTCAATCTGGTCGCAGCCGCTGCAGTGAACTCCACGGTTCTAGGGCCTGGAACACCTGCTCCCCCCAGCTGCGGCTTCGGACCCGGCCATCCAGAATGGCCAGACGGCCGCCACTGCGCCTGAGAGGGGCAATGGCCGGTATCAGGATCGCGAGAGCCTCCGGGAGGAGTAGGTCTCTGAACCAGTCGCGACCTTGCTTTTTTAAGACTTTCACGCGCGCCGCAGTGAGTGGATCTTCCAGGCTTGCGATCGGCAGCAGGGCTGTGATGAGCTGATCCGGTTCAGGCAGGGTTGGTTGATGGGTCATCCACCAGCTCCACGTGGTGCAAATCACCCCATTGGGTTTGTCGCAGGCTCGATCCAGGGTCACCCTGCTCCCGAATTCCGCCGCCAGTTCGCTGGCCAGTCGCTGCAGCAGGGCTGTGTCATCAGCAAGAACCACTGTTAGGCCCGAGCGGCCAAGGATGAGGCGCCGGCATTGATCGAGCAGATGGCTGGCGTAGATCTCCGTGTTGGGCAGGGGTTGCCTTCGGGGCGCGTAGATCGGGATCGGTTCACTGCGTGGCGGCTCGCGCAGATCAATGCGAACGACAGGATCGTCACGGTCGGCAGGTGCGCTGCTTGAGGCTCTGCGGCATCCCCCATCGCCATGAATCAAAGTCCAAGGCCGGTGCTTGAACAGGTCTCGGATGACCTCAAGCGGTTCCAGGGGCTGAAGCGTCCATTGCCACTGCAGGTGTTCATGGTCGAGTCGGGCCCAGCTCGCCCAGGTGTCCACTCCCATGGTGGCGAGGTGATTCCAGGGTTCCGGCGCCTGGCCGGTCAATTGCAGTAAGTCGCGGACGCTGGTCAGGGCGCTGTCGGGCATGGAGAGCTGACGGCCCTGGCTGGACCCACGGGCAAACAGTTGCCGGCTCAAGCGTTCATGCAGGTCTAGAAGTCCTTGGCCAGTGGCCGGAAAGGCGGTTCTGAGCTCTTCCCAGTGGCGCGCTTCGAGCTGCACGGCCATGGCCTCCCGGAGTCGTGCAGCCAGATGTTCAGCTTCTGGAATCACCAGATGGTCGTCGTCCCGGAGGTGCCCCAGGCGGTACGCCGTGATCAGTTGGCTGGGCGTGAGCAGCCACAGTTGATCGCCTGTGGGGGGGTGAATGCTGCTCCAACATCCGAGCCGTAGATCGCTCTCGAGCAGGCGGGGACGCTCCAGGCTGAGAAAGCGCTGACGTTGCGCTGCATCCAGCACCAGCACGGTGTGACGGCTCTGAAGGCAGAGGGGAACGAGCAGCGCCAGCCACCAGCGTTCATTGCTGCCGGCCGAGAGCTGGATCCGGGTTTGATCGCGGCGGCGCAAGCTGCGGCCCACCAGCCGACTCAAAGTCAGTTGATGCTCCCACTGCCCGGCATCCGCGCGGAGCAGATGCTTCAGCTGCTGATGGGCCTGAACTTCCAACATCGGCCAACCCTACGGAGCCTTCCGACCAGCAAGGGTTCACCCTGATCATGCGTGCGGTCTCAAGTGGTGAAGCAACATGGTGGCCTTGGCTGAACAGGCATGGGCGAGGAGCGGAGCACGGGGCTGCAGGCTCTTGGAACGGTCGGTGTCGTTGGCCTTGGTCTGATCGGTGGCTCGATCGCTCTCGACCTCCGCCAGCAGGGTGTGCCGGTGATCGGTCTTGTGCATCGCGAAAGCACAGCGGCGCGAGCCATGGAGCGAGGGCTGGTGGATGCAGTTAGTTGCCAGTTGTCCTGTCTCAACGACTGCAACACCGTGATCCTGGCGCTTCCGATCGAAGCGCTGCTCAATCCCGAGCCGCAGTTGGTCGAAGCGCTACCAGCCCATGCCGTTGTCACGGATGTGGCGTCGGTGAAAGGGGCGGTGCTTGAAGCCTGGCGCCACCGTCACCCTCGCTTCGTGGCGGCCCACCCCATGGCGGGTACGGATCAGTCCGGCGTCGACGCAGGGGTGTTGGGATTGTTCCGAGGCCGCCCGTGGGTGGCAACGCCTGAGTCGGCGACCGATCCTCAGGCCTTGGCCAGCGTGAAAGTGTTGGCTGAAGGGCTTGGAAGCGACTGGATCACAGCCGATGCTGCTTGCCACGACCAGGCCGTGGCACTGGTGTCCCACCTGCCCGTGATGGTGAGCGCTGCGTTGTTGAGGGCGGCCAGCGAGGAACGGGATCCAAGGGTTCTGGATCTTGCTCGCCGTCTGGCGTCCAGCGGGTTTGCCGACACCACCCGGGTGGGCGGAGGCAACCCAGCTCTCGGCACGGCGATGGCGTGCCGCAACACGGCAGCCCTGCTCAAGGCCTTGGCCGCATACCGGTGGAGCCTGGAACAGTTGGAGGAAGCGATCCTCAGTGGCCACTGGGCTCAGCTGGAGAATGAATTGCACAAGACCAGCACCCTGCGTCCGGGGTTTGTCGAGAAGGGGCCTGGTCCGCTCAGTCCGCCAGGGTGAGCGTCCGGCCTCGTTCCTGCATCAGTTGACTGCAGGCCATCAGGGCAGACAGAGTCACGCCTGCGGTTCCTTCGCCGGGGTGAATCGAATCACCGCAGAGCCAGAGCTTGCGGATCGGACTGCGACTGGCCAAACCGAACGGACCAAAGCGATCTGGGCTTTGTCCCAGTCCGCCCACCACGCCCTTCGGGCGACCTGTCCAGTAAGCGAAGCCGCGGGGGGTGGACAATTCGCTGTGCAGCCAGGCCTCGGCCGAAAGCGTCAGGGCTTCTTCAACCCCGCGGCGCATCTGCCCAAGCACGGTTTGTTTGCGCTTCTGGTAAGTCTCTTCCGGCAAGTCATGCCATCCCTCAGGGGTGGTGAACACGCTGGCGATCACTGTGGCCTCGCCAGCGGGGGCACGGCCATCCCCCTCGCTGCTGATCGAGAGAAAGAGTGATCCGGGAGTGTCCCAGTCGCACTGCAGATGGCCTGGACAGGCTTCAGGAAGATCACGCCGGTGCACGGCTCCGTAGAACACCAGCGCCCCACTCGGAGCGTGGAGGGTTTGCAGGCGGCGGCGATAGGACGCGCCGAGCACGTTGCTGTCTGGAATTAAAGAGGGCAAGCACTGAGGCGGAAGACTGCACACCACATCGGCCGCTTGCAGGGACCGTTGCCCACCGCCCGGTTGCTCGATCTGCACGGTCCAGCTGTCGCCGCTGTGCTGTCGCTCCATCAAGACGGCGCGATGGCGCAGAAGCACCTCGGCGCCATCGCGCTGAAGGGAGCGCAAGAGCTGGTCGCTCAGGCTCTGCATCGATCCCTGCAGGTGCCAGAGGCCTAAGGGGGCCTGACACATCTGCAGAACGGTGGCTCCATAGAGCGCTGCCGTTTGATCGGCCGGCTGCTGGGAATAGAGCCGGAGCTGGAGGTCGAGAAAACGGCGCAAGCGAAGGTTGCTGGCGCAGCCGCAGAGTCTCAGAAGGTCGGCAACAGTGAGCAGGCTGAGGGGTGCTGAGGCGAGATTGCCGGGAGTGAGTGCCTTGAGCGTCCGGCTCAGATCCCAGCCTGAACGCACGGGCAGCACGGGGTCGGCTGCGGCGAATTGCCAGTTCTGGCGATGAATCCAGCTGCAGAGATCCCAGAACCGCTCCGTTCCAGGGAATTGACGCGACCGTTCCTCCCGCCAGCGTTGGGGGTCATGCCAGAGGTGGATGGGGGGTGATCCATCATTCAGATTCACCACACAGCCAGGGTCGAGGCGTTCCGCGGCCGGTGGCTCCAGGCCCAAATGGCGGAACAGGCGGGCATGGCTTCCACCCGGTTCCAGACCTGCCACCTGCGTGGCGCCAACGTCGAAGGTGTAGCGCCCTCGCTTGAAAGTTCCAGCGCAGCCTCCAAGCTGGTGATGGGCTTCCAAGAGGGTCACCGACAGCCCTTCGCGGGCCAGCAAGGCCGCGGCAGTGAGGCCTGCAATGCCGCCTCCGATCACAATCGCGTCGCGGGAGCTGTCCATGCCGGCATGCTGGCAGCTGCCTTCCGGTGCTTGTGGATGCGGGATCAGCTCGAGCAGATCCTTTCCAAGGAAAGAGACCTGTTGCGGGGGCGTTGCCTGACGTCCGTCGAGCCTGTTGGCGGTGGTGAAGTCGGAGCTTGTTGGCGAGCAGAGCTGAGTGACGGGACCGCTTGGTTCCTGAAGGTCACCGCTCCCGCCCAGCTGGAGGCTGAGCAACGGGGGCTGCGCTGCCTGCGCCGGTGGGCCGATGGCGACCTGGTCGAGGTTGTGGATGTGCTGGCGTGGCTTCCCCTAGAGCCTCAGGGGATTTTGGTGCTCCCTTGGTGGGAGATGGGGACTGGCGATCAGTTCAACCTTGGCCGAGGTCTGGCCCGCCTGCACAGGCGATCAGCGTTGAACGGCCCTGGTCGCTTTGGTTGGGACGATGACAGCTTTATCGGTCTCGGTCCCCAACCGGCTGGATGGCGTGCCCGTTGGGGTGAGGCCTTTGTTGCGCTGCGCTTGGAGCCCCAGTTGCGTTTGGCTGGGGCCTGGTCATTGCCTGCGAACGACTGGTCTTCTCTGCTGGATCCGCTGGCGGAGTGGCTTGGCCAGCATGCCTGTGAACCCTGTCTGGTGCATGGGGATCTATGGGCGGGCAATGCCGGTGTGCTGGCGGATGGACGGGGACTGCTGATCGACCCTGCCAGTTGGTGGGCTGATCGTGAGGTCGATCTCGCTATGACACAACTCTTCGGCGGTTTTTCTCGCCGTTTCTATGAGGGGTACAGCAGAGAATGGCCTCTACCAGAGGGTTTTGAGCAACGAGTCGACGCCTTGAATCTCTACCACTTGCTCAATCACGCCAATTTATTTGGAGGTGGCTACCGCGATCGATGTCGCCAGGTGATCAAACGGCTTCAAAAGACGCTTCTCTAACGATTTCGAGGGGGATGTGATCCCCCTCTGCACCGCATCAACCGAGATATTCCTTGCGGAGTGTCTGGATGCGGGTGACGAGGGCTGAGCGCTTTTCACTGGTGGTGAGGTTTTTCCAGCTCCACTGGCCAACCACCACCACACCCAGAAGCTCCAGCAGACCGGGAACGATCGGGAGCAGATTGATGGTGTCGAGAATGCCCTTGATCAGGATCTGGGCAACGATCACCGCTGCGAAGATGCCCACCACCTTGCCGATGCGGCCGGCCTGGCCCCAGTCGACTTTGTCGAGGGTTTCATTCACTTTGCCCAGGATGTCCTTGTACCGCTCCGCGAAGTCAACGCTCTCACCAGCTTGGGCAGCATCTGTGACGTCGGTGTCATTCACCTGGGTGGTGCTTTCGTCGCTCATGACGCCTTGGCATGGATCTAATGCCAGCTGACCTTATCGACAAGCCTCCGCAAATGCCATGGCGACTGCGCTTCGATTGGGATTGCCTGATCGTTTTGCGCCGATCGCTTGATGCGGTCGCCCCTAACGAGGGGTGTGCCCTTTTGCTTGGCGATTGCGGTTCTGAGCTGCGACTGCGGGTGGTCTGGCCCTGCTGCAACGTTTGGCGTCCTGGCCTTCAGGGGCTGGAGGAGCAACCGGGCTGCGGCGATGGACCGCGGCCGTCGCGGCAGACGCGGTTCGCTCTGGATCCACGCGAGCAGATCGCGGCGCAACGCTGGGGGCGCCAGCGAGGACTCCATGTGGTCGGGAGTGCCCATTCCCATCCCGGTGGTGAGCCACACCCCAGCAGCAATGACAGACGTTGGGCGGCTGCCGATGGGGTGATGGTGATCGACGCTGGTGTGCGCGGCCTGGCGGGATGGTGGATGGAGCGATCCACTGCGGGGCCTGCGTCCGCTCCCGCCACACTGGCCAAAGTCCACCCCCTGAGTCTTGTGGGGCCTGAGGGTGCAGCGTTGGGTAACACTGGCCTGAGTGTTCACAACAGTCGTTGCCGCACCTCCGATGACGGATCCGCGTTCGGTGCCTGAACTCAGCTCACAAGAACGGGGCCGCTATGCCCGCCACCTCACGCTGCCGGAACTTGGGCTTGCCGGTCAGAGGCGTCTGAAGGCGGCCTCCGTGCTCTGCATCGGCGCTGGAGGGCTCGGTTCTCCACTGCTCCTTTATCTGGCCGCGGCCGGGATCGGGCGTCTCGGCATCGTTGACGATGACCGCGTCGATCTCAGCAACCTTCAGCGGCAGGTGATCCATGGCCAGGCCGCCGTCGGTGAGTGCAAAACCTCCTCCGCCCGCAGAAGGATTTTGGATCTCAATGATCACTGTGTGGTGGACGAGCATCCCTGCAGGCTGACGGCGGAGAACGCTCTTTCATTGATCGGGGCCTACGACCTCGTGGTGGATGGTTCGGATAATTTCCCGACCCGGTATCTGATCAGCGACGCCTGCGTGATGCTCGGCCGACCGTTCGTTTATGGCTCCGTTCAGCGTTTTGAAGGTCAAGTCACGGTGTTCAACCAGGGGCCCCTCTCTCCGGACTACCGCGATCTTGTGCCTCAGCCACCACCACGGGACCTCGTGCCGTCTTGTGCCGAAGGTGGAGTGATGGGCGTGATGCCCGGGCTGATCGGTCTCCTGCAGGCGACGGAAGTGATCAAAGTGATCACCGGTCTTGGGGAGACCCTCGATGGGCGTTTGCTGCTGGTCGACAGCCTCAGCATGCGTTTCAGAGAGCTCCGCCTCGAACGCCGCCCTCATCGGCCCGCCATTGAACAACTGGTGGACTACGAGCAGTTCTGCAATCCTGAACGTCCTGTCGAGGGCGAGGAGTCCAAGATCGTGAACAGCATCTCAGTGCGTGAGCTCAAGGCGTTGCTCGAGGAGAGAGCCGACCTGTTGCTCCTGGATGTTCGTCAGCAGGCTGAGGCTGACGTAGCGGTCATTCAGGGATCCCAGCTGTTTCCCCTGGCGTCGATCGAATCGGGTGACGCCATCGAAGCGATCCGTTCGCTCGCATCCGGACGTGTTGTGTACGTGCACTGCAAGCTGGGCGGGCGATCGGCCAAGGCCGTTGACCATTTGACGCGCTCTGGAATCCAAGCGGTGAATGTGACGGGGGGAATCGACGCCTGGAGTCAGGAGGTGGACGCTTCGGTGCCCCGCTATTGAGCTCTAGTAGTCGACTCCACGTTTGAGATCCACTCCTTGCTCGGCGTAATGCTTGTGGCAGACCATCTCGGAGTGAACACTGGCGAGGTCGAAATAGGCCGGGGGATGTTTGCAGCGGCCAGTGATGATCACCTCTGTTTCCGCAGGCTTGCGCAGCAGCGCCTGCACGATCGGCTCCACGGGCAGAAGCTCAAGATCAACGGTTGGATTGAGCTCATCGAGAATCACGGTTTTGTAAAGACCACTGGCGATGGCTGCACGGGCGATTTCCCAGGCCCTCTCCGCTTCCACGTAGTCGATCGGCTGCTGTTGACCGCGCCAGACGATGGCGTCGCGGCCTGAACGCAGGTGATCCACCAGATGGGGGTAGCTCTCGCGCAAGGCTGCAATCGCGGCATCTTCGGTGTAGCCGCTGCCCCCTTTGAGCCATTGCAGAATGAGCACGCGATGGCTCTTGTCTTGGCTGATGCCGCGACCGATGGCTTGCAGGGCTTTGCCGAGGGCGCTGGTGGATTTGCCCTTGCCTTCACCGGTGTAGATCTCAATCCCCCCGGGAGTGCTGAAGGGCACCACAGACTGGTTGTCGTCTGAAGGCCGACGATGGGCACGCATTTCTGAATGCAGATCGGCAATCTGGATCAGAGGTCTTGGTGCTCCACGGCCGGTCACGATGATTTCCATTCCCTCCGGACGGGATGAGAGGGCTTGCACCACATCGTCGATCTCGAGCAGACCGAGATCCAGAACGGGATTGAGTTCGTCGAGCACCACGACGGAGTACAGCGCGCTGGCAATGGCGCCACGGGCAATGTCCCAGCCCCGTTGCGCCTCCTGCTGATCAAAACGGGTGGCTTCTTCGGCATTGAAGTAGTCGGCGCGACCCGTTCGCACCTGGTCAATCAGATGGGGAAAACCCTGTTGCAGCGCTTCGATGGCCGCGTCTTCGTCATAGGCCCGTCCTGGTCCCTTGAGAAATCGCAGCAGCAGAACGCGGGTGCGGCGCTGCTCGCAGATGCCCAGGCCGATCGTGCGCAGCACGACGCCAAGCGCCGCCTGGCTCTTGCCCTTGCCGTCGCCGTCATACACGTGCAGCTGGCCAAGACTGCGCTCCCTGCTGTCGGCTGCAGTGACGATGCCAATGCCGCGGTTGCTGCGCCGGCGGGCACCTCCAGAGGTCTCGGATGAGCGTGTTGCGTCCATCGACGTCTTCGAGATGGCGCTGCGTACGATCGGAGCATACTGAGATTCCTGCGTTCTTCAGTGGCCGAAACGCGCTTCCGTCCATTGGAGTCCCTGGCCCGGGGTGATCAGGATCGCCTCGAAGCTCTGCGCGGGCTGCTTCGTGCCGCAGGAAGGGTTTGTGTGGCTTACTCCGGCGGAGTGGACAGCACCCTCGTCGCGGCCATTGCCTGCGAACAATTGGATGACCATGCCTTTGCAGTGACCGGAGTGTCCCCATCGCTTGCGCCCCATCTGCTGGAGGAGGCGCGACTCCAGGCCCGCTGGCTCGCGATTCGCCATCTGGAGGTGGAAACCAGGGAATTGGATGATCCGGATTACAGATCGAATCCAACAGATCGCTGCTTTGCCTGCAAGCGGGAACTGCATCACCACCTCAAAGACATCGCCAGAGCCGCTGACGGCGCGCTTGTGGTGGACGGCGTGAATCTCGATGACCTCGGAGACCACCGGCCTGGTATTGAGGCGGCCCGTCAGGCTGGCGTGCGATCACCATTGGCCGAACTCCAGATCGACAAAGCAACGATCCGGCGACTCTCCAAAGCGCTTGGATTTCCCTGGTGGGACAAACCGGCCCAGCCCTGTCTTGCGTCGCGATTCCCCTACGGAGAGGTGATCACCCACCAAAGACTGAAGCTGGTCGGAGCGGCGGAAGCGTTGTTGATTGCTCGAGGGTTTCCGCGGGTGCGCGTTCGTGCGCAGGGGCTCGCCGCGCGCATTGAAGTGCCCACCACCCGGCTTGGTGAGCTTCTCGAGGAACCGCTGCGCCGCGACCTGGTTCAGGACTTCTTGGCTCTGGGGTTCACCTCGGTGAGCATTGATCTCGAAGGGCTGGTGAGCGGAAAGCTCAACCGCATGGCGAGCATGCGCTGAGATCTCCACACACCAACATGGGTTGGCCGCGCCAGCCTTAGCGAGGCGTGCACTCCGGCGTGCGTTCGACCTCTGCCACAGCAGACGGCGTTTCCCGCAAAAAGCTCCGTAAGGCGTGGTTCATGGCCTTGAGCTCGTCACGAAGGTGCTGGCAAGCCTTTTCAGGCATGGTGTGATCGCCACACGTGAAAACATCCACAGCCGCGTATCCGGTTTCAGGCCAGGTGTGGATGGAGATGTGAGATTCCGCCAGAAGAGCCAGTCCGGTGACGCCCTGTGGCTCGAATCGATGGGTGATGAGATTGAGAAGAGTGGCACCAGCACGCTTCGCAGCGGTCGTGATGGTGGTTCTCAAAAAAGCTTCGTCGTCGAGCTTGCTTTTGTCGCAATCGTAGAGCTCGAGAATGCAGTGCTTGCCCACCATGTCGGTGGCACTGTCAATCGGGGCACTGGCAGGCGTATGGGTCTGTGCGTTGTCCCATCCCGGGTTGGGATGCAGGCATGACAGGGTCTGCTCCATCAGGATGCAAAAGAAAACAGCTATCCACTTTAGCTGTTTCTCAAGCCGTTTCTCAAATGATCAGCATTGAGAATCTGCGAGCGTTGGCGCCATTCGCCTTCAAAGGCATCGAGATGGGTGGCACTCACAAGACACTGATGGGTGTCACCCACCGCTTCCAGCAAGGCCAGTTGGCGCTGCGGATCCAATTCCGCCAACACATCGTCGAGCAGCAGGAGCGGCGGATGGCCGCAGAGCTCTCCGACCAATTCCAGTTCCGCCAGTTTCAGAGCCAGCACCAGGGTGCGCTGTTGACCTGATGAACCGAAGCGCCGGGCGACAGTGCCATTCAGCAGCATGTCGATTTCATCGCGATGGGGGCCGACCCGGCAGCTGCCAAGCCGTTCCTCTTCGCTGCGTTGGCGGTGCAGCTGCTGTTCGATTGCGAGTCGCCAGGGCTCTTCGGCCTCCTCTCCTTCCAACACGCTCCCCGGGCTGTAGCGGAGCTCCAGTTGTTCATGGCCCTTGCTCAAGCGGGACTGCCAGGTCGCTGCCAGGGGTTCGAGCCGCGACAGCGCCCGGCGGCGGCGGCGATGGATCCGCGTGCAGACCAGGGCCATCTGAATGTCGAAACTGTCCAGGAGCGCCTGGTGCTCCACGCTGGTTCCGCCTCCCCCTCGTCGCCAGAACTGGCTGCGCTGGCGTAGAAGTCGGTTGTATCGCCCGATTAATTCGGCGTAGACCGGCTCCAGCTGCAACACGACCCGATCAAGCCAATGGCGTCTTAAGGCCGGTTCTCCACGCACGAGATGAAGATCCAGGGCGCTGAAGCCCACACAGCGCAAAGGGCCAATCAGATCCATCTGACGCTGCAGCACCTTGCCATTGCGTCGTGCCTGACGGCCACCGCGGCGGCGAAGCTCCAGCTCAACCTCGGTGTCATCCACGCAGGACGCTCTTAACAGAGCCCTTGAAGCGTCCCAGTGGATCAGATCCGCATCCTGACTGCTGCGGTGAGAGCGCAAACTCCCCAGCAGTTCCACTGACTCCAGCAGGTTGGATTTGCCGATGCCGTTGCTGCCGATCACGAGCAGACGCGGCGCTTCAATCTCCAGCTGCAGGTGGCAGTGGTTGCGGAACTCCTGCAGTTCGAGCTGGAGAAGCCGAATCGGTAAGGGTGCGACGTGTCGCTAAGGTAACCAAATCGTGGTTGTTCTCCCAACTGCCGCGGGGGCATGTAGCTCAGTTGGATAGAGCATCAGATTCCGGTTCTGAGGGTCGGGGGTTCGAATCCCTCCATGCTCGTGATTCTTCAGGCTCCACCGGCGATCGGAGCCTCAATCCCATGGTTCGGATGCCTCCTGGATCGAGGATGTATCCATGGTTTTTCAGTGCATTGAGAGCCTGGGGAGGCGCCGAAATGGAGATGCTGCAGCCCGGAAGATCTCGGCGCAGAACGGCGAGGGATCGGTGCACAAGCACCTCAACCAAATGGACCTGATCCGGTCCTGGCCGCGCTGCGAGATTCCAGAGGTTGGCATTCAAGGCCTGATCGGTCGTGGCGCGGACAAACCCGGCCAGCGCATGATCGTTGTCCAGGATGGTCATCACCCAGAAACTGCGGCTCAGGGCGAGTGACCAGCGCTCCTCGGGGTGGATCGCATCACCGCAGGCCTGAAGCAGCCTATTGATGGTGGCTCCATCGGGGATGTGGTCGAGTTTTAAGGAATACCCCTCCTTGAGGGCTGGGGCTGCGGGCTGTCGACGGAAGGGAAGCAAAGCCAATCACCCGGTGTTGCGCATGCCTGCGGCAATGCCATTGATCGTGAGAAGGGCACCACGCAGAAGTTCGCTTCGGCTGTACGTGCGGCCGTCGCCGTCGCTAGGAGATTCGCTCATGGGCGGTTGACGATTCTGGTCCCGTAATCGGCGCAGCAGGGCGACCTGCAGAAATCCCAAGGGCACGATGGTGCGGTTGCGCAGATCCACGGAGAGCTGGAGGGCTGGATCGGCATCCAGCAGTCGTTCTTGCCCTGTGATCTCCAGTACCAGCCGGTGGGTGAGGCTGTATTCCTCGGCGATGGTCGTGTAGATGCCGTCGAACGCTTCACGATGATCGGCACTCCCCAGGCTGGTCACGTAGTGACGGGCCAGATCGAGATCCACCTTGGAGAGGGTCATCTCCACTTTGGAAATCAGCATCCTGAAGAAAGGCCAGCGCTGGTGGAGGGTCCTCAGCAACGACATCTGATCGGGGTCGTTCACAAGCTCTTCATGCAGAGCTGTGCCGACGCCAAACCAGCTGGGGAGGAGAAAGCGGCTCTGGGTCCAGCCAAACACCCAGGGAATGGCCCGCAGGCTGGAGAGATCCCGCGTTCCGGTCTTGCGCCGGGCGGGCCGGCTGGAGATCTGCAGCTTGCTGATCTCCTCGATTGGCGTCACCTGCTCGAAGAAGGCGACCAGATCGGGGTTGTCGTGCACCAACGCGCGGTAGTGGCGTCTTGAGCAACGCGCCAGTCGCGCCATCAGATCGTTCCAGCTGGGAGTGGCATCCAGTTGGTTGGTGACCAGGCTGTTCTGCACAACGGCGGTGCTCACTGTTTCAAGGTTGTAGAGAGCGAGTTCAGGCAGGCTGTACTTGGAGGCGAGAACTTCCCCTTGCTCCGTGATTTTGATGCGTCCCTGGAGCGTGCCGCTGGGTTGCGCCAGGATCGCCTGGTAGGCAGGTCCCCCTCCCCGGCCCACTGAACCACCACGTCCATGGAACAGCCGCAGGGCCACGCCGTTCCTCGCTGCAAGGTCCTGAAGGGCAATCTGTGCTTTGTGAATCTCCCAGTTGCTGGAGAGAAAGCCCGAATCCTTGTTGCTATCGGAATACCCGAGCATCAGCTCCTGCAAGGGTTGGCCCTGGCTGCCAACCCTGGGAAGAAGGTTGCGATAAAGCGGTGTCTGGAACAACTCTTCCATCACCTCTGGGGCTCTCTGGAGATCCTCCACGGTTTCAAAGAGCGGAACCACCAGCAGGTCGGCATGGCCTGCAGACGGTTCCACCAGCCCTGCCTCCTTGGAAAGGAGCAGCACCTCGAGCAGATCCGAAACGCTGTGGCTCATGGAGATCACATACGTTCGGCAAATTCGACTGCCGAATTCGTCCTGCAGGCGATGCAGGGTTCGGAACACATCAACGGTTTCTTCCGTTGTTGGTGACCAGCTCACCGAGGGTGGGATCAGGGGGCGGCGGGTCTGCAGCTCCTGAAGCAGCCACTGCACGCGATCCTGTTCGTTCAGATCCCCGTAGGCCTGGTCGGGGTTGAGATAGCGACTGACTTCATCGAGAGCATCGCTGTGGCGGGTGCTCTCCTGGCGAATGTCCAGACCGGCAAGGCTGAACCCGAAAATGTGCACCTGGGTGAGCAGCGTGTCGAGGGGTTCGCAGGTGAGGTCTGTACTGACCAGACTCGTGCGAATCAGTTCAAGGTCACTGCGGAACTCGGCCACAGATCCGTAGTGAAGCGATTCACTCTGCGGTGCCTCGGGGTTGGAGCTCAGCAGTCCATCCGCTGGAGCACGCCAACCGGCTTCCGCAAGCTGCTGGTTGCGGATCTGCGTGAGGCGCAGCCGCTCAAGCACAAAACTCAGCTTGAGACGGTAAGGCTCAAGGCGGTAGCGGGTGGCCCGCTCTTCGTACACCTCCGGGAATCGCAACCGATCCATTTCCAGGGATTCAAGAAGTGGGGCGCTGACTTGGCTCCATTGCATGGAAATGCTCAGCTGGTCGCGAAGCCCCTGAACCGCGCTCACGTAACGCTCCAGCATCAGCTGGCGCTGATAACAGGCTGTTCGCCAGGTGATGTCGGTCGTGACCGATGGATTGCCATCGCGATCGGATCCAACCCAGGATCCGAAGGTGCAAAAGGACGACGGCGGCAGTTGCACATCCGGGTAGCTGCTGGCCAGTGCCGAGGAGAGGCGGCGACGCAGCTGGGGCATGGCATCGAACAGCACCTGCTGGAAGTAGTGCAGGGCGTAATCGACCTCATCCAACACCGAGGGCTTGAACTGGTGCAGCTCATCAGTGCGCCACCACAGCCTGATTTCCTCCTCCAATTGAAGGCGGATCGTTCCCGCTTCAAAGGTGCTGGATTCAGTCTGGGCTTCGAGCTGCTGCAGAAGGCTTGCCACGCGGCGCTGCTTGTGGCGGACGGTGTGACGGACGATCTCGGTGGGGTGAGCGGTGAAGACCAGGCGGATATCGAGCTCCTGGAGCAGCGTCTCCAGCTGGGCAGGGGGGACGTTCAGTCGGCGCAGACGTTCAAACAGTTCCCGAAAGGTTGCGGGTTCTGTCTGGGTGGCCAGGGGAGGGGTGAACGGGTTGATCTGTTCCGCTGTGTCCTGGGAACGGACGATGCTCTCCAGATACCCGTCTTCCTCGATGCGCTGCTCGAGGATGTTCACCAGTTGGAAATAGAGGGAAAAGGCCCGAGCGGCAGCGATCGCTTCCGACAGGTCCATGTCCCTGATCAGCGACACCAAAGCATCACTGCTCACGGCGTTTCCCTCGGGAAGGACCGGGTCGCTGAGTTGTTTCATGCGCAGCAAGCGCTCCGCCTGCTCGGCTGGGCACTCACTGCGCAGAACGGTCTGCCAGAGGTCCTCGACCAGGGCCAGTCGTTGCTGCAGGAGTTGTCCACCGACAGGGGCGTCGTTGACCGCGGCCATGGCCTGCTCGCTCTCAGGAGTGATTGCGGAGGAGGAGGACATCGAAGACCCGCCGGGATCAGAAACCGTCATGATCATCCCAAAGCGTGATGGCCTGGGGTGGAACCAAGCGGGGATTCCTCGGTTTCCATGGCGTTGATGCTGTCGCTGAGCACGCTCTGAATCGAGGCACCATCGCGAATGGCGGCCAGCCAACGCATGGCTTGATTTCCCTGATCAAGAATGGTGGTCAGGGGCTTGAGTCGGTCGCTCAGGTGCAGGTCCGCTGCCAGGGGCTCGACAGATTCGATCAACGTCAGCACCCACTCTCGGCACAGGAGCGGCCGGCCGTCTTCCCAGTGATGAAGAGTGGCCTCGAGGCTTGCCTGGGCCGCGGCGCGGTCATTGTTAACGCTGAGCTGCTCGAGCTCGTCAAGGCTCAACGCGCTCTTGGTCATGGGGTCGTGAGCGGAGGGATCACGGAGGATCTGCTGAATTCTGAGTTCGAGCAGGGTGGTAATCGCCAGCAAGTGGGCCGGGTTGGTGATCAGATCGCAGATACGCAGCTCCAGCCGATTGAGTTGGTGGGGACGATCGGGACCGTTGGGGCGTACCGATGTCCAGAGATGGCGAACGTTGTGCATCGTCCCGGCAGCGATTTGCTCCTCTGTCCAGCGAATGAAGTGCTGATGATCCACGAACAAGGGGACACGGGCGGGCGTGAGGGGGAACTGCATCCAGCGTTGGGAATGGGCTCCGGTGATGTCGCCATTGAGAAACGGAGAACTGGCACTAAGAGCGAGCATCAGCGCCGCTTCACAACGCACGAGGCGTAAGGCCTTGAACAGGTCCTGAGGCGACTCGATTCCCAGGTTGATGTGGATGCTGGCTGTCACCACATCCGTGCCGTAGGTGGCTTCGATCAGATCGTGGTAGGGATTGGATGGATCTGAGCGCTCGAATCGTGTCGTATCTCCCAGGCTGAGGGTGCTGCCGGGGAGCAAGGTCAGGCCCCTCGGTTGAAGCCAAGTCCTCAGGGTGCGTCGTGGTGCGAGCAGCGCCTCGGTGAGCGGTCCGTAGTCGGATTGCGGAGCTGTGATGTATTCGAGGTTGCGGTGATCAGGCTCCGTGACGAAACCTGCGAGTTCCTGGCTGGCTTCGGCTGCGATCCCGACGTTGCGACCATCGGGATGCCCCGTGAACAGCTCAACCTCAAAGCCCTTGAGCAAACGATTGTTCGTCATGACCCGGCGCCCTCGAGGCAGGCCAGTGCGGTCAGCATGCCTCGGGCTTTATTCAGGGTTTCCTGGTATTCGGCCTCGGGTTTGGAGTCTGCAACGATGCCGGCTCCGGCCTGCACCTCAAGGGTCCATCCGCCGTCTTGGTTGGGCTTCACAACCATCGTGCGGATGGTGATGGCGGTGTTCAGAGCTCCCGCCAGATCGACCGATCCGTAAACACCGGAGTAGGGGCCGCGTGGGTCGGGTTCAAGCTCATGGATGAGTTGCATCGCCCTGATCTTGGGAGCTCCGCTCACGGTTCCAGCAGGGAAGGACGCCATCAGCAGATCCCAGATGTCGTTGCCCGGAGCCAGTCGACCCTCCACCTCACTGACGATGTGCATGACATGGGAGTAGCGCTCGATCACCATCAGCTCGCGCACGCTCACTGACCCGGGAACGCAGACGCGGCCGAGGTCATTGCGCCCGAGGTCAACAAGCATCACGTGTTCAGCACGTTCTTTGGGGTCAGCGAGCAGCTCCGCCTCAAGACTGCGATCTTCCAGTTCATTGCTTCCCCGGGGCCTTGTTCCTGCAATCGGTCGCAGGACAGCGCGGATCCCTCCTTGATCAGGTTCGGCCTTGACCATCACCTCAGGGCTGGATCCGATCAGCTGCCAGTCGCCGAAATCGAAAAACGCCATGTAGGGCGATGGATTCACCATGCGCAGGCTTCGGTAGAGATCAAGGGGGGGGTGGTCGATCTCCGTGCTGAGTTTCTGGCTGATCACCAGCTGAAAGGCATCTCCAGCGGCGATGTGCTCCCTGGCCTTGAGAACCGCCTGTTGGAAGTCATCCTGGGTTCGATTGCTGGATGTCGAGGGTGTGTCCCCTTGGCTGGGTGTCCAGTCGAGCGGGCGCACAGGGGGAAGCGGCTCGGCCATGGAGTTTTTCAGGGCTTGGATGCGCTGGATGGCATCGCCCCATGCGGCCTCTGGGTCGGCAAAAGCGTTGTGCTCTCCCGACAGATCGGCGTAGGCCACGGCTGTGATCAGCCGTTTCACCTGATCAAAAATGAGAATGCTGTCCATCAGCATCCACAGTCCCTCCGGCGGACCCTCCCCATCATTGGGATGGACCGGCACCGAGGGCTCAATCCAGCGGATCAGTTCATAGCCCCACATGCCATAGAGCTGGCCGAGCGGTGGCAGTCCCGACAAGGTGGCCGGCTTGTAGGGCGCAAGACACGCGCGCAAGGTGTCGAAGGGATTGCCTGAGAATGTCTCTTCCCGGCCATCCCTCCAGATCCGTTGCAGACGATCTTTCCGGGCGGAAAGTGTCCAGAGCGGGTTGCATGCCACCACGCTCCAACGCCCGAGGGTTTCGCCTCCCTCGACGGATTCGAGCAGAACTCCAGGGGGACGCCCCTCGCCCACTTTCAACCAGGTGGTGAGGGGTGTCTCCAGATCCGCAGGCCAGCTGCTGGCGACGGGAATCAACGTGGAACCGGATGCAACGGCTTCCAGAAATGCAGTGCGGTCGGGTGTGAGCATGAACAGGAATGTCGAACCGACCGCGAGCCATCATGCCGGTCGAACCGACCGCATGAAGGGATCAAGCTTTTCAGCTGATTCAGGCGTCGAAGGTGTTGCGTCCGCTGAACTTGATGTTGGCGGGGTTGGTGTTCTGGCCAATGCGGCGGGGATTGTGGCCCACCATCGCCCGACCTTCATTGACCTTCTCAGGGAACACGCCATCGCTGGGATGGAGATACTCAGTGTCACCACCGGGGAAGATCCGGTAGATCTTGTAGTCCTCGATCCGGGGCTTGAACTTGGTCCGCAGCTGGGTGCCGAGAGCCAGGCACTGCTCCTTGCGGGCGAAATACATGATGTTTTCACCGGCATTCATCATGGCGGCGCCACCGGTGGGAAGTTCGAAGGCCTGGGCACTGTTGCTCGTCCAGGTGATGGCGTACTTCTCCTCGGTCTCGGCGGAGTTGAGAAGACCTCCGGTGCTGCCGATGAACTGGGGAAGCTGTCCGTTCAACGCCGTTGCTGTCATGGCTGTCCTCGCGAAATCGGCATGCCTTTACGGCTGGAAAGTAGCACCGTGATTCCGCTCTGATCGCCCTACAGGCCTGGAAACTTCACACCCGTCAACATTGTTCCGCGATTGGGAAGAACACCGTGAGTCCTCGGTCCCGGCGTTGGGTGACTCGCCCCCCGAGGCTTTCCAGCAACCGTCGGGTCGCTGTTTGGCTGAGCTGCAGGCTGCCGGTGTTGGTGTTCCAGCTCAGAACAGGCCCCAAGCGCTCCTGCTGCACTGGTTCGACCATTTGCGATGCAATCTGCTCCGGGGTATGGGAAATGAGTTGGAGCTTGAGGCGTGCTCCTGCAGGTTGCAGGGTCAGAAGCAGCTTGCTTCCCGGCGGAAGGCTGCGGCTGCAGCGATCCACCAGGCCTCCAAGCATGGGCTCCAGGCGGCCGGGGTCGCTCAGCACAAGCGGCATGCTGTCGGCGATGGTCATCGCAAAGCCCACACCTCTGCGTTTGAGTTGCTGGGTCCAGATGGGCGATAACAGGCGCACCATCGCTCCGAGATCGGTGCGGGCCAACGGCGATGGACCTTCGGGTTGCCTCTGCAGTTCCGCCGCTTGGAAGATCAGCCCGAAGCGATCGATCTGCTCGCTGCATTCAGTGTCAATTTGCTGAAGACGCTCCATCGCTTTCATGGGCAGGTCGCGGCGGCGGAGAAGCGAGCGGATCAGCGTGCGGATGGTCGCCAAGGGTGTTCTCACCTCATGGGCGATCGCTTCCAGCAAGGAGAGTTCGGCATCGATGTCGCCTGAGGCGTGCGCCTGAGGCGTGGCCTCAGGGGGCTCATGGGCGGTTTGAAACGTCACGGTGGGAGCCATCGACGCCAGCCGCTGCGCTAGGTCTGGCCAAAATTGAAGCGCGAAATCCCCGCTGCTTTGAAGCGGGCCAAGGTCGTTGAGTGCTTGATGAAGACTCTTGGCCTGGGCCTGATCTTCTTCTCTGAGCCTCTGCTCCACCAGGGCCAGGATCCGCGTGAGAAGGCTGGGTTCGCTGCGCATCAGAAGCCTGCGCTCTCCCTCCTGGCCCTGCAGGGCCAGCGCGATTTGCAGCTTGCTGGTGATCACCAGTAAGAACGGATCCTGGCTGTCCTCGGCACAGAGAGTCATGCGTTGGAAGCGGTGGCTGAGGAGCGGTGCTTCCGCCACACCCGTCGGTGCGCTGATCAGATCGGAGGGCAGCAGTGTGCTGCTCTGGAGATCGTTGAGAAGGGTGAGCGCCTCGGGTGCCCACACCCAGCCCCGGTATCGCTGCAGCAGCTCGGGCGCGTAGAGAGCCGGCAGGGGAGCGGCGATCCATACCCCTTCCCAGCTGGGGTCAGCGCTGAGCAACCGCTGCTGCAGAACCTCGAGCGCTCCCCACCACAGACGTCGCGCGTGGGCATCATCCGCCTTGCCTGTGGGCACTCCCTCGGCCATCAGCTGATGGATGGCCTGCAGTGGCGTGCTGGTGTCCGTCACCGGATCAAGGCGCGCCTTGAGCGGCGAGCCACCGATAGACACAGCCCCAATGCGATGAAATTCACGACCATGGCGCTGCGTCCATAACTCAGGAACGGCAAGGGGATCCCGGTGACGGGGCCAAGGCCGATGGTCATGAAGATGTTCACCACCACCTGGAACATGATCATGGTGGCGACTCCGATCACCACCAGTGATTCGAAATCCGAGCGTGCTCTGCCCGCCACTTGGAGGAGGCGCCACATCAGCAGCATGAAGCCCACCACAACGAGAACCGTGCCGAGAAAGCCGGTTTCCTCTCCCAATGCACTGAAGATGAAATCGGTGTGTTGTTCTGGGATGAAACGCAATTTGGTGAGCTGTCCCTGAAGGAGTCCGGTGCCGAGCAGTCCCCCGGATCCGATCCCCACGGTGCTCTGGAGCAAGTGATAGCCACCCCCGAGGGGGTCTTTTGTGGGATCGAGAAAGAGCACCAAACGATCCCGCTGGTAGTCCTGCAATCCGTTTTGCCAAAGCCAGGGAGTGATCAATGCGGAGGCCCCCTGCACCAGGGATACGAGGACGAGTGCCACCCGTTTCCAAGGCAGAGATCGATAGGCGATCACGAGGGTCAGGGGAATCCAGGCAGCCAATCCCCAGGGGAAAAGGCCGGCGAGCAACGCTGTCACCAGCGGTGAGAGCAGCAGGACCAACCACTCCAATGGCATCCCTGACCAGTACAGCATCGTGAGCAGCAGAGCGCCGAACACCAGAGACGTGCCGAGATCGGGCTGGATGAACACCAGAAGCCAAGGAAGTGAGATCACGGCGAGTGGTCGAAGCAGATCCACCGGCCGTTCCACTGGGTGGCGATCCAGCACTGCGGCCAGAAGAAGGATCGCGGCCAGCTTGGCGAACTCTGATGGCTGCACATGCACGCCGCCGATGCTGATCCAGCGCTGCGCTCCAAGCGCCGTCGTCCCGATCATGCGCACGGCCACGAGGCTGATCACCGTCGCTCCGTAGATCGGCACGAGCAAGGGTTTGAGCCTCAGCATCGACATCCTTGCGAGCAGAAGCGCAATCCCAACGCCCACCCCTGCGGTGACCCAGTGTTGGTACCAGTTGGCGTAGTTGGCCTGGCGCTGGGTGCTGGCGATCAGGAGACCGGCCACGGCGATCATGGCCAGGGGGATCCCCCAGAGAATCCAGTCCCGGTCACGGGCCCGGCGGCGCCGGTTACCCGACGGTGAGAAGAGCCTTTGTCCGCTGGAGCCGAGTCCGGTCAGCATGATCAGCGGGAGGACTGCACCGCGGGTGAGAGTCGTTCGGCCAACGCGATGAACTGTTGGGCACTGATGGAGTCGGGCTTGGCCCGTGTGATCGGTAAACCCTGATCTCCTCCAGCTTGAACCGGCATCTCCATGGGGATCTCGGCCAGCAGGGGAACGTCGAAGGCCTCGGCGAGGGTCTTGCCTCCGCCCGACCCAAACAGCGCGTAACGCTTCTCAGGCTGATCAGGGGGGATGAATGCACTCATGTTCTCGACCACGCCGAGCACTGGGATTCCCATCTGTCGGAACATGGCCAGCCCTCGCCGGGCATCCTGCAAGGCCACCTGCTGAGGGGTGGTCACGATCACAACGCCTGCCATGGGAACGGCCTGCGCCAGGGACAACTGGGCATCACCGGTTCCTGGTGGAAGATCCACGACCAGGACATCCCGTTCACCCCAATTCACCTGGTAAAGGAACTGGCGGATGATCCCGTTGAGCATCGGGCCTCGCCAGATCACCGGCTGGTTCTCCTCAATCAGCAGACCCATCGACACCATGGCCACACCGCAGGTTTCGATCGGCTGCATGCACTGGTTGTCGCCGCTGCCACTGACTTCGGGAGTGCAGTCGGCCACACCCAGCATGGTGGGTGCATTAGGGCCATAAATGTCTGCATCGAGCAGTCCGACGCGCAGTCCCTGATTGGCGAAGGCGCAGGCCAGATTGACGGCCACGGTGCTCTTGCCCACGCCTCCCTTGCCGCTGCTGACGGCGATCACCTGTTTCACGCCGGGAATGGCCTGGCGTTCCGCGGCTTGTCCATGTCCTGCCTGACCGATGCCGCCTTGGGAGGGAGGCTGCCCCACTTCGATCTGCACATCCTCGATGCCTTCGAGCCTCAGCAAACGGGTCCGGGCGTCGTTAACGATGCGATCGCGCTGCCCCTGGGCGAAGCCGGGCAAGTTCAGTCGGATCACGGCGCGCGGTGGCGACACACGCACCTGATCAAGCCAGCCGAGGTCCAGTAGAGAGCGATCGCTACCGGCATCACGGAGGTCGCTGAGCGCCTGAGTGGCCTGTTCCGCTGAGATCATCCGCCCCATTCATTGGGCTGGATCCTAGGGGCGTCTCCCATGACAGTCCTTCACACACGCTTGTCGGGAGTGGCACTGGGCTGAAATGGTCAGGATCTCTCCACCGATGCCAACCATGATCCGATCCCTGCTCAAGCGTTGGAAGGGGGGGATGCCGGAGGACGGTTCAGCGTCCACGGCGTCCGTGGTCCCCGGGGAACGCCCTCCTGCTGACTCCCGGGAGCGGGCGCGGTCGCTTGTGATGGCGCTTCAGGATGAGATTTGTGCCGGCCTGGAGCAGATCGATGGTTCTGGCCGCTTCCAAGAGGAGAGCTGGGTTCGGCCTGAGGGCGGCGGCGGTCGCTCCCGCGTGATGCGCGAAGGCCGGATCTTTGAGCAGGGGGGGGTGAATTTCTCCGAGGTTCAGGGTCAAGAGCTTCCCCCCTCCATTCTCAAGCAGCGCCCTGAGGCCAAGGGGCACCCCTGGTTTGCCACGGGAACCTCCATGGTTCTGCACCCCCGGAATCCGTTTGTGCCAACGGTTCACCTCAACTACCGCTATTTCGAGGCCGGTCCGGTGTGGTGGTTTGGAGGCGGCGCTGATCTCACTCCCTTCTATCCCTTCCTGGAGGATGCCCGTCACTTCCATCGCACCCATCAGCAGGCATGCGATTCGGTGGATGAGCGTCTCTATCAGGTGTTCAAACCCTGGTGTGATGAGTACTTCTTCCTCAAGCACCGCCAGGAAACCCGGGGAGTGGGAGGGATTTTTTACGACTACCAAGACGGTTCCGGTCGTCTTTACCGGGGGCAGGATCCTGAGGGGCCTGCGGCGCAGAAGGCTTCCCAGATCGGTGCGGTGCCTCTGAGCTGGGAACAGCTGTTTTCGCTGGCTGGGGCGAATGGCCGAGCTTTCCTTCCTGCCTACGCGCCCATCATTGAGAGGCGGAACGGCATGGCCTACGGAGATCGTGAACGCCAGTTCCAGCTCTACCGCCGTGGTCGCTATGTGGAGTTCAACCTTGTCTGGGACCGGGGCACGATTTTCGGGTTGCAGACGAACGGGCGCACGGAGTCGATTCTGATGTCGCTTCCGCCTCTGGCTCGCTGGGAGTATGGCTACCAGGCAGCTCCAGGTTCCAGGGAAGCGTTGCTCACCGATCTCTTTACCCGTCCGCAGGACTGGTTCGGTGATCCTTCCCTCGAGGATCGCTGCCGTCCTCACAATGCTGTGAACTGAGAGCACGGGGTTGGGCGTTGAGACCCTGCTCCAGGGCCTCAACGACGCGCAGGGCTAGTGCTTCGATCACAGCCTCCTGGCTGGCTGGATCGCGCAGACGGGCCTCGAGGTTTCCCTCAAGCTTGCCGATCTCCAAGATGCTGATCCCCCGTTTTGGAGCACCGAGGCCTCCCCGGAATTGCAGGGGGTAGCGACCGAAGTTCAGGGCCAGGCTTTCATCGATGCGGCTTGGTTCTTTGTTCAGGTTGGGGATCAGCCCGGAGCCATACCCGTCCGGGCCGTAGGCATCGAAGTGGATTTCAAGGGCATAACCACCGGCCTTGTGGTGGCGACGACCAACGGACCAGTTGGTGCGCGGATCGTTTTCGTCGCGGATCGTCAGTGCATTCGGTTCGTAACCGCTGATCCGGAGGCAGCGTGCCTGCCCTTGGCGCACCACGGCATCGCGGATCTTCCGGTTCCAGAAGAGCTCATCGCGCATGCGTGGATCCATGGGTGCAGCACCGCGGCGGTCAACGGCGGCTCCTGAGGTGCCGGCCCCCTCGATGCCCTGGGAGTCGGCGTGACCGGCCAGAACCAGGATCGCCACATCCTCGCGTTCGCGGCGACGCCCGACCCAGGTCGCCTCAAGCGAGACCTGAGGCCCGGTGAGTAGGTCGTCGCCAGACAGGCGCGGTGCTCGCGCTGCTGTCGCCAGGCTGAGTAGAAGCAGCAGTCCTGTGATGCTCAGACCAGCTGGCAGCAGCAATGGCCGGAGCGTCACGATCAGATCGGCGACGAGAGCAGGGCGCCATCACTGGCCAGCTGCAGTGGGCCGCCCAGGGCGAGCTCAAGGGCGATCAGTTCATCGCGATGGGCTTGCAGCCGCAGGGTGCTGCCTTCGCTTGCTTCGGTCTCAACAAGACGAATCTGAAGGCCCTCTTCCCGACGAGCTCTCCGGGTGTAGACCCAGCCGGCCAAGGGGCCGAAGCCGGCGATCAACAAGGGCCACCATCCCAGCCCAGCGTTCACCTGGCGGATGACGAGCCCCAAACTGCCAGCTCCCACGGTGCCGAGAACAGACAACAAAATTGCAAGGGCCGAACTGCTCTCGACACGGCCTCGGTATTCGAGCAGGCAGCGGTCGGCATCACCTCCATGGCGATTCCAGCCCCGTTGCTTGAGCCATTGATCAAGACCCTCGAGCACTTCCAAGGGTGGACGGGGGGAATGCACCTCCACAATCGTGGTTCGGTCCTTGCTGGCAGCACGAAGGAAGAAGATCAGGCCAATCCCCAGCAGCAGGGTGAGGAGCAGGGTGGAGATCTGAGGCGAGGGCATCGGTAGCCGCCGAGGGCATCGAAGTCCGTTCTAAGTGGTGATCGGCGCATGCTCGTGGAGCCAGCGCGTCCAGGGTTTCATCAGACGTTCAGCCTGATCGCGGGCGTCCTGATGCAGATGGAGCATGCGACGGGGACGGCCCCTGCTGGGACAGCGTTTTGTGTAGCAATCGAGCATCTCCTGGCGTTCCAGGAAGTCGACGGCCTGATGCAGAACCGTTTCGGAGAGACGCAGTTGAGGATGGTCGTGCTGGAGGCGCTGAAGCAGGCCTGATGGATAGCTGTCGTTTTGCAGAAGACAGGCCAGAACCCAGCACACCGCGAGTTCAAGATCGAGGAACTGCGGAGGTGGCTGCTGGAAGTAGTCCTCGATGTCGGCAAGGCAGGCGCGCGTGGGTTTGCGGTGGGAAAGCATGAGCCGCAGCTGTCTCATTTTTGTCTAACCCAGTCTTAGTTTGATTTTCAAGCGGCGGGAGGAAGTTCGTCCCGCCTGCGGTCAAAGTGGTGGATGTCCCGCCTGTTTTGAGTGGTTTGCCATGGCTGAGATCCCCAGCGAGCCCCATGCCTTCGTTGTTCTCGATGGCGATCTCAATGCGGAGTGGTCGGAGCGCTTTGCCGCGTCGACAGCGCTGGCTGTGGATACCGAGGCCATGGGCCTGATCCATGGTCGCGACCGGCTTTGTCTCGTTCAGATCTGTGATGACAAAGACCAGGTGGCTTGCATACGGATTGCTCTAGGGCAGTCGGAAGCCCCCCGTCTCAAAGCGTTGATGGAAGCCGCGACGATCGAGAAGGTGTTTCATTTCGCCCGGTTCGATGTCGCGGCCCTGGCCACCGGGCTGGGAATCAGGGTGAATCCAATCTTTTGCACGAAGGTCGGCAGCCGTCTGGCTCGCACCTACACCCCGCGCCACGGTCTGAAGGATTTGGTGATGGAGCTGGTGGGGGTCGAGCTCGATAAGCAGGCGCAAAGCAGCGATTGGGGGCGGGTGGATGAACTCACGGATGTTCAATTGGCCTATGCAGCCAACGATGCCCGTTATCTGCTCCCCGCCCGGCGGCAGTTAGAGGTCATGTTGCGCCGCGAAGGACGCTGGGAGCTGGCTCAAAGCTGCTTCCAGTGCATTCCTGTGATGTCGGATCTCGACCGCTTCCGTTTTGTGAACACCTTCGAGCACTGATCTTGGGATGGGGATCAGTCTTCGAGCATGAAGTGCTGATCGATGGGTTGCGCCTCTAGCAACTGGTCCAGTGCTTCTCCAGAGCTGGCTTCGTTCTGGGCCTGCGCCAGCAGATTGGAGGCCACCTGGAGACGGGCCTGAAGGTCTCTTGCACCTGACCGCGCCGCCTCGTGTTCCACCCTTCGACGTGCTGCGGACTGGCTGATGCTCAGGCAGCTTGCCAGTTCCGCGCACAGCCTCAGATAGTTGTGATCCTGAATCGCGGCCATGGCGGAGAGGGAGGGGCAGAACTGCCTCAGTGGTGCAATCAGTATCAACCTCCGGGGGCGAGCGCGCGGATCACGGCGCGAGCGATCGCTTCACTTCCGCCTGAAGAGCCCATGCGCTGCCGCCCCCGTTGCCCGAGCTCCTGGCGTTTCGTGTGGTTCTCAAGCAGGGATCCCAGCTGTTGAGACAAGTCGCTGTCGCTGGCGCAAGCCTGAACAGCACCACCCAGCAGGCGGCTCTGCCTGGAGGCGAAGCCACGGGTGAACTGCGGCCCAGGACCAGGAAGAGACAGAGCCGGTTTCCCGAGGCCAACGAGCTGCTCTGTGGCTGTGCCTGCAGTGGCGACGCCCACCTCAGCCCAGGAGGCCCAACGTTCGAACCGACCGCTGCCAAGCAGCAGCAGTAAGGGGCCCCGGACCCAGCACTGGTCTGCCTCCAAGCTGCTGCTGGGGGGAGGGCAGCGCCGAAATCCCAAGTGCTGCAGGGTGTCGGTCAGGTCTGACTCTGTGGGCGCAGATCCAAGGGCTGCCATCACAGCAAGGGGCACCGGGCTCGGAAGGTGGATGAGGCAGGTCAGCAAGCGCCGAAAGTTGCGAAGGGCCTCTGGCATTCGGCTGCCGCAAAGCAGGAGTATCCGCCGGCATCGCTCGAGGGCGATTGGAGGAGCGCTCTCCATGAGCCCGTCCATCATCGGATTGCCTGGTGCCACGGCGTTGACCCGATGACGGCGTAGGCCCCGGGCTGTGAGCCGATCGCGCATGACCACCAGCCGGCATTGGCGCGCTCGCATCAAGCTCCATTCCCATGGATCCCACTCGCTCCCCTTGAGAGCGTGGTAGCGGTCGCTGAAGCTCGAGCCTGGTCCGCTGGTCCAGGTGTAATCGCTTTTGGGAGTGCCCACGAATGCGAAGGGCCGGCGGCATGTCCACGCCATCAGCAGCGGGAGTAGATCGCCAACGGCAAGGATTCCCGTTGCTGAACGTCGCTCCTGCCTCAGGCAGGCCCACTGCTTCATGGTGATGATGGGTAGCCCTCCAAGCAGATCAGCAAGGAGACCGCGCAGGCTCTGGTTGCTGAATCCTCCGCTTGGCAGGCGCGCCGAGGGGCCGATGCGCTCCAGCCATCCCTGATCAAGCGAACGCTGAAAGCAGCGACCCTCACCAACGAGAGGCATGACTTTCAAACGCCACTGCGGTGCAAGGCGGTGAAGGGCCTCAAGAATGCGCAGCGCGATCAGATCCTCGCCGTGCCCGTTGCTGATCACCATCAACGTCTGGGATGCCTCGCTGATACGATCCCTGGATGGGGAGGAAAGGCCCCGGACGGCGGCATGGCCAAGTGGTAAGGCAGAGGATTGCAAATCCTTTATCCCCAGTTCGAATCTGGGTGCCGCCTTTGAATGCATCGCGTTGGATAACGGCTCACAGCTTGGCCTGGGCATCGAGCTGCTCTCCTGAGACCACATCGGCTCTGCAGCGAATCTGTTGTGCCTCAAGCTTGCAGCTCCCTTGTTTTGCAGGCCACGCCTTGGGAACTCCTTCGGCGATGCCGTCGGCGTCGTAGGCCGCTTCAGATACACTGCTCACACTGCCGCTCCAGCTGGCTGCAGACAGCCTGCAACGTCCCAGGTGACAGCTGAGAGGAGAGCCTTGTCCGCTGGTCGTGGCGACAAATGTGAGGCTTCGGCTTGCTCCTCTCACCGCCCCTCGGCCGATGAAACGGATCCCAAGAACCGTGGCTGAGCGCCCATCCATCTGAACAACGCGGCAATCGCCAGACTCACCTTCAGACAAGGTGTAACGGCAGCCTTGGCCAGTGGTTTCGAAGCGGCCAACGAAGGGTTCTGCATGCCCAGGTTGCAGATATGCAAGGCATGCCATCAGTCCCAGGCTGATCCAGCGGCTCCGTTGTCGTGGGGTTGCCATTCCCCGCATCGGGACAGATCTCACAGGTCAGTAGTCGCTGTCGGCCACGCACATTCCCAGGCAGCGGATCCCATTGCTGGCTGTGCGACGGCAGTGATTGCAGAGTACGGGGTCTTGATCACCACCGTCTGTCGCTGCAGACGGTGCTTGCTCTGCGTGCAACTGCGACTTTTTCTCTGCAGGCTGGGACGTCATCGCAAGGGGCAGATCTGTGGCGATCATGGCGTGCAGTGATCCATGGCTGTGTGGTGGGAATCGGTTTCGGAACCTGGGCCTGGGGCAATCAGCTTCTGTGGGGATACAACCCTGACCTTGATGACTCGGTTCTGGAATCCACGTTCCAGCAAGCGGTTGCAGGGGGGTTGTGTCTGGTGGACACCGCTGATTCCTATGGAACCGGATTCCTCAATGGCCGGAGCGAAGAACTCTTGGGTCGTTTTCTCAGTGCGATGCAGCCGGAGCACCGCGCCCAGCTCACCGTGGCCACCAAGCTGGCCCCTTTCCCTTGGCGATTAGGGCGGCGCGGGCTGGTCAAGGCATTCCTGGCGAGTCAGCGACGACTGCATGGCTGCATGGATCGGGTCCAGTTGCACTGGAGCACGGCCCGTTACGCCCCTTGGCAAGAGCGTCCTCTTCTCGACGGGCTTGCCGATCTCGTTGAGCAAGGCGCTGTCCGGGAGATCGGTTTGTCCAATGTCGGTCCGCGTCGCTTGACCCTCCTCCATCGCCATCTCAAAGACCGTGGAATCCCGCTGGCCAGCGTCCAGGTTCAGTTTTCTCTGCTGGCCCCTGGGCCGCGGCAACCTGGAGGCATCCTTGACATCAGCAGGGATCTCGGGGTTGACGTGCTCGCTTACAGCCCTCTTGCTCTCGGCGTTCTGGCCAGGGGGCCAGGTTGGACTCCCCAGGGGCTGACTCCGTTGCGCACAGGCTTGTTCCGCCGTCTGTTGCCGGCCTCTGAGTCATTGCGACAGACCATGGTGTCGATCGCCGAAGCCCGAGGGGTGAGCCAGGTGCAAGTGGCTTTGAATTGGTGCCGATCCCATGGCACATGTCCGATCCCCGGATTGAGACGGCCCAGCCAGGTCATGGATGCCCAGCAGGCGCTGACGTGGTCGCTGTCAGCCGATGAGAGAACGCAATTGGACCAGAGCAGCGCCGAAGTGATGGTGCGAATGCCCGATAATCCTTTTCAGAGCGCTTGATCAGTGGGCTCAGGATCAGGACTCACCACCACCGGTAGGGATGCGCTGGAGGAAGGCAAGGTGACCACCTTGAGGTCAGGCTTGGGAGGGGCAACCTGGGATTGCTCCGATTGTTCGCAAGCGGAGAGGGCTTCTTGCAGAAGTGAATCAAAAGTGGCTCCCGGTAGACGGTGCCTGGCGATCTCCAGGAATGTGCGGGGGAGGGACTCTGCGGCGGCGCTGCGGATGGCTGGATTGTCTTTTCGCTGCTGTTGTTCCTCTTCGATGGCCCTGAGGAAGCGATGGGTGACGTCTCGCTTCGTGCAGGCTTTGATCAGGGTGTCCCTGTCTCCCTGGAGGGTCTCGAGCTCAGCGATCCGGCGCTCCAGGCTGATCAGCATTTCGGAAGCCTCCTTGCTGATATTCGCCAGTTGACCGTCCGAAAGAAAGGGCATGTCTGCGACGAACACCTTGCCGTGGTCTTTCAACGCCAGGAAGGTTGGTCGCGGCCCGCCTTGGCGGTGGATGGCTTGTCTGTCGTGACCGGTGGGAATGGGGCGACGCGGTGGGGTAGGTCCTGCGGAAGAACGTCGCCGAGTTGTGCGCTGAGGCCTTTCAAAGGGCATGGTTATTAAGACGTATTTGACGTCGCATCGATCGGTTCAAGCCCGATCTGTCTGTGATGACAATAACGAGTGGAGACCGAATTGGTGCTTCACATCACATCCCGATGTGACGTGATCTGGGTGTGTTCTTCAGGCCGGTAGGCCAGCCACCGGCCCATCCTGCGGCTCGCTGGCAGGGATGACCTCGCCGATGACCCAGCTCTCAAAGCCGCTGTTGCTGCAAAGGGTTCGTGCGCCTTCGACATCCGCCTCCGGAAGGATGAGGCAGTATCCGATCCCCAGGTTGAAGGTGTGCCAGAGATCGCGTTCCTGAAGCTCGCCTTGGGTTTGCAGCCAGCTGAACAGCTCTGGGCGCGGCCAACTGTGTGGATCAACGCTGGCCATGAGGCCCTTCGGTAAGCAGCGGGGGAGGTTCTCCGGAATCCCGCCACCTGTGATGTGGGCCATGGCGTGAATCCGAGTGTTCGCCCCTAGGAGAGTCCTGACCAGGGCCCCATAGAGATGAGTGGGTTTCAGCAGGGCTTCAATCACAGGGGTTTGCTCCGGCCCGACGCGAGTATCGGCCCCTGCAGCGCAGCATTCCAGGATTTTGCGCACCAGGCTGAAACCGTTGCTGTGCACGCCGCTGCTGGCAATGCCCAAGATGGAATCACCGGCTTGCACGCGGCGGCCATCGATCAAGTTGTCCTCCTCCACAACGGCGACGCAAAAGCCTGCGAGGTCGTAACGGCCTGGCGGGTAGAAGCCAGGCATCTCCGCCGTTTCTCCCCCCAGTAGGGCACACCCGCTCTGACGGCAGCCGTCGGCAATGCCCTCAACCACTTCGGCCATGGCGTCCGGGCTCAGAGCCCCTGAGGCCATGTAGTCGAGAAAGAACAAGGGTTCGGCGCCGCTGGTGATCACGTCGTTGACACACATGGCAACGAGATCGATGCCCACGTTGTGGTGGCTTTTGTGGTCTTGGGCGAGCTCCAGCTTGGTGCCCACTCCGTCCGTTCCGGATACGAGGAGTGGCTTGCGCAAGCCCTCCGGCAATCGCATCAGGCCACCAAAGCCTCCAAGTCCGCCCACGACCTCAGGGCGATGGGTGGCTTCCACGCTGGTTCGGATCCGGTCCACAAAGGCTCTGCCAGCTTCCACGTCGACACCGGCGGATCGGTAGTCCATCAGTCGATAGTGAACTGATTCGATCCTCCCCCCTCGAGGGGCGCACCGAGGCCGCTGGTGGCTGTGTCGGTGATGGCATCGGCCTGCTGTTGATCAGCTGTGCTTGTGAAATGCATAGCCCTGGCTGATGGTTGCGGTCTGCTGATTGGGCTTCTGAAGCCTGTGACGGCGCGGGATAAGCAGTGCTGCGGCGAAGGATCCCTGCGTGGATTTCCGGAACATGCTGGAGATCATTTGTGGGTGGGTATTTATACGGTTACAGCACGTAAATCGGGTTGTTGGTGTCGCGCGGTCATGGGTTTCAAGAAAACCTCTGCGTCTTGCACACCAGCATTTATTTGAAATGCAGCGCTCTTGGTCACTGACAGCTCTCATCGCGGGCATCGCCGTGTCGGGGGTTGCGCTGTATCCGGTGATCGCAAGTGATTTCGAAGAGTTTGACTTCGTTGACCCACTCGACCTAGTGCTTCCTGCAGAGGAAGCCACAGCTGTGGAACCCTCCGCCCCAGCCAGCCTCGAGCTTGAAACCTCTGTTGCTGAGCCTGTCGTGCCTGTGCCGGTCTCTCCTCCTGAGCCGCCCAAGCCGGTGGGCCCGGTTGTTGTCTCCACCCACTCCGGTGAAGCCAGCTGGTATGGGCCTGGCTTCTATGGCAATCGCACAGCCAATGGTGAAGTCTTCCGCCGGGGCACCATGACGGCTGCCCACCGCACCCTTCCTTTCGGAACCAAAGTGCGGGTGACCAATCTTTGGAACGGGCGCCGCGCTGTGGTGCGCATCAACGATCGCGGTCCATTCATCGGGCATCGGGTGATCGACTTGGGTCATGGTGCGGCCCAGGAACTCGGGCTGACGTCAAGCGGCGTGGCCCAGGTGAAGCTTGAGGTGCTGCGCTGAGTTTTCGCATTCTGAGAACGGCGTCAGACTTTCATGCCTGGCGTCAGGCCTGCCGCGGCCCACTGGCGTTTGTTCCCACCATGGGCGGGCTTCACCAAGGCCATGCTCGTTTGATTGCAGCGGCGGTGACGTCGTGCGGTGGGAAGGGGTCCGTTCTGGTGAGCACCTTTGTGAATCCATTGCAGTTCGGAGTGGATGAAGACTTCGACTGCTACCCCCGTACTTTCGAGGATGACTGCGCGCTCGCCAAACAAGCGGGGGCTTCAGCTTTGTGGTGCCCGGATGAGAGGCAGGTCTACCCCTATGGAACCAGTGAGGGGTGGCGCCTGCAGGCGCCTGCACGCCTGACAGCCCATCTCTGTGGTCCCTGGCGTTCCGGCCACTTCGATGGTGTGGTCACAGTCGTGATGCGGTTGCTGGGATTGGTGCGTCCCCATCAACTTTGGTTGGGCGAAAAAGACTGGCAGCAACTCACGATCCTTCGACATCTCATCAAAGACTTCGGCTTGCCTGTGAGGGTTAGGGGATGCCCCACCGTCAGGGAGGCCGATGGGTTGGCGGCGAGTTCCCGCAACCGTTATCTCGGTGATGCGCAGCGAACCGTGGCTTCCGCATTCAGCTCGGCACTGTGCGCGATTGCTCGTGATGTCTGCGCAGGGGACGTGGATGAGGCCTCGGCACAGGCCGCTCTGCACCAGCAACTCAGGGAAGCGGGCCTTGAGGTGGAGTATGTAGAGACCGTGGATCCCGTCACGCTTCAACCCGCTCGGCCCGGTCGTTCGATTCGAATGCTGGCTGCGGCGGTCCGCTGTGGCGAAACTCGCCTGATTGATCACGTTTTCATCATGACCCGTTCGCCCATCGTCGCCATCGACGGCCCTGCTGGCGCTGGCAAAAGCACGGTGACCCGTGCATTTGCAGAACGGATGGGACTTCTTTATCTCGACACCGGAGCCATGTATCGAGCCGTCACCTGGTGGGTGCAGAAGAACGGCGGCGATCCCAGCAGTGCCCCAGCGGTGGAGGCTTTGCTCGAGGGATTGGAGGTGGATCTGTCACCGTTGAAGGATGGTGTGCAGACCGTTCGGGTGAATGGCCGTGACATCACCGATGCGATCCGCGATCCCGAAGTCACCGGCTCAGTGTCGCTGGTGGCTGCGCATCCCTGCGTCCGTGCCTTGCTCACACGGCAGCAGCAGCGTCTCGGGGAGCGTGGTGGCCTTGTGGCTGAAGGACGGGACATCGGCACTGCCGTCTTCCCCGATGCTGATGTGAAGGTGTTTCTGACCGCGACTCCTGAAGAGCGAGCTCGGCGTCGGGCCAAGGATCTCGAGGCGCGAGGTCATGCCGTGCCCGACCTCGCTGAGCTGGAAGCGCAGATCGTGGAGCGCGACCGTTTGGACAGCACCCGAGACGTGGCTCCCCTGGTTCAGGCGGACGATGCCACCGAATTGATCACCGATGGGATGTCGATCGAAGCCGTGATTGATGCGCTCGAGGATTTGTTTCGCTTCCGGGTTGCTGAGGAGATCTGGCCTAAACCGGAGGGCTGAGCTCCTCGAGCAAAGCCTCACAGGCATCCTCGAGAAGATCGAGCACATGCTCAAAGCCTGCGTCGCCTCCGTAATACGGATCTGGAACCTCGGCTTCGCTGTAGCGGCGGCCGTAGCTGAGCATCGGTTGAATGCGTGCCGTGGCCCTCGCGCCGGCTTCCCGGGCCAGACCGTTCACGGCATTGAGGTTGTTCTGATCCATCGTCAGCACCAGATCGAACGTTTCAAGATCATTCAGATCGATCTGCCGTGCTCGGCTGGGCAGCTGAATGCCACGGCGATTGGCCGCGGCCTGCATGCGTCGGTCGGCAGGATTTCCCACATGCCAGCTGCCTGTTCCGGCGGAATCCACCATGAACTGATCCTCGAGACCACGCGTCTTGATGAGGTGGAGAAACACTCCTTCGGCGGCTGGTGAGCGGCAAATGTTGCCGAGACAAACGAAGAGGAGCTTCTGGGTCATGCCGCCTGCAAACGCTGAAGAGCCAGTCTTGCCCTTCGTCTCACCACGTCCACCGATTCACCTGGCTCCGCTCGTTGTTGAAGCGCGGTGGACACCCGTTCGAACTCAGCAGACCCTTGGTTCAATGGCTTCGCCCTTTGTTCCAATGCAAAAACAACCGCGTAGCGAACGATCCATTCTTCGTCGCCAGTGGCCCTGATCAGAGCCTGCAGGCAGCGCTCGAGTTGCAACGCCCTCGCCGTGGGGTCTTGATCAAGAACCAGTTCTCCGAGTCCGCGAGCTGCTCCGCGACGCACACTTGGGCCGATGTCGTTGCTGAGAGCTCGTTCCAGCAGTGCCAATCCGCGCACATCATGCAAACGCGCCAGAACCTGCATGGCCCAGGCACGGGCGCCGTAGTTCCTGGGGTCCATTCCCTTCAGAATCAGGTCGACGGCAGGCGTGCCAATCCGTACAAGTCCATCAACGGCAAGAGCTGCGGCGACTGGATTGTTGTAGCTCAACACCTCCATCAGGCATGGAGCGGCATCAGGGTGCCCACTTGAGGCCAACTGGCTTGTGGATCGGATGAGTTCGTCGGGTGAGTCCGCCTCACGGACCGCGTCGATCCAATGGTTCAGTTGCGTCATCGCCATGAATGGGCTGGTTTAGAGCAAGTCATCCATGGCCTCCAAGAGGGTTCGATCTTTACCTGGCGGACACTGCTCAGTGAGTTCCCGCAAGGCCACCAGCTTCAAATTGGCTTCGACGCGTGCTTTGGCGATGGATTCAGCAGCGGGAAGCCAGCCTGCTGCTGCGAGATCAAGCAGACTCGCTCGTCTCACTCCGATCGACTTGTTGTGGAGCAGTTCGAGCAAGGCGTCAGCCCAGATCGGTTCCCGTGTGATCTGGAGCAAGGCCCGGTTCGCTGCACAACGAACCAGGATTTTGGGGTGGGTGGTGAACGGTTTCAGTTCGGCGCAAACCGAGGGGTCCTGGCTAGCGAGCATGCCGATGGCTTCCAGCACCGCCTCGTAAGGGGTGGTTGGGCTCTGAGACGCCAGTAGACGTCTTAATCCTGGAAGGGCGGCCTGAACTCTCAATTCACCGAGCGTACGAGCGGTGCACTCAACAAGCCCGGTGTCACCTGATTCGAGGGTCGCCAGCAACTCATTGATGCAGGGTTGGGCATCATCTCCGAGTTTGGCCATGGCCCGAACAGCATTACGAGCGATGGCGATCGGTGTGATCGTTGCATCTGCATTCCCAGGAGTGCAACGCTCTCGCAAGGCCTCCAGAAGTAAGGGCACTGTTCTTGGGTGTCGGCTGCGTTGGCGTCCAAGCCACCATGCTGCGTAGTAACGACCTGATGGATCGTTGCGGTCAGCCATGCGTCGGATGGCTTCTTGCTCATTGATGGGTTCGCCATCCACCGGCGACGAATCCCTTTGTGAGCTTGAGGTCATGGGGGCCTGAAGAAGCAAAAAAAATCTCCATCCTGAAATCAGGATGGAGAGATGAGCAAGGAGCGAGTGGTCGGTCTGACGCCGATCGGGGCTCAAACGAGAGCGTTGATGGCGTAGTTGATGTAGTTGTTGGCTTCACCAGCTGCATCACCACTGAGGCCATGATTGGCCTTGATGTAGTTGAGAGCTTCCACGTACCAGGAAGGAGACAGTTCAAAGGTGCGGTTGATCTCGTCGAGACCGGCCAGCAGATAGTCATCCATGGGGCCCGTGCCACCTGCCACGAGGCAGTAGGTGACCATGCGCAGGTAGTAGCCGATGTCCCTGGAGCACTTGGCCTTGCCTTCAGGCGTAGCGGAATAGTTCGGGCCCTGCATCTGGGTGGTGTAGGGGAACTTGGTGTAAACGGCCTGAGCGGCACCGTTCACCAGGGTGTCAGCCTTGGCGGTCAGGGCCTTGGCAGCCTCCAAGGAGGCACTCGCACGGTTGAAGCGCCCGAAAGCACCCTGGATTTCCGTATTGCTGAGGAAACGTCCTTGGGAATCTGCTGCGGATACAGCTTCGGTGAGGGGAGTTTTCATGGATCCGAGGAAGTTGATTGAGACGGTCTGAACCGAGCCTGATCAGGCAACAGCGGCGGCAGCGCGGTCGAAATAGGTGCCGATTTCGCTCATCAGAGCTGTGCAGTCACCCTGTGTGATGCCGTTTCTGTCGTTGGCGATCTCGATAGCGGCGTCCTTCATCAGGTTCACGCCAGCAGCCACGGAGGCGCCGGGGGTGCCGAGGGCAAGGTAGGTCTCGCGCAGGCCGTTCAGGCAGCGGTCTTCCATCACAGAAGCATCGCCACTGAAGATCGCGTAGGTCACGTAGCGGAGGATGATCTCCATATCGCGCAGGCAAGCAGCCATGCGACGGCTTGTGTAGGCGTTGCCACCAGGGGCGATCAGAGCAGGCTGCTGAGCGAAGAGCGCACGGGCCGCGTTAGCGACGATCGTGGAGGAATTGCAGGTGATGCGGTTGACAGCGTCCAGGCGCTTGTTGCTGTCAGAAACCATTGCCGCAAGGGCATCGATTTCGCTTGGGCTGATGAACTGGCCCCGGGCATCGGCCTGGGCGACAACCTTGGTGAAGGCGTCGAACATGGGTTAACTCCTTGGAACTGTGTCTGGAGGGTAGGAAGTCTTCAGACCTGAATGGGGACGGCTGGGAAGCTGTGCCCATCCCGTCGCTGGAGATTCTCGCCAAAGGGCTTGGGCAGTCCCGAAGGCTGTTCATAATGTTTAATCCCCTGCGGCGGAATTGATTGCAGGGCGCGCTCGCTGCAATCAGTCCAGATCGAAAAGTACGTCGTGGATCAACCGTTCGGTCCATTCCTTTCCATGGAAGCGGCCCAGCATGCCCCGTGCGGGATCTTTTTCTGCTCGGTAGGTGGTGTATCGCCTTTGCCCATCCAGAAGCCTTGATTCCCGGTCGTTGGATACGGGTTCAGCGTCGTTCACCAGATTCAGGTACAGCGTGAGGTAGTCGAGATAGGCAGGAAACACAACATCGTTGATCAGGGCATCTCCTTCGGGCCCGAGTGGAAGACGCGTCCAGAGAAAGCAGGGAGAGAAGAATGGTTCCGCCTCTTCCGGGATCGGCCCTCCTCCGGGCAGGCGATCACGCCAGCGTTGAAAAATCGGCGTCAGCTGGTCCCAGACCGCTTCTGTATGCAGACGGTCTGTTTTCAGAGCCGGTTGAAGATCGAGGGCGATGAGGTGGCCATTGGGAAGGGTGACCAGATCGGCGCCGAAGAACGGCAGGTCGAAGCTGGTTTTGGGGTTGATCACGAAATTCAGCACCGAGGCTGCGGACCCGGCCTCCACACAGGCAGCACGAATCTGTCGGCACTTGTCGGTTGAACAAGCCCAGACCTGCGTGTGCGCTTGGACGGGGCGTGAGGTGGATCCAACAGAATCGCGTTGATCGAGGAAGACGGGGGCAACGGGATAGGGCTGCGGATTCAGGGATTCCAGGCGGGACACTGCTTCCATCAGGAAAGGCTCCCAGCGCCAGCCATCCAGGCTGATGGGATCAAGGCTGTTGGAACGTTGCGTCATCGTTGGGCCGATGGGAAGAGAAAGTCATGGAGAAAGCGATCTGACCAGGTCTTCCCGAAGTGACTGGTGAACAGTCCATGGGCAGGATCGCGTTCAGCGCTGTAGCGGTCGTAAGCCACCTGGAGCTCTGCGACCTGCTCGGGCGGTAGCAGGGAGGGTGCTGCTGCCGACGCATCGTGCATGCGCCAGAAGCAATCAAGGAACGAGTCGAAAGCGGAGGGCAGCGATCGGGTTGCTTGATCGGCACCGCCTCTGCAGAACAGAAGCCAGGGGGAGAAATACTGATGAGGGTCGAAGGACCGCATCGTTTCTTCTCCACTCAGATCAGGGAAGCGCTGATGGAGGGCTTTCAGACCGCTGAAATGCCGGTCCATGTAGTCGGGAGCCTGGACCAGGGGTTGAAAGTCGAGGACCGCGACCAGTTTCTGGCGAGCACCGAACCACAACAAATCGATTCCCAGAATCGGATGGTCGAGCGTGTGTTCGGGATAGGCCACCGAGTTGAGAACCTGGAGCGAATCGCCCGCATCCAGCCTGGTCACCCGCCAGCGGCGGAAGTCTGGAACGTCCCAGAGCCAGCTTCGAATCGTGCTTTGATTGCGTTCTGACTGCTGAACGGCCAGGTCTTGATCCAGAGGCAACGGCGTGCCTCCCCGGACTTGGATGCCCTGATGCAAGGCGTCGAGAAATGGATCGAACATGGATCTCAAGCCTCGCGAAGGGCTGTCTGGCGGGCATGAGACAAGATGTCATCCGCGGTAGGGCATCGGCGCTCAGTGCAGTAAGTCGTCATGGTGACGCCGTCCATGCATTGCACGGAGCTCACGCGCATGCGGAGCTGATCGGTTACAAACCAACAGCGCTCGATGCCAACACTGGTGTCGTATCGGGTCGTGATGGTGAGAACGCCCTCCTCATCAAAGCGGTAGCGGCTGACGACGGCTTGCTTCTCGACGTAACCCTTGTCTCGTAGCAGAAAACCCTGCCGGGGATCCTCTCGGTCGGCCACGTCGACGAGAGCGGCGGCGCGGTCTTCACTGCGCTCGCTTTCCTTGAGGTTGCTCTCCCACCAGAAGCGCGCTCCACCGCAGGCCTGGTTCTTGTCGACACCCAGGGCCGCACAGATCGATGCCACGCAGTCGTCCTCCGTACCAAAGGGCGCCACTGTCAGGTTGGAGTCACCCGCCTCATCGTCTTGGTGATCCATGTGATGCACCACGCGGCGAATCATCCAAGTGCCCGCACTGGCACTCAGAAAGTCGGTCATTGAGCAGGGCTTGGTATGCATCGTTTCTTAGGTGTTGCTCTCGCTGCGGATCTGTTCGTCCAGCTGGGCCAACACGGCCTCGAGGCGTTGCAGCTCGGGATGTTCGCTGAGTGTGAGTTCAATACGCTTCTGGGGCAGCTTCAGTTTCTGCCCCATGGCGACCACGTCGTCTTTCAGTCGATCCCTGTAAGCGGAGAGTTCCTCGACGGTGGCTTTCAGTTCATCGAGAGAGGGATCAGCCATAGCGATCAGAAACTTTGGGCCGGAGCGTAGGCGGCCAGATGGAGCGCTGATGAAAATGAAGGAAATCTGAAAAAGAGCTCTTTATTGGGCTCTCAAGGCTGTTATTTGCGCGGACAAGAGCTTGAAACCCTTGTGGTGGCCTTGTTGAAGGCTGTTCTGCCTTTGGATGACGAACCTTTGCGTGATGTGTAGCACCTCGGTGGGATCGACCGTTTCTGCTTTTAATTTCATGGAGCGCTTAGAGCTTCGGCTCAAGCCTTTCAGTCATCAGCTTTTGGACCACTTGGTTTGATCGCGGCAGTCGGATCCTTCGGAATCCGGGTGCAATCGATGGCTTTCTTCCCTCAATGTCCTGCTTCCCAATGCTCGACGCATTCTCCCGCGCCGTCGTCAGCGCCGACGCTAAAACCGCTCCTATCGGTGGTGGTGAGCTGTCTGCTCTCCGTAACTATGTGGCCGAAGGCAACAAGCGTCTCGACGCTGTGAATGCCATCACCTCCAACGCCTCCTGCATCGTGTCCGATGCTGTGACCGGCATGATCTGCGAGAACACCGGCCTGATCCAGGCTGGTGGCAACTGCTACCCCAACCGTCGCATGGCTGCTTGCCTGCGTGACGGCGAAATCGTTCTGCGCTACGTCTCCTACGCCCTGCTGGCTGGCGACGCTTCCGTGCTGGACGACCGCTGCCTCAACGGTCTGAAGGAGACCTACATCGCTCTGGGCGTGCCCCTTCAGTCCGCTGCCCGTGCTGTGGCCATCATGAAGGCTTCCTCCACTGCCCACATCGGTGAGACCAACTCCGAAGCCCTGGGTGGTAGCAAGTTCCGCAAGATGGAAACCGTGCAGGGTGACTGCTCCGCACTGGTTGCCGAAGCTGCTTCCTACTTCGATCGCGTGATCAGCGCCCTCAGCTGAACCAGCTGAAGAGAACTCTCTTTTCGTTTCCGCAAACTTCCATCAAAGGATCTCCACGATGAAATCCGTCGTCACCACTGTTGTGACCGCTGCTGATGCCGCCGGTCGCTTCCCTTCCCAGAACGACCTCGAAGCCGTTCAGGGCAACATCCAGCGTGCCGCTGCCCGCCTGGAAGCCGCTGAAAAGCTGGCTGCCGGTCTGGATGCCGTCACCAAGGAAGCTGGCGATGCTTGCTTCAACAAGTATCCCTACCTCAAGCAGCCCGGCGAGGCTGGTGAGAACCAGACCAAGGTGGACAAGTGCTACCGCGACCTGGGCCACTACCTGCGTCTGATCAACTACTGCCTCGTTGTGGGTGGTACTGGCCCTCTCGATGAGTGGGGCATCGCCGGCGCCCGTGAGGTGTACCGCACCCTGGGTCTGCCTACCGCTGCTTACGTTGAGGCCCTGACCTTCACCCGCGATCGCGCTTGCGCTCCTCGCGACATGAGCCCTCAGGCTCTGAACGAGTTCAAGTCCTACCTCGACTACGCCATCAACGCCCTCTCCTGAGTCGCGTTTCTGTTGGTTGAAAGGGGCCCCTCGGGGCCCTTTTTTCATGTCTTGTTGCAGGCTGGGTCAGTGCTGGGAGCGACCATTGCTGATGGCCGTAAGTTCGCTTCAGTCCTGCAGCACTGGAGACGCCATGGTGGCAGAGTCAGCAGCCCGTCCTGATCTGGATCAGCTGTTCGCTGATCTCGCTCATCCCAACCCCTACATCCAGACCCAGGCCTTTACTGCGATGGCCGAGCACTGGCCCGAGGCCTCCATGCCGCGTCTGATCGCATTACTCGATCAGCCGAATGTGGCATTGCGCCGAGCGTCAGTGCGAGGTCTGGGCGCTTTTGGGGAAAGATCCATGCAGCCGATCGCCGACTGCTTCACGTCCAGCGATGACGGCACGGTGCGAGCCAGCTGCGTGAAGGCCTATGCCCAGCTGGCTTCGAACTATCCAGAGCTCCCTTTTACCCCGCAGGCGATGGAGGTGCTGCGTCTGGCGCTTGCCGATGACTCTCCCGTCGTTGCCGTTGCGGCTGTCATGGCACTGGGACAGGTTGGCCGCCAAGCAGTGCCTTTGCTTCTTGGAGTCACGCGCGGTGACAATCCCGCTCAGGGAGTGGCTGCGGTCAATGCTCTGGCAGAGATTGATGACCCTTCCATCGAGCGGGGATTGCAGGACTTGAAGGACGATCCTGACACCGATGGGTACGTGAAGGAAACGGTGGTCTCAGCGCTTATGCGTGTCAAAGACCTCCAGGCCCGTCATCCATCCTGATCCAACTGTTTGATGGCGAGGGCAAGAACTGCCTTCACATCATCCTGGGCTTCCTGTTCACAACATCGCCGCAGTGCAGGGATCGCTTCAACGGCCTGCAGTTTCATCAAAGAGAGTGCGGTGTTCTTACGCACCTGCCCCTCGTCGTCCTCAAGCAAAGGGGTGAGTTTCGGCGTTGCCCATTCGGGGTTGTGGAGCTTCCCTAAGAGCGTGACCGCTTCCGCGCGGACCGCGGTGTCGGGGTCGCCAAGGCTCTGCTCCACAAGCTCCCTGGCGGTGTCGTCTCCAAGGCTCTGGATCTGATCGCCGAGTGCAGCGACGGCGGCACAACGAATTTCAGGATGTTCCGACGTGGCAGCCTTGCGCAGGGCGTCAGGTGCCCGGGCTCCAACAAAAGCCATCGCCCAGCTGGCGAGCCCAAGCTGCATGGCCGTGCTGTGAGGGTTGATCAACACTTGTAAGAGGTCGTCCATGGCCTCAGCGCCCACTGCGGCCATGGCACCGACCGCAGACCCCTGCACGACGGGATCGGGGTCATTGAGTAAGGCCTTGAGCAGCACCGGCAAAGCCTGCGGGGCTTCGATCAAGGTGAGCGTTTTTGCTGCGGCCCGACGCACGGTGACGCTGTCGTGCTGCTCCAAGGCTCTGCAGAGGGATGGCACCGCCGCCATGCCCACTTTGCCCAGACTCTCTGCGAAGGTCAGGCGCATCAGCCCTCTGGGATCTCCCAGGCCAGCCACCATCTTTTCGATGCTCTCGCTGGCGGCGTCCGGGACTCGTCCACTGCGCAGCTGTGCCTTGAGCTCCTCAGCGAGTTGGCTTGCTTCTTCTTCGCTCAGCTTGCTTGGCTCTTCTGCACCAACCATCGGTGACCCTGCACTCATGGCGATTTCCTGGGGGGCTGGTGGGCATTATCGAGTGTTGTCCTGCTCTTCCTAAGGTCATCGTCACAGTCCCAGCGTTATGACGACTTTCGTTCTTTCCCACAACCTGCAGGTGTCTTCATCCGATGTCCCTGTGCTGTCGGCTGAGCAGATTGCCTCGGGCTTGCTGACGCACTCGGACTGCATTGCAGAGGCGCAACCGCTGCAGCATCCGCACTGGCGTGTGTCAGTGACGTCAGATCATTCGAGCCAGGAGCTTGCGGCTGATCTCGTGAGGGCCTGGCGCAAACTGCGCGAGTCCCTCGGCCATGGGGCCGACTATGAATTGCTTGCTCTGGGCGGGCGCAAAGATAACGCTGGTGCTCCAGGCTCCCCGCTGCAACAAGGCGGTTGGGGGGTTGATGTTGTCGAAACGTTGGATGGCGACAGGTTTCTTCAGGGGATCAACTGGGAGGGACTCATCCTGGGACGGCCTGACGATGGGGTGTTCGACGTGCGTGGTTGAACCGCCACAAAACTGTGAAACCTGAATCGACAGTTCTTCACACTGCAGCGAATTCAGTCCCTGTGCCTGCAGAGTTTGCTGGTTTCAAGGCTGCGTGCCTGGTTCGTCAACGGAGTTCGCTGCCGTGGGTCGTTTCGACAACATTCATCTCGGGCTTTCTCAGGAGGAAGCCCTGCGCATCCTCACCCTGCCGGAAGAGCAGTTGGAGTCCGCCAGTGACTACTACATGGCGGCATCTCATCTGATCAACTTCCCCGGTGGCGCCACGGAGGCGGCCTTGATTGGGCTGGTTGTGGATGGTGGGGATCAGCAGTCGAAGCGACTGGCTCGACGCAAGGCAGTGGAGGTTCTTGGGCGGTTGAAGGTGCAGGAAGCGCTGCCTGCCATCACGGCGTGTCTGGATAGCAACGATGCTTACCTCGTGGAAAACACAGCCTGGGCTCTTGAGCAACTGGGATGCGATGACCCTGGCGTTCATCAACGTTTGATCGATCTGCTGGGTGATGAGCAACAAAATCGACGTGTTTTGATTCAAAGCCTGGCTTCATTGGGGATTGAAGGGGCCCTTCCCAGCATTAGAACGTTGCTGAATGACCCAGTGCCCGGCGTTCGTGGTGCGGCTCTTGCGGCAGTCGCCCGGTTGAGTGGTCGGTTGGATCAGGTGTCTGCTCTTGAGGATCACCTCACGCTTCCCAATCAGATGGACCGCCAATCAGCGATTCAAGATGTGATCGATTGTCGTGCCGGCCAATTGTTGCCGAGCGTCCTTAAGGCACCGGTTTCCCCCGTGTTTCGGATGCGGGCTTTCAAAGCTCTCTGGCCGGAATCTGCCTCTCGTTATCAGAATTTAGAGCTCCTCAAAACACTCGATCGCTTGCTGCTCGATGATCCTGATCACTTGGTTCTTGTGCATCGCTACGACGATCAACCGGATGATGCATTTTTGATCCAGGAATTCTTTGGTACTGATTTCAGCCGTTGTTACCTGGCGTTGCAAACCCTGCGTTCCAGACCTCCCATGCTGATCTGGCCACTACTCCGGATGCGCTGGCAACAAGAAGCGCACAATGATTACGGCGCTCACTACTTCTTCATCCGCTTGTTTGGCACCATTCAATTCTGGCCGGAGGACGCGAAGGAAGTCCTGCAAGAGTGGCTTCTGGAGGCTGTTGAGACCCAGCGTCCTCAATTTATGAAATCCAAGCCAGCGGCCATCTTGGCCCTGGCCGCATTGAGCCCTGACGTTTGTGCGTTGCACGTGATGCGTTGGTTGGATCCACAACAGATGCCCTTCTGGGAAGCACGCTATGCAGCTGCGATGGCCGCGATGTCACTCAAGATGACTTGTTCGCTTGATCCTGATCCCAACCCCTATGTGCAGGCGCGACGTGTCGGTTCAGGAGCTGATTTCTGAGTATCGGGTTTTTGATGCCCCTTTGGCGGCCCAATACTGCACAAGTTCCTCGCCCCCAGGCCTGGGGACACTGGCCTTGGCTCGTAGAAGTTTGAAGGACCGATTCTGGCCCATGGGCCAGTTTCCAACGGCTTTGATCTCACGGATTCGACCGCCAATGGCTTCAAGGCAGCCTTCAAACCGCTCCAGCTGAGCCTGATCCACAGTTTCAAAGATGAAATCGGTGCCAACGCAGATCAGATGCTGAGATCGGATCCAGCCGCGTAATTGTTTTTCAACTGGACTGGCAGGCATCGTTGGAGTGCGTCGGTCAGTCAGTCGTCGAGGCCGGCGAGCCAGCTCTCATTCAGGTGGTTGCCGAGAGAGGCGATTCGTGAAAAATAAAGCATTCCATGCTCAGATCCCCAGACCAGTTCGTCTGTTTCAGGATCAAAGCCACGATCTCTGCTAGTCCAATGGGTTTGATTGACGTTGACTTCACTAATGAGATAGGTCAGCCGCCCATCTCTGGGGACTTTGCATTGTTTTCCTGGCTCCACTTCGCCTTGATAAGAACCATTTTCAATGGTGTGGAAATGCATGGCGCATCCACAGCGGGATGTCAGTTTGTCGCTCTGAATCTCATTCAGTAGGGCAGGGTGCTGCGGCGCTCCGGCGACGCGTTCGGGTTGAGAAAGCCCGTAGTTTTCAACAATATGCAGATGATCCGTTTGTCGGCGTAGGCGATGGACACCTTGGCGGTAAGGACGCCACGGATCGTGGTCGTAGCTCTGCTCTGAATAGAACCCTGGTGCCTTGAACACGTCCCAGGGCAAAGGGACGAAATAGATGTTGATATGGGCAAACTTTGCAGGGTCCTGCTGTGCTTGATCGCGATTGCTGTAATGACCGCAGAGTGTGCGGGCGAAGAGCAGGGATGCATGCATCACGTTTTTGCAGCACTGAGCCGCCTCACTTCAGAAGCAAACGACGTTTGCAGAACCCCTGATCCTTCGGATGTTCGTAAGACGGAGGATCGGCAGCGCACATGCTCTGAGACAAACCAGATCCGTTCCTCGGCAATGGACTGTCCGTAACGTGTGGTGAGAACGAAAGTCCCGTCAGAGAGAAAGAGGTAATGGGATAGAGCCTGTTCTGCTTCGGCATAGCCCACACTGCGCACCAGCGTTCCACTTTGCTCGCTATCAGGGATTGGCACCAAGATGCATGAACCTGCTGAGACCTCCGCTGGATCGTCGGGTTCCCAATCACTTTCAGCCCGCCATTCCATTCTGAAGGGAGCTTGTGCTTCACCCTTCAGGTCAGTTGTTGATTTGATCAGAGCTTGAACATCAGGATCATCAAGCGACAGCCGTTCAACACTGATCTGGCTGAGAACCTCTTCGAATTGCTGGAACGCAAGGGAATGTCCACTTCTCATGGAGCGCCATTGTCCTTCGCTGCGTTCAACAAAAAGCTCGAGATCCATTCCGGAATCAGGAGCGTTTGGAACCGGCACCACGGCCGATCTGCACCATTCGAACCATGGAATCCACCATCATGGTCATTGCCATTGGCATGCCACTCACGGATGCATCTTCCGGCTTGGTGGTGTCAGTTTTTAGTTGTCGAGCCGGCTGGTTGTGAAAAGACATTGATGAAAAGGTTCTGGCTAGCACTGCTGCATCACGGGAGAGCAAGCAATGAGAAGCTGATTGCTGAGTCCAGTCCATGATGAATGAAAAAGGGCCTGAGCCGTAGCCCAGGCCTTTGTTCATTAAGTGTTCGCAATAGAGAGGATGCGCCCACCCCGCTTTTGAATGGTTTGAATGGCGCTGCTCAAGGAGCTGTAGGGGGCCGACGTGGTCTGCACGGAACGACGGTGAACGCCGACCGGTGTTGCCGTGGCCCAGGAAATGGTGAAGCGCTTGCTGTCCCGGTTGCCCGCACCAGGGGACTTGGGACCTGCAGCAGGCGCGCTGTTGGTTCCAAGGCTTTGGGTGAGCAGGGACGCATTGGCTCCATCAAAACCGGCAAAGCCGGAGTCCATGGCGACAGCGCGCGTGTAGCTCACATTGCTTTGCCCAAGCTGGCTTTTGGTTCCCCGCATGGAAGGAACGTCGTCCATCCCGAAGGTCTGGAGGTATTCGTCACTGAAGGTGTAGCTGTTGATCTCAGCCTCATAACCCTCGTTCGCGAGACGCTGGACGTGCTCGCTTAGCTCGGCCTGGTTGTGAGGGGCACGACCCAAAAGGTGTTTGAAGTTGAGCTCAACGAAGCGATAAGGGCCGTTGGCATCGAGGAAGAGCTTTCGGTAAGTCTCGGACTGGGCCAAGGCCGTCACCAGACCTTGCACATTGAGATCACCATTCACGTACAGGCTTTCGGCAGAAGTGCAGCGCTCTTCGTCCATGAGGTGGGCGTTGCCGAAGACCTGGCGGTAGGCGGCGCGGATGACCGCCTGGGCATTGCTCTGCCGCAGATCGGACTCCAGAGGGTTGACGGTTGCTTCAGTCATTGCTGGAAGAAAGGAGGGGAATGGATAGGGATTGCCAGGGCTCGCTTCAGATCACTTCAGTGATGGACACAATCCGTCCTCCACGGCGATGGATGTAGCCCAGCTGGGATGTCATGTCTTTGCCAGACACCAGATAGCTGGCGTTGGCGGTGCGTTGCCGGCCGCCAGCACTCTGGGCTTGAACAACAATCCGGAAGCGCTTACCGGTTGCCTCGGTGGTTCCGGCGGTGGCTCCGATCCGGTTGCTGCGCTGCGTGGTGCTGTTCCAGTTGCTGGGAACACTGTTGGTGGCCACTGAGGCCACGAGGCTGGATGCGCTCTGAATGCTGTCGCTGGCAGCAAAGCCTTGGGCGAGGGAAAGGTGTCGATTGAATGCCAGCTGTGATCGGCCGTCTTCCGTGCTGATGCGCTGGAAGGGCACCGTGTTTTCACCGAAGCTTTGTTGGTATTCAGCGCCGTCGAGATAGCTGTTGATCTCAGCTTCATAGCCCTCGTTGGCCAGGATCTGAATGTGTTCGCTCACTTCGGCCTGAGAGATGGGGGCGCGACCTAAGAAGTGTTTGAAGTTCAGCTCAACAAAACGGTACGGGGCGTTGCTCTCAAAGAAGCGGCGGCTGTATTCCGCCGAAAGGCCAATGGCTCTGACGAACTCCCTGGTGCTCAGAGTGCCTTCGGTGAATTTGCTTTCTGCGGTGACGCTGCGCTCGCTTTCCATCAGATGGGGATTTCCCATCACCTGGCGGTAGGTTGCGCGGATTAGAGCATTGATCTGGTCAGTGGAATCCCCTGGGCAGCGCTCGTAGGTTTCCTGCTCGCGTTGGCCAAGGCCAAAGCCCACATAAAGGTCACCGCGAAGGGGCGCACTGTCGCCGCCATCAGCGGTGTTGCGCTTGACAGGTGTGAAAGCGTTGCGCGCCACGCCACCGCCACCGATGCCTGAGCCACTGCGATGCACCTGGCTGGGCACTTTGATCATGAGTGTGTAGCCCTGGGTGAGGTTCTCCAGGAGTTGGCTGCTTCCACCGATCGCGGTATCACTTCCGGCGAAGTTTTGCTCCAGCGCCGCGATGCGATTGAAGCTGGCCTGGGGCATGCCCACTTCCGAAGTCCAGCTTCGGGGATAAGGGACAGTGTCTTCTCCGAACGTTTGCAGGTACTCATCGGAGTCGACCAGGCTGTCGATGGCAGCGTCGAAGCCACCTTGAGCCATCACGCTCACTTGAGCTGTCACCTCGGCTTCTGCAGAGGGCGCCCGACCCAACAGGTGCTTGACATTCAGCTCAACGGCTCGGTGCGGGGCGACGGCGTCGAAATAGCGGGAGCGATAAAAGTCAGACTTGGCAATGATGCGCACGAACTCCCGAACCGTGATGTCGCCATTGCGCAGCCTGGATTCCGCGCTTTCAGAGCGTTCACTCTCCATGGGCTGAACATTGCCAAACACCTGGCGATAGGCCGCCTTGATCGCCATGGCCAGGCTGGTTTCATCATCGCCTGAGAACTGATCAAGGGCTTGGCTGGTGCCTTGATTGCGGAAGCTGTCGTTGGTGACAGCCGCCTCTTCCGATCGGGTGCGGCGACGGCTGTAGGAGATTGGTCCGTCAATCAGTTGACCAGCGCCGAACACTTGGGCCTGGGAGCGGTAGTTGGACATGAGAGAGTGGATGTGGAGGATCTTGTTTGGGAAAGCAGGCGCACTCCCTGACCCTTTTGAGCTGGCGTTGCCAGCCCGAAAGGTCAGCATTGGGAGCGGAGTTGGGCCAGTCAGCACTGACCCTGATGGGTCATCAGCTCACAGGAGTGATGCTGGCGATGGTTCCGCCCTCGGCATGAATCCGCTTGAACTGCTCAGAGAGCTTGTTGAAGGGCACGAAATACACCCGGTTGGAGCGGGTGTATCTGGAGATGCGTCGCACGTTGTTGGCGCTGTAGCCAGTGACTTCCACGCGGAAGGTCTTGCCCTGATCGCCAGCGCCGCTGCCCAGCCGTGTCGCGGCATCCTCAAGGTTGTTGGCTGAACGGAAGCTCCAGCCTTGGGAGTCTTGCGATGAGGGGGGGACCACCGCCATGGGGCGGTTCTGGTAGGCGTTGCCGCCCAGTTTGCTGGAGATGCCGGAGAGGTCTCCTTTCAGGCTGCTGCTGCTGTTGCCGCGCAGCAGCTGGAAGCTCCAGGTGAACTCCTGCATGGTGGTGCAGCTCTCGGTCTTCCAGCCGCGCTGGTAGGGCACCGTCCACTCGCCGAAGCTGTTCTGGTAGTCGTCGGAGTCGAGGAAGCTGTCGATGTCGGCGTCGTAGCCCTTGCTGTCCAGGCGCTCAGCGTGGGAGCGCATTTCATCGAAATCGACAGGAGCGCGTCCCAGAAGGTGACGGAAAGCCAGCTCGATGTAGCGGTAGCGGGGGCAGCTGTCGAAGAAACGGCCGCGGTAGAGCTCGCTTTTGGCCACCACGCGCACAAACTCGCGCACGCTGATTTCACCGAGCTTGAACTGTGATTCGGCGACAACCTGTCGCTCGCTCTCCATCACGTAGGCGTTGCCGAGCACCTGTTTGTACACAGCATTGATGATCTGCTCTTTCTTGGCATTGTCATCACCAGGAATCAACTCGAGCGGAGCTTCGCTTTCCTGAGAGAAGCGTTCGACTCCGAGCAACGAAGCGGGTCCAAAAGGCATGAACAGCGGATGACAACTCGTGGCCATGCTCAGATGTGATCAGGGATGCGTGCGTTTTTCGCAATAAAGCTCAATCAATTGTGTTTGAGTGTTGCGTGACACTGCATTTTTTTGACAGTGGCCTGCTTTTTAGGTAAGGGTTCGGCTGTTATTTCGGGTTCGCGGCTGCTGCGTCGAGCGACGCCCTTGTGCTTTGCCGTGTCAACGGGTTCCAGCAGTCAAGTTCCTGAATGGGCCTGCTGAGCAGATGGTTTCTCAGGGGGTCTAGGCCTGTCGTTAAGGAAAAATCGGCGCCTCGGATGGACTCCACCCCTTCAAGTCCCGCGTCCGTGAGGTCGGCTCCGCGGAAGTCGGCAAAGTCAAGCTGACAGCCTCCGAATCGGGTGCCACGGCATCGGGCTCCTCGAAGCACGGCATGGCGCAGATCCGCTCCCACCAGTCGAACCTGGTCCAGCAGGCATCCGCTGAGGTCGGCTCCACTGAGATAGGTGCCCATCAGATTGGTGCCTCTGAGGTCCATGTCTCTGAGGTTGGCTCCATTCAGGAAGGCACCGTTGAGGCGAGCGCCAGGTCCCACTGCGCCGCTGCTCCGGATCTCAAACCCCTCGGGGAACACGGTCTTGCTGTCGTAGCGCGCCAAGCGCAGATCGGCTCCCTCCAACGAGCAGGAGCTCAGATCACTGCCCCTGAGATCGACGCGACACAGCAGCGCGCCACTCAGATCGATGGAGCCGAGGACGAGGCCCCGCCAATCTGCCCCCCGGGCATCTTTCAAAGGGCCCGAGAGAGTTTCAGGTCGTGTTTGTTCAGGCGGAAGCCAGTGGGCCAGCTGCAGCTTGGAATCCAAGAAGGTCAACGGGTGCTGAGCATCGAGCCTGCCACGATCACGAGGATTCGCAGGATTTCCACACTGCCGACCAAGGCCAGGCCCAACCAGAATTTCTTGGCCCATGCCGGTGGCTTCTGCATCCAGGTGGGAAGCTGGTTGAGCTCATCTTTCGTCAGCAGCTTCTGCTCCCACAGCATGTCCCTGTGGTCGCTTGCGTAGCGAGGGAAGCGCTGGTAGATCGGCATCTCTCCTGTAGGAGCGCCAGGAATCACCCTTGATCGATGGGCTGGTACGTCGTCATATCCAAAGGCATCGAGATATTCAGTGCTGTCCAAGACAGCATCCACAAAACCGCTGAAGCCTTTTTCGGCGATCACGATTGACCAACTGATCCGCTCGCTCTGGCCGTGAACCGGACGCCCTAGCACGCGTCCCACCACCTGATCGACTAGGCGGTAATTGGTGTTGCAGGAGACATAGCCTTCCTGGAACCTCCTCGAGAGCAGCAGGCCGCGGATGAAGTCACGGGTGGTGATGCTGCCATCACGGAACTGTGACTCAAGGTTGACGTCCCGGTCGCACTTCATCGCATGGAAGAAGATTTGCCGGTAGGCCTTTTCAATCTGAGCGTTGCGATCGTCGCGGCTCGGAAAGGTTGCCCGATTGAGTTCGGACGTCAGGCCACCCAAATCCCCGACGCGCTGGTTTTGGCTTGTCAACGGGTACTCCAGGAGCTGAAGTGCCATCAGTAGAAATGCTCAGTTGATAGGTGAGGATTGTCGGGCTTTTGGGTCGGTTCTGTGGCGGAGCCTTCGCGTCTCTTCATCACATTGAGAATCATGTGGCTGGTGTGCTCAAGAGTTGCCCCTAATGCTTCTCCTTGGCTGCTTGAGCTGAAGCCTTTGCATCACTCGGTCAAGGCAATCAGGTTTCACTAGGTCTGGTTCGTCATTCAGCAACGCGGCCCGTGCGGTGGGTCCTACTCCTGACCAACGGCAACACTTTTAAATCTCATCGGTAGTGAGCAGGCGTTTTTGCTCATCAGCCTCTGCAATCACCTGGCGAAGAGCATCGGGGATGGGAGGGTCCTGATCGAGCCCGCACGCCTTGGCTCGTTGCACTCAATCTTTGATTCCGTCTGCGTTTGTGGCTATCAGGGCTCTGACTGTCCAGAGGCCATTGATGGCAACACGGGGCATGCCGTCAGCCAGCCATGGCGTTCGAGGTAGAACGCCCAGGTCATCTCCTCAGCAAGGCCTGGGCAGTGCGTCGGTACCGCTTCAGCCAGGTTTGGGGCCACTCCGAGGGACTGCAGCAGAGGCACGATCGTTCCTGCTTGGTCAATTGAAGTGTCGCGGATTGCAGCGCCAACGACCCAGGTCAGCCTCGTGGCCTCGAGGGCGCAGGAGCTGCTTTCGCATGCCAGGAGAACGTTGCCGGGCGCAGCGATCGTTAGGAGTGTGTCCTGCCAGAGCGTGCGATCGTCTGGTTTCACATTGATGCGCAGAACCCCGTCGCCGATGGACACACGAAGCTCCATGTCGGGAGCCAGCTTCGTCGTGAGCGAACGGATGATGGCTTCAGACGATTGCGTCACCTGTCCTCCCCATTGCCCGTCACAGTACCGCCGTTGTTCTTGAGATCAGTGATCCAGTGATCAGGGATCTCCGCGCTGTGATCATCCGTGCGTTTGAACTGGAACGGACCTGCGATCGATCCCCATAGATGCTCGTGTGTTGCCGGGTCATACCCCCGGTCGATGGTGCTCATCCCCTCATCGGTGAGCTCAAAGCTGCTCACGAGATACGACGTTTTCCCCCGCCGGGTTACCAGGCACTGGCATCCAGGCTCAACCTCGCCACAGAATCCCTCGGCCGTTTGCTGCACTTGGTAGGAGCACCCCTCCAGCAATGTGAGATCAGCTGCCGTGAGTTGGCTGCGTCGCTGCGGGTCTTCAACGCTGCCCCAGAAGCGCTGGTCGTCGCGGATCGAGTAGTTCAGGATCATCAGGCCACGCGTCGGGGAGATGGTCGGCTGCAGCACCCGAACGCGGTAGGGCTCGTTGGAGGCGATGGCATAGGCCTGCTCGAGCAAGAGAGATCCCGGATCCAGCTGAGGAAGAGGGCGTAGCCGCACCAAAATGTTGCCGTAAAGAGGCGGGTTTTCAAACGCTTGCTCTTGGTTGCTGAAGCTGGCGCTGAGGCTTCGGATCAACCGGATGAGGGCCTCATTCATCGTGGTGTCGATCACAGCTTCTTACCCCATCCTGCTGGTTGAGATCTCCTTGCTGGACAACATCTTCACGATCGATACGATCCGCGAGGAATGCGTTGACTTCACTTCCCATGACCTCTGGTGAAGCCTCAGTGGCCACGATGCAGCAGCTCAGCCGTCAACTCCATGCCGTGAGTGAGATTGCCGAGTCACTCACGCTTCGCTTGCTGTCGCTGGAACAGCGAATTCAGCACCTTGAGGCTGAGGCAAACCATCCAACGACCAACGACGAGGAGAGCCAGCAGCTCCTTGCTGAAAGCAGCGACCGATTGCGTCATCTCCATGGCTTGCTCTCGGAAGAGCACCCCGAACCTGAACTTCGCCTTGTTGAGGCATCCGTAGAGCAGGTCGATGAAACCGTGTACGTGGATGATCCCCAGATGGATCATGCAGACATGGACCAATCAGAGATGGACCATTCAGCCATCGACGATGCACAGATGACTGATGAAGAGTTGCTTCCTGCAGACAATGAGAACGTGGAGGATTCAGCTCTTGATCAGGAGCAAATTGATCTGCTCAGCGCCTGAGGGGATCAAGTCCCTCACTCAGCCTGAAAGATCAAGCAAGCGCACCCGGAATTTGGCGACGTGCCTTGCTTGTTCAGGGCTGGACTGAATGAAAGGGTGATCATCGACGGTTTTGATGACTGCCTCAATCTGTTCATCAACATTGAGACCTGAGAGCAGCCCTTTGCGATGGCATTCTTTCCATGCAGGATCGAACGCCATCGCGAAACCGTCAGGATTGTTGAACTGACGATCGTCATTGACAGGAAAACGTATCAACGAACGATTGGCGAAATGCCAGGACCCAGATTTGAACTGGGGACACGGCGATTTTCAGTCGCCTGCTCTACCAACTGAGCTATCCCGGCGCGTTGTCTGCGCAACATGGAGATCTTAAATCACCGTGTGCGTCCGATGGGCGTCCTGCCCAGGCAGATCACGCCACGCACCGTGATTCCCTGATTATTCAGGGCGTCCATGGCAGCCCTGGCTGTGGCTCCACTGGTGAGGATGTCGTCCACGAGCCAGAGTTCCAGCGCTTCGCCTTGGGGATCCTGCACAGATCGGGGGACCTGCACCCCAGCGTCGACAACGAAGCTTCCCCTTTGGTTCGTCATCCTCTGCTGGCGGTTGAGATGGTGCTGGCCGACAGTTGGCCTTGAGCGCTTCAGCAGCGATCGAGTGGTCCGCTGCAGGGATCTACAGATCATCGTGGGCAGAGGATTGCGTCTGGATTCGGCCTTCCAGCCGGGGATGGGAACCAGAACGGCATCGTTGGACAGGGCCGCACCGAGACCATCGGTGAGCGCATGGAGAAGGCGGAGATCAGGATGGCGCCGCAACTGCAAGATCAATTGGCGCAGTGCCCCGTCGTACCAACCCGCTGCCGTCCAAGGGCAGGGGTGTTGGCCTTGCACTCCAGCAGCAGCAAGATCGATTCGCTGCCAACAGGCCATGCAAAGCGCTCCCCGCCGAGGAGAACGTTCAAGCTCTTGTCTGCAGAGTGGGCACTCGAGGGTGGTGAGCAGATCCTTGAGGCAGTCCTTGAGGGGAGTCAGCAATGAGTGGTCTTCAGCGCTGACTCAGGATTCCCCTCCGGTCGCAGGCGCGGGCATGGCCCGGAGCATCGCCACCAGGGTTCTGTGCGCGTCGTCGCTGTCAGTGAGCTGATGGTCGAAGGGGATGCGCACGACCTGGTCATCCACCTCCAACGTCATCGCCTCAGCTGTGACCTCTTTCATTGTTGCCGCCGTTGCGGCTGGAACCCCTCCGAAATGGTGGGCATAGCGCAGAACGGCATCGCTGTGGTCGTCATTCATATGACGGCAGATGCGGTCGCTGACGGCAGGGGTGAGAGGGTCGGCAGCCATGGGAATCGAGCGCGGTCAAGGTGTGTCAGCCGAAGCGTTGCCAAAGCAGCAGCGCCAGGCGGAAGCCGCTGAACCCCACGTAGCCCGCGAGAACCAGGAACAGACCCACAGCCAGGACGTCACGCAGTCGGTTGGGCAAGGGTTCAGAGAAGCTCAATCAATTCTCACCCGGAATGACTCTCTGGAGAGGACTTTTGTTGCAGAGCGGTGAGTGCCAGACGGGCAACCCCTGCAGCCGGAGGAGTGGTGCAGCTGCGGATCGGCAGTCCAAGCATGCGCTCGCGCAGACGTCGCCATTGCGGGTTTCTGGCACCCCCTCCCAGCGTCACGAGCTTTTTGGGTGCTGGAGCTCCGAGTTGCTGCAAGCGTTGCCAACCATCCCGTTCAATTCTGCTGAGACCTTCCAGCAGTGCATGGAGATAGAGCGCATCACTGACTGGGCGGGGCGTGAGCACGGGCTCCTGTTCCGGATCATCCACGGGGAAGCGCTCTCCTTTGCACGCCAGCGGTCGTAAATCAAGCCCGCTGGACTCTTCGGGATCGATCTGACGGCTCAGCTCTGTGAGGTCGACCCCTGGGAACACCTGACGCAGCAAGGCCCCTCCACTGTTCGAGGCTCCTCCCCCAAGCCACCGGCCACCCACCCGATGGGTGGAGGTGCCGGCTCCAGGCCTGAGGGGCTCATCCATGAAGCGCTTGATCACAAGGGTGCTGCCCAGAACGGTGATGCCCTCATCGTCTGCTGCATCGGCCGTCAACACCGCAGCGTTGGCATCGGTGGTGCCAGCGACCACGATCAGGTCATTGGGTAATCCGAGCTCGTTGGAGCGCTGCCTTGACAGCGTTCCCAGGGGTGTTCCGCTGGGGCGGATGTCAGGCAACGCTGCCATCCATGCTTCTCGCTGAAAGCTCTGTGGCCAGCACTGGTCTTGCAGAAGCCAGCCCAGTCTGATGTTGTTGCCTTCCTCTCCCCAGCGCCAGTCCTGGAGAAGCCACCCAAGCACCCAATCGGCCTGGTGTCTGAGCAAAACAGGGTGCTCATGTTGTTTTAGCAACCTCAGGGCACGGGCCAGGCTGCTGCTGGCGCTGCAAGCTGGTCCACCCTCGGTGACCAGATCACGCACGTGCTCGATCTGTTCTGGGCAGGCTTGGTGGTAAGGCAGTGCATCGCCCAGGGGAGTGCCCTGATGGTTGCAGGCGAGCAGCGTGCCGGAAGTTCCATCCACAGCCAAAGCCCCCAGTCGCTTGCGGATCGGTGGGGGGATGGACGGTATGAGCTCTGTCAGAGCCCGAATCCAGTCAGACGGTTCATGCAGGCCCTGGCGGTAGCCGGTCGCCGCGCTGAACAGCAGCGACCGGTCGCCATCGATCGCGGCGATCCTCACGCCACTCGTTCCCAGGTCGATCCCTAGGGAAAGCGGCGTGTTCGCCATGGTGTTTGCACCAGTGATCAGAGGGTGTTGCCCTGTTGAAGGCGGCTGGCTTCGGCCTGAAGCAAGGTTGAGGCCTTGTTCTCAACGTCTTCCCAAGGCAGCTTCAGGTCGGGACGACCGAAGTGGCCATAGGCAGCGGTGTCGCGGTAGAAACGACCTCCGCTCAACGCGGGCATCTCACGCAATTTGAACTGCTGGATGATGGCTCCCGGACGCAGATCAAAGTGCTGTTGAACCAGTTCGGTGAGTTCCGCATTCGAAACTTTGCCCGTTCCGAAGGACTCCACCAGGATCGAGACTGGTTTCGCCACCCCGATGGCATAGCTCAGCTGCACTTCAGCGCGTTGGGCAAGTCCTGCGGCCACAAGGCATTTGGCCACGTAACGGGCTGCATACGCTGCTGAACGGTCCACTTTTGTGGGGTCTTTTCCGGAGAAGGCACCACCACCGTGACGGGCATAACCGCCATAGGTGTCCACGATGATTTTTCGGCCTGTGAGTCCGGCGTCGCCCTGGGGGCCTCCCACAACGAACTTGCCGGTGGGATTCACCAGATAACGCGTGGAGTCTTTGGACGGTTTCAGCGGAAGGTCGGCCGTGGCAGGTTCCACCACATGGGTCCAGAGGTCGTCGCTGATGCGTTCGCGAACCTGCTGTTCGTCACTCAGGCCAGCGACTTCAGCGGTGTGCTGGGTCGAGATCAGGATCGTGTCGATGGCAACGGGCTTGTCGTTCTCGTACACCACGCTCACCTGAGTTTTGCCGTCAGGGAGCAAATAATCCAGGGTGCCGTTATGACGCACTTCAGCCAAGCGGCGAGACAGCCGGTGCGCCAGGCTGATGGGCAATGGCATCAGTTCGGGCGTTTCGTTGCAGGCGTAGCCAAACATGATGCCCTGATCTCCGGCGCCGACCTTGTCGAGAGGATCTCCCTCGTGGTCATCGGCTTCATCCACACCTTGGGCAATGTCGGGAGACTGTTGGTCGAGGGCGACGAGAACGGCACAGCTATTGGCGTCAAATCCTCCGGCCCTGGCGCCGCTGTAACCGATCTCGCGAATGACGTCACGCACCAGGTGGATGAAGTCAACCTGGGCCTTGGAGGTCACCTCACCGGTGATCATGCACAGCCCGGTGTTAACCACCGTTTCACAAGCCACCCTGCTGCTGCTGTCTTGAGCCAGCAGGGCGTCGAGAACTGCGTCACTCACCTGGTCACAGATTTTGTCGGGATGCCCTTCTGTGACCGATTCGGAGGTGAAGACGTAGCGACTCATACCGGGCTGTTGAATTCGTCGGACTTTAAAGCGTGGAGTTCCCGCATCAAGGTTGTGCTGATGGCGGCACCACGGTGAGATCTTGCCAGTGATGAATCAAATAGTCATGCGCCGTGAGATCAGGGCAGCGATGCCAACCGGCCACATAGCCGATGGCGGCGGCGATACCCGCCCGCTTGGCCATCAACAGATCCGTGTCGGCATCGCCGATGAGAGCGCAGCGCTCGACCGGCACGTTGAGTTGGTCACAAAGGGCGTGCACCGCAGCTGGATCTGGTTTGCAGGGCAAGCAGTCAGCACTCCACACCGCCGCGAACATGTCGGTGAGGTGGTGATGCTTCAAAAACGCTTGGATGCCATCGGTGGTGTCATTGCTGATCACTGCGCAGATCACACCGGCATCCTTGAGCGCGCGAAGCATGGTCGAGGCTGCCGGCAACAGGGAGACCGGATGTCCATCGGGATGCAGGTCTTGCCACTGGGCATCCACACGGTCAAAAACGTCTTCCGCGAGCAGCAAGGCCTTGGGCCATCCCAGGGCCATTTGTGCAAACACCGTGGCTGTGCTCAGGATGTTGTGCTGCCTCGAAGCGACAGCCAGGGTCCCATCGGGCATCACTCCATCCCGATTGCGTCCATAGGTGCGAACCAGCAACCCTTCAAGCTCGTTGAGGTCGTTGCTTGATGCGCCCTGGGCTGCGAACTGGCGTTTGGCTTCTGCGATCCGGGCATCGGCCAGGATCTTGAGCTGAGGCTCGCTATGAGAAAGGGTGCCGTCCTTGTCGAACAGCACCCCGTCGATCGGACCAATGCGACGGCCCCGGAGGTTGAGATGAGCCAAGGGGCTCAAGCAACTCAGACCATCATCGAGCCCAGCGGCTCTTCGCCTTCCTCGGCTTGTTCAAGCAACATCTGCTTGTAACGGGCCGCCATCTCCTCGGCCTTGTCGAACACCTTCTGAGGATCGGTGAGCATGTCACCAGGCTCGGGCTCAAGGGCTTTGGTCGACAGGGAGATGCGACCTCGCTCGGCATCGAGGTCGATGATCATCACCTTCATCTGATCATTCACATTCAGCACGGAGTGGGGGGTCTCGATGTGCTCGTGGCTGATCTCCGAAATGTGAAGCAGGCCGCTGACACCACCGATGTCGATGAAGGCGCCGTAAGGCTTGATGCCGCGAACGGTACCCACCACAACTTCGCCCACTTCCAGGCGATTCATCTTCCGTTCCACCAGTGCGCGGCGGTGGCTGAGCACGAGGCGGTTGCGCTCTTCGTCGACTTCGAGGAATTTGAGTGGAAGGAAATCGGCAACCAGTTCTTCCTTGGCCTTTCGGGTGCTGATGTGAGACCCGGGAATGAATCCACGCAGACCTTCCACACGCACCAGGGCACCACCTCGGTTGGTGGCAAACACCTCGGAGTAGATCGTGGCGTCTTCTTTCTGAAGTTGGCGAACGCGTTCCCAGGCGCGTTGATACTCGATTCTGCGGATGGAGAGTGAGAGCTGACCGTCTTCGTTCTCCTCACTCATGATGAAGAACTCGCGGATCTCCCCTGGTTGCAGCACATCGCTCAACCCTTCCACACGGTTGATCGAAACCTCCTGAAGGGGCATGAAGGCCGCAGTTTTTGCGCCGATGTCGATCATGGCGCCCTTCGATTCCAGGGCAAACACCGTGCCGTTCACGATGTCGCCAGGTTTGAAGTTGTAGTCGTACTTGCTGAGAAGGGCTGCAAACTCATCCAGCGTGAAGCCGGCGTTGTCCATGTCCCGGCTTGCGGCACGACTGCTCGGATCGTCAGCGGTGGGGATGTCGTCGGGGATGCTGAGATCCTCATCCGTGCCGAACTCAGCCTGGTCGGCGACTTCCGCTGCTGCGTCGGCCCCGTTGCTAAGGGCTTCAGCCGTTTCCACAGCAGGATCCTGAACGGGATCAGTGGAGGTGACAGTCATGGAGGGTTGGCGGTCTGCTCGGTGAGCAGAGCGAAAGAAACTGTTCCAGGCCCGCCGACCTGAATCAGGCAATCCTTCACTTTACAGAGTGGAGCTGCGAGGTCTTAAACCAGTGCTTCCAGGCGCGTCTTGGAGGCATGAATGCCTTCGAGCGTGGCCACGAAATCGTTCACACCACTGAATTGCCGATAAACCGAGGCGAAACGAACGTATGCAACTTCGCTCAACTCTTTGAGCTGCTCGAGCACGAGTTCACCGATGTCATGGCTTGAGACCTCGCGACCATTGCGTTGCTGCAAGGCCAATTCGAGTTCATCCACAAGTGTTTCGAGACGTTCAGGGGGTAGTCCTGTTTTCTCGCATGCACGGCTGAGCCCGTGAAGAAGCTTGGTGCGACTGAACGTTTCGCGGTTGCCGTTCCGTTTGATCACCGTGATTGGAACGGTCTCCACCCGTTCATAGGTGGTGAAGCGGAACTCACAGTTCAAACATTCCCTGCGACGACGCACACTGCGGCCACCATCGGCTGCTCGTGACTCGAGCACGCGGCTATCAGTGTTTTGGCAGGAAGGGCACTGCACGCCCGATGTTTCGAATGTGCACCAATCATACGGTTTGCGTCCAGAGGTGAACAGAGCCGAAGTGATTTCCCTTGAAAGACATAAAAAACCCCGCCGAATGGCGGGGTTGGAAGGGCTACTTGCCGATCTTCGGGGGGTCGCGGAAGGCGATGGCGAAGAAGAGAGTGGCAATCGCAAGGGTGAGGATGAGGATGTAAGCAAAGCTTTCCATCGAATAACTCCTGGAGGGCGATTAGCTGAGCGGGGAGCCTGCCGGTGGCACGTAGCCATCGGGCAGACGACGGGTGGAGCGGTCTCCCAGTTTCTGGAAAAGGCCGAATTCCACCTGTTCACCGAGGTCGGGATCGATACCGGCGAACACATCGCGGTAAAGAGTACGAGCACCGTGCCAGATGTGTCCGAAGAAGAACAGCAGTGCGAAGGTGGCGTGCCCGAAGGTGAACCAGCCACGGGGTGAACTGCGGAAGGTTCCGTCAGAGTTGTAAGTCTCGCGGTCGAATTCGAACGCTTCACCCAGCTGAGCTTTACGAGCCAGACGCTTCACCTCTGCGGGATCAGTGAAGGTTTGACCATCAAGGGCACCGCCGTACACGGTTGCCGTGATGCCTTGCTGTTCGAAGGAATACTTCGCTTCAGCGCGGCGGAAAGGAATGTCACCGCGAACGATTCCATCACTGTCTTCGAGGATGACGGGGAAGTTCTCGAAGAAGTTGGGAAGGCGGCGAACCTGCAGGTCACGACCTTCTTTGTCAGTGAAGGAGATGTGGCCGAGCCAGCCGGTGGGCAGTCCGTCGCCGTTCACCATCGGACCGACGCGGAACAGACCGCCCTTGGCAGGACTGTTGCCCACGTAGTCGTAGAAGGCCAGTTTTTCGGGGATGGATGCGTAGGCCTCAGAAGCCGTTGCACCTTGATCCATCGCTGTTTGAACGCGACGGTTGATCTCGGTTTTGAAGAAGTTCTGATCCCACTGGTAACGCGTGGGTCCGAACAATTCGATCGGAGTCGCAGCCGCTCCGTACCACATCGTGCCGGCAACGATGAAGGCGGCGAAGAACACAGCTGCAATTGCGCTGGCGAGCACCGTTTCGATGTTGCCCATACGAAGCGCCTTGTACAGACGCTCGGGAGGACGGGTTGTGATGTGGAAAATTCCGGCAATGATGCCGACAATTCCGGCCGCGATGTGGTGGGCAACGATGCCACCAGGGTTGAAGGGATTGAAACCTTCCGGACCCCATGACGGTTGAACCGGCTCGAGGTGACCGGTGATTCCATAGGGGTCTGAGATCCACATTCCTGGTCCGAAGACACCAGTGAGGTGGAAAGCTCCGAAGCCGAAGCAACCAAGACCGGCCAGAAGGAGGTGGATACCGAAAATCTTGGGAAGATCGAGAGCAGGCTCCCCGGTGCGGGGGTCTTGCCAGATCTCGAGATCCCAGTAAGTCCAGTGCCAGATGGCAGCCAGCATTAGCAAGCCACTGAACACGATGTGAGCGGCGGCAACGCCTTCGAAGCTCCAGAAACCTGGATCAACACCGGTGGCGCCTGTGATACTCCAACCACCCCAGCTGTCGGTCACGCCGAGGCGCGCCATGAAGGGCATCACGAACATGCCCTGACGCCACATGGGGTTCAGGACAGGATCGGACGGGTCGAAGATGGCAAGTTCGTAAAGGGCCATCGAGCCGGCCCAGCCGGCAACGAGGGCAGTGTGCATGAGGTGCACGGCCAAGAGGCGGCCGGGGTCGTTGATGACGACGGTGTGCACCCGATACCAGGGCAATCCCATGGGTCAGGTTCGGGGGAACGGAGCTGCAAAGGCAGCCAGACCCGGCGATCGTAAGGCGTCCATCTCAGTGTGCGCGTGCGCTTGTCGTGAGCTGCAACGTCTGGGCTGGCTATGGCGTGATTGCTGCTGCCCCCGGCTGGCACTTATCCCTGCCTTTTCAACTGGCTTCGCCAAGTCTCCGCAGGGGGGTTACAAATCGCAACTTCAGGCTCCAGAGTGTTGGCGTTTTGGCGCTGCTGTGCGTCGCTTCCGGGAGATTTCATGCCAGTGATCCGGTTTGTGCGTGAAGGTCGCGATGTGGAGTGTTATCCAGGCGAGAACCTTCGAGATGTAGCCCTCAGGGAGGGGATTCAGCTCTACGGCTTGAAAGGACAGCTGGGGAACTGTGGCGGATGTGGACAGTGCATCACCTGTTTTGTGGAGGTGAAGGGGGATCAGACAGCGGCTGCTTCCCTGACCGGCCGTACAGCTGTCGAAGAGGCCAAGCTTCGCCGTCGCCCCGACAGCTGGAGGCTCGCTTGCCAGGCACTGGTGGAACGGTCCGTCGTCATCCTCACCAGGCCCCAGGTGTCGATGTCCGATCAACGCCGCCGCATCGAAGCGGCTCTCAATGCACCCCTTCCGCCGGGGCCGACGGCATGGCCTGTTGTGGAAACCAGTGAAGAAGAGGAGGAGGCTGATGCCGATGCGGATGATCAGAGCCAGTTATCCAATGAAGCTCCTGCTACACCCGGTGACGAGCCGTGATGGGTTCGCGTCGAACCCTTCCAGGCAGTGATACGTTCCATCAGATTCTCGATTGTTCATGGAAACCAACGACCTCGGTTTCGTGGCCAGCCTCCTGTTTGTGCTCGTGCCAACCGTTTTCTTGATCATTCTCTTTATCCAAACCAACAGCAAGGAGGGATGAACCTCCTTGCGACCACTTCGGCTTAGCGCTGCTCGGGTTCGCGAACGAGCAGTACCGGTGCTGGAGCATGCACCCTGATGTAGTCACTCACTGATCCCCCGAGAAGCTTGTCGAGGTCAACCAGGCCCCTCGCCACCAGCGGGCGTCGATCTTGCGAGGCGAGCACGACAAGATCCGCTTTGATTGTCTCGGCAGCTTGACAAACCCCTTTCCCGACATCGGCGTCTGTGACGTGGAGCGGGTTGAGGGTGACACCAAGCATGCGCGCTCTCTGTACAGCCCGTTCCAGCAGGCTGTCGCTGGTCCCCGCTCCGCCGCGCGATGGGGTGCGTTCTGTGCGTGATACGTGCACGCCAGTGAGTTGTCCGCCAGGGATGTCCTTCACCATGTCGCAGGCCAGCTTCAGGGCGTCGTCCCCAACGCCAGTGCCGTCGATCGTCACCAAAACGCGATTGATATGCCTGACGTAAAGGTCGTCGCGCACCAGGAGCATGGGCCGGGTGGACAACTGAAAAACGTACTGACTGGCGCTATTGGCGAGAATCGACTGCAGGCGTCCCAGGCCGCGGGAGCCCATCACGATCAGATCAGCATCGAGCTCGTCAGCCACCTTGAGAACGGTCTGTTTGGCGTCCCCTTGACGAATGATTGAGTTCACGTCGCCTGGGTTGAGGCCCAGGTTGTCAACGGCCTTGGCCAGAAGGCTGCCGGCTTTGGTCCAGTGCTGATCTGAATCGTCCTTGCTCTGTTCAGACACCACATGCAGCAAGTTCACTCTCGCTGTCTGAAAAGCCGGTAGGTCGCGCAGCATGCGGACCATTTCTTCCACGTGGCCTTTGCCGGAGTCGGCGATCAACAGGTTCTTGAACACTGCATTGCTTCAGACATGCAGCAGCCTATGGCTGTTTTGCGAAGGCTTTTCGATGGTGAATGAGAGCGTTACGGCGAATCCCTTTCGTCTCGCGAAGCGAGTTCTTCCGCAGCACACGGATCATGGTGGCGTGATGTGGCACGGAGGTTATGTGGCCTGGCTGGAGGAGGCCAGGATTGAGGCGCTCAGCGCCATTGGCTTCCCTTACGAGCGGTTCGTGGCGCTTGGGCTGGAAATGCCAGTGGTGCGCCTTGAGATTCGCTATCGGGAGGCCTTGCGGCTCGGGGATGAGGTTCTGCTTGAGTCGTGGCCGCAGCCTCGCCATGGTGTGCGCTGGCCGTGGACAACGCGTGTTGTTCGCGCGGGGGTTTGCGCGGTGGAAGCAAGGGTGGACTTGGCGCTTGTGAAGGTGGGGCGCGCTCGGAGGGTGCTGCGCCATCCACCAGAGGAGGTGGCGGAGGTTTTTGAGGTCTTGACAGGCCGCAAGGCAGCCGACTGAAATCAATACATGTGTACTGGTTGCCGGTGTTGGACCGTTCGTGGTGGTGGGTTTGGTCGGGCTGTCCCGGGATCGGTTTCACGCGGATGCGGCAGCTCGCCGATTTGTCTTGCGAGCTGGCCTGTGGATTGGGCGATCTCTGGGATTGGCCTCTCTCCAGGTTTCACGAGGCTCTTGGCTGGCCCGATTCATTGCTTGACTCGCTGGCGCACTATCGCCAATCGTGGCGATCACCAGGTAGTGCCTCGGTTCCAGATCATGTTCTGCTGCCGATGGACCCACTCTGGCCAGCGTCCCTGAGCGATCTGGATCGTCCGCCTCTTTCGCTGCAATGGTGTGGTCGCCGTGATCTTTGGCCCCTGCTCTCGAGGCGTCAGGCTGTTGCGGTCATCGGGACCCGTCGGCCGTCGGTGCATGGAGTGCGCATGGCCGAGGCGCTCGGGCGGTCTCTCGCTTCGGCTGGATGGCCGGTGGTGAGTGGGCTGGCTGAAGGCATTGATGCGGCCGTTCATCGGGCCTGTGTGCAAGCCAAGGGTGTGCCCGTTGGAGTCCTCGGTACTCCATTGCATCGGGTCTATCCCCAGGAGCATCGCGGCCTGCAGATGTCTGTCGCAGAAACCGGTCTTCTGTTCACTGAGCTCAGGGATGATGCCAGGGTTCAACGATCAACCTTTGCCCTTAGGAATCGGTTGCTGGTGGCTGTTGCCAGGGCTGTGGTGATCGTTGAATGTCCCAAGAGCAGTGGTGCGCTGCATTCCGCGGCCATCGCCCAGTCGATGGGACTTCCGCTCTGGGTGGTTCCAGGCGATGCGATGCGTCACTCCGCACAGGGCAGCAATGCATTCCTGCAACGGCAAGCGTCCGCTCTGGTTGATCTCAGCGCATTCATCCATGCGCTGGGAAGCGGCCCCGTCCCCTCTCCGGACTCGGTGGGCAGGCCGATGCCACGAACACCGTCGACGGTGAAGCTGCTCCAGCAAGTCGACAACGGAGCCACTCTCGAGCAGATGGCGAGGAGTCTTCAGGACGATCCTCAGCACATCGCGCAGCAGTTGATGCAGTTAGAGCTGGATGGAGTGGTCACACCGATGCCCGGCCTGCGCTGGCGCTCCCTCTAGGTTTTGCCCATGCCAACAACGCGTTGTTCCGCGCAAGACCTGCTGGCCTGGCGCCAATCCCTGCTCATGCAAGGAGGCCGCGCTGTTGATTTTGACTGGCTGCTGATGATGCGCGGCGATCTCGGCTGGGCGGCTTTGCAAAAGCTGCGTATCCTGCCGGAATCAACCGTTCATCTCGCCGCATCCCTCCATGACCTGGAGTTGTTGTGGCATCGACATGTCACCGAACACGTTCCCCTTCAGCATCTGGTGGGACGGTGTCCATGGCGAGATGTGGAGTTGCAGGTCAGCCCCGCTGCGTTGATTCCGCGCCAGGAGACTGAACTGCTGATTGATCTGGCCTTGCAGTGCCTGAAGCCCTCTGAGTCAGAGGCTCTTCCTCAGGCTGGAGTCTGGGCTGATCTCGGCACTGGCAGCGGCGCTATAGCGGTCGCGCTCGCCCGATCCTTGCCTGGTTGGGAGGGGCATGCCGTTGATCTCAGCGCCGAGGCTCTTGAACTGGCGCGAGCCAATCTCCGATCACTCGCGCCTTCGCCTTGCTGGACGTTGCATCAGGGCAGCTGGTGGGAGCCCCTGGAGCCCTGGTGGGGCACCGTGCACCTGGTGGTTTCGAACCCTCCGTACATTCCTCGTGTTCAGGTGCAGGGGCTCGAGCCGGTGGTTCGCGATCATGAACCCCATCTCGCCCTCTCAGGTGGTGATGACGGGCTGGACTGTTGCCGGGCTCTTATTTCTGGCGCCCCGAGGGCTCTGGCTCCAGGGGGATGGCTCTTGCTGGAGCATCACCATGACCAGAGCGAAGCTGTTTTGGTGCTGCTGCGCGATGCAGGCCTCGAGTCTCTTCAGGCCCGTCCTGACCTTCAGGGCGTGATGCGTTTCGCCTTGGCGCGGCGTCCCTTGCGAAGGTGAGGTCTTTCCAGGCGATGGTCATGACGCCTCTGGGTGAACGACTGATGGCAGTGGATCAGATTGCGGATTACCTCCGCGGCGGGGGCGCTGCACTTTTGCCGACGGATACGCTGCCGGCGTTGGCCTGTACTCCGTCCTCAGCCGCTCAGATCTGGACGTTGAAACAACGTCCCCAGGACAAACCGTTGATCCTGATGGCAGCTGAGGCTGTCGAGCTCCTCGACCTCACCACGCACATCGCCAAGCTGGATGCTCTTCCCCTAGCCGAGCGTTATTGGCCGGGCCCGCTCACGCTGGTTCTGCCTGCGGCGGGGGCGTTGGTGAATCACCTCAATCCCGGCCAAGACTCCCTTGGTATGAGGATTCCTGCTTGTGCAGCGACCCGATCTCTGCTGGCCCGGAGCGGTCCTTTGGCCACTACGAGCGCCAATCGATCCGGTGCTCCTCCCAGTTGCAGCGCTGAGCAGGCGGCCGCGGCGTTCTCCGGTCTGCCCCTGCTCGGTCCTTTGCCTTGGCCCCAACCTTCGGGTTTGGCCAGCACCGTTTTGAAATGGACGTCTCCGGGGTGCTGGCAGATGCTTCGTCAGGGCGCTGTGATGGTTCCAGACGGCAGCGCTTAACGCGATGATCTGGCTGATAGCGGTTGTGCTGTTTCTCCAGACGGCTTTTCACTGGCTTCTCGAGCCGGTGATTCGTCTCCTCACGCCGGTGTTCGAGCTCAACGTGCTGCCTTGGCTGTTTGCACTGACGGGACTGTGGCTTCTGGCCGGCCACCGTGATCGCGCCTGAGTTGTGTTCTTTCGTCGAAGCCGGCTGACGGATTTGAACCGACGGCCTTCGCTTTACAAAAGCGCTGCTCTACCACTGAGCTAAGCCGGCATGGGGGGAAGTTTACTGATGGGTTGGCCATGGAGCGCTCTTGTTTGCTTCTGCCACCAAAGAACCAGTTCCAAGCGAGAGCGGCAGCCTGTTTTCATGAGCGCATGGCTGACATGACTCTCGATGGTTCGGATGCTGACCATCGAGGTTTGAGCCATGGCTTTGTTGCTCATGCCGTGGCTCAGAAGCTGAATCACATTGATCTCGGCCTGGGTGAGCTTGGCTGAATGGGCCATTCCGTTGGGTCTCGCTGTTGCGAGGGTTCCACGGTTCAACTGCCAGGTTTTGAAGAGGCCATGGATCGTCTGATCGGCAGATTGGCCACAAGCGCGGTGACACGATCTTCCGTCTCAAGCGTGACATCACCCTCTTCCAGGTCGATATCCACGTATTTGGCTACAACCTCGAAAATTTCCCGGCGCATCTGATCCAGCAGCTCTGGGCTCAGATCGCTGCGATCGTGAGCCAGCACAAGCTGAAGGCGTTCCCTGGCCGTGGTGGCACTGGCCGGCTGGCGACCAAGAATTCGATCCAGAAGGTCCTGAAGAGTCATGGCGTTCAGAAGATCTTGGTTTGCATCAGTCGGCGAACCTTGGCACGCAGTCCTGTTCGCCCTTCCCGTGCGGGATCCATCAGTGGCACGTCCTCACCTTGCAGGCGACGCGCAATGTGGGTGTAGGCCTTCGCTGCAGGAGAGGCGCTGCCGTTGAGAGTGAGTGGTTCACCGCGGTTCGTGCTCACGATCACTTGCTCATCCTCGAGCACCAGTCCCAGCAAAGGGAGAGCAAGGATGTCGGTGACATCGTCGACAGCAAGCATCTCTTGGTTCGCCATCATCCGAGGGCGCACCCGATTGAGAACGAGCTGCACCGGGGTGACCCCCCGCGTGTTCAACAGACCGATGACGCGGTCAGCATCCCGCACCGCAGAGACTTCGGGAGTGGTGATCACGATCGCCTCCTTGGCGGCCGCCGCAGCATTCTTGAACCCGTCTTCGATTCCAGCAGGACAATCGATCAGGACGTAGTCGAACCGTTCAGACAGCATGCTGACGATGGCCTGCATGTCCTCGGGCTTCAACCACTCGAGCATCCGTGGGTTGCCGGCGGGCAGCAGGGCGAGATTCGACTCCTGCTTGTGCTTCACCAAGGCCTGGTCCAGGCGGCACGTTTCTGCCAGCACTTCCTGAGCTGTGTACACGATCCGGTTTTCCAGGCCGAGCAACAGGTCAAGGTTGCGCAGTCCGAAATCAGCATCAAGCACCACCGTGCGTGCACCCTGCCTGGCGAGGGCGATGCCGAGATTGGCGGTCAGCGTCGTTTTGCCAACGCCGCCTTTGCCTGAGCAGATCAGGATCGTTCGCGAAATCGTCACGGGGTCCCGTTTGGTGCGGCCACATTAATGGCTTCAACCGGCTGAAAAACTTTTCCGCTGATTCGTTTGATCATCCAGGAAGGGAGGCTGGGCCGGTTCGATGGCGATGTCCCCATCGCGAATGCAAGCCTGCTCCGCCTGTCCGGGCCATGGAGGTTCCTCGGGCCCACGGGCCACAAGATCGGCGATGCGCAGCTGCAACGGCCTCAGCTGCAACGCGATGATCCGAGCCGACGGAGATCCGGCGGCCCCGGCATGGGCGCGTCCGCGCAAGCGACCCCAAACGTAAACATCTCCGTTGGCTGTGACCGAGGCTCCTGGGTTCACATCGCCGATGATCAGCGCATGCCCCTCGCTGCTGAACTGATCCCCGGCTCGAAGCGTTCCCCTGTGAATTCTCAGATCTCCGCGCCTGTCGGTGCTGTCGGTGTCTCCGTTGTCCTTTCCGGATTCCTGAATTGGCCTGTGGCTGCTCGGAAAACCAAGAGCAGCGGCTCCGATCTGTGTTGTGGCGCAGTGGGTGATGACCTGCTGCACCGTGTAACCCTCGCGTGCAAGCGCATCCATGAGTTCAGTGAGCTCTCGACAACCCATCGACCAGTCACCCAAGTGGAGGTCAACGGATCCTGCCGCTAGAAACTCACGTTGATCAGGGAGCCACTGACGCCAGTCACAGCTGCGCTGGGGTGGCAGGATCAAGACACGTCGGGCCCGAGCAGGGGACGCAGCATTCATGGCAAGACGTTACCCCTGAGAAAGGCGAACTTCTCGTCTCATCGTTGCCTTGAGTTCGGCGGCGATGTCTGGGGGGTGGATCAACCAGGCCGATTCTGCCGGTGTGGCCAGGCTGTTCACGAGTGCCGACTCCTGTTCAAGGGCCTGAAGGTTATGTCCATCCCAGAGCCGTAGACCTCCCCTGTAGGGGTGGTAGCCGTGGAGCTGATGCTGTCGAAGCCCGCAGCAGTAGCTGGGGTCAAGTCCGGCTGATTCCGACATCGTCTGTGCAGCAGCAAGCAGTTCCAGTCGATCGGAGGTTTGCAGTGAGCTCACATCCAGCGCTTTGAGCAGCCGGCGATTGAGAAAGCGATCGCACAGGCTTGCCAGGGGGGCGGGCGCTTCGGCTTGCCAGCGCTGTAGGTGATAGCCGACGCGCAGGTCGTCATTGGCGAGGTAGGTCTCAAGATCAAGCCGTTCGCACCCCCACAGCCAACGACGCATGGTGGAGTCCGCCCAGACGTGATCGGGGCCGAGATGGCGCGCTTCTTGAATGAGGCGCTCCAGCAGCCAGTTGCACATCACGTTCAAGCGGTGGTTGTAAACGCTGCGATACATCAGGTTGCGAACCACCAAGTAGTGCTCCACGGCCATCAATCCCTTGGGATGAATGGCCAGCTCTCCGTCAGGAGCAAGGGTCATGGCCGCAAGAATGCGGTCGAGGTCAAGCTGCCCATAGCGGGCGCCCGTGCTGTAGCTGTCCCTCAGCAGATAGTCGAGACGATCACAATCCAGCTGGCTGCTGACCAGGGATTTGATCACCCCCCGTTCCGCCTGACCACGTTCGAGGAGATCCGCCACTGCATCAGCGGTCCCTGGCGCGTAGTGCTCCAGAGAATCTCGAATCTGAGCATGCTCCCTGATCACCCGTGCCGACCACTGCTCGTGGTGGGTGCCGAACATCTCTTCCCCGGTGTGGCTCAGCGGGGCATGTCCCAAGTCGTGCAGCAGGGCGGCGCCATAAAGAACACCCCGTTGCTGCTCGAGGGCTGGATCCTGCCTTTTGAGCTTTTCCATCGCCCGCCGGGCAATGGAAAACACCCCAAGGGAATGGGTGAATCGGCTTGATTCGGCTCCATGGAAGGTGAGAAACGCAGGCCCGAGCTGCCGAATTCGGCGCAAGCGTTGGAACGGCGCTGAATCCACGAGCGAGAGCACCATGGCTTCCGCTGGATCGCTTGCATCGAGGCTGATGCCTCGATGCAACGGGTCGTGGTACGTCCGGGATGCCATTAGGTCGGGTCCGGTGCCAGGTCCGTGCTCTCCAACGGCTGGGACTGATCGCCTGGATGGTCTTGTTCGATCAGCGCCTGAAGCACCCGCTCGGCGTCATTCAGCCAGCGATCGCCATCTCCCCCGGGGTTGAGCGGCTCCGGTTGGTCCAAAATCCGATCCGGTTGGATGCCCTGCCCTTGGATATCCCGTCCGCTCGGGGTGAGGTAACCCGCCACCGTGACAGCGAGACCGCTGCCATCGCTCAGGTTCGTGAGGGTCTGAATCAGTCCCTTGCCGAAGGTTTTGTCGCCAAGCAGTAGGGAACGATCATCGTCCTGGAGTGCGCCAGCGAGGATTTCGCTGGCGCTTGCGGTTCCACTGTTGACCAGGGTCACCATGGGCCCGCTGTACAGCTCCCCAGCGCCAGCCTGAATGGGGTCGGCAATGCCGTCGCGATTGCGTGTTTCCACGATCGGCTCCTGATCTAGGAACACATCAGCCACAGCCAGACCTGCACTCACCAACCCCCCGGAGTTGTTGCGGAGATCGAGCACGAGCCCCTCAACGTTCTTGTCAGAAAGCTCCTCAAGCGCTTCCCTCACCTGAGCAGGAACGCCTTCACTGAACTGCGTGATGCGCAGGTAGCCAAGGGTGTGCGCATCGCTGCGCAGGCGGCGTGTTCTCACAGGCCGCAGGTCAATGGTTCGTCGTTCCAGGCTGATCTCTTCGGGTTGGCCCTGGGGGGGCACCAATGTCACCAACACCTGGCTGCCCACGGCTCCCCGAAGACGCGCTGCGGTCGCTTCGAGCCCAAGAGCCTCGACCCGTTCGCCATCCACTTCAAGGATCTCTGTCCCGCTCACAACGCCGGCATCGGCCGCCGGTGAGCCCTCGAGTGGGGCAATCACGACGATGGAGTCTCCGTTCGCTGGATGTCCGAGCTGCAAGCCCACGCCACTGAGACTTCCTTCATTGCTGGCTTTCATCACCGTGTAGTCCTCAGGCCTTAGCAAGCGTGTGTAGGGGTCATTCAGAGGCAGCAGCATGGTTTCGATCGCGCTGTACGCCTGCTCACTGGTTTCGATGGTGTTTTCCAGGGCTTTCTGACGCAGCCGCTTCCAGCGGATCGTGTCGAACACTTCGGGGTCGACATAGCTCTGATTCACAAGACGCCAGCTCTCCACCACCAGCTGCTGCGCGTCGTTGAGGGCGAGGGCCTGAGGCACACAGAGCAGGGTGACCAGGATGCCGATGAATAACCCAGATGCAAGGCGCTGCAATCGTTCTGTCATGCTGTTAACAGTCGGCAACATTGGCCTCATTCTCGCGCCTCCACCAAAGTGTCGCCGGTAGACTCTCGCAATCCAAGCTCGCAATTGCATGGCGAACTCCTCACCCGTCTACGACTGGTTCCAGGAACGTCTTGAAATCCAGGACATTGCTGACGACATCAGCAGCAAGTACGTGCCCCCGCACGTCAACATTTTTTATTGCCTGGGTGGCATCACGTTGGTTTGCTTCCTGATCCAGTTCGCTACTGGGTTCGCGATGACCTTCTACTACAAGCCCACCGTTGCCGAGGCTTACAGCTCTGTTCAGTATTTGATGACTGACGTGAGCTTCGGTTGGTTGATCCGCTCGGTGCATCGCTGGAGCGCCTCAATGATGGTGCTGATGCTGATTCTTCACGTGTTTCGGGTCTATCTCACCGGAGGCTTCAAACGTCCTCGTGAGCTCACCTGGGTCACCGGTGTGACGATGGCTGTGATCACTGTGTCTTTTGGAGTCACCGGCTATTCCCTCCCTTGGGATCAAGTTGGTTACTGGGCCGTGAAAATCGTGTCTGGTGTGCCAGCTGCCATTCCAGTGGTGGGAGACTTCATGGTCGAGCTTCTGCGTGGTGGTGAGAGTGTTGGGCAATCAACGCTCACTCGCTTCTACAGCCTCCATACCTTCGTGATGCCCTGGTTGCTCGCGGTGTTCATGCTCATGCACTTCCTGATGATCCGGAAGCAGGGCATTTCCGGTCCGTTGTGATCCGTTTCAGTCTCTGATTGCTCTTGATCAGAAAATTCAGGTCTGTCTAAGGTCTTTTCATCTCCAGCTGATCCATGCACATTCTCAAGAAGCCGGATCTTTCTGATCCCAAGATGCGTGCCAAGCTCGCCAAGGGCATGGGGCACAACTACTACGGAGAGCCGGCTTGGCCGAATGATCTCCTCTACATCTTCCCTGTCGTCATCCTCGGAACCATCGCTTGTGTGGTGGGTCTCGCGGTTCTTGACCCAGCAATGCTGGGCGATAAGGCTGATCCCTTTGCCACTCCTCTGGAAATTCTTCCTGAGTGGTATCTCTACCCGGTCTTCCAGATCCTGCGCGTTGTTCCCAACAAGCTGCTTGGGATCGCTTTGCAGACTCTGATTCCTCTGGGTCTGATGCTTGTTCCCTTCATCGAGAGCTTCAACAAGTTCCAGAATCCGTTCCGCCGTCCAGTGGCCATGGCTGTGTTTCTCTTCGGAACCGTCACCACGATCTATCTCGGCATCGGTGCTGCTCTCCCCATCGACAAATCACTCACTCTGGGACTCTTCTGATCCCATTAACGATTGCATTCATTTTAAGCCCGGTCCAAGACCGGGTTTTTTTTGTGAGTGCGATCACTGTCTGGGTTTGATCGGTTGCTTCAGATGCCTGGTTTAGCGCTTGTCATCTTGATCTTGGTCTTCTTGGCGATCTTCCTGCGTGGGTTCATCCCAGGGCTCCCATCGATTTCAGTGTTGATGGCACTGGGTGCCGTGCTGGTGATCGTGAGTGGCGAGATCAGTCTGTTCAATGCTTTCAAGGCGATCAATCTGGATGTGATCCTCTATCTCTTCGGTGTTTTTGTTCTCTCTCAGGCACTTGAAGACAGCGGCACGCTTGCGCAGCTGGGGACCTTCGTTTGGGGGCGTGCCCAGACGGCTTCACTTTTGCTCGTGTTGGTGGTGGTGGTCGGTGGTTTGAGCGCCTCGCTGTTAACCAACGACACGGCGGCGATTCTTGGTGTCCCCTTGTTGCTTGCACTCACCACACACAACCAATTGCCGAGCCAACCGTTCCTGTTGGCGTTTGCTTACGCCCTATCGATCGGCAGTGTGATGAGTCCGATCGGCAATCCCCAGAATCTGCTCATTGCCACCCAGGGTGATTTGAATCGCCCCTTTGAGACGTTTCTTGGTGGATTGTTTTGGCCAACCCTTTTGTGCCTGGGTTTGGTGCTCCTCGTGCTGTGGATCCGCTTTGGGCGCCAGTTAGCCAATCATCGGGTGATCCCTGTCACCACTGGGCCTGTGGATCGCGCTCTTTCACGCCTCTGTTGGGCTGGATTGGCGCTTCTGCTGTTGGGCATCGGTCTCAAGCTGGTTTTGATTCGCGCTGGTGGTCTGTTTGATTTGCCCTTCGCGGTGATCGGACTTATTGCCGGTGCGCCAGTGCTTCTGTTGAGTCGACGACTGAGCACGCTCCAACGCATGGACTGGAGCACGCTCCTCTTTTTTGTGGGATTGTTTGTGCTGACTCAGGCAGTCTGGAACTCCGGGGTGTTTCAGTCCCTGCTTGAGCGCACACATGTTGATGTGCGCGGCATTCCACAGATTGTTCTGATCAGCAGCGTGGTCAGCCAGTTGATGTCCAACGTTCCTTTGGTTGAGCTTTATCTTCCGCTCTTGAATCAAGGGCCCGAGAGCCCTGCCCAGCTTTTGGCTTTGGCGTCTGGCAGTACAGCCGCGGGGACGTTGTCCGTGTTTGGCGCAGCCAGCAATATCATCATTCTTCAGTCGGCTGAGCAACGGGGCAGCAAGGCGTTCTCAATCATTGAATTCACGCTGATTGGGCTCCCACTGGGCTTGGCTTGTCTGGCGGTTTATGGGTTGTGGCTTGTCTGACTCTCGTGCGAGTCCGGATCCGGAACAGCTCCCTCATCGAGGTCGAGCAAGAGAACATCATCGGGATTAACCCGTAAAAAATGATGGAGGAGTAGAAAGCCAACGATGGTCCAGGTCTGATAGGTCCTTGATTGCTGTCCGACCCAGGTGCCCGTTGGACCATCGAAGTATTCAGCCCACTGTTGACGCGGCAACTGGTTGAGATGACTCCAGTAGCACTCTTCGAGCAAGGCTTTCATCTGCCCCATGAGCAACACATCAGCATGGGGGTGGCGGCGCTCATGCAACAGGATGGAACTGCCGAAAAACCAGAGAAGGCTGGGCCAGTGTCCACCGTTGTGGTAGCTCCAGGGCCAGTTTTTGGGGTCAGACCCGGTTTTGTTCTGCCATTCCAGGCTTTCCATCGGGGGATGGCAGATGCGCATCGGCATTTCGGCCATCAGGTGATCACGGTTGTGCAGCGTCAGTCGGAACAGGGCGCGCTGTTGCGGTGCCGTGAGCAGTCCGAACAAACAGCCCAGTGAGTTGCCAAGACTGTAAAAACGGAAGTCGGGTCGGCCTGTGCGCATGTTTCCGATCAGGTACCCACCGCGGTTTTCAAGCCAGTCCTGCAGCCAGTCAGGAATCACCTGAGGCTGAACATTGAATTCGTTTTGGTGCTGGTTGTCTCCGTACTGCTCCGTAGGCCGGCGTCTCAGCACCTGCATGGTTTTGCTGGTGACCCAGTAATGCTTGAGCAGAAACTGCCGCAGGTCATGAACCCATTGCCGGGTCAGAACGAGCCGTTGATCCAGCAGTCGGCTGCTTTGGTGCTTTCGCCCCAGCTCCATCAGCTGGGCACAGCAGCGCAGTGATCCATAAAGGAGAACTTCCACTTCAAGCGGCGCTCCCCAAACGTCCATCGGACGGTCAATCATGAAGGCACAGTCGGGTACGAACAGAACGGGTGTGCCTTCAAAGGTCGGGTGCAGCACGAGGTCGAGCAGCAGTTGCACGCCGCGCTGAACCGCTTGGCTGGAGGCAAAGTCCTCGTCCCCACTGGATTTCACGTACATCCAGCACAGCACGGGCCACCAAAGGCTTGCGTCAACAGATGTGATGCGACCAATGGAGCGCTGCCCATAGTCGGCAATCAGTTGACCGTTCTCTTCGACAAAGCTTGTGGGGAAAACCCCTCGGGTCTGATACGTGGTGCTTTGGAGATCGAGGCAGAGACTCAGAAACTGCTTGACGACGTCGAAGCGCTTCTGCGTGAGCAGGTAAACCATCACCGGCACGTTGTCGCGCAGGAAGATCTCGCCGTAGTTGAGCGCTTCGTCGTGTCGTGGGTGTTCCAGGGCTGCGACGCTTCCGGCGAGGTGTCCGCGCACAGGAATCAGCGTGCGCTCGAAATGCTCACGGGCTTTCAGAACGACCTGATCCTCTTTGGAACTCGGGCGCACCCGTTGGTTCTGCTGGCTGAACCGTCCGGCCATGGTTCTCCTCCGGAGATCCCCGAAACCTAGTGATGACTCCTGTTCTCGCCAGTGGAAGCAAGTCTTGAGATGCCCTGAGAGTTTGGTAGTTGCGTGAAGGGGGGTGTGTGGTGTTATGGTTATGGACTGCGCGGGGGGCTGAGGCCCGAAGCGCAGCTTCTGAACAAGGAAAGCGAGAGCTTGATGTGTTCAGGAGTGCTTACAAGCCAAGAGGGAGCGATCCCACGGTGTTGTAAGTTTCTCAAGCGGTCGCGAGGCCGCACCGCCAACCGCTCCTGAAGGGGGCGCGACGGCAGAACCTGGACAACTGAAAAGTTTAGGAACTGACGCTTTCATCGCGTTTGTTGCTGATGAATCAACTGAGAAGTTGAGTTGTTAGTGATGAATGAAAGAGCGATGAAGGTGTGAGGTCCCGTCAACAATTATTCGTTGCAGAGAAGCATTGCGCTTGCAACTTGAGAGTTTTCACGAGCTTTTGAGTTGTCGGTGTGCGCAGTGTGGAGCAACAACCGGATCTGAGATCCTGGAAAGTCATTGATAGAGAAATCTAGAAGTGCACTCTTAAGAACCCTTTCTGTGTCAGCGGAAGGAGGCCTCAACTATTGCGAGGTTATCTGAGCAATGGGTGACGCAAATCATTTTGAGGACGTGAGAGCGTCTAAGAGGAAATGATCTACAACGGAGAGTTTGATCCTGGCTCAGGATGAACGCTGGCGGCGTGCTTAACACATGCAAGTCGAACGAACCTTCGGGTTAGTGGCGGACGGGTGAGTAACGCGTGGGAATCTGCCCTCAGGAGGGGGATAACGGCTGGAAACGGCCGCTAATACCCCATATGCCGAGAGGTGAAATGAATTTCGCCTGAGGATGAGCCCGCGTCTGATTAGCTAGTTGGTGAGGTAAGAGCTCACCAAGGCATCGATCAGTAGCTGGTCTGAGAGGATGATCAGCCACACTGGGACTGAGACACGGCCCAGACTCCTACGGGAGGCAGCAGTGGGGAATTTTCCGCAATGGGCGAAAGCCTGACGGAGCAACGCCGCGTGAGGGATGAAGGCCTCTGGGCTGTAAACCTCTTTTCTCAAGGAAGAAGATCTGACGGTACTTGAGGAATAAGCCACGGCTAATTCCGTGCCAGCAGCCGCGGTAATACGGGAGTGGCAAGCGTTATCCGGAATTATTGGGCGTAAAGCGTCCGCAGGCGGCCCTTCAAGTCTGCTGTTAAAAAGTGGAGCTTAACTCCATCATGGCAGTGGAAACTGTTGGGCTTGAGTGTGGTAGGGGCAGAGGGAATTCCCGGTGTAGCGGTGAAATGCGTAGATATCGGGAAGAACACCAGTGGCGAAGGCGCTCTGCTGGGCCATAACTGACGCTCATGGACGAAAGCCAGGGGAGCGAAAGGGATTAGATACCCCTGTAGTCCTGGCCGTAAACGATGAACACTAGGTGTCGGGGGAATCGACCCCCTCGGTGTCGTAGCCAACGCGTTAAGTGTTCCGCCTGGGGAGTACGCACGCAAGTGTGAAACTCAAAGGAATTGACGGGGGCCCGCACAAGCGGTGGAGTATGTGGTTTAATTCGATGCAACGCGAAGAACCTTACCAGGGTTTGACATCCTGCGAACCTCTTGGAAACGAGAGGGTGCCTTCGGGAACGCAGTGACAGGTGGTGCATGGCTGTCGTCAGCTCGTGTCGTGAGATGTTGGGTTAAGTCCCGCAACGAGCGCAACCCACGTCTTTAGTTGCCAGCATTTAGTTGGGCACTCTAGAGAGACCGCCGGTGATAAACCGGAGGAAGGTGTGGATGACGTCAAGTCATCATGCCCCTTACATCCTGGGCTACACACGTACTACAATGCTACGGACAAAGAGCAGCAAGTTCGCGAGGACAAGCAAATCTCATAAACCGTGGCTCAGTTCAGATCGTAGGCTGCAACTCGCCTACGTGAAGGAGGAATCGCTAGTAATCGCAGGTCAGCATACTGCGGTGAATACGTTCCCGGGCCTTGTACACACCGCCCGTCACACCATGGAAGTTGGCCACGCCCGAAGCCGTTACTCCAACCCTCGGGAGGAGGACGTCGAAGGTGGGGCTGATGACTGGGGTGAAGTCGTAACAAGGTAGCCGTACCGGAAGGTGCGGCTGGATCACCTCCTAACAGGGAGACAAACAACGATTTTGATGCCTGAGTACTTTTATTCTTAGGCCGAAATCCTGTCACCTTAGGTCGATCGGTACCTCAGCTTTGAAGCCATCAAATTTGCAGCGATGCAGGTGAGGATGGTGGAAATTCTTAGTTCCTAAACTTTGTCTAGGTCACACCCCACAAGGGATGAGACTCCTGGGCCATTAGCTCAGGTGGTTAGAGCGCACCCCTGATAAGGGTGAGGTCCCTGGTTCAAGTCCAGGATGGCCCATTCGGTGTTGGGGGTTTAGCTCAGTTGGTAGAGCGCCTGCTTTGCAAGCAGGATGTCAGGAGTTCGAGTCTCCTAACCTCCACTGACCGAACTGTATCCCCATCTCCAAGATGTTGGAGTTGAGCTCGATTGGAGTGTGATTTAGATGTGTCCGCTGGAAGACCCCAGCTTCCTGTCATTCCAAAGACAAGTAAAAAGTTTACTTGTTGACTTTGGTTGATAAGATGCTGGGCTCAAATGAGTTGATCAAGCAATTGATCAATTGATTTGAAGTTCTAGCAGAACCTTGACAACTGCATAGGTAAGTCTGGAAAGAATAAAGCATCTCATGGATGATGCGATGATTCTTTTCTGTGATCCGAAAGGATGATGGAGAAGGAGAGTTGCAAATTCTATCGAGCAAGAGCCGAGACTCCATCACGTTCTTTCAATTGTGTCGAGCAATTGCGAGTTTGATTCTTGATTCAGCAATGAATCAGGGAGAATCTGTTTCAACGACAGCAAGCGTGTTGGAGATTATATGGTCAAGCTACAAAGAGCTCACGGCGGATACCTTGGCACACAGAGGCGATGAAGGACGTGGTTACCTGCGATAAGTCTCGGGGAGCTGGAAACACGCTTTGATCCGGGAATTTCCGAATGGGGCAACCCCTAGTACGGCCAGCTGAATCCATAGGCTGGCGCGAGCCAACCCAGCGAACTGAAACATCTTAGTAGCTGGAGGAAAGGAAAGTAAAAACGACTCCCTAAGTAGCGGCGAGCGAACGGGGAAGAGCCTAAACCGATAGTTTCGACTGTCGGGGTTGTGGGACAGCAACGTGGATCAGGAATGTTAGTGGAAGTGTTTGAAAGACACGCCACAGAGGGTGAAAGCCCCGTACACGAAAACTGAACTGACCTAGCTGTATCCCGAGTAGCACGGAGCACGTGAAATTCCGTGTGAATCCGCGAGGACCACCTCGTAAGGCTAAGTACTCCTGTGTGACCGATAGCGAAACAGTACCGCGAGGGAAAGGTGAAAAGAACCCCGGGAGGGGAGTGAAATAGAACATGAAACCGTGAGCTTACAAGCAATGGGAGCCCTACTCATAGGGTGACCGTGTGCCTGTTGAAGAATGAGCCGGCGACTTATAGGCACTGGCGGGTTAAACCGGAAATGGTGGAGCCATAGCGAAAGCGAGTCTGAATAGGGCGTTTGTCAGTGTTTATAGACCCGAACCCGGGTGATCTAACCATGGCCAGGATGAAGCTTGGGTGATACCAAGTGGAGGTCCGAACCGACTGATGTTGAAAAATCAGCGGATGAGCTGTGGTTAGGGGTGAAATGCCAATCGAACCCGGAGCTAGCTGGTTCTCCCCGAAATACGTTGAGGCGTAGCGTCTCGTGCTCCAGCAGGGGGGTAAAGCCACCATTTCGGTGCGGGCTGCGAGAGCGGTACCAAATCGAGATGAACTCTGAATACCCTGTGTGTAGCGAGGCAGTCAGACTGTGGGGGATAAGCTCCATGGTCGAGAGGGAAACAGCCCAGACCGCCAGTTAAGGTCCCCAAATCAACACTAAGTGATAAAGGAGGTGGGATTGCCCAGACAACCAGGAGGTTTGCCTAGAAGCAGCCATCCTCAAAGGAGTGCGTAATAGCTCACTGGTCGAGCGATCCTGCGCCGAAAATGAACGGGGCTAAGTGTTGTACCGAAGCTGCGGATTTATGGTAGGGGAGCGTTCTATGTGGGGCGAAGCGTTAGCGTGAGCGGGCGTGGACTGCATAGAAGTGAGAATGTCGGCTTGAGTAGCGAAAACATGGGTGAGAATCCCATGCACCGAAACCCTAAGGGTTCCTCCGGCAGGCTCGTCCGCGGAGGGTTAGTCTGGACCTAAGGCGAGGCCGAAAGGCGTAGTCGATGGATAACAGGTCAACATTCCTGTACCGGTTATGTTTTGGGAAGAGGGACGGAGAAGGCTAGCCAAGCCAGATGTTGGTTACTGGTTCAAGCGTTCGAGGCGTTGAGGAGCGGCGAAAACGTTCCGAGCTGAGGCGTGAGTACGAGCTGCTACGGCAGCGAAGTTGGTGATGTCATGCTTCCAAGAAAAGCTCTATACCCGTTAAGGCATAACTGCCAGTACCCGAAACCGACACAGGTGGGGTGGTAGAGAATACCGAGGTGCGCGAGGTAACTCTCTCTAAGGAACTCGGCAAAATGGCCCCGTAACTTCGGGAGAAGGGGTGCCACCGCAAGGTGGTCGCAGTGAAGAGGCCCTGGCGACTGTTTACCAAAAACACAGGTCTCCGCTAAGTCGCAAGACGATGTATGGGGGCTGACGCCTGCCCAGTGCCGGAAGGTTAAGGAAGCCGGTCAGCGTAAGCGAAGCTGGCGACTGAAGCCCCGGTGAACGGCGGCCGTAACTATAACGGTCCTAAGGTAGCGAAATTCCTTGTCGGGTAAGTTCCGACCCGCACGAAAGGCGTAACGATCAGGGCGCTGTCTCGGAGAGAGGCTCGGCGAAATAGAATTGTCTGTGAAGATGCGGACTACATACACCCGGACAGAAAGACCCTATGAAGCTTTACTGTAGCTTGGTATTGTGCCCGGGCTCTGAATGCGCAGGATAGGTGGGAGACGTTGAAGCAGTGCTTGCGGGTGCTGGTGAGTCAATGGTGAGATACCACTCTTTCAGAGCTAGGGTTCTAACGTTCACCCGTTATCCGGGGAGCGGACAGTATCAGGTGGGCAGTTTGACTGGGGCGGTCGCCTCCTAAAAGGTAACGGAGGCGCGCAAAGGTTTCCTCAGGCTGGTTGGAAATCAGCCGACGAGTGCAAAAGCAGAAGGAAGCTTGACTGTGAGACCTACAAGTCGAACAGGGACGAAAGTCGGCTTTAGTGATCCGACGGTTCTGAGTGGAAGGGCCGTCGCTCAACGGATAAAAGTTACTCTAGGGATAACAGGCTGATCTCCCCCAAGAGTTCACATCGACGGGGAGGTTTGGCACCTCGATGTCGGCTCATCGCAACCTGGGGCTGAAGTCGGTCCCAAGGGTTGGGCTGTTCGCCCATTAAAGCGGTACGCGAGCTGGGTTCAGAACGTCGTGAGACAGTTCGGTCCATATCCGGTGTATGCGTAGGAATATTGAGAGGATTTCTCCCTAGTACGAGAGGACCGGGAGGAACGCACCTCTGGTGTACCAGTTATCGTGCCAACGGTAAACGCTGGGTAGCCATGTGCGGAGTGGATAACCGCTGAAAGCATCTAAGTGGGAAGCCCACCTCAAGATGAGTATTCCCATGGGGTAACCCAGTAAGGTCACGGGAAGAACACCCGTTGATAGGCTCTACGTCGAAGTCCAGTAATGGATGCAGCGGAGGAGTACTAATAGACCGAGGGCTTGACCATTGATTTGGCTCTTGTCTGAGGCAAGTTTTATTCGATCTAGACCATCATCATCAGCGATTGTTGAAGATGATGACCTATGCAGTTCTCAGGGTTCAACCCTTGGGAATGTTTCTATCCTGGTGTCCATGGCGCTGTGGAACCACTCCGATCCATCTCGAACTCGGTTGTGAAACGCAGCAGCGGCGACGATATTTGGGGGGTAGCCCCCTGAGAAAATAGCTCGATGCCAGGTAAAACATTCAGATCACGGACGTGATCCAAAGAAAGCCATCCCGATAGGGGTGGCTTTTTTTGTGGCTTTGATCCAGAGCCAAGCTCAGAGTTTGATCTCGCCCAGATTGTGGATCATTTGATGATCACCGCCATCGCTAAAAGGATTGCCTTCGCGCAAGCAAAATCGGGTTTCCATTCCTGCTTCGGCTGCCGCATCGCATTCTCTAGGGTGATCGCTCACAAAGAGAATTGATGCTGGCTTGAGGCCAATGGCTTGACTAATGATTCGATAACTATCTGTATTGAGCTTTGGCCCTGTGCGCGTGTCAAACCATTGGCTGAATCGATTGGTGATATCTCCGTCGGTTGTGTGGGCATAGAGCAACTGTTGTGCTTTGACACTCCCCGATGAATACACGGCGAGTGTGATTCCTTGCTGTGTCCATGCATTGAGAGCGGGAATGACGTCTCCATATAAAGGAGACTGGAGTTCGCCAGCGGCATAGCCTTGCTCCCATATGATTCCTTGGAGCTCCTTTAGTGCCGTTGATTTTCGATCATGTTGTATGAGATGGTCGAAATAGTGAATAATGTCCTCTATCGTCGGTTCGTTCTGATTGCTTGCCCGAAGTAAGAGTGCTTGGCTTTTGGATTCGGGATCATTCTTCCATTCGGCAATGGCCTCTTCGATTGCCGCTGTCACATTGGATGGTCGGTTCTCGCTGCAAATTGTTTTTGAGAGTTGTCGGCGTGCAAAGGGGAACAGCGTCTGTGACACAAAAGTGACAGGGCATGTTGTCCCTTCGATATCAAGAACAATGGCTTTGATCACAGTGTTCTGTTGAGTAGATGTTGTCTCCATGAAAGCTCAAGCAGGAATTCAATGATTTCAGTATGCCGCTGGGCTTGAAAAAGATCCTCACCCCATGCGTAAAGGCCATGACCTGCGACCAGTAAACCTGAGGGGGCTTCCTTTAAGAAGCGGCTTGCTTGTTTGCTTAGGACCTCTAAATCCTGATTGTTTTTGATGATCGGCAGCTCAACTGTTGTGTCGTGGGTGCTGATGCCTGACAGCCCCTTCAGCATCTCCCAGCCCTCCAGTTTCAAATGACCAGCTGCCTGATGCAAGCTGGAAAGGAGCGTTCCATTCACTGAATGGGTGTGCAGAACAGCTCCTGCAGAGCACTGTTTGACGATTTTCAGATGCATCAATGTTTCTGCACTGGCCTTCCCTTCTCCATTGATTACCTCTCCGTGACCATTGACTTCAATCAGATCTGTTGCATCTAAGGATCCCTTGTCAACGCCGCTGGGAGCCATGATCAGTTTCAGTGGATCTTGTTCAGCAACGACGCTGAAATTTCCGCCGGTGCCGTCACACCACCCGCGGTTGTGCAAGTTGCGGATGGTGTTGATCAATTGCTGTCTGTAAGTGTGCTGTCGCATGGTTCAACCTTGTTGGCAGACAGGACACCAGTGGGTGCTGCGTCCTCCGAGGCGTTGGCGTTCGATAGGCGTGCCGCAAACCAGGCAGGGTTGGCCTGTTCGCCGATAGACCGATGCCTGGCCCCCATAGTTGCCATTCACACCTTCGAGGTCGCGAAAATCGCTGAAGGTCGTCCCTCCGGCTCCGATGCTCATTTCGAGCACATCCACCAGGCATGTGCACAAGCGTTCCAGTTCAGGGAGGTTGAGTTCACCCGCCTTGCGATCGGGGGCAATGCCCGCTGCAAAGAGGCTTTCGTCGGCATAGATGTTGCCAGCGCCAGCTACCACCGCTTGATCCAAAAGAGCAGCTTTGATCGATCGCGTTGACCCCTTCAGTTTTTGTTCTAAGTAGGTTGCGTTGAACTCTTCACTGAAAGGCTCAGGACCCAACCGTTGGAGTCCTGTGATCACAGCGTCGATCGAAACGTTCTGGGGCACAAACCACATTTCCCCAAAACTGCGCAGATCGACAAACCGCAGTTCTTCGCCAGCGGTATTCCAGAGGCGAACGCGTGTGTGACGGCAGGGTTCAGTTGGTGTTGGATGCCATTGAAATTGGCCCGTCATGCGCAGATGAACACCCCACACACCGTTGCAATGCCCCGTTTGCGGATCGTGGAGCTGCGCGACCAGGTACTTCCCTCGTCGGCTCCAGGCACCGACCTTTTGCCCACGCAGGCCAAGGCACAGAGCCTGCGGTCCTCCTGGACTCGCGACTGCGCGGTCACGAAGAACCTCGATGTCGTCAATCACGAAAGACTGAAGACGGTTCGCTAATCCTCGGCGAACCGTTTCAACTTCCGGAAGTTCCGGCAACGGACTCAGGCTGGCTCGAGTTCCGATTCAGCGAAGTTGTTCGTATTGATGCCGCCTTCGGAACCGGAGATGCCGTTGTAGTTCACCTGCTCGAAGCGAACCACAACCGGATAACGAATGCCGGAGGTATCGATGGAAGCCACTTTGCCGACTTCGTTGTACCAGTAGGACTCGGGGCGCTTGATGCGCACCATGTCACCGCGGGAGATCGCCATCGCTGCGCTGAAACTGGGAGGCATCAGGAGCGTATCTCGGTGTCGGCACCCCGTTGCTGATGCGTCACACAATGTCTTCGTGAGGTTTCACCTGCTCCGGCGGGTGGCATGGCAGCATCCAACCTCTGTTGTGATGCGGTTTGTGTTGCCCTCGTCCCCTGAACCTCCAATGTTGGAGCTCGATCTGCCCGATCCGGAGCAGGACGACATCAGCACCATGGAGTTTCTGGCTCGGCTGGAGGAGGCATGGACGGTGTGCGACAAGTTCGACCTGCAGACCGAGATCTGGAGAGGACGAATTCTCAAGGCTGTGCGTGATCGCGAAAAGCGCGGTGGTGAGGGACGGGGTGCGGGGTTTCTGCAGTGGCTTCGAGAACGTGAGATCAGCAAGACGCGGGCTTACGGCCTCATCCAACTGGCGGAATCGGCTGAGCAGATGCTCGGAGAGGGTGTTTTGGAGCCCTCCAGCGTGAATCAGTTCTCAAAGAGAGCCTTCATGGAAACCTCCCTGGCAGAGCCGGAGGTGCAATTGATGATCTCCGAAGCCGCCAATGAAGGACAGGAAATTACGCGGAAGCAGGTGCGACGGCTGGCCGACGAGTTCACGGCAGCGACAAGTCCTCTCCTGCCAGAGGAGATCAGGGAGAGGACGCAGCAGAACCTTCTGCCTCCCAAAGTTGTGGCGCCCCTGGTGCGGGAACTCTCCAAGCTTCCAGAGCCCCAACAAGAGGATCTGCGCAAGGTTCTTCGCGACGAACCAGAGCTCGATCGCATCAAAGACGTCACCCATACAGCGCGATGGATCACCAAGGCCACGGAATCGGGAGAGGCCGTGCGTGCGTTTCAACAAGGTGAGCTGGATCTTGAGAAAGCGATGCAGGAAGCCCAGAGGCTTGATGCGCTTGGGCTCCTCGCGGATGCCGTCGGTCAGGCCCATGCCCTGGAGTCCGCCGTGCTCAAGCTGCACACCTCCTGGCGCCGGCTCGGCGGTCTTCAGGAGCGGCTGTGGGTGGAGAGCGGTAGCAGCACGCCTTATCTAAGAGATGTGCTGTCCGCGCTGCAGAGCCTGAGTGGGGCCACCATGCGCGTCTCTCTGGGGGAACTGGCTGGCGGCAAGCGGGTTCGCTTGCAGTTGGTTGAGGAATCACCCGATCAGCTGGACCCACCTGTTCTCTAGATCTGGCGCTCGGTATGGTGGACACACCACCTGTGGTGTGTCGTGGATTTGCTGCTGACGGCGCTGCAGCGTTATTACGGATGGTCATCCTTTCGATCGGGCCAGCGTCCCGTCGTGGAGTGTCTTCTGGCAGGCAAGGATTGCCTTGCGGTGCTCCCAACCGGTGGTGGCAAGTCGCTCTGCTACCAACTTCCGGCTCTTGTGCGCTCTGGCTTGGTGGTCGTGATCTCACCGCTGGTGGCTCTGATGGAGGATCAGGTTCTCCAGCTACGCCGTCGGGGGATTGCAGCAGCCTGCTTGCACGGAGGGATCGAGCTCGAGGAGCGTCGCCGCATTCTTGAACAAGCTGAGGCCGGAACTCTCAGGCTTCTTTATCTGGCACCGGAGCGGCTCCAGGGGGAGGCAACCCGTTCTCTCTTGCAGGAGCAGACGGCGTCGGGTCAGCTTGTTGCGCTGGCTGTTGATGAAGCCCATTGCATTAGTGCCTGGGGCCATGACTTCCGCCCTGATTACCGACGGCTGGGGCAGCTGAGAGAACTCTGCCCAGGGGTGCCGATGGTGGCACTGAGCGCCACAGCGGCGCCTCGCGTTCGCGCCGACATCCTCCGCTTGTTGCATCTTCGCCGTCCACTGATTCAGGTGGGATCGGCCCGGCGGACCAATCTGCATTACGCCATGCGCAGGCGTGTGAAAGATCCCCTCCAGGAGGTGGTTGCAGCCATTCACCAAGCCAGAGGCGCTTCTCTGATCTATGCCCGGACCCGTCGCTCGGTGGAGCACTGGGCTGAGAGGCTCCGCTCCACTGGCATTGAGGCCATCGCCTACCACGCTGGGCTTGACCCGGACGTTCGACTGCGAGCTCTTGAGCATTTTCTTGGCAGCGATGGTCCCGTGCTGGTGGCCACGGTCGCGTTCGGAATGGGCGTGGATCGCTCCGATGTGGGCTTGGTGCTTCACCTCGATCTGCCGAGCACCCCTGAGGGTTATCTGCAGGAATCAGGTCGCGCTGGTCGTGATGGATTGCCGGCCCATTGCTTGGTGTTGTTCTCCCCTGCTGATCGCACCACCCTCGGCTGGGCGATGCAAGCCTCTCTACGCCGCACAAAAAGCCAAGACAACACCGACGAAGCCCATCGCGTTGCCTTGGCTCAGCGGCAGTTGCGGCGGATGGAGGCTGTGGCCGAGGGAGAAGGGTGCCGGGAGCAAGCACTCTTGCTGTCTGTCGGTGAGCTGGTGCCACCTTGCGGTCGCTGCGACCGATGTCAGATGGAGTGTCGTCGGCAGAACTGGTCGGATGAAGCCCAAATCCTCTTGGAGAAGCTCGCGGAGGACTGCGGAACCGATGCCAGACGGCTGAGCGATGTCTTGAACAGCGAAGAGGGACCGTCAGCCCACTGGGGATGGCTCGCCAGACGTCTGGTTCAGGAAGAACTGATTCAGGAGAGTGATGACGGCAACCAGCGGCTTTACATCAGAGAGAGCGGACGACGCTTCATGCATCGCCCATGGCCTCTTCACTACGCGGCCTGAACCCTCGCTCAGCCCTTCGCGGATTTGCAGCGGTCCTTCAACAAATCGCGTTCGAAGTTCGACTGGGGCGCAATCCAGGTCTTCCAGTTTCCGTTGGCGCCCGTCACGTTGATCTTTCCAGCCGAGCAGTTCACGGCCACATAAAGCGTCTGTCCATCGCTATTCAATGTTGGTGCGACGTCACTGCCTCCCATTAACTGCCAGTTCGCCCAGTCCACCTGAAGAGGGCCGTAGGTCTTCCAGTTCGCTTTGTTCGGTTGACTGGCAGGGGCTGTTTTCGCTGCGTTGACCTTGGCTGTGGTCACCGGCTGGACCTTGGCTGCGGGCTTGGGCTTGGCTGTAGCTGTAGCTGTGGGCTGGGGTTTGACCGTTGCTGTGGGCTTGGGTTGCTCGTTGCTCTTGGGAACAGCGGCACGTTGAGGCTGGTCGTTACTGGCCACTGCGGTGACGGGTTGCGTGGCGCTGGCTCGAAGCATCAGCTTGGTGCCAACGGTCACCTGGTTGGGGTCCTCAATGGCATTGATGCTCACCAGAGAAGCCACAGGAATCTCATAGGCCTTGGCGATCTGCGTGAGGGTTTGGCCTCGGGCCACGGTGTGGCTGGTGGCGTTGGGATCAGCCTTCACCGGCACAGGCTTGCGCTTGGGTTTGCTGGCTGTTTTTGGTTTTGGAAGTACAGCGTTGCTGGGTAATTTGAGTGTCTGACCCCGTTCCACATGATCGGCACTGGCGAGGCCGTTCAGCGTCATCAGCTGGCGCTCGCTCACGCCGTACTGCACAGCGATCGCACTGAGTGTGTCTCCAGAGCGCACCGTGTGCCGACCCTTACCGGCAGTGACGCCTGCCGCGCCGCCGCTTGGAAGACGCAGGGTCTGCCCCGCTTCCACATGGTTGGAGTCGCGAAGTCCGTTCTCGCGCATCAAACGGCCCACGGACACTCCGTAGCGAGCCGCGATGTCGGAAAGCGTTTCTCCGGCTTTCACTGTCACATTCGCAGCGCCTGCCGGAAGGGGGGACAGAGCGATGAGGGCGAGGAGTGTTAATAGGGTGCGGCGCATACGTCTCCGGCGGCTGGGCGAACCATAAGGTGCCTCCCGCGGGACGCCAGCCCTGCTTCATCCGCTCGTCAGAGAAACTCAGCTCAAGAGGCGACGGAATGTTTCAGGCTTCAAGGTGTAGGGCGGATAGCGCTGCGGCAGATCGAGCCAGAACGGCCGTTTCAGCACCGAGCGTTCATGTGAAAACGTGCGGAATCCAGCCTCGCCATGGTGGGTGCCCATGCCACTGGCTCCGACGCCACCGAAGGGAAGCCCTGGCACACCCGCCTGAAGGATGACGTCGTTGAAACAGACGGTGCCGGAGCTCGTGGAGTGCAGCAGTTGGTCTTGCTCACTGGGATCTCCACCAAACAGATAAATGGCAAGGGGTTTGTCCTGCTGTTGAAGACGGGTGATGGCCGCTTTGAAATCGGGAATTTCAATCATCGGCAGCAGAGGGCCGAACAGTTCATCAGCCATCAGTGGGTCACTGTCGTTTTGGATGCTGATCAGTGTTGGGGCAATCCTGCGCTGGGTTGCATCACATTCCCCTCCAAGCAGCACGCGGCCTTCAGACCGTGCTGTGTCGAGCAGGCCTGCCAAGCGTTGGTAATGACGTTCTGAAATCAGTGACGCCAAGTGCTCTGACTGCACTGGGTTGGCTCCATAGAGCGCGCGCCGCTGGTCGGTCATGGCCTGAAGGAGTGGCTCCCTCAGGCTTTGGTCCACCAGGATGTGATCGGGAGCCACACAGGCTTGTCCAGCGTTGAATCCCTTTCCCCAGATCAAGCGCCTTGCTGTGACCGCGAGATCAGCCCCGGGAATCACCACCGCAGGGTTCTTGCCCCCCAGCTCCAGGGTCACCGGCGTGAGATTGGCCGCTGCCCCTTCGAGCACTTTGGCTCCAATCCGCCCTCCTCCTGTGAAAAAGATGTGGTCAAAGCGGAGCCTGACCAGATTCGCCGCCACGCGGGCGTCCCCGTTGACGACCCGAACCACATCACCGGGAAAGTAGAGAGGAACCAGCCGTTCAATCAACTCAGCCGTAGCCGTCGCCTGCTCAGAAGGCTTGATCACGGCCGTGTTCCCCGCGGCCAGGGCACTGACCAAAGGCCAGAACGTGAGACTGAAGGGCAGATTCCAGGGACCGATGAGAAGCACGCAGCCCAGTGGTTCCCGGATCAGCTGGGCGCGTCCGGGCTGTTGCACGAGCGGGACCCGAATCGATTGAGGGCGCATCCACCGGCGCAGGTTCCGCCGGGCCAGCTTCAATTCCTGCAGCAGGGACACCACCTCGGCCATCCCCTCGAGAGGAGGCTTGAGGAGGTCCTGGTGGAGCGCGTCCAACACCTCCTGCTCGTGGCCACAGACGAGAGCATGCAAGCGATCCAGCTGGAGACGACGCCAGGCTTCTGGACGGCTTGTCCCTGTCACCACGGGCGCGCGCAGCGCGTCGAGATCTGTAGCTGAGAAGGGGCTGCTCTCGGCGATCTGAACCATCACGGTTCCCTGCGACCGTTGCATGTTTGCAGGTCTTCCCCTGCATCCATTGCGAAGGGGATGACGGAAGCCTCCGTCGTCATTACTACGGAGTGAGAAAGCATCAATCGGATGCCGAACCAGCAGCCGTGGTGGAACGGCGCCGTGATCTACCAACTGATCGTGCGCAGCTATGCCGATGGCAACGGCGATGGCGTGGGAGATCTGCAGGGTTTAGCGAGTCGGTTGCCCTATCTGCGCTGGCTTGGGGTGGAAGCGATCTGGCTCACTCCGGTTTACCCATCCCCCCTGCTGGACGGTGGGTATGACATCACTGATTTCAAGGCGATCCATCCAGATCTGGGCGATCTGGCGGCCTTTCATCGCTTTCTCACCGCAGCCCATGGACAGGGTTTGAAGGTGGTGATGGATTTGGTGCTGAATCACACCAGCACGCTTCATCCCTGGTTTCAGAGAGCGCGTTGGGCGCCGCAGGGAACGCCGGAGCGAGAGGTGTACGTCTGGAGCGACGATCCCCATCGCTATGCGGATGCTCCCGTGCTGTTCCGCCATTTCGAATCATCCAATTGGGAATGGGATGACGTCGCGGGGCAGTATTACCTTCACCGCTTCCTGCGTCATCAGCCCGACCTCAATTACGCCAATCCCTTGGTCCAGGAGGAGATGCTTGAGGTGGTGGATTTCTGGATCGAGCGCGGCGTCGATGGTTTCCGTTTGGATGCGGTGCCCTTTCTCTGCGAAGAGGAGAATTCCCGTTGCGAGGGCTTGCCGGAAACCCATGCCTTTCTGAAGCGGTTGCGGGAGCGGGTGGATTCCCATGGCCGCGATGTGCTGCTCCTTGCCGAGGCGATCCAACCGGTGAAGGAGGCTGCTCCATACCTTGCCGACGATGAGCTGCATGGTGCTTTCAACTTTGTTCTCACAGCGCATCTGTTCGCAGCCATTGCCAGCGGATCCACGGAGCATCTGCGTCAGTGTCTTCAGGATGCCCAGGACGCTGTTTGTGGATGTCGCTGGGCCTTACCCCTGCGTAACCACGACGAACTGTGGCTTGGAGACGGTCATCTGATTCCCGAGGAGGTGATCCAGATCATTCGTGCTGGGCTTCATCAGGGCCAGGGCCACTGGCTCAACTGGGGGATCAATCGACGCCTGGCGCCTCTGCTCAACGGCGACCCGGGGTCGAATCGTGTGTTGCACGGTTTGCTTTACAGCTTGCCGGGGATGCCTTGTCTTTATTACGGCGACGAGCTCGGCATGGGGGATTGGCCTGGCTTGCGAGACCGGGATCCCAACCGCACGCCGATGGCTTGGACACCAGCCCGCAATGGAGGTTTCTCGTCGGCCCCTGATCCTTTGCTGGTGTTGCCGCCCATCACAGCGCCTGGATACGACTACCGAGTGGTGAATGTGGAGGTGCAGAAGCAACTCCCGGGATCACTGCTCAACTGGCATCGGCGCATGCTCACCTGCCGTCGGTTGCTGCCGGCGTTGCGCCATGGTGATTTCGAGTTGCTTCCCAGCGTGCATCCCAGTGTGCTCAGCTACGTGCGCTGCGACGGAAGGATGACCGTGTTGGTTGCGGCCAATCTCTCTGCAGCAGGAGCATCTCTGCAACTCGATCTCAGTCGCTGGGAGGGCGAGAGAACCCGGGAAGTGATGTGGGGGTGTGAGTACCCACCCGCCTCAGCGAACTGGTTTGTGTACCTGCCAGCCCACGGCTTCAACTGGTGGTTGCTGGGTGAGGTTGAAGAGCAGAGCGACGGGTTGCAGGACAGCTGACGGGTGGCTGGGGACCGCAGTCAGCGGGACAGATCCAGGGCCTCCGCGTCAGCACCGCCGTGGCCAGCCTGCGCCAGCAGTTCGCTCACGTTCGGGCGCAGTCGCTCGGCATCCTGCTGATCCACCATGCCCAGGCGTGTGCGCCGGCAGAGCACATCCGTGACGCCGCGCGCATGCTCATGGGTGATCGCATGGCGAAGCTCACCCCGGCAGACAGGAATCACCTCGCTGAGGGGCTGTCGGTCGTCGTTCGACCAGCTCGACACCCACTGTGCTGCTGCAAGCCCGTGGTTGGCCTGGAGATGGGCAATCTGCTGCGAGCGCTGAGGCGTGTCTGGCAACAGTGATTCCAGAGAAGCGTGTTGGGTCTGGAGCAGAGCAGGCGTTTGCAGGGGATCGGGGGCGCTTCCGATCAGAGGCAGTGCCCCAGGCGCTTTGAGGGTGTGTCCGAGCTGCTGCTCCACCGCTTGGAGGGTGTCGTTGGCCATGGGCCGGCAGGTGGTCCACTTGCCTCCCATCACACTCACCAGCCCGCAGGCCAGGGTTTCCACCTCGTGCTCACGCACAACACGGCTGCTGTTCACATCGGCACCGGCCGGCTTCAGCAGGGGGCGTCCCCCAGCCCAGCAGCTGCCCACATCAACGGGGTCGAGTGCAGGAAACCAGCGCTGCACGTAATCCAGGAGGTACTTCACTTCGTTCTCCGCTGGAGCGAAGGCTTGCTCTTGGGGGCAGGGGGTGTCGGTGGTGCCCACCAGGGTTCGCCCGAAGAACGGAAGCATGAACAGCACCCGCCCGTCATCGGTGGACGGGAGCAGCAGGCCGACCCCCTCTGGGCAAAGGGTTTGCTTGAGCACGAGGTGAATGCCCCGGCTGGTGAGCATCCTCTCCTCGCAGGAGGGATCAGCCATTCTCCGAATCGTGTCGGAGTGAATCCCAGTGGCATTCACAACCACCTTCGCCTGCCAGCGCTCGTTCTGCCCGCTGGCGCTTTCACTGATCGCACCGCAGAGCCTGCCGCTGCTGTCGGTTTCCAGAGCGACAACCCGCGTGCGGGTGCTCACGACCGCGCCCGCTTGCTCCGCGGTGAGTGCCATCAGCAGGTTGAGGCGCGCATCATCAAACTGCCCGTCGCTGTAGGCCACACCTCGGGTGATGTCGTCTCGAAGGGCGGGCAGGGCATGGCGCAGCTGTTGGCTTGACAGCAGGCGACTGCTTCCAATCCCTGAGCGGCCCGAGAGTGCGTCGTAAAGGCCAAGCCCGAGGCGGTAGTAGGCCTGGCCGATCACTCCGTCTGTTGGCAGGGCCAGTTCGAGGCGTTTGGCCAAAAAGGGAGCTTGCTGGAGCCAGTGACCGCGCTCCAGCAAGGCTTCCCTCACCAAGCGCAGCTGCGCTGTGTCGGCGGTTTTGAACGCAAGCTCGAGGTAGCGAACCCCTCCGTGCAGCAACTTGGTGCTGCGGCAACTGGTGCCACCTCCCAGGTCATGGCCCTCCAGCAAGGCCACACGCAGGCCGCGGCGCACGCCCTCGTAGGCAACGCAGGCACCGCTGGCACCTCCGCCGATCACCAGGAGATCGAAGCCTGTGTCATTCATGCCAATGGAGGCTCCGTGAAACGGCGTCATCCCAGCGTCGCAACCAAGTCTGTCGCTGATCAAGATCAAGGCGAGGCATGAACAGTTGGGTGTTCTGCTCACGTTGGGGAAGAAGGCTTTGCAGATCGGAAACCACATCGCACTGAAGGCCTGCCAGCAAGGCGACGCCCCGTGCGGTGCTCTCCAACTGGGAAGGGCGACGCACGCGCAGCCCTGTGCTGTCGGCTTGGGCCTGAAGCAGGGGATCTGAAGCGGCAGCACCGCCATCGACGGCCAGTTCACCCAGTTCATGGCCGCTTGCCTGCTCGGCCAGTCGAACCAACCCCGCCACGGAAAGAGCAATTCCCTCGAGCGCGGCTCGGGCGATGTGTCCCCGCCGGCTGTCGCGGGTGAGGCCCATCAGCAGGCCGCGGGCCTGGGGATCCCAATGGGGGGTCCCCCAGCCGGTGAAGGCTGGGACGAGCATCACCCCCGCAGCGTCGTCAACGGTGAGGGCCAGGCGGTTCACCTCCTCGGCTGAATCAATGATCTCCAAGCCATCACGCAGCCACTGCACGACGGTGCCGGCATTGAAAAGGCTGCCCTCCAGGCAGTACGTGGGAGTGCCCTGGTCATCGGTCCAGCCGAGGGTGCTCAGCAGCCCAGCGTCACTGCGCTTGATTTCGCTCCCGGTGTTGATCACCAGGAAAGCACCGGTTCCGTAGGTGCATTTGGCTTCTCCTGGTTCCAAACAGAGTTGTCCGAGTGTTGCCGCCTGCTGGTCGCCCAGGAGTGCACAGATCGGCACTCCGGCGAAGGGGCAGTCGCTGGCGATCGTTCCGAAGTCGCCGCGACAGGGCACCAGATCGGGCAGGGCGTTGCAGGGGAGCCCGATGTGGTCACAAAATGCAGGTACCCATTGGCGTTGCTCAAGATCCATGAGCAGGGTGCGACTGGCATTGCTCATGTCCGAGCAGTGGCGACGGGCCCCGCTCAGGTGCCACAGCAACCAGCTTTCCACCGTCCCGAAGCAGAGGTCTCCCTGGGCGGCTGCTCTGGAGGCTTCGTCGTGGTTTTGGAGCAGCCATTGGATCTTGCTGGCGCTGAAATAGGGGTCGAGCATCAGGCCTGTGCGTGTCCGCCAGTCCCGTTCCAGTCCCTCCCTTTTCCAGGCTGCGCACACATCGGCGGTGCGCCCGTCCTGCCAGACCAGGGCGGGTCCGCAGGGAGCGCCGTCGCTGCGGCGCCAAAGGATGGTGGTTTCGCGCTGATTGGTGATGCCGCAGGCCACCACCGCCTGGCGTTGCTCTGCGCTGATCGTCTGCTCCAGACGCGCCATCGCCTGGCGCTGACTGGCCCAGATCTCCATTGGCGTCTGTTCGACCCAGCCATCGGCGGGGTAGTGGATGTTCAAGGGCGCAGAGGCGCTGGCCACCGCCTGTCCCTGCTCGTCAAACAAAACAGCGCGTGAACTGCTGGTGCCTTGATCCAGTGCCAGCAGGAGGGGCGAACGAACCATGGCACTCCTGTTTTTTCAGTGCTAGCGGTGGTGATGCCCGGCTGCAAAGGTCATGCTGCGGGATGTCGCAACGGTGAGCACGCCCGCTTGGGTGTCTGAAGCCGTGGTGTATCAGATTTTTCCCGATCGCTTCCGGCGCAGCGGCAGGGTGAAGGCGCAATCCAGCCTCGTCTTGCAGCCCTGGGGCACCAGCCCTCAGCAGCAGGGGTTTCAGGGGGGGGATCTTTACGGCGTGATCGAGGCTCTCGATCATCTGCAGGAGCTGGGGGTCACCTGTCTGTATCTCACCCCTGTGTTCAGTTCAGCGGCCAACCACCGTTATCACGCCTACGACTATTTCCAGGTGGATCCTCTTCTGGGGGGGGATGCTGCTCTGGATGCCTTGATCAGAGCGCTGCATGGCCGCGGCATGCGTCTGATCCTCGATGGCGTGTTCAATCACTGCGGCCGAGGCTTCTGGGCCTTTCACCACCTGCTAGAGAACGGCCCATCGTCCCCTTACCGGGACTGGTTCACCGTGCATCGCTGGCCCCTGATCCCTTACCCCCGCAAAGGACAGTCTTGCGGTTACAGCTGCTGGTGGAATGATCCGGCACTACCCAAGTTCAACCACGCCAATCCGGCGGTGCATGACCATCTGCTGGCGGCGGGGCGGCACTGGCTTGAACGCGGTATCGATGGCTGGCGCTTGGATGTGCCCGATGAGGTTCCCCATGGGTTCTGGGTTGATTTCCGCGGCATGGTGAAGGCCGTCAACCCCAACGCCTGGATCGTTGGCGAGATCTGGGGTGACGCCCGTCCCTGGTTGCAGGGCGATCAGTTTGATGGCGTGATGAATTACCGCCTGGGCTGGAGCAGTCTCTGTTGGGCTGCTGGTGCCAGGTTGAGGCCAGGCGATCGCAACCCGATGTATCCGCTCAACCGCCTGAATGGTGAGCAGTGGATTGCCTGTGTGAACCAGACCTTGGGTTGGTATTCCCCCGAGGTGAACGGCAGCCAGCTCAACCTGCTCGACAGTCATGACGTTCCCAGGGCCTTGCACACCCTGCGGGGGGACGCCAAAGCACTGCGACTGGCGTTGCTCCTGCTCTGCCTCCAACCTGGAGCTCCCTGCCTCTACTACGGCACGGAGGTGGGGTTGAGCGGAGGCCCAGAGCCCGGGTGCCGTGAGGCCTACCCCTGGTCGGGACCCGTCCCTCAGGACCTGCAGCCAATGGTGAAGGACCTGTTGGGTTTAAGACGCTCTCTCGCTGGCCCCATCGCTGACGGCTGGACCTGGTGCGTGCAGGGAGACGAGGGATTGCTGGGGCGGTCTCGCCGCAGCCCCACGGTGTCGGTGCTGATCAACCGCAGCCGCCGTCGCCGCCTCGCGTGCCCGGAGAACGTCGACAGTGTTCTCTGGGAGGCCGGCACGTTTCACGTCAACGATGGCGTACTGGCCCCCCAGTCAGCTGTTGTGTTCTCCTCGGTGCCCGGAGAAGGAATTGAAGCCCTTGTCGAGACTTGAACTCGAGACCTCTCCCTTACCAAGGGAGTGCTCTACCGCTGAGCTACAAGGGCATGTGGTGGATGGGCCGGGTTGGATTTGAACCAACGTAGGCAGAGCCAGCGGATTTACAGTCCGCCCCCATTAACCACTCGGGCACCGACCCGAACCACACTGGAAGAACTTACCAGCCCATCTGACCTGGGTGGTCGATACGATCAGGACCCAGCGTTCCTGCGGGTGATGCGTCTGCTGCTGCTCAATGGCCCCAACATCAACCTGCTGGGTCAGCGGGAGCCTGGGCTTTACGGGCACCAGACGCTGTCGGACATAGAACTGCGTTTGAGAGATCAGGCCTCGGAGGCTGAGGTGCAACTCGAAACGTTTCAAAGCAATTTCGAGGGAGCGTTGGTGGAACGGGTCCATCAGGCGATGGGCTCGGTCGACGGAATCCTGATCAATGCCGGTGCTTACACCCACACGTCCATCGCCCTGCGCGACGCTCTGCTGGGGGTGGCGATTCCATTCGTGGAAGTGCATCTGAGCAACATTCATGCCCGCGAGTCCTTCCGGCACCACTCCTATCTCGCCGACCGTGCCCTGGGTGTGGTGTGTGGATTCGGCGCCTTCAGTTACGACATGGCTTTTGATGGCTTGGTGAACCACCTCAGGGGAGTGGAGGCATGAGCCACGCCAGTTCAACGGTGAACCGCTCAGGCTCATCGATTGCCTCGATCCGCTGGTTGGCAGCTCCCACGAGTGAGCGCTGGGTTGAACAGGCCAATGCCAGGCCTATGGAGGTGTTGATCGACCATGCCCATTGCGAGCGCAAGGCAGCGGGATCGGCGGTTCAATTGATGTTCCGCTACCTCTGTGAACCAGGCCTGGGCGAAGTTCTCAGCCCTTTGGCGCGGGAAGAGCTGGAGCATTTTGAGCAAGTGCTTGCGCTCCTCAAATCCCGTGGCCGTTATCTGGAACCACTTCGTTCTCCTGCCTATGGAGCCCTTCTGGCCAAGCAGGTGCGCCGGGGAGAGCCCGAGCGCATGCTGGATTCCTTCTTGATCGCAGGCTTGATTGAGGCCCGCAGCCACGAACGCATGGCGTTGCTGGCCCAAAACAGTCCGGATCCGGGTTTGAGAGAGCTCTACGGAGGCCTTTTAAAAAGTGAAGCGCGTCACTTCGGTCTCTATTGGGTGCTGTGTGAGCAGCGCTATTCGCGCGATGTGATCATTCCTCGGCTCGAACAGTTGGCTGCTGCAGAGGTTGATGCACTGAAAGGGAATCTGAGCTGCTCTGAGGACGTGCGCATGCACTCGGTTGGTGTGATTGCCTAACGCCTGAAGGCCAGATCAATTTTGTTGGGTTTTAGAAAAATGTGCTGCCAGTGATCCAAGCCTGGAAGGGGGCTCTGGCTCCTTCCAGGATGGCCAGGTAGCTCGTGCTGAAGATGCCAGCAAAGGTGATACAAACTCCGACTGCAATCAACAGCTCGTAGAGATTCTGGGTGCTGTTTGTTGCAGGTCTTGGAAGGGTGCGACGACGAGCCATGGATTCTCCTATGCCTCTTTGTTATGAACATCATTCCTCGGCTGCGCTATTGAGACGAGTGAATGTCAATAAGTCATTACCTTGTGAAGGCCTGTGAACCAGTCATCTCTTGATTTTGCGAGAGATGAAGATTGTTGTTGATTGTTCTCGGGATTATGAAGTCTTTTGTGGTTTCTTGCGGCCGCTTCCGGGTGGACGGCTTGCGCGCCTCGCCAAAGCCTTCTGTTTGCAGTTCTTCGGGGGGCGAGGTCGCTGCTTCGCAATGGTTCGCCACTCGCGTCCAAAAGAAGTCTGAAGAGATCCGCCAGTGATCGAGTGGCAGTTCTAAAATTGACCCAGTCACCGTTGTTTGTCGCGTGTCTGACCCCGTAACAGCTGTTGCCGACTCCCTGCAAGCGCTGCGCAATGGCACCACCGATGAGCAGTGGGAAGGCTTGAAGGCCAATCCCCTAGTGCGCGATCTGATCAGCCGTTGTGCCGATCTGGAAGCAGCCTGGCTTCTTGGCGATCCAGAGTCTGTGGGTACCTCCCGCGGCCGCCAAGAGAAGGGGCTGAGGTCTTCGGTGGATGCTCGTTTGCTTCTTGCGGCTTAGCCCCTGGCGCGTTCAGGGGTGAACGGTTTCTGCTGGGTTGGCTTGTGAGCTCAAGAGCCTCGGGAACCTCTCAGCAATCGGATCGTTTGTGAAGTTGGCGACCCATCCGCTGGGGTTGTTGGAAAAACGGATTGCGCAGAACCAGGGCCTTTCGCCCATGTCGAACCAATGCCGGGTTCCAGCCGGAACGCTGATCCAGTCGTTGGCTTCGCACGTCACCAGAAGCACCTCATGGCGGATGTGAAGGCAAAACAAACCCCGTCCCTCCACGAAGAGACGCACTTCGTCTTCGGCGTGGGTGTGTTCACTGAGAAACTTTTGGCGCAGGGCCTGGCGATCCGGATGATCAGGCTTCATGCGGATGGCATCAACGGTGGGGTAATCGCCGAGGGCCTGGATCCGGTGAATCTCCTCGGCATAGGTCGAGAGAATGACGGCCTGATCGGCATCAAGCGCGAGCTCCGCTTTGCTCGCGCAGCGATCAAACGCAATGCCTCGCAGGCTGAGCTCGTGTTGGATGCGCGCCGAATCCACCGTGCTGAAAACCGGCTCGCCTCCCTGTTCGGAATAGATGCTCAGCTCACTCATGGCTTCAAACCCTGTCTGGGGTGTTCTCGTTGCACTTGTTTCAGCATGCTGGAGCGGTTGTCGCCTGCGTTCAAACGTTGCTCAAACCTTCAGGGTCATCGTCGAATTCCCTCACGCTTGTGGGTGTAGGCCCCGGAGATCCGGAGTTGCTCACGATTGCCGCTGTGCGGGCTGTGGAGCAGGCGGAGGTCGTGGCCTATCCCGTGGGCCGGGAGGGAGGCACAGGCATGGCGCTCACCATTGCCGAGCGTTGGCTGAAGCCTGATCAGCAACGTTTGCCCCTGTTGTTTCCAATGGTGGCGGAAGCGGGGCCCCGGATCGATGCATGGCGCTGTGCTGCTGATCGGCTGGCTCAGCTGGTGGGGGAAGGTCGTCGGGTCGTTCTTCTTTGTGAGGGTGATGTCTCCCTGTTCGCGACCGGTAGTTATGTACAGCTGGCCTTGCGCGAGCGCCATCCCGATCTTCCTTTCCGTTTGGTTCCCGGTATTCCTGCGGTCTGTGCGGCCGCCGCTGCCGCGCCATCGCAGGGCTTGGATCTGCCGCTGGCTTTTCAGCAGGAAGGCTTACTCATTCGTCCTTGCCCCGAGTCCAGCGCTCCACTGGAGGCCCTTCTTCAGGTGGCTGAAGAGAACCACACTGTGCTTGGCCTGATCAAGGTGGGGATGCGCTGGCCTTGGGTGCGCACCGTTCTGCAACGGCGGAATCTTCTCGAACAGGCTGTGTTTGCTCAGCGGGTGGGTTGGCCTGATCAGTGGATTGCCCGCGCAGCTGAGGTGTCTGAGGAGACGAAACCCTATTTTTCTCTTCTGCTGATTCGACAGTTCTGGCCCCAAGTGTTGCCTTGATCGCATCCTTCCCCTCGCTGACCCCTCTGCAGTGGTTGGCGCTGGCGCATCCGGTGTTGATCATCCTGTTCGTGTATCCCGTGATCGGTGCCACCATTCGATTGGGCATCCTGGCCAGGGAGCGGCGGCTTCAGATCAATCCCATTGCTGCCACGGTTCCCGTTGAGCATGCGGATCACGGCCGTTGGGCCACCGGGGGATTGCTGCTGGCCGTGCTGCTGGCCTTCAGTCACGCCTTGGCCTCAACGCAGGCCGGTGTGCTCCTTTGGGGCAAGGCGGCTGTGGCCGCCTCAGTGGCCGTTGGTTCGTTTGCGTTGCTGCTGCGCTCCAGGCGCCTGGTGCCAAGGCTGATCGCGGCCTGGGGCTGTTGGCTGATGCTGCTTTTGATGGCGCTGCAACCTCTCCCAGGTGCTGCCGAGGCGCTCGGGGAGACCATGATTTGGCACTCCCATACCTGGGGCGGACTGCTGCTCCTGGCGCTGTTGCTGCTCACCATGGCCGTTCAGAGGGAAATCGCTTCCAGGCTCTGGCTTCGCCGGATGCACGTTCTGGTGAATGGGTTGGTGGCGCTGCTCCTGGCCACCCAGGCCATCAGCGGCACCCGCGACCTTCTGTTGCACTAGGCCGCAGCTTCAACCAACAGGGCCTCCCGAATCGGTAAGGGAAGCCTGCTGCATCAGGCAGCGCTGAAAGGGACGTCTCGATGGTGCCGTGAACAGCCTGGCCAGCAGAACGGCCAGGGCTTTCCATTCCGGAGGGGCCATGCGATCGCGCCAGCAGTTCGGACGGCAGAACAGCCAGCGGATCAGCTGCTTGCGCTCCAGGGCGCTCAAGGGGCCCCAGCGGACCGCCAATCCCAGTCCGCTTGCCATCTCCAGTTGCACCGGCAAGGGGGGGACCTCCTTGCACCAGCAGAGGGTGGTGCTGGCCACCAGGGGTGTTGTTTTGGCGTGCAGTAGCAGCTCGGCACCGCTTTCACTGATGGCCTTGAGGGTGCAGGCATGGCGATGGCCTCCAGCATCTTGAAGCCAGGCCATGCTGTCGATGGCCTGCCATGGTGACGGATCCAGGGACGGGGGGTCCCAGCAGGCGCGCAGAGCGATCACGAGGCTCAAGAGGTTGAGCACAGCCCACACAAGGCCAAGAGGGCGACCGTCGAACGCGGCGGAATCCAGAGCGCTTTGCGGTTGGAGCAGACCGCGGAGATTGAACAGGTTGAGGGCCAGCAGGGCCAACAAGGGAAGCGAGAGTTGCACGCTCCAGCTGCCCCGATCGCGCCGCTGGTGCTTCGGTGTCACCTTGAACCCACCCAGGCGTCCCATCAAATTCGCCAGCACGGTCACCGTGAGTGGAACGGTGAGCACCCAGCCGGTGAGTTCGCTCAGGAACGCGGTGCGCGATCCGCGGTTCAACCAGCCCACTCCCATCAAGAGCGTCGCCCAGAGGGGCAGCAGCAGACCGACGGCATCGTCTGCGCTGATCAGGATCGGCACGGTCCCGAGCAGTCCGTAGCTCAGGGGCATGAGCATCAGCACCAGGCGCGGCAGGTTGTTGATCCAGTGCACAACGCCCTCGAGATACGCCACCCTCTGCCAGGGTGTGAGGCCACCTCCACGCAGAGGCCCTTCCGGTAAGCGCAGGCTCTGCAAAGTGCCGCTTGCCCAGCGCTGCCGCTGGCGCACGAAGTCCGCCATGGTTTCTGCTGCCAGACCGGCGCTCAGCTTTTGTTGCAGATAGAGGAGGCTCCAGCCCTTGCGTCGGAGGTTGATTCCGGTGACGAAATCCTCTGAGATCGCCTTCTCCACAAAACCACCCACGGAGTCGAGCGCGGAGCGACGGGCCAGAAATGCCGTGCCTGCGCACACCACCGCCCCCCAGCCGTCACGGACCGGTTCGATCCAGCGGTAGAAGCTTTCCTCATCGGACAGCAGCCAGCGTTCCATTCCCAGATTCCGCATCACGGGATCGGCGTTGATGAAGGTTTGAGGCGTCTGCAGAAGCCCCACCTTGGGGTCGAGAAGAAAGCCGATGCTGTTCTCGAGGAACGTGCTTTGAGGAATGAAATCGGCGTCGAAGACGGCCACGAGTTCTCCCCGGCACCGGCGCAGACCATGGTTCAGATTCCCTGCTTTGGCGCAGGCGCGGACCGGTCGATGCACATAGGCGCAGCCGTATTGCGAGGCCAGGGCTTTCACCTCCTGGCGTCCGCTGTCATCCAAAACCCACACCTGGGTGTGGGGATAGGTCTGGTGACAGCAGCCGATCAGGGTTCTCTCCAGAACATTGATCGGTTCGCCGTAGGTGGGCACGAGGATGTCCACCGTGGGAGTCCATGAGCTGTGCTGCCATTGCTCCCGCAGCTGATGCATGGCTGGTCGGCGGTCGGGGAAGCGGCGCCAAGCGAGCACCAGCGGCACCATCCCGCTCAGCAGCAACCAGCCCTCCGCTGCCAGCAGCAGCAGGCTGAGGGTTGTGCTCAGTGGGGTGCTCAGATTCAGGCTCGCGCTGACCCTCCACAGCAGATAGCGCAGGCTGAGGACGCCGATCAGAACAATCAGGCTTCGTCTGCGCCAGATCGGACTCAATGGCTCCGGCGTCCGGCTCAGCCAGGCCGGCCAAATCAGAACCAGCAGTGGCAGCCAGCTCACGCCAACTGGTCCTGCTGCCGGCGCAACAGGCTGAGGGCTTGATCCGGGGTGGGTGCTCGCATCAGTTGCTGGCGAAACTGGGACGCTCCGTTGAACCCAGTGCAGGTCCAGCTCATGTGTTTCCTGGCGATCAGCAAACCGTGATCGCCACGAGCAGCCACGAGGGCCTGGAGCTGGTCCGCCGCAATCGTGAGGCGTTCACGCGCTGAGGGCGTCGGCGGAACCGGACGCCCCTTGAGCGCTGCGTCGATCTGACCCACCAGCCAGGGAGCACCCATGGTTCCCCGGCCGACCATCACCCCATCGGCGCCTGTGATTTCAAGGCATGCCCGGGCATCCTCTGGGCTGAACACATCGCCGTTGGCGATCACAGGAATCCGCAGCGTGCGTTTCACTGCCGCGATCGCCTCCCAGTCGGCGCGACCGCTGAAGCGTTGTTCCCGGGTGCGGCCATGCAGGGTGAGCAGCTGAGCTCCGGCCGCTTCCAGCCTTCGGCACCAGGCCATGGCCGCGGCGTGGTTGTCTGCTGTTTGAGGATCACTGCACCAGCCAAGGCGTGTCTTCACGGTGACCGGGATGCCGACGGCGGCCACCACGGCCTCCACGATGGAGCAGGCCAGGTCGGGATCACGAATCAGGCCGCTGCCCCCGCCCTTTCGCGCAATCTTGCGCACCGGGCAGCCCATATTGATGTCGATCAGAAAAGCGCCGGCAGCTTCAGCCCGTCGCGCCGCATCCGCCATCGACTCAGGCCTGTGATCAAACAGCTGAACACCGATGGGCCCAGCCTCCTGTTGGAGCTCTTCCACCTTCCCGCGGCCATGACCCAGCTCGAGGCTGGTGGCATTGACCATTTCGGTGAAGAGCAGCGCATCACGGCTCCAACGGCGCACCAGAGCTCGGAAAATTTTGTCGCTGACGCCGGCAAGCGGTGATTGCAGCACTCTGCTTGTCAGCACACGACACGCGCTGCTGCCGCTCAGATGCAGATCCGAAAGAAGGTTCGGGGGCATCGAACGAAGACCGTTTCCTTTCATTCTGGCCAATCGGCGCAGATGTCTGGCTCAGGCCACCGACTCATCCAGCCCCAGCCGTTGACGGCTGCGACGCGCGTGCGACTCGATCGCGTTGCGCAACCAAGCTTGCGTCGACCAGTCCTCCTGCGTCGCCAGTCGTTCCACGTCCTGCATGAGGTCGAGGGGCAGCTGGAGCGTCACACTCTGGATACTGTGGGGGCTGGCCGGACCTCCTTTGGGAATCGCGTCGAGATCGAGCACCTGCACTTTGAGCACCTGCAGCCTGCTGCCAGGGCGCGGATGACGCCGACGCACCTGACGGATCGAGAGCCTCACCCTGCTTCCCACGCGAATGCGTTGGACGGCGCTGCGGCTCAGGGGCTGATCGCGGCGGTCGGAGAACACTGGTGTGCTGCTCCCGTGTTCGGCACTGAAGCTGAAGGTGACGAGCCCATCGTCGTTCCAAGGCGCACTGGGGCCTTGCTTTGGATCATGGGATGCCACGAGGCGCACATGATCGCGCTTTGCCGCTTTCATCACCTCGCGGGGGAGGCGGAAGACCAGCTTTTGAAGGTGCGCGTTCCCGTGCAGGGTCGTGGCGGCCTCGAGAGAGGTGTCAAACACATACATCCCTCGAAGGTAATGGACTCTTTAAGGGGTTGCTAGGGCGATCGGCTCGCGTTTGTGCACAAGTTTTAGGCTCGGCCGCATGGAGGATTCCCTGTCCTGGCCCTTGAGCCGGTCGCTTTTAGACGCAGTGCTTGCAGATCGTCTCAGTGACCGTTTGGTGGCTGAATTGGTCTGGGAGCGTCTGGGGTACCGGCGCCAGTGCGATGGGGATGCTCCGTGGTTGGCCGGGCCGCAAACGCCGCAGGCCTGGCGCGATGCATTTCCTGAAGCTCCAGAGGTGGTGGCCACTCGGCTGGCTTCGGTGGCTCTCACCCGGTCGATTGCGCGAGAACACAAGCAGCTGTTGAAGGAGCAGCTGCATTTCGCGGGCTATCGCATCGGTGAGCTGTACCCCCGCAGAACGCGCCGGGCGACGGTGGTGAGTTGGTTGTTGGCCTGGCTCGCTGCTCGCGGGGATGTCTTGCCGGCGGACGGCGCTCTCCCCGAGCTGCTCGAGCCCCCGGTGAACCCTGTGCAGGGGCATCCCGGAGACGCCCCGGTTGGCTGAGCCTCAAACCTGGATGATCACCTTCGTTCCCTTGCGGGTGTTGTCGAAAAGCCAACGGGCCTGAGCCGTGGGCATGCGCACGCAGCCGTTGCTGCGGGGCACTCCGAACGACTGGCCCGCGTCCTCTTGCCAAGGGGCGCCGTGCATGCAGATCAGCTCGTTGGCGGTGATGCACATGGCGTAGGGAACGCCCGGCGCCACGTAATTGCGCCCGCGCATGGTGACAGAGCGATATTTTGTGAGCACCGAGGCATGGCCAGTGGGGGTGGGGGTGGACGCTTTCCCCGTGCTTACAGGGATCACCCGCACGATGTTGTCTTGAGGATCCAGAACGGTGAGCTTTTGCTCGGAGAGATCCACGACCAGGGTGGCAATCAGGTCCAGCATGGTGGCGTGACAGCGGCGGTACTGCACCATCGCTAGCTGTCTCAATTGAGACTTATTAGTCTTCCTTGGAAAGAATTCCCATTCGCCCGGCGGTTGCGGGGCGCATCAGCGTGCCTCTGTACTGTCAAGACAGTGTTTGCATCGGTCTGACTTGGCGCGTCCCGTCGTGGCGATCATCGGGCGCCCCAACGTTGGCAAGTCCACGCTGGTCAATCGCCTCTGCCACAGCAGAGAAGCGATTGTGCACGATGAACCCGGTGTGACCCGTGACCGCACCTATCAGGACGGCTACTGGGGTGACAGGGACTTCAAGGTGGTGGACACCGGCGGGCTGGTGTTCGATGACGACAGTGAATTTCTGCCTGAGATCCGTGAGCAGGCGGCCCTTGCCCTCGAAGAAGCCAGTGTCGCCCTGGTGATCGTGGATGGTCAGCAGGGGGTGACGGCTTCGGATGAAGCGATCGCCGAATTTTTGCGCGGGCAGCGTTGCCCCGCTCTGCTTGCTGTGAACAAATGCGAGTCGCCGGAGCAGGGGCTGGCGATGGCCGCCGAGTTCTGGAGTCTTGGCCTGGGAGAGCCATACCCCATCTCTGCGATTCACGGGGCTGGAACGGCCGAGCTGTTGGATCAGGTGCTCACCTATCTGCCACCGAAGTCTGAGGAAGGTGACAGCGAGGAGCCGATTCAGCTCGCCATCATCGGTCGCCCCAACGTGGGCAAGTCGAGCTTGCTCAATGCCATCTGCGGTGAGCAACGGGCGATCGTGAGTCCGATCCGCGGGACCACCCGCGACACCATCGATACCAGTCTCGTGCGTGAGAACAGGCCCTGGCGCCTGGTTGATACCGCTGGCATCCGCCGCCGCCGCAGTGTGAATTACGGCCCTGAATTCTTCGGGATCAACCGCAGCTTCAAGGCCATTGAGCGCAGTGATGTTTGTGTGCTGGTGATCGACGCTCTCGATGGCGTCACAGAGCAGGATCAGCGGCTGGCCGGTCGCATCGAGGAAGACGGGCGCGCCTGTGTGGTGGTGGTGAACAAATGGGATGCCGTGGAGAAGGACAGCCACACCATGACGGCCATGGAGAAGGAGCTCAGGGCCAAGCTCTATTTCTTGGACTGGGCTCCCATGCTGTTCACCTCAGCGCTGACAGGCCAGCGGGTGGACAGCATCTTTGCGTTGGCCGCTTTGGCTGTGGAGCAGCACCGCCGCAGGGTCAGCACATCGGTGGTGAATGAGGTGCTGAAAGAAGCCTTGAGCTGGCGGAGCCCGCCCACCACGCGAGGGGGCCGCCAAGGCCGCCTGTATTACGGCACCCAGGTCGCCAGCCGCCCTCCCAGCTTCACGTTGTTCGTGAACGATCCCAAGTTGTTTGGCGACACCTATCGCCGCTATGTGGAACGACAAATTCGCGAGGGTCTCGGCTTTGATGGCACACCGTTGAAGTTGTTTTGGCGCGGCAAGCAGCAGCGCGATGCCGAACGGGATCTCGCGCGTCAGCAGAACCGCCAGGGCTGAGGGGCATGGACTGGCTGCGGCAAATCCCGATTGGGCAATACGTGGATGGCCAGGAGGGATGGCTGCGTTGTCTTGATCCCCGGCTCAAATTTGCCTGGGTGTTGATGTTTCTGCTGACCCCTGTGCTTGCGGGACCGATCTGGAGGGTCGGCCTGGTGCTCGGCCTGCTTCTCGTGACTGGGGTGAGCGGTTTGCCACCGCGACTGTGGTGGCGTTCTTTGCTCGTCCTTGCAGCGCTGGGATGTGGCATTGGTCTGTTGGCGATGCTGTTGCCCACCGGAGACCCAGGGGCCTCGCTGAGTTTGCGCTCAGCCCGTGAGGTGCCCGGGCTTCTGCTGCAGGCACCGTCCTGGGAATTGCTGAAACTTGGCCCCCTCCAGCTGGGGCCGATCCAGCTCGGTCCATTGGTGGTGGACCGGCGTTCCGCCGAACTCGGCCTGAACAGCGCAACGCTGATTGTGACGGTGGTTCACAGCGTGAATCTGATGTTGCTCTCGACCCCAAGTGAAGATCTGATGTGGGCTTTGCGTTGGTGGTTGGCTCCGCTGGCTTGGCTGGGAGTGCCGATGGACAGGCTGAGTTTTCAGCTCTTGCTCGCCCTTCGCTTCCTGCCGCTGGTTCAGGAGGAGTTGCAGAACTTGCTGCGCTCCCTCGCAAGTCGTGCCGTGAATCTGCGACGTCTTGGCTTTAAGGCCTCGTTTGGCCTTGTGCTGGCTGTTGGTGAACGGCTGTTGGCCAACATCCTGCTGCGCGCCGAGCAGGGCGCTGAGGCGCTGCTCGCGCGGGGCGGTGTCTGGTTGCCAGCGGAAGCGTTTCGGCCAGGTTCTGTCTCTGCTGCCGCAGGCCAGCGGGCTCTCAACTGGTTGTCGGCCTTGCTGTTGGTTCTCGTGATCGGTCTGCGTGGCAGGTACGGTGACCTTTGAATCACGCAATGAGTCCTGTGAGCGCTGAGGGTTATCTGAATCACCCCACGTTCGGGATGTTGTACCGGGTTGCCCCGGCCGGAGATGGCCGTGATGTTTTCGCAACGCTCTACGCCCAGAGAATGTTTTTTCTGGTCACGTTGCAGCCGCGGGGTGCTCAGTTTGAGGTGATCCCCTACCTGGATGCTCGCCATCACGCGGAGCTGAATTTGGCGAGGCGCCGCCGGGACGGGGCCGCAGATCTGGAGAGTTGGAAGCAGCTGTTTGACCAGACCTTTATCTGAACCGTCTGAGGGGGCCGCACTTGTGACGTCGATTGAGAGCCGCTGGCAGCAGCTGACCTCAGCGTTGCCCAGTGGGGTGAACCTTCTTGCGGTGAGCAAGGGACACCCGGCGGACGCGATTCGCGATCTGGTGGCATGTGGTCAGCTGGATTTCGGCGAAAGTCGTGTGCAGGAGGCTCTTCCGAAGCAAAACGCTTTGGCTGATCTCCCTCAGATTCGCTGGCACTTCATCGGTCGTCTTCAGGCCAACAAAGTGCGAGCGGTGGTGAAAGCCTTTCGCTGGATCCACTCCATTGATTCGTTGGCCCTGGCCGAGCGCACCTCGCGCATTGCCCTTGAAGAGCAACAACAGCCCACGGCGCTTCTTCAGGTGAAGTTGAGGGACGATCCGGCCAAGGGAGGCTGGGAGATGGAGGCCTTGAAGGCGGCCTGGCCGGAGCTGCAGTTGCTTCAGGGGCTCCAGATTTCGGGGCTGATGACGATGGCTCCCCTGGGCGTTGGCGCCGAAGACCGCAGTGCGCTGTTCAGGGAGTGCCGTCATCTGGCGGATGCCCTGGGGCTTGAACATTGTTCGATGGGGATGAGCGGAGATTGGCGCGAGGCCGCCGCAGCCGGGGCGACCTGGGTGCGCCTGGGTTCTGTGCTGTTTGGTCCTCGCCAGTCGCCAACATGAGGCGTCAATCGATCCGGACACGCTTGCTCACAACTCCATGGAGCGCTATTCAGGGTCAAGGTTCTGCAGTTTCCAGGTGTCGCTGATTTCTCGCCTTCGTGCTGTTGTCGCAGGAGATGACTATCTCGATGGCGATTTCGACGATCTCGACTACGACGCTGGGGAGCATGACGACAGCCCTCAGGCCATGGCTTCCGCATCCAGTGCCCTTGCGCCCCTCGATGCTGCTAACCCCTTTGACATGGACCAGGGATTCAGCGGCTCCAATGTGATCGGAATGCCTGGAATCAGTTCCAGCGCCGCCGAAGTGTCTCTGATGGAGCCCCGCAGCTTCGATGAGATGCCCCGGGCGATTCAGGCCCTGCGTGAGCGCAAGACCGTGATCCTCAACCTCACGATGATGGAGCCCGACCAGGCCCAGCGTGCGGTGGATTTCGTGGCAGGCGGCACGTTCGCGATCGACGGCCATCAGGAACGCGTCGGCGAGAGCATTTTCCTGTTCGCTCCCAGCTGCGTGACGGTGACCAATTCAGCCCATGAAGAAGCCAGCACGCCCACGGTTGTGACCAAGGATGTGGAGCAGGCGTCTGCCGAGGCCAGTGTTGCTCCCGCGCCTGCCTGGGCAGCCCCTGGTGCTGCTGCGCTCTGATCCTGATTCGTGAGCTTCGCCGTTGGTGTGATCGGCATGGGGCGCATGGCTCAGGCCTTGGTGCGTCCCCTGGTTGAAGGTGGATCTCTTCGCGGATCTGATCTGATTGCAGTCGTTGGTCGCGAGCCCTCCGTGGCCCGTCTCCAATCCCAACTGCAAGCTGAAATCACTGTGATTTCCAGTTCCGATCCTCGGATGCACGAGGTATGGGAGGCCCCGGTTCAGCTTCTGGCTGTCAAGCCTCAGCAGCTCGATCAGGTCGCGGCATCCGTCCGGACCCCTCCTGCAGGTGCGGCCCCGCTGCTGATCTCTGTGTTGGCTGGAGTCACTTTGGAGCGACTGCAGAGCACATTTCCCGGCAGGGTTTGTGTGCGCGCAGTACCCAATACGCCTTGTCTGGTGGCTGAAGGGCTGTGCGGCCTTGCCTGGGGGTGTGATGTCACGTCCGAGCAGCAGGCATGGGTGCGTCGCATGTTCGAGCCTGTCAGTGAAGTGCTCGAGTTGCCGGAATCGCAACTCGACGCTTTCCTCGCGCTCACGTCCTCCGGACCGGCTTATGTGGCGTTGATGGCCGAAGCGATGGCTGATGGTGCCGTTGCTGCAGGCCTGCCGAGGGATCAGGCTCTCAGGCTGGCGCAGCGCACCCTGGCCGGGACCGCCGCGCTTCTGGACCAGCAGCAACTGCATCCAGCGCAACTCAAAGACATGGTGGCCTCTCCGGGAGGCACCACCATCGCTGCGCTCCGTGTTTTGGAAAAGGCTGGATTGCGTTCAGCCTTGATCGAGGCCGTGGTGGCGGCCACGGAGCGGGGGCGAGCACTGCGTTAAGCGGCCATCGGTTCGTGTCGCATCACATCGGCGTAGAGACGCTCCAGGGCATCGATGTTGCTGGTCATGGTGTAGCGCTCGAGGACCCGCTCTCGAGCCTGTCGTCCGAGTTCGCGGGTGAGCACGGGTTGGTTTCTGAGCACGGGAAGCAGCGTTCGCAGCTGGGTGGTCACCCCCTGGGTGCTCATCACGATGCCTGCTCCGTCTGCCAGAACCTCGCCGTCAGCTCCGGCATCCGTGGCCACACAGGCGCAACCGCTGGCCATGGCTTCCAGAAGCGCCAGGGAAAGCCCCTCAACCAGTGAGGGGAGCACAAACACCTCAGCTGACTGCAGCAAGGCCACTCGGGTCGCCAGATCGGCTTCGTAGCCCCACCAGAGCACCTCGTCGTTGCTGTAGGTGTTCTGAAGGGTTGCGTGCAGTGGGCCATCCCCAACAATGACCAGGCGGCATCCTTCCGGTTTCACCAGTCGCCAGGCCTTCAGTAAGGCTTCAACGTTCTTCTCGGTGGCCACGCGCCCCATGTAGAGAAACATCCGCTTGTCGCCGATGCGTGCACGCACGGAGCGCAGAGGGCTGCCCACGGTGGCGAGGGTTGTATCGGCCGGCCGCCAGCAGTCGGGGTCCACCCCGTTGGGGATGACGGCGAGCCGTTCCTCGCGGACGCCCAGACGGGCCAGCACTTCAGCCTGAAGATCTGAAAACACAATGACCCTGTCGTACTTGGCGAGAGACGGGGCATAGAGCTGATAAGTGAGTTGCTGGGTTCCCGCGGTGAGATTGCGCAGTCCGGCATCAAACGGCGGGTGGAATGTGGCCACCAGGGGAACGCCGAGTTGCTGGCAGAGGTCGGGGAGCCGGAAGTCCAGTGGCGACAACGTGAGGCTGGCGTGCACCAGATCGGGTTGGAGACGCTCGAGAGACTCCCTCAGTTCCCGTTGTGCTCCCGGCGAAGGAATGGTGTAAACCTGCGATTTCACCAGATAGGGCAGGCTGACGTCTGGATCGTTCGCCAGCAACGACGTGTCGCTCCCGGGGGCTCCGGGGTTGGCGAAATGAATGAAGCTGATCTGGTGGCCACGCGCCCGCAAGGCTTCTGTGGTGCTGAGGCCGTAGGTGACGTTCCCGCAGAACGGAGATTTTTTGCCGAGCCAGGCGATATGCCTCACCGCACCGTTCCAGCGCTGGCTCTGAAGTTAGCAGCGTTGCCACGGACGCTCGATCACCGCTGCAATCAGAGCCAGAGCCGCCAGCACCCAAAGCACCGGAAGCAGGCCGACGCTGCTCACCAGGGCGCCGGCCAGGACGAGGGGAAGGCTGAGGGCGATGTTGATCAGGTTGTTTTGCAGACCGAACACCCGGCCGCGCTGGGATTCAGGGGTGTCCTCCTGAATGGTGGTCTGCGCAGGGATCGCAACCAGCGCTGCTCCGAGCCCGAGAAGACCGCAGAGTCCGAGGGTGTAACCAAGGTTTCCGCGCAGCTGGCCCAGAAGCACCAGGCTCCAGGTGATCGCTCCCAGGCCTGTGGCCGCCAAGCGGCGACGGCTGAAGCTGTGGCCCATCTGGGCCACCACCACCGCACCGATGGCCATCCCCAGGCCACTCATCGCCAGCAGGGTTCCGAAACCCGTGGGTCCCAGACCCTGAATGGCCGAAGCCAGGCTGATCGCCAGCACGTACAGCGCTGCCAGCAGGCTGTAGAGCAAGACCAGATGAACCATGGCGGTTCTCACGGAGGGTCGTTCACGCAACACCTGCAGACCCGCGACGATCTCTCGCCAGACCGATTCATCGGCTTGGGATCGGGGCTGCTCGCGCATCCGGATCGTGCTCAGACAGAGGGCCGCCATGCCGTAACAGAAGGGCAGGAGCAGGAACTCGCCCCCACGCAGCCCAACCAGCTGAAACAGGTGGTTCAGGCCGCGCAGGATCGGATCACCAAGGGCGAACCCAACGATCGTGGCGCCCATGCTGGTGGCCTGATAGAGAGAATTCGCTGCTAGCAAATGACCTTTGGGCACCAGCAGGGGGATAGCTGCCTGTTCCGCTGGTGCGAAGAATTGGGTGAGCACGGATTCCAGGAAGGTCATCACCAACAGGGCCCAGTAGCCCCAGCTGAGGCCGAGCCAGTGCGGTCCTGGGAGCAGAAACAGCGGGGTGAACAGCACGAGCAGAGCGCGCAGCCCATTGGAGGCCACCATCACGCGCCGTTTGGGCCAGCGGTCCACCCACACTCCCGCCACGGATCCCAACACCATCGCTGGAATGGTGTTGGCCACGTAAACACCGGTCGCCAGGAGCGTGATTCGCTGGGCTCTGGTTTCGAAATCCATGCGGATCGCTGAGGCGATCTCCGCAAGGGCCCCGTTCTCCTGCGGGGTGCTCGTCACCCAGTACTGGGCAATGAGATACACCATCAGCACGATGTAGAACTTGTCCGCGAGCTGGGAGAAGATCTGGCCGATCCAGAGTCGGCGGAACCCGTCGAAGCGCACCACGGTCTGGAGGCCACGGGGACCTTCCGCTTTTCCCCCGGTGGGACGTGTTGGTTCCGAGTTGTTCAGGGAGGATCCGCTCAAGGGTCCTGGTCAAGTCGGCTCATGATCGCTCAAAGGAGCGGCGCTCAGGCAGTCACGCACCATCGCAAGGGAGCGCACCGGGCGAGGCAGGTGGGCGCGGCACCAGCACTCGAGCAACGCGAGCAGCTTCAGCCACACCGGTCGCGGCCCGAGGAGCTCCCCATTGCTGCGGCGAGGCAAGTCGGGCCGAGGCAGCCGTTGCAGGAGCGCCAGCTCTGAGGGGTTCAGCTGGAGCCTGGCACCAGCCAGGGCCCCGAGAGCCAGTCCTTCCTCCGGGAGGACGCTGCATCGCCACTCCCACTGACCAATCGGGGGGGTCAAGGCCGCCCCGCTGCGACAGCAGGCCTGGAGGGGCAGCCCATACCCTCCCAGCGCGAGCAGATGCACGCTGGCCTGCACCACGTTCGCCAGGCAGAGATCGGCCTCTTCCCCTGGAGTGCGGCTGAGATGTTCCAGGCGATCGAGGTGGATCAGCACCGCCTCCAGCAATCCAGGGACGGGATCATCTGAGCTCACCAGTGCGATGGCCAGCTCGGCGAGTGCCTGGGCTGAGGCCAGGGTGTCCAGGCGCTGCCCGAGGCCGCTGTAGCTGCGCAGCACCCGAAGCTGACGGACCCGCGCCAGGCCGCGCCGACCGACCACCTGAAGGTCCAGGCAGGTCAGGGGCACGGCAGCGGCAAGACTGCTGCGGGGGCGTCTGGCGCCTGGAACGGCCAGGCGCACCACGCCGACGTCGTCGCTCAGCAGTGTGAGCAGCCGGTCATGCTCACCGAGGGGGCCCACCTTGAGCGCTAGCCCCTGCAAGCGTCTGTCGCCACTCATTCCGAGTGCCGTAAGGCCTGAACCAGGGCAGGGCCGTGGCCTGTCCCAAGGGCTGTGGCACCAGCTTCGACCAAGTTGAGGGCGTGCTCCAGGGTTTTGATGCCACCAGCCGCCTTGAGGCCACAGCGTCCACCTGTGAGCTGCCGCAAGTGCTTGACCTGGTCTGTTGTCACCGCGCCGCCGAAGCCATTTCCCGCTTGCAGCGCAGCCGCTCCCGCATCAAGAGCCGCTTCGGCTCCAAGAGCCAACTGCTCTGGCGAGAGCTGATTGACATCCAAAACCACGGTGATGGGCAAATCAACAGAAGCGATTGCGGCCAGTTCTTCGGCGTAAACGTTGGGCTGTCCGTTAACCAGCGCCGCCAGGTTGGGGGTGACATCGAGGGCATCAGCGCCTTCTCCGGCAGCCCATTCAGCCTGGGCTTGCTTCAATTCAGCCGGAAGGTCTCCGAAGGGGAAGCCCACAGCGGCGATCAGTTTCACCGGCCCGCTTCCCCCGAGACGTTGGCGGATGGTCTGCAGGTGAATCAGGCTCACCCCCACGCCACCGAAGCCGTACAGACGGGACGCGTCACAGAGGCTGTGCAGGTCGTCGTTCAGCAGCAGGGGGTTGAGGAGCGCCTGATGAATCAAGGGGGGCAGGTCCGGAAGGTCCTGCCGGCGCGCTGACGCGGTCATCACGGGAGCTGGCGAATCGCTGGCTTGTGCGCGTTCAGTCGCGCGCTTCGATCACGCCATAACCGCCGTGGTTGCGGCGATAGATCACCTGCAGGTCACCGCTGGCGCTGTCGCGGAAGAGGTAGAAGTCGTGGTCGATCAGATCCAGTTGCTGCCTGGCCTGTTCCAGGGTCATCGGTGGCATGGAGAAGTACTTCCGGCGCACGCCTGGGCTTGGCAACTGCACCTCTTTGCCGTCGAGCAGAGATTCGACGATGGCTTCGTCATCGAGCACGGATTCGGTGGTTGGGGTCTCGCTGGCCCGGTGCCCGTGGCTGTGGTGATGGTCGCTGTGGCGGTCTTTGAAGCGCCTCAGTTGACGCGCCAGCTTGCTGGCCACCAAGTCGATGCTGGCGTAGAGATTTTCACTGCGTTCCTGGGCGCGGATCACGGTTCCGTTGGCGAACACGGTCACCTCCGCTGTTTGCTGCGGGACCCGCGGATTACGGGCCACCGAGAGATGCACATCCGCCTCTTTCACGAGATCGCCGAAATTGTGAATCGCCCGGTCGAGCTTGGTTTCGGTGTAGTCGCGCAGAGCCGGTGTCACGTCCAGGTTGCGACCATGGATCAACAGCTTCATGGCATCCCTCCGGTGCCTCGTCCTATCGGCAACCTAGAGACGACGACCGATTCCGGAACAGGGTCTGCGGCATTTCTTTTCCAGCCAGCGCACCTGGTGCCCTTTATGCAGGCCTGGACGTGGCAGCGCCTCTGGCAGGAGCGCTTGCTGAAAGGAGCAGATTCAGGGGGCGATCCGCCGCCCGAAGCGGTCTGGCTGCTACAGCACCCACCCTGTTACACCCTGGGACGTGGCGCGTCGGAAGACCATCTCCTCTTCGATCCCGAGCACCCTCCCGCCCCGCTGCACCGCATCGATCGCGGCGGGGAGGTGACGCATCACGCTCCAGGGCAGCTTGTGATTTATCCAGTGCTTGATCTCCACCGCCACCGCACGGACCTGCACTGGTACCTGCGTGAGCTGGAGCAGGTGGTGATCGATGTGCTGGCTGCGCTCGGTCTCCGCGGCGAGCGAATCGAGGGACTGACAGGGGTCTGGCTCGATCAGTGCAAGGTGGCGGCCATCGGTGTGGGGTGCAGGCGTTGGATCACCCAACACGGAGTGGCCCTGAATGTGAACTGCGCCTTGGAAGGGTTTGAATCCGTCGTTCCCTGTGGTCTTGCCGGGCGGGCCGTGGGATGTCTGAGCGATTGGTGTCCTGGCCTGCACGTCTCGGAGGTGCAACCCCTGGTTTGCGATGCGTTGGCAGCACGGTTCGGTCTGTGTTTGGAGCTCAATGCGGACGCTGCGATTGCCGAAGGTCGGTGTTGGTGATAGGGCTGGGCGACTGCGATTCACTCCTGTGACTGCCACCGCACACGCTTCCTGGCGTCCGACCCCGCGCGAGCAGGCTGCCCTGGCCCGTCAGCACCACGTTCAGAGTCTTGGGCGTGTGGATCAACTCTGGCCTTGGCTCGCCGAGCACCACGGGTCGGTGCTCGCCGTTGAGGCTCCCCATGCCACCCATCCCGAGCGCTTCAGCTACAAGGAGCTGGCCGACAGGATCAGCCTGGCCGCAGCTGCCTTCCGCAGGTTTGGAGTCAAACCAGGAGATGTGGTGGGTCTGTTCGCGGAGAACAGCCCCCGATGGCTGGTTACGGATCAGGGGCTGATGCGCGCGGGTGCCATCGATGCGGTGCGGGGTGCGGCAGCACCTGTGGAAGAGCTCCGCTACATCCTCGAGGATTCAGGGTCCGTTGCCCTGGTGGTGCAAAACGCCGAGCTCTTGCAACGGCTCCACCTGCCGGCAGCCTGGCGAGAGACCCTGCGCTTTGTACTGGTTCTCGAGGGAGACGCACCGGCGGATGCCCTCTCCTTCGATGCCTTCTTGGCCCAGGGCACGTTGGCGTCGGCGCCAGATCCTCTGCTCCGCAGAGACCGCGCGTCCGCGACCAGCACCACCGCCACGCTGCTCTACACGAGCGGCACCACCGGCCGACCCAAGGGTGTACCGCTCACGCACGCCAACCTGCTCCACCAGATGCGCAGCCTGGCCTGTGTCGCTCGCCCTGAAGCAGGGGATCCGGTGCTGAGTGTGCTGCCGATCTGGCATGCCTATGAACGCAGCGCTGAGTACTACTTCTTTTCATGCGCTTGTTCGCAGAGTTACACCACGATCAAGCAGCTCAAACGGGATCTGCCCCGCGTCCGGCCTGTGGTGATGGTCACGGTGCCTCGGCTCTGGGAGGCGGTTCAGGCCGGTTTCGATGATGTTCTGAAAACCTTCCCCCCCGCTCGCCAGCGCCTGCTGAAGGCAGCACTGGCCAACAGTGCCGCCTTTGCTCTGGCCCGTCGCCGCAGTCGCAATTTGATGCTCGATCCTGTGCGCAAACGGGACCGTGTTATCGCTGCTGCCGAGGCTTCCAGCCGCTGGCCGGCCCATGCCCTGGCCTCCTGGTTGATCTGGCCCAAGGTGCGCCTTCAGCTCAGTGGTGGTTCTCTGCGTTTCCCGATCAACGGTGGCGGTGCCATTGCTCCCCACGTGGATTCCTTCTTCGAAGCGGTTGGCATCGAATTGCTAGTGGGATATGGCCTGACGGAAACCAGTCCGGTGGTGAGTTGTCGGCGCCCCTGGCGCAACATTCGAGGCAGCTCCGGGCTGCCCATGCCTGAAACGGAGTTCCGGATCGTTGACGGCGAAACCCGGCGGCTTCTCGGCTATCGCCAGCGGGGGATCGTGCAGGTGCGGGGGCCGCAGGTGATGGGGGGCTACCTCGGCAAACCCGAGGCCACAGCCAAGGTGCTCGATGGCGAGGGTTGGTTTGACACCGGTGACCTGGGTCTGCTGCTTCCGGATGGATCGGTGGTGCTCACCGGCCGTGCCAAGGACACGATCGTGCTCAGCAGCGGCGAGAACATCGAGCCGGGCCCCCTCGAGGAAACCCTGGTGGCCAGTCCTCTGATTGAGCAGGTGATGCTGGTGGGACAGGACGAACGACAGCTTGGGGCCCTGGTGGTGCCCCGTCTCGAGGCGATGCGAGGCTGGGCTTGTGATCAGATCGCTGACCCAGGTGAGGATCTCGGCGGATCTCCAGGAGATCCAGGGTTGAGGCGGCTGTTGCGCGGAGAGCTCAACCGTCTGCTGAGCGAACGGGTGGGCGCTCGGGGGGATGAGCGCCTGGTGGGTGTGGCCCTGGTCGATCCGTTCTCGATTGACAATGGATTGTTGACGCAAACCCTGAAACAGCGGCGCGATCGCATCACTGAGCGGGATGCTGAGGCGATCGAGGCGCTGTACGGACGCTGATCGCTGGGGCGCTTGTGTGGGTTGACCATCGGCCGTTGGGCTGAGACGCTTGGCGCTTCTTCCTGGCTCCCATGTCCGACGGCACCACCCTGTCGATCAAGCGCTCCATCACCGTCCGTGCTGTGGTCACTCCGGCCTGGAAGGAGGAAGCCGAGCGTGAATTGAGCACGGCGATCGCCACCACCGACCAGCAATTGGCACAGCTGGAGCAGGAGGGCCAGCAGGTGGTTGATGACGTGCGCCGTCAGAGTGCCAATCCTCTGGATCCCCGGGTTCAGGAGCAGGTGGCTCAGGTGCAACAGCAAGTGGCGGCCAAGCGGGCGGAGCTTGAGGAGCAGAAGCGCAACCTGCTGCAGCAGCAGGCTCAGGTGCGTGAGCTCGAGATGGAGCAGATCGTGGAACAAGGCCAGCTGGAGAGCTTCTGCGATGTGCAGGTGGGTGACAACCTCGTCAGCAAGATGCAGGTGGCTGTTGTGGTGCGCGACGGCGTGATCGAGTCGATCGAACAGGGTTGATCCCGTCAACGGGCCGCGATCTGCCGGCCCGTAAAATCCCTCTCTACACAGTCCATCCGGAGACGGCTTTGGCGACCCACGACATCTTCATGCCTGCCCTCAGCTCCACCATGACGGAGGGCAAGATCGTGGAGTGGCTCAAAAAGCCTGGTGACAAGGTTGCCCGGGGTGAGTCCGTCCTCGTCGTTGAGTCGGACAAGGCCGACATGGACGTGGAGTCGTTCAACGACGGCTTCCTGGCGTCTGTGCTAATGCCTGCGGGCAGCACGGCACCGGTGGGAGAAACCATCGGGCTGATCGTTGAATCAGAAGCGGAGATCGCGGAGGTTCAGGCCAAGGCTCCGTCCGGGGCCGTGGCGGCTCCGGCCAGCGCACCACCGGCAGCGGCAGCACCATCGGCGCCCACACCGGTTCCCTCGGCTCCGGTCTCTTCCCCGCCGCCTGCACCGGCTCCACCGGCCCCTGCTGCTGTGCCCGCTCCTGCGCCAACGGGCACCGGGCGCTTGATCGTCAGTCCGCGTGCCAAGAAACTCGCCGCCCAGATGGGTGTGGATCTCTCGTCGCTGCGCGGCAGTGGTCCGAACGGACGCATCCAGGCGGAGGATGTGGAGCGTGCCGCTGGTCGGCCCGTTTCCGTTCCCCAGGTGGGTGAAGGCACAGCACCCGCTGCGCTTGCGGGTGGCGCCGTGCCGGCTCCACCGAGTGCTCCCGCTGGCAACAGCTTCGGACGCCCCGGTGAGACGGTGCCGTTCAACACCCTTCAAGCGGCGGTGAACCGCAACATGGAGGCCAGCCTGGCTGTGCCCAGCTTCCGTGTGGGGTACACCATCACCACCGACAAGCTCGATGCCTTCTACAAACAGGTCAAGCCCAAGGGTGTGACCATGACGGCCCTTCTGGCTAAGGCGGTGGCCGTCACGCTGGCGCGTCATCCCCAGGTGAACGCCGCAACCACCCAGGCAGGAATGGCCTACCCCGCGGATGTGAATGTGGCGGTGGCCGTGGCCATGGAAGACGGTGGGTTGATCACGCCCGTGCTGCGTCAGGCCGATCGCATCGACCTGTATGAACTCTCCCGCCAGTGGGGTGATCTGGTGAAACGCTCCCGCAGCAAGCAGCTGCAGCCGGAGGAATACAGCACCGGCACGTTCACCCTCTCCAACCTCGGGATGTTTGGTGTGGATCGCTTTGATGCGATCCTCCCTCCGGGCACCGGTGCCATCCTGGCTGTGGCGGCCTCTCGGCCAACGGTGGTGGCCGCCAAAGACGGCTCAATTGCGGTGAAGCGCCAGATGCAAGTGAATCTCACGGCGGATCACCGGGTGATCTACGGAGCGGATGGAGCCGCCTTCCTCAAGGATCTGGCCGAGCTGATCGAGACGCGTCCTGAAAGCCTGGCTCTCTGATCCTGGCTTCGGGCTCTGCGCATCAACACCAGCGGCCTAAAGCGAAGAGTTTTGTCACTCTTGGAGTGGCTTGGCTGGACCCGTGTCCGTTTCGATCTTTTCGCGACTTCTCGGTCGCCCGTTGCCGCGCTCGAGCAGTGCAGGGGAGCGCCTTCCCAATTTCCAGGCACTGCCGATTCTGTCGTCGGATGCGCTGTCATCTGTGGCTTATGCCACCGAAGCGGCGCTCGGCATCCTGATCCTCGGCGGTAGTGCAGCTCTGCGCCTCTCGGTGCCGATCACCCTGGCGATCATCGGCCTGATCGCCATCGTGGTGTTGTCGTATCGCCAGGCCATTGCGGCCTATCCCAATGGTGGTGGGTCCTATGTGGTGGCGCGCGACAACCTTGGCCGCAATGTGGGATTGGTGGCCGCCGCCGCGCTGCTGATCGATTACACCCTCACGGCGGCCGTGAGCTTGATGGCTGGAACCCAGGCGTTGTCGTCGCTCGCTCCCAGCCTTCTGCCTTACGAAGTGCCGATTGCCTTGGTTCTGCTGGTGCTGGTGGGCTGGGCGAATCTGCGCGGCGTGAAAGAGGCGGGCCGGGTGTTTGCGGTTCCCACTTATGTGTTTGTGGTGATGATCGCCTTGCTCACCGTCGGTGGCCTGAAGGATCTCACGTTTCACCATGGCTGGACGCCCGATGCTCCCCCACTCACGGCTGGGCTGGAGCCCATCGGCTTGTTTCTGATTCTGCGGGCCTTCAGTTCGGGATGTTCAGCGATGACCGGTATCGAAGCCATCGCCAACGGTGTGAAGGTGTTCCGGGAGCCAGCTGCGCAGAATGCCCGCAAGACGCTCCTGGTGATGGGGCTTTTGCTCTCCGCCATGTTTTTTGCGGTGAGTGGGATGGGGTTCATGTACGGGATCGCTCCCAATCCCGACGTCACCGTTCTGGCCCAGATCGGTCAGCGCGTGTTCGGTTCCGGCAGTGTTCTGTTTTGGGTGCTTCAGATCGCCACACTGCTGATTCTTGTGCTGGCGGCCAACACGGCGTTTGCCGGATTCCCGCGGCTTGCAGCCATGTTGGCGGAGGATCGCTGCTTGCCTTTGCAGATGAGCTGGCAGGGCGACCGCCTGGTTTATCAGAACGGAATCGGTGTACTGCTGGGCATCACCGCTGCGATAATCCTGGTTTGCCGCGGAGATACCACGGTTGCGGTGAATCTTTACGCCCTTGGAGTGTTCAGTGCTTTCACCCTCTCGCAGCTTGGGCTCGTGCGGCGTTGGTGGCGGCTGCGTGGTGAGGGGTGGCAGGGACGCATGGCAATGAACGCCTTGGGTTCATTCACCACCTTCGTGGTGCTGCTGGTGATCGTGGTGAGCAAATTCGACGAGGGCGCCTGGACGGTGGTGATTGCCATCCCCTTGCTGGTGTGGGGTCTGGCAGGAATCCGCCGCCGTTACCGGGAGGTGTATGAGGCCATCGCACCGGACGAGACCATGCCTCCACTTCAGTTGATCCCCAGGGATCCTCCTCTCGGCCACCACGCCATCGTTTGGATGGCAGCGCTGAGCCGCCCCTCGTTTGAAGCTGTGCGTTACGCGTGCTCCTTTGCTGATGCGGTTACGGCTGTGGTCGTTCTGGCGAATCCTGAGCAGGCCGGTCCGATCAGTTCAGCCTGGGATCGCTACGCGGGGCGTGAGACCGGAGCCCTGGACCTTGTTCTCCTGGAGAGTCCGTTCAGCTCCCTTCTCGATCCGTTTTGCGATTTCGTGATCGAAACGGAGCGATCGCAACCGGATTGCATCACCACGGTGGTGATGCCGGTGGCCATCCCCCGCGACCGCCTGGACGCCATGTTGCTCAACCAGCGAGCCCGCAACCTTTTCGCTGCACTGTCCAATGATCACAGCCGGGTGTTTTCGATCGTTCGCTATTTCATTCCGAAGCCGTCGTCTGGGGCCTCGTCCTGACCCTGAGGCACGATGGAAGGATGATCCAATCCGACTGTGGCTGATCCCAGGGATCTTCAGCTGAGTGCTTACGACTACGAGCTTCCTGATGCGCGGATCGCTCAGAGGCCCGTTGAGCCGCGCCATGCCGCGAAACTGCTGATGGTTCCGCCCCTGGAGGCGTCAACCCCGCAGGTGCGGCATGGGACGGTCTGGGACTGGCAGAACGAACTGCAGAGCGGTGATCTGTTGGTGGTCAACGACACCCGGGTGCTGCAGGCTCGCCTGCGCGTGAGGCGATCGGGAGGCGGACTGGGGGAGCTGCTGGTGCTGGAGCCGAGGGGAGAGGGTCGTTGGTTGTGTCTGGCCCGTCCTGGCAAGAAGTTGCGGCCTGGGGATCAGGTTTGGCTCGAGGCCCTTGAACAGGATCCGCTGCCCCTTCAGGTGCTGGCAAGTGATCCCGCCAGCGGCGGACGCATTGTGCAATTCCCGCCTGCCTTTGCCGATGCCCTCGCAATCGAGGCTCTGCTGCAGCGGTATGGAGAAGTTCCGCTTCCGCCTTACATCACCTGCCACGACGACTCGGATCAGGAGCGGTATCAAACGCGTTATGCCGCCCGTCCTGGGGCTGTGGCCGCACCAACCGCTGGCCTGCATCTCAGTGATGACCTTTTGCAGGCGATTCGTGCCCGTGGCGTGGAGATGGCCAGCGTGACCCTGCATGTGGGACTGGGAACCTTCCGGCCGGTGGAAACCGAGGATCTGCGTGAGCTCAGCCTGCACAGTGAATGGGTGGAGGTGTCTGCGGAGCTTGTGGATGCTGTGCAGGACTGCCGCCAACGCGGGGGGCGGGTGATTGCCGTGGGCACCACGAGTGTGCGCGCCTTGGAAGGGGCTGCTGCCGCCGGTGCTGGGCGACTGCAACCGCTCAAGGGGCCGGTGGACCTGGTGATCCAACCCGGCTACCGATTCAGGGTGGTGGATGGTTTGCTAACTAACTTTCACCTCCCCAAAAGCTCCCTGCTGCTTCTGGTGAGTGCTCTGATCGGACGTGAGAAGCTTCTGGATCTTTATCGGCATGCGATGGAAGAGGGCTATCGCTTTTACTCCTATGGCGATGCCATGTGGATTGCCCCCCAGGCGCTCCTGAGAGAAGCGCGGTCATCCCTGTGAACTGCGCTCAATGGCGATCGCTTGATCGCTTGGCGCGGCGGCCAAAATATTATTTTGCGAAAAAAAATATAGGAACGACGGCTAAAAAAATATAAAAGAGTTTTAAGGGTCATTTAACCCAGTCTTTGTCTGGCTGTTTGTTTCTGGTCGTACCTTGGATTTGTGCATTATTTTTTTTATGGCCAGGTATCTTGTTTCAAACCTTGCTCAGCTTGAAAATGCCTTTGATCAGGCAAGTGAAAATGATCATTCGGTGAACAAAATTATTTTTGCGAATGAAGTTGATATTGCGCTGAGCAGCGGCCTCGAATACACGGGTGTTGGTAAACTCATTCTCGAAGGGAACGGTTCAACGGTTTTTGCTGCCGAAGAATATGATTCGGATGACTGTGACCTTGATGGCAAAGGTGTAGCGCTGATCACATCCCGCAGTGCGGCAGACGTTGTCATCAAAAACCTGACCCTTGACGGGTTTGAGGGTGCGGCTCAGCACGGTTTCGAGCTCGACGTTCCCAGGGATGCGGAGGGAACAATCAACGTTCTTTTGAAGGGTGTTGAGGCGACCGGCTTCTGGGATCATGGGATCCACATCGATGATCAGGCAGGTGAAACTGGGCAGGGAGGTACCACTCAAGGCGGAAAAGATGATGGAGCGGGTGCCAACTCCGATGCATCTCTGTCTGTGAAGGTGATCGATTCACTCATCGAAGGGAATGGGGTCTGGGGAGACAATGGCAGTGAAAGTGATAACGATGGTCTTCGTGTGGATGAAGGTGGTCGAGGTTTTGCAAAAGTTGTGATCAAGAACAGCGAATTTATCAACAATGGTGCTGATGGCTTTGAGCTTGATGAAACGGGCCGCGGAAGAGCAGAAGTGGTCGTCAGGGACTCCAAGTTCAACAACAACGGCCCGTTCGATCTAGATGACACTGATGATGGCCTTGATGTGGATGAGGCAGGCAGAGGTGATTTGATCGTTAAGTTGTTCAACACTGAGCTTAACAGCAATTATGACGAAGGCCTGGACTTGGATGAGGCGGACGCCGGTGATCTTCGTCTTGTGATGAAGAATTCGGAAGCGAATGATAATGGTAACTTTGATTTGACTGGGGCTACCGATCTAGGTGGTACCGGCGTCAAGCTCAGTGAAGAAGGTAATGGTGACATCATCACCAATTTCAAAGATGTTGTCGCCAATGGTAACGACGAGTATGGATTCCGCTTGGAGCAATTTGATGGCGGTGAGGTCAGGGCTCAATTCCGCGATGTTGTAGCTAATGATAACGAGGATAAGGATGGCATTCGTATTGAAAGTTACGAGACTGCAGATAAAGAAGAGCCAGAAATTCTGGATCCCATTGATGTGTTCTTCAAGAATGTTGTTGCCAGCGGCAACGGCGATGAGGATTTGCAGTTGGATGGAAACCCTCTGGTCGTCGCGTATCGCGGCCTGGTTGAATTTGGCATCATTGACTTCAGTCGAACGGCCTTCTTTGTCTGAAGCGCAGCAGCTTGCCTGACCCCATCGTTGCGATGGGGTTGGCCTGCTTCTTCAAATCAATCATTAAAAAAGCCCCGGGATCCTCCGGGGCTTTTTATTGTTGATCTCGGCTCTGATTGGAAATCAGACAGCAACAGGCTGTTCGATGATGCCGGTGGGCACATCCGCGAACATCACCGACGACAGGTAACGCTCGGCCAGGTCGGGCAGCACCACCACGATGGTTTTGCCGGCGTAGGCATCCTGTTGCGCCAGCCGGATGGCGGCAGTTGCTGCTGCACCGCAGGAGATTCCCACCAGCAGCCCCTCCTCTTTGGCGAGGCGCTGAGCCATGGCAATGGACTCCTCATTGGTCACCTGCTCCACCTTGTCGACCACGGAAAGATCGAGGTTCTCGGGGATGAAGCCAGCGCCGATGCCCTGGATCTTGTGAGGACCAGGCTTGATCTCCTCACCATTGAGGGTCTGGGTGATCACGGGGCTGTGGCTGGGCTCCACGGCCACAGACTCAATCGCCTTGCCAGCCTCGTTCTTGATGTAACGGGACACGCCAGTGATCGTGCCGCCGGTGCCGACGCCGGACACCAGAACGTCGATGGCTCCGTCACAGTCGTTCCAGATCTCAGGCCCTGTGGTTTTGAAGTGAATTTCAGGGTTGGCAGGATTCTCAAACTGCCCGGGCATGAAGTATTTGGCGGGATCGCTGGCAGCGATCTCCTTGGCCTTGGCAATGGCACCGGGCATGCCTTTGGCGGCCTCGGTGAGCACAATCTCAGCGCCGAGCACGGCCATCACACGGCGACGCTCGATGGACATCGACTCGGGCATGGTGAGCACGAGCTTGTAGCCGCGCGCTGCGGCGGTGAAGGCCAGGGCAATGCCGGTGTTGCCGGAGGTGGGTTCCACGATCACCTTGCCTTCGGTGAGAGCCCCTCGCTTTTCAGCGTCCCAGATCATGTTGGCGCCGATGCGGCACTTCACGCTGTAGGCCGGGTTGCGACCCTCAACCTTGGCGAGCACGGTGGCTTTGCAGCCTTTGGTGACGTGGTTGAGACGCACCAGGGGGGTGTTGCCGATGGCCTGGCTGTTGTCGGCGTAAACGCGTGACATGTTGGTGAAGGCGTTTCTAATCCAACGATTTTAAAGAGCTCATCCCGTCTGGAATGTGGGTGTTAAGAGGATCTACAGGTCAGGCTGATAGAGCGCGCTCAAAACGGCTCCAGAGTTGGTTGGGATCTTCCAGTCCCACGGAGACCCGCAGCAGATGGGAGGGAACCCCACAGGTTTCGGCCCAGGGCAGTTCCCCGTAATGGGCCAGCAGCACATAAGGGCAGGCAAGGGTGAATGCGGTACCGAGGCTGGGCCCTTTGCACACCTGCAGAGCGTCGTAGACCCGCGCGGCTTTGTCAGCGCCTTCTTTCAGCGCGAATGACAGCAAACAGCCATGGCCTCCATCGGCACGACGAAGCCCGTTGAAGCTCTCGCAGGTTCCCGGATGGAACACCTGGGCGACGGCGGGATGCTGCTGAAGTCTTCTCGCCAGTGACAGGGTGTGGGCATTGAGCACGGAAACACGCTCGCGCACATCGCGGCTGCCCTGCTCCAGGGCGATGGCGTCGGCATCGGCGAGATCCGCAACGCCCTGCGCTGATCCGGGGCTCTGGCTCCAGGTCTCCGACCAGCGGGAGAGTGGACTGATCACCAGGCTTCCCGCCATGACATCGCCCCGTCCGGCAAAGCTTTTGGTGAGGGAGCTGAACACCAGATCCGCGTGGGGCAGCGCATCGATGTTGAGTGCGGAGCCGATCGTGTCATCGGCGATGACCGGAATCCCCCGTTGATGGGCCAGCGCTGCAATCTCGGGCAGATTCACGCAGCGAAGCAAGGGGTTGCTCGGCAGTTCCACCACGATCGCTCCCGGTTGGAGACGATCCAAAGCCGCTCGCACTTGTGCGGGTGAGTCGTCGAGGAGCAGTTCCGCTCCGCTGAAGACCACCTGGGGCAGCTTCAGCACATCCACATAGGGAAAGCCGATCTGCAGCACCGGCCGCCCGGGATGGAGGACGGCGATGCGTTGAAGCGCTGAGTGCAGTGCAGCCATCCCGGAGGGATGCAGGCTGATGGCGTCCTCAGCGCAGCCATAGATCCCAGCCAGGCGTTGGATCACCGTGCTCAGGGCTGACTTGGCAATCGCCGTATCAGGCGACGCCTCCTTGCCCAGGGCGATGGCCGCCAGGCGCGACGATGCACCCAGGCCCGTGTGTTGCCAGAAGGCCTTCGCGGCCATCGTCCTGATCGGGTCAGCGACCAGGCAGGGCAAACCCCGTACCGTTCGGATTGCGCTGAAGCCGTCCAGGGCCTGTCGCTGGCAATGGTTCCCGGCTGCTTCGGCCGCGGCTTCAGTGGGATAGGGCCAACAGCTGTATCCAGTTGACGGCGCCAATCCAGACTCCTTCAGTGCCAGATCCGCCAGTTCCCTGACCAGCGGATGCAGTCCGAAGCGTGGGTAAACCGCGCGAAGCGCCGCACGGCACGAGGGCTCGTTTTCCTCGTAGGCGATCACGTCGCTCCAGCGGGGCAGCGCGACCGAAACCGCATGGGTGGCATCCGGCAGGGGATGGCCAAGATCGTGCCCCTGCCAACAGGGATCCTCCAGCAGGTTGCGCGGACTCCTCACAGCGTCGCTAAGGCCTGATCGAGATCCGAGATCAGGTCGGCGACGTCTTCACAGCCAACTGACAGACGGATCAACCCATCGGTGATGCCCAGCTTGCTCTTGACTTCAGGGGACACAGCGGCGTGGGTCATGGTGGCGGGGTGGCAGATCAAGCTCTCCACGCCCCCCAAGCTTTCCGCCATGGTGAACCAGCGCAGTGCCTTGCACACCGCATAGGCCTGTTCTCGGCTGGTCTCTAGACCGATGGTCACAATGGCTCCACCGCCGTGCATCTGTCTAAGGGCTACAGCCTGCTGGGGATGGTCAGAGCGATGGGGATAGCGAGTCCATTCCACCTGGGGGTGGTCGGCCAGATGGTCGGCCAGTGCAGCCGCGTTTTCGATCTGTTGGCGCAGCCGCAGTGGCAGGGTTTTGATGCCTCGGGTGATCAACCAGCAGTCGAAGGGAGACGGCATCAGGCCCAGAGCCTTCTGGGCGAACACCATGCGCTCATGCCATTCAGGGGCATCTGTGCAGACGGCGCCCCCGAGGGCATCGGAATGCCCATTGATGTATTTGGTGGTGCTGGTGAGCGAGAGCGTGGCACCCAGCTGTAAAGGGCGCTGCACCAGGGCTGTGGCGAAGGTGTTGTCGACCACAACAGGCACCTCAACGCTGCGGGCTGCGTTGCAGACCGCTTCTAGATCAATCACCTTGAGCAGCGGGTTGGTTGGGCTCTCCAGCCAAATCATGGCGGGCTGGAGCTCGGCGATTGCCGTTAGTGATGAGGGATCTGTGAAATCCACCCATTCAGTGCGCACGCCGAATTTGGCGAACACCTGTTCGAATAAACGCACGGTGCAGCCGTAGAGGTTCTCCTCGCACAGCACCAGGTCTCCCTGTTGGAGGGTGGAGGCGATGGCTGTGATCGCACTCACCCCCGAGCCGAACACGGTGGCGTGGTCGCACCGTTCCACCGAGGCCAGCACACCTTCAAGAATGCGGAAATTGGGGTTGCCTGAACGGGTGTAGTCAAAGCCTCCGGGATTGCCATGGGCGAAGGTGGAGGTGGCGTAAATCGGCGGCATCACCGTGCCGGTGGCATCTGCGAAGCTCTCGCCGTGATGGATGGCACGGGTGGCATCAGCGGGTGCGGTCGCGGGATGCTGCAAGGGGTGACTCCGCTCAGCTTGTAAGGCTAGGAAATGGTCTTTGCGAACCCACTAGGGTCATGCCTTGTGTCCAGGCGTCATCGTGACTGAGAACCCTTTGCAGTCCCAGAAAGACGAGTGGAGAGATCACGTTCTCAGCGAAATCGTTACTTTTTTGAGCGAGAACAAGGAAGCAATCCACTCTCGCTATTTCGAACAACGAGAGGGCAAGCTTTCTCGCGAATTCATTGAAGCGGCAGGGTTGATGGATTTTGAACTTGCGATCACCTTCCTCGAAGATAAGCCGAAAGGTTTTGGTTTGGGTCTTGGTTTCTTTAAGGCCAATCTCATTCGCTGACCAATGAAATCAACGCTTGAATGATTGTTTTGCGGAGACGAGTTGCAGCGTCTCATTGTCCCAGAGGATGAGGGAGAAGCATTCCCAGAGCTGGTCTAGCCGGAGCCTCTTGACTCCGTCAAAATTGTTTTGTCGGTCTTCGTGGCAATGGCGGAGGCGATAGTTGGGAATCCTTTCGGACAGGTGGTGCACGTGGTGATAAGCGATATCGGCGGTAAACCAGTTAAGAACAGGAGGCATGATCAGAAACGATGAACCATCGATAGCCCCTTTGAAATAACTCCAATGATCTTCGTCACTCGCATAAGAACCTGGGAAGTTGTGCTGAACAAAGAAAACAGCAATCATGATTGCTGCGCTTGTGCTCATGATTAAGATATAAAGAATCCAGAAGTGCCAATATCCGATTGCGCTTCCGATCCACCACCATGCGAGCGAGATGCATAGGGTATTAGCGATTGTATCGTAAACTTCTTCTTTTGTGTAGAAGAAGCTGGATTTGTGATCGTTGATAAACGTAAATGGATTGAATAGCTTTCTGCTCGAAATTTTTCGGAATCCATCAATGGTTCCATTGGCAATCAATTCAATAAACCCCAAAAGCAATGCCACTCTTGGCTTGATCACTAAGTAGTAGAAGCCTCCAGGGAAAAGAGTTAAAGGGTGGCGCAGTGCTTGGTAGAGAAACTGGGAATTCTTGCCCTTTTTCTCAAATTCGCGACGCGTCGTTAAGGCCGACGGGCCTCTGTATCGATTCCAGTTGCCATTGTGTTTGTGGTGGAAGGCATGACCTCTTGACCAGGGGTGGTGCGGCATTGCATGGAAAATGCTCAGTAGGAATGCGGCAGAGCGATTAGCAGTTTTAGACTTGAATAAGCTGTGATGACCACAGTCATGCATTAATGAGAAGCTTCTGCTTAAAAATAAAATGATTAAGGCGAACAGACCTGGCGTAAGTATCAACGACAATACGCTTAGCTGTTCTGTGGTTTTAACGATCGCAACGCAGCACAGGATTAAGGGAATGGCTGTATTGATGATCTGCCATGAGGCAATTTTGTCGTCACTGACCATGTAAGGCTTGATGTTTAAATCAATGCGCCTCAGTGGTGTTGTTGACAAGGTTTTGGTGACGGCGCTGCTCAAGGGAATGGCCTTCGTTGGTTAATGGTGTAGGCGCGAATCATTCGGAGAACTTTTTGTAGGGAGGTCGTGCCGAACGATGGGGCGAGTGGTAAAAATCAGTTCAACATGGCGTGAAATTTCACGGTCTCGCCATTGTTTCACGGACCTTAGTGGATTTTGCGAATGGTTGACCCATCTCCGCTCCCTGGAAAGCCGAGAGCCCTCACGTATTCAGAGATGATGAATGGTGGTCGCGCGCAGATGGACGAGCAAGCTCATCAGCGAGAGCTCGAATTGAAACGACGCGAAGCGACCTTGGAACAACAGGTCAACCATTTGGAGCTGGTGTTCAAAATTGCTGAAGAGCGACGTTGACTGTTCCACATCTGAATAAAAAAACTCCTGCCCGCCATCGATGGAGGGGGCAAGAGTTTGTCTTGGCTCTTGGAATTGCCCCAAAAGCCAGTTGGTGACTGAAGGTTAGACCTTTCTGGAGTAGTACTCCACCACCAGCAGTTCGTTGATTTCAAGGGCGACCCACTCGCGTTCGCAGCGGCCCACCACCTTGGCGTTGAGCTTGGGTTTGTCGAGCTCCAGGTGTGGCGGCACGTTGGCCAGGCCTGGAAATTCCAGGTTGCCTTCGGCGAGTTGCTTGCTGCACTTGCGCTCGCGGATTGCGATCACATCGCCAGGCTTGCACTGATAGCTGGCGATGTCGGTCACACGACCGTTCACAGTCACGTGGCCATGGTTCACCAGCTGACGAGCACCGGGGACGGTGGGGCCGAAGCCGAGGCGGAAGCAGACATTGTCGAGACGGTTCTCGAGCAGTTTCAGCAGGTTGGTTCCAGTGGACCCCTCCTGGGCGCGCGCTTTCTTCACGTAGCGCACGAGCTGACGCTCGGAGACTCCGTAGTTGAAGCGAAGCTTTTGCTTCTCTTCGAGACGGATGGCGTATTCGGAGCGCTTGCGACGGGCTTGGCCGTGCTGACCGGGGGGATAGGACCGCTTTGCGGCCTTCCGGGTGAGACCAGGGAGGTCTCCCAAGCGCCGCGTGATCCTCAGGCGAGGGCCGCGGTAACGGGACATACAGACAGGTTCGTTGGGAATTCGCGCATGCGCGAACCAATCAATATAAATCATCGCTAGCCTGCAAAAGTATTTTCTGGGTCGGAGAGTCCGGCAATTGGATCACAAGCCTGAGAATTCGGTCGCCACAAAATTTCTAATTCGTTTTGTTGGTGTTCAATTTATTGCCCTCGTTGTAGCCGTCATTCTCGTGATTTCCGGTTATTCCAAGGTTGCTCATGAATATGTGCGTTCACAAGCTCTGCAATTTATGGATGTCATGGTGGCTGTTAGGGAATATACCTCCCGGAAAGTCAATCCAATTCTCGCCCCGATCAATGCAACCTCTGATGAGGCTTTTTTGCCGGCTGCCGTTCCGAGCTATTCTGCAACCAAGGTGTTTGAATATTTGAAGCTTAATCACGCGTACGAGGATTTCCAATACAGAGAAGCTTCTACAAATCCTACGAGTCCTGCTGATTTGGCGACTTCCGAAGAAGCTCTCATCATTCGTCGTTTTGAAGAAAGCCCATCGTTGCTCGAATACAGTGGCTTCAAAAAAAGTAGCAGTGATCATCCGCAGTTCTTTGTTGCAAAACCGATTCGTCTTACAAAAGAGAGTTGTTTAAGTTGCCATTCAACTCCTGATCGAGCTCCTCGCAGCCAACTCCTGGCCTATGGATCCAAGAATGGGTTTGGTTGGCAGCTCGGTGACGTTGTTGGTGTGCAAATCGTCACTCTTCCTGAAGATGCTGGCTTGCCTTCTCCAACGCAGTTTGTTTTGCTTCTGGTCGTTTCTATCGGTGTGATGACTTCGCTCATTGTTATTGTGGTTAACCGAGTCTTTGAACGTGTAGTGATGTTGCCCCTTTCTCGATTGCTTCGTCTAGCTCGAAACGAACAATCGCGACACGACGTGACAGAAAGCCAGGATGAATTTGGCTTTATCGCAAGAATTTTGCAGGGTCTTCGTTCCACGGTTAATCGTCTTGATGATGATAATTCTGGTTAATTTATTGCGATCCAGATAAACAAAACCTGGGTTGAGATGAAAATAGACGGTAGAAATATTTCCATGGCTCGTTCGATTGATGGTATCCTGTCGTGCCCGTCTTTTAATACTTTTTGTGAAATATTGTAAGCAATAAAAACCTCTGAAATCATAAACGCAAACAAAAAGATTGTGTAGGTATCACCTAGGGTGAGATAGGGGACTCTGGGCACTGAATTCGCAATGATGATTTGATACGCAAGTGTTGTGAACAAGAGCCCAGAGATAAATCCCAGTCTGTCTGCGAAAGCTTCGATTGGTATTGCCAGGAAAAAGATGCTTGTGAAAGCAAGGATCCCCAGCGGAAGAAATATCTTGTAGATATAATATCCAGAGCGGCGTGCAATGGTGATTGTCGCAGACAGTTGTGAGAATTCCTGGCTGCCTTTTTCGGGGTCGTCATGATTACGGATCGAAAAGTTGAGGTCTTTGATCACCCACTCTGGCAGTCTTGATCGGCGGCCAAGGCTGACGGCATCACCGAGATCTATGAGGCGTACCGTGCTCTGATCCCAGCTGAATGATTGTAGATAGATGCGAAGAAGCTGTTGATCAAATGGAAATTTGGAAAGTTTGAACTCTGAGCCCAATCCTTCTTCGAATCGAGCGATCCGCTCTACAGAGCCATTGCTCCTTAGTGTAATTGTTTGTGTTTGGTAAAAAGCTTCGCTCACTCGATTTGTGAATTCCAGCTGAGGTGACCAATGACTTCCGATCCACTCTTCAGCCGCATTATTGTAAAGAACAAGTTTGTCTTCTCCTTGCGGTATCTGACTGATTACTCTGCTGTCGCACCAAGTGGTTGTCAGTAATCCATCCACCTGAAAGCGATTCTCTGCGTCTGAGATTCTTGGAATTTCGTTGATGTGAACATTAACCCCAACTGGAATCGCTTGAGTGAGAGTTTGACTTTGTGGTGGTATGAAGGGATTTTTGGACAGTTCATTGCTGGGCGGACAGGCTTGTCGTTGCGTGTTGAGTTTCCATAGTTCTCCAGTTCTGTTGGCTTGTCCTGGGATCCTTTCCTGAGCGGCAACGTGGGTTATCGACGAAAGCCATAGGGCCATCAACGCCGCTATGAGCCCCAGGAGCAATTGAAATCTCTGTCTTCGATTCACAGCGTGTAGTGTTTGAAGCCTTAAGATGGAATTCATTGTTCTGGAGGCAGTTTACTGGTGTTTTCTGCTGTACCTGGAAAATTCAATCGGTTGCTGTCTCACTTGCTGGTTGGATTCATACACCTGTACCGGCGTCTGCTGTCACCGCTCATCGGTCCACGGTGTCGATTTATCCCAAGTTGCAGTGCCTATGGATTGGAAGCAATTCAGCGCCATGGGCCTTGGCGCGGGGGCTGGCTCACTGTTTGCAGGGTGAGTCGCTGTCATCCGCTCACCCCCTGCGGTTGTGATCCGGTTCCGGACTGAAGCCTCCATGATTCAGGTCTCATGACACCCCTACTGACGCTCTACAGCCGCCAGGGCTGCTGTCTGTGTGAAGGGCTTGAGCAGCGGCTTCATGCCCTTGATCTCACAGCTCTTGAGCCTCCGCTTGCTCTACAGGTGGTGGATATTGATGCCCCTGGGGTGGAACCCGGCCTGAAGGCTCGTTATGACCTCGAGGTTCCAGTTCTGGCTCTGAACAGCAGCCCCCTGCCACGGGTGTCTCCCCGTCTTTCCGGAGAGGGACTGTTCAGCTGGTTGCAACGGGTCTGCGCCAGCGCTGCAGGATCGGTCTAGAACGATCTCTCATTCAGGGATTGGTGATGACGCAGACGCTCCATGCCCTGCTCAATGCCGTGGGTTTGCCTGTGCCTGCTGGGGTGGCGAATGCAACGGTGACAGCACTCACCTGTGATTCCCGCTGCGTTGGCAAGGGCAGCCTGTTCATCGGCCTGCCTGGAGAACGGGTGGATGGAGGTAGCTTCTGGCCTGCGGCACTGGCCTCGGGTGCCGCAGCGGTCCTGATCGGTGAGCGGGCGGCAGCGGCCCATCCACCGACCCCTGGAGATTCCGTACTCGTGGTGCCGGATCCTGTGGCCTTCTGGGCTGGGGAGCTGGCGTCGGCCTTCTGGCAGCGGCCCTCCCTGCGTATGGAGTTGATCGGTGTGACCGGCACCAATGGCAAAACCACCACCACGCACCTGATTGAACATCTCAGCCAGGCGTGCGGTTGGCCTGCTGCTTTGTTTGGAACCCTGGTGAATCGATGGCCCGGCCACAGCCTCACCGCCACGCACACCACAGCGGCGGCCGATCGCTTGCAGGCTCAGCTGGCGGAAGCCTTGGAAGGGGGCACCCAGGTGGCAGCCATGGAAGTGAGCTCCCATGCCCTCGATCAGCAGCGCGTGGCGGGATGTCGCTTCTCGGGAGCCGTCTTCACCAATCTCACCCAGGACCATCTCGACTACCACCCGTCGATGGAGGCCTATTTCGAGGCCAAGGCCCTGTTGTTCGCTTCGCCCTATCTGGTGGGCGAGGGGCCCAGGGCGGTGGTGAACGTGGATGATCCCTGGGGCCGGCAGCTGGCGGATCGGTTGGGTGAGCGAGCCTGGCGATGCAGTCTTGAGCACGAAGCTGATCTGACCATGGGCGACTTGCGCATGACGTCCAACGGCGTGGATGGAATGCTTGTCACGCCTCTGGGTGAAGGCCGGTTCCACTCACCGCTGGTGGGACGCTTCAATTTGATGAATCTTCTGCAAGCTGTGGGTGCCCTGCTTCAGCAGGGATTGCCTTTGGCCCTGCTGTTGCGCTCTCTTCCTTCGTTCCGCGGCGTGCCAGGTCGGATGGAACGGGTTGTTGTGACTGGCTCAGCCGCAGAGGATCATCCCGCCGTGCTGGTGGACTATGCCCACACACCGGATGGTTTGCGCAACGCACTGGAGGCCTGCCGTCCCTTTGTGAGGGGGCAGTTGATCTGTGTGTTCGGCTGTGGTGGTGATCGCGACCGGGGTAAGCGACCGCAGATGGCGGCCATCGCTGCAGCGCTGGCGGATCAGGTGGTGGTGACCTCCGATAATCCGCGAACGGAGGATCCTGGTCAGATTCTTGAGGATGTGGTGGCCGGTCTCCCGGCCGTTGCCGAGCGTCAGGTTGAGGTCGATCGTGCCAAGGCCATTGCCTTGGCGATCGCGCAGGCGCGCTGCGGTGATCTGGTGTTAATCGCCGGCAAGGGGCATGAGGATTACCAGATCCTCGGCACTGAGAAAGTGCATTTCGATGATCGGGAACAGGCGGAGCAAGCCCTGCGCCACTGGCGGTGAGGTTGTTGTTTAGATCAGTGTGTCGAGGACACGCAGGCAGGGAATCCGGCCGATCAGCAACCCAAGGCTCACTGCAAATCCCATCACGAGCAGCAGCACATAGAGACGAAAAAACTGCGTGTCTGAAGCCTTCAGGAAAAAGCCTTGCCCTGCAAAGCTGCCGGCCAAGGTGACTGGAATCAAGATGAAGCCGGCGGTCGCGTTGATGGGAGTGAGCAGTCCCAGGCTGATCAGAGGAATCAGTTTGAGGACGTTCTGAACCAGCATGTAACTGAGCTGGGCAGGAACGAAGGTCCCTCGGTTCAGCCCGTGGCGCAGAAAGTAGAGCGTCATCAGCGGGCTGCCGGTGTTGCTCACCGTTTGGCTGATCCCCACTGCGGATCCCATCAGCACGAGGCCACTGGCGCGGGGGGCGCCTGCTCCTCCACCGAGGTTCGCCAGCCAGTCTCGGAGGGTTAGCAGCAGGCCATACACCAGGCAGAGCAGGGCTACGAGCAGTTCGAGGCGCCGGTGAACTTCGGCTTCCTCCCCGCTGGAGACCAGACCCCAGAGGATCAGTCCGCCGATGGCAGTGCCGATCGCTGCACTGGGTAAGAGGGGCAGGAGCAGGGTGCGTCGTGCCCCGGCGCGATGTTGCCAAACACCGAGCAGGGCTGCTGGAAGCATCAGGAGCGCCACAACGGCGACACCATTCACAGCACCGATGGCGAAGACCATCAGGGGTGAGGCGATGAATCCCCCTGTGCCCAGGCCACTGCGGCCGAACCCCATCAGAAAGGCTGAAAGGATCGCGAGAACAACGGCGAGCCACGGGATGGGCTGGCTGACGAAGGGTTCCAGCAAGGGATCAGCTCGTTCAGATCAACCCTAGCGATGAACGCTTGCGTTGCGTTTGCGTTACGCGTCTGACGCGGTGACGTGGCGCATGGCGTTGACGAGGGTCTGCAGGTCGTTGTCGTTGCTGCAGACGTGGGTGCAGGCTCTCAGGCAGCTCGGATCGGCGAGATCGCGGATCCAGATGCCTTGCTCTCCCAGTTGCTGCACCACCTGAGCTGGTTGAAGCCTGGTGCTGTTCGGGTCGAGTTGAAAACTCACCAATCCTGCAGCGGGAGGGCCATCGAGCAGAGGCATCACCCCGGGAACATCCGAGAGCTCTTGCCAGAGACGCTCACTCAGAAGGCGGATGCGTTCCAGGCGCTGGCCTGGTCCCCCCTCGTGCTCCAGTTGATCGAGGGAACAGCGCAGCCCTGCCATCAAGGGCACGCAACTGGTGGCCACTTCGAACCGGCGGCTGTCGGCGTGGAAAGGATGGGGATCGTCGAGGGACGCTCGGGTTTCATCGCGCAGGCTCCGCCATCCGATCAGGGTTGGGTTGGACTCCTCGAGAACGCGCTCCGACAGAGCGACGCCGCCAAGCCCCTCAGGACCGCAGGCCCATTTGTGACCCGTGAAGGCATAGATGTCTGCGGCAGCAGCAGCCTCATCCACTGGAATCTGGCCCATGCTCTGAGCGGCATCCACAAGCAGAAACGGTTGGGCCGGGTGCTGTTGAAGCTGGGCGGCGACGGCCGCGATCGGCATCCGCTGGCCGGTGTTCCAGAGCAGATGGGAGAGCACCACCAGGCGGGTTTTTGCAGTGAGCTGCTGCTCGAGGGCCTCCAGAACGGCGGCGTCCGTCTGGTCCTGATCGTTGCGCCCTCCGCGCAGATGCTTCACGGGAAGGGCGTGCACGCTGAGGCCCATGCGGCGGGCCAGTTCCAGGCAGGCTGCCACGACACCGGGGTGCTCGCAGTCGCTGATGAGAACGTGGTCTCCTTCACGGATCGGCAGCCCCCAGAGCGGCAGAACGCAGCCACTGGTGACGTTTTCACTCAGGGCCAGGCGATGGGGAGGGACGCCGCACAACGTGGCCAGCTGAGCCCGCGTGCTGTTCACTTCGGCGCCGATGTAAGGCCAGACATCCGTTGTGAATGGGCCCAGCTGTTGGATCCGTTTCCAGCTGGCTGTGATCGCATCCAAAGAGGGATCGGGCAAGGGTCCCTGCCCCCCGTAGTTGAAATAGGTCTTGCCGCTCAGGGCTGGGCAGAGATCTCTCAGCATGCGATCAGGCGGGGTGGCATGGATGGGTCGGTTCAGGCTCATGATCGCGAACCTCCTCTTCAACGCGCATCACGTTCAACTCGCATCACGGAGCTGCCGGGTGCAGGAGATGGTGCACTCTCTGTCGTTGAGATCGCATTCGCTGATGCATTGGAAGTAAACCTCCACGGCATCCCAGGTGGCTTCGCGGTCTTTTGGCTCCACCAAGACCTGCAGCGATTGGATTCGATGGCACTGAAGTTGATTCATGACCGGCTCCGTTGACTGCTTTCAGCTTCCTCCTGTTCAAAGGTGAGGCCGCGCCAGGCAACGAGCGGGTTCCCACCCGGTGGATCTGCCTATCCCATGGCTACGTTTCCGGTGCGGAGAGATCCCTATGACGACCGTCGACTGGCTCGGCATCCTTCACCCCGCGTTGGCGGTGGTGATCATCTACCCCCTGATCGGGATGGTGGTGCGATTGGCGATCCAGACCCGGGCGCGACGGTTGCAGACGCTGAAGTGTCCCCCAACGGTTGGGCGTGAACACAGTGATCTGGGCCGCTGGCTGGCGGTGGGCGTGGTGGTGCTGGTGCTCGTGGCCCTCACCGTGGCGATTGCGACGGATCAACCCTTGAGGGCCTTTCAAGGCGGAGCTGCAAGGGCTGCGCAGTTGCTACTGGTGCTTTGCGGCAGCCTGGCTGGATTGGCAGCGTTGTGGGTGTCCAAGGCTCCGGGGCTGAGGCTCGCGTTCGTGCTGATCACCTGGGCCGGGGTCTTGGGTCTGGGCGCTCAGCCTGAGGTCTGGCGTCTGTCCGACGATCCGTTTTCGCCTGCTTTCTGGCAGTCCCATTACTGGTCGGGGGTGGCTGTGGTGGGCCTGATGCTGTTTTCTCTCGGTGCCCAGCCAGAGATTCAGCGTGACCTGCGCCTGCGGCGGCTGCACGTCAGCGCCAATGTGCTGGCTGCCGTGCTGTTTGTGGTGCAGGGCATCACCGGCAGCAGAGATCTGCTTGAAATCCCCCTGAGCTGGCAGAAGTCAACGATCTATTCCTGCAACTTCACGGCGCGCACCTGTCCGCCGCTTGCAGCCCCAACCTCGGCGCCGGCCGTCACTCCTTGAGCGGCGCTGCCCCCCTGTGATCACAGGTCAATCCCGCTGATTCCGGTAACTCAGGGTTCCAGGGTTGGGGCTCGATCATCCCGAAATCCTTGATCACCTGGAACCGCCCTTCGGAATCGGCTCGCGCCAGGAGGGACCGTTTCTTGAAATGCAGACTCGGCATCATTTGAAGAGAGCCCTGGGGTGCCAGCACACGGCGGCCCATCAAGGCGGACCGCACAGCGTTGGTTTCTGTGCTGCCAGCAGCCTCCACCGCCTGAGCCCAGAGGTGTACCAGGCTGTACCCCGCTTCCGCCGGGTCATTGACAACGCGGTGGTAGCCGTACCGTTGCCGGAAGCGTTGCGCGAAAGCGGTGGATTCCGGCGTCTGCAGGTTCTGGAAATAACTCCAGCTTGCATAGGTACCAGCGATCTTGCGTCGTCCGATCGCAACCGCCTCTTCCTCCGACACGGACAGACTGAGCACCTTGAGGTCCGAACGCTGATTCAATCCCTGCTTTTGCAGGGCCTGGAAGAAAGCGATGTTGCTGTCGCCGTTGAGGGTATTCACCACGGCAAGCGGACCTGCATTGAGAGCGGCTTGAATGTCTGCGATCAGCGGTTCAACAGCTGCACTCCCCAGCGCCAGGTAGCGCTCGTTGAGCACACGCGCTTGTGCGCGCTGCGCCTGGGCGCGAATGATCCGATTGGCTGTTCTCGGATAGACGTAATCCGATCCGATCAGCAGCAGCCGTTCGCTGTGATTGTTCAGCAGCCAATTCAGGGCCGGTTCGGACTGCTGGTTGGGAACCGATCCTCCGTACACCACAGCAGAAGAACACTCCTGTCCCTCGTATTGCACCGGATAGAACAGAAGCCTGTTGTTGGTCTCCATCACTGGAACCATGGCTTTGCGGCTGGTGGAGGTCCATCCACCGAAGATCGCCACCACCTTGTCTTCGTTCAGCAGCTGTTGTGCTTTGCGAGCGAACTCGGCGGGATCTGACATGCCGTCTTCTTCAATGGCCTTCACCAGCACCGCCCGACCGTTGAGTTTGAGGCCGCCAGCGGCATTGATCTCTTCGATCGCCAGACGCTCCGCCTCGGCCACTGTGGCTTCCGAGAGCGCCATGGTGCCGGTTCGCGAGTGCAGGATGCCAACGCGGATTGTGGCGGTGTGCGGCGGCCCACTGCGCTGCCCGCAGCTGAGCAGCAACAGTGAGCTCAGCAGGCTGATCAGGCCTGGGAGGCTTCTCCTCGTCGCAGTCGCGATGCCTTTGTTCATCGTCGTCCCCAGCTGATCACCGCGGTCAGCACCAGCAGGCCCAGGGAAAGGAACTGAAAGCGGGTGTCGGCTTGATTGATCCGCCGCATGGTGCTCGCCTTCTGTTCATCCGGTGCAGCCACGTAGGCGTTGTACCCCCACGTGAACAATCCGAACAGAGCCATGGCGATCAGATAGCTCGTTGTGAAGAGATCATCGAGGAAGGTGGTGTAGGGAAGTTTCGGCAGGGAAGAGTGGTACGACTGCTGCAGAAAAATCAGGGTGAGCAGGGCCGTTGATGGAATGGCAAGGCGTACGTCGGAGAGGGTTCCCTCCACCGATGGCGCCATCAGCACGATCGAATTGATGATCATCAGGGGGATGATCCAGTTCACAATTCCTGGCCAAAGATTCGACTGGTAAATCACTTCCAAGCGAACCTGGCTGAGCTGGGGGCGTTACCAGGTGCCCAGGCTGTTGGAGCTCCGGCGCAGAAATGGTTTGAAACTGGCGCCCTGAAGCTGGTAGCCACTGAGAGAGCCCAGCTCTCCCACGAGATTGTCGTTGGAGGGGGTCGGCAACAAACGCAGGTCGGCGTATTTCTGGGAGGTCCAGAGCGGTTCAAGCTCGATGATGATCGGCACTTTCAGCACATCGAAGGGATCCCTTCGGAAGTCCACCGCATCGTCGTAGAACCGACTCGAGAAGCGGAAGAGCAGCTGACGGCGGCCCCCTGAGAGCTCGCGCACTCTTCTTGCACCGCGGCAGGTTGAATCGTGTCCGCATTTGGGCCGCGATCTACGAACGCGCGTGTGCCCAACAGCAGAGTGATTGCCAGAACCGAGGCAATGAGCAGAAATCCGAAGCGTCTTGAGAAGGGCAGGCGCATTCGTCCACTGACGTTCACCCAGGATGGCTGCGGAGAGGTGTTGCGTCAGAGCACCTGCACCACTTCGCTCACCTCGGGAATGGACTCGCGCATTTTGCGTTCGATGCCCATCTTCAGGGTCATGGTGCTGCTGGGGCAGCTGCCGCAGGCTCCCTGGAGCCGCACCTTCACCACCGGCCCGTCGATTTCCACCACTTCCACGTTGCCGCCGTCGGCCATCAGGAAGGGGCGCAGCTCGTCGAGCACCTTCTCCACGTTTTCGCTGGTGAGCGGCATCGTTTCGGAGCTCATGGCCGGATTCAGAATCTTCCAGCCCAGCGTAGGCATGCGTCCCTCGGGGTTGATCCATACCCTTGAAGGAGGGTGACCTTCTGCTGTGGATCGATACGACGCTGTTCTGGTGGGCGCTGGGATCATGAGTGCCACCCTGGCATCGCTCCTGCATGCCCTGGACCCCAGGCTCAGGCTGCTGCTCGTGGAGGGCTTGGAGGCCCCAGCGCTTGAAAGCAGTGCTGCGATGAACAATGCCGGTACCGGTCATGCAGCCAATTGCGAGCTCAATTACACCCCCCCGTTGGATGACGGATCGGTCGCGACGGAGAAGGCCCTGGCGATCAATGCGTCGTTTGAACGCAGTCTTGAGTTCTGGGCATCGCTGACGGAGTTTGGCTCCCTTCAACCGGACCGTTTTCTGCATCGGGTTCCCCATCTGAGCTTCGTGTGGGGCGAAAAGGATGTGGCCTTTTTGCGGCAGCGGCACCGCCAACTCAGTGCTGTGCCGGCGTTTGCGGCCATGGAGTGGAGCACGGATGCCGGAGAGATCGCCGACTGGATTCCGCTGATGATGGAAGGGCGGAATGGGTGTGAGCCCATCGCCGCCACCCGGGTTCAGCGCGGGATGGATGTGGATTTCGGCAGCCTGACGCAGATGCTGCTGGCCCCACTGCAGAGTGCGGGTGCCTTGGATGTGGTGTTCGGCACGCGTGTGCAGAGGCTCAAGCGTTGTCGCACCGAACGGATGACGTCCGGTGATTGGCAGATTGATTTGCGCAGTCCCTCCGGTGCCCGTCAGGTCAGGGCTCCGTTTGTGTTCCTGGGTGCTGGAGGTGGTGCCTTGCCGCTGCTGCAAAACAGTGGGATCCCCGAGGCTGCCAACTTTGCTGGGTTTCCTGTGAGCGGCCAGTGGTTGGTCTGTCAGCAACCGGAACTCGTGGAGCATCACTTCGCCAAGGTGTACGGAAAAGCGAAGGTGGGAGCGCCACCGATGTCGGTCCCCCATCTCGACACCCGCTGGATTGATGGAACGAGGTCGTTGCTGTTCGGTCCTTACGCCGGCTTCAGCAGCAAGTTCCTCAAGACGGGCTCGCTGTTGGATCTGCCCAAGTCGGTTCGCATCAGCAATCTCCAGCCCATGCTGCAAGTGGGGGTGAACAATCTCCCCTTGGTGAACTACCTGATCACGCAGTTGCGCCAAAGCCCGGCCGATCGCATGGATGCCCTTCGGGATTTCCTTCCCCAAGCCAGGGAACAGGACTGGACGCTCTCCGTGGCTGGCCAGCGTGTGCAGATCATCAAGCGAACCCCTGACGGCGGCCGCCTGCAGATGGGGACGGAAGTGGTGAGCTCCGCGGATGGCTCTTTGGCTGCCCTGCTGGGAGCCTCCCCGGGTGCCAGCACATCAGTGTCGATCATGCTCACCGTGCTGGAGCGTTGTTTCGCCGAGCCCTTGGCAACGGCGGCCTGGCAGGAGCGCCTCAAGGCGCTGATTCCCTCCTTCGGCCACGACCTCAACGCGGATGGCGACGGTCTGCGCCGAACCCGCGAGCGCAGCGATGCGCTTCTCGGCTTAGCTGGCTGATTCAGCCTGCCGGCGGGCACGCTGCTTCACCACCCCGGCGATCAGGGCCAGGGCAAACACCCCCAGAAGGGCTGCGCCCAGAAGAAGCTTGCCTCCGCTGAAAATCCCGGCTCCAAGCGCCACGATCGGGGCATCACTGAGCAACACGCTCACGAGCAGGGGCAAGGAAAAGCCACGCCAGCTCGTGCCACCGAGGCCGGCGGCATAACTCACGAAATCAAACAGACCTGTCATCAGAAGACCCGTCAGTAAAAACGGGTTGCCTTCCAATTGATGTCGGCTGAATCCTTCCACCTTGGCCATGGCCTGGTTGCCGACAAGACGTTTGATCGGTTCCCGGCCGTAGCTGCGCGCCAACAGAAAGGCGGTTTGGCAAAACAGCAGATCAGCGATCACGATGACGATGAAGCCGGTCTGAAAGCCCAGGAGAGCGCCGGCGAGCAGGGAGTAAGCCGTGCTCGGCAAGGCTGGCAGCAGGATGCTGATTCCGCGGAGCAGCACGATGCCCAGGGGAGCCCAAACCCCCAGGCGTTCCACCTGGTTGCGCAGCGGCTCAAGCCCGTGCACCTGGATCAGGTGAAACAACACGGCGAGTCCGGCGATGCTTGCAGCGATCAGCAGGAATCGGCGGAGGCGAAGCATGGGCTGTTGACGCGTAAATGCCATTGAAGTTCCCACAGGGAGTGGGATGTTTGTGCATGGATCAGCGTGAGCGCAATGCTGTGGTCAACCTTTGGTGAGGGGAGACGACAGATTCACGATCAGCACCCCCGCTGTGATCAGCCCCATCCCGATGAGCTGACCGCCTGTGGGGACCTGGCGGTACGCCACCACGCCAATCAGCACAATCGCCACAATGCCGATTCCGCTCCAGAGGGCATAACTGATGCCCATGGGAATCGTTTTCACCACCCGCGACATCAGCGTCATCGAAAGCCCATACGCGGTCAGCACCACCAGGGTCGGCCATGGACGGCTGAATCCGTCCGACACCTTCAGGCAGGAGGTGCCGACGATTTCAGCGCCAATGGCCAGCAGCAACAAAACCCAGGGAGAGAGGGAGGGCATGGAATCGGCTTGCTGATCGTTTCAGTGTGCCGATCCAGCCCCCGTAGGATCACCGCGCTGAATGCCGTCTCCAATGGCCAATCTCGACCAGGCTCCCAGCCGCAGCATGCCCAATCTGTTGCATGTGCTCCCGGCCTTCGCCGACGAATCTGAGCTGCGACTGAACACGATCGTGGAACTCAACTCCAACACGATCAACAAGTACGAGCTGATTACAGAAACCGGTCATCTGAAGCTGGATCGCGTTGGTTATTCCTCGCTGGCCTACCCCTTCGCCTATGGCTGTATCCCCCGCACCTGGGATGAGGATGGCGATCCACTTGATATTGAGATCGTCAACGTCACCGAACCGCTCATTCCTGGATCAATCGTTGAGGCCCGCATCATCGGCATCATGACCTTTGATGATGGTGGTGAAGTCGACGACAAAGTGATCGCTGTGCTGGCTGACGACAAGCGCATGGATCACATCAAGAGCTTTGAAGATCTTGGTGATCACTGGAAAAAGGAAACCACCTATTACTGGGAACACTACAAAGATCTCAAGAAGCCCGGAACCTGCACGGTGAACGGATTCTTCGGCACTGAGAAGGCCGTGGAGATCATCAAGACCTGTGAGGCCAGGTACATGGAGGAGATTGATCCCAAGCTTGTTGATTGAAGCGATTGGAAGTTTTGAGATCCGTTGGATCTCCTCCATCCTTGATGCCGCTCACAGCACGGTGAGCGGCATTTTTTTTGGTTTTAACGATCTCAGGGTTTGATCAATAAGGGGCCCGGTGTGGCTGGGATGTTGTACTTCATCCTCAACTCCACAACGGGTTGATCGGCGATCGCCCAGAAATCAAGGTCTTGAATGAGATTGATGGAGCAAGCCAAGCCTTTTTCATAGCCAGCCATGGCGGCATCAGGAGTGAACTGACCGGTTTCCGGAGGGATGATGCTGTTGCTTGTGCTGAACGCCTTGCCGAGGTGGAAGTCGAGAATCACTTCCAGCAAAGATTCGAAGCCGAAGCCATCGGTGAACAGTCCGGCCTGAAAAGCCGCCACATTCATCTCTCCAGCGCAGTCGGTGTTGAATCCGCCAAGGATGTGGCAGCAGTCGTGATTCACCAGAAGCTCTGAAGTGCTTTTGTGCTCCCCTGGCAGAGCCCAGCCACGGTCGCGGTACCAGTGAAAGAACGTGTGGCCGAGAGTTCCTTCCGCGTACGAGTCGAGCGTGGCGTAACGGCTGGCGACGGACGCATCACCGATGGCCTGATGAACAGCTGCGATCACACCGCGAACAAAGCGAGAGGGTGTGTCAAGCCCTAAAAATTCACCCATGCTCCTGCGCCCGTAGTCGAGAAGCAAGCGTCTGAGGTGGTTGTCTCTCACCTGGTGCAGGTCTTGGAGCGTCTGGGGTGCGATGTTGAGGAATGATGCGAAATCATCCACAACCCCCACCATGCGTGGATCCACATTCATGTCCACATAGGGAATGAGCACGAGGATCTGAATCAGCTGGTTTCGCTTGCTTTGATCGCTGATCAGCGCGGGGTAATCGGGGGGATGGCGAATCTCAAGGGTTTCGAGATCCACTGAGGAATGCAGAACATGGCGCTGAATGGCCTCCATCATCTCCAGAGTGATTGGCTCCAGAGCAAGCACGCCTCCCGCCGTACCGACGGTCTTGATGGCTTGCAGAAAAAGACGTGCCTCCGCGTCCGTCCAATGAAGCTGCTGAGGCATTGATCGCGTTCCGGTGCACCGATCTAGCACCCAGGCCCGTGATAACGGTGTCGCTGCCCTGACCAGACGAACGGGTTCTTCAGAAAGTCCTCCGATGGTGGACGGTTTTTGCTCTGACCGATGAATAGCTTGAGACCAGTAAGTCTTGTGTGTCTTGAAATGAAGCGCATCTGTTTCGAGCGCAGTGCCTGCTCTGCGGCCGTCGTTGCTGCAGCTCTCCTGGGCGGAGCTGCTCCCGGTTTGGCTTCGATAGCCCCTGTTCCGGCGGTTGAAGGCACGCTGATTCATCTTGATCTGAGACAGCGGCGCATCAGTGTGATCCGCAATGGCGAGCGCATCGGGCCTTGGCCTGTGGCCATTGGAGATCCCAAGACTCCCACTCCGACCGGTGTGTTCCAGGTTGAGAACAAGCGAGTCAATCCTCAGTACCAAAGCACCAAGTCAGGCCGCGTTCATCCGGTGACTGGACCCTCCAGTCCCTTGGGCCACCGCTGGATTGGTTTTCTTCAGCAGGGACCCAACCAGTTCGGGATTCATGGAACCCCCTGGCCCCATTGGGTGAAGATTCGGGCGGCAGTCTCCAATGGCTGCGTGCGCATGCTCAACGCTCACGTGCAAAAGCTTTATGAGCTTGTGGATGTTGGAACCCCGGTGAAGATCACCCGCTGATGCCGAGCGCCTTCAAGACGGGGAAGCCTGCACGTAAACCGGTGAAGATCATCTGCACCGCAATGGAGGTGAGAAGCAGTCCCATGATCTTGGTGAGCACTTGAAGTGCTGACGCACTGATCTTGGAGGAAAGCATCTCCCCTGCTTCGAAGATCACGTACACCACCACGGTGAGCAGCAGCACCACGCCACTGATGCCGAGTTTTCCGCCCATGCTCGCCGCATTCGGATCTGCGATCACCACGGTGAGGGTTCCCGGGCCAGCCAACAGGGGGATGCCGAGAGGAACAATCCCCTTCACAGCGGAATCCTGATCGCGTTCGATGGACGCTGGATCATGGTGAACCTTGGATGGTTCTGAGCGCAGCATGGAGAGGCCGATCAGAACCACGATCAGCCCGCCGGCCACCTGGAATGCCGGGCGTGAAATTCCGAAAAATCCCAGCAGGTCGTTGCCCAGCCAGGTGGCCAGCATCAGGCTGACCAGAAATGTGACTGCACTGCTGCGCGCGATGACACGATCTTTGCGCCGGTTCCCATCGGTAAACGACAGGTAGATCGGCAGATTGCCGATGGGGTTTGAGATCGTGAAGATCCCGACGGCTGTGTGCAGTAGAGACATGGTTACGCTTCGGGGCGCATCTCTGCGAAGATCTCCTGAAGGATCTCTCCCGCACCGCGGGATTTCAAGTCTGCCGCCAATGCTCGGCCGATGGCTTCGGGATCGGTGAGGCTTCCGCGGCGCTCGTCACGGATCAGGCGCTGGCCATCCAGGCTGGCCACCATGCCCGTGAGGATCAGCTCCGTTCCATCGATGCGGCTGTTCACGCCAATCGGAACTTGGCATCCACCCTCCAGTTCGCGCAGGAAAGCCCGTTCGGCCAGGCAGCGCCCGGCAGTGGGTGCATGCTCAAGCACCTGAATGATCTTCAGGACTTCAGGTCGATCGCAGACGCACTCGATTCCGAGAGCGCCCTGCCCAACGGCATGCAGGGAGATGTGGCCAGGGATGATCTGGTGGATGCGGTCCCCGAATCCAAGCCGGCTTAGGCCAGCGGCCGCAAGGATCAAGCAGTCGTATTGCCCAGCATCGAGTTTCTCGAGGCGGGTGATCACATTCCCGCGCACATCCTTGAATTGAAGATGGGGAAAGTGATGGCGTAGCTGGGCCAGTCTGCGCAGGGAGCTTGTGCCAACCACCGATCCTTCAGGAAGGGTTTCCAGGGTGTGCTCCGCGTTCTTGCTGTTGACCACCAGGGCGTCGGCGGGATCCTCGCGTTCGGTGATGCATCCCAGCATCAGCCCCTCAGGGAGGTTGGTGGGCAGATCCTTCAGGGAATGAACGGCAATCTCCGCTCTGCCCACGAGCATCTGCGCTTCGAGTTCTTTGGTGAACAGGCCCTTGTCACCGATCTTCGCCAGGGCCACATCGAGAATCTTGTCGCCCTGGGTGGCCATCGCCTCCACCGAGATCGCCAGGTCAGGGTGGGCTTTTTCAAGCTCTGCTTTCACCCAGTTGGTCTGGACCATGGCCAGCTGGCTGCGGCGGGATGCGATGCGCAGGTGCTCGAGAGCCATGGACATTTGAAAACGATGGGTCACCCTACGAAGCCAAGGGCGCCAAACCCTTTCTGGTTGAAGGAAGTGACACGGAACTCATGCGCTGGATCCCATCGCCAGCCGTTGCCTCTTCGCGCGGGGCAACCTCTGTTCTCAGGGCCCAGGACGCCGACAAGCCGGCCTACGATCAATCCTTCATCGATTGGGTTTCATGCCAGGACCTGTCGTCAACGGTGTGAAAGTGGGACGTTCCGCATCTGCTGAAGCAAGCCAACAAGCGGCTGAATCTCTTCCGTTTCTGCCGGTACTCAGTGAGGGAACCATCCGCGTGGTGCTACTCACCAGTGGCTTGTTGGTTGTGACACGTCTGCGGCAGACCACCGATTCCGATGGCGATCGCGCCTATCAATTGATCCGCCCCCTTCGCCTGGTCGGCGACCTCGGCGGAGATGAATGGTCTCTGCAACCGTTTCTGGCGGGGCTAACACCGCAACGCAATATCGTGATGCTGAAGGCAGCAGTGGCTGCAGTGCTGGAACCTGAAGCCCGGATTCTTCAGGTGTACACCCGCTCCACCAACCAGGAATGCCCGCCATCGGAAACCCCTGTGGAGCGGTTGAAAAAAGCTTTTCAGGAATTCACAGACAGCATCGAGCCCAGTTGAGGCCAGTTGAGGAGAGCGATGGCGTTCTCCTGCTTGCGATTCACTAGGGCTTATTGAGCGAAAGACTGACCTCATCGCGATCTGATGTCAGTCCAGCGCAGGATTCACTATTTGATGTATTCCTTGAGAACGCCGTTGCGGTTGGGATGGCGCAGTTTGCGCAGCGCTTTGGCTTCGATTTGGCGGATGCGTTCGCGGGTGACATCGAAGATCTGCCCGATCTCCTCCAGGGTCTTCATGCGACCGTCATCGAGGCCATAGCGCAGTCGCAACACATCCCGTTCCCGAGGGCTGAGGGTGGCCAGCACGCCCTCAAGGTCTTCCCTGAGAAGGTTTTTGGCCACATCCTGTTCAGGATTCTCGATGTCGGCTTCAATGAAATCGCCCAGGCGCGAATCTTCCTCCTTGCCGATCGGTGTTTCTAGAGAAATCGGCAGCTGAGCGCTCTTAGCGATGAAGCGCAGTTTTTCGATGGTCATCTCCATCGATTCGGCGATTTCTTCCTCTGTGGGCTTGCGGCCAAACTCCTGACTCAGAACTTTGGTGGTTTTCTTGATCCGTGAAATCGTCTCGTAAAGGTGAACCGGAAGACGGATCGTGCGGCTCTGATCGGCAATGGCGCGCGTGATCGCCTGACGAATCCACCAGGTGGCGTAGGTGGAGAACTTGTAGCCCTTCTCGTGATCAAACTTCTCTGCTGCTCGGATCAGGCCCAGACTGCCTTCCTGAATCAGATCCTGGAAGCTCAGGCCCCGGTTCATGTACTTCTTGGCAATCGACACCACCAGCCTGAGGTTGGATTGCACCATCTTTTCCTTCGCTCGGCGGCCCAACATCAGTCGCCGGCGGAAGCGAATCACTGGCATCTCCACCAGGGCAGCCCATTCCTTGGTGTCGGGCAATTTGCCGTTGTCGCTTTCAAACTGGGCTGCGAGTTCCTCGAGATGGAGAAGATCGGCGATCTTTCGGGCCAGCTCAATCTCTTCATCGGGGCGTAGGAGTCGGATGCGACCGATCTCCTGGAGATACACGCGAATGGAGTCTTCGGTGTAAACACCTTTTGGCCCGACCTTGATGCTGGCAAGAACCTTGGCCTTGGCGTCTGCTTTGGCCTTCTCCTCTTTGCTGGCCGAGGCAGCGTTCGCTGCGGCCTTGGTGGGAGTCTCCGCACTCTTGCCTGCGGCCTTGGCCAGCAGTTGATCCGCTGCTGCATCCAGGTCTGCAGCGGCGGGAGTGGCTGCCTTGCTGCGGCTGCTTGTGCTGGTTTTCGCCGTTTTGGTTGTCTTCGCGGCAGGTTTGGCCTTGCTGCTTTTGGTTGACGTGGAAGCCTTGCTGCTCTTGGCCTTGGCCTTGGCCTTGGCCTTGGCCTTAACCGTCAGCTCCTTGGGTTGACCGTTGGCATCGGCCATCATCACGATCGCTGGGGCTGTGTTGGCGTCAGCCTTGGCTGACTTGCTTGCAGCAGGGCTCATAGGAATCAAGCGAAGAACTTCGATGTCAAACTTGCAACTGTGGCGACTGAGCAGTGCTCAGAAACGCTTCACTGTGTTCTGATCTCCCCGTTGCTCAGGGGCAGACAACACGAGACAGTGATCAAGGTCTAAGAGATGGGTTGGGTTGATGCAGGGCTGTCAGGGGCTTTCTCAGACCGGTGAACCGATGGGTAAACCCTGGTTCGAGCTTCGTGTCTTCCCACTGGACGGAACTCTGCATTGTTCCGACAACAGCTTATGAGCTGTCCAACATCGTCATCTTAAGAAAAAACCTTTGATGTCGGCAACCCCCGAGGAATTCCTCCAACCAGAAGGTGTTGCCCGCCCACTTCCGGTGGTGGACGTGTGGCTTGAGGCCGGTCGGGAGGGGCGGACCTTCACCTACATGGACCATCGCCGACTGGGGGTCGGCCTTGGAGATCTTGTGATGGTGCGTCTGCGCGGTCGGCGTTTGCAGGGGTTGGTGACCACGTGCCGCCCTCTGCGCGCCGACGAGCAGGAGCGATCCCAGCACCTGCAGCCCGTGGAGGCACTCATCCAGAAGGCTGCTGTGGACTCTGACTGGCAGGCCTGGCTCGATGCCATGGCGGCCTTCTGTCACACCAGTTCCTTCCGGATGCTCAAAGCAGCTTTGCCACCAGGCTGGCTAGGGCAGCGGGCGAAGCCCCCTGCCTCTGGCCGAAAGCTGTGGTGGGTTGCTCTTCAGCCGGCAGGCGAGGCGCTTTCGCCTTGCTCCACCCGTCAGCAAGCGTTGCTGGACTACCTGGAAGCCGCTGGGGGTGGCGCTTGGCAACGGGATCTCCTGAACCAGGGGTTTCATGCCGGGATGGTCCAGTCCCTGCACACCAAGGGGTATCTGCGCCGAGAGCAGCGGCTTGCGTCGGAGTCTGGCCCCTCCAACGAACGCCATGGCGCTTGCTGCGATCAAAGCGGGCTGGAACCACCACGCCACCTCACCGGAGAACAGCAGGCGGCGATCGATCAGTTTCAGGCCTTGCCTGACGGCGGTGGTCTTCTGTTGTGGGGAATCACAGGCTCAGGCAAAACAGAGGTGTATCTGCAGTTGGCAGCTGCGGAGATCGACCGCGGTCGTCATTGCCTTCTTCTCACCCCTGAAATCGGCTTGATTCCCCAGTTGGCGGATCGCTGCCGCAACCGCTTCGGCCGGCGGGTGCTCGAATATCACAGTGGCTGCAGCGATGGGGAGAGGGTGCGCTGCTGGCGCCGCTGCCTCGAAGCCGATGAGCCACTTCTGGTGGTTGGAACCCGCTCAGCGATCTTTCTGCCTTTGCGTCCCCTCGGCCTTGTGGTGCTCGATGAAGAGCACGACAGCTCCTACAAGCAGGAATCCCCGATGCCCTGCTACCACGCCCGCGATCTTGCTTTGGATCGGATTGGTCGTCAGGGAGGACGACTTCTGCTTGGGAGTGCCACGCCCTCTCTGGAGTCCTGGAGCCGGCTGAAGCCGAAGGGTTCCCTTGAACTGGCGCGGCTTTCTTCACGGATCTCGAGCCAACCCCTGCCGCCGGTCCGCATCATCGACATGCGCCATGAGCTGGCGGAAGGCCATAAGCGGCTCATCAGTCGCGCTCTGATGGATCGATTGGCAGCACTGCCTGCCAAGGGTGAACAGGCTGTTGTTTTGGTTCCGCGCCGCGGCTACAGCACCTTTCTCAGCTGCCGCAGCTGCGGTGAGGTGGTGATGTGTCCGCATTGCGATGTGGCCATGACTGTGCATGGCAGTCGTTCGCAGCAACAGTGGCTGCGCTGTCATTGGTGTGACCATCGCGCTTCTGTGACCGACCACTGCACAGCCTGCGGTTCGTCGGCGTTCAAGCCGTTCGGGGCAGGCACGCAACGGGTGATGGAACGGTTGTCTGAGGAGTTGGACGGGCTGCGCCTGCTCCGATTTGATCGCGATACGACAGGGGGACGAGACGGTCATCGGCGCCTGTTGGCCCGATTTGCCGACGGAGAGGCTGATGTGTTGGTCGGGACCCAGATGCTCGCCAAGGGGATGGATCTGCCCCAGGTCACCCTGGCGGCGGTGCTCGCGGCTGACGGCCTGCTGCACCGCCCTGATCTACGGGCTGGTGAGCACGCTCTGCAGCTCATGCTCCAACTCGCCGGCAGGGCAGGCCGTGGGGAGAAGCCCGGTGAGGTGCTGGTTCAGACCTACAGCCCGGATCACCCGGTGATTCAGCACTTAATCGACGGCCGCTACGAACGCTTCCTCGCCGAGGAATCGATGCTTCGAGAGCAGGCGGGGTTGGTTCCCTACGCAAGAGCCTGTCTGTTGCGGTTGGCGGGGCGTTCAGCAGCGGCCACGGCAACGGCTGGCACGCTGCTGGCTGAACAACTGCGCCCTCTTTGCTCTGCTGCGGGTTGGCAACTGCTTGGACCAGCGCCAGCACCGGTCGCTCGTGTGGCCGGGCGCAGCCGCTGGCAGCTGTTGCTGCATGGACCGCCGGAGTCGGCTATCCCGTTGCCTGAGGGTTCGGAGCTTTGGGATGGTCTCCCCAACGATGTGACCCTTTCGGTGGATCCCGATCCCCTGCAGCTTTGACCTCAGGAGGGAAGCTGCGGATATCCAAAGCCGAGAGATTGCCGGATCGACTGCAACAGCGTGCTGATCAGCAGGAGCCCGAGGATCCCAAGGCCGCCAAGCCCGAGTCGGCTCCATTGCCATCGCTGCCATTGCAGATGGTTCACCGCTCCCTGGGCGAGGGGCCAAACGATGCGTTGGTTATCGAGACGCGCTGGGAGCGGCGCGCTGCTCACCTGACTCAGGTCGGTGCCGGGGCCAATGCTGATCAAGAGGGAATCGCTGGGAAGGGAGGTGATCTCCGTGAGATCAAGGTTCAGGGTGAGGTTCTGCTGCACGCCCACCAACCAGTTCCGTTCATGCAGGGAGAGGCTGGGTGGTGGAAGCGATAGACCTGCGGTGCGTCCCGCGCGGGCAACGGAGTCGGCCAACAACTTTGCGGCCGTGTCGGTGTTCAGAGGCCGACTGGCGAGATTGAGTTCCCCTTCACGCCCTTGGGTCGCTGTCCAGTTCGGCTCCTGATCGCGCAGCGCGGCTTGAAAATTGTTCTGCCAGGGCAGTGTGCGGCCGCTCAGGCTGTTGATATGCCAGTTCATTTCAAGGCGGTCTGGGCCCACAAGATCTAGGTCGGCCCGGATCTGAACGCAGCCGCCGAGCAGCAGGGTGAGACCCACGAGCACCGCGAGCACCACCGCGGCAAATCCTGCCGATGGCGCTTGGGTTGGCCCCGTTGGCGGCGGTGGAGGTGGAGCCGGAAGCCGACGTCGTCGGCTCAGGCGGGGCCGCTGACCTGTGCGCGGGGTCATCTCCAGGGTGGGAAGCTGCATCGACCAGCGCGCAGGCCGTTCCAGACTTGGTGCCTCCAGCACATTCAGAAGCTGTCTGGCCCGGATGCGCAGGTCTGGGTCTTTGCAGCGGGTGAGAAGCCTGCAGGTGCTGATCGCGCGTCGTTCTTCTCCTTGTCCCATCCATGCTGTGACCATCAGCATGCGGATCAACGCCCCTTCGGGTTCGTTGATGGGGTGGGTGGTTGCCAACGGTTCGAGAAGACGCAGGCACTGGCCGTAGTCACCCCGATCCAGTGCCTGCTGGGCTTCGGCCAGGCCAACGGTCATGGTTCAGCTGCGCCCTAGCACCATGGTGCCGATTCCCGCATCGGTGAACACCTCCAGGAGCAACGCATGCGCGACCCTGCCATCCACGATGTGTGCGGCGGAGACACCCTGGGCGAGGGCTCGGATGCAGCACTCGGTTTTCGGGGTCATGCCACCGGCAACAATGCCGTCGTCGATGAGCTGTCTGGCTTCCGACAGCTTGAGTTGCCTGATCAGCGACTCCGGTGACTCCCGATCGCGGAGAATGCCGGGGGTATCGGTGAGCAGGATCAGCTTTTCCGCCTCCAATGCCGCCGCCAATTCACCGGCAACGGTGTCGGCGTTGATGTTGTGGGCAACGCCCTCAGCGTTCGCGGCGACGCTGGAGATCACAGGGACATAGCCCCGGTCGAGTAGGGGCTCAAGCACATCCGGGTTGACGCGGGCCACATCGCCAACCAGCCCGTGGCTGCCGTCGCCCCAGGCGCGGGCTTCCACCAGGCAGCCATCGCTCCCACTCAGACCGACCGCTCGGGCTCCGAGGCGATTCAGCCCATTGACGATCTGTTTGTTGACCCGGCCCACCAAGACCATCTCCACCACGTCCATGGTGGCTGCATCAGTGACCCGCAAGCCTTCTCGGAATTCAGGGGCAATGTCGAGTCGCTTCAACCAATGGTTGATCTCAGGTCCCCCGCCGTGCACAACCACCGGTTGCACACCCACGCTGCGCAGAAGGGCGAGATCCCTGAACACGGCGGACTGCAGTTCGGCATGGACCATGGCCGCGCCGCCGTATTTCACAACAATCCGCCGCCCGGCAAAGCGCTGGATGTACGGAAGGGCTTCGCTCAGGACGGAAACCCTGAGAGCATCATCCATCGGTTCGTGATCAGGACTCACCATGCTCGCCCGCCGGCAGAAGGGTGAGATCGAGGTTGTCTCCGTCGAGTGGCGTGATGGTCGCCGTCAGCCCTTTGGCGAAAAACCGGCTGAGCCGATCTCTGCGCTCTTGCCAGCGCTCGAGTGGGACCGCTTCACAGGCAAAACGCAGGCGCAGCCCATAGCCCGCTTCGCCATGGAGCTCCTCGATTTCCAGGAGCTGGGGGGGGCGATCCTCGTCCCAGAGCTTCAAGGCTTCAAGGGAACTTTCAAGGTGGGCTTTCTGACCGTATCTCCAGCGCGTCACATCGCCGAGAAGTTTGCCGAGCTCCGGTGTCGCCGCTTCCCTTTCCCGTTGCAACTGGTTCTTGGGAACCACGCGTCGGGCCGGCGGCAGTTCCGATGACTTCAGGGCCAGTCCTCCAAGCAGGATCGGGATTCCGTAAAAGATGGTGGGAAGGCTGAGGTTGGCGTTCCCGGTGGCGTAGGCCACGGCTCCAACCACTGTGAGCACCCCTCCGCCAACAGTGACCAAACTTCCCGGTGAAAGCAGATCCTTCATTCGCCCTCGGCCATTCGCTTTCAACAGTGGCGACATTCTGCCGGCGTGGGAGCCAGGATGGGCTGATTACCAACGACCTCGATGGAGAGCAGCACACCACGGGACATCCCGGCGCACCCAGTTGAGGGGGTGTCGGAACTGATCCAACAGCTGGAGCAGGACAGGGCCTGGCTGCTTGAGCAGATTGATCGTGGGCGTTGGGCCGACTTCCGGTTGGATCTGGCCGCCTTGGAGCGCGAACTCGGTCAGCTGCTGCGCAGAGCAGCGGAGCAGCGATCAACCGATCCCTAATCAGAAGGGAATGTCGTCGGTGTCAGGCACCAGCGGAGCGCTGTTCCACTGCGCGGCGGGTTCTGGAGCAGGTGCTTGGGAGGCTGCAGGCCGGGGCGTTGCCGCTTGAGGGGCGGGCTGGGCCCGCGGCGTGGCTGGAGCAGCCTGCGTTCCAGCCGGAGTGGCGCCGACGGCATGCAGACGCGACAAGGTGAACTCGGCTCGTTTCTCTTTCGTGCCGTCCTGCCTGGGAACCGTGTTCATCCGAAGCCTGCCTTCGATCACCAGCCGTTGCCCAACCTGCACGCGGTTCTGGAGGTCTTGGGCGAGGTTGCCCCACCCCACAACTTTCAGTTGTCCGCGGGGATCATCCGGTCGGAGCGCATCGAAGTCCACGTCCATTTCCGCGATCGGAGTTTGATTGTCCTGGGTGTATCGGAGGGTGGGAGCCTGGAGCACATCCACTTCCAGAACGCAGTGATTCATCCTCGATCGATGCGGTGAGCGCCATCCTGATGCACCGACGCACGAATCGCCAGATCCACGTTCTTGTGTTTGCAGGCACCGGTGAGGGCCCTGCGCTGGTCGCGGCCCTCGCGCAGGCAGGCAGGGATGTCAGCGTCAGCGTCGTCACGGAAGCCGCCGCACGCGCGTACCGATCGGCAGACCTCAACACTGTGCATGTGGGTTCGTTTCGCTCTGTCGAAGATCTCAGCGCTCACTGTCTCGCCCATGCCGTTGATGCAGTGGTGGATGCCACCCATCCCTTCGCGTTGCTGATCAGCGCGCAGCTGCATCAGGTCTGCAGTTACCTTTCCCTACCTCTGGCGCGGTTTGAACGTCCGGGATGGACCGCCCCCCAGACGTCTTTGCTCAGCGGGGTGGATGCGTTCGCCCAACAGTCCTTGCAGGGGCACAGGGTGTTGCTGGCTTTGGGCGCCAGGCATCTGGCAGCGGCCACGCAGGCCGGCCGGGCTGCCGGTGCCATCGTGAAAGCTCGGGTCTTGCCTACCCCCGCGGCGATCCGGCTTGCGGGAGCTGCGGGGCTCTCCGGGGACAACTTGGCGGTGCTGCGACCCCTGAGCGGCGTGCGCCCAGGGGCTGTTGAAGCCGCTCTCTGTCGCCGCTGGGCGATCACCGATGTGCTCTGCAGGCAGTCGGGAGGTGTGGCAGATGCGCTCTGGAGCACTTTGTCCGAGTCGCTTGGATTCCACTTGTGGAAAGTGAAGCGTCCTTCCCCCCCCGACACTGTGCCTGTGGTTCAGAGCCCGCAAGAGCTTCTTGCTTGTCTGGATGGCTTGTTGGTTTAGCTCAGGTGCTTGGCGACCAAGTTCTTGAGCGACTCCTGGGACCGTGGCCCGAGCTGTGTCACCACCTGTCCCGCGCAGATGGAACCGATCTGCCCGCAGGTTTCCAAGGCAAGTCCCTGGGTGTAGCCATGGAGAAAGCCGCCGGCATAGAGGTCACCAGCGCCTGTGGTGTCGATCAGATCTCCCAGGGCGTAGGACGCGATGTCCCAGCGCTGGCCACCACTGAGCACCACAGACCCTTGCTCGCCGCGGGTGAGCGCGGCCACACTGCAGCACCCTTTTACCTGCGCGAGTGCAGCGTCGAAGTCATCAGTGCTGTACAGCGATTTGATTTCACTTTCATTGGCGAACAGCACATCCACATGGCCGTTCACCAGCTCGAGGAAGCTGTCGCGATGCCGGTCGACGCAGAAACCATCGGACAGGGAGAGGGCGACCTGGCCGCCTGCGTTCTTGCAGGCTTCAGCAGCAGCGATGAAGGCACGCTTCGCTGCAGGGCTGTCCCAGAGGTACCCCTCGAGGTAAAGCACTTTTGTTTGCTTCACCATCGACAGATCCAGGTCGTCTGGCTCGAGCTGTGTGGAGGCGCCGAGAAACGTACACATGGTGCGTTCGGCATCGGGAGTGACGTAGATCAGACAGCGCGCTGTGGTTGCCCCGCTGGTGGCTGCTGGGGTGTCAAAACGAGCTCCCACGGCGCGGATGTCATGGCTGAAGATCGATCCGAGTTGGTCATCCCGCACCCGTCCGATGAAACCCACCTGGCCACCGAGTTGGGCGATGCCCACCATCGTGTTGGCCACTGAGCCTCCGGAGGTCTCCAGCCCAGGGCCGCTGGCGTTGTAAAGCACTTCTGCCTGCTGCTCATCAATCAGGGCCATGCCGCCTTTCTGAAGGCCCTGCTGCTGGAGAAACGCATCGTCGGTTTGCACGAGCACATCAACGATGGCGTTGCCGATCCCAACCACGTCAAACGTGGCGGAGTCTTGGGCGAATCGTGATGGGCTCATGGGGGCAGAACGCGTGAACCGGGGCAGTCTCGCTCTTCGCGGCCCCCGCATTGCTGCAGGCTGCCGTTGATCAGGCGCTGAGCAGTGCCCGTTTCGGTCCGTGGATCGGATCCTCCACCACGATGGTTTGGTCGCGGCTGGCCCCAAGGGACACGATGGCGATGGGAACTTCCATCAGGTCGGCGAGAAAGCGGAGATAGGCCATGGCTTTCTCCGGCAGATCCTCCAGGCGGCGACAGTCTGCGGTGGAGCACTGCCACCCCGGCAGGGTTTCGTAGATCGGCTTGCAGCGGGCGAAAGCCTCGGAACAACTCGGGAAATGTTCGATGCGCTCGCCGTCGAGTTCGTAGGCGACGCAAACCTGGAGTGCATCGATCTCATCGAGGACATCCAGCTTGGTGACTGCGAGGCAATCGAGTCCGTTGACTTCGACGGCATAACGACCAATCACACCATCGAACCAGCCGCAGCGACGACGGCGCCCAGTGGTGGTGCCGAATTCACCACCTCGGTCGCAGAGATGATCGTTGAGACTGCCGTCGAGCTCGGTGGGGAATGGACCCTCTCCCACTCGGGTGGTGTAAGCCTTGGCGACGCCGATCACGCGGTCGATCAGGGTCGGTCCGACGCCTGCACCGATGCAAGCTCCCCCGGAGACCGGGTTGGAGGATGTGACGTAGGGATAGGTGCCGTGATCGAGGTCGAGCAGTGTTCCCTGAGCACCTTCGAAAAGAATGTTTTTCCTGTTGCGGGCAGCTCCATGAATGGCCCGGGAGCAGTCCACGACGTGGGGGGCCAAGCGCTTGCCGTAGGCGAGATACTCGGCGATCACCTCGTCGGCGTTGAGGGGATCCATCCCGTAGATGGTCTGCAGGAGTTGATTTTTCTCCTGAAGCGGTCCCTCAAGGCGGTCCCTCAGCCGTTGTTCATCGAGCAGATCGATGACTCGGATTCCGCTTCTCTGCGACTTGTCCGCATAGGTCGGACCGATGCCTCGACCGGTGGTTCCGATCCTGCGCTCGCCCCGCTGCCGTTCCATTGCCTGATCCAGCAAGCGGTGGTACGGCATCGTGACGTGGGCCGTTGACGCCAACTGCAGGCCAGAGATGTCGATGCCGTTTTCAATGAGCATGTCGAGCTCACCGAGCATCACCCGGGGATCCACCACAGTGCCGGATCCGATGAGACAGATGGTGTCTGGGTAGAGGATCCCGGAGGGAATGAGGTGCAGTTTCAGGACCTGACCATCCACCACGATGGTGTGTCCGGCGTTGACTCCCCCCTGGTAACGGACCACCACATCCGCGGAACGACTCAGAAGGTCGGTGATTTTCCCTTTTCCCTCGTCACCCCACTGAGCACCGATGACGACAACGTTGGCCAAAGACTCGGCGGCCCGAAGCCGCGGTTCTGCACAATCCGTAAGTCTCTCAGACTCACCTGCCGAGGGTCAAAGAGACTTCGGATTCTGTGATGCAGATCGGTCCCTCGGCAGATCAGGTGCCGCGAAGAGCCGCCTTTTCCGCTTTGCTGAGTTCCTTCTCAACGCGAGTTTTCAGGGCTTCCGGAACCGGACGGTTGGTGTAGGTGTTGTAGTGACCCTGCAGAGAATTGAGCGCTGTCTGCATCGTGGTGAATGAGCTCAATCCGTTCACCTGGGGCCTCGGGCGGTACCGGGACATGTAGTCATTGATGAGATCATGAGCTTCATGCTCCGAGTCCTGAAGGCTTTCCGCGTCGGCAGGCAGCGCCAGAGTGTTTTGAAGCATGTGGACCACAGCCACGGTGTCTTCGACATAGTCCCCGGACAGCAAGGACGTGGTGCTGTCACCACAGGCGGTAAGCAGCAGGGCGAGTCCGAGACAGAGCGAGAGGGTGAGGCTCTTGAGGTGTCGGCCCAGACGGGTCAGCGCAGCGTGCATGGTTCAGAGGATTTGCGGAACTGTAATGGGGGTGAGATCCCGAATCACAGGTGGGTGGAGATGGAGTCCTTCACTTGTTGGAAAGCCTCTTGATGGGGAACCGATGTGGAACAGCGTGTTGACCGCTCCACCACTTCAACCTTCCCTTCACCAGCGTCTCTTCCCACCACGATTCGCCAGGGAATACCAATGAGATCAGCATCCTTGAATTTCACGCCGGCCCGCTCGTCACGGTCGTCCAGCAAGGCATCGATGCCTGCGTCTAAGAACGACTGATAGAGCTCTTCTGCGAGGGCGACCTGCGTTGGATCCTGAATTTTGGCAATCACCACGATCACCTGGAACGGAGCGATTCCCAAAGGCCAGGAGATGCCGGCCTCGTCGTGATGCTGTTCCACAGCTGCCTGGGCAAGCCTGGAGATGCCGATGCCGTAGCAGCCCATCAGCAGCGCTTCCTGCTGTCCCGCGCTGTTGGTAAAACGAGCATCGAGGGCTTCCGAATATTTCCTCCCGAGTTGAAAAATGTGCCCCACTTCGATTCCCCGGCACTCCGACAACGTTTGGGAGGGATCGTGCACACACTGATCACCCGCGCGGGCTGTTCTTAGATCAGCTTTGATCTGCGCCGGCATGGCATCCCATGTCCGTCCCCAGCAGTGTTGATCCTTGCTGTTGGCTCCACAAACGAACCGTGGCAAATCGAGTGCCGTTGCATCGGCCAGTCTCAGGAAATGGTTTTCCCAGGAGCGGCATCCCTTCAGAGCTGTGTCGCTGAGATCAGGGCCGATGGTCCCGAAAGGAAACTCCGATAGATCTTGTTGACAGAGCTGATTTTCGGAGATGGGCCTGATCTCCAGCACAGCAGCATTCAGCGAGCGGCTCACCGCATTCGCGAGCTTCACCTCATTGAGATCCTGATCTCCTCGCAGGCTGACCAGGGTCGGTTGCTCCCGTCCGTCGTCGAGACGGGCGAGCAGCACAAGCACTTTCACGGTTTGGGTGGGATCCAAGCCATTGGCTGCACAGAGCTGTTCGATTGAGCTCTGATCAGGGGTCTCGATCATGCGCTCTTCACCGGCGGCAAGCGGTAGGGCCACAGGGGGGCGAGAGGTTGCTTTCTCCTGATTGGCTGCGTAGAGGCCATCGCTGCTCGTGAGAATCAGATCTTCACCGGCTGCGGCGGTCACCATGTATTCCTGGGACGCAGCACCTCCGATGGCGCCGCTGTCTGCGTCTACGGCCACCGCTTCGAGTCCACACCGTTCGAAAATCCGCGCGTAGGCAGTCGCCATCGCCTGATACGTGTTTTCGAGGTCCTCCTGGTTGGCGTGGAACGAATAGGCATCCTTCATGATGAATTCCCTGCCACGCATCAAACCGAAACGGGGACGGATCTCGTCTCGAAATTTGGTTTGGATTTGATAGAGCGTGACCGGCAGCTGTCGGTAAGACCGGAGCAGGTCTCCGGCCAGTTCGGTAATCACCTCTTCATGGGTTGGACCAAGGCCGAGTTGGCGATTCTGGCGATCCTCCAGGTGGAACATGATTCCCTCCCCTTCGGTGTAGCCCTGCCAACGCCCACTCCTTTCCCAGAGGTCAGCAGGCTGGAGCTGAGGAAGCAGAGTCTCGAGGGCACCAAGATGATTGAGTTCAGCGCGCACAATCGCATTGATCTTGCGAAGCACCTTCCACATCATCGGCAGGTAGGCATAGATGCCTGAGCCGATGCGACGGATGTAACCCCCTCGAACAAGCAATTGATGGGAGGGGATTTCCGCGTCAGCAGGGACGTCCCTCAGCGTCACCAGCATCAGGCGGGAGACGCGCATGACATCCAAACAAAAGAACCGGTGAAAGTTATCACCGCTGATAAAACGGTCGATCTGAGAAGTGTCCCTTTGGCTGTGATCGTTGCTGGCATCACGAGTCTCAGCTGCTAACGTCGGCCAATTCCAAGCAGTCCCAGAGCCGTCTCATGTTTCCTCGCCCGCTTGATGGTTCGGTCACTTCTGCGGCCGATTCAGTTGGGTTGGGTGGAGAGATTGGCTCTACCCTTTCTCAGTCAGATGCTTTGGTAGGGATCGATGATGTTCAGAAGTCGTTGAACCGCTCCAGGGCTTCAGTGTATCGCTACACAAATACTGACCCTCGTAATCTCAATCCACCCTTTAATCCCCGGAAGCTTAATCCTGAATATCGAAGTGATCAAAAGGATCCTTTGTTGTTTCACCCCAACGAGGTGGCCCGCTTCGCGAAGGACGTTCTGCGGATTAAAGAGGTCACCGTTGAAGTGCTGAACTCGCCGTCGACCGCAACGCAGCAGGTTCTCGCTGCGATTCTCGATGAATTGCGTCTGATCAGGTCCCAATTGGACGGTTTGCCTGAGGCTCCTTCGGATCTGGCTTCAAGGCGTGACCGTCAGGACCGACCTGCTGCGTGAGAAGCGCAAAAGTGCCAGAATGGCCTCGACAGATCGTTTGATTTGTCTTTCCCGCTCGAGGGCCATGGTTCTCGAATCAGCGTCGTGCTGACGTCGGGATGTCCCTGTATCCCCCTGAATGGACCCTGAGCCTGTAGCCGAGAGCACCCCAGCAACCGCTTCGCTGGTCGCCGCTCCTCTCCTTGTCCTCCTTGGATTCACGCTTGCTATTGCGGGGCTCGGAGTTCCGATGGCAGCTGTTTTAAGCGACAGGCCGGCACTTAAGTCTTTCGCTGTCACAGAGAACAATGGATCTCAGGGCTCTTTCCCCATCTCCTTCTCCAGGACTGGTGAATCTGCTGGTGGAGATTCCAGCGGGAAGCCGTAATAAGTACGAATATTTCAAAGACTGCGGGGTGATGGCTCTCGATCGAGTGCTCCACTCCTCTGTGCGTTATCCCTTCGATTACGGGTTCATCCCAAACACCCTGGCAGAGGATGGCTCTCCCCTCGACGCCATGGTGATCATGGAGGAGCCCACGTTCGCGGGATGTCTGATCCAGGCCCGGCCTATCGGCGTTCTGGATATGCACGACATGGGGCACTACGACGGGAAAATTCTCTGTGTTCCCGTGGCGGATCCCCGCCAAGCGAAGATCCACAGCATTCATCAGATTGCTCCCAACCAATTGGAGGACGTGGCCGAGTTCTTCCGCACGTACAAAAATCTGGAAGGCCGGGTGACTGAGATTGGTGGCTGGAGGGATTCAGAAGCCGTGCAGCCCTTGCTGCAGGCCTGTATCGAGGCTGCCCATCGCTGAAGCGAAGGTGACGTTCGAGCAAAATTTGGCTTCTGGCTCCCACCAAGTCCCCCGCTGCTTGTAAGTTGGTTCGCGCCAAGCCTGTGATCGACCGTGCCCACCATCCGTTTTGAGCAGGAAGGCCAGCAGGTCGGTTGTATCGAAGGTGCCAATCTGCGCAAGGCAGCTCTTGATTCAGGGATCAACCCCTACAAGGGTCTCAACAACCTGAACAACTGTGGTGGGGTCGGCCAATGCGGCACCTGCGTTGTTGAAGTGCTGGAAGGATCACAGAATCTCTCTCCTCGCAGCGATGTTGAAGAGGTGTATCTCTCCGACCGTCCGGCGAACTATCGCCTCAGCTGCCGGACGAGCGTGAACGGAGACGTGACGATCCGTACCCGTCCCGATGATGGAGTGGGTAAGGGGTCCAATAGCCTTCTTGGGGCTGTGAAGAGCCTTCTTGGTCGGTGATGGGGCCATGGCGCTCCTGAAGGTTTACAGCTACTCCCGCTGTTCAACATGCAGAAAAGCATTGGCATGGCTTGATTCCCAGGGAATCAGTGCCGATGTCATTGATATCACTGAGCATCCTCCCGATCGCCACACCCTCGCGACAGCGCTCCAGCAGTTTGGACGCGTCAAACCTCTCTTCAATACGAGTGGTTTGAGCTACAGGGCCCTTGGAGCAGCTGTCGTGAAGGCCATGACGGACGACGAGGCCATCGACGCACTCGCTGCTGATGGAAAGCTGATCAAGCGACCTTTTGTTTGCTGTCCTGATGGCTCGTTTCTGGTGGGATTCAAGCCTGAGGTTTGGATGGACGCGCTTCTGAGCTGAAGTTCAGGCCATCGAGCTCTGTAATCAGTTCATCCACATCTCTCTGGAGACGAAGCTGGTTCATGCTCGTGCGCTTGAGATCGTCTAGAAAAATGGCGATGAGCTCCTGACTACGCTCGAGTACCGCGCCTGTTTCGAGTTTGTGAGCCAATTCTTCCCAGAAGCGATCCGCTGTTTCGACCCCAAGGTTTTCAAGAACGGGATCCTTCTGACCGAGCCGATCTCCAGCATTACGCGACAGATTTAACAGTGAGTCGACTAGGCCGGTCGACAGCGTTTGACTCAGTTTCTGTTCAGCATTCTCCAGTCCTGGAAGAGTTCTCAGAGGACCTGGAACCATGGTTTCCTCCAGATTGCGGCGCAAAATATGGCTCACAAGAGCAACCAGCTGGGGGCGAAGGGCAGGGCCCACCTGGATGAGAATGAGTGGGAGCCAGAGCCTGAGGAGTTCGGCAAGTTCTGGTTCACCCTCATCGACCACACTCTGATGGGTGCACAAGCGCCGGATTTTTTCGGGTAGGTGGGGTGATTTCACCACATCCTGCACAGTGTCCAGGATTCTCAAGGTGATCACTTCGAAGAGCTCGATGGCGAGAACAGCCACCACACCCCGGCTGATCACAGCGCGCAACGGCTCCAGTTGGATCAGTCCGCTGGTGGAGAGGCGCTCAGTGACAGGAATGATGCGCAGCAATCTCCAGAAGGGAATCAGCAGCGGTAGATCAATCCAGCGGCGAAGCAGTGCGTCACGCCACCTGATTCCCGGGTAACGCCGTTTCAGGCGAAAGCTGCGGATCAGAATGTCGAGAAGAAAAAGGATTTGGAAGGGAGTATCGATCTGCCAAGCCCGGTCGATCGCCTGTCCGTTTTCATCGGTTCCGCGCCAGTAATTGGTCGCGGCCAAAGGAAGAATGCTCTTGTTCCAGAAACGCCTTTCCTCTTCCCAGTTCCGTTGCGAAAGGTAGTCGTCACCGAGCAGATGGGCGGCCGCCTGTTTCGCCGAATCCATGCCGGCTCTGGCACGAAGGCGGTTCTTGAGCTTTTCGAGGGTTCCCGCCTTCCCCGAGCTCACGAAGGGATTTTCGTCGATCAGCTGACTGTTGCGAACCACCATTTCCAGGCGGAGTTGGCGAACCGCTTGGTTGTCGATCCCTTTGGCGGCCGCGGCCTTTTCCAGGCGCCGGAACTGATTGATGTAGCCCTGCGTGTCCCGATGGGGTTCGATTCCTTTGATCCCGTCGTACGCCGGCGTGATGTTTGGCAGCCATGGGAGAGGAACCGCCAGGTTGAGTGAAGGCAGCGGAAAGAGGGTTCGCTGGAGCCAGAAATTTCGCAGCGGGACGTAGGTCACATCAAAGATGACCCAGGCGAGATTGATCGCAGCGATTGTTGCGATGGTCCTGTCCCAGCTGAGCCAGAAGCGTCTGGCCGCGCTGGGCCGTACGCCCTGCCAGCGGGGTCTGACCATGGCTCCTCCATCCTTGACTGAGGCTAGGAGCTCATCGTTCCACGCCTATCGTGGGTTTCGTCAGGCCATAGGTTCCCGTTGCCCAACGTGCAGCACGACCCATCGTCATCGGGTCCCGCTCCCTCAGCACCCACTCGCTCTCATCCCTTCTGGGATTTCTGGGGCCCTGTTTTGTTCACGCTGGCCCTCTATTTCGGCATCCGCCACTTCGTTGCTGAAGCACGCTTCATCCCTTCGGGTTCGATGCTCCCTGGTCTGCAGATCCAGGACCGGTTGTTGGTGGAAAAACTCACCTACGGCTCACGGAGCCCTCAGCGCGGCGAGATCGTGGTGTTCAACTCACCCCATGCCTTTGATCCTGCTCTTCGATCAGCAGGCTCCCCCTCTGCGCTGCGTTGTGCCCTGGTGAGCTTTCCGCTGCTCGGGCTGATTCCAAGGCTCGGGCATCCCGCCTGCGACGCCTACATCAAACGTGTGGTAGCCGTCGGTGGTGATCGGGTGGTGGTCAATCCCCGCGGAGAGGTGTCCGTGAATGGCCAGGCTTTGAACGAGCCCTACGTCACGAAGTTCTGCCCCCTGGATGACCAGGGCATGAGTCTCTGCCGCACCCTCAACGTGACGGTTCCCGAGGGGCATGTGCTGGCACTCGGAGACAACCGCAGCAACAGCTGGGATGGTCGTTACTGGCCAGGCGGTCCCTTCCTGCCTGAAGACCAGATCATCGGCAGAGCGTTTTGGCGTTTCTGGCCGCTCAACAGGGTCGGGTCGCTGGGATCCTGAGTCCGCAATCCATCACCCGGCCCTGCAGGGTCTGGCCGAGGAGAGGCAGGTTGGCTGCGCGGGGTCCCATCGGGTCGGGACGTGCGGGCGTCCATGACTGGTCTGGATCAAACAGCAGCCAGCGGTTGCTGCCCACAGCGAGGCATTCTTCCCTGAGACCCAGCAACCTGGATGGCCCGAAGCTGATCATCTGCCACAGCTGCTCAGGGCTCCAACCCTCAGTCACCACCAGGGTCTGCCAAAGGGACGGCAGAACCAGATGATGCCCGGACACTCCCCGCGGGCGCTGATCCGGCGGCAGCAGGCATTCCTCGTCGTCCAAGGGCGTGGCCTGTACGGCGATGGCCTGAATCAGGTTCTCCGCTAAGGCTCTGATCAAGGCCTGGCGATCCGTGGCTGATCCCAGGGATGGATCCACGAACCACGTGGATGCGCTTGCGCTGCTCTGAGAGGAATCAGCCACCACATGCCACCAGTTCACCGTGGCTTGCGGGGGCATGGGCATCTGTTGCAGCAGCTCCACAGCGCCAGCGGTGGAGAGTGCCATCAAAACCAGCCGGCGGTCGGGGTGACACTGCTGGAGTTGGCCAAGCTGGCTGAGGGGCAGTGTTTCACTGCTCGCTGGGTCTGAAGGCCATCCCGCCCTCAAGGCGCAGACGCTCTCCCGCAAGAGCCCCTCGCCCCGAAGAGCCAGGTCCAGCGGAGGGATCAGCACGGGTGCTGATCCCATGTCTCCAAGCGTCAGAGCGCGATCAAGAAGTGCAATGGGTGGCATGGACCTGCCATCGCTGAGCCCGACGGCTCCGGCGTCCAGCAGATCGGCATGGGCCGTTAACTCCACGCCGGCGCTACCGCGGCTGAACCCTCCCCAGAGAAGAACGTTGACATCGCAGTCGCTCGGCGCGAATCCCTGGAGGTGGTCTGGCTGCTCCCGTGGACCATGCACTGTTTCAGGCAGCAGGGCGAGCTGGCCGAAACCGGACGATCCAGCGCTTCGCACCAGGCTCAACAGGGTTTCTCCCCTGCCGTGGAACGGTTCTGGAAGGTCAGAGTGACAATCCACCAGGCACGGAGCCAAAAGCTGCTGGCCCGCATCCTGTGGTTCCAAGGCCTCCAACCGACCGATTCGTCGGGCTTCGTCGCCAAAGGCTTCAAGGCGCCGGTTCTTGATCAGAACGGCCGATTGCTTCTCAACAGCCTGACCCGGTCCGACCAGGACCTGAACCGGGTCTAGCAGCATTGATGCATCCATCAGGGTTCACAGTGCTCCAGCAGCCGTTCTGTCCAGAACCCCTCCGAGATGGGAGGTGAGATTCAGACAGGCGACCACTGCAGGCTGCCCTGGTTCTGTGGGCATGTCGACCACAGTGACCCCTCCATTGCCTTGTTTGACAGCCCAGATGTCGCCAGCACTGAGGCCGAGGAGCGAACAGAGAATGGTTTTGTTCACTGCATCGTGGGCCACCACGAGAGCCGTTTCCGACGCATCCAAGGAGTCCGCAATGGTGTTCCAGCTGCGGACGGAGCGCTCCCAGACATCCTGGATGGTCTCTCCTTCAGGCATCTGCACCGTTTCAGGAGTGCGCTTCCACTCATCGAGAAGTTCAGCCCATTCAGCCCTGATCTCTGATTCCAGCTTTCCTTCCCAGAGTCCATGGCCGATTTCAACGAGTCCGCGGGTCACCGTTAGCGGCACTCCGGGATGGGAGTGCAGGATGCCTTCGGCTGTCTGGCGCGGCCTGGACATCGCACTGCTGTAAGCACGCTGAATCGACACGGTTTCCAGAAAGGCCCGTGCTGCTTCGGCTTGGGCGTGACCATTGCTGTTGAGAGGAATGTCGATCTGCCCTTGAAAACGGCCATCACGGTTCCAGTTGGTTTCTCCATGCCGCACCAAAATCATCCTTGCGCCGGCTCCTTTGGGAGGGAGGGGTGGGTTGAGGTGAGCCGTGCTGTTCAGGCACTCGATCTGCACCTGGTGGCCACTCCCCTGTGGACTGAGATTGAAAACAGACAAGGAGGCATTGTCGAGCCGCAACCGACGGAAGCCCCCTGCAGGGTTGCCCAGCAAGGTGGTGATCATGCAGCGCAGGATGGCGTTGTGGCCAACGAGCAGCACGGTGTCGTTGCCGTCAACGGGATGACGGGCCAGCAGTGCGTCAAGAAACTGGCTGGCCTGTTGCATCAGCTCCTGCAGGGGCCGGTAGCGGGTGCCGTCGTGACGGCACAGTTCCAGCTGCTCGGGATGACTTCTCCAGGCTGCGTACTCCTCTGGAAAACGCTCAGCACGCTCGGCTGCCGTCAGGCCGCTCCAGGGTTCCAGATCGATTTCCAGCAGGCCTTCCTCGAAACACGGCTCAAGTGCATCGCTCCGGGCTGCCAGAACCCCTGCCGTGGTTGATGCAGCCCGTTGGAGCGGTGAGCTGTACACAGCTGTGATCGGCACATCCGCGAGGGCCGTGCCCGTGCGGCGTGCCTGGTCCTCGCCGGTTTCGGTCAGCGTGGACAGGTCATCACGACCTTGGATTCTGCGTTCCACATTGAAGCTGCTGAGTCCGTGGCGAACGAGGAGAAGACGCAGGGTCACGGCTTCGTGCGTGCAGGGCGCCGCCATCGTATGAGTGAGCCTCGGTTTGCTCTGGCTTCGCCCGCTGCACGCGTCACCCACCAGAATCGTCTCGAGTTGCCTCAGACGTGTTGACCAGCCCACCTTCCGGACGTCCATCGGCTGACCGGTTTTTGAAGGTGTTTCTGGCCTTCGTCTCTCTGGTTCTGGCCACGTTGGTATGGATCCTGGGGCTGGTGGACAGCTTCGGAAAGCCATCCGTTGCACCCGTTTTGTCGTTGGAACAGCAGGAGCTCTCCCTGTTGGCCCAGCCACAGGTTCCAGAACCCCTTCAACCGCTTGTCGTCGGAGGCGATCCCACTGCGGCCCTGCTGCGCACCCTGCGCGAAACCCCGCTGGACCGACTCGACGATCGCCAGATTCTTTTGTTCACGGCCCTGGAGCAGGACGAGAGCTACAAGCAAAGTCTTCGCCAGGTGAGCGTTAGCCAACCAGAGCTCATCCCGCTCCAGCAGGCGCTGAATGGGACCAAGGCTCCGGGGCTGGATCGATCTGAATTGCTGGCTTTAGCTCCGGATCCCTTGATCCGAAGGGTTGGCTGCCAAGCCTTGGGAGGCTCAGCGGCTGACTGCATGGATCCAGCTCCGGCCGCAGCCGCCGCACGTCGTCTGATCGTCAGCGAAGTGTTCCCACTGGCGGCTCTGATCCTGGGAGGCCTGCTCCTGCTCAGGCACGGTTGGCAGCTCCTGCGCCGCCGGTTGCCGCCCTGGCCTCCCCTCGTCTCGGCCCCCCTTGGCCCCCTCGACATGGTGTTGCTGGTGGCCGGTGGCTTCGTTGTTTTGGGCGAGGTGCTGGTTCCACTGTTGATCGCCCCGTTCACTGGCTGGCTCAGCCGGGGCCTCTCGCCTGCGCTGACTCAAGGAGTCACCGTTCTTCTTGGCTATGCCGCGTTGGCGGTTCCACCGTTGCTCATCCTCCGCCAGCAGTTGTCGCAGTGCGATCAAGAGGCTCTCCCCCCCGGAGGGTGGCTGCAGTGGCAGGTGCGTCCCATCCATTCCGCCGTTCTGCAGGGTGCGCGGGGGTGGCTGATGGTGATGCCCCCGGTGGTGTTGAGCGGCTGGCTGGTGAGTCGATGGATTGGGGATCAGGGGGGGAGCAACCCCCTGCTGGAGATTGTGCTGAACAGCCGAGACCCCTTGGCCTTGGCCCTGCTGGCCATCACCGCTGTTGTGCTGGCACCGCTGTTTGAGGAAACGGTCTTCCGAGGGGTCTTGCTGCCGGTTCTGGGACGCTCTCTCGGGCGTTCCGGAAGTGTGTTGGTCAGTGCGCTGGTGTTTGCGATCGCTCACCTGAGCATCGGCGAACTGCCTCCCTTGCTGGTTCTCGGCCTTGGATTGGCGTTGCTCAGGTTGAGCACAGGACGCCTGTTCCCCTGCGTGGTGATGCATGCGCTCTGGAATGGCGTGACGTTTCTCAATCTCTTGCTTCTCGGGGGCTGAGCAAAGCCCCAGTGTTGATCAAGGTTTCAGCCTTGCGGCTCCCCCCTGCAGGTGGTTCACTGGCGCATTGTTGAACCTCACCCGTGGTCGCGGTTCCCCAAACCCAGCCGGTGTCCCCGCAGCGGTCGTCCAGTGCCGGACCTTTCGAGGTCATTCAAGGTTCGCTGTCGGCGCGTCGTGCGGCCCGCCATTCCCCTCTGCTGGCCGGACTTCATCGTGCTGCCGATGGAGGACTCCTCGGGGTGTTCGCCGCCGTTCTCGTTCTCAGCGGGCTCACGCTGCACTGGCAGCACCGCTGGACGATGGCCTTTCGTCAACTTGAGTTGACCCGCACCCTCTCCCATCGGCTGACGGAGTCGACGGCGATGCTCGAGCGGCACCTCCTGGAACGCTCCAGGGTCCCAGGGCGAATGGTGCCCACCACCGTGGCCAATCTTCTGTACCTCGACCGACCCGGAGCGGTTTCATCCCAAGACGGTCCCGATCATCTCGCCATGCTCGGTTCTCTGATGGAGCGTCCGATCAAGAACGGTTACTGATTCATGGGTCGCTCGCCAGCCGCAGGACGGCCGAAAAAGCCCCAATCCCGACGGCGTGTGGTGCCGCTGGAACAAATTCCTGCCGGGCGCATGCGCTGGGTCTTCGCTCTTCTGTGCCTGGGGTTGGTCGGTCTGATGGGCCGCATGGCCTGGCTGCAGATGTTTCAGGCTTCGGAGCTTGAAGCACGGGCTCGATCCGTGCAGACCCAGCGCACCAAGCCGCTGGGAACCCGTCGGCCGATCATCGATCGCACGGGACGGCTCATCGCTCTCGATGAGGAGCGCTATCGCCTGTGGCTCCACCCCCGTTATTTCAATCTCCCCGGCGACGATCCAGCCCTCATCCGTCCATCCGCGGATGTGGCGGACCGTTTGGCCCCTCTCCTTCCCCTCAGTTCAGCTGAAATTCTCAAGCGGATCGGCAACCGCCCCTCCGGCATCAAACTTCTGGAGGGGTTGGATCCGGAAACAGCCGCTGCTGTGCGAGGGGCGGGAATCAGTGGTGTTGATCTGGAGTCCTATCCCCACCGGGTGTATCCCCAGGGTGATCTGTTCGCCAATGTGGTGGGGTTCCTGAATCAGGAGCGGGTGCCCCAGGCTGGCCTGGAGCAGAGCCGTCACGACGATCTCCAGCGTCATGAGCAGGCCCGCAGCCTGCGGCGTGGTGCTGACGGCACTCCGTTGCCGGACAACCTGGATGCCGGCGTTTTCTTCGGAGATGACCTCCGGCTTCAGCTCACCCTCGACGCCCGCCTCCAGGCACTGGCTGCCAAGGCTTTGGCCTCACAGGTGAAGCAATGGAAAGCGAAGAAAGGCGTTGCCATCGTGATGGATGTCACCAATGGCGAGTTGCTGGCCCTCGCATCAGCTCCCACCTATGACCCCAACCGTTACTGGGATTTTTCTGCGAGTCGTTTCAGGGAGTGGTCTGTTCAGGATCTCTACGAGCCAGGCTCAACCTTCAAGCCCATCAACCTGGCGCTTGCCCTTCAAGAAGGTGCCATCAAGGCCGATGGACGGGTGCACGACAACGGCACCCTCACCATCGGCGGATGGCCGATCAACAACCACGATCGCCAAGCCAATGGAGTGATTGATTTCGCCACGGTTCTGCAGGTGTCCAGCAATGTGGGGATGGTGCAGGCGATGCGTCGCCTGCCGGCCGATCGCTACTGGGACTGGCTCAGTCGGTTGCGCCTGGATGCCCGCCCCGATACCGATCTGCCAGGAGCTGTGGCTGGTCAGCTCAAGTCGAAGGAACAATTCACCAGGCAGCCCATTGAGCCCGCCACCGCATCCTTCGGCCAGGGCTTTTCATTGACGCCGCTCAAGCTTGTGCAATTGCATGCGCTGCTCGCCAACGGAGGGCGGCTGGTCAGTCCCCACATCACCAGGGGATTGCGCACCGGGGATGCCCTTGCGCCGGCTGGTACCCGTCCAGGTCAGCCCTTGCTGAAGCCTGAGGTGACCCGCACGGTGCTCGCCTGGATGGAATCTGTGGTGGAGAAGGGAAGTGGCAAGGGAGCGCGCACACCGGGGTATCGGATCGGAGGCAAGACCGGAACCGCACAGAAAGCGCTCAATGGTGTGTATGTGCCTGGTGCGCTCATCTGTAGTTTTGTGGCCACACTTCCCATCAACGATCCGCGTTACGTCGTGCTGGTCGTTGTTGACGAGCCGCAAGGAGGGAACGCCTACGGTTCAACGGTGGCGCTGCCCGTGGCGAAATCGATCATCGATGGTCTTCTGGTGATTGAAAAGATCCCCCCAAGCTCCGCGCGAACGCCTGAATTCATTCCTCAAGGCTGATCCCTGCATCACAGCCTGTGCAGAGGAATACCTTCGCAGATGCCACTCTGAAAAACGGAGCTACGTTGCGTTTATCGAGACTTTCAGCGCTATGGCCAGTCTGCTTGAGCAGCTCTCTGCGATGACCGTTGTGGTCGCAGACACAGGGGATCTGGAGGCAATCCGTAAGTTCACCCCTAGGGATGCCACCACCAATCCCTCCTTGATCCTGGCGGCAGCCCAAATTCCTGCTTATCAGAGTCTGATTGATGAAGCTCTGCGTTCCTCCCGCCGACTGATTGGCGACAACGCACCCGTGGAGCAGGTGGTGCGTGAAGCGCTCGATGAAATCAGCGTGATCTTCGGCAAGGAAATCCTCAAGATCGTTCCCCGGCGTGTGTCCACCGAGGTCGATGCTCGGCTCAGTTTTGATACCGATGCCACGATTGAAAAGGGTCGCAAGCTGATTCGCCTGTACAACGACGCAGGCATCAGCAACGACCGTGTGCTGATCAAGATCGCCTCCACCTGGGAAGGCATCAAAGCTGCTGAAGTTCTTGAGAAAGAAGGGATTCACTGCAACCTCACACTCCTGTTCGGTTTCGGTCAGGCCGTGGCTTGTGCCGAGGCAGGTGTCACGCTGATTTCACCCTTCGTTGGCCGTATTCTCGATTGGTATAAAGCAGATACCGGTCGCGACTCCTATCCCGGTCCCGAGGATCCCGGCGTGCTGTCGGTGACCAGGATCTTCAATTACTTCAAAACCTACGGCTACAAAACCGAGGTGATGGGAGCCAGCTTCCGCAACATCGATGAAATCACCGAGCTCGCTGGCTGTGATCTGTTGACGATTTCACCCAAGCTTCTCGATCAGCTGCGTGAGAGTCAGGCCACGCTCACCCGCAAGCTCGACGGTGAGAATCCATCCAGCAGCGAGGCTCAGATCCATGTGGACCGTGAGCAATTCGACGCCATGATGAAGAGCGATCGCATGGCCTCCGACAAACTCGGTGAAGGCATCAAAGGATTCAGCAAAGCGATCGAAACCCTGGAAAGCATGCTGGCTCACCGCTTGGCCGAACTTGAGGGTGGCAAGGCGTTCGGCCATGCCGTTCAGGAAATCTTTCTGTTGAACGACATGAACGGCGATGGCTGCATTACCCGTGATGAGTGGCTCGGGAGTGATGCGGTGTTCGATGCCCTGGATCTCGATCACGATGGTCGTCTGACCCCGGAGGATGTTCGCCGGGGATTTGGTGCGGCTCTGTCGCTGACAACAGCCTGAGTCTGCGGTTTCCATTACCGGCTCTTGATCTGCGCCAATCACAATTCAGTGAGTTCGATCAGCTGACGTGAACGCTCTCGACACCATGCGTGCCCTCGCTCAAAAGAGCGAGGTGCACACGTTCAATACCGGCGACATCATTTTCAAAGCAGACGATCCCGGGTCTTCGATGTTCGGGGTGCTGGAAGGTTCAGTGCGCTTGTCTTGGCAGAACGACCAAGGCCATCAGGGATACGAGCTCATTGAAGCCGGCAATGTGTTCGGAGCTGGAGCCCTGGTGATGGATGGTCACCGCCGCCTTGGAACGGCGCAGGCCGAAGGCCCCTGCCGTCTGATTGAGATGAACAGGGAAAAGTTCCTCTTTGCCGTTCAAGAAGCGCCGATGTTCGCGATTGAGCTGCTGGCTTCAGTGGATTCCCGTCTCCGCGATCTGAAAATTATGTCCGTCAACTGACCGGCGTTTCTATCGTCCGCTCATTCCACTCGGCTTTGGTCGTGATCCATGACCCTCCAGCTGGTCTGGTTTAAACGTGATTTGAGGCTGGTGGATCATCAGCCCCTGGTCAGAGCTCTGGCCAGGGGGCCTGTGCTGCCTCTTTACATCGTTGAACCTGAACTCTGGATTCAACCGGATTGCTCAGCCAGGCAGTGGGCCTTCTGCCGGGAATCTCTTCAGGATCTCCAGCAGGCCTGTGCTGCTCTTGGCCAGCCGCTGATCATCCGCAGCGGTAATGCCGTCGACGTGCTGGAACGGGCCCGGTGTCAACTCGGGGTATCGGCCCTCTGGAGCCACGAGGAAACAGGCAATGCCTGGACGTTTGCCCGTGACCGTCGGGTGGCGGCATGGGCGAGGGAACGGGGCATCCCCTGGCATGAACTGCCCCAATTCGGAGTGGTTCGTCGGTTGGGCACGCGCAGGGGGTGGGCCCGCCGCTGGGAAGCGCGGATGGGGGAGGCCATGACGCCGGCACCCACAAGCTTGACGCCCCTCCCGGGCATCGCTCCCGGTGATCTGCCAACCAGCGAAGCGCTAGCTCTGCGCTCTGATCCTTGTCCGCATCGGCAGCACGGCGGCAGGGGGATGGCTCTCAAGGAGCTGGATGATTTCCTCGCGCACCGGGTGCAGCGCTACTGCCGTTCCATCTCCAGTCCGAATCTGGCGTTCAACGGCTGCTCAAGGCTGTCCGCTTACATCACCTGGGGCTGCCTCTCCATGCGTGAGGTTCTGCAACGCAGCCGTGATCTCAAGGGCCGTGGGGTGAGCAGCTTCACGTCGCGGCTCCACTGGCATTGCCACTTCATCCAGAAACTGGAAGATCAACCGCCGATCGAATGGGAGGATTTTCACCCCTTCATGCGCGGCATCCGCTCTCTGGATCACGAGCGCTTTGCGGCCTGGGCCGAGGGTCAAACAGGTGTTCCCTTCGTGGATGCCTGCATGCGGGCTCTGCGAGCCCATGGCTGGATCAACTTCCGCATGCGGGCCATGTTGATGTCGTTCGCCAGCTACAACCTCTGGCTTCCCTGGCGTGAGACAGGTCTGCATCTGGCCAGACAGTTTGTGGATTACGAGCCGGGCATTCATTGGAGTCAGTGCCAGATGCAGTCGGGCAGCACCTCCATCAACACGATCCGCATTTACAACCCGATCAAGCAGGGGATGGATCATGACCCTGAAGGGACCTTCATCCGCCGTTGGTGCCCCGAACTGGAAGACGTTCCTGCTGTGCATTTGCACGAACCCTGGTCTCTCGGCGGTACCAGGCCGATGCCCATTGTTGATTGCGCTCAGTCAGCCCGTGAAGCCAAAGAGCGCATTTTCGAGATTCGCCGCTCCTCAGGGTTTGATCGCCATGCCGATGCCATCCAGCAGCGCCATGGCTCCCGACGTTCAGGTCTGCCCTCGACCCGGCGGAGACGATCGAGACGGCAGGCTGCTGACCCTGGGGTTGAGCAATTGGCGCTGGACCTCTAGCCCCGTTGCAGGAGAAGGCGACGGATCACCCGTTGGGCGATATCGCCGTAGCCCATCTCCCCGGAAAGGATCTGGGCAATTCTTCGCGGAGCCGTGGGTCGCTTGATCCCAAGCTGGTACCCCACGCCGGGGAAGCGATAGAACACCTGGGCGATGCGGCGGCCCCAGGCCATGGAGTCCCCCCAGCGCTCCCGCATGCTGCGGCTGTAGCCCCGCAAATCTCGACTCTCGCCTTTGAGCCATGGGCTTAGAGATCGAGCCGCCTCACAGCCACTCATTAGGGCGGGGCGTAGCCCCTCCGCCAGAAAGGGGTCGCACAGCGATGCTGCGTCTCCCACCAACACAATGCCGTCGCCATCAAGACGGTGATGGCCGTTCCACACCTGCAGTCGCCCCCGTTGACGGATCCCAGCATCGGCGGCGAAGCCCAGATCCGGCAGCAGCTGAGCCAGCACCTGCTCCGGGTCGGCGTCCTGCTTGCCGATGAAGCTGCCCACGCCGATGTTCACCCCGCCGGCGAGGGGGAAGGCCCAGGCGAATCCCTGTTTCACGAGGCCGAATTCAAAGCGGGTGGTGCCATCGCTGAGCTTGCCTTGACCCTCGAGCCGCACCGACATGGTGGTGGCCATTTGGGGTTGTTTGGCTCCCAGGCCGAGCTGTTGAGGCCAAGGGGACCCTGAACCATCGGCGATCACCACGGCCCGCCCCTGCCAATGGCGCCCATCGGTCGCTGTCACCTTCCAGACATTGCCATGACGACGGATGTCATTGACCTCAACGCCTGTCAGGCGTTCAGCCCCCGCTTGAATGGCCTGGTCGGAGAGCAATTGATCCAGCGTTTCCCGGCGCACGATCCAGAAGGGTGCATCGCCGGGGAGCTCGGCGACCACCGGATCCTCCAGGCACCAACTGAAATTCACCTGACCGATCACCTGCTCGACCGCTGGCTCCAGGGAAAAAGGGAACCACTGCTGCACTGAGGCCGCCATGCCACCACCGCAAGGTTTGATCCTCGGCTGAGAATCGCGCTCAAGGGTCAGGACGTCATGGCCCGCTAGCGCGAGATGCACCGCTGCTGCACCACCAGCGGCCCCGGACCCGACGACCAGAACATCTCGGGTCCGATCCACGTCGTTGCTCAAACCTTGAGGATGTCGGCTTCCTTGGTCGCGAGGTGCTGTTCCACTTCAGCGATGAACTTGTCGAGCGTTTTCTGCACACTGTCTTGTGCGTCTCGGCTCTGGTCTTCGGAGAACTCGCCCTCCTTTTCCTGCTTCTTGATCTTGTCGATCGCGTCGCGGCGCAGGTTGCGCAGGGCCACCTTGCCTTCTTCGGCGTACTTGGAGGCCAGCTTGCAGAACTCCTTGCGACGCTCCTCAGTCAACGGGGGAACGTTGATGCGGATCACCTTGCCGTCGTTGTTCGGGGTGAAACCCAGTTCACTCATGGCGATCGCTTTTTCGATCAAGGCCAGAGCACTGATGTCAAACGGCTGAATCTGAATCGTCTGAGAATCCGGTGTGGAGAGGGTGGCCAGCGACTTCAGCGGTGTTTCGGCGCCGTAGTACTCCACGCTGATCCGATCCAGCAGGGAGGAATTCGCCCGTCCGGTGCGGATCGTGTTGAAGTTGCGCTGGGTGGCTTCCACCGACTTGCGCATGCTGGATTCGAGATCGGATTGAGACATGACGATGACTAGTTGCTGATGCGGGAACCGATGGGCTCACCTGCCACGGCACGGCCGATATTGCCGGCTTCGAACAGATTGAAGACCACGATGGGGATGTTGTTGTCTTTGCAGAGGGCGATGGCTGTGCTGTCCATCACCGCCAGTTCGCCACTGAGAACCTGCTGGAACGTCAGTGTGTCGTAACGCACTGCATCGGCGTATTTGTGGGGGTCTTTGTCATAGACCCCATCCACCTTGGTGGCTTTGAACACAACATCCGCACTGATCTCAGCAGCCCGTAGAGCTGCGGTGGTATCGGTGGTGAAGAAGGGGTTGCCGCATCCCGCGCCGAAGACCACTACACGTCCTTTTTCCAGGTGTCTGATCGCCCGCCTGCGGATGTAAGGCTCGGCCACCTCTTGCATTTCGATAGCGGTCTGCACCCTGGTGGGAATTCCAGCCCGCTCGAGGCCATCCTGCAAGGTGATGGCATTCATGACAGTGGCGAGCATTCCCACGTAATCCGCCGTGGCCCGATCCATCCCCGCGGCTGACCCCTTCAGCCCTCGGAAAATGTTGCCGCCACCAACAACGATTGCTAGCTGGGTGCCGCTGGCAACCACACCGGCCACGTCTTTGGCGATGGCCTGAACAATGGCTGGATCGATCCCGTAGCCCTGATCTCCCATCAGCGCTTCACCGCTGAGTTTCAGGAGTGCGCGCGCGTAGGCCATTCATCCACCTGATCCTGCTGACAGTAGCAAGCGAGATCGGACGGTCCCATCACTGGCGCCAAGCGGCGCAAGCCGCTTGGATGGGGAATCCAAAGGGAATGCATGGCTGAAGAGAACGGTGCACGCAGTTCGGTGATGGCCCGTCTCACCCTGTCGGCTCTTGATCGGGCCAGCCAGGATCCTTCCTGCTGGCGTGATCCCTTGGTGCATCGCGCACTCCTGGTGAGTGGGTTGTCGGTTTTGACGGCAGCGATGGGGCTGTTGCGTAGCGACCTCGAGCAGCTTTGATTTTTAAAACTCAATCCCTGCTTGCGCCTTAACACCCTGCTCGCGAAACGGGTGATGAATCAGCGTCATTTCTGTCACCAGATCGGCTGCGTCCACGAGCTCTGCAGGTGCTCCTCGCCCGGTGACGGCGACGTGGGTGAGCGTGGGCCGCTCCTTTAACCCGTGAATCACGGTGGCAGCGTCGATGTACCCCAGTTTCAGAGCCACATTCAATTCATCGAGCAGCACCAGCTTCACCGCTCCATCCCGCAAATACTCGAGGGCTGTTTGCCAGGCCCTCTCCACCAGCTGCTGATCCCGTTCCCGGTCCTGGGTTTCCCAGGTGAAGCCTTCGCCGAGGGCGTGCCAGCGCACCTGGTCACCGAACGCTTTCAGTGCCCGTGCTTCTCCAGGTTCCCAGCCCCCCTTGATGAACTGCACGATGGCCACCCGCTCGCCATGGCCAAGCGTGCGCAGAACTAGACCTAGGCCTGCAGTTGTTTTTCCCTTGCCTTGGCCGGTGAACACCAGGATCAGCCCTTTCTCCTTGTTGCGCTCCTCCACCCGTTGCTTCTGCACTTGCTGGCGTCGTTCCATCCGTTTGCGGTAGCCGGCATCGTCTGATTCAGGGGCGAGATTTCCACCCATGCCCAGCTCCGCTGCCGATTGATCGAGATCGTTCGTACTCATGACTGTTCCGGTTGGATGGGACGCATCGCGGTGATCCGCTGCAGCGCCTGCCCCGCGAGAAGTTCCTGCTTCACGGATGTGAAACCAAGCGCTCGTAGTTGGGCGGGCAGATCGTCCTCCAGCATGGCGCTCGCGGTGTCTGTTTCAAAAAGCTCACAGAAGATCTGCTGAGGCAGTCGCAGCCAGGGGCCGGCCGGATGCAGATCCACCACCACCAACCAACCCCCGGGTTGGAGCAGGCGCAGAGCACTGCGCAGCACCATCGCCCTCTCAACGCGTGGAAATTCATGCAGGGCCACGCTCAGCTGAATCGCGCTGAAACTTTCGGAACGCAGTGGCGGGTCTTCCGCAAGACCTTCCACCCGCTGCAGCGTCGGGTGGCGAGCCTTGGCCAATTGCAGAGCACGGGGGGCGACATCGAGCCCTGTCACCGCAAAGCCTGCGGCGAGCCAAGGAGCTGCGGCCTCGCCGCTGCCGCAACACAGATCCAGCACGGCTGCCCCCGGTTGCAACTGCGGTTGTAACGCTTCAAGCCCTAAAGCCCGCAGGGTCTTGACGCCGCCCACGCTGAGGGCCGACACCGCTGTGACTGTGTCGTAGATCCAGCGATAGCGATAGGCCAGGGGGCGAAGAAATGACGACATCAGATCAAAGGGGTCAGGCTCGATGACGGGCTAGGGCTGCATCCACCGCCTGCTGCTGATCACGGCGAGTGATCCAGTGGTGATAGGTGCGGGTGTGAATGGCCACCGAGTGGCCCATCATCCTGGCGGCAACGGTGTCCGGCAGGCCGATGTGAATCGTGCGCACGGCCCAGGCATGACGCAGGTCGTAGGGGGTGATCGGCAGTTCATAGCGGCGGAACTGCTCGCTCACCCGTCGCCCCACCTGCTGCAGGGTGGTGCGACGCAGATCGGTGCTGATGCTCGGCAGCGCTTTGGTGTTATCGGCCAGCTCCTGAAGGCCGAAGCGCTCGACCCATTCGGGATGGAACGGCCAGCTTTGGTGTTCGCCTGTTTTGGTGGTGGGCAAGACGCGCAGCACGCGATCTCCGCCTTCTCCCAAGGCCGAACAGTCGCAGAAGAACACCTCATGGTTCCGCAGCCCATAGGTGGCCATCAGGCCATAGGCAAGGCGCCAGCTTGGATTGGGGATGGTTAGAGCGGCTTCAAGGATCTGGCGATCTGTGGGCAGCTGACGGAACCGAGCCCGGTGCAAGCCGTAGCCTCCGGCTTCTTCGCGCCAGTCATCAGGGAGCGGAATCTCCAGAAAGCGAGCCAGGGCCGCAAGCGCTGTGGCGCATTGCTGGCGGCTACGGCTGCCGTCCTCATAACTCATGAGAGTGCGCATCAGCAGGGCGGCGTCGATGGTGCTGCCATCGGCCTGTTTCGAGAGTCGGCGCAGGTAGGGCAAATAGGCACCGCTCCAGGTTGTGCGTCTGCCCGATGGAGAGCGGCGACGCCTGGGATCCGAAAAAAAGGCTTTTTCGAATCGCTTCAAGGCACTGTCGACAGCCTGGGTGGGCTCCAGTGCGTGGGGACTGCGTCGCCGGGCTGACCAGGCTGACCAGTCAAAACAGTTCTGTTCGAGCTGCAGTCGAACCAGGGCTGCGGCATGAAGGGCGTGGTCGAGCCCATCCGGGTCGGCCATCACGCCCAGGCTGATGCGCTGGAGTTTGTTTTGGCTTGGATCCAGACGCAGCGGCAGCAAGCCGCGAAGATTTAAGCGTGAGCCGCGCTGCTCGATGCGCAGTTTCGAGCCCTGCGCCGCCAAACGGGTATTGGCGGAATCCAGCGCCTTCTCAAACTCCATAAATGTGTCGCCTGCGCCAAGGATCGCGTTAATGGCCGCTACGCTCAACCCCCTGCATCCGGTGTGTTTGCTATGTCCCGCGTCGGCGTTGTACTGCTGAATCTGGGTGGTCCCGAACGCATTCAGGATGTGGGACCCTTCCTGTTCAATCTCTTCGCTGATCCGGAAATCATCCGGTTGCCGATCCCTGCGCTGCAAAAGCCTTTGGCTTGGTTGATCAGCACCCTGCGCAGCGGGAAATCCCAGGAGGCTTACCGATCGATCGGCGGAGGGTCACCGCTGCGGCGGATCACCGAGCAACAGGCCAGGGAGCTGCAGAGTCTGCTGCGTCAGCGTGGAATCGATGCCACCAGCTACGTGGCCATGCGCTACTGGCATCCCTTCACGGAGTCGGCTGTCGCTGATCTCAAGGCTGATGGGATGGATCAGGTGGTGGTGCTCCCCCTGTATCCACATTTTTCAATCAGCACGAGTGGGTCCAGCTTCCGCGAACTTCAGAGGCTGAGGCAGGGTGACGAATCCTTCGAAAAGCTGCCGATCCGATGCATCCGCAGTTGGTTCGATCACCCGGGTTATGTGCGGGCCATGGCCGAATTGATCGCTGAGGAGGTGCGCCAGAGCGACGATCCCACCCAAGCGCATGTGTTCTTCAGTGCCCACGGCGTCCCCAAGAGTTACGTGGAGGAAGCGGGAGACCCTTACCAAAAGGAGATCGAATCCTGCACGGATTTGATCATGAAGGAGCTGGGCCAGTTGATGGGCCACGACAACCCCTTCACCCTCGCTTACCAGAGCCGGGTGGGCCCAGTGGAATGGCTCAAGCCTTACACCGAAGAGGCGCTTGAAGAGCTTGGCAAGGCCAAAACCAATGATCTGGTTGTGGTGCCGATCAGTTTTGTTAGCGAGCACATCGAAACGCTGGAGGAGATCGATATTGAGTACCGAGAGTTGGCCACCGAGGCTGGTGTGGTGAACTTCCGGCGTGTCCGTGCCCTCGACACCTACCCGCCCTTCATCGAAGGCTTGGCCGATCTTGTGACCACGAGTCTGGAAGGTCCTGAGGTGAGTCTTGATGCTGCGGCTGAGCTGCCCACAAAGGTGAAGCTCTATCCCCAGGAGAAGTGGGAATGGGGCTGGAACAACAGTTCTGAGGTTTGGAATGGTCGCTTGGCGATGCTCGGATTTTCAGGATTTCTGCTCGAGCTGATCAGTGGTCACGGACCACTGCATGCCCTCGGGCTTCTCTAAGGCTTGCCACAGACCATGCCGCCGCCGGGCAGAACGGCAGGCCGAACCTTAATCTTGAAGATCAGTATGTCGTGATGCCGCTGTGACGCTGACCTCCGCACCCAAGGTCGATGCAGCGTCCGGAAACGGCGATGGCTGCCGGATGACCGGTGCCCATGCCCTGATGGACGCGTTACGGCGCCATGGTGTTGACACGATCTTCGGTTATCCAGGCGGCGCCATCCTTCCGATCTATGACGCCCTCCACGTGGCGGAAAGTGAGGGCTGGCTGCGCCACGTTCTGGTTCGGCATGAGCAGGGAGGAACCCACGCTGCCGATGCTTATGCACGGGCAACCGGTCGCGTCGGTGTTTGCTTCGGTACCTCAGGACCCGGTGCCACCAACCTTGTCACCGGCATTGCCACGGCGCAAATGGATTCAGTGCCGATGGTGGTGATCACCGGGCAGGTGCCTCGAACGGCGATCGGCACCGATGCTTTTCAGGAAACTGACATCTTCGGCATCACCCTGCCGATCGTGAAGCATTCCTGGGTGGTGCGTGATCCGGCGGATCTGGCTTCGGTGGTCGCTCAGGCCTTTCATATCGCCGCCTCTGGGCGTCCAGGTCCAGTGCTGATCGATATTCCCAAGGATGTCGGCCAGGAAGAGTTCGACTACGTGCCCGTGGAGCCAGGCACGGTGATCCCCGCTGGTTTCCGCGCCACTCCCCCCCCAGATCTCGCTGCGGTCGCCGACGCGCTTGCGCTGATCAAAGCGGCGAATCGCCCCCTGTTGTACGTGGGTGGTGGGGCCGTTGCCGCCTCAGCCCACGACAGTTTGAAAGTGCTGGCTGAGCGCTATCAGCTCCCAGTGACCACAACTCTCATGGGAAAGGGCGCCTTTGATGAGAACCACCCCTTGGCGCTGGGCATGCTTGGCATGCATGGCACTGCTTATGCCAATTTCGCCGTCACCGACTGTGACCTGCTGATCGCGGTCGGAGCGCGTTTCGACGACCGCGTGACCGGCAAACTCGATACCTTCGCCCCACGGGCTCGGGTGATCCACTTCGAGATTGACCCTGCCGAAATCGGGAAGAACAGGCGAGCGGATGTGGCGGTTCTCGGCGACGTTGGCGCCAGCTTGGCCGCACTTGTGGAACTGAGCCTTCAAGACACTCCAGAGACCCGCACCGCAGCCTGGCTTGAACGAATCAAGGATTGGAAACAGCGTTACCCCCTGACGATTCCTCCCGCTGAAGGATCGATCTACCCCCAGGAAGTGCTTCTGGCGGTGAGAGAGCTGGCGTCTGATGCCATCGTCACCACCGACGTTGGCCAGCATCAGATGTGGGCAGCGCAATATTTGCGCAACGGGCCTCGAGGCTGGATCAGTAGCGCGGGATTGGGAACGATGGGATTTGGCATGCCAGCGGCACTCGGTGCCCAGGTGGCCTGTCCTGATCGGAGAGTCGTGTGTATTGCAGGCGATGCCAGTGTCTTGATGAATATTCAGGAGCTTGGCACCCTTGCGCAGTACGACCTGCCTGTGAAGGTGGTGATCGTGAACAACCACTGGCAGGGCATGGTCCGCCAGTGGCAGGAAAGTTTCTACGAGGAGCGCTACTCAGCCTCCGACATGCTGAAAGGAATGCCGGATTTCGAGATGCTGGCGCGCTCCTTCGGCGTTGAGGGGGTCAAGATTGTGGAGCGTTCCGAGCTCAAGTCAGGGCTCGCTGCAGCCCTTGCCTCGCCCCATCCCACGCTTGTGGATGTGCATGTTCGGCGTGGCGAGAACTGCTATCCGATGGTGCCTCCTGGCTGCAGCAATGCTCAGATGGTGGGCCTTCCCTCACACCCGGAACTGGCCATGGATCCCAAACGCAACTGCCCAGCGTGCGGTGCCGTCACGTCCAGCGACCATCGCTTCTGCCCCTCTTGTGGAAGCGCTCTGTGATGGTTTTTCAGGTTTTTGGGGTGGCACTGGCGCTGATGCTGCTTGTGGTTCAACCCTTGCTCACCCAGGCCGCTGAAGTTCTTCAGGTTCGTGAGGCCACGCTGTTGCAGGTTGGCGATCGCAACCGCAACTACAGCGTGCGCCTGGCCTGCATCGAGGTGTCGCCCGACGACCAGCAGGTGGCCATCGACTGGTTGCGGCAGGCCGTCCCCCGTCGCCGACGCGTCAATCTTCGTCCGGAGGGAAGTGAGGATGGTCTTCTGCTTGCACGCGTGACGCCGATCGGTGACGAACAGGATCTGGGTGCTGCTCTTGTGAATGAGGGCCTGGCCCACGCAACCTGTCCTCCCGTTTGAGATGGCGCGCAACCGAATCGCTTCCGGCATCGTGATGGTCCCGTGCTTCCTGCTCGGCTCAGCATTTTTCAGCACGGCGATCTGGGGTGATGCGGCGTCTGGCAATCGACCGCTTGCCGTTGGGATGGGGGCTCTGTTGGTTCTGGCCGGTGCTCTCGCACTGCTGATTCAGGGAGATGCTCCAGACACGCAGCAGGATCCTGTGACAAAACCCGACGACCCAGGCTGAAATCTCTAGGTTCAGGCCCATGGTGTGCCTGGCCATGACCCAATCTTCCGAAGCACCGTCCAAGGTCCCTCCCTCTGACGAACCCCTTGGGGTGTCTCGACACGAGGGGCATCGTCGTGGGCGCTCCTCTGCGATCCGCTTCTTTCAATCCGGCTGCGTTCTTCTGGCCACGGTGATCGGTTGCCAGGCCCTTTCAGCCAGTGCCTCATCGCGGTCCACCGTCGTGGCCATCACCCACGGTGATGGGGGCGGTGCGAGTGCTGACTTCATGAGCGGGTTTGCCCTCGGGCTGGATCAGGTCAGAGCTTGCGGAGTTGATCCTGCTTCTGTGGACTGGTTGTCCATCGCCCCAGGAGATGACCCCTCGGCGCTTCTCGGCCAACAGGTGTCTGTGTTGGTGGCTCCTTTTTCGGCTGATCTGGCCACCTATGCCCAGCTCGCCAGCCAGCGCAAGCTTGGGGTTCTTCTCCCTTACCAGCGAGGAGACTCCATTGAGAGCCTTTCTGAACTCGATCCTGAAGGACGTCTTCATCCGGTGGTTCCGCCTTACCAACAGGATCTGAACCATCTGGTGGATGACCTTCGCGATCAGGGCATCCAACGGGTCATGGTGGTGGCCGATCCCACCGATCGAAGCGCCGATCAGGCGGAACGTTTTGTTTCGGCCTTCCAGGCAAAAGGCGGAATCGTGGAGTCTTACGAACCTTCCCTGGTGCAGATGCTGAACCCAGGGGATACCGCCGCTCTTGAACGGTTGGTCAATGATGTGAGCTGGAAGGGACCTCAGGCCATGGTTGTGGCCGCAGCCCACGACAGTGCGCTGGCACAGCAATTGGATCAGGCCCAGGCCTCAGGCCGTTTCGGGCAATCACCCGAGGTCTTGCTTCGGGTCTGGTTGCTGCCCCATCACCGCGTTCAGGATCTCTCCGCACGGTCTTGGCCGCAATTGATTCTCAATCAGCCAGCCCGCGGCCCTGGTTGGACCGACTTTTCTTCTCTGTACAGCAGGGTGCGCGGAGAGCAGCCCACGCTGTTGGCGGCGTCGGGGTTTGATACGTCTCGGTTGATGGCCCTCTCTGCGTTGACGCCCCCACCAATCTCGACCGAGGGAACGCGGGACCCTCTGGGCTGGCTGGCCCCCGATCAGGAGGCGAAACCCCTTTGTGATGCCATCGGGGACCGGTTGAGCGGAAAGCCCGTGCGTCTGATCGGCGCGGCGAGCGATCTCATGCAGCGTCCAGGACAGCCACCTTCGGGGCAGGCCACGACCCGTCGCATCCCGAGTCGGTAGGTTTTCAAGGGGGACGACCCGGGAGAGCGCACTTGTGCTGAGGCTGAGCGAGCTTCGTCTGGAGCTTGATCACACGGAGGAGGATTTGGAACGCGCGGTTCTGCGCTGCCTGAAAATTCCACGGGATCGCCTGCTCGAGCGCCATCTGGTGAAACGCAGCATCGATGCTCGCCGTCGCGATCGAATTCGCCTGATCTACTCCGTCGACGTGCAGGTGCGTGGAGAGGATGCTCTTTTGCGCCGGAGTGCACAGGATCGCCGGATCCGTCGCAGCCCCGATGAGCGCTACCACTACGTGGCGAAGGCTCCTCCATCCCTCGAAGCCGCTGGGCTGCTTCGTCCCGTTGTGATCGGAGCTGGCCCATGCGGATATTTCGCGGCCCTTCTACTCGCTCAAATGGGCTATCGCCCTGTTCTGCTGGAACGGGGCCAGCCCGTGAAGCAGCGCAGTGCGGACACGTTCGGATTCTGGAGAAGGACCTCGGCGTTTCAGCCAGAATCCAATGCGCAGTTCGGCGAAGGGGGGGCGGGAACCTTCTCCGATGGCAAGCTTTACAGCCAGGTGAGTGACCCTGCCCACTACGGCAGGAAGGTGCTGGAGGAACTGGTCGCCTGTGGTGCCAATCGTGAGATCCTCACGCTGCACCGTCCCCATATCGGGACCTTCAAGCTCGCCACTGTGGTGAGGGGGCTGCGGGCACGGATTGAGGCGCTGGGTGGTGAGGTGCGTTTTGGATCCCGGGTGGATGCACTGGAGATCAAAGCCGGATCGTCCTCAGCCAAGAAACCACTGCAGTTAACCGGTGTGAGGCTGTCCGACGGCACACATCTGGCTTGCGACCAGCTGGTTCTGGCCCCAGGACACTCGGCGAGAGACACCTTCGCGATGCTGGAACGGGTTGGTGTGGCCCTGGAACGTAAACCGTTTGCCATCGGCGTGCGTATCGAACACCCTCAGGCGTTGATCGATCGTGCGCGCTGGGGAGACTGCGCCGGTCATCCACTGCTCGGTGCTGCTGAATACAAACTGGTGCATCACGCCAGCAACAGCCGCTGCGTTTACAGCTTTTGCATGTGCCCCGGTGGATTTGTCGTGGGAGCGACCTCTGAGCCAGGCCGTGTTGTGACGAACGGCATGAGCCAACACTCCCGCAATGAGCGCAATGCCAATAGTGGGCTGGTGATTCCAGTTCTGGACGAAGACCTGGAGCCCCATGAACGCTTCCAGGGGGATCCCCTCGCAGGCATGGCGTTTCAACGCACGCTCGAAGGCCGGGCCTTCGAATTGGGAGGGGGCGATTACTGCGCCCCTGTCCAGCGCTTGGAAGACCTGCTCGAGGGCCGTGCATCAACGGACCTGGGCTCGGTGACACCCTCCTACCAGCCAGGTGTTCGTCCTTGCGATCTCGCCGAACTGCTGCCAGCGTCGATGACCGCTGCGCTCAGGGAGGCGCTGCCGGCTTTTGCCAAGCAACTCCCGGGCTACGACCACCCGGATGCCGTGCTCACGGCAATTGAAACGCGAACATCCTCGCCGCTGCGCATTGCGCGCGATGAAGCCTATGAATCGATCAACGTGCAGGGGTTGACTCCCGCTGGCGAGGGAGCCGGGTTCGCAGGGGGCATTCTGTCGGCTGCCATTGATGGAATCCGGGTTGCGGAAGCTGTGGCCTTACGCCTCTCGGCATGACCCTCGCCGTCAAAAAGTCTGGGTTCAGGCCGCGGCCTGACCGACGATGCCACTCCACTGAACCGCTTTCACCTGATCGCGTCGCCAGGAATGGAACAGGTCGGGTTCACTGACTGTGCAAAGAGGGCACAGGGTGACCCTGTCCGCTCGTAGACCCAAGTTCACAAGCTGGAGGAAGGCGGCCCTGCGGATATCGAGGCGACAACGACCGTGCTCAGGATCCGCCTGAGTGACGCCGTCTCGTTCCAGGGTTTGCAGCGATTGCTGGCGACTGCCCAACGCATTGCCAACCATTTCAGCCACAGCGTTTTCAACCTGATAGTTGGGTGCGCTCACAGCAGGACCCAGGGCAACCACGAGGCGCTCCCTCCGGGCACCGAGGGCTTCCAGTTGAGATACCGCTTCGGGAAGAATCCGGCTCGCCACCCCTCTCCATCCGGCATGACAGGCCGAGGCGTGACCGCTGTCGGGGTCGGCAATCAGCACCGGCGTGCAGTCCGCTCCGCAGACCCAGAGACTTTGCCCACCACGATCGCTCACCAGCCCATCAGCCTCAGGCCAAGGGGATTCAGTGGCTTTTGAGGCTGGCAGAACAACGTTGCCGTGAACCTGCTGAGGACGATGCACGCTCGCACCCGTTGAAAGGTACCCGGCGAGCTCTTCAGGTCCCCGGCCCTGCCATCGACGGGTGAAAAAACCATGCTCAAACCCAGCGGCGTGCAGCAGATCAGCCGTGAGGTAGTACCCCCCGTAACAGCCAACCCATGTCCACTGCTCAAGAACATTGAAGTAGCGATCTGGGCGCTGGAAAGGCTCCCCACTGGGACGATGGGCTGGGGTTGGGGCCACGTTCAGACCTCGGGTTGATCCCTGAGCATCCAGAAGCCATCAAACCGCTGGCTGTCGGGTGTGGCCTGCACGGAGATGAACTGAAGTCCCCGAGACCGGTGGACAGAGTCCTTGAGGGCATCACGGCATTCATCCGCCTCCGTCTGGCCCAGGTCGCTGACCAGCCAGCTGTCATCCTGCCCCGCATCAAGAATCAGTTGCTGGGCGTTCATACGCAGCCGGACAGGCTCCAGCCCACCCAGCCAGCCAGCCAGGGCGAGGGCGCGGGTTTGGCTGAAGAGGCGCAGGCCCGGAACCGGAAGCTCAGGATCCATCGCCTCTGGAATCGGGAGCAGATCGTTGAATCCCATGGGCCATTCGCCCGCTTCCCGCAGACTTCCCAGAGGCAGGGCTGCCCAACACCAGGCGTCTCCTCGGACGGCCTCAGGCAGGGGCAGTGGAGGGGTGGCGATCGGTGCGGGAGGTGGCGCGAGCGGGCCAGCCATGTATCCCTTGTCTAGGGGATAGAGATCGCGCTCTCGTTCCTCCAGCCAGTCGAGGAGTGCATAGGTTCTTCGGCTCGGGATCATTTCCAATTCGAGCTCGCCGGCGGCCCGCTGCACCATGGTGCGCATCGCGCTGCGCCAGGTCCGTAAACGCCTTGGAGGCATCCACCCGTGTGTCTGGGCCGTGTCCAGCGCTTCGCGGAGAGCTGATGCCAGCCAGGTGGAGTTCACATCACCGGCAGGACAGCGTTTCTCGAACCGAAAACAGTCCGGCGCTGATGGGGTGGGAGTGCTTGTGATGAGGAGCTCCCATCGCTTTTTCCCATCGGCTTCGAGAATGGGTCTCGAATAAAAGTCCAGTTCCCAGTCAGCCTGCTTCGGTGCCGAGGATCGCTCTCCGTTGTTCCCGGCTGTCTGTGGAGCGGTGATCATCCAGCTGACTGTTCTTGCTGCCTGAGGACGTTACGAGCTCTATTGGCACGTTCGGCAGCTTCCGCCATCACAGCGTCACGATTGATCAGGAGTTCGCCGGGCTGCCCCTCGAGCATGGCCGTGTTCAGAGCAATCCGGCCGCGTCCAGGGTCGAGCTCGGTGATGAGTGCCTTGACGGTATCGCCTTGGTCGAAGACCTCTCGCAATGAGCGCAGGCTGCCCCCGGTGATCATCGACTGGTGAAGGAGTCCGCTGATGCCTCCGAGATCGATGAACAGTCCGTAAGGCTTCACGGCTGCCACGTGTCCTTCCACCAGCTGACCGACTTCCAGCTCGGCGAAACGGGCAGCCGTTGCGGCTTTTTTCTCCGAGAGCACAAGCTTTCGGGTTTCCGGATTGACCTCGAGGAAGGCGACACCAAGGGTTTTACCAACGAGTGCCTCATGGTTTTCGCCCTCTTGCAGCTGTGATCGGGGGATGAAGCCGCGCAGGCCCTCGAGATCACAGGTGACGCCTCCTCGGTTGAAGCCACTCACCTTCACCTGCGCCACTTTGCCTTCTTTCTCGAGCTGCTTCACCTTGTCCCAGCTCTGACGCAGTGCCAGGGCTCTGCAGCTGATGGTGACCATGCCATCAGCATTTTGTTCCCGGGTCACCAGGACCTCGATTTCTAAGCCTTTCGGGAAACGCTCTTTGAGATTCGTGATCACGCCCAGGCCGCACTCACTTTTGGGCATGAAGCCAGGGGCCTTGCCGCCGATGTCGACATACACGCCATCGCTTTCCATGCCGATCACCGTTCCGGTGACCACATCGCCCGTCGTGCCCACGGGCTCGTTTTCGTCGAGGGCAGCCAGGAAGGCATCCTCATCAAAATCGAAGTCATCCACGCTGCGCTGAAGTGAGCCAGGGGCCTGCTGCTTTTGCGTGGGCTTCTGGCGCGGCTTGGATCCACCCATGAGATCGGCCATGGTCATGCCGCCGAAATCATCGTCATCAGGCGATCGAGGTACCTCCGGCTCCGCGACACGGGGAGCTGCAGGGGCCGCTGGCTGCGGAGGAGGTGCCAGGGATGTGCCGGCCTCGAGGGCCGCTTGTTCGAGTTGGGCAGCTTTCGCTGCTGCAGCGTCTGCCGCCGCTCTTGCTTCTTGCGCTTCGCGGCGCAGACGGTCCTGCTCCTCACGCTTGCTGATATGCATCACCTGCAAGGGTTTCTTCGGTGGCTGAGCTGCCGGGGCCGCTGCCTTTCTGGACTCTGAAGATGAATTCTGACGTTCTGTGCCGGCCATGGGACCCGTCGTCCTTGGTCGGCCATTTTGACAGGAGATGGTGAAGAGTCGATGGAGAGCTCGGAAACCCACAGCTCGCGACGTCTGGATCACTTGCATTGGCCTGAGGCGGCCTCGCGCCTGCGTGAGGACCGTTCAACCCTGGTCTGGCCCTTCGGAGCACTGGAGCAGCACGGTCCTCAGCTGCCTCTGGCCACGGATGCTCTGTTCGCGGAGCGGATCCTCTCCCTCGTGCTGGAGTCTCTGCCGGACGCCTGGCCGATCTTGGCGCTGCCTCCGCAGTCGATTGGCCTGTCTCCGGAACACCGAGGGTTTCCTGGCACCTTGAGCCTGAGTGCTGATCTGTTGATTCGCCTGGTTGTGGAGGTGGGGGAGCAGATGGCTGACCAGGGGGTGAAGCGACTGGTGCTCTTCAACGCCCATGGAGGACAGATCGGATTGCTGCAGACAGCGGCCAGGGAGCTGGCAGCCCGCGCTCCATCGATGGCCGTGCTGCCCTGCTTCCTCTGGAGTGGTGTTCCTGGGCTCGAGGACCTGATCCCCAGCATGGAGCTGCAGAACGGATTGCATGCAGGGCTTGCGGAAACCAGTCTGATGCTGGCCCTCGCACCGGAACTCGTCGGACCGGAGCGGCCCTGCGATGGACTCGACTCCGCCATTCCCATCCCTGAGGGGTGGAGTCTTGAGGGGGCTGCCCCTTACGCCTGGTTCACAGCCGACATCAGCAGCAGCGGCGTTGTTGGAGACACGCGCGGAGCCGACGACTCTCTTGGAGAGCGTCTGAAGACCACCCTGATGGAGCACTGGATCAGCCTTTTCAGCAGTTTGATGCGTTCTGATTGGCCCCCTACTGCCGATGCCAGGCGTGTGAGAGGACCATCAACCATGCAGCCATAAGTGGTGGCTCTGGTTACAGTCGGTCGCACTGAATAGTTTGGAACGATCCATGCCGACCCCTGTCACCTCCGAGGTCGCCGTCCTAGATGGGCAGGCTGGATCCGTCCAGGCTCTCCCCGACTTCTCCAGCGAGGCGTACAAGGACGCGTATAGCCGTATCAACGCGATCGTGATCGAAGGTGAGCAGGAGGCTCACGACAACTACATCTCCCTTGGCACTCTGATCCCCGAGCAGGCGGATGAGCTGGCACGACTGGCCAGGATGGAGATGAAGCACATGAAGGGCTTCATGTCCTGTGGACGGAATCTTGGTGTGGAGGCTGATATGCCTTTCGCGAAGGAGTTCTTTGGGCCTCTCCACGGCAATTTCCAGACAGCTCTGAAAGAGGGCAAGGTGGTGACATGCCTGCTCATTCAGGCGTTGTTGATTGAAGCCTTTGCGATTTCCGCTTATCACATCTACATCCCTGTCGCTGATCCCTTTGCTCGCAAGATCACTGAGGGGGTGGTGAAGGATGAATACACCCACCTCAACTACGGGCAGGAGTGGCTGAAAGCCAACTTCGAAGCGAGCCGCGAGGAGCTGATGGAAGCCAACAAAGTGAATCTTCCCCTGATTCGCTCCATGCTCGAGCAGGTGGCTAAGGACGCCGCTGTTCTCAAGATGGAGAAGGAAGATCTCATCGAGGATTTCCTCATCGCCTACCAGGAGGCGCTCGAAGAGATTGGTTTCACATCCCGGGACATCGCTCGGATGGCTGCTGCGGCTCTCTCCATCTGAACCTCAGGCCCCTTGGTTCGGTCCGGTTCGCCCACAGGCACGTTGTCCAGAACACGTGCCAACGTGGGACGATGATCGATCAGCCCACCATGGGGTGCGGTTCTGTTTCATGCGTTCACACACGACCGTTGGCGTCACATGTTTGGTCTGATCGGACATTCCACAAGTTTTGAAGCCGCCAGGCGGAAGGCTTCCGAACTTGGGTTCGATCACATCGCCGAGGGTGACCTCGATGTGTGGTGCAGCGCCCCTCCTCAGCTGGTGGAGCACGTTGAGGTCACCAGCGCCACGGGGCGAACCATTCAGGGTGCCTACATCGATTCCTGCTTCGTGCCGGAAATGCTCAGCCGTTTCAAGACGGCACGCCGCAAGGTGCTCAATGCCATGGAGCTCGCCCAGAAAAAGGGCATCGACATCACAGCTCTTGGCGGCTTCACGTCGATCATCTTTGAGAATTTCAACCTGCTGCAGCATCAGCACGTGCGCAGTACAACCCTGGCCTGGGAGCGCTTCACTACGGGCAATACCCACACAGCCTGGGTGATCTGCCGTCAGGTTGAAAACAACGCTCCCGCTTTAGGGATTGATCTCAAAAAGGCCTCCGTGGCAGTTGTTGGAGCAACCGGCGATATCGGCAGTGCCGTCTGTCGCTGGCTCTCGTCCCGCACCGGTGTGGCCGAATTGCTGCTCGTTGCCCGGCAACAGAAACCCCTCGAAGAGCTTCGGGAAGAGCTGGGTGGCGGTCGGATTCTCAGCCTTGAAGACGCCCTGCCAGAAGCGGATGTGGTGGTTTGGGTCGCCAGCATGCCTCGAACCCTGGAGATTGATACATCGCGACTGAAGACTCCCTGTCTGATGATTGATGGCGGTTATCCCAAAAACCTCGATGCTCGTGTGGCTGCCAAAGGCATTCACGTTCTGAAGGGGGGGATTGTTGAATTCTTCACCGACATCGGATGGTCGATGATGGAAATCGCCGAGATGGAGAAACCTCAGCGTCAGATGTTTGCGTGCTTCGCCGAGGCCATGCTTCTCGAGTTTGAGTCGCACCACACCAACTTCAGCTGGGGGCGCAACAACATCACCCTTGAGAAAATGGATTTCATCGGTGGGGCCTCCGTTCGCCACGGTTTCACCACCCTCAATCTGCAGGGCCTGCCGCAGGCTGCAGTCGCCTGACCTCACTCTCTTGATCCGCCATGCCACGCCGTCCGCTGCTCGAGTTCGAGAAACCCCTGGTTGAACTTGAGCAGCAGATTGAACAGATCCGGCAGCGTGCGCGCGACTCCGAGGTTGATGTCAGCCCCCAGCTTCATCAGCTCGAAACGCTTGCTGCGCGCCGTCGCGAGGAGATTTTTAAGTCCCTCACGCCAGCTCAAAAGATTCAAGTCGCGCGTCATCCCCACCGCCCAAGCACCCTGGACTACATCCAGATGCTCTGCGACGACTGGGTGGAGCTCCATGGTGATCGGCGCGGCAGTGACGATCAGGCCTTGATCGGAGGCATTGGTCGCCTGGGCGATCGTGCCGTGCTGTTGATCGGACATCAGAAGGGACGGGACACGAAAGAAAACGTGGCGCGCAACTTTGGAATGGCCACCCCCGGCGGCTATCGCAAGGCCCTGCGTCTGATGGACCATGCCAATCGCTTTGGGCTGCCCATCCTTTCGTTCATCGATACACCCGGCGCCTATGCCGGTCTGTTGGCTGAAGAGCAGGGGCAAGGGGAAGCGATCGCGGTGAACCTGCGCGAGATGTTCCGATTCAGAGTGCCCATCATTGCCACCGTGATTGGAGAGGGCGGCTCCGGGGGCGCCTTAGGGATTGGCGTCGCCGACAAGCTGCTGATGTTCGAGCACAGTGTTTACACGGTTGCCAGTCCCGAGGCCTGCGCATCCATTCTTTGGCGTGATGCAGGAAAAGCGTCCGAAGCAGCTTCGGCGCTCAAGATCACCGGTCCGGATCTGCTCAGCCTCGGTGTGGTGGATGAGGTGCTTCCTGAGCCCGTTGGTGGCAATCACTGGGCTCCATTGGAGGCTGGCGAGATCTTGAAGGAGGCCCTGACCCGCAATCTTGAGGGTCTTCTGCAGCTCTCCGAGGACGCATTGAAAGAGCAGCGCTACCGCAAATTCCGGGCCATGGGGCAATTTCTTGATGATTGATCACCAGAAGCCCTCATGGCTGAGTAGGGTGCCTCGGCTTGCACGGATCCATTGCCTTCCGTACTGATCACAGGTGCATCCCGCGGTATTGGTCATGCTGCCGCCAAAGCCTTTGCCGCAGCCGGGTGGGATCTGCTTCTGGTGTCTCGAAGTGAGGCGGCGCTTCAGTCGCTCTCGGCTGAATTGTCCACCAGTGGCAGCCGCGTTGCCTATCGCGCCATCGACCTCACGGATTCTGAAGCGATCGCTCCTGGCCTCAACGAACTCCTTAGCCAGGGACTTCGCCCCTCGGTTCTGATCAACAATGCGGGTGCGGCTTACACGGGTGACTTGCTTGCCATGCCGCTTGATCGCTGGGAGTGGCTGATGCAGCTCAATCTCACCAGTGTCTTTCAGGTTTGCGCTGCTGTGGTTCCCGCCATGCGACCCGCGGGTGGCCTCGTCATCAATGTGAGCAGCCATGCCGCACACAATGCCTTCCCTGGTTGGGGGGCTTACTGCACGGTCAAAGCAGCCCTCGCCAGCTTCACCCGTTGCTTGGCGGAAGAGGAACGTGGCAACGGGATCCGTGCCTGCACACTCACGCTTGGTGCTGTGGATACGTCACTGTGGGATTCCCCTACAGTCGACAGCACTTTCGATCGCCGTGCGATGCTGCCCGTGAATCAGGCAGCGTCCGCACTCCTGCATCTTGCTCAGCAACCTGCCACACAGGTCATCGAAGACCTCACTCTGATGCCGGCCACCGGCGCTTTCTGATCACAGTTTGATATGACTTCAACTCTCCCTGTCTCCACAAACGGCAACGGTTCCGCCAGCCAGAACGCAAAGCTTTCGGCGCTTCAATCCCGTGTGTCTGATCGGATTCGTGCACGATTGCGGGAACGGGATGTGTCGTTCCTTGCCAACGACAATGTGGCAGACCATCTCCTTCCTGGAGAACTTGATGCCTTGCAGGTTGAGGTGGCGGACCGTGTCCGCGATTTGCTGCATTCTCTTGTGATCGACATCGAGAACGATCACAACACCGCCGAGACAGCCGAGCGTGTGGCGAAGATGTACCTGCACGAGGTGTTCAAGGGCCGATATCACCAGCAGCCGAAAGTTGCCAGCTTCCCCAATGTGAAGCGCCTGGATGAAATTTATACCGTTGGGCCCATCACAGTGCGCTCGGCCTGTTCTCACCACCTGGTGCCCATCATGGGTAACTGCTGGATTGGTATCAAGCCCGGAGAGCGAGTCATCGGACTGTCGAAATTCACCCGCGTTGCCGATTGGGTGTTTTCAAGGCCTCACATCCAAGAAGAGGCGGTGATGATTCTTGCCGACGAGATCGAGCGACTGTGCGAACCCCAGGGCTTGGGCATCATCATCAAAGCTCAGCACTACTGCATGAAATGGCGGGGTGTGAAAGAGCCCCAAACCAGCATGGTGAATTCAGTGGTTCGCGGTGATTTCCGCCATGACCCCAGCTTGAAGCAGGAATTCTTTGAACTCGTGCGTCAGCAAGAAGCGCTTCTCAGCACCTGATAGGGAGTGGGCCAACGATGGCCCTCAACGGTCAATCGGTGACGGGTCCCAGCACGTTGCTCGAAATCCGTTGCACCTTTCCATCTGAGGTTTTGACGACAAGAACGGCCATCAATTGATGTCCGCGGTCACTGGGTTGAATGCGGTAGCTGCTTTCACGGACGGTATTGACCAGCTGCCAGTTTCCCTGGTTGTTGCGTCGATACCAGTGGATGTGAACTTCATCGAACCCCCCACCTTGAAGCATCAGCTCAGCTTTGATCAGTTGTCCTTCCCTGGCTTTGCCGATCAGTTCAAAGCGCTTCAACCCTTCGATCGCTTGTTCGATGTGGCCTTCGCTTTGGACGTCACGATTGATCTGGCCTTCCAAAACCTGAATCTGCTTCTGGGGACTGGCAGTGAGTCCTGGAACGCACTGAAGGCTGCCGTTTTCGAGACGGCAACCCGGCAGCAGGCCCTGGGCTGACATCCCTACCGGCAGTCCTGCCATCAAAACCAGAAGCAGGGGTGACAGCCGAATCATCAAGCTGGGGGCATCAGGGATTCAACCTATCCAAGCCTGCGAGCTCTGTCTCCAAGAGAAGCCACGAGCGCTTGCACCCGAGCGAGATCTTTCACGCCGGGGCTGATTTCCAATCGACTCGATGCATCAAGGCCGAAGGGATGCACGCTGTCGAGGTTGGGCACCCACTCCGCGCAGATTCCGCCGGCAAGCCACCAGGGAGCTCCTCCCTTGAGGTGCATCTGGACTTTGTTCAGCCAGATCGGGTTCAGTTGGTGCCCTGTGCCCCCCAGTTGCTGGGAGCTCCAGGCATCGATGAGCAGTGCATCCACGTGGTGGGTGTAGCGGTGGATCGCCTCAAGATCAGCATCATCCCGGAGGCGTAAGGCTTTCCACCAGCGGATGCTCGGGTACTTAGCCCGAAGGTCTGCGCAGCGTGCCTGTGATTCCTCACCATGCAGCTGAACCACCGACGGCATTCCCTCACCACTCAAGAGTTCATCGAGTGTGTTGTCGTCGGGGTCAGCGGCCACCCAAACGCGCTCAACATCGGAATGAGAGGCCAGCTTGGCGTAAATCTCCCTGCGCTTCTCGGGCGCGACGTAGCGAGGGGTTCCCTCCACGCCGATCACGCCGATGGCCTGCACCCCCATCGCAGCGATAGCGCAAGCTTGATCGCTGTCGGTCAGACCGCAGATTTTGAGGTGCAGGTCCAGGCCAGCCATGGCGAAAAGCGGCGATCGCAATCCTTTCTAGGATCATGGAATTGATGCCGACCGGCTTCGCCGGTGAATCTCTTGGGTGATGGCTGGCAACTGATGCGCATCGGTGGCATCCCACTGCGGGTCCACCCCAGCTGGTTCATCATTCTGGTGCTGTTCACCTTGGCGTTTCAGCGCGAGGTCGCCCAACTTCCCGCAGCACAAGGCCTTGTCTGGGCCAGCTGGTTGACGGGATTTCTGACTGCCCTGCTCCTCTTCGTCTCCGTTCTTCTGCACGAGCTAGGGCATTCGGTGATGGCGCTCCGCGAAGGGGTGAAGGTCAGCAGCATCACCCTCTTCCTTCTCGGTGGGGTGGCCAGAGTTGAAAAGGAATGCCCCACACCGATGGGTGCCTTGCGCGTCGCTGCAGCTGGCCCCGCTGTGAGCCTGATACTTGCTGCCGCTCTGCTGGCCAGCATGCATGCAGCTGACCACGTGAATCCTCTGCTGGGAAATTTGGTCACCCAGCTCGGCTGGCTCAACCTGATTTTGGCCTTGTTCAACCTGCTGCCTGGCTTGCCTCTTGATGGCGGCCTGATTCTCAAAGCTTTGGTTTGGCAGTGGACGGGCAGTCAGCGCAAAGGCATTCAGGTGGCGACAGCCAGCGGCCGTTGTTTGTCGCTGCTGGCCATGATGATCGGCTTCTGGCTGATGTTCAAAGGGGGCGTTTGGACAGGCCTCTGGTTGGTGATGCTCGGCTGGTTCGGCATGGGCGCTTCACGCAGCCAAACCCAAACCCTGGCTTTGCAGCAGGTTCTTCAAAAAGAAACGGTCGGTAAGACGGCATCCCGACACTTTCGTGTTGTTGAAGCCGATCAGCCTCTGCGCACGCTGAGCCACATGAGGCTTGGGGCTGTGGATAGCGATCAACCTCGCCTTTCCGATTGGGTGCTGGTCTGCAAGGACGGTCGTTGGGTCGGCTTCATTACCGATCAACCTCTGAGGGATTTGCCCGTGCAGCAGTGGGATCGGCAGACCATCAGTGATCATCTCCAGCCCCTCGACCGTTTGCCGTCCATCCAACAGTCATCGCCTCTTTGGAAGGCGGTGCTCGCTCTGGAGCAGAGCGAACAGGGACGTTTGCTCGTGCTCAGCCCTGCAGGTCTCCCCGACGGCACCCTGGATCGCAGTGAGCTTGGTGAAGCCGTGCTTCGAGGGCTGGCCGTGAAACTTCCCGATGCCATGTTGGAAAGCGCGAGGCGGAACAACACCTACCCCCTTGGTCTGCCCTTGCTGCAAGTGGTCAACAGCATGCAAGCTTCAGGCCTTCTCGATCCTCAGGCCTGAACAGACTCGAGGCTGTAGCGGTTCGCGAGTGCGTTCATCCGCTGAAGCTCTCTTGGGGAGAGGGCTTCCCTGCGCCATTCCAGATCGAGGCTGAGCCTTTGGAATGACTGCTGGAGGGCAAGTTCAAGGCTTGCTGCCGAGGGGGCCGAAGGCGTCCAGCAGGGGGGCGAGGTTGCAAACACAGCCTCCCAGAGGCCCTCAGGAGGAGCGAGGGGTATTTCCCCGTGCTGCAACAGCTGACCCCGTTTCCAGAATTGGGCACTGCCGATGCGTTTGCAGCCGCGGGAATCGACCAGATCAGCCGTTGTGGACTGGGCGAAACAGTCAGCCGTGATCCTGTCCGCCGCAGCCGTGCCCGGTTTGAGATGGAGACCCAGAGCCTTCAGTCCCTCCTGAAGACATTGGTTCACCTGGAGATAAGCCTGTCGGCGTTGACGGGGGGGATTGGCCCAGATCAGGGCATAGGTGAGTCCGCCTGCATGCAGCACGGCACCACCTCCGCTGGGGCGCCGCACCAAATCCAAGTCACCGCGCGCGGCGAGCTGCCGCCACAGGTCGGTTGGGGGACCCTGGTGGCGTCCTAAGGAGAGGGTGGGGCGACTCCATCGATAGAAACGCAAAATCAGGGCATCAGCCCTGCTGCTGCAGCTCTGCTCCAGCAGCAGGGTGTCGAGGGCCATCTGTTCAGCACCGCTGCGGGTCTGGGTCGGCACAAGCCGAGCTGGGCAGCGTCCGCCGGACGGGCAAGATGCAGGCAGCGTCATGGCAGCGATGACATTGGCAGAAGGTCTAGTGGTTCTGCCGATGGGACTGCTCGCGGGAGCTCTGGCAGGCCTGCTGGGCATCGGCGGCGGGTTGATTTTCGCGCCCCTGCTGCTTTGGATGGGCCTCACTCCGCATCAGGCCCTCGCCACGAGCACCTTCGCCATTGTTCCCACCGCCATCGGTGGCAGTTTCACCCACTGGCGGAGCCGTTCCTTGCCGCTGCAGCCTGGCCTGGTGATTGGCCTGACGGCCTTTGCGACCGCATTGATCTTCAGTCGCCTTGGTGGTTTGGTGGCCGGCTGGCACCTCTTGGCCCTGCAGGCCCTGTTGTATCTCGTTTTGGCTGGCTCAATCCGAGCTGATCGTGAAGCATCTCCGACGAGTGATGGGCAGGGGCCATCGCCCTGGGGGTTGTCGGCTGTCGGCGCTGTGGCGGGTCTGTCCGGAGGACTGCTTGGCCTGGGTGGAGGGCTGTTGATGGTGCCCCTGATGGTGAGTGGATTGTCGATGCCCATCCGTCAGGCCATTCGACTGAGCACGTTGGCCGTGGCCTGTTCGGCCAGTGCAGCGTCGCTCCAGTTTCTCCAGGAAGGACGGGGATTGGCCTCGATGGGATTGCTGCTCGGAGGCGTTGCTGCAGTTTCGGCCCAGTGGACTGCATCCCGCCTGGATCGGGTTAGGCCGGGAATGTTGGCCTGGCTTTTACGGCTCCTGGCCTTGGTGCTGGCCATCGACAGCGGACGACGGGCCATCGCCCTCGCGCTACCCCTGAATTGAACTCAGCCGCCAGTCCAGGCGATCAGAGGCTGCAGGCCAAGGGCGATCACCAGGCTAACAATCACGCCGATGAATGCTTTCCAAAGATCACTGCCGATGATTTTGCCGAGACTGCCTCCGGATCGGTTGGTGAAGACGTACTCGAATTCCTGTTCTTTGATGCGCAGGGCAATTTCACGACCACCCAGCAAACCCAGGAACACCCACGTTGTGCTCAACGGGAAGGTGCTCAGAAATGCCTTGTACAGCAGGCAAAGTCCGAACATGAAGTCGATCACCGTGGCCGAACGCAGGTCGGCGGTGTTGGTTTTGCTGCGCAGAACACCCTGAATCGGACCGCCGCCGATAGCGACGAGCACACACAGCCCGATGCAGAGGATGGCGGTGCAGACCAGCATCGGGAATAACCCAAGCTCGCGGGGAAGGAAGACGAAAATGTTGGCGAGATCCTGCACCATCCACATGCTCCAGAGGAAGCCGGTGGAGAACCACTGCAGGCCGTACCAAACCCTGTTGAAATCCTTGCCTTCCTGGGTCCGGCGGAACACCCAACGCTCCAGCAGCCACATACCAAGTCCCCAGGCCGCCAGACCGAGGCAGAACGCCAAGAAGTAACCGGAGAGCGAACTTTCAAGAAGTTTGGGGATGTTCTTGGGAACAAATGCGGAAAGCACCAGGAAGGATGTGCTCACCGGTGCACCCCAGGCGGTGAGGCCCAGCACTGCCAGTGGAGGGAGGGCATAGACCCAGGTGAAGGTTTCAGGAATCGGGAATTTCTCCAGCCGTCCCCAGGCCGGATCGCCGCCGTTAATCAACCAGCCGAGCATCAACACGACGATCGTGACGCTGCAGATGAACAGCATCTGCACTGCTTTTGGGGTGCGTTTCTTGTTCGAGGCGATGTAGGTGCCGAGTGTCTGCAACGAGTCGTTGGCAACCACTGAATAAGCCGCCAACAGAAAGCCGATGATCATCCAGATGTTGACGTTCATCAAACCGCTTCAGCCTTCACTTTTTTAGTCATCCAACATCCCTGCCAGTGTGTTGCGCGCCACGCCTGGAGTGTTCGCGTTCTGATTGCTGTTTCATGCAGCAATCAATTCAACACAGTCAGCGTTTGAATCGGCACTGCTTTGGCCCAGTTGGCGAGGGCCACGAGTGTGGCGCGATCGGGAAGACAAACGCAGCCACTGCCGGGGTTGCATCCATGGATGCCCAAGCCCGAGCGGGTCGTTTCGAAACGGGGCGTGAGGGTGAACCAGATGTCATCTCCCCAGGCTTCAGGCAGACCCAGGGAGTACAGGCCTGAGGGAAGAGGGGCGCCGTTGCCTGGAGACCAACGGCGATCGAGGGATTGGCTGGAGGCAAATCCGCTCACGGCTTCCCAGCGGGCCAAGAGTCGTTCCTTCTGGTGGAGCTCCAGGGTCCAGAGGCGTTCTCCATCAGGACGTTGGCGCTGCGTGCGCTGAGCCGTCAGCGACAGGGAGGCTGAGCTCAGCGTGGCAAGGAGTTCCTGGGTGGGGCCGAGCTGTCCTGGTGGCTGCGTGCTCCGCACTTTTGGTTTTGATCGACGCTCGAGGCTGGAGGCCTCTGCTGATGCAGGGGATGGGACGACTTGTTCCAGTGGCGTCCGCCTCCAGCAGCCCTGGAGAAGCACTGCAGCCAGCACCGGCCAACACCAGTGTGTGTGGGGTGTTCCACGGGTCATCGCGCCCGGTCCAGCAGCTCCCAGAAGCCTGCGTCCAGCTCGAAGCCCAGGCTTGCGGCCATTAGGGAGAGGTTGCCGCGTTGATGTCCGGGAACCCCGGCCTCTGCCCCCAGTTGATCCAGCACCATCAACCGGTGCGTGACCCAGAGCTCGAGTGCCTGGGGGTCGAAGCGGATTCCTTCGCTGGGGCGAAAATCATGGGGAACCAGCATGGCCACATGCTGGATGAGGCATCCCTTGGGACGATCCAACAGCAGGGGAAGCCAGGGATAGCGGGCATCAGCGCGTAGCGCCCAAAGCCTGGGTTCGGCACATTCACTGAGCTCCCGAGGATCTTCCGGCGGACGGGGCCATTCGTAGTTGAGCTCGAGAACAGCCCCGTTGTTCAATAGCTTGGACAGGGGCTGATCCATCCACTGGACAAGGGCCTTTAGATCCAGCCGCTGGATCGCATCGGCGGTAACGGTCAGCGAAGGCTGGTGGCATCCGGCTTCCATAAAGGTGTGACAGGCCTTTGCGAATGATGGCGTTTGACGGGGGCGAGGCGGAAGAATGCAAGGGTTTCCAGGTCCGACATGGTCAGCTCCATCACCCAGGCCGAAATCTTCATTGCTCTCGTGGTCGCTGCCCACGCAGGGGTGCTTGCCGTTCGTCTTTGCGTCAGCCTCTACCGCGCTTGAGCGCACCCGAAGGCTGCACGCTTGTCCCCTTGGCAGGGTGTGTTCTCTGCGTTACAAGCGGACATGCAAAACGCAGTTCCCAAGCCAACGGATGCGGCCTCTCTCGCCGCGCTTCTCCAGCATCAAAACGATCGCAGGGAACTGGTGTGCAGTTCCTTGGCGTTGGCTGTAAAGCTCGGCCTCACCCTCCTGGGTGTGGTCAGCTTGTTTCGTCTGTCGGTGGCTTACCAGGAGCGACTGGATCGCCATGGTGAGATGGCTGCGGTTGTCGACGTCGAGACCTCCAAACTTCAGTCATTGCAGCGGCGTTTCGACACGTTGTTCACCCTTGGTGGTGATGAGCGTTTGATGGATGAGCAGGATCAATGGATTGCACCGAACCGTCTGAGGGTGATTTGGCGCTGAGTTTCGTGATCCAGCGCTGAGGGTTGCAGCATTGAAGGGCAGACTGGCTTTCTTCCAAGGGTTTTGAGATGTCCATGCCCGGCACCGTTCTGATCACCGGCACCACGTCAGGTGTGGGCCTGAATGCCACTTGTGCTCTGGTGAAGCGGGGCTGGACGGTGATCACTGCCAACCGCAGCCCCCAGAGGGCCGCGGCGGCGGCTGATGCGATGGACCTGCCCAAGGAGCGGCTTCAGCACGTGTTGATGGATCTGGGCGATCTCGACAGTGTGCGCCGAGCGGTGGATGCCTTGCCGGATCGATTGGATGCCGTGGTGTGCAACGCCGCTGTGTACAAACCGAAGCTGAAGCAGCCGGAGCGTTCGCCTCAGGGCTACGAGATCTCAATGTCCACCAATCACTTCGGCCATTTCCTGTTGGTGCAGCTGCTGTTGGGCCGTCTGCAGAACTCCAGCCATCCCTCTAGGCGGGTGGTGATCCTGGGCACCGTGACAGCCAACTCGAAGGAGCTGGGGGGCAAGATTCCCATCCCCGCACCGGCGGATCTTGGGGACTTGTCCGGGTTTGAGGCTGGCTTCAAAGACCCGATTGCCATGGCCAGCGGCAAGCCGTTCAAGCCCGGCAAGGCCTACAAAGACAGCAAGCTCTGCAACATGATCACCACCCAGGAGCTGCATCGTCGCTTGCACGGGGAGACGGGGATCACCTTCACCTCGCTTTACCCAGGCTGCGTGGCGGACTCCCCTCTGTTCCGCAACACCCCCAAGGCCTTTCAGACGATTTTTCCCTGGTTCCAGAAAAACATCACCGGCGGTTACGTCTCCCAGGCCTTAGCCGGAGAACGCGTGGCGGATGTGGTCGCCAATCCCGACTTCGCCGAATCCGGCGTGCATTGGAGCTGGGGCAACCGCCAGAAGAAGGATGGACAGCAGTTCAGCCAGGAGCTTTCTGACAAGGCCACCGACCCAGACACCGCTCGGCGGGTCTGGGACCTGTCGATGCGGTTGGTGGGACTCTGATCAGTCGAAGCCGAGGAGGTCGAAGATCTCCCGATCCTTCAAGGATGTGGCTTCGAGGGGCTCCACGTTGTCGAGCATGTTCTGAGCGAGGCGCAGGTATTCCTCACGGACAGCTTGCACCGCTTCGTCGTCATCATCCATCTCGAAAATCGTGCACTTCTTCAGCCGGGATCGACGAATCGCATCCACATCCTTGAAGTGGGCCATGGTGCGCAGGCCCGTGCGTTCGTTGAACTTGTCGATCTGATCGGTGTCCGCCGAGCGGTTGGCCACGACGCCGCCAAGCCGCACTTTGTAGTTCTTGGCTTTGGCCTGAATCGCCTGAACGATCCGATTCATCGCGAAGATCGAATCGAAATCGTTGGCCGTCACGATCAGGCAGTAGTTGGCGTGCTGCAGCGGGGCGGCGAAACCACCACACACCACATCACCCAACACATCAAAGATCACCACGTCGGTGTCTTCCAGCAGGTGGTGCTCCTTCAGCAATTTCACCGTCTGGCCGGTGACATAACCACCACAGCCCGTCCCAGCCGGAGGACCACCACTTTCAACGCACTGCACACCGTTGAAGCCGGAGAAAACGAAGTCCTCCGGACGCAACTCCTCGCTGTGGAAGTCGACTTCCTCAAGGATGTCGATCACCGTCGGCACCATTTTGTGGGTGAGGGTGAAGGTGCTGTCGTGCTTGGGGTCGCAGCCGATCTGCAGCACCCGTTTGCCCAGCTTGGAGAACGCGGCCGAAAGGTTGGACGAGGTGGTTGATTTGCCGATGCCTCCCTTGCCGTAAACGGCAATCACCAGGGTTTCCTCTTCGATGTTGACGGAGGGGTCCTGATGGACCTGCACACTGCCGTCGCCGTCAACAGGACGCTTCAGGGTCGTGGTCATGCAGCGACCTTCGCACAATGGATCATTGTCATTCAACAGCAGTGGATGTGTTCTGTCTGTGATTCACCGGGAAATGAAAGATCTGCTTTCAGAAGCTTTAGCTTGGCTGTTGATTATTGGTTGATTGGCTTAAATAATTGAGTGAAAATGCTCATGCCTTGAAGTGGGCTTTGGCGTCATAGAGCGTTTCGCTGCTGATTTCCTTGCATCCCACCGTCCTGGCATACGACTCAGCATTGCGCCGAACTTTTCCACGCACAAAGAATGGGATTTTCTTCAGTTCTGCTTCGCCATCAGCGGTCCAAACCAATTGCCCTGATGGGGCTTCATCCTGGCAGCCAGATGCGCGCACGCTCTCAGTGCCGTGGTTGTTGTCGGCGCCCGCACCGCCTGCATGACCCAGATGACTCTGGTGTCCATCCACAAACTCGAAGTCGTGGCGGAACATGCCGATGAGGTGCTCTTCCAGACCCATCATCAAGGGGTGCACCCAGGCATCGAAAATCACATTGGCGCCTTCCCACCCCATCTGAGGGCTGAGGCGGGCCGGAACATCCTGAACATGCATCGGCGTGCTGATCACAGCGCAGGGAATGCCAAGTCGTTTGGCGCTGTGCCGCTCCATCTGGGTGCCCAGGACCAGTTCAGGAGCCGCCTCGGCCATGGCGGCCTCGACCGCGAGATAGTCGTCACAGATCAGGGCCTCGAGACCCAGCTTTTTGGCGGCTGCGCGCACAGGTCTGGCCATTTCCCTGCTGTAAGACCCCAGTCCCACCACGGTGAATCCCAGTTCTTCGCTGCAGATCCTCGCTGCGGCAATGGCGTGGGTGCCGTCCCCGAAGATGAACACCCGCTTGCCCGTGAGGTACGTGGAGTCCACCGACTCGGAGTACCAGGGCATCCGGGATCGCTGGTATCCCTCGGCAGCTTCCGGGGGAGCCATCCCCAGCAAGGCATGCACCTCAACGAGAAAGTCGTGGGTTGCCCCCATCCCGATCGGCACCGTTTTGCTGAACGGAATGCCGAAATTGCGGTGCAGCCAGCTGCAGCTGGATTCAGCCACTTCCGGATAAAGACACACATTCAGGTCGGCCTGGGGGAGCCGAAGGATGTCCTCCACTCCCGCACCCAGAGGAGCGACAACGCCGACGTCGATGCCATGCAGCGACAGCAGTCGCTGCACTTCAAGCACATCGTCTCGACAGCGGAAACCAAGCAGGGATGGTCCCAGCAGATTCACCCGCGGGCGACGCCCCTCATGCTTCCAGGCCTGCACGTCGTGCGTCGGTTGGGGCGGCACAGACTGTTTGAGCAGGCCGCGCATCAGTTGGTAAAAGGTCTCAGAGGCTCCCCAGTTTTCTTTCTTGCTGTAGGCGGGCAGCTCCAGGGTGACCACAGGCATGGGTAAGCCCATTCCCTGTGCCAACGCACCAGGCTGGTCTTGGATCAATTCAGCTGTGCAGCTTTCTCCCACAAGCAACGCATCGGGTTGAAAGCGATCCGCCGCTTCTTGCACGTGCCGCTTGACCAGTTCCGCCGTGTCGCCTCCCAGATCCCTGGCCTGAAAGGTGGTGTAGGTCACCGGTGGTCGCTGCCCGCGGCGTTCGATCATCGTGAAGAGGAGATCGGCATAGGTGTCGCCCTGCGGTGCATGGAGCACATAGTGAACCCCGTGCATCGAGGCGGCAATGCGCATGGCTCCCACATGGGGTGGGCCTTCATAAGTCCAGAGGGTTAATTCCATCGATTCAGGCGTGGACGGGGTGGTCGGAAGCTTGTGGATGCAGGGCTGAATGAATCAACTGGCGCCTGTGCAGTGGCCGGGAGAACAATTCGGCAAGGTCGCCTGCCTGGTCGATGCCATGGATCGGACTGAACACCAGTTCGATCGACCATTTGGTGGTGATCCCCTCCGCTTCCAAAGGGTTGGCGAGCCCCATCCCGCACACCACCAGATCCGGGTGGCCTGCGCGCACCCGATCCAACTGCCGTTCCACGTGCTGCCCCTCCACCACGGTTGTTCCATCAGGAAGCAAGGCCAGTTCTTCGGCCATCTGCTCTCGATTGAGATAAGGAACCCCGACTTCCACCAAGTCCATGCCGCATTCCCTGTGCAAAAAGCGGGCTAGGGGAAGTTCAAGTTGGGATTCCGGCAGCAAGAAGATGCGCTTTCCTGCCAGAACCTCTCGATGGGGGGCGAGGGCGATCCGGGCCCTGGCTTCGAGAGGATCGAGCACGGCCCGAACGCTGGCTTCCGGACACTGGAAGTTGGCTGCGGCGGCTTCCATCCAGCGCCTGCTGCCCTCAGCGCCGAGGGGGAACGGTGCCTTGAGCACCGTGGCACCCCGATCACGCAGCAACCGTGCGGTCTCGGTGAGGAAAGGCTGTGTCAGCAGCACCGTGGTACCGGAACCCACCGGTGGCAACTCGGAAGACTGGCGCGGCGGGAGACTGCGCACGCTCTCGATGCCGAGTTTTGAGAAGAGGTGGATCAGGCGATCCTCCACGGCATCAGCCAATGTGCCCACCAGGAGAAGCTGACGGGACTCGCTGGCCGGCAGCAGAGGCACGAGGGCTGCCAGCGCCCCGTCTTCCCCCTGGGTGAAGGTGGTTTCGATACCACTCCCGGAATAATTCACAACCCGAACGCGCCCCTGAAGCTCTTCATTGAGGCGTTCGGCGGCTCGGGCCAGATCCAGCTTGATGACCTCGCTGGGACAGGACCCCACCAGAAAAAGCGTGCGGATTTCTGGGCGCCGCATCAGAAGTTCCCGGGCAACGCGGTCGAGTTCGTCGTGGGCGTCAGCCAGTCCGGCGAGATCACGCTCACTGAGAATGGCAGTGCCGAAGCGAGGTTCGGCAAAGATCATCACTCCGGCGGCGCTCTGGATCAGGTGGGCGCAGGTGCGTGATCCCACAACCAGAAAAAAGGCATCGGGCATGCGGCGGTGCAGCCACACGATCGATGTCAGGCCGCAGAACACCTCCCGAGGCCCAGACTCCTTGAGAAGATTGGCGCTCATGACGTCTGCGTCCACAGGTCCTGGTCTCACCATGACGCTGGAAACTCAAAAGGAGCCAACTCCCTGAAACTCTTTGGGATCGTCACGGTCCACATCTGGAAATCTGACTACATTTCGACCGTCGATCAGAGGATTTCATGGCTTCACTGCGTGTTCTCCCTGCCGTTCTGGCTCTCGGCCTTGCCCTCGCTGCCTGCCAATCCGCTGAAAAAAAAGCGGCGACGGATGAAGTGAAGGTGGCCGAAGGTGTTGAGGCGGTTTGTGCCGCTCAGGCTGATGTTGATGCAGCCGTGATCGCCGTCAATGCACTCACACCGGAGTCAACCGTTGCTGATGCTGAGAAAGCAGGCAAAAAGCTCAATAACGCACTGTCTTCACTCAACAAAGCTGAGGATCAGCTTGCCAAGGCGGAAGTGAAGGAATACCGCGATCAAGTGGAACTCTTCCGCCAAGCGGTCGACGACGTCAGTAAAAACAAAGATCTCACCCTTGCCGAAGCCGCCGAACAGTTGAAAGGCAAAGCCGCACCCGTGGTGGCCGCTCGCGAACAACTGGCTGCGACCACCGTTTGCGTGGCTGTGGAAGAAGACACCAAAGCCAAGGACTCCATGAAGGATGACTCCATGAAGGATGACACCCAGAAAGATGACGCCAAGTAAGACGAATCCATGAAGCAGGGCGCCGATCAGGATCCCTCTTCAACGCGCAGCGTCGTTCAGAGGCGACGGCGGAAGCGATCGTCGCCGTAGCTTCCGCCCGATGTGGCATTGGAATCATCGATTTTCGTGAGCCGCCACACGTTGCGGCTCACACGCTTGGCGCACAGCCCACCGCGCTCCACCTGCTCGGTCCCAGGCCGGGCACCGAGCAGAAATCCCACTTCCGCAGTGCTCAGCGGAGCACCTGTTTCCAGAGCGAGTGCTGTGAGTTCGAGCCGCTGCCGCAAGTGCTGAAGGGTTTGGCCTTTGTCGTGATTTTGGGATTGCAGCCAAGGCAACTCGCCGTGCCCCTCCCCGGCTAAACGCTGCATCAGGCCGTAGCTCACGAGTCCAAGTGCCTGTTCGGCATTCAGCTCAGTGACTGACTGTTCTTCGTTCAGGCGGGGCTCCGGCGCAGACGTCATCAATCCTGATGCAGTTGGGCTGAAGGTATCGGCTTGTCTGAACAGCGCAAGCGCAATCCAAAGAAGCCCACTCGGCTTCCGGTAATATCCGCGCCATGAATCGTTTCGCCAGCTTCGATGCCAGGGAGCGGCGCGTTGGCGGCAGCGCCCTCGTCACCGGTACAGAGGTCCAACCCTCTGCGAGCGGAGCCAGCTGTGTTGTCACCACCGACTCTGAATCGTCGCGCTTGACCAGGCGTAATAGCCACGTGCAGTCGATCGAATTGCGCACGCACGTGTTCATCGACTCTCTCCAGCCTCAACTGGCTGCCTATATGGGGTCAGTGAGTCAGGGATTTCTTCCCATTCCAGGGGATGCCTGTTTGTGGATGGAAGTGTCTCCTGGAATGGCCGTTCACCGTGTCACTGACATCGCCCTAAAGGCCAGCAATGTGCGGCTGGGCCAGATGGTGGTGGAACGGGCGTTCGGCTCGATGGCTCTTTACCACCGTGATCAGAGCACGGTGCTCCACTCCGGAGATGTGGTGCTCGAGGCGATTGGCAGTTCTATCGACCAGCGCAGTCCTGCTGAGGTGAGCTGGACTGAAGTGATCCGTGCCATCACGCCTGACCATGCGGTGCTGATCAATCGCCAGAACCGCCGGGGTTCGATGATCGAGGCGGGGATGAGCATGTTCATCCTCGAGACCGAGCCGGCTGGTTACGTGCTCATCGCTGCGAATGAAGCCGAGAAGTCATCCAACATCACACTGGTTGATGTGAAGGCGGTTGGTGCTTTCGGACGGCTCACCCTTGCGGGTCGAGAAGGGGATGTTGAAGAGGCTGCAGCCGCCGCGATGCGCGCCATCGACCAAGTGAATCAGCGAACAAGATTGCGCTAATTCAGTCCAGTTGAAGGCGTCGTCGCAGTCCTGCCGCCAGGTTGCGTGCTGCTTTCCCGCGGCTGCCCAGTCTCGATAGCTGGGACGCATTGAGTTGGCCGTAACTGCAGCCTGCCTCCCGCACCCAGAACAGGGATTCAATCCCTCCACCTGGATAGGCAGGGGCATGAAGCAGCTCACCCCAACAGAATCCCTCCGCTTCCTCGTCACAGTTGCCTTCAGGTGAGCAGAGCACCATGGCGCTGCGGAAGCAGGCGCTCCGGTAGGGACTGTCGGCCATGGCGGCGAGAAGGCGTTCCAGCTTGTCGTGGTCCGATGCTGCGAACCTCGCCGTGTAGAGCCCCGGAGCACCGTCAAGAGCATCGATTTCCAGACCGGAATCGTCAGCAAGCGCCCAGCAGCCTGTGCGTTCCGCTGCGGCTCGTGCTTTCAACCGAGCGTTTTCGAGGTATGAGCTGCCTGTTTCCTCAACATCAAGATCTGAGGGTTGGCGACAGACGTCGACATCGATCGGGCCGAGCATGGCTTCAATCTCGGCAACCTTGTGTGGATTGCCACTGGCGATGATCAGCCTGCGCAAGGCACCGTCCTAAGAGCGTTCCATTGTGTGGGATCAAGGGCGCATCACGGCAACGGTTTTGGCATGACGCTTTGCAAACAAAGACTTTGTGAGGCGCTGGCAACCCAATGTGTTCGAGCGCTCACCGGAGCAGCAGCAGTGGTTCGCATCAGTGATGGCAAGGGTCATTAGCTGGCCTTATGAAGTTCACTATGGACAGTGATCTCGAGAGGTCTCTGAATCGCTTGACGGCCAGGCCTCTGGCAGAGCAGTCTCGGCGACGAACATCCTCCTCCTTTCTCGGTAGGCAATGGCTAACGAAACCATGGGCATCGCTCTCGGCATGATCGAGACCCGCGGCCTCGTCCCCGCGATCGAAGCTGCTGACGCCATGACCAAGGCCGCCGAAGTGCGCCTGATCGGTCGTGAGTTCGTCGGTGGCGGTTACGTCACCGTGCTCGTGCGCGGCGAGACCGGTGCAGTGAACGCTGCAGTGCGCGCTGGCGCCGATGCCTGTGAGCGTGTGGGCGACGGCCTCGTTGCTGCTCACATCATTGCTCGCCCCCACCGCGAAGTGGAGCCTGCACTGGGCAACGGCAACTTCCTTGGTCAGAAGGACTGAGATCAGTTGATCCTCTAAATCAGAGGTTCGCCTGTTCAACACCCCCTTCACCGACTTAACGGAGTTTTCTCATGAGCAAGAAGTACGACGCTGGGGTCAAGGAGTACAGAGACACTTACTGGACTCCTGATTACGTTCCCCTCGACACCGACCTGCTGGCCTGCTTCAAGTGCACCGGCCAGGAAGGTGTGCCCAAGGAAGAAGTTGCCGCTGCTGTGGCTGCTGAATCCTCCACCGGCACCTGGTCCACTGTGTGGTCCGAGCTCCTCACCGACCTCGACTTCTACAAAGGCCGCTGCTACCGCATCGAAGACGTCCCTGGTGACAAGGAGTCGTTCTATGCCTTCATCGCCTACCCCCTCGACCTGTTCGAAGAGGGTTCCATCACCAACGTTCTGACCTCCCTGGTCGGCAACGTGTTCGGTTTCAAGGCCCTGCGTCACCTCCGTCTGGAAGACATCCGCTTCCCGATGGCGTTCATCAAGAGCTGCTACGGCCCGCCGAACGGCATCCAGGTCGAGCGCGACCGGATGAACAAGTACGGCCGTCCCCTGCTGGGTTGCACCATCAAGCCGAAGCTCGGCCTGAGCGGCAAGAACTACGGCCGTGTGGTCTATGAGTGCCTGCGTGGCGGTCTGGACTTCACCAAGGACGACGAGAACATCAACTCCCAGCCCTTCCAGCGTTGGCAGAACCGCTTCGAATTCGTTGCGGAAGCCATCAAGCTGTCCGAGCAGGAGACCGGTGAGCGCAAGGGTCACTACCTCAACGTGACCGCCAACACTCCCGAAGAGATGTATGAGCGCGCTGAGTTCGCTAAGGAACTCGGCATGCCGATCATCATGCACGACTTCATCACCGGTGGCTTCACGGCCAACACCGGTCTGTCGAAGTGGTGCCGCAAGAACGGCATGTTGCTGCACATCCACCGCGCCATGCACGCGGTGATCGACCGTCACCCCAAGCACGGCATCCACTTCCGCGTTCTCGCCAAGTGTCTGCGTCTGTCCGGTGGTGACCAGCTCCACACCGGCACCGTGGTCGGAAAGCTGGAAGGTGATCGTCAGACCACCCTCGGCTATATCGACCAGCTGCGCGAATCCTTCGTGCCCGAAGACCGCAGCCGCGGCAACTTCTTCGATCAGGACTGGGGTTCCATGCCTGGCGTGTTCGCCGTTGCTTCCGGCGGTATCCACGTGTGGCACATGCCCGCCCTGGTCACCATCTTCGGCGACGACTCCGTTCTGCAGTTCGGTGGTGGTACCCACGGTCACCCCTGGGGTTCCGCTGCAGGTGCTGCGGCCAACCGCGTGGCCCTCGAGGCCTGCGTCAAGGCCCGCAACGCCGGCCGTCATCTCGAGAAAGAGAGCCGCGACATCCTTATGGAAGCCGGCAAGCACAGCCCCGAGCTGGCTATCGCCCTCGAGACCTGGAAGGAGATCAAGTTCGAGTTCGACACCGTCGACAAGCTCGACGTTCAGAACTGATCGTCTCTTTGGCCGGTTGATGCAACCGGCCCAACATTTTTCTAACTACCAGGATCCCCATGCCTTTCCAGAGCACCGTGGGTGACTATCAAACAGTCGCCACCCTGGAGACCTTCGGCTTTCTTCCGCCGATGACCCAGGACGAGATCTACGACCAGATCGCGTACATCATTGCCCAGGGTTGGAGCCCGCTCGTCGAGCACGTCCACCCCAGCAATTCCATGGCCACCTATTGGTCCTATTGGAAGCTCCCCTTCTTCGGTGAGAAGGACCTCAACGTTGTTGTGAGTGAGCTCGAGGCTTGCCACCGCGCTTACCCCGACCACCACGTGCGCATCGTCGGTTACGACGCCTACACCCAGAGCCAGGGTGCCTGCTTCGTGGTTTTCGAAGGACGCTGATCCTTCGACCCTTTGGTTCCGAGCCCTGACTTGATCAGGGCTCAAGCTTTTTTCGGAGGGGCAGGTGCCCCTTCACTTCACGACGACACCCACGGGCGGACATGGCAAGACTTTCCAGTCGCGAACTCGCACTTGAGCGCCGCAAGGCGCTGACCACCTCCGGCAAGAAGTCCTCTGTGGCTGCAGGCGATGGCCCGAATCGCGTGCGCACTGCCGCTGATGCCCGTCCAACCCGCACGGACGCTGCTGCCGCCGTTGAGCCCACGGCTCCAGCTGCTGCCGCTCCTGCGAAACCCTCGGTGTCGTTCACCCCAGCATCTCCATCCCGCCATTCCCAGGTGAAGCCCCAGCGTCATCCCAGCCGGGATCTGGTGCTCGCCCGTCGTGAGGCCCTGTCCCGCCGCGGCAAGATCGCCGACACCAGCCGCGATCGCAACCGCGCTGACGTTGCCCGTCAGACCCCACCAGCGCAAGCCGCTCCAACTGCCGAACCCACCAAGAGTTGTGGCTGCGGTGGTCAGCGTGCTGCTGAGAAGACTGCATTGAGCGTCCCCGCACCCAAGCTGTCAGCCCGGACCGAGCGTCGCTCTGCAACCCCCAAGCGTCGTGCCATCGAGAACCCCAGCCGCGCGCTGGTGTTGGCACGCCGCGAGGCGATGTCGAAGCACGGCAAAACCGCTGGTAAGCAACCCACCAGTGCCGCTGCTGTGGCCCGTCAGGCCAACCCCGATCTCACCAGCCGTGAGTTGGCTCAACAGGTGCGTGAGCTTCGGGCGAAAGCCGGCGCCCGTAATAAGCAGAGCGCTGGGGTGACCCGGCCCACTGGGCCCAACCGTCACGGAGCCAAGCAAGCGGCTGCCGCTGATGCCCACTGGAAGGTCGGTGAGAGCACCACGCGTTCTGGCCAGACCGTCACCGGCACTCAGGCCAACCGTTCGGTGAAGACCACCGGTAACGAGGCCAGCACCTGCCGCTCGATCACGGGTACCGAATATCTGGGCGCCGAAGTCTTCCAGACGTTCTGTCAGCAGGCACCTGAGCCCACCACCCCCGCCAAGGTTCGCATCACCGCCACCAGCCATGGCAACCGTGTCACCGGCAACGAAGTCGGTCGTTCGGAAAAAGTCACTGGCGACGAGCCCGGCACCTGCAAGAACGTGACCGGCACCGAGTACATCTCTGCCAACCAGTCCGCCGCCTATTGCGGTGGCGGTGCGACGTCCCCGCGCAAGGTGGGCCACAGCCTCACCGAACAGGGCCGTCCTGTGAGTGGTGTGATGGTGGGTCGCTCCGCCAGCGTCACCGGCGATGAAGCCGGGTCTGGCCGCAGCCTCACCGGTGATCAATATCTTGGTTCAGATCCTTTGCCCGATGGTCGGCCTGCCGCCAAGGTGGGCCTGTCTGGAACCCTGTCTGGTACCGGCGTCACAGGCACCATGGTGGGTCGTTCGGCCCAGGTCACTGGTGATGAATTTGGCTCCTGCCATCGCGTCACCGGCGATCAATACATCAGTGCTGAACAGGTCAATGCCTTCTGTGGCGGCAAGCCTGAGCCGGAAGCCGCCAAGGTCGGTTTCAGCATCACCAACCGCAATCAGGTGGTGAGTGGCACCCGCACCGGTCGTTCTGAACGGGTCACCGGCGATGAGCCCGGCAGCTGTCAGGCCGTCACTGGTACTCCCTATGCAGGTCTTGAGCAGGCTGGTCAGCACTGCGGTACTCCTGCTGTGCAGGCCATTCGCGAACGCACGCCTGTGCGCCCCGGCACGCCTTCTGCCGCCATGACCGGCATTCAGCCCGGTGTGGGTGGTGTGATGACAGGCGATGAAAAAGGAGCCTGCGAAGCCATTACCGGTACCCCTTATGTGGGCGCAGATCAGCTGGCCACAGCTTGCGGTAATGACGCTCCCGCTGGAACTGAAAGCCACGGTCAATCCCCTGAGGGTGCAGCCTGGACGCGCTTCAGTGTGATGTCTCCCGCTCGCGCCGCTCAGCAGCAGCGTGATTCCCGTGGTGCGGTCACCGGCACGTCCTATGAGCAGGGCAATCGCATTACCGGCCCTTTTGACATGGCCGGTGGCAAGGTCACCGGCACCGAGCAGTTCCGTTTCGACAATCGCGAATTCCAGCGTCGTCAGTTCCAACCCACCGTGGCGGTGGTGAGCGAACCGGACGAAAAGCCCGCCTCCCGCGTCACCGGCGAGGGATCTTCCACCAAGATCACTGGTGATGACTGGGATCGTGGTGAGCACGTCACCGGAACTGAGGGTGCCTCGGCGCGTCGGCGTAACCCAACCCGTCCCGGCCCGATGAGCGCCATGGCTCCCTACGAGCGCAAGCGCAATCAGGAGAACGAATGGCCTGTCAGCCGTGTGACTGGTTCCAGTGGCAACACGGAAAAGGGTTCCCTGATCACCGTCTCCGGCGGCGCAAGGGGCTGATCCGCTGATGGTTCGCTCCATGCCATTTCGCGGCGGGCGACCTCAGGCGCCCACGGCTCCGACTCGGCGTCAGCTGGCTTCCCAAGAAGGTTCGGCGTCGACATCCACCGGGGCCTCGATTCCCTTAACCCGCTCGGCGACGCGTTCCTCGGCTCTGCAGCGCCGTCAAGCCCTTACCACTGCCGGTAAGGCCGCTGTTGTGAATTCAGGATCCGTCACTGCTGGACGGGTTCGTAATCAGCAAGATCGCCCAGCACGCTCGAGTCAACAGCCCTCTTGGGTGAAAAAGTCGTCTCAGTCCACGTCAACACCTGTCAATCTCAGCCGCTCCTCCCTTCCTTGGACTGTTGAGGTTCACCCCCTAACGGATCAACAGCTCAACGATCAGCTTCAGTCTTACGAACATGAGGTGAAAGGGAGGTTTGATCGAATCGTTCCTGTGCTCAAACAGGTCTCGGTTCTGCAGCATGAACCTGATTTCATCACGCAGGCGCAACGACTGGCGCGGGCGGAACTCGGCTTTGATCTGCCTGATCACATCCTTGAACAGTCCTGGGTTCGTCCCTTGGACATGAGAGCACTGTTTGCTTGGTGCGTTTTTCAATCCCACCAGCAGTTCAGTGATCACTTCTTTCAGGAGGATCCTCTTCACGGCGCCGCTGGGAGTGCCAATTCAGAAGCATTTGAGGCTTTTCTGCTCGAGTGCGGATTCCATTTATTGGATGTTTCTCCCTGCGCAGACGGACGATTGGCTCACACCATTGCCTATGCACTGCGCATTCCCTTCAGTGCAGTGCGCCGGCGTTCCCATGCCGGTGCGATGTTCGATGTTGAAAACACCGTGAATCGGTGGGTCAAGACTGAGCATCGCCGCTTTCGTGAGCAGGTTCCCAATGAAGCGCATGCCGACACGCGTTATCTGAAAGTGGTGGCTTACCACTTCAGTTCCGTTGATCCTTTGCACCAAGGCTGTGCAGCCCACGGAAGCGATGATTCCCTGGCTGCATCTTCCGGACTTCGTCGCTTGCTTGATTTCAAAGAGGCCGTGGAAAACAGCTTCTGTTGCGGCGCATCCGTTGATCTGCTCCTGATCGGTCTTGATACCGATACGGATGCGATCCGTGTGCATGTTCCCGATCAGTCAGGCGAGATTCGACTTGATCAATGGCTGTGTGCCAAAGCCCTTTACGACAGCACGGTGTCCATGACACCGCAGCAGGCCCATGAAGCCGTTGAGGCTTCCGTGAAGACCCACGTGGCTTCAGCTCCCGCGGCTGGCATGGTGCGCTTTATCTCCCGTTTGCTGATGAACAACTTCTCCCAGCAGGACTATGTCCGCTCTCAGCATCGAGGACCTTATCCCGATGCGGGGCATGCCGAGCGATTCATCGGTGTTGGGATTGGTTTCAAGGAAGTTCATCTTCGTAATCTCACTTACTTTGCGCACCTGGACACGGTTGAACAGGGAGCCCCAGATCTGGATGTGGGAGTGAAAATTTTCAAGGGTTTGAATGTATCCCGCGACCTCCCTATCCCTGTTGTGGTGCGTTTCGATTATTCAGGAAAAGTTCCCGGTGCCCGCGACCGGGCGATTGCTGACTGCCATCGCATCCAATCGGCGATCCACGATCGCTATGCCCCTTTGGTGAGCCAGGGTTTGCTGCATACCCTGCTGACCGTTCGCGACCGCGATCAGCCCCATTCCGCTGTTGTGGTTGGTTCAACCCTTGATCCAGTTCAACAGGAGGCTCACTGATCATGTTGATCGTCAAGGTCATCAAGCCGCTCGTGTCCACCAATCGGATTCCGGATTTCGAGCACAAGCACCTTCAGGTCGTGCAAGACGGCAGTACAAAGAAAGTTGCGGTGGATGCGGTCGGTGCCAAACCAGGCGACTGGGTGATCTGCGTGAGCAGTTCGGCTGCCCGTGAAGCTGCAGGCAGCAAGTCTTATCCCAGCGATCTCACGATTGTGGGAATCATCGACCACTGGGAACCAGACCCTCCCAAGTCTCCGGCAACCCCGTCAGCTCCGACGACGCCATCGACGCCCGCACCACCATCAGCGTCTCCAGGGAATTCCTCGGGAGGTCAGAGCGCCTAATGGAAATCATGCAGGTGATGGGAACACTGGTGTGCAGTTTCCGCGTGGCGGGACTGGACCACATGCACCTGCGTGTTTTGCGCAATTCCAAGGGCAAGAAATTGGTGGCAGTGGATCCTGTGGGTGCCCGTGAGGGCAACTGGGTGTTCACCGCCAGTGGCTCCGCAGCCCGGCATGCCTGCCCGGATAACAAGGTTCTCACCGATCTCACGATCGGCGGCATTATCGATTTCTGGAATCCGGACGGATAGGGAGTCTTCCCTCTCTCCTCCGTTTCCGTTCCGCTTCCACACCGCGAATTCCATGGCTACCCCTTCTTCTTCCCCTCGTCGTCGCACCACTCGCAGCAGTGCTGCTGCGAACAAGACTGTTGATGTGAAGCCGGTGGCCGCCTCTGCCCCCGCTGCTGCCGCTCCCGCTTCAGCAGCTCCCGCTGCAAGCACCATTCCAGCGGCATCGTCTGGTTCATCATCCAGTGGGTCAGCGGCCTCCCGTTCTTCCGCTGGTCGTTCCTCGACAACGACCCGTCGCTCCACGACCAGCAACCGTGCAGCCGCTGGATCCGGCGGGAGAGGCAGCGTGGCGAAGCCTGGCCCGGCGTCTCCTGCTCCAGCGGCTCAGCCCGTGCGGGGAATCGCTTTGGGGATGATTGAAACGCGGGGCATGGTTCCTGCGATCGAAGCGGCTGATGCGATGACGAAGGCCGCTGAAGTCACCCTGATCAGTCGTGAGTACGTCGGGGGCGGCTATGTGACCGTGATGGTGCGTGGAGAAACCGGTGCAGTGAATGCCTCCGTTCGTGCGGGTGCTGACGCCTGTGAGCGTGTTGGAGATGGTCTGGTGGCTGCTCATATCATCGCCAGGCCTCACCAGGAAGTTGAACCCGCTCTGATTCCCACCCATGTGCGTCGACGGGGTTGAGCCGGGGGCCCACTCGCCAACATTTCAGGGTAGATTCCCCGGCCAACACGCCTTACGTAGATCGATACGATCTCGTTGCCTTTGACTTCAGCACTGACGCTGCCACTTCAGACCGCCTGGCTCATTCCCCTCTACGGGTTGGCCGGGATGCTCGTGTCACTTCCCTGGGCTTTCGGCTGGTTCCGTCGGGATGCCCACAAACCCCCTGCGTATCTCAACATCCTGTTGACGCTGATTGCGGTGGTCCACGGCAGCCTGGTACTCAGGGACGTGATGCTCACTGGGCCTGCCTTGATCCAGGTGCCCTGGCTCTCAGTTGCTGATCTCGATCTCGAAATCAGTTTTAGCCTTTCACTCACCAATGTCTCCGCGCTCGAGCTGATTACTGGCTTGAGCCTCTTGTCCCAGATTTATTCACTTGGATACATGGACAAAGAATGGGCTTTGGCTCGGTTCTTTGCGCTTCTTGGCTTTTTCGAAGGAGCCATGTCTGGTGTCGTCCTTAGTGACTCCCTCTTTCAGAGTTATTTCCTGTTGGAAATGTTGACTCTGTCGACCTATTTGCTGGTTGGTTTTTGGTACGCTCAGCCGCTGGTTGTGACTGCAGCACGTGATGCATTTCTAACCAAAAGAGTTGGAGATGTGCTGCTTTTGATGAGTGTTGTGGCGGTTACGGCATGGTCGGGTGTGACGAGCTTTGAGGACCTTTACACCTGGTCTGCTCAGAAGACACTCCTTCCCCTCTCAGCAACTCTCCTAGGACTGGGGCTGATTGCTGGCCCCACTGGAAAGTGTGCGCAATTCCCCATGCACCTTTGGTTGGATGAGGCAATGGAGGGTCCGAATCCAGCGTCCATTCTTCGTAATTCCGTGGTAGTGACCTGCGGAGCCATCGTTCTGCTGAAAGTGATGCCACTTCTCCAGAATGCTCCTGTCACTTTGGTTGTTCTCCAGGTCATTGGCGTGATCAGCGCGATTGGCGGTTCGCTGGTGTCGATTGCTCAGGTGGATATCAAGCGAACACTCTCGTATTCCACAACCGCCTACCTAGGGCTGGTTTTTATTGCCATTTCCCTTCAGGTTCCTGTCCTGGCATTGCTCCTTCTCTATGCCCATGCGGTGTCGAAAGCACTCCTTTCGATGAGCGTGGGGGGAGTGATTGCTTCGACCAATTGTCAAGACATCACCGAACTTGGTGGATTGGCCAGTCGTATGCCAGCGACAACAGGCTCATTTCTGATTGGAGGTGCTGGACTCGTTGGCCTTTTGCCTTTGGGCGGCTTTCTCTGCCTTGCTCAGGCAGTGGAGTTGATTGGCGCTCGGGGAGTGATTTTCGTGCCTGTTTTCCTGGCAACGAATGTTCTCACGGCTCTGAATCTCACCCGGGTGTTCAGACAGGTGTTTCTTGGTCAGTCGCTTGCAAAAACCAGGCGAGCTGCTGAGGTGAATTGGTTGATGGCGCTGCCCATGGTGGCGCTGTCTGTGATCGTGCTCTTAACCCCACTTCTGCTCATACGATTGGAATCTCTTGACGGGCTTTTGGCTTTCCCCTGGTGGGCTGCTGCGCTTGTGGTGATCAGTGGAATGGTCGGTCTTCTGGTTGGTGCCTTGATTCCGTTGAACAAGGCATGGTCTCGATCGCTCAACCCCCTGTTGCGTTGGTGCCAGGATTTGTTCGAAAACGACTTTTACACAGAACGCTTCTACAGGGTCACGATCGTGAATGTCGTGGCAAGTTTCGCGCGTTTGGCTGGCTGGTTTGATCGCAATGTTGTTGATGGAGTCCTTCACGGCCTGGCTAGGCTATCCCTCCAGTCAGCTGAAGGTCTCAAGCTGAGCATCAGTGGTCAGACGCAATCGTATGTACTCACCGTGATTGCGGCGATCGTGATTCTCTTGTCTTCTTTGAGTTGGATTTTGAACTAAGGCTGCCATGCTGACGATTCTTCTTTTAATTCCATTCCTCGGAGCGCTGGTGATCAGTGTTCTCCCGTCCGATGAGTCCGGGAGGAGCCGGTCTCTCGCGCTCCTCACCCTTGCTGTTCAGTGTGTTTATAGCTTTGCGTTATTGATTCCCTTCCAGGCATCAGAGACTGGTCAGCAGCTTGTTGACAGTGTGCCTTGGCTCCCAGTGGTCGGTCTTGATTTCAGCCTTGGTGTGGATGGACTGTCTTTACCCCTGGTGTTGATGAATGCGGTTCTCTGTTTGGTTGCCGCTTTGGCATCGCGTTCTGTAGAGAATCGTTCCAGGCTTTATTTTTCTTTGATTTTGGTGATCAGTGGTGCTGTTAATGGAGCGTTCCTGTCGCAAAATTTACTGCTGTTCTTTATCTTTTACGAGCTGGAATTGATTCCTTTGTGGCTCCTGATCGCTATCTGGGGAGGTGCGAATCGAGCCTATGCCTCAATCAAGTTTCTAATCATCACAGCTGTTTCAGGAGTCTTGATTCTTGGCGCTTTCCTGGGCATCGCCTTGGTCACAGGGACGGCAGATTTTGGCGTCAGCCCCATCCTTGCTGGCCAGATGAGCCTCGTGACGCAGCTCGTTCTGATGGGTGCGCTCTTGATCGGGTTTGGCATCAAGATCCCTCTGTTTCCTTTTCACACCTGGCTGCCTGACGCTCACACCGAGGCATCAACCCCTGTTTCTGTGTTGCTCGCAGGGGTCCTCCTCAAGTTGGGCACCTACGGCCTCCTGCGTTTCTGTCTGGGCCTCTTCCCCGAAGCTTGGTCGTATGCAGCTCCATGGCTCGCGGGCTGGGCAGCGATCTCGGTGTTGTACGGATCTCTCGCTGCGATTGCGCAAACAGATATGAAACGCATGGTGGCTTATAGCTCTGTTGGACACATGGGGTATGTGTTGCTTGCGGCCGCTGCAGCAACACCCATGGCCATCATGGGTGCTCTTTTCCAGATGGTGAGTCATGGCCTGATCTCTGCTGTGTTGTTTCTGGCGGTTGGGGTTGTTTATGAACGAACGGGAACTCGCGATCTCAATGTTCTTCGAGGGCTGTTGAACCCACAGAGAGGCTTGCCCCTTACAGGGACACTCATGATTATTGGCGTGATGGCCAGTGCGGGGATTCCTGGAATGGCAGGCTTCATCTCTGAGTTTTTGATCTTCAAGGGAAGCTTCGAGCCTTTCCCTCTGGCGACTCTGCTGTCGATGATTGGTTCTGGTCTCACTGCCGTTTACTTCCTTCTGCTCGTGAATCGCGCCTTCTTTGGGCGGCTTGCCACGTCTTCTGGCGCCACACCCAATCCGCCGATTCTCAGTAAGGTTTCCCTCGGGCAGCAGATCCCTGGTCTGTCGATGTCCGTGCTGATTCTTATCCTTGGTCTGGCCCCCCATCTCCTTGTGGGACTGAGCCAGGCAGCCACCACCCAGCTCAGCGAACTTGCCGCGCTGGTCCCTTCTGGAGGACTCGCATGACCACCACAGTTCAGCCGTTGCTCCAAAATGCGGCCCAGGGCCTTCCTGAGCAGGATGAGCTCGTTCGCCGTCTGTTGTCCGACAGTCCTCTTCTTGCTGACACCTCAGATCACTTGCTGCAGGTGGTCAATGTGCTGGAGAGTTATGGCCTTGTTCTTGATGCTTATAGTCGCAATCTGATTCACCAGGGAAAGACTCAGCTTCTGAATCCTTTCCCTGTGATGCGTTTTTTCCACGAAGGTTTTTCTGTTGAGCGTCTTTGGGAGCATCTTCTTGGAGACCGCATTAATTTTGAATACGCTGAATATTGCCAAAAAGCAATGTTTTGGCACGGCACCGGTGGAATGGATGCCTATTTCGATACGGATGAATTTGAGAATGCCTGTCAACAGGTGATTCGTTTGCGCAGTCGTCGCGATCCTCTGCTGCGACTTGTGAATGCTCTTTATCCAGGATTCGCGCCAGAAGCGATCCGTTCAATGACAACGATTTATGCCCTTGGCCTGTTCTGGCGGGTCATGAGTGATGTGTTTATTGATCTTGCCCGTCGCTATCGAATCGGCGAAGTGGCCTGTGTTCTCGATGTTGTGCATCACATCCGCGATGGACTTGTTGCTGCAGCCGGAAACCCAATCACCTATGAAGTGACTCTAGGGACAGAATCTGTGTGGCTTCTACCTCCAAAGGCAGGGCTGACGTTCCTTGTGGATGTGGCAGTCCCTTACGTGGAGGCTGTTTTTTTTCGTGGCATGCCTTTTCTTGGAACGGTTTCCTACAACGCACAAGCGCGTCAGATTTCCCCTGATCAAAGTCAATTTAAATACGGCGCCTTGTACGCCGACCCCGTTCCCAGCATGGGTGCTGGCATTCCGCCAAGCCTTTGCATGCATGACATGTTCCGCAATCTTCCTGACGAGCTGAGTTCCTGGTACGAGTCGCACGGCCGCTCCGATGCTGACGTGCATGTGCAGATCTGTGTGAGTTTTCAGAAATCCATGTTCTGCGTCACGAACGCAGCCATAGCAGGCACCATGCCCCATCCTCTGGATAGTGAAGATCCCAGTCACCAGGAGGCGAACAGGGCCTATGCAGAGGCCTGGGCCGGTCGTTTGATGGGATGCCAGCGAGGGGCTCTCCTTTAGCTTTCTCCCAGTTGGTTTGATACTGGGATGGATCAGTGGAGCGAGCGTCAGCGTCCGGTTTGTTTGGAGAAGCGCTTCGAGTTTTCAACCTACGGCGACACAAGGGATTTTCTTGATCGGCTTGGTCGTTTGAGTGAAGCTCAAGATCGTTTCCCCGATCTCAGTTTCGGCAAAACCTATGTGAACGTAACTCTGCGTCCTGCGAGTGACGATGTTGATACAGCATTGACAGCTGATGACCATGCATTCGCCCAACGCATCGATGAGCTCATTGATTGATCTCGCAGCTTCTTTTGAGTCTTCCGGTGTCGCCGATGTGCTGCAGGGTCTTGACGAGGAGTTGATTGGTCTACGTCCGGTTAAGACCCGCATTCGTGAGATCGCTGCACTTTTGCTTGTTGATCAGGCTCGACGTCAACTCGACCTTGTGAGCACTGCCCCCAGTCTGCACATGTCCTTCACTGGGCAGCCGGGCACTGGCAAAACAACGGTGGCTCTTCGCATGTCATTGATCCTGCATCGTTTGGGTTATCTCAGGAAAGGGCATGTCGTGACTGTCACGCGTGATGATTTGGTGGGGCAATACGTTGGTCATACAGCGCCTAAAACAAAAGAGATGATCAAGAGAGCCCATGGAGGTGTTCTTTTTATTGACGAGGCTTATTACCTTTACAAGCCTGGCAATGAGCGGGATTATGGGGGTGAAGCGATTGAAATTCTCTTGCAGGAGATGGAGTCCCAGCGCAATGATTTTGTGGTGATTTTTGCTGGCTATAAAGATAAAATGGATGAGTTTTATTTATCCAATCCCGGTTTGTCGTCCCGTGTAGCGCACCATATTGATTTTCCGGACTACACCGAGTCTGAGTTGCTGCAAATCACTACCTTGCTGCTTCATCAGCAGAACTATGAATTCAGTGCTGATGCCGTCGATGCCTTTCGGGCTTACATCAGCAGGCGTCGTCAGCTGCCTTTTTTCGCGAATGCCCGTTCCATGCGCAACGCAGTGGATCGCCTACGCCTGAGGCAAGCCAATCGCCTCTTCTCGCAGATGCACACCCCTGTTCAACGGACGGACCTTGTCACGATTGAAGCTGGCGATGTTTTGTCCAGCCGTGTTTTTCAGGGCGTGGTGGAGGGAGCGGATCCCTCCATTCCCCTCACGGAGTCGCCCACGTTGTCTTGAGGAGCCCAGTCAGGTGGTGCTGGCCTGCTCGAGATCACGCCTGATTAATGCCATGAGGTACGAAGGCGCCTTGTAGCGGCCTGGAAGGCAGCGGTTGAGGGTCTCAAGGTGTCCCCAACACACCGTCCTCTCGATCTCTTTCACTTCGCGCCCTTCCTTCAGGAGTCTTCGTAAAGCCTTGCAGTACAAGGGGTAACCCGCTTCCAGTTCGCCGATGGTCAGCTTGGCCTGGGGCATGAGGGTTGCTCGGGTGCAACCCTCAACCTATGAAACCGTCGGTCAGCTGTTGGGCCCAAGGCCGGCGAGGTGAAGCACCAATTGGCTGCCGTGCGCCTTGGCGATCGCTTCGATGGTTGCAATCGGATCCTGCAACCAGCGAGCCACCTGCAGCATGGCCTTGAGGTCGAGGGGTTGCGCCATCGACGGGTCGCTCGTACCGCTCAACCGGCATAACGTCATCCGCTCAACGCCTTGTTCCTCCAGCCAGAGTCGCAGTGGGATGCTCAGTTGACGGTTGCAGGCTTCGATCCAGAGATCCCAGTCAGCTCCAACGTCCTCCCCTTGCTCGAGAGGAATCTGCAGGCTGATTTGCAGGCTTTCACTGGGATCGAGCAGGGTGACGCTGGCTCGGTGGGGGGTGAGTGCTGAATACAGACGCTGCCAGCCGTGATCCACAAGTGATCGGGTCGCTTCCTCGCGCGCTTGCAGCCAAGGGATCAAACGCTCAGGCGCTTGTGGATCGGCTTGTTCTGATGGATGCAGTAAGGCGTCCATAGTCGGTCTGGATCGATGTCGATCGACTTAAGGAACGCCCACAGCTGTCGGCCGTTCGCTCCGACACTTCATGGGGAGATCCGCATCGGTCGGGGCGTGATGCCGTTCAGCCCACGTAGGCAATGCAATCGATCTCAACCCGTGATCCCTTCGGCAATGCAGCCACCTGAACGCAGGCTCTGGCAGGACTCACTCCCTCGCCGAAGCATTCGCCATAGATCGCATTCACCGCTTGAAAATCGTTCAGATCCACCAGGTAAACCGTTGTGCGCACCACCCGCGATGGTGAGGTGCCGGCTGCTTGTAGGACAGCTTCAAGATTTTTCAGCACCTGGCGCGTTTCCGCTTCCACATCGCCCCCGCCCACCATCTCGCCGGTAGCGGGGTCGAGAGGAATCTGCCCAGAGCAATAAAGCCAACCATTGGCTTGCACGGCTTGGTTGTAGGGACCCACTGGAGCCGGAGCCTGGTCGGTGATCACGGCCTGAAGCGGCGCTGCGGACATGGTCGAGCTTCACAATGAAATGGCATCTTCGCGTTTCGTGCCGATGGGGGCGTTGCCCGTCCAGATCGATGGCCTCTGGCATCGCTACAACGAATCCGCTGATGATTGGACTCTGCAGGGGATTGATCTCAAGCTTCACAACGGAGAGTTGGTGGGCTTGTTGGGGCCATCCGGTTGTGGCAAGACCACCTTGTTGCGGCTGATCGCCGGTTTTGAGACCCCGACCCGAGGGGCTGTGCGCCTCCACGGCCGCGAGGTGGCGACCCCTGGGCGATCCCTGGCGCCAGAGCGGCGCGGTGTGGGCATGGTGTTTCAGGACTATGCCTTGTTCCCGCATCTCAATGCCTGGGAGAACACCTGCTTTGGCCTACGCCGTGGTCAGGACACCAGCCGGGCCAGCTGGCTTCTGGAATTGCTCGGCCTCGAGCGGCTTCAGCAGCGCTATCCCCATGAGCTGTCAGGAGGACAGCGACAGCGCCTGGCCTTGGCACGGGCTCTGGCACCAGCCCCATCGGTGGTGCTCCTTGATGAGCCTTTCTCCAACCTTGATGTGGAGGTGAGGTTGCGCCTGCGCAGTGAACTTCCAGCCGTTCTCAGTGCTTGTGGTGCCAGCGGAGTGCTGGTGACCCATGACCCCGAAGAGGCGCTGGCGATCTGTCATCGCGTGGCTGTTCTGCGCGATGGGTCGTTGCATCAGTGCGCCAGCCCAAGAGACCTTGTGGAATCACCGGCCACTCCCTTCGTTGGTCGCTTTGTGTTGCAGAGCAATGTGCTGCCGGTTTGGGCTGAGACCTCAGCGGGTTGTCTGCGCTGCCCTCTCGGTGATCTGGACGATCCCGAAGGATTTCGTGAGGGGGCGCTGCCCTCCGATGCCACCGTTCTCGTTGCGCCGGAAGCGATTGGATTGCACCCTGATCCTTCCGGTGAGGACTGCGTGATGGGACGGGAATTCCTCGGCCATGGCTGGCTTTACAGAGTGCAGAGCGGTGAGCGTCAGCTTCGCCTTCTCAGACCTCTCTCCGACGACTACGAACGGGGACTGCGCTGTCGGTTGCAGCTTCAAGAGGGGGTGACCGTGCTGCTGCACCCGCAACGCAAGGTGCTCAGAAGCCTTTCCAATCGTCTTTGAGCTGGCGTAATCGACCGAGTTCAGCCGCAGATTGTGCGCGAAGAAAGAGGTTCGACCGATGCTCCTCCGCAAGCGTGCTCGGAATCGTGAGTTTGTGTTGCGTTCTCAGCGCAATGACGTCTTCGAGTCGTGCCTTGATCGCTCGGTCTTCAGGTTTCAGTGCATGGGCCCAGCGGAGATTGCCCTCGGTGTACTCGTGGGCGCAGTACACACGCGTGGACTCAGGCAGGGTGGCGAGTGTCTGCAAGGCCCGATGCATGTCGTCGGGTGTGCCCTCAAACAGGCGTCCGCATCCCCCACTGAACAGGGTGTCGCCGCAGAAGAGCGCAGGAGGGTGTCCGCCTGGCGAACAGCCCTCCGGAAGGAAAAAGGCGAGATGAGCACTGGTGTGCGCACGCACGTCGATGACGTCTACAGGCACACCAAGCAGTGTGAAGCGTGTGCCGGCAGCCACCGGTTGGGTCTGGAAAGGGATCCTGCCTCGATCCTGTCCTGAGGCGATCACCGCGGCGTCGGGCCATTGACGAAGAAGGTCGGGCGTGCCGCCGATGTGATCGGCGTGATGGTGGGTTTGGAGCACGGCGATCAGTGTCAGTCCCTTCTGCTGAAGTGCCTCGATCACTGGCTCGGCAACAGCGGGATCCACCACCACCGCTTCGGATCCACAAGACCAAATCCAGATGATGTTGTCCTGCAGGACAGGCAAAGGCGCGATCGCTCCCCTCTCCAGCTTCAGGCTCATCGTTAAAGTCCAATGGATTGCTCACGTCCATGATCACCGTTGCACTGGCCAAGGGCGCGCTGTTGCGGGAATCCGTTGAGCGCTTCCAAGCAGCCGGTCTGGATTTTTCAGCGGTGCTTGATCCGGATAACCGTCAATTGATGGTTCCCTCCACCTGCGGACGGGCCCGGGCTCTGCTCGTGCGCAATGGAGATGTGCCTGTGTACGTGGCTTACGGACAAGCCCAGCTTGGAATCGTCGGCTACGACGTGCTGCGTGAACATCAAATGCCCGTGGCCCATCTCGTGGATCTGGGTTTCGGAGGCTGCAGGATGTCTGTGGCTGTGAAGAACACCAGCGGTTACACCAGAGCCACTGATCTCCCTCCGCACTGCAGGGTGGCCAGCAAGTTCACCCGTTGTGCTCGCCAGTATTTCGATTCCATCGATCTTCCTGTGGAACTGGTGCATCTCACCGGTTCTGTGGAGCTCGGACCGATCACGGGAATCGCTGAAGCCATTGTCGACCTCGTGGCCACCGGTCGCACCCTGCGTGACAACGGTTTGGTGGCCATCGAGGATCTTTTTCATACGACGGCTCGCCTTGTCGGCCATCCGCTTGCTCTGCGACTGGATCAAGGCGAGCTTCAAAGCATCATCGATGTGATGCAGCGCTCGCCGCATGATGCGGTGGGTGTGAACTGATGGCGGGATCAGATCTGCAGCGAATCCGCCGTTTGGGGCGGTATCTGGGTCGTGATCGTCGCCGTCTCCTGCTGACGCTGACGTTATTGGTTCCTTTGGCATTGGCTGGAGCGATCCAGCCTCTCCTTGTGGGTCAGGCCATTTCAGTCCTGCGCAGTGTGGCCGGAGCCACGAATGAGTCGGTTCTTCCTGCTCTTCAAAGCCTCGACAGCACGATGGCTATCCGCCTGATCATCGGCACCCTGTTTTTGTCTGTTCTGCTGCGTTTGGCTCTGCAGGGATATCAATCATTCAATATTCAAACCGTGGGGCAGCGCCTGACGGCGCGGATCCGGCGTGATTTGTTTGCTCATGCCATGGATCTGTCGCTCCGGTTCCATGACCGCATGCCCGTGGGCAAGCTTCTCACCAGGCTGACCAGTGATGTGGACGCTCTGGCTGAAGTGTTTGGCAGTGGAGCTGTGGGTGTGCTCGGCGATCTGGTGTCCCTCACGGTGATTGCTATCTCCATGCTGCTGATTGAGTGGCGCCTCGGCTTGCTTCTGCTCGTGACGCAAGTTCCGGTCACTCTGTTCATCCTCTGGCTGCAGCGTCGCTATCGGAAAGCGAATTACAGGGTGCGAGAAGAGCTTTCACAGCTTAATGCTGAGTTTCAGGAAAATCTTCAGGGATTGGAAGTGGTTCAGATGTACAGGCGGGAAGCCTTTAACGGTGCCCGGTTTGAGACCACTGGTCTGGCTTACCGAAGGGCCGTGAATGGAACGATCTTCTACGACAGCAGCATTTCCGCATTTCTGGAATGGGTGTCGCTCGGTGCCGTCGCGATCGTTCTGGCACTGGGTGGATGGATGGTGACAGCAGGAGCGATGGGATTAGGCACGCTCACCACATTCATCCTCTATTCACAGCGTCTGTTTGATCCTCTTCGCCAGATGGCGGAACGATTCACGCAGATCCAGGGTGGGCTGACGGCGGTGGAGCGCATTGGTGAGTTGCTCGAGGAGCCCCTCGAGATCCAGACGCAACCCATGACTGCAGCTGGTGCGCAGCCCTCCACCCCCACCCAACCCCTTCAACTCATCCGGGCGCCGCGGGGGGAAGTGGTGTTCGAAAACGTTCATTTCGCCTATCGCTCTGATGAGCCGATCATCGAAGACCTCAGTTTCCGGATTGCACCGGGCGAGCATGTGGCGTTGGTCGGTCCGACCGGTTCCGGGAAGACCACCGTGATCCGGTTGCTCTGCCGCCTATACGAGCCTCAACAGGGGAGAATCCTTCTCGATGGTCAAGACATCCGCACCTTGTCGCTGTCCGAGTTGCGCCATCAGCTCGGTGTGGTTCTTCAAGACACATTCCTCTTCAGCGGCAGCATCGCCGACAATCTGCGCCTCGATCAGGTCATCAACGAGCAGAAGCTGGAAGAGATTTGCAGGGATCTCGGTCTCGGTGGCCTCCTTAATCGTCTGCCGGAGGGACTCGACACTGAACTGCGGGAACGGGGAGGAAATCTCAGTTCGGGAGAGAGGCAGCTGTTGGCTGTTGCCCGGGTGGCCATTCGCAATCCAACCGTTTTGGTGATGGATGAAGCCACTGCGTTTCTCGACCCTTCCACAGAAGCCACGTTGCAACGGGATCTGGATCGGCTGCTGGAACGACGCACAGCTGTGGTGATTGCGCATCGTTTGGCCACCGTGGAGGCCGCAGATCGAATTCTGGTGCTACGTCGTGGTCGCCTGGTAGAGCAGGGAAGCCATCTCCAGCTTCGGGCTCAGGGTGGCTTGTACGCCGAACTGGCTGAACTTCAGGAGCGTGGTTTGGCCAGGCTCTGAGCAATCAGCCAAGTTTCGATCTCGGTGCACAACGTGTCTGGTTGCTCCTGCATCGGCAGATGCCCGCAGTTGGCGATTTCTCGGTACTCGTGAGCGGGGCTGTATCCGGCCAGGTGGCGGACATACCCAGGTTCCATGACCTGGTCGCGCTCCCCACTGATCCAGAGGCTGTTCACGGATAGCTGAGTCACCATCTCCGGCAGCTGGCGTACAGCGGCTCTGCTGGTGCTGTTCACAAGAAGGCCACGGGCCGCGCGACCCTCGGCACGCACTGGACCCAAGTGACCGAGAGGGGGAGGAAGCCTTTGCAGGACCTCCGGTCGCAGGTCGACCACGCGCCGGCCGATCGCGCGCAGTTGCCGGAACGGTTTGGGCTGATAAATGCCTCCTCCGGCTGCAACACAAACCAGACCCTGCAAGCCTGGGGTGGCATCCCTGCGCAGTTCCGCTTCCGCGTGCAGCACAACGCTTCCTCCGAGGGAATGACCCATGAGGATGAAGGGCCGACCTCCTGCGCGCTCCAGTGCCTGTGCAGCCAACCAGCGTCCGTAGGCAGCCAGAGTTGGCAGAAGAGCCTTAGGGCGGCTCCGCTCTCCGAAGCCCGGCAGGTCAGGGCACCACAAGCTGACAGGGATTCCTCTCTGTTCCCAGCTCTGCACAAAGGGTTCCCAAACCCGTCGGCTCAGCATCCAGCCATGCACGGCGATCAGGAGGGGAGCGTCGTTCATCACAGCATCAGAGGCCCGACCAGCCTGCCGTGTTCTCGGCCTATGGTGCGACAAGATCACTCCAACGAAGCACTGGCAGGTGATCAGCGGTTCCTCCCTCACACCAGAACTCCTGCAGGCCATGTACGGCGAGCAGGCCCAGCTGTGCACGTCCCCCAATGAGCAGCTCACTCTGGTGTTCAGTCATCACCGGGCTTTCGATTTGGTGGAGCTGGAACAGCTGCTGGAGGCGGTGGGTTGGAGCCGTCGGCCGGTGCGCAGAGTTCGCAAGGCCCTGGATCACAGCCTTCTGCGGGTTGGTCTTTGGCGGCATGACGCGCGCATTCCCCGGTTGGTTGGTTTTGCGCGCTGCACCGGCGATGGGGTGCTCGAGGCCACGATCTGGGATGTGGCCGTGCATCCCCTCTATCAGGGGGCAGGTCTCGGCAAGCAGCTCATGGATTACATCCTTAGTTGTTTACGTGCTTTAGGGACTGAGCGCGCCACTTTGTTCGCTGATCCGGGGGTCTTGCCGTTTTACCAACGGCTGGGGTGGGACTTAGAGCCCGGCGGCCATCGTTGCGGCTTCTGGTACGCCAACTAAGACGCGTAGTACTCGCGGGCCAGTGTTTCCAGGGCAACACCCTGCTTCCATCGGCGCTTGAGCTTGAAGTTCTGCAAACTGCGCTGAAGCACACCACAACGGTCCCAGCGACGCCCGTCGGTGGTCAAAGGGAGACGCACAGGGCGAAGGGTGCCGACGGCACTCAGTCGTTCCACAAGGTCGAGGTCTTCCATCAACGGGACAGGCGCGAATCCCCCGCAGCTCTCATAAAGAGTCTGGTGAATGAGAAGTCCCTGGTCTCCGTAAGGCCTTTGCAGCCATCGGCTGCGCAGGGCGACCGCCTGGGCCAGGAAGTGCCGCATCGGGGTTCCAGGGTGGATGTGGAGATCGAAATACCAGGCGGATGCCGCTGCCTGCGGTGCGAGAAGAATCGAGCGGATGCGTTTGGTCCAGGTCTTCGGCAGCCGACTGTCGGCATGGAGAAACAGCAACCAGGGTCCGGACGCCCGCCGGGCGCCTGCCGCAAGTTGACGCCCTCGACCGGCAGGCTCCACGGTGATCACCTGGGCTCCGCTAAGCCGGGCGATCACCGGGCTGCCATCGATGCTGCCCCCATCGGCGATCACCAGTTCGTGTTCGTTGCTTCCTCGCTGAAGATCCGCCAGCAACAACGGCAATCTCTCACTCTCATTCAGGCAAGGAATCACCACACTCAGCGATGGGATGGCCAGGGTCATGCCAGCCAATCCTGCAGGTCGTTGACTGTATCGATGTCATTGCGCCAACTCAGCAGCTCAGGTGTGATTCCCCGATGCCGCGCCCTTTCAACGGTCAGTCTGCAGACCGCATCCGTTCCCCAGGGGATGGAGTGAAAGGCCCAGTGAGGATCCTCCTCTGCAGCGAGCCCCAGAAGCCAGTAACCCCCGTCATGGGACGGTCCCAGCACCAAGGGAGAACACGTCAGTTTGTCGATGGCGATCAGAAGGTCCTGCTGATGAAGGTCGGGCAGATCGGTGCCGATCAGGATCACCGGAGAGGCGGGTCGGCCGCTCCGCGCTCTGAGCACTTCGTGACAGAGACGGTTGCCCAAGCCACCACGACTCTGGGCGTTGATGGACACGCCCGGTTGCGGAGCCATCCAACGCCGACAGGCTTTTGGGCCCGCTCCGCTTACAGCGATGCGCGCCTCCAGAACCCCGCCCTGAGCAAGGCTCGCGGCCACGGCCACCGTATGACTGATCAAACGGCTCTGAATCCTTGCGGCGGAATCATCCCCAAGGGTTTGGGCCAGTCGGCGCTTGCAGCGCCCGCTGGCAGGCCAGCGGGTCATCACGACCAGCGTGGGCAGGCCAGCGGCATCACCCTCAAGGCTCATTGCTGTCGAGGGAGTTCTTCGGGTGTGACGTTGAGCGTGAGGCGTTCTCCGTCTCTCTCCACCACGATTGGCATCGCCTCCCCGACGCGACCACGGTCGACAGCCAGCTGGACCTGCGATGGGTCCTGAACCTCAGTGCCGTTCACGTCGCGGATCAGATCGCAGGGCTTGATTCCCGCTTCCGCAGCGGGGCTGTTCTCCACAACTTCGATCACAAGCACGCCGTTGAGTTCAGGCACCTTGCACAGATCGATGGTGGCATTGATCTCTTTGGCAAGCTGAGGCGTGAGGCTCTGCAGCCTCACGCCGATAAAGGGATGGGACGCCTGACCCGTGCTGATGATCTGCTGAGCGATCCTTTTGGCGAGATTGATCGGAATCGCGAAGCTCAATCCAGCACCTGGTGCCTGCCTGATGGCCGTGTTGATGCCGATCACCTGGCCTGAGGCATTGATCAGCGGACCACCGCTGTTGCCGGGATTCACGGCTGCATCGGTCTGGATGTAAGGGACCCGCTGTCCCTCCCCCACTGCATTGGTGCGGTCCACCGCACTGATGATTCCTGCCGTCACCGTGTTGTTCAGTCCAAGGGGGTTGCCAATGGCAATCGCCCACTCTCCAGGCTTGAGGTCGTTGGAATTGCCCAGTGGCGCCACGGGGAGTTTGTCGGCCACAACGCGCACCACCGCAACATCCGTCAGCGGATCTCCGCCGAGAACCCGCCCACTGAAACTGCGGCCATCGGGAAGGGTGACCGACACCTGATCAGCACCTTCTACCACGTGGGCGTTGGTGAAGATCAATCCGTCTGAGCGGGTGATGAAGCCGGATCCCTGACCAGCCTGCTTCTGGATGGGTGCCCGGCCCCCGAATAGATTCCCGAGCGGGCTGGCGACCCGTTTGAGGGTGTCGATGCGGACCACAGCGGGGCCCACACGGTCCACCGCTTCCACGATCACGTTGTTTCCGGGTTTCAGCGGTGCTGAACGCGGCCCGTCACTCACCTCCGGGAGCGGTTCGGCCACAGGTTGCTTCTCAATGCCGATGCGCTGGCGCCAGGCCCCGTCGCAACTGCTGATGCCGAAGCTCAGAAGGCCAAGACTCAGCGCGGTCAGGATTGACGTGCGGGAACGCTTGATGGCGGAAGCCATGAAGAGAGGGTTGTGCTCAGTGCCTCATTAAAGACGGATTGCCCGACCGGAGGTGCGTAGATTCAGCTGCGCAAAGCCGGAGGGGTGTGGAGCTGACGGGAAGTGAACTTTGGAGCAAGGTTCAGCAGACCCTTCAGAGCAACCTCAGCAAGCCCACGTTCGAGACCTGGATCAGGCCTGCGCAGTGCAGCGCCTTCACCGGCGGAACGCTGACCCTTCTGGCGCCCAACAGCTTCGCGTGCAACTGGCTGCGCAAGAACTACGCGGGCACGATCGCTGATGTTGCTGGAGAGATTCTCGGGCGTTCCGTGGTGGTGATGGTGGAGGCCCGGGACGTGGAGCCCCGTGCCGAGGCCCCAAACCCACGGACGCCTGCAGAGGCTGCAGAGTCAGCGCCGCCGGCCTCCATGCCCGAGGCAGTGACGACGGCTCCAAAGGCCTTGCGCCGTCTCCCCGGCCTGAACTTGCGCTACGTGTTCAATCGATTCGTGGTGGGGCCGAACAGCCGGATGGCCCATGCTGCAGCTCTGGCCGTGGCGGAGGCACCGGGTCGCGAATTCAATCCGCTGTTCATCTGCGGAGGTGTGGGCCTTGGTAAGACCCATTTGATGCAAGCCATCGGCCATTACAGGCTTGAAATCGATCCTGAGGCACGGGTCTTCTACGTCTCCACCGAAACCTTCACGAATGATCTGATCGTTGCGATCCGTCGAGACGGAATGCAGGCCTTCCGTGATCGCTATCGCGCTGCTGATTTGATTTTAGTCGATGACATCCAGTTCATTGAGGGCAAGGAATACACGCAGGAAGAGTTCTTTCACACCTTCAATGCGCTCCATGAAGCGGGGCGTCAGATTGTGATTGCCAGTGACCGTCCCCCCAGTCAAATTCCCAGGCTTCAAGAGCGTTTGATCTCGCGATTCTCCATGGGGTTGATTGCCGACATCCAGGCACCAGACCTGGAAACGCGCATGGCCATCCTGCAGAAGAAGGCAGAGCAGGAGCGTGTGGCATTGCCCAGAGACCTCATTCAGTACATCTCGGGACGGTTCACATCCAACATCCGCGAGCTGGAAGGTGCACTCACCAGGGCCGTCGCTTTTGCGTCCATTACCGGCATGCCGATGACGGTTGAATCGGTTGCTCCGATGCTTGATCCCAGTGGTCAGGGCGTGGAGGTGACCCCGCAACAGGTGATCGACAAAGTCTCTGAAGTGTTCGGAGTCAGTGTTGATGACATGCGCAGCAGCAGTCGCCGCCGGGCTGTCAGTAAGGCCCGGCAGGTGGGCATGTTTCTGATGCGACAAGGAACAGGGCTCAGCCTTCCCCGGATTGGTGACACCTTCGGGGGCAAAGATCACACCACGGTGATGTATGCCATCGAACAGATCGAAAAGAAACTATCGAGTGACCCGCAACTGGCCAGTCAGGTGCAGAAGGTGAAGGATCTTCTGCAAATTGATTCTCGCCGCAAGCGTTAGTGATCGAGACCGCGCCAACCGGCGAGATGGCGAGCGGCTTCCGACCGGGCCAGGCATCGCGCTGCCGGCAAGGCTGGCCCCAAGCGGGCGGAACTGAAAGGAGGCAGGGGCCTGGTGCGCAACCAATGTCCCCAACGGAACTCGTGGTATGGAATCAGGGGCTGTGGTTTGATCACTCCTTCTTTCTTCAGTTTCCAAACCAGGCTTCGGTAGGGGTCATCCTGAAGGCCGAGCAGGCTATGGGGAAGTTCTGCAGCCGGTAACGGCCCATGGCCACGACCGTCAAACAGGTAGAGCCAGCCCCGTGCTTGCAGAGCTTCAAGCGCTGCCTCCCTGGATTCACTTTCAAGCTCTGCAATCACATAGCCGAAGGAGGTGACGGATCGGTCCAGTTCGAGAAGAGCCCGCAGCCTGTGGTGGCGATCCACCATCCAGAGCTGCCCCAGGCGGTTGCGGACGAGCGGTACCGGTTTGCCGCGGAGATAACGGCGTCTGTCTTTTGTGCTTTCGCTCTGGAAATCCTGCTGTCTGCTCCACACTTCGGACAGCCCGACGCACATCTGTGTGGGCTGGAGATCATTAACCCTTACCTCGAAGAGTTCGTGGTCGCTGCCGTGATCAGGAATGGAGTCGTATTGAGAACGTTGCAGCACTCCTCCTCCTCCTGTCGCTAAAGCAGCTTATTCGCAGGATTGGCTTAGTTGGCGTTGAGGATATCGAGCTGCACAACGCCCACCACTTGTGGAATCGGATTGGGCCCAAAAGGAATCGCTGCCAGCGTGAAGGTATAGAGGTCTGCCGGAGGGTTGGTTCCCGCCTTGAAGGCAACGGTCACTGTGTTGCCTGGGGAAACAGGTTCTTCGAATTGAACGTTGATGCTGCGAGCCTGATTGCTGAACTCGGCAACAGCGGGAATGGTTCGGCCTTCTCGCCGCGGCGTGCCAATGAATGCTTTCACCGGGACAGCCCCGTACGAAAAGGCAGGCTGAACGCCCCGGATTTGTTCAAGACTGATGCCGCCAAGTCCAGCGTCGGCTCCTTGGGGAAACTCAAGAACCACGTAGTAGATCGCACGGCCCTCAAAGGCGTACCACTGGTAGTTCACCAGTCGGGCTTTGGTCGGCACTGCCACGAAGCTGGTCTGGCCATTCACCTCTAACGATCGCGCGGGCAGCGGCGCCAGCATCAGCGAGGTCGCCAGAACGGAGGGGATCAGTCGCATCGATGATCAGCGCTCGGTTCGCCTGAGATGGGGGGCAAACAGCACTTCGGTGGGGCTGGAGCTGCCCTGCCAGTCTCCAAGTTCTCGCATGAGAGCGAGGCAGTCGTCGCGCTTTCCTTCCTTCGCGAGTTCTTTGAGACGCTGCTTCATGTCGTCTTTGGTGACGATCATGACCAGTTCGCGGCGCTGATCAGCCTGCAGAGGAAAGCTGTCCGGTGGCTGGACTCTGCGAAAACGCTTCGAGCTCATGGTGGCTAGGGCAAATATGAAACAACCCTGGCTTGGGTCTTACTCAGACCATAATCAAGCCTTTACGTGAATGCCGTATTCCGGCGCACATCCCATTGTTTGGATCGAAGCGGCCGCCTCATCAGAATGATTGAGTTCAGGGTGGGCTGATGGACCAAGCTTTTGATCTCGTGGTGATCGGCGCCGGCTCCGGTGGTCTCGCTGCCGCCAAACGGGCCTCGGCCCATGGTGCGCGTGTCGCGCTTGTCGAAGGCGACAAGGTTGGCGGGACTTGCGTGATCCGTGGGTGTGTGCCGAAGAAATTGCTTGTCTACGGCTCTCAGGTATCAGAACACCTGGCCGATGCACCGAGCTATGGCGTCGATGTCCCTGCGGCGACGATCAACACCGCTGTGCTTCTGCAAGCGGTGCGGGCTGAGGTGGATCGCCTAAATGCTCTGCACATCAGCCTCCTCGAGAAAGCGGGCGTCACCCTGGTCCGCGGCTGGGGTCGTTTTGACGATGATCACCGCATTGCGGTGTCCTCCAAACCCGGAGGTGATGTCGAGCACTGTCTGAAGGCCGACCGCGTTCTCATCGCTGTGGGAGGACGTCCCCATCGCCCCTCGATCCCAGGTGCAGAGCTGGGCTGGGTGAGTGACGACATGTTCTTGCTGGAACGCTTCCCTGAGCATGTGGTGGTGGTGGGTGCCGGCTTCATTGCTTGCGAGTTCGCCTGCATCCTCCGGGGACTCGGCATTGCCGTGACCCAGCTGGTGCGGCGCGATGGTGTCCTGCGTGGTTTCGATCGGGAACTCGCGGCCGCTGTGCAGGAGGGCATGGTGGAGAAGGGTGTGGACCTGCGTTGTTCCACGAGTCCTGCTGCCATCGAGGGCTCGCCCGGCGATCTGGTTGTTGTAACGGATCAAGGAGAGCGAATCCCCGCCGGAGGAGTGCTGCTGGCGACCGGGCGGCAGCCTTTCCTGCAGGGATTGAATCTTGAAGCCGCAGGCCTCTCAAGTGAGGACAGGAAGCTTGCGGTGGACGCTGACCAGCGCACCACTGTTCCTCATATCTTCGCGGTGGGAGATGTGACCGATCGCATCTGCCTCACCCCGGTGGCCGTGGATGAGGGCCGAGCGTTTGCCGACACCGAATTTGGCGGCCGGCCGCGCCAGGTGAATCACGACCTTGTTGCGAGTGCTGTGTTCAGTCAGCCCGAGCTGGCCACTGTCGGCCTTTCTGAAGAAGCCGCGTTCAGCCGATTGGGCGCCGATGCCGTGGTGATCCACAGGGCACGGTTCCGCTCCATGGCCCAGGCACTGCCCAAGCGTGGTCCGCGCACCCTGCTCAAGCTGGTCGTTGAGGCGCGCACCGACAAGGTGCTGGGCTGTCACATGGTGGGAGAGCACGCCGCTGAAGTCGTTCAGATGGCAGCGATTGCCGTTGGGATGGGTGCCACCAAAGCCGACTTTGATCGCACCATGGCTCTCCATCCCACCGTGTCAGAGGAATTCGTCACCATGGCCTGATCCTCGGGCCAAGCGCTGTCAAGGTTCAGCGCCACTGCGGGGCTTAAGAAGACCCACTAATTTGCGCGCAGTGCGTTGGATCGAGCAGTGCTGACACTTGAGGCTCTGCGTCGTGGAGGGGTGCTGATCGTGCCCCTGATGCTGGTCTCCATCGCTGTTGTTTCGATTGGGGTGGAGCGTCTTCGCTTCTGGTGGCAATGGGGCCGCGGCGATCGTGTCAGCCCTGAACTTGCTCTGCCTGAACTGGATCAACTCAAGCCATCGCAAGCGTCACTGCGTCAGCAGTTGCTTCAGGAGCGCCTCGAGCGCCAGCTTTGCCGATGGGATGGACTTCTTGAACTTTGCATGGTTCTCGGGCCTCTTCTGGGGTTGTTGGCCACCGTGATCGGCTTGATGCAGTTGCTGCAAGCGCTCGGCCCCGGACTCACCCTGCCGTCGCAGGGGGGAGACCTGATCGCCGGCTATGGCCAGGTGCTCGTCGGCACGGTTCTTGGTCTTTCCATTGCGGCTCTGGCCCTCTTGGTGCAACGCCTGAACCGCCTTCGCGCCCAAGTGGTTCTGGATGCCTTTTCCGATCGTTGTCTGGAGCGCCGTTCCGGCCAGATCTGATGCCCCTCGTTCTTTCGTTCAGCGTTGTTGTGTTGACGCTAACGACGTTCCTCGCATCCCTTCCGTTGCTTGTCGATCAACCCTCCACATCGAGGCCAAGCGAGTGGTCTGGGACCACTGCACCGACGCGTTGGTTGGTGGTCCGATCCCTTGGAGGCAGTTGGTACCTCAATGGACAACCCATGTCAGCTGCCGTGCTCAGTCGGCAGCTTGATCAGCGTGACGACCGGCCGGATGAGCTTGTGCTGCTTCCTTCCAGCGCCTTGCCTGCAGCGGCCGTTGCCGCCGACCTTGCCTGGCTCAGGCGCCAGTCATCGATCCCGGTGCGTTTGCAGGGTGATGCGGAGGTGATGACCCCATGACCCTTCCTCTCGCTCAGCGTCGCGCTCTCGGCTACTCGGTGGCCTCTCTTTGCCTCACCCTTGGGGCGACAGCCATGCTGTTGCTCCCCCAGTGGCACCAACAGCGGCCGGCGAGCGACGGTGTGATCGTGATCCATCTCGCTGCCGATGGTGGTCTGCGTCTTTGGAATCAACCGATTGAGCGATCGATGATCCCGGCACTGCTCGCTCGCCTCAATCGTCTTGATCCGGACACGCGCATCCGCGTGTCCCTGGCTCCTCAGGTTCCCTGGGGAGTGGTGCAGGACCTGATTCCGTTCTTCGATTCCAGCTCTCTCGATGTGGATCTTCAACTCCCTGCGGCGGCGCGCTCCTGAGACCCTCTCTTTGGTGGCCCTGCCGGTGGCGATCGCAATCGCCGGACATGCCGCTGTGATTGGAACCAGCACCGTGCTGGCGACTCGGACGTCGGAGAACCCCACGCCTCCCAGAGTTGTGGACAATTCCCGTGAGTTGGTGCGCTTGAGCCGGCGCGTGGCCCAGAGCCGCTCCTTGGCCGCGGTTGGCCTGAATCTGAGCGACACCTTGCCGCCGCCACCTGCTCCCACTCTTCTCGATGACCCGTCCAAGGGGACGAAGGATCCAGATTGCTCAATCGACAACGATGCCGATCGGGCCGAGAAGCCGAATCGCCCCGATGGGCAAGAAGAGGCCGAAGGCTCAAGCCGAGTGGCGTTGTTACCACCCCTGGAGATTGAGCGAATTAGCTCCTTGTGGGAGACAGCAGATCCCGTGGAGAGCTGGCCTGAGGCGTTGGGTGCGTTTCCCGAAGACTCCGAAGTGCGGGAGGTGCCGCTGAAGGCCTTTCGCCCTCGCACCACGAAGCAGTTGAACGCGCTTGTGATCACATCGGCAGACACGCAGTTCCTGCTTCGCGCCAGAGATGAGTCCGTCTGGATCGTCCGCCGTTCGTTAATTGAGTAGCAATTCCTACTTGAGAATGGTGTTAAGACCCGTAAGAATGGCGGTTAAGAGATTGTTAACGATGGATGCCCTTATTCGTTCTGGTGTTTCTGGCGTCGTTTGCAGGTGTCACCACCGTGAACGGCGGGGACGGTTGTGAGGCCACGGCCCATTACTTGGGAAGTTTTGACCCGGATCGCCAAAGGGTGAGCCTCTGCTCTGATGCTGCGAAGCAAGGGCAGCGATCCCTTGGCGAAGTGGCCCGTCATGAGTTTTTTCATGCCATTCAGCACCGTTTTGGTTATGGAGGCCAGGGGTTTCTGCCTGATGCTTTGCTGACGCCACTGGTGCGCCACGGCATGGACGATCGAGAAGTGATGACCGTGCTCAGCCTCTATCCGGAAGACGAAGTGAACGGGGAGCTGGAAGCACGGCTGGCCTCAAGGATCATTCCCAACGCGCTGATCGCCGGAGGCTTAATCAGTGGTGCGCTGATTCATGACGACAACGCCAGTGGACCCATTGGCAAGATTCGGGCATTTCTGCTGCCCCGTTAGCCATCGAAGCGTTGCTTGAGGGCTTCGCTCATGCGTAGGGCTAAGGCGATGGTGGTGAGCCCCGGGCCGACGCTTGGGCAACTCGGGAACACGCTGGAATCAGCGATGTAAAGGTTGTCGAGCTCGTGGGAACGACCATCGCCATCGACCACTGATGCAGCGGGATCGTCGCCCATGCGGCAGGTGCCGCAGGCGTACCCCACCACACTCAATGGCGCTTCCCCGCGGGGGTGTGTCGGCGCTTTGGTCACCACTTTGGTGATGGGATCCGCTTCGACGGCCGTCAAGGTGTCGATCCAGCGGTAAACAAGGCGGTCATGCGCCTCCCGATTGTTGTGCAGGTAATTGATGCGAATCTGATCATTGTTCAGCCACACTTTGTTGTGGGGGTCGGGAAGCACTTCCGTCATCGCCCACCAGGCCACTGAGCGGGAGGCCAGCCGTTCCAAGCCGAAATCAGGGATCAACTTGCTGACAAGGGACAGCACCGGTGGTGATTCGGCAAACAGGGCATCCTGCAGAACACCTCCAGCAGCCTGGATGTGACCGAGGGGGAAGCTCACATTTTTGTCACCCCAGTAGTAGTCATTCACGCCAAGCGAACGGGCATAACGACCGTTATTGCGTTCAGCTGCCAGTTGGAGAATCGAGGTGAGCTGAAGATTCATCAGATTCCGACCCACCTGATCGGACCCGTTGCTGAGGCCGCGGGGGTGCTTTTCACTGCTGGAGCGCAGCAGGATGGCTGCTGTGTTGATCGCTCCCGCCGCGAGCACAACAACATCCGCTGAGAACAACCAGGTTTCACCGTCTACGTCGGCTTCCACAGCTTTGACCTCGCGGCCGCTTGGGTTCACATGGAGCCGCACTACCCGGGCCATCGATCGCACCTCGAGCTTTTCGGAATCGGCGTTGTCAAGTCCGTACAGCTGGGCGTCACCGCTGGGGTCTTCCTGACTGCTCGACCAGCTCAAGGGCAGGTCGTAGGGCTGACAGCCTTGGCGCTTGAGCCCTTCCCGCAAGGGCTCAAGAAAGGGCATCAACGGTTTTGGTGCGTGGCCGAAGTCACCGTTGCGGGCCGGTTCGGTGGGGTCCACGCCCGATTTGCCGTGCACTTGATAAAGGTGTTCGGCCTGGTCATAAAAGGGGGCCAGGTGCTGGTAGTTGAAGGGCCAGCGTGGGGAAATACCGTTCTGAAGAGGGAGATCATCGAAGTCCTTCTCGCGCATGCGTTCGAGAACGGCCCCCCAAATCTTGGTGTTGCCCCCTAAGGCATAGGTGGTTTGTGGGGCGATCGGATCACCATCCGGTCCGAACCAGCGTTCGTTGCGTGGGTGATAGCGGTCCTTGCGGAAGAGATCAACATCAGCCACGTTCTGGTCGCTGAGGGCCATGGCTCCGCCACGTTCAAGCAGGAGCACCCGTCGGCCCTGTCGGCTCAGTGCCCCTGCCAGAGTTCCGCCCCCGGCGCCGCTGCCGATGACGATGATGTCGTAGTGGCGATCGTCGATGATCATGGCGGAAGTGTTGTATTGAAACCGGTTGATGCAGCGAAATCAGTTGGTGCGCTGCCACACGTAAATCAGCACAAAAAGGATGATCCAAATCACATCCACAAAGTGCCAGAACAGGCTCACCGCGGTGACGCCCATGTCTCCTTTCTCGTAGTTTCCCGGGCGGAAGGAGTGAAACAGCATCAACCCCATCAGGCCAATGCCTGTAATCACATGCAACCCATGGAATCCTGTTAGGAGGTAAAACGTTCCTCCAAAGACACCGCTGCCAAGGCCGAATTCCAGACTTGACCATTCAACATATTGACCATACACAAAATAAGCGCCCATCAGCATGGTGATAAACCACACGATTCGGAAGCCCCAGAGGTTGCCTTTATGGAGGTAGCGCTCGGCGAAATAGGCCACAAAGCTTGAGCTCACCAATACGATTGTGTTGATGAGTGGCATCCTCACTTCCAGGCCCTCAACGCCTGGAGGAAGCCATTCAGGGGATGTGATTTTAAACAGTGTAAATCCTGCAAAAAATGCCAGAAAGATGATGCTTTCCGAGCACAGAAAAATCACAAACCCCGTGAGGTTGTGGCCGGAGTGTTTGATGTATCCCGGCGTGTGATTGAGTTGTTGGGATGAATCCAAGCTGGTCATGGGTCAGGCCTCCTGGGCGCGTCGGATGTAAAACTCCTCATCGGCCACAAAGGGCTCATTCAGCCCGTAGCCATAGGGGTTGTTGAGAACGGTTGGAACATCGTCCTCGAAGTTCTCTGCCGGGGGTGGTGAGGGCAAAAGCCATTCCAGGCCGATAGCTCCCCATGGATTGGGGGGTGCCTTGGGCCCCCGTGCCCAGGAGCTCACCATGTTGAGAATGAAGGGAATCGAGGCTACCCCCAGAAGAAACGCGCCGATACTGGCAAGAACGTTCCAAATGGCGAATTCAGGGTCGTATGACGCCACCCGTCTGGGCATGCCAAGCAGTCCCGCCCAGTGCAGGGGGAGCCAGTTCAGCGTGCATCCGATGAAGGTGAGGGCAAAGTGAACCTTTCCCAGGCCTTCGTAGTACATATGACCAGTGAATTTCGGGAACCAGTGATAAACGGCGGCGAAGACGCCTAGCACGATGGCGTTGAAAATCACATAGTGAAAATGTGCCACAACGAAGTAAGTGTTCCCAACATGGATATCGATCGGCACGGTTCCCAGCATCACGCCGGTGATCCCAGCGAAAATGAAATTCAGCAAGCCACCCAGGCAGAAGAGCATGGGTGTGGTTAAACGAAGCTTTCCTCCCCAGAGTGTGGCGACCCATGCGAACACTTTGACCCCCGTCGGCACAGCAATGGTCATGGTGGTGAACATGAAGAGGATGCGCATCCAGTTCGGGGTGCCTGTGTAGAACATGTGGTGAACCCACACGATCAGCGACAGAAACACAATTCCGAACGAGGCCAGAGCCACAAACTTGTAGCCGAACAGCGGTTTACGCGCGTAGCAGGTGAAAACTTCGGAGAAAATGCCGAACACCGGGAGCACCATCACATACACCGCAGGGTGTGAGTAGAACCAGAAAAAGTGTTGGTAAAGAACAGGATCGCCGCCGCCTTCAGGTCGGAAGAAACTGGTCCCGAAACTCAGATCGAACAGCAACATGATGGCGCCACCCGTCAGTGCTGGAAGGCCGATCAGCTGAATCGTCTGGGCTCCCCAGGCTGTCCAGCAATACAGGGGCATCTTAAAAAAGCCCATGCCTGGGGCCCGCATTCTGATGATTGTGGTGACGAAATTGATGGCGCCGAAGATGGACGACACGCCAGAGAGTGCCACGGCAAGCAGCCAGAGCTGTTCTCCATTCACGAAGTGATTGAGAGGGTTCTGGATGCTGATCGGCGGGTAGGACCACCAGCCAGACTGCGCCGGTCCACCCGGAATGAAGAAACTTCCCATCAGCAGCAGAGCAAACACTGGCACAAGCCAGAACGCTGCTGCATTGAGCCTGGGAAAGGCCATGTCGGGCGCACCGATCATGGTGGGAATCAACAGATTGTTGAGACCATTCAGAACCGGGAAAAGAAAGAGGAACAGCATTACTGTTCCGTGCATTGTGTAGAGACCGTTGTAGACGCTGGGATCAACAAGATCAGCTGGTGGAGTGATCAGTTCACCCCGCATCACCATGGCCAGGAGCCCACCCACAAGCAGGAAAAGCAACGAGGTGGCGATGTATTGAATGCCAATCACCTTGGCGTCGGTGTTGAAGCTGAAAAAGCGCTTCCAGTTGTCTGGGGCCCCGGGCACGGGATGGGGCGCTTTGAGGATGCGTGGATCGAAATTGGTGGATGTCATGAATATCAGGCGTCGTGGGGGATCGAAGCGTCACCGGGGTCATTCACCATCGGTGGTGGTGCCGGAGGGACGGTCGCCCATCCTTTGTTCCCGTTGGCCAGTCGTTTGGCGTAGAGCGCATTGCCAGGGCTCAGACCAGGTTGCAGTGGTTGTTTCGCTGTTGCTGTCAGCCATTGGCTGTAGGAGTCTTCTGACTCAACGATCACGTCTGTTTGGTTCTGAGAGAAGTAAGCGCCACTAAACATGGCGTCCCTGAGTCGGAATCGTCCCTGTTTTGTGGGTGTGAGGCTGTAGGAAATCACACTGCCTGGAATGATGTCTTGCTTCAGTCGAAATGCTGGAACGTAAAAACTGTGATTCACATCTTCGCTGATCAATCGAAAATTAACGCGTTGATCAACGGGCAGGTGAAGTTCGGAACTCCTCGTTCCATCGGGGTAGATGAACTCCCAGCTCCATTGCCTTGAAATCACATCGATTGGCCCCACCGTTGCGCGTGGATCCACCTCGGCAACGGCCACAGGGTCAGTGCCGATGGCGTACTTGTGCTTAGGGCCAAGGGCATCGAGCTTGTCATTCACCTGCATGGAATAGATCGCAATCGCGAACACGATCACGGTTGGAATGATTGTCCAGGTGATCTCGAGTCGGTTGTTACCTTCAATCGGCTCGCCGTAACTTTCGTCGTACTTGGGCGCCCGATTGAACAGGAGCGTCCAGGCAATCACGGCGGTGAGTCCGAACCAGAGAAAGGAGCCAATGGCCGTTTCCAAGGCGAAAAGATCATCCACATAGGGCGCGGCGCTGGAGGCCTGGGGTGGGAACCAGCTGTAGGACCACTGGGCCATCTGAGCTGCCAGCGCCGTGTTGAGAGCGACCCCGATGGAAATGATCAGGATGGCCTTGATGTTCGGGCCTTTCCGATCCGTTGATGTGGTCATGGGAGCACCTCCTTGAGATCAGCGCCTGCGGCGATCAGTTGGTCGGCTGTGATGTGCACACCAAATTCGCTGGCAAGCCAGGCTCCGAGACTTCCGTGCACGCCCATCACAACCAGAATGAAAGCTCCGCTCGCGAGGTAGAGCCAGGTCACCTGGCGGCCGAGATCTTTTCTCCACACAAAACGCTGGTAACCACGCCAGATCGTCATGGCCACGATGATCAGCAGCAAGGCGACGCCGCCAAGCGCATGCCAGAGCATGGTGTCGATGGCGTTCTGACCGATCACACTGCGAATTCCTGGAAGAGGAACCGCCAGGAGCATCTCGTAGAAGCCTGCAGCCACCGTGAAAAAGGTGATCACACTGCAGGCCAAAACGTTGTACCAGCCCACATCGTGAAAGCCTGTGCGGGTAACAGGAAGGGCGAGAAAACGGAAAACCCTTTTCTCTAGTGGATAGAAGGCCCCTGCAAAATCAAAGGCGATGCCAATGGCAAACAGCCCAATCGTGAAGTGCACAAGATTGGGGTGAATCGGAATGGCGTAGGGAAGATCGTTGGCGCCGAGTTGCTCAACAATGTCGTTGATCGGTGAGGGGATGGCGATCAACGTCTGCATGGTGGGGAGGCTCATGAGACGGCTCCACTGCGAATTGCTTCGACAACAGGCACGGTGTGAAGCCCGTAAACCCAAACGAGCTTGTCGCCGAGATACACCTGGCAGAACACCAGGGTGGCCAGCACTCCATCAATCACGAGGAATCCCGAGGGCAGTGCTGTGGGATCCTTCTGCCGCACCACATAGCGCCAACCCGTGAGCAGGCCGAGCACACCAGCCAGCGACCAGCCGATTGTGCTGTGGTAGTTGAGAATGTCTCTGGAAGCCCCGTAGGGCATCGCCAGGCCTGCTTCAATTTGGCCGAAGATGATGGCGACAAAAATGGCCACGGTGGCCACAACAAGATTCCAGAAACTCACCTCGAAGAGGTTGCGGCGACGTGTCACGACACCCAAAACGTCGAACACAACAGTGATCAACGCCATGGCGATCACGAAGTGAACAACAATTGGATGAATGACATCCAACCAGGGAAGGTTCTTATCGTTGAGTGGTGGAAGCAATTCGAGCATCGGCAAGCGGAGCGACGCTCTTTAAGGATGATCAGCTTTCCCACAGCGGTCATCCTTTCGTGAACGAATGCACCATTCCGTGTGGGGATGCCGACTTGGGCGAGGTGTTGCCGATCACCTCACGGGCAAGTTGTTTTGTTTTTGTTTGCGTTTGAGTTGTCGCCAGTACACCCCTGCCTGAACGCTGATCATGACAATCACAGCAGGCAGAACCAGGCAGAGCATCACGATCCTGAACTCGTCCTGCCAGGTGGGCAAGGTGCGTGGCAGCACCTGGTCCACCACATAGAAGACGTACAGCGTCACCAGGATCCCGCCTTCGAGACGGGTGATCTGGCCGCGGGTCCAAAAAATCGGCAGGCAGGCCAGGGCGGCTAACACCATCACCGGCAGATCGCGCGCAATCAGCATTGGGCTCACTTGCAGACCGGCCCCACCAGCGGCTGCCACGGCGCTGGCCCCCAGCACCAGCAGCTGATTGAGCAGATTGCTTCCCACCACATTGCCGATCGCCAGATCCGTTCTGCCCTTCACGGCGGCCACCAAAGAGGTGATCAGTTCCGGCATGGAGGTCCCTGCTGACACGATCGTCAGACCGATCACGGCCTGACTCACACCCAAAAACGTGGCGGCTGCGCTGGCTCCATGCACCAGCACGCGCGATCCAACGCCCAGGAGGACGATTCCGACCACCAGCAGACCGATGGCACGGACAACGCCGCGTTTGCTTTGATCAGGATTCACCTCCGGTTCAGCTTCTTCCACACCTTCGGGTTCTTCCCGAGCCGTGCGGATTTCCCACACGGAATTGATCGCGAGGGCCAGAAGCAGAGCAAGCCCCGCCTGCCAGGTCACCCGACCTGCCGAGGCCATTCCCCAAACCGCAGCTGAGACTGCGATCAAAAGGGGGACATCCCTGCGCACCAGACGGCTTTCCACCCGTAGAGGCATTACCAGGGCGCTGCTGCCCAGCACCACCATCACGTTGAAAATGTTGCTTCCCACGACGTTGCTCACCGCGAGCGCATCAAATCCCTGGGTGACGGAGCTCAAGCTCACGAACAATTCCGGAGCACTGGTGCCCAATGACACAACCGTGAGGCCAATCACCAGCTGGGGAATGCCGAAGATCAGCGACAGGGTCACCGCGCCCTGAACAAACAATTCGCCGCCACCAAAAAGCAGGGCGATTCCCACCAGAACTTCCAGACAGGAGAGCAGAAAGGGAGGCATCGCTACCAGAAGCCAGACCTCATTGTGCGCTTTCGACCGTCACGTGCTCGTCCTTCAACCCAGGGTCCGATTCCCGTGGCGGGACTTAGCATCACCCCATTAATGGCCTGCTACGGCGTGTTTCTGAATCACATCAGCACCCGCAACATCCGGGGGGACGTCTTTGGGGGGGTGACGGCTGCTGTGGTGGCTCTCCCGATGGCACTGGCTTTCGGAGTGGCCTCCGGTGCAGGCGCCGCCGCTGGTTTGTGGGGTGCCGTGATCATCGGCCTGATGGCCTCGCTGTTCGGAGGAACGCCCACACTGATTTCTGAGCCCACAGGCCCGATGACGGTGGTGTTCACCGCTGTGATCCTGAGCTTCACAAGCCAGATTCCTGATCGCGGCACCGCTCTGGCGATGGCCTTCACCGTGGTGGTGCTGGCTGGTGTGTTCCAGATCCTGTTCGGATTTTTCCGTCTGGGGCGTTACATCACGATGATGCCTTACACCGTGATTTCCGGGTTCATGTCCGGAATCGGGGTGATCCTGGTGATTCTTCAGCTTGCCCCTTTTCTTGGACAGGACAGTCCAAGCGGGGGCGTGATTGGAACCCTGAGCAATCTTCCTGAGCTTGCTGCAGGAATTCAGCTGCATGAGCTCGGCCTGGCCGTGATCACACTGCTGATCCTCTGGTTCACGCCTGAACAGCTGAAGCGGTTTTGCCCTCCCCAGTTGCTGGCGTTGGTGATCGGAACGGTGCTGTCCCTAACGGTGTTCGGCGATGTGGGGCTCCGCCGAATCGGTGCGTTCACCGCTGAATTCCCCACCTTTCAAGCCCCCACGTTTTCTCTCGATCAGATCCGCTTGATGGTCGTGAATGGTGCGGTTCTGGGGATGCTCGGCTGTATTGATGCGCTGCTCACATCTGTTGTGGCTGACAGCCTTACCCGCACAGAGCACGACTCCAATAAAGAATTGATTGGTCAGGGTCTCGGCAATGTGATGTCGGGACTGTTTGGTGGTCTCCCCGGTGCTGGGGCAACGATGGGGACCGTGGTGAACATTCAGGCGGGCGGGCGATCGGCCCTTTCCGGCATCGTGCGCGCGCTGATCCTGATGCTGGTGATTCTGTTGGCGGCTCCGTTGGCGTCCCGCATCCCCCTGGCCGTTCTTGCCGGCATCGCCCTCAAGGTTGGTTTCGACATCATCGATTGGAGTTTTCTCAAGCGCGCCCATCACCTGTCGATCAAGGCGGCATGCATCACCTATGGCGTGATTGCGCTCACCGTTCTGGTGGATTTGATCTGGGCCGTGTTCATCGGGGTTTTCGTGGCGAATGTGCTCACGATTGAGCGCATGACGGCGCTCCAGTCCAAAGGGGTCAAAACCATCACCACGACCGATGATGACGTTGAACTTCCAGAGCAGGAGCAGGTCTTGCTCGACCAGGCCTCCGGGCGCCTGCTGCTCTTTCAGCTCACCGGTCCGATGATCTTCGGTGTGGCCAAAACGATCAGCCGCGAACACAACGCCATTGACGACTGTGAGGCTGTTTTGTTCGATCTGAGCGAAGTCTCCCACCTGGGCGTGACCGCTTCGTTGGCGCTGGAGAATGCCATCAAGGAAGCCATTGAAGTGGGCCGTGCTGTTTACCTTGTTGTGCTCTCCGGATCCACGCGGAACCGTCTGGAGAAGTTGAAGCTTCTCGACCTTCTCCCCGATCACCATGTAAGCGAGGATCGCGAAGAGATTCTCCGGCGTGCCGTCGGAGAGCTTCCCGTGCTTCAGGAGGTTTGACCATTGCAGGACAGTTCCAGCCAGCTGGTGATTCGCCGTCCTGACGACTGGCACGTGCACCTGCGGGATGGAGCCATGCTCAAGGCCGTCGCCCCGGCAACCGCCAGGGTGTTTGCAAGGGCAGTCGTGATGCCCAACCTGAAACCACCGGTCACCACAGTGGATCAGGCGCGCGCCTACCGGCAGCGAATCGTGGAGGCCGTGCCAGCAGACGTGAGATTTGAGCCGCTGATGACGGCCTATCTCACCGATCACATTGATCCAGCTGAGCTTGAGCGAGGTTTCAGTGAGGGCGTGTTCACTGCAGCCAAGCTCTATCCAGCCAATGCCACCACCAATTCAGCCGCTGGTGTGAGCGATCTGTCCAGGATCAGCAAGGTGCTGGAGCGAATGGAGGCTATCGACATGCCTCTGCTCATCCATGGAGAGGTCACTGATGCTGATGTGGATGTGTTTGATCGGGAAGCTGCATTCATCGAATCGCACTTGATTCCCCTGCGCCAGCGTTATCCATCCCTGCGCATCGTGCTTGAACACATCACCACGGAGCAGGCTGTCGATTTCATTCGCACTGAAAGTCTGGCTGGTGATTCGCGTCTAGCAGCCACGATCACGCCGCATCACCTGCATCTCAATCGCAACGCGATGTTCTTCGGTGGTTTGCGCAGCGACTTCTATTGCCTGCCGGTTGTGAAGAGGGAATGCCATCGACGCGCCTTGGTGAAGGCGGCCACCAGTGGCCTGTCCTGCTTCTTTCTGGGAACCGATTCAGCACCCCATCCGCGATCAGGCAAGGAATCGTCCTGTGGGTGTGCCGGCATCTTCAATGCGGTGCATGCACTTGAAAGCTATGCCGCTGTCTTCGAGCAGGAGGGGGCTCTTGAGCATCTTCAGGGATTTGCCAGTGAGCATGGGCCCCGTTTCTACGGTCTTCCCCTGAACAACGAATCCCTCAACCTTGTGAAACGCCAACAGACCGTTCCCAAGACCCTTGAAGACTCAGGGCTCGAAGCCGGTGAATGGCCAGTGCTGTTCCATGCCGGTGAAACGTTGAACTGGTCGGTGCATATCGATGGGCAAGCGGAGACGAACTGAATAGGGTTCGTGCAGGCGAACATTTCATTCCATGGGCGATCCCCAGATCCAGACTCCCGCCGCAGAGCAGTATTGGCATCTGTGGACGGATGCCGAGGGCATCAGTCGCCATCAGCTCTGCACGATCAGTGAGTTCAAGCTCGGCCGTCTCGGGCCGCGAAACTCACCACAGTTCTCCCGCGATCTGATCAAGGATGGCAATGCGTTCGTGACGTATCTGCCCGTGGGTTGGACAGCCGATTGGCATGAAAACCCTGAGCCCAAATGGATCTACATTCTGCGCGGAGCCTGGGCTGTCACGAGCATGGATGGTCAGCGGGTTGTTATGAAAGCTGGTGAATACTCCTATGGGGGAGATCAGGGTTGCGTGATGACATCCGATGGTCGTTTGGGCCACCTGTCCGAACAGGTTGGCGATGAACCGTGTGTGCAGTTGGTGATCCAGCGCAATGACGATGCCTGGCGCAATCTTCCCCCAGGCTCATTCAGCTGAAACAAGCGACCGCAGCGATGAACGTTTACCAAAGCGATTTCGTTGAAACAAGGCTTGAGGAGCTTGATCCTCGCTTCAGTTCTCTGGTCTTGTTCAATGCCCAGTTGGAACGACTGTTTGATGGTTGCCGATGGCTGGAAGGTCCTGTTTGGCTTGGTGATCAGCAGCGCCTTTTGGTTTCTGATATCCCCAACGACCGCATCCTGTCTTGGGATGAGGTGCACGGCTTGAGCGTGTACCGCCACAATGCAGGATTCCCGAATGGTCAGACGCGGGATCGCCAAGGACGTTTGCTGACATGCAGCCACCGCGATCGTGCCGTGTTGCGGACCGAGCACAACGGCAGAGTGACGTCGTTGGTGGACTCCCATCAGGGAAAGTCTCTCAACACACCCAATGATGTGGTGGTGAAACGGGACGGCACCGTCTGGTTTAGTGATCCGCTCTATGGGCTGGTGAATGATTACGAGGGCGGTCGGCGCTCGTCGTTGCAGGCTCCGGTGATTTACCGCTTTGACCCAGCGGATGGTTCATTGCAAGCCATGACCACACCAGATGAAGTGTCGGGTCCCAATGGTCTGGCCTTTTCGCCTGATGAGTCCCTGTTGTACGTCGTTGATACCGGTGCTCCGGATGATCCCGTTGCCGATCGACTGATTCATGTGTTTGATGTGGTGCAGGGTGGCCGGCTGCTCGAGGGACGGCGGGATTTCCACCGGGTGAACAACGGCAATGCCGATGGCATTCGTGTGGATGAGGTCGGCAATGTTTGGAGCAGCGCAGGCAATGGTGTGCACTGCATCGCTCCCGATGGAACCCTGTTGGGGCGCATTGCCACGCCGCGCCTCGTCAGCAATCTTTGTTTTGGCGGTGTTCATGGCAACCGACTGTTTCTGTGCAGTTGGGACACCGTGTATTCCATCCACGTCAACACCAGAGGGCTTCAGCATCCAGCCCTTCCTTGACCCAATGTCTCAACTCCCATGACCCCTCATCCTCAACTTGAAGCGTTTCTCAGCAAGGTGAAAGGTGATCCCGACCTGCTGAAACAGTTCCACTCCGCCGAATGCCTTAATGACATCGCTGCCATGGGGGCTGGGATGGGCTTTCAATTCAAAGGTGTGGACATTCTTTTGCACCAAGCCTCAGCCACGCTGAAGCTCTCTCCGGATGCCCTGGAAGCCCTGGCTGCAGGTGTGGAATTGGAAGGGCATCTCTGGAAGATGGCCATTCAATGGACCTGAGCTGATGCAGATGATTCCCTGCCTGGACCTCGCCGATTCCGAAGCGATTGTCTCCTCCGCGCTCCAGACGGCTGAACGCTCTGGGTCGCAGGTGTCGATTGCAGTGGTGGACGGGGCTGGACTGCTGATCCGTTTCAGTCGGATCGATGGCGCTTCAGCAGCGAGCGTTGAAGCGGCCATGGCCAAAGCGCGAACGGCCGCTTTGACAGGAAAGGACAGCGCCGCTGCCGAGCAGGCCATCGCCTCGGGGCGTCTGGCGTTGCTCTCGCTGCAGGGGGTTCTCCACCAGCCTTGTGCGCTGATGGCTGGTGGTCTTGTGCTGCGCTCCCAGGGCGTGGTGGTGGGGGCGATCGGCGTGTCTGGGATGACTCCTGATCAGGACCTTGCGATCGCCCGAGCCGGCGCGGACTGTTTTGCGCTCAGAGTCCAGGACTGCTCATCATGATGCCGCCGTCAGCAAACACGCTGGTGGCGGTCATGTAGCTGGCTCCATTGCTGGCGAGAAAGGCCACCACGGAAGCGATTTCTTCAGGCTGAGCCATGCGCCCCATGGGAATCGCTGCATTGAGCTTGGCCAAAAGCTCAGGATTGTTGATTGTGGAGTCGTTGATTGGCGTCGCCACGGCGCCAGGACCCACATTCACAATCGAGACTCCTTTGCTGGCCAGTTCCACCCCGGCGGTGCGGGTGAGCATGCGCACACCGCCTTTGGCCACGCAGTAGGGCGTGTTGTCAGGCATCGGCCAATCTTCATGGACCGATGAGATGTTGATGATCCTGCCGCCGCTGCCTTGGGCGATCATCTGTTTGGCTGCGAACTGCGTGGCGAAGAACACCCCACGGAGATTCACATTCATCACTCTGTCGTAGTCCTCGGGAGTGGTGTCGAGGATCGAGGTGCGGGTTTCGATGCCTGCGTTGTTCACCATCACGTCGATCTTTCCGAACGTCTTCACCGCAGTGTCGATGAGCCGTTGAAGATCATCCAGCTTGGCCACGTCGGCCTGCACACCAATGGCTTGGCCGCCCAGTTCGCCGATTTCTTCGATCAGCTCTTCGGTGCGTTCGGGATGGGATCTGTAGTCGATCACCACCTTCGCGCCCAGGCCGCCAACCGCTTCAACGATCGACTTGCCGATTCCGGAATTACCTCCGGTGACAACGATCACTTTGTCGCGAAGACAAAGGGATGTCATGGCCTTAGGGACCTGGTTGGTCATGGGGATGGGTGAGCAACCTTCATTGAATAGCGGGTTTTCGTCTGGCTTGCTGTGTTGTGTTGCGTCGCCTGGAACGCGCTAAGACGCCTTTAAAGCCCTTGGTCTGGCCATGTCTGACTCCCTTCAACTCTCCCCTGCAGTGGAAGGCGTGGCGTTTTCTCTGCCAGACCCGCAGGCGCTTGATCCACTGTTCAGCGCCCTTGGCGTCACTGACCATGGCAGCACGATGCTCGATGGCGCAGCGCTCCAGCGTCGTTTCGGCCTCAAGGAAGGACGGGCGACAGTGCATCACCATCGCCTCGGCTCCGAACGTCTCGACACCATCACCTTTGAGGACTGTGCTGCCGCAACGTCTTTCCAACCGGGCCCTGCCAACACCCTGTGGTTTCAGCACGTGGCCATCGTGGTGAGTGACATGAACCGTGCGGCTGCCTGTTTGATGCCGATGGTGTCACCCATTTCCGAGTCCCCCCAGTGGCTCCCCAACGGAGTGGCGGCATGGAAGTTCAGGAACGCGGCCGGCCATGCCATGGAACTGCTGTGGTTTCCTTCCGAACTGGGCCATCCCCGTTGGCATCAGTCGAATCCTCCGCTCTTTCAAGGGCTTGATCACACGGCGATCGCCATCGCTGACAGCGACCGCAGCCTTGACTTCTACGGTTGTGAACTCGGGCTTCAATTGCGTTACGCCACGCTCAATCAGGGGCTTGAACAACAGCGCTTGGATGGCCTGAAGGATCCCCGGGTTGCGATTCATGGTGTCAGTGGCTCCAGTCCCTGTGGGGTGGAGTTCCTTCGTTATTTGCACCCCGAGCCCTGCCAGCCAACAGCGGCGGCTCTGCAACCTCAGGATGCGTTGTATGCGCAAATCCTTTTGCGCGATCCGGATGCCGGGCACGGCCGATTGCTGCGTGACCCTGATGGTCATCGACTCTGGATCGAGTCTTAAGACAATCCTTAACGTTCCGGTTGGGCTCGGTTTCTAGCGTTCGTTAAACGCGTCCTGTCCGTTGGATCTCATCTCTCTGATTCTCCCCGCTGCGCCGACTGGGCCCGCTGCAGGGGGCTTGCTCTTGCTGCGTGTGTTCACGGGGCTGGTGTTCATTCGCCACGGATGGCCGAAGTTAAGCAACCTCGCGACCTGGGCTGCTGCGATGAACACTCCGGCATGGCTCTGCTTTCTCTCGGCGTTTTCGATGTGGGCCGGAGGGATTGCTCTGATCCTCGGCGTCCTCACGCCGCTTGCCGCATTGGCGATCGCTGTGTCGATGCTTTACGCCGTTGTGTTGGAGATCAAGAATGGATTTCCCTTCATCGCTCCTGATCCTTTTCAGATTCCGGAGGGAGATTATGTGGGCCCCATGGGAGTGGGCGACCCTCCGAGTTGGGAAAAGGCCGCCATGTACGTGGTGATGTGCGGTGTGCTGATCACCGCTGGAGGTGGTCCTTTCAGCCTTGATCTGGCTGTGGTTGCGCCCAAAGTTCAGGCTTGGCTGGGCTGATCAGCCCAGCCTCTCCTTGAGGTGATCCCCAACGCGGATGGCATTGGCAATCGCGGTGAGTGATGGGTTCACGGCCGAGCTGCTGGGGAAGAAGCTTGTATCCACGACATAGAGGTTGTCCACATCGTGGGTGCGGCAGTTGAGGTCCAGCACGGATGTGGCGGGATCGGTGCCGAAGCGGCAGGTCCCCATCTGGTGACCGACAGCTGCAATATCCATCGAAGAGGCGAAGTACACCTGACGTTCAGCCAGGTGATTCTGCAGATAAAGCTTGTCGAGAAGGCCTTCCAGTCTGTTGATCAGCTCCTGGGATGCCCGGTTGTTGGTCATGGTGTAGCTCAGCTTGATCTGGCCATGGGCATCCACGGTGACCCGGTTGTCGGGGCAGGGCAGGTCTTCGGTTTGCAACCAGAAATCAAGCGAATGCTCAGCGATGCGATCCATGCTCCAAGTGGGAGCGAGTGCCGTTAAACGCGGCTTGTAGCCCTTGATCATCGCTCCGTTGGTCTTGCCGGTCATCTGCACATTGCCCATCGGATAATCGAAGGCGTTGTCGCCGAAATACCAGTCGTTCACTGCGACGGTTTTCTGGAAGATTGTGGTGTTGGGCTCATGGGCAAGGGCCACAACGGCCTTGCAGTTATGGAACATGTAATTCCGTCCCACCTGATCGGAGCTGTTCGCCAGTCCTTTGGGATGGGCATCATTGGCCGACATCAGCAACAGTCGGGCAGAGTTCGCTGCTCCCGCTGAAATCACCACAATGTCTCCCCGGAAGCGGCGCTCTTCACCACGGTGATTCACAACAACCTCGGTGATCTCGCGACCGCTGGCGTCAGTCTTGAGCTTGCAGACTTCCGCTTCGGTCAGCAAAAATACGTTGTCGTGATCCAGGGCTGGACGCACACCCATCACCTCGGCATCGCCTTTGGCGTGCACGAGACAGGGGAAACCGTCGCAGCGATTGCAGCGCACACAGGCGCTGAACGCTGGATCCAGTTCGTTCATGGCCACGCCGGTTGGTGCATGGAACGGATGAAGACCGGCGGAGCGCAGATCAGTCACCAGTTTCTGCATCCGCGGTTCGTGGCTGATCGGTGCGTAGGGGTAAGGCGAGGACGCCGGTGGCTCGGTGGGATCCTCCCCTCGTTCGCCGTGCACGTGATACCACTCTTCGGCTTTGCGGTAGTAAGGCTCGAACACGTCGTATTTAAGGGGCCATTCCGGTGACTCACCGTCGACGTGAATCACCGATTCAAAATCTCTTTCGCGAAGGCGAAAGTGGGCTGCTCCATACATCTTGGAAGCACCACCAACGAAGTAATGACTCCCGGGTTGAAATTCCTTTCCGTTCTTGTCGAGCCAGGGATCGGTTGAGACGTAGCGATCCTTCTGAAAGACTTCAACTGGGTCCCAGTTTTGAGGTTCTCGGGGCAGCCAGCCACCTCGCTCCAGGATCAGAATCGAATGGCCTGCATCGGCCAGGGCCCGTGCCAGAGAGCCGCCACCAGCACCGCTGCCGATGATCACCACGTTGAAGTGATCGCCTTGAGGCTCCATCGGCGTCTGACGCTGCGCGGAGCAAGTGGCAAAATCCATCGGTGGCACTGAAAGCACTGTCTGAACGCTAGGTAGGGCGTTGGCCGACGTCAGGCGATGCGTGTTGAGCCAAACCGATTGAAGGGGATTAGGTCTGCCAACGATTCAGCTGGGTGATCATCTTGGCGACGATGGCGCTCCACCCTGTCTGATGACTGGCTCCGACCCCGGCGCCGCTGCAGCCATGGAAATATTCGTTGAAGAGGAAGAGATCACGCCACAGCGGATTCTGTTGAAACTGTTCAACAGGGCCATTGAAGGCGCGTCGTCCGTCGTCATCACGGCGGAAGATACCGATGAGGCGTTGTTCCAACTCAAGGGAAATTTGCCAGAGGTTGAGTTCCCTGCCGGATCCCGTCGGGAATTCCATTTTGAAATCGTCGCCGAAGAAATGACCGAATTTCTGAAGTGCTTCGATCAGCAGGTAGTTGATCGGCATCCAGATGGGACCGCGCCAGTTGGAGTTTCCTCCGAACATGGCGACGGGGCTGTCCGCCGGGCTGTAGCTGATCGTGGCGTAGTCGTCTCCCTGCTGGTAGGAGTAAGGATTTTTTTCGTAGATCTTCGAGAGGCTGCGAATGCCGTAGGGAGACAGGAATTCCTGCTCATCGAACACTCTGGTGAGAATCCGACGCAAGCGATCGGGAGGCACGATCGAAAACAACACCCGGTCCCGGTGCCATGTGCCGAGGTGCGTGATCGCATCAAAGGGGACCCCGCGCTCTTTCCCCAGTTCATTGAGGTAGCTGCGAACATCCAGGGCTGGAATTGAATCCACTGTCTGGGCATCAAAGGTGGCGATTGCCAGCAGTGGAATCAGCCCGCTCAGAGAGCGGGTGCGCAGGTAATCGGAGCTCCCGTCCGGCCGTTTCAGCACGTCGTAATAAAAACCATCCGCTTCATCCCAATTCACGAATCCACGCCCTGAGGGACTGTTGAGGGCATAGGTGAGCCGGCTGAAGTCGCTGACAAAGCGCTCGCATAAGCCTTTGTATTCCTCGCGATCACTCGCAAGCAGAACGCAGGCCTCCAGCATGTTGAGACTGAGCATTCCCATCCAGGCTGTGCCATCGGATTGCTCGATCCGACTGCCGTCTCTCAGGGGATAGCGGCGATCGAAGATGGCGATGTTGTCGAGCCCGAGGAAGCCGCCTTCGAACAGGCTGTCGCCGTTGCGATCCGTGCGGTTGGCCCACCAGCCGTATTCGAGCAGAAGTTCCCGCAGGCTGGCGCGAAGGAAGGGATAGTCCTTTTGCCCATGGCTGCGCTGGGAGATCTGGAAAATGCGCAGGCTTGCCCAGGCTCCGATCGGTGGATTGGCATCGGACAAGGCCCATTCATAGGCGGGGGATTGCCCGTTGTTGGCTGTCAGGCTCGCCTGTCGCAGCATGCGGGCCTGACGTTTCGCTTCGCCGGGGTCGAGTTCTGCGAATGCTACGGCGTGAACCATCAGATCCCACTGGCAGAAATAGGGATATTCCCAGCAGTCGGGCATCGAAATGATGTTGCGTGCACGCAGGGTCTTCCAGTAGGCGTTCTCTGTGTGCCAACGCTGCTCAGGTGGACGCGGAGCATTGCTGTCGCCGCGCAACCATCGGGCGACATACCAGTTGTAAAACTTGCGACACCAGAACAACCCGGCCGCGGCGGCGGCGTGAATCGCCCGGTCTTCCGTCCCCAGGCCCGGTGCGACCCACTGCAGGTGATCCTCCCAGTCCTGTCGGCGCTGGCGAATGACGGCGTCCACTTGATTGGACTCCATTGGATCTGGAGCCTTCGCTCCGTGATGGTCATGACGGCAGAGGCGCAGATCGACCTGCCAGACCTCGCCGGGGTCGAGACGGCGCTGGAGATGAAGCGCCGCTTTGCTGCCCTCGCCGCTTGGGTTGACAGCACCTGCCTCCCCTTCAATCAGATACCGGTGAAAGGCATCCTTCACATAAGGCTGGCGAAGCGGTTGGTTGTAAAGGCGCTCGGTGTTGGTTTCATTCTCCGTGAACAGCCAGCTGCCCTGCTCGCTGCAGCTGAGGTTGTAAGACGCCAACCCTTTCAATGCGTCACTCACTACGGCATCGCCTGCAACACGAAGTCGTGGCCGCGCACTGTCTTCATCACCCCAGTCCCAGGTGTTGCGGAACCAGAGACTGGGAAGCAGATGAAGATCCGCGGCTTCTGATCCCTGGTTGGTCACCGTGAGGCGGATCAGCAGATCCTCCGGAGAGACCTTCGCGTATTCGACGCCGAGATCGAAGAAGCGATTGTCTGAGAAAATTCCGGTGTCGACCAACTCGAATTCAGGCTCATCCCGGCTGCGGCGTCGGTTCTCATCCCGCAGCCGTTCGTAGGGAAAGCGTTCCTGTGGATAGCGATAGAGGGCCTTGGCGTAGCTGCACGTGGGTGTGCCCGCCAGGTGGTACATCGTGTCTTTCAGGTCTTCACCGTGGTTCCCTTCAGGGTTCCCTAAACCGAACAGGCGTTCCTTGAGCACAGGGTCTTTCCCGTTCCAAAGCACGGGAGCGAAGCAGAGCAGACCGTTTTCATCGCTGAGTCCGAGCAGGCCATCTTCTCCCCAGCGATAGGTGCGCAGATGACTGTGATCGAAAGGAAAGGAGTTCCAGGCATTGCCATCGCCTGAATAATCTTCACGGACGGTTCCCCATTGGCGATCGCTGAGATAGGTCCCCCAGAGGTCCCAGGGTTTCAACCCTTCATCCCTTTCCCTGGATCGAACCAGCTCCAGAGGCTCTTCGCCCAATTGGGCCGTGGAGATGACGGACGTGGTCATGCGTTGCTCTGAACCCTTGCCCCAGAACGTAGAGGGGGATTCAAAGACTGCCCATGGGATCGTGTCGGATCGACAGGTCGGCCGGATGGGGGCGGGGGGACTTGAACCCCCACAGGATTTTCATCCCAAACGATTTTAAGTCGCGTGCGTCTACCGATTCCGCCACGCCCCCGGAAACCACTGGTTCCGATCCGGCATCCTAGATTCCCCTTGCTCAGGAATCATCAGTGACGATGGAGACGCTTCTGAACGCCATTCCCCAGGAGACTCTCCTCGTGATCGGTGCCTACGGTGCCCTCGGAGCGGCGTATCTCGTGGTGATCCCGCTGTTTCTTTATTTCTGGATGAACCGTCGCTGGACGGTGATGGGAAAACTGGAGCGGCTGGGGATCTATGGACTGGTGTTTCTGTTCTTCCCCGGGCTGATTGTGTTCGCGCCGTTCCTGAATTTGCGGATGAGCGGTCAAGGAGACGTTTGATTTGACGCGAGCAGGAGTTTTGTCGCTGGGCGCCGCCCTGCTTGTGGCTGGAGCCCTCGGCTACGCGGGCTTTCAGGCCTTGGGCTTGAAGGGATTTTCTGCTGGAATTGCCGCCGAAGCCCTTTTGGTGCTCGTGGTTGTTGTGTGGACAAGCAGCTATCTCTTCCGGGTGATCACCGGTCGGATGACCTACATGCAGCAACGGCGCAACTACAGAGCGGAGTACGACGCTCTCACCGATCAGCAGTTGCAGGCGCGTTTCGATGCCATGAGTCCAGAAGAACAAGCGGCTTTATTGGCTTCAGTCTCTGGTGAGAAGCCTGAGGAATCCCAGGACAAGGTTTCTTCCGACTCGTAGGCTCGCTGCCATCACATTGTCAGATTCTGCGATGCAGCCTTCGTCACGAATCGCCGAGGTCTTCGCCCAGACCGCTCGTGAGCAGCGCCTCGCACTGATGCCTTTCATCGTGGCTGGCGATCCGAATCTGGAAACAACAGCCGATATCTTGCTCAGCCTTCAGTCCAATGGTGCTGATGTGGTTGAACTGGGAATTCCTTACAGCGATCCACTGGCGGATGGTCCGGTGATCCAATCCGCTGCCTATCGAGCATTGGCTCAGAACACCACGCCATCGAATGTGCTCACCATGCTGCGTGGTCTGCGCGATCGTCTGACCATGCCAGTTGTGCTGTTCACCTACAGCAATCCTCTGCTGAACCGTGGTGCAGAAGCATTCTTCGCTGAGGCTGCAGATGCAGGCGTGGCTGGATTGGTGGTGCCCGATCTTCCCTTGGAGGAGGCGGAACGTTTGTCGCCACTCGCTGCTGAGCAGGGCCTGGATCTTGTGCTGCTGGTGGCCCCCACCACTCCAGGCGATCGTCGGCGCAGGATCGCAACATCCAGCCGTGGATTTACCTATCTAGTCAGTGTTACAGGCGTGACCGGTGAACGTGCTTCTCTTCAGGATCGCGTGGCAGAGCTGGTGCTTTCGCTAAAGGGATTGGAGGCTGGACCTGTTGCGGTTGGCTTCGGAATTTCTGGGGCTGATCAGGTGCGTCAGGTGCGTGAGTGGGGAGCTGATGGCGCCATCATTGGCAGTGCCCTCGTTAAAAGAATCGCCGCTGCACAACCTGGTTGTGCAGCGGCGGAAGCAGGTGAATTTTGCCGGGAGCTGCGCAAGGCAGCCGGCTGATCATCACTCTTCGTCTTCGTCGGTGCCGCCGACGGGGACGAGGCGAATCTGCTTGCGGCCAAGCTTAATTTCGAACTCATCACCAGGCTTGAGATCGAGCATGGCTGTGTAGGCCTTACCGATCAACAGATTGCCGTTGCCTTGAACGGTGGCGACGTAGGAAAGCTTGCGACCGCCTTTGCCGATTCCGCCAACGCCGGTAGCACCGAGATTCACTCCCTTGGCTTCGAGCAGTGCTTCATAGAAGGCGGTGAAGTTGAGGCGCTCCCCACCATCCTTCTTGTTGGACACATAACCGCAGGCACGGACGAGATCAGACTTGCTGACATCACCCAGCTCTTTCACTTTGTTCAGCAGGTCAGCACCTGTAAGCATGGTCGTTGAAAACATCTACTCATTGAACATAGCGCTTGATGTGCAGCATGTGCCATCCTTTCCCTTGGATTTGTACCAACTGAGCAAGCAACCTATGGCGCGTTTCGTTCTTTGGGGTCTGTACTGCGAAGATGCTCTTCAGAAAAGAGTGCCGTTTCGTGATGAGCATCTAGCTCGTCTTCAAAGTCTCAAGGACGAGGGCACCTTGATCACCTTGGGTCCAACGGAGGCCAGCACTCACGTGTTCGGGGTGTTCGAATCCGAGAGTGAATCAGCTGTTCGTGCGCTGCTCGAAGCCGACGTCTATTGGCGGGAGGGTATCTGGACGCGTTTGGATGTTTATCCCTGGATCCAGGCGTTTTGAGCCTGAAGCCATACCCAATCGCCAACAACCTGCTCGTTTCCCTCGCCGAGGGCATCGCCATAACCACTCATCTGGCCGATTCCCTCCTTGGCGATCGCTGCAATTGCTTCTGGATTGTCCAGGCCTCGTTTGGAAAGATCCTTCAATTTCAGTGAACGGCCGCGGCGAATGATGTTCCCGCCGTTGGGGTGACAACCAGCACAGTGAAGATCAAACAGCTGGGCGCCATCGCTCGAGAGGGCGCCGACGCTTTCGACGGGCAAGGCAAGCGCGATGAGCAGACCAGCGACAATCAACAGTGCTCGCATTGCCGAAAACCCTTCAAGGGTTCTCAGTCTGCCTTTGAGGCCGTGTCATTCATCTGGTGGGACCGTTGATAGCGGAGCACCAGATCCTCAGGGGAGCGGTAGCTCTGAGGAAGTGAACGATGCAGCCGTTGGAGATAGTCCCAGCAAATCGTGCGCTGAATGGCCGTCATGGATCGCCCTTCAGAAACAAGGCGACGCAGCGCTTGGCAATAGCTTGAAAATCCTGCTTCCAGATCACCAATCGTGAGCGTGCGACTTGAGGCGGTCATGACCGGATCTGTCAGGTTCCCCTGACTTTCGTGGCGTCATGGCCATTTCGTCTGTTGCCAAGATCACGAGATTGCTACGGATGTCATGGCAGAAGAGGATCTGCAGCGGTTTCTGGAGAAGGTGAAGGCGCTCAATGCTCTCGTTGCACGTCTCGAGAGCGATCCTGCTTCGCGCCAGCAGTTCGCTGCTTGCTCGGATCACAACGCCGTGGTGGCGCTGGCCTCAGCGTGGGGATTTGAGATCGGACGGCGTTGGGGTGAAGCGTCGTTCAGTGGGCCATCGCCCTCAACGGCGACGTCGAATCTTCTGGCGGACGCCGAGATTCTTCCTGGTGAGGAGCAGGAGGACGTTCTCTGCAGCGGCGCTGATTGGAGGTTGGTGGTCATCCGCTCCAATGCTGCGAGCACTCCCGCTGGCTGCTGGTACGACCAGAGTGAAAACGAATGGCTGACGTTGCTGAAGGGAAGCGCTCTTCTGCGTCTGGCAGATCCTGACCAGTTGGTGGATCTCAGTGTTGGCGACCAGTTGCTGCTTCCGGCTGGTCGTCGCCATCGGGTGGAGCGCACTGATCCCCATCCAGGTACAACCTGGCTTGCTCTGTACTGGACTGATGCTTGCGCGTCGACTCACCAGGCTGCATCGAGCGTTTGACCAGCCAGTAAGCGCCTGCAAGAGCGATTGAGGAAATGCCTAGACCAATCAGCAGCTGGGGTTTGTTTTCCGATCCCGCTGGCAGCACGATCACTTTGCGGGCGACGGCGGTTAAGGCTGTCACGAGAACCAGTTCGATTTGAACCACGTGACGCCGCAGGTAACTGGTGATGTTCTGCAGCACCTCCAAAGCGATCAGAACAGTGAGCAGATCTCCCAGAACTCGGATCAGCCCGTCGCCGAGCCAGTACGCGTCCTGATCGGTGTTAATCAGGGCGAGTGTGACTTTGACAGTGAGTTGAACCAGGGCTGCAACGATGACCACTGCTGTGATCACGGTGAGAAGCATGGCGACTTGTTTTTCGCCCTGATCAACCCACTGCAGAAAACTGCGGCGCTGGCGACGAAACTCAGGCATGCGCTTCAATTGCTGCTGAAGGGGTTGTAGTAAGGCTTCGCCGGGGTATCGCCGGGTGGGTTCTCGATCTTGGTGTTGCAGGTGATCGATCCGTCTGCATTTTCCAGGCAGTCGGTGGGAACAACGGTGCTCTCTGGACCTGTGCGGCTGTTCGGACCCAGAAGCCAGACCTCCGATTGAGCCAGAGCGGCTTGAGGGAGCGTGGCGCAAAGGGCTGTTAGCAAACTGATGCCGGCTAGCTGTCGGGGCAGGAAGGGCATCGTCCTCAATTCATCTCACTCCACTTTGCCCGGGATTGTCCTCAGCTGGCGCGGTCATCGCGGATTTCCTGCAGGAGGAGGTCGAGCTGACCGAATGGATCGGCAGCGTCGCTGGCTGCGTTCACCGTGTCGCCAAAGGAGTCCGAAGGCTGTCCGTCAGCCCACTCCGCTTCGATGGCACAGAGGCGGGCCGCAACGCTCGGCATGCCACCCAGGCTGTAAGCACGCTGAAGCACCTCGAGCAGGGCAGGCATGCGTGTGGACGAGGCCCGGAGGCTGCGCCGCAGATCGGCCTGCGTGCGCCCTTGGCTTTTGAGCCAGTCCTTGAGCAGTGATCCGAGGTCGTCTTCCAGCTCTTGAGACCAGGGCGTCATGGAGTTGCTCATGGAAACCACCGCTCCAGTCTGCGTTGAGCACGCTGCCTGATTTCAGGGGTGATGTGATTCCGGCACAGCCCGAGCAAGGCGGTAAGTGCCACGAGGTCGTCGCTGAAGCCAGCCACTGGCAGAAGGTCGGGGATGAGATCAATCGGAACGAACAAGTAAGTGAGCGCAGCCAGAACAGTGACCCTGGCCTGATGGGGTGTGCTCGGCTCAAGCACCATTTCCAACGCTTCCAGCGCGGGGCGAGCGACGAACCGGCCGCTCCTCTTGAGCAGGTTGTGCAGCAGTCCCGAATCCACCGTGACGTCACCGGTGTTTGCTTCGGCGCGAGGGTGAGCGGATGCCAATGACAGTTCTCAGCTGACAGCGAACCCCACCCTCCATCAATTCTCCGGTCCTGTGAAGGGGAGAGATCCGATGCGTTGAGGGGCGGGGACCCGCTCAAACGCTCAGCTCGACCAGCCCATGCTGAATGCCCGTTTTGCGGAGCTTGCGCAGTGCGCGCTGCACGACTTGGCGGCAATATTCGCGACTGCAGTTCATCTGACGGGCCACCTCGGCCAATGTTCTCCACTCGTTGCTGCCATCAAGGCCGAAGCGCAGCATGACGACGGTGCGTTCCTTGGGGGTGAGATTGGATTTATCGAGCAGCTTCCAGGCTGATGCTGTGCGCTCGGCAATCTCAGCCCGTTCCATGGGTGGCACCTCTTCACTGGGCAACACATCCACCAGTTCCGAGGGGTCGGATTTTGACTTCACCACCCCTTGCAGGCTCACGGTGACGCTGCGCAGTTCACATCCCAGAAGATCTTCAACTTCGCTGATGGGAAGATTCAGATCGTCGGCAAGTTGCTCCGTGCTTGGTGATAAACCATTCCGTTGCATCAGACGGGCTTTGGAAGCACGAAGTTTTGTTAGTTTTTCATTCACATTGACGGGAATGCGAATGGTGCGGCTTTGGGTGGACAGCGCTCGATTGAGGCCCTGCCGAATCCACCAATAGGCATAGGTGGAAAAACGATGTCCCCGGGTTGGATCGTATTTCTCAACGGCTCGGGTCAGCCCGAGTGTGCCTTCCTGGATCAGGTCGAGGAGGTCGAGGCCTTTGCCCTGGTAGCGCTTGGCGAGATTCACAACCAGCCTGAGGTTGGCCGTGATCATTTGATTCTTGGCCTTTTCACCGCGTTTGATCGTGCGCTTTTCATCATCGCTGTACTCGCAGGCGGGGCCGCTGCCGCCCGCGAGATGGCAGCGTTCGGTCAGGCTCACCATGGCCTGAACTTTCCGACCCATCGTTAATTCCTGCTCAGGCGTGAGTAACTGGTGTCTGCCGATTTCGCCCAGAAATGCACTCAGGGAGCTCACCATTTTGCCTGCTCTGTTTCTTTGAACCTAGGGCGAATGTCTTTTTCTCTGGCCCGTGTAATAAAGAGTGCGGAATTCATACTTTGGACACAATTCTGAATTTGTACGGATTCCTTTTTTTGTTCATCTTTTCATTCGTTTTTCTTCGCTTTTTGCCAGTCTGAGTTTTTTGCCTGGTTCAGGCTTTGGCGTTACAGCCGCTGGCGCGGTTCTGCCGCTACCCTCGCTTGCGCCGACCGACGTCGAACCCATGCCATTGGCCACCGTGCTCACCCCCGAGATCGCCAAAAGTGCGGGAGTGGCCTACATCCACTACGTGAGCTTCATGTTCTGCTTCGCGGCCCTCGTTGTGGAGCGCAGGCTTCTCCGTCCGGATCCTGACCGGCGTGCGGCAACGGCCATGGTGATCACCGACATCATTTATGGCATCGCCGCTCTGGCGCTGTTGGTGAGTGGCATCTTCCGGGTTCTCTATTACGGCCAGGGAAGCGAGTTCTATACCCAGAACCCACTGTTTTGGTGGAAGGTGGGTCTCTACCTGAGTGTGGGGGCTCTCTCCCTCTACCCCACCATCACCTACATCCTCTGGGCTATTCCCCTGCGCAAGGGTGAGCTCCCCAAGGTGAGTGAGGCTCTCGCCACGCGCCTCGGATGGATCATCAATGTGGAATTGGTGGGCTTCTCGCTCGTTCCCCTCCTTGCCACGCTCATGGCTCGAGGGGTTGGTCTGCCCAGTGCCTGACCCAGGCGATCGATGAGTCTTGACCTGTGCCCTCCAGCCCAGGCGGAGCGGGTTCTGGACGGGGAGGCACTGCAAAGCAACCCCGCTGTTGCGGCGCCGGGATACGGCAGCAAGCTGGCCCGATCGCGCTATGGAGCCCCCTCGTTGCCGCAATGGTGTGTGTGGGTTGAGCCGGCTGCGGGGATGGAAGCGGATCGCTGGGAGCGACGTTGGCTGCAAGGTATGGATGCGGCGCTAGCCAGCTGGGCCAAGCTTCTGCCGATTGTTCGCGTTGAGGATCCGCAACGTGCCCATGTGCGCGTTGAGCGGCGGCGCCCCCCGCTGCGTCAGCTGCCTGGGGGATGGCGCGCCAGCAACGGACGCAGTTTGTTGCAGGTGCTGGAGGTGACCCGTGCAGGTCGCACGCTGCTCGAGCCCCGGGTCACCGTGCTGGTGTCGCCGGGGCTGCGTGCATCGTCGCTGAGGGCGACGGCGCTGCATGAGCTTGGGCATGCGTTTGGGCTCTGGGGCCATAGCGATAATCCCGCTGATGCCATGGCGCCCGTGCAGGGGTCGTCTCCGGTGCTTGAGCCATCTGCGGATGATCGCCTCACCTTGGAGTGGATCCGCCGCCAGCCGACTGGTTTTGGGCAGCCACCGCCGCCCGAGCCTCCCGTCGATGACGCGTAGGCGTTTCGTTTTCGTTGCGCTTGCGTAACGTTTCCGTGTCATTTGCCATGGAGCTGGCGGCTCCTGGGGTGGGGTGCCGTCAGGCTCGAAACTCGGCAAGCTGGCAGCAGTGAATCCTCTTTCTTTGCTTATGTCGCGGAGATGGCGCCCCGGTCAGCTGATGGCACTGCCCGCCCTGGCTGCTGTGGCGGTGGCTGCGGTGGGGTGCAGTGCCTCGGATCAGAGCGTTGATTCATCGGCTGGAGGAGCGTCAACCATCCGCATTCAGTTGGATGGCAAGGATCCATCGGCCAGTCGCGGGGAGCTGGGGCGCGGCAGCAAGCCTCTTCAGTTCAATGTTGGCTTCGGGCGCAACGGCATTGCCTGCCAAGGAACGCGTTTCGAGGAGGGCTGGACTCCCCTGGGCACCTTCCGTGTGAATGCTGTGCTCAGTGCGGATCGCTTTGCGATGGACCCCTCCCTGGTGGAGGCCTCCGGACGCAGTGAGGCCTACCTGCGCGACAACCTATTCCGCAACATGAGCGCGATTGACTTCAAAGGGGATGGTGAAACGGCGGAATACGGCATCGGTTACATCAGCCTGACCCCGGTTCCAGCAACGCCTCAGCCGTTCCGCTTCAACACCTACGACGGCCAGTTCCGCTGGTACAGCTTTGCCATTCACGGCACCAATGACCCCAGTCGGGTTGGTCAGTCGGTGACGGGTGGGTGCATCAATGTGGGAGAGCAGGCGATGGCCGACCTACTCAAGACCGTTCAACTTGGCGATGAGGTTGTGATCACCTCCGAGAGCCCCTGCGTGTCTTAGGCCGACGGATCGTGTCGCCTTGGTGCCCCGCGTCGGGCCGCAAGAACCTCTTGCACCTGGCGCCAGCTCACCCCGTGATGGGCGAGGGCGACTTGCATGTGAAACAGAATGTCGGCTGCTTCACCGGCAATCTCATCGGCGTTGTTGTCCTTGCAGGCCATCACGAACTCGGCGCTTTCTTCGCCGATCTTTTTGAGAATGCGGTTGTCGCCACCCTCAAGCAGCTTGTTGGTGTAGCTGCCCTCGTCCGGGTGTTCGCGGCGGTGTTCGATCACGCGCATCAGTTCCGTGCAGGCATCCGCGGGCGGTGGCAAGGCCTGGGGGCCGCCTTCACTGCGTTGATCCCGGTTTTCGTAGAAGCAACTGCGTGCTCCTGTGTGGCAAGCCACATCGCCGCGCTGCTCGATGGTGAGCAGGATCACGTCGGCATCGCAGTCGTAGCGGATGTTGCGCACCGTCTGGGTGTGCCCACTGGTGGCTCCCTTGTGCCAGAGCTCCTGGCGGGAGCGGCTCCAGTAATGCGCCTCGCCGCTGCTGAGGGTGAGCTCCAGTGACCCGCGGTTCATCCAGGCCACCATCAGCACGGCACCATCCAGCCAGTCCTGCGCAATCGCGGGGATCAGTCCCGCTTCGTTGAAGCGGAGCTGATCGAGGAACGCTGGGGTGAGGGACTGCATCGGTGGGCGTGGGGTCCAGATGTAGACAGGAGGAATCCTCCCGCAGCGCCGTTCCGTTCGTCTGCCCGATGCCCCTGCCCCCCGCTGGTTACACCTGCAGCAAGCAGTTCGACGGCTACCCCTGTTGTCACCGGCAGTGGCAGCACCCTGGGCATTGCCGCTTTGTGCATGGCTACAGCCGCAGCTTCACGGTTTGGTTTGCAGCCACGGCTCTCGACGCCTGTGGCTTTGTGGTGGATTTCTCCAGCCTCAGGCCTCTGGAGAAACAACTGCGCGACCAGTTCGATCACACGTTTCTGGTGAATGCTGACGACCCGCTGATGGAGCAGTGGCAGGCGCTGCATGCGCAGGATGCTTTGGATCTGCGGGTGATGGAGAACGTGGGCATGGAAGCTTCGGCACGGTTGGTGTGGGGGTGGGCCAACACCCTGTTGAAGGAGCGCGATGGTGGTCGCTCCTGCTGCTGGAAGGTGGAGGCCCGGGAGAACCGGGCCAATAGCGCCTGTTACGAAGCCCTGCCGGAGTGGTTCAACGCAGAGCCAGCTGTTGCTGGTTCTCGTGGCCTGTGACAGCTTCCACATCCACATGGACGGTGTCACCGTCGCCATACCTGCCGGAGAGGATGGCTTTGGCAATCGGCGTTTCCAGTTCGCGCTGAACGGCGCGCTTGAGTGGGCGGGCGCCGTACACGGGGTCGTAGCCGGCATTGGCCAGCCAGTCCGTGGCTGCTTCGCTGAGATTGAGGCCCAGTTTGCGCTCATCCAGGCGAGCGCGTAGGCGTTCCACCTGCAGGGTCACGATCTGGCGCAACTCATCCCGCCTGAGGCTGTGGAAGATGATCTGGTCGTCGAGCCTGTTGAGAAACTCGGGCCTGAAGTGAGCGCGCAGCGCTTCGTTCACCCGCCGCTCCATTTCGCCATGTTGGCCGTCATCGCCTCCGAGGTCGAGGATCGACTGGCTGCCGATGTTGCTGGTGAGGATCAGAACAGCATTGGTGAAATCCACCGTTCGTCCCTGTCCATCGGTGACGCGGCCGTCATCCAGGATCTGCAGCATCACGTTGAACACATCGGGGTGGGCCTTCTCCACCTCGTCGAACAGGATCACGGCGTAGGGTCGGCGTCGCACAGCTTCCGTGAGCTGCCCCCCGGCTTCGTATCCCACATAGCCCGGAGGGGCTCCGATCAGCCGGCTCACCGTGTGCTTTTCCATGTACTCCGACATGTCGATGCGCACCATGGCCTCTTCGCTGTCGAAGAGCTGCGCGGCCAGGGCTTTGGACAACTCGGTCTTGCCGACCCCGGTCGGGCCCAGGAAGAGGAAGCTGGCGATCGGTCGGTTGGGGTCGCTGAGACCAGCGCGGGAGCGCTGGATCGCATCGGCAACAGCGGTGACCGCCTGCTGCTGACCGACGACGCGTTCGTGCAGCTCGGTTTCCAGGCTCAGCAGCTTGACCATCTCCGATTGGACCAGCTTCGCCACCGGAATCCCTGTCCACTTGGCGATCACCTCGGCGATGTCGTCTTCGGTGACCTCTTCGCGCAGCAAGGATTTGTCCTGGCTTCCGTCGTCGGCCGCAGCGAGAGCTGTCTCCTTCTCGGCCAGCTGTTTCTGCAGGGTGGCCAGCGTTCCGTACTCGAGTTCGGCTGCTTTGTTCAGGTCGTAGCTGCGCTTGGCTTGCTCCACCTGCAGCTGCACGCGCTCGATCTCTTCCTTCAGGTTGGAGAGGTCGTCGATCGCGCCTTTTTCCTGCTGCCACTGGGCATTGAGGGTGCTCTGCTGTTCGGAGAGTTCCGCCAGCTCCCGCTCAAGGCGTTCCAACCGCTCCTGGCTGGCGGCGTCTGATTCGCGGCCGAGAGACAGTTTCTCCATCTCCAGCTGCAGGATCTTGCGGTCGATTTCGTCGATCTCCTCCGGTTTGGAGGTGATCTCCATCTTCAAACGTGCCGCCGACTCATCCACCAGATCAATCGCCTTGTCCGGAAGGAAGCGATCGGCGATGTAGCGGCTGCTCAGAACGGCCGCAGCCACCAGGGCGCTGTCGGCGATGCGCACGCCGTGGTGCACTTCGTAGCGCTCCTTCAAGCCACGCAGGATCGACACCGTGTCTTCCACGGTGGGCTGATCCACCAGCACTTGTTGGAAGCGTCGCTCGAGGGCGGGGTCCTTTTCGATGTGCTGCCGGTGTTCATCCAGGGTGGTGGCACCGATGCAACGCAGTTCGCCCCGGGCCAGCATCGGCTTGAGCAGATTGCTGGCATCCATGGCTCCACCGGTGGCACCGGCACCGACCACGGTGTGGATCTCGTCGATGAACAGCACGATCCCGCCGTCGGAGGCGGTCACCTCCTTGAGCACGGCTTTCAACCGTTCCTCGAACTCTCCTCTGTATTTGGCGCCGGCGATCAGCGCGCCCATGTCGAGGGCGATCAGCTGCCGGTTCTGCAGGGCCTGGGGAACATCGCCGTTGACGATGCGTTGTGCCAAGCCTTCAACGATCGCTGTTTTGCCAACGCCAGGCTCACCGATGAGCACTGGGTTGTTCTTCGTGCGGCGGCTCAGAATCTGAATCGTGCGGCGGATTTCCTCATCACGACCGATCACCGGGTCGAGCTTGCCGTCCCTGGCTGCCGCCGTGAGATCCCGGCCGTATTTTTCAAGGGACTCGTAGGAGCCCTCCGGGTTCTGATCGGTCACGGTCTGGCTGCCTCGCACAGCGTTGATGGCCTTTTTGAGCGAGCCAGGGTCGGCGCCGGCCTGTGAGAGCAGGCGCCGACCGCAGCGACTGTCATCGGCAAGGGCCAGCAGCAGATGCTCAACGGAGATGTAACTGTCGCCATAGTCTTGTTTGAGGCTGTCGGCACGATCGAGCAGGTCGCTCAGGCCCTTGCCCAGATACACCGATTCAGGTGGGGACTGCAGGGCTGGCTGCTGCGTGAGGTGACTGTCCACACTGCTCTGCAGGGCGGCAGGTGTGACTCCAGCTTTTTCGAGGATGCGGCTGGCCAGGCCATCCTGTTCCAGGAGGGCTTGGAGCAGGTGTTCCGTTTCCAGCTGCTGATGCCGGCGTTTCTGGGCCAGCTGCTGAGCCGAAAGGATGGCGGCCCAGGCTTTCTCCGTGAATTGTTCGGCCGTGGGTTGCATGGTTCTAGTTGTTCTGCACCAACCGTATGGGTGATCGTCGAATCAGAGTCCTGGAGAACCGCTCCTTGTCGTTCGGTCTCCACGACAGACGACGGCTTACCGATGGGAATCGGTAGGGTCCACCGAACTATTCCACTGACAATGCAACAGCCCAAGGCTGTCGACCCAACGCTTGTGAGGCGCCTTGTGGCCAGGGTGCGGGAGGTTTACGGCGCAACCCTGACCGACCCCGAGCGCATGTGTTGGACCGTTGTGCATGAACACCATCACGAGGCGATGCCAACGGAGTACGACATCCGCGAGGTGGACGAAGATCTGTATCTGGCTGTTCTTGAGGCCTGCCGCCAGGGGGGCTGATGGCTCAGATCCTGCTCTTGTTAAACCAGTTTTCGATCTTGGAGCAGTGCGCATCGGCCTGGAAATCTCCGGCCGAAACCGAAAAGCCTGTGCGTCTTGCCAGTTCGATCACCGCATCAAGCGTGGCGAGGTTCTGAAAGTCTCGTCTCAAGCCTGGGCTGCGCTCCAGCGCTCGAACGAAATCGCTGAATCCCTCTCGGCTCATCGGGACCAGCCCTGTTCGGCCTGGCTCTCCACGTAGGCCGCGACATCAGCAATGTCTTGATCACTGAGCTTGCCTTCGTAGGCAGGCATGGCGTTTTTGCCGTTTTCGATCTGATGCTCGATGGCCTCCAGTGGGTCCATGCCGTAGGACTCCAGATGGGCTTGCAGATCGGTTTGGCTCAAGGTTCGGCTTGCGCTGATCACATTGCCACCACCCATATGGCAGGCCGCGCAGTTGGCCGAGAACAGCTGGGCGCCATGCTCGGGATCTGGACTGCTCAGAGCACTGGCAGGCCATGCAGCGATCAGGCTCAAGCCCATGCAGAGAAGCAAGGCCAGGAAAGGGGTGGGGTTCAGCATCCAACCCGGGGAATCTCTGCTCGAACCCTATCCAGACCAGGGCATAAAGAAAGCCCCCGGAGGAAAGGTGACATCCTCCGGGGGCCTCTTGTGTTGCTTTCAAGAAATCGTCAACCGATCCAAGACAGCGTGATCACTCAACAATCACCTTGCCAACCATGCCAGCACCACGATGGGGCTCGCAGTAGTAGTCGTAGGTGCCGGCTTCGCTGAAGGTTTCTTCCCAGGACTCACCGGGGGCGAAGGCCAGGTCGCTGTGGCTGAGCTCGTCATGACCGTCGAACACAGCGTTGTGGGGAGCCAGCTTGTTGTTCACGAACTTGACGGTGTCGCCAGCTTTGATGGTGACGGTGCTGGGCTCGAAAGCCAGCATTCCGGCATCGGTGCCAAGCTTCACTTCAACAGTGGCGGCGTTGGCAGAAGCAACGCCGATGGAGCAGACCACGAGAAATGCGATGACTGCAGAGAGAATGGACTTCAGGCTCTTAAGCATGACGTCAGAAACACTTGGGTGATCTTAAGCGTTTTTAGACACCACCTCGATGGGGTAAGCCCGAGTCTTGAATCACAGCTTCAAGATCTGCAGCATGGCTGGTGCCGCCGAAGCGCTCGGGCTGGGTGACCGGGTTGTGGATGAAGTGGCGCTGTTTGATCGAGAAGCGGTCCCAGTCGTTCACCTCGATGGGGAGAATCTTGATCAGCGTTTCAATCAACCAGGGCCAAAGTGGAATCCCCGGCGTACGGGCGACGCCACGCCACCGGCAAAGGGTGGCAACGGCTTCATTCACGCTGATGGCCGGCTGTCCCATCACGATGCGTCGAACCGCTCCCTGGCCTGGCTCGGCATTGCGCTGATGCGGGGTGACCGCCAGGTGCCCGCAGATCGCGGCAATGTCCGCTGCATGGATGAAATGGAAACTGGCGTCGGCCCTGAGAAACCGTGCCAGCCAGAGCCACTTGCTCGCTTCCGCCAGACCTTCTGTGAGATAGCTGGTGGGGAAGGGACTGGTGCCATCCACTCGCCCGCCGAACACCAGCGTTGGAAACACCGCCACGATCTTCTCGGCCAGCGGATGCTGTTCCAGATCGCTGAGGCACTGCGCTTTGGTTTGGATGTATTCCGTGCCGTAAGCGAGTGCTTCCGGGAGTGGCTGGAGGTGGCGATTCAGAATGCTCGCCGTTGAAAAGTATGTGATCTGTTCGATCAGATTTGGGTTGAGCAGCGCCAGCAACCGCTTCACGGCCACCACATTCACTTGATGGGCGCGCTCTGGATCCCCCCAGGCCGTGGCGGTGTGAATCACGCGGGTGACCGTGGCCAGATCGCTGGCGAAGTGGTCGGTTTCGCGCAGATCGCCTACCAGCAGCCTCACCCGGGGATTGTTGGCCTGGATTGCCGTGAGCTTGGAGGGATCCCGCAACCAGAGGAGGAGATCCGCATCGCTGTTCTGCAGCAGCCAATGGGCGGTGTACTGACCAACGCAGCCGCTGGCGCCGGTAATGAGGATGCGGGCAGGCATGGGCTGGTGCTCAGGCGAGGGCGCCGATGCGGTCCATCACGCTCTTGCCGGAGCGGAAGAAGGATGCACCGTTCTCCTCAGGGGTCCCAGGCAGGATTCCGTGACCGAGGTTGAGGATGTGCTTGCGGCCCCTGGCTTTGCGCACGCAGTCGTCGATCCTGGCCTCGATCGCTTCGGGCGTTCCAAAGAGCAGGCCGGGATCCACGTTGCCTTGCACGCCGATGTGCTCGGGCAGCCTGGCCAGGGCTTCGGCCATGTCCACGGTCCAATCGAGAGAGATGATGTCCACCCCGGTGGTGGCCATGCGCTCGAGCACCCCTGCACTGCCAGAGATGTAGAGGATGAAGGGGGTGTCGGGGTGGGTCTGCTTGACCAGATCCACCACTTTCTTTTGATAAGGAGCCGCGAAGGTGTCGTAATCCGCGGGGCTGAGCTGGCCGGCCCAGGAATCAAACATCTGCACCACCTGGGCGCCGGAGTCGATTTGATAGCGAAGGTACTGGGCAATCGATTCAGCGAAGTGATCGAGCAGCTTGTGCAGCAGCGCCGGTTCCTGGAAGGCCATGGCCTTGATCACGGCGTAGTTTTTGCTGCTCTTGCCCTCCACCACGTACGCGGCCAGCGTCCAGGGAGCGCCAACAAAGCCCAGCACGGCGGCCTCATTGCCCACGCTCTGACGCAGACGACCGAGAACTTCGCCCACAAAAGGCATCGATTCAGCTGGGTTCAACGGATGCAGAGCATCCACCTGGGCCATGGTGCGGATCGGGTCGCCGATCTGGGGGCCCTTGCTCTCGATGATGTCGAAATCAATGCCCATGCCCGGCAGGGGCGTGAGGATGTCGGAGAACAGGATCACGCCGTCGGGCTTGAAGGCGTTGAAGGGCTGCATGGAGATCTCGTAGGAGAGATCAGGGTTTTCGGAGCGTTCCCGGAAGCTGGGGTATTGGTCGCGGAGATCCCTGTAGATCTTCATGTAGCGCCCTGCCTGACGCATCATCCAGACGGGAGGACGCTCCACCGCCTCACCGCGGGCTGCGCGCAGCAACAAGGGCAGGGTGTCGCTCATCAAGCTTTTATCGGCGTAGCCGGAAACTTACCTGAGTGATGCATGTAAAAAGCCCCGGGATGCATGCATCCCGGGGCCTTCGTCATATGCGGAGAACTTTCTCGGGATGGCAGACCCGATCACTCCTGAACTGGATTGAGGCTCTTTTTGGGATCGTGCTTGAACACCATCAGGCTCAAGGGCGGCAGGCAAAGGTCGAGAGAGTTTTCGTAGCCGTGGATCCCCCACTCTTCAGTGGGCTTTCCGCCCATGTTGCCGAGGTTGCTGCCACCGTATTTGCTGGCATCGGTGTTGAAGATCTCTTCGTAGTACCCAGCCAGAGGAACGCCGACGCGATAGTGAGAATGACTTTGCGGCGTGAAGTTGGCCACAACCACGAGCCAGGTGCCGCTTGTGCTTTCCCGGCGCATGAAGCTGATCACGGAATGGCGGTTGTCGTTGCAGTCAATCCATTGGAAGCCGTATTGATCAAAGTCATCACGCCAGAGGGCAGGCTCTGATTTGTACAGCCCATTGAGGTCATCGACCATGCGCTGGACACCTTGATGCGGTTCGTAGTTGAGAAGATCCCATTGCAGATCTCCCCAAACATTCCATTCAGCCCTCTGGCCAAACTCCATTCCCATGAAGATGGTTTTCTTGCCCGGGTGCGTCCACATGTAGGCCAGTAGTGCTCTGGTGTTGGCGTATTTCTGCCAATCATCTCCAGGCATTTTGTGCAGAAGATTGCTCTTGCCATGCACCACCTCATCGTGGCTGAGGGCCAGCATGAAATTTTCCGTGTAGGTGTACCAGATGGAAAATGTGATGTTGTTCTGATGGAACTGGCGGAACCAGGGATCAAGCTCGAAATAATCGAGCATGTCGTGCATCCAACCCATGTTCCATTTCAGGTTGAAGCCAAGGCCACCGATGTCCGTGGGCTGCGTGACCATGGGCCATGTGGTGGATTCCTCGGCGATTGAGAGGGCTCCTGGGAAGTGCTGGAAGAGCACGTGATTGGCTTGCTGCAGAAATTGCACCGCTTCGGTGTTTTCCCTGCCGCCGTGTTCATTGGGGAGCCATTCGCCATCCGGGCGCAGATAGTCGCGATACAGCATCGATGCAACAGCGTCCACACGGATGCCATCGATGTGGAACTGATCGAACCAGAACACCAGGTTGGCAACCAGAAAGTTGCGAACCTCATTGCGGCTGTAATTGAAGATCAGCGTCCCCCATTCTTTGTGTTCGCCAATTCTTGGGTCGGCATGCTCATAGAGATGGCAACCGTCGAAGAAGGCGAGGCCATGGCTGTCGCGCGGGAAGTGGCCAGGGACCCAATCGATGATCACGCCGATGCCCTCGGCATGGCAGCGGTCGACAAAGGCACGGAATTCATCAGGTGTGCCGTAGCGGCTCGTGGGCGCATACCAACCGGTGACCTGATACCCCCAGGAGCCATCGAAGGGATGCTCGGTGATCGGCATCAGCTCGATGTGGGTGAAGCCCCGCTCCTTCACGTAGGGAATCAGGCGATCGGCAAGCTCCGGATAGGTGAGCAGCCGAGCACCGGGTTTGAGGTCAGCGGCTGGAACAGGAGCTCGGGGGGTGCCATCGGCTTCGATGAAGGGCTCGTCGGCGGCCGCGTGGATCCAACTGCCGAGGTGCATCTCGTACACCGCGATCGGTTGATCGAGGGGGTTGCTGCTGTCGCGCTTCTGGATCCAGTCCGTGTCAGTCCAATGGAAGCCATCCAGGTGGCTCACCACTGAACTGGTGTCGGGACGGACCTCATGCTGGAACCCGTAGGGATCGGCCTTCTGATAGCAGTGGCCCTCCTGGGTGCGGATTTCATACTTGTAGAGATGTCCCTCTGCCAGGCCGGGAACGAAGAGCTCCCAGATTCCTCCCAGGCGCTGCTGCATGGGGTGGTGACGGCCATCCCAGGAGTTCAGATCGCCGATCACACTCACACTGCGTGCATGCGGAGCCCAAAGGCAGAACATCACCCCCGGGATCCCTTCCCGCTCGCAGTGATGGGCACCCATGCGGCGCCAGATGTGGTGATGGTTGCCTTCGGCGAAGAGATGGCGATCCATCTCGCCCATCCAGTCCTGCCGAAACGCCCAGGGGTCGTGCTGTTCGTGGGTGATGCCTCCGCGGTGCACCCGTAAGCGGTAGGCGCATCCGGGGTCATGGGCGACGGACGCTTCGAAGATCCAGGGATGGTGGGGAGTCGACATCACCATCTCTTGGTCTCCCAGGAGCAAGGTGACACCCTCCGCTTCAGGCATCCATGCGCGGAGAACCCAGGTGCCATCCTCCTGAGGTTGGGGCCCGAGGACGGCGAAGGGATGGTCGTGACGGCACTCGGCCAATCGCTGGGCGTCCTCAACCATCCACTCGAGAACAGTGTTGGTCATGCCTTCGGACGCCGTGTTGGCCGGGAGCTTAAGCCGAAATTCCCAACATGCGGCGCACCGATCCGTCGGAGGTGGTGATCAGACCAAATCCGCGGAGAAATCCACGTTGATGATTCGCCCCTGGCGGTTGAAGATCACGAACAGGTTGTCGGTGACTGTGCCGAATTCGATGGTGACCAAAACGAGCTGTTGCTCACCCCCTTGGCTCGCCACCAGCGCGCTTTTGATGCGCTTCACACCGCCGAGGACAGTTTCGAGCTTGGTCCATTTGCGTTGCAGATCGGCCGGTGAAATCTCTTTCTGGAAATCGAGATCGAGGTAATAGCGAGCCGCCACCCAGCGGCCTGCATCCAGATCCTTCACAAAATTGAGTGCCGTCTGCTCGATCGGGCGCATCGTGCCGACCCATTTCCAGGCGAGCAGTTTGCCGTCGTCGTCGAGCACCAGCATCAGAGGAACCTCCCGGGTTCCACCGTTGGTGATCGCAACGGTGTCCACCGTGGTGTCGTCCATGCCGGGGTTCACGGCCACCACGCGGAACGTTTCAATCCCTGGGGCGGATTCCAGACGCTTGGCGACGGCTTCCGCAGTGGTTGCGGCCTGCAGCGGCGACGAGAGCAGGGCGTAAATCCCTGCTGCATTTTTGGTTTGGATGGCTTGAAGCAACGCCGTGGCGGCCTCGGTGGCCTGGCGGGGGCTGAGGCCTGTGCGGGGTGCTTCGGTGGCCTGGCTGAGGAGACTCTCGGCGCGAACGGAGGGGGCAGGGATCAGCTCAACCGTGCTGGTGGCCAGGGCTGCAGCCAGAAGACAGGAGGTGAGCTTCACAACAATCATCCGAACATTCGGCGTCAGTCTGCCGGAGTTCCATCGTTGTGGAGCATCAGCAAAGACTCCATCTGCAGCCGAGCTGTCTCCAAATGCAACGCGATGCTGATCACCTGGCAGCCGGGATGCGGTGCTCCGCAGGGATGCTCCAGCGTGCCTGGATTCACGCCCACCGCAGGCCACGCCGCACCGGCAATGGAGAGGCGCAGGCGATCGCCTGCTTGAAAACTCGCAAGCAGCGGCTGCAGTTCAACGCAGCGTTCCTCGATCTGCTTTGCACGGTCTCCAAGAATGCGCCGATGACCCGTCGATAATTGCTGGGTGGTCGTCGATCCCGCGGGGAGTCTGGACAGGGTCACGCTGAGATCGAATCCGGGTTGATCCGCCGACGCCTGACAGCGCAAGACCGGACGGCCGTTCAGCACGATTGCTTCTGGCAGTGGAGCACTGGTGAAGAGAGCAACATCACTGCGCTGGTCGATGGAACTGCGGTCGCAGGGTCCCGCTGATGGACTCAGGTGACCACCCACGGCCTGGACCGGACGCCAAGGATCATGCACAACGGTGACGGTTCCTCCGCAGCCTGCCGGCGACGGGAGAAGACGGCCATCGTTGGGATCGAGGCAGGCCAGGCCGCCACTGGCGAGGTGCCAGCCAACGGCATTTTCTGAGGCGGGCTCCGCCAGGGTCCAGGGCCCTTCAACCCAGTGATCACGTCCCTGGTCCCAGAGCCTCAGGCTCCCAGCATCCGCGACCGCTGGATGGTCTTGCAGATGGCGCTGAAAGAAGTTGAGCAGCAGCGCACTGCTCTGAGGCCACCATTGCAGATGGGTGGCGGGGCCGATGTGCAGTTCCGGACGTCCGCCTGCGGCCCGGGACCTTGCGGCGAGATCGAGCACGCCGCGCAGGTGGGGATCCCACCATCCGCCCAGCAGCAGCAGCGGACGACGCAACCAGGACCGTGGGCTCTGATGCTGGATCCAGCCATGCGCTTGGTCTGCACGCTGCTTCAACCAGCGCAGAGCCATGCCATCGGGATCATGGCGTTCAAGCAGTGCAGGGCCATCCCGCAGGTAACGACCATTCTCAAGGCTTTCACGGATCTCAGCCCAGCCACGCTGATCACCCCGTCGTCTGGCCTGCAGTGCTGCCAGCTGCAGACCCCAGCCCAGGCCGAGATGCCACCAGTGCGCACCGCCCTCGCAGCTCCAGTGGCTGCGCTCATCGAGCCCGCACATCGCCGGTGCCATGCAATCGGGCGGAGGACAGTCCTCCGGGGCCAGAAGCTGGGTCAGGCCTTGATAAGAAAAGCCGTAGAAACCGATCCGACCATTGCAATCGGGGTGGTTGCGAACCCATTCCAGGGTTGTGGCCGTATCGCGCGCTTCCTGTCCGAATCCTTTGAACACCCCATCGGAGTCTCCTTGCCCGCGAACGTCCTGCACCATCACCATGAACCCATGGCGGCACCACCAATCAGGGTGCGGCAAGGTCACGGTGGAGGCGATGGCCCGTCCATAGGGTTGGCGCATCAACAGCCAGGGCCATGGCCCGGCACCATCAGGACGCCAGAGTCTGGATGCGAGCCCAATGCCGTCCTCGCTGATCAGGGTGTGATCAACGAACATCGGGGCAGTGAAGGCCGATCACGTACGTGGCCAGGATCTCAGCGTCGGTGGTGCTGAGGTTGCGCTGACTGGCCAGCTGACCGATGGCCTGACCCGACAGCGCCGACTCACCCTTGGCATTCAAGGCTTTGAATTGCCGGCAGAGGGCCTTGGCCTCCTTCGGATTGCGCTTGACGCTCTCCAGAAGGGTGGACTGTGCAGCGCTGGGCATGGCCATCGTGAACGCCAGCGCCATGGAGGCAGCGCTCAATCGAGCCAACGTTCGTGCCAACGTTTGGAAGGAGTGCATAGGACCTCCGCCCTTGTTCATGATTCATTTGAAACGGGTGAGACCATGACCTGCTTGCCGGGGCGGTCAGTTCGTGTTTTGCCTCTCCTTGGCTCTGAGGATCCAGGTCTTTGCCAAAGCCAGGTCAACCACCGGTGGGCGCCCGCTGCGCAGTTGCCGCTCTAAACGCCCTGTGCGGGTGACCAGCTCAGGGGGGGATGAACCCGCCACGGCGGCGACTGTGGCCAGACCCGCATGCATCAGGAGGGCCGCATCCGCTGGAGCGAGATCGAGGCGGCATCCCAGATCAGCCATGCCTTTGAGACGGCGGAGGTTCCGTGCGGAGGCCCTGCCTGAGGCGGCCAGGCGACTGATCTGGTGATCGCTCAGGTTCTGAACGTCCCCCCAGGTGTTCAGTCCTGAGGCCAGGAGCTGAGCCTGTTCATCACGCAACCCCTGTGGCAGCTCTTCGAGTGGATCGGAGGCGTTCATCCGGCCTCAAAGCTGCGTTCGAGCTCCCCGAGAACGACGGGCTTCGAAGCGCCGTCGCCCGCTGGTTGCAATTGACGCAGCCGCACCGAGACCACGGCGCTGCTGCGCCCTCCAGGTCGCACATTGCTGGCGAGCTGTTCGAGGGTGGGTGCCACGGCCTCAGGGGGGAAATCAATGCCTGCCTGCGCCACCACGAGATCGTCCCCGTTGTCGAACACCACAGGAACGCGAAGGGCTCCATCCACCTTCACGGTGGGGGTGTAACTCACTGAAAAAGCCCAGCAGCTTGCGGCCAGCAACAGGGTGAAACTGCTCACTCCCACCAGACGGAAACGCAGTCCCCAGCGGGCGATGAAGGCCACGATCGTCAGTGCTGACAGCGCTGCTCCGCCCCAGGCCAGCCAGCCGCTCGACTGATCCAGCAACTCCGGTAAGGGCATGGGGTGGTGTCTCAAGGATGTGCTCCTTATATTGCGACGGCTTCCAGCCAATTGACGGAGATTGATGCTCGGAAGCGGTCCAGGGGGGCGAACTCACACCGTGATCGCCAAGAGGCTCGCAGTCGCGCTGATCGGTGGTGGTGTTGTTTGGATCGCTGCCGATCGCGTCGTTGCGTCGGTGTTCGAGCGACTGCGCCCGGACCTTGAAGAACAGGTGGGCAAACCCCTGGGACACCCGGTGAGCATCGGCGCTTATCAGGGGTTGAGCCTGCGCGGGATCACGGTTGGCCCGATCAAGGTGCAGCGCGGTCGCCGCGATCAGTCCACGGCCTCGGTGCAGCAGCTGACGGTTGGTCTGAACCCTCTGGCCAGCTTGCAGCGGCTTCGGCCCGTGGTGACTGTGGGCGTGAAGGGCGCCCAGCTCGACCTGCGCCGCAATCCTCAAGGGGCGTACTGGGTGCTGGGTCCCCAGCCGAAGGGCGGCAAGCCGCCTCGCCTCGATCTGGATGTCCGGCTCACGGATTCAGCGCGATTGCAGATTGCACCTGCTGGACTGGCGCTCCGTGCAGCAGGCAGAACATCGGTTCGCCTGGATGAGCATCGAGCCGACGTGTCCCTGCAGGTGGCACTGCCGGATCGTGGCCGGATCACGCTCCAGGGGCGGGGCCGTTGGGTGCGCCCGGAACTGCAACTGAGCACCCGACTGGAGCGGATTCGGCTGGAGCGCTATCAGGGGCTTCTGCCCGCCCAACTCCCTGTGCAACTGCGGGGACAGCTGGGCGGAGATCTGCGCCTTGGCTGGAGGCAGGGACAGGCGAATTGCAGCGGGGGGGTGTCCCTGGTTGGTGTTGAGGTGAGCGGTGAACCTCTGGATCAAACCCTGCGCTCGAAGCAGCTGAAGGTCAGCTGCCGTGGCAACGCGCTGACGATTCCCACCAGTGCATGGGTTTATGGGAACTATCGCGCCGATCTTGGTGGTCAGGTGCGTCTGAATCGCGCCTTCGATTTACGCGGTGGCCTCAGGGAGCTTGGCAAGGACAGGACCGTTGCCTTCCGTTTGCTGGGCGATTGGTATCAACCAAAACTTCAGCTCAAGGGGCGCTGGGCTCTGCCCGAAACGGTGGCTCTGGATGGGCCTTTGCAGTTGGCTGTTCAGCTGGGCGCCGATTGGCGCAACCGCAAGGCCTGGACGGCCCAGCTCGAGCGTTTCGATCTGCAGGCACCCGGTGTGGCGGTGCAAGCGCAGGGGACGCTTCATCCACAGCTCGACGTGACCAGCCAACAGCTCACTCTCGCCGGGCCGGCTTGGAAGCGACTGCCGCTGGTGCCTGAGTTTCTGGGGGCGGAGGCGCCTCTGCAGGGGCTGTTGAAGCTACGAGGAGAAACGGCGAAACCCGTTGTCAGTTTTGATCTCGCGCAGGCCAGCAATCCTCTTCTCGATGCCTGGTCGCTGAAGGCTGGCTGGAGCCGCGCAACCGGTCTTCTGCGGGTCGAGGAGTTCCGCAGTTCTGACCTTCAAGCGCAGGCCCGTCTTCCGCTCGCCCTTGGCGGGCAGGGCCTGCAACTCGGAGATCTTCAGGCTGATCTAAAGCTGGATCGCTATCCGCTGAAGCGCCTCGGTCCGCTGCTGGGCACCGCGATGGACGGATCAATCAGCGCATCCGGTCGGGTGCGTGGTCCGCTTGAGGCGCTTCGACCTGACCTCAGCATCGCTGTGAATGAACCCCGTGCCGGCGCGATTCGCCTGGCCGAGAACTGGACCGGACGCTTTGAGGGGCTGGCTGGAGGAGGTGGCGTTCTGACCATGGCCTCCGTTGGTGCGGTGGTGCAGGGGGACCTCGAAGCCACCCTTGGAGCGAACTGGTTGCCACGTCGGGTGCTTCTGACCCGACGTGGTGGTCGCATGGAGATGACTGGAACACCGGCGGCTTACCGCTGGATGGCCAAGGGACTCGCCATCGACGGGGTGGAGCTGGCCTTGCCTCCGAAGCAGCGCTGGGAGGGGCTCTATGGCCGCTTGAGTGGAGAAGGGACCCTAGGGCTGCAGCCATTGGCAATGGAGGCTGATCTGAGCATCAGCCGGCCGGGGCTGATGGGGCTCCAACTGCGTCAGATCCTGCTGAGCGGTCGTTACGAGGATCGTCGCTATGCCTTCAGCGGTGAGCTGCTCCCACCGGACACGGGCCAGATCACGCTCGACGCCACCGGTCGGCTGAACGGTGCCTTGGATGCCCATGTGGAAGCACGGGGACTCAGTGCCCGTTGGTTGACCACCAGTGCGCTCAGCCTGCCCCAGCTCAACGAAGAGCTGCCGGCCTCCATGGGGACAGCCACGGATCTGGGCACCTTGTTGGTGAACACCTTTGGGGGAACGCTTGACGGTCAGCTGCAGGCCCTTCGCGACGCCCGGGAGGCTTTGCTGAACGCGACCCAAACAAGCCCTGATCGCGATCCCTTGCATCTCAAGGATCTGAGAGGGCAGGTGGATGCGGTGATCGATGTGAAAGGCCCCAGGCTCAGTCGCCTCGATCTTGATCTCCAGGCCAGGGGCCATCTCTGGATCGAAGGACAGGACCAGGATTACGCCCTGCAGGTCAAACCCTTCATCGCCCGAATCGAAGGCCCGATCCAGGGCGGGGAAGGCAGTCTCTCCCTGGAACATCTCCCCTTCAGCCTGCTCGCCCTCGTGGCTCCTGTGCCGCCGGCGCTTCAAGGCGCTGTTGGATTCACGGGCCGTTACAAGCTCGGCGCTGCTTCACCCGAGCTCAGCCTCGATCTTGCGCTGGAGGATGCGCGGGTTGGGGACAAGCCGGTCGCTCTCGAGCGCGGGCAGGTGCTGTTTGAAAACGGTGGCTTAACGCTTGATCTGGCGCTTCTGGCGGAGCAGGCCGCTGAGCCTGTCACTGTCACCGGGCGCATCCCGCTGGGCTCCGATCAACCGCTCGATGTCAGGGTTGTCAGCCTCGGGGATGGTCTGCGTTTTCTCACCGGTTTCACGGGGGGATTGGTGTCTTGGACCAAGGGAGATGCCGACCTGCGGCTCCTGCTCAGCGGACCGTTGTCGGCCCCGGAAGCCAATGGCTATGTGCTGCTGAAAAATGCCTCGTTCACGGCTCAGGACCAAGCGCTCTCCCAGGTGAACGGGTCGGTCGTGTTCGATTTCGACCGGTTGGAGGTTCAGTCGCTGACGGGACGCGTCGGTTCAGGCGGTGAGCTCAAAGGCAGTGGCTCCCTGGCTCTGCTCCGCCCCGCCCCTGAGGCCAAGCCGTTGCGACTGCAATTGGAGAAGGCGCGGATCAAGCTGCCGATTGCAGACGTTCAGGTTGGTGCCGATCTCACGATCACGGGGGCCTTGGTGAAGCCTGATGTGGGCGGCAGTCTGGAGGTCAGTGATGGCGCGATCCGGCCAACGCGCTCGATGTTGGTGCGTCCCAAGAACAGGGCGGCATCCAAGGTTCTGGCCACAACGCCGGTCAAGGGCGGTGGTGGGCAGATTGTGTCGGCGGATGCCCTGCTCGAGCAGCAATGGAACTTTGAAGAACCGCTGGTTTTGCTGGGGCCCAACATCGAGGCGAACAGCAGCCGTGCGCTGAAGGCGTCGCTGCCAAACCTTCCCTTCCTGGGATTCAATGATCTGCGGCTCAGGCTTGGTCCCAAGCTCAGAGTGGAGGTGCAGCCGCTCGCGAACTTCACCACGGCCGGACTGTTGACGCTGAATGGTGCCCTGGACCCCAGCCTGCAGCTCCGCGGTGTGGTGCAGCTGCTCACCGGGCGGCTGTCGATGTTCACAACGACGTTCAATCTGGATCGTCGCGCACCCAATGTGGCGGTCTTCACCCCATCTCTCGGTCTGATCCCCTACGTGGATGTGGCCATGACCAGCAGGGTTTCCGACAGTGTGAACCTGGGGACCGGGAGCAACTCAGTCTCCAGCTCCGTGTTCGATACCAATGGCCTCGGCACTCTCGGCGGTGGTGGCCAGTTGCGTCTGATCAAGGTGATGCTCACTGCCGCTGGGCCAGCGGATCGTTTGGCTGATGCCATCACACTGCGCAGTTCTCCTCCGCTGCCCCAGGCGGAATTGCTGGGCTTGATCGGCGGCAACTCCCTGGCCGGCCTCTCCGGCGCTGGTGCTGGTGCGGCTCTGGCGGCGGTGCTCGGCCAGTCGCTGCTGTCGCCCGTGCTCGGCACCTTGACGGATGCCTTCAATCAACGCTTGCAGTTCGCCCTCTATCCCACGTACGTGACCCCAACGGTGCAAAGCAATCAGGAACGCACGTCTGGGCAGGTGCCTCCCCAGCTCGCCTTGGTCACGGACGTGGGTGTGGCGCTCACCGATCGCTTCGATTTCTCCGTGTTGGCTGCTCCCGACCGCAACGACATCCCCAGCCAGGGCACCTTGACCTACCAAATCAACTCCAGAACGAGTGTGTCCGCTTCCGTGGATACGCAGGGCACGTGGCAGTCTCAACTTCAGGTGTTTCTGCGCTTCTGATTCATGGCTGAGCCGTGTGTTCTGGGAGTTGATATCGGTGGAACCGCTCTCAAGCTCGGCCTGTTCAGCCTGGATGGCACCTTGCTGGCTGAACTCCAGCGACCCACGCCGCAACCGGCAACACCCGGATCCGTGTGCATGGAACTGGTGGAGGCCATCGACACGCTCGATCCGCAGAGGACGGCCGAACGGGTGGGGATTGGGCTGCCTGGACCGATGGATGCAGCGGCCCGGGTGGCGAGGGTGTGCATCAATCTGCCTGGATGGGAGGAGGTTCCCCTGGCTGCGTGGCTGGAGCCACGCCTCAAGCGCAGGGTCACGTTGGCCAATGACGGCAACTGCGCCCTCGTGGGAGAGGCCTGGAAGGGGGCTGCTCGAGGTTGTCAGGATGTGGTGCTTCTCACCTTGGGAACGGGGGTTGGCGGGGGGGTGATGCTCGGGGGCACGTTGTTCACGGGCCACAACGGTGCCGCTGCAGAGCCTGGTTTGATCACCCTCGACCCGGATGGGCCTCCCTGCAACAGCGGCAATCAAGGGTCGCTCGAACAATTCGCCAGCATCAGTGGTCTGGGGCGTCTCAGCGCCAAGGCGCCAGCCCTTCTCGCTGAAGCGGCGTCGCGCGGGGATGCTGAGGCTCTGGCGATCTGGGCTGAATACGGCCGCCTGCTGGGGATCGGCATCACATCGCTGGTGTACGTGTTCACACCACAACGCGTGCTGGTGGGCGGAGGGCTGGCTGGAGCCAGTCCCCACTTCCTTCCCGCGGTGCGCCAGGAGGTGGCTCAGCGGGTGCAGGCCGTTTCCAGGGAGGGACTGCGCATCGAAGCCTGTGCCCTGGGAAATGGAGCCGGTCGTCTCGGCGCAGCTCGGCTCGCTTTGCAGCGCTTGCGCTGAAGTCAGGCCCCGGTTGACTCCGCCAGCCCCTCGGCGTTGATGATGGCCTTCGTTGAACGTCGCCTCAGGCATGAACGAAGTCCCAGAGCCGTCCCCTGAGCTGCTGCAACGGGCTGGCGCCGTGCGTCGGGCCGCGGTGGATCTGGGGATGGCTGACGATGGTCAGCGAATGCAGGCTCTGCAAGCCATGGCTGACGCCCTGGCTGAGCGCTCCGATGCCCTTGTGGCCGCCAATCGCGAAGATCTGGATCGCTCGGCCTCCGAGGGGCTGGCGCCCGCATTGCTGGCCCGGCTCAAGCTGGATGCCGCCAAGCTTGAGGGGGCGATCGATGGCGTCCGCAAGGTGGCCAGCCTGAAGGACCCTCTCGGCCGGCGTGACCTGCACCGTGAACTGGATCAAGGCCTCACTCTCGAGAGGGTGACCGTGCCTCTTGGGGTGCTGGGCGTGATCTTCGAGGCGCGTCCAGACGCCGTGATTCAGATCGCCTCTTTGGCCATTCGCTCTGGGAATGGCGCCCTGCTCAAAGGGGGCAGTGAAGCCCGCTGCACCAACGAAGCGGTGATGGAGGCTCTCAAGGCCGGGTTGGCTTCCAGTGCTGTCTCACCCGATGCACTCGCTCTGTTGACCACCCGTCAGGAGAGCCTGGCTCTGTTGAAGCTGGATGGTCTGGTTGATCTGATCATTCCCCGAGGCAGCAACGAACTGGTTCGTTTCATTCAGGACAACACCCGCATTCCTGTGCTGGGTCACGCCGATGGAATCTGCCATCTCTACGTGGACGCGGCGGCGGATTTGGACAAGGCCGTTCGGGTGGCGCTGGACAGCAAGACCCAGTACCCGGCGGCATGCAACGCCATTGAGACCCTGCTGGTGCATCGCTCTGTGGCCGCCTCCTTCCTGTCTGCTGCCATCCCGGCGTTCCGCGACGCGGGGGTGGTGCTGCGTGGCGATGCTGCCAGCGTCGCGCTGGGGGTGCCTGAATCGGCGACGGAGGCTGACTGGCGCACCGAGTACCTCGATCTGACCCTGGCGGTGAAGGTGGTGGATGATCTGGCCGCAGCCGCTGATCACATCCGCCGTTTCGGTTCGCGTCACACCGAATGCATCGTTACGGAGGATGCAGCCGCTGCCGACCGCTTCCTGAGCTCCATCGACAGCGCTGGTGTGTATCACAACTGCTCCACCCGTTTCGCGGATGGTTTCCGCTACGGGTTCGGCGCCGAGGTCGGCATCAGCACCCAGACGCTCCCGCCCCGCGGTCCAGTTGGTTTGGAGGGTCTGGTGACCTATCGCTATCGCTTGCGCGGTGATGGCCATGTCGCCGCCGACTATGCCTCCGGTGCCAGCCGCTTCACGCACAACGATCTGTCGTTGTGATGTCTGCTTTGACCGCTCTCCACGCTCTGGATGTGATTCGCATCGATGATCTGCGCCTCTGGGCCCATGTGGGTGTGCTGGAGCATGAACGCAGGGATGGGCAATGGTTTTGTCTGGATCTTGCGTTGCATCTGGATCTCTCCAGTGCCGCAGCGGCGGATGCACTCGAGGCCACCGCTGACTACAGCCTGGCTGTGACTGCACTGCAGGGGCTTGCCGCTGAGATTCGTTGCCAGACGATCGAACACTTCAGTGAACGGGTCTTCGCGGTTTTGGAGCACCTGTATGGACCCTTGCCGATGCATCTGCGTCTGCGCAAATGTTCCCCTCCCATCGCTGGATTCACCGGTACGGTGAGCGTTGAACGCTGGCGCAACCGGCCGTCCTGACATGACCTCCTCGGTCAATGCGCCGGCGCCTGCGCGGCGCCCGCTCATTCTTGTTCACGGGCTCTGGGATTCACCCCGTCTGTTCAATCGGTTGGTTCGCCGACTGGATGCCGACGAGTGGCCGCTGCTCGTGCCCCATCTTCCCCATCGCTTGGGTGCTGTTCCCCTCGTCACGCTTGCGGAACAGTTGGACGATCACATCCGCCAACGCTTCGGCGATGACGCGTCGGTTGATCTTCTGGGTTTTTCGATGGGGGGCATCATCGGTCGGGTGTGGCTGCAGCAGTTGGGTGGAGCCCGGAGAACCCATCGCTTCATCAGTGTGGGCAGCCCACAGCAAGGCACGCTCACAGCCCAGTGGATCCCTCGCTGGTTGTTGGCTGGGCTGGCTGATATGAAATGCGGCAGTGCCCTGTTGCGTTCCCTGAATGCCGATCTCTCGCCATTGGCTGATCTCGATTGTGTGAGTTATTTCTGCCGCTGGGATCTGATGGTGGTGCCTGGATGGCAGGCCCGTCTTCCCGTTGGAACGGCGCGGGGCATTCCTGTGCTGACCCATCAGCAGCTGATCGCCCATCCCCGTTCACTGGATGTGCTTCTGCAGACCCTTCGGGGTGACTAATGGTCAGCGACTGATGACACTTTTTGTTCGCGAGGTCACACTTGGGTGTCGTCGACCAGTCGCCGCGCATGTGTTTTTCGGCTTCGGCAAGTTTCACCGCCTCAGCTGTGCTCATTCCCCTGGGCCTGTATTCCAATCATCTGGCCTCCAGGCACGAACGGGCGGATTACAAGCCTTTGGCGCTGGTGCCTTTCTTTTTCGGCGTGCAGCAGCTGGTGGAAGGTCTGGAATGGACGGCGATTGACAACGGCAATCTGGAACCTCTTGGCACCCTCGCAGGCTTGGGATTCCTCTTTTTTGCCTATTGCTTCTGGATGATCTGGATTCCATGGAGCGCCTGGTCGATCAGCCGTACCACCGACTCCATTGGCCTTCAACGACGGCTCAAATGGGTGGCCATCGTGGCCACGGTTCTGGGGATTGCCTTCTATCTGCCGGTTCTCTTCAATCCTCCAGCTCTCCAGCCTGCGGTTGAAAGCAACGGACGGCTCCTCTATGACGTCTCGAACTTGAACAGCATCGTTCACAATTTCATTAATACAGAACCGGTGGGAGAGTTGCTGTATTGGGGATTCATTGTTTTGCCACTGATCGCATTGAGCGATAAGGCGGTCAAGCTGTTCGGTGTGTTGATCTTCGTGTCGATCGTGCTCACCTGGCTCACGTACAGCGCCACGTTCAATTCGGTGTGGTGCTTCTACTGCGCTGTGTTGTCGATCATGGTGATCTGGATCGTCAACCGCCCTCAGTTTCGTCGGGCTTGAAGGCCCCATGGTTGACCAATTGATCACCGGGTTGGACTCCATGGCTCAGTTGCTGCTGGCCATGGATTCCGGCGTTGGTCTCCTGATCGGTGTGGGGATCTCGATGTCGGCATCCCATGGTTTTGCCCTGCTGGCGAACAGGCTGACGCCCCCTCAGATCCTGATGCACATGGTTGTTGATGCGCTTGTTCTCAGCCTGGCGTTTCTGCTCTGCATCCTCTGTCACAGCGTGATGTTGATGGTGTTTGAAGGGATCCCTTTGCAACCCATCACCTTTGCCAACCGCATGGGTGCTGCCCTCTGGCCTGGGCTGCTGTATGTGCTGGTGGCAGCTCCCTACGTCAGTGATGTGCTCGCCGTTGGCCTTCTGGCCTGGATTCACCTCAACGTGCTGGTGCTGCTGCAGGCCGTGTACGGCATCCCCTTTCAGACGGGACTGCTCGTGGCCTTGCCTGGTTACGTCGTGGCTCTCGTGCTGGTGGGTCTCTTATTTGCGCAACGCTGGCGCAGGAGTTACGACACCCTGGCCCGTGAAGTGACGGCTCTGTTGCAGTGATGGCAGTTTCGTCCGCGGTCATCCAACACCAACGCAGCCGTCTGCGTTTCGCCCGCCGCTGTCTCATAGCCGTTCTGGTGAGCGTTGCCGTGCTTGGCCTGCTTGGGCTGGCGGCCGTGCGTCGTGATGCTGAGGATCTTCTTCAACCTGAATCTCTGCTGGAGCTTTTGGTCTGGACCGGCTCTGTGCTGGTGGTCGTGATTGCTTTGGTGGGGGTGTATTCCGTGATGGCGGACTTCGTCTTCTGGGAGGGTTGGATGCGTGGTCTTCCCGATCCATCCCGTCTGTTTTCACAGGAGACCAGCCAAGCCTCGACCCATCGTCATTACCTCGTGTATCTCGATGGGATTCATCAAAGTGAGGAATGTCATCCGCCCAAAGTGTCGGAGTTCCTGGAATGTCTCGAGGCAGCGATTGCTGAAGACACGCTGCTCGTGAAGGGCATCGAGGCTTACACGATCACCAACGTTGGATTGCGCTCCACTGTGTTTGCCGGATGGTTCTGGCAGCGTCTCTTCTCGCTTCAGGAGCATCATCCCAACGCAGTGGTGCGCTTGATCTGTGCCATCTGCGTGCAGGCCAACAATGTGATCAAGGTGGGGATTTCATCGGATCGTCGCTACGGGCCGGTGATGAATTACGAGCTGGCGCTCAAGATCGCCCGCCGTCTTGGATTGATGGGGTTCCATCCCAGTCGGGCGTCCCGGGTTGTGCTTCTTGGTTACAGCGGAGGGGGGGAGATGGCCATCGGCACTGCTGAGATCCTGCAACAGTTATGCCGCGTGCCTGTTCAAGTGATCACTGTGTGTGGGGTGTTCAGTGGCAATGGCGCCCTGGACACCATCAACAATGTGGCGATGGTGGTGGGAAGCCGGGATCCGGTTGCCGCTCTGGGACGCATTGCCTACCCAGGTCGCCTTCCATGTCTGTTTCTGTCCAACTGGAATCGATGGCAGCGGCTTCATCCGCTTCATCGCTACCCCATTGAGGGGATGAGCCATAACGGCTCCTCAGGACCGTTTTCCATCACGTTCCGCAGCGCGGTGGTCGCTGCTGTTTGCCGTGAGCTAGAGCGCTCTGCGCTCAAGGTTTAGCGGTGCTTTCCCCATTCAGGGATCTCACCAGGGCGAATGGACTGTGGGGAGGCTGACTGGCGAGCAGGCGCCGGTTCGCGTCGTTGACGGAGTTGCGGTTGACGAACAGATCCTGAGGTGTGGTGTCCAGGCTCTGCCTGTAGCGCTCCACCATTTCAGCACTGGCCTTCAGTCCGTTCTCCAGGAGCTGATTGAGCTGATCGTCGAGGCGTTGACGCCAAAGACCACCCAGGGTTAGGGGGAACAAGTGCGTTGTTTGGCGCACGGCCACCTCCAGCATGGCCGTGGAATCGATGCAGTAGCCCAGCGCGCCGTAGCCGCCAATGACCAGTCGGTTTTGTTGGGCTGCACTGTTATGCACAGCACCCATCAGGTCGCAGAGATCCAGGGCAGCGCTGAGGGTCTCGCCGGTGAGCTCTGGCCCTGGGTAGGCCACCGTTCCATTGCTGCGGTCGTTCTGCCAGGGGCGATTGAGATCATTGAGAGCGGCCCAGCCGTTCAATCCTTCCGTTCCCTGGTAGTACTGAAGCAGGAAGGGTTCCCCGTGGTCGGGTTGCAGCTCCATCTCAAGGGAGCAGTGGGGGAGGAGAGCTCGGCGTTCCTCTCCCTGGGAATCGCAAAGACCTGTGCGGTACGGCACGGCCAAGGGAATTTGTGACCACTGATCACCGTCGCGGGTGCTGGCTCCCAGCCCGAAGCTGGCGACGCTGGCCCGGAAGCGGGCTCTGCACTGCCATCCCCCTGCGATCAGATGGGTGATCAACGCGGAGCTGCGATCGCAGCTTTCAAAGCGGAATGGCTCCGAGGAGCCTGGCGGTGGCGGCAAACGGTTGCTTCCCAGCACATTGAGAACCTGGGCGAGCGCACGGTTTCGCAAACGGGCATTCTCTGGTTGCAAAAACGGCAGGCCTTCGTTGCTCCACTGCAGCTCTGCACTGAATCCCTTCGCCACGCGGGCAAGGGCTCCTGCTCCTGGAGATGGGGGTGCGCTGTCCGGGCTCGAGATGGACTGCAGGGCGATCAGGTTGGTGGGCAACAACCGTGAGCTGCCATCGTCGAGATCAATGGAGCGCTGGCACCAGCGATCCATGGCATTCTTTTTGGTTGGTTGCCTCTTGCCCTCGTGGGCGATCAGATGCTGGAGATCATCGGCGAGAGCTGCGAGAAGCAGCGGACTCAGCAATCCATGTTCCAGCACACTTCCCAGGTTGCGTAGGGATTGCGGCAGGGCCGCCGGCTGCAGTCGCCAGCGTCTGGGCAGCATGAAGAGCAGGGGGATGAGCCGCTGATGATTCAGCTGGGTCAGGGTTGACTTGAGAAAGTCGTCGCGGCTGATATTCCGGCGCAGGCAGCTGGATTCGAGAGCTTGCTCGAATGGGACCAAAGGCGCGATGTCTGTGCCATCTCCCTGGGAATGCCCCCAGCTGTCACTCAGTTTCAGAAGGTCATCAGCCATGGCAGCGACCCCATTGGATCAGCTTGTCGTGGCTGCCAGCCCCGAATGGCGAATGAGCGCCGCGCTGCTGGCATCTCGACCTCGGAACTGCCGGTAGATCTCTGCTGGACGCAGGCTTCCTCCCAGGCTGAGGATCGTGTTCCGGAAGCGCTCGCCGGTGGCTGCCACAGCATCATCCTGCTCCAGACCAACCTCTTCAAACGCAGAGAAAGCATCCGCACTGAGAACTTCCGCCCACTTGTAGGAGTAATAGCCCGCTGCGTAACCCCCAGCAAAAATATGGCCGAAGGCGCAGAGAAAGCGATCGGTTGCGATCGGCGGCAGCACGGTGGTTGATTCGGCGATCTGGCGCCGGAATGCATCTGGGCTCAATCCGAGCTCGGGGGACCATTGGCTGTGCAGGCGCAGATCCGTGAGTGCGAAGTGGATCTGGCGCAGCGTGCCACTGCCCTGCATGAAAGTGCGGCTGCTGCAGAGCTTGTTGTAATCCGCCTCCGGCAACGGTTCACCGGTTGTCCAGTGCCGGGCCATGCCCATCAGTGTTCGGCGGTCGAAGCACCAGTTCTCCATGAACTGACTGGGGAGTTCCACGGCGTCCCACTCCACGTTGTTGATGCCTGCGGCCTGGGGATGGTCCACCGTTGTGAGCATGTGCTGCAGGCCATGCCCGAATTCGTGGAAGAGGGTCTCCACCTCTTCGAAGCTCATGAGGCTGGGGGTGTCCCCTGAGGGTGGGGTCTGATTGCAGATCAGATAGGCCACCGGCAGGGTGAGGTCACCGTTCGCTTGCTGTTTGCGGTTGAGGCACTCATCCATCCAGGCCCCGCCGCGCTTGCTGGCCGGCCGACTGAAAGGATCCAGATAGAAACCAGCCAGCGCCTCGCCGCTGCGGTCGAGAACGCGGAAGAACCGAACGTCTTCATGCCAGATCGGCGCGTCTCCATCGGCGGCTTCGATGCGAATCGCAAACAGGCGCTCGCAGAGGCTGAACAGGCCGTTGAGCACCTGGGGGAGGGGAAACCATGGCCTCAGAGCTTCTTGATCGAGATCGAAGCGCTCCCTGCGTAGTTGTTCAGCCCAATAGCTCACATCCCATGGCGCCAGGGTCTCGCTGACACCACGGCGGGCTGCGAGTTGGTTCAGTTCCTTGAGCTCCTGTTCAGCCACAGGAAGGGCTGCAGCTCTGAGTTCTTCCAGAAGGGTTTCCACTGCATCGACCCCATCGGCCATCTTGGAGGCCAAGCTGAGTTCGGCCCAGTTCGAGTAGCCCAGACGCTTGGCCTGCTCCTGGCGTAAAGCAAGGATTTCCTCGATGAGGGGGCCATTGTCGAGATCACCCTGGCTCGCCCGGCTCACGTAGGCCTTGTAGAGCGTTTCGCGAAGCGTGCGGTCCTCGGCATGGGTGAGGATCGGGAGGTAGCTCGGCATGTCCAGTCCGAGTCGCCACGGGCCGTCGGCGGCGGTGGGCTCGGCACCGGATGCGCTGCGCTCACCTGCAGTGGCTGCAGCAACGGCCAGAGTCTCCAGCACGCGTTCGGGAACTCCCTGCAGTTGATCCCGGTCGTGCACGACGAGGCTCCATTGCTGGGTGGCGTCGAGAACGTGATTGCTGAAACTGGTGGAGAGGGCGGCCAGACGCTCGCTGGTGCGGTTGAAGGCTTGCTGCTCGTCTCCTTGCAGACCCACACCGCGATGTTGCATCGACAGCAATTCGGTTTCGAGAATGCGCGTCTGGGTTGCATCGAGCGTGTGGGTGTCTTGCGCAAGCAAGGAACGCAGAGCCTGGTGCAGCACCACGCTCTGTCCAACCCTGTTGCTGAAGCGCACCACATCAGGTTGTTGGCGGGCGTGGGCTTCACGCAACTCCGGTGTGTTGCGAACGGCGGTGAGGTGCGTCACCACACCCCAGCTCCAGCGCAAGCGTTCCCCCAGCGCATGGAAGGGGGGCATGAGTTCGTCCCAGCTCAGGGGAGGGCTGCCTGGTTTGGAGATCCGAGCCCGAAGCTGATCTTCCAGGGCAGTGAATCTCTCAGAGAGATTTGCCAGAAGGGCGGGGATCTGTTGATCCACCTGTTCGGCATCGATGGCGTCGAACCGGGGGAGTCCCTCGCAACGCAGCAGTTCCGATGGGGGCATGGATGATCAGCCTGTGGGGAGGAGGGCGCGCATGGCGACCACGGTGTGTTTGGCCAGATCCACGGCGAGTGCATCGGTGGATGCTTCATACAGATCCATCGCGATCCGGGGCCAGATCCCAATCACCAGCGTTGGCACCAGCAGGGTGAGACCAATCACCAGCTCGCGAGGACGCATGTCCTCAACAAAAGCGAGGGCTGGAATCCGTGGACCGAAAAACACCCGACGGCACATCGACAGGAGGTAGATCGGCGTGAGAACCAGACCGATGGCTGCAAGCACGATCGTGGTGACTCTGAAGAGTGTGGTGAAACTCTCCTGGCTGGTGATGCCAAGAAACACGGTGATTTCACTGATGAATCCACTCATGCCCGGCAGGGCGAGGGATGCCAGGGAGCTGGCGAGGAAGAAGGCAAACGTGATCGGTAGCACCTTGGCCAAGCCGCCCATATTCGGAATGGAGAGGGTTTTGGTGCGCTCGTAAAAGCAGCCGGTGACGAAGAACATGGCCGCGGCAATCAGGCCATGGCTGATCATCTGCAGCATGGCGCCACTGATGCTGAGGGCATCGACGGCACCGATGCCCAGCAGCACAAACCCCATGTGGCTCACCGAGCTGCAGGCGATTCTGCGCTTCACGTTGTCCTGCGCGAAGGCATTGAGAGCGCCGTACACAATGTTGACGATGCCGAGGACGATCAGAGCCGGAGCCATCACGAGGTGGGCATCCGGAAGCATCTGAACGTTGAACCGGAGCAAGGCGTAACCACCCATCTTGAGGAGAACGCCGGCAAGGAGCATGGACACCGGAGCATTGGCTTCGCCGTGGGCATCCGGAAGCCAGGTATGAAGCGGGAACATCGGCAGCTTGACCCCGAACCCCACGAGGAATCCGAGGTAGCAAAGCAAGCCAAAACTTCCGCCCGGTGAGCGCTGTGCGAGCTCGTTGAGATTGAGGGTGAAGCTGTCTCCTGAGAGGGCCAGTGCCAGCCCGCTGATCAGGATCAGCAACGACGCCAGTGCGGTGTAAAGGATGAACTTGGTCGCGGCGTACTGACGGTTCTGCCCACCCCAGATGGCAATCAGCAGGTAAACCGGGACCAGCTCCAGCTCCCAGGCCAGGAAGAAGAGCAGGAAATCCTGGGACAGAAACACCAGGCCCTGAGCCGAGGCCTGAACCAGGAGCAGGCCGAAGTAAAGACGTGATTTATGGGTGACATTCCAGCTGGCTGCCACCGAGAGCAAGGTGACCAGTCCACTGAGAACCACAAGCGGAGCAGAGAGTCCGTCGGCCGCGAGGGACCATTCCAGGCCGATGGACGGAAGCCAGCTGACCCTTTCCACCAGTTGGAGCTCGCTGCTGAGCGGATCAAACTGCTGGCTGAACACAACCAGCATCAGCACGAGGTCAACAAGCAAGACCCCGATGGCCAGGTTGCGTGGCACCGGTGAAGGAGATTGGTCGTCGCCCGGCAACAACGGCATGATCAAGGCCGCCGCTGCTGGCAGCAACACGATCAGGGACAACCAGGGGAAGGCTGTGTCGGACGCAGCCGTCAGAGGCAGATTGGCGTCCATAGCGTCCACAACATTGAGACTGAACTTATCAGTTCCAAGGGTGCTGTTGAGTACAACTACCCAGCATCCCAGGGTTGCCAGTGGCTTCCGGTGGTCTGCAGGTTCAGCAGGGGAGCGCGGCTGGCGACGCCCACCGACTCCCAGGCTCGGACCATGGCCTGGCTGATGCCGGGGCCCTTGTCTTCTGAGCAAAGCGCCAGGATGCTGGGTCCTGCTCCACTGATGGCACAACCCCAGGCCCCGGCCTCGAGGGCGGCCTGGCGCACCTCCTGCCCGCCTTTGATCAAGCGCCAGCGGTAGGGCTCATGCAGCCGATCATGCATGCCATCGGCGATCAGATCGCCATTGCCTGTGCGCAGGCCCTGAAGGAGCAGGGTGAGCGCACCAAGATTCACCACCGCATCGCCCACTGGGACCGTTTTCGGCATGGCCCTCCGGGCTTCACTGGTGCTCAAGCGGATGGCAGGGATCGCCACCACAGCCTTGACGCTGTGCATCCATTCGCAACGCACCACCCGCCAGCGCTGTGATGCCGCCTTGGCGGTCATGCAAAGGCCCCCGAGCAGGGATGGCACCACATTGTCGGGATGCCCCTCAATGTCGATGGCCAATTCCAGCAATTTCTCTTTGCTCAGCGGTTCTCCGACCAAGGCATTGGCTCCCACCAGCCCGGCAACGATGGCTGTGGCACTGCTCCCGAGGCCACGGGCTGGCGGAACCGCCAGCCGCACCCTGGCTTCGAGCGCAACAGGCTCCTCTCCAGCTGCTTTCCAGACGCGCTGTGCGGCGCGGTAGACCAGGTTTTCGGCGCCGCCACGGAGATGGGAGCCCTCTTGCCCTTCGATGATCAGTTCGAAGCGTTCACCATCCCCCTCGATGCGCCGCATGGTGAAGCGGTTGTTCAGGTCGAGGGCTGCACCGAGACAGTCGAAGCCTGGTCCGATATTGGCTGTGGTGGCTGGAACATCCACCACAACGGTCTGGCCTATGCGTGGCTGCGCCATCGCTGATGCTCTGCTCAGGCCAGTGTCCCACCCGACTCCGCCAGATCACGCGCTCTGCAGGCCGCACTGAACAATCCCGCTTCCTGATCAGTCACCGCCCGGATGGTGAGACTCTCGATCAGAGGCCTGAAGCGTCCTTTGCGGCGCAGAGGCTCGAGAAACTGCGAGGAGCGCAGGCCATCGATGACCTTCTCCGCTGTGCCACCGCCGATCCAGAGTCCACCAGTGCAGAGCTCCTGAAGGGCCAGATCCCCTGCGGCAGAGCCATACGCTCCCAGCCATAGCGTCATCGCGGCCTGGGCCAGAGGATCCCCTGATGCGGCGGCCCGACTGGTGTGGGCCGGCAGGTCTTCATGATCCGGGTGCTCTGCTGGCAGCGTCGCCCAGGCTTTCGCCTTGCCTTGCAAGGGGTGATCGGTGTGCTCCTGCGCGGAGAGCAGCCAACACATCACGTGGCCAAGTCCCGTGCCGCTGACCACCCGTTCGATGGACAGCCGATCGAGATCGAGAGTGCTGCGCATCCACTGGGCCAGGTGCCATTCGTCTTCGGTTCGCGCTGCGAATTCGCGGTGACCTCCCTCGCTGGGCAAGGCCTGCCAGCCTCTGGCTGCCGGAAGGCCGCGGGCCATTCCCAGGCCAGTGCCTGCACCGAGAATGGCGACGGCCCCGCCGTCTTGGCCGGCTGCTGCTGGCGCGTCTCGGCCGCTTCCGGTCTGCAGCACCATCTGCTGTGACGCACTGAAGTGGGGCAGGCCATGGATGAGCACAGCAAAGTCATTGACCAGCTCCAGGCGTTGCAGCCCTGTGGCTTTGCACAGCGAGGCCTCACTCATGCTCCAGGGGAGGTTCGTGAGCTTTGCCGTGCCGTTCTGCACCGGTCCGGCCACGGCGATGCAGCTGGTTTCCGGTTTGGAGAGACCTTGAGGCAACGTCTTGAGGAAATCGCCAAGCATCGACTCCAGGTCGCTCCACTCCGCCGAGACGTAGCGATGGGAGTGAATCTTGTTCAGCCCCTCCTCGGATTCGCTGTAAAGGGCCAGAAGGGTCTTGGTGCCTCCGAGATCACCGGCCAAAAATGTATTGGCTGCCATGGGATGGGGTCTGGCATCGATCCCAAGGGTGGAGATCGAGCTGTCGAAAGGCAAGCAATCCAGGCGACATTCCCGGCGGGTTGCAGTCGTTACCGCTGTGCTTCGCTGCCAGCTGCAGGGAAGAAGTCCAGGGGAAGCGGTCCCCAGGTGGTGCTGGGCTGGCTCTCGTCCTCACCATGCCCAGTGATCAGGATTCCCTGGCCGAGGCCGTGTTCAATGCGGATGCGGACCGATCCACCTTGTTGGTTCGCTTTGAGGAAGACAGGACCGTCTTCGTCGGTGCCGTCGACAACGTCCATGGGATCCCATCCCTGGCTTGTTTCCAGCGCCCTGAGGGCCGCGAGGGCTTGTTTGGCAGAGGGGGCCATCACGCCGACGGTGAACCAGGTGGCATTGGCCATGGCCTCACGCAGCTCGGACCGCAGGTGGGCGGACGCGTCTTCGCTGAGCTCCGGAGCACCGCGCAGGCGGGCCAGATCGGAGAGGGAGGAGATCGGAGAATCGCCCATCAGTTCAGCTCCAGTCCTGCGGCACGTTGGCTGTTGGCGTTTTGAGCGGCGCGGAGCAGATCGGCCACAGCGACCACACCAAGATCACCATCCCTGCGGCTGCGCAGACTCACGGCGTTCTGCTCGGCTTCCTTGGCACCGATCACCGCCAACACGGGGATCTTCATCTGCTCCCCGGTGCGGATCAACTTGCCGAGCCGGTCGCCGCTGCGATCGATGGTGGCCCGCACGCCCGCCTGGGTGAGCTGGTCGAGCAGGCTTTCGGCGTAGGGCTGTACCTCATCGGTGACCGGCAGAAGTCGCACCTGCTCCGGGGCCAGCCAGAGGGGGTAATCGCCGGCGTAGTTCTCGGTCATGATCCCGAAGAACCGTTCCAGCGAGCCGAAGATGGCCCGGTGGATCATGATCGGGCGCTGCTTGCTGCCATCAGCCGCGATGTAGTCGAGCTTGAACCGCTCCGGCAGGTTGAAATCGAGCTGGATGGTGGAGCATTGCCACATCCGGCCGATGGCGTCTTCAATCTTGAGGTCGATCTTGGGGCCGTAGAAAGCACCGCCACCTTCATCGATCTTGTAAGCCCAGCCCTTGCGTTCCAGCGCTTCGATCAGGCCTTTGGTGGCCAGGTCCCAGACGGCGTCATCGCCGATGGACTTCTCCGGGCGGGTGGAGAGGTTGATCTCGTAGGTGTTGAAATCGAAGGTGGAGAGGATCCTCTCGGTGAGATCGAGAATTTTCAGGATCTCGTCGCTGATCTGCTCGGGCAGGCAGAACACGTGGGCGTCGTCTTGGGTGAAGCCGCGCACACGCATCAGGCCGTGCATCACACCCGGCCGCTCGTAGCGGTACACGGTTCCCAGTTCGGCCCAACGGATCGGCAGTTCCCGGTAGCTGCGCAGCTTGCTGGCGTAGGTGAGCACGTGGAACGGGCAGTTCATCGGCTTGAGCTGGTACTCCCGCTCGTCCACCTCCATCGGGCCGAACATGCTCTCGGCGTAGAAATCGAGGTGGCCGGAGGTCTTCCAGAGGCTGATATCGGCCACGTGGGGCGTGTAGAGCAGCTCGTAGCCCCCTTCGAAGTGGGCCTGGCGCCAGAACTCCTCGATCAACAGACGCATGCGGGCGCCGCGAGGGTGCCAAAACACCAGGCCGGCGCCGGCTTCATCCTCGATCGAGAACAGATCAAGGTCTTTGCCGATGCGGCGATGATCCCTGCGCAGGGCCTCTTCCTTGCGGCGTTTGTGCTCGGCCAGTTGCTCGGCGGTTTCCCAAGCCGTGCCGTAGATCCGCTGCAACTGGGCTTTGGTTTCATCACCGCGCCAGTAGGCCCCCGCCACGCTCTCCAGCTCAAAAGCCTTGGCGTTGAGCTGGCCGGTGTGCTCCACGTGGGGGCCGGCGCAGAGGTCCCACCAGTCCTCTCCGAGGGTGTAGAGGGTGATGGGCTCCTGGAGGCCTTCAAGGATCTCGAGCTTGTAGGGCTCGTTCTGGGCTTTGATTTTTTCCTCGGCTTCGCTACGGCTCACCTCGACCCGTTCCAGAGGCAGCTTTTTGTTGATGATCTTGATCATCCCTTTTTTGATGGCCTTCAGATCCGCCTCGGTAAAAGGCTCCGGATTGTCGAAGTCGTAATAGAACCCGGATTCTGTCCAGGGGCCGATGGTGACGCGAGCGTTGGGGAAGAGCTGTTGCACCGCCATGGCCATCACATGGCTCATGGAGTGGCGGATCCTGAGCAGTTGCTCGTTTTCGCTGGTTTTGGGCAGCACCACTGGGCTGGGGGAGGCTGAAGTCGTTGCTGCCGCGCTGCTCACCGTCTGCTGATCGTGATTCGCCATCCTATGGGGGTGCTGCCCAAAACCCTGGATGAAACCGGACCGGGACCCTGAAGCTGATGCCCTGCTGGAGACCCTGCTGGATTCATTGCTGAAGGATTTCAATCACTGGTTCCGTCGCGGAGAGGAGTTGCTTGAGGTCTGCCCCGACGTCGTGATGGATGGGGCCGCTCGTGAGGCCATGGCGGCTCGGCTGACGGAGGGCCTCCGTGCGATCGAGGCAACACGCGCGCTCGTCAATGCCAGTCCTGAGGCGATGGCCGTGTCGATGGAGGCCATGGCGCCCTGGCACCAGCTGGTGATGGAGGTTTGGGCTCTGGCCGCTCAGGTGAGCAGGGCCTCGCGATGAGCCGTGCTTCAGGCCATCGACGCAGCGGTTGGATCAGCTTGGGGGTGCTTGCAGCCCTTGCGCTGCGTGCCCGGGGCGTGCCTCTGCTGTTGCCAGGGTGCCCTTTGCGAACGCTCACGGGGATTCCCTGTCCCACTTGTTTTCTCACCCGTTCAGCTCTGGCGACGCTGCACGGTGACCTCGGTGAAGCTCTGGAACTTCATCTTTTCGGCCCGCCGCTGGTGCTGGGCCTTGGCTGGTTCGGATTGCGGCAGGGGGTTCTGGGCAGGGAACTGCCAAAACTGCAGAGCTCGGGCTGGCGCATGCTCCTCGCGATCGGGGCAGGACTCGGTTTGTACTGGGTCCTGCGTCTGACGCTCTGGTTTGTTTTGGATGTTCCCCTGCCGGCTTGATCGGCGTCAGGTGCCCTGGCGCAGCTCGAGCAGATTGCTTTCGTAGAAGGCTAGGAGTTCAGCGTGGCTCTTCACCGGTTGGCCATAGGCACTGAGCCCTGCATGGGTGGGAAAGGAGGCCCACTCCGGTGCCAGACGGTTCATGGCGGTTCGGGTCAAGCCATGGCGGTCAACCTCCTGCAGGGCGCCGCGCTTGTTCACCAAGTGCAGAGCCGCCTGGTCTTGATGGTTGGGAGCGAAGCTGGGAAGGTTGAGGCTTCGGGCCGTTTCTTGCCAGGTGCTGGGCAGGAACTGATAAGCGCCTGCGGCCGCGCTGGTGTAGCGCTTCACCACCACCCGTTCGGGATGACGGGATAGATCCTGAAAAAGCCCGCCTCCGTAGAGGGTGCGATAGCCAAGGTCATGGCCGTCCTTCCAGGTTCCTTCGGCGTAGCGGATGGTGTTGAGAAGGGCCCTGCGCTCGGGAGTGATGGTGTACGGAGTGGCTTTGAGATCCTTTGAGCGCTCGCTCCGATCTTGGCTGCGAAGCGCCTCGGCCACGACTTGGGCCTGATCCACCCGCGTCGCGGCGCGTTCAGCCTGGATGCTCGTCCCCAGCGTCATCACCAGACCCACGCTCAGGGTTCCCAAGCCAAGAACCCTGGCTCTGGAGGGCTTGAGCGCGTGAATCAGCGTGACGGTTTGACGAAGCAAGTGGGCAACACTCCAAAACGTTTCGAAGCGTCACCCTCGTCAATGGGACGGGGCTCTGACGAGGGGAACCTCCCCCCTCTTGACGACGTGAGCGGTGTGTGCCTAGGCACAAAGACTCAGGCAAAGATTGCCGCGAGACCCGTGAGACTCCTGTTGCGCACTGGCAAGCCCCTGTGGCGAGGGCGCTGGCGTGTTCCGAGGCTCTCAGGAAGCTCTAATCATTAGGGAAGCTTTTTAATTGCTTCATCATTGATCAGCTCGCCGTGAGAAAGCCCAGGGCGGCGCGAACTCTTTGCGCGCTGGCATCAGCAACGGCGCTGGCCCGCTCTCGGCCGGTTTCCAAAACCGCGAGGAGCTGACCCCGATCTGCCATCAGGTCTTGATAGCGCTTCTGGATCGGCTCGAGGGCTGCCACGGTGGCCTCCGCAAGCAGGGGTTTGAATTGACCCCAACCCATCGCTGCGCACTCCGTGGCCGCGGCTTCACGTCCCTTGCCGCTCAGCAGCGCATAAAGACCAAGGAGATTGTCTGTCTCCGGCCGCTCAGGGTTGCCGAACTCGAGACCGCGTTCTGGGTCAGTCTTGGCCCGTTTGATCTTTTTAGTGATCAGTTCCGGAGGGTCGAGCAGGGTGATGCGGCTTCCCTCGTTTGGGTCGCTCTTGCTCATCTTGCTGCGACCGTCGGTGAGGCTCATCACCCGAGCACCATCCTTGAGGATCAACGGTTTGGGAACCTTCAGGATCGGGGCATCCTCGCTCCCGAACCGGGCATTGATGCGCTGCTGGGCGATGTCACGGGCGAGCTCGAGATGCTGTTTCTGGTCCTCTCCGACGGGGACGAGGTCCGCGTCATACAGAAGGATGTCAGCAGCCATGAGCACTGGGTAATCCAGGAGGCCCACGGACACGTTGTCACCCTGTTTCACGGCCTTCTCTTTGAACTGGATCATGCGTTCCAGCCAGTTGAGGGGGGTGACGCAGTTCAGCAGCCAGCACAGTTCGCTGTGGGCCGAGACCTGGCTCTGCACAAAGATTGTGCAGAGTTCAGGATCGAGCCCGCAGGCCAGGTAAAGAGCCGCCGTTGTGAGGGTGTCCTCCGCGAGGCGCTGCGGATCGTGGGGCACGGTTACCGCGTGCAGATCCACCACACAGAAAAACGTGTCGTGGTCATGCTGCAGATCCACCCAGTTTCGGATTGCTCCGAGCCAGTTCCCTAGGTGCAGGGCCCCGGTTGGCTGGACGCCAGAAAGAACGCGTGGCCGGCCCATCGATCAGGCTCCGGGATCGCTGGTTGGGGCCGCTTCAGCCGCAGCTTGTTCGCTCTCTGCTGCTGCCGGTTCCGCAGACGCCGGCTCAACATCAGCGTCTGCACTGGTTTCGGGCGTGGGCTCGGGTTCCGGCGCAGGTGGCTGGGGCTTGGCGGGTCGTGCGAAGGGGTCAGGCCTGGAGCTGCGTCCTCCTTCGCCGCGGCTCTCGCCACGACGACCGCCGCGATCATCATCCCGGCGACCGCCGCCGCGGTTGCCCTGGGCGCGTTGCTGGGCGACCAGCTCGTCAAGCATTCCATCCTCGAGCATTTGCCCAAGGGTGCGGACGGCAAAGCCGAGCACAGCCACGGTGGAGCGCAGATTGAGGGCTTCTTGGAGCGCCCGAGCGGAGCGCATCTCGTTGTCGCTCAACCTGATCCTGAAGCCGCCACCCTCTCGGTTACCGGGGCCACGGCCACCTCGGGCGCCACGACCGCCCTCGCGGCCGCCTTCACCTGGTCCGCCCTGTTGGCGGGAATCGCTGTAGGAATCAGTCATGGCCTGGGGCCTGGAGTCAGGCGCAAGTGTGACGCATCACCGCAAACCCGCGAGTTTGGTGGGGAGCTTCCTCAGCTGTTTCAACCCTTGGCTCAAGCTTTCGCTCAACCGTGGGTTCCCCGAAAGGTGATCTGCTGTTCGGCGTAATCGCGCGGCTCCAGGTGGATGGTGCAGCGCACCGGTCCAAAGCGGGTCTCCAGCCGCTCCTCAACCTGTTCGGTGATGCGATGGGCTGCGGCCAGGTCATCCACATCCACCACCATGTGCATGTCGATGAAGACCCGCTGACCCAGGACTCCCCGGCTCGCAATGTCATGGCAGTTCAGCACTCCCGGAACATCCATGGCCTGAGCATGGATGGCTTCGGGGGCAATGGCGATGTGATCGACCAGCCAGGGCAGGTTGTCCCGCAGAACATGCCAGCACACACGGATCAGGATGATGGCCAGGGGCATGGCCAGGGCCAGATCCAGCCAATTCACTTGGAAGATCCAAGCGCCAGTGAGCCCAACCAGCACGATCACGGTGGTCCAGATGTCGCTGGTGGTGTGATTGGCATCAGCCAGCAGCAGCTGACTGTTGAGCTTGCGACCTTGCCGGCGTTCGTAGCGGGCCAGAACCACATTGAGAACGAGCACCAGGAGCAGCAACAGCAGCTCTGAGCCTTCGATCTTCAACCGGGGTAAACCCTCCAGGATGCGCTGGCCAGCGGTGATCAGGATTTCGATCGCCGTGAAGAAGATGAAACCAGCAATCGCCAGGGCGCCGATTCCTTCGTATTTATCGTGTCCGTAGGGATGATCCCGGTCCGGTCTCGGATCAGACAAGCTGTTGGTGATCAGGGCCAAAAGGCTGGACAGCGCATCCGTGGCGCTGTGCATGGCATCGGCGATCACGGCCAGAGATCCGCTGATCAACCCCACCACAAGTTTCAGGGCGGTCATGCAGAGGTTGATGGACAAGGCCACCATCAGCACCCGCTTCACCTCATCTCGGCGGTCGCTGGCCATCGACAGCAATGTCTTGCACTTTCACCATATGGAGTGGTGCCCGTTCTGGCCGCAACGGAGGGTCGGATTGCCTGCTGCACGATTGCAGGCTGGTCATCAAGGTGTGCCGAAGGCAGCAGAGTGAGCTAGGAAAGCCGGGTCCGTGGACCCGATGTGCAGTTTCCGGTTCAATCGATCCGCAACCTGGTTGGCTCCGGTTGGTCTCTCTCCCCTCGCCTTGCGGGGCGTCTGGCTCTCTCCGCCGGCGTTCTCAGCGCAGGGCACTGGCTGCTCACGGATGTGGCACACATTCCTGGCGGGGGGATGGGCGTCGTCGCTGCTGGTGCAGGCCTTTGGTGGCTGTCCCGTCCGCCGAAGGCCCCGGCCTTCAAAGAACCTGAATCGCTGAAGGCCTGGGTTCAACGCTGCGAACAGGTGCTGGGCCAGTTCGCCGAACTCGAAACGGTGCTTGGGCTGCCTGAACTGCGCGCTGCCAGAGCAGCGGAGCTGCAAAAGAGGCTGGCTTTCGATGATCCGCTCAGTCTTGGGGTGGTGGCCACGGATGGCACACCCTTGCCGTCGACTGAGCAATTGCAGTCCGCGCTGGCGGGGGTGCGCAACCTTGATCTCTGTATCGGACGGCCTCTCCCCGTTGTCGGCACGACCTGGAGCTGGCCAGACGATCTGCAGCGACTCGATGTTCTCCTGCACGTATTGCCCATCCCCTTGCGGGCGGCTGATCTGCTCTGGCTCGAGCAGCTGCCTGTTGATCGTCCTGTTTGGTTGCTGCTCGCGGCGGAGTCATCCACTCCCGAGCAGATTCAGGCCTTGATCTGTCAGCTTCCAGAGCGCTGGCATTCGCGGCTTCTCCCCTGGGAAGGAGCCGCCGCAACCTTGCGACCTGTGCTTCAGCCTGTGCGACGTCAGCTTGATGATCCGCAACGGGTTCGGCAGAGCACACGCCAGAGGCTGCTGCGTGATCTGCATCGCCATTGGCAGGCCGAGCTGGAAGGGTTCCGTCGCGAACGGTTTCGGGCTTTGCTTCAGCGCAGCCAGTGGATTGTGGCCGGTGTGGTGGCTGCGTCACCGGTGCCCAGTGTCGATCTTTTGGCGGTCGCGGTTGGCAACGGCTTGATGGTCAAAGAAATGGCCAAAATCTGGAGTTGTCCCTGGAGTCAGGACGTGCTGCAAGCGGTGGTTCGTCAGCTCGGTAGCGCCGCGTTGGCCCAGGGGGTTGTGGAGTGGAGCGGCCAGGCACTGCTTGGACTGGCCAAGCTTGATGGGGCGAGCTGGCTGGCAGCTGGCGCAGTTCAAGCGTTGAGTGCGGCCTACCTCACCCGTGTGGTGGGAGCGTCGATGGCCGACTGGATGGCTCTGAATGCCGGTGTTGCTGAGCCTGATCTTGAGGAGCTCAAGCGTCAAGCGCCGTTGCTGGTGGCCCGTGCGGCAGAGCGTGAACGACTTGATCTTTCTGGTTTCGCCCAGCAGGCGCGTGATTGGATCCGAACACGGAGCGATTGGATCACCACGTGAGTTCAAACAACTTCATGACGTTTTCATGAAGCTGTTATGAATCAATGCTTAGAGATGACTCGAATCATGTGATGTCGTGTTTCCTGATCAGCAACTCCATAGTCTGAATGGCGAATCCAGGCTTTCTCTGAACGTTCGGATTCCAAACCGTACTCATTTGTTTTATGGCTACCGCAATTCGTAGCGGTCGCATCGGCGGCTGGGAACGCTTTTGTCAGTGGGTCACCGACACCAATAACCGCATTTATGTGGGTTGGTTCGGTGTGCTGATGATTCCCTGTCTGCTCGCTGCTACCACCTGCTTCATCGTTGCTTTCATCGCAGCGCCCGCCGTCGATATCGACGGCATTCGTGAGCCCGTCGCTGGCTCTCTGATCTACGGCAACAACATCATCTCCGGTGCTGTTGTGCCCTCCTCGAACGCCATCGGCCTTCACTTCTATCCCATCTGGGAAGCTGCTTCCCTCGATGAATGGCTGTACAACGGCGGTCCTTACCAGCTGGTTGTCTTCCACTTCCTGATCGGTATTTCCGCCTACATGGGGCGCCAGTGGGAACTCTCCTACCGCCTCGGCATGCGCCCCTGGATCTGCGTTGCCTACAGCGCTCCGCTTTCGGCTGCCTTCGCTGTGTTCCTGGTGTACCCCTTTGGTCAGGGTTCTTTCTCTGACGGCATGCCCCTCGGCATCTCCGGCACCTTCAACTTCATGCTGGTGTTCCAGGCAGAGCACAACATCCTGATGCACCCCTTCCACATGCTTGGTGTGGCTGGTGTGTTCGGTGGCTCCCTGTTCTCCGCCATGCACGGCTCCCTGGTGACTTCCTCCCTGGTGCGTGAAACCACCGAGGCTGAATCGCAGAACTACGGATACAAGTTCGGCCAAGAGGAAGAGACCTACAACATCGTGGCTGCCCACGGTTACTTCGGTCGCCTGATCTTCCAATACGCCTCCTTCAACAACAGCCGCAGCCTGCACTTCTTCCTGGCTGCCTGGCCTGTGGTCGGCATCTGGTTCACCTCCATGGGCATCAGCACCATGGCGTTCAACCTGAATGGTTTCAACTTCAACCAGTCGGTTCTGGATGCGCAGGGCCGCGTCCTGAACACCTGGGCTGATGTGCTGAACCGCGCCAATCTCGGCATGGAAGTGATGCACGAGCGCAACGCTCACAACTTCCCCCTCGACCTGGCTGCGACTGAGTCCACTCCTGTGGCTCTGCAAGCACCCGCCATCGGCTGAGGCTGAAGTCTCCAAAAGATTCAGCGTCAGTTGAATCGGAAAGCCCTCACCAATCGGTGGGGGCTTTTTATTGCATTCAAGAATTCAACATTCGTGCGCAGCCATGTGTCTGATCAGATCGATGCATTTGCAGCTGTAGGCCCACTCGTTGTCGTACCAGGCCACCAGTTTCATGAAGCGGTCATTCAGCGCCATTCCCGCTCCCGCATCGAACACCGACGTGCAGCTTTCGCCCAGCAGATCGTTGGAGACGATCGGATCTTCGGTATAGCCGAGGATGCCCGAAAGACCATTCTGTGAGGCTTGTTTGATCGTCTGCTTCAGGTTTTCGTAGCTGGTCGGTCGGTCCAGATTCACTGTGAGATCGACCACGGATACATCCGGAGTCGGAACTCGGAAGGCCATGCCGGTGAGCTTTCCATTCAGTTCAGGGATCACGCGTCCCACCGCTTTGGCGGCTCCCGTGGAGCTGGGAATGATGCTCTGCCCCGCTCCCCGTCCACCACGCCAGTCTTTGAGCGAAGGACTGTCCACTGGTTTCTGTGTTGCTGTGGTGGCATGCACCGTGGTCATCAGACCGCTGACGATTCCGAAGTTGTCGTGCACCACCTTGGCCAGAGGGGCCAAGCAATTGGTCGTGCAGCTGGCATTGGACACAATCGACTGCCCTGCGTAGCTGGTGTGGTTCACACCCATCACAAACATCGGCGTGTCGTCTTTGGAGGGGGCACTCATCACCACGCGCTTGGCGCCGGCATCCAGGTGAGCCTGTGCCAGTGGGCCAGTGAGAAAGAAGCCTGTGCTCTCGAGCACATAATCCGCGCCGATCTCGTTCCAGCGGAGCTGACTCGGATCTCTTTCAGCGGTGATCCGGATCCGTTGGCCATTCACCACAAGCGCCCCGTCCTCGACGCGGATCTCACCTTGAAATTGCCGATGGGTGGAGTCGTAACGCAGCAGATAGGCCAGGTAGTCGACAGCGATCAGGTCATTGACGCCCACAACCTCCACATCCGGGCAGGCCATGGCCTGACGAAAGGCGAGCCGACCAATGCGGCCGAAACCGTTAATACCGATGCGGATGGTCATGGCGCGCAGGAAAGCAGATCCTTCCTGGCTTATAGGGAGCTCACGCTCACTTGAACGCTGCCCTTGCGCAGATCAGCACAGGTCGCTTCAGGGGAGGCGATCCGCGCCATTCATCAGTGGGCCTTATCCATCCCATTGCTGATGCTCGTGGCGTTCGGCTTCCGCATCGGGTTGTCAAGCCGCAAAGTTCCTTTACATTGTTGGGGTCGGACTACCGACTTTCTTTACCGCCGAAGGGTTTTCCCTGACGCTTTCTCCCCCGTTCTCATGACCACCACCATTCAGCAGCGCTCCGGCGCCAATGGCTGGCAGTCCTTCTGCGAGTGGGTCACCTCCACCAACAACCGCCTGTATGTGGGCTGGTTCGGTGTGCTGATGATCCCCACCCTGCTGGCTGCCACCACCTGCTTCATCGTTGCTTTCATCGCAGCGCCCCCCGTCGACATCGACGGCATCCGTGAGCCCGTCGCTGGCTCCCTGATCTACGGCAACAACATCATCTCCGGTGCTGTTGTGCCCTCCTCGAACGCCATCGGCCTTCACTTCTATCCCATCTGGGAAGCTGCTTCTCTCGACGAGTGGCTGTACAACGGCGGTCCTTACCAGCTGGTTGTCTTCCACTTCCTGATCGGCATCTTCTGCTACATGGGTCGCGAGTGGGAACTCTCCTACCGCCTCGGCATGCGCCCCTGGATCTGCGTTGCTTACAGCGCACCCGTGGCTGCTGCTTCCGCCGTGTTCCTGGTGTACCCCTTCGGTCAGGGTTCCTTCTCTGACGGCATGCCCCTCGGCATCTCCGGCACCTTCAACTTCATGCTGGTGTTCCAGGCAGAGCACAACATCCTGATGCACCCCTTCCACATGATGGGCGTCGCAGGTGTGTTCGGTGGCTCCCTGTTCTCCGCCATGCACGGCTCCCTGGTGACCTCCTCCCTGGTGCGTGAAACCACCGAGAGCGAGTCCCAGAACTACGGCTACAAGTTCGGCCAAGAGGAAGAGACCTACAACATCGTGGCTGCCCACGGTTACTTCGGTCGCCTGATCTTCCAATACGCCTCCTTCAACAACAGCCGCAGCCTTCACTTCTTCCTGGCTGCCTGGCCTGTGGTCGGCATTTGGTTCACTGCCCTGGGCGTCAGCACCATGGCTTTCAACCTGAACGGTTTCAACTTCAACCAGTCCATCCTTGATGGTCAGGGCCGCGTCCTGAACACCTGGGCTGATGTGCTGAACCGCGCCAACCTCGGCATGGAAGTGATGCACGAGCGCAACGCTCACAACTTCCCCCTCGACCTGGCTGCTGCTGAGTCCACTCCTGTGGCTCTGCAAGCACCCGCCATCGGCTGAGGCTGAAGTCTCCAAAAGATTCAGCGTCAGTTGAATCGGAAAGCCCCCGCCTCACCGCGGGGGCTTTTTGTTGGGCTGGTTCAGGCTGAATGCTCTCGTGATTGCTGGTGATGAGACCTGTTGCTCCTCTCGTTGAACCGATGTGCGGGATTTGTGCGCTGCATCAGAACTCACCTCAGCTCAAACCCATGGAGATCTGGAGAAGTGAGCATTGGTTGCTGCGTCACCACCCCCATCCCAGTCCCCTCGTTGGTTGGTGTCTGCTCGATGCCCGACGCCACTGCGGAGGTCCTCTTGATTTCAGTGCTGCTGAAGCGGCGGAATGGGGCCTCATCGTGCAACGGGCCTCGCTCCTGGTAAAGCAAACCAGCAGTTGCGAACGCGTCTACGCCATTGCCTTCGGGGAGGGAGCGCGCCATCTCCATCTCCACCTCATCCCGCGTTGCAGCGGCATCCCCGAGACGGAAGCGTGGGCCGTTGCAGACCTCTATCGGGATGTGCAGGGCAAGTGCCGCTTAGCGGCGGCTGATTCCGAGGTTGATGACTGGATTCAGGAAGCACGCCACCAGGCCCTCAGCCTGATGGCCTCAGCTGTGTAGATCGAAGCGGTCGAGCTCCATCACCTTCACCCAGGCTTTGACGAAGTCGGCCACAAAGCGGCTGCTGCCATCGTTCTGGGCATACACCTCAACAATGGCGCGTAGTTGGCTGTTGGATCCGAACACCAAATCGGCGCGACTGGCGCTCCAGCGTTCGACTCCGCTTGAACTGTCGTGACCGACATAAGCATCCTGGGCTTCGTTGATCGGTGTCCAGCGGGTTGTCATGTCCAGCAGGTTCACGCAGAAGTCATTGCTGAGTACGCCAACGTTCTGGGTGAACACGCCTTGACGGTTGCCGCCGGTGTTGGCGCCAAGTACGCGCAGACCCGCCAGCAGCACGGTCATCTCTGGGGCGCTGAGCGTGAGCAGCTGGGCCTTGTCAACAAGAAGTTCCTCGGCCCGCAGGGGTAGGCCGCTGCGTTTCCAGTTGCGGAAGCCGTCGGCCAATGGCTTGAGCACATTGAAGGAGGCGGTGTCGGTCTGCTCCGGGCCTGCATCGGTGCGGCCGGGGCTGAACGGCACCATGACCGGTTGGCCGCCATCAGCGGCAGCCTTCTCCACCGCGGCACATCCTCCCAGCACAACCAGGTCGGCAATGGATACGGACTTGCCATCGGTGCGGCTGCTGTTGAACTCGGACTGAATCGTCTCCAGGGCCGCGAGAACTCCATTCAGTTGCTCGGGATCGTTCACCTCCCAGGTGCGTTGGGGCAAGAGCCGGATGCGACCTCCGTTGGCACCCCCGCGGCGATCGGAGCCGCGGAATGTGGATGCTGAGGCCCAGGCTGTTGCCACGAGGGCGGACATGCTTTGGCCGCTGGCCAGGATCTGCTGCTTGAGGTTGTTGATGTCAGCGTCGTCGATCAGCGCATGGTTGCCGTCAGGAATCGGGTCTTGCCAGATCTGCACCTCCTCGGGAACATCCTGGCCGAGGTAAAGAGCGCGGGGCCCTAAATCGCGATGGGTGAGTTTGAACCAGGCTCGGGCAAACGCATCGGCGAACGCCTCCTGGTCGAGATGGAAGCGCCGGGCCACCGGCTCCATGATCGCGTCGTGCCTGAGGGACAGATCAGCGGTGGTCATGATCGGAGCGGATGACTTCCCGGCCACATGGGCATCGGGAATCATGTGCTCGGGCTTCACATCCTTGGCCGTCCATTGCCAAGCGCCGGCTGGGCTCTTGGTGAGTTCCCACTCATAGGTGAACATCATCTGGAAATAGCCCTGATCCCAGCGGGTTGGGTTCGGTTTCCAGGCGCCTTCGATGCCACTAGTGATGGTGTGCTCGCCTTTGCCCGTTTCGTAGCTGTTTCGCCATCCCAGGCCCTGCTCATGGAGAGCAGCACCTTCTGGTTCGGCGTCCAGGTTGCTGTCTGGAGCTGCACCGTGGCACTTGCCGAACGTGTGTCCTCCAGCCACCAGGGCCACCGTTTCCTCCACGGTCATGCCCATGCGGGCAAAGGTTTCACGCACGTCGCGACCTGACGCCACAGGATCGGGTTCGCCACCAGGACCCTCAGGATTCACATAGATGAGCCCCATCTGAACGGCTGCAAGGGGTTGCTCGAGCTCCCCCTTTTCGTTGTGCCGCTCATCGCTGAGCCAACCGGTTTCCGTCCCCCAGAACACATCCTCTTCCGGTTGCCAGATGTCCACACGGCCGCCGGCGAAGCCGAAGGTGCGGAACCCCATGGATTCCAGGGCCACGTTGCCCGACAGGATGATCAAGTCAGCCCAGGAGATGGCGTTGCCGTACTTGCGTTTGATTGGCCACAGCAGCCGCCGGGCCTTGTCGAGGTTGGTGTTGTCAGGCCAGCTGTTGAGGGGGGCAAAGCGCTGGTTGCCGTGGCCTGCTCCGCCGCGACCATCGCCCGTGCGATAGGTGCCTGCGCTGTGCCAGGCCAGACGGATGAACAGTGCTCCGTAATGACCCCAGTCGGCGGGCCACCAGTCTTGGGAATCGGTCATCAGGGCCTGAAGATCAGCCTTCAGGGCGCTGTAATCGAGTGCGGCAAATGCTGTGCGGTAATCGAAATCGTCGCCCAGCGGATTGGAGGCCGGGTGATGTTGATGCAGGATCCCGAGGTCGATCTGATTGGGCCACCAATCGCTGTTACCTGTTCTCCCCGCGGGTGTAACGGCTCCGGTGTGACCACTGAATGGGCATTTCAGATCTGACATCGAAAGCGTCTACATCCTCTTTTTGGACCTTATCCATCAGCTCAGATGGCCGCCAGCGATCCAGCGCACATCTCCAGGGTCTGAAGCAGCAGTCGGTCGCATCCTGGAGAGGCGATCAGCCCAAGACCGAGCGGCTTGTTGTCCACTCCCCCCGTGGGAATGCTGAGTTCAGGAGCCCCGGTTAGGCCAGCCAAGGCATTGAGCCGGATGAGTTGTCCCACCAGCGAGCCCGCACCACGGTCCAGGGAAAAGCTGCCGATTGCTGGGGCTGTGCCAGGCGTAATCGGCTGGGCCAGCAACCCATGGTCACCCAGTATTGACGCCAGGGCCTCGCGGACTCGATTCCTGCGCTGAATCAGCTGAAGCTTGTCGCTGCGTGCTCGGTTCTGCACCATCGCCAGGTTGCGCTGAAAGACGGCACCCAATGGCAGATCTTCTGGTAAGTCGGCGAATGTGGCAGCAATCTCATCCCACTGGATCGCCTGAAACAGGCTCTGCAAGTCCTGCGGTTCAGACAGCTCTAATTGCGACAGGCTGATGGTGTCCAGGGTGCTGCCGATCGTTTGCCTGAGTTGTTCACAAGCATCGAGCAGGACGTTGCGCGTTGCGCGCTCAACACCTGTCCACAGTTCGGGAATCCAGAACAAGCGTTCAGGTGCCGCAGATTCAGAGGCGCTTTCATTGCTGCTTGATGAGAGCAGCACATCCGCCGCCTCCAGCAGAAGCTTGTAATCCCCGCATAACAGCCCCGTTGTGTCGAGACTTGGTGCCAGGGACTGCATTCCTTTTGTGGAAACAGCACCATGGCTCGGCCGCCAACCCAATAGGCCGCACCAGCTGGCCGGCACGCGAATCGATCCGCCGGTGTCTGAGCCCAGGGCCAGGTCCACATCACCCTTCGCCACAGCAGCGGCACTACCGCTGCTGGAGCCTCCAGTCACGCACCCTGGAGCGGCACTGTTGGCGGGAGAGCCCGTCCAGGGACTCTCACCACTGAGTCCGAAGGCGAATTCATCCATGGTGGTGCTGCCACAGCAGATTGCACCCGCGTCGAGCAGTTGCTGAACAGCGGTTGCGTTGCAGCTGCTGGGGCGCTGTTGCTGGCGCCAATGAGGATTGCCGCAGCCGCGTCGTTCACCCTGAATATCGAACAAGTCCTTGACTGCGAAGGTCTGCCCGTTGAGTGCTCCGCTCGTGGTGACAACTCTGCTCAGTCGCTGGGTCCAGATTGCGTCAGTTGGCATCACGATCACCGGAACCGCCTAATTCCATCCCCAGAAAGTCACGTTTGCCGATGTTGACACCGTTATGCCGAAGGATGGCGTAAGCCGTTGTGGTGTGGAAATACACGTTGGGCAACAGGAAATCCGTGAGGAACTCGAGGGCGTGGAAGGTGAGTTTTCCGCCACCGAAGCTCTTGGGGATCGGCATCACCACGCTGCTTTGCTCCTTGCCGATGAATGCTTCTGCAGGGAATGCCTCCAGTTGCGCGAGGGTGGTGTCGATGCGGGCAATCAGCCCCTCAAAACTTGGGGCGTTGTCGGGAAGGGATGAAGGCTCCTCGCCAATAAGCCGTGCTGCTCCTCGGCGGGCGATGTCGGTGGCGGCCTGCACCTGTTGCTGAAGATCGAACATGTCGGGATAGAGCCGACTGGCCAGCAGCACGGTTTCATCGATTCCCCGCGCCTCGAGATCGGCGGCCGCCAGGCGCAGAATTTCCTGCAAGTTGCTGAGGACCCGTTTGAGCTGCCGGATGGCCAGGGTGTGCAGGTCGGTGCTCATGGCCGGGGGACTGAGGACCCCACTCCTAGCCATAGGGACCGAAACGCGTCGCGCAGGCAGCACCACAGCGCGCACCGAGTTGCACGGCATCCGCCACTGCCCAGCCCGCGGCCAGGCCAGCGGTCACACCCGCGGCAAAGCTGTCGCCGCAGCCGTAGGACTCGACGCTGGGACCAGGGAGAGGCTCTGGGGCAAAGCGACCTCCGGGAACCAACAGACCACCCTCAGCACCTTCGGTGGCGATGCGCAGCCTGGGGGCGGGTTCAGGGGTTCCCTCGGGCAGCTGTTCGCTGGGATCAAGGCCACTGCCGATCAAGGCATCCAGTGGAACCGATGCCTCCTCCAGCACCGGCAGACGCAGCCTTGGCGTGGCTGTGAGCACCCTGGCTTGTCGGGCCAGGCGCAAGCCAGCGGCATCGGTCGCGGACACGAACACGCCATCGCAGCTCGCCAAGCGTTCCCAGCCAAGGTCATCCTCTGCGCAAGGGGTGAGGCGTTCCCCAATCACCGTGATGGCCCGGTCGCCGCCGGGATCCATCAGGCTGATGCCACGCCGGCTTGGGGTGTCGCGCCAGGCAACCACAGGCTCCACCCCCAGCTCCCTGAGGCGTTGTTCACTGCGTTGTCCGATGGCATCGGAGCCGAGAGCGGTGAAAAACAGCACCCGACGCCCAGTGAGACGCGCCAGCTGAACAGCAACGACAGCTCCTGCGCCGGCCGGTTCCTCGAGGGATCGGCAGGCGCGGCTGATGCGGCCTGGCTGGGGCAGGGCATCGACCTCCAGAAACGTGACCCATTCCTGATGACCGATCACGGCCAGGTTCAAGGCGGACAGGTCTGGCAGGTCGCTCAAAGCCACGGGGTTAGGGGACGGGCAGGAGGGATTGGGCTGCATCACGCAGGCGCACGTTGATCTTGCCGCCCACGGAGTTCACTTTGACCCCACCGATGATGTTGAGCGTCTCCCCATCGGGAGTGCTCACCTGCAGCGTTTCACCATCCACCGCTCGAATGGAGACGGGATTGGAGACCTCCGAAACGACAATGGGGGTGTCCACATTCACATCACTATTGACCTCCAGCGGCGTGCTGGTGTCCACCTGAATCGGTCGGCTTAAGGACACTCCTTCCGGCACTTTGACGCTGCCGCTGACTGGAAGGGCTTTGATGGCCTCGACGGACAGCGCACCCTCACTTTTAACGCGCACGGGGACTTTGAACTGTTCCACGCTCACGCCACCGACGAGTTTCACCGGCAGGGGCTGACTGAGGGGAAGACCGATGGGGATTGGTTTTCTCAGAATCTGTACGGCGGCGATGGCAACGGCCCAGGCCGCCAGGACGACGGCCAGGGGCCAGCGACTGGCCATCAGCAGCTCGAACCAGCGGGGATCGTTCGCTTGCCTTTGCGTGTCGCCGCGCTGGGTCATGGCTGCTGTTGCACAAAATCAACCCGGTTGTACCGGGTTCTGGGTTCGGCAGCATGAATCCGAAGGGGGCTTCAAGCGATCAGAGTTCGTAGTCCTCCTCGAACTGGCTCAGCAGCCCCTTGTAGAGAGCAAGGGTTCCCTCGCTTTCTTCGGTCACGCCCTCGCTGTCATAAAGCTTGGTGAGATGGGCGCTGGCCACGTGCACGCGGGAAAACGCTTCCGCATATTCGTTCTGAATGTCTTCTTCCCGGATATCCCGAATCATCGCGGAGATGAACTCCACTTTTTTTTGGGCGGCTTTGATTTCAGCCTCCATCTCCTTGCTGAGCTTGCGGCGCTTGCGAGGCATGCCTCTGATCTGACAGCCCTCAACACTAAAGCTGAGGGCGTGTGGTGGCGTTGATCAGAAGCAGAAGGGCAAATACTGGGCACTGCAGGCGGCATAGCCATCAACCAGGGGGCCCAAGCCGATCTGATGCAAGATGCCTTGTCCTGTCAGCCCCTCGGTGATCACACCAATCACAAATCCGAGCATGGCGGCGCGTCCGTTGAAACGTTCAACCTTTGCCAGTTGCTCTTCGTGAATGGCACGAGCCGCCGAGCCTTGGAACCAGCTGTCTTGTGCGGAATTGCGCTCCATGTCTTGCACCTGTCGTTGTGCAACAAACTGTAACAGCAATTTGACGATTGGTTTCGCCTAGGCCTTTTTCCATTCAACACGCTTTCTGCGCCGGGGGTAAAGCTCGCGGCAGAGCGGGCACACCGTGCCGTCGCACCCTCGGGCCGTGCAGTACTCCCGCCCGTAAAAAATGATCTGGAGATGAAGCTTGTTCCAAGAGTCTTTGGGAAACAGCTTCTTGAGATCTTTTTCGGTTGTCGCCACCGACTCTCCGCTGCTCAGCCCCCAGCGCTGGGCCAAGCGGTGGATGTGGGTATCCACAGGGAATGCGGGAACACCGAAAGCCTGCGCCATCACCACGCTGGCGGTTTTGTGGCCCACGCCCGGCAGCGCTTCCAGTTCTTCGAAGCTGGCCGGAACCTGGCCTGCATGCACATTCACAAGAATGTGGGCCAGCTTGTGCACATTCTTGGATTTGGTCTTGGCCAGGCCAAGTTGGCGGATATGGGAGAGGATCTCGTTCTCGTTGAGGGCGGCCATCGCTTCTGGCGTGGGGCCGGCGGCAAATAGTGCGGGTGTGACCTCATTGACCTTTTTGTCGGTGCACTGAGCGCTGAGCAGAACCGCGATCAACAGGGTGAACGGATCGCTGTGGTCGAGAGGGATCGGCGGTTCGGGATAGTGCGCGTTCAATCGCTCCAGAACCACGGCCGCCCGCTCGTGCTTCTTCATGACGCTGAAACGAAAGAGTCATCGTTGCAGCGCTTCCTTCCGGATGCGAGCATCAACAACCTCTGAAACCTCCGTTGATGAGCTCCCAGGCGTCTAGACCCGAATCCGACACGCTGAACGCCTATGAACGGGTGGTGCAGAAAGAAGAGGAAGCCGCACAGAAGCGAGCGAAAGCTGAGGATGCAAAAGCAAAAGAGGATGATCCCAGCGACCTCTACAGGCAGCACAGCCATCAGCAGTCGATGGAAGGGGGGTGACGCTGATTCAGGACCCTGGTTGGATCGCTTTCTTCACAGACTCAACGCCCTTCTGGATTGCTTCGGCTGGTGCCTTGATCATTTGCTGTTTGGTGTTCGACCAGATGTTGATGGCATACACAATTGATCCTCCAATGATCAGCGCGGCCACAACCAAGCCGATGCCATTGCCTCCCTGCTTGATCACCACGGGTTGCTGCTGATCCTGTTCGCTCATGGCCAAGGTCGTTCCTGAAGCGGTTGTAGCCATCGCGCCGGATTCTGGCCGCTGAGTGGATTTGACTTACGGTCACGGACGACGTCGCCATTGCTTCCTTGAGCAGCACAACCCGGGGTGTGATCTACGTGTCGGTGTGGGTGGTGATTTGGGGCACCGCTGCGTCGCTTGTTGATTGGCTTCTCCTCAATGCCGATCTCTACGAGACCGGCAGTTTCGGGCAGGTGGCCACCTTCATCGGCTACGGAGCTGCTGCTGCCGTTCTGGCCGTGAAAGCCTCCGGTCGCTTCTTGGGGGGGGGCAGCGCAGAGGACGAAGAGAGCTAAGACTCGTTCTGCACGACTTTCGCTGCGATCAGTCCGGCGATGAATCCTGTGGCATGTCCGATCCAGCTCACACCAGCCGGTGACGCCCAGGGCAGAAGTCCTGGCAAGGCACTTCCGAACAGCAACAGGGTGGTCAGGCTCAAAAGGATGGCCAGAGGCCGCCGTTCGAGAAAGCCGATGCACAGCAGGTAGCCGAGGAGTCCATACACCACACCCGAGAGGCCATGGGCTCCAACGGGCCAGAACAGCCACACCGGGATTTCCAGCAGGATGACCGCGATCCAAACGGCGACATAGTCCCTGGTGCTGCGCGCCAGCACCAGGTAACTGAGGGGAAGAAACACCAGGCTGTTGGCGAGCAGATGCCCGAATCCCCCATGACTGAAAGGCGCTGTGAACAAGGACCACCAAGGAGTCCCAGGGCCCATGGCCAGATTCCAGCGACCGGCGAACACCAGTTGATCGATCAGCTCCTGGAGCCAGGCGATGCCCAGGAGGATCAGCGGAAGTGCGATCACTGCACGCGGAACGTCACACCCATCACGGCGGTGATGTCTTTCTCGATCGTGCGGGTGTCGTACGAGCCATAGCGGCCCATGTCCGTTGAATTCGGAACTGTGATTTGAAACGTGCCGGTATCGGCTTTGGTGATGGCCCCAATCCCTGATCCTGCCTGCCCTGCAATGGCCACAGCGCGTTTGCGCGCGTCGGCTGTGGCTTTGGCGAGCATGTCGACGCGTTTGTCGGCGAGTTTCGTGTAGGTGTAAGCAGGTGGCTGAATCGTGAGCGAGACGCCATCACCGACCAGTGAACCGATGGATCGGGACACCTTGCTGATCAGATTCACATCAGGGGTGCTGATGCGGATCGGCTGCCGGGCCGACCACTCCGTTTTGATCAAGGCCCCGTTCACGCGGTTGCGGATGTCGTTGCTCGACGACTCGAGAACCGCGAGCTGAATGGAGCCATCGGGAACGCCCTGCGTCCGCAGAAACGCCAGTGTTTGCTGAAGATCAGGCTGCACGGCCTGATAAGCGGCCTGCTGGCTTGCCCCGCTGCCTTGAACCACCACGGTCCAGTCGGCGTAGTCACTGCGGATGCGTTCCGTGCTGGCTCCCGTCACGGTGATGGTGTCCGCGGCTGTGCGGATCCCTTTCACGGCCACAGCACCGGCCACCACCAGTCCGGCACTGAGCACCACCATGGGCAGCACCAGCGGAGGCGTCCGACGGATCCAGCCCATGAAGCCGCTCGCTGGCACGTGTTGGGCTTCGGTTTCGAGTCCGTCCACTGGATCACGTTTCGTCGTATCAAAACCCTAGGGACTGCGTTTTCGTCCGGCATGTCCGCAACGGTGCGGAGCTGTGACCGGCTATGAATCGTTCACTGCTCTCTGCACCTCTCCATGACCACCAAAACCGAGGTGATCGTGATTGGCAGCGGTATCGGCGGTTTGTGTTGTGCAGCCCTCTGTGCCCGTGCTGGCCATGAGGTGCTCGTGCTCGAGGCCCATGGGGCACCCGGTGGTGCTGCCCACGGCTTTCAGCGCCAGGGTTATCACTTCGAATCCGGTCCATCGCTGTGGAGTGGTCTGGGCCGGTGGCCCAGCAACAATCCTCTCGCTCAAATCCTTCGGGCTCTCGATGAACCGATCGAGGTGATGTCCTACCGGGACTGGGACGTTCTCTTCCCGGAAGGTCATCTTCGGATTGGCGTTGGCGCTGACGGTTTTGAGCAGGTGGTGCACCAGCTTCGCGGTGATGCAGCCGTTGAGGAATGGAGGCGTTTCGCCAGAACGCTGCAGCCAATCGCTGCGGCGGCGGATGCTCTGCCCCTGCTGGCGCTTCCACCGGCAGGGATCGATGGACTGGGCCCCCTTCTCAAACGCAGCGGCCGCTTGTTGCCCCATCTTCCGGCCCTTCGCCATCTCAGCGGTGCCTTCGCTCCGCTTGTGGACCGTCAGCTAACGGACCCCTTCTTGCGGCACTGGGTTGACCTTCTCTGCTTTCTGATCAGCGGGATGCCGATGGCCGATACCAACGCTGCGGCCATGGCCACCCTGTTTGGGGAATGGTTTGATCCTGAGGCCTGTCTTGACTTCCCCAAGGGCGGAAGTGCCGGTGTTGTGAACGCTCTTGTGCGGGGCTTGCAAAAGCACGGTGGGACGTTGCGACTGGGGGCCCGGGTCAAGCAGATCAGGCTTGATGGCGATCGGGTGATCGGCGTGGAGCTCACCAACGGAGAGCAACTGGATGCGGATCATGTGGTGAGCAATGCCGATGCCTGGAGCACGGCGGCGTTGCTGCCAGAGAAGGGCACGTCGCGATGGCGGCAGGAACGTTTGAACACGCCTGCTTGCGGTTCATTCCTGCATCTTCATCTCGGTTTTGATGCTGCTGGGTTGGATGACCTGCCGATCCATACCGTCTGGGTTGGGGACTGGGAGCGAGGCATCACAGCGGAGCGCAACGCCGTGGTGGTGTCAGTTCCGTCGGTGTTGGATCCCGCTATGGCACCTCCTGGTCAGCACGTGCTGCATGCCTACACGCCAGCGAATGAACCTTGGGAGCACTGGAGCGGGTTGGAGCGATCCACGCCTGAGTACGACCGCCAGCGTGCTGATCGCTGTGGGGTGTTCTGGCATGTGCTGGAGCAGCGCATTCCCGATCTCCGCAGCCGTTGCCGGGTTGTGATGGAGGGCACGCCACTGACGCACCGCCATTACTTATCGGTTCATCACGGCAGCTATGGCCCCGCGCTCTCGGCAGCTCGGGGATTGTTCCCGGGGGTGCAGACCCCGGTGGAAGGACTCCTCCAGTGCGGTGCTAGCACCTTCCCCGGTATCGGCATTCCTCCGGTGGCCGCCAGCGGTGCGATGGCGGCCCATGCCATCACCGGAAAAAAAGCCCAGTCCGAGCTGCTCGAGAGCCTGGCACTTTGAAGCTCCTGGTCCGTCTCAGTTGGAGCGACGGCCTCCAGCCAGCACCGCCAGCACGGTCAGGCCTCCCAGAAGAACCCCTCCGGCCGCTGCAATCGCGACGGCGATCAAGGGCTTCTCCTTGACGGGTTGCTCGAGACGGGGGCGCAGGGCCTCATCAAGCTGGTGCAGCTTGGCATCGAGCTGCTTCTGGAGTGGATCAATCGCCTGCACGACCTGCTCGCGCACGGTGCGCAGCCCCGTGCCTTGATCCGTTTGCGGCTCGGCAACGGCGGACTGGCCGTTGCTGGAGACCTCATGCTCAAAAGGAGGAACCATGGAGAAATGCTGCAAGGGTTCTCCCGTGCACTAGCGCCGGATTGGCCTGGTATGACGCACTTTCCCGTTTCTTTCTTTAGGTTCCGCCCCGATGTCAACGGGCAGTTCAGTGGTCGTTCAGGTTCTCAGTGCCAACGAGCGCTACAAGCTGGATGGCAGTGATGATGCTCTCTTCTACAGCGAGCCTCGTTTCGTTCAGCATCTGGATGCCGGTTTCAGGGGGCGACTGACCCAGCTCTACCGCGAACGCATCCCCACCTGTGCCGTGGTGCTGGATCTTATGAGCAGTTGGGTGAGTCATCTTCCCGACGATCAGCGTTATGAGCAAGTGATCGGCCATGGCCTCAACGCCCAGGAGTTGGAGGCCAATCCCCGTCTCGATCGTCATTGGGTTCAGAACCTCAACCAGTTGCAGGAGTTGCCTCTCGACGACAGCAGCGTGGATTGCACCTTGATTGTGGCGGGATGGCAATACCTGCAGCAGCCGGAAGCCATTGCCGAGGAGCTTCTGCGGATCACCCGTCCCAACGGCCAGGTGATCGTGGCGTTCAGCAATCGCATGTTCTTCACCAAAGCTCCTCAGATCTGGACCGATGGTGCCGATGGCGATCACCTTCGTTATGTCGCGGAGGTGCTGATGGCTCAGGGCTGGCCCAAGCCGGAACTGATTGCTGAGGAGACCCGCATGCCTGGCCCCATGGGTTGGGTGGGCGGAAAGGGCGATCCGTTCTTTGCGGTGATCGCCACCAAACCGGTGCCCTCAGCTGCCATCGTCTGATGGCTCAGGGGGAATCGACTGCCAGCCGCTGTCCCAGCGTGATTGGTCGCAGAGCTCGCTCCAGCTGAGGCGCAGTCGAACCTCAGGTGTGAGTACGGAGCACAGTTCCACCCAGCGTTCGGCTCCTCGCCCCCCCCTGGAGCACCAAGCGGAAGTGGCGTCGTCCCTCCCGGGGGGTGCGGCTTGTCCAGGCCTGGGCGGCTTTCCAACTCACCTAGCGTGCGCTGATTGCTGAAACGTCATGATGCCGCTGCTTGGGGGTCGCCTGTTGCCCATGGTCAGCAGTGTGATGTTGCTGGGATCGGCAGCCTTGTTGGAGAGCAGCCATCGACAGCTCGCAGCTGCCCCAACAGTTTCTGCTGCCCCAACAGCCGTTGCTGACACCAAGGCCCTGACGGGTTACATCCGCCAGTGGGAGTCGCCGTTCACGGTTGCTGAGACGGTGCGGCGTTTGCGTGCTGGCTTTCAGCAACAGGGGTTTGAGATCCGGGCGGAGCTGAACCATCAGCGCACGGCCCGTGAGCAGGGACGGCGGATTCCTGCCAACACGGCCTTGCTCGTCAGCAAACCTTCCCTGGATGCCGTGGTGCTGGCCGCCAATCCGCTCGCCAATCTGTTTCTGCCGTTCACCATCGCTGTGTGGGATCAGGCGGGCACCACCCGGATCGGCTACTGGAATCCCAAAACGGACATCGCCGCATTGCTGGAGATCAAGCAGGGAGAGGCGGCTGCAGCCTTGGCAGACTTGCAGGAGATCCTGGCCGATGTGATCAAGGAGACCCTGCCATGAGCCCACGCACGATCGCCATCAGTGGAGCGTCTGGCAAGACAGGGTTCCGAATTGCTGAAGAGGCCCTGGCCAGCGGGGATCAACCGCGGTTGCTGTTGCGCTCTGATTCGCAGATCCCAAAGTCCCTCGAGGGTTGTGAGCAGCAGCGTTTGAGCTTGCAGGACGCTCACGCCCTGGATCAGGCGCTCCGTGGCGCCGATGCGCTGGTGATCGCTACCGGAGCGCGGCCGTCCGTGGATCTCACCGGTCCGATGCGGGTGGATGCCTGGGGTGTGCAGCGTCAGATCGAGAGTTGCCAACGGGTTGGGCTGCGCCGTGTGGTGCTCGTGAGCTCTCTCTGCAGCGGTCGCTGGCGGCATCCACTCAACCTGTTTGGGCTGATCCTGGTGTGGAAACGCGTGGGTGAGCGCAGTCTTGAACGCAGCGGACTGGACTGGACCGTGATCCGCCCCGGTGGTCTGTCGGAACGGGAGGATGCGCTCGAGACTGAGGGCATTGTCTGGACCGGGCCAGATCAGCAGGACAGTCAATCCATCCCCAGGCGCCTGGTGGCGCGTTGCTGCCTTGAGGCCTTGGAAACCCCGGGATCCATTGGCCGGATTCTCGAGGTCACCAGCAACACCCAGCAAATGGTGCAACCGCTGTCGGAAGCGTTATTGAGTATCGATGCCTACGGCGCTGCGGCGTCGACCGCGCGATAAAGGGCGCGTCAGAGGGCATTGCTCTGGGACGCCAATCGGGAGATCCAAGACGGGCCGCCACCCGTCTTTTTTTGTGTTCAGACTCTCGGCAGAGAGCGATGTGCTCATGGCTGATGTGGATCTGGCGGTGATCGGTGCGGGGCTTTCGGCCTGTGCTCTGGCATCGGCCCTGCGCCGCAAGCAAGCGGTTGACTCCCTGGTGATCCTTGAGGCCGGACGCGGGCCGGGTGGTCGTTGTGCAACGCGACGGCGGCGGGATGACGCCCTCTGGCGGCTGGATCATGGAGCCCCGACCCTCAGCTTCAGTGGTCCACCGCAGGGGCGCTTGGGCGCGCTTGTTGACGATCTCTGTGATCGCGGGGTGTTGGTGCCGGATGCTGGTTGCGTTGTCGGTCTCGATGGCGATGGCGCGCTGGTTGAACCGTCCGCTCATCCGTTGCTGTGCGGCCCGCGCTGGCGCGGGCAACCCACCATGGCCGCCGTGGCCGAAACACTGTTGGCAGATGGTGGAGGCGCTGTGTTCACTGGCTTCGGGGAGCGAATCAGCAAGCTCAGCTGGGAGGACGGACACTGGTTGCTGCCTGGTGGTTGGCGGGTCAGGACGCTGGTGCTGAGTGGAACACTGCTGGCCCACCCGCGCTCGCTGGCGATGCTGGGCTGGCCCGATGTGCCCTTGCGCAGCGCTGTGGCTGTGGGGGTTGACCCCAGTCTTGATGCAGCCCTGGCCTCGATTGCCGTGATGACGGCCAGCGTGCGCTGGAACCTGATGCTGGAGTTGCCTCCAGTGAGTGCTGACCTGGGCACTGGAGCTCCGCTCCCTCGGCAGATCTGGCTGACGCCGGAGGCCCGGGATCACTGCGGTGTGGAACGGCTGGTGTTGCACCAACAGAGCGATGGTCGCCTTGGTGTGGTGGTGCATGGCCTCGACGACGGTGCTGCGATCAGGCCGGACACGCAACCGGATCTGCTTGTGCATCACGAGAGGCGATTGCTGGCGGCCTTGCCTCCGCTGCTTGGGCCCTGGCCTGCCCTGCAGGCGGCTCTCCCGGAGGCGCGAAGCCTCGGGGTGATGCGCTGGGGTGCGGCGCAACCCCTCGACCATGCCTTGCCCCGGGATCTGCAGTGGTGTCCGCAGGCCCGGGTGGGGTTCTGCGGCGACTGGATCGCCGGTTCTGGCTTTGGGATGGCGGAAGGCGCTTTGCAAAGTGCGTTGGATCTGGCCGAAGCGATTCAGTGAAGCCCGCAATTGGCGACGCCTCACTCAGATTTGTTTCATCAGCTAAAAAAAATCTCGAGATTGCGCACTCAAGCTGGCTGTGTTGCGGATTGCACGTCAGAACTGAAGAAAGGCTTCTCGCCATGCGATCGCACTTTCAGCCGGTTCGGCTTCATGCCAGCGTCCACGACGATGAACCCTGCCAGTGTGCTGGGTGTGTGGCCTTGCGAGGTCGGCTTCAGGCCATGGTTTTAACGGCGCCGGGGCGGTCGGGGTCCGTACGCCCTGCAGCGGATGAACGCTGAAACTTGGTTTCAAGGTTGGCTCAGGACCTGAGTGTCCAACGCCTGGGCCAGGACCTGCAGGCGCTGACCGTTCACCCCCAGATCGGAATCACCCAGGCGCGAAATCGAGCGGGCCTCGAGCCGTTCGGGATCGGCTGCATTGAGCTCCACATCATCGACAAAGCCGAAGATGCGGCTGCTGAAGGTGGCATGGAGGTAGCCATCGTCGCGACTGATCACTTCCGCCTGCGGTGTTGATTCGATCAGTGTGGTGAGGCTCTCCAGTGCTGCACCGGAATCCGTCACAGTCCAGTCAACCCGCGCGCAGTGCGCGGGGCCGGGGCAGGGGCTGAGGTGACCGCCCCGTACTCCCAGATCGTCCGGGACAGGGCCGACCCAATGAAACAGGGCGAGAACCAGGGGTAGGGCGAAGAGAGCGAATGAGGGCATGACGTCAGGGGGAGCGGGTGGGAGGCTCAGGTCCAGCGCACTGGATCCTTGGAATTCAGATGCTGCACGTGGTCAGCTTCGCCATCGAGAAGATCGCGGCTGATCGTGAGGCAGATGCTGTCGAGCGGGAGGGAAAAGCTGCTGCCGTCAGCGTCGAAGGGACCCTCGACATAGGCGCCGATGCGTTCCGCCATCAGAAACAGCAGCACGATCAACACCCCACTGATCGGAATTCGGGGCTCGGGCCCGAGGTCGTGAAAGTAAACGAGAAGAAGCAGTCCGAACAGCCAGGTGAGCAAGCGCACGAACACGTCGTACGACGCCGGTAAGGGAGTGTTGCGGATCCGTTCCAATCCGCCAATGGCATCGGTGCAGGCATTGGCCACCTCCATCAGCTGCATGCGTCCGAAGCTGTCGATGCGCTCCTGGCGATGAAGGGTACGGATCCACTCGGCCCGCTGCAGGCCGAGCTGGCGCAAGCTGCTGCTGCGCGGCAGCTTGAGGCCGTCGAGGAGTTGCCCCTGCAGCTCCCTGAGCTCCCGGTGCCAGAAATTACGCAGTTGAAAATTCAGCTGCCACACCAGAGCCACCTGCAACTGCAGCAGCTGGCGTTCCTCCTTGCGGTTGATGCGCTCGCTGTTCAGGTGGGCGCGGAGGGTGTCCGCCCAGCTCCGGCTCACATTCACAATCGATCCCCACAGTGTCCTCGCCTCCCACCAACGGCCGATGGCCTGGGTGTTGCGGAAGCCGATGAAGATGGAGGCCGCGATTCCGAGAATCCTCACGACATCTCGATTGACGGTCCAGTCACCGGGAATCGCATTGCTGTTGATCAGCACGGCGATGGCCAGCTGCAGCAGCACCAGGGAGTAGTCCCGGCGGCGCGTGCTGGGCGGATGGCCGTAGTCCCCGAGATCAATCATGGTTTTGAGGTCACAGACGCTGCTCCAAGACGGCGATCATGACTGCATTCGTGCACGACCCATGCATGCCAGCTGGACGGAGCAGTGGTGGCCGGTTGCCTACCTGCGCGATCTCGATCCGAAACGACCGCAGCGGTTCACCGTTCTGGAGAGGGATCTCGTGCTGTGGTGGGACGCCGCGACCGGAAGCTGGCGGGCCTTTGATGACGTCTGTCCCCATCGATTGGTACCCCTAAGTGAGGGACGCATCAATGCCTCAGGGGAACTGGAGTGTCCGTATCACGGCTGGAGTTTCGATGGCGAAGGCCGTTGCACACGGATCCCCCAGATGGCGGAGGGGGGCAATGCATCGGGGCGCCGGTCCAGCTGCAACAGCCTCCCTACCTGTTCTGGTCAGGGGTTGCTGTTCGTGTGGACCGGCGATCCGACGATGGCGGGCGCCAAAGATCCACCGCTTGTGCCGTTGCTTCAAGAGCAAGGAGATGGCTGGGCTGATGGCTGGATCGTGCAGGACACCTTCCGCGACCTGCCCATGGATGCGCTCACCCTGCTTGAAAATGTCCTGGATGTGAGCCATGTGCCGTTCACGCATCACAAAACCGTGGGTAACCGGGAGAACGCCGCCCCTGTGCTGGCCGTGATCCGAGCGGAGGACGATTCGGGATTTGAGGCCTTCTGGGAGGAGGGCCCCCGCCGAGGGCGGCTCGGCTCTCAGTTCACCCACTTCCGTGCCCCCCAGCTGATGTGGCACGACCTTGATGCCAAAGGGTTCGCGCGGATTCTCACCGTGGTTTACGCCGTGCCGATCCGCCGCGGTGAGTGTCGCCTGTTCGCGCGCTTCCCGTTCCAGTTCAAGTCCGCGTTGCCACGGCTGCTGGTGGGTCTGCGACCTCGATGGCTGCAACACATCGGTAACCACAAAGTTCTGGAAGACGACCAGGTGTTTCTGCACTGGCAGGAGCGGGTGCTGGAATCTGCCGGCGGCAGTGCAGCCGCCGAGCGTGCGTTTTTTCTGCCAACCGAGGCGGATGGCTATGTGGCCGCGTTGCATCGCTGGATTAACAGCCACGGCGGCGAACCTTTCGCTGGACAGCGGCTTCCGCCAAGGCAGGGGATTGCTTCGCTCATGGATCGCTACAACAGCCATACCGTGAACTGCCGCAGTTGCTCCCAGGCGCTGCATTGGATTCGACGGGGCCAGCCCTGGTGCTGGGTTGTCCTCTGGACGGCGGCGGTGTTGATCGGCGTTGGCCAGATGGGCTGGTTGAGTGCTTTGGGCGGGCTGCTGGCTCTGGTTGCTGCGCTGCTGCTCCAGCGTCTGCGGCGGTGGGAGCGGGGATTGACGGTCGGCGATGGGCTAGCGCCGCGCAATTATGGAACTTGATTGAAGACATCATCGGTTTGGCGATGATCCATGTGACTTCTCCGTGCCCTGACAGCGTGATCGTGGCGCTGGGGATTCGTGAATGGCCAATCTGGGCCTGTGAAGCCAGTGAATTTCCCTGGCACTACGACCAGAGGGAAACCTGTCTGTTGCTGGAAGGTGACGTCACCGTGACGCCCGAATCTGGTGCGCCCGTGCGCATCAAGGCCGGGGATTTGGTGGAATTCCCCGCCGGGTTGACGTGCAGGTGGACCGTGCATGAAGCGGTGCGCAAGCATTACCAGTTCGGTTGAGGCTTGAGCTGTTGGCTGACGGGTCGTCTCGCTGCCGGTTTCAGACGTCCACATCAGACATCCACATCAGCACCCCATTGGGGCCTGCAGGGCTGCCAGCCCACCCGCAGTAGCTCCTTCCAGAGGAGTTCCGCTGTTTCCCGGCGTAGGTGCACCCGGGTGGTCAGCAGCGGGGGCTGGTCTGGAAAAGGTCTCCCTGAATCCACGAACACCCGGGGGTCGCGGTGCCAGCTTTTTTCATCGGGGTGGAACCGTTTCGTGTCCTGGGTGTGTGGGTCCTGGATCCAACCGTGACGGGGCATCGCTTTCGGGGGGTGATCAGGGAAGCGCGCATCCACTCCTCCGCTTTGAAGGGTGCATAAGGCGAACTCGGAGCCATGGAGACGCTGCTGGTACACCTGTTCTAATTGGGTGGTACAAATGTGTCAATGGGCCGTGACGCTGTCTGGGCGGCATGACTAAAGACAAGGAAGAACCATTGCGGGTTTCCCTGTGATCTCTGTCTGGCAAGCACCGTCCGCAGGGGCCCCTCTTGAGTGCGGCCAGCGGCCAGCCCCTGAGCCTGCAGCTGATGAGCTGGTGCTGGAGGTGATGCACTGCGGCCTCTGCCACAGCGACCTCTCGATGATCGGCAATCACTGGGTTGTCAGCCGCTATCCCCTCGTGCCGGGCCATGAAGTGATCGGCAGGGTCACGGCGGTTGGCGAGGGGGTGGATCCGGGCTTGATCGGCGACGTTCGCGGTCTGGGCTGGATCAGCGGAAGTTGCAACCACTGCAGCCTCTGCCTTGGCGGTGATCAGAACCTCTGCACGTCTCTGGAAGCCACGATCGTGGGACGGCAGGGGGGCTTCGCCAGTCACGTGGTGGGCATCGGTGGGCTGGGCCATATCGCCTTGCAATTCGCGCGGGCTTGGGGCTGTGAAGTCACCGCCATCACCACCAATCTCGCCAAGGCGGAACAGGCACGACGCTTTGGTGCCCATCACGTGGAGGAACTGGAGATGCTTCCTGATCTTCAGAGCCGGTTTGATCTGGTGATCAATACGGTCAACCATCCCCTCGACTGGAGTGCGGTGATGGCGTCGCTCAGGCCTCGGGGACGACTGCATCAGCTCGGGGCTGTGCTGGAGCCGATTCAGGTTGGCGCCTTCGATCTCATCCCCGCCCGGCGCTCGATCACCGGTAGCCCCACGTCCTCACCAGCCAGTCTTCAGAAGATGGTGGAGTTCTGTGTTCGCCACAACATCCGCCCACTGGTTGAGCATCTGCCGATGGATCAGGTGAATGTGGCGATTCAACGGCTTGCCAAGGGCGATGTGCGCTATCGCTTTGTGCTCGATGCCTGATGTCGTGCTCAATGCCTGATCATGTGGGCGTCTTGATGACAGGCATGAACGCTCCCGATCCTTTGCTTGAACGCATCGCTGATGCTCCTGGCATGGGCCGAGGCTGTCGGCGGCTGGTGGTGCTGCTCACCCAGCTCGGTGATTTCGACTCCATGGAATATGCCCAGGCCCTGGTGCCTGCGCTGCCTCAGCTGGATCAGGCCGGGATCCAGTTGTTGGCGATCGCGATTGGAGACCCGAAGGGTGCTGATCGTTTCTGCGCCTTCACTGGCTTTCCGGTTGAGCGCTTGCAGGTGGAGCCCAATGCCAACCTGCACCAGGCTTTGGGGTTGTCGCCAGGGCTTCAGGCTCCAGGCGGTGCTTGGCCCTCCTTGCTGCTGATGTGTGCAGGCATCGGCTCTCCCGGCACCCTGGCAGAAGTGCTGCGCGGCTACACCGGAGACCGCACGGCGCCCCAGCGTTTCGGCGACGATGAAGTGATCAGCACCGGGGTGCTGCCAGCGATCCCTGCTGGACTCTTCCGCCGTGCTGGTGGCGGTGGGTTTCAGCGCCCGTTCGAACTGGCCACGGTGCGCTTGCGCAATATGAATGAAGTGCTGCGGCACTGGGGCACCTACGTGCCCGACGATCGCTTCATCACCCAGCGGGGGGGCACGTTCCTCTTGGACGCGGACGACTCGCTCCTGTACGTCTATCGCGATCGAGGCATCCTTGGGTTTTCCGAAACGATGAACCGTCCGCTGGCCTTTCTCGATCCTTGGATGGCTGATGCCGGTTGATGCCATTCAGGCAATGCCGTTGCCCCCCTGGCGGCCGTTGCTGCGGGGCGCCCGCCAACGGGAGGGACGGGCTCCGGGGGCCAGCTGGCTTCAGCTCGCAAGCGTGGCAGCCGATGGCACCCCACGGGTGCGCACCCTGGTGTTTCGAGGCTGGAGTGATGAGGGCGACCTCGAACTGCTCAGCGATGCCCGCAGCGAGAAACCCGGCGAACTCAGTGCTCAGGTGCAGGTGGAGCTGTGCTGGTTGTTCCGCAAGGCCAGAGAACAGTTCCGCCTGCGTGGGATCGCTCAATTGTTGAGTGCTGGCGATGATCCGGAGGCTTTGAACGCCCATTGGCAACGGTTGGCGCCCGCTGGCCGCTCCGTCTGGGCCTGGCCGCATCCGGGTGAGCCCTTTGAGGCGGCTGGCCCCTGGCCCGATTCGATTGCCGATGGGGAGCCACCACCGCCTCATTTGCTGTTGATCCGCATTCAGATCCAGCGGGTGGAGCAACTCGATCTCAAAGCCCATCCCCACCGACGCTGCTGCTGGGAGCGAGGAGACGACTGGATCGAGCGACGTCTCAATCCCTGAGCGTCCACAGGGCGAGCCCACCTCCCCGGCCGCGAGCCGCCAGCCAGCCAGACGAATCCCTGTGGATCAATGCGAAGAACGGCTTGCGCTTGGCGGGTGGAGCCGGCAACGAGCGTTGCAGCAGGGTGATGGCGCCAAGCGTCAGCCTGACGTGCTCGAAGTGGAAGCTCAGTAAGGGTCTGCCACCGCCCACCTCCCCAGGTCCACTGAACTGCAGAGTCACCGGGCCGAGGTTGACGGCATTGCGTAGGTGTACATGGTGATCGCCAGCTGCGCTGATCTCCAGGCAGGCGCCGAGGCTGCGCAGCAGCCACCCGTTGAAGGCGTTGGCTTTGCTACGGCCCTTGGGCCAGATGGTCTGCAGCTGCCAGCAACCGATCACGTCGTCGGCATTGATCCCACTTCCCTCTTGGCGAACCTGCCGCTCGCGCGTCAGCAGATCGTTCCCGGTCACCGTGTCACTTGGGATCGACAAGAGATTCAGGCGTTTGTCGCGGTCATGCTGTCGGATCGTGCGCAGACGTGCTTGCTGGAAGCTCCTTTCTCAGCGATTTCATGTTGTTCCTCATGCACTGGCACTTCAAGACCGGTTACCACGAGACAGCGGCTCGCAAGTTCATGCAGACCGGAGCCCCCATGCCAGCTTGCAAGTCGTGGACCCGTTACCACGCACCCGGCTCGGTTCAGGGCTGGATCCTGGTGGAAACCGATGATGCTGGCGTCTGCTACGAGCACGCCGCCGAGTGGGCGGAATGCCTCGACTGGACCGTGACACCTGTCTTCACCGATGAGCAGGCCGGTCCTCTGATCGGCAAGGTTTACAGCTGATCACTCGGCTCAAACCGACGTTCGTCTCCGTCTTGCCGCCAAACTGCGGCAAGACCTGTTGGCGTGATGACAGACGATTCGCTGAAGGCGGAGGCGCTCTCCTGGGCTGCTCTGGAGGCTTTGGCACCGGCTGCTGCCGAACGCGTGGAAGGCCCTACCAACGCCCAGGCCAGCTTGCGGCTGTTCGGGCATTCCGAAGCAGATGTGCAGGTGACCTTGTTCCGGGACCACCACGCCTGGTGCCCGTACTGCCAGAAGGTGTGGCTCTGGCTTGAGCTGCGCCGGGTTCCCTATCGGATCCGCAAGGTCACCATGCGCTGCTATGGCCCGAAGGAGCCCTGGTTCACGGCACTGGTTCCCTCGGGAATGCTGCCGGCTCTGGAACTCAATGGTCGCCTGATCACGGAGAGCGATCGCATCCTCGAGGCCCTTGAACGCACTTTCGGGCCGGTGGGAGCTGGCATGCATGACCGGCGGGTGAGGCGTTTGCGTGAGCTGGAACGGTTGCTGTTCCGTGCCTGGTGTGTGTGGCTCTGCACCCCAGGCCTGCGCGAGGACCAGGAACGCCGTGCCCGGGATCAGTTCCAGAGGGTGGCCTCCCAGATGGAGGAGGCGATCGCCGCTGGTGGTGGCTGCTGGCTCGATCCCGACCATCCGAGCGGGGCAACACCTGGCACCGCCGATCTGGTGTTCATCCCCTACGTGGAACGCATGAATGCGTCGCTCGCCTACTTCAAGGGGTTTGCACTGCGTGAGGCCCACCCCGGGATCGACCGTTGGCTCACGGCCTTTGAGCAACTCGAGACGTATCGCGGCACCCAGAGTGATGTGCACACCCATGCCCACGATCTGCCTCCGCAGATGGGCGGATGCTGGGCGGATGGCAGTGCGCAGCAACAATTCATGGCCGCGGCGGTGGATCAAGGGGAGGGACTGGGTGCCCTCGAATGCCGTTGGACACCGCCTGAAGTAGGGGTCACTCCCCAGGCCCGAGCCCTCGAGCGGGTGCTGCGCCATCGCCACACGCTGCTCGTGCGCAGCCCTCTCGGGGAGGGGTTTGATCAGCCCTTGCGCGCGGCACTCACCAAGCTGATCGCTGGGACCGCAGTGATGCCGTCTTCAGGGTCAGCCGCAGCTCTGCGCTATCTGCGGGATCGCATCTCTGTGCCCCGCGACATGCCTCTGCACAGCGCCCGGCTGCTGAGGCAGGCCCTCGAAAGCACCGCGGCTCTTGCAGGCCAGGACCAACCATCTGCGCTGCCATTTGAGCATCGCTTCGACCAGGATCCCAGGCCATTTGTCGGCTCGGTCACCTGATCGGGGCTTCGCGATCAAGCAAGGTAGGGAGCCCCTACCCGATGCGCTGATGGCTGGAGATGGATTCGGAGCGACAGGCTCCTCTGCCACTGGCGGGAAACGCAGCAGCTCCAAACGCAAGCCCCGGCAGTCCAATCATCAGCGCGAACGTTGCCCCCTTGGCCGGGATCCCGGCTTTGAGGCGATCTGTGCCCGCCAAACCTTGGGCTTGGCCCTCTCGGGTCGCCTGACTGAGCAGGCTGTGAAGCGTGCTCACAAGCTCTTGGCTGTTCAGCATCACCCTGACAAAGGCGGTGATCCCGAGATGATGACCAGGCTCAACAACGCCCGCGATCTGCTCCTCGAACCTGTGATGGAGGCGATTCCGGCCTGATGACCAAGGTTGCTCTGCTCGGTACTGGCCTCCTCGGCTCCGCCATCGGCCACCGCCTGTTGAGCGTGGGTTGTGCGCTGGCGGTTTGGAACAGGGATCCAGCCCGCTGTGAACTGCTGACCTCCGCCGGTGCCGAGCGCTTTGATGATCCTGCCCAGGCCATAGCGGGTGCCAGCACGGTGATCACCGTGCTTCGGGATGGACCAATTACTGCGGAGGTGGTGGCAGCGTTGGGCGGTTTGAATCGGCGCTGTGTGATGCCCATGGGCACCATGGGCATCAGCGAGAGTGTGGCTCTCGAGGCCCAGGTGCAGGCTCAGGGCGGTGTTTATCTTGAGGCTCCAGTCCTGGGGAGCCGACCTGAGGCATTGGCAGGGACGCTACTGGTGATGGCAGGCAGTGATCAGGGGGTGTTTGATCAGCAGTACGCCCTGCTCAAGCATCTTGCTTTGGAGCCGAAGCGGATGGGTGCCGTGGGAACCGGCGCGGCAGCCAAGTTGGCTCTCAACCAATTGATTGCCAGCCTCACCCACGGCTACTCGCTGGCATTGCGGTTGATTCAGGCCTCTGGCCTGGATGTGGATAGCTTCATGGATGTGCTGCGGCCATCCGCGCTCTACGCGCCCACGGTGGACAAAAAGCTCAAACGGATGCTGACGCATGACTACAGCGATCCCAATTTCAGCACCAGCCTTCTGCGCAAGGACTTGAACCTGTTTCTGCGCGAGGCAGGCCTGGCTGGGGTGGACGCCGGAGGTCTGCAAAGCCTGGCCGATTTGCTGATGCGCGCAGAGGGCACGGATCTGGACACTGGTGATTACAGCGCCCTTCATGAGCTCACGGCTCCTGAGCCAACGCTCAGCTGAGGTACCAGCGGATGAGCGCCATCACCTGACCAGCAGGGCCATACCCGGTGATCCATTCACCGATCACGGCCGCGGCGAAACCCACCATGGCGGTGCGACCATTCAGCCTTTCGACTCCGGCGAGAGCGCTGGTGTTCCAGGGGCGGTTGGTGGTCAGGCCCTCGCCGAACTTTTCAACAGGCTCGTAGCGGTAGCTCGGTTCGGACATGGCTTCAGCACAGAGTGTTCTGGAGCCTATGCAGGGACCACTGATTTATGCATAGGGTTTAACCGGTTATTGCGACGTCATCCGTGGACGCAGAGCGCCTTCGATCCCTGTTCACCAAGCCCTACGGCATGGCAGCACCCACAGAAGCGCAATGGCGTGAGCTGTACGACGAGAACGTGCACTTTCAGGATCCGACGCAGGAGCGCCGTGGCATCAAGGCTTACATCGAGGCTCAAGATGGTCTGATGCGTCGCTGTGATGACGTGTATCTCACGGCCAGTGCCATCGCGGTTGATGGGGATACGGCCTTCATTGAATGGGAGATGGGTCTCAAGATCAAAGGCATCGAGTTCATCTACCCAGGGGCCAGCCGCTTGCGCTTCAACAGCGACGGGAAGGTGTGCGATCACCGCGACTACTTCGACTTTGTGGGGCCGACCTTTGAACCTGTGCCCGTTGTGGGTGGTTTCGTGCGTTGGCTCTACAAGCGGTTCGTGGACTGAAAGCGGCTCAACTTCCAGAAGGCGAGGCTGGTCACAGCTGCGCCGAAGCCCAGGAACAAAGTGAGAAACATTTCACTGCTCATGTCAAGCAAGAGACATAGAAGTATGCATGCTGGCGGTTTCCGCGTGAAGGTGTGGGGCGGAGCTGGTCTTTGCCTGGGTATTTCTGCTTAAAGATGGGTAAAGCGTCTGCCGAGCTCACGGGCTCGCGGCTCATGTCGTTACATTTTCTAAACTTACCTTCATCGCAGTGCTCAGAACGATCCTCTCCAAGCCATTGCTCTCCGATGTGGGCCTGCTTGTGCTTCGAGTATTCACCGGCACGCTTTTGATTCATCACGGTTACGAGAAGCTCGCCAATATTGAAAATTTCGCAGATGCCTTCGTGCGTCCGCTGCACCTTCCCTTCCCCATTGTTCTCTCCTACATCGCAGCTTTCTCTGAGATCGGAGGTAGTTGGCTTCTGATCACAGGACTGCTCACTCGATTCGGTGCTCTTGCAATCCTTGGAACGATCACAGTTGCGATCTACCACGCAGTGATCACCGCCGGTTTCAATATCTACCTGCTGGAGCTTCTCGGCCTTTACTTTGCTGCCGCCGCCGCCGTCCTCGCCGTTGGTCCTGGTTGTTTCTCCATTGATGAGCTGATTGTTCGTCGTTTCAATCCCGAGACGGCCAAGCAGTCTGAAGCCGCTGATGATGCCTATGTCTCCAGTGGCACTATTAGCCAGGGTGCTGAAGCCTGAGGTTACTTCTAATTGAAAAATCAGATTCTGATTGGATTGAAGCTTTTGCTTCAGTCCAATTTTTTTTGGTTGGACCCATGGACTTGATGACTGCGCCCACGATCAGTTTGCTGATCTTTGGTGCTTTCTTTGCTGCACTGCAGATCTGGTGGATTGGCTCACTGATGATCAGAAACCGACGGCGTTCCAGCGAGAGGCCCCTCACGACCTCTCAGTTCCGCCGAGATCTTGAACGCATCTTCAAGAACAACGCTTGAGCAGACCCCGCTTCAATAGCTCGACTGAGGCAGGGTGAATCCCGATTGCATGTGCTGGACATCAAGCATGACCCAGGTGAGCCACACCAAAAGGGCCACTACTCCCGATCCCGCGGCGAAACGTCCCAGATTGCGGATCAGAAGTTCGAAGACGCTGACTTCCTTCATTGAATCCGATCGTGTGCACACATCTTGCTTGATCGTGGTCTGATGTGCGGACGCTTTGCTCTCTCGATTCCGGCGTCGGACTTGCCGTTGCCGTTGCGCCAGCGCTTGGATCCAGCACACCAGAATCGCTATGCACCTCGCGACCTGATTGGCCCGGGGGAACCTCTGCTGGTCTTGCGCAGGGAGGACAAGGACGCCTCTGCTGCTCTGATGCTCTGGGGTTTGATTCCAGGCTGGACCAAGGACCCCCTGAGCGGACCGCGACCCTTCAATGCCCGAGTGGAAACCCTGGATGACAAGGCCATGTTCCGGGGAGCCTGGCGTCACCGGCGTTGTTTGATTCCAGCCAGCTGTTTCTTTGAAAAGGGCTGGCGGATTCGCCGAGCCAACCATCAACCGTTCTGGCTGGCAGGCCTCTGGGAGCGCTGGCTTGGTGCGGATGGCAGCGAAATCGAGAGTGTCACGATTCTCACCACCACCCCCAATGCCTTGATCCGACCCCTGCACCCGCGCATGCCGGTGGTGATCCCGGATGGGCTCGAGGATGGATGGATGGCGGCTGTTGACGGAGCGGGCTTAAGGGCTTTGCAGCCTTTACTGGATGCTTGGGATCCCACCGGTTGGATCAGGGATCGGCCTGGTGACAGCGAGCAGCTGTCGTTGTTTGAAAGGGCCTAGTCGTGTTGCAAGACACCGTTGCCAACCCTGGCTGTTCTTAAGTTTCTGCCGCAGAGACTCAAAGAACCATGCAGCTCTATTTCGTTGTTGGCACCATCCCGGATATCGACAGCCAGCTTGATGTGTACAGGGAATTCATCAACTATTTCGAAGGGGGTTGTCAGAACGACTGCTTTGAAGGCTTTGAATTGATTCAGCGCGCTCATCTGCCTGGGCAAGGTCAGGTGGTGGCTCTGATGAAGGCCCGCGGCACGGAGGAACTCTTCCGCCATCTCGCTCCCTGGCGTGCCCAATTCGGCGTGGAGATGGAGATCACCCCCGCCATCAGTGATGCCGAGGTGGTGGCCAGTCACAAAGTTCTGTTCGCATCGATGGAGGACTGAATTCAATCGTTGCCCGTTTGGGCCCCTGTCGCCGGGGACTCCAGGAAGCGTTGGCGCCAGCTGCGCTCCTGGACTTCGGCAGCAGGCGTCCGCTCCTGGGGAAACCTTTGGAGGAAGTCCTTGTCCTGGCAAGGTTGATAAGGCCCTTGCTTCAGCTCGAAAATCACAGAGTCGCGCTCCAGAGCCACCAAGCTGTGGAACTGACCTTCGGCCACTTCCACCCCTCGGACTGGCCCGGATGCTGAGAGCGTCTCCGTTTGAACGATCTCCCCCTCCGGGCTGAAGATCAGCAGGCCGATCATTCCCTGCAAAACAAGGAAGCACTCGAACCCTGCTCCCTCTCGATCGCGTTGATGACGATGGGGACGCACGTAGGTACCGGGTTGCAGCACGTTGAGAAAGCGCTGCACCGGCTCAGCCTCCTGGTGGAAGTTGTGATTGCAGCGTTGCCTCGGTCGCTGGTCGGCTTCCGCCGCCAGTGCGTTGAACAGCGTTTGATCAATGCGCTGAAGCGCAGGTCGATTCATTGACGTTGCTCCCGCAATCGGCGCATGGAATTTCTTGGCATCCTCCTGTTCTCTCGAAGGGAAGGCATGACATCGTCCGGATGGCGTGCGCGGGGATGAATGCTGATCAGGACGATGCCGATCAACAGCAAAAGAATCACTGCGCCAGCACGGAAGATCCGAAACATCAGTGACCGCTGATCAACGCCTTTATCAGTTGATCAATCTTCTGTTGCAGCAGCGTGATCGGATCATCAACGGCATCAACCTCATCGAGATCTTTCACGCGCCAGAAGCGGATCTTCGCTTCCAGGTCAGGAAACAGCTCCTGCACCATCGGCCTGTGGGCATCGGCGTCGACGGCCACCACCACATCGGCCTGTTCCACATCGGGTCGGCTGACCTGACGGGGCATCGCCAGTTGGGTTGGATTCACGGCAACGCCACGGTGTTGCAAGGCCGCCTGCGCCTCCTTGGCGATGGCGCCGACGTTGCCGCTGTCGGCTCTCACGTTCAAGCCAGCGGAGACAGCGTGAATGGCATCACATCGTCCCAGAAGAGCGATCTGATGGTTGAACCAGAGTTCCGAAAAGCGGCTGCGGAAATAATTTCCAGTGCAGAGAAAGAGAACGGTTTGCATTGCCGCGGTCAGGACGCAGGGTCTTGAGGCGCTGCACCCACCACACCCTGCTCTAAAGGCAGGAGGTCATCGTCATCCGTTGCCCGACTGCGAACCGGTGCACTGAATCCTCGGGCGCGGGCATTCTTGACCTCAAACGGGCCCGGTGTGCCGGTGGGCACGGCCAGTCGCAGAGCGAACGGGTGCTCGCCAGGCTCCACATCACCAATGGAACCCACCCGGGTGCGGTTTTGAAGAACAGGTTCACCACTGCGGTCGAGGATCCTGGCGTACACGTCGGTATCGACGACGGCACGCCGTCCACTGTTGTTCACCATGCCGGTGAGCACATAGCAGCTCGCCCCTTCCGGACTGGTGATCGTGGGTCTGCTGGAGGCTGCGGGACTGGGCTGGGCTCCTGGATCCAAGGCATCACAGGGAGCGAGCGCGACGCCCGTTAGGGGAAGATCGGCGGCGAAAACAGGTTGCGCCACAAGCATCAACAGGGCAATCACCCCGGCAATCAAACTGTTGCGCATGGTTCAGTGCTGCAGGTTTGAAACGGTGTTGGTGAGCTCGGCCACATCGGAAAGACCGTTCACATCGAACCAGGGAGCCGTGGCCCAGTCGAATCCCTCCCCGAAGGTGTTGTCTGGAGCTGTGATGTACCAGTGGCAGTTCACATCGGGAACATCAACAGCGCACTGGGACCAGTCGTTTTGCCACTGAGGAACCTGCACCCACATCACTGCGGCGAAGAGCAAGGAGAGGAGGCTTCTCAGCACGGGACCCAGACAGGATGGCTGGACGCTACCAGGGTTCTGATGGGCTTGCGAGCACTGTGGCTTTCCTCTCGCTAGGACGTGGGAAGTGATTCGTCTTCGACGCCACCCCCGCATGCAAAGTCCATCGCCGATGCGTTCTGTCAACTCCGGAGGTCCGGAGGGGGGCTTGGTGGCCATCGTGGCCCTTGTGCTGGCTGGATTGCTGCTGCTGGCGCAATCGTTGTTCGTCGTTCCTGCAGGTGAAGTGGCCGTGATCACCACTCTGGGCAAGGTGAGCGGGACGCCACGGCAACCGGGCCTCAATGTGAAAGCACCTTTGGTTCAGCAGGTCTGGCCCTTCAGCATTCGCACCCAGGTGCGGCCTGAGAATTTCGCCACGCTCACCAAAGATCTTCAAGTCATCCAGGCCACAGCCACCATCAAGTACGCCTTGCGTCCCGATGAAGCCGGCAGGGTTTACAGCACGATCGCCAGCAGCGACCGTGATGTGTATCCGCGGATTATCCAGCCATCGCTCCTTAAAGCACTCAAGTCGGTGTTTTCGCAATACGAGCTGGTCACGATCGCGTCGGAGTGGAACGACATCTCTGCCCTGGTGGCCAGCACCGTGGCTGAAGAGCTGGATCAGTTCGATTACGTGAAAGTGGTGGGTCTGGATCTCACCGGTCTTGAGATTGCCGAGGAATACCGGGCGGCGATTGAGCAGAAGCAGATCGCTGAACAGCAGCTTCTGCGGGCTCAGACCGAGGTGAAGATCGCTGAGCAGGAGGCCCTTCGCTACGACACGCTGAACAAGAGCCTCGATGACCAGGTGCTCTACAAACTCTTCCTCGACAAGTGGGATGGTCAGACCGAGGTGGTTCCAGGCTTGCCAGGAACTGCAGGCGGCACGCCGCCGGTGATTGTTGGGCGGCGATGAACCGGTCGTGCTGCATGGCTCGCCTTGATCCCAGGCTGATTGTTCCATCGGTCATCACCAATGTGTTTCCAGGGCGCCGTCTCGCGCTTTGGTTGTTTGCTCCCCTGGTGCTGGTGACGCTTTGGCGCAGTCAGCATCATTTGCTGGCTGCTGATGGTGGTGCGCAGTCGATCGCTCATCTTCCCCTCGACGGCTATTCCGATCCTGCGGCAGCCACGATCGTGGGTGTGTTTGCTCTCTGGGGACTCAGCCAGCTGATCCTGGCGTTTCTGCAACTGCTGGCTCTGTTGCGCTACCGGGCCATGATTCCTTTGTTCTATCTGCTGACGTTGATCGAATACAGCGTGAGAGCCACTTACATTCCGGCGTTTCGCCCGATCCCGACCACGGCCACAGCTCCGGGCGCCGTGATCAATGGTCCCATTGCCGCCGTTTCTCTTGCGCTGTTGCTTCTCAGCATCTGGCCCAGGCGAGAGGTCTCTGTATGACGCAACGCACAGCCACCGGTCTTGTTCTGGTGCTCCTAGTGGGCCTGATCACCCACTGTGCATCCAGGGTGCAGAAACGCGTGCGCTATCGAGTGCTGCCTCAGCAGGCTCCAGGCAGGCTTCTTCCGGTTCCGGTGCGTCATCCATCGTCCAAGCCCGGTTTGCTCCTTTGACGGGGGACCTTGAGTACGGGAAGAAATTCCAACGTATCGCCGGATACAGGGCTGGTACTCCTACTGATGAAGAACCCCTTCTGGAGGTTCTGACCATGTCGATGAAACAGCTGGAGACGTTCTTGGTCAAGGCTAGTGGCAATGACGACATCCGACGCGAGTTGGACCAGTGCGACGGCGACACGATCTGCGTCGCCAAAGTGGGTCTGCGCCATGGCCACAAGTTTTCTGCCGCCAACTACAGCCGGTGGCAGAGAGAGCACGGCTGAACGCCATCTGTGACGGCACGTTGACACAATCCACGGCGACCGGAAGAGCTCACTTACAACTGATGAGTCCCTGATTGAGACCCCAAATGGAGACCAGCTTCGGCAGGGACCTTGCCCGTTCGCTTGCGTTGATGCTTCTGGAATTGCAGGCTGAACTTGAGGAGTTCGCTCACCAAGTTGACCTTCAACCAGATGTTGTGCCGTCCGCTGTTGAGCGGAGCCTGAGAACTCAGGCTCCGCGGTAATCGGGGTCGAGGGGAAGTCCTTTCACGCCCAAGGCGATCTGACGGGCTGCCAGCAGCCCCGGGTAAAGAAGATTGGCGCGCCGGGTGTCGCTGAACACGCCATGAAGAATGCGCAGCAGCGGATCGCTTGGTGTGAGGTTCTGGCAAAGCATGGCGATGGCTTCGCTGCCATGCCAAATCTGTTCGCCGTCCATCAGCACGGCGCCATTGCTGATGTTGTAGCCACGCGTCCTGAGCATGGCTCTGAGTTCATGATCGCTGCGGCCGTCGCGAATCACGAGGTCTGGAATCCCACCAAGCAACTCACTGCGGAGCGCGAAATGCCGACAGAACGGGCAGCCGCCGTCGTAAACGAGTGTGAGAGCCATGACGCGCATTCTGGCGTGCTAAGGGAGTTTTCAGCCGCTGCTCAGCCACTTTTCAGTGCCGTTTTTGTAGGGACGATCGAGGCTCAAGCCACGGGGGACGCGCCGATCCCCTCATTGTTCGGGAGCTCCCCATGACTGACTACGAAGTTCATCTACGCCGTTACGGCGGTGCCATGCACGGCCCAATGATTATCAGGCTGGAAGCGGAAGACCCCGTGCAAGCCCAGCGCGCAGCCCGCGATCTCTGCCCTGGTGCGGTCGTGACGCGGGTTGAGCCGACCTACTCCATGCGCTGAGGGGGCCATTGCACTCTGAACGGTAGGTTGACCTCATTACATCAATCGGATCGCACGTCCCTGGAATGGCAGACAAGGAACTCCTCAGAGAAGTGGCGCTTGAGCTCTGGAGCTCAGTGAAGAAGCTGCGCCCAGGTCTGCCACGGGAATCACGCCTGGAACTCACCCTCAAGGCGTTGATGGTGATCGGGGATCTCAGTGATCAGATTCAGGCTGCGGTGGTGGTGGGGCTGATTGCCGAACAGGAGCCCCCTGACAGTGAGCCCGAAGGGCAGGATGTCACCGTCAAGGAGGAGAGCACGGCTGCCAAGGCTGGTGCCGACATCGAGCAGACACCGGACGGGCGTCGGGTGGTGCGACGTCGATCCCGGTCCGGGAGCTGAGCCCTTGAGGTCATTCAGGCATCGAAGCCAGTGAGGCTTCGCCCCGGCGGTTGATGGCCTGGGCGAATTCGGTCCATTGGCCCTGGCCCCAGTAGCGGAAGCAACTGGTTTCCAGCAGCAACACGTGCAGTAAGGCCTGTTGATAGGCAGAACTGGCGGTCACCGATGGATCCGCAGCAACGGCCGCGTCGAAGTGCTGATGGAAGCGTGCGCTCAAGGCCTGCATCGGATCCAGCACATTGCTGTAGCCATCCACCCAGCTGAGATTGTTGGTCCAGGAGGCACCCTGCATCGAAAACCCATCCCCAAGGGATGTGAGTTTCTCGATTGCTGCGGTGATGGCGTCCGGGTGAAGCGCATCACCCACGTCCTCCCACACTCTGTGCTGGTGCACAGCCTGAATCCGGGGAAAGTGGCGCTCTTCCACCCCGATGGATTCGAGATGCGCCAGATACTCGGAGCCATTGAGCGCTGCGACGTTGCCTTCCCCATCCCGAACGCGGCGGTTGGCCTGACGGAACGCCTCAGGAAACTCGTTCATCATCACGCCGCCATTCTCTCCATCGGCGATCTGGCTCACCAGTGATGGCACGGTTCTGCCATGGAGCTGCTGCGCTTCCAGACCCATCGCCTCATAACACGGTTGCATCTGGCCCACCAGCTTGGTGTCGGATCCCTGGGTTTTGATCAGCACCGTGATGCTGACCTCATCGCCGCGGGAGTTCCTGGCCATGAGCTGATTGGGGAGGTACCGCTGGGCACTCGCGAGGGGGGTTCCGTCGCATCGCTCCACGCTGTGCTCCTGCACCAACATCCAGCGATAACCGGAGTCCTTCAACGCCTTCACCAGAGCAAACAGGGTGTCGGGGTGATTGGGGAGGTGCATCTCCGGAAGGGAGAACCCCTGCACGCGCTGCAACGCTTCGTCGCCGAAAAGGTCAGCGAATTGATGGTGCCAGGCACTGATCTGCAAGGCGAGATCAGGGATCGGGGTGGAGGGTGCCACGGCATGGCTCCAGAACGTGCCGAGCCACTCCACATGGTTTTGCATCTGCTGATCACAGGCGAGGTAGCGCAAGGCCTCTGTGACGTCATCACGGCCCATCTGCACCACACCCCAGAGCAGATTGCCGGAGTAATCCAGCATGATTTTGGGGTTGCAGCCCTCGTTGATCAGATCGGGGATCAGGGTCGCCATGCGCCGGTAGCACTGGGCGAAAGGCTCGGCGTTGTGATTGTCCCCCTCTCCTGGACGATCGAACATGTACTGGAGGTGGGAGATCAGCGCCCCATTCACTCCTGCTGGCACGGTGGGCTGATGCATGTGCAGGGCACAAGCGAAAGCGGCCTGCTGGTTGTCCAGCGTGCTGTTCGGCAATGCCATCCATCGCCTGGGACGATTCAGCCTGAGGGACTGGATGGCCTGTTCTCGCCCGGCGATTGGGGGGAATTGGTGTGGGTCCATGGCGCTTGGCTGCTGGGTGCGGATCTCGATCGTTCAGGCGGTGCTTAGTGTGCATTCCATTGCTAACCCTCCATTGAAGGCAATGGGAGAACGTCAACCAATGCACGGGATGCGGTTCGGGTCAATGCTGTTCCTGGTCAGCCTGCTGGGCCTGCAGGGTGTGGCCACGCGCCATGGCTTGGCGGGTCACCACCATCACGGCGGGGGCCATCATCACGGCGGGGGCCATCATCACGGCGGGGGCCATCATCACGGCGGTAGTCGCGATTACCACTACCACCACCGCTACAGCAACGGCTACTGGTACGGCCATCACGGGCGTTGGTATGGCCCCGGGTATGCCAACCGTTGGAGTTGGAATTCCTTCGGCGCGCTTGCTGGTGCTGCTGTGATTGGTGGCCTGGTGAGTCGTGCCTTCGAGGCCAGCAGCCCAACGATCGCTGTGCCCGATAGTTCATATGCGCTGAATTACGACAGCGTTCGCGCTGACGGCAATGTGATCACCTTCAAGGTGGATGGTGCTCCAATGCGAGCCGACTGCAGCAGCGGAACGCTCAATGGCCATCCCCCGGAGAGTCGCGGAGAGGAGCAATTGGTGAATGCGGTCTGCACGGTTGCCTTCGGGGTTTGAGCTGGAGGGCAACGTTTAGGCCACTTCCGGTGCCCAGCCAGCCTGGCGATGCCAGCTGGGAGCCCATTGCAGGCAGTGGTGGGTGAGGTGTGAGCCCTGGGGAAGTTGCTGATGTTGCCGTTCGCAGCCCAGCAGTGTGCGTCCCTGCTGGTCAGAGCCGTAGCGGAAGTGTTGGCACGTCATGCAAACGCTTGACCCGCGACTGGGCTGCAAATCGTCGACGCTGAGAACACTCCAGGACTCCATCACTCGATGGCGCAGTACATCTGTACTAGCCAGGGTGAGGGTTTTGGTCGAGAAATGGAAAGCAATGGAGCTGTCGCTTCAGAAGGGGCCGATGCTCGTTCCATGGGAATCCTTCACTGCCCGCTTTGTTTTGGCCTCGCGCTGCTCTCGGCGCTGCGCTTTCTTGCTCATGCCGTGATGCTGGTGCAGCTTGAACTCAGCCGGGACGAGCGATTCGCACATCCGGCCGAGCTGCTCGGCACCGTGTTTGAGCTCTGAAGGGAGCTGAATCAGGTGTTGCAGGTGCATCCGCAGGACCCGTTGCCGTGGCAGGGTTCCTGGTTTTTGTGTCCGCTGGCGCAGGCCTCTGAGCAGAATGCACGGCCATCGCGGAGAACAGCGTCACCTTCGGACACGGTGCAGACGCAATCGGGGCATGCGCAGGGAGTTGTTAACGGTGCCATCGCGTGACTCCTGAGGAAAGGGATAATTCCGTCTTACGCCTCCTGAAATGGGGCTGCAAGGGGGGATCCGTACATCCGGATTGCTGGGTTCAGCGGCGGCTGGAGGCAAGAAAGCCCTTGATGTAGTCCAGGCCCCAGTCGAGGGTGTGCACGGGCAGTTCGTAGCAGTCGTTGAAGAGGCGGCGTTTGGCCTGCTCGAGCCGGGCCAGGCCAATGGCCTGGAGGTTGGCGCTGGATGCAAGGAAAAATTCTTCCCGTGCCGCCGGGTCATTGCGCTTCATGCCGTTCACGTACAGCGTGCGGACGTCCTGGAAGAGGTTGGCCGTTTCTTCGTTGAAGCGGATGACCTCATCGCCAAGGGGGATTTCCATGGTTTTGATGCAGTGCATCGAAAAGGCCATGGCTGCGCGCGTTTCCTCGGGGGAAAGGGCATCGTCGTGGCCATCGCGGAATTGATGCTGAATCACCCCATTGCTGCACTCGAGCAAGCGGAGAACCGCGAGCTTTTCAAGCTCGGTGTCGGGAAGTTGGCTGAAGAGGCTGTGCCAGTTGCGTCGTTTCATTGCTCTGCGATCACCCAGGCGGTAGCGGCGCGCTGGCGCATGTAGAGGTCGGCCAGCTCGCGAGCGAGGGAGCGCAACTCTTGAACGTTGTCGGTGGCGTCGATGGTGCGCTTGAGCGACTCGACCTCGAATTTTTGGCTGAGGGACAGCTGCATGGAACAGCGCTCGGTTGCCCCCACCTTAAAAAAAGTTCACGAACGTTGGTTGTTGCGTTCGCTGCCAAAAGTGAGGCTGTTTCCGCAGTGCGCTTCGGCGCCTGCCAGGATGTAACAAATTCGTTACATTGCAGCGATGACCGTCGGCGAGCTTTTCCTTGAATCCCTGTCCACGGGGGTGATTACGGAAGATGAGATGCAGTGGCTCACTGCGCATCAACAGGGGTTCTCCCGCACGGAAGAGGCTGCCGCCGTGCGCCTGGGTCGGCTCGTGGATGAGGGGATCGTGAACCTGGGGTGCCGGGTGTCAGGCCGCTTGCTCCAGCACCGCGTCGTTCGTGATCACTGGATCGAGCCGCTGGGTCGCCGTCGAGGGCAAATGCTTTGAGGATGCGGGCTGCAGACTCCAATCCCATAGCGGACTTTCTTAAGTGTGTTCGCGCCGTGGTGAAGCAGGGGTGCGAACAGCGCTCCCTCGATGCTGTGGAGGCCTGGGCTTCCCCCAGTGGAATGCGTCAGCGCTACCTGGCACGTACAGGTGAGCGCGCCTTCTGCTTCGTGGCTCTCTGGGACAGTAAAGAGGCTCTTGTCGCGGCACGGCCGGAGATGATTGAGCACCTGAATTCAGTCAGGGATCTGCTTGCGGAGCTGACCCCAGAACTGGGCGTCACCGATCCGGTCTCCGGCCCCGTGATCCACTGCACGAACGGCTGAAGCCCCTCACGACTCCGGCGAATCCTCGCGTTCGCGAATTCGCTGCTCGAATCGCCTCACGTGCTGGCGTTTCCTGGCGATGGGTACACCCACCACAAGCGCAAGCACACCCACGAGCAAGAGCGTGGCGAGCAACTGCCCCAGGGTGGCCTGGGGAAACACGCTGGATGACAGCCGGTCCACGGCTTCTTCCACAGCGCTGCCGTTTGTGGTGTTCAGAACCGGTGCCATCGAGACAAGCCTCACAGGTGGTCGACAGCGATCAGGGCTTGTTTCAGTTTGGCTGGAATTGATCTGAAGTCCCTTGGCCTGTGATCAAGCGGTCCTGAACCGGGGTGATCAGGGCCTGCAACTGAAGAAACAAAGCCTCACGCAGGCGCCGGCCGCTGGGGTGGCCATCGCGGAGGGCACCACCTGCGTGGCTCACCAAGGCTGCGCGACAGCAGCGCTCCGCCATCGCCAGGGCTGCAGCACGCAGGTTGTGGTGCGCCTTGTCGCTGAGGCTGTCTGGATGGTCGGCGGCGATGTAGCAACGCCTGCGCAGCTCTGAGGCCTCCTCCCCCAAGGTCTGCGCCGTGGTGATCCATCCCTCCGCCCGGCGACGTTGGCCCTGCATCAGCAGATCGCCGAGAGCAGCCCGGATCAGACCGAAGGCGGCTGGGTTGGCCAAGCGCGTGCGGGCCTGATCGGCCTTTGTCCACGCAGCGATCGGCGTGGTTCCCAGCACCCAGGACGCCGGGATCGGGCAGTGATCCAAGTGAACCGGTCGACTCCAGGTGCCGCCCATGGCCATTAGCTGCAGTGGGGGTTCCGCGGTCAGCCCCCTGGGCAGGGAGGCCTGGGCCTGCTTGTCGAGCAGGAGTGCCAGAACGGAAGCCTCGGGATCCTGGCCGGTGCGCACTTGCAGGGCCACTGCATCGGCCAGATCCCAACCGGTGATCCAGTCGAGCTGGCCCTGCAGCTCCCAACCATCGCTGCACACGGAGGCCACGGGGTTGGCGGGGCCTGGACGGCGCAGGTGTGCAAAGGCTGTGGCACCAACGGCTGTCCCCGTGGCCAGGCGATCCAGCCAGCGCTCTTTGAGCGTTTCGTTTGTCGAGACCTGCAGTAAGCGTAGGGGCGACTGGTGTTGCGACCAGCAAAACCACACGGCTGTGTCGGCCATGGCCAGCCGCTCCGCCCGTTCCCGCTGCTGCGGAGCTGGCGCCACTGGCCCCAGCCAGCCGATGGCACTGAGCTGATCCAGCACAGAACGGGGCACGCCGCGGCGTTCGTGGTCGGCGGCCGCGGCCGTGATGGTTGAGAGCACGGCGTTCTCCTCCGCGCTGGCGGCGGCATCCGGTGCGTGCGGGCCGAGAGGATCAAGGCCCTGCATCAAGCGGAAAGCCACTGCAGTGACACCCTGCGTTGGCGTGGACCATCGAGTTCCACCAGGATCACGTCCTGGTAGCGCCCCAGCTGCAGGGCTCCATTGCTCACCGCCACCGTTGTTTGATGGCCGAGCAGCAGGGCCTGCAGGTGGGCATGGGAGTTCCGCGGTTCATCGTCGGGAATCCCAGGGCGCAGCTCCAGGTCGTTGTGTTTCCAAGCGGCAGTGGGGGGTGCCAGCTGCCGCAGCCATTGCTGCAGATCCAACAGGAGCCTCTCCTCCAGTTCGTTCACGATCACGGCGATGGTGGTGTGTTGCGTTGACACCACAACGGCTCCATCGCGTTCGCCATGCACCTGAACAAATCGCTGCAATTCGCCAGTCAGTGATAGGCACTGGAAGGGGGCCTCAGTGCTGAGGTGGAGGAGCTGGGAGGTCATGAATTCATGTTGCCTGTGAATCGATGCTTCGTCTTTGGTTCAGGGGGGCTAAGAATGCGAGCAATGAACAGGACCCATGGCCCTTCTTCCCCGCTGGCAGTACATGACCGAGGAGAGCAAGGCGCTTGTGAAGCGCGCAGCGGTGAGCGTGCTGGTGCTGTTCCTGGCGGCGATCCTGCTGCGGGCGCTTTTGCCTTGGGTGTTGTTGGCCTTGATCCTCTGGTTTGGTTGGAGCTGGATGAACCGCCGCTGATGGCGTGATGCTTCAAGGCAGGTGAGGTGTCACACCTGGATGGTGCCGCTCAGGTAGGGAATCACCCGCCCGCTGATCAGCACCCGCTCACCCTGCAGCGTGCAGCACAGCGAGCCGCCGCGGGCGGAGAGCTGCCGGGCGGAGAGCACGGTCTTGTCGAGTGTTTCGCACCAGTAAGGGGTGAGGCTGCAGTGCGCGGACCCGGTCACGGGGTCTTCCGGAATGCCGCACCCCGGAGCGAAGAATCGACTCACCACGTCCACGTGTTGGCCTGGTGCGGTAACGATCAAGCCTCGGCCCGGGAGGGCGGCCACGCGCTCCAGATCTGGATGCAGGCTGCGAATCGTGTCCTCATCGGCGAACACGGCGATCAGATCCACCCCCTGCAGACAGCTCTGGGGAGTGGCGCCGATGGCTTCCCCCAGCCCTGCTGGTGGCAGGCAAGGGTGGGCCCGCTGCACCGGAAAATCGAGGCAGATTCGGTCGCCCTCGCGCTGAACGCGGAGGGGACCACTGCGGGATTGAAACAGCAAGGTGTCCCGCTGCGGCTCCTGGCGGAACACCACAGCGGCCGCCGCCAGGGTGGCGTGGCCGCAGAGATCCACCTCACAGGTGGGGGTGAACCAGCGAAGTTGATAACGTCCCCCACCGCCAACAAGAAACGCTGTTTCCGAGAGGTTGTTTTCCGTGGCGATCGCCTGCATCAGCGCGTCTGGCAGCCAGGCGTCCAGGCAACACACGGCGGCGGGATTGCCCTCAAACGGCGCCTCCGCGAAGGCGGCCAGTTGCTCGATCGCAATCCGGGTGCTCATGGCTCGCGCGGCTCCTCTGTGTTGCTTGCAGCCCGGGACCGTTCCACCTGGATGAACACCAGCCAGGCCATTGCTGCCAGGCCTGCACCCAGCCAGTCATTGCGCAGCGCCTCCACCAGAGCTGCGGTGCTGGCGGCAATGCGTAAGACCCGCAGCAGCAGCTTGAGCAGCGGAGGTCGGGCAGGTGGTTCAACGGTCATTAATCCAGGCCTCGCTGGCGCCATTCAAAGCCTCCTGAGGCGATGGGGCCGCTGCATGGGCAGGATGTGGCTTGGCTGCAGCGGTTTGATGGCAACGGTTCTCGTGACAGGATCCAATCGCGGCATCGGCCTGGAGTACTGCCGTCAGTTGCGTGACCGTGGCTTCGATGTGATTGCCGTGTGCCGGGAGACTTCCCCGGAGCTGCAGGCTCTTGGTGTGCGCATCGAGGCCGGTTTGGATCAGGCGGACCCAGGGATGCCCGCGGAGTTGACTGGCCGTCTTGATGGCCTGCCTCTGCACTGGGTGATTCTCAATGCCGGAATCCTGGAGTCGATCGGCTTCGATCTGCTGGATGAGGCCTCCATCCGCCGTCAGTTCGAGGTGAATGCTCTCGCCCCGCTGCGGCTGGTGCGGGCGCTGGTGACACAGATTCCCAGTGGCGGCAAGCTGGCGTTGATGAGCAGCCGCATGGCCTCCATCGACGACAACACCTCCGGTGGCTCCTACGGCTACCGCATGTCGAAGGCGGCGCTCAACAGCGCTGGCAAGTCGTTGGCCCATGACCTGCGATCGCGGGGCATCGCCGTGGCCATCCTGCATCCAGGGCTGGTGAGCACGCGCATGATCGGCTTCAATCCCAAGGGCATCAGTCCGGAGCAAGCCGTGAGCGGTTTGCTCGCGCGCATGGATGCGCTCAATCTCGACAGCAGCGGCACCTTCTGGCACGCCAATGGTGAGGTGCTTCCTTGGTGAGCAGGGAGCGCCGTTGATGGGGTTCGATCCGCGCCACTGGTCGCCGCAGCGTGCGACGACGTCCTGGCAGAGCTCAGCGTCTGGTCAGCGGGTGACCAGCAATGTGGAGGCACTTCTCCGCGAGAATGATGCCCTGCGCCGTGAAGTGAAGCGTCTGCAGCAGGAGCTCGAGCGCGTGCGTCGTGCCCAGTGGCAGCAGCCCTCTGCCCAGGCCCCTGCACGCATCACTGCGGAGCAGGTTCAAGCCTGGAGTGTGGCCTTGGCCAGGCAGCCGGGATGGAGTCAGCTGCGTCAGAGTGCTCTTGAGGGGCTGATCGACCAGCTCAATCGCAATGGTTTTCCGTCTCGGCTGAGCCTGCAGCAGCGATTGGATCGGTTGGTAAGCGGCTTGGGGACCGATCTGCTCGCTGCAGTCGGACCCAGAACAACCAAAAAAACGGTTGCCGTGATGGCTGCTTTCGCGCTCTATGGCGTGCGCGCCAGCGAATGGCTTGATGAGGATCCGGCCCGGGTTGTGAGCGAGCTTCGTCAGCGCCAGACCCAGGCCAGTCGTCGCCAGACCCGGCGCACCCGCAGTGACCGGCGCACAACGGATCGCGAACCTGCAGCTGCTTCAGGGAGCGCAGAGGAGGCGGCGCTGGCGGTGTTGGGCTTAAGGGTGGGTGCAACCCAGGAGCAGATCAAGCAGGCCTTCCGTCGCCTGGTGAAGCGCCATCATCCAGATGTGGGTGGATCGGCGAGTGCTTTTCGCCGTGTGACTGAGGCCTATCAGCAGCTGGTGGACTGAAGCCAGCTGTGCACGCAGGCCACGCAAGCGGCACTGGATTCGTAGGGCAACACGTTGCGGCCATCGAGCGTGGCGATGGCCGCGTTTGGAAGCTTGCGGCGGTAGGTGTCCAGGCGTTCTGCGACATCGTCCCAGCTGCGGGAACGGCCGATGCCTGTGGCTGATTGGCCGAACACCACCTGCACTGGAATGGTGAGGCCTGTGAACTGGGGCTCCCAGTTGCGTCGCCAGAAACCCGCCAGAAAGGAGAACACGGCCCAACGGGTCTCCATGGCTCGCGCGCCGGTCTGCAACGTCTCCAACCATTCGTCGTCGACCGCGTCCGGCTCCGCGAAGAGGTTCTTGCGCGAGAAGGAGGCGAGGAAACCGCGGCGGCGGGCATAGCGATAGAACAAATCGCCTAGCGGACCACGGAACAGCAGCGTCCACAGCTGCTGGGCTCGCTTCTGCGGGAACGGTTCCGACAGCACGCGCCAGCCCGGTGGGCTGATGGCCACCAGCGCAGCCACCAACTCAGGCGCTTGGTCCTGGAGAGCCAGGGCAATGGGCAGGGATGCCCCCTGGGAGATGAGCACAACGGGCTCAGCTCCGCGGTTCCTCAGGCTGGTGATCAGCGGTTGCGCCCAATCGTGAGGGGTGAGTGGCTGCAGCGGGCAGGGAGCCTTGCCGCAACCAAGGAGATCGGGGGCCAGGAGCGTGCGTTCCGGCTCCAGGGTTCTCCAGTGCTGGATGAACCGGTCCCAGAAGCGGCTGGAGAGCCCGACGCCAATGGGGTGGATCAGCAACAGCGGGGTGGTGCTAGCCAGGGCGCTGCTCCTGCTGGCGCAGGGTTTCGTAGGCCTGCCAGAGACCGTTCACTTCCGCGCAATGGGAGTCGCGGTCGCAGACGCGGTAACGACCATTGCCGACAGCATCGATGGTGGATCCACGGGAGGTGGCGCAGATGCGGCTGACAAACGCCATGGGCTTGATGCGAATGGAACCGGTTTACGTGTTGGCCTGATCCTTTCTCCGAGGAAATTTCATTTCGACATCACTTCTGGGAACGAAAAATCTCCAGGTTGGGCTTGATCGGATGCAGGCGATTCCGTTCACAATGACTGCATCGCTTCGATTCGTGATGTCCAACGCCCGCGACATGATCAATGCCCATCTGTTCCCGGTGCTGGGCCTGATCGCCACAGCCAGTTCGGTGTCGATTGCACTGTCGTTGCGGCCGATTGCCGAACAATCCACTCGTTGGAACACCTGCTACACCGACAGCCTGGCCTGGTATGAAGCCAATAAGCCTGATTGGACGATTCAGGACAAGGAGGTGTTCGCTTCCAATTTCTGCAACGGTGGTGTGCCCGTGAAGCCCGGAGCTGGGTTTCAGTTGGCACGCTGAGTTCAATTACACCCGGCTGTATCCCAGTTGGGTTTGGTTCTTTAGTTACTTCTGAACCGGAGGATTCGACACGTGCGCGGCAAAGGCGGCGCTGTTGGTTCACGCCAGCTCGAGATTGTGTTTCAGGTCTGTGATCCAAACTGCTCGCGCCGTTGTTCACGCTCAGACCGATGCTGCATCGAGTGCTTTCCTCCTTGGCTGTGTGTTCGATCACGGCTGCTGCCGTCTGCGGTTGTACCGGCGGGTCCCAGCCGGCCAGCAAAGCTCAGAAAGCAGCGTCTGCCTCTGGTGAGGTTCAGATCGAGGAGGTGTTCAGCGGCAGTGAATCGCCCAATGGCACTCCGTTGCAGTACCCCGCCGGTAACCCGGAACTGCGTCTGTTCCGGGTGGAGATTCCGGTGGGCGGCAAGATCCCTCTGCATACCCACCCCGCACCGATGTTGGTGTACGTGCAGGGCGAGAATTCCGGTGATCTGCTCAACACCCGGGTGAACCCGATGGATCCAAAGTGAGCAGTGTGTTCAAGCCCGGGGAGGCTTTCATCGAGGGGATGTCAGAACCCCATTACGTGGAGAACGAGGGCAATCAGCCCACGGTGGTTTGGGTGATGGTGGCGTCCGTGGAAGGGCTCCCAACAACGGAATGGATGCAGTGATCGCCTGCTGATGGAGAACGGTTCTGTCAGCGCTTGCGGCCGAGCACCGTGCGCTTCACAACGCCGTCTTCCTTCTGATAAAGCACCAGGTCGTCTTTCTCGAGGGTGTAGTAACGCCGAACGCCATCGGTGCGGTATTCGCGGTTGAAGGGCACCACCCAGGAGGTGCCCATCGCCAACACGTAGATGAGTTCCGACTGATCGGCGCTGAGGCAGAACCGCACCTTCTGGTCCTTGTACAGCCCCACATCGCTCACAAAGGGCGCCTGGAAGTAGTCGCAGGAGTGGGCCCGCTGGTATTCCTGCTTGATGTTCGCCAGAGCCTGTTCAGGCACGGCTGCGCCGAGCAGCAGGGTCCCGAGCAGGGCGGGGAGGAAGGGTGATCGCCCCATGGCATTGACAGTGCAAGGGATCTGCGCCTTTGTAGCGGCTTCTGCCGCTGCCTGCAGTGAGGCAGGGCCGGGTTCTAGTGTTCCAACCGCTACAGAACCGGTTGGTCCGTGTCTCTGATCGAGATGTTCAATTCCCTGGCTCCCTCCAAGGCGCTCGACTTCCTGGGCCGGCTGGGTCTGGCAGCGGTGTTCGTGAACGCCCTCCCGAGCAAGTTCAGTGGCTTTGCCGCCACAGTTGCCTTGATCGCCTCGAAGGGGATTGCCGAGCCCCTGGCTGGAGTGCTGCTGGTGGCAGCGATTGTGATTCTGATTGCTGGCTCGTTGCTGCTGGTGTTTGGCACAAACACCCGTCTGGGTGCTTCGTTGCTGCTGGTGTTTCTCGTTCCCACCACGTTGATCTTTCACACATTTCCGGTGGATGCCAGCTTCTTCATGAACCTGGCCCTGATCGGCGCTTTGGTGCTGGCGATCACACGCTCCACCGGAGCTGCCGTTCCCAACTTCCGCGATGTTCGGGTCCGGGACGGCATGAAGGCGCTGCGTCGCTGACGCAGGCTGATGACCATTCCGTTTGGCGAGCCCGAACCCAGCGATGGCCTGCTTAGCAAGTCGGTGGCATCAACGCGTTTGCGTGCCTGGTTGCAGGCCCGGTTGCGGCAGTTGGCGGCTGCCCAGCGCATCCAGGATGCGAGGGCTCTGCGCAGTGAATTCCTGATCGAGTGAGCCCCCAGCGCCTCAGGGAAGGGCCAGGGCTGTTCCTTCCCGCCGAGGGTCGGCGGCTCCATGCCAGCGGTCGCCGATGCGTTGCAGCAAGCCGATGCCGCTGCCCAGAGTCTGGGAGCGCAACTTGCGCCCGGGGACGTTGAGTTGATTGGGATTGATGGGCCAGGGAAGCGGTGGGTCCTTTTCGATCACGAGGCTGTCTCCCTGGGGGGACAGCAGGGGCAGGCCCACCGATCGCTTCGGAGGTTCCGCCCATTGCAGTGCGGCCAGCAGCACCCGGCTGATGGTGTGCGGGATCCGCTTTCCCCCTGGGCTGCCCAGGGCCAGGACCGGTTGCTGGTTGTTGAAGACGATCGTTGGCGCCATCGACGACACTGGCCGGCGCCCTGGCCGGCGGCGGTTGGCTACGGCGAGCCCCCCGACCACGGGTCGCCAGTCGAAGTCGGTGAGCTGGTTGTTCATCACCATGCCCTCCACCAGATTGCGACTGCCGAACACGGTTTCCACCGTTGTGGTGTAGCTGGCGATGTTGCCTGCACCGTCCACGATCGTGACGTGGGAGGTGCCCAGCTCCGGGCCGGGCCCAGGGCGACCGAAGGGGAACTGCTTCATCCCTGGGGGCAGACCAGGCTGCGGCAAGCGTTCGGGTGAGGCCTGCATGGCCTGGGTACGGGCCTGGACGTAACTCGGATTCAGTAGTCCCTGGATGGGAACGGTTCCATCAATCGGATCGTGCACCCAATAGAGGCGATCGGCATCGGCCCAGGATTCCGCCAGGGCCAGATCGCGCCAGCTTTGTGGGAGGGATGGATCGTTGAAGCCGCCGGTCGCCTCGAGCAGGGCCAGGGTCTGCAGCACCGCCAGCCCGCCGCTGCTTGGCGGGGGCACCGTGCAGACGCGGTGCTTCATCAGCACCCGGCAAAGGGGGGATCGGCGCACCACGGCGTAGGAGGCAAGATCGTTGGCGCTCCAGCCCTTGAAGTTGGGGGCCTGAACCGTCAGGGCGTTCACCCCGCGCTGGATCCGTTGGGCCAGCGGGCCCTCGTAAAAGGCGCGCCCCCCCTCCTGGGCCAGGGTCTGCAGGGTGCGGGCCAGGGCTGGGTTGCGGAACAGACGGCCGGCTGGCAAAGGCGTGCCGCCAGGCAGATACAGCTGTTGAAAGGCCAGGTTGTGGGTTGCGCCGAGGCGCTGGGCCAAGGCGATGGAGCGGCGCAGCCGCGGGCTGGGAAGGAAGCCTTCGCGGGCCAGGCGGATGGCGGGCTCAAGGGTGCTGGACCAGGGGCGTTGCCCCAACTGTTGATGGGCTTCCCAGAGCAGGGCCACGGTGCCAGGCACGCCGATCGCATCCGGATTGCGGGTGGCTGCCCGATAGGAGAGCGGTTCTCCTGACGGCTGAAGCAGGTCGTCGCTGCGGCTGCGTTCCGGTGCGGTTTCACGGCCATCGAACACCTCCAGCGCCTGACGACGGGAATCCCAGTGCAGCAGGAAACCTCCACCTCCGAGCCCGGAACTCTGCGGTTCCGCAACGGCCAGCACCGCCTGCGCTGCAACCAGGGCATCCACGGCATGGCCACCGCGGGCAAGAACGCCCAGAGCGGCTTTGCTGGCCAGGGGGTTGGCGGTGACGACCACGGCCGAGCCGGCAGCCGTGGAGATGCTTTTTTTGCGTGTGTCCGCCTGCTCGGGATCATCGCGACTCACCGGAGCTGCGCTCACGGGGCTGAGCGAGAGCAACAGCAGCAGGGCGCCAATCATCAAGGTGGGGCGGGGATCGGGACAAGCTCTTGCGGAGTCTGGCGCCAGCACTGCCTAGCCTGGAGATTGGGATCGGCTGCAGGAGCGGACCATGACAGATGCAGGCCCATCCACTCCCAACCCGTCGCATGTGGTGGTGATCGGCGCGGGGTGGGCCGGCTGGGGTGCCGCCAAGGCTCTCTGTGAAGCCGGGGTGCGCGTGACGTTGCTGGATGGGATGGCGGATCCCACGGGCAGCACACCCCTCACCACCACCAGCGGTAAACCTTTTGAAGCCGGCACTCGCGGCTTCTGGAAGGACTACCCCAACATCAATGCCCTCACCGCTGAGCTCGGGCTCAGCAATGTGTTCACGGAGTTCACCACCAGCGCCTTCTGGTCACCCGATGGACTGGAGGCCACCGCGCCGGTGTTCGGCGATGCGCTGGCTTGGCCCAGTCCCATCGGGCAGGTGCTCGCCACAGCAACGAATTTCAAACGCCTTCCCGTGGCTGATCGCCTCAGCATTGCCGGGCTCCTCTACGCGATGCTCGATCTCAACCGCAGCGAGGCGGTGTTCGAGCGCTACGACAACCTCGATGCGCTGACGCTATTCCGAAGCCTCGGAATCAGTGAGCGGATGATCAACGATTTCCTCCGTCCCACGCTTCTTGTGGGCTTGTTCAAGCCGCCGGAGGACTTGTCGGCGGCGGTGACGATGGAGCTTCTCTACTACTACTCCTTTGCCCATCAGGATTCCTTCGATGTGCGCTGGATCCGCTCCAGCACCATTGCCGAACAGCTGATTGCCCCATTGGCGCAGCGGCTGATCGATCGCTATGGCCTGCAGGTGCTCGGCGGCACGCTGGCCACGGGTTTGAACCTCCATCCAGATACCAAGGCCGTTGCGTCGGTGCAAACCCGTGCTTCGGCGACGGGTGAGAACGCCGTGATCGACGGAGTGGATGCGGTGGTGCTCACGGTGGGTGCCAAGGGGATGGGCGCACTGATGGCACAGTCGCCAGCCTGTGCCGCTGCAGCCCCTGAACTGGTGGATGCCGGCACTCTCGGGGCCATTGACGTGGTGTCGGTTCGGTTGTGGCTGGACGCCTACGTGGAGGTTGCGGATCCTGCCAATGTGTTCTCCCGATTCGAGGCCTTGCAGGGGGCTGGTGGCACCTTCTTCATGCTCGATCAGCTGCAGCAGCAGACGGAAGCTGCGCTGTGGGGAGGAGAGCTGCCTCGGGGATCGGTGATCGCCAGCGACTTCTACAACGCCACAGCGATCGCGGCTCTGAGCGATGAAGCGATCGTGGCGTTGCTGATGCGCGAGCTCTTGCCGGTGGCCAATCCCGCCTTTCACACCGCCAATGTGCTGGAGGCTGAGGTGCGCCGCTATCCCGGCTCGGTGGCCTGGTTCTCCCCAGGGAGCTTCCGGCAGCGGCCGCCGCTGGAGACGGCGATTCCTTCCTTGGTGTGTGCCGGCGACTGGGTGCGGATGGGGGCGCGGGAATTTGGCGCCAAAGGGCTCTGCCAGGAGCGGGCCTATGTGTGTGGGCTGGAAGCAGCCAATTCCCTGCTGCGGCGCGGGGTGGTGCGAAGCGCCGATCCTGGCGGCCGGGCTCAGCACCGGGTGATTGCGATCCGGCCCGATGAACCCCAGGTGCAGCTGGGGCGCTCACTCAATGCCCAGGTGATGAACACGGCGGACGCCTTGGGCTTGCGTTGGCCCTGGTTGGCATGAAGCGGCTGGCATGAAGCGGATCCTGATCACAGGGGCGAGTTCCGGCATTGGCCTTGAGGCCGCCCGCCTGTTGGCCTGCAGCGGTCATCCACTCACGCTTCTCTGCCGCACCCCAGAGCGTGGTGAGCAGACTCGCGCTCACTTGCTGGCTGGCGGTGCAACGTCCAGTCAAGTGACCTGCCGCGTTGCCGATCTGGCCGACCTGCGCAGTGTGCAGAGTGCCTGCGACCAGCTGCTGGATCGAAGCGAACCCCTGGATGCTCTGGTGCTGAATGCCGGGCAGCAACGAGCCGGGGCCGCGGCGCCGGTGTGGTCACCCCAGGGCATCGAGATCACCTTTGCCGTGAATCAGCTGGCCCACCAGTTGATCGCCACACGCTTGCTTCCGCTGTTGCGGGCTGGATCGCAGCCGCGGGTGGTGATCACTGCTTCCGATGTGCACAACCCTGCCACCGGCGGCGGGCGCGTGGGCCAATCGGCGGATCTGGGTGATCTTTCGGGGCTGAGGGCCGGTGCAGGTTTTGTGAGGGTGGACGGTCACGATCGCTTCGATGGCGATAGGGCCTACAAAGACAGCAAACTCTGCAATGTGCTGCTGGGGCGGGAACTGGACCGCCAGCTTGCGGGCGCCCTGCCGGTGATCGCCTGGAGCCCGGGGTTGGTGATTCCCCGCAGCCCGGAGGGCTTCTTTCGCCACAACCGCCAGAGCAATCCACTGGGGATGGCTCTGTTCGCTGCGGTGGCACGGGATGTTCTGCGGGTGACCGAATCCGTGCCGAGCGCTGGCCGGTTGCTGGCGGACCTGATCACAGACCCTGGGTACGCACAAGCTGGATTCAGCTACTGGAGCAACCGCTTGGTGCGCCCTGGCGTGCATCGCTTCTCTGCCGCTCAGACCAGTGCGGAAGGCGCCGACATGAAGAAAGCCGGAGAGCTGTGGCGTCTCTCGGAGGCGTTGATCCGCAGGGCGTTGGCGTCAGACTGAACGCACTGTCTCCGTCCGCTGATGCCTCCTTCCGTTGTCACCTACGTGCTGGATCGGCTCGCGGATCTCGGCATCGGTCATGTGTTCGGTGTACCCGGCGACTACTCCTTTCCCCTCAATGACGCTGTGGAAGTGCATCCGCGGCTGCAGTGGGTGCCATCGGCCAATGAACTGAATGCGGCCTACGCCGCCGATGGCTACGCCCGTCGCCGTGGTGCCGGGATTGTCTGCACCACCTATGGCGTTGGGGAGCTCAGTGCCCTCAATGGCGTGATGGGCGCAATGGCGGAGAGAGTCCCCGTGTTTCATCTGGTGGGAACCCCCAGCGTGCGCATCGTGCGCCAGGGACTGATCTGTCATCACACCCTGGGTGACACGCGCTACGACCGCTTCGAGGCGATCTCGGCTGCCGCCGGTTGCGTGAGTGCCCGGCTCACGCCCGAGAACGTGGTGGTGGAACTGGAGCGGGTGATCGACAAGGCCCTTGAGGATTCGAGGCCGGCCTATCTCACAGTGCCGATGGATCTGGCGTTGATGCCGATCACCGGCACGCCGATCCAGGGCACACCCATCGGTGCGATCGACCAGCACGCCAGTGTGGCAATGGAGCTGGAGGCCGTGCTCGATCTGGTGATGGGGCGACTCGCTGAGGCCACCCGTCCGCTGGTGATGCCCACGGTCACCCTCAAACGCTTCGGACTGTTGGAGACGTTGGCAACGTTCCTTGAGGTTTCCGGGTTGGCCTATGCCACCACGCCGATGGACAAGGCCCTGCTCAGTGAGGGACACCCCGCGTTCCTGGGGATGTACAACGGCGTGCGCTCCACACCGGCTGCCCTGCAAGACGTTGTGGAAAACGCCGACCTGTTGATCGATCTGGGTGGCTTGGTGATGGAGGACCTCAACACCGGCCTCTGGAGCGGCCATCTGGATGCCAACCGGGTGATTTCCCTGCATGCCGACTGGGTGCAGGCGGGGGATCAGGTGTTCACCAGTGTGAGCCTCAGCGAGGTTCTGGCTGGACTGATCCAGCGCTTCAAGGCCTCGGATGCCAAACCTTGTCAGTGGGGAGACCAGCGCCCGGTGCAGCCCGAGCCCCTGTTGCCGATCAGTGGTGATGGAGATCAGCCCACGGGATCGGCAAGTTTTTATGCACGTCTGCAGCGGTTTCTGCGGCCCACGGATCTGCTGGTGACCGATACCGGAACCTGTCTGCTCAAGCTCAATGCCATGCGCCTGCCGGATGGGGTGGCGATCGAAAGTCAGACCCTGTGGGGTTCGATCGGTTGGGCGACGCCCGCCGCCCTGGGCTGTGCCCTGGCCGATGAGGAACGCCGGGTGGTGCTGGTCACCGGTGACGGGGCGCATCAGCTCACCGTGCAGGAGATCGGCGTGATGGGTTTCACCGGGGCCAGGCCGGTGGTGATCGTGCTGAATAACGGTCTCTTCGGAGTGGAGGCCCTGCTCAGCGAAACCGGTCATGCCTACAACGACCTGGCCCCCTGGAACTATGCCCAGCTCCCCGAGGCCTTCGGTTGCCAGGGATGGTGGAGCGGCCGTGTCTCCACGGTGGCGGAACTGGAGCAGGCGCTGGCGGCGATCAATGCCCACGACGGCGCTGCTTATCTCGAGGTGATCATTCCTCCGGAGGAGAGTCAGCCTCTGCCGGAGGTATTGATTGAAACCATGCATCAGACGGCGACGCCCCATCCGCAAGCAGCTGAGTGAGCAGCGCTTCACAATCGCTGCGGCGCATCCACCGCGGCACCGGATAGGAAGGGTGGGCTTCCTGGAGGGCATCGGCGCTGATTCGGGGAATGTCGACGCTGCGCAGCGATGCAATGAACGGTGGCACCCCCAGCTGCTGGTTGAGCGCCTCCACCCAGCGGATGAAGTCTCGGGCGAGCATCGGGTCGCTGTCCTGCGATGTGCCCAGCCCGGCAGCGCGGGCCAACGCAGCCAGCTTGGGCTCGCAGGCCGGACGGGAAAAGCGCAGCACACTCGGCAACACCAGCGCATTGGCGAGGCCATGGGGGATGGCGTAAAAGCAGCCGAGGGCGTGGGCCAGGGCATGGGCATAGCCCACATTGGTGCGGGTGAAGGCTTCACCGGCGGCATGGGCGGCAAGGGCCATCTGCAGGCGGGCCTCGAGGTCATCCCCATGGGCGTGGGCGCGGGGCAGCCAGCGGGCAATGGCGCTGATTGCCTCGAGGGCGCGGCGGTTGCTGAAGGGGGTGCCGCTGCGGCCGATGTAGGCCTCCACCGCGTGGGTGAGGGCATCGAGGCCACCGGCGGCCGTGATCGCGGGCGGCAGGCCGAGCATCAACTCGGGGTCGATCACCGTGATCGCCGGCAGCAGCTTGAGATCGGCCATGGCGAGTTTGCGTTGCCGTTCCTGATCGGTGAGCACAGCTGCGATCGAGGCTTCTGATCCGGAGCCGGCGGTGGTGGGCACGCAGGCCAGAGGTGGTGGCGGCAGCACCACCCGGAAGAGTCCGTCCATGGCCCGGCAGCTCAGCCAGGGGTTGGCCGCGCGGGCGCCGATCGCCTTGGCGCAATCGATCACCGAGCCGCCGCCCACGGCCACCAGGCTGTCGCAGCGGCCTGCGCGGTAGGCCTGCAATCCAGCTTCCACACAGGCGATGGTGGGATTGTCGGGAACCTGATCGAACACCTGGCAAGGCCGCCCAGCTCCTTCGAGTTTCTGCAGCAGGGGCTGGGGCAGCTGCAACTGCAGCAGTTGCCGGTTGGTGACCAGCAGCGGCCTCCGCCAGCGGCGCCCTCGCATCAGCGGTGGCAACGTCCGCAGGGCACCGGCGCCGATGAGCTTGCGGGGCTGGGGAAAGGGCAACACCAGCGCTAGAGCCTGGAGCAGCCGCTGGTACGCCCGCATGAGCACCACAGTGATGCCCGCTGGTTCGTGATCGGTGCGCACGTTCAAGGAATCGGGCAGTCGGGAAATTTCCGCCTCGCAACGGCATAGCCCTCTTGGCTGGCCTCAAGGCGTGAGCCCGTTTCTTTCTCGACAATGCTTTCCAGCACCCCTTGCATGAAGAGCCTTGCCTCGTCGGTGGTGAGGAGATCAGCGTCCTCGAGCATGCACGTCGTTGTGAGGATGCCTGAGGTGAAGCCAACCCCGAAGGCAAAGGATTCCTGCTGGCTCAATGGCTTGTCTTGAGCGCTTGATGGCGACCCCGAACTCACCATCAGAAGGGCGAAAGCTGATGGTGCCGCAATCGTCTTGATCACCCGAACGATTGTTTGAGCTCTGTTCGGTTTGCTTCTGATCAAGTATTTGGATGCAGCATGAAGAGTCTGCAGGATGTGTGCATCAATCCCCCAGAGCGTTGCCATGCGTGCCTCTGCCTCCCTCCTCCCGGTGCTCGCCGCGTCCCTTTGGTCTCTGCAGCCTCTGCCAACACGGGCCTCTGAAGTGTGTTCCTCAGCCCAGAGCACCGTGGAGGAAACGGGCTGTGTGATTGCGGCTTTGCAGGCGATGGACCAGCGCTTGGAGCAGGCTCTGCAAGCGGTGGCTCTGGAGGCTCGTGCGGTGCCCAGTGAGGTGTTCCAGACCCTCTGGCGCGACAATCTCACCGGTTTCTACAACACCAGTGCTGATCCAGCGGAACAGGCCGCGGCATTCAGGGACGAGCGCCGCAAGGTGTGTGCCTATGCCAAATCCGTGGCGTTTCAGGGCACGGGATATGGCATCTTCACAACCCGCTGCGAGTTGGCGCTGACCCGAACTCTGCTGGATCAACTGCAGCCCTGACGACTTGAGTCAGCCTCGACCGAGACAGGTGTTGAGCGGTGATGCTGTGGATGTGCGCTCTACGTTTTCTGAATGGATTGGGAGAGCTGATGGAGGAATGGACTGATGAGTTCATCACGGCTGCCCAGCAGGAGCTCACGGCGATGGTGAAGGACTGGCAGTACGACTACGGCGCCTCAGATGAGCAGTGTGTCGCCATGCTCCTGTGGAAAGTGCTGCGGCTGAAGCCAGATCTCAAGCTCGACCTCGATGCGCTGAAGCGGTCGCAGCAGCTCAGCGATCAAGCTTGAGCCCGAGGGCTGAGGCGTGATGGCGCAGGTGGGTGTCGATCACACTGGCCACAAAGAAATAGCTGTGGTCATAGTCCGCATGAATGGTGAGTTGCAGCGGCTGGCCGCAGCGCTCGGCTGCCTGCCTGAGGTCGTCCGGTCGCAGCTGCTCCTCGAGGAAGGGATCCGCTGATCCCACATCCACCAGCAGGGTGTCGCCCCGTCGGTGGCCATCCTCGAGCAGGGCCACGCCATCCCAGGCCCGCCAGCGGGTCTGGGCCTCGGCGCTGTTTCCGAGGAAATGGCTGAAGGCCTTCTGCCCCCAGGGGCAAGCGCTGGGATGGCAGATCGGTGCCACCGCCGAAACCGAGCGGAAGCGCTGCGGGTGACGCAAGCCCAGCACCAGGGCCCCATGACCACCCATGGAATGACCAGCCAGCCCCAGGCGGTTGGGGTCCAGGGGCAAGGCTGCGCTGAGCCGGGCCGGGAGCTCCTCCACCACATAGCTGTGCATGCGGTAGTGCTGGTGCCATGGCTCCTGCTCGGCATCCAGGTAAAAGCCGGCGCCATGGCCGAAATCCCAGTGTCCCTCTGGATCACTGGGCACTGCATCGCCACGGGGGCTGGTGTCGGGCATCACCAGGGCCAGCCCGAGCGCGGAGGCCAGTCGCTGGGCGCCCGCCTTCTGCACCGCGTTTTCATCGCTGCAGGTGAGACCTGACAGCCAGATCAGTGCGGGCAGGGCAGACGCTGCGCTGAGCGCGGCGGGGGGCAGATACACACTCACCGTGGTGTCGCTGTGCAGCGTTTCGGCGTGCAGTCGGTAACGCCGCTGTTCTCCGTTGAAGCAGCGGTGGGTGCTGATCAGTTCCATGGCGACTGGATGGGTCGGGACCTTCAGAAATGAACGACGGAGCGGATGCTCTCTCCTTTGTGCATCAATGCAAAGGCGTTGTTGATCGCCTGGAGCCCCATGGTGTGGGTGATGAAGGTGTCGAGAGGGATCTCTCCGTTCTGAAAGCTCTCCACAAAACCCGGCAGTTCGGAGCGACCGCGCACCCCCCCGAAGGCGGAGCCGCGCCACACCCTGCCGGTGACCAGTTGGAAGGGACGGGTGCTGATCTCCTGGCCAGCTCCCGCCACACCGATGATCGTTGATTCACCCCAGCCCTTATGGCACGACTCCAGGGCTGCGCGCATCACCTCCACGTTGCCGATGCACTCAAAGGAGTAGTCGACACCGCCATCGGTGCGTTCGATCAGCACCTCCTGGATCGGGACGTTGTGGTCTCGAGGGTTGATGCATTCGGTGGCTCCCAGTTGCTCGGCGATGGCGAACTTGGCTGGGTTGATGTCGATGCCGATGATCCGTTCAGCACCGGCCTGCACGGCACCGATGATCACAGCCAGGCCGATGCCGCCCAGACCGAACACGGCCACGGAGCTGCCGGGTTCCACCTTGGCGGTGTTGCGCACGGCGCCGATGCCGGTGGTGACACCGCAGCCAAGCAGGCAGACCTTCTCGAGCGGAGCCTTGGGGTTGATGCGCGCCACGGCAATCTCCGGCAGCACGGTGTATTCCGAAAAGGTGGAGGTGCCCATGTAGTGATGGATCATCCGCCCGTTCTTGGAGAAGCGGCTGGTGCCATCGGGCATCAGCCCCCGCCCCTGGGTGCTGCGGATCGCCTGGCAGAGATTGGTCTTGCCGGAGCGGCAGAAGCGGCAGCTGCCGCATTCCGGCGTGTAGAGCGGAATCACGTGGTCGCCGGCGGCCACGGAGCTCACCCCCTCGCCCACCTCCACGACAACGGCGCCGCCTTCATGGCCCAGCACCGCGGGGAACAGTCCTTCGGGATCGGCTCCCGAGAGGGTGTAGGCATCGGTGTGGCACACCCCTGTGGCCACCACCTTGAGCAGCACCTCCCCGGCCTGGGGCGGGGCCACGTCGATCTCCGTGACATCGAGGGGTTCACCGGGAGCCCAGGCCACGGCAGCTCTGGCGCGAATCATGGGCAGATGCTGATGGGCTCAGTCTTCATCTTGGCCATGGTCGGCGCCCTGGATCGATCGCCTTCAGGCATTCCTGCGTTTTTGTTCACCGCTTTCAGGCCAGTGATCACAGAAGGAGCTGAACGGACATGGCGTCCTTCATGGCGTCCTTGGCGGCGCCTGTGCTGCGTGTTCGAGATGGGTCTTGGATCAATCCGCTGCGTCCAGTGCACAGCGAAAACCCATGTGGCATGTGGACGTATCCAAGGTTTGCCCAATCAGGGCTGAAGGCCTGTAGCGCTTGCAGTAATTATCCGCGCACAGGAAGGAACCTCCCTTCACGATGTGGCGTTGTTGTTCAGCTTTCGGAGTGGGATAGGCCGATGACGTCCATTCCCAGACGTTTCCGCAGACATCCATCAGGCCGTAGCCGTTGGCCGGGAAAGCGCCAACAGGCGATGTCCATTCCCACCCGTCGAGACCATCGTTCTGCCAGGGGAATTCACCTTGCCAGGTGTTCGCCATCCAGCGACCGTTGGGATTGACGTCCTGCCCCCAGGCGTAGTCCGCATCCTTCAAGCCACCACGGGCTGCGACCTCCCATTCCTCTGCGGTGGGCAGACGCCGATTGGCCCACGTGCAGTAGGCGATCGCATCGGCGTAGGCGATGTGAACGACGGGGTGATCGTCCAGATCAGCAATGGAACTGCCGGGCCCCTGAGGATGTTGCCAACTGGCTCCAGGAACAAGCGCCCACCACTGGCGAGGCTGAGAGCGATCCACGGCCGCTGGTGGCGCCTGAAACACGATGGATGCGGGTTGACGCTGTTCCGGCGCCAGTGATGGATAGACCTGTGGATCGGCGGGCAGCTCAGAGATCGTGCGGTACCCGCTGCTGCGCACGAAGTGAGCAAATTCTCTGTTGGTGACGGGTGTTCGTTCGATCTGAAATGCGGGCAACTCGATCTCCCGACTGGGTGCTTCCTCCGGGTAGAAGCGATCCGATCCGATCCGGTATCGACCGGCAGGGATGTGCACCAGTGAGCTCATGGAATCAAGGCTCATGACGACGACTCCAACACCGCAATCCCCAGAGTGTCAGCAACAGCTCTGATGCGGTGTAAACCAGGAAGATGGCACCTGGGCGACCATCGACGGCCAGGCTGAGGAGACGACCGGCGGCGAGCCCGCCCATGAAGACCACTTCGCTGATCAGCGCCGATGTCAGCAGGGCACCCCCTCGCAAGGCTCCCGTGATCCAGAGAGAGGCCATGCCCAGATACAGGCCCATGACTGCTCTGAAGACATGCGCCATGTTGGTTCCGCTGAACTGCAGATCCATCAGCTCGGGCAGCAGCGAGCTGGGGTTGATGCCGTAGCTGAGTGCAATGGGCAGAAGTCCCACCGCACTCAGCAGCAGATACCAACGCGCCTCTCTCATTTCGATCCAGGTTGCTCCCTGGTCAATCCCTGCCCGAAGGTGTTGATCAAACGGGTGTTGATCGCCTGAAGAACTGGAGACACGGCCATGCCCTGACGGGCGGCGATCCAGGTGAGATCGTTGAAGCGCACCACAACCTGGCCTTCGGCATCTCTGCGGATCAGCATCTTCTGGCAGAACGCATCCAGCCCGAGCAGGGTGGCGTCAGCCATCGCGCGGCCGCCGGGGCCTGGCCCCCCGAAGAGAACAAGGGTGACCGGTGCGCCTTGCTCGGCTGCCTCATCGGTGGCATTGAATCGGATCACCTCAAAGAGCACCGTGTCGTTCTGTTCATCGATGATCTCGAGAACCCGCGCGAGAGTTTCATTCAGATCCAGTGGACTGGGGATGCTGACGATGCCATCTCCAGCTCTCTTCAAAGCAGGAACGACCTGAACCGCTGAATTCGGCACCTGCTGGAGAAGAGAGACCATGCTCCGGTCGTATTGCCCAGCCAGGGATGGATTGCTCAGCCCATGGCGCTGCAGCAGGGAGGCACCGTTCTGACGACTGACCCGGGGGGGTGGCTCCGTTGTTGGCTGGTGGACGAGTACACGCAGGGGGAGTTCCAGCGCCAGGTCGGGATCAGCTTGCAACCAGCTGGTCTCCAGATCTGGATCACGAACCATCACCACCGTGGAGGGCGGCATGGGTGACCCGGCCTTGCGGGCGAGCCGGGCGTGATCAATGCTCAGGGCGACGGGCAGGGATGCTTTGTCGGCTCCTTGCTGCACCTGTTCAACAACTGCGTCGACGGCGTTCTGTCGGGCTTCGTCCTGGGATTGAGCAGGGGGTGCGGACCATCCCGCCAAAGCGACGATCAGTGCGCTGCCAACAGTGAAGGGAGCGCTCTCGAGGGAGAGACCTGCCATCAATTCACTCTCCCGAAGGAACTCCATGGGTTCCAGTCGTCGGCCACCGGCACAATCCCTTTCTCGCTGGCGTAGACCTCGTACTGCGCGACCATGCGCTTGAGGCGTTCGGGCTGGGCGTCGTCCAGCGGTTGGGTTTCGCCGGGGTCAAGAACAATGTTGTAGAGGTGCCATTGGCCATCTCCCCACATGCCGCTGCGCTGGCGCATCACCTTGTAATCGCCGTCAATCAGGTAGGCATTGCCCATGAGTTCGAAGGCCATCCATTCACCCGGAAGGCGTGGTCTTGGTTTTGTGCCGGTGAGGTAAGGCTTGAGATCAACACCGCTGCTGGGCACAATCTCGCGATCGCCATAGCGACGCTCTGGCCGCTCCACACCCGCATAGCTGAGGATGGTGGTGGCAAGATCCTTGACCCTGACAGGTGCCGATTCGATGACGCCGGCCCGGGTGAAATCACTGCCCTCGGGTGGTCGGATGATCAACGGTGTGCGCACCCCGCCGCCAGCGACGAAGACCTTCATCCACTGCATCGGGCCGGTGCTTCCGTTGGCCCACTCAGCGCCGTATTGCCAGTTGCTGTTGGCCTTGCCGATGTCGCTGTAAGCATCGGAATAGTTTTGCTGGATGTAGGACTTGGCGATTGAGTTGGTGATCACTCCTCCCTGTCCGTCGAAGGCTTCAGGGCCGTTGTCCCCCAGGTAGATGATCAGGGTGTTGTCGAGCTGCTTGGTGTCCTGGAGGTAATCAAGCAATCTTCCGATGGATCGATCCTGGTGATCGACCATTGCGGCAAACGTTGCCATCACGCGGGCTTGAGTGCGCTTTTGCTCTGGTGACAATGAATCCCAGCGTTTGCGCACGATCGGGTTTGCAGGTGGCAGATCAACGTCAGCAGGGATCACGCCAGCCGCCTGCATGCGTTTGAGGCGATCGGCTTTGAGGCCATCCCAGCCGAGAGCCAGGTAGTGGTCTTCGTACTGATTGATCAGCTCCTGGGGTGCCTGCAGAGGGAAGTGGGCGGTTGTGAAGGGCAGGTAAGCGAAGAAGGGTTGGCCCTGCTTGCGACCCGCCTCGATGTAGTTGATGAGTTGATCGGTGAAGAGGTCATCGGAATAAACCCCGTCAGGACGCGTGATGCGCTGACCGTTCTCGTAGTAGGCCTCTTTGCCGATGGGTGGAACCTTTCCCGCTTTCAGAGCAGCCTGAACCTTCGGGTCCCGTTGATTCGGAAGGAATTCCTCGTCGTTCCAGTGGTTGCCGCCACCACTCAACATTCCATAACTGCGCTCAAATCCCCACTGCGCGGGTCCTTCTCCTCCGGTTTTACTGCCACCTAAATGCCATTTTCCCGCCATCACGGTGTTGTATCCGGCATCTCTGAGCAGCTCGGAGATCATCACCGTGTTGCGGGTTAAAAACCCTTCGTACCCGGGCTTGCCCTTCGCTGGCCCGTAAACCAGATAGTCATACGATCCCAACCCGACTTCAATGTTGTTGTTACCCGTCAGCAACTCCGCTCTTGTCACTGAGCACACGGGTGACACGTGCGAGTTCGTGAAACGCACCCCTTCCTCTGCCAATGCATCGAGATGGGGCGTGTTGATTTCCGATCCATAGGGACCGATGTCGGCCATGCCCATGTCATCCCCCACAATCAGCAGAATGTTGGGCCTCGATGAAATCGGCTCACCGCCGCCGCTGCGAGCCTCGACTGCCGCAAAGCCAGCAAGCGTGAAAAACACACCTGCAAGAAGAGCTTTCATGGCTTGATGAGGCATGCGTCGATGGCGTTGTCGGGGACTGATTCTGGCTGACAACCCCTTGATTCGGAGCGTCCCAGGGACTGTTATGGGAACGGTCTCCTGTCCCCCCTTGCCCTTAGAAGGACTGCAGACATTGGGCAGGTCAGGAACTGAGCGTGATCAGTGCCCTGGGTTTCAGCCCTCATCCCTCTGGATTTCGATGGCGGTGGGGAAGGGGATCACGATCTCAGCCGCTGCCAGCTCATGCAACAGCTCACGATTGATCACATCGATCGAATCCTTGAACTGTTTGTAGCTCAGCGTTGGGCAGAAGAGATGACATTTGAAGTTGTAACTGAACTCGGCGATGTCCAGCAGCCGGCAGGCTCTGAGTTCGAATCCTTCCGTTCGCTCGATGATCCCGCGAAGAATGCCGGGAATGGCAGCGAGCTGCTGATCCGTGCTGTCGTACGACACCCCGAGCACGAAGTGGGAGAGATCGACCCTGTCGATGAGCTGGCTGAAGGCCAGCGACAGGGATTCCTGCAGCTCGATGTAGTCACGCCAGTTCTCGACGTGGATCAGAGCGATGCAGCGCAGACGCTGCGGCGATCCTGGATTCAGCTCAACAGTGAGGCAGGGGTTGATCAGATCCGGCCGGTTCTCAGCGTAGTTCCTTGCCAGTGCCAGGAGGTCGGCCATCTGATCGGGACTGAACGGTGCTTTGGTGTCGAGCTCCAGGCTCAGATCCAGGCCTTGTCGTTGCGGAGATCCGGGTTTCCCGTGATTGCGGGAGAGGTTGTTGACGATGCAGTCCTCAGCCACGGCATTGGGGATCGTGACTTTGCCGGTGACGGTTGCGATCTCCACCGAACGCAGACCGATCTTTGTGAGGAAGCCCTGCTTGTCGCCGATTTCGCAGAACTCGCCCACCCTCAACGGCCGGTCGGTCTGCAGCGACAAGCCGGCAAACAGATTGCTGAGCAACTTGGAGGCGCCCAGGCCGATCGCCAGGCCCGGAACAGTGGAGAGTGCGAGCACCAGCGTGGGCGAGAGGCCAAGCTGCAGCAGCAGTTTGTAGATCAGAGCAATGGCCACCACGCCGGAGATGATCCTGCAGGTGGGCATGATGCGGTTGCTGGTTCTCGACAGTCGCCAGACGTCCTGATCTCCTGCGAGTCGCACCAGGCCCTCGGAAACCGAGCGCCCCAGCGCCTCAAAAAAGAGGAATACGAGCAGAACGAACAGGCTGAAATAAGCCGCCTCGAAGACCACGGTGAGCACCACCAGCGGTGTGCCTGTGAAGTTGAGGTAGTGGTCAATGAACAGCTCAACCGCTTTGGTGCTGATCACCATCGGCAGCACCAGAACAACCCGCTTCCAGGCGAGGGAATCGCGCGTCCAGATCTGCGCCGCATCCTGCGCTCCTGTCTGGTAGGAGCGGATCAGCAGGCGGGCAAGAGCCGCCACCAGCAGCAGCAGGAGCAGGATTGCGACGATCGAGAGCACCAGCCGGAATAGGGTCTGGCCGAACAGCACTTCGGTTTCAAGGCCGGCGCGCACACCAGCTGGGAGATTCAGATACCACTTGGGCGGGAACAGGCGGCCGGGGGTGTGAGAAAAATCCTGGTAGAAAGCACGCGTGAAGAATTCCTGATCGTTGAGATCAGCAACCTGCTGCTGAATCTGTTCATACATGGCAGCCACATTCGCCACGGTGGCTGCCGAGAACAGGACATTGCTGTTGAGCGGATTGTCAGCCAGCTCGCTGGTGAGAACGATTGAGGACCCCGGCAGTGTCCACGACTGGGTGTCTTTGGAGCGCTCATCATTGAGCGCTTTCATGGCATTGGCGTCTGGGATGGAGATGATCTGACGGCTGCTATTGAAGATGAAATCGAGAACATGCTTCAGCTGAATGGCGGCTTCGTCTTTGAGGTAAGGGCGAACGCCAGGCGGAAATGACGAGCCGTCGAGAGCGTCCACCGCCGCATTGAAGAGCACCTCCACTTCCTCCATCTCGGCCCGGGCCTGACGGTTCCAGAACAGCCCAGGGTCATTGCGGTGGGAGACTTCGACATCCTCGATCAACGAGCCCACATCGGCCATGACGGCATAGAAGTTGAGCAGGGTCTCTCTGGGTGAATCCCCCACCACCTGTCCCAGGGGCGTATGCCGCCAGAGGTCAGCACGTTGAACCAATTCGGGATAAAACGGCTGCTCCTCCAGCGGGATCACCGGGAGGGAACTTGCGTAGCGCTGATCAAGGGGCTGAAAGACCGATGAGGGCGAAGCGGCGCGCAGAGGAACACCGGAGAGAATGAGGACGCTCAGAAGTCCGGCCAGGAAGGCCATCAAGCGCTTGTTCGTGCGCACGCCAACGGTTCACTAATTACGGACAACCTAATGAACGCCTGCTCTTTTACGATTTTTTCGAAGCGATCAGCCATGAATGGAGATGCTCCCTGATGAGTCGTCAACGTTTCAGGGGTTTGTACCTTCAGGCCACAGGCCATCCCCTGTGCTTCTCGTTTGTGACGTATACACCGCAAACCAGGGAACAGATGGTGGCGTGCGGTGATTTGCGCGCGGATGAAGAGTATTTCAGCCCGGTGCTGTTTGATTTTCTTCTGTTTGTTTCCGAAGGCATTCTTGGCGCTTCGCCAGGCGCTGCATTCCCCTTTGGTTATGACGATCTGGCGATTGTGGCGTCACGCATCAGGGGAACTGGTGTGCAGCATGAATATCTGATCGCCATCAACCCAATTGCTTGGAACGAAACCAAGCAAGCGGTGCTGCACCAGCTGAAAACCATCCTTTCTGCTGAGTCGTGGGATGGGGCAAGGTTTCGCAGGAGCGATGATTGTCCGTAGCAGCTGTTGGGTTGGATGGCACCGTATGGATCGTTGAGCCAAGTCTGATGGATGATTCCAGCGTTCCCTGCATCGATGGATGGCGCTAGATGGCGCAGTGGATGGGCATCACTGCACGATCACGGATGCAGATGTGTGCTGGCTGATGCCAACAGAACAGCATGATCTTCGCGAGCTTGTCTGGGGTGATCAAGGTGGGATGACCGAGCATCCCGCAGTCCTTCTCGCAGCTGATTCCCATGTTCTGATGACTGTTGATGTGATACAAAAGCGCACCAGTATCGCTGACATCCAGCTGGTGGTAAAGAACTGGCGGGAGTGATCAGCACGAGTTTTGAGGCCACGTCTGTTCTTCTGGTTCGCCTTCAAACTGGCAATGTTTGATTGATTTACCCATGGACAGGTTCGCAACACCTGCCGTGGACACCTGGTTTCAACCCGGTGCTGTGGTTGGAATCGATCAGATCGAACCACATTCGAGCAGATGATCCATCAAGGCTGCATACAACTGGGTTTTCATGTTGAGCAAGCAAGCTTGCTCGTTGGGATCTCCGCCGGGCCAGTTTGCGTAAGCTTCGGTTACAGCACGGTGAAGTAGACGCAAGGCGTCAATTTCCATCGTGATTGTGGTGACCATTTGATTGTTGTTCAATGTTCTTCGAAACTCAGAAAACGGAATGGTGAGAACAGACTTTAGAGACCCTGGCGCTGACGCAGTGCCCAGGCAGAGGCGGCTTGCTGCTGTTTCCAGGCAACTAAAAGGTCTTTGGCGATGCTGCGCAACGCCTGCACATCGTTGGAATTGTCAATTTCGCGTGAGAATTTTTCGATTTCAAATTTCTGGCCCAGAGTCAACGTGATCGGTTCCATTGGCTTGTGGCTTTGCAAGCGGAACGTAATCCAGAACTTTGGATGCAGCAAATTGAAAACGTAGTGTTTGCAACCAATGGCAGGGAAACATGGTCAGCTCAATACATTGCTGCCATTACGGAAGGTTTCTGGATGCGGCTGATCACGCCCATCGGAAGTGCTGATGGGTTTATAAAGTGTTCTGTTGACTGGGCCGGATGCATTTTTCTTGGGAAAAACATCTGGAGCTTTCTCGGAATGTAGCTGTTGCTTCTGACGGCAATCAGGGTTCAGCTCTTGCTCTAATGGGTGTTGCTCTCACCCTCCTGGCGAAGGATTTACTCGCGCATGAACTGCGGGCCACGGCTCAGCCTTCATCCAAGGCTTGATCCAGCCGTGTTGATCAGCCATTCGGTCTTCCTGGACACATCGGCTGTAAGCAGATCGTGATTACGACTAAGAAAACATTCGCTTTTGGCCATGTCTTTCGACAAGCTTGACCGCACAACGCAGTACATCCACAGCGCAAAAAGTCGTGCCACGTCCATGCTGAATGAGGCAGCACCAAAGCTGACTGTGCTGGAGAAGGCGATCTGGTTGCAATTGAAGCGGAATCAACGTCCCACCTGATGACGGGGATGACGTTGGCTGTGATGTTATGAATGTCGATCGATAAGCATAATTACTTAAGGCTTCGGGCTTGTAGTGGCTGCCACAACATCGGTTGTTGAGCTGAGGTCATAACGAAAGTTCTCCATCACCTGGTTATGGATTCTCTGACGGCATTTGCAGCTGTGGGGTTTGCAGCTGTGTCCTGGGACAGCCATTTCACAAAAGCGGGCACGCGGGCCTTTCGCCATGCCTTGGATTATCGCGAGCCTTTTTGTCGGATGGCTGATGGCGAAATGATTGCTCTGTTGGATGAACTCCTGGAGTTACGGCGCTCTGTCGGGGCCCATCAAATGATGCTTCAAGCGGCAAAGTGTCTCACCAAAGCGCAGTGCATGACGGCCTATGCGATGGCCTCAGAACTGATGCGTTCCGATGGCCCTTTTGAACCAGAGGAGCGACGCTTTCTTGATCACCTCGCTGTGACATTGGAGATCTCTAAATTTGAAGCGCAGCGCATCGATACGGTGTTTGAAATTTTTCATGCCAGCCTGACCTTAAGCAGCACGCTCGAGGTGACTCCTTCAGTTGTTGTCTAAGGCTCGTCCTCCTGCCGGCACGATTGTTCGGTTGTGGATCAGCGCCTGCTCAGCCAGAGTCCTTTCCAGCCATCGGCTCCTCTGAGCTCAATCATGGTTCCGGTCGCTGAAACGCGGCCTTGTCTGTGTCGGCAAGGGTGATGTCGGCAGCCGAGGAGGATGACCCATCGCCCGCAACGCGATCACTGATCAGTTGTTTCAACGCAGCAACAGCCACATGGCCAGGGCTCCAAGCCCCAACCCCTTGAAGAAGGCCGCCCAGGTCAAGCCGTAGGTGTCCATCCCAAATGTTCGCATCATCCAATTGAGCACGTCTTTGTGCTTGCGAATCATGAATGAGCTGTCGGCCGTCTTCAGCTGTTGAACACGTTTGAGCTTGAGTTCTGCAAGCTTGGCCATGGGTTGCGTGACGTTTGCATCGACTGTAATGACGCTGTCGTTCCGTACCAGGTTGTCTCTACTTTTGATGGCTGAGGGGTTCGCTAGCGTTCCACGGCCAGCGCAGCTCTAGCGATCAGGGCTGGTTCAGTGTTCTTCAAGGTGACCCATTCATGCCGGTTCTTCCATCGGGTGTTTCAATCGATTCGGATTGGCTCAGCGCGCAACTAAATCTTGGTGTTGATGCCCTTGAGATTGAGCCTTTGGGAGTTCCCCAGGGATTCACATCCAACACGATGCGCCTTCGGCCGCGCGGACCTTCCGACGCTCTGCCTGACGCGTTGATTCTCAAGATCGACAGTGATGACCCGCATTGCCGGGAAATTGCCCTTCACCTCAATTGTTTTCGCAGAGAGGTGGGCTTTTATCGAGCGTTTGCTCCTCAACTGGCATCGTTGGTGCCTCATGCCTACGCAACGGGCAATGGCTTCAGCGATGCGGGGCGTTGGCTCTTGCTGGAGGACCTTTCGATGATGGCCGTTGGCAACCAGGTTCGTGGAGTCAACGCCAAGGCCTGTTCGCAGGTTCTCGATGCCATTGCCGGGGTGCATGCCCAATTCTGGAATTCCTCAACGTTGCTGAACCATGACTGGTTGCCTGATCATCAGTTCTGGTTTCAGGGCAGCACCGAGACGTTGTCTGCGTTCCATTCCAACTTCCTGAATGATTACGAGCTGCGTGTTGAACCTGAGGCGCTCAAGGCGATCGCTTTGGTGATCGAGCATTCACAGGCCATCGACGAGGCCATCGCCCAGCGGCCGGTAACCCTGGTTCACGCGGATCTGCGTGTTGAAAATGTGTTGTTTGCTGGCAACACCTCGCAGCGTGATGTTGTTGTCCTCGACTGGGGCACTCCGACACGCTCGATGGCTGCGATGGATCTCGCTTACCTGATCGGCGGGAGCGTACCGATGCCCGCCCGACGAGGACGGCTGCGTGATCTCTGCGCCCTCTGGCATCAGAGCCTGACGACTCATGGCGTGAAGGATTACACACTCAGCGATGCCTGGGCTGACGTGCAACTCGCGTCTTTGCGTTGCTTGAGTTCCGTTCTTTTGCTGCACAACTGGCAGTTGGATCCCAACATCGGCTCCCGGGCCATTTTGCTGAACGATGAATGGATTGAGCGATGCTGCGCTCTGGTGGTGGAGCTGGATGCGCTCGAGCTGCTGAAGACATTCGGCTGAGTGTCCCTGCCTTTTGGCTACTATGGGCGATTGGCCAAGGCAGCCTCCTTCAGGATGCAGTCGCCATTGGGCTAGGCCTGCCAGGATCTGAGCGCCTCCACTTCCAGGCGTGCTGCCTGGAGATCGGCCTGGAAGACAGGTTCAGCCTGAAGGCTGGTGCGATCAGACTCAGGATCAATTCCTATCCCCAGCCCACCGCGGTGTGGCCTGAGGGATAGGAGCCGTGGACTCCTGTCCGTCATCGGTCGGTCGCTCCTCGTTTCACGGCGCTGTGTAGGGAAAGTCGGCTCCTTCAGCCAGCCAGAAGGGCTGATGCGCTCGGTCGTAGATGAACCAGGGTTCAGCACGATTGAATGACTCTGTTGTGGTCTGGGTGAGCACCCAGTGGCAGAACCGAGCCGCCAGATGCGCTGGAATCAGATTGGCGCGATTGTCGCGGAAGAACGATGCGAGGGGGAACTCCGCCGGATCCGCATCTCGCAGGTTGGCTTGCATGCCCGTATCCACCTCACCGGGAATCAATTCAGCCACCCCGATTTCTACGGGCCCTAGCTCCTGCCGCAGACTTTCAGTGACTGCATGCAAAGCGTGCTTGCTCATGCAATAAGCGCCGAGCCCTGGAATTGTTACGTGCGCTGATCGAGTCGACAGATTGAGAATTCTGCCGCCTGAGGGCATGCAAGGCGCGATTGCGGCGGCCAGCTGTGCCGGCGCTACGGCCATCAGGCACAACGACCGCAGCAAATCAGACGCGGACTGGTGGACCAGCGATCCCAGCGGTTCAACAGTTCCAGCCCCATTCACCAGTGCAGCCACCGGCCGGCCAGCGAGGACATCCATCAGCGTCTCAATCGCCTTATTCAGCCCGGCCTCGTCACTGAGGTCAACGCCCAGCGCGGTGAGATTGTTGCCAGGGTTGCAAACTTGTCGTGACAGTGACACGACGGGGAATCCGGAGCCCAGCAACAGATTCAGGAGCTCGCGACCGATGCCACGGCTGGCGCCGCTCACCACCACAACCCCGTTTGGCAACTGGTTGAGCGAATCCAAAGCCATCAATGACAGTGTTAGGACTGAAACTACTCAAAAGATGATGGCTGGGCTCTAAGGATTTCACAGCTTTCACTTGCAGCGGTTTGTCCCATCGCGTTGTTCTTTCATGATCATGCCCCCAAGAGATGCACGATCTGACTGGAAAGCCTTTGCACCAGAAGCGATCCCAACGAAAACGAATTTTGGCCCTCTTGAGATCGTCTTGACTGATATCAAGGCGACGTTCGGGGAAGAGAATCCTCCCTTGATTCTCGATGCCGGCTGTGGAGTTGGCGTTGTAACCAGATTGATTTACTCCAAGGGTTTTTCTGTTGTTGGCGTCGATATTAACGAGGCGGCATTGCGCTTTGCACGAGAATCAATCTCAGAGTGGAAGGAGCTATCTGAAGGCCTTCCTGCACGTAGTCTCCATTTGATTCACGGCGACATTCTTTCGCTGTTTTCCTCCGAAATAGAGGCTGGTGTATTCAGTGGAGCTGTCTGTCAGCTTGTTATTTCGATCATTGGAACAGATCGTGATCGAGCCGCTTTGCTCGCGAATCTCTACAAAGCACTTCACCCCGGCGGTTATCTCTATCTTTCGGCCTCGGGTGTATCTGATGGTATCAATGCCCAGTATGCAGAGCTCTACAAATCCGACCCGGAAATCACCAAGGAGTCGTATACCTATCTGTCGCGAGACGATCAAGGCAGGGCTCTTTATGCCACGCATCATTTCTCGGAGGATGAGCTGAAGAAGCTATTGCTCAATGCTGGATTTGCCGACATAAGAATTGACAAGAAAAGAGAAGTCAGTAGTCGAAGAAGTGGCCAGGCGGCGTACTTTTATTATTGCTGTTGTCGCAAGCCTTTCGTGGCGGATTAGCCGTTGCCTATTCATTTCAATCAAAGCCAGCATGAAAGACGTCGGGTTGACAAGAAAGCCCTCATCCGCGCAGACCATGCACAAGTGCAAGACCGTTGAGCAGTTGGTCACTCCAGGACCCTGGCCGGCCCGGTGCACACCCAGGTGCTGCTGATTCCTTTTGCTGCGAGAAAGGCGGCGGCGTAGAAGCTGGGACGACCTTGGCCATGGCACCGCTGCCTGATCAGCCTCTGCCAGTTGATCGCACCTGATCGACTGCGGACTGATTCAGGAATGCAGGGAACCGGTCGCCTGTGAACAGGGCGGGTGCTTCGGAGGCATACGCAGAAGCGATGCGCATCGCGGTTGCGTCGTCATAGGTGGTTGTGCAGATCTGAAGACCCGTCGGCATCTGATTTCGATTGAGACCTGTGGGGATGGAAACAACCGGATTCCAATTCAGGAGATTCCACAGTGCTGTGAGCACCCAGCCCACATTGGGCTCCACGGGCTGACCATTGATGCGGATCGTGTCTTTTGTTGGATCGAAATCAGCCGCGACATCGCTGGTGGCCAGTGTCGGCATCAGCACTGCGCTGTACCCGTTCAGGAAGACAGCATCCTGAATCCGTTTGTAGAGGGCATTGATCATGTCTTCGGCTTGCTTGGCTTCGGCGCTGCCGCGAGTCGTTGCCGCAATCTCGGAGAAGTAACGGCCGTAGCTCGTGAGTTGGTCGCTGTAGGCGTTGAGCTGCTTCAAATCTTCTCCGAAACCTCCGCTCAGCAGAGCATTGACGAGGGCGGTGCGAAGTGCCGGGCCGTCCACGCCGAGATTCAGGTCAACCTCTTCAATGACTGCACCCTGGCGCTCAAAGACCCGCAAGGCTTCACGGGTGTTCGCTTGGGTGTCCGCATCGATCTCGGCCCAGCCTTGATTCATGCTGAAGGCGATCCGCATGCCCTTGATCGATGGATAGCGGAGGGGGAGCTTCAGCTTGGGTCTCAGGGCCGTTGGCGTATAGGGAGCCGGTCCGCTGAGCACGTTCTGCAAACGGACCATTCCTTCGAAGGTTCGAGCCATCGGCCCCTCCGTTGAGGGCAACAGAAAGGTGGAACCCGGTGGCGGTGCGTTCCGCCCATAGGGAGGCTTGAACCCGTAAAGGCCATTGAAGGCGCAGGGAATTCTCGTGGAACCCCCCATGTCTGAGCCAGTGGCAAGGGTCGTCATGCCAGCTGCCAGAGCAGCGCCTGACCCACCTGACGATCCGCCAACGGTGTAGTTCAGATTCCAGGGATTCCGCGTGACCCCCCAGAGATCAGTCCACGTCACTGCGGCGAAGTACATCTCCGGGACGGTGGTCTGCATGTGCAGAACGGCTCCGGCCTGGATCAGCTTGTCGACAGCTGGATGGTTGCTGGTGGCCACGTTGTCCTTCAGGACGTTGGATCCTGCCGTGGTGATCCAACCTGTGACGTCGTATTCGTCCTTGAGAGCAACGGTGATTCCCTCCAAGGGACGCGCTGTCTTGTTTTTATATCGCTGTTCTGATTCCTGGGCGGCCTTTCGAGCCGAGTCAAAGTGTGTGTAGGTGCAGGCATTGATGAGCGGCTCGACCTCTCTGTAGCGCTCGATCTGTGCCTCAAGAACCTCAACCGGCGACAGCTCACGACGTTGATACCGCTGAAGAAGATCGGCCGTTGATGCATAGATCAAATCACTGCCTTTGCTGTGCAGCGGCTTGGCCACGGCAGCACCTGAAGCCCCAACCATTGGAATGGAATCGCGCAGCAGGATCGCAGACCCTGCTCCGACACTGCCCGCGATTAAACGCAGCGCCTGTCTCCTATTTAATGGCATCATTCGATTGTACGTGTTTTTTATTGTAAAAAGCGTTGTTGGGCCAGGAGCCGTCTTGTGCCAGATAGGTCTTCGGTTCAGGCTGTGCGTAGTTGACGGATCCAGACGATACCTGCTGTCGAGTTCGATCCTGTTGACGCTCCAATCATGGATGCCGAAGTTCGCTCCCTTTCACGTCTTGAGCGACTCACGGATATTATTTATGGTCTTAGTTTTCTGTCACTTTTGCTGCAGAATGATCGCCCTGACCGGCTGTCTTGCTTAATAGTGAGGCCATTAATCGCTATCTCAGGGAGCAACCGCCATCCCTCGGAATTTATTTCACCTCTTTTGTTCTGGTGGGTTGTTATTGGCAGTCTCGTCTCTCCATGGCGAGTCGCTTCAGTCGTTCTGATACGACCCACCGATGGCTGCAACTCGGGGGGTCTGATGGGTGTGGCCTTGCTGCCCTTCGTGAATGACCTTCTGGAACTGATGCCGCTGCAGGCCTCGATTCAGTTGGTTTACGGCCTTGTTCTGGTACAGATCGGGGTCTTTGACCTGCTCACCCTTCTGCATGGATGGCGTCGGCCCAGGCATTGCGGGTGGAGAAGGAGTTTCAGGCCTTCATGGCCGTTGAGGGTCATCTTCCCGCGAAGAGTCGCAGAACTACTGCGAAATTTCTGCAGATGCTGGAGCCGCGGCTCCAGCCGGAACGGCTGCGTCAGCTTGTGCGGCAGGCGCCTATTGGTCACTCCAGGACCCTGGCCGGCCCGGTGCACACCCAGGTGCTGCTGATCCCTTTCGCTGCGAGAAACGGGGCGTCGTAGAAGCTGGGACGACCTTGTGGGTTGTCGCTGTTCTGAACGCGCCACTGCTCGCGCTCGCAGCTCACGCTCACGGTGAGGCTGCCGCCCCTCGGCTTGTTGATGCGCAGCAGTCGTACCCCGTCGTAGAGGCCCAAGGGCTTGGCATCAAGCTGTTTGAGCAGGATCGCCAAGGCCTGCTGGGGCTCGGCGGCCATGGCCTTCCCGGCACTGCTCGCTGTGATGGCGTTGACCCCGCCGAGGAGGAGTGCCCCACCCACAACCAGTGCAATGCGGATCATGTTGTGCGTGATGGAGTGGCTGTCCATCATCATCCGTTGAGCCAGTGCATCGCCCATGCGTCGTTCGTTTCTTGCTGGGTTCGCATCGATGCTGCTGCCGTTGCTGAGTGCAGCGGCTTCGGCAGCGCCGATTCCGGTGGTGCCGATTCAATTCGCAACTGGGTGGCGCTCAGGAGTGGCGGATCGAGCCACGCCTTGATCCACGGCCCGAGGCGGTTCCTTTGCAGGTGATGGTGCTCTATCCGGGCGAGGAGGCCGATGCCATGGCCGAACCCGCGGGCTATCGGCGGATCAGAACACCCCGTGCCGGCCTGTACCGCTACAGGGTGCTCAATGGTGATGCTGTGGATGTGCGCTTTTGCGTGTTCTGAGTTGCTTCAACGCGGTTGTTCAACGCAGTAGCAGCCACGTGGCCAGGGCTCCCAGCCCCACCCCTTTGCCGAAGGCGTCAGCGACGCCCAGTCAATTCATCCCAGTTTACGTAGGCAGGTCCAAGCTGAATGAGCTGCTGAGTGCTCAAGCGGGGAATGCTTTGAGCAGTTGCACTCAGCCGATGCACGAATCCATTTCATACGCCCGCTTTATGCAATGCATTTTGTAGCCGAGACCTTGCGTTACTCCTCCCAGCGAACTGTTGACCAGTGATGACCTGGCTCCTGAGACTTCTTGGCCTGGATGTCAGAAACAACATCCCCGTAGCGCTGAATCAGGGGGCAGAACTCTGCGAGTGGAGGTTCGGATATCTCGAAGAAGGCAAACTGCTCAGCTTTCTCGAGACAACACTCGAGTCCGCAAGACTGCCCCATGTAATTAGAGCAAATCATGGCTTCAACACCACAACGATTTCATCCTCTTCGCCATGGATGCTCTGGTGATGAGCGCCGTACCAGGTTCCGCTGAATATCTGGTGAGTTGTTGCCTGAACCACCCAAAGCCATGCTGAGCCATAACAAACCTTGGCTCAACACACCACACCGTCAGCAATGGCGGGGTTTTTTGTTGCTTCCTCAGTTGGTGGAGCCGCTCATAAACGCCCTGCAAACCTGAGCGCTTAGGCGCGAGCTTCCTTCTCAGAGAGAAGATTGGAATACACCCAACCGGCAATGAGGGCGCCGACGATGGGCGCCAGCCAGAAAAGCCAGAGCTGGGCCATGGCATCTCCGCCGACCCACACCGCCACACCGGTGCTGCGGGCGGGGTTCACCGAGGTGTTTGTGACCGGAATGCTGATCAGGTGAATCAGAGTGAGAGACAAACCAATCGGCACCCCGGCGAAGCCAGAGGGAGCAAGCCTGTCGGTGGCGCCCAGAATCACCAAAAGGAAAAACATGCTGAGCACCAGCTCGATCACCAGAGCGGCTACAAAGCTGTAGCCACCGGGGGAGTTGGCGCCGTAGCCGTTGGTGGCCAGGGCATTGGCCCCTTCAATCACGAAGCCGGGTCGACCGCTGGCCACCAGCTTGATCACACCACCGGCGATCACGGCACCGATCACCTGAGCGGCGATGTAGGGGATGAGTTCACGACTCTTGAAGCGTCCACCGGCCCAGAGACCGAAACTCACCGCTGGGTTGATGTGACAACCGGAAATGTGCCCGATGGCATACACCATGGTCAGCAACGTGAGACCGAAGGCGAGAGAAACGCCGAGAAAACCGAGGCCCAGCGGATTCACACCTGGGTTGTCGTAGGGGAAGTTGGCGGCCAGCACAGCGCTGCCGCAGCCTCCGAGCACGAGCCAAAAAGTGCCGAAGAGTTCGGCCAGAAACTTCTTACCCAGAGGCATCGAGTGCGCCATTGCATCAACGGATACAGCACTCAGAAGCTACGAAGCCTCCAACAAACGACAACCGGCGGTGGGGGTTCAGACATATTTGGACTGCTCGTCTGCCTTTGGGTGCCTTCACAGTTGACTTTGCCGTGCTGCATGCGATCGAGCACAAACTGGCCTGAACTAACTGGTCTGCCAGGCACCACATATACCGCGCCCGATTCAGCGCAGAAGCAAGCCATCCGAGATCGCATCCAACGTCAACGCGATCAAGACCGCATCGCTGCTGCACGCCGTGCTGATACTGAACGCGCTGCTCGTCTCCGCAGAGAGGAAGCCCGCCGCCAGCGGTATCGGTTGATCGGTAACTGCATCTATGACTGGCAGAGCTGGGGCAAATCCCCATCCGGTGTCCGCAGCGTCAAAGCTTCAGGTTGTAGCGGCGTGACTGAAGTGGCGGTCGATTGCAACAACTCCAAGATCAGCAAGCTGAAAAGGCCTTTTCGTCTGCAGGTGTGCAGATGGGCTGGTTGTTGACCATGAACGGGCGCTTGCGCTGGTAGCGGTTCTTGGCGGGGTCGGTGGAGAGCCCCAGATCGGTCATGCTGCGGCGCATCAGCAGCAGCAATCTGGGCGTGTCCGTTGCATTGATCGGCACGCCCAGGGCGCAGGAGAAGCTGATGGCCGCTGCTGGGAAGTGCAGATCAGCAAACCCGCCAGCTGCCATACCTTTCGCCATAGCTTTGCCACCCACTTGCTTGAACGTGGATCCGACATTCGAACCCTTTAGGAGCTTCTGGGACACAGTGATGTGAAGACAACAATGATCTACACGCACGGGCTGAATCGAGGCCCTGCAGGCGTAACGAGCCCGGCAGATTTGCTTTGAGTCAGGTTTTGCGGGTCCGTAGAACATCAGGGCCGCCATCAAAACGCCTCTCGCCGGTTGAGGAGACGAAAGGGTTATCCCCTGCTATCTGGGCCGATATAGGCGATCTAGGTTGCTACGCAGACGTTCTAATTAGCGTTCGAAGGAGCAGGCAGAAGGGGCCTACTGCAAATCCGCAGCTTGCGGTCGCGTAGCCAGGCGGCTACAGTAGAGGAGTGGTTGAAGTTCAGCAAACAGAGCGCTTTGCGCAATGGCTGAGAGATCTGCGTGATCTCAGGGCCCGAGCGCGCGTTCAAGCCAGGGTTGAGCGTCTTATTGGCGGCAATCCGGGGGATGTCAAACCCATCGGGTCTGGAGTCTCTGAGTTGCGAATCAACTATGGCCCTGGATACAGGGTCTATTTCCAGCAAAAAGGCTCCACATTGATCATTCTCTTGGCTGGTGGCGATAAGTCATCCCAATCAAGAGACATCGAGGAAGCTCTTTTGCTCGCCCGTCTGATCAAGGAGAACGGTTGATGGAGATCAAGACTCTGCCTTACGACGTCGCTGAGACACTCAGAACACCCGACGAAATGGCGGCCTATCTTGAGGCATGCATCGAGGAAGCTGATGGCGATGCTGCCTTCATTGCCAAGGCTCTCGGCGATATCGCACGTGCTCAGGGGATGACGCAGATCGCTCGTCAGACAGGACTCTCCCGCGAAAGCCTGTACAAAGCACTGTCTGGTGATCGCAGCCCTAGTTTTGACACTGTTCTCAAAGTGGTCTCCGCACTTGGATTAAAACTGAGTGCCGGAGTTCAGGAGAAGGCGGAGGCGGTCTGAGTGCAAATGACCAATCAAGAGTCAGCGGTGGTGCTCTGTTGAGCGGGCCCTTCGAACGCGCCGCTCGAGTGGACAGGCAATTGATAGATCCCTAATAGAAGCAGAGATCTCTGCCTGCCACTCAACGGCAGCGTTAGAGAGATGGGGGCGGAGCGGTTGCCGCCCAGAACGGGTATACTCCCTGTATAGCCGCTGAGTTGCTGTGCAGACGCGGGTCCAGAAGTGGGGAAACAGCCTCGGGGTGCGGATCCCTCGTGGCCTTGCTGAGGAGGTTGGCCTCGGCGCTGGTACTGAAGTGAGCTTGAGTACCAAGGATGGCGAGCTTGTCGTGAAGCCGTTTGTCCCTGCTCGCCTCAGCCTCGATGATCTCTTGGCAGAGGTCTCAGAGAAGAATCTCCATTCCGCTATCGATACGGGATCAGCTGTCGGTGCGGAGATCTTTTAGTGACTGCTGCGTATGTCCCTGATCGGGGTGACTTGGTCTGGCTGGAGTTCACACCGCAGACAGGTAGTGAGCAGGCTGGAAGGCGTCCCGCTTTGGTGATCTCGCCAAGGGCCTACAACGCGAGGGTTGGCTTGGCCTTGTTTTGTCCGGTCACATCACGCGTCAAGGGTTATCCCTTCGAAGTGGCATTACCTGAAGGCAGTGGTGTGGTTGGTGTCGTTCTTGCTGATCAGTTGAAGAGCCTTGACTGGCGTGCCAGGAAGGCGAAGCTGATTGAGCATGCTTCGTCTGAGGTGCTGGCGATGGTTACTGTAAGGATCCTGCCCCTGCTTGACCCCGGCAATTCTGTCACTCTCTAACACGGCAATGCACCTGACCCGCCGCCACAGGATTCTTGAACCCATGGGCGAACTTCAGCCCCAGCTTTCTGCGGGCAGGTGATGGCCAGCGTTAGCCAGAGCAAGGGGGATGCGGGAAGCTACCGCCGTGGCTACAATGTGAGTACGTCTGCAGGGTGTGGCCGTGGTTCGGGCAAAGCTGGTAAAAATCGGCAACTCGAGAGGGATCCGTCTTGCCAAGCCGCTGCTTGAGGTTGCGGGGTTGGCCGACGAAGTCGAAATCGAGGCGGCTCCAGGGGTTCTGACCATCAGGCCGTCGGCTCATCCGAGGGCTGGGTGGGCAGAGGCGGCATCTTCGTTCGAGCCGGAGGGTCTTCTCGATGAGATGAGCGCCACTCGGTTTGATGATGAAGAGTGGTCATGGTGACTGAAGAACATGTTTCAAGAGGCGATATCTTCCTTGTCGCGTTGAATCCCACGCGAGGATCTGAAATCAGGAAGACGAGGCCTTGTGTCGTAGTGTCGCCGGACGAACTGAATGCTTACCTTCGCACTTTCATTGTTGCACCGCTCACAACTGGCGGACATCCATACCCGTTTCGTGTGCGTTGTAAGTTTGACGGCAAAGAAGGTCATGTTGTGCCTGACCAGCTGAGGGCCGTCGATAGGGACCGACTCGTCAAGCGATTGGGGAGTCTGTCGGAGACTACGTTGACTGAGCTGCTGGGTGTCCTTCAGGCGATGTTCGCTGTGTAGAGGCCTGGCAAACACGGCCATGCACCTGTCCCGCCACCAAAGAACCACTGAGCCCTCGGATGATCTTTTGCTATTGCTTTCTGCGAGCAGGTGATGGCGAGCGTTCGCAAGATGCCTAATAAGTCACTGTACACACAAGTTTTTATTGGTTTCGCCCCCCCCAAAAAAAATCCGCTTAATGAAGTGTTAAGCGTCGTTGAGACAACATTATTCCAATCAATGAATTAGTTGAAATGATCTCTAGAAGGAGTATGTGGCTCGGTCAAGGTTCAAAATGTTAGGTGTCTTATGCAGCCCGCGTAACAAACCTTGTCGCATTGGTGAGAGGTGTGGTGCTCTTGCTATGAGAAGGAAGTTGGTTCTTGGGAGGTTATACGAACGGCATCTCATGCGGCAAAAAGCCATCTAGCGATAGCTTATGCGGACCGCCGAAACAATGTTATCCGACTAATCGCGAACCTTTGGCCGTTGCGAGTGTCACGCAGAGATCGACCAAAAACTCACGCCACTCAACGAATGGACTTGCGATGATTCGCACCACACTAGAAACGGACTGCGATGCACTTATCGCGTTGGCCACCGCTTCTGGGCTCTTCGATCCCGAACAAACAGGCATGCTCGCGGGAATGCTTCGATCCCCTGATGAAAACGACGTCTGGTTCACCGATGAAGATGCTGGCGTTCCCGTTGGCGTTGCATACGCGGCTCCGGAAAAGATGACACACGGAACTTGGAATCTGTACTGGATTGCGATTACTCCGGATCGTCAACGACAAGGGCGGGGCAAGGCAATGCTTGAACATGTTCAGGAGTGGTTGATTGAAAAACGGCAACGGATAATTCTGGTAGAGACCGCTGGCGTTGATGACTTTGACTATGTCCGGAAGTTTTATTCCGACAATGGATTTGAAACCGAGGCACGAATTCGGGACTTCTATGAGGCTGGCGTTGACAAAGTTGTGTTTCGCAAATCACTGACCTGAATCGGCGGATAACAAAAAAATGCACCCGAGTCGCGAAGTCGGGCGTTTTGGCAGTGGAGAATCTCTCGTCGCGACCGGGTGATTTTGAACGTTACGATTCTAACGATTCGCATTTCACTGTGGCCGATTGACTAGAAAGAAGTATGTCCGAAGATGAATTATGCAAAACCCGTTTGTCCACGGCGTTGGTGGTGTTCTGAGCGCTGATATCGCCGTACCTGATCATGAGCGTGAAGTCGATTTCTACACGAAAATCCTCACGACCGGTGAAGCCCCACTTTGGCGCGATGATCTGATGAACAACCTGGGCACACCCATCATCGGCCTCGGCGCTCGCACTCCCGAATACGACAGCTTGCCACTGCAGTGGATGCCCCACTTTCAGGTCGCCGATGTTGCTGCCAGCGCTGCAAGTGCGATTGAGATGGGCGGAAAAGAACTCATGCATGGCAAGGACGATGATGGCCAGAGCCAATGGGCAGTTCTGGTCGATCCCGATGGGGCTGCGTTTGGCATGATCCCAGTTCCGCCTAGCGAATCAAATACCTCTCAGGATGTGCGTCAAGGCTGTATCTCATGGCTCTCGCTCGCGGTTCCCAACGCCTCGTCGAGTCGAGACTTCTATCAACACGTGATTGGATGGAACGCCAATTCCATCGAACCGGAGGAAAGCGAAGGCCTCGTGGCGAAGTTTCTGATGAAGATTGACCATGAGACTTCTGCAGCAGAAATCCACCAGTTGGGCAGTGAGCAAAATGAAATCCCATCGGTTTGGCTGATTTACTTGCCGGTCGACGATTTTGTGGAAAGTCTTCGATGCGTTAACAAAAGCGGTGGCAAGGTTATTAAGGAATTCGCCGAGGCAAAGTATGCTATTATTCAAGATCCAGCCGGAGTCTACCTGGCACTGCAGGCCTCTTAGTGTCAGAAAGCGGCATAACAAGCAATGCACCGAAGCCGCGAAGCTGAAGTTTCAAATGGACAATTACTTGTTGCGGCCCGGTGATTGCGGACGTTAGATAAACGTTAATCCCCGTGTTCTTAGAAATACAAAAAGAAAGCAAGCTTTACCAAGAAGTCCTTAATCTAAGATACGAACTCTTCTTCGAGAGTACACGGTATGACCAGTCTGTTCTTCACGATGAACTAGAGCCGAAGAGTAGGCATTTTGCGATCGTGGAAAGCGAAAGGTTGATTGCATACGGTAGGTTGAGTTTCATTGAAGGCGGTATTTTCCAGATATCACAAATCGTTGTGAATCCTTCAGAGCAACGAAAGGGCTACGGGTCGAAACTGTTGTCCTACCTACTTGAAGAGTGCGAACGTGCCGGCTCTAAAGAAGTTTTCCTCAATGCGCGAGTGAGCGCCGTTTCTCTGTACAGCAGGTTAGGGTTTAAGGTTAGTGGTGTTGAATATCTATCTCCAAAAACCAAAATTCCTCATATAAAAATGGTAAAGAGGCGTGGCATCTAACAAGGTGCTCAAGTCGAACCTTCACCTACGCTCCACTCAGCGCATGGCTTCGCCATTGTATGCGCTGTGTTTCACTCTCGGTTCGGCCGACTTAGCAGGGCGTTATGCGGCATGGCGACCTCGATTGCCGGTATATAACGACCCACCAACTACCTTCAGGACGACCTAAAATGGATCACACAGCTATAGAGATTATCAAGATTGTTCACCGCTTGGCATTCGGTGAAGAAGGCGACGAGACGGCGGCGCTCGCAGGGGCTTTCCTCTCTCTTCCAGAGACGATTTCCGTCAACGCAACGCGAGATGGAAAAGTCGTAGGGAACATTCTCTTTACGCCATTTGTGTTCAAAGAGCACGCCGACAAAAAGTGTTTCCTGCTGGCACCGCTTGGCGTTTTGCCTGATTATCAAGGGCATGGAGTAGGTAAGGAACTGGTTCAGAATGGTGTGAAATGTCTTAAGTCCATCGGCGCAGATGCCGTTTTTGTTCTTGGAGTTCCAACCTATTACCCTAAACACGGATTCACTCCGACCAATCTACAGACACCGTATCCTCATTTACTTACGCTTCCCGATTCGTGGATGATTCTTGAACTCAATGCGGGAGTTGCGGACCATCTTACGGGAGAGACGATTGCTGTAGAACCATTTATGCAGCCAGCCTTCTGGGACACCTCAGGGCGAGAATAGCCGCATAACAACAGCATGCAGCCGATTTGCGAATGGCGCGTTTTCACATTGAGCATCAATCGTCGCAACCGGATGATGCTAGACGTAAACATATAGCCATCAAGGGATGAGCCAAATCTTAGAAGCCAATCACTCAGCCCAGGGAACGTTGCCAATATCTGCACTCAAAGGGAAGGGATCCACTGCCAAAGGGGTGGGGGGCAATTCGCCCAAGGCATTGCCTTGATCCACGGCCCGAGGCGGTTCCTTTGCAGGTGATGGTGCTCTATCCGGGCGAGGAGGCCGATGGCATGGCCGAACCCGTGGGCTATCGGCGGATCAGAACGCCCCGTGCCGGCCTGTACCGCTACCGGGTGCTCAACGGTGATGCTGTGGATGTGCGCTTTTGCGTGTTCTGAGTTGCTTCAACGCAGTTGTTCAACGCAGCAGCAGCCACGTGGCCAGGGCACCCAGACCCACCCCTTTGCCGAACTGCGCCCAGGTCAAGCCGTAGGTGTCCAGCCCGAACGTGCGCATCATCCAATTGAGCATCTCTTTGTGCTTGCGGATCAGGAATGGGCTATCGGCCGTATTCAGCTGCTGAACACGTTTGAGCTTGAGTTCTGCCAGCTTGGCCATGGGCTGCATCGGGTTGTCCCTGCCTTTGGAGGGTTGCATGGTTCAGTGTTGCGCAAGCCGCAAGCGGATGCCTTGATGCCGGTTCTTCCTTCTGGTGATGCGATTGATTCGGACTGGCTCAGCACGCAATTGAATCTTGGTGTCGAAGCGCTGGAGATTGAAGCTCTGGGCGTGCCTCAGGGATTTGCTTCGAACACGATGCGTCTCAAGCCGCGAGGCCCCTCAGGCGCTCTGCTGCCGTCGTTGATTCTCAAGATCGATAGTGATGATCCGGTTGGCCGCGACCTGGCGGATCGTCTCCATTCCTTTCAAAGGGAGGTGGGCTTCTATCGCACATTGGCTCCTCAACTGTCGCCGTTGGTGCCGCATGTCTACGCAACGGGCAATGGCTCCAGCGATGAGGGGCGTTGGTTGTTGCTGGAGGACCTCTCGATGATGGCCGCGGGGAACCAAGTGCGTGGCATCAATGCCATGGCCTGCGGGCAGGTTCTCGAGGCCATGGCCGCGGTGCATGCCCGCTTCTGGACGTCTTCATCGCTGTTGAACCTCGACTGGTTGCCTGATCACCAGTTCTGGTTTCAGGGCAGCAGCGAGACGTTGTCGGCGTTTCATCGCAGCTTCCTGGAGGATTACGAGTTGCGTGTTGAACCTGAGGCTCTTGAAGCGATCGCTTTGGTGATCGAGCATTCCCAGGCCATCGATGCGGCCATCGCTCAGCGGCCCTTCACCCTGGTTCACGGGGATCTGCGGGTTGAAAATGTGCTGTTTGCCAGGACCGCCACGCAGCGTGATGTTGTGCTCCTCGACTGGGGCACCCCCACACGCTCGATGGCTGCGATGGATCTCGCCTTCCTGATCGGCGGGAGCGTGCCGATGCCCGCCAGGCGAGGGCGGCTACACGACCTCTGCAGGCAGTGGCACCAGAGCCTGCAGACCCACGGCGTGAAGGACTACAGCGTCAGCGATGCCTGGGCTGATCTTCAACTCGCTGCGTTGCGTTGCCTCAGTTCTGTGCTTTTTCTGCACAACTGGCAGATGGATCCCAACATCACCTCGCGGGCGATGCTGCTCGACGATGAATGGATTGAGCGCTGCTGCGCTCTGGTGGTGGAGCTGGATGCGCTCGAGAGGTTGGATTCATTGGTCTGAGTGAGTCACATCGACCCTTATCAAATTTTGCTGATACTTTTTCAAAATATTATCTTGGCGACATTGCTTTAGACCCCGTAGTCTCTTGTCGGCACAAGACGAAAGCCGAGTCTTGTATTAAAAGACTTTAATGAGATCGGACTTCAGCTTTGATCTTGCTACTTTTCCATGTAAAGAAAATTTTATTTCGTGACTAGTATCGCTTCCGGCCTCTGGGTTCCCAGTGGTAATGACTATCTGATTGATGGTCTGTGGGGCCGTCTCGGTGTTCAGGAGAATTTTGGTGAAACCTATGTGTCTGGTGCCACGAACGGTCTGGCAGTTAAGGAAACCAATGACAAGGTGTTCCTCTACGCCGGAGCGGTCAACGGTGGGGTGCATCTTCGCGTGTATGACAAGGCCACTGATCAGTGGGGAGATCGCTGGACGTGGATCAGCAAGCCAGGCAGCGGCTACATCGGCTCGCAATCGATCGGTGTGCTTTCGATTTCAGACGACGGTGAATACCTGGCTGTGGGTCAGGGAAACCCTTCGAACTCTGGCCCCTCCGGTGCGCCAAGTGAGGGTGTTCAAGTTGGTGCGATTCAAAATGATGGCTCGATTCAGTGGCTGCCCGTTGCGGAGGGTGCTGCAGAAGCACTTGACAATCAAAACATCCGCAGCATGGAGTGGGTCGGCGCCAACCTTGTCGCCACCAGTTGGGACAATCTGAACGGCTTCAATAGATCAGGCAGCGGTGGCATCATTGAAATCACAACAACGCCTCAGGGCATCACCGCAGCGCGCACTGAGCAAATCGATAGCAATTTAACTCTCAGCAAAGGGGCGGACACCGTTATTTATGCCGGCTATGATCGAAATTCTCCTTACATTTCTCTTTATGACCAACGGCAATCTAGCTTCATCCCCTTGACGGGAAACATTTATGAAGAGCTTCAGCAAATGCTTGCTGTGCAAGGTAAACAGGTGGCGAGAGTAGCAGTTTTCCCTGAGTTGATCAATGACAGTCTCGTAGCATTTCTGGGGACATTTTCTTCAAATCCAGACTATATTAACGGAATCATACGACTTGAAATCAACCCGGAAACGCGAGAGGTGCTGGGCTATCAGGATTTAACTATCGCTGAGGGGGACATTGGAGCGAGCCAGGCCTCCAATCTTGAATTTTATGGTAATTTTTCTTTTGCAGTTGATCCCTTTGATGAAACAGGTAATGCAGTTTTTGTTGGCGGTAATCAATTTGGATCAGCAACGCTGCAAAGTCCTACATATGATGGCGGTCTCGTACGGGTTGATTTCAGCGGCGTAGAGCCGAAGATTAGTGAGACTCTTTATGGCCCCAAAATTGATACGGTCAATGATGTAGTTGTTACACCATTTTCACCCGGCCAACCCCATGCCGATAGTCGCTCCATCGCTTTTTATGAGAGTGCCACTGGAACGAAGTTAATTCAGACTGATGATGGTGGCATCTGGGAGCTGGCCCTGCAAACCACTCCATTCGGGAGCACGGCATCGCCAGATGCCTGGTGGCAATCACTGACGACAAAGGGATTGAGTTCGCTTGAAACCAACATGGTGAGCTGGGCATCCCAGAGCAATAGCATTGCCAGTTCTTATCAAGATAATGCTGCTTCGCTCGGCTACTACGGCGATGACTATGCCACTAACTTCTGGAGGGGGGATGGTCAACTGGCCTTTTTCGATGATGCAACTGATGACGGCACTTATGCAGGATACTTGAGTTCTCAACAATATTTAGGTGATGGCCTTTTGGCGAAGGTGCTTTATGATGAAAGGGGTTATATCAGTTCAAGGCAAAACGCTAATTTCTTCTTGAGGCGATCGTCTGATCAGTCAGCGATTCCTTGGCAATGGACCAGCGAATCGCAATACTATTTATTTAATACTACACCATTCATATTGCCTTCGGAAGCTAATGCTTATCAAAGTAATCGCATCGTCTTCTCTGGCTTGCTCAATATCTATGAAACAATCGAGCCTAGTGAGCTAGCAGCAAGCAATGCAATCGTTCTCAGGCCTCTGCTTAAATCAGATTTTGAGCCCATTAACGGCAACCTTCTCAATCCAACGGCGATTGATAATCAAGGAAGCGCCGATATGGCAAACATCGGCAGCCTTTACATTGGAGCACTGGATCCCAGCGGCAATCCAACTATTTATGGCAGATCTTCTAATTCAGATGGTGATTATACCCTTGAAGAGATTGGTTTAGGGGAGAACCGCGAACAATTCATTGCGAATGGCTCAGTTGTTGACTTGGCCCATTCTCCTCAGGGTAATGGTGACACGATGTACTGGATTCAGGGTGGTCAGTCTTTATCTTTTGGAAATTACTTTACGCCGGCGCTTTCTGCTAAGGATCAGGTTTTAGGCATTCAGCAATCGGATGGAACCTTGATCTTCCTCAAGCTTGCTGAGCTTGGTTTGCCATTCGATGATAATGATCGTTATGGATATCAAGCACTCGTCTTTGTCCCAGGTAATTCTCAACGAGCCGACCGGTTGGTGATCGGTGGATTGCAGGGTATTTGGTCGGCTGAATTGGATGGCGACGGACTGTTGTCTGGCGCCTTTCAATCCATGCCATGGCAAGGTTTGCCTGAGGGAACAGCTCCCGGAAGCTATATCAAAACTATTCAGTATGATCCACACGATGATCTTCTTATCGCTGGAACGAAAGGTCAAGGAAGTTTTATCTACAGCTTCACCGGAGATCTGGGAGAGCGCCTTGCGAGCACCGAGCTAATCCATGTCTCTGATGTTGATCTTAATCAGAAGGCAGCTGCTAATCTCGATAAACGAGGCAATCAAGCTAACAGCACCATTGCAATTCAATTGGATGGCATGCTTCGTGAGCCAGATGTTGATATCAAAATCGAAATCGTCCTTCACGATGCCAATGCCTGGCGTGAGGTTATGGACTACGTATCGGCTTATGACATTGGTGTTAGCGAACAGAGAATAGCCGATGGATCTGCAAAAGATACTGCGATTAAATTCCTCAACATTCTGGATCCACAGGGGCTTGATTACAGGGGCGGTCGTGAAGAAAATGGTGACATTATCATGCCCTTCACCTTCCCTTCCGATGTCAATCTCTACAACTTGGTTGTGAATCAAAAAGAGTTTGCATCGCCTCGCGATACGATTGAACTGGCTTATTCTGTCCGTGCGATTGATGATATCGATCAAGCCTCGGCAGTGCTCAGGCTTGTCCCTGATTATGCCTCCACGCGTGCCAACTTCTATGGCAGCAGTCTTGCTTTTGATCAGGACTACTTTGAAAACCTCGCTGTTCCTGGCGGTGATCAAGTTATTCAGGCAAGAATTCCTGCATCACACAGTGCATCATCGATTTTTAATGCCTATACCATCACTCCTGTTGTGAATACGGGCTTGGCGCTTCTTCCTGTCGAGGATGCCAGCTATTCCATTCGCTCAACGCTTGTGATTGATTCATTCGACCAGCTCAAATTGGTCGATGCGAATGATTCTCCTGCCAGGTCCGATGCCTGGATGTTTGCTTTGATCTCTAATATCGATCTGCAAGCGCTCTTATCTGAAGCAAGGGCTACAGGACAGAAAGAAGCTGTTATTCAGGAGTACCTTTCCCGCTTCTCGAGAAGAGCCTCTGTCTCGACTTACGACCCGATCTCTGGTGCTGGCTCACGTTTCTACGATCTATCTGAGAATGGTTATGCAGATAGGGTGGATATTTCTGCCAATGCTTCCCAGAGGCAATTCACCGACAACGTGAATCTTGCATTCGCAAGCATTGTCTTGAATCCGTCGTTTCAGGCTGTTGATTCACGGCAGATTCTGCTTTCTGGTCTGGATTCAAGTTCAGCCTCCAGCGAAGTGCCCTTCAGCACCGTTAATTTTCGGTTGTCTGCAAATCTTGATCAACGTCCATCAGTAACCAGCAGCCTTGGTTATGTGCTTTTCAATCCTTACGAGAATTTCCAAGATTTCAACTTCACCCTCTTTCGTAACCGGGCACGCACTCTGATCTCCAGTCTTGGAGCCTCCGTTGATTTAAACGCCATGCCTGCAGGCTTCGATTTCTCTAGTGAAATCCTTGCCAACAATGGTCAGCGCTTGATGTTCTTTGAAGTGGAGGGCGCTTCTCTTGATCAGCTTTCAGGGTTGGACGATCCACGCCTTCATTGGCTCGACACCAGCCTTGCGGTTGATGGCAAGTCTGTCAGTCTCTTCACTCCCAATGGCGCTGAAGCCACCATCGCGATCACGCCTGGCTTCCAGGGAGTCGACCCTCTGATTGCCGATCTACAAAATCAAGCGCCCATTCTCGACTTCACAGCCTTCGCGAATGATCAAATCATCGAACTCAGCCTCGGTTACGGCCGTGAGGCTGCGTTTGATTCCGTCACCGGTTGGTATGTCATTCAATCCAAAGATGGTGCTGTCGTGGCCGCAGATGGAAACACACTGAGACCCGGTCACCCCAACTACATCAATGAGGCCATCCGTCAGGACAACCGTATCGACAGCCTTTCAGGGTTGTTCATCGAGGATGGAGAAACACGCACCCTTGATGCTCAGGTGTTGGGTGGTGTTCTGCTAGCTCCTTACGCCCAGGTGAGTGGCGGGGATACTTACGTTGCTTTTGCCGAGGCGAACAGCGATGGCCTTGAGCACTTCATGAGCCTCGGAACCAATTTGATTGGCTTTGAGGATTTGCCCAACGGAGGTGATCGCGATTTCCAGGATGCCGTCTGGAGTTTTGATTTTGCTGTCGATCTAATGGCCTAATCCATCGTTTCACAGCCTGTGGCTTCGTCAGTAGGGATGGTCGTTCTCTGCTTCTTGCTGACTCCTCAATGCCGTTGAGACCGCCCATCAACAATCCTGCTCATGTCACTGAGCAGGCAGATGACACGTTGGAAATCACGATCAGGAGACATTTGGCGAAAGCCGAAGACGGCTCATCACCGCAACTGCTTGCTTCGTCTCCCCCTCAGCGTGCAAGCGTGAACAACACACCTGCCAGGAGAACGTTCATGCCTGTTGTGAGAACGGTTTCTTTTCGTCTCAATGACCGATGAGGACTGCTGGCAATGGCGAGGCCATACGCTCAGCGAGTTCAGAGCCGTGTTCTTCAGCCATCGTCCTTCTGGATTTCAATCGCGGTGGGGAACGGGATCACGATTCCAGCCGCTGCCAGTTCGTGCAATAGCTCACGATTGATCACATCGATCGCATCCTGGAACTGCTCGTAGCTCAACGATGGGCAGAAGAGCTGGCATTTGAAGTTGTAGCTGAATTCGGCGATTTCAAGAAGGCGGCAGGCTTTGAGTTCAAACCCTGGTGTTCGCGCGATGATTTCACCAAGAATCTTCGGAATGGCCGCGAGCTGTTCATCGCTGCTGTCGTACGACACCCCGAGCATGAAGTGGGAACGATCAACCCGCTCAATCAGTTGGTTGAAGGTCAGCGTCAGTGTCTCCTGCATGTCGATGTAGTCACGCCAGGTCTCGACGTGAATCCGTACGATGCAACGCAGTCGCTGGGGTGAGACTGGCTCCAGTTCGATGGTGAGGTAGGGGTTGATCAGATTCGGCTGGCTGGCGACGTAGCTCCTCGCCAGGGCCAGGAGATCCGTCATCTGGTCTGGACTGAATGGATTGTCGGGGTCGAGCTCCAAACTCAGATCCAGTCCCTGCTGCGGCACTGCACCGGAGGCAACAGAATTGCGGGAGAGGTTGTTGATGATGCAGTCATCAGCAACGGAATTGGGAATCGTCACTCTGCCAGTGATGGTTTCGATCTCCACCGAGCGCAGACCGATCTTCGTGAGGAAGCCCTGGGTGTCGCCGATTGCGCAGAACTCGCCCACTTTCAGCGGCCGATCGGTTTGCAGTGACAAGCCGGAAAAGAGATTGCCGAGCAACTTGGACGCACCGAGACCGATCGCCAGGCCGGGCACAGTGGAGAGTGCGAGCACGAACGTTGGCGACAGACCCAGTTGCAGCAGAAGTTTGTAGATCAGCACTACAGCGACCACTCCTGACATGATTCGACAAATGGACATCATCCGGTTGCTGGTTCTCGACAACTTCCAGATGGCCTGATCCCCGGAGAGCCGCACCAGTCCTACAGAGAGAGTGCGTCCCAGCGCTTCGAAAAACAGAAAGACGAGCAGAACGGACAGGCTGAAATAGGCCGCTTCGAACAGCAAGGTGAGCACCACCAGCGCTGTGCCGGTGAAGTTGAGGTAATGGTCAATGATTACTTCAACGGCTTTCGTCGCGATCACCATCGGCAGCACCAGCACAACCCGCTTCCAGGCGAGGGAATCGAGTGTCCGGATCAGTTCTGCATCATGGGATCTGCGCTTGTAGCAGCGGATCAGCAGGCGGGAAAGTCTGGCCAGCAGCATCAGCAGCAGCAGGATGCTGATCATTGAGACCATCAGCTGGAACAGGGTCTGACCGAACAGCACCCTGGTTTCGAGAACGGTGCGGACCCCAGCCGGCAGATTCAGATACCACTTGGGCGGAAACAGTCGGCCAGGTTGGTGCACATAGTCTTGGTAGAACGAGCGGGTGAGGTACGCCTGATCATCGAGATCCGCAATCTGTTGTTGCACCTGCCGATACATGCTGGCGACTTCGGCCACGGTTTCGGCTGAGAACAGGAACGTGCTGTTGAGCGGATTGTCAGCCAGCTCACTGGTGAGAACAATCGATGATCCCGGCAGCGTCCACGACTGCGTGTCTTTGGAGCGCCCGTCATTGAGCGCTTTCATGGCGCTGGCATCGGGGATGGAGATGCTCTGCCGGCTGCTGTTGAAGATGAAATCGAGAACCTGCTTCAGCTGAATGGCCGCTTCGTTTTTGAGATAGGGGCGAACGCCCAGCGCAAACGACGAGCCATCGAGAGCCTCCACCGCCGCATTGAAGAGCACCTCCACCTCTTCGATCTCGGCGCGGGCCTGGCGGTTCCAGAACAGACCGGGATTCTGGCGATGCGAGGTCTCGACATCTTCAATTAGAGAGGACACATCCGCCATGACGGCGTAAAAGTTGAGCAGGGTGTCCTGAGGAGACTCCCCCACCACCTGTCCCAGCGGGGTATGCCGCCAGAGGTCCGTGCGGCGCACGAGCTCGGGAAAAACGGCTGCTCTTGGAGAGGAATCACCGGCAGAGCGCTCTCATAGCGCTGATCCAGAGACTGAACGCCGGTTGACTGCGGAGCAGCGCGCAGAGAAACAGCTGACAGAAGGATGACGCTCAGGAGACCGGCCAGGAAGGCCATCAAGCGCTTGCTCGTTCCCACGCCAACGGATCACGCATGCGTGGCAATTTAATCAAGGCCTGCTTTTTCATTCTTTACTGAGACGTTTCAGCATGACCGGAGATGCTCTCTGAAGGGTTGCTAACCCTTCAGGGGGAGCGGCGTGCAGCCTGACGATCTGATCGCCTTGAACCGACAGGTCATCATGACCATGACGCCTGAAGGCCAGAATCCATGCCCTTCCACGCTCTGCCCGGCAGCCTGCTGCTGGGCCTGATCGGTCTGTCCGTCGTTCCGGGAGAGGTGGTTCGCTACCGCTGCGGCGGGAGCCAGATCATTGAGGCGCACTACGGCTCGCTCAGTGATCAGTCGCTGGCGTTCGTGCGCCTGCGCCTGCCCGATGGGCGGCGCCTCACCTTGCCCCAGGTGGCCTCCGCTTCCGGTGCCCGCTACAGCGCTGATCATGCCGTGACCTGGTGGAGCAGAGGCAACAGTGGCTTTCTGCAGGAGCGAGGCGACAACGGCGAATGGCGCATCACCCTGGATGCCTGCGACGCGCAGAGTCCTGGCTGATCGCGATCTCAGGCGCTGCGTTGCTCTGGTTTGCGCCAGAAGCCAAGCCACTCCTCACTGCGGCCGGCCACCGAGCCCTGGGCCGGCTCCCAGATCAGGGGGTGAAAGCCGATCTGCGCCCAGCTCGCAGCCAGTTGCTCCGGGTCGCTGCCGAAGGGGGGACCGCCTGGCCGGGGGTGGCAGAAGAACAAGCCCAGCAGCCAACCCTCGGCGCGCAGCAGGCGATCCACTGTGCTGCGGTAGTGCGCCCGTTGGCTGGGGTCGATGGCGCAGAAGCAGGTGTGCTCCAGCACGCCGCTGAGGCTGCCGCTGGCCAGGCCTGCCCCGCTGAGGGCATCGGCATCGAAGAGATCGGCCTGCAGCCAACGCAGGCGTGGGTGCTCGCCATGCAAGCGCCGCGCTTCGCGGATGGCTTCGCTGCTGAAATCCAGCCCGATCACCTCAAAGCCCAGGCGGGCCAGCAGCGCGGCTTCATGGCCGCGTCCGCATCCAGGAACCAGCACCGGTCCATCGGGTTGGGGTGCCCTGGGGTGGTGCTCAAGAAAGGCCTGCAGCGGAGGAGCGGCCTTGCCCAACTCCCAGCCGTCCGTCCCCTGCTGGTAGCGGGCATCCCATGCCTGGGGCAAGTGCACGTTGGTCACTGCAAAACCCTGGCCGGCCCGGTGCACACCCAGGTGCTGCTGATCCCTTTCGCTGCGAGAAACGGGGCGTCGTAGAAGCTGGGACGACCTTGTGGGTTGTCGCTGTTCTGAACGCGCCACTGCTCGCGCTCGCAGCTCACGCTCACGGTGAGGCTGCCGCCCCTCGGCTTGTTGATGCGCAGCAGTCGTACCCCGTCGTAGAGGCCCAAGGGCTTGGCATCAAGCTGTTTGAGCAGGATCGCCAAGGCCTGCTGGGGCTCGGCGGCCATGGCCTTCCCGGCACTGCTCGCTGTGATGGCGTTGATCCCACCGAGGAGGAGTGCAGAACCCATCACCAGTGCAATGCTGATCATGTTGTGCGTGATGCGGTGGCTGTCCAACATCATCATCGGTGCAGCCACTGGGTCGCGCATGCGCCGTTCGTTTTTTGCTGGGTTCGCATCGATGCTGCTGCCGTTGCTGAGTGCAGCGGCTTCGGCAGCGCCGATTCCGGTGGTGCCGATTCAATTCGCAACTGGGTGGCGCTCAGGAGTGGCGGATCGAGCCACGCCTTGATCCACGGCCCGAGGCGGTTCCTTTGCAGGTGATGGTGCTCTATCCGGGCGAGGAGACCGATGCCATGGCCGAACCCGCGGGCTATCGGCGGATCAGAACACCCCGTGCCGGCCTGTACCGCTACAGGGTGCTCAACGGTGATGCTGTGGATGTGCGCTTTTGCGTGTTCTGAGTTGCTTCAACGCAATCGTTGCCTTCTGCAGGAGCGAGATACCAAGCCAGTGCTGTTTTTTGAATTCTTCAGATCGAACCGCATTCGAGGAGATGGTCCATCAAGGCTGCCTACAGCTGGGTTTTCATGTTGAGCAGGCAGGCTTGCTCATTGGGATCGCCGCCGGGCCACTTCGCGTAAGCTTCAGCCACAGCAGTGTGAAGTAGACGCAATGCGTCTACTTTCATCGTAATTGTAGTGACCATTTGATTGGTGCTCAATGTTTTTTGAAACGTTGGAGTCGGAATGGTGAAAACAGTATTCAGAGGCCATGGGTCTGACGCAGAACCCAGGCTGAGGCGGCTTGCTGCTGTTTCCAGGCGATTAAAAGATCCTTGGCAATCCTGCGCAATGCCTGCGGATCGTTAGAGCTATCAATCTCGCGGGAGAATTTCTCGATTGACTGGGCTGGATGCATTTTTCTTGGGGAAAACGTCTGGAGTTATCCCGAAATGTAGCGGTTGCGTCTGACTGCAATCAGGGTTTGGCTCTTGCTCTGATGGGTCTTGCTCTCACCCTTCTGGCCCAGGATTTGCTTGTCCATGAAATGCGTGCCACGGCTCAGCGATCGTGTTGATCGGTCAGTCAATCCTCTTAAGGCTTCAGGCTTGTATTGGCTGCCACAACAACGCTTGCTGAGCCGAAGCCATAACGGTGGTTCGCCATTGCCTGGTTATGGATTCTCTAACGGCATTTGCAGCTGTGGGGTTTGCAGCTGTGTCCTGGGACAGTCATTTCACAAAAGCGGGCACGCGAGCCTTTCTGTCGAATGGCTGATGGCGAAATGATTGCCCTGTTGGATGAACTCCTGGAGCTACGGCGTTCTGTCGGGGCTCATCAAATGATGCTTCATGCGGCAAAGTGTCTTACGAAAGCACAGAGCATGACGGCCTATGCCATGGCCTCAGAACTGATGCGTTCCGATGGCCCTTTTGAACCAGATGAGCGCTACTTTCTCGATCACCTCGCTGTGACATTGGAGATCTCTAAATTTGAAGCGCAGCGGATCGACACGGTGTTTGAAATTTTTCATGCCAGCCTCACCTTAAGCAGCACGATCGAGGTGACTCCTTTCGTTGTTGTCTAGGGCTTGCTGAATGGCAACCTGGGTTTTCCACGGGGAAAGCCCTTTCTCCGCCGTCGCGATCGTTTGGTTATGGATCAGCGCTTGCGCCGCCAGATCCCACTCCAGCCATCGGCTCCTCTGAGCTCAACCATGGTTCCGTTCGCTGAAACGCGGCCTTCAATGGTGGACCCACTGAGATCCGTGTAAGTGAAGAGGTCGTTGCTCAACCACCGGGCCGTGTAATCCACGCGTGGATCGGCGCGCCCTGGTTTGGGGAAGACCTGGATCCAGAGACTCTCGGCCCTTCCTGTGTAGGCAAGAGTGATGTCGGCACCGGAGGAGGACGTCCAATAGCCCACAACGCGATCACTGCGCTGCTGCTGGGTTTGCGACACCTGCACTGGGCTGGTGGCGGTCTTGCAGGCCGCTGTTCCGCAGAGCGCGCAGCTGAGAACAGCTGCCAGGAGTGGCATGTTCGTCTTCATCAGCATTCAGCGATCCGTTGTTTCAACGCCATGGTTCAACGCAGCAGCAGCCACGTGGCCAGGGCACCCAGACCCACCCCTTTGCCGAACTGCGCCCAGGTCAAGCCGTAGGTGTCCAGCCCGAACGTGCGCATCATCCAATTGAGCATCTCTTTGTGCTTGCGGATCAGGAATGGGCTATCGGCCGTATTCAGCTGCTGAACACGTTTGAGCTTGAGTTCTGCCAGCTTGGCCATGGGCTGCATCGGGTTGTCCCTGCTTTTGAGGGTTGCATGATTCAGTGTTGCGCAAGCCGCAAGCGGATGCCTTGATGCCGGTTCTTCCTTCTGGTGATGCGATTGATTCGGACTGGCTCAGCACGCAATTGAATCTTGGTGTCGAAGCGCTGGAGATTGAAGCTCTGGGCGTGCCTCAGGGATTTGCTTCGAACACGATGCGTCTCAAGCCGCGAGGCCCCTCAGGCGCTCTGCTGCCGTCGTTGATTCTCAAGATCGATAGTGATGATCCGGTTGGCCGCGACCTGGCGGATCGTCTCCATTCCTTTCAAAGGGAGGTGGGCTTCTATCGCACATTGGCTCCTCAACTGGCGCCGTTGGTGCCGCATGTCTACGCAACGGGCAATGGCTCCAGCGATGAGGGGCGTTGGTTGTTGCTGGAAGACCTCTCGATGATGGCCGCGGGGAACCAAGTGCGTGGCATCAATGCCATGGCCTGCGGGCAGGTTCTCGAGGCCATGGCCGCGGTGCATGCCCGCTTCTGGACGTCTTCATCGCTGTTGAACCTCGACTGGTTGCCTGATCACCAGTTCTGGTTTCAGGGCAGCAGCGAGACGTTGTCGGCGTTTCATCGCAGCTTCCTGGAGGATTACGAGTTGCGTGTTGAACCTGAGGCTCTTGAAGCGATCGCTTTGGTGATTGAGCATTCCCAGGCCATCGATGCGGCCATCGCTCAGCGGCCCTTCACCCTGGTTCACGGGGATCTGCGGGTTGAAAATGTGCTGTTTGCCAGGACCGCCACGCAGCGTGATGTTGTGCTCCTCGACTGGGGCACCCCCACACGCTCGATGGCTGCGATGGATCTCGCCTTCCTGATCGGCGGGAGCGTGCCGATGCCCGCCAGGCGAGGGCGGCTACACGACCTCTGCAGGCAGTGGCACCAGAGCCTGCAGACCCACGGCGTGAAGGACTACAGCGTCAGCGATGCCTGGGCTGATCTTCAACTCGCTGCGTTGCGTTGCCTCAGTTCTGTGCTTTTTCTGCACAACTGGCAGATGGATCCCAACATCACCTCGCGGGCGATGCTGCTCGACGATGAATGGATTGAGCGCTGCTGCGCTCTGGTGGTGGAGCTGGAGGCACTCGCGCTGCTGAAGACCTTCGGCTGAGTGCCCTGCCTCTTTCCTTCGCTAAGGGCGAATCGCTAAAGCAGCCTCCTCCAGGCTGCAGTCGCCATTGGGCTGGGCCTGCCGGGCTCTGAGCGCCTGCACTTCCTGGCGTGCTGCCTGGAGATCGGCCTGGAAGACCGGATCAGCCTGAAGCCTGGCGGTGGTTGCTGAACCCATCAACTCACCGGCCTGCACATCGCTGATCCAGTGCACGTTGCAGATGCTGCGGCTTTCACCGAAGGCCCGGCCTCTGGCGATCAGTGCGTCGCTGCGTTCCGGCGCGATCGTGCTCAGGATCAATCCCCATCCCCAGCCCACCGCGGTGTGGCCCGAGGGATAGGAGCCGTTGGCGCGTAGGCCCTGTTCGTCTGCAGGTGTGCAGATGGGCTGGTTGTTGACCATGAACGGGCGCTTGCGCTGGTAGCGGTTCTTGGCGGGGTCGGTGGAGAGCCCCAGATCGGTCATGCTGCGGCGCATCAGCAGCAGCAATCTGGGCGTGTCCGTTGCATTGATCGGCACGCCCAGGGCGCAGGAGAAGCTGATGGCCGCTGCTGGGAAGTGCAGATCGGCATCCCTGGCGGCGAGCGTCCAGCGGGCTGAGTCGCGCAGCGCAAAGCTGGCGTTGGCCTGGGCTTGATCGAGGGCTGCAGCGGCGCTGCCTGCAGGCGGCGGACCCTCGAGCAGGGCCAGGGCATCGGCCATCGCCTCCTGCTCGAGATAGCCCTTCAGGAATCCCGGCTTGATCTCCGGCAGCGTGGCGGGAGACCCGGGCCCGAGCTCACAGGGGGTGGCGGCGTGGGCTGGCGCGGGGATCCCTGCCAGCAGGGCGAGCAACAGTGTGATCACGGCTGAGCTGCAGCAGAACCTGACCATGGTCACCGTTGAGAACTTGTGGGTGACTAGCAACGCCGAAGGCGCTTTGGCCGTTGCTGGGTTCCGATCGATCGGCGATCACGGCACCCAGATGGCCGCGGTGGAATCACCCAGGCCAATGGTGCGGCCTTCGAGGTGTTCGATGCCGCTCCAGGCACAGATCAGGGGATTAACCCTGCCTTCAGTGAGGCCAGCGTTCATCAAATCGCCGTTAAGTCCCTTAATGATCATCAGTCGTTGTTTTTGTTTGAGCCCTCAGGTCTGCCTCTGAGCTTCTGATTCGAGCGTTCGAATGGCGCTTAATCAACCGGGCAACGCGTCCTGGCAGATCAGCAACACCTGCTCCGCATCGAGATCGAAGTACTGGTGAGCGATCACATCGCGAAACCCCATGGCCCCCTTCCAGTCGATTTCCGGGAAGTTGGTGGTGAGCAGGCCTGGTTTCTGTTTCTCTAGCCGCTTTAAGGCCTCACCGGCTGCCAGGAACTGCATGCAGATCACGTCAAGGCGATCTTGGCCATCCTCTTAATCCAGCAGAGAGGGGTCCGCGAGCAATGGTTCAGCCTTGCGTGCGATCCGCTCCAGTGCCTCCCGCAGGGGGGTGAGCAATAGAAGCCGATCAGCCTTCATGCGCTGATGCCCTCCTGCAGGATTGCGCGCTTCAGGGCGGGGTTCATGCGCTCACGCAAGCGCACGAGATCCACCGGGCGCTTCAGCAGCTCTTCCAGTTCCTGCTTGAGATGCACGGTGGCGTAGGGCGTGAGAGGATCCAGCTCGACCCACACATCCACATCGCTGCTCGACGTGGCCTGGTTGCGGGCGGTGGAGCCAAACAGGCCGATGCGTTGCAGTTGGTAGCGCTGTCTCCAGACGCCTTGGCGCTCACGCAGGAGCAGAAGCACCTGATCAGGGCTGAGAGCATTCAGGGCAGCCGAGCTGGTCATAACGCCTGTCCTCTCCAGTCAGTATCGGCTGGTTGGGCGGTTTTGTCGTTCACCTTGTTGGTGCATACGGTTTGTGATTGGCCTCACTCTGGTGAGTGGTTGGTCAGGGCCTGAGACACCCAGATGGCCGCGGTGGCATCACCCAGGCCAACGGTGCGGCCTCTGAGGTGTTCGATGCCGATCCAGGCGCAGATCAGGGCATCGAGCATGTTTTTTCATTGGCTCCAGCGATGAGGTGGCTGCTCCGCCTTCCAGTAGTGGGCTGATCGGCTCACCTTGTAGGGCACGCGGTAGTCGCGATTGAGCAGGGCCAGCAGGGCCACGGGTGGGTAGCACTCGATCAGGGCCGGCCCTTGGCGATGGGGGGTTGTGATGTGGAGGGGAACGCCGAGCTCGGCGAAACGTTCGCGCAGCTGATCGGCGATGGCACCGGGACGTTCGGCTGATGGGCTATGCACGGAGCAACCCTTCGGCCCGAAGCGGCTGGCGATGGCGGTGTCGGCGGCGCGACGGCTGGTGATGGGAGTCGTAGCCAGGGGCATGTCGACCGACACGCAGTCCACGGGCTGCCCCGCCAGTTGTTGGCAGGCAGCCAGCAGCGCTTCGGGATCGGGTTCTCTGCCCTGGGCTTTTCGGCCCTGATCCCAGGGAATGCCCGCAGCCAGGGCGAGAAAGGCGTCGTAACTAGGGGCCAGGGCCACACCACTGGGGTTGTGGGCGGTCAGGTTCAAGCCTGATTGAGGAGCCGTGTCACGGTTGTGCTCAGATCGGGAAGATCGGTGGAAACAGTGAGCCAGACACGGGAAAGATTCACTTTCAGATAGTCATGAATGAGCACATCACGCATGCCTGCAATCTGTCTCCAGGGGATTGCAGGGTTGGCCTCTCGCAGTTCGATGCTGAGGTTTTTGAAGGCTTCTCCGATCACCTCAAGATTGCGGACAACACCGTCCTGGATCAGTCGTGATGCCAGGAATTCCTGCTCTCCACCAGCGGTGTAATTGGCGATGCTCTTGTTCACAGCGCCAGAGCTTGCTCAAGGATCTGACTGCGGATCAGCGGGTGAAGGTTTTCCGCTTCAGTCAGATCCACTGGACAGCCCAGGAGATCCTCCAACTCCTGCCGAAGGCTGATCAAGCCCAGTAAAGACTGTCCTTTGGGGAGATCAACCAACAGATCGAGATCGCTGGCCAGGTGCTCTTGGCCTGTGGCGATTGAGCCATAAATCCTCAGGTTGGAGGCGCCATAACGTCTGGCCACCTCAAGAACCTGAGGCCTCAGCGCTTCCAGTCGCTGGCGAATTGTTGTGGCAGCAGCACTGTTCATTGCGCCAGGGCGTTGACCTCAGTATCGGTTGAATCGGCTGTTTTGTCGTTCAGGCTGCGGAAGGCTCATGCGTGGATGGGCGTTCATGAGATCAGGCGTTGCAGGGGTGTCGCTCCGTGATGGCAACTCCAATTCGGCGCCTCCGAGCCGGGCGAAGTGGTTGTGAATGCGAGAGCCCAGCCCCTCGCTGGAGGCTGCTGGTTCAGCCGGTTTCATCACCTGGTGGAGGATCTGGCGCACCTCTTCCTCCATGGCGTCGTCGAGGGTGGCCATGGATCTGAAGTTGCCAGCAGCGCAGTCATTGCTGTCAACGCTAGCGATGAGCATGGGCGGGGTTTGCCTGAGGGTCTGTTTGATTCATGCCCGGGCTGTTCCATGGAAAAGCATCGCCACAGCGGGTGTGGGATTGCCTTCGCATGATCTCTTTCTCCCTCAAGTGAGGGATGAAGCTCATTACGCGGATCCCTCAATCGAGGGAGATGGAAAAAGGCCTTTGCAGTTCTTCGGGAATTCTCATTGAGGTCTCCCCCGGATGAGGGATCCCAAAGCCTGCCCATCGATGCAACCTGAAGGGAATGGCTCCTCTGTGCGATGGCTCCCACCCTTCTGTTCATCACCGGCGTGCTGGCTGGGTTGATTGCTGGCTTCATCCTCAGCCGGATGTTCGGCCGCAGCAGAAGCGGCGATGGCTCCGGTGAGATTCGGTTGCTGGAGGAGCGATTGCTGAAGGCCGACCAGGGTCTGGCGCAATTCAGCCAGCAGCTGGAAGCGCAAAGCTCAGAGCTCCGCGCCGCGCAACAACAGGCGCAACAGGCCAGTGAACAGGCAGCGGTGAGCCGCACGCAACTGGAGGGCGTGAGCCAGGAGCGCGATGCGCTCAAGGCCGGTCATGACAGTGCACTGGCCGCGATGGATTAGCTGCGTCGTGAGAAAGAAACGCTCACGGCGTCGATGGCGGAGGTGGCCGAGAAGCTGCGCAGCCAGGAAAGCCAGACCCAGTTCCTCGAGCAGGCCCGCACGGATCTGCTCACCCAGTTCCGTTCGTTGAGCGGTCAGAGCTGGATGGCTCCCGCGAAGCCTTGCTCAAGAGCACCAAGGAAACGGTGAGTGAGCCATTTGCCAAGGAAGTGCTGCAGTGCCCTACGAATGCAGACCATCGGGGGTGCAGGCCTGCTTGCGAAACAGACCTCCGAGGTAGTGCTGCACAACGGTGCGCTCCTTGCAGCCCTGCTGAAAGAGAAAACCTGCAATGGCGGCCTGGACGAGGCGGTATTGGTCCCACTGCGGATGCTCAGCGATAAAGCCCCCCATGGCGCGATACAGATCCTCCGGCAACTGGTTTTCCACACTCACGTGAGTCGGCATCAGATCGGGTGTCTCGTTCAACTCGTCCCACGGCTGTCAACCCATTCATCAGGCCATGGCGCTTGCAGTGCTGTCAAAAAGCGGATTCAGTCCGCCTAAGCGACGTGCTCCGTGAAGAATCAAGGCCCTCACTGGGTTTAATCGCCATGCATGTGTCGTGGAATACGACCTCGAAGGGCGCGAGATCCACCTGTCAAGTGGAGGGCTCGTTTTCCCCGGAATGTCCGGTAGTGGCTGGCAGGCCTGAATCGAGCCCTGTCGAATCTGTGGAAAACCTGTAGAAAGATGATTTGATTCGGTGGATCAAAACCCTGTTTACAGCTGCTTATCAGTCGGTGGGCGTGGCAGCAGAAATGGCAATTCCCTCCGGTTTCTGCGGTGGTCCGTCACGGTCCGAAAGGATCGCCTCCAGTGCGGCCGCCGTCAGCTGAGCGGCGGTGATCATCCCTTCCGGGCGGCTGAACAGCAGGCGCAGCGGATGGCCGCACAGCCGCTCAATCGATGCTGCGAGGATTCAATCCCATCAACACGGGAGCCGCTCAGCCAGCGTCCGCGCAGCTTGGATGGCTGAGCTGTTCTCTCTCAGCCTGTTAGCCAGCAGAGCGTTGCTGAAAGAGTCGGCAGCTGAGAACGAAGCGATGCCGATGGTCGTCAATGGACATTGACGTCGCTGATGCCGTGGAGCACAACATGAAAGCCCGGCGCTGCCAAGCTGAATCATTCCAATCCTGGAGTTGACCAGACGTCGCCTTGGAATCGGACGTCAGCAGCGCTCCATGCATTCAGACAAGCGTGAATCACAAGTGATTCAGATTCAATCACAGGAAAACATTGTGTTGCCTGAGCCCATTAACAGGGTTTGATGCCACCATCGCTAGTGTCTATTGATTTGAAGGTTGCTATGTATTTGGCCAATCTCGCAGACCTGCAGGATGCAGGCGTCTCACACAATCAAAACATCCGCAAGAAGGTATTACTCTCACCAAATACTATCGATCACTTGGTGTATCTTTCTCACGCTGTATTCCCACCTGGCGAAACAGCAGAAACGCACCATCATCAAGACATGACGGAAATCTTCTATATCTCTTCTGGTTCTGCACAAGTTACTGTTGATGGGAAGAATTTTGAATGTCCGACTGGTTCATGCATCGCCATCGAACCCCATGAACAGCATCGACTCTCCAATACCAGTAATGATGATCTGGTGATTCTCTATCTAGGTCTTCACGCCTGATCCGGAGCGCCCAATCAATCATGCGCTCTGCTCCGTGGACAAGTGAGTGTTGATTCAGTTGTCCGCGAAAGCTTGCCGCATCGGCTCACCTCGGAGCAGTGAAACCGTGAAGCCTCATGGGCGGTTCGGCTGCAAACCCTCGTTTCGACTGTGGCTGTGATCAGAACTGCTTGCTAAGACAGAGTCGGTAGGCATAAGGCTCGCTGCGCACTTGTTGTTTGCACACCTTTTGATGGAGCTGATGAAATGACATCCGATCGCATCACCGACAACACGGATCCGAGTCTTGGCTATTACCCAAGCCCAGGATGGGAATGGCAGAAACCGGCACCAAAGGCCTCCTTGGTGGCAAACAAGTTGGATCGCTTTGCCAAGGGCTGGATCTTGAACTTAGTGGAGCTGGTGCACTGGCTTCCCTTTATTCCAACCTTCATTCTTTCTTTCCTGATTTTTCAACACAGTGAAGATCTCAGACCACTTCTGGGTGGCAGCGACTTACGCGTCTTTCTACTACTGCTCAGCCCACTGATCCAGACCTTCGGCGGCCTGATGGGAATCACCATGCATGAATACGAAGGCTGGCAAGTGGCCTTCTTCAAGAACCCACTGGATAGTGATTTTGCGGTTGATCACTATAACAACGAATGGCTACGCGAAGTGGCCTACAAGCTTCTGTTTGTGCTCCAAGGGCTTGGTTTGCTGGCCTTCTCGCTGGCCGTCTTCGGTTTCAGCGCCATCACCATCACATTTGCTGTCTTGAGTGGACTGGTTGCTTTCATTGGTCCGCAGAACCCCAAGGCCACCTTCTCCTTTAACGATCAACCGGTCTTTCCCCTGGCCATTTCAATCCTGGTCGTCTTCATCGCCAACGCCAGTGTTAACTTCATTGCTTATTTCGCCCTGCTAGGCGATCCCCTTGTCGCCGATGGTCTGCCTCGTGCACTGGCGGCGCTGGCACCATTGCTGCTGATGCTTGGTGGCATGATTGAAGGGATTCTTGCAGAGTCAAGCTTTAATCAATGGTGGCATTTCACTGCCGTTGTCTTTCTGAATCTCGGAATGGTGGCTCAGATTCTTCTGTTCCCGGTGCTGTGGTGAACAGACTGCCATGACATCGTTCCATTACGACCTCAACCATCCAGACAACAGTTATTCGCTACCAGATCCATACAAGGAAATTTCGGGACTATCCCCTCTTGAAGGCAACAACTGCCTGGCCTTTGTCCAGGACGAAGCAGTTCAGATCCATCTCTTTGATTTAGCTTCTGCAACAATCACTGAACTTGCCAAGCATGGCGACGGTGATTCAGAAGATCTTGCCGTGATTGGAACGACTGCTTATGTGCTGAAGTCAGGCAAACAACCAGCGATCTACCAGGTGTGTGATTTTCAATCCGATCATGCACTCTTTAAACAATTTGATTTAGCGCTGGAGAAGGAACAAGACCCAGAGGGCTTATGCCATGACGCCAGTCGGAATCGATTATTGATCGCCTGTAAAGGCCCCTCAACCAGGAATGATTCAACGCGAGGCATCTATGCCTTTAATCTTCAAACAATGGAGATGGATCCTGCACCAGCCTACATCATCGATAGCCGTGATTTTCTTGATGATCCAGAGGAGACATTCAACCCTTCCGGCATTGCCATTCACCCTCGATCCAATGATCTTTACGTGATTGGCTCCAAGGGAGAAAAAATGATTGTCTGTTACGGCATGGATGGTTGCTTCAAGGAAGCCTTGAGACTAGACAAGGATCAGTTCATGCAGCCTGAAGGGATAACATTTCTGTCTACCGGGGAACTTGTGATTTCCAGTGAAGGGAAAAAGGGCAAAAAGGCTGAGATCCTGACCTTTGCTCTATCTCAACAATCCTGATCCGACTGATGCAACTCCATCGATCCAGATCCATGGATGATCAAGGCCACTCAAGATCGTGACAGCATTCATCCATCGCCACTGGCTCAGTCTCAGCATCATCCTGCTTGGATGCATCACCGCTCTATCGCTGAACCCACTCAGCACTCTTCCAGAGGCTCCAGGCTCCGATAAAACCCATCATTTGATTGCCTACGCAGTGCTTGCTTTGCCGACGGCACTGCGAAGGCCAAAGCGCTGGCCATTGATCATCCTCTGTTTTGCGCTTTACAGCGGACTGATTGAACTGATTCAGCCTCGCGTCAATCGCTACGGTGAATGGATGGATTTCATGGCCAATGTTGTCGGCCTGCTGATTGGCGTTTGCCTGTCTTTTCTGATCAACAAGCTACGGTTAAACCAGAGGATTCATTGATTGCTTCAGAACCTGTGCAGTCCCATCGTTGCCTGAAGAACTCGCTTCGAGGCTGACCAGGCTGATAGAAGAAGGCGAATTAATCCAATCGAAATTTTTATGCCGGCACTATGCTTGATCGCAGATATTCATTAATGCCACCCCAGCATCAAGGAACTTTTGACGATATTTTGATCCTTTTCCTAAGAGAAGAAAAGCAAGCAGATCAATGAATGAACAAGTGCTTTTCCTCTCGAAGATTCCTGATATTTTGGGTGAATGACCTTCCATGAGAGCTGAAAGATGAGTAGCTTTCATCTTGCAATATCAAATCACTTTGGACTGATTGATTCGCTCTGGTCCTCAATCCGTGGAGTTTTGAGCGCTTTCTGATCCATCCACCAAAGCAGACCATACCCCGGCAAAAGCATCAGAAACGACCATTCCCACCAAGCGGGAGACAGGAAGAGAGACACACCAACACTCAACAGGCAAACCCCTGGCTCAAGAGCCAGTTCAAACAACAGATGCCATCGATGCTGGACCTGCAATGGTTCAGCCAACAACTCGGGTCGACGCCATCCATGCACAAGAGTCAGAAGATCGAAGAAGCCGATCTGGACCAGAACCAGGCTGTAAGCCACCTGGATCGATGACTGCAATGGCATTAATTCCAGAAGGTCATTCACAAAGGGAAGCAATGCCACCCCCATCAGACCACCCAATTGCAACCATCGGTGCGTTGCATCGGAGCGCACGAAACGGCTCGCCATGAAGAGGTGCGATTGCCAATAAAAGCCCACTAAGACAAAAGTTGTTAGATAAATTCCGAGCGATGGCAACTGATCATTGAGATAGCGATTAAGGGATTCAGAAGAGAGCAACACGGCCGGATCAGGCCGGTCGATCTGCAGCAAAATCAACAGAAAACTAAGGCCATAAATAACATCTGTGAGGCGTTCGATACGAGCAAGAGATCGGACTGCTGGATCCATCGTTTGACGCTCAAAAGTTTCGACGTTCGGCATCGCTCATCAGATTCATCTCTGCTGATTGTGGAGCGGATGCCCACAGGGCACAAGCCTCAGTCCCTTTTCCTGAGAGGGATGCCAAGGTGGGATTTAAAAATTGATCTTGTATGTCATCAAACAGAAGACAAGTATTGCAGATAATTGCAGGAAGCCTTGGGGCATGCACGGCACTGCTGCTGCGTGATTTCACCTCTGCATTAGCTGGATCGAATTCTGCAGTTGCCAGGCCCTTATCTCTTGATAGAGGTGGATTGATTGACGCATCAACATCTGATCTTCTCGAGCATTTTCAACGTCGTGAGCTTTCGCCAGTTGAGGTTCTTGAGGCTCAGGTCGAGCGCTACAGCCATAGTGAGCCACTCATCAATGCTCGCACCGAGACACACGTTGACTCAGCACGAAAGGCAGCCAAAGAGTCTGAAGAAAGAGATCAAAACAGAACCGCTCGTCCACTGGAAGGAATCACAGTGGTGCTGAAAGATGAATATGACGTTAAGGGCTGACTCACGACAGCAGGCTCAAAAGTCTTGAAGGCCAACGTGGCCAGCAGCAATCACCCTGCAGTAGACAAGTTGATGAAAGCCGGTGCCGTTCTGCACCTGCAGACAACCATTCCAGAGATGTCTTTGGCGGGTGTGGCCTGGACTGATCTCTGATAGGTCACACGAAATCCATGGCATTTCAAGTACACAGTTGGCGGATCTTCGGGAGGTTCAGGCGCAGAACTTGCGGCAGTGATGACGACTCCTGCCACCGGGTCAGACAAGGGATGCGAATCGCTTTCGGCATGAACCAAAGATGGGCTTAAATCGATGTGAATACGCCAGCGAACACCCCGGAGGCATTACGGGTGTTGGAGCGTCAGGGAGCTGTAATTGAGGAGGGTGACCTGAATCTCGGGGTGGACGGCCCCGCACTTCGCACCGCCCTCGTCAAGGCTCTGCTGAGCGGGGGCCTTCGGGGAGGATTTGAAGCAGCTCGACGTCTACAGCGACCAGCTCACCAGCTACGGCCGGTACTTCTCCGAGATTGCCATGACAGCTCATGGCAGCGCCGAAGCCAAGCAAGCAGAAAACATGATCAATGCGCTCTACAAACGGATTCAGGATGCTGTTTCCCTGAATGGGTACAGCGCTGTGCTGATGCCGACACCGGCTACCAGCGATCTCGCAGCCGACTTCAACCCAAACCCAACGTGGGCTGGGTCTTCACAGCTCGTTGGAATCTCCTGAATTAGAACCCGGTTGCGTCTTCAGATCTGCACAACCACCTATGACAATGCAACCGCGATGCGAATTGCTTCGGCCTTTGGCTCGGAGACTCCACCATTCTTCACGGGAAGACGATTGCCTGAATTCCTGAACCAATTGGCCGTCATCTGAATGCGACTCACCACAAGGACACACGTTCAGCGACTGTCGTGATCTGAACTGCCATGTCCCCGTAGGTCGCTGAAGCGCAACAACGTGAGGAGAACAGCCGCCAGGGCCAGCAGCACATACCAACCTCCCGGTCCCAAAAGGCCGCCAACCGGTCGCAAGCCAAGGTCAATGACCACCAAGAACACAATTGCCAGCACTGCGGCACCGGCCCACAGCGCCAGCGCACGCTGCTTGCGCCGATGAGCGACTCGCTGCAAACGCGGAAGCCCACCGCACATCAGAGGCAGAAGCAGCAGCAGAAGGGGCAAGCAGGAGCGGTTCTCCGCCGCACCGACCAGAGGTGCCAACCAAAGCAGAGCCATCACGCCACGGTGGAGATTGATCACCCAGCTCATCGCCATGCAGTCACAATTTCAAGCTTCTCGGGAATGGAAGCAGCGAGGTTAAAGCCACATCTGCGTGGCCTGTTGGGACGATCACTGGTTGTTGTGAGCCTGAACTGATCTCTCTGCTACACGACCACAACATGAGGTTCAACTCGCGGATGGCCAGAGCAGCACAATGGAGAAGTTGAGAACTGCCGGAATCGTTCCTTGGACTCGGGTGTGGACCTAGGGGGCGATCAGCCATTGGCAACTTATACAGAAAACGCTGAACTCGCAGCAGCTTCTGCGGTCCGCCTGAATCCTGTTCCGATGGCCCATAGGGTGCCGAGGCGCGAGGCTTTCTGGTTCATCTCGTTGTGATCCTGCAAATTTCAATCGTCGAGACGCAGCGGATCCATGCATTAGTTGAAATCTTTCATGCCCGGCCGACCCGCTCAGCATGTTCTCAATGACCGCCTTCGCGAAACGACAAGCGTTGGTTGAACACGTCACTGGGAACATTCCAGAGCCGATGACCAGCGATCAGCCAATCAAAAGACTGGTGGGTTTCGATAGCGCACCGGTGTGGATGTCACCTGAATCGATTCCCATGTCGGTGGATGGCATCGCCACAAAGTGATGAACTGAGTGGCTTTGGCTCTGCTGCGGGGAACCCTCAAACAGAACCAAAAACCACATGCATGAGCGGTTCAGAGCGATCGCCAAGGCTGATTGAGCGCTACCGGCAGGAACTGCAGGTGCGCCATTACGCCCGACGCACGGTGAGCACCTACACGCAGTGGATCAGACGTTTTCTGCGCTTTCACCGCTTACGGCATCCAAGGGACATGGGCAGTGATGAGGTGAACACCTTTCTGAGCCATCTCGCCACGACCGAACAGGTGAGCGCGTCCACTCAGAACCAGGCTTTGGCCGCAGTGCTGTTTCTGTATCGCGAACTGCTGGGGCAACCCTTGGCGCTCGATTCCGTCGTCCGGGCTCGAACACGGAAACGTCTGCCTGTGGTTTTGAGTGTGGCTGAAGTGCGTGCCGTGCGAGAGCAACTGGAGGGTTCACCAGCACTGGTGGTGGGATTGCTGTACGGCAGTGGGTTGCGCTTGATGGAGGCCTTGAGGCTGCGCGTCAAGGACATCGACATCGGGCGGCGAGAGCTCTGCGTGCGCGATGGCAAAGGGGGGAAGGATCGACTGACGCTCTTGCCACAAAGCCTGATTCCTGCCCTGGAACAGCATCTGATTGATGTTCGCCAGGTGCACCAGCGTGATCTGGAGGTCGGCTGGGGAAGGGTGCTGATGCCCTATGCGTTAGGTCGCAAATACCCCAATGCCGAGCGCGAATGGGGCTGGCAGTGGGTGTTTCCGCAACAGCATCGTTGGACCGATACCAGCAACGGCTGCCAGGGGCGGCATCATCTGGATCCCAGCGTGGTTCAAAAATCGGTGAAACGCGCTGTGGCGGCAGCTGGCATCGCCAAGGCAGCCAGCTGCCACACCTTCCGGCACTCCTTCGCAACGCACCTGTTGGAACGGGGGCAGGACATCCGCACGATTCAGGAACTGCTCGGTCACAAGGATGTGAGCACCACCATGATCTATACCCACGTCCTGAATTCAGGCCCCCTCGGCGTACGCAGCCCCGCAGACATTGATTAGTGCTGTTCAACAACAAAAAATGCATCGATTTGGTCGATATACATTTATTGCCGGCAATCTTTTTACCCCGCATTAGCATTCTGCACTAGAAAGCAGCCCCAAGGTGGTCATAAGTCTCGTGACGGCTCATGCATCCGAAATGCTGTTCGCCATTCGACATGACTCAAACCCATGGGAAGGCCAATCAGCTGCCGCCAAAAGGTCTCAGCACAGCAGGGCGGGTTATCGGACCCGTGAACCATGGCTAGCATCGTGGCAGGATTCTGCAAAAGCTATGTCATCCAAGCGATCTGAGCAGCGCCAGACCATGAAGGCTTTGTGGTTCACGGAAAGCAAAGCCTGCTCAGAGGTGGTTATCGGAACCGTCCAATAAATAGTTAGATAAGAAAAAGGAAGCGGTATGGCATCAATTTCGTTAATGGAAATTCGAATTTCGAATTATCGAAGCATTAAGGATGAGCAAATTCTGCAATTGGGAGGGGAAGCCACCCTAATCGGACCAAACAATTCCGGAAAAACCAATGCATTACGAGCGATTTTTACGCTTTTTGGCGGTTATGAAAATAGTTTTGGATACGATATAGAAGCAGATCTTCCATTTGATCGACAATCCAAGAAAACATCTATAATTGGTTTATTTGAAATCGATGAAACTGAGAGTTGGTTTTGGGAGTCTCTCGATAAATTACACCAAATGCAGGGAACGACAAGGTCAGACAACAAGATTTCACTATACCTATACTTCACTGGAACGAATACGCCCGTATACAGCTTCTTTGCCAATGTCAAAAGACCACAAGACAAAAAGGCAGACTACAGTCGAATCCTTCGCGGCCTAATTTCCGAGTTTATTTCTCGCTTCCAGATTATCTATATCCCAAGTGAAAAGGGCATTACAGAACTTTACAGTCAACTTCTTGCCCCAAGAGTGAGCCAAAAAGCAGCGGCCATCCTGAGTTCCGCAATGGGTAATCTTGAGGATGAACTGAAGAAAATCAATTCATCTATAAACGATACCTTGAAGGAGTGTCATATCGCTGGCGCAGAAGTACAGATCGAAGTTCCTGGTGGAAAGCTAGAGAATATTATCGGTCAGTTTAGTCTCGCCGTTACGGACGAAGTTAAAACCTCTTATATGAGTAAAGGGCGAGGCCTTCAAGCAGCTATTTTTTATGCGAGCTTGCATTGGGTGGATGAGCGAATCAAGGAAGCCGGGCAACACCCTGTATGGCTAATCGAAGAGCCAGAAAGTTATATGCATCCTGAGCTTGCGAAAAACAGCAAGGACATGGTTCGAAAACTTGCTCAAAAAAGCATCGCAGTAATCAGCACCCATTCTATGCAATTCATGCCGCGAGCAACTGAAGGAATTCACGGATTCACGATAGAGTCCGGTGCGACGATTATCAATCGTTACATTAAATACGAGGACGCTTGTAATTCATTGAAGAGGTCACTGGGGTTGAGGTTTAGTGATTACTACAGCTTGGCCGACTGCAATGTGTTCGTGGAAGGAAAATGGGATGTCTATGTTCTTCGGGAATGTTTACCAAAGGTCCAAGAGCTTACTGGAAGCGAGCTAAAGCATCTGAGAGATTCTCTAATCATCGACAAGGAAGGTGTAACTGGGTTGGCGGGATTCATCAAGGCGGTTTACGAACATGTGAGAAAAGAAGTGGCTGCCGTTACGGTAATTGATGGAGACCCAGCGGGCGTAAAAATTCGGAAAGAGCTGCAAGGCTTCTTTTCTGGTAGAGGAGAGTTTCAAGCTAACCGAGATTTTGTTTCCGTTAGAACCGGGCATGAAATGGAGGGAATGTTCCCCGATGCCTGGATCGCTGAATGCCAGGGAGTCCATCCCGGATGGTTTGATGGGTGGAGTGTCGATTCCATGAACAATGTTGAGCCATTTTCGATAAGAGATGATAAGAAAGAAAGTTATGCCAAACATATGCATGGCAAGCTTCAAGAAATACCATCCGCTGCAGAAGTACCAGAGGAATTATCAAGTCGCCTATTTAATCTTTTTATAGTTATAGATCATGCGCTAGAGTCGCAGTTAGAAAAATTGATAGAGAATGGAAATATCTAACAAGGCAAATAACCGGACGCAAAAACGCATAGCGGTTTTGCGTCCGGTTATTTGCGTCGTTAGGCGAATTTTGAAGGCCGCTTTCAGATGCAAGCAACGTTCGGACAGCATGGAGCGCGGTTCTCAACTTTGTGCACTAGTGATCAGTTGGTTATCGGACCCGTAAACCATGGCTACCATCGGATCAGGATTCTGCAAAAGCCATGCCACCAAAGCAATTTGAGCAGCGCAAGGCCGTGAGGGTCTCGTGGTTCACGGAAAGCGAGGCCTGCTCAGAGGTGGTTATCGGAACCGCCCAATAACTAGTTAAGCAGTTGAACGATTATGAACGACTTCATTGATCAGGTTGAACGCTCTCTTGACCAAGGCACCTATTACCTATCCTTAATGGGCGCACTGGCCATGCCAGATATTGCAGGTGCTGTTCAATCCACAAATGGCGAAGCTAGCAGTCAGAAGTATATTGACTGGTATGAAACGTGGGCCCGCCCTCAGTTCGCCAAGCGAATGAAGCAAGCTCTGCCACCAGGCATGCGAGAATTTGCACAGCCGGAAAATCCTTTATCTGGCGACGCTTGTTATCGTTTTCGTTGCTCAATGCTACACCAGGGGACAACGCAACACCCCAGAAGCCCATTTACACGGATTATATTCATAGAGCCCGGCGCTTGTGATTCAGTCTTGCACTACAATATTCTCAATGATGCCTTAAATATCGACCTTCCACAGTTTGTAGGCGAAATGGTGAGCGGAGCGCGTGAGTGGTTGGCTCATATTGAACATGATGCAACTTTCATTGCCAACTCTGAGAGGTCGGCAAGGCGTTATGAGAATGGGTTGCCGCCCTACATATCAGGAGTAGCAGTTATTTCATGACTACACTGCTTAACAACCAGATGCAGAAGACGGGGGCAGGTGGGAGATGCTTCCACGCCGGACCGTTTTCGCCCCGCTTCTGATCTGGAGCGTTAAATGGAGCAATGCATTCCTGATCCGAGACTCCCAAGACAATGCCTTCAAAATAGTGTTAGTATAACTCTATGAATTTCAGTCGCGCCCTCCATGCTAAATAATATCGTCTTTATCAATAGGCTGCCTGCTGGTTCGCAGGAGATAGATATTTTTCGTGGAGAGTCTCGGCAAATCATTCAAGAAGCGATACGAGATAATAAATGGCGCTTTGGAAGTGCCGCACACTTTGAAAAGGATGGCGAAGGTCTTCTATATCCTGGGGAATCGCAAGCGGTGGATGAGTTCTTTCAGCTCGACACCGATTCGTCAAGAGCTGACGCACTTGCATCTCACCAGATACACGATTCAATAAATGATTCTCTCAAGGATCAATATAATTCTTGTTGGAGCACCTCTTTGGAAATCGCACGCCAATTCGGGCAAAAACACAGCGACGGGGTTGTCATTAGCGTAAAGGCGAAAGCGTTTGCCGACAGGTTTAGTGCTCTAGCTCAAGAATGGACTATCAGCGCCAATCAAGCTCGCACAGATGACCTTTGCTCTTTATTAGCTGCGAATCAAGCTGAAATGCCAGGCACTGGGTGGGGACGAATCCATGCTAGTGCGACATTCATCGATTACATACCTAGTGATTACCATCATCCTGGGACCCGCGACACAAACGTAGGCAATAGGTTCATAAGCCAAGTTTATCGGAACATGCGACTTCCTGAAAGCTATCGCGGGAAAGATCTGCAAGCTGAGAAAGAACTAAGATTCTGTTTAGACCTTTCAAATTCTGATGGATGTAGCATACGCAATCCAGAGGGGGTAGCCAATTCACTTGCACCCATGATTACTGAGGCCTTTGAAGCAGAAGGAAGAAAGATCGGTATATGGCTTCACAACTTTTGCATAACTTCAATAGGAGGCTATACGCTGACTAACGCATGGGAGTAACCTGCCGGCTACTTATCCATTTTGGAATGATGCGATCCGGGTGAATAAGGCAACCATCGGAATACAACTTAATAATCGCATAAACCCCATCTAACATTGCCATTCACCTGAGCCGCCCCCTAATGATCATTGTTCACCTTGCTGGCACTTTGCGGCCAGGTGATGACAAGCGTTAGGCGTAGAACCAATGAAGCACATCAAACTTAAGACCATTAATCTACGCGGGAATCCGGCACTTGATGAGCGCTGGCTGCAGGACGTTATCGCCGACGACCCAACGATCCTTGGCCTTGGCGACGTCGTGCTCAAGGATAAGGAGCGTATTCACCGTGGTCTCGGTCGACTCGACTTACTTCTTCAGGACGCTGACGGTCACGGTCGATATGAGGTCGAAATACAGCTAGGGGCGACAGATGAATCGCACATTATTCGGACACTTGAGTATTGGGATGTCGAGAAGCGCAAGTATCCGCAGTATGACCATGTTGCCGTGATCGTCGCGGAGGATATTACCAGCCGCTTCCTCAACGTGATCAGCCTTTTTAATGGGTTTATCCCGTTGATGGCAATACAGGTTACTGCAATTGAGACATCTGAGGGTGTAGGGCTACAGTTTACGAAAGTGTTGGATACCGTGCGGCTTGGCTTTCTTGATGACGACGAAGAGACAAGCGAGCCAACTGATCGGAACTATTGGGAGACTAAACGAGGAACAAAGCAGACTGTTGCCTTGGCTGATCGAGTTTGTGAACTGGCCAAGACCTTTGCGCCTTCAGCCGAGCTCAACTACAATAAGCATTACGTCGGGTTCACAATCGACGGACGATCGTTGAACTTCGCTGTGCTTCGCCCTCGAAAAGGCGCTCTGAACGTCGACGTTAAGCATTCTCAAACCGAGGAACTCGACACCGCACTTTCAGAGTCGAATCTCGACATCTTGGATTACGACAAGCGGTGGGGCGCTTATCGGATTAAGTTAAGTAAGAAAGACATCGAAGACCAGAAAGAATTTATTACTAGCCTCTTAAGCAAGGCTTTCGAGCAAAGGAAGAGCGGCTAACAAAGCCGTGAACCGGAGCACTCATTCACGCGGCAATTGAAATCAAAGTCTTCCGTTCGTGCCCGGTTACGGCAGACGTTGAGCGCAGACCTGGAGCACATCCGTTCAGCCAAGGAGGCATTGAGCCAGCGGACTGCTGAGGTCTCAGAGATGTTGCGGTCACAGGAAAGCCAGACCCAGTTCCTCGAGCAGGCCCGCACGGATCTGCTCATCCAGTTCCGCTCGCTGAGTGGGCAGATGCTGGATGGCTCCCGCGAAGCGCTGCTCAAGAGCACCAAGGAAACGGTGAGTGAGCCGTTTGCCAAGGAGGTGCTGCAGTTGCGCCAGCAGGTGGAGGCCTTGCAGAAGGACTCCAACGCCAAGCTCACGGTGCTGGCGGAAACCACCCGCGATCTGCGCCAGCGCAGTGAAGACGTGCAGGGGGCAGCCCAGCAGCTCACCTCCGCCCTGCGTTCCCCGAATGTGAAAGGCCAGTGGGGGGAGGTGAACCTGCGCCGGATCCTGGAGTTTGTGGGCTTGATCGCCTACTGCGACTTCGACGAGCAGGTGCATGTGGGCACCGATGAGGGTGCTTATCGGCCGGACTGTGTGATCACGATTCCCGGCTCACGCCGCTTGATCGTGGATTCCAAGGCACCGATCGAGAGCTATCTCGATGCCCTGCGGGCCACTGATCAAGCCCAGCGGGAAGCAGCGCTCAATGAGCACCTGAAGAAGGTGTGGAGCCACATCGATCTGCTGAGCAAGAAGGATGACGCCGGCAAGCTCAGTGCCCTGTCGATGGCACTGGAGCGGGATCCGCAGCTGCTGGAGTACGCCTTCAGCAAGAACATCATCCTCACCTTCCCCACCAGCCTGCTGGCGATCCTGAAGGGATTGGCGATGACAATCCAGCAGGCGGAGATCGCCAAAAATATCGATGAGATTCAGGCGCAGGCGGTGAAGCTGCACAAGCGCTTTTCCACCTTCATCGACAAGTTCAACGACATCGGCAACAACCTCACGCGCCTGAACAAGAGCTTCAATGCGGCGGTGGGATCAGCGCAGAGCCTGCTCCGGCTTTGTCGGGCCAGAGCGATCCGAAAGCCTTGCTTGGACCAGGCAGTTTCAAACAGCAGACCGTGGCCACGCTCAAGAAACTGTGTAAACAGCACGGCATCAAGGCCTTTTCCAAGCTCAAAAAGCTGGAGCTCTGCAAAGCCCTGGAGGCAGAAGGCGTTCAACCACCGCCACCACTCTTGGAGAGCTTCAGCAAGAAGGAGCTGGTGGCGATGCTGAAACAGGTGCAGGGAATGAATTGAATCACCCTGGCTGATCCTTACCCCCTTCGCCGCTTCTCAACGATCTGAAGGCTTTGGTTGATTTTGGCTGACTTGTTTCTGGCGCAATAACGATTCAGCAGACACTCCGTCCCGCTTGCGGAGGCAGGAGTGGTGGTCATGGCAACACTTCAAGTTGAAGCAGCTGGGCAGCCTGATTCAGTCGACGGTCGTAGCAGGCAAATGTCAGCGGAAGCTTTAACTGTTCATGCAAATTGTGAGCTGCTGCCAGTTGAACGCTGTCATAGCCACGTAGTGCGAATGCCTCGGCATACACCCCAGCTTTTTCGACCAGTGGCTGGGTGATTTCAGCGATCGCAAAGTCAGGCCAGGCCTGCTCGAACATTGATCTGGCCTGTGTCAGTCCAGGTTGGTTTGCACCCTTGACCCGACTGCGCTGAGCGAATGCGGCCATCGATTCCGCCCAGGTGATCCTGCAAACCGCAATGCCTGTGCAGTCAGCGTGTTGCCTGAGCATGACGTCGCTGTCTTCCTCGCTGATGAACAGTTTGAGAAGTGCGGATGTGTCGCAGAAAAGAATCACTGCGTGGATTCACGCCCCTCAATCACGAGGTCACTGATCAGTGGCCCTCCATCGTTGAGCTTCACGGGCGGAGGCATCACTGGCTTCTTTCCATTCCAGCTGATCAACCCTGCATCAATCGCTTGTTGCGTCGGGTTGCTGATCTCCGAGTCCGCCGGCTTCACAGCAGTGATGCGGGCGATCGGTTTTCGATGGGAGGTGACTTCCACTACCTCGCCGCACTGGGCACGGGCCAGCCATTCGGAGAGGTGGGTCTTGAGATCCCGCACCGAAACCTGGCTTGCGACTACTTTTGGCACGGCTAACTCCTCTGATGCGACCACACTAGGCCCGATTTCGGCGCTCATGCCTCTCCTCCCACCACGGTGCGGCGTTGGGCGATCACGCGATCGTTGCCATCGACCAAAGCGGCCGCCACAGCTGCTTCACTGAATCCTGGGGCCGGCACCCGCTGGTTGTTGACTTCCAGCGTCGATAGGCTGAGTCAACCGCCTGGGCCCGGATGTCATATCGCATAAGCCTTTTGGAAACCAGCGAGGGGTGGTCGGTGAGTTGCCTTGATCTACCCGGTTGCCATTCCCAGGGCGAGTCGCGCGACGAGGCTCTGGCGAACATCCGGGAGGCCATCCAGCTCTGGTTGGAGGTGGAGGCGGAGGAAGCTGGTGTGAAAACCGTGGAAACCCTGGAACTAGGTTCCTGTTCGCTCCTGCCAGCGTGGTTGTGGCCAGCCGCCCTCACGGTTTGATGTCGGTGGCTTCGAGCCGTTCCAGCAACCTTGCTCGAAGGCCAGCCGCCACCGACTGAAGGAGAGGTAGATCGATGATTGGTGCTGGTTCGCTGGGATCGGGGTAGCGGAAATCAACGGCCGCTAACGACAACCGGTTGAGATCGATCGATGAAGCACTCCAGCTTTCATCGGCCTGATGCAACAGATCAGACAACTCACGCAGGTTGTGGACTTTGGGGACAGGTTGTTCCATTCGCATCAGTTCAGCCTTGAACAGCTTCTCGAGGCATTGCTGCAGGTGAAAGCAGACATTGCGTTGATGACCACCTGCATTGATCAGGATCAGGCTGTCGCTCCAGTCATCCTCCGCGTAGCGGATCCAGGCCGTCACCAATGGGGTGCATTCAGCCATGCAGGACTTCGCCGTGATCCAGTGCTTCTCGGATGAACGGATCTCCCCATCCATACCGCTGCACGGCTGCTTCCGGTTTGCAGAGCAGCAGGTCCACGGGGAACGACGGCGCTGCCAGCTCCAACATGCTGAGACGCTGCTCAAGCGAGCTCCCCTCAAACGGCATCACCACCAAGATGTCTGCGTCGGAATCCCAGCGCGCCTCACCCCTGGCCTGCGACCCAAACAGGATCACCTTCTCAGGCGCGAAATGATCCACCAGTCTGTTGGTGAAGGCCAAGAGGGCTTCACGGGTCACCAGAGGTCTGGGTGTGGCTGCCATGGCTCCATCATCGCTCGCCTTGTGGGATTTTCACGCAAGCGGTAACCGCTGGAACCATTCGCCCTTACGGCTTGATATCGGTTGCCTCCAGCCGTTCCAGCAGCAGGTCGAGCTTGCGGTCCTGGAGCTCCAGCTGGTGCAGAAATCCAGCACTGATCAGTGGAAGGTGCCCTGTCGATGGCACTGGAGCGGGATCCGCAACTACTGGAGTACGCCTTCAGCAAGAACATCATCCTCACCTTCCCCACCAGCCTGCTGGCGATCTTGAAGGGATTGGCGATGACGATTCAGCAGGCGGAGATCGCCAAAAACATCGATGAGATTCAGGCGCAGGCGGTGGAGCTGCACAAGCGCTTTTCGATCTTCATCGACAAGTTCAACGACATCGGTAGCAACCTCACCCGCTTGAACAAGAGCTTCAATGCAGCAGTAGGTTCAGCGCAGAGCCGGTTGTTGCCGCAGGGCCGCCGTTTTGCGGAGCTGGCCGGGCAAAGCGGAGAGATTGATGTGAGTGATCAGATCGATGAAGTCGTGCGGGAGATTGAGGTTGGGGAGTAACAAGTTTGTCTTTTGAATTTTCTCTCGGCTGAATCGATTGATTGACTACTGAATTCATCTTTCATCTTTACTGTCCTGCCTGCCCAAATCAGAACCATCGTTTGTATTCAGGGAAATCGCTTGAGGTGATAACCATTGTGTTGGCGTCTTTCAGCTCGTGACGAGCGGCCTGACTCTTTTCAGACTTGGTTCAGCTGCTGTGGCTGATGGAGCCCACTCGATCAAGTGCCTACGCCCGTCTCGCCGAATACATCAACCGGCGGATGCGGATGTCGCACATTGATCAGCCGCTGATGCTGATGGAGCTGTTGGGAAGACGCAGTCCGGCTCCGGCGGAAGACATCGCCCGCCGCATCCTCGGGGAGGACGTGACCCAGATCGAGTACTACACCGAAAGGGTGAAACGGATGGTGGGGAGGGTGCTGACCTCCAACGGCATCACGTCTCATGCCGAAGGCGTCTACAGCCTGATCGGCGCGGACGACCTCAGCGAGATCGAGCGGGATGCACTGCTGCAGCTCTGCCGAGAGAAACTCGATGCCTTCCGGGCCAAGCGCGGTGATGAGGTCTTCGCCCATCGCTCACGCCATCGCACGGCCATCAGCGGATCGATCCGCTACCGGGTGTTCAGCCGCGCGAAGGGACGCTGTGAATGCTGCGGGGCCCATGAGCATCAGGCAGCGCTTGAGGTTGATCACATCATCCCGAAGAACCAAGGTGGTTCCGATGACATCTCCAACTTCCAGGCGCTCTGCTTCCGTTGCAACGCCGGCAAGCGGGACAGCGACAGCACCGACTTCCGCGGGGTGCTGCAGAGCTATGGCCACAGGCAGGAGGGATGTCTGTTCTGTGACTTGCAGTCTTCAGATCGTGTGCTGATCAGGAACGAACTGGCGGTCTGCATCGCCGATGCCTACCCCGTCAGCGAAGGCCACAGCCTGGTGATTCCCTGCCGGCATGTGGCGGATGGGACGGAGCTGCATCAGCCCGAGTGGAATGCCGTCAGTGCACTCCTGAAGCAGCGAAGGCAGGATCTTGAGCTGGCGGATGCCTCCATCAGCGGTTTCAACATCGGCCTGAACAGTGGTGAGACGGCCGGGCAGACGGTGATGCATGCCCACTGGCATCTGATCCCAAGGCGCAAGGGTGACGTGTCTGATCCGCGGGGTGGGGTGAGAGGTGTGATCGCGCATAAGCAAAGGTATTGATCGCAGATCAGCTGACCAGTCATCCAGCCCACAATCCTGAAGCTCATCTGCACCCAGCTTCGAACTGCATTCCCAACAAGCAGACGCAGCCAGAATTCCTTCAGGTGGGTCCATTCAGCCCTTGCTTTCATGATCATTTATCTCGCAACTCGAGAAGAGTTCCTGAAACACGTGCGCGAGCAGCGCATTGAGGAGGAGGTGCGAGAGCGCTTCATAGCGATTACAGGCCACAAAGTCACCGCAAGCGAGTTTCGAGCTTGGAAGAATTCACTTCAGTGCGTTGGAAACGTATTGCAGTTCGAAGAGATCCCCTCAGAGCTAGGTGTGGCGATCGAATACCGCATTCACAACACTGCGAAGCGCATCGACCTGCTGCTTTCAGGCTGTGATGCTGTTGGCGACCCAGCTGCGGTGATCGTTGAGCTGAAGCAGTGGGAATCAGTCCAGTCCACTGAGCTGGATGGGGTGGTACGAACCTTCATCGGGAAGGGGCCACGCGAGACCACTCATCCTTCGTACCAGGCCATGAGCTACGGGCAGCTCCTGCGTGGGTTCAATACAGCGGTGGTTGAGTACAGGATTGCTCTGCAACCCTGCGCATACCTCCACAACTGCACAGATGGCAGCGGCATCACCGATGCCCGCTATCGCCCGTACCTCGATCAGGCACCAGTGTTTCTCCGCCACGACAACGCAGCCATGGCGGCCTTCTTGCAGCGCTGTCTGCAGGTTGGCGATCGGGGTCGCACGATCGAGAGGATCCGCGATGGCAAGGCCAAGCCCAGCCGTCAGCTTGCGGACGCTGTTGAGCGAATGTTGAAGGGCAATGCCGAGTTCGTGCTGATTGACGAACAGAAGGTGGTGTACGAAAAGGCGCTAGGCCTTGCACGACGGCTACGAGAAGGGAGGCACTGTGTGCTGCTGGTGCAGGGCGGGCCTGGAACGGGGAAATCGGTGGTGGCGGTGAACTTGCTGGCTCGGTTGCTGAGCATGGGCCTCAATGCCCGCTACGTGAGCAAGAACGCAGCGCCGCGGGCTGTATATCGCGCCAAGCTCACCGGTTCTCTCCAGAAAGGGGAATACGACAACCTCTTCTGTGGTTCGGCCTGTTTTGTTGGATGTCCGGAGGGCTTTTATGACGCCCTGATCGTGGATGAAAGCCACCGGCTGATGACCAAGACCATCTACGACAAGGAGGGAGAGAACCAAGTCAAGGAGATCATCCACGCCAGCAAGCTGGCGGTGTTTTTCCTTGATGAAGACCAGCGCGTCACCTTCGACGACATTGGGAGTACGGCCGAGATCGAAAAGTGGAGCCAATTCCACGAGGCCGAGTTACATCGTGACGTGCTGCCGTCGCAGTTCCGTTGCAGCGGCTCTGACGGCTACCTGGCCTGGCTGGATTCCACCCTCGGGATACGGGCCACGGCCAATGAGCAGTTGGACCCAGCCGCCAGCTACGACTTCAGGGTTTTTGATGATCCAGTTGAGCTGCATGATGCGATTCGCAAGGCCAATCACGACAACCAGGCACGGATGGTGGCGGGCTATTGCTGGAACTGGGATTCAAAAAAATATTCCAGCGCCTGGGACATCACGATCGAGCCCTGGGGCTACCGGGCCCGCTGGAACCTGAGCAAGGACGGCAGTGTGTGGATCATGAAGGCAGGCACTGTGGAGGAGGTTGGCTGCATCCATACCTGCCAGGGCCTGGAGCTGGAGACGATCGGTGTGATTATCGGGCCGGATCTTGCCTACAGGGATGGCCAGGTTGTGACGGTTCCTTCGGCCCGGGCGCGCACGGATCAGTCGTTGAAGGGATACAAGGTGGGCCTGAAACGGGACCCCCAGGCGATCCGCATAAAGGCAGACGCGATCATCCGCAACACATACCGAACGTTGATGAGCCGAGGGACAAAAGCCTGCTGGGTTTTTGCGTGTGACCCTGAACTAAGTGCCTGGCTCAAGCAGATCTCAGAGAAGACCACTGATCTCTGATGCCTGAGCAAAATTTCATACCCGGGCTCTACGACCACCCGCTCAGTGCCGCGATTGACCAGCTCCTGGCCGGTCAGGAGGAATCCTTACATCACCTCCAACCCCTGGATCCCGCCGAGGCGCCCCAGCGCCTGGCCCGCTACTTGCGCCAGCTAAGTGAGATAGCTCTGGCGACATTGCCGGAGCCCAAGCGGCAACAGCAGCAATTGGCTCTGGTTAACCAGATCGTTGGGTTACTCCAGCAGTACAGCTCTGTCATTGACGCGGGAGATCTGCTGCATCCCAGCGCTCGTCTGCTTCAGGAGCTGCGGGATGCGCCGTTGCTACCGAACGAGACCCCCGTGGACCGGCCCCTCATCTCCCTGGCCGATGGCACCCTGCTGATCAATGCCCCCAGCGAGCCCAGTGTGGGGCTGGCCTTGCAGGCAGAAGTGCCCTCTGCAGACCGCATCGATTTGCTCTGCGCCTTCATCAAGTGGAGTGGCCTGCGGTTGCTGCAGCCGGTGCTCGCCCAGTACCTGGCGTCCGGGCGTTCCCTACGAGTGCTCACGACCACGTATCTCGGCGCCACCGATCGCAAAGCTCTCGACTGGCTTGTGGAGCATGGCGCCGATGTGCGGGTCAGTACCGACACGCGCCGCACCCGGCTCCATGCCAAGGCTTGGCACTTTCATCGCGCGAGTGGAACCAGCACGGCCTACATCGGCTCATCGAATCTCTCCTCTGCAGCCCTGCTCGACGGGCTGGAGTGGAACGTGCGCCTGGCAGCCCTGGAGACTCCGGCAATGGTGGCCAAGTTTCAGTCCACCTTTGACGCTTACTGGGAGGAGGGCGAGTTCGAGTGCTATGCCGCCACGCCTGATCAACAGGATCGAATCGATCACCAGCTCGCTGTAGCCCGGGGCGTGGATGACGCCAGGGGCGATTCGGCGCTGGCGTGGTTCAACCTGCTGCCCTACGCCTACCAGCGCGAGATGCTCGAAGCCCTGGGGGCCGAGCGCATGGTCCATAACCGCTGGCATAACCTGGTGGTGGCTGCCACGGGTACGGGCAAGACGGTGCTGGCCGCGTTCGACGTGGCCCGCCTGCACAGTGATTTCCCTGAGTGGTTCCCCGCACCCGAGCCGCCGCCGCTGCTGTTGATCGCTCACCGCAAGGAAATCCTGCACCAGGCCCTGGCCACATTCCGCCAGGTGTTGCGTGACCCAGCCTTCGGTGAGCTCTATGTGGATGGCGAACTGCCGCGCCAGTGGCGACATGTGTTTGCCTCGGTCCAGTCACTCGCCCAGCTCGATCTTGCCGAGATCCCTCCTGATCGCTTCGCCGTGGTGATCGTGGATGAGTTCCACCACGCGGCAGCCTCGAGCTATCGCCGCTGGCTCGACCACTTGCGCCCCCAGCTTCTGCTTGGCCTCACCGCTACCCCCGAGCGCGCCGATGGGCTCGACGTCCTCCATTGGTTTGGCGGACGTATCGCTGCGGAGCTGCGACTCTGGACCGCCCTCGATCAGGGCTTGCTCGCGCCTTTTCACTACTTCGCTGTCGCTGACGCCACGGACCTCTCCTCCCTGGAGTGGCGCCGGGGTGGTTATGTGCCCGCTGAGCTCAGCAATGTTTACACAGGCGACCATCGTCGCGTCGCGCTGATCCTCAGCGAACTGGAGAAGGCGGTGGCTGAACCGCGACGAATGCGCGCCCTGGGCTTTTGCGTGAGCGTGGAGCACGCCCGCTTCATGGCCGAGCGATTCCGCGCCGTTGGCCTCAAGGCCAAAGCCCTCGACGCGACCACCCCCGGTGATGAGCGCCGGGATGCCCTGCGCCGCCTACAAGTTGGCGAGCTGCAGATCCTCTTTGCCGTGGACCTGTTCAACGAGGGTCTCGACATCCCCTCGATCGACACCGTGCTTTTGCTTCGCCCCACCGAGAGCGCCGTGGTCTTCCTGCAGCAACTTGGCCGTGGGCTGCGCCTTTCGCCCGACACCGGCAAGAGTTGCCTCACGGTGCTCGATTTCATAGGCCAGCAACACCGACGCTTTCGCTTCGACCAGCGCTATCGCGCTCTGCTCGGCTGCACCCGCCGCCAACTGAAGGAGCAGCTTGAGCAGGGCTTTCCGTTCGTGCCTCCGGGCTGTCGGTTGGTCCTTGATCGGGTGGCGAGTGAGCGAGTCCTCTCCAATCTGCGCCAGTGCCTGCCTAGCCGGCGCCCACAGCTGTTGGAGGAGCTCCAGACGCTTGCTGCTGAAGGAGTTATCAATGCCGCTAGTGGGCTCGCCGATTGGCTTGAGGCGCTCACGATGGACCCCGTCGATTTCTACGGCATTCGCGGCGTCTCATTCACAGCCCTTCGCCGTGAGCTGGGATGGCTTTGCGATGAGCCCCATCCGGAGGAAGAGCGGCTAAGCCGCTCCATCGGTTCTGGATTGCTCCACGGCGACGATCCTGATCGCCTGCGTGCCCTCGGCGCCGCTATGTCAGAGCCTGCGCCGCCGGATCCGCTCACCATGGGAGTCCGCGAACGCCGACAGTGGTTGATGCTCACGGCCCAGCTATTCGGCACAGGCCGCCAGTGGCGTTCGCTTCCCGATGCCCTGGATGTGCTTTGGCAGGCCGGCGCATGGCGCGACGAACTGCGCCAGCTGCTTGTCTTCCTAGCTGCCAGGGCCGATCATCTCCTGCACCCACTCCCTTGGGCGCTACCAGTGCCGCTTCGCGTGCACGGCCACTACAGCCGCGCCGAAATCGAAGCGGCGTTTGGTGTCCTCGGTGATGACGCACCGTGGATTCACCGTGAAGGCGTGCTCTGGCATGAACCCAGCCGGTGTGACCTGCTGTTCGTGACCCTCAAAAAGAGCGAGGCCCTTTTCTCCCCGTCCACCCGTTACCGCGACCTGGCCCTCGGCCCACGCCTTTTCCACTGGGAAAGCCAAAGCACTACCACGGCTTCCTCCCCTACAGGCCAGCGTTACGTGAGTGGTGGTTCACGGGTGTTGCTCTTTGTCCGGGAGCAACGAAAACAGGGTTCTATTACCGAGCCTTTTGCGTGCCTGGGCTTTGCTGGCTACGAGAGTCACGAGGGTGAGCGCCCGATGGCAATTCGCTGGCGGTTGGAGCGCGAGATCCCGGCGGCGTGGTTGCCGGTTATGGGTGTGGCGGTTTGAGCAGAGCAGGCTGCTCACGAAATGCTTTATCGCCTGCTCAATCGCCTGGACTGCCGCGCATCTCCTCATTGCAGATCGTGGCTTGGTGGATGAACTCCACCCCCTCTGCAATCGCCTCACGGGTGGCGGCGTAATCGGCGTCGCTTTGCTTCCCAGGTAAGCGGGCAATTCGGCGCCCTTCCTTCTCCAGCTTGTTGAGCAACACCTGCTCATGGCGCAGGCCATCGGCAAACAGTTGGTGATCTAGCTCACTCACCGCTGGCTTGCTGCCATCAAACAGCTTGTGTGCTTCCAGCTCCTGCCACCACGCCCCGATCACCGGGCTGATCGAGAACAGCGACAGCTGGCTGGGGGTGATCAGGCGGGTGGGCATGGCTGCTTGTTGGCCCTTCCATTTTTTTGCATTGGTCCATTTCTCGCATCACCCAAATGGGTGAGTGCAGGGAGGCCCTATCTCCCCTAATTGGGGGATGTTTGTTGGCTGTGCTTCGGTAAGTCTGGAGGCGGAGTTCATTCCTCTTTCCCCAATCACGATTGAGGCCATGCGTGAGATTCCAAACCATGAGCTCATTGCTAAGCGCATTCCGGCTGCTGATGGCAATCGGCGCAGCTTGATTGGCTTCGCGCATACGTTCAATGGCTATGCGTTCTTGGCTGGTGAGGAGCCTTCAGAGCGCCTGTCTGGTGATTGGTCTGATCTGAGCCTGAGTGAGCTGCGCTGTCTGCTGTTTTGGCAGGTGCGCAGTGATCGTTGGAGCGGAGGCCTCTCCACAGATTGGCCGTCGCTGTGGAGTCTCTTGGCTGTGATTCGAAGCAGGGTTGAAGCTGGCGCGTTGGAGTGACCCTGGAGTCACGGCGCATGGCGCTCGGGATAGTGACTGGCCCATGCTTGGCTGCTTTGCCCTTTTGGCACGAGGGCCTCATAAGCGGGGCTTTGCAGAATTTCATTCACCGCTTCCCCCAGGCGCTCCACTGAGCGGCTTTCAGGCAGGCGACCCACCAGCTCCTGATGCATGCGCAGCAGATACCAGGCACTGCCATCGAGGCCGGCGTTGAACTTGCGCCACATGTCTGGATCCCGAGGGCAGCCATCAACTCGGCGATCTCCGCCAGGACGAGCTCGAGGCGATGTATGCCCCTCTGCGCACCGAGCGCAATGGCCTGCGTATTGCCCTGCTGGCCTCGGACCCGGAGCTTTACAGCAACCGCCGTCTTCTGGAGGCCGGCGAGGAACGGGGCCACCGCATGGAGTTCCTCAATGTCAAGCAGTGCTACATGCGCTTGGATCCACAGAATCCTGAGATGCATTACCGGGGTGGCAATGTGCTGGAGCGCATCGATGCGGTGATTCCGCGGATTCGCCCCAGTGTCACCTTCTACGGCTGTGCGATCACACGACAGTTCGAGGCGATGGGCATCCGCGTGCTCAATGCCGCAGAACCGATCAAGCGCTCTCGCGACAAGCTTCTGGCGTCCCAGTTGTTTGTGCGGCACGGCCTGAACATGCCGGTCACCGGCTTTGCCAGCTCACCTCTCGACACCAAAGACCTGATCAAGATGGTGGGTGGTGCCCCGTTGATCCTCAAGTTGCTGGAGGGAGCTCAGGGGCGTGGTGTTGTGTTGGCTGAGACCCAGAAAGCGGCAGAAAGTGTGATCAACGCCATGAAAAGCCTGAACGCCAACCTTCTGGTGCAGGAATTCATCAAGGAAGCAGGTGGAAAAGATCTGCGTTGTTTCGTGATCGGCGGCAAAGTTGTTTCCGCGATTGAACGCACGGCTGCGGTCGGAGATTTTCGCTCCAATATTCATCAAGGTGGGTCGGCCCAGGCCGTGCGTATCCGCCCGGAAGAACGCAAGTTGGCTGTTTCGGCGACCCGTGCCCTCGGGTTGGATGTTGCCGGAGTTGACATCATTCGCTCTGAGCGAGGCCCTCTGCTGTTGGAGGTGAATTCAAGTCCTGACTTGGAGGGCATTGAAACGGCCACAGGCAAGGATCTGGCCGGCTTGATGATTCAAGACATCGAGCGAAAACTGGGCTGGGTCCGCACACGCTTATCGGAACCTCTGGTCGCTTGTTGATCTGGATCCTGCTGGATTCGTCTCGGCCCTTTCTCAAGCAGAGTATCGATGCTCTGTTTTAAAAGCCCTTCGATGCTGGCACTGCTGGTGTTGGTGATTTGGATGAGTTCGATTTCATGGCGTCTATCGCGAAAGGCGTTGTAAGTGGCGGCCAGGGCGAGTCATTGCCATTCCCTTTGTTTATCATCACTGAAGTGTTGATCTGGCTCATCGCTGGCTTCAACCTCAGCCGGGTGTTCAGCAAGAGCCGCAGAACCAGGAACTGAGAGGTCAGGGAGAGCTGTTAGCTGGATCCAGCAAAAAGTCAATGAGGCATGAGAACAGAATGAAAGCCTTGTTCATATCATTCCCCGCATCCGACTATGCCGCCAGCAAACGATTTTATGAAAGGGCGATTGGTCTGCGGTTGCTGAGGGAGTTCGACGGTGAACCGCACAGGTTCACGAACTACGATCTCGGCGGCATGATGTTAAAAGTGTATGAGTGGCAAGAGAAGTACTACGGAGTCGGCCACTCGGGTTTGTTTGTCGAGACAGACGATCTCGACGAAGTGGTGAATCGGATTCGCAGCCTCGGCGGGAAGACCACAGACATCGTTGTGCACGCATGGGGTGGCCGAAGTTGCTCTGTTACCGATCCTTTCGGGAATATCTTTGATCTGATCGATTCGAATCAGAAAGGAAATGCTTAACCAGTTGGATGCACCGTTGTATCCGGAAGAAGCTTGTCTCTCGTTGTGGTGGAGTATGAATCGACGTAAAACCCAGCGGTATTCGAGGGCCAAGCACGCGTGCGCCCGACGCTAATGAGATGAACTTGAGAGTGCTCTCAAGAAAGCCGTTGACCGCTGTATGTTTGCTGCTTGAATCAAAAGATGCCGGTGAAAATATTGCCATTTCTTTTCTGGCAATTCGCTTTGATTCCTAACTGATAGCAACGACTGCCTTAACAAGCTGCCGAGCGCAATGATTGTGTCAAGTCAACATGAGTTGGCTCAACGCAAGAGGCGTTGCGTCAACCCAGTGTCTATACCGCTGCGGATGGACGGGATCTCGGCAGAGGTGAGGCCTACTTGTTAAGGAATGGTTCTTGCGCCCTGTGAAATCTGCTCGAGCAGAGTTTGAAGCAAAGGCTGAAAACCAAGCGCCAGGGTTGCCGACCCTCCTCAGGGGCTGCTCACTGTGATGCGGTTGCCGTACCCGCCGATCTCCTCCAGTTCAAAGGAGTGATGGCCGCTCATCGCCCAGCGCTGCCCGGAGCTGTCGACCATCTCCCGGCGATCGGTCGTGGGCGCACCGACCGGCGTGAAGGTGAAGATCGGCTGCTCGGCGTGGGAGAAGTAAATCGTGAAGCCGTCCTTCGCGGCAGGCTCTGTACGGCAGGTGGACGCAATCTCGTTGAGCGTGCATTGCAGTGGCCACTCAGGCTTGCTGGCCTGCTCCTCGCTCAGTGCCGTGAGGTCTGGATACTTGCCGCGAACGGCCCCTTGGGCGTCGTAGGTCACCACCTTGAGGGTCTTTGACCCATCCAGCGGCTTGGCCAGCTGGATCACGGCCACACCGGTTGGGCAGGGCTCTGGCTGAAGCGAGAGCCTCACGACGGCATAGGCCAGCTCCGTCGGCTCAGTGGGCGCAATCAGCTGATCGGGGAAGCGACCGTTCTCGCCATTGGGCAGGGTCTCAGCGCTGTACTCGCTGTCGCAGACACCATTCAGGTCATTGCCCCATCGCACCCGCTTGGGCTCGACGCTGAGCACATCCAACACGGCGCGCCCAGCGGTGCTGTTGCCTTGCCAGCGCCCCAGGAACACGCTGTTCAAGTCCGGTGTTGGCTCCGGTGCCGCACGGTCGGGCTTGGGCTGACGGCAGGCGCCGAGCAGAACGGCCGCCGCCAGCGGGGCCATCAGTTGGCGGGTGATCCTGTGCATCGCAGCCAAGCCTTGGGCTTTCACAGTCTGATGATTCCCTGATGGCAATGACATCGTGGAACCAGCCCTCCGCTTGATGTCCCTTGGCCAGCCCCGCCGATGCCGACGCCAACCTCAAGCGGGCCCTCGAGCAGCTCAATGAAAACGAAGCGGCGGTGGCCGAGGCGATCAATGAGGCCCGGGCTGAACACTCCCGCAGCGAACCGCCGCTCACCGGCCCGGAGTTGCTCGAACGCATCGATGACCTGGCGGCGCAGCGCTCGCTCGACAGCCAGGACGCCGCGATCCTCTGCCATTGGCCCGATGCCGCCTCGATCGGCCAGGCCTGGTTTGCGCTCAAACACCCCGGCCAGAGCGTGCCCAGCCCGATGCTGGTGCTCGATGCTTACCTGGTGGGGGCGCCGCCGTTTCTGAGCAAGGCTCAGCGGGATCAGGTGAGCGACTGGTACCGCAGCCAGGTGTCGGCCAATCCTGAGTACACCGACGCGGTGACCGGTGCGGCCAAAGCCTTTGTGCTCATCGGAGATCTCAACGCCAGTGCCGCCGGCATGGCCTGGCAGACGATCATTCCCGATCTGCTCGCCAAGGGCCACAACCTGGCGTTCAACGTCACCAAGGAACAGGTGACGGCGGCGGCCGCCCGCTGGATCGTGGCGGTGGCTGATACCTTCACGCCACCCTCGCTCACTGGCCAATGAGGTTGTTGATGCGGAATCCACCCACGCTCGTTGTTGCTCTGGGGCTTGCCGCTGCATGGCTCCCAAGCGCCCTGGCCCAGCAACCGGTGCGTCCGTTGCCCAAGGTTGGCTCCTGTCCGATTGGGTATTACACCTCCAGCAGTTACTGCGTACCCAGCAAAAACGGCAACGTCAGAGGGGCGATTGAAAAAGTCGGCAATGGCTGCCCCATCGGGTTTTACGCATCGGGTAGCTACTGCCTGAGCAGCCCCAGCAACCAACGCCAGGCGATTGAGAAAACGGGCAATGGCTGTCCGATTGGTTGGTTCAGCTCAGGGCGCTATTGCGTTCAAAGCCGCTGAAGCATCCCTGAATGGGGGACGTGGCTAGCAAGAAGGAGTCATCTTCAGACCCATGACGTTCGGCGACCTCCTTCGCATCATCCTGGCCTTCTTCTTGCCGCCGCTGGCGGTGGCCACCCAGGTGGGTCTCACCGGTGCGTTCTGGCTCAATCTGCTCTTCTGGTTGCTCAGCTTCGGAGGGCTGGGGCTGCCATTCATGGCCATCATGTGGCCTGTGGCTGTGATCCACGCGATCTACATCTGCGTGACCCGCAAGTGAGGGCTGGTGGTCCACGCTGATGTTGCGTGCATAAGGTCAAGAAATGGCACGGTTCCCTTCATCAGCATCAAAAGGGCTCGAAGCTGCATCCATGGGATTGATGCACTGCCCCCTCTGTGTTGGCCTGGCCGTTGTTTCGGCCGCTCGCTTCTCGGCCTACGTTGTGATGCTCCTGCAGCTGGAGCTGATGCGCACGGATGGCTCTGAGCATCCGGCCGATCTGCTGGGAACCCTTCTGGAGCTCTGAAGCGCACGTGGTGGAGAGACCCTGGCGATCCTTGCCGGTGTTCGATGAGAAATCGCCCGCGTTTCTCGATGCTGTGGCCGCCTATGGGCATGCGCTGAACGCTCTGAGCCTCCAGCAGCGCAGGGATCTGGCGGTGTTCAAAGCGGCTGAGCTCCTCAATGCGTTGATTCAGATCCGTGAGCGCAGGCAGGCACCTGATCGCCTTGGAGACGCCGTCGCGAAAGCCTCCTTCCAACGCGTGCGCCAAGTGATCCGGGATCGGCGCATCGTGTTGCAGGGGGGCGAGGTGATCGATCTGCGCGATCCTGCGCTCCGAGACCTGATTGATGAAGGCTGCCGCCTGTTCCATGCCGGCCGCAAGGATGCCGAGGTGTATCAACAGGCCCTGGCCCTGTCGACGGCCCAGTGTCTGGCGCTCAACGATCAGCTCGATGAAGGAATCGCCCGCTACGTCGAAGGCAGCGGATTGTCGTTTCCAGACTCCCTGCTGCAGGCGGTGCGCACCGCCTTCATCGAGGCCTATCGAACGGCCTGAATCAGGTCTGCGCCCGGCACAGCCAGAGGCGGATGAACAATCCCTGGTACAGCTGCAGCGGAGAAGGCCAGCCGGCTTGCGCCAGCACCGTTGAGAGCTGGCTTGGATCCATTGAGAACACCACCTTGTTGCGGCTCTCCACGATCGCTTCCACCGTGTCCGGCGGGACGCCGCGATCCAGGAGCCGTTGACGCGCCACGTTGAACACCAGGCGTTGGCTCTCGGGCTCCTCCGCTTCGCTGTAGGCGCTCAACAGCAGAACGCCGCCATCCGCTGTGCACTGCGTCAGTTGCTGCAGCATCACGGTCTGTTCGTCGCTGCCCAGGAGATGAAGCACGTTGTGGCACACCACCAGATCAAAGCGGGCGCCTGACAGCTCGCCCTCGAGGGCTTCGTTCAGGCTCTGCTGCAACAGGCGGCAGCGCGCGCTGCCGGGGTGATCGGCCAGCGTGTGGCGGCATTGCTCCAGCATCTGAGCACTGGGCTCGAGCACGGTGAGCGCAGCATCCGCGCAGGCGTTGAGCAGAGGCAGGAGCTCATCGCCTGGGCCGGGGCCCACCACCAGCACCTGCTGGGCATCGCTGGCCAGGCTCCGCACCGCTGCAGCGGCGATCTCGTGGAGAACGTCGTGGCCGGGAATGGAGTTCTGGATGCTCTGGCGATAGCTGCGTCCGTAGTCGCCGTCGAAATCAAGCGAGGGCATCAAGGCACCGCAATGGAGCAATCCCGATCATCATCGGCAACGGGCGGCTGGAGCGCTGCAGGAACCATCCACCAAGCAACGGTCCACGAAGGGAGAGGTCATGGCCCGGAGCAGGGCGCTGTAGCTGAGCTGGTAGCGCTGTTCATCACCCACAGCCAAACGCTGCCCAGGGCTTTCCACCACCAGGTGGTCGCTGGAGGCGCCCCGGATCACCGTGCCCCGGGGGGGAGTGAGGCCAGCCGGATCCACATCCTGTTCTCCCAACGCCAACAGGGCCCGCTGAACAGGCTGGGACGATCCCTCGCGATGCGGAGCCCTCGGCGATCCCTCGAAGCTGGTGCGGCCGCGTTCGCCCCAGGGTTGGCTGGGCTTGTGTTTGGCTTCAATCACCTCGGCCACCAGGCTGATGGCATCGGTGTGCAGGCCAGGGATCGCCGTGCGATGGAGGGGGTCGCGGCCCAGCAGCAGGGCTTCCCCCAGGCGCAGGTGATTGATCCTGGCTGGATCACCGCCGGCGGCCAGCCAGGGGAGATTGGCGGAATTGCCGCCGGAGCACCAGGGCAAGGTGAGGTGGAAGCGTTGCTCCAGGGCTGTTGTGAGCCGGGAGAGATCGCCCATGTTCTGCGCATCGGGTGCGATGCCGTTCTGGCAGCCCAGGTTGGTGCCGATGCCCATCAGCTGCAGATTGGCCATGGCCAGGATCTGCTGAGCCACCGATTCCAGGTCTGCCGGCAGGATTCCCTCCCGCAGATCGCCGAGTTCCACCATCAGCAGCACCCCGTGGCGTCGACCCTGCTGCTTCGCTGCGGCGGCCAGGGCGTTGAGCACGCCGAGGTCTGTGTTGCAACTGATCGAGGCACTGGCCACCACCCGATCCACCTGGCTGAGCATCGGCGAGCGCACCAACAGCAGCGGCACGGTGATGCCGCTGCGCACCAGGGCTTCGATGGCTTCAATGCGCGATTCACCGATGGAGCCCACACCTGCGCCCAGCCAGGTGTGCACGATTTCAACCATTCCGAGCGTGGCCTTGCTCACGCCGGTCACCGCGATCCCCTTGCCGGCCAGTCGCTTCACCAGGGTTCGGGCGTTGTGATGCAGTTTTTCGAGGTTGATCTCGAGGCGAGGAGCACTCAAAGGGCCAGCGGCTTCCGCACGCCACTGAGTTCTGGGAAGGCGCGCACCACCATGGCCACCAGATTCGCCGCGGGCCGGCTGATGGCATCGGTCACCGGGATGGAGAGTTCAGCCTCATAGAGGGCGATCGCCGCGGTGAGCTGGGCTTCATTCATGCCTTCGTGGTTGATCGTGAGACCGATCACCCGCGTTGGGGCGAAGGACTCGATCAGCCGAATCTCACTGGCTGGCGTGGGGATCGGCGCAAAGGGAAAATCGCTCAGACAACGCCGTGCCGGCGCATGCTGCAGGATCACGGCCTGGGGCTGGCTCCCTCGCAGAATGAAACTGGAGGAGAGGTAGGCGGGATGGCTGAGGGCTCCTTGGCCTTCAATCACGATCACCTGCGGACATTCGGCCTCGTAGGCCGCGACCACGGCTGCCTCAACCTCTCCGGAGCCGAACTGGGAGGGGATCGCATCGAGAGGCACCCCGAATCGGCCCCCCTGGATCAGGCCGGTCTGGCCCGTGCTTACCAACACAGCGCTGATGCCATGGGCCCGCAGGGCCTGAACCAGCAGTGTGGCCGTGGTGCGCTTGCCGATGGCACCGTCCGTGCCGAGCACGGCGATGCGGGCGCAGCGAACACGGCTGATGCTGCCGCTGAACAGCTTGAGATCCTTGAGGGCTGAGGGCCGACGCACGTCGCGGATCGTCACGCCATGGTGCTGGGCCGCGGCCTGGAAGGCGGCCTCATCACCGAGGAATTCGCGCATGCCGCTCACCAGATTGAGCCCGGCGGCCATCGCCGTCAGCAGCATGTGGCGGTCCTCGTCGCTGAACAGCCCGCTGGCTGGCGCCATGCCGTAGATCAGGGTTCCCTTCGACCCTCCCAGCAAGGCCGTGGCCGCTGCTAGGTCGGCCACGATGGGGATGCCGTTGGCGATGCCATCGAGCACGAATCCGGCGTCGAGGCCTGCGCATTGGCTGTCGATCACAGCGCGGATGCTGTATCCGTCGCAGGACCGAACCAGACCGTGGGCCGTTTTGCCATCGAGTCCGGAGAAGTGACCTTCGCAGTAAACAACTGCTGGTGTTGTTCTGTCTGAAATGGCCTCGCTGGTGGCGAGGGTCCGATTGGAGTCTTGAACGGGTTGAGGAATCAAAGGAGCCAGGCCGTGCCTGCTGCGCGCTTCAAAAGCGCAAGCCGGGTGGCGGCACGGAGGTGGCCGCCTGGTGGCGTGGATCGCTTCATCTTAGGTGGGTTTGACCGCTCGGCTTTCTGAATGCACCGGCACCACCGTCATGCCCACGGGTGCCAGAGCGATTAGCGCCAGCTTGATGTGCTGGATCCCGAAGGGAATGCCCACGATGGTGATGAAGCAGGCCAGGGCAGAGCTGAGATGGCCGATCGCCAGCCACCAGCCCGCCACCAGAAACCAAAGCACGTTGCCGATCAGCCCCAGCGCACCAGTGCCCAGATCACCCCGGCCGCTCAGGTCTCTGCGGTTCACGGCTTTCTGACCGAACGGCCATAGGGAGAACCTGCCGACCACAAAGCAGGAGCGCGCCCAGGGCAGCCCAATGATGGTGATTGCGCACAGCAGACCTGCCAGCCACCAGCCCACGGCCATCACGAAGCCGCCGAGCACGACCCAGAGGACGTTGAACAGTGCGCTGATCATGGCTGCATCATCACCTCGTCCTCACGGCTCAGCTTCCCTGTTGATGGGAATCGGGAGCTGGATCCACGACCAGTTGGTAGTCATCGCTGGGAATCCGGATCGGGATCAGCTCATAGGGCACTGCATCCGCTGCTCCATCGGGTTGCCGCCAGGTCTGAATGGCTTGCATCCAGCGGACCAGGAAGATGCGCACACAGAGTTCCGCAAGGGGAATGCCTGGGCAGCCGTGATTGCCGGTGCCCCCAGGGAACCAGGCGCCTTTGGGAAGGCGCTGGGCTGTGCCAGCCACCGGGCAGCGGCTGGTGGCTGGACGGCGCGATGGAACCCAGCGATCCGGCGAAAAGCGATCCGGTTCGGGAAAGATCGAGGCCATCAGGTTGCCAATCCGTGGGTCAACGGTCACCACCATTCCTGCCGGGATGTGGAATCCTGCAATCGAGATGTCCGCGGATGTCAGGCGGAAGCCGCCACCCCCGGGAGGCATCAGCCGCAGCGACTCACGCAGCACTCCCTGCGTGTACGGGAGGTCCCAGGCCTCGAGGGTTCCAGGCCAGTCACGGTGATCCAGATGGTGCTGCCGGGCCTCGTCAAGGATCTCCGCCCGCACGCCTGGTTGCTTTGCGCAGAGGATGAGGCAACAGCTCATCAGCGAGGCCACTTCGATGAAAGCTCCCCAGATCATCAGCACGGTGGCCGTGACGATCCGCTCATCGCTCCAGGGCTCTCCGGTCTCGTCGTGATTGTTGCTGAACACCTTGAATGCCGTTCCGTTCAGCTCGCCCCGGCGATTACGAGCAAGCCGTTGCTGCATGGAGCAACGCAACTGTGCAAGGGCCGCTTCCCCGCGCCGAAAGGACGGAAGCAGGGTGCTGAGACTGAGAAGCGCGTTGTTGTAGGTGATGAAGGCTTCCGCTTCAGATTGCGTGAGTGGTTCGCCGGCAAAGATCTCGGCGAACAGATCCAGGCAGATCCGTTTGCTGTCGAAAGCGATTCTCGTTTCTCCTCTCTGCACCACCTGATCCACGAAGGCGGTGATGCCGCGATTCAACGTCGGCAGGAACGTTTCAAAGGCTGCGTTGTTGAAGAGTGGGGCGTAACCGGCGCGGGTGGATCGATGCCTGGGCCCTTCCTGGTTCAGGGCTCCATCGGGGGTGTGCAGGGCTGTGAAGGCCGCTGGCAGGGCGCTTGCGGAAATGCTGCGCTCCTTCTGCAGGAAGTCCGTGACGGCTTCCGTTCCGCCGACCACAACGGTGGGACGAAAAAAAAGCGTGGTGCTGAACACAGGGCCGAATTGACGGCGACGCTCTGCGATGAACTGATCCGGGTTCTTCAGGTAGGCCAGTGTTTCCCTGAGGCCGATCAGCATCCCTCGGCGGCCGGGAAGCGGTTTCAATGTGCCAGCTGCCGTCATCCCACCCGATTCCGCTGCTTGCAGAGTTAGCAACGTGGGGTGCCGGACGCCGTGCTCGAAGCTGATGCCACATCCTCTCGTTTTTATTACCACTTGGATGACGGGACCGGCTGACGCACGATGCAATCAGAAACGACAAGCCCTGCAGGCATCGCGTCGGGACGGCGGATTCCGACGTTGTCGCAGGCGCCGGTGTTGCAGATGCTGGAAGCGATCCTGCGGCCGATTGCCTACTACCGCCGCTGCTTGAGCGGGACGCTCGGCGTGATGCGGGTGCGGATGTCACCGACGTTGCCGCCGCAGCAGGTGTTGATCAGTGATCCCGCGGTGATCAAGGATCTGATCAATGAAGACGGAGGCCCCTGTGTGACTGCGCCGGGGGCGCTCAACGGCTTGCTGTCCCAGGTGGTTGGCAAGCATTCGATCATTCTTCTGGCTCCGGCTCCCCATCGTCAGCGGCGCAAACTGCTGACGCCGCCGTTTCATGGAGAACGGCTGAAGGCCTACGGGCAGCTGATCGGCTCTCTGGCGGAGCAGTCTCTGCAGGATCTCCAGGTGGGTGAGGTGGTGGATGTCCGCGAGCAGATGCAGGCCATCACCATGCGGGTGATTCTCACGGCTGTCTTCGGGTTTCACGAAGGCGCGGCGTACCGGCAGATTGAGCACTCGCTCGCTGAGGGGATCCGGCTGCGCAGCGGTCCCTTGGGATCGCTGCTTCTGTTCTTTCCCTTTCTGCGCCGCGATCTCGGCCCTTGGAGTCCAGGCGGACGGATCAAGGCCGCTGATGCCACCATCCGGCGGCTGTTGCTGAAGCAGATCGCATCACGGCGCCAGGCGCAGAAGCAGCGCCATGGGCATGAGCGGGAGGCTGACATTCTCAGCCTCCTGTTGGCCTGCACTGACGAGCAAGGCCGGGGACTGAGCGACGATGAGCTCCACGACGAATTGCTGACGCTGCTGTTCGCCGGCCATGAGACCACGGCCACCGCACTGACCTGGGCGCTCTACTGGATCCATCGTGATCCTTCGGTGTGTCAACGACTGCTCGATGAGCTGGCGACCTTGCCCGAGCCGTTGGATCCGGAAGCGATCGCAAAGCTGCCTTATCTATCGGCCGTGGTCAACGAAGTGCTGCGCATTCATCCGGTGGCGATGCTGATGTTTCCGCGTCGCATTGACGCAGCCGTCAGCCTTGGAGGGTTTGCTTTCGAGCCTGGCGATGTGGCGCTGGGCTGCATTCAGGCCGTGCATGAGCGTTCTGATCTGTATCCCGAGCCGGATCAGTTCAGGCCCGATCGTTTTCTCGAGCGCACCTTCGGATCCTATGAATTCATCCCCTTTGGCGGTGGCTCCAGGCGCTGTATCGGCGCTGCCTTGGCCCTCTACGAGCTGAAGCTGATTCTGACCGTCCTGTTCAAGGGAGCCCAGTTCCGACTCACTACAGCCAGCGATCGACCGAACCCACCCCGACGTCGCGGTTTCACCCTCGGTCCCTCCATTCCTGTGCAGCTTGAGGTTGTCTCAAAGCAACGATGAACAGGCTCATCAACATCCTGCACCGGGGCGTGTTCGCACAGCTGGGGTGGGTGCCCTTACCGGGCGACACCTGCCAACGTCTCTGTTGACTCTTCAATGATGGATCCTGAAAGCCGTTCTCTGATTCGCATCGAGCGCCTCACCGATAGCGTGTACGGACTCTGTTTTCTGTTGATTCTGTTTCAGATTGATCGCCCTGATCCGAGTGATTTGTTGAATGCTCAGGCACTTAATCGCTACCTCAGTGATCAATTGCCGTCGCTTGGGATTTACATCACCACGTTTGTTTTGGTGGGCTTTTATTGGCAGTCTCATCTGTCGATGGCGAGTCGCTTCAAACGCTCGGATGCAACGCACCGATGGTTGCAATTGGGGAGTCTGATGGGTGTGGCTCTGCTCCCCTTCGTGAATGACCTTCTGGAATTGATGCCCTTGCAGGCCACGATTCAAATCGCTTACAGCCTCGTTCTGGTGCAGATCGGTTTCTTCGATCTTCTGACGCTTCTGCATGGATGGCGTCGACCCGAACTTCTGGTTGACCCCCCGCAAGCGCAACACCGATGGCATCAGCTGTGTGAAACAGCCCTCGAGCCTGGGGTCTGTCTGTTGAGCATCGGAGTGGCCATCGTCTTGACTCCGGCCTGGTGGGAATGGTCGTTCCTGATGCTTCTTCCTGGATACGCGCTGCTCTGGTGGGCGGACCGTTAGATCCGTGCGATCAGCGTCGCGCCGATGCATGCGGTTGGCCCTGGGCTGATGCGGGCACGAGGGTCTGCAGCCTGGCTTCCAGGGTCTGCCGCAGCCGTTGGCTGACGAGCGCGCAGAGGTCATCCACCAGTGGGTCATCGGCGTGAAAGATCAGCCGTTGCCCCTGGCGTTCGCTGCGCACCAGCCGGGCCTGGCTCAACTGGCTGAGCTGCCGGCTGATGTGCGACTGGGAAAAGCCGGTGCGCTCCATCAGCGTCTGCACGTCGCTGGGTGAGTCGCGCAGTTCGCAGAGCAGCTGCAGACGGGCCGGCTCACTCAGCAGCCGGAAGAAGCGGCTGATTTCGGCGAGTTGCTCAGCTCCTGGTTTGGCCTCAGCCATGGCGGTGCGGCATCTGCACTGATTATGGCGTTATGTAGTTATGCGTGTAAAGTCATAAATGAAGTTGGAGGGTCTGATGGCTGAGTCTTTGGCCAAGCTCGCCGCCGGGGTTGGATCCCTGTTGTTTCGCCAGCTCCAGGATGCCGACACCGGCACCTTCACCTATCTGCTAGCGGATCCAGCGACCGCCGAGGCGGTGCTGATCGATCCGGTGTTTGAGCGCCAGCACCGTGATCTGGCCTTGATCCGAGAGCTGGGTCTTCAGCTGGTGGCCTCGCTCGATACCCACGTGCACGCCGATCACGTCACCGCCAGCTGGTGCCTCCATGCCGCTAGCGGCTGTGCCATCGGCTTGTCGGCCACTGCCGGGGCTGACTTCGTCACCCGGCCGCTCGCCCATGGCGACCGCATCCCTTTCGGCACCCGTTCACTGCTGGTGCGGGCGACACCGGGGCATACCGATGGCTGCCTCACCTATGTGCTCGACGACGCCTCGATGGCCTTCACCGGTGATGCCCTGCTGATCCGCGGCTGCGGCCGCTGCGATTTTCAGCAGGGCAGTGCCCGCAAGCTCTGGCAATCGATCCAGGGCCAGATCCTCACCCTGCCGGACACCTGCCTGCTCTATCCCGGCCACGACTACAGCGGCCGTTCCGTCACCAGCGTGGCGGAGGAGCGTCGCTTCAACCCGCGCTTCGGCGGGGCCGCACGCGAGCAGGACTTCGTGCTGCACATGGACCATCTGCGCTTGCCCCACCCTCACCGGATCGATGAAGCGGTGCCAGGCAACCTGCGCAGTGGTCGCCCCCAGCAGACGAGCGAGCCCCAGGAGCCCTGGGCTCCGCTGCAGCGCACCTATGCCGGCCTCGATGAAGTCCTCCCCGACTGGGTGAGTGCCCATCGCGATCAGGTCACCCTGCTCGATGTGCGCTCCCTCGAGGAATGGCAGGGCCCTGATGGCCGGGTGCCGGGAAGCCTTCACCTGCCGCTCTCGGAGCTCAGTGAGCGCCAGGCGGAGTTGCCTCGGGATCGCCCGCTGGTGGTGGTCTGTTACGCCGGCAGTCGTTCGGCGCTCGCCACCCAGCAGCTGCAGCGCAACGGCTGGTCACGCGTCGCCAATCTGCACGGCGGCCTGCATCGCTGGGCGGATGAGGGCTATCCGCTCGCGTGCCCTTGAGCCCCCATGTCTCTCTTCTCTCTTTGTTTCTGTGATGTCTGAACGTTTGTCTCCCCTTGCTCTGCATGCCCGTCTGGCGTCCGTGACGGTGGTGGATGTGCGTCAGCCGATGGAGGTGGCCGGCGGCCGCATCCCTGGCAGCCGTTGCATTGCCCTCGACAGAATCGAGCGCGCAGAGGTGCCGGAGGGTGATCTGGTGCTGGTGTGCCACAGCGGCAATCGCAGCGCCCAGGCGGCAACGCTGGTGGAGCGGCGCTGGCCAGGCCGCAAGGTGATGGATCTCGAGGGTGGCCTGGAGGCTTGGCAGCAGGCGGGCTTGCCTGTGGAGCGTCAGGCCCGTGCTCCCTTGCCGCTGATGCGCCAGGTGCAGATCGCGGCCGGCAGTCTGGTGCTGTTGGGGTTGATCGGCAGCCAGGTCCTGTCCCCTGCCTGGATCGCATTGAGCTGGTTTGTGGGCGCGGGATTGGTGTTCGCCGGCGTCAGCGGCTTCTGCGGGATGGCTCGGCTGCTGGCGGTGATGCCCTGGAACCGGGTGCGGCTTTGAGTGTGCTGTTGCTTCTCGGCGGCGGTGTTCTGATCGGCGCCCTGCTGGCCTTGCTCGGTGCCGGCGGCTCGATTCTGCTGCTGCCGTTGTTGGTGACGGGTCTGGCCTTGCCGCTGCGCGAGGCCGTGCCGCTGTCGCTGCTGGTGGTGCTGCTGCTGGCCCTGGCCAATCTGATCTCGGCCTTGCGGCAGCGGCGGGTGGCCTGGCGGCCGGCCCTGTGGCTGGGCATTCCCGCTCTGGCCGGGAGCTGGGTGGGTGCGGGCTGGGTGCGCAGCGGTGTGATCGCCACTTCCATGCAGCTGATGTTGTTTGCCTTGGCGGCCCTGGCCGCGGCCTGGTTGATGCTGCGGCAGTCCCAGGCGCAGGCGTCTGCGCGTCAAGGGGAGGGCCGGATTCAGCTGCTGGTTCAGGGTTTGGGGGTGGGCCTGCTCACGGGAATCGCCGGAGTGGGTGGGGGCTTCGCCATTGTTCCCGCCCTGGTGCTGCTGGCCCGCCTGCCCATGACCCAGGCCTCCGGCACCAGCCTGTTGGTGATCTGCGCCAGTTCCCTGATGGCCCTGGTCCGCCATGGCCATTGGCCAGCAGCCAGTCTGCCCCTGTTGCTGCCCTTGCTCCTCGGTGGTGGCATCGGCATCCTCCTCGGCCAGCGTTGGGTGTCCCGCGTGTCTGAGCGCAGGCTGCGCCAGGGGTTTGCCGCCCTGCTGCTGGTGTCAGCCATCAGCACCGGTCTGGAAGCCCTGCAACCGCAGAGGCCCTCAACCGAGGCGGGCTTGCGCATTTCGACACGTTGGCCTGAAGCCTGATGACAGCGGGGTTGTTGATGCTGTAGCTGTAAAGACGGTGTGCAGCGCAACGCGCATGGTGGCGACTCCCTTGGCATCCGTGCCAGCAGAAGAAACCCTGATCAATGCCCTCCGCGGCTGCCGCGATCAGCAGGAACTCAAAGACCTCGAACAACGGCTCGCTTCGGTGGAGGGTGCCCCGCCCCTGTTCGACTGGATCTGCGATCTGCTGGTGAAGCGCCGCCTGTCCAGCATCCTTGCCGCGAAGCTGCTCCGGCAACTGCATCAGTCTTGAGATGCCTTGGCGTTGCCGTCTGCGGTTTGTGTGCGCCCTGTTGTTGGCGTCGATCCTCGCCTCCCCCCTGCCAGTGCGAGCTGAGGCCGAGGGCCCGCTGATCACGGTGGTGCGCTCGGCCAGTTGTGAGTGCTGCCGGCAGTGGGAACGGCATCTCGAAGCAGCGGGCTTTCGCATCAACGATCAGATCAGCGACAGCATCGATCCCACCCAGGCTTACTGCCACACCGCCAGCGTTGCGGGCTACAGGATCGACGGCCATGTGCCAGCGGCGTCGGTGCAGCGACTGCTCGCCGAACGACCTGACATCCGCGGCCTGGGCGTGCCGGGCATGCCGATCGGCTCTCCCGGGATGGAGATGGAAGGGGTCGAAGCGGATCCCTACGTGGTGGTGGCTATCGCCCACGACGGCAGCACCCGGGTGCTGGAGCGTTATTAACGGGTCAGGTTGCCCAGGCAAAACCCCCGCAAGTCCCTGTTGGTGGGAGACCTGCGGGGGTTGCAATCAGCATTGGGCTGATTTGTGGAGGCCGTCGTCCCAAGGCGGGACAGGCGGCCTAACGCGCTCGTTTGTGCATCACGACCTTGCGATTTTCAGTGTTGCCATACGGTTGTTCAACCTCCAGCAAGTGGACTGAAAGAAAGGGTCGAAGCGACTGGCTGTGGCGCCTGGGGCCAGGTTCCTAGGTGGGAGGGTTGTGAACTCCTTGGGGCACCTGGAACGGTGCAGATGGAGTGCCGATCGACGTGGCGAACCTCAGTGCCTGCCGAAGGGCGATCCCTCTCTGATGCGTGAAAACTGTTGGAGCAGGGGCCAGAAAGTCAGCGAGCTTCTTGTGTTGGCTCGGGTGGAGTGTCGGCCGTCATCGGTGCCTCCGATCTCGATGCACACAGTGTTGGTGTTCCAGGCGACAAGTGCAATCAGTGAAATCGCGCATTGCCGATCGGTCGCAGACCGCTGAGAGTGAAAACGGCGTGCCTAATGCGAGGGGAACCGACAGCAGATTGCTGCAGGTCTCTCCCTCAACTGAGGGATGTGCAACCCGTTGATCTCTGCCTCAATGAAGGGGCTGCACGATCCGGCGCGATGTCCCCCGCCTACGACCTCATCCTTGAGCGCGATGGTCAGCTGACCACCCACACCGTGGAGGTGGCCGATGCGCTCGAGGCCTGGCGGCTGGCTCGTGCGCGCTATCCATCCCGCATTCGCGGCGTGGTGTGGCGTGATCCCCAGCAGGTGCGTGCCGACCATCCGCGCTGAAACCGGGTATCCGTGTGGCGACCATGGAGCTTCGGCTCGACTCCCGTGCCAATCAGGAGGCGATCGCTCAGGCTTCTGAGTTGTTGAAGGAGCGCCGCATTGTTGTGGTGTTCGGCGATCGCCTGGCACTGGTTGCGTTTGTGCTAGTCGATGCGATTGCCTCGAGCCTGGTGGGTGCGGCCACCACCGAAGACGAGGGCTTTGAGCTGGTGTTGCGCACCCAGCCGGATCTGCTGATCTGCAGCTCTGATCTCGAATCCGGCTATGGCATCAACCTGATTCGCCGGGTGAAGGCAGAGTGCCCACCTGCCAGCTCATGATTGTGCTGGTGCGCGAAACCCAGGCGGTGGTGCAGGAGGCAATGGAGGCCTTCGCGGATGGCGTGGTCTTCAAATCCAGCCTGGGCACCGGTCGCGGTGATCTGATCAATGTCCTGCGCACCCTCGCTGATGGCGGTGTGTACTTTCCTGAGCAGATCCGCCGCATCGCCGCCTCCACACCGCAACCCGATCTGCCTCCATTGGTGGAGGAACTCACCCCACGCGAACTGGAGGTGACCGCCGGCGTGGCGCGCGGTCTTAAGAACAACGCCATTGCCACCCTGCTCGGCCTCTCGGTGGAAACGGTGAAGAGCCACGTGGGGAACGCCATGGACAAACTCGGTGCTCGTGATCGCCCCAGATGGCGGTCACGGCCCTGCTATATGGCCTCATCGATCCCCTGCAGTGAGCAGCGTCAGCTGCAGCGTTTAAAGATCACGATGCTGCGGGTCGGGCCCTGTTTCGGCCAGTTGGGCATCACCCGCCATGGCGTTCGCACCGTGAGCTGGTCAGCGTCAATCGAGAAGTGGCGCATCTGTTCGGTACCCACCCATTCCGGCTTCCAGGCCACATCAACCGCAGTGATCCAGCGGTCGTCCTCCAGCCTGTAGGTTCCGGAGTAGGCCACCAGGCTGCTGAGCAGAGCCGCGTCGCCTTCGCGGTCGGTTGTGGGTGTGCGGCCTTCAGCAGTGAGCGTGAACGAAACCCGTCCTTCCGGGGTGAACAGCGCATAACCCGTTGGGTGGTCACCCATCGGCCTGAAGGTGTCGCCGCTGGTTTTCTCCTCCACCAGGTAGCTCACCAGTCGCCAGGCGCCATGGATGCAGGGAGCGGCGATGGCATCCAGTGACTGCAGACGCGTTGTGTTCAAGGCCGCATTGCGGGGCGCCCGGAACCTACCCGTGGTCACACAGGCGTCATTGAGGCCGGGGGGGCTGCATGAGGAGATCGAGATCCTTTCCTTTTGGGCTGGTAACAACCGCCACCGGATCGCCCTGCTCAGTCCGCGCGCTCGCAGTGCTCGTCGTCGCAGCGCACTGTGCAGCTGGGGGCTTTCTCGCCGTAGCTCTGCGGTTCGCGCATGGTCCAGTACTCATCCACCAGGCCCATCAGATAGGAGCCGAGCCGCTGCAGCAGGGAGCGATGTTTCATGTGTTCAAGATGCCATCGCTCCAGGCCGGCTGTCAGCAGGTGGTCCCGCAAGAGCATCAAAAAAGCCCTGCCGGAGCAGGGCGTCAGCACCGCCGGCTGGCGGTGGCCATTCACTTGGTCAACTGTCGACCGCGATACACCAGAACCACAGGCTGCCGGGTGGCAGCCGTGTGATTCGGCACGTACGTCTGGCCGCGATAGGTGAGCGTCATGATGGTTCCTCGAAGCAAGCTCAGGTCCCCGTTCCATGGCCTGAGTCGAACTGCGCCTCACCGGAGGTGAGGTGAACGTGTTCTTGTAGCTGTTGCTACAGACTCTTCATAGCGAAGCCGTCAACCACCGTGTCGTTCATTCGGATACACAGTGATGAATGGGCGGTGATCAACCCGCTTCCGGCAACGGACATGGCATCAGAGGCAAGCAATCCCCGGTGGGGTTAAGCCATTCATCGAATTCTCGGCGGATGGCCTCGGCGTCGGAGAGACGCTCGGTGCTGGCGAGCAGCTTGCTGCGTTGTTGGCTGTAGTCCACAGCGGAGCCGATCAATTCAATGGCCTGTTCGCTGGTCATGGCTGAACATGTCGATGAGGTCATGGTTGGGGGGACAGGGCAAGCCGGCCGTGACAACGGCGACAACTTTGCAAGTACGGCCTGGAAGATTTTCTGAACATGGCTCGTCAAGAGCCCTTGAATCCGCGAGGCTGCGTGAAGGAATCAAGGCGACGCAGATTCCGTTACACAACCGGTTTGACGATGAAGCTCAATCTTGCCCACTCCCATCCAATGGGAACGTTGATTGTGGAGGGCGTGCATCAGCCGTTCCGCGCCCTGGCCTGTGCTCTGAGGCCGACATCGATCAAGATTCAACCGAAAACCAATTCAGTGCAATCCTCAGTTGAAAAGCATGCGTTCAGCCTGGGCTGACTTCAAAACATGGCCATGGCTTTGATTTTGCTGAGTTTGGTTTGTTCAAGGCCTTCAAGGTCTTCGTAACTTATTAAATTTTGTTTGATCATGTCAGCCAGATTGAACAAAATATTGGCTGTGTCAAATTCAGCTCGTCCTTCATATTGATAACGTTCACTGCTGAGAAAATCGTGATATTTCCAGATTGATTCGGGTGTGTCGAGCAGAGCACTTTGCTCTCTCAAAATCACAATCAATGCTTCAATTGAGCGTTGTTTGCCAGTTTCGAAGGCGTTCCTGGCAATGGATTGTTCCTGGTGTGTCCAGTCAGCTGCTGACATGGTTTTGTCGAGGTGTGAGGTCGGGGCAGAGGTGCTGAACTGGGTTCAGATTTGAGCGTAAGCAGTGCGGGCTTCGGGGAGTTGATGCCAGGGCACTGTTGGATAACTGTGATGTTCGCGATGATAGCCAAAGTGGTAACAAGCTGCGAACGACAGTATCGGATGAAGATCGAGGCTGATTGGTTGATGGAAACCATCAGCTTGATGGGGGTTTTTGCGATGGGGCAGAAACGTTCCCACCACAAAAAGTTGCCAGGAGCTGATGATCAAAGGAATCACATAGATCAACGCCAGCGTGAGCAAAGGCTGATCCTGATTGGAGGGCATGATCAGCAGCAAAAGCCCCAAGCAGACCGCCAACCTCAGCAGCTGCATCGGATTCAGATAGTGACTGAGAAAGCGTGCATACCAGGCCAAGGGTGAAGGATCAGCCGCACTGCAGTAGTCGGGATCAGTGGCCGATCCAGGCGAGTGGTGATGCTGAATGTGATGGCTCAGGCACCTCTGGTAGTTCAGGCCGGCGTAAGCCCAGAGGCAACCTTGACCGATCCTTCGATTCAGCTTGCGGTGGCTTGCTGGAGCAAGGGTGCCATGCATGGCGTCGTGAGCCACGATGAACAGCCCGGTGTGCAGAAAGCTGCGCAGCATCACGAAGGCCATGAGGGCCAAAGGGTGGAGCTGCTGGAAGGGAAGGCGAAGACCCACCGCGAGGGTGAGCAACCAGGCGCAGCCGATCAGCCCCGCCAGTTGCAATCCCCTCCAGTGATTGGTCCCCGAGGGATCACTTGCCACCAAGCTTCAGCAGCTCGGCGGGGGAAGCGAGCAGGTCGATCGCCACGAAGTAGATCTTGTTGTTGTCGTCGAGCAGGAAGCGCCAGGCCACATTCATGCCCACTTCCCGGCCGAACCAAGGGGTTTGCACCTTGCCGGTGACCTTGATCTGGGTGAAGCCACCGTCGGCAGGTTCGCCGAAACCACCCTGGGGAATCAGCTTGAGGTTCTGACAGTCACGCTTGAAGAACTTGAGAATGGCCTCACGCCCCACGATCGGACGTTGGAAGGGAGGTTGCAGAGCACCGTCGTCGAGGAAGAGATCGATGAGGGTGTCGAAGTCGTTGGCGTTGAGCAGCTGCATGTAGCTGAGGATTGTCTGATTCAGCACACCGGGAATGAAGATCTCTTCACGCTGATCTTCAGGAGTCGGCGCCACGATCGGCTCAGCCACCACCTTGCTGTCGTCCACATCGGGGTCGTAGCCCATGTCGACGACGAAATTGCGCAGCAGGGTGATCTGTTGGCCCTGCTCCACCTTCTTCACCGCTTCCAGCACCGAGTTGGCGTTGGCAGAAAGCTTGTAGCCCTGGGGGATCGGGGCCACCTTGCCCTGACGCATGAGCTCTCCAAGCTCGTACCAGAAGCAGAGCTTCACGTTCACCGACCAGAAGGCATACCGGCAGGAGATCGGGCTGTTGATCTTGGCCGCCAGGTCGCACATCACCTTGGTTTGCTCGTCGAAGCTCATCGCCACGATTTCATCGAGGGTGGGCTTCGCCAGGGCCATGCGCGCGGCGCCGGGTGCAGCCACGGTGATGGTTTGTCCCATCTCCAGATAAGCGAACCAGATCAGGGCCAGTTGGTCTTCTGGGCTGAGCAGCTTGAAGCGTGCGGTGATGGCCGGAACCGCATCGGCGGTCATGGTCTCCGGGAAAATCTGACGAGCCTTGTCGAGCGTGAACATCCGGAGCGATCGAAGATTGCAAGACTGTAACGCTATGTTGCGATTCTGGCGATGTGCAAAAAAAATTTGTAAGTGGATCGCTGCTCGGGCGTGTTCGGCGCCGTCAGGCTTGCTGTGTCCGTTCTGTGCTGGACAGCAGCTTGGTCAGGAACTGATCCATCGCACGCACCGCCATAGCCCAGTTTGTGGATTCGCTGTGGCCTGAGCTTTTGCGCGGTTTGAAGCTGTGATCCCCGTCCGGCATCCAGGCCAGCTGCAGCTGTTCGGAGAGGGGGTAATGGGTCACCTCGTCGTGTCGACCCATCGCGTCACGTTCCCCTTGAACGATCAGCGTTGGTGTGCGCAGGCCGGCGAGGTGCTCCGTGCGCAGCCGGTCGGGCTTGCCGAGAGGATGAAAGGGGTAGCCAAGGCAGATGCAGGCCTGGATCGCTTGCTCATCGAGCAGCGCATCAGCCAGAAGGCTGGCCATGCGGCCACCCATCGATTTGCCGCCGATCACCAGGGGCTTGTCCTGATCCAGGGCTTCCACCTGCTCGCGAAAGCTGGTCAGCAGAACCTCTGCCTTGTCTGGCGGCCGCTTCTTGCCGCTGCTGCGTTGCCGTTGCATGTAAGGAAACTCGAAGCGCAGCACCTGCCAGCCGTTCTCGGCGAGGCCCAGGGCCATCGCCTCCATGAAGGGGCTGTCCATGCCGGCACCGGCTCCATGGGCCAGCAACACCCTCAGGGGTGCTGAGTCGGCTCCCGATACCAACAGGTTGTCCATCCACTCTCCATTGCCGCTCAGCATGATCTCTCAGTCGGGCGGCGTTAAAGGCCGATGGCCTGAAGCAGTCCTTCTCCTGTGAGCAGTTCCGTGGCGATGGCTGCGGCAAATCCCAGCATGGCCAGGCGTCCATTCAGTCGTTCGGCCCGTTCGTGGAAGCCCCATCCAGCCTCCGGGCTGGTGAGCTGCATCGGTGGTTCCTTGGCGTAAACGTTGTCGCGGCCCTCAGCATCGTGCGTGATCAGTCCGTTGGCTGCCTGCGTTGTGGATGCGGTCATGGTTGTTTCCGAGCGGGATCTGATCGGTCTATCCCTCCTGAAAACGTCACACACAGTGGGAGAGCCGACCGTTGTGGTTCGGTTTCAGGACCTGGCCTGTCGGGCTAGGGGCGGGTCGATGCAGTGAGTGCGCGTGTTCCCAAGGCTTCTTAGGCTGTTCTTCTCTTCCATCTATTCATGAATTCCCGGCAAGTTGGTGCGATCAGGCGTGCGGTGATCTACTTCGTTGTTGGATACGGCGGCTTGGCTGTGATTAACAACAGCGGTTTGGCTCCTGAGCGGATGTGGACTGCTTATCTGCCTCTGTTCGTGGGTGTGTATTTCTTTGCCCGTTGGGCTGACGCCAAGATCGGCGCCATCCAGAACAACGGTGACGACACGAATCAATCCAATTGAGAAGTCGGCTCTTGCAAGAGAACAACCCGTTCTGTCTCGATTTTTTTCTGAAAGGACCGGCGTAGGTCCAAATGATCAATCTTGACGGTATTCATTCATTGGCAGTGATCGCTCTTCCCCAATTGCCTGCTTGTCTTATGAGGCGACGATTGGAAGGATCCACCTTGAAAAACCTTGCTCTTCGATCTGTATATTCTCAAGCTCTTGATTCGTGCTCACTTGCTTGGTGATGAGGGAGGCCATGGCATCACACCTCAAATCAACGAAGTTGTCTGCTAGTGCTGGTGACGCTGAGAGAGGCAAGGCGCCAAGTAGGAGCGGGACTTTCATTGATGGAGTCCGGATCAATGAACCATGTCATCTGCATGGCGAAGAAAAGAGAGGTCTCTGCCAATATAGATTTCAAGATGGTAAAAGAGGACGTAGCCAGTGATGATGGTTGATCATCAGAGCGTTCGTCGTTCAGCCGTCTTGGCAACAAAAAACCCCGCCATCGCTGACGGGGTGAATGTTTTTGTCGATCGATCGACTGTATGACGTGTTGAAGCGTCTGGCTGCATGGCGCCTGGGGCCTGAAGTCCAGGGGTAAGGCTGATGGGGCTCCGGGGCACCTGTGGCTGCTTGCTGCGGCCGGAACGATGCAGTGGAGTGTCGGTCGACGTGGCGTACCAGTGATTGCCTGCCGAGGGACAAAGCCTCACGGATGGGTGGAAACTGTTGGAGCAGGGGCCGTTTGAGTCAGGCTGCTTTGTGATTGGGCTGGGGTGGAGTTTCGGCTGTCATCAGCGCCTCCGATCTCGATGTGCTTAGTTTCGTTGGCTTGAGCCGCTGAGGCAATCGGTGTTAAGGCGCATTGTTGCTCTGGTTAAAAGGAGCGAGAGTTTGGGGGATGTGCCTGCCGCGTCCGGCAGATCAGAGCGGATGGCCCTTCAGCTGCATTCGGCGGATTTCGTTCACGACGACGGCATCACCTACTGCATCCGCCGCAACTCCCTGGAGGAGGATTTCACGATCTTCGAGAAACGTGGCGATGCCTGGGTGGACTGCGGCCTCGATCAGGCCGTTCAAGAGTTGAACTTCTCGGAGTTCAAGCGGTTGGGGTTGTTGATCAAGCGAATCATGGATGCCGATCGTTGGCTGAGCTGAGCGTTTCTTGGGCACAGCTCCTCGCTCTGCTGCTGTTCGCCACGTCCGCGGCATCCTGCGGCGGTCTCCTCCTGCTTCAGCTGGGGTTGATGCGATGCCTGGCCAGCGCTCCTGTGCTGCGCCCGGATGCATCCCCCAGTGCCGGAAGCGCCAGCCTGACCGTGGTGATTCCGGCTTACAACGAGGCCGTCAACATCGGCCCCTGCCTCAGGCATGTGCTTGCCAGTGAGCCTCCATGCCGCGACTGGCGGGTGTTGGTTGTCGATGATGAATCCACCGATGCAACGGCGGAGCTGGCGACTGCCGTGCTGAAGGCTCACGCCACTGCTGGGATCCGTGGCGAGGTGGTGCATGCAGGCCCTCGTCCGGAGGGTGAACACTGGGTTGGCAAGAACTGGGCCTGCACCCGGGCGATGGAGCAGGTGCAGTCCGAGTGGGTGCTGTTCGTGGATGCGGATGTGCGTCTGAAGCCCGATGCCCTGCGCCGAGCCCTCGCGCAGGCGATCGATGAGGAGGCCGATCTGTTCAGCCTTGCTCCGCGCCTGGGCTGCGACTGCCTGGCGGAATGGATGGTTCAGCCAATCATGGCCAGCCTGCTGGGTCTTGGCTTTCCAATCGAGGAAGCCAACGATCCCGCCTCGCCGGTGTCGTTCGCAGCGGGCCCGTTCATGTTGTTTCGGCGTACGGCGTATGAGGCCATCGGTGGGCACCGCGCCCTCGCCGCTGAAGTGGTGGAGGATCTGGCTTTGGCCCGGCGTATCAAGAGCGAAGGCCTGCGTCTGCGTTATGTGCTGGGCCTTGATGCGGTGGATCTGCGCATGTACCCCAACCTTGCCTCCCTCTGGGAAGGCTGGACCAAAAACTGGTGCCTCGGCCTGGGTCGCAACGTGCTGAAAGCCCTAGCCGCTGCAGCCGTTGTGGTGCAGATGTTCAGTGTTCCCTGGATTCTGGCTGGAGCGATCCCCGCTCTGTTCCTGCTTTTCCCAGCTCCGTCGATCTGGTGGACGGGCAGTGTCGTCTTGGCGTTCTTGGCGATTGCTCAGCAATGTCTGCTGAGGCTTTACATCAGCAAAACGTTCGGAATTTCCACAACCCTGTGGTGGTTGATGGGGGTCGGTGGTCTGCTGGTGGGTGCGATCGGACCGGTCTCGGTCTGGCGGACTCTGACCGGTCGGGGATGGACCTGGAAAGGGCGTCAGCTCAGGCCGAGCACACCGAAGGTGATCTGACTGAGGATGCCGTGGCCGGTGAGGGCTTCGGTGAGAACGCCGATCACGAAACCGAGCATGGCCACGCGACCGTTCAGCAGCTCAGCGCTTGCCATGCGCTCGCCTTTGATCTGTGCGGCAGCAGCGTCCTGGAACCAGGCGTCCTGTTTGGTTGAAGTTGAATCCATGAACTTCTGTTCGATTAACAGAACGTTACGACTCTTTGTTAAGGAATGCAACGTCCCGGCGTTACGGCCAGGCCGGGCTCAAGGGCAGCAGGTCTCCCTGGGTGTCGTAGCGGCGCACCATCTGTCGCACGGTTCCACCCGGCAGGGTCCAGCGCAGCCCGCAAGCAGTGGCGTCTCTGCTCTGGCGATCGCGCTGGTCGAGAAGCAGTTCAACGCCGTCTTCAGGTTCCCAGATCACCAGCTCCGCCGCGCTGCGCGTGCGGCACTGAAGACGCTGTACAGGCGCCTCAGGTGTTCTGCTGCCTTCCGTCTCCACCACGTACACCACTTGTTCCAGCCCGCTCACTCCATGACGGACCACGATTCGTCTGCGAGCCTTTTGATGCACCACGCAGAGTTCCGCCACCCAGCTCCTGGGCGTGATGCTTGAGGGGCCAAGGGACCATCCGCCCTGGGAACTCACCTGCATGGCGGGCGGCAGGGTCTGAAAGGTCATCGACCGCTGCTGGCCGGTGTGTTCGTAGGAGAGGCAGGCTTGAATCAGCCCGTCGCACTCCTTCACCGAAAGCGACGTGGGGAAGCGTGCCTGCTCGAAGCCATCCCCATTGAGACGGATGAAGCATCCCGCCCATCGGCCGATGTTGTGCTGCAGCAACGCTGCCCGTTGGTCGTGCATGGCGGCTGGTGAGGAGCTAAGCGCCTTCAGGTTGGCGCGCCGTCAGGGACGATGGAGCCTTCTGCTCCTGCAAGGCGCGATGGACTCCTCCCCAGTGCAGGCGTTTCTGGCCCATCTCGGCCGTGACCCTCGGCTGCAGGCGCAGGTGCAGGCCGCCGTCACAGCCGATGAGGTGGCCCTGCTGGCTCAGGAGCTCGGCTATGCAGTGTCCGGGAGTGATCTGCTGCTGCTCTCTGGCCGCAGTGTTGATGGCGTGCGGGTGACCCGCGTGGATCACCCGGGGGAATACCCCGGCCGGTATTACTGAAACCGGCTCAGCTCACGTGCAGGGCCAGGAAGGCATCGTCGAGGGCGGTCATCTCGGCTTCGTCGTCCTGAAAGCAGCTGCTGTAGAGCAGGTTGAGGATGCGACCCACCTCCAGGTCGCGGTCGGCAACCTCCTGCCACAGGCGCTGGCTGAGCACACCATCGGCCAGAACGAACTGCGCCTGCACAAGCGCGCGCGTGATGGCGAAGTAGCTCTGACGGTCGTTGCGCAGGCGGCACTCAGCGGTTGGCTGGGCAGTCGTCAGCAGAGTCTCCTGCTTCCTAACGTCGGCTGTCTTGGTCGAGAACTGGTTCATGCTGTGCACCGTTGACCATGTTTTCAGTCTTGTGTCCTGTGTCGAAAGGCACAATCAGCGTTCCTACCCATGCCTGAAAGCGAGCTCACTCACGAACTGAACGGCAAGCCCATCAGGATCTCCGTGCCCAGCGATCGCCTTGTGGTGGATCGGGTGGCCCGGCACATGCAGCGCCGTCTCGCTGAGAACGACTGGCGACCCTATGGCTCGCAAGCCGACGCTCTTCAGGCCTGGGCGCGCCTTGGCGGCATCCGCATGGATGTGCTCCGGGCCTTGGATTTGCTGTGAGTCGTCCCGTTGAACGTTTTGATTCCGCCGATCTCGACCGGATCATTGAAATGGCCTGGGAAGACCGCACCACCTTTGAGGCCATCCAGCATCAGTTCGGTCTCGGCGAACCGCAGGTGATCGCCATCATGCGCAGCGCGCTGAAACCCTGCTCCTTCCGGATGTGGCGCAAACGCGTGAGCGGACGTCGCACAAAGCACGGCATCACCAGTCAGTCGTCGCGCTTCCGGGCCAGCGGCCACCGTTAGTGGCACGCTGAAGAGGTTGCTCCCCTCGCCATGAAGCAGCTGCCTGGCCGGGGCCGGCCGAAGTGGATCCAACAACTGGCTGCATTGGGTGCAGCCGTTGTCGGCACGATCTGGCTGGTCACCCTGCTTCCCGTTCTGCTGTTCGTGGGGCTGATTGCGGGATTGCTGCTGATCCCCGTTCTCAGACAGCTGAGGCTTGAGGTGGAGCAGCTGGAGCGGCGTCAGCGTGGTGAGCCTCCTCTCCCTAGAGATGTCACGCCCTGGCACCGCAGGATCTGGAATCAATGGCGCGGCCGCTGAACCGCGTTCAGCATGAAGGCAGAGCCTGTTCTGTCTTGATCGTCCATGGAGTTCACCCTTGAGCAGCTCTCCCCCGACAACGTCACGTCGCTGTTCGATGGAGCCTTCTATAAGGCCGAGACCAACCGGGTTTGCAACCAGGATGATCAAACAGATGTGGCCGTGACCACCACGGTCTGGTCGGATGGACGTCCTGTGCAGGTGTATGCCAGCCCAACCGATCAGGTGTTCGTCTTCCGTTACAGCGCTAATTACGGAGAGGCGGCGGAGGCCCAGGTGCTCAGGGCTTGCAATCTGATCGATGAATTCCCCGTCCACGCCCGTGCCGAGAAGGACGAGGGTGGTGCCTGGGTGATCACCTTTATCTATAAGCACATCGTGCCGGAGGGGGTGGGCCTTGGTGCTCGGGAAATCGTCGGGGTGTTCCGGGTGTTCGAGAAACTGCTCACGGCCCATATGCAGAACTTTCACGCTCTGGTGATGCAGGCGGAGTGATCCAGGGGTAGTCCGCCAGGATCCGCCGCAGTGAACAGAGCATGGCCAGAACGTCGTGTTGCTCAACCCGACGGCTCCGGCCCGTGTCCTGCGGGTGTCCCATCCAATTCCCGAAGGTGCGCACCTGGTGCATGCAGCTCAGCAGCCAGGGGTCCAGCCCCAGGCTGCGCAACTGCTGAATACCGCTGTTGAGGCCTCGCTGCTGCTGGTCTCCGCACTGATGCAGACAGTGCGCCACCAGACGCTCCAGCAGCCGGCGCGAATGCAGCCCCAGGGAGATCGGTGAGACCTGGTCACTCTGGAGAAGCTGGATCAGTTCTGTGAGGTCCGCGGCGACCCGCAGTCGCTTCAGGCTGTCGTCCTCCAGAACGCAGCGGCAGAGATGGCGCAGGCTCTCCAGAGCGTCGAGATCTCGGGGCAGTTCCACCAGGGTGTGGTGGGGATCCTGGCGCTGAATCCTGCGATCGATCGTGGTGCCGAGCGGGCGCAGCACCTGATCATCCCGATCAAACAGGATCAGCCTGTGCAGCTCAGGCAGATGCCGGAAGGCCTGTTTGCAGATGTCCAGCAGGTGGGGGTAATCGGCGGCAGCGTCGGGACCGTTGGGGTGGAGACCAAACAGCGGCGCAGCCACGGTGCGGCAGTGGATCCCCTGCATCGGCAGGATGGCCAGAAGCGAGAACAGGCGGTTGAACGCATTCCAAGGTTGATCCCGCTCCTGTTCATGGCCAAGACCTCCGGCCACCACCGCCACCCGCTGAAAGTGGCTGGTCACCGGGCGTCCTCCCGGCCCTGCGGGGACAGGATGCAAGCTCAGTTCAGCGCTGACCCAGCTGTTCACCAGGCTGCCGCTGAGATCCACGGCACGTTGTGTGCTCTGAAGCCTGAGCCCGTAGTCCCGTTGCAGTCGGGTGAGGAAGGCGTCCGCTGCTCCACCATCTGCCAGGCCATCGGACGACACGGCCAGGAGATCGGCCTCGATTCCCAGACCGGCAAACGCACCGGCGCGGAGCTCCAGGTTGCGCGTGCCGCTACTGGTCTCCAGATCGAAGGCATTCAGCAGCATCGCTGCGTTCCACACATCTCGCTTCAGGATGGCGACCAAGGCGGATCGACGCCCGCAGCGCGCTCCTGGCAAAGTGATGCAGTGCATGCGGCAGTGCCATGGATGCCACCACCCCCCTCGACCAGGCCAAGGCCATCGCTGAGGCCATCGAACGCATCGCCAACCAGCTCACCCCAGCTGTGATCCGCGCCGCGCGCAACGATGGCGGGGGACGAAACGATCTCGATCGGATCGAATATGCCCTCGGCACCATCGGCAAGGCGTTGATCCTCACCGACTACACGATCGATGAGGAGAAAGACATGGACAAGCTTCAGGCCTTTCGGGACTCCCAACAGACCTGAGGGGCGCAGCGGGTGTAGACCAGAAACAGACGAGGAGGAACGATGAACAATCTCTTCAAACGCCCGCAGGCTCTCAACACCAAGCCCATCTCCCGCCCGCCCCTCGACCACCGCGGCGAGGATCTGGAGTATTGGAGCCGTCGTTGCGCTGCTGATCCAACGGCGCCCGGGTGCAAGTTGTACGACGTCTGAATCGACCATGCCCTTAATCAACGTGCGCACGTCGTTGGCCTCTGTCGACGATGGCGATGGATTGCTGCAGCAGCTGTCGTCGTTGCTGGCAGAGCAGACCGGCAAGCCCGAGGCTTATGTGATGGCGCTGCTGGAGAGCGCTGTGCCGATGACCTTCGCCGGCAGCTCAGAACCCTGCGCCTATGTGGAGGTGAAGTCCATTGGTGCCCTCCGTCCCCCAGCCATGACCGCGGCCTTTTGCGATCTGATCAGTGCGCGAACGGGGATTGCTGCAAACCGCATCTACATCGGTTTTGAGGATGTGCCGGCGAGCTGCTGGGGCTGGAACGGCTCCACATTCGGTTGAGCGCGTCAGTCGCCCTGAGGGACAAGGTCGATCACCACCGCGGTCGCCTTGGTGCTACTGGTGTTGCGCCAGCCATGCAGAACGCCGCTGGATTCAAACACTGCGTCTCCAGCGCGTCGCTCGATCGCACGCACTCCGGCGTTGTCCTCCCTGTATTCCACGAGTGTGCCGCTCAGCATGTAAGCAACTCCAGGCCTCTGATGATGTTCGTGCCATGCAACCGATCCGCCAGGCAGGATTGTGATGCGCCTGGCGCGAAGTTCCCTGCCTTTCAGTGCCTTGAATTCCTTGGCAAGGCCGAGGGCGCCGAGTGATTCCACCCGAACCTGCCGGGTCTTCGCTGGCGCACCTCCGATGGCTGGTCGCAGCTCCGCACTGGGAGTGACGGGATGGGCCATTGATCCCGTGGCCCATCCCGCCAGAAGGAGGACCTTGGCGAGTTGCCTGCGCATCCGCATCAGCGTTGACCCAGCAACTCGTCCCAGCTGATCAACTGAGATGACTGGATTCGGTGGACGTCTTCTTTTGCCGGGCGGCAACGGGCGGGCTGATCGGTCGAAACAGGATTGGTCCGAAAGGGTTCAGACAACAAAAAATGCTGTCTCCCTTGATGGGCAAGGTTTTTCATTGTGGGCTCTTAATCGAGGTATTTGGATCGCGCTGAAGGTTTGTTTCAGGCTCTCTTGGCGTGCAGCTGACAACTGTCAAAACTGCTTCACCTTTCAATATTGCCACGAATCAGAGTTTTTGTCCTGTTCAGGTCATACTTTGACCCCCTTGCACAAGCCCCATGGCAGTTCTGGGACGGCAGGCCATTCTTCAGGCGATTGACTCCGGGGCGATCACAATCACACCCTTCAGCCCTGAGCTTGTGGGTCCCGCTTCCGTGGATCTCACCCTGGCCGGCAGCTTCCGGGTGTTCCGCAAGGTGCATGAGGTGATCGCCGTGTGTGAAGACACCGATTACCGGGAGTTCACCGAGAAGGTGGACGTGCCGGAGGAGGGGCACATCCTGATCATGCCCGGCGAAACAATCCTGGGGATCACCCGGGAGCGCCTCAGGCTTGGACCGGGATTGTGCGGTTGGTTGGAGGGGCGCAGCCGATTCGCCCGTTTGGGATTGATGGTGCACATCAGTGCTCCCTTCATGGGACCCGGGATCGACAGTCAGCAGGTGCTGGAGATGAGCAACTTCGGCCCGGCACCGTTGGCCGTGGTTCCTGGTACCGCCATCTGCCAGTTCATCTTTCAGGAGCTGGATGGTGAGGAGCACTACGAAGGTCGTTTTGCTGGCCAGACCCAGCAGAGCTTCTGATCGCGCGTTGCTTCAGCCGCCGATCATCTGACGGCGCACCAGGGAGTCCCAGAGACGGGTGGGGATGAACCGTTGGATCAAGGCTGATTCCGACGAGCTGCCGCAGCGGTAGCGCGGGCTTGGATCAGCATCCGTGAGAGCGCGCTCGATGCAGGCGGCCACCACCTCAGGATCGGATCCTTGTCGGAAGCCTTCGCCCCACGCTTTCGCGACGTTGCGCATCATCGATCCCCACACCGGATCATCGCCGCCGGCCTCGAGTGATGGCTTGCTCACGGCTTCAAACCCTGTGCGGATCAATCCTGGCTCGATCACCACCACCTTCACGCCGAAGCTCTGAAGTTCCATGCGCAGGGCGTCGCTGATGGCTTCGACAGCGAATTTGCTGGCGCCATACCAGCCGGCCCCCGGCGTCACGAATTGTCCTGCGATGGAGGAGATGTTCACAATCCGGCCCTGACCGCGCTTGCGCATCGCCGGCAGCAGCGCCTGGGTCAGGCCCATGAGCCCGAACACATTCACGTCAAACATCGCCCGTGCCGCATCAAGCGGCATGGTTTCCATTGGACCGATGGATCCATATCCAGCGTTGTTCACCAGGGCATCCAGGCCTTCGTGCTGGTCTGCAACTGCATCACTCAGTGCTTGTCGTGATCCCGGGTCCGTGATGTCGAGCGCATGCACGAAGGCACCGCGGCTGCGCAGGTCCTCCATGGCATCGACCCGTCTCGCGGCTGCATGCACAGTCCAACCCCTCCTCAGCAGACGCAGTGCTGTGGCGCGACCGATGCCGCTGGAAGCGCCGGTGATCAGAACGGTTCCAGGAGTTGTCATTCCTCAGCCCACGCCGCAGGCAATGCGCGCTCCACCACCACCCAGGGGTGGTGTGTCGCTGTAGGTGTCACCACCGGCGTGCACCACCAGGGCCCGTCCACGCAGATCGGCGGTGCTCAGGCGCGGGGCGACCACGGTGGTTGTGGTGTTGCCATCGGCATCCACCACAAGCCTGCTCAGGTCGCCGCGGTGACCATTCCCGAATGGCCCGAGATGGGTGTTGGTTTCGTCGGGGTCCCAATGCCCTTTCGCCGCGAGGCCCGCCACCATCACGCCTTCGGCATTCAGAGCTGCATCGCAGGAGTCGCCGGCGTGCAGGTGGAATCCGTGCTCACCCTCGCTCAATCCCTGGAGTGATGGCGTGATCACCAGACCCTGGTCGCTGTCATGGGCCTTCACGCTGCCGATGGGGTCTCCAACCCCCTCAGCGCTGATGGCGTGGAGTGTCACCTCCAGCGAACCGGCCGAGGCCTGGCCTGGCACGCACAACACCAGGATCAACGCGATCAGGGGTACGAGACGCGGCATGGAGAACGTCCAAGTTCTCTCATTGTCGTTCAAACGGCGCTAGCGCTGTGTCGGCAGCGGTACCGCTTGGAAGTCAGCCACCAGAGCTGGGCAGGTTCTATTGGCAATCCGTTGCGCCTGTCCCTTGCGGTCGTTCTGGATCGGCTGCCGGCGGAGGCCATCGCCTTCGATGTCGAAGCTGCGGTTCACACAATCGAGGCTGAGTTGGCGCAGGCGATACCAACCATCGGGCCTGGCTTTGCCGACCTGCTGCAAAGAGTTCGCACAGCGGTCGGCTGAGCCCAGCGCACAGCTGGCAGCTCCAAACAATCCGGAGAGGATGTTGCCGGCGATCTGCCCTCCCCGCTCGATTTCAAAGCGATACACGCGCGCTTGAACCCGTTTTGAGGGCGCGTCTGGGTTCGCTGCCCGCACTTTGGAAAAGGTTTCGGCCGTGTCCATCACCCAACCTTTCTGGCGTTCGGGAGAAACCCCTTCGGCTTCCACTCCGGCAATGAACGCGGTGTAACGCGCTTTCGGATTGTTGTGCGGAGATTGCAGATGAAAGTCGCCAATGCTGAAAAACAGATTGGCTGCATCAGTGAAGTCCTTCACCGAGAGCGCTCCGTTGTCCATCAGCCAGGCCAGATAACGACCCGCTCTCCAGTCGGCAGCATTTTCTTCGCGATTGCTGAAGGCCCCACGCGAGGAGCTGTGATTCACATGGTGCCCCCATTCATGGGCAAGGATCGTGAGTGCGACGAGGCGTTGACGCACATTGCGGCTCAGCGTCTGACGTTTGCCGATGATCCGTGGCTCAAGAATGATCTCCGACGATTCGGGGCAGTAGGCATTGCGGGCTCGGGCTCGGCCGCAAGCTGAAAAGCGAGAGCCTCGAGGAAGCAGCGTCACGCGCTGCATCTCCGGAGCTGCGTCGCTGGCCAGATGCCGCCAGTACAAATCGAGCAGCTCATGGTGGGTCTGGACGTAGGCGGCCTGCGTTTGCCCTTCGGTGATGTCCACACGGAAATCACGCACGAAACCGAGACGTTCCTGAATGGCTGGGGAGTCGACCGTGATGGGGGCCGGCGGGCTTGTGGCGGCAGCCAGAACTAGAGCAGCAGAAAGAATGGTCATGGGATGGCAACGGCGTAACGATCCTCGCGTCCGGCCTTGATGGCCATGGAGCGATCGGCCACGCTGGAGATGACCCATCAGGTCGCACCATGAAACGCTGGTTTCTCAAGGTTGCCTTTCGCATCGGTATGCCGCTTGCGCTCTGGCCACTGAAGCTTCTGGATACACCGCGCTCGAAAGCCCTGCGCTAAGCACCTTGGTGTTCCGCATCAACCAGCGCTGCATCAACTGCGGCACGTGCTGGCAATTCGATCCCGATCATTTCGCCCCTGAGGGTGAAAGGGCATGCGTGCACGCGCAGCCCGTTGGCCAGGAGGCCACAGAGCAGGCGCTTCTGGCTTTGCAGGCCTGCCCTGTGGCAGCGATCGAAACCGAGCGCCGCCTGCTCCAGACCACGCCGGTGGATGGCTTTCCTGCTCTGATCAAGGAGCATCCCGAGGGAACGATCTACTACTGCGGCTGGGCGTCGCGGCACAGTTTCGGCGCCTGCAGTTGGTTGATCACCCGGCCTTCCGGAAACGTGATGGTGGATGTTCCGCGTTGGAGCGCGGCTCTGGCCCGGCGGATCCAGGCCCTGGGTGGCTTGCGCTTCATCGTGCTCACCCACCGCGATGATGTGGCAGACCACGCGCGTTGGGTCAGCGCGTTGGGTTGTGAACGCTGGATTCATGCGGCGGATGCGCAGGCGGCCTCGGAGGCGGAACACCTGATCACAGGCGGCGATGCGCTGGCGATTGCCGAAGGCTTCCAGCTCATCCCCACGCCAGGGCACACCGAGGGATCGCTCTGCGCATTGCTGGGGGACGCACGCGCTGTGCTCTTCAGTGGCGATCACCTCTGGTGGAACCCCGAGCATGCGGTGGTGGTGGCTTCAGAGCGCTACTGCTGGTGGGATTTTGCAACCCAGCTTGCGTCTGTGGAGCGGCTGCTGAACCTTGATGTGGCCTTGCTGCTGCCTGGGCATGGCCGCCGGCATGCTTTTGCACCGGGAGCCTGGCGGACCGCTCTTGAACAGACCCTGCGCTGGAATCGGCGCCATCATGAAACCTGATCAGGACCAAGCGATGCAGGCTGTTTTCAACGGCACGGTGATTGCCGAGAGCGACGACATCGTGATGGTGGATGGCAATCCCTATTTCCCTCGCGCGTCGATGCACGCCGACTACTTCCGCGACTCCAGTCACATCACGGTGTGCGGTTGGAAAGGCACCGCCCGCTACTGGGATGTGGTGGTTGGTGATCAGGTGATCAGCAATGCGGTTTGGAGTTATGAGTCTCCCAAGCCCGAAGCAGAACAGATTCGCGAGCGTTTCGCTTTTTATCGCGGCAAGGGTGTGGAGCTGAGCTGAGAATTCAGCATTTTCGCTGCCGGCGGCTTGCCTTGCGCGTGCCCCCGTACTGGTATCCGGGTTGGCGTTCAACCCGCAACCAGCACTGCGGGCAGATCAAGGTCCAGTTTTTGATCAGATTGCTGCGCACGCGGTAGTGCACCGGGCCAGGGCTCTGGCACAAGGCGCAGGCAATCATCTGTGTCTTGTGTTGGCTCTGGCTCACCGCAGGCGTGTCGTTGGGGTGGGGCATGCACGGCATGGCTACCTTGCAGAAGCATGCATCGACCCATGAGCAAGGCCACAAAACTGCTGATGGCGCTGGATCGAGTTCTGCTCGCGATCGACGACTTCGGCGACGAGCCTCTGAGCGAGATTGACGCTGTGCTGACCCGGCTTGAACCCGAAATTGAGCAAGTGGAGAGCAGGGGCCGTGACAAACACCAGGCTGAGATTTACGTGGCCAGGGATCGCGCCTCCGTCAAGGTTGAGGTTCTCAATCGGGTGATGGAGCGATGCCATCAAAACCGTTGATGGCTGGGCTGATTTGTGCGTGATTGCTGAAGAGCGCGTTCGTTGTCTTGGGGATCTCGACAGGATTCGATCATGTGGACCTCCCATCCCGATCGACGCCAGAAACCACGGATTTCCGGCGCTCAGGGCTGGTTGATGAACCGGCAGGAGGGACTTGTCGTGCGCTTTCAGCAAGCCATGCCCACGTCCCATGCCGAGTGGGTCTGGGTGGAAACGGGGCGTCTGATTGCACCAGGCCAGGCCACGCCTGAGCACCGCAGACGCATGTTGCTCGTCAACGCCATCAAAGCTTTCGAAACGATGCGTCTGACGGGTTGGGAGCGCACCATCGCCCATTGGTAATCAGACCAACAGCAGACCTCCCATCCGTCCGCAACCTAAATGAGAATCATTCCCGCCGATTCTTCATGTTTTGTTTGTTCGAACACTGTTCTTTTGGATACACATCGATCGGATGATTGGTTAAAAAGTGAATGTGGAAGTGAAACACCTTCCAATGCGTCGAGCGGGTGAGCTGAGGGGCTTGCCCATTTTTTTGCTCACTGATCGCGCCAGGGATACCGCCCTTCCTGAAGCAGCACCTTGAGATTGCGCTGGGCGATGGCTGCCGTGGCAGGGTCTGCCCAGCGTTCGAGCAGGGGGATCGCACTCTCAACGGTGGCGGTCTCCTCGCTGTGCAGCAGTGGCATCAACCAGAACTGACGCCGGGCGCGTTCCGGTTCGCTTTGAATCCAACCCCGCCGCAGTGCCTCGCGGCTGAGGGTCACGGCGCGTGCATCCCCTGCAAAGGCTTGGGCCTGTCCGCGCCAGACATGACGGCTGAACTGATCCAGCAGCAGAACCAGCGCGAGTGCGGAACACGCGTCTTGCTCCCAGGCGATCAGACCGCCTGCTTGCGCCGATAGGCACAGAGCGCCGAAGCGATCTCTGATGCGTTGATCGAAGCTTGGATTGCGCTTGAACCACTGACAAGGGCGACAGTCTTCAAACCAGAATCGGAGAATCGCGTCGGAATCTCGCTCCGGTTCAGTCAGAGCCACGCACCCGCTTCACGGCCAGGCCTGCTTCGCTGGCTGTCACTGCCGACAGCAGCACAAGTCCGAGAAGCCCGATCAACTGATTCTGGGGATCGGCGTCTGGCTCAGCGTTCAATCCCAGAGCTGCACCGGCAACAAACCAGGCGGTGGCCACTGCCGAGGTGAGCCAATAAGCCTTCCAGCGGCGTTGGTAGAGATACCCCGCACCCAGGCCTGGAACCACGTTCAACACCACGGCGACCCATCCGGCGGATGCCGCAAGGATTTGCTCCGGGCTGGGACCTGCGTTCGATTCCGGTGTTGTCATGCCTTGCTCCGGCTGGCAGCGGCATAGGCCACGGCGCCACCGGCAACGAGGGTGAGAACGCCGGTGCTCAGGAGAAACCCGGTCAACATGATCAAGCCGAGAAAGGAGCCGAGCAGCGACATCTTCACGCGCAGAAGCTTGGACTTGATCAGAAGCACCAGCAGCAGCGTCACTGTTGCCTTGAGGCCTGCGATCTTCGCGGCGCTGATCGGGCAGAGGGGAAAGAAGGGGGGGAGCATCGACGGAGGGTGCACAGGGGTGCGACTCTTTCACTCTGACGTGTTCGCTCGTTCGCTGTGGCTCAATGTCTGCGATGGCTTGTCTTGAACGTCGTGCTTCTGGTTGGCCTGGCTGTTGCCTCAACACCGGTCTCAGCGGCCTGGATCTGTGATGGCGATCGACTCACGGCGGAACCACTCACCCTCGGACAGGACGCCATTGGTGTGACGGAGTCTCCGCTGCCCAATAGCGCCGCAGGCACCGTGCCGGGTGATGGGGTGTTGCTCCACTGGCGCGGCGTCACCCTTCAGCTTCCCCGCACCAACAATGCAGGGACTCCGAGTTACACCGATGGGCGTTGGTGGTGGCAGGTGGAGGATCCGCTGCACCCCGACTTTCGCGAGCGGCGCGGTGCCGTGATCAGCTACGCCTGCGACGCCTCGGAATGAGCTCAGGCTGCAGGAGCCAAACCCTGAAGCAGCAGGTATTCGTACACCGTCACAGCCAGCACCACGAGTCCGATTCCACTGAGAAGTAGTCGTCCATCCATGGTGGTGTCGGCTCAGCCGCAGTGGGCTCAAGATCGCTTCATGATGGTGTTTTGCGCAGCTGCGTGCACGACCCCCGTTGGATTCTTGTTGCTTGGGGGGTCGTGGCTTTGGCGGCGGCCCTGCGTTTCTGGCGCATGACGCAGCCTTTCCGGGCCGGATTGTCGGCGCAGAATCGCTTGGGGGCTACCGATCTCGATCAAGCACGGGCGTCGTTGGAGCGCTCCTGGCGACAAGGAGAGCGTCACGGCTCCAGCTGAGCATCGCTTTCAGCGCCATTACATTGAAGGAATGAATCCATCGATGTCACGCCAGCAGATCGAAGAGGAGCTTGAGCAGGCCCGGGCGATGGGGCGCTGGCTCAGCGACGAGGAACGCGATCAGCTGGCTGCGCAGAAGCAAGGTGAACGCCTCGCTCTCGAGCGCGATCAGCACTTGCGCAAGCGCCTCATGGTGTTGACAGGTGTGTTCCTGCTGATCCCACCGTTGTGGCCCGCTGCTGCTGGCCTTGCGGTGTATCTGCTCTTCCCGCAGTCATTCCGTCGGCTGATGTTGTTGGCGGGTGGAAGTCTTCTGGTGCTCCTCGCCCTGGGCGTGGGCACTGTTGGGATCGCTCTGGCGCTTCTCTGGGCCGTTCTGAACTGACGCTCACAGCAGCGTCAGGATCTGTAGACATTGTGTTGTTCGGCACAGACGGCTGTGCGTTGCATCATTATCAGCTGGTCCGCGCGTGTGGTGACGCAGACCGCGGACGAGGGCTCACCTCTCGGATGCATCCGGGGGCGGAGTCTTCATGGTTGGAGCATCCGGGTCAAAGTCGACCGGTTCAGTATCCTGGTTTTGGATCATGTCCTCGTCGTCCAACGTGGCCGCAGCAGGGATGGCGCCCGTGATGAGCACAAGGCAGGCCGTGATGATCAGAGCTGCAGGATGACCCAGGCGAGTGAGCAGCCCACGACGAGGGATAGGACCCCCAGGAGTGCCCTCCAGAACCTGGGATCGTTGGGTTGAAACACCAAGCACGTCAGGCGCAGCTGTGAATCAGTTTGATCGAGCCGTTGTCCACCTGGCGGAGAAGATCCGTGCGCAGGCGTTGGTCCTGGTCGTCGAGTTCTTGAAGCATCAACACCGAGCGATAGCTGTCGACGCTGATGCGACTGTGCAGCTTGGCCTTCAAGTACAGCTCAACCATGGTTGAAACCTTTCGGCATCAACGCTAGTCAACGCCAACTGGGCGGCGTGATGGAACGAGCGGGCTCCTTCGGCCTGTCTTCCTGTCTTCAGCGCATCAAGGGGGGCGGTCCCTGGCGCATGATCCAGCTGGTGGCCGCTTTCTGGGTCTGCCAGGCCTGCATCAGTTGCTTGGCAAGCTGCCGAAGTTGATCCGGATCCTGAGTGGTGTCGAGAGCTCGGTTGAACTGCTCGATCTGAAACCGTTGTTCGGTGCTGAGTTGAATGCTGCCGTTCATCGCGATCTCCGGTTGCGGATGCACGCAAGGTACGGGTCTTAATCAAACGATTTGTTGCAAATCACACGCTTGCACCCGTCTGTCAGCAGTCGCGCACCTGCAATTTGTTAAAGCTCAAAGGAGGCCGCGGTGTTGCACAAAGCGCTGGATCATCGCCCAGGAGCCCAGGGTCACCTTCAGGGCCACCAGCAGATTCAGCAGCGGAATCCAGCCTCCGCTCAGCAGGCTTCCGAACTCACCAGCTCCTGGCGATAGTCCTTCGAGGGCCAGAAAGGAGAGAACCACAAAACCCATCACCGCCGCCTTTTCCCAAAGATCTGCATGCCAGCGTTCGTGGAGCCGGCGACTGCGTTCACTTCCGCCGCTGATCAGCACCAGACCGATGGCGGTGCCGCCGGCAACCCCTGCGGCGAATCCACCGCCCGGGCTCAGGTGGCCTCGCACGGCCAGCTCAATTGCCACGAGGGCGGCCAGCGTTGCCACCTGTTCGCAGACCACGCGCGAGGGAATGTCGCTCAGGCTCCTGATCCGTCTCCGAAGAGGTTCGTCATGCAGCAGCATGCGCACACCGATGGACGCCAAGGTGAACACCACCACTTCGCCGATGGTGTCGAACAAGCGGATGTGCAAGATCACCCCCGACACCAGATTGGGCACGTCCCCCTCGGCCGCCAGCCCACGGATCAGCTCACCCATGCCCCCCACCTGAGGTAATGGTCCCGTCAGCGGTGCCGCGAAGAGGGCGATGGCAGCCAGCACATAAAGCCAGATCATGGGATCTGCTCCTCTGGTGTGATCAGCACCCCACCGCTCTTGCGCCAATGCTCGAAGCCGGGGGTGTTCTGGAGGCGTTGCTTCAGGGATGGCTGCAGGATTGTGAGTCGACCTTGATCCTCCAGCCATCCGTGGGGGGCTGCGCCCTGCCGAACCAGCCTCAGTCGCAGGTGCATGGGCTGAATCCATTGGTTCAGAACCTGGGCTTCAGCGTCGGCTGATGGCTCCATTTCGGTGCTGCGCCGATCCTCGAGGCGGAGGGTCATCGACGAGCGCAGAGCAATCACATAAAGGGTGGTGGACAGCAGGGTTCCCACCATCGCCTCGGTGAGAGCCACATCCGGTGCACCCAGGAGCACATACAGCAGTGTGGCCACTGATCCAAAGACGCCCCGCAGCATCAGGGCCTGATAGGGGTTGTCCTGGCAGACCATCAGCACGGACACCAGCGGAAGCAACGCGGTGATCGGCAACAGCAGCCCGAGGGAGCCTTGAAGACTCAACAGGGAGAGATCGAAATCAGGAAGCATCACCCAGCTCCTGCGCTTTGGCATTCAGCCGTCGGCTCTGGTGAACCCCCCGGGCGACCACGTACCCAAAGATCGTGTTCCAGAGCATCAGTCCCAGCATGGCCAGGCCGTAGAGAGGCCACCAGTCGGGACGTCGAATCAGAAGCCCCAACAGCATCAGCAGCGACCCGAGGGAGTCGGAAACCGTGAGCTTGTGCAACCGGTCGAGCAGGGGACGCACCTCCAGCAGAGGCCAACTGCCCCAGAACCAGAGAAACAGTCCCGCAAACAGCAACAGCAGGCTTGCAGCCTCCTTCAGAAGCACAACACTCATGGTTATCTCTCCTCCAGAAGCCTGGCCAGCAAAAGCATTCCGGCGTCACCGGCGCTGAGCATCAAGGCGCCAACCAAGGCGATCATGCGATCGCCGCGCATCACGGCCACCACCATGGCCAGCATCGCCACTTTGGTGCCGATGCTTCCAAACGCCGCCAGGCGGTCCCACACACTGCCGTTGCGGCAGAGAAGCGCGATCGGAATCAACAGGGCGATCACCATGCCCCAGAGCAACAAGGTCATTGCGGTGTTCTCCCGCCAGTCGGCGTCTGCCCCCGGCATGGTGCAGGGCGTAAGCGGTGAATCCTGTAGCGATGGTGCGATCCCTTCTCGGCATCCTCAACGCGCACCAGGTCGAGCACCAGGGTGAAGGGTGTGAGCGTGATCGCCAGCAGTTCCAGAAACACCACCAGCGGTGTGGCGGTACCACTGGCGCGATGCTCGGTTTCATCGCAGTGTTCGCGCCCACCGGCAACGATCAACGCCACTGCTTCGCCGTAGGCCTGGGGAATGGCCACCAGGCTCTGGCCGATTGCCTTGAGCAGCGGTGCCACCCGTCCGCCGTGGTGGTGCGCTCGTGGCAGAAGAATCGCCACCAGCAGGCCAAACAGCAGGTTGGTTCTGTTGGTTTCCCCTGTGAGCAACACCCACAGCAGCAACCGGAACCCCAGGCTGAACACCACGGTCATCCCCATCCCTCCATGACATGAAGGCTCAGGAGCATTCCGGCTCCAACCACAGCCAGGCTGCCGATCAGATCCTGGAGTGATTCCAGATCCGGCCAGCGACGTTCCAGTGCAGGCCGCCACCGCTGCAGACCCCGGTCCAACAGCAGGCCGAGGGCGAAGATCAGTCCGGTCACGGCGAGCTTCTCAGCGTCGTGGCTGGGAGCAACGGCGAGGCTGATCAGAGCCGATGCACTGATCAGCACCACCACGAGCAGGGTGATGCTGCCCCCTGACGGTGACAGGACAGCGTGGCTGCCTTTGTTGCTCCCGTTGGGGGCACACCACGGAGCACCCCAGAGCCTGGCGTACACCGCCACACTTCCGATGGACGCCAAGAGCACGGCCGCGGCCCAGAACGGTGGCAACGCAGACTCCAGCTCCGATTTGGCGATGGACCCTATCAACCAGGGGAAGCCGGCGATGGAGAGGGATCCGATCCAGAGGGGAACCTGCAATCTGGCCGGCAGGGGACGCTGACGCCAGCTGTTGAGGTCGGTGGAGTCGACGCCTCCGCTCATCAGAAACAACAGGGCTTTGCCGAGTCCATGCGCGAAGGCCATCAGTCCTCCGGCCATCGGTGAGAGGGCCACAAGCCCCATCTGGGACAGCGTGCTCCAGGCCAGCAGTCGGCGCAGGTCGGTTTCGGTGAGCGCCCGCAACAGGCCGAGCACCGCACTGGCGATGCCGATCCAGCGAACGAGGGGAGTCAGTCCTGGGTCGATCTGCATCAGTCGCAACAGAGGCAGAACCCCGGCGGTGACCACAACCCCTGAATGCAATGCGGCCACTTCCGGTCTGGCGGCTGCATGACTGCGAGGCAGCCAGAGCCCTGGCAGGAACAGTCCGCCCTTGCTGAAGAGGCCGAGAAGAATCAGCACCTGGGCGCTGCCCAATTCCAGGCCTGCCAAAGCCTCCATGCTGAAGCTGCCAGTGCGCACATACACCAGTCCGGTGCCGATCAGATACAGGGTCATGGCCGTGCTCGCGACCAGCAGATACCGGAGCGCGATCCAGAACGAACGCGGTGCCTCCCGGCGCAGTTGCAGCAGGAACGCTGCAATGCCCACCACTTCCAGGGCGACATAAAGACTGATGAGGTCTGTCACCACGAAGCAGGTGTTCAGTCCTCCGAGCATCACGGCAGGCACCAGGGGGCCACTGGCACCCTCGAGGTTGCGGCTGGCCAGTCGGGTGGCGCCCAGCACCACGCCATTGAGCAGCAGAAACCAGGCCGCTGTGGCATCGATGCTCAAACTGATGCCGTTGCTGCCGATCAGGTTGAGGCTGATGCTCTCGCCAAGCAGCAGAGAGGGCAGGGCCATCAGCACCGTGGCCAGACAGCAGAGCAGCAGGGGCCATTCTCCCAGCTCTGGTACGAGAGCACCGAAAAAGGCCAGCAGATAAGGCGCCAGCAGCCAGCCCACCACCACCGCTGGGGTGAGCAAGGACACCAGAATCGCCTCAGGGGTCATCAGCACGGGTCCTCACTGTCAAAGGTGCGCACGTCCAGCAGTGGGTCGCGCACGGAGAGGCGGCTGATCACCACCAGCAGCAGGGCTTGGCTGGAGAGCCCGATCACGATGGCTGTGAGAATCACGGCCTGGGGAATCGGGTCTGCGACAGCGGCCAGGGCCTGATCGGTCTCGCCGTTGGAGAGAATTGGACTGCGCAGACCCGTGCGGGCCGCGAAAAGAACAAACAACGACACCACCGATCCGCCCATCACATCCATGGCCAGAACCTTCAGGTAGAGGTTGCGGCGGAGCAGCAGTCCGAGAAATCCACTCAGCAGGCTGAGCAGGATCAGCAGCTCCAGGAGGCGGATGGTGGCCACTTAATGATTAACCGCTAACGGCTCGGGGTACTGGGGGCTGCGACCCCTTGCAGGGATTGCAAATCGATCCCTCACCACCGCGAGCGGGTCACTGAAGTGATCCCAGGGATCGATGTCGCGAATCAGGTCGGTGTTCACATGACTTCCGTGCTCGAGGCCTGCAAAGACCCTGTCGGGATCCAGTTGTTTCCATTCCCCCGGGATGAACGGAGAGACGCCGATGCCGAGTTCAAACTCAGCCATCACAAACATGATCACATCGAAGGGATCGAGGCGCTCAAAACCGGCCTGGAAGCCCACCACACCGCCTTCCTCGGCGGCCGTCGTTCCATACCCTCCGAGCACATGGCAGCAGTCATGGCGAAACACCGGTGGTGGAGGTCCTCCCGTTGCTCCAGGGAATGCGAAGTCGTTGCGCTCGATGAAGTCGGCATAGGCTTTGCCGAAGCTTCCGGGTGGATAGCCGCGGAGGGTTTTGAAGCGCTCGAGCATGCTGCGGTCCTCATGGCCGCTGAGAACCTTGAGGGTTGATGCAAACGCGGGAAGCCCACCATCACGCACCGTGGCTTCAATGGCCTGCCGCAAAAAACCACGTCGGACGATGTCAAAGCGAACGATCATCTGGCGATCCAGCATCACGTTCCTGTAGGTCTTCACCGGTCGGGCATCGACCCCGAACGCCTCGGCAGCAGCATCCAGCAGGGAGAGGATCTCGGAGTCAGGCTCACCATCGAACATGGCGACGAGCGTCATCCCCCGCAGGATCCGTTCTTTCCATTCAGGATCGGGATCACAGGCACTGACCGCCTGCGCCATGGCCGCGGGCGTGAGGCTTTGGCGCTGTTGTAGATCGCAGTCCACCTGAAGAAGGTGGTCGCGGATGGCGCAGATCCCAGCCAAAGCACGTTGAGACGGCTCACCCCGCAGGCGCGCCACTGTCATCAGACATGACAATCCGCTCTCCGCCAGACAACGCCGAAGCTCGCTGCTGAGGGGACGTCCGGGATGAATGACCATGGCGATCACCGGCGCTCATCCACCAGTGATAGCCATGGGGTGAGAAACAGCCTCAGATGCTGTAGCGGTAGCCGCGATACCGCAGCTCAGTGGTTTTGCGTTCAGCCTTTTCGGGCTGATTGGCATCCAGTGATTCAGCGTCGCGCTGATCTTTTGCCATCAGCTGTTGGGCCTTTCTAAGGGCCTCAGCTTTGACAAGGCGAGATTTCGTCAGTTGAAGAGTGTTCATCGCTGAACTCCACAGTGTTCACACCCCCGTTGCTTGGTGTGAAACGAACTGCAGCCCGAAGGCTCAACGTGTCTTGACTTTAATCGGATCGGCATGGAATTGTCACGCGGTGGCTGGTTTGTATTCCCTACTCCTGTCGGTTGCCGTGGCTTCAGGGGCAATGCTGATCGAACGCCCCTTCTGTGATGGGGTGAAAAAGGCTGGCCAGTATTTCACCGGCTCCAATGTGTTCTGTTTATCCACCGCTCTTGTGAACACCGAGGCTCGGGCTGTGGAAACCCTTGCCCATGAAATGGTTCACCTAGCCCAGGATTGTGCCGGGGGTGGATTGCAGACCGACGCCTATGCCCTGCTTCTTTCAGAGCAGCCACCCAGCGTGGCCGCGGCTGAAGAAGAGGCCTATCAGCTAGAACGCGATCCCCGGCATGTGGTGGAGCTGGTGCGCCTGCACTGCTACTGATCACGATCCAGCGTTTTTGATCAACAGATGACCCGTCCCCGCGATCGCCCCAGCAAGATCTGTCCTGTGTGCGGGCGCCCTTTCCAGTGGCGGCGCAAGTGGAAGGATGTGTGGGACGACGTGAAGTACTGCTCGGAGCGCTGCAGACGGCATAAAAAATCCTCCGCCATGACGTCGGAGGATTCTTCGCCGGCTTCGTGAAACCCATCACCCGGCCGTCGAATGAACGCTAGAGAGAAGTGTCTCCAGTGCCAATCTTGCAGTTATCAGTAGGCCTGGCGTGAGGATTTGCGCAAGCCCCAGATCTGGTGTGGACAAGGGGGTCAATGAATAAATTTGCAGTTGCTCTGGCGCTTGGTTTCTTGAATGCCCCATATGTGGTGTTCGGTGCACCTCAATGAAAGAACGCTGCCCAGTCGCAACAAAAAAACCCCGCCGAAAGGCAGGGTTTAGGGCCGGCAACACAAAGACGTCTGACCTTGTTTCGACTCTTTGGGGTTGCCGGTTCCTCACACAAATGCACTCTCCCGCCTGAACTGTCACTGTGCCAGTTGTCGAGGGCCGGTTGCTGGTCTGTCCTTGCTCGCAGGGCCTGGGTGAAGAGATGTGAAGTGCCGGTTCTCTGCTCTTGTGCCGATTCTGCAGGTGGCGGTTGAATGGGCTTGCGGGGTTCGGAAGATTGCAGATGTCAACCAACATTTCACAGCTTTTTGTGCAAGCGATCGCTCACGTTGACTGGGTGGGATCTCTTGCTGTTGTGCTGTTGATGGTGGCGATCACCATGGTTGGCTATCGCATCAATCATCCGATTCTCTGAAACGACTGAGCGAGGGCGATTGGCTTCAAGGGTGGCGTGATGTTTGAGATCCTCTGTGTGCTGATGCTTCCGCTGATGTTGATTGTTTACTACGCGATCCAGCGCTTGGTTGTGCATCACAGCGGAATGGAAACCCAGCTTTTGATTCATGATCTGGTGATTGAAGCGATGAACAAACACGACAACGACTTCAATGATTAATTGGCTGGGTGGAGATCCCCACCTCTCGGACTGTTTGGTGTGAAGCGCGAGGGGCTACAACAACGATTAGTTGCAGTGAATGAGATGACAGTGACCTCCTCCCATGGCTTCACATTGGAATCGGTGGATGTGGCCCATGGATCCGTGATCACCGTGTTTGCCCGGGGCCGCCTCAGTCATCAGGACTATCAGGAGTTCATCCCCCAGCTCGAGGCCGCCATCGCCGAACAGACAGGTGATCGCTTGCGGCTCGTTTTCGATGCCCGTGAACTGGTGGGATGGGAACCGCAGGCCGCTGTGGATGATCTTCGTCTCGGACTCCGCCACGGGCGCCATGTGGAGCGTGTGGCGCTGATCACAGAAGCGCGATGGCTGACGTTGCTGAGCTCAGTGGTCGGTCTGCTGATGCCAGGCGAGTTGCGTCATTTCGAGGATCGGGCATCGGCGGATGCCTGGATCCGTGCGTAGGTTTCGCCCCCTTAAATTCAAGAACAATCTTCAGTCGCCCTTGCCGAGTCGCGTTCTGCGTAGCGCCCTGATGCGTTGCACCATCGTGTCTTCTCTGGTCGGTTGTTGCCTGCTGGCAGCCTGTGCAACGCCTCGTGAGCCGCAACGATCTCTGAAGGACCCGGATCAGCGTCCCAGGGTTCTGGCCACCTTCACTGTGCTGGCTGATCTGGCCAGAAACGTGGCGGGTGATCGCTTGAAAGTGGAATCCATCACCAAGCCCGGTGCAGAGATCCATGGCTACGAGTTCACGCCCAGTGATATCGAACGGGCGTCTGGCGCTGATCTGATTGTGGAGAACGGCTTGGGGCTTGAGCTCTGGGCGCGCCGCTTCACGGCCGCGGCTGGCGATGTTCCCTCAGTCACGCTCACGGAAGGGATTCAGCCGCTCTTGATCGAGGACGATGCCTATGCCGGCCGTCCCAATCCCCATGCCTGGATGTCGCCGCAGCGCACCGAGCACTACGTGGATCAACTCGTGAAAGTCTTTTCCTCCCTTGATCCAGACGGTGCGCCGACCTACCGGGCCAATGGCGAGGCGTACAAGCTCAAACTCCAAAAGCTTGATGGCGAACTGCGGCAAGCCCTGCAATCACTTCCGAAGCAACAGCGCCTGCTGGTGACCTGTGAGGGGGCCTTGAGTTACCTGGCACGCGATTACGGGCTGGAGGAGGCCTATCTGTGGCCGGTGAATGCTGAAAGTCAGATCACGCCGCGTCGCATGGCCCGGCTGATTGAACGGGTCAAGCGTGACCAGGTTCCGGCGGTGTTCTGTGAAACCACGGTGAGTGATCGGGCCCAACGGGAGGTGGCCCGTGCCGCTGGCAGTCGCTTTGGCGGCAGTTTTTACGTGGATTCCTTATCGGATCGCAACGGTCCTGCCTCCTCCCTCCTCGATCTGCAGCGCCACAATGTGAAACTCATCCGAGAAGGACTGGGGACATCCGTCGATCCAACGCCATGACGATGCGCATCGCTGCTGAGCAGCTCTGTGTGGATTACAACGGCACGGTGGCGCTGTACGACGCCTCGCTGAAGCTTCCCTCTGGATGCATCTGCGGACTAGTGGGCATGAATGGTGCCGGTAAGTCCACGCTGTTCAAGGCCCTCACCGGGTTCATTCGTCCATCGCGGGGACGGATCCGGATCAACGGCTGCAGCATCGCTGAGGCTCAGCGCCAGCAGTCCGTGGCCTACGTGCCCCAGAGCGAAGAAGTCGACTGCCAATTCCCAGTATCGGTTTGGGATGTGGTGATGATGGGCCGCTATGGATCGATGAACGCCCTGCGCATCCCCCGCAGTTCCGATCGGGTGGCCGTTCGCGATGCTCTCGAACGGGTGGATCTTCTGGAGCTTAGTCGACGCCCGATCGGCACGCTCTCCGGTGGCCAGCGCAAACGTGCCTTCATCGCCCGTGCCATCGCGCAGCGTGCTGATGTGCTGCTTCTCGACGAACCGTTCAACGGCGTGGATGTGCGCACCGAGAAATTGATGGCCGACCTCTTTCTGCAGTTCCGCCGGGAGGGATGCACGATTCTGATTTCCACCCACGATCTCACCCACGTGCGGGATTTCTGTGATCTCGTGGTGCTCATCAACAAAACCGTGTTGGCCTATGGCGAAACATCGGAAGTGTTCACACCCGAAAATCTGTCCCTGACTTTCGGCGGCGTGCCCCCAGATCTGCTCACAGGGAACAGCTCTCCCTGAGACTGGGTCGATGGATCTTCTCCTGGAACCCCTCAGCCACGCCTTCATGCTCAAGGCGCTGTTGATCAGCGCCCTGGTGGGAGGGGTTTGCGGTCTGCTCTCCTGCTACATGACCCTCAAGGGCTGGGCTCTGATGGGCGATGCCGTCTCCCATGCGGTGCTGCCGGGAGTGGTGCTCGCTTATGCGCTGGGGCTTCCCTTCTCTCTCGGTGCCTTCGTGTTCGGCGTGGGGTCGGTGGCCACCATCGGCTTCGTGAAGCAGAAGTCGCGGATCAAGGAAGACACAGTGATCGGATTGGTGTTCACGGGCTTCTTCGCCCTGGGGCTGGTGCTGGTGTCGAAGACGCGCAGCAACATCGACCTCACCCACATCCTCTTCGGCAATGTGCTGGGGATCTCCTCCGCCGACATCCTCCAAACCGTGCTGATCTCCAGCGTGGTGATCGTGTTGCTGCTGCTCTTCCGCAGGGATCTGCTGCTTTTCTGTTTTGATCCCACCCATGCCCGTTCGATCGGGATCAACACGGGTGCCCTGCACTACCTGCTTCTCTCGGTGCTGTCGTTGGCGGCGGTGGCCGGACTGCAGACGGTGGGCATCATTCTTGTGGTGGCCATGCTTGTCACCCCCGGAGCCACGGCCTATCTGCTCACGGATCGCTTTGATCGCATGACCTGGCTGGCGATCGGCAGCAGTGTGCTGTCGAGTCTGTTGGGGGTTTATGTGAGCTACTGGACCGACAGCTCCACGGCGGGATGCATCGTTCTTGTGCAAACCGGTCTTTTCCTGTTGGCCTTCCTTCTGGCACCGCGTCATGGCGTGTTGCGCCGTGGAAACCCTCAGGCCTGAGGCGGTTCTGAAGGGTCGTGGTCATGGCGGTGGTGGAGGTCGCTCACGTGTGGATGGGTGTGCTGCATCGCTTCATGCGCGTGTTCATGGGCATGCCACAGCGGCGCTCCACCGGGATGTTGATGCTGGTGATGGGGATCGGGATCCTCCGCACTGTGTTGATGGCGGTGGTTGTGATGCATCGCCGCGTGGTGATGCCGGTGGCTGTGGTGATCACCGATCAGCAGGACCACGCCAGCGGCCATCAGTGCCGCTGCGAGGACCAGGGCGCTGCTCACGGCACTGCCCAGCACCGCCACGGCAAACACGGCTCCAACAAAGGGCGCTGTGGCAAACAGCACGGCTTCCCGTGCCGCCCCAAGCTGCCGCAGCGCGATCAGATCCAGCCAGATCGAGATGCCGTAGCCCAGGGCTCCAATCACCAGCAACGTCAGGCTGCTCCGCATCGGAGGGAAGGCTTGCTGGAACAGGGCTGACATCACCAGCAATGGCAGGGAGGCTCCCAAGGCTTTGATGCAGGCGATCTGCAGGGGATCACGCAGGCTGAGGGCCTGGCTGAGATTGTTGTCCACCCCCCAGGCCAGGCAGGCCAGGGCGATCAACCCCACCCCGCCAAGCGATCCGCCATCCAGGTGGCCTCCGCTCAGGATCAAGGCTCCGCCCAGGGTGAGTGCGGCTGCGCCGACTCCGCGCCGACCCAGGTGCTCGCGGCCGATCAGCACGGCAACGATCAATGTGAACAACGCTTCCAGATTCAGCATCAGCGACCCTGTGGCGGGGGAGAGCCGTTCCAGCCCCAGCACCAGACAGAGGGGGCCGACCACTCCCCCCAGGAGCGTGAGCAGGGCCAGGCTCGGCCAGTCGGAAGCCTGAACCGGTGTTTCTTCCGCTGCGTTCTCTGTGCTCCCTGTTGCCTTTGCGCGGGAACGCAGGTGGTGCAGGGGCAGCAGAACGGCACTGGCACCGAGGTAAAGCAGGGCGGTGACGGCCAGGGGGCCACCCTCAGAGGCCAGCTCCGCGATCAATGGAGCACTGCAGCCGAACAACACGGCGGCTAGGAGACCGGTCCAGTAGCGACGCATGTCCGTTGGGTGACGTCAACACCATGCCAAGAGTTGCGCAATCAGGGAGTGGTGGATTTGGGGAATTGCGGGCGTTGTGGAGAAAACGTGGACCTTCGTGCGCGAGATGAATGGCACGCTGCGGATCGTTCTCCACCACTCTTCGGCACCGTTCGATGCGCGCTGATTGGTGACAGGGATCCTCGTTCCTGTCGTTCCTGATGGAGAATGGGGGCCTTCAACCTTTCATTGCAGCCGATGCAATTCAAGTCCACCCGTTTCAGGCTCAAAAGTGCAATGGCGCTCCTGGGCTTGCTCACCCTGGTGGGTGTTGCATCGGCTCGTGCCCATCACGTGCCCGGTGATGATCACAGCGGCATGGTGTTGTCGGGTCAACCACAAGACCCCGATCAGAGTGCAGGCGGCAAGAAAGCCATGTTTGATACCCGGGAGGAAGCCGAGGCCGCTGCCCCCGGTTTTGGATGCAAGGGTGCCCATGCCATGGGCAGCAAGTGGATGCCCTGCGAGAGTCATGGTCACGGCATGGGTGGCTGACCCAGGCGTGTCATTGCATGACGATCATCTGATCGCGTCGTGAATCCTTCCCAGAGGCTCTGAACAATCAGTTCAGTCGTCTGCCCCGTCATGCGCTTCGTTGCTTCGTTCGTTCTGGCTTTGTTGATTGGCTTGGTTGCGCCTCTTGCCGCCGATGCCACCGATACCGTGCGTGGCGGTCAGATCTTCACAACCAACTGCGCCGCTTGCCATGCAGGCGGCGGCAACATCATCAAGGCGGAGCGCACCCTGCAGGAAGCTGATCTCAAGGCCCACCTTCCCAATTATCTCGGCGCCCATGAATCAGCGATCGTGGCCCAGGTCACCTACGGCCGCAACGCCATGCCCGCTTTCGTGGATGTGCTCAGTGAGTCGGAAATCGCCGACGTTGCTGCCTACGTGGAAGAGCAATCGTCTCAAGGTTGGAGCTGACACCAGGAGCTGGGAATGACACGTGCCTCCACGGCCTGGGCCATCTTCCAAGGTCTGCTGATTGAGGCCCTTCCCTTCCTTCTCCTGGGAGTGGCGATTGCCGGGATCGCCCGGTGGCTCGTTCCCCAGTCGGCCTGGGTGCGCCGGCTTCCGCGCCATCCCGTTCTCGCACCGATTGTGGGGGCTCTCCTCGGCTTCGCTCTGCCGGCCTGCGAATGCGGCAATGTGCCTGTGGCCAGGCGGCTCCTGGCCAGCGGAGCGCCCCTGGGAACGGGATTTGGATTTCTTTTCGCAGCGCCAGTGCTCAATCCGATCGTGCTGGCCAGCACCTGGGCTGCGTTTCCCGATAAAACCTGGCTGCTCTGGGCCCGGCCTCTGGGTGCGTTCCTGATCGCCCTGGCCCTCAGCATGCTGCTGGGAATGCTGGCTGAATCCCAACTCCTGGAGCCGGCTCTGCTGGAGGAGAGGCGCCTCACCCAACCGCTGTCGCGGGTGGGATTGCTCGAGCGTGGCAGTGGTCTGGTGGGGGGCAGCGCAGCGATGCCTGAGGCGTCAACAGCTGCCGAGCGGCTGGGAGCCGGAGCCTTGCTCGGCCACAGCACCCGGGAATTTCTCAGTCTTCTCACCCTGCTTGTGCTGGGTAGTGCCTTGGCCGCGGTGGTTCAAACCTGGTTGCCCCGCAGCTGGCTACTGGCCCTTGGCAGTGCCCCCACCCTGTCGGTGATCGCCCTGATGCTGCTCGCCCTGGTGCTGTCGGTGTGCTCCAGTGTGGATGCTTTCCTCGCCCTGGGATTTGCCGCCCAGGTCACCCCTGGAGCCCTGCTGGCGTTTCTGCTTCTCGGTCCTGTCGTTGACCTCAAACTGGCTGGACTGTTCACTGTGCTGCTCACGCCCAGAGCGATTGCCATCACTGCAGTGGCGGCGTCATTGCTGGTGTTGCTGATCGGTCAGTGGGTCAATTTTCTTCAGCTCTGAGTTGGTTGCCGTTTGATGTCTCTCCTGCAACGCCTGCGCCGGTCTCCCTGGATGACGCCTCTGGCCTTGGGGCTCTGGGGCTGGCTGTTGCTCTGGAGCAGTGCCTCCGGACGTTTGGATCTGCTTCTCAATGCGGCCTTTCACCCTGTGGTGACGGCAGCCGGGGCTGTTCTGCTGCTGCTGGCGCTGATCCAGATGGGCAGGGCCCGAACCCGCCCGGTTGGTCCAGTTCCACTGGGCGTGCTGCTGTCACTGGGCGTGGCCCTGCTGATGCTGGCGGTCCCCCCGGCCCCCTCCTTCAGTGATCTGGCAGCTAACCGCCAGGACAGCCTTCCTGAAGCGCCCCAGCTCAGTTTTTTCCTGCCCCCCGAGCAACGCACCCTGACGGAATGGGTGCGCTTGCTGCGCAGTCAGCCTGATCCGGATCTGCATGCTGGAGATCCACTGCGCATCAGTGGCTTCGTGTTGGCGCGGCCTGGGGAACCTCCCCAGCTGGCCCGTCTCACCGTGCGTTGCTGCCTTGCGGACGCCACGCCCGCCGGCCTGCCTGTGGACTGGCCTGAGGGAACGGATCCAAAGCCGGATCAATGGCTAGAGATCGAGGGAACAATGACGGTTCAGGACCGCAACGGCGTGCCGACGAATGTGGTGAAACCCACCAGCATCAAGTCGATTCCCCGGCCGGCACGCCCCCTGGAGCCATGACAGGCCGATTCGCTCAATCCAAAGGGCGCTGGCTCGCGGCCAGCCTGACGCTGCTGGCCGGAGTGGCGCTGCTGCAGCAACAGCTGCTGGCGCGGAGGCCGCCCCGTTTGCTGGCGGTGGCGGTGCAACCGCTCCGCTCCGGTGCCGCCGCTCTGGATGTGACCTTCAGCCGCCCGATGGATCGCGCCACGGTGGCCGAGAGTCCTCTTGTACCCGAGTCTCCCCATCGCTGGCTCGGCCGGCAGACCCGGATGCGGCTGCTTCTGAAGTCTGGCGACCCTGTGTCAGGGCCTCTGCGGCTCGATCTGCGTGGCCGGGATCTGCGCCGTCTGCCGATGAAGCCGCAATCGTTGTGGTGGGATCCCCGGCCGTTTCTGCTGGCCGTGGCACCCGGGGACGACGGTGAGCGGCTGCTGATGCGTGAACGTGATGGTCGCTGGCGTGCCCTGATGCCTGCGCAGCAGCGCATCCTCCAGGTGGAGCCCCTGGGTGATGGCAGTGGTGTGGCAGTGGTGGGCGATGACGCCGAGACCACCCAGCAGGTGCTGTTCCGCAGGATCGATCAGCGCTCTCTCAGTGCCGTGCCATCAGGGCTGGGCGACCCTGACCTGGGCCAGCTGCAGACCCTGGAATCAGGTTCATTGCTGTTCGCGCATCTCAGCGCCAATCAGCGCGGTGATCTCTTGATTCAGCTCGGGGGATTTGAACCCGGGAGCGACCGGATCTGGATCCTTGAGCAAGGCTCCGATCGTCGTCGCCTTGCGCTTGAGGCCAGTGGCGCCTTGCGCTTGCTCCCCGATGGCACGGGCCTGGTGCTTCCTTCCTTCGATGGACTTGCGCTGTTGCCTCTGGAGTCCAAGCAAGGAGCTACCCCTTTGCAGACGCTGCCCGGCAGCCGTGAGGTGAAAGCGTTCTGTTCCGGGTCTGGCCGTGCCGTATTGGTCAGGCACTGGCCTGATTACCGCCGTTCGGTTGAGCTGGTGATTCCCGGGCGTCCGCCACGGCAGGTGTGGATTGGCGAAGCCGGTGTGATGGCTGCCGCCTGCGATAACGGTGGCGAGCGGTTGTGGCTCGTGCTTCGCGAGGCGGGACAGCAGGCCCGAGACCGGATTCTGCTGCTTGATGCCGAAGGCAGCATCCTTCTGAATCGATCCCTCGACAACTGGCGCCTCAGCTCCGGAGCTGAACTCGACTTTGATCCGGTGAGCGACCAGTTGCTCACGGTGCTGCGCCGCCCCGGGGACGATGATGCCGGGCGGGTGGCCCTGATCAGCGGACGCACGTTGGATCTGACCGTTCTGGACCAGCCTGGGGTGCTGGCCCGTTGGCTCCCTGCAGGTGGGGCCTGGACTGGCAGATCCTGAAGGCCTCGATAGGTTGAATGGGAATCGTTCTCATGATGGATGGGGAGCGCTCCCCTGGTTGCCGAGTCGTTGTCGGCTGCTTTTGACAATCGCGTCGTTCTGCAAGATGTGTCTTTGACACTCCAACCAGGCACGCTCACGGCCCTGGTGGGTGCGAATGGCGCCGGGAAATCCACCCTCCTGCATCTGTTGCAGGGGCAGCTCTCCCCCACGGGCGGTCAGGTGCTCTGCGATGGCGTTCCTGTGCAGATGTGCCGCGATCAAGTGGTGCTCATGCCCCAGCGGGGACGGATTGACTGGTCGTTTCCGATCACGGTGCGGGAGTTCGTGGATCTTGGATCGGTGCGATCCAGGTCCTATGGCTGTTGTGACAGAGATGCGGCACTGCAACGGGTCGGTCTCACAGCCCTGGCCGGTCGTCGCCTGGATGCCCTGTCCGGAGGTCAGCAGCAGAGAGCTCTGCTGGCGCGAGCGCTTGTGCAGCCATCCCGGGTGCTGCTGCTCGATGAACCCTGTGCCGCCATTGATCCCCCCTCGCGAGCGCAGTTGCTCCAGCTGATGCGGCAACTGGCTGATGCAGGCCAGACCTTGCTGGTGAGCAGTCACGACTGGGGCTCGGCTCTCGATCAGTACGACCGGGTGATCGTGCTCGATGGACGTGTGCTGGCCGACGGATCGCCTGATCAGATTCGGCACCGGCTCGGCGATCAACTCGATCCGGGAGCCCACTGCCATGACTGAGATCGATCTCTGGCTTGTTCCCCTGTTGATGGCCCTGCTCGTCGGCGTTCTCTGTCCGGTGACCGGCACCCTGCTGGTGACGCAGAGGCGGGTGTTGCAGGCGAATCTCATCTCCCATGCCGTTCTGCCTGGCGTTGCAGTGGCCGTGGCGTTCGGCTTGGATCCTGCGATCGGTGGAGTGCTGAGCGGTCTACTGGGATCCCTTCTGGCGGAACGGTTGCAGCGGGGTCAGTCGGCTGGCCAGGAAGCGGTGATCAACACCGTGCTGGCTGGATTTCTCGGGCTGGGCGTGCTGCTGATTCCTCTCCTCAATCTGCGCCTGGATCTGGAGGGCTTGCTGTTCGGCGATCTACTGATCGTGGACTGGTCGGATCTGACCCGGGTGCTGGTGGCGGCCGCGGCCATGGGGTTGCTGTTGCTAACGCGCTACCGCCAGCTCGTGTTTCTTGGCGTGGATCCTGAAGGTGCGCAAGCCTCTGGTTTGCCGGTGCGCAGTTTGCAATTGATGCAGGCTCTGGTGACCTCGATGGTGATTGTCAGTGCGATGGCAGCGGTCGGGGTGATCCTGGTGATTGGCCTTCTCTGTGCACCTGTGCTGCCCGGCTTGCGTCGGGTGGGCAGTCTGAGAGCGGCCATGGTGCAGTCCGCCTGCATGGGACTGGCCGTCAGTGCCATTGGTTTTTTGCTGGCGGTGCCTCTGAACCTGCCTCCCGGTCCCCTGATCGGGGTGGTGTGCATGGCGCTTTTGTGCCTGCCTCGGCTGAAGTTCGCCATGTGAAGCGCATGTGGACAGAAGAATGAGAATGATTATCATTTTTGTAGAACTCACTCGGTCTTCTTGTTCGTCCCTCTTCTCCCGTCTGCCTCAGGGGTCCTGGTCGCTGCTGCTGCTTCGGTGCCCACCGTGGTGGCTGCGGATGGAGTGCTCTGTGACATCACCAAAACGTTGGTGGCTGATCAGGCCAAGGTGGTCTGTCTGATTCCTGCTGGCGCGGATCCCCACACCCTGGCGTTGCGTCCTGCCGATCGCACCAATCTCAGTAAGGCCAATCTGGTGCTTCTCAACGGCTACAACCTCACGCCAGCGCTCAATGGCGTCAAGGCAGGTGGCCCTGTGCTGTCGATCGGTGAGATCGCTGTACCGAAGAATCCGGTGAAGGATCCGCACCTGTGGCACGACGCGTCGAATACGGCGGCCATGGTCAACACCACAGCATCAAGGTTGAAGCCGTTGTTTCAAGGGCAGCAGGACAGCGCCATCAATCGCAGGCGGGCCGCGATGGACTCTGTGTTGAAAGCCTTGGGAACCTGGACTGGAGCTCAGATCCGTACGGTTCCTGAAGCGCAGCGCGTTCTGGTAACCGGCCATCGCGGCTTTTCGTTTCTGGCCAAGCGCTACGGAATCCGTGAACTTCCGGTGATTGACGAGTACGCCACTGGTGGTCGGATGCGTCCTTCCAGCCTGCGTGCCATCAGCAAAGCCATCAAGGCTTCTGGCACCAAGGTGATCTTTCCCGACGCGCTACCTCCTGCGAAGACGATGCGCCGGATCAGTCGCTCCAGCGGTGTGCCATTGGCCAAGCAACCGTTGTTCGGTGAAGGTCAGGCACCTGGGAAAAGTTTGATTCAGACAGCCACCGGCAATGTGTGCAATTTCGTTGTGTCTCAAGGAGGGACGTGCGATCAGAAGGCGGCTGATCAGTTGCAGAAGCGCTGGGCTGCGATCAATTGATCGAGTTCATCTTTGATCCCTTTCATCACTTTCTCTTTAAGTCCTCTTTTTCCATTTCTCGATTTCCCCAATGGCTCGTTTTCGCTCCGTTGCACTCAACACCATCTCAACCCTTGCTCTGTTGATGGCTGGCGATGCTTCCGTTCGCGGTGCACAGGCCCATGGTGGTCATGGAGGAGGTGGTGAAGAACTGCCTGCTGGTGAATTCCGCACCACTCCGATCATCACGATTGAAGGTCATGGAGGATTTGAGAACAATCTGGATGGCCGCCCTCAGCACTACGCGATTGATGGCCAATTCGGGGTTGTTCTGGAATGGGGACTTCCCAATAACGGCAGCTTCGCGATCGAAGCCTCCATGGGCCCATCGTTGGTGTGGGGTGAAGCTGAACACTTCTACGGCCGTGTTCACGTTGAACAGGGCCACGATGATCATGGGGATGAGGATCATCACGATGATGACCATGGCGACCATGCAGAGGGTCACCATGACGAGGATCATCACGATGATGACCATGGCGACCATGCTGAGGGTCACCATGATGAGGATCATCACGATGATGACCATGGCGACCACGCAGAGGGTCACCATGACGAGGATCATCACGATGATGATCATTCCGATCATGCCCACCATGGGCATGCCCATGGTTCAGGTGCGCCATTCCGTCGGACGGATATCAAGGGATATCTGGAGGCCCGCTATCAACCGAACGAGCGTCTTGCGTTCTCTGTGGCTTGGATGCCCTACTACGTCACTGGAGATGAGGGTGAGGATTTTGGTACTGGCCTGAAAAATGAAGTGGGTGCTCAGGTGATTTATGCCTTTGGCGATGGCGATGTGAATTTCGCTCTTGGTGATGGTCTGGAAGATATGGTTGACGGAATCTTTGTTTCCGTTGAAAACCGTACGGGATGGGAAAGCGACGGCACCTTTATCGGTAATTACACCGACCCCTGGCTCGGCTTCGGCTTCAATGTCGACCTCCTCAACATCACTCTGTCTGGCGGTCCACGTTTCTACACTCCAGGCAGTTACTCAGGCCTGTCTCAGCGGACGGACTGGGGCGGTGAGATCGAACTGGAATACCCAGTTGCTGAGAATGTGGTGTTGTTTGCCCATTGGGAACCTGTCTACAGCACCGAAGGTGGGAATGGCTGGGGAGTGGGATTCCAGCACCACGTGGGCACTGGACTGACGCTTAGCTTCTGATCCTGTTTCATTCCAATGAGAGGGTGCTGTCTCATGCCAACACCCTCTTTTTTTGTGCATTAAACAGGCTCTTTGCTTAGAAACTGAACGTGGTTTTGACTAAACCTCCAAGCTGGTTGAATGTTGTATCGGATGGGGTTTCCTGTCCAAATGGACGGCTTAAGTAGAACAAGGCTGGGGTGACGCTGATGTTGTCGGTCACCTGGAATTGATACCACCACTCCCAGATGTAATTCCCATCTCTGGGTGTGTCACCACTTTCAAGTTCAGTGGCAAACATTGGCTGGCCAACGGCCATTCCTGCATTGTTTCCTTTCAGAACAACGTCATTCCATTCCAGAGCAACCGTCCATGATTGGCTGGCCGTTACCAGCGTGGATTGATCCACGCTCCTGAGAACAGTCGAGTCGTAGCTCGTTGCGTTGTAGCCCCACCCGGCACTGATGGATGGAATCCAGCCACTGGTTTCCGGTTGCCAGTAACCACTGAGGCCAAAGGCTGATGTGGTTCCGGGGTTGTCGTAGCTGTCGAGCACAAATTGTGTGCCAAAGGCCATCAACCCATTTGGTTCACCATTCTGATTGGTGTTCTGCACGGATGTGTAAATCGCTGCTAGACCCCATTGCTCCTGCTGGTAGCCGATCTGCAGGGTTCCTGTGCTGCCAGCTCCGGCTGTGCCAACGCCACCTTTGGATGGGGTGGAGATGTTGGCAGACGCCGCAACGTAATTAGCCGTAGCGCTGAAGCCGTTGGCGCTCCAGGTCACACCCGCGCCGGCACCAAGATTTTTGTTGTAGGCCCCGGGTGCGCCGTTGAGGGTTGTGACATCAAGAATGGCATCGGAGGGATACGCACTGGGCCAGATTCCAAGCATGTCTTCCTGGCCCACCAATCCGCCGAACGTCAACACAATGTTGTCGCCAACTGGGAATGAATAGTACAAACGATCGAGCCCAATGATATTGGGCTCATCACCTTCTTGAAAGGCTGTTTCTAATGTGGATAGAGGAAGGAACGAACCTCCGAAGACGTTCTTGCCGCCATCAAAATTGCCAACGCGCAGGATCGTAATCAGATTGTCTTTTCCCGTGAAACTTGTGTTGAGCGTTAATTGTGTGTCGTAGTTAAACGATGTCGCTCCGAACTCACGGTTGGCCCGCTTCTGGTTGGCCACCGGTTGATCGCCTGTTGCATTCGCATCACCTCCGAAGACATTGGCTCCAACCACAAAGGTGGTGAGTCCTTCAAGTTTGGTGGTGGTGGTGAACTGGGTGGCCTCCAGTTCGCCCACGCGGGCTTCCAGACCGTCCACGCGGCCCTTGAGGATGGCGAGTTCCTTCTCGAACTCCTTCATCAGACGCTTGAGCTCGTCGGTCACTTCGGTGACGCGGTCGAGACAGGCGTTCAGCAGGGCAGCCGCTTCAAAGCGGGTCATGGCCCGATTGCCGCGGTAGGTGCCGTTGGGATAGCCAGCGACGCAGCCGTAGCGCTCGATCAGGTTGCTCAGTGCCTGGTAGGCCCAGTCGGTGGGAACCACATCAGAGAACTGAGTGATGCTGGTGACCTGCTCACGGCTGTTGGCTGATGCACTGGCGGCGTAGTCGGACACACCGTTGATGTTCAGTTCAGTGGCCTGAACACTCCAGCAGGAGCCAAGCAAAGCAACGCTCAGTGCATTGCAGGATGCGAACCAATTTTTTTTCATAACAAAAGGGCCGACATCAACAATGTCGGCCGGAAAGAGATCAGTACTTCAAACGTCCGCGCGCTGAATCGTGATTCAGTCGATCAAGGCAACCCAGGCAAAAGCCAGGCCGATGCCCATCCAGATGCCAGCGCTGAGACGGCGGCCTTGCTCCCCAAGCTTGGCGACAACGCCCTTGGAGCAGGCTGTGACCAGCAGCAGCAAGGCGCCCTGACCGATCAGCAGGCCGAGGAAATAAGTGGCCAGAGGTGTGGGCTCGGCTCCCACGATGGTGCTGCCCAGCAGGAATCCATGAAGACCGATCAGTGGCAGAAGCCACTGCGCCGGCAACAGGGTGAGCGCGATCAGCCCTTCGGCTACCAGGGACAGGGACACCAGAGCTTCGGCCCACGGTGCGATGGCATCGGAAAGGGGAATGAACTGCGAGAGGGCGCTTCCGCCGAGACCCACAGCCAGGAGTGGAATCACCCAGGCCATCGGGCGCCGCAAGCCGATGAAGGCAATGGCCAGGAGGAACAGGAGATGGTCAGGGCCAAGAAGCGGATGGCCGATTCCGCTCAGCAGTCCTTGCCAGGCCGTTAAGCCAGTGCTGTCACCCATGCCGAAGGGGTGGTGGGCACTGGCGGGTGCTGCCAGTGATGCAGCCAGGAGCAGGGGGGCTGCCGCCAGGGCTGCCTTCCGTGCAGTGGCTCCATGGGTGGAAAAAGTCAAGGTCGATCCTCGTCGAGACATGGCCTGGCGGGCGTTCTGACTGACTTCGCGCGTGGCGAAGTTTCACAGCTGCGGGACAGCGACGGATTTGCACCGTTCTTTCCCCGTTTCCATCAGCGGCTGTTCCCCGCTGAAACCAGCACACCAACTTACCTGCTATCTCAGATTCGAACTTTGCCGACCTCCGCTCGCAAAGGTGCCCGTCCCGTTCCCACAAGGATGGGTTGGCGGGTGTAGATCTCAACCCTGATCCCATGGCGGGCCACGCTGATCAAGGCCCGGCTCACAGCCAGTGCGATCAAAACCGAGGCGCCAGGCCAGCGCCAGGCCACGAGCAGGTTGATCAAATCCGCCATAGTCCCATTCACATCTTGTTTTCACTTAGCAAGGGCATGGCCGGATCAAGGGGTGACAGCTGAGCGCCAAGCGGGCACCATGGGTCACTCACGCTGAAACGCATGCGTCGCATCGCTCTGGCTCTTGTGGGTGTTCTCGCCGTACCGCTCGCTGCGGAGGCCGGGCTGATGGACATTCTCGAGAGCATGAAGCCTGCGCCGCCTTTGCGCAAGGAACCTCAATTGCCGCCGCTGCCTCCCACGCCTGGGCGAGGCAAAAACTGGGTCGGCGATCGCATGCCCAAGAAGGACATGCCGATTCTGGTGCTCGCCGGCCATGCGGATTCCCAGCGGATGTATGGGTCAGGGACGCCTGGCCGTGCCGTTGATATCGGTGGTGCAGCGCCAATGCAAGCCGGCATGACCGATGAGCTCTACTGGAACCTGCGCACAGCGAAGGCTGTTGTGGCGGAGGGTCAACGCCAAGGGCTGGAGATCACCTTCTACGACCCGGGCGTGCGCACGATTCGCAATGGCGAGGATCCCCGTACCAACTGGAGTGTTGGCGCTGAACATGCTGCCAAGGGCGGCTATGTGGTGGAGATCCATTACGACGCCTATGCGCCCCATGGCATCGGCGCTGGAATCATTCCCGCTGTGGCCTTTGGGTTCTCGGTGATGGATGAAGCGCTGGCCAAGGAATTCGGCGCTTACCCCTACGACTATCGCGGCATGTTGGGCGCTCCTCGCAAGGGAGTCTCGATGCTCGAGATCGGCATGCTGGAGGGGGCGCTGGAGGCCGGTCTGCGTGATCCCTCTCAGAGGGAGGCCACGCTCAATCAAATCGCCAAGAGAGTGGTGACAGCTCTTCAGGAAGGACTCGAACAGGGACAGCCGCTCGACATGGTGTGCCGGATGCGGGGAAGGGTTGCTGCGGATTGCAGCTGAGCCGTTGCCACCTCTGCGGTTGCCGCAGGTCATGATTGAGCTTCATGAACCTGATCCTGCTCAACAGCAACGACCACTGGATTGACGCTCAGCGCGTCCGCCTCAGCGATCGCCGTGCTGAGCACATCCGCAAGGTTCTGCGCTCCCAGCAAGGGGACACCCTGCGGCTTGGAATGCTGGGTGGCCAGCAGGGCACTGGACGCATCGAGGCCATCGATGCCCAGGCCGTGCTGATCACTGTGCAGCTGGTGGATCCGCCACCAGCGCGCCATCGTTTCGACCTGGTGCTCGCCTTGCCTCGCCCCAAGATGCTGCGGCGGATCCTGCGCGCCGTGGCTGAGTTCGGTGTGGGATCTCTCCATCTGGTTCAGACGGCTCGGGTGGACAAGAGCTACTGGCAGAGCCCACTGCTTGCCGATGCCAAGGTGGATGAGGCCTTGCGCATGGGAATGGAGCGCTCCAGCGACACAATCATTCCCCAGGTGCACCGCCACCGGCTGTTCCGCCCTTTTGTTGAGGACCGGTTGCCTGAGATCTGCCAGGGCCGGCCTTGCTGGATTGCTCACCAGGACGCCGACGTTCGCTTGTCGGCTGTTGCGGTGCAGCCCGCCGTGGTGATGATCGGGCCAGAGGGTGGTTTTGTGCCCTTCGAGCTGACGCTGGCCGAGCAAATGGGTGCGCAAAGAGTTCACCTCGGCGGTCGAATTCTGAGTGTGGACACTGCATTAACAACTGTTCTGGCGCAGGCGTTGTGACTGCGGGGATCGGGATCATGCCCAGTGGATTTCGGCGTTGATCAAAGGAACGATGCTGCGTTTCACAGGGCACTGTTCGGCGACCCGTTGCAGCAGTGCATGCTGGTCGTGATCGAGTTGCTCTGGGAGCTGAAGGGTGACGCGCAGGGTGTCGATGCGTCTTGGCCCGTCGTTGCTCATCACTTTGTCCACACTGGCGCTTGCTCCCTCAAGCGACCAGCCCCGGCTGCGGGCGGTGATTCCCATGATTGTGAGCATGCAGGTGCCCAACGAAGTGGCCAGGAGATCAGTGGGGGAGAACGCTTCTCCCTTGCCTTCGTTATCCAGGGGCGCGTCGGTGCTCAGCCTGGCTCCAGATCCCGAATGAGTGGCCTCGCAATGGAGATCACCGGTGTAGGTGCAGGTGATGTTGGTCATGTTGTGAGGGATTCGACTGCAACGACTACCAAACCCAGGGAATTAATCGGGTTGTGCGCTGACGATAGGCCGCGAAATCGGGATATTTTGCGCCCATCGACGTCTCTTTCTCACCAATGCGTTGGAGGTAGAGAGCTGCGATCGACAGGGGGACAAGAAAGGCCCAGGCCGAACCTGCAACTACAGCGAAACTGAGATAGCGCATCAGATCTCCGCTGTAGTTCACGTGGCGGATCTTGCTCCAGATTCCATCACTCACCAGATCGCGGCCCAATGTTTTCGCCGTCATTTTCTGGACGTCGGCAGACGTGTTGATCAAGCTGCCGAAGTAAAACAGTGGGATCGCCGTTGCTGTGGCAGCAATGGTGAGTGGATTTGGGTTGAAAAAAGCAAGAAAGGCCGGAAGTGAATAAAACACACCGATGATCAAGATGGCGCTGATCAGTCCTATAGGGCCAACCTTTTCCTGGAATAAAAACGTTCTTCGTTCCGGATAGATCCGTTGCTCAACGAGCCACCACACGCAGTAGCTGATGTGCATGCAGGCATAAAGAATCTGTCGCTGGTCTGAAATGCCCACGATCGCAATCAAGCCAATCACAATCGCGATGGTGATCATCTTGGCAATGTTGATTGCCGTGAGCTGGCTGACCATAACGACTTATTAATTCGTGGAACTTTCCAATGAACCCTGATCGGGAAAACGCACAACAAGTAGATCGTCTTTGGTGAGTTCGCCTTGTTCGTTGAGCAACTCAGGGTGAGTTGTGACCAGCCCGGTGCGATCACTGCGTTGCATGGCGCGAGCCATTACAGCTTTGCCCGGACGCATCATTTTGAAAGCCTGGAGAAGCAGAAAAAGTAGGCAAGCTGCGTAAACCAGGGGAAACAAAGAACCAGCCATCGAAATTAATCCTTTTTCTTGAGTGAAGGCAGGTCGGTTGGCTGAGACAGCACGTAAACGACAGCGGCCGTGATGACGACTCCAAAAACCACCATGCCGATGATGAATGGGGTGTAATCGGTCATGGCTGACTCCGCGAGATACAAACCTTAACAATGCCCATCGCTCTCCGCGTGCTTAGCGTCTAGAAGAACGCCTGAGCAATGCATGCGCTGGGGTCAGGCACTGAATCAACGCGACCGTCAGCCCGAAGTGATGGACCAGCCAGGGCTGGATCCCGCAGAGCATGCCCGTGCCCTTCGCGGTCTGCGCCGGATCAACGCGATCAGCCGCTGTTCTTCCGGATTGCTGCGTTCGCTGCAGGAGCTGCATGCATCGGTTTCAAAACCGATCAGCGTTCTGGAGCTGGCCTGCGGCGGCGGTGACATCGCCATTGATCTCGATCGGATGGCCAGGCGTTCAGGATTGGCGCTGGAGATCCGTGCCTGTGATCTCAATCCCGAAGCGATCCGTCTGGCCCGCGGCAATGCCCAACGCAGGGGCGGACATGTGGAGTTCAGCGTGGCCGATGCCCTCGCGGAGCCCGCTCAGGATCAAGTGGATGTTGTGTATTGCACGCTGTTCGCCCACCATCTCGACGATGACGCTGTGGTGACACTGTTTCGGGTGATGGCAGCGCGCGCCAAGCATCTGGTGATCGTTGACGATCTAATCCGCAGTCGACTCGGTTATGCCCTGGCCTGGGGGGGGACGCGCTTGCTCAGCCGTTCATGGGTGGTGCATACCGATGGCCCGTTGTCGGTGCGAGCAGCATTCACTCCCCAGGAACTTGTGAGGCTGGCCGAGCGCGCGGGACTCTTCGGGGCAACGCTTCAGCGCTTCTGGCCTCAGCGCCAAAGGCTGATCTGGAGTCCACCGTTGTGATCGGCCCGATCTGGGATGTGGTGGTGATCGGCGGCGGTGTCGCTGGAGGGATCGCTGCTCTCGACTGCGCCCGAAGGGGACTGAAGGTGCTCGTGGTGGAAAGGCGCGCCTTTCCCCGTTGGAAGGTGTGCGGATGTTGTTTCAACGCGCAGGCCCAAGGGGTGCTGGAGGCGGTTGGTCAGGGAGATCTGATGGCGCGTTGCGGTGCCCAGCCGCTGCAGCAGTTGCGTATTGGCTTCCACGGCCTGGCTGCGGCTCTTTCCCTGCCCGGTGGGTGGGTGCTCTCCCGGGAACGTTTTGATCAGGCCCTGCTGGAGGCAGCCGCTGCGGCTGGTGCCACGATTCGCTTTCAGACGCGGGGACAGCTGGGTCCGGCGTGTTCCGCGACGCGGAGCGTGCTGCTCAAATCAGCTGCTGGAGGGCCACAGGCGGAGGTGAAAGCGAGGGTTGTGCTCGTGGCGGCCGGTCTGGTGAACCACTGCAGCCCCGAGCACTCCAGCGTTGAAACCGTCGCCACATCCCGGGTGGGGGCTGGCTGTGTGCTGCCGTCCATGGCCCATGGTTACGCCAACAACGTGATCCATATGGCCCTGGGAAACGGGGGATATGTGGGATTGGTGCAACGGGAGGATGGAGCATTGAACCTGGCGGCGGCTTTCGATCGCTCCTGCGTCGCGGCTGCAGGAGGTCCCGCTGGAGCCGCAAGATCCGTTCTCCTGTCCGCGGGATTTGACCTGCCTGCCGATCTCATGGCCGGGCAGTGGCAGTTGACGCCAGCCTTGACCCGCCGCCCTCCAGCGGTTGCCGGCAGCCGCTGTCTACTGATCGGTGACGCTGCCGGTTATGTGGAACCATTCACCGGCGAGGGGATGGCCTGGGCACTCACTGCTGGGGCTGCTGCCGCTCCATTTGTCGTTGCGGGGCTGGCTGACTGGAGCCCAGGCCTGGAGCATCGCTGGCTTCAGACCCTGGAGTCCCTGGTTGTGCGGCGTCAGAGGGTTTGCAGGGCTCTGGCCACAGTGCTGCAGCGCCCGATGCTCACCTCAAGCCTGTTCGGCCTCTGCAGGGTCTGGCCGGCACTCCCGGAGCGAATCGTGCGCCGCGTGAACCGCGTGCAGGTGCCCCCAGCGGAGATCGGTTGATGGCGCTCACGCTGCATGGCATCGGCACGGCCGTTCCCCACGGTTCCATCACCCGAGATGAGGCGGTTGCCTTGGCCGAGCATGTCAGTGGTGGCGACAGCCGGCAGACAGCGCTGCTGCAACGCATCCATCAGCGCAGCGGCGTGCGTCGCCGCGGCAGTGTGTTGATCGCTGATCACGGTGACGACGACTCGTTTCTGGAGAGGGTGCCCTTCTACGGCAGCACAAGCCCCTCCACAGAGGAGCGCATGGATGTGTTTCAGCGCCATGCCGCTGCGCTGGCGCTGAAAGCCAGCTCAGCAGCCCTTTCTGAGTCTGGGGTCGCGGTTGAGGCGATCACCCATCTGATCACGGTCTGCTGCACTGGCTTCGAGGCTCCGGGGGTGGACCTGGCTCTGATCGAACGGCTTGGGTTGCGTGCCGATGTTGCGCGAACTCACGTGGGCTTCATGGGCTGCCATGCAGCGCTCAATGGCCTGCGGGTGGCTCGGGCGTTTGCTGAAGCCGATGCCGACGCCGTGGTTCTGATCTGCTGCGTGGAGCTTTGCAGCCTGCATCTGCAGTACGGCGGTGATCCCGAACAGGTGGTGGCCAATGCCCTATTCGCCGATGGTGCCGCTGCCGTGGTGGCCTCGGCGCAACGTTCCACATCGCTGCCGGCTCTTGTGCTGGAGACCAATGGGTCCACCGTGATCCCCAGATCTGCTGGCTTGATGCACTGGAGAATCACTGATCACGGCTTTTCCATGGGCCTGTCGCCGCAGGTGCCGCAGACCGTGGCGCAGGCCTTGCGCCCCTGGTTGGATGATTGGTTGGGCGCTTTGGATCTCTCTCCCGCGTCCATCACCAGCTGGGCAATGCATCCCGGCGGGCCAAGGATTCTCACGGCTTGTGGTGAGGTGCTGGAACTGAGCCCTGAGCAACTGCAAACGTCACGGGCCGTGCTGCACGACCACGGAAATATGTCTAGCGCCACGGTGCTGTTCATCCTGCAGCGGTTGCGCCACTCAGCGAACCCTGGCCCCTGCCTGGCCCTGGCCTTTGGCCCCGGCCTCTGCGCCGAAGCGGCCTTGTTCCGGCTCATCCATGGCTGACCTGCGGCCCCCCGCAGTTGCCTCTCTTTTTCGACAGGATTGAGTTTTGTTGCAGAGCCCGTGATCGCCCTCGTTCGTCGCCTGGCCGGGCCTGCCGCCGCTGCCACTGGTGTTCTGGGCCTTGCCGTTTCCGGCACAGTCTGGAATTTCTATGGACGCCTGCCAGGCCTGAGCGGAACCATTGCCTCGCTGCTCGTTCTGGCGGTGGGACTGGTGCTTCTGCGGCCACTCCCCGCACCGACGCTGCCCGAGCCGTCCAGCGCCGAGAAGCCCGCCGCCGCTTCTGAGCTTGCAGCTGCAGAAGATTCACTTGCCTCCGGTGAATCGCTCACCACCGCTGAGGCCATCGCTCGTGAACTGGCTGAAGAGGAGAGCCGCAAGCCTGAGGTGGTTCTGGTGACCTACGCACCCGAGAATCTCCTCCCCGGCACCACTCTTCCGGTTCGCAAGCGTCGCCCTGGAGTGTCGTTCAATCCTTATCGGGAGATGACCGACGAGCTCTTCAAGAGTTCATAACCCCTGATTGATTCATGACAGGAAATCTGCAGGCCATTGGCTTTCTCTTCGCCTGGGTTCTTGGTTGGGGCGTTGGAGGATCGTTGATCGACGCCGGATTGATTGAGTTCGGCGTTTATTCGCTTGAAACAGGCCAGATCGGCACAGCCATCACCTTTTTTCTTTGGTCTCTGCTGTGGGGCTGGGGTGGATTCAGGCTTTACCAGACCCTCACCGACTCCAGCCCGTCACAGGACGATCCCTGAGCGGTTCCCTTTGGCTTCCTCACGACTTATTGCGGGCGGATGCTGTCACCAGCAACCCTCCCCGGGGTGAGGGACTGGGGATCTGCTGAAGCGTCAAGTCTTGATCCGGTGCCAACTCCAGCCGCACGCGCTGCAGCAGCCCAATGGCCATCAGACGGATCTCCAGCTCAGCCAACGCCTTGCCCAGGCAAACGCGGCCGCCGCCGCCGAAGGGCAACAGGGTTTGGTTGAACGATCCATCCAGGTGCCGTTGCGGCCTGATCTCTGCCAGGTCGCTGGATCCATCGCCAAGGTCGGCTACAAGCGCCACCTGAATCACCCGATCCGGTGGGACCGCCACACCACCTAATTCAACGGTTTGCTTGGTTCTGCGGAAGAACCCACCCACTGGCGGCGTCAGCCGCATCACTTCCAGCACGGTGGCGTCCAGGCGCGGGCAGCTACGGGTCGTCAGGTTGGGCCAGGGCTGATCCAGCAGTTCCGGCAACAACCATTGCTCCACATCGGGGTTAAGCAACAGGGCGCGCATCAGACAGCTCAACGACGACGCGGTTGTTTCGTAACCGGCGAACGGCAGCAGGAGCAGTTGTTCCACCAGATCGTCATCGGTGAGTGGAATCCCTGCTTCATCCAGGCCTCCCCGCTCCGCGGATGTCTGGGCCACAACCTGTTTCAGGCGACCCAGCAGGCGCTTCTTGGCCTCCAGGGCCTTGGCGAAGGGAGTGCCAGGAATGGCGACGGGAATAGAGAACAGGGCCCGGGTCCAGATTTCGAAGTCGGCGAACAGGGCCTGCCGGTCGCTGGCATCCAGGCCCAGCACGGTGGTGGCGATCACCGCAAAGGCGAAACGCCGCATGCAGGGCACGAGCTGAACCGGGGCCTTGGCTTGGATCAGCTCGTCTGCCAGCTCCTCCACCAGAGCGGCGATCGAGGGGATGTAGCGACTCAGAGCTGCTGCGGAAAACAGCTGTCCGACCACGCGGCGGCGCCCCATATGACCGTCTCCGCTGCGATTGGCCAACGAGCGGCTGCCAACCCTCGAGGGCGTCACCCTGGGCGAATAGATCAGCCATGGTCTGCTCACCACGGATGAACACAAGGCGCTGGTTGAGCAGCCGCGTTTCAAACACGTCGCCATGGGCCTTGAAACGCTTCTGCGCGAACTGAGGGTCACCGAAGAAGTCGAGGGTTTCCTTGAGGCCGGTCACGGCACCCGTGCTCGGGAGGGTCTTGGCCGCCATCACGCACGGGATAACGAGGGCCACCACGCTATCGACAACGGAGAGGTGCTTTGATCGGCCTGTTGATCTGAACTTGACGATGGCCGAATCGGGCATGAATGACGGTCTGGCTGCGCTGGTCGCCGATGTGGGGATGGGCAACGTGATCGATGCAGAGCTGCTCGAGGGCTGCCCGGTTGCTGCCCACGAGCTCGACGAGATGGATGCTGATCAGGCGGCGCGGGTGGCAGCCCACTGTTTTCAGACGCTCTTTGATCACAGCGTGGAAGCGCCTGTGGGCCTGGAAGCCGATGCCTCCGCTGGGGTGTGGAGCGGCACGTTGGATGGCTTCCGCTTCAGCATCAGCCGCGACGATCTCGGCGATCTGGTGTTGGACTTCAGCAGTGCCCAGGCATGACCATCGAGGAGCTCCGCGGAGATCTTGGTCAACGGATCGGCAAGAGAGTGGAGGTGCTGTTCACCCGCGATGGAGAGCCTGCGCTGGAGATCAGCGATCTCTATCAGCCATCGCCAGCGGGCTTTGGGGGGCAACTGCAGCTTCGCGATGGATCCCGTCTGGCCTGGGAGCTGTGGCTTGAAGATGGGGAGCGCTGGAACTTCCACGCATCCCCCATTCACTCATGAATGGCCTGGATGATGCAGGTGGGCGATTTCAGGATTCGCAGTGATGGCGGTAGTGGCTGTCTGCACTTGAGTTGGTTGTTCAGATGAAACCGGTCAGCACGGGTTGTTCAGGTTGTGCATCTGCCTTTTCGCGAGAAGACACTGGGTCGAGGCTGATCAGCAGCTTCGTGGCTGATCCAGTGGGTTGAGGAGGGATGGTCATCACGACGGTTCCGCTTGGGTCAGGCAGGAAGTGAACGCAACCCTGCAGGCCGGATGGAGTGATGGCCCAGAGCCGATAGACCATTCCTGCAGGGGCTTGGGGTAAATGATGCAGCACAAGTCGATTGTTTTGTTGTCCTGGGCGGATTGTGACTTCTCCACGTGCCTTTCCTGTTGTTCCACTCGGGTTGCCCTGCAGCGCGATGGTGTAGTCGCCAGGGTGAAGATCTGCTGGGACTGTTGAATTGGTTTGTTTCGCAATTTGCAGTTTCGAACGATAAAGTTCTCCGGTTGTGAAAGTCAGAGCCAGCAGTAATCCTGCGATCAGCCAGTTCTGAGGGGTGGAGTGCCTTCTTTTCGAGGTCGCGCTTAACAGACGTTGTTTGACAGCTGCAGATAGTGGAGGGGGTGATTGCATGGCCATGCTCTGATGCACGATCTTCAGTTCATTGATCAGCGCCTGCTCTTCTGCTGAGCTGGGTGGGTGCTCGTTCAGCAATTGCACTTCATCAGTGCTGAGGTTGCCAAGAATGTGGCCAGCGAGAAGTTCAGCCCTTGGGTTGCATGGATCTTGTGAATGGTTTTGCGTGGTCATGATCGGATTTGTCCTTTCGTTGTTAAGGCATGGCGGAGTTTGAGTAAGGCCCGGCGACTAATGGTTTTGACTGTTCCTAGGGGCAAGTTCAATGTGGCTGCAATGGTGCTCTGACTGATTTCTTCTCTGTAGTTCATGGCGAGAATCTGTTGTTCCCGCTGTGAAAGTTGGGTCATTGCTTCTTCGAGATTGATCTGTGCCTCAATGGCGTGGAGGTCGATCGGCTCATGCTGTTGCCGACTCGGTAGAAACCACTGAAGGATGCGTCGGCGATTGTTGTGTTGGTTGAGCCTGTTGAGGCTCATGGACCTGGTGAGCAATAAAAGATAGTTGCGAATTGAACCACGGTCTGAGTTGTAACCGCCGCGCTGCAATCGTAAAAACACATCATGGGTGAGATCTTCGGCTTCTTGTTGTTGAGCTAGAAGACTGAAAGCGAGTCGATGAACTGCAGCTGCATGTTCGTCATAAAGACGACCAAGCTCCTCGGGGCTGATGGCATCTGTTGCGCTCACATCTGAACTTGCAGCTGCAAATCCTGAACACCTGTCCAGAGATAGATCACCCCAAAGACGATGAGAACCATGGCACTGATTGCCGAGATCTGTTCACCCCGTTGAAGCAAATGCTGACGCAGACCACCGAGTTCAACGCCTAGGCCAGCGAGCAGAATCACCATGCTGTAGCCGATGGAATACAGCACCATGGACGTGACCGCTAAAACGGGCGATCCGGCGGCGGCCGCTGCGCTGAGCACAGCAGCAAGCACAGGGCTTGCACAGGGCGATGTCACCAGCGCGAACGTTAGTCCAATCAGAAATGCTCCGGCAGAGTGGTTCTTGATCCGGTTTGGATTCGGGGAGGCTCGGATGGTGAGACGATGCCATGGAATCTGTGGTCCCCATCCTTGCAGTTGTAGAGCCATGGCAATCACAACGACTCCAGCAGTGATCAATAAGATGCCGCGATAATCAATGATTAGGGCTCCGGCTAAGGACGTGAATAAGCCGAGAACGCTGTATGCAACGACGATGCCAAGACTGAATTGCAACACGTTGCCGGGATTCGGCCGTTTGTTTTTTTGTGCTCCGAGATAGGACAGTTGAACGGGAAGAAGAGCGAGGACGCACGGGGACACACTCGCGATCAGGCCGCCTCCGAAAGCCATCACGGGTAACCCTAAAGCAGTCCAGTCATGTCGTTCGCTCCACGTGCTCAGCCAGTTGGCGTAATCCTGACTGATTGACAAAACTGTCTGTTCAATCTGCTGTGCATAATTCGCAATAAAGGCTGCGGTGCAAACAAGAAGAATCAGTTGAATCCACCGCCAACGAATAGGGGGTTTTCTTGTGATGGTCATGTGGACTCAGCGTTGGAGCAGCGAGCGTGTTGTCTGGATGGCCTTGAGGTACGGATCCAGTTTGGGTTGGGCGCGAAATGTGTTCACGACGGTGCCGGTTTCTGGATTGATGATGCTCACCAGGCTGGTTTGGCCGCGATTGCGCTTGAAGAATTCTGCGAGTCCCAGTTTTTTCGCTTGAGCCGCAGACGACTTTGCGCTGGCGGTGTTGGACACATCAAATTGGATCCAATGAATGGCGCTGCCTTCCTTCTTACGGAGTGTTTCCAAAACTGGCTTGATGCTCTGGCAAGCACTGCACCAGGAGGCGTAGATCTCCACCACAACAGGTTTTCCCTGAAGCGAAGGGGCCAGTGGAGATGCCGCGTTGGCTGGGGCTGCGGCGAGTGGCGCCAGCATCAACGATGCTGGTGCTGGCGCTAAGGAGGCTGTGAGTGGACCGCCGGCTCCGACGATCAGGCCAAGGATGAGAGCACTGTTGGGCAAGGGGCTTGAGCAGAACTGATGCTTATACCCACGAGCTGCCGGATCGGATTCAAAGGTTAAGCATTAACGTGATGTCCGTCTTGAGACCGCTGGCTCCTGTGATTCCTGTGATGCCCTGTTTGCTTGATGTCTCGCCTCTGGATTGATTCCATCTTTGCTTGCGACGAGGCGTGTTCCGACAGATTGCGGTTAGGACCATGGGGTCATCGCTGAGGCTTCAAGAGCATCAGCGCACCTGACACCGTGACAAGGATGGTGAGCACACCCAAGAGCAGTGAGTAGATGGGCTGAAGGTTCACAACGCCAAAGTACCCGGTGTGGATCTTGAGGAGCCAGAAGGCATCTTTGCGCTCCGGTGAGTGCTTTGCTGATCCATTCGAGTGCAGAATCACTGCATTGATGGCGAGTGTGGTGGCTGGAGTTGGTGTGAGTCCTGCTGATCAGCGCTGGGGTTTCTGGCCGCTGCTGCCACTTGGCTCTCAGTTGCTGCACCAGCGCTAGGGGTCTTGTCCCTGAGTTGCCCCTGGGATTTTGTGCAATTGGGCCGGATGGTGTGCAACTACAACCTTCTCCTTAGCTGAAAAATGCCTCTGGATTAAAAACGTGAATCTCGGGTAGCAGCAGAGTCCCTTGCATGGACTGAGAAGGAAGCCTCTTTAAAGCGTTTCGGGCTTCAATCGGCTTGGTCTGTAAGAGATCAGAAAAGCCTGTTTACTGTCACTCTCTGTCTTCACGGCTGTGATCAGGTCTTCACCTGTGTTCCAGACCCAGACCTGGTCGTTGTGGCTGTCGTACTCAAGGCTTGTGCTCAGGGGTGGGCCGTGTCGAGCGCGCAGGCCTGCAAGCACCTCAGTCATGTCATCGATGGCGAACTCGTAAGCCAGGTTCGTTAGCCCTTTTTCGGGATCGACTTCAAAGGTGGCCTGAGAGACGGGCAGCCGATCCAGAAACACATCGCGAGTCACGTAGCGACCGGACCGCTGTTCGTTCACGGTTTGCCCTTCACCCATATGGGTGGTCACCTGCTCCAACGGCATGCCCCAAGCCAACCCTTCGACGCAGGCCTCCACGCGGCCAGCGCTGCACATCAACATCAGCCCTAAACACGCAGTGATCAGAAGGTTCTGGAGTTGGGGCAGCACCTTCATGCGGCGATCAATAGCTGTTCAGATTTTGTTGGTTCGTGGCCCTGTTGCCTACGACCTGTTGTGAGGCAAGCACTGAATCACCAGTTCAATCTTGTGTCGCTGCCGCTTGAGCTGTCTTGATACCGATCCGCTCTGGAGAGGGAATCTATGGAGATGGCGCCTGGAAAAAGTTCGTCGGATTGGGATGTGACCAACCGCGCTGCTTAGTGACTCACCCCAGCTTCGGGTGAATTCCAAACCACTCGCAGCAGTAGCCCAGCCTCAAGACCAAAGCGATCAAGACAGCCGAGGCTGCTGCCACAAAGGCGATTCCCAGACAGAGCTGCCGGTTTTTCTCGTCTTGCGCCGATCGGACCATTAAGAGGGAGAGGGTGTCAGTACTTACACATGCATCTTCCGCTTTTGCAAGGTCTACCCCAATTCAGCAGCCAGTCCCGCCTTTTCTCTGTAGACGGCTATGAAGCGCGACTGATGCGGGGACGTTCAGCAATCAAGCGTTGGCAGCGGCGCTGCAGCGATGACCACGACCCAGCGATGGATGGGGTTACCTAAGTCTGCTTCGAGGCGGGTGTTCTCCATTCCTCAGGCCATGGTGATCAGTGATGTCCATGCTGCTCCGCTTCCCCGTGTTTGGCGCACACCATCCAGATGGATCCCATGTGGTGTGCCCCCTTGCAGTCGAACTCTGGCGCTGCTGCTTCTGCCTCCTGCTGGGTCTTGAACATCGCCTGCTTCGGCTGATCACCGTGGGAGTTGGCGAAGGCTGAACCTGCGGACATCACCAAGATGGAACTGAACAACAGAGCTGCGCGCTTCATCGGTTGATTGGATTCAACCCTCACGATGCAATTGACGACAGCAGTGCGCCGCAGATGTTGTTGTGCCTCCAGCAACGGAGCAAAAGGGATGCCGTGTCTCGTTTAATCCAGGGCCACCATTTAGCTCCGGCCGCTGCCATGGCCTGATTCGAGATTTCTTGAAGAATCTTTTCTTCTTCTGAAGGTCGCGGAGCTTCAGTTGAATAATGCATGAGTTAAAAGACCTACGAATGCGTCACTTTCTGTCTCTCGCGCTGGCGGCTATGGTCGCTCTGCTCTCCCCTTCCGTGGTTTCCGCTGCTGACGCAGCGCATGGCGAGCAGATTTTCTCTGCCAACTGCGCTGCATGTCATATGGGTGGAGGCAACGTTGTTAACGGTCAACGCACTCTCCAACAGGACGATCTCAAGGCTTATCTGGCTAACTACAACGAAGGCCATGAAGAGGCCATCGCTTACCAGGTGACCAATGGCAAAAACGGCATGCCTGCTTTCGGCGGGAAGCTTGGTCCAGACGACATCGCTGATGTTGCCGCTTACGTGGAATCCCAATCGATCAACGGCTGGACCTGAGCTGTCAACTCTCCAGATTTGAGAGTTTGCGGTTTCTAATAGAGCCCCTGATTGGTCAAACAACCAGGGGCTTTTTTGAGTAGAAGTAAAAAAGGGTATTTCCTTTGAAACTGATTCTTTCGGCTTTCCTGATTCAGTTGCTGACAGCAAAGGATGGAAGACCTCTCGTTTTTAGTTGATCCCCCCATTCAGCAAGTGTTCAGGGCATTCAATTGGGGCACTCATAGCCCTGTTGAGTGCCGGTGTTCGAGGGTGTCCCCTGGCCTGCTCCATCGCTCTGCAGAATCACTGCATTGATGGGGAGCATGGTGGCTGGAGCTGGCGTAAATCCTGCTGATCAGCGCTGGGGTTTCTGGCCGCTGCTGCCTCTTAGCTCTCAATCGCAGGAAATGGTCTGAGGGGCTTGTCCCTGAGTTGTCCCTGGAATTTTGTGCCACTGGGCTGAATGGTGTGCAACTCCCAGGGAGCTGGCCTCGCTCGAATCCTGCTCTACGAGAGATGGTCCAAGACCACCTGCCTGACAGCCATGAGCTATAGCGGCAGGTTTACGCGGCGGAGGAAGAGCTCTATGGCATCCGTTTTACGTTGCTGGATACCGCGGAACGTTCTTGCCTGCCGGGATCGCCGCGGCCACCTACTGCTTTGAGTCGAATAATCACTCTCGATGCTTAGCAGAAGGGATTCCGCAGTAACCGGATCTACGAGAACCACCGCCAAGACGCAACCACCACAACGCGAGTTAAGGCGGGGTTGCGGTTTCCTTTGACTCAATGCGCCAGACAGGCCTGGAGTTGTTTCCGCAGGGTGGTGTGGTCGATGTCGCGGCCGATCAGCACCAATTGATTCTTGCGATCACCGCTCCAGTCGGTGTCGTCAATGGAAAAGCGTTTGCCTGCCAGATGGAACACATGGCGGCGTTCGCTTTCGTTGAACCAGAGGATTCCCTTGGCCCGGAACACCTCCTGGGGCATCTTGTTGTCCAGAAAGTTCTGGAACTTGCGCAATGCGAAGGGCCCATCACTCTGGAACGACAGGGAGGTGAATCCCTCGATGTCCTGATGGTCACCGTGGTTGTGGCTGTGGTGATGGTGGCCATGGTCATGACCGTTCTCATGGCTGTGGGCATGACCGTGATCGTGCCCATGGCTGTGATCGTGTTCATGCTCATGGCTGTGATCGTGTTCATGCTCATGGCTGTGATCCAGGTTCGGATCGTCGGCAGGGGAACTTACCTTGTCGGATTCGAACAGTCCGACACTGAGCAACAGGGCAAGAGGCACCTCCCCTTTCACCGACCGCAGGATCCGAGCGTCGTTCTTGACGTCCCTGAGTTGCTGCTCGACAGCCTCAAGCCGCTCCTTGGAGACGAGGTCGCATTTGTTCAGCAAAAGGATGTCGCCGTAAATCACTTGGGCCCTGCCAACTTCCGTGTCGAGCACGACGTTGTCGAAGTTTTCTGCATCGATCAAGGTGATGATCGAATCGAGGCGGGTTTGATCCCGCAGCTCACTGCCAAGGAAGGTCATGGCCACCGGCAGGGGATCGGCCAGATCGGTGGTTTCGACGACGATGTAATCGAGCGGTTCTGGGCGTTCAATCACCCGTTCCACCGCCTCCATTAGCTCGTCGTTGATCGAGCAGCAGATGCAACCGTTGCTCAGCTCGACCATGTCTTCATCGGTGGTGACGACCAGATCGTTGTCGATCCCGATTTCACCGAACTCGTTCACCAGCACCGCGGTCTTCACCCCCTGCTGATTGCTCAGGATGTGATTCAGCAGCGTGGTTTTTCCCGCTCCGAGGAATCCGCTGAGAATGGTGACGGGAACGTTGGTGCTGGTTGGTGCAGTGGTCATTGGGTCAGAAAAACAGAGGTGATCTTTGGGATCAAAGGTTGTGAAACGACGTTCCTGTGATCAGGCGAGCAACTCACTCAGCAGTTGTTGCGACAGAACATCTCGAGACGTGGCAGTCAGCCAAAGCCCCGCCCCGAAGCGTTGGAAGGTTCCCCCGCAATTCGAAATTCGATGTGATCTGTGGCGGGGTCGTAGAGGGTGTAATTCCTCCCTCCGCCAATGCCGATCACGCTTCGTTTGGGCACAGCCTGTTCGCTCTGCTGTTCACCGGCATGGTCTTTGACGTGGGATTGGATGGATCCACCGGAAAGCTCCAGTCGGAACTGACGCTGACAGCGCGCCGTAAACAGCCGGTTCACATCCAGCCGCGTCAGCCGATCCAGAAGTACCAAGGCTGAAGTGTCTTCCGTCAGTCGGTCGCCGATGTCAGCGGAGCTGCCATGAATCAGAGCGCAGTCGAGTTCGATGAAGCCGAACTGCAGCGATGCCAGCCAGTTGAGATGGTCAGCGTCCACCGCAGCGAGAAGTTCTCCGACCGCCGCCTCGCCCTGCTCGGCTCTGAGCCCTTCAGCCTTGCGTTCGCCGCGGTAGCCACACTCCGCCAGAAGCTGTTCTTCCCACCAGCCATAGATGCAGTCGGGCTGAAGATCAGCGCGCTTCGGCTGCCTCAGCCGCTCGAGCAGAGCATTGCACTTGCGTTGTGATCCGATCAGATCACCGAGAACGAAGAGATTGGCAACACCCCGTTGTTGCTTTAGATCCTTCTGAATCTGTTCGTACAGATCCAGGTCTCCTTGGAGACCACTCACCAGGGCCCAGCGTTCCATCAGCGCTCACACACATGGCTGGCGTCTTCAGCCCGCTCGGCATATTCGAAGCCGTGGCTGAGCCTCCAGGCAAACACCTCCGGTAAGCCCGCATCAACAATTGCTCGACAGGTTTTGGCGACGTCGTAGTCGACCTCCCGAATCGTCACCTCTCCGGTGTTGTCGTTATGGATCACATAGGTGGCCTTGGTGCTGCCATGACGCGGTTCCCCCACAGAACCAGCGTTAACGATCCGCCGCATCGGCAGTTCCAGCTCCTGCTCTGTTGGTGCGCCTTGATCGCGTTGTTGCACCTTCACTCGAATGGATCCGTGGCGTAGTTCGCGCACATAGGGCTGGTGGGTGTGGCCGCAGAACAAGGTTTCCGCCCCTGCTGTTTCCACCCGTTCAAGGGCCGCAAAGGCATTCATGTCGGGCAACAGATATTCGTGCTGACTGTTCGGACTGCCATGCACAAACAACAACTTGTCGCGCCGCAGTGTCATCGGAAGTTCAGCCAGAAAGGCCTTGTTCTCCTCCGTCAGCTGATCGGCTGTCCAGTGATGGGCGCGATGACCTCGTCGTTCCGCCAGCTGGGAGGGATAGCTGCATTCACAGGCATTCAGACCGTCAATGATGTCCTCATCCCAGCAGCCCTGGCAGGTGGGAATCTCGCGCTGACGCACCAGTTCCACCACTTCATTGGGCTGGGGTCCGTAGCCCACAAGATCGCCAAGGCAGGTGATGGTTTGGATGCCCTGGGAGTCGATGTCCTCGAGCACCGCCTCCACGGCGGCAAGGTTGGCGTGCAAACAGGAGATGACGGCGTGGTTCATGTCAATCAGCCTTGCGAGGTGTGTTGTTGAAGCTGTTGTTGCTGCATGGCGAGCACGTCATCCGCGAGCAGACAGTCGTTGATGGTGGCTTGCATGCCTTCAGGGTTGAGTGCCTTGCCCTGAACAACGAGCTCTGAGGTTCGACTGGGGCGACCCTGCGGTGGTGCTGTGGCGTCCAGGGGAAGGAACTGGGATGACTCCTGGCTCACCATCCAATTGCAGAAAAATGCGCGCCCGTCCGGAAGATTCATCAGGCCTTTGGCGCGGTACACATCGCCGTAGGCACCGTTGACGAGTTCAAACCAAAAGCTGCTCAGGCTGTTGGGATCCCAAACACAACCCGAAAGAGAGGTGTGCCAGGCCTCGAGCTTGCTGAACTCCAGGGTGTCCTTTGCAGGCAATTCACGATCTCGCCCGAAGTGCAGGAGTTGGTCGGGGTGCAGCTGCAAGGCCTCCAGCTTGGAGCGAACGTTGTCTCCGAGCGCTTCAATTCCCTCCTGGCTGGGGGGATGGAACTGCTGAACTTCGATCAGGCTCAGCCCTTCGTTGTCCTGCTTCAGATCCGCCGCGTTGGCTGTCGCCAGTTCCTCAAGCCTGGGTACCTGGTCCTTGAGCCAAGCCAGGTCGATTCCGCTGTCTTCCCCCTGTTGAAGCCCGTCTGCCTTCTCTCCCTCCAGCCGCAGGTAGGCGCAGGGGCCTTGATGTTGCTGGAGCCTTTGGAGCGCCCAGGTTGTTTTCCCGCACCCCGGGGGGCCTGAAATCAGGCACACCTGGCCCATCGCAACCTCCTCGAAATCCGAGAATCATTCTCATTATGATTCTTCGTCGCTGGCTTGTCTCGACCTTTCCATGCCCCCGGCCTGCTCCATCCCTCTGCAGTATTACTGCACTGACGGGGAGCGTGGTGGCTGGAGCTGATGTGAATCCTGCAGATCAGCGCTGGGGTTTCTGGCCGCTGCTGCCACTTAGCTCCTTATTACAGGAATAGGTCTGAGGGGCTTGTCCCTGAGTTGTCCCTCGTTTTTTGTGCAAGTAGGCTGAATTGTGGGCAACTACAACCTTCTCCTTAGCTGAAAATGTCTCTGGATTGAAAACGTGAATCTCGGGAAGCAGCAGAGTCCTTTGCACGGACTGAGAAGGAAACCTCTTTAAAGCGTTTCGGGCTTCAATCGGCTTGGCCGGTAAGAGATCAGAAAAGCCTGTTGGCTGTCACTCTCTGTCTTCACGGCTGTGATCAGGTCTTCACCTGTGTTCCAAACCCAGACCTGGTCGTTGTGGCTGTCGTGCTCAAGGCTTGTGCTCAGGGGTGGGCCGTGTCGAGCGCGCAGGCCTGCAAGCACCTCAGTCATGTCATCGATGGCGAACTCGTAAGCCAGGTTCGTCAGCCCTTTATCGGGATCGACTTCAAAGGTGGCCTGAGAGACGGGCAGTCGATCCAGAAACACATCGCGAGTCACGTAGCGACCGGACCGCTCTTCGTTCACGGTTTTCCCTTCACCCATATGGGTGGTCACCTGCTCCAACGGCATTCCCCAAGCCAACCCTTCAACGCACGCGTCCACGCGGCCTGCGCTGCACAACAACAGCAGCCCTAAACAGGCAGTGATCAGAAGGTTCTGGAGTTGGGGCAGCACCTTCATGCGGCGATCATTCACTGTGCAGATTTTGTTGGTTCGTGGGTCCGTTGCCTACTGCCTTTTGTGAAGGCAAGCCCTGAATCATCCGTTCAATCTTGAATTGCTGTCTCCTGAGCCGTCTTGGTGCCGATCAGCCCAGCTTCGGGTGCATCCCGAACCACTCGCAGCAGTAACCCAGCCTCAAGACCAAAGCGATCAAGACCGCAGAGGCTGCCGCCACAAAGGCGATTCCCAGAGAGACCTGCCGGTTCTTCTCGTCTTGCGCCGATCGGACCATTTGGAGGGAGAGGGTGTCAGTACTTAACCCATGTATTTTCCGCTTTTGCAAGGCGCACCTCAACTCCAGCAGCCAGTCCCGCTTTTCTCCCTGGACGGCTACAACGCGTGACTTCGGGGGCAGGAGCAGCGCTCAAGCGCTGGCTCGATGTACACGTCTCTGCGATGGATGGGGTTGTTTCAGCCTGTTTCGAGGCGAATGTTCCCCACCACGCAGGTCTTGTTGATCAGTGATGTCCGTGCTGCTCAGCTTCCTCGTGTTTGGCGCAGACCATCCACATGGACCCCATTTGATGTGCTCCCTTGCATCCGAACCTTGGAGCTGCTTCCTCTGCCTCCTGCTGGGTCTTGAACATCGCCTGTTTCGGCTGACCACCGTGGGGGTTGGCGAAGGCTGAACCTGCGGACATCACCAAGATGGAGCTGAACAAAAGAGCTGCGCGCTTCATCGGTTGATTGGATTCAACCCTCACGATGCAGTTGATGACATCAGTGCGCCGCAGAGGTTGTTGTGCCTCCAGCAACGGAGCAAAAGGGATGCCGTGTCTCGTTTAATCCAGGGCCACCATTTAGCTCCGCCCGCTTCTATGGCCTGATGCGAGGTTGTTGAAGAATCTTGTCCTCTTCTGTACGTCGCGGAGATTCAGTCTCAAAATACATGAGTCAAAAGACCTATGCATGCGTCACTTTCTTTCTCTCGCGCTGGCGGCTTTGATCGCTCTTATTGCCCCATCCATGGTATCCGCTGCTGATTCAGCGCATGGCGAGCAGATCTTCTCTGCCAACTGCGCTGCATGTCATATGGGTGGAGGCAACGTTGTTAACGGTCAACGCACGCTCCAACAGGACGATCTCAAGGCTTACCTGGCTAACTACAACGAAGGCCATGAAGAAGCCATCGCTTACCAGGTGACCAATGGCAAAAACGGCATGCCTGCGTTTGGCGGGAAGCTTGGTCCAGACGACATCGCTGATGTTGCCGCCTATGTTGAATCGCAATCGATCAACGGCTGGGCCTGAGCAGTCAACTCTACAGATTTGAGCCTTTGACGGTTTTTAATAGAGCCCCTGATTGGTCAAACAACCAGGGGCTTTTTCTTTGAGTAGATATAGAAGAGGGTATTTCCTTTGAAACGGACTCTTCCTCTTACAGGTTGTTTGATTGTTCGATCTGAGCGTGAACACGGCTTTCCTGATTCAGTTGTGAACAGCAAAGGGTGGAAGACCACTCGTTTTGAATTGATTTCTCCATTGCAGCGAGTGTTTAGGGCATTCAGTTGGGGCACTCATAGCCCTGTTGAGTGCCGGTGTTCGAGGGTGTCCACTGGCCTGCTCCATCGCTCTGCAGAATCACTGCATTGATGGGGAGCATGGTGGCTGGAACTGGTGTGAATCCTGCCGATCAATACTGGGCTTTCTGGCCGCTGCTGCCACTTGGCTTCCAGTTGTTGGAACAGGTCTGAAGGGCTGGTCCCCGAGTTGTCCCTGGAATTTTGTGCAACTGGGTGTGTTTATGAGCAACTCGCGATAATGCGGAGAGTCGATTCAATTCGCTGCATTGAGGAATCCATGAACGCTTCGCGTTTTGCGCATCTGTGTTCAGCTGCCGTGCGACAGAGCTTGGTTGGAGCCTTTGTAGTCGTCTCGCTGCTTTCAGCGAGTCAACCGCTTGAGGCGCATGGTGATGTGAAAGGGGATGCTGCGATGCCCGTCAACAGTGGGGCGACCGGGCCTCAGATGACGGTGTATCGATCGGCGAGTTGCGGTTGCTGTACGTCATGGGGATCCCACATCGTTTCAGCGGGATACCGCATTGAGGACCATGTCACCGAGGACATGGATGCCGTGAAGAAAGCGCGTGGCATCAGCCCACAACAAGCTTCTTGCCATACCGCGGTTGTGGAGGGGTATGTGATCGAAGGGCATGTGCCCGCTTCTGCGATTCAGCGTCTTTTGACAGAACGGCCCAATATCCGAGGTCTGGCAGTTCCAGGGATGCCAATGGGTTCTCCCGGGATGGAGGTGGCTGGCGTCGAGGCTGAACGTTTCGAGGTGCTTGCCATTGCCCATGACGGAACAACCTCCGTCTTCGCGCGTTATTAAGCGGTTTCAGGGAGACCGCTTCGGGGAACGGGGGTCATCGCGATGGTTTTAACAGCATCGCTGCACCCGAAACTGTGACGATGACGGTGAGCCCACCCAAGAGCATTGGGTAGACGGGCTGAAGATTCAGAACACCGAAATTCCCGGTGTGGATCTTCAGCAGCCAGAAGGCATCAATGTCTTGCTCCAAGAGCAAGCTGTAGAGAGATCCCGTGCCTGCGGTGATCAGCAACGGAACAGCGGCGATTGGAACCAGCCAACGGTGAACTTTGCGTGCTCGCCGTGAAAGCGGTCGTTGGTTCATTGCTTGCGAAGTTGGCGGTGGAGTTTACGCTCATCTGCGCAGGGCATCCACTTTCCGTTGTTCTGATGCAGCGTATTGCAACCAATCTCACTGGCACGTTGTTGCGCGTCAGCTTTGGATTGGTAGATGCCTTTGCTGTGAGCATGGCTGGCCATGGGATGGACAACGAAAGCAGCGACGAGGGCGAATGAGATGGAGATCCATCCCATCATCGTTGTGGTGAAGGCATTAAAAGTGATTGCTTTCACAGCGCGAAAAGGCCATCAAATTTGTAGTAGTCCGGCTTATTCAGTCCTCCGCTTTGCAGCATCTTGCGGAGTTCGATGATCTCTTTGCGCTGGGCGACGATGATCTCGCGCGCCAGGCGAAGGACGGTGGGGTTGGTGGAGTTTTGCCGAGCCTCATGGGCCATCTGAAGTGCGCCTCCATGGTGCTCAATCATTCCCTCTAAGAACCACTGCACCCTGTTGTCGCGCGTTGGCTTCGTTCCCGACATGCGCATCGCGGCAATCACATCAGGACTCATGCGCACCAGATCTGCCATGGAGTTGGGGTCCCCGTTAGGGCGCAATGCCACGGGATAAACCGGTGCATCCGGATACCAGGCTTTGCGCCATTGGCGCATCGCCTTGATCTCACGGGCCTGCTCGTTCCAGATGCTGTTTGCCAACGCCCCCACCCCAGGGGCGCCGATGTTGAAGACGTACTCACTCATCCGCAACGCCCCGGTGTGATGCTCGACCATGCCATCGATAAAGCGCAGGTCGTAGGTGCTGCCTGCTGGTCCCATGCCATGGGCATGGTGCTGATGGTTGCCGGAATGGGGGGGTGCAGCCTCTTTCGTTTTTTCAGGTGCTGGGTGATGCATCCCATGGTCCATTTGGGCCAATGCGACTTGAGGGGGCAGTGCCGAGATGGCGGCCAGAGCAAAAGCGATTCGACGCATGGAAAGAACAATCACGTCGCTATTGTGGAGTCTCCAGTAAGTGGAGAGTCAACCCTTCGTGCCTAAAGCGCCTGGCGATCTACTCAAGATTGGAGTTGTCTCTGCAAGAAGCAACATTTCGGTGAAAACGATTCGTTTTTATTGTGATGAAGGTTTATTGCTGCCAGTATCACGTACCGATTCCAGATATCGATTGTTTGATGAGTCTGTTTTTGACGATCTTAGTCTAATCCTTCGTCTGCGGGCCATGGACTTGCCTCTTGATTTGGTGAAAAAAGTAATTCAGGCACAGCGATCTGGAATCTGTACTTGCAGTGATCTCAAGACCACGATGCGCGAAAAATTAAGCGAGATTCATGAGCGCCTGGATGAATTGAAGGTGCTGGAGACTGAGATCAAAACGATGTTGAAGAGCTGGGAGCCTTGTGGCGGGGCTTGATCAGTCGCGTGATCAGCTCAGTACTCAGGCTTCGATCAAGATGTTGCCCATCATGCCGAGCTCCTCGTGATCGAGGATGTGGCAGTGATACACGCTCTTGCCAGCAAAGTCGCTGAAGCGGGTGCGCACGCGCACGGTTTCGCCAGGGCGCACCAGCACCACATCCCGCCAGGCCCGGTAGGGCTCAGGCCTGCCATTGCGGCTGATCACCTGCATCGGATTCACATGCAGATGGAAGGGGTGATCCATCACGCCTGTGTTCAGCAGCTCCCAGTCCTCTGTGTCTCCCAATTGCACGCGCGTGTCAATGCGCCCATGGTTGTAGCTCTGGCCGTTGATCAAAAAGGCCATGCCCATGCCTGGTGCCATGCCGTGATTCATCACAAATCGGCGCGTACGCAGCGGGCTGGGGAGCTCCTCCACCGCTAAGAGCTGCTGCGGCAGAGGCTGCGGCGCTACAACGCCATTGGTGCTCACCGTTGCGATGACATCAGCTTGTTCCTGGCCAGACACCGCTCTCCCCATGCCCATACCCATACCCATGCCCATACCCATGCCCATACCCATGCCGCCCATCATTGGGCGCCCCAGGCGCCTGTAGGGGAGGTTGTTCAAGCGAAACCGACCACCTTCGGGAGCCACCTGCACCAACACATCGGCACGCTCGCCGGGCACCAGCAGCAACTCCTGCAACGGCAGTGGTTGCTCCAGTGCACCACCATCAGTGGCAATCAGATGCATGGTGTGACCCTCCAGCGCCAGTCGCCAGAAGCGGGCATTGGAGGCGTTGAGAAGGCGTAGGCGCAGCAAGCCGCCGGCTGCAACCTGCAGCTCGGGCTTCACCTGGCCGTTCACGCTCAGAATCGAGCCTTCTCGGCCAAGCATCACACCAGAACCGGAGCGCTGGTTGGCGGCTGGAAGATCCTTGAGCACAAGCACTTCTTCCTGGGCCGCCTGCACTTCAGGGATGCGATCGAGATCGCCTCTCACCAGCAGCGCACCACCCAGGCCACCAAACACCTGGTCAGCCACCGTTCCATGGTGATGGGGGTGGTAGTAGAAGAGGCCCGCCGGGTGATTGTCCGGCAAGGAGAAGCTGCAGCTCTGTCGCTGGCCAGGAGCAACCCTCAGGAACACATTGTCGGCTGCTCCGCTGGGTGGAATGTGCAGGCCGTGGTAGTGCAGATTCGTTGGCTGAGTCAGGCGGTTGTGCAGCTGGATCCGCACCGCATCACCAGGCTGCAGTTCAAGCTGGGGGCCAGGGAGTAAGCCGTTGTAGGTGAGTGCCCGTCCTGATGTGCCAGGGATGCTGATGGACGTTTCCTGCGCTACCAGATCCAGCTCCAGCAGGCCAGCTTGAGAGCGCACTGGCGACGTCGCCGCCGCGTTGATGCTCCTCCGTGGATCTGCGGCCCAGCCATGGCAGCCATGGCGCAGAGCCGCGACTGAGGCTGCTGCAGTGCCACCGGCTGCCAGGGCGAGAAAGGAGCGCCGGCTGATCACAACGCACCCCCAGAAGCAAGAGCCATCACTGGCTGAATCAACATCGCCAAACCCATCAGCCCCATGATCAGATTCTCAGCGAAGCTCACCACCCCCAGCGGTGTGCGGGAGTTGCCGCCCACGCAGGCACAGTTCAGTGCCAGGTGATCGACGAACACGGCTTTGCCGACGGAGACCATGCCCATCACACCGAGAAGCACTGCTGTCACGCCAATCACAGCTTCAAGGCCCATACTCTCGGCCGATTGCAGCATCCCAAGTCCCACCAATAGCTCAACAGCGGGATACAGTTTTCCCCAGGCCTGCCAACGCTGCGTGAGCAGGTCATATTTGCGGAAGCTTGCAGCGAATGCCGCAATATCCATCAGCTTGAGCATCGCCAACAGGCAGATCGCCAGGCCCATGTAGCCCCGGATTTCGCCCCCTAATGCCAGGTTGATCAACAGAGCGCTCAGGAACACAGCGATCACTGGTGCGTAGGACACCTCTGCTGTTTCCGCGGTGACACCAAGCCGTTTCGCCAGCTCGGTGTAGCCCCCAATGCGCTCCGCGCCGGCAAACACCTGCGGCGTGGTGGTCACACCGTGGGCATGCTTGAAGGCTTCCACCTCCGCCTGGCTGCGCAGAGGATGATCCTCAAACGGAATCCCCTGGGCGCGCAGGAGCTGAAGCGCGCGCTGCCCCCACGGACAGGCATGCTCGGGCGTCTCCATCCTGTAGAGACGCACAGCGCTGAGTTCCGGCTTAGCCATCACCCTCCACCGTCTGGAAGGCTTGGGTCCGGCCGGATTCGGTGAAGGTGAACACCGTGTAGCTCTCTGTCTTGAACGGTGATTCCATGCCGGGCGAACCGAGCGGCATACCGGGTACGGCAATTCCGGCCACCTGTGGGCGTTCCTTCAGCAGCCGCTGAATCGCCGACACTGGAATATGACCCTCAACCGTGTAACCCCCAATCCGGGCGGTGTGACAGGACTGCAGCTGAGGTGGAACGCCGTAGCGCTGCTTGATGCTCGCAAGGTTGCTCGTCACGTAGTCCTTCACTGTGAAGCCGGCTTGCCTGAGGTGGTCCAGCCAGCCTTTGCAGCAGCCACAGCTTGGGGAGCGATAGGCGGAAACCACCGCAGGCACAGGTATGGCGGCGACTGGAGGCATCAACAGAGGCACAGGAGGACGGCGACTGCTTCCACCGTAAACACTCCAGTCGGTGGAGAGTCAATGGGGTGGCTCAGCCGCCGGAATCTCCAGGGAGAAGCAGCTGCCGCATCCAGTCCTGGAGTGCACCTGGATTGCTGCGCGATGGCGGACGGCGATGGCTTGCGCGATGGCCAGCCCCAGCCCACTGCCACCCTGGAGGCGTGAGCGAGACGGATCCAGTCGCGTGAAGCGATCAAAGATTCGGCCCTGCATCTCCTCAGCGATGCCAGGTCCGTTGTCGGTGATTGAAAGCTGGAAATGGCGACCCTGGTGCTTCAGGGAGACGTCGATCGCGCCACCTGCTGGGCTGTGCTGCATCGCGTTGCTCAGCAGATTGATCACAAGCCGGCTGAGTTCTGTCTCCGCCCCAAGCACCTTGGCACTGGACATCCATGACGTGTGAATCAGGCTCACCTGAGCAGCCGCAGCTGTCTCTGAAAAATCCTCCATCACATCGGCCGTGATCTCGGCGAGATCACACACCGTTGCCGGCTCCCGCTCGCAGGGTCGTTCAAGGCTGGCGAGCAACAACAGGTCGCCGATCAGGTTCTGCAGGCGCCGGCCCTGGGCCAGCACCCGATCCCAGCGTCCTGTCTCCACCACTGCCATCAAGTTGGCCAGCGGGGTGCGTAATTCGTGGGCCACATCGGCGCTGAACTGCTCCTGTCGCTGATAGGCCTCCAGTAATGGTGCCATCGCCAATCCAGCCAGCCACCAGCTGGCAGCGCCCATGGCCAGCAGCGCAACGAGGAAGACAGCATGTCCCAACCACACCAGCTGTTGTGCTTCCCGGTCCAGATCGTTCAGGCTGTGTGAAATCTGAAGGAATCCCCAGACGGGTTCTCTGTTGCTGTTGGAGTGATGCAGATGAATGGAGTAGGTGAGCCAGCGCCGGCCAGCGGGTTCTTGCGTGAGCTGCCAACCTTGATCAGCCGCTGGCGGGAGCAGGATCGGAGCCCCGGGGGAGCTGGCCAGCAGAGCACCGTTGGGATCGAGAACACGCAGCTTGTAGCGGTCGGAATCGGTGGCACTGATGGCATGGCGTTCAACCAATGAATCCGGTGCCTTGCAAGGCTCTCCTGCAATACAGAGGCCCGGTAGAACCGAAACAAGTGCGGGCGTGGGCCGGGCCGCCTGCGGCAGCAGGACAGGCTTGAGACTGTCGTGCAGGGTGCCGGCAAGAGCTTGCAGTTCACGCCGGATGGCGCTGTCCTGGCTCTGCAGCAACAGCCGTCCCATCGCGAACCCCGCGCCGTAAAGGAGTGCACCCATCACCAGCAAGGAGAGTCCCGCCAGTCTCAATCGAGCTTGAAATAACAGGCGATGCGCTGGCGTTTGGATGGTCATCACAGCAACACCGCAGCATGCGGGTTCAGCCGATACCCCTTACTCGGTATGGTTTCAATCGGAGAAGCAAGCCCATGAGAAGCAAGCTTGCGCCGCAGCAATCGCACCTGGGCGGCAACAACATTGCTGATGGGATCCTGCTGCAGATTCCACAGTTGGTTGCGCAAGCGTGAGCCGGAAATCACCTCACCGGGGTGTTCCAGGAAATAGCTCATCAGTTGCTGCTCTTTCGTGGAGAGCTCAATGCAAACCTCAGCTGCGGCTGTTGCCACGAGCAACTGCCCCGCGGCGAGATCCAGCCGGAAGCAACCGGCTTCCAGGAGCGGCGCCCGATAGCTGGGCTGTCGCCGCTGCAACGCCCGTACCCGTGCGAGCAGCTCCTCCATCGCGAAGGGCTTGCTCAGATAGTCGTCCGCGCCGGCATCCAGGCCCTCAACCCGGTCGGCTGTTTCGTTACGGGCCGTGAGCAGCAAGAGCGGTAGCGCCAGGCCCCGCGATCGCGTTCGCCTGCACAGATCGAGGCCGCTGAGCTCCGGGAGCATCCAATCAAGAATTCCCAGGTCGTAGTGGGCCTGATCACTCCCCAGAAGCACCCAGCCGTCCTGACCGCTGACGCAGTGATCCACCACATGGCCCTGGCCCTCCAGGACTGCCTGGATGGATCGCGCTAGATCCATCTCGTCCTCCACCAACAGGATCCGCATGGGCATCGGCGTGGCGGATCAACAGGGCACAGATCTTAGTGAGGGCAGTGGATTTCATCTGTTTTTCATCCCGGTTGTGCCAACTTCCGCCTATCCAGTGCTTCCCCAGGCCTTTGCTTCCCCGAATCCTGCAGCTGGCGGCCAGCGCCAGCCTTGCTGCCACAGCCTTACTCGCAGCGCCCATCGCCACGCCCCTGGCCCTGGCGCATGTGGGCCATGGCGATGAGTTTCAGCAGCAGGGCGACGCACGCCAGGTGCGCCGCAACGCCGAAACCGATGCCCTGTTGGGGGTGGCCACGGCAACGCCGGAAGACGGGCCGGATGGGCTCTCGGTTCCCTCCACTGCTCTAGTCGATGCGAATGGCAAGCCACTGCTGTTCGTGCAAACCCAGACCACCTACGACCCTGTTCTCGTGGTGACGGGTTCCAGACAGGGTGACCGGGTTGTGATCACCGAGGGCCTTGATCCCACCGACGAGGTGGTGATCTCTGGCGCCCTCTCGCTGTACGCCGAATCGAAGAAGACACCACAGGCTGAGCCGGCAGCAGATAACAAAGCCGCTGCGCCACAGGACAGCGCGACGGCGAGCCCGTCCGCTCTACCCATTCCCGCCCTGGCAGCTGGCGCGGTTGTCGTACTCACCGCTGGGGCTATCTGGCTGAACCGCCGCAGGAAGACGGATGCTTGAGCGGTTGCTCAACACAACGCTGCGGTTTTCGATCGCACGCCGCTGGCTGATCGTTGCCGCCGCGGTGGTGATCAGCCTCTGGGGCCTGCTGGCGGTGAGCCAGATGCCCCTGGATGTGTTTCCCCCCTTCGCGCCGCCGCAGGTGGATGTGCAAACCAGCGCCGCTGGGCTCTCACCGGAAGAAGTGGAAACCCGCATCACGCTGCCGATCGAATCGGCAGTGAATGGCATTGCCGGGGTGGAGACCGTGCGCTCCTCCTCCAAGCCGGGTTTGTCGATGGTGCAGGTGGTGTTCAACCAGAACGCCGACATCTACCGCGCCCGCCAATCCGTGGCGGAGCGGCTGCAACAGGTGAGCGCCCAGCTGCCTACCAATGCAGATCCCCCCGAGCTCTCCCCGCTGGTGTCGCCTCTGGGCACAATCCTGCAGGTCGCCTTCACCGTGAACGGCGATGGCGCCACATCGCTGATGGATCTGCAGCAGCTGGTGTTGCGCTCCTATCGCCAGTCGATCCTGGCGGTGCCCGGCGTCGCCCAGGTGACGATCTACGGCGGCGATGAGCAGCAATTTCAGGTGCTCCTTGATCCCCAGGAGCTGCAGGCTCAGGCTGTCTCGCTCAAGGCGGTGATGGAGGGTGTTGGCTCGGCGATGGCCACCAGCCCTGGAGGCTTTCTGATCGGGGGTGGCCAGGAGCGGTTGATTCGCCCCTTGGCTCAGGTCACACAGGTGAGCGATCTGGCGGATGCGGCGGTGAAGAGCGAGCAGGGACGATCGGTGCTGCTCTCAACACTGGGAGAAGTGAAGCGCGGTGCAGCGCTCAAACGCGGTGACGCCAGCTTCAACGGCAAGCCAGCTGTGGTGCTGATGGTGACCAAGCAGCCCGATGTGGACACCCCCACGGTGTCCCGGGCAGTGGAGCAGCGCTTGGCCGAGCTGAACCGCACGCTGCCGAGCGATGTGCAGGTCCAGACCACATTTCGTCAGAGTAATTTCATCGATAGTGCCATCCGCAATGTGAGCGAGTCGCTGCTCCAGGGGGTGGTGATCGTTTCGGTGGTGATCGTGCTGTTTCTCATGAACTGGCGCGCCGCCGTGATCAGCCTCAGCGCCATTCCGCTGTCACTGCTGATTGGCCTGATGTTGATGAAGAGCCTGGGCCTGGGCATCAACACCATGACCCTGGGTGGGCTGGTGGTGGCGATCGGTTCGGTGGTCGACGACTCGATCGTCGACATGGAGAACTGCTATCGGGGGCTGCGCCGCAACCGGGCCAGCGACACGCCCAAATCGCCCCTGCAGGTGGTGTTCGACACCTCGGTAGAGGTGCGCCAGCCCGTGCTGTTCTCCACCGTGATCATCGTGGTGGTGTTTGCGCCGATCTTTTCGCTCACCGGCGTAGAAGGGCGCATCTTTGCGCCGATGGGCCTGGCCTACCTGCTGTCGATCGCGGCCTCCACCCTCGTAGCGGTAACGCTCTCTCGCGCGTTGTGCGCCATCTTGCTTGCGCCTGCGGAGCTGCCAGAGGAGAACACCTGGCTGGCTAACCGGGCTGAGCGGCTCTACCGGCCAATCTTGGATCTAGCGCTGAGATCACCGCAGCGCGTGCTGGCCATCGCTCTGGCGCTGATCGTCGCCACCACAACGATCCTGCCGGCACTGGGCCGGGTGTTTCTACCGGAATTCCGCGAACAATCGCTGGTGAGTTCGATGGTGCTCTACCCCGGGGTGTCACTGGAGATGACCAACCGAGCGGGGCTTGCACTGACCCGTTCGCTGCAGAACAACCCGTTGTTTGCATGGGTGCAGGTGCGCACGGGCCGCGCCCCCGGTGATGCCGATGGGGCCGGCGTGAACCTAGCTCACGTGGATGTGGAACTGAGCGATCAAGCCATGGCCAATCGGCCCGCTGCCATTGCCGAGCTGCGGCAGGCTTTTTTAAAGCTGCCCGGTGTGGCGCCCAACATCGGCGGCTTCATCTCGCATCGCATGGATGAGGTGCTCTCGGGGGTGCGCAGCGCGATTGCAATCAAGATCTACGGCACCGATTTAGGCGAACTGCGCCGCATCGGTGAGGCGGTGGAGAAGGCCATCAAACCCATTGATGGAGTGGTGGATCTGCAGTTGGAACCGCAGCTGCCGATTCCCCAGGTGCAGATCCACTACGACCGCCCGCTTGCGGCGGCGCTGGGGCTCACGGTGGAGGAGCTGTCGCAAGCAGTGGAGATCGCGCTCAACGGCAAGGTGGTGGGCCACGTGGTGGAAGGGGGTGTGCGCAGCGATGTGCTCGTGCAGCTTCAGGAGAATGCTCGCCAGAACCTGGAGGCCATCCGCTCGTTGCCGGTGGCCTTCAGCAATGGCATGACCGTTCCTCTCGGCAGTGTTGCCTGGGTTGAGGAAGGTCTGGGGGCCAACATCGTCAACCGAGAAGATGTTTCCCGCATGATCGTGGTCTCCACCAACGTCAGCGGCCGGCCCCTCGGCACTGTCGTCAAAGACATCCAGCGCACCATTGCCCGTGAGGTGCCACTGCCTCAGGGCTACACGATCCGCTACGGCGGCCAGTTCGAATCAGAAGAACGGGCAACCGCGTCTCTGGTCTTCTACAGCGCTGTTGCCGCAGTGGTGATCGGTGTGCTGATGGTGATTTCGGTGAAATCAGTGCCCGCCACAGTGGCGATCATGCTCAACCTGCCCCTGGCCCTGATCGGAGGTGTGGTGGCGGTGTTGCTCACGGGAGGAGTGCTATCGATCGCCTCGTTGATCGGCTTCATCACGCTGTTTGGCATCGCCGTGCGCAATGGGTTGTTGCTGGTGGACAACTACAACCGCCGCCACGGCGCAGGGCAACCCCTGGGCGAGGTGATCCGTGAGGGAAGCCTGGAGCGCCTCAACGCCATCCTGATGACAGCCCTCTCCTCGGCACTCGGAGCCTTGCCTCTTGCACTCGCTTTCGGGGCCGGGAATGAAATCCTGCAACCGTTGGCTGTGGTGGTGCTCGGTGGATTGACCACCTCCACGGCCCTGACCCTGCTGGTGCTCCCGGCGCTCTATGCACGCTTTGGCCATTGGCTGCTGCCCGCCCGCGACGGTTCGGCGTCGTCTCTTGCCTCTCTCCCGTCATGAACCTGAGCCTTAACCACCTCACGCATCACCTGCGCCAACCCGGCGTGCTTCTTCCTCTGGCGATCTCCGCATCTCTGCTGGTTGGAATCGGTGTGGGTCGCCAGAGCAGCCGGCCGGTCTCTGCGCCATCGGTTGCGGCGATGGACCGTGCGGATGCCAATGGCAGCGTGGCTCTCAGCGAAGACCAGCTTCGGCGATTGGGATTGACCACTGTTCGCCCCGAACTGAGCTCGGGCACGGAACGTCCGATCACTGGTTTTGTTGAAGCAGCAACATCGTCGCGCTCAAGCGTGGGGATGCCTGTGGCGGGACGTGTTTTACGTCTGATGGTGTCACCGGGCACCCGTGTTCGTGCTGGCGAACCGATCGCAGAAGTCCAAAGCGCTGATGCGGCTGCTGTACGCGCCGATGCCGATGCAGCGCAGGCCACGGCGCACTCGCTCGCATACCTGTACCGCCTTGCCGAACCCATGGCACGGCAAGGTGCACTCTCGACCCAGGAGCTGGAAAGCCGCCGCATCGCCAGCGTTACAGCCGCGACGACAGCCAGGGCAGCCGCTGCCAAGGCTTCAGCGCTAGGGAAGCCTGATGATTCAGGGCGTCTGTTGATTCGCAGTCCAATTGCCGGTCAGGTCACTGCTGTGAGCACCTCACCCGGTGCCGTCCTGTCTGTGGGGGAAGACGTGGCCCAGATCAGTGATGTCACAGGGGGTGAGCTTCGCTTCCTCGTGTCACCGGGACTCGCCACGAACATCAGGACCGGACAGCTGCTGCGCGTTCGAGCGGGAGCTCAGACGCTGCAGGCACGGGTGATCGCTGTGGCACCTGATGCGCAAACCGCCGGGCGCGTGATGCTGCTCCGCGCGCAACCTATTGATGCTCAACTCCCACCGATCGGAACAGCTATCACGGCCTTTGTGCAGATCCCATCCTCCGAGCAACGGTTCATTGTTCCGCAGGATTCCATTGCCCTGATCAATGGATCACCGGTGGTCTTTCGCTATCAACGGGGGGCTGTGGAACAGGTTGCTGTGGTGGTGGCCCAGCAAACGGCGGGGCAAGCGGAAATCCTTCAGGGTGTTCGTCAAGGTGATGTGCTCCTGAGAGGCAACACGCAGATGTTGCGCAACGCACTGGATGCTTCCAAGGACAGCAGCCAGAACTGAGTGAAGTTCAGCAACCCGATCAAACCGATGGCATCCTTGAGATGCGGTCAACTCTCTGGCTTCGCTGCGGCCGTGCTGTTCGGATGCAGCGCCCCACTGATCAGTACGTTCACGGCCAGCGGTTCGTCCCTGAGCATTGCCGGGTTGCTCTACGCAGGGACGACTCTGGCTCTGGCGATTGTTCGGCTGATGAAAGGCCGAACCCAGGATGAAAGCCCCCTCCAACGGCGTGATGCGCCTGCCTTGGCTGGGTTGATCCTTCTGGGCGGGATCGTCGGGCCCGTTGCCCTGGTTCACGGCCTGGCGCGGTTACCAGCCGCATCGAGTTCACTGTTGCTCAACCTTGAGACCGTCTTCACCCTGGCCATCGCTGTTCTGGTGGGGCGTGAACATCTCGGCAAACGCGGCGCTGCGGCAGCAGCGCTCACCATCGCTGGGGCCATCGTTCTTTCGGATGGATCACTCGGCGGTGTCAATGCCACCGGAGCTGCCCTGATCGCTCTGGCGACCCTGGCCTGGGGGATCGACAACAACCTCAGCCAACGCCTGAGTCTGCGCGATCCGATTCAGATTGCCACCGTCAAGGCACTGGGTGCATCGCTGCCCATGCTCGTTCTTGCCTGGGTCCTGGGGCATCCCTTTCCACCTGCCGCCGTCTGCGGGCCATGGATCTACCGCTGGCGACGGTTGGCACTGTGCTGGGTGCACGGCGATCCGGGAATTGCACCTGCAACGATCTCCAGGCCACGATCCGCGGCAAGCTCACCGAGATTCAGCAGCGCGTCCACGAACTACAGAGCCTGGAAGCCGAACTCAACACGATGCTGAACACCTGGGAGCGCTGCGGCGGCCGTTGATGCGTTGCGCGATCAGCGCAGTGCTCAGGCTTCGGTTGAATCTGGTCTTTTGCTGCGGGTGCTCGATCGGTGATCAAGACCTGTGATCATGGGGGTGGAGCTATCGAATCCAGGGTGCGCGAGAGGCTTGGCCATGAATAGTCGTGCCGACCAGTACTGGGGTTTCTGGCCGCTGCTGCCGCTTGAGAGTGTTTATTTGCAGTGGATTTAAGGGTCGTGTCTCTGAAATGTCCCTCGTTTGTTGTGCAACTGGGCAGGAGTGTGTGCAACTGCAGCCTGGGGTTAGAAGCGATTGTTTTAGGTGTGACGGTTTTGCCTTGGATGGTGGCGATGCCGGTGCTTGATCGTCGGTGATGCAGGACCTGTACCTGGTGAGGTGACGTCGATCTCTCAAAAAATGCGCTTAAGGCAAGTCTTCTATAGAGCGTTTTGCCTTAACGGCATTGTTTAGGTAGCGGTAATTCCCCCAGAATCTTGGACCGACCGTCTCCGCAGCGCTTCCATTGGCCACCGAGCTGTTTGACGATGACGCCAATGGCTTTTACCGCGTTGGCTGCTTTGTGCTTTGAGCGACTGGCCCGAACTTGGAGAGTGCTGGACCGCTTAAACAGCTCTATTGCCTCTGGTGACTGCAGAACCTGACCACAGGCAACGATCTGGGGGTCGTTCTTGGGTCTAGGCGTCCCGTCACATAGCTGAACTAACCCTGAGCGCTGCAAGAGATCAACGACCTTGGCTGCGTTGGCTCCGACCAGATCAACGAGGCCACCGCCAACTGCCTTGCGTTCAATGGCTGCGACTTCTTCCGCGTTCAATAGACCAATCAGACCCTTAAGAATCAGCTGCTTGACAGGTGACAGCTCCTCAAAGGGTGTCATTCCCAGAATATTGGCTACTTTGGCGACCCGTTTACGTCCCCTCTGACCGTGCTCAAAATCGCCTAATGCTTCTAAGGTCCAACCGTCTTGATGTAAGTACGCCAAGGCATAGTCAGTGAACAACGCAAGTTCTGTGATCGACCGCTCGTAATAGGCGAGTGATGTAGCGATCATCAGCTCCTCGACCGGGCCAAGGGTGTTGATGTCGCGGTCATGTTCGAGCAACGCCTTATGGATGACCTTGGCATTCTCCTCTGGATCTGAAGTGAAGAACGGACAGCTCTGGTCGACCTCGGTGCGAGGCAGGTAGCCATAGCAAGTCCCCAGGGTCCGCTCTCTGCGCGCGCCTTGCGAGACGCAGTTTGGCGGCAGAGTCAGGCCACCAGCAACGAAGCCGACTTGATGGAAGTCACCGATAAAGGAGAAACCCGACTGAGCGACGGGCGTGACAATGACGACGTCCGCGATGCCCATGTCTTTCTCCATCAGGATCTTCCGCTGCTCGGTCTCGTCTTTATTGAGGCTGTCGATTACGACAACATGCAAACGTGAGAAGGTCACCGGATGGTCCAGCTGGGGTGAAGTGATCTCCTCGGCTGTCTCGATTTCGATGAAACGCTTAAGTGCCCAGGCAGATATGCCCCTAGTGGAGTCGTCTTTCTCCTCCCCCTTAGCGCCCGTGACAACCAGTACAGGCTTTGTTCTATCGGCGTCCTGAATCGTCTCCAGTAGCGCTGCTCTCCAGATGTTCTGCTTGTTCGTCCAGCGGAACACCCCGCCGTTTTCTTCCCTTGGGTTGCCGATCACAGGCAGAGACCTATTTACCTCGCGGACGCTGTTTATGAAGTCGATCTCAGGTGCGCCTAGCTGAGCATCCATCCCGTAGACCTGGGCGGCGTTGCGGATTGTCCAGACCAACCGACAGAACGTCTCAACGCGCTCCCCAGGCGACCCCCAGAACTCCCCTGGCCCAGCCTTGCCTAACAACACGGCCTCCATTACCTGGCGGAGCTCGTCGATGATCAACAACCCTGCTGCTGGCATGACACCGTCGCGCCAGAGCAGCTCGTTGCCATGGCGCTTGTGATCTAAACCCCAAGACTGGAGGCAGGCTATGTAGAAGTCCTCTAGAGACCCGCGACCTGTGGAAACGTCGCGGCCACCTGTGATCTGAGCGTTCTGTGCGTTGATTGTTCGACGGGGGCTGATGCAGCCAACAGAGAACTTCGAGCGATCACCATTCCGCTGGCGGCTTTCCCGGTGCATGTCGACTGCCTCCCCGAGGGCTTGCTTTGACTTGCCCTTCCCGGTCCGGCAGTTGGTCAGGATCGATCGTCCCTTGAGAGTTGCCCGTAGCTCCTCCTCACTGTTGATGAGCTCTGTAGCGGGGTCAGCAACGATTGAGGTGGAGGCCCTGGGACGTTCCCAGCCGTACCTGGTAGCGGCCATCGAGATGAGCCGCGCAGTGGCATCTGCTGGATTTACTGGCTCTACAAACGACGAGCACCACTCCAATAGGCCCTTGAGGTCATGCTCACCGACCTTGTCGTAATGGCCTTGGTCGTAGAGGAGCTGGGCGGCTTGTTCGGCTCCTAAAACAGATGTGAGATTGGCGACCAGTGGCAGAACCTTCGGATAAGTGGCCTCACCTGGAATGCGCTTGTCCCAGACCTGAGCAATCGTCGCGAGGATTTGCATGGCCTCGTCGCCCTCGTAACCGAGGACACGGCCAGCGGTGCAAGTGCAAGCGACTGCTCGCCGGGTGGTCGACTCTTTTCGGAAGTCATCGACATCCTTAGGGCCACACTCGATCTGCTCGAGGGAGCATTGCTTGCCGAGTTGCAGCACTGTGGCGACTTCTCCGGTCTTCTTATGAATTGCACCAGGCAGCCGCATGGCTTGAGTGATTCGGCTTACGGCGTCGTCGGCCTTGTAGTGGATGTCGTCTATGCGAGCCACATCTACTAGCCGTTCGTGGAAGCACCGGCACACCAGCTGATAGCGCTCCACGGTGATGACCTCATTTATTGAGAGATAGGCATGAAGCGATTTACCTCCTGTGTCGACGATCGTGAAGCGGACGTCGTAGGTGTGCTCGAAGGCCCGCAGCACTGCAAGTTGCTGATCCTTTGGCAGCATGTCGCACTCAACCTTGAGGCACGGCGAGCCCTGTGACTGCGCCTTGGTGCTGCCGCCAAACATCGGGTAAAAACCGAGTTGGTGACCCTGACGATGGAATCCATCAATTGACCAGTCCAGAATTTGTTCCTGGATCAGATTGATATCGACAGGCCTGCAGTGGGTTGCACCATCAACCTTTTGCCAGTGCCAGTTACCGCCATCTCCGCCATAGAGCGTGAGACATACCTCCGATGCCTTAATGCCTATCGCTTCAAGAAATTCGGGAATTCGCCTGATTTCTGCCTGGACTTTCTGAGAGTCATATCCGGGCTTACCAAGTCTCTGATGACCACCTTGCCGATCAGAGGAGTTGTGAGGACGTGATTTGCTTACCAACGACTAGAGAGCTGATTCTTCAAATTACTGGGGGTTACTTGAGCTTCTCTTTGCTTTTAGATCGAGATGTAGTTGAAGCCGTTTAGGTCTCTCTGACGCTTATTGGAACCCTCAAGGAAAGAGCAGCTAACGATGACCTCCTTTCCCCAGCTTCCCGGCGAGCCCGCAGATTCCTTCGAGCAGCTCCTTGTGCACCGGGAATTTGGACCTGCTCGTCAGTTCAGGCAGACAGCAGTTGTCGTGGGTTGCTCTGAGTCAACCCTTCGCCGACGAGCGGATCATTGGAACTGGAGTGAGCGCCTAGCTGACTACGACTCAGGGCAGCTGAAGACAGTCTCAGAAGCACGAACTGAAGCAGAGCTCGAGCGATATGAGGAACAGCTCGAGACCTTTAGACAAGAACAGCTCGCAAGAGCACGAACCGTTGCAGAACGAGCGGACGAGCTGCTTGCCTTGGTCGAGCGCAGCTTGAAGCACCATCTCGAGGCCGGCACTGTCCTCCATGGACGAGAGCTACCTTCCGTGATTGCCGCAATCTGCAAAGCAGTAGAGGGTTCAATGAACATCGAGGCAACGGCGCTCGGAATATCTGAGCTTTTGAATGACAACTGAGCTGATGCGAATCCTGAATATCACCTGAGTTGCAGGCGATTATCCGCAAAGGTGAGAAGACACAACTAAGTTCGCTGATGGCTTCACTTTCAGCTCCTTCGATCAACACGGGTAGTTTGTAGTAGATGGTTGATTCACATGTCGAACACTCCGATTACTTGGATGCGTACAAGAGAGTTGACCTCTTGTCTCGGGGTGCATCGCAACACTCTTGGGAACATGCTCAGGGCAGGTCTTCTTCGGGATGGGCTTCACCGCCGCAAGATCAACCCGTTGTCACCGCGCGGCGAATTCCTCTGGAATCAAGAAGCAGTTCTGATGACATTGGGGCGTCTGTGACGGCCTGAGTGCCATTTCAGGGACAAAATGAGACTTGCCACAGTGATTGCTGTCTTTTAAGTGGCTTGGCAAGCCTCTATTCCAGTTCGCCCGCAGCAACTTTTGCGCGAATCTTCCGTAGGAGCGTCTCAACATCTTCCTCAAGGCCCGGCACAGGCGCTGTAGCTCCCTGCCATCGATCGGCTCTCGCGAGATGGAATAAGGCGCATCGAAGTTCAGTAAGTGTTCGTGCAGTGTGAATAGAAGAGCGTTGATCTGTCTGCTTGATCAATGGGTCAACTTCGTAGCCGTTAATGGTGTGTGCGAAGTGGATCCATCGATCACTGCCACTTTCAGGATCAGGAATCTGGATGACTCTCAGATCTTCGTTGGAGATTTCTTTCATAGCCTTTATTGAACTCAGAGATCTACCCGAAGACCTCTCTGATGATCTCGTTCGAGCGGAAGCGGTGATGGTCGGAATACGTCCTCCTGAGCATGTCCTCAGATGTTGAGAGAAGACCTGCAATCTGTAGAAGGTCGAGCTGTTTCACCTCCAGCAGTCGTCGCGCAGCGTTGTGCCGAAGAGTGCGTAGCCCGATGAAATCGCGATCAGCTCTCAATCCGCGCTCTTCTGAGAATTCTCGCCAGATCCAGCCATGAATGGCGTTGAGCTCTTGTTCTGTTCTCCTCTGTTGTTCTTGGTTGGGTTTCTCATTCCATGGACTGGCGGCATCTCGGAGGCGTTGCGGAGGAGTGCTCAGTTTTTCAATCCCAACGGCTTCAAGAAGCTCTTTCCATGAAGGACAGAGTTGTGCCTGCCGATTCCTACCCCTTTTGCTATCACGGCATTCCACATAACCCCCAACGACTACTTCCACCCTTCCTGGAGGAGTCCACAACAGTTGTGAGGCCATTACCATCGCGCCACGAGCACCGGTGAGAGCAACCCAAGACGTCAGCCATGCGGCTGCATGAGCAAGCTCAGAGGTTTCAGCTCGATCCCAGAGTTTCAAGATGACGCGCTGTACCTCTTCAGGATCAATCGGTCGTCCCTGCCCTGCCTGGGGTTCTTGGTAAGCAAACTCTTTGCCTGGGTTGAGTTGCTTGCCATCTGTCGCGATCCCGAAGATCAGGCATGCAGAGGAGATGGCATCGCGACGACTTCTCGCTTCTGCTGGCCAACTTGCGATCCAACGCAGCAGATCCTCTCGGCTCGTAGCCCTGCCGTTGTTTTCGGAGAGCCACTGAACGCAGCTCTTAAGCCACTTCACACGACGAGCAGCGTGCTTCTCAGAGTTCCCGTCTGTTTCGATGCGGCTTAAAGCCTGTCTTTGATAGACACCAAGTGAGCTACCAACAGGACCACCCGCATTCCTTTTGACGTTGCTGTCGAAGTCGGCTAAGGCCTGATCGATGGCACGCGAAATAGCGAGGTCTGTGTCCTCATAGGACGCATTGAGTTTCAGCCACTTCTGATCTCCCCCCCCATCAGGTCGCGTCCTGAACGAGAGGTAGATCAGCTCCTGACCGTTAGGTCTGCTTTTGCGCCTGAGAGATAGGCCATACCGCTCTGAATGAACGGTCCGGAGATACTGGGAGAGCTGCTTCAGCCTTGCGCTGTTTCGGCGTTGCCCAGTGGTGTCTGTCATCTAGGGACAGGGCGGCTTGTCTGCCTATTTTATCCCTAAGTTGTCCCTAAAACCACTTGCACAAGGTTATGCCCACTTGCACAACCTGGAACAACGGAACAGTCAATTTGAGTGATGGCAAGTGATCTGAGTGCAACTGAGGGCATCTCGCCAGCCGACCAACGCTGGCCTTGGTGGCCGCTGCTGCCGCTCTATCCCTATGGCCGCCGCCGCACGGTGTTCAGTGAGCTGATCCCCGGTGAGCTCTGGAGCTTTGAGCAGCTGCAAGGGGTGTACTACGTGGCTGTGCCGATTCGTCTCACGGTGGTGAGGGTTCCCGGCGGCTTGATGTTGGTGAATCCCCTGCCGCCCACCCGGGAGCTTCTGAAGCAACTCGCGGATCTGGAGGCTGTGCATGGCCCCGTGCAGACCATCGTGATGCCGACGGCATCGGGGCTCGAGCACAAGCTTCCTCTAGGACCTCTGGCTCGCGCGTTCCCGCAGGCCGATCTGTGGGTGTGCCCTGGCCAGTGGAGTTTCCCTGTGCAACTTCCCCTCAGCTGGTTGGGGGGACCGAAACGTCGCACCCGGGTTCTGCTCGACGACGGGGTGCCCCATCCAGAGATCTGCCACTGGGTCTCTCTCGGTCCACTGGACCTCGGCGTGGGGCGATTTCAGGAGATCAGCTGTTTTCACCGTCCTTCCGGGGCCCTTCTGGTGACCGATGCACTGGTGGGGATCAGTGCTGAGCCCCCCGCGGTGTTCGATCCAGACCCCACCCCGCTGTTGTTCCACGCCCGCGAGCGGGGCGATGAGCCGCTTTTGGATTCAGTTCAAGCACGCCGTCGCGGTTGGGCCCGGCTTGTGCTGTTCGCCTCCTACCTGAGGCCGGAACCACTGGAGGTTCCTTCGTTGCTGCAGGTGCTTCGCCAGGCGTTTCGTCCGGGTTTGCGCTCGCCCCGTGAGCACTTCGGGCTCTATCCCTTCTCCTGGCAGGACGGCTGGCAGCAGGCGGCGGCGGCGTTGATGGGGGATCCAGCCCCGCGTCTGCAGGTGGCTCCGGTTTTGGAGCGACTGGTGCTGCCGCGGGCACGCCAGGCCCTGCTCGGTTGGTTGGATGAAGTGGCAGGCCTTGAGTCCATGCGTTGGCTCGTGCCAGCGCACTACAGCGCTCCTTTGGCGTTTACTCCTGAGATCGCCAATGTGTTCAAGGAGGAACTTCTCCAGAGGCCGTGGGCCCCAGATCAGGGAAGCTGGGACTTTCTTGCCGGGATCGACACAACGTTGTTGCGCTACAAGCTGGTGCCGCCTGACCCCTTCAAAGATTGAGTTCGTCGTCGGGGCCGATGGCCATCTCCTCGTCGCCAAACATCGCTTCTTCCAATTCCTTGCGCTGCTCCATCTGACGCAGGAAATACCCGGTCATCATTGCGGAGGCCAGCATGTTGGCCAGGTTGTCGCGATTGGCGGTGACCTTCACCTCAAATTGTTCGCCGGGGAGCATTCCCAGCAGACCCTGCACGTTGTGTCGAATCACATCCTGAATGTCGTTGCTCGCAGATTTCGCGACGCGCTGCAACACATCAGGTGATTGATCCTGCAGGTACTGAATCAGTCCGTTGACGGGTTGTCCGTCCTGGCTGTCCGTGGTCAGGAACTCCGGGTTGAACATCCCGCCGCTCTCCGTCAGGACCCTGAACCTATCGCAGCTGTGTGCTGCGTCACAGTTGAATCCGGTTGTGAGAACCGAATCGGACCGAACCGTGCCAGGGGCCAGTAGCGCCACACAGCCGTTCCGATCACCAGGTTGTCCGGAAGCGCCCCCCACAGATGGGAATCAAGGCTGGCATTGCGGTTGTCGCCCATCACCCACACCGTGCCATCGGGCACGGTGATTGGTTCCATGGCGTAGTCGATCGCTTCATCCAGCCAGGGTTCGTTCACCACGCTGTTGTTGCGCAGCAGCTGTCCATCTCGAACCTCGAGCTGATCGCCGGGCAGACCCACCACCCGTTTGATCAGCGCCGCATTCGGGTCGTAGCCGGCCGCTGCCAGTTGGGGGGGGACAGCGAAGACCACGATGCTGTTCAGGGGAAGGGTCTGGTGTGTGGCGCGATCGAACTTCGGCCTCAGCTTTTCCACCAGAATTCGGTCCTGAAGCTGAAGGGTTGGCAGCATCGACCCCGATGGAATCCAGCGCGGTTCCAGCACCTGCCAGCGCAGCAGCAGTGCCAGAACCACCCACAGCAGCAGGGAGATCCAGCCACTCCGGCGTGTGGCGGACTGATCGGGTTGGCTGGGCATCGAAGGGACGGACCCGGGGGTAGGCGTTGGACGAGGATCGCATCAGCGCTGCCGACCGGTCTGAGCCACGCCATCGCCAATCTCAAGGCAGCTGTGAGCCTCCTGGCCCATCTGCAGCAGCAGGGACTTCGGCAGATCGTTCTGTGCCCTGGCAGCCGTTCCGCACCTCTGGCCCTGGCGGCCGGCGGCTTGGCCAGGCAGGGGGAGCTGACGCTGGTGACCGCGATCGATGAGCGTTCAGCTGCTTTCCATGCCCTCGGGCTGGCCCAGGCCTCCGGTCGTGCCACAGCGGTGATCACCACCTCTGGAACGGCTGTGGCCAATCTGCTGCCCGCAGCCGTCGAGGCTGATCGGTCCTGCATTCCCCTGCTGCTGCTCACGGCCGACCGACCGACGCGCCTGAAGGACTGCGGCGCCAACCAAACCGTGAATCAGGAGCAGTTTCTCGCCCCCGTTTGCCGCGCGTTTCTGAGCAGCCCAGGCGAGGGGCTTCACCACGAGAACGACGTTCAGCTGCAAAGCCTGGCGTCGTCGCTCTGGCAGAGGGCGCTGGGATCGGCAGGGCCTGTGCACCTGAATCTGCCGTTCGAGGAGCCACTCCATCCCAACGAGGCCGAGCAGCAGGCGTTTTGGTCGGCGTGGCAACCCCTGCCGGCTGCTGGTGGCGGGCATCACCCTGCTGAGCCACGCTCCACCCCCTGGGATGGTCCGGTTCCGGACTGGTCCCGTCCGGGCGTGGTGGTGGCAGGACCCTGGCGTGGTCTGGAGGCGGATCGTCCGGCTTACCAGCGGGCGCTGCAGGAGTTGGTCCTCACCACCGGCTGGCCTGTGCTCTTGGATCCTCTGGCTGCCGCGCCCCAGGACCTCCCAGGGGTGATCCGCCATTGGGACCTGATGCTGCCGGCCGGTCTGCCCACGCCCGAGCGATCGCTTCAGGTGCTGCGCCTCGGTCCTCTTCCGGCCAGCCGCCGGCTTGAAGCCTGGCTGCGCGCGCTGGGGCCGGGGCAATGGCTCATCAGCGAGGGGGACTGCCGCAGCCTCGACCCCCTCGGCCTGGCCAGCCAGTGCAGCCTGGGGCTCTCCAGCTGGTGGCAGGGCGTCTCTGGCCAGCAGGTGTGCTCTGAGGAACGTCCCAGCGCCTTGCTCAAGGCCTGGTGTGCTCTGGATGCGGCCGTGGAGCGTGCGCTTGCCCAGCAGTTGCCCCAAGTCGGCCCCGTCAGTGAACCGGCCTTGATGCGGTGTCTGCCTCAGCTGTTGCCTCCAGCGACACCGGTGATGCTGGCCGCCAGCAGTCCCGTTCGGGACTGGCAGGCTTTTGCAGCTTCTGATACCGGCCAACGCCGTTGCTTCAGTTTTCGCGGAGCTTCCGGCATCGATGGGACCCTTTCTCTGGCCGTTGGTCTTGCACGGGAGCTCGGCCCCCTCGTGCTGCTCACCGGCGATCTCGCACTCCTGCATGACAGCAATGGCTGGCTGCTGGCGGCGGCCTCAGCACCGCCCTTGCTGGTGCTGTTGATTGACAACGGCGGCGGCGGCATCTTTGGGCAGCTGCCGATACCTGCCGGTTCGGCGGCTGAGTTTGACCATCTCTTCGCCATGCCCCAGGCAGTGGATCCGCTGGCGTTGGCCAGGGCCCACGCCGTGCCCTCCCGTCAGCTGGCCTGCCTCGAGGATCTTCCCCATGCCCTGGAGTGGGGATTGGACCAGAGGCGACCGGTGCTGCTGCGGGTCTGCACGGATCGGATTGCTGATGCAGCCTTGCGGCAGACGCTGCGGCGAGAGGTGGAGCAAGTGCTCCGCTGTGATCAAGGCAGTACAAAAGAACACTGATCCCCACCGCCTCCATGGCCGATCCCACCTCCCGATCCGTGCTTCCTGGTGATCCGGGAGTGGTGTGGCAGCCCTGGGGGGATTACAGCGATGTGTTGCTGGATCGAGCCCAGCCGGGCATTGCGCGGGTGGCGATCAATCGCCCGCACAAGCGCAACGCCTTCCGGCCTCGCACGGTGGTGGAACTCTGTGATGCCTTCACGCGCATCCGCGACGACAGCAGCATCGGCGTGGTGCTGTTCACCGGAGTCGGTCCTGCGGACGACGGTGGCTACGCCTTCTGCGCCGGTGGTGACCAGAGTGTGCGCGGTGATGGCGGCTATCTCGATGAGGACGGGCTGCCCAGGCTGAATGTGCTCGACCTGCAGCGGATCATCCGCAGCCTGCCCAAGGTGGTGATCGCCCTGGTGGCTGGGTATGCCATCGGTGGCGGACAGGTGCTGCATCTTCTCTGTGATCTCAGCCTTGCCGCAGAAAATGCCGTGTTCGGTCAAACCGGCCCGCGGGTCGGCAGCTTTGATGGCGGTTTCGGTGCGGGGTATCTGGCCCGGGTCGTGGGTCAGCGCAAGGCCAGGGAAATCTGGTTTCTCTGCCGTCGCTACGGAGCGGAGGAGGCCCGGCAGATGGGACTGATCAATGCCATCGTTCCGCTGCACAAGCTTGAAGCCGAAGGCGTGCGTTGGGCTCAGGAAGTGCTGCAGCACAGCCCCACGGCGATCCGCTGCCTGAAGGCGTCCTTCAATGCCGAAACCGATGGCCTGGCAGGCATTCAGGAATTGGCCGGTCAGGCCACCCACCTCTTCTACCGAACGGACGAAGGGCAGGAGGGGCGCAACGCTTTCCTTGAGAAGCGGGACCCTGATTTCTCAGCCTCCCCCTGGCTCCCCTAGCTAAAAAAGTTGCATCGTTCCCCTCGTTTCGGCGCCGCGATGCTCCAGCGCATCCTTCCAGCATCCATCGGATTGCTTGCCCTGGCTGCGCTTCCGTCGCTGCCCTGGCTGCGGTCTGTGCATGCGGCGGATGTTCCCCAGGCTGAGGCGTCTGAGGCTCCAACGCAACGGGAACCGGATCCGATTCCTCCGCTCGCGGCACCGGTCAGCGATGCCGTTTCGATGGCTCGCGTCCCAGAGGATCTCCTGCAGCGTGTGGGTCTGCAGCTCGTGCTTGATCGTCAGCATCGGCAGCTACTCGTGCTGCACGATGGTTTACTCACGCGCCGATTCCCCGCGGCCGTCGGCACTGTTGGCTGGGAAACCCCTGCTGGGCGGTTCCGGGTGATGCAGATGGTGAAGGAGCCGGTGTGGACGCACCCTGTCAGTGGCGAATTGCTGGGCCCGGAGGAGGCCACCAATCCGTTGGGATCCCGATGGATCGGCTTTTATCGCGACTGCAAGGGCCGCGAAGGCTGGGATGGTGAGCAGTATCTGGATATCGACGGCTGCACGGTGGCAGGGTTTCACGGCACCCCTTACCGATGGACGGTGGGACGGGCTGTGTCCCATGGCTGTGTGCGTCTCTATGAGGAGAACGTTCAGGAGATCTTTGAGATGGTGCGGGTCGGTACTCCGGTGACAGTGCTTCCCTGACCGACCTCAACCCAGCTGAATGCGCTTAAAGTCGCGCCTCACAATCGGTTGACCTGACCATGCGCGTGCTCTTTGCTGCCGCTGAATGTGCACCGATGGTGAAGGTGGGTGGCATGGGCGATGTGGTCGGCTCGCTTCCGCCCGCCCTGGCGGAGCTTGGTCACGATGTGCGTCTGATCATGCCCGGCTACGGCAAGCTCTGGAGCTCTCTGGATATTCCTGCAGAACCGATCTGGCGGGCCCAGACCATGGGCACGGAATTCGCTGTCTTTGAAACACGACACCCGACGAATGGTTTGCCGCTCTACCTCGTGGGACACCCTGTTTTTGATCCCGAGCGGATCTATGGCGGTGAAGACGAAGACTGGCGGTTCACCTTCTTCGCCAGCGCAGCGGCGGAATTTTCCTGGAATGTCTGGAAGCCTCAGGTGCTGCATTGCCACGACTGGCACACCGGCATGATTCCGGTGTGGATGCACCAGGATCCTGAAATCAGCACGGTGTTCACGATCCACAACCTCAAGTACCAGGGACCCTGGCGCTGGAAGCTGGATCGCATCACCTGGTGTCCCTGGTACATGCAGGGAGACCACACCATGGCCGCTGCGCTTCTTTACGCCGATCGGGTTAACGCCGTATCACCCACCTACGCCCAGGAAATCCGCACCTCTGAATACGGCGAGAAGTTAGAGGGCTTGCTCAACTACATCTCCGGCAAGCTGCGCGGCATTCTCAACGGCATCGATCTCGAGGCCTGGAATCCATCCAAAGACAAGGCTTTGCCGGCGACCTTCAGCTCCACCAACCTGGCTGGGAAAGCCACCTGCAAGCTGTTGCTGCAGGAACGGATGGGTCTGGCTGTGAACCCCGACACCTTCCTGCTCGGCATGGTGAGCCGTCTGGTGGATCAAAAGGGTGTGGATCTGCTGCTTCAGGTAGCCGACCGTCTTCTGGCCTACACCGACACCCAGATTGTCGTTCTGGGAACCGGGGATCGCGGACTGGAATCCGGCCTTTGGCAACTTGCTTCACGCCATCCAGGTCGGGTTGCGGTGTTTCTCACCTATGACGACGCCCTGTCGCGTTTGATCTACGCAGGCAGTGATGCCTTCCTGATGCCCAGCCGCTTCGAACCCTGCGGGATCAGCCAGCTCTACGCCATGCGCTACGGCAGCGTGCCTGTGGTGCGCAAGGTGGGTGGATTGGTCGACACCGTGCCGCCCCACGATCCCCGCCACAAGACCGGGACGGGCTTCTGCTTTGACCGGTTCGAACCTGTGGATTTCTACACCGCTTTGGTTCGGGCCTGGGAGGCCTTCCGCCATCCGGAGAGTTGGACGGAGCTCCAGCGGCGCGGGATGGAGCAGGACTACAGCTGGGCTCGCTCAGCACTGGAGTACGACCGCATGTACCGCGATGTTTGCGGGCTCAAGGAGCCCAGTCCCGACGCCGCTGCTGTGGAACAGTTCTCCCAGGGACAGGAGGCCGATCCCTCCCGTCACGGTGGAGCCTCGCAGACGCTCTCTCCCTCAGAAGAAGCCCCCATCGAAAGCAGTGAGGCGTCGAGTGCATCAACCCCGGTGCGCACCAGCCGCAACCCTCTCGCCAGGCTGCTTGGCAAACAGCGACGATGATGGAGTATGGCTGATCCCCCGGACAAAAGCGCTTTACCCGCTCCCTACGAGAGTCCATGGGAGGCCTTGCGCCGTGATGTGCCCGCTGCCCTGGCCGACCTGCGCCTCCGGGCTCAGGAACTCTGGCGACGCAATCGAGAGGGGGATCTCTCCACACCTGGGTTCTGGCCCCAGGACCTCGCGCCGCTGTTCTGGCCGCTGCTCCTGCTGCTGATTGTTGGTGTGTTGGTGTTGGGGGGACTGCAACTCCAGGGAGCCCTTGCCTCGAAAGAGGACCCGGAGCCTCCAGGTATCGAGCGCATTCTCACCACGCCGCTGCCCGAGGCCAGACCTCTGGCGGTGATTCCAGAGCCTGCTGCTTCTGAGCCCCTCGCCGTGCCGAGCGAGCCTGTACAGCCTGAGTTTCCTGAGCCCGTGGCCGCTGAGCCTTCGGCCGTCGAGCCAGAGGTCCCTCTGTTGCAGGTCACACCCCTTTTAAGCCTGCTCGCTGATGCGGATCGTGATTCCGCCATTCCCCAGGGGTTGCTGTTGACAGCCCAACCAGTTCCGGAGCGCAATGGGGCTGTGCTGACGCTTGATGCCCAGCAGTGGGTGGCCCTGGAACCATCCCAACGGCTTGATCGCGCTGAAGCCTGGTGGCAACAGCTCCAGGAGGAAGGATATGACGATCTCACCCTCGAAGATGCAGGCCACCATCTGCTGGCACGGCCATCCCGCGTCGGGAACGGCATGATCATGTTCGATCCGCTGAACACGCCGTGACACTGCAGCTCTCCCAGCTGGTGGAGCTCTGGGGGCAGCCCCTCTGGGCGGGTGGTCCTGCTCCGGATCTGTCGAAGGCCCTTGGACCGGTCTGCACCGATAGCCGCACACTCGAGCCGGGATCGTTCTTCATCCCGCTGCGCGGGGAGCGATTCGATGGCCATCGCTTCCTCAGCAGTGCTGTTGAGCGTGGTGCCCAGGCTGCTTTTGTGGCCAGCGACTGTGCCCATGCCGTGCCAGACGGCCTGCTGCACTGGAAAGTGGCGGACACGCTCGAGGCCTACCAGCAGCTGGCCACCTTGCATCGCCGCCAACTGAATGCGTCCGTGGTGGCGGTGACCGGATCAGCCGGAAAAACCACCACCCGCGAATTGATTCGCTCTGCACTGGCACCCCTGGGCGATGTGCAAGCCAGCGACAGCAACAACAACAACGACATCGGCGTGCCGCTCACCCTCCTGGGGGCGCACCGCAGCCATGCAGCGGTGGTAGTGGAGATGGGAATGCGCGGAGCCGGTGAGATTGAACGGCTCTCGCGCTGTGCTGAACCGCAGATTGCAGTGATCACGAACATCGGCACCGCTCATATCGGCCGGTTGGGGAGTCGGGCGGCCATCGCCTCAGCCAAATGCGAGATCACTGCGGCTTTATCGCCCCTCGGGATTGTGGTGATCCCAGCTGGTGACGCACTTCTTGAGGATGCTCTGTCGCGCTGTTGGACGGGCCGCATCTTGCGCGTGGCTCTCGATGGGGATGAGCCTGAGGATGGACCTGAGGTGAGTGGGCTGACCTCAGGAGACCTTCCCACCCCCGATCTTGTGGGTCATTTTCAGCCCGAGGATCAGTCGCTGGCCTTCAACGGCCTGCGCTTTCACTGTCCTCTTGAGGGACGTCACAATGCCCGCAACTTCATGTTGGCTCTGGCGGTCGCCCAAGAACTCAAGGTTCCTCTGCAAACCATTCAGGCCTTGGATGTGCAGGTGCCAGGAGGTCGGAACCGGCGACTGTCCTTTGGGGGAATCGCTCTGCTCGATGAGACTTACAACGCATCACCGGAAGCGGTTTTGGCCGCTCTGGAGTTGCTTGCTCATCAACCGGGACGTCGTTTTGCTGTGTTGGGAACCATGCTGGAGCTTGGCAGTCGCAGCGTTGATCTGCACCGGAGGGTGGCTCAGAAGGCCATCGATCTGCAGCTTGATGGATTGGTGGTCGTCGCGGGCGGTGAGGAAGGCGAAGCGATGGAGGTCGCTGCAGGCTCCCTCAGTCGATTTCAACGGGTTGAGACCCCTGAACAGGCGGCCCTTCCTCTGGCGGGATGGCTGAAGCCTGGAGACACAGTGCTTCTCAAGGCCAGCCGTGGTGTGGCGCTAGAGCGCCTGATTCCTTCCCTGCAGAACACACTGATCGGCTGATCAGGCGGCAACCAGGCTGGAGTGGCCTTCTTCGCAGCGGATCAGATCGATGGCATTGGGATGGTCTTTGATGTACTTGATCATCTCCATGGCCAGCACTCGAGCCTCAAAGGCATCGCCGGCGTAGTAGCAACCTTCAACGCGATTGCTGTTGGCATCGCGGTATCGCACGGTGTAACGCTTTTGGTCGTGCATGAATCCAGAGGATTGATACCACCAACCTCACGCATGAATGACCTTTTGCCATCATCGTGAAGTGAAGAGAATCTGGTGATTTGAATAAGTTTCTTGGGAGTTAATTCTTCCTTGATCTTTCCTTCTCAATGACGCAATTTGATGGTGATTCGCTGACCACTGCATCAGAACAATCCTGTTTCTTTCAGGAGTTCCAGCCCTCTTTGACCCATTGTTTGGCACGGCCCAGGGCGAGGGAACCATCAGGGACATCCTTGGTGATGGTGGAACCAGCACCGATCGTCACATCGTTGCCGATGGTGACAGGGGCGACCATGACGGAGTTGGCACCTGTCTTGCTTCGGTCTCCAATCACGGTGCGGTGCTTGTTGACACCGTCGTAATTCGCCGTGATGGTGCCCGCACCCACATTCACATCCGCTCCAAGCTCAGCATCACCGATGTAACTCAGGTGATTCACCTTGCTGCCTGCGGCCAGGGTGCTCTTCTTCACTTCAACGAAGTTGCCGATGCGGCAGCCTTCGCCGATGTCAGCCGCTGGCCTGAGATGGGCAAAGGGGCCAATGGCCACATCCCGGGCCACCTTGGCGCCGCGGACCACTGAATGCAGCACGCTCACATTCTCGGCCAGTTCGGAATCCTCCAGCAGGCTTCCAGGCCCGAGGCGGCAGTTGTCGCCGATGCTGCACACACCACGCAGATGGGTCTGGGGTTCGATCACAACGTCGCGTCCAAACCGGCATGACTCACTCAGGGTGCAGCTGGATGGATCCACGAAGGTCACGCCCTGATCCATCCAATGGTCGCGAAGACGCTGCTGGAGAAGGGTTTCGCACTGGGCCAGCTGACGACGGTTGTTGATTCCGTTCACTTCGTCGGCGTCGGCCACCTCCACATGCATGGCGCGCTCCAGCATGGAGACGGTATCAGTGAGATACAGTTCACCCTGGTCGTTGTCGGTGCTGAGGTTGGGCAGCACGGCGAGCAGCTTGCTCCAGTTGAAGCAGTAGATCCCAGCGTTGGTGAGGGAATTGCGTCGCTGCTCTTCGGTGCAATCACGGTGCTCAACAATGGCGCTCACGCGACCGTCGTCATCGGCGAAGACGCGGCCGTAACCGGTTGGATCCTCAAGGCGGGCGGTGAGCAATGTCACATCAGCACCGCTGTTGCGGTGCGTTTCCACCAGCTGCTCAATGGTTGCGGCCCGAAGCAAGGGAACGTCTCCATTGAGAACCAGCAATTCCCCGGTAAAGCTCTGAAGGGGAGCGATCAATTGCTGAACGGCATGGCCGGTTCCGTTCTGCGGTTGCTGAAGAACAAATTCCAGGCCTTCGATGTGATTCAGTTGCTCCTCTACGCGTTCGGCTTGATGCCCCACGATCAGGATGCGGCGTTCTGGTGCCAGTGTTCGCGCACTGGCCAGAACCCGTTCCACCAGCGTGGCTCCTGCCAGGGGCTGCAGCACCTTCGGCAGAGCACTCTTCATTCGAGTGCCTTTTCCTGCGGCCAGAACGGCAACGGCGAGCATGGTCTGCAGAACGAACCCGGGGGAATCTACCGGCATCAGCCGGTGGCGTCTTGCCGCCAGCGCCTTTGCCAGGCATTGGTTGCTTCGAGGTTGCAGCTCGCCTGCTCAAGGCTCCGGCGCTGCAGGATGGCAGTGCTGTCATCAGCGCTGCTGGGATCACGAAAGGGCACGGCGGCGCGGGTGTGGAGGTGCTCTTCCTCCATTGCCGATAGTGCTCTCCACCCAGGCCCTGCCTCAGGAATCGGCGGTCCCGGTCGCACGGCCATCGTGCCGCTGCTCCAGCCTGGCCGTTCGCCGGGCGCTGGCAGGAGCGAGTACAGCGTCAGACCGTGTCGTCGCAGGCTGGCTCTCACCGCCGCTGAACGGCTGTAGGTGAGCAGACGGCCGCCTGGTGCCAGACGTCCGGCCAGGCCTGCCAGGAACTCCTCACTCCACAGCTCTGGACAGCGCTGGGGCGAGAAGGCGTCCAGAAGAATCAGGTCAAAGCGCTGACTATCGGCAATCTGCCGCATCGTGCTGCGGGCATCTCCCCAGAGCAATCTGCCGCTGCTGTGGTCCTGATGCCAACCGCCGCGGTCTCGCATCTGTTCCAAAACCTTCAGAACGGATGCCGACCAGCTGCTGCGGAAGTGCGGCTGGGCTAAGGCCAGCTCCAGAGGACGCCGGTCCAGTTCCAGCCCCCACCACATCAGCTCGGGAGCTGCTGAGGGGAGCGCTTCCAGCACCGCGGCGCTGTTGTATCCGAGGCCCACACAGACATCGAGAACCCTGAGCGGTGTGCCGTTGCCGAATCGCTCGAGCTGGGCGGGAACCGCGAATTTTGCGATGGCTTCGTTGCGGGCGCCGGCTGAGTTGTGAAAGGCCTCGCCGAAGCGTTCGCTCTGCAGGCTGAAACTTCCGTCCGCCGTCGGGTAGGCGTGCAAAGGCCCGAGATCAGATGCGCAGTCGGGCAAGGTCATCCCAGAACGATGGGTAAGACACGGCTGCGGCTTCGCTTTGAGCCAGTGTTGAGTCACCGCTTGCCAGCAGCGATGCCACCGCCAGGCTCATGGCCACGCGGTGATCCGTTTCACTGTCAAGTGCGGTCCCGCGCAGGGAACGACCACCACGAATCACAAGACCATCCGGGTGTTCATCGATGTCAGCGCCCATGGCTTTGAGTTGTCGGGCCATCACCGCCAGACGATCCGTTTCCTTCACCCGCAGCTCGGCGGCTCCGCTGATGTGGCTTTCGCCGTCGCAAAAACAGGCCGCCACCGTGAGGATCGGCACCTCATCCACTAGTCGGGGCATGATCTCCTCTCCGAAGCGGAAGGGTTGCAGCGGGCCGCAGGTCACCCGCAGATCGCCGACGGGTTCTCCAGCCACATCACGGCGATTGAGCACGTCGATCTTGGCTCCCATCTGTTCCAGCACATCCAGCACGCCGGTGCGGGTTGGGTTCAATCCCACGTTCTCCACGGTGAGATCAGCGCCCGGAACCAGGGCACCGGCCACCAGCCAGAAGGCTGCAGAACTGATATCTCCCGGGACCACCACGTGCTGTCCCTTCAGCCGAGCACCTGGCTGCACGGTGATGTGCCGCCCCATTTCCCCTCCAACGGTGAGATCGGCTCCGAACGCCTTCAGCATCCGCTCGCTGTGGTCGCGGGAGTGGGCTGGCTCGATCACGGTGCTGGAGCCTTCGGCTGTGAGTGCCGCCAGCAGCAACGCCGATTTCACCTGGGCACTGGCCACAGGGGTTCCCACCACGGCCCCCCGCAGCCGGCGACCCTGAACCGCTAACGGCGCATAGTTGCCATCACCGCGGCCCCGGACCTCGGCGCCGAGCATGGCCAGGGGCTGACCCACCCGTTGCATCGGTCGTCGGCGCAGGGAGGCATCGCCGGTGAGCACGAAGTGACGCCCGTTGCGGCCTGCCAGCAGCCCGAGCATCAGGCGCATGGTGGTGCCTGAGTTGCCGCAGTCGAGCACGGTGTCTGGCTCCTGCAGTCCATCGAGGCCGACGCCGGTGACGCGAATCAGTTCACCTTCGGCGATCGGGCTGATGTCAGCTCCCATTGCCCTCAGGCAGGCGGCGGTGCTGATTGGGTCTTCCGCAGGAAGCAAGCCTTCGATTGTGGTTTCACCTTCGGCAATGGCTCCGAACAGCAGGGCTCGGTGGGAGATTGATTTGTCTCCAGGAACTCGCACACGACCCTTAAGGCTTCCGCCTGCTTTCAGTTCACGGGCAGCGGCGGTGGATCCCGTCACGTGATTCAGGAAGGTTTGGATGACGGCGATCCTATGGGTCGGTTCTGCAGCAGAGCATCGAGGGCATAGCCGAACAGGCTTGGATCCGGCTCCTTGGTCGCCAGATCTGCCAGGCCCAGCTCCTCCAGCCGGTCCGACACCCGTTGTTCGAGATCGTCGGGTCGGCTCAGGGGCTCTCCCCAGTCGTGGTTTTTCTCCGGTCCGATTTTGGTGGTGGCATCAATGGCCATGCGACCACCCAACCCCAGTTGTTCGCTTGCGAAGTCAAGGGTGTCAAACGGCGTGTTCTCGAGAACGAACAGATCCCGCTGGGGATCCACCTGAGCAGCGATGGCCCACACAACCTGCCTGGGATCACGCACGTTCAAATGGCTGTCGATCACCACAACGAATTTGGTGTAGGTGAACTGGGGCAGCGCACTCCAGAAGGCCATGGCTGCCCGCTTCGCTTGCCCTGGATACGCCTTGTCAATCGAGATCACCGCCAGCTTGTAGCTGAGGGCTTCCATGGGAAGGAAGAAATCCTTGATCTCTGGAATCTGCTGTCTCAGGATCGGTGTGTAGATCCTGTTCAGAGCGATCGCCAACATCGCTTCTTCCTTCGGTGGACGGCCACTGAACGTTGTGAGGAAGATCGGGTCGCGGCGCTGGGTCATGCAGTGGAAGCGCACCAGTGGGGAATCCTCGACGCCGCCGTAGAACCCCATGTGATCTCCGAAGGGGCCATCGGGCAACACTTCCCCAGGGGAGATCGTTCCTTCAAGCACCACTTCGCTGTGGCTGGGGACCTGCAGATCCAGGGTCTTGCAAGGTGAGAGCCGCACCCCTTCGCCGGCATAAATCCCCGCAAACAGCCACTCGCTCAGTTGCACGGGGATCGGCGTGGCTGCTGCCATCACCAGCAGAGGATGGACGCCGATGGCAACGGCCACCTCGAGTTTTTTGCCCATGGCCGCAGCCTTGCGCAGGTGGCGCGCACCACCGCGCACGCTCAGCCAGTGCACCGTCATGGTGTTCACCGACTGTCTTTGCAGTCGATAGACCCCCACATTCGGCACCCCGGTTTCCGGGTCCTTGGTGATCACAAGTCCAAGGGTGATCACGCCGCCGGCGTCGCCTGGCCAGGGCCTGATCAGTGGGATCCGGCCCAGATCCACCTCATCACCCTTGAAGATTTCCTGCCGGCAGGGAGGCAGCAGATCCCGATCGGGTCGCGCCTTCACCAGATCCCAGAACACCCTTGCGAACTTCTTGGTTTCCCCGAGACCTTTGGGGGGGCGGGGCTGTTGCAGCAGGGCCAGCCGTTCTCCAAGGTCTTCCAGTTGCTCCGGCCGCTCCAGGCCCATGCTCCACACCACCCGTTCCACCGTTCCGAGCAAATTCACGGCCACCGGCATGGAGGAGCCGATGACGTTCTCGAAAAGAAGTGCTGGTCCGCCACTGGCCAGAACGCGATCGGCGATGGCGGCCAGTTCAAGATCGGGATCAACGGGGGCCTGGATCCGCTTCAGTTGTCCGCGCTCCTCCAAGAGTTGGATGAAGGAACGCAGATCCCGGGTGCCGGGACCTGGGCGGAACAGAGCCATGAAGACGACACCTCATCGGTGGGTGGTCTCGGTACTGTGACGCACGCCGATCAAGAGCGTGGCCATGCAGGTTTCCTATTTCCATGTGGCTGCTGATGTTCCCGATGCCATCGGCACGCCGGATGGGCCCGATGCCGCTGTGGTGATCGATGTGCTGCGCGCCACCACCACCATCGCCTGGGCGCTTCACAACGGGGCCGAGGCGGTTCAGGCTTTCGCCGATCTGGATGAGCTGCGCTTGCAGTCGCGAAACTGGCCTGAGCAAACCCGCCTGCTGCTGGGCGAACGGGGCGGTCGGATGCTCGAAGGGTTCGATCTCGGCAATTCTCCTGTGGCCGTGACTCCTGAAGTGGTGCAAGGAAAACGTCTGTTCATGAGCACCACCAATGGCACGCGTGCTCTGCAACGCGTGCGCGAGGTTTCTGCGGTGATGACGGTGGCTCTCCCCAACCGAGACGCTGTGGCCCAGCGACTCCTTCAGGACAAGCCGGAGCGGGTGTGGATGGTGGGCAGTGGTTGGGAGGGCACGTATTCCCTTGAGGATTCCCTGGCGGCAGGAGCGCTAGCCGAGCGGTTGGCGGCTTCTGGTGCCGAGATCTCCAACGATGAAATGCAGGCCGCCCTCGCCCTCTGGTTGCAGTGGAAGCACGACCCTGAGGCCTGTCTGCGCATCGCGTCCCACGGACAGCGACTGACGCGGCTGGGGAATCACGACGCCGATTTCAGTTGCTGCGCCGCTCTGGATCAGCTGAATGTTGTGCCAACCCAGACCGAACCTGGGGTTTTGAAGGCCATCCGGGTCTGAGCAGCCATATCATTTGCTTCGACCGCATACCGATCTGTGAGTGATTTTCTGGCGGCTGCCGTGCAACTCACCAGCACTTCCGATCCAGAGACCAACTTCAATGCTGCTGAGGAACAGATTGATCTGGCGGCCCGTCGGGGCGCCGAACTGATCGGACTTCCTGAGAATTTCGCCTTCATCGGTGAATCCGACCAGCGTCTGGCGATCGCGCCGGCACTCGCCGATCAGGCGTCTCAGTTTCTGATCACCATGGCGCGTCGCTATCAGGTGGTGATTCTCGGCGGGGGATTTCCTGTTCCGGTGGGAGATGGTGCTCACACCTGGCAGAGAGCTCAGCTGGTGGGACGGGATGGTCAGATCCTGGCCAGTTACGACAAAATCCATCTCTTTGATGTGGATCTTCCTGACGGGAGTTCCTACCGGGAATCCAGCAGTTTCATGCCGGGTTCCTCACCGCCTCCAGTCGTGGATGTGCCTGGACTGTGTCGGGTGGGGGTGTCCATCTGCTACGACGTGCGCTTCCCTGAGCTGTATCGCCATCTCGTCGGCGCTGGCGCCGAGTTGCTGATGATTCCAGCTGCCTTTACGGCTTTCACGGGTAAAGATCACTGGCAGGTGCTGCTTCAGGCCCGCGCGATCGAGAACACGGCTTATGTGTTAGCTCCGGCTCAGACGGGGAGCGATGTCGGACGCCGTTTCAGTCATGGTCATTCCATGGTGATCGATCCCTGGGGAACCGTTCTCGCAGATGCCGGGGTGTCCCAGGGGGCTGCCGTCGCCCCAGTGGATCTGGATCACCTCGCCCGTATTCGCAGTCAGATGCCCTGTCTGCAACACCGCCGATCCCCGGTGTTCTGAGCTTGCTCATGCCACGGCTGCCTCTCCGTTTCAGTGCCTTGCTGGTTGCCGCTGCTTTGCAGTCGACAGGATGGTTGATGGGATTACCCGCAAGGGCGGCAAGTGCTCTCGCGGCGTGGTCTTTCGGGAAGGATGGGGTCCTTCAGCTGCGCACGTCGACCGGCGCCCGTCTGGATGCGTTCTTCGAGGCCGGTGATCGTCGTCAGGGGCCGCGGGTTTGGATTGATTTTCCCGGTGAGCTCAGCCGTCCCCGGCGGATTCCAGGTTCGGGGCCGGTGCGTGAGTTCCGCCTGGGCAAGCCAACACCCGGTGCCACCCGGCTGGTGATCGAGTTTCAGCCGGGGGTGACCCTCGACCCAGGGAACCTTCGGCTGGTGGGAACAGCTCCCGATCGCTGGAAATTACTGTTTGAGGGGCTTCCTACCCAGGGGCTGCGCTCGATTGGCGAAGGCGATCTCAACCGTGCCAGCAGCGGGCGTTGGGGCGGCGTGCGCATCCGGCCGACGCAAACACCTGTGAACGCTGAGGGCTTGCCTGACGTGGCCAGGGGGCGGTACCGGGTTGTGGTGGATCCAGGGCATGGAGGCCCTGATCCCGGTACTGTGGGCATCAACGGAATTCGTGAGGCTGAGATCGTTCTCGATATCTCCCTGCAGGTGGCCCGCCTTTTGGAAGCCAAAGGGGTTCAGGTGACCCTGACGCGCACCGCTGAAGTGGATGTGGATCTGCCCCCTCGGGTTTCACTGGCGAACCGGATTGGGGCCACGGCATTTGTGAGCATTCATGCGAATGCGATCAGCATGTCGCGCCCGGATGTGAATGGAATCGAAACGTTCTACTTCTCGGATCCTCGATCGGCCCGCCTTGCGGCCCATATCCAGCAGCAGGTGCTGAATGTGTCACCAGGCAGCCCGAACCGAGGGGTGCGTCGGGGGCGATTCTTCGTGATTCGACGTACCACCATGCCTGCAGCGCTGGTTGAAACAGGATTTGTGACCGGCGATATCGATGCCTCCAGGCTCGCCACCGCGTCCCATCGCCGCCGGCTGGCACTGGCCATCGCCGCCGGCATCCTTGAGTATCTGCAGGGGGTCCGTTGAGCATCCGTCTCGGCTTTTTTGACAGCGGCCTTGGGGGGCTCACGGTGCTTCGGCGCGTGCTCGAACGTCATGGGGGAGTTCCCACGATCTATCTGGGAGACACAGCCAGGGTTCCCTACGGCAGCCGTTCTCCATCCGAGATCCGAGCCATCGCCTCCGAAGTGGTCGCTTGGTTGCGTGATCAGCAGGTCACCACTGTGGTGATGGCTTGCAACACCACCAATGCCCTCGCCAGGGACGTGACTGAAGGACAAGCAGGCGTGCCCGTGGTCGGGCTGATTGGTGCCGCCGCCGCGATGGTGCGGGACTCGCGGGTGGGCGTGTTGGCCACACCAGCGACCGTGGCCTCCGGGGCTTATAGGGAAAGCATCGAAGCCCTTCATCCTGGAACGCTTGTGGTTCAGCAGGCCTGCCCAGACTTTGTTCCGCTCATCGAGGCGGGAGACCTGGGTTGTGACGCCCTGCGCAGCGCTGCCATCCACTACCTCCAGCCACTCCTGGAGGCCTCCGTGCAATCGATCGTGCTCGGATGTACTCACTACCCTTTGCTCCTTCCCCTGCTCTCCAACCTCTTGCCTGAGTCGATCCGACTGATCGATCCGGCCTTGGGTGTGGCAAGCCAGCTCGATGCACTTCTTGGCAAGCCTGTGCCCGGTGGCCTTGATCAGCCGCTGGCCCTTGAGGCCACTCGCATCTGTGTGACATCCGATCCGCAGGGATTCGCTGATCGTTCCACGCCCTGGTTGGGCCAACGCCCGAAGGTCGAACAGATTGCCCTGCAGTCGCCGGTCGAGGCCTTCTAGGATCTCGCCACCGAGAGGACCCATGACCACCGTCACCGAGTTGCTGCAGCCGGTCGAAGCGGATCTGGAAATCCTGCTGAGCGACCTGCGCAGCCTGATCGGTGCCGGGCACCCGATTTTGCAAGCTGCTGCTGAGCATTTGTTCAGCGCAGGGGGAAAGCGTTTAAGACCCGGCATTGTGTTGCTTGTTTCCCGGGCACTGTCCCCGGAAGGTGAGCTCTCGCCAAGGCATCGTCGTTTGGCTGAGATCACCGAGATGATCCATACAGCGTCTCTCGTGCACGACGACGTCGTGGATGAAGCGGGCACTCGCCGGGGCGTTGAAACGGTGCACAGCCGTTTCAACCATCGAGTTGCTGTTCTTGCAGGCGATTTCCTCTTCGCTCAGGCCAGTTGGCACCTTGCCAATCTGGACAATCTCGATGTTGTGAAGCTCCTCAGCCGCGTGATCATGGATCTGGCTGATGGAGAGGTAAAGCAGGGATTGTTCCGCTATGACACCGGACAAACGTTTGAGACCTACCTCGAAAAGAGTTACTGCAAAACGGCCTCTCTCGTCGCCAACAGCGCGCGGGCGGCAGGCGTTCTGAGTGGGTGCACCGAGCCCCAGCTGGAATCCCTCTATCACTACGGCCGGCAACTGGGTCTGGCTTTTCAAGTGGTGGACGACATTCTCGATTTCACTGGAAGTGAACAGCAGCTGGGTAAACCCGCTGCCAGCGACCTCTCCAGCGGATATCTCACGGCTCCTGCGCTCTACGCACTCGAGCAGAATCCCTCGCTTGGTGTGTTGATTGAGCGCGAATTCAGCAATGAGGGTGATCTGGATGAAGCCCTTCAGATCGTGCGGCAATCGGATGCCATCGCCCGAACCCGTCAGCTCGCTGAACGCTTTGCTCAGGAATCCCGTGAAGCGCTGAGCTGGCTGCCGGAATCCCCGAGCCGGACTGCTCTGCTCGAATTGCCTGATTTTGTGCTCAGTCGTCTCTACTGAACGATTTTGCGCAACTGGCGCTCCGCCTCGGCCAGTGCATGGATACAGATGATGTCCTCAAGCGGTGAGGACGCGCTCAAAGCATTGGTTGGCATCAAGCGCCAAACCGTGCAACCGGCTTGACGCGCTGATTGGCAACCGGCATCGGAGTCTTCGAAGGCCCAGCAATCCTGCGGTCGCACATTCAGCTTCAAGGCAGCGAGCTGGTAGGGGTCTGGAGCTGGCTTCCCTGCTTTGAGAGCGCTGTCGTCCCCACACACCTGCACCTCCAACAGATTCACCCAGGGATGGTGGCGGATCTTCAGTTGCAGGGAGTTGCGGTCACTGCTGGTGACCAGGGCCATCGGCAGATTCAGGGAATGGATGTAGCGCAGGAGAGATTCGGCTCCCGGCATTGCCGGGGCTGTGCTCAGCAAGTCAGCGGCGAGCGGTTGACGCACCGCGAGCAACTGCTCTGGGCTGATGGGCTGACGGATCCAGGAACAGACTTGCCGGGCATTCTCAAGTCGGCGCTGGCCTTGCAGCTGGGCAAGCTGTGCATCGCTCAGATCCGTTCCAAAGTGAGCTGCCGCCTGCCGCCAGGCGATGGCGTGGAGGGGTTCTGTATCCAGAAGCACGCCATCGAGGTCGAAGAGAAAAGCCTCAGGCATGCGAGCCATGGTCCTCCAGCCTCCATTCTGTCGCTCGTTGCTGCAGGGTTCAATCACGGGGATTGATGCCTGGCAACGCTTGGCAACGACCCACTGTCTGTGGCGCTTCATGCTGGATAACCTTGCCGTGACACTGCAAGCGGCTGCTGGCGATGAGCGAAGGTTCCACGATCGAAAGCGTGCTCAAGGAGCAGCGCGTTTTTGCTCCGCCCATTGAGCTCACCCAGTCAGCCCGGATCGGTGGCATGGAGGCCTACCAGGCCATGGCCGATGCAGCCAGGAAGGATCCAGACGCGTTCTGGGGTGATGCGGCTCGTCGGGAACTCGACTGGTTCACACCGTTTGAGCAGGTGCTCGACTGGTCCAATCCTCCCTTTGCTCGCTGGTTTCAAGGGGGCACCACCAACCTTTCGCACAACTGCCTTGATCGCCATCTTCACGGTGAGACGGCCAACAAGACGGCCCTGATCTGGGAAGGGGAACCCGGCGATGTCCGCCGCTTCACCTACCGAGAACTGCACGCTGAGGTGTGCAAGGCGGCCAATGCGCTCAAATCCATGGGCATTGGCAAAGGGGATCTGGTGGCCCTCTACATGCCGATGATTCCGGAGGCGGCGATTGCCATGCTGGCCTGTGCCCGCATCGGCGCTCCCCACTCAGTGGTCTTTGGTGGCTTCTCCGCAGAAGCGCTTCGAGACCGCCTGATCGATGGAGAGGCGAAGGCCGTGATCACGGCTGACGGTGGCTTCCGCAAGGACAGGCCCGTTTCACTGAAACCTGCCGTCGATGCCGCCCTGGCCGGCGGTGCCTGTCCATCGGTGACCTCCGTGCTGGTGGTGCAGCGCACCCAACAGCCGGTGGAGATGGCCCAGGGCCGCGACCAGTGGTGGCATGTGCTCGTGGATGGCCAGTCCAGCGAATGCCCAGCGGAGCCGATGCAGAGCGAAGATCGGCTCTTCGTGCTCTACACGTCTGGATCCACTGGCAAACCCAAGGGGGTGGTGCACACCACCGCGGGATACAACCTCTGGGCCCACCTCACGTTTCAGTGGATCTTTGATCTCCGCGACAACGACGTGTACTGGTGCACAGCGGATGTGGGCTGGATCACCGGTCACAGCTACATCGTGTATGGCCCGTTGTCGAACGGGGCCACCACAGTGATGTACGAGGGTGCGCCACGACCTTCGAAGCCTGGGGCGTTCTGGGAGGTGATCCAGAAGCACGGGGTCACAATCTTCTACACCGCTCCCACAGCGATCCGGGCGTTCATGAAGAGCGGCCGAACCGTGCCGGATCAGTTCGACATGAGCAGCTTGCGATTGCTCGGAACCGTCGGTGAACCCATCAACCCTGAAGCCTGGATGTGGTATAGGGATGTGATCGGTGGTGGCCGCTGTCCGATTATTGACACCTGGTGGCAGACCGAAACCGGCGGCGTGATGATCAGCCCTCTTCCTGGGGCCACCCCGACCAAACCTGGCTCAGCCACCCTCCCGCTTCCCGGAATCGAAGCCGATGTGGTGGATGCTGAGGGCAACAGTGTGGCGGCCAATGAGGGGGGATATCTGGTGGTGCGTCGTCCCTGGCCCGGGATGATGCGTACGGTGCATGGCAATCCAGAGCGATTCCGTCAGAGCTACTGGGAGCACATCCGTCCAGACGATGGCAGCCACATCTACTTCGCTGGTGACGGTGCGCGTCGCGATGCAGATGGTTACTTCTGGGTGATGGGACGCGTGGACGACGTCATCAATGTGTCGGGCCACCGTCTCGGCACCATGGAAATCGAATCAGCCCTGGTCAGTCACCCTGCGGTGGCGGAGGCCGCTGTGGTCGGGCGTCCTGACGATCTCAAAGGCGAGGGCATCGTGGCCTTCGTCACCCTTGAGGTGGAGCGCGAAGCCAGTGATGCACTGATCGCTGAATTGCGGGCTCATGTGGGAACCGAAATCGGTCCGATCGCTCGCCCTGATGAAATCCGCTGCAGTGATGCCCTTCCCAAAACGCGCAGTGGCAAGATCATGCGCCGGATTCTCAGGGCACTGGCAGCTGGGGAGGATGTGACTGGTGACACCAGCACCCTGGAAGATCGCTCCGTGCTGGATCGCTTAAGGGCCTGATCTCAGGCCCAGGCAAGCAGGAGGTCGACCAAGCGGCGGATGCGTCGACTGCGACCTGGGTCATCAGCCCAGTCGCCCAGAAGTCCCTGGCGCAGTCCTGCACTCGCTGGGGTGAGGTGGTCGCCAGTGGTCTGCACAAAGCGGCTTTGGTCCCCAGGTCTGCGCTGGAGCGCCTGAATCAGATCGTCGCTTTGATCGAGGGCATCCTCCCCGAAGCGCACAACCAGATTGCGGTTCTGCCGGTAAAAACGCTCGATCATGTTGAGCGTTTCCGTTGGCCCGGGGCTGAACTCGGTGACCACACCGAGCTTCGGAGCCAGGCTCCCAAGCAGGGGAATGGAGCGTTCGGCGGTGAAGTTGTTGAAACTGAGCGCTGCTAAACCGCTGCAGCCGCGCCCATCGTCCGGAGCGAGAAGATGGAGCTTGCAGCCAAGACTGTGCCCGAGTCGCAAGGGTGTGTAAGTGGTGTTGAGCCGTTCTTCGAGGCGGAGTCGACACGTCCTGAGTTGTTGCCAGCCCTCGCGGGCCTGCAGTTGGTGGTCGAATCCAGGAACGTAACTCCAGGCGTGGATGGCATAGCCCTCATCAGCCAACCATTCCAGGAGGCGTCGGTAGCTGATTTGGGGATTGGTGGCGAGATAACTGCCACCAATGAAGTCCACGAGGCCTCGGACGGAGTCCTTTGGCCACAGACACCAGCACTGACCGCGTCGCTGCCAACGGGTCACCCTGCGGCCAGAGTGCGCACGACCGCCTCTGCCTCCTTCACATGGGCTGGTCCATCGAGGAGGTTGTTGAAAACCAGTTGAATCACGCCCTGCTGATCGATCACGTACGTCACCCGTGCGGGGAGGAGTCCGAAGGTTTTGGGAACGCCAAAGGATCGGCGCAGGTTGCCCGTGTTGTCGCTCAGTAGCGGAAAGGGCAATTGATGGCGTTCAGCGAAACGACGATGGCTGACAGCGTCGTCCCCGCTCACGCCCCAAACTTCAGCACCCAGTGCCGTGAGATCGGAGTGCTGATCCCGGAACGTGCAGGCTTCGGCTGTACACCCGGGAGTGTCGTCCTTCGGGTAGAAAAACAGCACAAGAATCTTCCCTTTGAGGTCTTCGAGCCGGCGCATCTGACCGTCTTGATCTTCCAGAGCAAAGCTCGGAGCTGCGTCGCCAGTCTTCAGAGCCATCGGGATTTTGCGCTGAGGCCAGCTTAGGAAGCCTTTGCTGGTGACGAGAGAATGGGCCTGCTGAGATCTGATGACCCCACCCATGACTGACAGTTCCCTGGAGTCCGGTCAATTGGATCTGCTGCAGGACTTCAAAACGCCGTCCGATCCAGTGTGCGCGATCGAGACGCCGTCGAGCGCAGAACCCTCATCGGAAGGGCCTCCATCCCGTTTGTTGATTGTTGATACGGAAACGACAGGCCTGGATGCTGACCGTGATCAGTGCCTCGAACTGGGAGCCATCCTGTTTTCCATCCCCCATCGTCAGGTTCTGGCTCAGATGTCGTGTCTGCTGCCGGTCGATCGCAATCCCGCAGAAGCGATCAATCGAATCCCTGCGGAGGTGAGTCGCCTTGATCAGCCCTGGGGGGATGGGCTGGCTTGGTTTGAGCGCATGATGGCCAGCGCTGATTACCTCGTGGCGCACAACGCAGCCTTTGATCGCCAATGGTTCGGTCGCGGGTCGTTGCCAGAAGCAACACGTCCCTGGCTTTGCACCCTTGAAGATGTCCGTTGGCCAGAAGCGCGCAATCTGCGAGCCAGGCCTTCGGTGATCGACCTTGCTCTGGCCTATGGAATTCCTGTGTGGTCAGCGCATCGTGCTCTCACCGATTGCATCTATCTGGCCGAGGTGTTTCAGCGCTGCGACGACCTCGAGCGACTGATCGCCCATGCGCTGGAGCCACGCCGACTCGTGCGTGCTCAGGTGTCCTACGACCAGCGCCATCTCGCTCGAGACGCGGGCTTCCGTTGGAATGATCCGATCAAGGGTGCCTGGGCCAGGCGGCTTTCGGAGCGAGAAGAGCGGGAGCTTCCCTTCCGCGTGGTGCCGGTGGAGGCTGCGTTGCCGCAGGCATCCTGATTTGCTTCAGCAGTCCGAAGCCACGCGGGGTTTTTGCCGAGGGTTGCCTCTCAGCGGCCACCCTGACGGTATGAACGTCTCGACGCAACGCCATTCCGTTCGATTGCGCCTGCAGCGATGGCAGCAGGTCAGAACCTGGGCGCGTTTGATCCGTGAGGCGGAATGTCTTTGGCATGTGGATGTCCGCGAGCTGAAAAGGCTTGGAGCACTGGAACTTTCCCAACTGCTGAATGAGGTTCCTTCCTGTCAGCGCAGTCGGGTGAATCGTTGGCTCACCCGCTACAGCGTGTCGACTCGCCTTCCCTTCGAGAGCGGCGGAACGCGCTCACGTTCTTGCAGCTCGCCTGAGACCAAAGATGAGTCTCGACGGCCCTGAACTGGCTTTGCGCACTCCCTTAACCTACTGCTAACGACCAAATCCGTTTCGGTTAGCTACTCCTAGGACGCCGATTTCTCCCAGGCTTCCCATGAGCTTCGCCAAGAAGGCTCTCATTTTTTCCTCTTTGCTGGCTCTTGGAGCTGGCGTTTCCGCTTCTGCCGCTGATCGTCTGAACGGTGCAGGTGCGTCTTTCCCAGCCAAGATCTACCAGCGCTGGTTCGCTGAACTGGCCAAGGCCGGTGGCCCTCAGGTCAACTATCAGGCTGTTGGATCCGGTTCCGGCCGTAAGGCTTTCATCGACCAGACCGTGAACTTCGGTGCTTCTGACGATCCGATGAAGCCCAAGGACATGGCCAAGGTGAAGCGCGGTGTCGTGCAGATCCCCATGGTGGGCGGCACCATCGCCTTCGGTTACAACAAGCCCGGTTGCAACCTCAAGCTGACCCAGAAGCAGGCTGTTCAGGTGGCGATCGGCAAGATCACCAACTGGAAGCAGCTCGGTTGCGCCCCCGGCAACATCACCTGGGTGCACCGTTCCGACGGTTCCGGCACCACCAAGGCCTTCACCAACTCCATGCAGGCCTTCTCCTCTGAGTGGACCCTGGGTACCGGCAAGTCCGTCAAGTGGCCCGGTAAGAACGCTGTGGGTGCCAAGGGCAACTCCGGCGTCGCTGGCACCATTCAGAACAAAGTTGGCGCCATCGGTTACGTCAACCAGTCCTACATCAAGGGCAAGGTTGTGGCTGCAGCCCTGCAGAACAAGTCCGGTGAATTCCTCAAGCCTTCTGTGAAGGCCGGTGCCACCGCACTGAACGGCATCAAGCTGGATTCCAACCTGGCTGGCAAGAACCCCAACCCCACTGCCAAGGGTGCTTATCCCATCGCCACCCTCACCTGGGTGCTGGCTTACAAGACCGGCAATGGCAAGAACGCTGATGTTGTCAAGGAAGCCTTCAACTTCATGCTGAGCGACAAAGCTCAGAACCAGGCACCCAAGCTGGGTTTCGTTCCTCTGAAGGGCGCCATCCTCAGCAAGGCCAAGGCTGCTGTGAACAAGATCGGTAAGTGATTCACTGAATCAACTTCAATGATCGAATGAACGAGGAGGGGGTAACCCCTCCTTTTTTATGTTTCCTTTATCTTTCCGAACTTTTAGGGGACCCTTAAAGCTCTGATCCCCATCCCTTTGCCTGCGAGGGATGTTGTGCTCCATACACTTCGTTGTATCGAGAGCTTCAGCCATGGTCTCTGCTCCTCAGTCCGCACCCAGCCGTCGTGACGGTTTTCTTGAGCTGCTCGAGAACAATTTTCAGAAGCGCAACCTGGTGCATCTTGCGGCGGGCAGTGTGGTGCCTTTGCTGAAGAACAGCCTCTGGCTTGTTGTGAGAGGCATGGTGAAGCTCGGTGCCGTTTCCGTGCATGGTGATGAGCTTTTGCTGGGTTTGGCTGGGCCCAATGAGCCGTTCGGCGAGCCTCTGAGCACCGTGGAGGCCTATGAAGCCGTCACCCTCACAGATTGCGATCTCCTGTGCGTGACGATGGCGGAGGTGAGCGAATCCTCTGATCTCGCCAAAGCACTTCTTGATGCTGTTGTTCTGCGTTATCGCCAATCGGAATACCTGCTCTCACTTCTTGGGTTGCGCCGCGTTGAAGAGAGGGTTCGCGGTTTTCTTGAATTGCTGGCCCAGGATTACGGTCAGCCCTGTGATGAAGGATTGCGCCTGAACCTGCGTTTGACCCATCAGGAGATGGCGAGCGCCTTGAGTACAACACGCGTGACAGTGACCCGTGTGATTGGTCTCCTCAGGGATGAGGGTTGGCTCAAGATTGATGCCCAGCGTCACCTTGTAATCACCCATCTGCCCAAGAAATAAATCAACCGGATTGTCAGCTCCAGGGAGTCTCCCTAGAAATGAGTTGATGGTTTAAGGCCTTGGCTGATTCCTCGTTTCCATTGGTCCTGTTGGCCCTGCATGCCGTGCAGGGTTATTGGTATGCAGGCCTGTTGATGGCCATTCTGTTCTCACTGTTCGGTGTGCAGGCGATCGATCCGGCGGCCAAGGGGTGGTCCCACCCTCTGTTCCGACTGGTGATCATTCCTGGCGTGTCACTGTTCTGGCCACTCCTGCTTGTGCGCTGGGTGCGCCATCAAGGGCCACCGCAGGAGCGCAATGCCCATCGCCTGGCTGTGCGGCCATGATTCGTTCCCATCGCATCGTACACAGGCGCCTGTTTCCGCTGATTGCGCTGCTTGCGCTGGTGCTGTCTGTTTCGGCTCTGGCTCTACGACCGGCTGTCCCCATTTCGTCGCCTGCCGCAGCCCCGCTGTTTCAGTCACTTGGTTTTTCCAGTGCACCTCTTTCGGCGTCGAAGAGTGTTCGGGTCAAGGTGAATGGTCATCCCGTCCTGCTGGGTTACCAGCAGGACGCATTGGGTCAGCCAACGCTTTTGATCCAACCCCTGCAGATTCAATCCGAGGCCCAGGTTCAGGTCTTGTGGACCCGCGGCAATGCTTCAGGTGACACGCCTCCAGCGGCGGTGTTTCTCGGACAGCTCTCTGGCGCATCGGCCCTTGCCTTGCCTTTGCCAAGCGACTTTTCCACGGACCGCCCCGGTGGGCTTGTGTTTCGCAGTCTTCCCCTAGCCAAAACCCTCGGACGCGTTGATCTGGCTGCGCTTCCTTCCAATCTGTTTCAAGAGAGTCGCTGATCATGGGGCATCCGTATCAAGCCGTTCAGTGGACCCGTAAGAAGCTGATTTACGACGGCATTCTTCTTGCCCTGGTGATGGGCTATCTGGTGGTGTTCACCCAGATCACCTATGCCCTCAACCGTGCTGTTGGTTCTGTTGCTGAATGGGAAGGGGTCGAAATCAGGGCCTACGGAAGCGCCGCCTTCATCCTTCTCAGCATCATCCTCTGCATCGGTCCTCTCAGTCGTCTGAACAAGCGCTTTCACGTGCTGCTGTTCAATCGGCGACACATGGGTGTTCTCGCCTTTCTGCTGGCGTTGTTCCATGTGCATGGCTTCCGTTTGCCTGCCCAGCCGTTTCAAGCCCTCGGACTGTCTGTTCCCAGAATTCCGTTTCAGTTCTTCGGAGCCCTGCCCTGGTACAACGATTTCGGCGATCTCGATCCCCTCGTGTCCCTGTTTGTGGGGAATCGCCATTTCGACAGCCTCACGTTTTTTCCGTTTGAACTTCTCGGGCTTGGGGCTCTGCTGGTGATGTTCGTGATGGCTGCCACCAGCCACGACTTCTGGCTTGTGAATCTCACGCCTCCGATCTGGAAGGCCATTCACATGGCTGTGTATGTCGCCTATGCCCTGCTTGTCGGACACATCCTCCTTGGTCCTCTGCAGACCAACCGTGACCCCTGGCTCACGGCTCTGGCTCTGGTGTCGTTTGTGTGTGTGATCGGGTTGCATCTCATCAGTGGCTGGCGGGAACGCAAGGCCGATCGATCCCTTATGTCTCAGGCGGATGCTCGTGCTGGCGAGGGGTTTGTGGATGTGATGGCGCTCGCTGACCTAGAGGAGGGCTGCGGCACACCGGTGGTGATCCGCGGTGAACGCGTTGCCCTCTTCCGTCAGGGCGATGCGGTCTATGCCCTCAGCAATGTCTGCGCCCATCAAAACGGTCCTCTGGCCGATGGTCGCCTCAGCCATGGCTGTGTGGTGTGTCCCTGGCATGGCTGGGAATACCGCGCGGACACTGGCGTTTCCCCTCCGCCGTTTGAGGAGCGTGTTCCGGTGTTCCCCGTGCGCATTCAAGAGGGCCGGGTGTACGTGGCGCTCCAGCCCGTTCTCAACGCAGTGAGTTGATCGTTATGCCACAGAGCAAGACTCCTTTTTTTGTTCATTACCTGCCACTGCCGCCGGGGCTGCGTGCCTTCGTGATTTGGCTTGTGTTTGGCCTCAGTGTGCTCACGTTGATCCTCTCGATCGTAGTTCCAGCCCTTCAGGATCAGTTCGGTCCTGGCTGGCGCCAACCAACCCGGGAGATCAGTGGTTTGCTCCTCGATGGTCCTGGTGCACCGCAATTGCTGATCCCAAGGCCTGAGGGGTCGGGCGAGTCTGCATATTCCAGGGTTCTGCTGGCGAGCACCGTGAAGCTCGCGCCGCCAGCATCGGTGCTGGATAAGTCCGGTGAATGGGTGAAGCTGCGCGGAGCTTTGTTTTCCAATGGGAGCCTGACGGTGATGAACACCAATCGCGCCACGGTTCTGGATGCGCCTCTTTCGGCCCAACCGGTTCCGAGCGAAGCGACGCCCCTTGGGACATTCACCCTGAAGGGAGAGATTATCGACGCCAAATGTTTCTCCGGGGTGATGAAGCCCGGTGCTGGTAAAACCCATCTCGGTTGTGCCGTTCGCTGCATCAGTGGAGGTGTGCCTGCTCTGTTCCACACGCGCAACGCGCAGGGTCAGGAACTGGATCTCCTGCTTCTTGATGAGCAGGGTGATGCCGTCAACGACAGGGTGCTTGATCGCGTTGCCCTGCCTCTCGAGATCCGCGGGGAAGTGCTGAAGTTGAATGATCTCCTGTTGCTGCGTGCCGACCCTTCCACATACCGCTCGCTGCTCTGAACGTTTTCGTTGTTTCGCCTGCCGATTCAGTCCATGGTTTCCCCCCAGCTCGAGGTCCTGTTTTCGCGATCTCTGGCCTCCCTTCGCCCGGTCATCGTTTCGTTCCTGATCGTTCATGCCATGAGTCTCAGTGGCGGACTCGATCAGGCGTTGTCACCTTGCAACGTGCTGTTGGTCGGCAATTTCTGTGCCGCGATGCTCGTGCTCACGTTGTTCAAACCGGCAGCCATCCTCAGGGAGATTTCTGATCTTCCGTGGTCGATCAAGGGCTTGATGTTGCTGGATGGTGCGCTGACCGCGTTGATATCGGCCCTGATCTTCACCGGACTTGAGTACACCACTGCCAGTAACGCCATCCTCATCGGCCGCATGGCTCCTGTTCTGTACGCCTTAATCGGTGCCCTTGCTCTGGGCACCGTGCTGTCAAGGCCTGTTTGGATTGGCAATGGCTTCATCATTGTTGGTGTGTTGATGATTGTGTTATTCAGTACCGGCGGCAATGTCAATAAAGGCGACGCAATGATGATCGCTTCGACGTTCGTTTTTTCGATTGTCTCGATCATTGGCAAAAAGCTGGTTGCCAGGAAGATCTCGATGCCGGTGTTGCTCTTTGCGAGGAATCTGTCTGGCAGTGTGATTTTCTTCTTCGTTGCTATCTATTTGTTTGGTGTACATCATTTCGCCGATGTTTTTGCCGGCTCTCTCTGGGTTGTGATGCTTGTTTATGCTGGTTTGATTATCGTTGTTTCCCAATGGCTTTGGTATAAGGCGTCTGCTGAATTGAGCTCCGTGAGTATGGGGCGTTGGGCTTCGCCAGCCCCGCTTGTAGGCCTCACCTTCGCCTACTTTGTGAATAACAACATCCCCGATAGCAAGCAGTTAATCGCAGCAGTTGTGATTCTGGTGGGGATCGCCATCACCACCTTCGGAAAGCCAGCACCTGTGGCGCAAGTCGCGGAAGATAAGCGTGAAACCAGCAGTAAGGCTGATCTGTTGATGCAAGGGGACAACGTCGTTTCCCCGTCCGTATGACGGTGGGCATTGGTGTGATCTGCGATGCCCTGGCGTATCGCGATCAACCCGGATCTGACGTGATCCGCTTCTATCAGGCATTGGCCAGAGATCAGGCGTTTGAGTCGTTTCATCTCCCTCTGCCCGATTTGCGAGTGTCGTTGATGAGGGGTGATACCAACAAGCTTCCTGCTTTTCGTCTCAGCGATCGAGCCGCAGCCACCCTCTGGACGGCAGAGCCTCTCAGGGATCTGCAGCTTCTGCCTGCAGAGCGCTTTGATCTGCTGTTTTGCAGAACGCTGAAGCCGTTCCCTCCCCGGCACCTCGAATTGCTGCAGCAGCTGGAGCCACTCACGCGCTTTCTGAACCGGCCCTCCAGCAAGATCAGGCAGCTGGCTTCTTGGTTCCTGGCTGATATTGCCGGGTCCTTTATGCCTGCGTCGCGGTTGATTCGCTCGTCCGAGGCCCTGGCCGACGTTCTTGAGCTCTGGGGCGACATCGTGATCAAGCGACCGAACAGCACCCAAGGCCGTGGTGTGTCCCGCTTGCGTCGATCTGCTGGGGGTGTGCAGTTGAGTCAGGGGTTACGCCAGGTCGAGACCTTTCCCTCTCTGGAGCCTGTGATGGGTTTGATCGGTGATGTTGCTGAGGAATGGTTGGTCATGCCGTTCCTTCCTGGCACTTGCAAGGGAGATAAACGCGTTCTGGTTGTGGATGGGGAGGTCGTCGCCGGCTATCGCCGGCGATCGCGGAGTGGTCATTGGATCAACAATGTCTCCTTTGATGCCGACTGTGAACTGGAACCGGTCTCAGAGGACGAGCGTTGCGTTGTTGCAGCCACGGCCCCGGCCTATCGATCGATGGGGCTGCGGGTGCTCGGTTACGACTTTCTCACTGGTGACACGGGAGAGCCCGTGGTGAGCGAGATCAATGTGGGCAACATCGGCGGTTTTTCCAGGGTGGCTGAGCTGGGTGGTCCTGATGCCATGCAGCAATTGTTGGGATGGATGCGGATTTTCGGTCAGTCCGAAGGCGACCCGTTGATCGAGTCAGCCCAGAATCACCATGCGCCAGCGATGGCTGCGATTTACCAGCAGTCGGTTGATCAGGGCGGCGTCACCATGGACGCCGGCTTGATGACGGCAGAGTCCTTCCGGCAGCGGTTGAGCGCCTGCGGAGAGAGGTCTGGCTTCTGGGTGCTCACCCTGGGCGGGGAGGTGCTGGGGTGGACGGAGTTGCGGGCTTATTCGCCGCGCTGGGGTTATCGCTTCACGGCAGAAACATCAACCTATGTGCATGCGTCTGCACGGGGAAGGGGATTGGGTTCCAAGCTTCAGAGCTTTGTGATTGGCAAAGCGCGGGAGATGCGCTATCGGCATTTGGTGGCCAAAGTTGTGTCCAGGAATGACCAGAGTGTGGCGTTTCATCTGAGGCATGGGTTTGAGCATGTCGGCATTCAGAAAGAGGTGGGATTTCTCGGAAATTCGTGGCACGATGTTGTGATCCTTCAGTGTTTGTTGGTTTGAGATGGCTGTGCCTGGAACAGCGCTTGGCATGTCTCGGCGTCTACAAGCGCTGATTGCATCAATTGGTGAACAGCCTCCCTCGAGCCTTGCCCAACTTGAGCGCCGCGTTGCTGATGCTGGATTGGTTGAGCAGGATCTTTTGCCATGGGCAGAATTCCATCACCCTTTGGAAGATAGTTATGGGCGGCGATTGGTCTGGAAATCTGATTTTGTTGAGCTCATGGTGATGAGCTGGATCCCTGGTGATTTCAGCGCAATCCATGACCATGGTACGGCCCACTGGGGAGTCGTTCAGTCTTTTGGTCCTGCAACGCATTCGTTGTTCAGGCTTAATGGATCACAGCTTGAATTTGAGCGTCAAAGTGACTACTACCCTGGTCAGATTCAAACAGTTGATCATCGCCTGATTCATCAGATGGGCAACGCCAGCAGCAATCCTTTTGTGAGTTTGCATGTTTATGCGGCTCTCCAGCCATTAGCCACCATCACCGCCAATGCCCGTGTATTCGATGTGGTGGAAGGGGTAATCCAGTTCACTGATGGAGGCGTGTTCTTTGCCTTGCCTGACAGTCAGGTGAAACGTCAGATCACGGGACTGAGGGCCAATTCCTCGCTCGTCTCCCATCAACGTCGGTTGCGGGATGCGCGTCTGCAAGTGATGGCCCACGCCTGAACAAAAAAAATCCCTCCGTAGAGGGATGAAATGCCCTGAAAAGGCGACGGTGAAATCGGAGCGGCGGGATTTGAACCCACGACCCCCACTACCCCAAAGTGGTGCGCTACCAAGCTGCGCTACGCCCCGTCAGAATCAAGTTATCACAAGGCATCCACGCTCTTGATCCGTCGTCGGATCCGGGCGAGAAGACGGACGGTCAGCCGCTCGCGTGATTCGCCTGAATACCCCCAGATGCGCAGTTCTCTCGACAGCTCGCGCAGCTCTCGCATGCCCATGGAGGCAAGCTGCAACTCCGGCAAGGTCCTCCAGGCTCGCGAGCTCATCGGCAACGGTGCTTTCGCCCCCCGCTCTCCGATGTTGATCGTGCCGTCCGCGATCCATTCCGGGATCAACACCACGAGCACCGCAATCAGGCCATACAGCTCCACGAGACCTCTTGGCAGAGGATGGAGGCGACGCTTTGCGGTTGGTTTGGGAGGGGAGGACACAGGGCTGTCTTGGTCAGATCGCGAGGGTTCCAGGATTGCTCGGAGTGCTGTCGAGCGTTGGTCCAGAGTCTCGCCATAGGAAGGGCTGGCCGTCTGGGGACGGTGCTCGGAGGGAGAACGCCAGGGCGAACACCATGAGCACGGTCGCGACCAGAATGGCGATCACCCAGCGATCCGGGAGGGTGCGATTCACGGATTCAACGCAATCGGACTGTTGTCGCCACGCAGCACGCAATGGCTGATGGTCCAGTCGTAGTGACTCCAAACCGTGTCGGGCAAGCGGTAGTCAGCCCCGTCGAAGTCTCCGAGGGCGACCCCTGTGGGCATCGCCGAGCAATAGGGCCTGCTTCCTGGTCTTGCCAGGTACTGCTGGTGATAGCCCTCAGCGAAGTAATACGGACGATCGGCGGCGATCTCTGTGGTGATGTCACCGTGGCCAGCCGCGGAGAGGGCGGTTTGATACCAAGCACGACTGGCCTGGGCCAATTGCATCTGGCGGGCATTGGTGGTGTAGATCGCTGATCGGTATTGGCTGCCTCGGTCGTTGCCCTGGCGATCACCCTGGGTGGGATCGTGACACTCCCAGAACAGTTTGAGTAGGTCACTGACGTCGATGGCAGGGGTGCTCCACACCACGCGCACCACTTCGGTGTGGCCGGTTCGTCCGCTGCAAACCTGGTCGTAACTCGGTTGGTCGGTCTGACCGCCTGCATATCCCACAGACGTTGAAATCACGCCTGGGAGCCTCCAGAAGCCTTTTTCGGCGCCCCAGAAGCAACCGCAACCGAACACGATCTCTTCCTGGTCCTCCATCAGGGGAGCGCGCAGGGGAGATCCGAGCACGACATGGCGCTCGATGCCATCGCCCTGCTCACGAGTCCCCGTGGACCCTGTCAACCAATTGGGGAGCATGCCAAGGACACATCAGAGCCCAAATTAGGGGGTTGTCACTGGATCGAGGCGAATGTGATTGAGCAAGGTGGTGACAAAGGCAAAGAGCAGGAACGGCAGGCTCAGAACGAGAATCAATCCCACCCCAACGAGTGCAAAAAGAGGTCTTGAAGACCCCATGAGCGCCAGGCCTGAAGCGAGGCTCACGAAGATCACAGCCATCCAAGCCAGGATTTGGACGTAAATGTCACCGAACGTGAGCGTGCAGCGAACGTGAAATGGGGTGTCGTTGCCTGACGTCATGATTCCAGGGCAGTGATCTCAGCTAAGCCGAAGGCGTGAGCTTTGTCCGCCGTTCATTGCGCAAGCGTTGCGTCAGGCCACGGATTCCAGCCGTTCCTCGGCCTGTTCCCGCTCCCAAAGACTGCGGTAAAGCCCCCTTTCTTGGATCAGCTGATTGTGATGTCCTTGCTGCACAAGGCGACCCTCTTCGAGCACGAGGATGCGATCGCATGCAGCAGCGGCAGAGAGCTGGTGGCTGATCATCACCACGGTTCTTTGGGTCTGACGGCGCACTGATGTGAGGATTTCAGCGGCTGTGTTGTTGTCCACGCTCGCGAGGGCATCATCCAGCACCAGCACAGGACAGTCCATCAGCAGGGCCCGTCCCAGGGCCGTGCGCTGGCGCTGGCCTCCACTGAGGGTGATCCCCCGTTCCCCGACCAGGGTGTCCATGCCGTCAGGGAAGCCGCGAACGTCGCTCATTAACCGTGCTTGCTCCGCTGCGGACTCCACCCTGTTCATGGAAGCCTGAGGCTCGCCGTAGCGGAGGTTGTCTGCCAGCGAATTGGTGAACAGATAGCCCTCCTGGGGGACGAGAGCGATCTGAGCACGCAGATCATCGAGGCGAAGTCTGGTCACGTCATGACCATCGAGGAACAGCTCTCCAGCTGGAACATCCACCATCCGGCCGAGGGCCCTTGCCAAGGTCGTCTTCCCGCATCCCACGGGACCCACCACAGCCACGAGTTCTCCAGCTCGAATGCGGAAGCTGAGGCCGTTCAACGTGTCCTTTGCACTGTCTTCGTATCGGATGTGCAGGTTGCGGGCCTCAAGCTCGCCACGCACTGGCTGTTGAAGTGGGGTCAGTTGGCCGCTGTCGCGAATCAAAGGTTCTCTTGAGAGGAGTTCCTCCACCCGCTCAAGGCTCACCTGACCGGTTTGAAAGGTGTTCAGAGTGAATCCCAACAACGCAGTTGGGAACACCAGCCGTTCCACATACAGAATCAGCGCCACGAGTCCGCCGATCGACAGCGTGCCCTGTTGAAGCTGCCCACTACCGAGGGCCAGCAGGAGGAGAAGGGAGATCGAGGAAATTCCCTCCAAGAGGGGAAACAAAGTGCTGCGGGTTTTGGCCAGTTGGATCGCGGAATCGCGGTAGCGGCGATTGCGAGAACTGAACGCATCGAGTTCCTGATCTTCCTGGTTGTAGATCTTGATCGCAGCGATGCCTGAGAGGTCCTCCTGGATCAGTTCGCTCAGTCCTGATAACGCCTCCTGTTGCCGGCGCTGCTGATGCATCATTCTTCGCCCGAACAGTCGGACGGATCCCAGCATCACCGGGTAAAGCGCAATGGCTGCCACGGTGAGTCCTGGGTCAATCGCCAACATGGCCGGCAGGGTGAAGGCGTAGGCCAACGCGGTGTTCGTGAGACTGAGCACGGCAAACCCCAGCAGCCGGCGAACGTTCTCCACATCACTGGTGGCTCTGCTGATCACTTCGCCGCTGCCGGTTTTTTGAACCCAGCCGGGCTCCTGTTGAAGCATCTGGTCAAAGAGCTTCTGGCGCAGCTCCACCTCCACCTGGCGCCCCACACCGAACACGAGTTGACGGGAAATCAACCGCACCACCGCCATCGAGCTCGCCAGGAGAACGATCCAGCCGGCCTGGGTCAGCACATCCGACAGCGCAAAATCGTTCTGAAGATCGTCCACGACCCGCCGGACTTCCAAAGGGATGGTGACGCTGAGAATGTTCACCACCACAAGAGCGATGGCGCCAAGCATCACCGTGCGTCGGTGAGGTTTCAGGTAGCGGCCGATCAGATCGAGGCGGAAGGCGGCCATCGGAGATCCTGAACAGACAACAACCTAGGCATCAGTCGATGCGTCAGGCTGCGGCCAATCGCGAGCGTGGCGTGTCCGATTCCGGTGATCAGAACCATCCTCTCGAGGCGATTGATCGCGACACCGTGGATCATCTGCTGGCTTGTGAACGCCCAGGCGATCAGGAAATCACAGACCTGGCGCGGCTTTTCATGCGTTATGAACCGTTCCCCGGTGCCGCTTCCCTTCGCAACGATCTCGATCGGGTTCTGACCTTCTGGGGGCTATCCCGCGAGGAGCTCAATAGCAAGGCGCGGGCGCTCTGGTCTGCAGGTTTCCGTCCCGGCCAATCCGAAGCGGACGGTGTGGGATCCGGTTTCGATGCTCAGCAATCCGACAGCCCGTAACGCTGAGACGAAGAGGCGCCGGAAGAACTGGCCAGCAAGCGCATTGTGGGTGATATTGGTTTATCCCCATCACCTGGCCCGGAGTGCTCAAGCACCCGGGTTTTTTTCTGCTCACGGGTCGCTGCAACGCGTCAGAGGCTCTGCTCCATGGTTTCTTCGCCCATGTCCTGGTCCAAGCGTCTTGATCACTTGCTCAATGGCGGTGTGTTCAGCCATGCCGAATCCACAGAGCTGATGGAAGCCTGGCTTGCGGAGGCGCTCACGCCTGTGCAAACGGGTGCCTTTCTTGCGGCCCTGCGCTCGAGGGGCGTGGATGGAACCGAATTGGGAGCGATGGCCGCAGTGCTGCGCCAGGCCAGCCCCCTCCCTTGCGAGCGACCGACTCTGCGCCTGGTGGATACCTGTGGCACGGGCGGAGATGGTGCGGACACCTTCAACATTTCCACGGCTGTGGCGTTCACGGCTGCCGCTTGCGGAGCCACCGTGGCAAAGCATGGCAATCGCAGTGCGAGCGGCAAGGTCGGCTCTGCTGATGTTCTCGAGGGCTTGGGTCTCCATCTCAAGGCTCCTGCCGCTCAGGTGGTAGACGCCTTGCCTGCCACACGGGTGACCTTTCTGTTTGCACCCGCTTGGCATCCCGCACTGGTGAATCTCGCTCCGCTGCGCAAGAGCCTGGGTGTGCGCACCGTGTTCAACCTGCTGGGCCCTCTTGTGAATCCCCTGCGTCCTGATGGCCAGGTGCTCGGCGTGGCGACGGATGACCTGCTCGATCCCATGGCCGAAGCCTTGCGCTCGCTGGGGCAGGACAGAGCTGTGGTGGTGCACGGATCAGGCGGTTTGGACGAAGCCTCCCTGGCGGGCCCCAACCCTGTGCGCATCCTGGAGAAGGGTCAGGTGCGCTCGGAATGGATTGCTCCGGAGGATCTGGGTTTGCAGCAGGCACCGCTCGATGCCTTGCGTGGAGGTGATCTGGTTTGCAATCAGACCATCCTTGAAGAACTGCTGAGCGGGCGCGGCAGCCAGGCGCAGAACGAGGTGGTTGCTTTCAACACAGCGCTTGTGCTCTGGGTTGCTGGTGTGGAATCCGATTTCAAGCAGGGTGCGCAGAAGGCTCTCGCAGCCCTGTCCCAAGGCTCTCCATGGTCTCGCCTGGAACAGCTGCGCACTGCGCTGTCCCCCGCCAAGGAAGAATGAACGTATCTGACGTGCTGAAGGGATCAGTTCGACAATGAATGCAGCCTCATCCGGGAACACGGCGATGCTGATGCTCGCTGATGGAACCGTGTTTCAAGGCCTGGCCTGCGGAGCTTTGGGGACTGTCGTGGGTGAGGTGGTCTTCAACACGGGGATGACTGGCTATCAGGAGGTGATGACCGACCCCAGCTATTCCGGTCAGCTGGTCACGTTCACTTACCCAGAGCTGGGCAACACCGGCGTGAATGCTCACGACCAGGAGGCTGATCACGCCCACGTGCGTGGATTGATCGCCCGCCAGCTGTCTCCGGTTTCCAGCAACTGGCGCTCCACCCAGAGTCTGCAGACCTGGCTGGAACAGCAGGGTGTGGTGGGTATCCAGGGAATCGACACGCGCGCTCTGGTGCGTCACCTGCGCGAAACGGGCGCGATGAACGGGATCATTTCGTCCTCAGGGCGCCATCCGGTCGATCTGCGCGAGGAGCTTCTCGCCGCTCCTTCCATGGAGGGGCTCAACCTTGCCGATCGGGTGTCTACGGCAGAGGCCTACACCTGGGAGAAGCCCTGCAGCGTGGCCTTTGACCGTCGTTTGCAACCCGGCCGACGCGATCACCCCTTCCGTGTTGTGGCGATTGACTTCGGCATCAAGCGAGCCATTCTCGATCGGCTCGTGGGCCACGGTTGTGCCGTCACGGTGCTTCCCGCATCGGTGGATCTGAACACCGTTCTGTCCCATGAGCCCGAGGGGGTTTTCCTGTCCAACGGTCCTGGTGACCCCGCGGCTGTCACGCATGGGATTGAGCTGGCCCGTGGCCTCCTCGCGCAGCAAACGCTGCCGTTGTTCGGGATTTGCCTCGGCCATCAGATCCTCGGTCTGGCCCTCGGTGGTGAAACGTTCAAGCTTGGTTACGGCCATCGCGGACTCAACCATCCCTGCGGCACCACTGGCCAGGTGGAGATCACCAGCCAGAACCATGGGTTTGCGCTCGACGCCGCAAGCCTTCCCCAAGACCAGGTGGACATCACCCATCTGAACCTCAACGACCGCACGGTGGCGGCGATGGCCCACCGCCATCAACCTGTGTTCAGCGTGCAATACCACCCGGAAGCCAGTCCTGGACCTCACGACGCGGATCATCATTTTTCCCGATTCGTCACACTGATGTCGGATCGCCGTTGATCCGTGGTCTGCACAGGTATGCATCCCTACACTTCGCACGACGCGATCCAAGGGGGTCTGTTCCCATCACTGAACTTCAGCGACTGACTGTTTCCCTTCGTGGCGGCTTTGAGCAGAAGGATGGGTGTCTGGTGTTTCACTTCACAGGACAGCTGGATGCCTATTCCGAGAAGCAGTTCCTCAGCTACGTCACTGACGTTCTCAAGGCCAATGCCTCCCCAACGGTTCTCGACCTGAGCAAGATCGATTTCCTTGATTCATCTGGTTTGGGGGCTCTGGTGCAGCTCGTCAAGCAGTGCAAAGACGCCAAACGCAGTTTCGTGATGGTGGGCAATGCCCGGGTCACCCAAACGGTGAAGCTGGTCAGGCTTGAAGAGTTTCTGCACCTGGTGAACGACCTGCAGACGGCCTTCACGCAGTTGGCTGCTTGAGCGACTGGATCCGGCTTCAGCAGGCCTTGCCTTCGCAAGCATCAGACCTTGGACCTCTCCAGCTCGCCTGGCTTGGTGATGCGGTTTGGGAACTCCATCAACGGCTGCGACATTGCCGGCGGCCTGGTCGTTCCGCCGACTTGCATCGTGCGGTTGTGTCGGAGGTTCGGGCTGATGCGCAGGCTCTTGCCCTGGAGCGCCTTCAGCCTCTGCTGACCGATTTGGAACGGGATCTCGTGCGTCGCGGTCGCAACCGTGCCGGTAAGGGGCCCCGTGGTGGGGACCCCGCGGCTTATGGGAAGGCCACGGGATTTGAGACAATGGTTGGCTGGCTCTTTCTTCACAGTCCCGCGCGGCTAGCCCAGCTTCTCGATCGCCTTGAAGAAACCGAATCATCCCTGTCATAACCATCGATCCCATGAGCTCACGCTTCGACCGCCGCCCGTCCCGTCCCCTTCGCGGCGGGGGTCCTGGGGGTGGGCGCCCGTCCCGAGGCGGACCGCGTGGCCGGTCGTCGCGACCGGATGAGGGAGGGACAGGACTGCGTCGTCGTGAGCAGCGCAGCGATGCGCGTGATGCGCGTGACGCCTCCCCCTGGCGCGGAGAGCGTGATGGTGGTGACGGCAGGCGCAGAGGTCCTTCGCGCAGTGACTCCCGCGATTTCAAGCGACCTGCAGGGCGCTCAGGGGCGCGCTCGCTCGACGGTGGTGGACGAGGCCGCCGCGATCAACGCACTGACGACCGACGTTTCCCTGAACGCAACCGCGCCTTGCCCCTGCGCAGTCGATCGCCGCGATCGGATCGGCAGGATCGTTCGGATCGCCCGGACCGTCGGTTTGAAGAGAAGCCCCGCGGCGAGTCCAGTTCCCATTCCGCCGATCCCGTCGCCGACGATCTCCTCTGGGGACGCCATGCCACCCAGGCTGCCCTTGAGGCCGGTCGCCCCATTCACCGCATCTGGTGCACCAGCGAGATGCGCAGTGCACCGCGGTTCATGCAGCTACTGAGAGACGCCAAGTCGTCTGGAGTGCTCGTGGAGGAGGTGACGTGGGCCCGCTTGGCGCAGATGACCGGTGGCGCGGTTCATCAAGGCATTGCCCTGCAGACCGCTGCTGCAGACACCCTGGACCTTGCTGATCTGATCGAGGGCTGTGCCGCCCTTCAGGAAGCTCCTCTGTTGTTGGCATTGGATGGTCTGACCGACCCTCACAATCTGGGAGCCATCGTGCGCTCCGCAGAAGCCCTCGGTGCCCACGGCGTGGTTCTGCCGCAGCGTCGGAGTGCAGGCTTGACCGGGTCGGTGGCCAAGGTGGCGGCCGGCGCTCTGGAGCACCTGCCCGTCGCGAGGGTCGTGAACCTCAACCGATCCCTGGAAACCCTCAAGGATGCGGGCTACCGGGTGGTCGGCCTGGCTGAGGAGGGCGACCAGACGCTGGAGGAGGCTGACCTCGAGGGTCCGCTGGTGGTGGTGACCGGTTCAGAAGGACAGGGCCTGTCGATGCTGACCCGGCGCCACTGCGATCAACTGATCCGCATTCCCCTGCGGGGCGTTACGCCCAGTCTCAATGCGTCAGTGGCGACCGCTCTCTGCTTGTACGAAGTGGCCCGTCGCAGCTGGATGAAAGGTCTGCGTGGACAGAACCCTTCACCCCAGATCGTGCGCCCCAATTTGCAGGCGGCACCGCAACCTGATGCCAGCGTTACGGCGCCGGAAACCGTGCTGGACCTTCAGCTTGAACGGTCCACCGAGCTGGCGACTCCGCGTTTCGATGGAAGTGTTGAACTCTGAAAGCCGACAGCTGTGCTGAATCGGGGCACAATGGCATCGACTTCATCGCTCCGCCATGAGCCCGCTGAACAGGCCGATGCGCTCCCTTGCCAACGGTCTTGGACTCGCCTGGTGGGCCAGGGTTCAAACGCAGAGCCCTGATGTCACCTACTGGTACGGCCCTTTCGTTCGCCGTTCCAGCCTTCAGGCAGCCCTTCCGGATTTTCTTGCAGACCTCGCCTCTGAGTCGCCTGCGGCCATCGAGCATTCCCTGATCCGTTGCCGTCGCACGGAGCCCTTCACGATTGAGTCCCAGTCCTGAGGGGATCACTGGTCTCTCGACTGGCTGATAGCGTCTCAACTGCACGAAAATCCTGACCATGGCGATCGCCGAATGGCGTCAGCAACTGGCGAACGGAGAGGTTTCAGCGCGGGAACTCACCGACCACCATCTGGCCAGGATTGAAGCGGTCGAACCCGGAATCCATGCCTTCCTCGAGGTCACCGCTGAGCGGGCCCGGGCTGATGCCGATCGCGTTGACGAAGCACGGGCCTCCGGTGAGGACCTGCCTCCGCTCGCAGGCATTCCTTTGGCGATCAAGGACAACCTCTGCACCCGCGGAGTGCGCACCACCTGCTCCAGCCGGATGCTCGAGCAGTTCGTGCCGCCTTATGAGTCCACGGTCACCGAACGTCTCTGGGCTGCCGGCGCTGTGTTGCTCGGCAAGACGAATCTCGATGAGTTCGCCATGGGTGGATCCACCGAGACGTCGGCCTTCGGTCCAACGGCGAACCCCTGGAACCCCGAGCATGTTCCCGGTGGCAGTTCCGGTGGCAGTGCCGCGGCTGTGGCTTCCGGTGAGTGCTTGGCATCCATTGGCTCCGATACCGGTGGTTCCATTCGTCAGCCGGCCTCGTTCTGCGGTGTTGTTGGTCTGAAACCCACCTACGGGCGCATCAGTCGTTACGGCCTTGTCGCCTTTGCCAGTTCCCTTGATCAGGTGGGCCCTTTCAGCCATTCCGTGGCCGATGCTGCTGAGCTGCTTCAGGTGATGGCCGGTGCGGATCCCCGCGACTCCACCTGCTTGAACGCTCCCGTTCCCGATTACTGCGCGGCCCTGGGGCGGCCTGTGGAGGGCCTGAAAGTTGGTCTGGTGAAGGAATGCTTCGAGCAGGAAGGCCTGGATCCTCAGGTGAAAGCATCCGTTCTCGCTGCTGCTCAGCAGCTTCAGGCTCTGGGAGCGGACCTCGTGGATGTGAGCTGTCCTCGCTTCAACGACGGCATTGCCACCTACTACGTGATCGCACCGTCTGAGGCTTCGGCCAACCTGGCCCGCTACGACGGCGTGAAATATGGATACCGGGCCGAAGATGCGGCCTCACTGGCTGCCATGACCGCCCGCAGCCGCGCTGAAGGGTTTGGCAGTGAGGTGCAGCGTCGCATCCTGATCGGCACCTATGCCTTGTCTGCGGGCTACGTGGATGCCTACTACAAGAAAGCCCAGCAGGTGCGCACGCTGATCCGGCGTGACTTTGATGCCGCGTTCCAGTCTGTGGATGTGTTGCTCACGCCCACAGCTCCCGGCACGGCCTTCAGGAACGGTGCCCATGCGGATGACCCCCTGGCGATGTACCTCTCTGATTTGCTGACCATTCCGGCCAATCTCGCGGGACTCCCAGCCATCAGCGTCCCTTGCGGTTTCGACACCGGTGGATTGCCCATTGGCGTGCAGCTGATTGGAAACGTGCTCGAGGAACCACTTCTTTTGCAGGTGGCGCATCAGTTCGAACAGGCCGCTGATGTGATGAAAACCCGTCCAGAAGCGGCGTTCATTCCCGGCTGAATGCACTAGATGCGGTGTCGGCATGTCGGCGCTTCCACTGCATGTTGCGCCGGCCCTTAGGCTGAGGGTATGGCTTTCGTCCCCCTTCACAACCACAGCGATTACAGCCTTCTGGATGGTGCATCCCAGCTGCCCCAGATGGTTGAGCGCGCCAAGGCGTTGGGCATGCCGGCACTGGCCCTAACGGATCACGGTGTGATGTACGGGGCCGTGGAGCTCCTGAAGCTTTGCAAGGGCGCGGGAATCAAGCCCATCATCGGCAATGAGATGTATGTCATCAATGGCTCCATTGATGACCCCCAACCCAAAAAGGAGCGGCGCTACCACCTGGTTGTGCTGGCGAAGAATGCCGTTGGTTATCGGAATCTCGTCAAGCTCACCAGCATCAGTCACCTGCGCGGCATGCGTGGTCGGGGAATTTTTTCGCGCGCCTGCATCGACAAGCACCTTCTTCAGCAACACAGTGAAGGCCTGATCGTGGCCACCGCTTGTTTGGGCGGTGAGATTCCTCAAGCGATCATGCGCGAGAGGCCCGATGTGGCCAGGGATGTGGCCCGTTGGTATCAGGAGGTGTTCGGCGACGACTTCTATCTCGAGATTCAGGATCACGGCTCTACAGAAGACCGCATCGTGAATGTGGAGATCGTCAAGATTGCCCAGGAACTGGGAATTCAGCTGGTCGCCACCAACGATGCTCACTACCTGACCAGCAACGACGTGGAAGCCCACGACGCCCTTCTCTGCGTGCTCACGGGCAAACTGATCAGCGACGAGAAACGCCTCCGTTACACCGGAACTGAATACCTCAAGAGTGAAGAGGAGATGGGTCGGTTGTTCGCCGATCACCTCGATCCTGCTGTGGTGCAGCAGGCCATTGCCAACACGGTGTCCGTCGCTGAAAAAGTTGAGGATTACGACATTCTCGGCCGCTACCAGATGCCCCGCTTCCCGATTCCGGAGGGGCATACGCCAGTCACTTACCTTCGCGAGGTCACCGAGCAGGGTCTGCGCGATCGGCTTGGACTGTCAGCTGACGGGACGATCGAGGCGACCTATGCCGATCGTCTCTCCCATGAGCTTCAGATCATGGAGCAGATGGGATTTCCCACCTACTTCCTGGTGGTGTGGGACTACATCCGTTTCGCCCGCGAGCAGGGGATTCCTGTTGGACCAGGCCGCGGCTCTGCAGCGGGTTCACTGGTGGCCTACGCCCTTGGGATCACCAACATCGACCCGGTGAGCAATGGCTTGCTGTTTGAGCGTTTCTTGAACCCTGAACGCAAGTCGATGCCTGATATCGACACCGACTTCTGCATCGAACGCCGGGGCGAGGTGATCGATTACGTCACGCGCCGTTACGGCGAGGAGAAGGTGGCACAGATCATCACCTTCAACCGGATGACGTCGAAAGCCGTGCTCAAGGATGTGGCCAGGGTGCTGGATATTCCTTACGGCGATGCCGACCGGCTGGCCAAGCTCATCCCTGTGGTGCGCGGCAAGCCAGCCAAGCTCAAGGCCATGATCGGCGATGAGTCACCGAACCCCGATTTCAAGGAGAAGTACGACAAGGATCCTGTCGTACAACGCTGGGTTGATATGGCGATGCGCATCGAGGGCACCAACAAGACCTTCGGTGTGCACGCTGCCGGTGTGGTGATTGCCGCGGACCCCCTCGACGAGTTGGTCCCCCTGCAGCGCAACAACGATGGTCAGGTGATCACCCAGTACTTCATGGAGGATGTGGAGTCGATGGGCCTCCTGAAGATGGATTTTCTGGGGCTCAAAAACCTCACGATGATCGACAAGACCCTTGAACTTGTCGCTCAGAGCAGTGGGGAGCGGATTGATCCCGACCAACTCCCTCCCCAGGATCAAGGCACCTTCGATCTTCTGGCCCGGGGTGACCTGGAAGGCATCTTCCAGCTGGAATCGACCGGGATGCGCCAGATCGTTCGCGATCTCAAGCCATCGTCGCTGGAGGATATTTCCTCAATCCTGGCGCTGTATCGACCTGGACCTCTCGATGCCGGTCTGATTCCCAAGTTCATCAACCGGAAGCACGGCCGGGAGGCGATTGACTTCGCCCACAGCACCCTGGAGCCGATTCTCAGCGAAACCTACGGAATCATGGTGTACCAGGAGCAGATCATGCGGATCGCGCAGGATCTCGCTGGTTACTCCCTCGGGGAAGCTGACTTGCTGCGCCGGGCCATGGGTAAGAAAAAGGTGTCTGAGATGCAGAAACATCGGGGCATTTTCGTGAAAGGTGCTTCCGAGCGCGGCGTCGACGAGAAGGTTGCCGATGAACTCTTCGACCAGATGGTGCTCTTCGCCGAGTACTGCTTCAACAAAAGCCACTCCACGGCGTATGGGGCTGTGACGTATCAGACCGCATACCTCAAAGCGCACTATCCCGTGGCCTACATGGCTGCGTTGCTCACGGTCAACGCCGGCGCCAGTGACAAGGTTCAGCGTTATATCTCCAACTGCAACGCCATGGGCATCGAGGTGATGCCTCCGGATGTCAACGCGTCAGGCACCGACTTCACCCCCCGCGATCAGCGCATCCTGTTCGGTCTCTCGGCAGTGCGCAATCTTGGTGATGGCGCCATCCGCGCCCTGATTCGTTCCAGGGAAGCGGATGGGCCCTTCGAATCCCTCGCCGATCTATGCGATCGCGTTCCCTCCAGTGTGATCAATCGCCGCAGCCTCGAATCCTTGATTCACTGCGGTGCCATGGATGCGCTTGAGCCAGAGGCCAACCGCGCCCAGTTGATCGCCGATCTTGATCTGCTGCTGGATTGGGCGACGTCCCGCGCTCGCGACCGCGCCAGTGGTCAGGGCAATCTCTTTGATCTGATGGCCGGCGCTGCCGGCGGCGAGGCTGATGCCCCCACGGATCTGAGCCTGGCGCCCAAAGCTGCACCGGTGAAGGACTATCACCCCAGTGAAAAGCTCAAGCTTGAGAAGGATCTGGTGGGCTTCTACCTCTCAGACCATCCGCTCAAGCAGCTCACCCCTCCGGCCCGACTGCTCGCTCCGATCGGGCTTGGTGGTTTGGAAGAGCAAGCGGATAAGGCCAAGGTGAGCGCGATTGCCATGGTGAGCGAAATGCGCCAGGTCACCACCCGAAAGGGAGACCGCATGGCGGTGCTTCAGTTGGAAGATCTCACAGGGTCATGTGAGGCGGTGGTTTTTCCCAAGAGCTACGCCCGGCTTGCGGATCATCTGCTCGCTGAGGCCCGTCTCCTGGTGTGGGCCGCTGTGGATCGCCGCGATGAGCGTGTTCAGCTGATTGTGGATGACTGCCGCGCCATCGATCACCTGCGCCTGTTGATGGTGGAACTGGACGCCGATCAGGCCAGTGATGTGGCGGTTCAACACAAGCTGAGGGAATGCCTCCAGGCGTATCGACCCGAACAGGATGAACTCGGCGTGCGCGTGCCGGTGGTGGCCGCCGTGCGACGGGGTTCTGATGTTCGGTATGTGCGCCTTGGGCCCCAATTCTGCGTTCGTGATGCCGCTGCGGCGCAGAAGCATCTCCTCGAGAGCTCCTTCAGGGTCAGTTGCAGTGACCCGTTATTGGTTTGATCACTCTGATTTCGTCCCCTACTGAGCGTCTGATTTCAGTTGAGCGTCTGAGTTCAGCTCTGCTTCTGCGCGCGGATTGAACTGCGCATTCTCTGCAGGTTGGGTTTGATGTGTTCGAGGCCCAGCAGCGTTCCGGGTTGGGGTTCCCAGCTCGCTGACAAAACCCCGTAGCTCAGTCCAACCAGGCCCAGAAGGAAAAACAAGCCTGAGGTGACCAGCGTTATTCCAGGCGGGATGTCCAGAATTCCGCGGCTCACCAGCAGATAGCTCCCCACAAACACGCCCATGCCCATCAAGGAGGGCAATCCGGTGGCGATGGCCACCCTGCGGGCCATGCGGTTGGCCACATCCTTGGGAATCGGCTGACTCGCCGAAGCGCTGCGTTCCGATCGCCGCGGTTCAAAAGGCAGGGGATCGCGTCGTTCGGCCATGGCTCAGAAAAAACTGGAACCGCGGATCAGCCGCGGATGCCCAGTTTGGCGATCAAATCGCTGTAACGCTTCTCGCTTTTGCCTCGCACGTAGCCCAGCAGGCGCTTGCGCCGGCCGATCATCTTCAGAAGTCCCTGACGGGAGGAGAAGTCGTGGATGTTTTGCTGCAGGTGGCTGCTGAGCTTCGAGATGCGCTCAGTGAGCATGGCCACCTGAACCTCGGCCGATCCGGTGTCGGTGGCGTGGGTCTGATGAGCGTTGATCAGTTCTTGCTTTTCGGTGGTATCGAGCGACATGCGCGGCGTCTGGCCCTGACAGTGCAAACAAACAATTTACTCTGCCGCCGGGCCCTAGGCCGATTGGCTTAACCACTTCAGGCTGGCCCGCAGCCAGGCGTCGCCGTCATCCTCCGCCGGAACGTCAGGACCTGAGGCCACCGCCCGCATGGCCCTGCGGATTTCAAGATCCTCATAACCCAGGGTCTCCAGCGTGATCTGCAGGTCCCGCAGGCATGGTTCGCCGAGGGGAATCGCCTTCACGTCGCTGCGGTCCACCAAAGAAAGGCTCGGTTCTTGCAACGGTGCCCAGTTGCCAAGGCGATCACGCAGTTCCACCGCGATCCGCTCAGCGGTGCGTTTGCCCACACCTTGCGCCTGGGTGAGGCGTTTCAGGTCGCCATCGACGATGGCAGCCACGAGCTCATGAACCCGGCAGCAATCGAGCAGGGCCAGAGCCATCTGGGGACCAACCCCATTGACGCCTATGAGCGTTCGGAACAGATCGCGCTCCTGTTGATCGCAGAATCCAAACAGCGTTGATCCATCGTCCCGCTGCACCTGGTGCACCCAGAGCGTGCAGGCGCTGCCAGTGCCTTGCCCGTTCTGATCCCGGGACGTGAGCTGCACTTCGTAGCCCACCCCGCCACAGGCGACCACCACGCCCCTGCGCCCGCCCTGCTCCCAGCTCTGGATTCGTTCTCCCTGCAACCAGCCGATCATGGGAGAGTTCCTGTTGAAGCCATGCTGCCTGATCTGTCGAGCCTGTCCTCCATGCACGTGCCGTTTCGTCGCTGGCTCCAGAGCGCGGTTTCAGTGCTGCTTTGTTTCGCGCTCAGCGCAGGCCTGTCGGCATGCGTTGCTTCCGATCAGCCTCCGCGCTCCGTTCTGCTCAGTGCCCTGAGCCAGCAGATTCAGCTCACGCAAACCTCGATCGCCCGCTCCCTGGATCTGGATGCCGCTGGCGTTCCCGAGGTCAGCCGGGTTCGGCTGGACGATCAGGACGCGATCCGCATCGGTGAGCAGAAAGGCATGCACCTCACCGGTCGCTTTGACTGGCGTCTGCCTGGTGATGCCGTGAAGGTCGACAGTGCATTTGAGCTGTATCTCGAACGGGGTGAACGGGGTGAAAGCTGGCGCCTGGCGATTCCCAGCGGCTCAGACGATGGGGCATCGCAGGCCTGGGTCACCTACCCCCTCGCCATCGACTGACGGGCACTCAAGCTGATCAGCGTGGCTCCAAGAACGCAGAGCGCACCAACAATCACAGTTCCGGTAACCGGCTCTGCGAAGAAGAGCACACCCCAGAGGGTGGCAAACACCACTTGGACGTAATTGATCGATGTGGCGCGCGCTGCCGGGAGTGCGGCCAGACCCTGGGTGAGCCAGACCTGCCCCACCTGCGTTAACAAACCAACCCCGATGAGCCAAACCCAGTCCATGGCACTCGGGAGAACCAGCTGGTTCACGAGAAGCGGCAGCGTGGCGGGCACAGACACCAGGGGGAAATAAAAAACGATCACCAGCGGATGCTCTCTGGCCGACAGTTGGCGCACGCTCACGTAGGACAAGGCCGTCATCAGGGCTCCGCCCAGTCCGATCAGCGCAGCCATGGCCGGCAGTCCTGCCACCGACTGCCCCATCCATTCGGGTTGGACCACCAGGATCACTCCGATGAGGCCGAGCACGATGGCCAAGCCGATGCGTTTGCGGATCGGTTCCTTGAGCAGCGCCCAGGCTGAGAGTGCTGTCAGCGTGGGGTAGGTGTATTGAATGAGCGTCGCTGCCGCGAGGGGCAAGCTGGCCAAGGCCTGGAAGAAGAGCAGCAATGCAATGGTGCCGAGCGCCCCGCGCACCAGGAGAAGTCCTTTCTGATGGCCCCAGGGGGAAATGTTCACTTGCGCCAGCATCGTGAGGGTGATCGCGATGCTGATCAGTGATCGGATCAACACAATCTCCGCCACGGGCAAACGGCCGCCGAGGTGCTTGACGCACACCGTCATCAGGCTGAAGGCCAGTGCTGCACCCAGCAGATAGGTGCAGGCTCTCCACTCCTGGGGCGACTGCGTTCCGCGGATCGCTGCCAACAGGCTCCGCATCAACACGTCCGCCATCACTGCAACAACCTTGCCACCCCTCGCGTCGACCGGTGTGAGGCGGATGTCTCGTCGCCAGCGCCTGGGTCTTTCACAATGGGTCCATGGTTAGTGCCCGCCTGCATCCCCGAACCATTGAGGCCGTCAAGGAGCGGGCCGACATCGTGGATGTGGTGGGTGAGCACGTGGTGCTCAAAAAAAAGGGCAGGGAGTTTGTTGGGATCTGCCCCTTCCACGACGACAGCAAGCCGTCGATGACGGTGTCGCCAGCCAAGCAGTTCTATTACTGCTTCTCCTGCGGTGCCGGCGGCAACTCCATCAAATTCCTGATGGAGTTTCAACGCCAGAGCTTCAGCGAAGTGGTGCTGGATCTGGCCCGCCGCTATCAATTGCCTGTGGAGACCGTGGACGGTCCCCAGCAGGAGCGGCTGAAACAACAGCTGTCGCGACGGGACACGTTGCATCGCGTGCTGGCGCTGGCGGCGGGTTGGTTTCGTAGCCAGTTGAAGGTCGCCTCCGGCGCCGAGGCGCTGCGTTACCTCCAGGACAAGCGTGGGCTCAGTGACGCCACCCTTGAGCAGTTTGAACTGGGCTATGCGCCTGATCAGTGGGACGGCCTGCTGAAGCATCTCCAGCAGGTAGAGGGATTGGATCCTCAGCATCTCGAGGCCGCAGGTCTGGTGGTGCCCAGGAAGGGCGGCAATGGTTTTTATGACCGCTTCAGGCATCGGGTGATGGTGCCGATCAAAGATCGTCAGGGGCGCGTGATCGGTTTCGGCGGCCGCAGCCTTGATGGCACCGAACCCAAATACCTCAACTCCCCCGAAACGGAGGTGTTTGAGAAGGGCAAGCACCTTTTTGGCCTTGATCGGGCGGCTTCAGCGATCCGCAAGGACGATCGTGCCGTTGTGGTGGAGGGGTATTTCGATGTGATCGCCCTGCACGCCGCCGGCGTGACCAATGCTGTGGCTTCTCTGGGCACGGCTCTGAGCAGCCAGCAGATCACGCAGTTGTGCCGCTGCTGCGATGGCAAGCGCATCGTGCTCAACTTCGATGCTGATGGTGCCGGTGTTCGCGCCGCCAATCGCGCCATCGGCGAAGTGGAACAACTGGCCCTTCAGGGGCAGCTTGAGCTGCGCGTGCTTCACCTTCCTTCCGGGAAGGATCCCGATGAATTCCTCAAGGGCCAAGGTGCCGGCGACTACAGGGCTCTTCTGGATCAGGCACCTCTCTGGCTCGATTGGCAGATCGAGCAGGTGCTGGAGGGGCGTGATCTCAGCAAGGCCGATCAGTTCCAGCGTTCCGTTTCGGCCCTTGTGGAACTGCTGGGCAAGTTGCCTCAGTCGGCGATTCGCACCCACTACATCCAGCAAGTGTCCGAGCGCCTCAGCGGCGGCCAGGGGCGCTTGGCTCTTCAGTTGGAAGAGGATCTGCGCCAGCAGGTGCAGGGCCAGCGCTGGCATGGGCGTTCAGCCCGTCATGAGAAATCAGGGGAAGCCAGTCAGCGAGAACGTTGCGAAGCGGAAATCCTGCGGCTCTATCTGCATTGCCCCTCCTACCGCGGTGCGATCCGCCAGGAGCTGCGCAAGCGTGAACTCGAGGATTTCGCCCTGCAGCATCACCGTCTGCTCTGGTCGTGCCTCACGGAGTTGGAGGAGGGAAACCTTGGCAGTGTGCGCCTCGAAGCGATCAGCCGCGGCGACGATCGCGGCGATGAATTGGCTGATCTGGATCTGCCCCGCCTGCTCACCGATCAACTGCTTCTGGAGAACAGTGCCCTGGTGACACGCCTCACCCCCTTGCTGGAACCCGGTGAGCTTCAGAAAGTGGCGCTGTCTCGGCCGATGGAACAGCTGCGGGGAACGGCCGCCATGCTCGAGCGTCAGAAAAGCAACAAGCGCTGCCGCCACCTGCTTGAGGCCTGGGCCGGGCAGCGGCTGCAGACGCTGGAACGTTGCATCGCCGTGCTGATCGATGAGGAGCGTGAGCAGCAGCAGCCCCAAACCGAGGACATGGAACAGCGCATTCAAGCCATGTTCGACGACCTCAATGCCGAAGCCTTGCGGTTCCAGGAGCTGTACTACAGCGAACGCCGTCACATCCTGCATCTTGATCAACAGCGCTGCGCTGGTTACGGCGACGGCGTGGCTCCTGGCGTCAGCGACAATCCCACCGAACTCCTCAAAGCCTGATGGGTGTTTTCGAGCGCTTTCTCAGTCTCTGGGTCGCCTTGGCGATCATTGCCGGCGTCGCCCTCGGTGCAGCGGTTCCGGCCTTGCCGGAGGCGATCGCATCGCTTGAAGTGGCAGGGATCAATCTCCCGATCGCCCTGCTGATCTGGGGAATGATCTACCCGATGATGCTGGCGGTGGATTTCTCCGCAATTGGAGGCCTCAGCCGTCAACCGCGCGGGTTGCTCATCACCGTTGCGGTGAACTGGCTGATCAAGCCCCTCACGATGACGGCGTTGGCCTGGCTGTTCATCCGCGGCCTGTTCTCTGCCTGGATTCCCGCTGAACTCGGTGATCAATACGTGGCCGGCATGATCCTGCTTGGTGTGGCCCCCTGCACCGCCATGGTGTTCGTTTGGAGTCGTCTCAGTGATGGAGACGCCAACTACACCCTGGTGCAGGTGGCAGTGAACGACCTGATCATGGTGTTTGCCTTCGCACCCATTGCCGCCTTGCTGCTTGGCGTGAGTGAGGTTCTCGTTCCATGGGACACCCTGATCGCTGCGGTTGGATTGTTTGTTGTGGTTCCGTTGGCGGCCGGCTGGCTCACTCGGGTTTTTCTGAACAACACAACGCGCATCAACAGACTTGAGCAGCGTTTGAAACCGCTCACCGTGGTCTGCCTCATCGGCACGGTGCTGCTGTTGTTCATGGTCCAGGCGGGATCGATCCTTGCGGACCCCCTGGCGATCGCGTTGATCGCCGTGCCCCTGATCGTGCAGACCTATCTGATCTTCTGGATCACGGCGCAGTGGATGCGTCTCTGGGGGCAGCCGCGTGTCATTGCCGCACCGGGCGCCATGATCGGCGCCTCGAATTTCTTTGAGCTGGCTGTTGCCGTTGCGATCAGTCTGTTCGGTTTGCAGTCCGGTGCTGCTTTAGCCACTGTGGTGGGCGTGCTGGTGGAAGTGCCGGTCATGCTGTCGTTGGTGGCGATCGCTAACCGCAACCGTCGTCTGTTTCCTGTTTGCGATGTCTGAATTTTTTGAGGCGATTTGGCACGGGGAGGGCATCGGTGATGGCGGTGACCTCGAGGAAGCTCTTCAGGCTTATGTGGCGGTGAAGCCCGACGACAACGACTGGATCAAGGCCTGTGCCGCCGAAGGCGCCGAGCCCCGCATCGAGCGTTTTGCATCGTTCGATGCCTACCTCGACAACAACGATGCCCTGGAAACCATTCCGGTGACGGCGCAGATGATTGTGGTGGCCATTGAGCAATTACCGGTCTGATGACGGGATCGTCCATTGATTTCAGTACCTGTGAACCTGTGAATGGTCTCTGGCCCTCACTGGTGGAGCGCTTGGGCCTTGAGAAGGCGCAGCGGGCCGCTCGTCAGGCTCTCGATCTGCAGCAGATGTCGGGCCATGGCGGCACGCTTCCGGTGCTCTTCTGCGAAACCTGTGGACTGGCGCTGGCCAGTACCGATCTGCTCCGGGAGCAGACAGGGCTCAATGCCCACGGGGAGCGCATGGTGCTTCTTTACAGCAGTCGCTCCCAGGAAGTGCAGCTGCTGCAGCAGGCTTGGTAACAGTGATTCTGACGATCAAGCTGAGCTATCGGCCATCCATGAGGGTGGCTGCTTCTGGAGTGAAAATATCACAGTCTCGACATCTTTCGGATCAAGCGTTGACACCGCTATCTCGATTCTCTAAAAAAATAGAGATTGATCCTTGATCCAAGGCATGAGCTTTTACTTCACTCCTAACCAGATTTCTGGATTCAAAGCGAATGCAAATTCGATTACGCTGAATAATCCCTCAGGGTTGATTTTCACACGGGTTGATTCTGGGCAAAATTCATATGAAATTTTCTTATCACCAGGAAAAGAGAAAATAAAGAAAGATGATGTGAAAAATTTGAATCCCATTGTCTTGGAGAGTCGTGGCGCAGATAGGTATTCCATTGCTCAAGCTAATTTTTCATTGGATAATTGGCTTGAAACCGAGGGTCGATCCATATCAACTTCGCAAATTGCTTTCAATGATGATACTGTTAATACTATTTTTGACCCTGGTGATTACACACTGATAATCAGAAAAGAAGGCACCTCCGAAATTATTAGAGCCAAAACATATGAATCAAGTGCCAATACTCTACTAGCTACTTTCGAAAACGGAGTTGAAATTCAGCTTTCATCTTTAAATACTGTCATTCAGCTTTCATATAAAGATGCTCTAAGCAAATCATGGGCAAGCGACCTGAAATATTCAAATGCCAATTATCTTACTGCTATTAATACGCTCAGCAGCAATGCCATCAACGTATCCAAAAATTGAACTGAGTCAGCCAATAACAGATACAAAGGGGCGTATCAAGGTTGCTTATCAATTCACAAAAGATGATGTTATCTTTGGCATTAATGGCATCAATCCAATTATTAAAACTGACGAGAAAAATCGTGCTATTCCCAAAACCAGCGATGAGATTTTAAGGAGTGCAAAAATCCCTTCCTATCATGATGTTCTCAAAAAAGATCCATCCCAAACTGGTGCCTTCCCTTGGTACGCTGCAGTTATCAATGATCCCACTTCAACAGCTGAGAATCAACAATCAGCATCATTCTTTTACTTAAATGGCAGCCTGAGGAAGGGTTTACCCGATCAATCTGATCAGTATGACTTGAATTTAGTCAATGGAACCAATAACAACGTAGACCCTTATGGTCGTTATCCAGATACTGTTGGAGTGCCTGGAGCAAAATTTACCGACTTCCAATTTGTTGTCACATTATGGGTGCCAGAAAGTTCAGTCTTTCGCCCTAAAGGAGGTGGCTTTAATCCTAATAATCCGTCTGACACAGACTTTCAAAAGCCTAGTAATACCCAATCCGGCGCTCTTGAAGGATTTGCAAAGCAAAAAGACGGTAAATTTAAAGGTAAATATACCTTCACAATCCCTGAAGGTAAAGATATCGAGTTCTACAATCCAGAGATAGGCGAAGGATTGCTCAACACAGTTTATCCTAAAGCAAAGGGCCAATCAACGCTGAGCTTCAGCGATTGGTACAAAAATTGGTGGGAACAAAATACTTTGAATGATGTGTTCCCGTGGACTGGTAATGGTTACACCTATGATTGGTATTATCCGACTGACAAGGATTGGTTTGATGATCCGCAGCTTGGGCCTGGAGTTGGTGAACTTGTGCAATCCTGGGCGCCAGTTAACCCCAAAGATATCAACGATTGGATGTATGAAGTTGTGGATGTCCAGACAATCCCTGAGGCTATGGGTGCAGAGTCAACGGCAGTTGGAGCGAATTGGCAATTAAATATCAAAAAATTGGGCGTTCTCGATGCCACTGTTCACATTTATGAAGCTGACTCTATAACTGGCGCGTTAAAAGATAAAGATATGAATCAATTTTATCCCGATCAAGATATCTATTTTAGTAAAGCCATCGAAAATGCTAAGCACACATTCGACCCGTCCAAGCTTCCTGCCTATGGTGGTGAAAAAACTTACGCTTTAGAGGAACTCGAAACAAATAAAAATTATGGCTTTGTTGTCGAAGTCAATGGAAATATTTTCGGAACTTATGGACCCACGTCAAGTCATTTTGTCGGCTTGTCCTCGTTAAACTCCGACAGTTCACTTTCTATTGGCTTTGAGGATACTGTTAATGGGGATAATGACTTCAATGACTTGATTTTTACTGTTTCAAATTTGATAGCTTAAAAAATTAAAAACTGGTGATTTTCTTGGCTTGCTAGTAAGTTGCTACAGGTTACTTCTGGTAATTATGTCTCTCTCGTTCTTCCGTTTAGCCCTACTTCGACTGTTTGGATCTCTTTCAATGTGCACCTGCATGCAAGCGATGATTCCCAATTTATGACACCTCTGGATTATTGGTTCACAGTTAAAGTCGAACCTATGTTGAGGCTTGAATAAGCCATCTTTGATGCCAGGCCATCCCCGCCGTGACCGTTCTTCAGCCGACGATGGTCTTTATCTCGTTCCCTATTGGGTGCAAGGTGGACGCCTGTGGACCTTGATCCTGGCTGGGCTCCTTGGTGGAGGCGTGATCTTGCCGATTTCAGCAGCCTGGTTCGGGCGTCGTGCATTCTCCAGCGGTTTCGGCTACGGAGCGGCGACCACCTTCTGTTCGCTGGTCAAGGATGGCAAGGTGTTGTCCCCTGAGGCGGCAGCATCCCAACTTCAGGCATTGAAAGTCAGTTTCGCCAGAACCGATGTGATCGATGTCAGCCTTTTTCAAGATGGAGTCAGCGAGGTGGTCGCCTCTCTCGAAGACTGTGCATTCCTCTCCCCTCGCTGACGTCATGTTCAGGCCCGACCACCGGCACATTGCCAGCTCGGATGTTGGCCTATGGCAGCCCATGAATGGTTTCCACCCATGCCGCAGCTGATCCCCTTGGGTCACTTCACACCATAGGACGCTTCACTGGGAACGTGGCTTACAGTGATGATTTAATCCACTGAATGGTTGATGGATGGTAGCGCGTTAATTGAATCCACAAGGGAAAGTCTGCACAAGCTTGCCAGCCTTGTCGTTGACTCTCGTTTGATGATTGTGGCTGGTGACCTTTCACCGGGCTTCATGGTTGTTGCTTATGAACGAATCAATCCAGGACTCCGCCTTGTGTCTTTGTGCACATGCGCATCAGAAGCTCATGATTTGATTCTGGAGCATCAACCTAGTCATCTGATTATCTGCAGTGATCTCGAATCCGGAGATGGATCTCAGCTTGCAGCAGAAATCAAACGTCAGTATGCTTCGAAACGCGTCATGCTGATCCAGCGTTCTCCCCATATAGGTGGGAGCAGAGAAGCATGGACGGCCGGTTGTGAAGTGATTGTTTTACGACGGAAGACAGGAGGTGGGCGACTATATGATGCCTACCGTGCCCTTTTTACCGACGGAGCCTACTGTGATCCTGATCTCCAGCGACAACTGCTTCGTAGTGACTGCCATCCTCAAGCAGAAAGAATAGAAAGCTTGACCACGCGGGAGGAGGAAGTTCTCGTCGAAATTGTCTACGGTCTCACGAATGGACAGATCAGTGAACGTTTGGGTATCAGTGAGGCGACGGTAAAACGGCATGTGTATAATCTGATGCAAAAGTTGAACGTCAGCAACAGGGCTCATCTTGCGACACGCGCCTTACGTACTGGCCTATGTAGTTGGGGACTGGCTGATAACGGCCCGCCGCGAATGTCACTAACATCAAAATAAAGCAATGGCCTTAACTTGGCACTCGTAAATATTCAGATACAGGGCCTACAACTTTTGATGGATGTCTCAGTACGACTCCAGTCGGACAATGAGGAGGCATGTACATCCTGTGTTCATCATTGAACGACCATTCGAGGATCTTGGCTGGTACCTCCGACTCTCAGCCACCAGTGCTATCGGCCTCAGAGAAGAGTTTCTGGAGTGGCAGAAGCGGCATTGGCTTCTCAGTGGATTCCTTGGGCCGATGGGATGACCAGGCGCGGCTGGAGTCAGCCCTGCAGGAAATCACTCGACTCGGGTTCGACACGATTCGCACCTGGGACACCAATGCCTACACGGGTCGAATCCTTCAAGCTATCGTTGATCTGGGCCTCAACCTGAAAGTTCAAGCAGGCATTTATCTCCGCAAAGATAGCGATGCGGAGCAGAAGATTGTCACTGCCTTGCAAACAATCAACTCCCACCCTGACCTGGTCATCGGAGTCAGCCTAGGGAATGAACAACTGGCCGACTGGAACAATACGGGCTTAACGGTTGCCGATGTGATTCAACACATTAATTTGTTCAGAGAGTTCAGCGAAATTCCGCTGACGTATAATTTTTCGGGAGAAACGCTTCGAGGTAACAGTAGCTTTTGGGCGCAGAATGGCGAAGAGTTGTTGAGAAAGCTTGACTATATTAACGTTCACTCCTATGCAGGCTTTTTTGATAATCGCTGGAACCCAGAGTGGACTCCAGGCAGGCAGATTGAAGTGCTGAAGTTGGACGAGGCTTTGTTTCGCAAGACTCTCGATAACTTTGGCTTGCATAGCACCCCTCTCATTCTCGGTGAGACCGGGTGGCAAAGCGTTGGAGGTGCCCAAAGTGTTACCAATGCTGAAAATATGGAGACTTACTTTCAGAGCACGAGAGACTATATTCAAGGAGATCTGGCACGCTTTGATGCCATGTTTTACTTTAACTTGAGTGATGAATCCTGGAAGGGTGGCGATAATCATTGGGGTTTGTTTGAAGAAGGAGGAAGTGACAGTCTTGGAGCGGCGAAGTTTGACATTGATCTCGACGTTGTCCCTGAGAGCCAGTTACTGCTGGTTGCGGATTCCGGCTCAGCACGCCTGCTTGTGGATGACACCACAGGACTCGCCTTCATCCAGCAGAACGCTTCTGATCAGCCCCTTCTGATTCGCCGCAACGATTCTTACTGGCAGGGGGATATTCCACTCCAGCGCGGCGATGCCGCACTTGTTTCCGCTGCCGTTGATGAAGACGGACAGCTCCGCGTTCTCGATCGCGGGCCCTGGGGCGACTTCAGCTGGATTCTCGATCCCTCTGGTCTGTTCATCGGAGAAGATGCTCCAGGTGTGCTTTCAGTACCGGAAACAGAAGAGCTCTTTCAGATTGACCTCGACGCAGACGGGATCATCCCTGCTCCCCCCAGCCCCGAGTCAGATGCACAAGACGAACGCGATCTCCGTGTGGTTGCGGATTCCGGCTCAGCACGCCTGCTTGTGGATGACACCACAGGACTCGCCTTCATCCAGCAGAACGCTTCTGATCAGCCCCTTCTGATTCGCCGCAACGATTCTTACTGGCAGGGGGATATTCCACTCCAGCGCGGCGATGCCGCACTTGTTTCCGCTGCCGTTGATGAAGACGGACAGCTCCGCGTTCTCGATCGCGGGCCCTGGGGCGACTTCAGCTGGATTCTCGATCCCTCTGGTCTGTTCATCGGAGAAGATGCTCCAGGTGTGCTTTCAGTACCGGAAACAGAAGAGCTCTTTCAGATTGACCTCGACGCAGACGGGATCATCCCTGCTCCCCCCAGCCCCGAGTCAGATGCACAAGACGAACGCGATCTCCGTGTGGTTGCGGATTCCGGCTCAGCACGCCTGCTTGTGGATGACACCACAGGACTCGCCTTCATCCAGCAGAACGCTTCTGATCAGCCCCTTCTGATTCGCCGCAACGATTCTTACTGGCAGGGGGATATTCCACTCCAGCGCGGCGATGCCGCACTTGTTTCCGCTGCCGTTGATGAAGACGGACAGCTCCGCGTTCTCGATCGCGGGCCCTGGGGCGACTTCAGCTGGATTCTCGATCCCTCTGGTCTGTTCATCGGAGAAGATGCTCCAGGTGTGCTTTCAGTACCGGAAACAGAAGAGCTCTTTCAGATTGACCTCGACGCAGACGGGATCATCCCTGCTCCCCCCAGCCCCGAGTCAGATGCACAAGACGAACTCAACAGCAACACAGTCAGCGCTTTTGAAGCAACCGGATTCAACCAGGGTGAATTTGTTTCAACAATCGCCTTCAGCCACCGGGCGACGGTTGATCCGATTGTGGCGCCTGGAAACACAAAGTTCATGCATGCCCATGACTTCTTCGCAAATCCAACAACCGGCGCGTCGTCCACGGTGGCATCCCTGATGGATGCTTCCGACACAGCGGCAATTCCGATCAATAATATCTCCACCTATTGGACACCTAGTCTGATTGATGAGGGCTCCGACGGCGTTGGCGGTGAACAGACCTATGTCACTCCTAAGGCAACATCCATCGCTTACTACAGCGTCCTGAAGCCGAACGAACCCAGTGAGCTCGTGAACATGCCTATCGGCCTGAAAATGATCGCTGGTTCGGCTCGCCCTCAGAATCGCCAGTCGAGGGCCCAGGTGTTCTGGAACTACATCGGCGAATTAGCTTCCTATGACCACATCCCCCTTGGCGATGAATGGCGAGATCTACCTTTGCAGGCAGTGATCATTTTTCCGGAATACTGGACTGGTCAATCCCTGGATAGCCCCGACCACAAAAGCCATGTCGCCTACGGAGATGGATCTGGGGTTGGCCCCAATGAACATCCTTTGCTGATTCCCCAGCTTCAACTCCAAATTCACTACGGCAGAATCAACAACAACCTTCACCTAGTTAGTTCCGACTACATGTCATTGCCAGAAGCAGGCGGTGACCTGGATCTGAGGTTGCAACGCGGCAATCCAGACGATCTCAGTTTCCGAAACGGTGAATCGGGATTTGCGCCGGGATGGAGCATGCATGCTGATCAGATCCATCTTCCGTGGGAAGAGGTTGCACCGAATGGTGAAACGGTGGATGGCTTCGCCAGACGCGAAACTGATGCACTCATGCTGCCATTATTCGCTGGAACGGACGGCAACTCTGTGCGAATTATCCCAACAGGTATCCAACAACCCTATTCGGCGGAGCGATCTCCTATGCCGATGCTTGGTAGCCCTGGCAATGACGTTCTGACTGGCAGCAGCTCTGATGACCGACTGGAATCACTGGAAGGAGATGACATCCTGATTGGAGGTGGAGGTGCCGATCGCTTGGTTGGAGGCGATGGTGCCGATCGGTTTGTGATTGAGTCAATCAATGAATCTACACTGCTCCGCCCCGATGTGCTCGTCGGTTTCGCTCCTGAAGATCGGCTGGATCTGAGAGGTCTGAATCTCAAGCGCGACGATCTCATTCTCCAATCCACTGGCCCAAGCTCCTGGTTCTTGACAGCATCAGACACTGATCTAGGTATCGTGGTCCGTACCGATTCAATCACCTTCGAACAGATCATGATTGATGGAGGTCATCTGTCTTGATGACGCATCATCGGGATGAATGGAAGATAAAGGTGCTCGTTCAACGCATCAGGTTGAATCAAGGTTCACGCCTCTACCCTTGCCTGGTATCAACTGCGTAGGGGCTTCCCTGGATAGTTGCACCCCATCAAGTTTCATCGCTGATGGGTTGCAACCTGATGCCTTGATCACCTGTGGTGCCTGTCTGCTGCTTGCTGGAGCTTCTTTTTGTCTTTGTCGCGGCTTTATGAGCGCCGCCCGTTTCTACTGAGAGGGAGTCAGCACGGTCACGTCCACCGTCGTTGCCCTTCAAGGTGAAGCTGGCTCAGGCCTGCACGATCGGCACATCACGCAGTCGGGTCGTGGCGGCCCGGCCCAGCCGTTCCCGCTGCATCGCCCAGCTCGGATCCAGGCCACAGGCGGCCCATTGCACCGTGCCACGGCCATAGCGCCGGTTCAGCGCATCGATCGTGGCCATCAGCGCCTGCCGACGCTCTTGCTCGGCGGCGCTGCAGGGCACCAGCAGGTGATGTTGGAGCTGGTCGGTGCTCTGCAGGTGCTGCATCAGCACGCCGGCTTTGGCGAGTTGGCGGTGCGGCTGAAAAATCCGCTCCACCAGAGGTAAAGCTGCGTTGAGCAGGGCCTGGGTGTCGTTGCTGGGTAGGTCCAGACGGGTGCTGGCGGTGTTGCTGTAGAAACCGGGGACGAAAGGACTGGTGCGGGTGTAAACGCTGAGGGCAGCGGCGCGCTGATGCTGCTGGCGCAATTTTTCCGCGGCGCGCACCACGTAGGTGGCCACCGCTTCGCGCAGTTCCTCCAGGTCGGTGATCGGCCGGCTGAAGCTGCGGCTGACGCAGGTTTCCTGTTTGGGTGCCGGGGTGAGATCGAGGGGGAGGCAGGCGTGACCCTGCAGTTCCCGTTGCAGGCGCAGCCCCACCACACCGGCTTTGGCCCGCAGCGGGCCGCTGGCCATGGCGGCACGCTGCCGGTGCTGTTCTGCGAAACCTGTGGACTGGCGCTCGCCAGTACCGATCTGCTGAGGGAGCAGACAGGGCTCAACGCCCATGGGGAGCGCATGGTGCTCTTGTACAGCAGCCGCTCCCAGGAAGTGCAGTTGCTGCAGCACGCTTGAGCTCAATCCAGCTTGACCCCCAGCTGCATGGAAACGCTGTTGTTGATTGTTGGACTCTGCAGTTCGTTGTAGATCGTCTGGCCATTCAGTGACGTGAACAGCCGTTGATTCCCCATGGGAAAGATCTTCAGGGCAACCGAAAAGGTGTTGTTCGTGGCGATGCCATTGACGTAGGCGCCTGTGTAGCTGTTGGTCACCGTGATGCTGGCGAGCGAGCTTGGTTTCCATTCCAGCTCTGCTCTGGCGGTTCCTGCCGCAAAGGCTTGTCCGCAGACTGGATCCGCTTCACAGCCTGGCCCTCCCCAGATCTGCTGAAAGGAGGGGCCCAAAGAGACATTCAGGGTTGTGGTTTTGTTCTTGATCAGGTCGTAGCCCAAGCCAGCGGACCCCACAAACACGTCGGTTCCGATGGTGTTGAGCGTGTCGTAATTGAAGTTGGTGGCTGCGTAGGCATTCAGGCGACTCCCCAGCCTGCGCGTGTAGCGCAGTTCGCCATTGCCTTCGTTGGTGTCTGTTGTTGAGGCGGTTTCTCCTTGATCGCGCGACACCTCATAGGTGGCACGTCCTTTCAAGGCCACCTTGTCAGCACCCTCGCTGTAGCTGGTGTCGAGCTGAAAGGTTCCACCAGCAGAGAGGTCATCGTCTGTGTTGTTGGCAGAGAGTCCTCCGGACACACTCAGCTTCCATGGTTTTGCTGGTGGTTGAGGGATCAGGGCCGTGGCAGGGATCCGTAAGCGACCGAGCACCGGATGCAGAAGAATCGTGACGGCCTCTGTGCTCTCGTCGGGAACCAGCACGCCTTTCAGCGTGTCGCCGTTCTTCAGTTTGAGCGTGATCTGCTGCGCGCTGGCCGCTGGCGCAGCAATCACTGGAGCCGCTACGACTTGTTGACCAACCAGAAGCAGCGCTGCAGTGAATAACCGTTGGCGCAGCACTCTCTTACCTAAATTTGCGAGTGCCGATCCTGTCACAACACAGCTGTTCTGCTGTGTTTTCTGATGCCTGACGATCCCCGCCGAGACCGTTCACCCGCTGATGACGGCCTCTACCTCGTTCCCTACTGGGTGCAAGGTGGACGCTTGTGGACCTTGATCCTGGCTGTGCTTGTTGGCGGAGGCGTGATCCTGCCGGTTTCAGCAGCCTGGTTCGGGCGTCGTGCGTTCTCCAAGGGTTTTGGCTACGGAACGGCGGCCAGCTTCTGTTCGTTGGTCAGAGACGACAAGGTGCTGTCCCCTGAGGCAGCAGCGTCCCAACTGCAGGCGCTGAAGGCCAGCTTCGCCAGAACCGGCGCGATCGATGACCGTCGTTTTCAAGCTGGAGTCAGCGAGGTCGTCACCTCCCTTGGTGATTGCGCGTTTCTTTCCCCGCGCTGACATCCGGTTCAGGCTTGCACGATCGGCACATCGCTCAGGCGGGTGGTGGCAGCGCGGCCAAGCTGCCCACGCCGCATCGCCCAGCTTGGATGCAGGCCGCAGGCGGCCCACTGAATGGTTCCCCGCCCATGCCGCTGGTTGAGCTGATCGATGGTGCGCATCAGCACCTCCCGGCGTGCCTGATCCACCGCGTTGCAGGGCACCAGCAGGTGGTGTTGCAGTTGCTCGGTGCCCTGCAGGTGCTGCATGAGAACTCCAGCTTTCGCCAGTTGCCGATGGGGTTGAAAGATGCGCTCCACCAGGGGAAGGGCTGCCTGCAGCAGCACCTGGGTGTCGTTGCTTGGCAGGTCGAGCGAGGTGCTGGCGCTGCGGCTGTAGAAGGCGGGCACGAACGGACTGGTGCGGGTGTACACACTCAGGGCCGCGGCCCGTTGATTCTGCCGGCGTAGTTTCTCGGCTGCTCGCACCACATAGGTGGCCACGGCTTCGCGCAGCTCGTTCACACAGGTGACCGGTCGACTGAAGCTGCGGCTGACGCAGGTTTCCTGTTTGGGAGCCGGGGTGAGATCGAGGGGGAGGCAGGCGTGACCTTGCAGTTCCCGTTGCAGGCGCAGCCCCACCACACCGGCTTTGGCCCGCAGCGGGCCGCTGGCCATGTCGCGCAGCTCCCGCGCATTGCGGACTCCCCGCAGGCGACACCAGTGGGCCAGCTTGCGGCCGATTCCCCACACATCCTCAATGGCGATCGTCTCCAGCCAGTGATCCCGGTCGTTGCAGTCTCCGAGATCGAACAAGCCGGCATGGCTGGCCTCCACCTTCGCCAGGCGGTTCGCGAGCTTCGCTTGGCCTTTGCTCGCTCCTAGCCCGATGGCGATCGGCAGCCCCAGATTGCGCCGTGCCAGGGCTCGCAAGCGTCGGCCCCAGGGGCGTAAATCGCCAGTCGCAGGACGGCTGATGCGAGCGAAGGCCTCATCGATGGAATACACCTCGAGTTCTTCCACCTGGCTTTCCAGCAGGCTCATCAGCCGCTGGCTCATGTCGGCATAGAGGGCGTAGTTGGAGCTGCGCACCACAACGCCCTGGGCCTCCAGGGTCTGTTTCGCCTTGAAGTAAGGGGTGCCCATGGCGATGTCGAGGGCCCGGGCTTCGGCGCTGCGGGCCACGATGCAGCCGTCGTTGTTGGACAGCACGACGACTGGGCGTCCCAGCAGGGATGGATCGAGGCTCTGTTCACAGGAGGCATAGAAATTGTTGGCGTCGATCAGGGCGGTGACCCGGCTCATGGTGTTTAGAGGGGGTGAATCACATGGATCGCCACCCCCCAGATCTGCACATCACCGCAGCGGTGCAGATCGAGGGGTGGATAGTCGGGATTGGCGGCCTCCAGTCGCAGCTGGCCGCGATGGCGTGCCAGGCGTTTGAGTGTGAAACCGCCATCCAGCACGGCCACCACGACCCGACCCGGCCTGGGGTCGAGGCTGCGGTCCACCACCAGAAGGTCGCCGTCGTGAATCCCGGCACCGGTCATGGAATCGCCGCTCACGCGTAGAAAGAACGTGCTGGTGGGATGGCGGATCAGCTGGTCGTTGAGATCAATTCCCGCCTCCACGTAATCGTCCGCGGGGGAGGGAAAGCCTGCGGCCACCCGCTCGCCGGCCAAGGGCAGGTGAAGCGGAGGGCGCTGGCAGCGCAGGGGCAGCGGTACTGGGCTGAAGGAGTGATCGAACGCCACAGAGACGAAACGCACAAATCAGACTTCTAGACTAGTACGGATGTTCTAAGTGTCTGTGCTTGTGTGTTGCCCCAGGGTCTGGCGGATGCATGCAGCAAGCCCGGCGGCAATCAGCGCCTGCGACTGGGCATCGAAGTGCACGCCATCCAGGGTCGAGGGATTGGCGACGGGCTGCACGTCGAAACAGGCCACGTCGAGTTCAACGGCCAGTCGGCGGTAGTGCTCTGCCAGTGCCTGGGATTTGAGCTCAGCCCCCTCGAACCCCCAGGTCAGCGACTGGGGAGTGATCCGGATGGCCGGTGGTGTCATCAAAATGATCTGAGGAGACGACGGCGTGTCGAGGCGGGGACCGCAGTTCAGTGCTCTGCGGGTGTCATGGATCAGGATGCGAGCGCCTGCCGTGATCTGCTGGGCGGAGAGATTGAGATAGCCCTTGCAGTCATTGCAACCCAGCGCAAGGATCACCACATCAATCGGTTTGTGGCTGTGGAGAGCGGTCATGAGGCTTGATCGGCCGCTGCAGCTGTAGTCGCCGCCGTAGTTCGCGGAACCGATGGCATCGTCGTGCAGCCAAGTACGGGAATTGAGTCCTTCCTCGACGGTCCGCCAAGGCAGGTCGGGCTTGGTTTGGTTGAGTGCACGCTCCAGCTGATTCGGCCACCGTGTTGGCTGCGGAAAGCGTCCGCTGCCATCCGGGTTGAATCCCCAGGTGTTGGAATCGCCGAAACAGAGAATTGTTCGGGGGTCCTGGATGATTGCTGTCATGGAGGGCGAGGACACGCGTTGCGTCAGTTCAACGACACCCGAGAGGCGGTGCCAATGCGGTTCCAATCAGTGAGGATGCCTGGATTGCGGGCATACCCATGGCTGAGTCTCCCTATCTCATAGCTCTGGCTCTGATTGAACAGGGAGGGTCCAGAGCTCTCCCCCTTGCGGGTCGTTCACTCAAGGCCGATGAAGCCGTTGCCGATCAGCCAACACAAGCAGCCCACGGCCTGGCTCTGGAGCTGTTGCTGCGGGTCTGGCAACGCAGTGACAACGGCCCCTTGAAGCGAGCCTGCGGGGTGGAGAGTCTGCTGCTGGTGGAGCTGGCGATGGAGCGTTTGCCCGAGGATCTTCCAGCGTTGAAAGCAGCCTGGTTGAACAGCGGCGATACCGAGGCGTTCCGCGCCGGTTTACGGGCGATGGCTGGACGTGCCTGGACGATGAGCATCGCCAAATTCCAGCCGGTGACTCTGACGCCCTGGACTGTTTAGTTGCCACGGATCTGCTGGGGACCATTCATTCCCGGTGGTACGGGCTCCCTTGAAGAATGGCCTGCGCCCGGAACAGCTGCTCGAGCAGCAGCAGCCGGGCCAGTTCATGGGGAAAGGTCATGGGTGAGAGGCTCAGTTGCCAGCGTGCAGCAGCTTTGAGCTCATCGGTGAGTCCATCGGCGCCGCCGATCACAAAGGCCAGGCGTTCATTGCCGAGACGCTCGAGCCGTTGTGCGAAGGGAATGGAGGCCAGCGGCGTGCCCTGCTCCATCAACATCACCGGCCATTCGTCCGCGCGCAGCGTGGAGCGGATCGCTTCCGCCTCTTTTTCCGGTGTGCTGTCTTTGAGTTCCACCACCTGCAGGCCCTGGAGCCGTTTGAGGTAAAGGGCCACCCCTTCCTGCACCCAACCTTTGCGCACCTTGCCAACAGCGATGATTCGGCAGCGGGAGACGTTCATGCCGCCACGTCGAGAATCCAGGTGTCCTTGAGGCTGCCGCCGCGGTTCAGATTCACGATCGAAGAGCCAGGAGGTGCCACGCGGGTGAGTGCTCCTGGAAGCACCTGGGGCGTGTCTCCGAGCAATGAGACGGGCCGAAGATCAACGGCGCAGGGCTGGAGCCGTTCCCCAACCAACGTCGGCAGGGTGTGCAGCACCTGCGCTGGTTGGGCGATGAAACGCTCAGGTTGGGCCTGCAGAGAGGCGGTCATCGCATTGCATTCAGCTGCGGAGGCGGTTGGACCATGGAGCATGTCGAGTCCCCCGGCACCATCCACCGGCTTCACCACCAACTGATTGAGATGCTGAAGCACATGCTCCAGTTCTTTGGGATCTCGGCAACTGAACGTTGGCACCTGCTCGATCAGAGCCTCTTCACCGAGGTAGTAGCGGATCATGGCGCCAACGTGTCGATACAGGGCCTTGTCGCTGCCGATCCCGGCCCCGGGGAGATTGGCGATCTGCACGTTTCCCTCTGCGGCCACCCGTTTCAGGCCTGGCACGCCAAGCCAAGCACTGGATCCATCGGGCTCCATGCCGATGCGATCCTCGTTGCGGCGATAGATCACATCCACCGGCAGCTTCTGTTCGTGTTGAAGGAGCAACACCTGGTTTTGATCGCAATGCAGATCCTCTGGGCGCGCCAGGGCAATCCCCATCGCTGCAGCTAGATAGCGGTGCTCACTGATCTCGGTGCTCACGGTGCTGGGGGTGAGCAACACGATCAGCGGATCATCCTGGTGAGGGCAGAGCTGATGCAGCGCAGCGCGCAGCTGCTGCAGACCCTCCTGAACTGGACGCGGTTGATGCGCTGTGTTCTTCGCGAGTCCGGCCGCCCAGGAAGCCTCTCGGATGCTCGCGGCGTAGCCATGACCTCCGACCCGGCGGAGGTTGTCTTCCAGAACCCGCCAGCCCTGTTGGCTGCCACCGATCAAATCCAACCCGTTGATCAGACACCAGCAATGGTCAGGAGCAAAGAGACCGTGCAGGTCTGGCTGCCAGAGCGGTGACTCTTCAATCTCCTGCTTGGAGATGACGCCGTCCTGGAGGATCAGCTGGCGGCTGTACACGTCAGCCACAAAGCAATTAATTGCCTGGTGACGCTGCGAAATGCCTGCGCAGAGTCTGTCCCAGTCCGTTCCATGGATCACCCTGGGCCAGGGGTCATAAGGAACCACACGGTTCTGGATCTGCACCCCATGCCTGGCGAGGTGGTCATGGCCAGACGCCTGCAGCTCCTGCCATTGCGTCAACGCGATCTGCTGGAAGGGGGTGTGGATGGCCTCAGCCGGCGTCATCGTCTTCGAGCAGGAGCTGCCCGAAGGCCACATACAGGCTTTCCTCTTCGCTGCCGGGTGCCACGGCGGGCCGTTGCGGGCGGGTGTTTTTTCCGGGGCCAGCGTTGCGGGTCGGCGTTGGAGCCAGCGGGAAACTCGCCTCTTGGCGGGAGGGGCTCTGCGCTGGACCCCGCGGTTGTTGCCGCCGTTCCGCTTCAGCTTTGTTTTCGGCTTGGCGAAGGCGATCCATCAGGTGCTCGGGGACCGAGCCATCGGCGCTGACCTTCATCAGCTCATGGAACAGAGCCTGGGGGTTCTCTTCGGTTTCCACCTTGTGACGCCGCTCGCTGGCGCGAGGGGAATCTCTGGTCTTTTCTGTTGGGGTCGGCAGCGCTTGCGGCAATTCCCGCCCCAGTTTCTTCAGCCGTTCGAGGCTGCGTGGGTCAAAGCTCATCAGCAGCCCAGGGTGTCGCGGGTGTCCCGTCCGGTCACGGGGTTGGTGCCCTCAGCCGCTGCACAGAGGGTTTTGAGAACATCCCCTCTCAGGGGCACATTCGTGAAGTCAGCGCCGCTGATCGTCACGTCGATGAAACGGGTGTTGAACGCAAAGGCGTCTTCCAGAACGGCATCGGTGAGGTCCGTCCCGTTGAGCACAGCGGAATCCAGCGTGGCGTCGCGGAGATTGGTGCGGCTGAGGTTGGCGTCCTGGAGCTTGGCGCCGTACAGGCTGGCTCCTTGCAGGTCACTGCCCGAAAGGTCAGCCTCGCGCAGATTGGTGAGGTTGAACGTCACCCCCTGCATGTCCCGATTGGAGAAATCAGCTCCGATCAGCACCTGTTTGGCGTAATCCATCGCTGCCTCTGCGGAGGGAAGCAGCAGGCCGAACACCAGCAACAAGGCAAGCAGTGGAGCCAGCAGACGGCGGTGCATGAGTCAGAAAGGGGCTCAGCATCAGCCTAAGCGGACCGAGGCCAAGACCCTTCACGCCCCGATGGCTTGTTCAATCCGGTCAAGGCGCTGCTCACGGGACCCCCAAAGCTCGATCAATTGCGGTGCGTTTCGCGTGGGCATCACATTGAACCGCTTGTCGCGGTAGATCTGTTTGAAGATGGCATCAACGTCACTGCGGTAAGGAAGATCAATGGGACGGATTCCGTCGTCTTCCATGTTGACGGGCCATTGATCACTGATCGGTATGAAAACGATCAGATCGAGGTTCTGAAGTGTATTTCTCACCCTGGGAACCATGGCTTCAACGAATGCATCGTTGATGTCAGTGGTGCCGTAGTCGGCGGTGTATTGCGAGTATGCGATGTAATCCACTGGCGCGCGATCGAAGATCACGCATGCGTCGCTGGATTGATAGGCATTCACTCGGCTGGCGTTGTAATACATCTGAATGCCGTTATGCAGGCGATTGCATTCCTGGCGAAATTGAATCTCATAGCCCTCGCTGCGCAGCGCTCGAAAGGGCTCCTCTTCGCGCGTGCATTGGCTGCCTTTTGGCTTTTCTAGCGCTGAATCGCAGATGAGGCCGTTTCGCATCTCTCGTCTGCCACGGGAGATTCGTTCAGTTGTTTGGATCAGTGGCTTTTCTCGGTCAGCAACTGCTCTTCCAGCAGCATGTTGAATCCAAGCAGTTGTTCGTCACTGAGCTGCTGGCGGGACCCTACCTGGAAGTTGCTTTGGAGAAAGTCGCGGGCTTGCTGTTGCTGCCAATTGAGGCGCTTCAGGATTTCATCGCACTGGTTCACAAGATCTGAGCGCCGCAAGGGAATCGCTGCTGTTCGGGCGTCACTCGAGGCTGGAAGGTCCCGCAGGCGCTTGAGATAAGCCACGAGATCACTGAAGCGTGTGAGTCGATGTCTGCTGCTGTGCCCAAAGGCTCGCTCCAGATAAATGGATTCATGGGCTCGATCCCAGCCGATGCGTTGCAACTCAAGGTCGATAGCAGTGAGTTCTTCGCTCCAATCGTCTGGATCGGTGGGTGCTTCGTTCACCGCGTTCGTGGGAGCGTCTGGCTCTGGAGCGCTGACCGCCGGTGGAGAGGCTTGATCCCCCGCATGTTGGCTGGGTTCGATCGCCTTGGGTGGTTTCTGATCGGAAGCCGGTCTTGCGTTCTGTGCAGTCTGATCCTGGTTCTGGCTGCTGCGCCGCACGAGCTCCTTGTGGCTGGCTGCTGTTGCTTTGGGCGTGTCCAGTCGTTGCAGCAGCCTGGCGATGGCCTGATCTTCTGCATCCGTTGCCGTGGGCGCTTCGCCCAGGGCACTGCCCAGTGACCTGTCGCCGTCAAAGGCTTCCACGCGAACAATGCAGCGCTGGTCGTTGTGATGGCAAAGCTGGACTTGCGTTTTCATGCCACTGGTCGGCGCGTCCCATTTCTAGGCTGCGTTGATGGATACAGCTGCACTGACGTCCCTAACTCCCTGGCTTGATGGAGTCGATCAGCTCGGTGAGCTGCTTCCGTTGTTGCCGGTGCTTGTCAGTTTGGAACTGCTGCTTTCAGCAGACAACGCCATTGCTCTGGCTGCAATCGCCCGCAGACAGGATGACCCTGAACTGGAGCGCCGGGCTCTCAATTTGGGCGTGTTGATGGCGTTTGTGCTCCGCGTCGCTCTCATCTTGATGGCGCAATGGGTGCTGGCTTTCCCGCCGCTCCAATTGCTGGCCGCTGGTTACCTCCTGTGGCTCTGTTACCAGCACTGGCGCCCCGCTGCGCCCGAGGATGATGCCCTGGTTTCGCAGAACGCTCTGCCTCCGTTGAGTTTTCGGCGCACGGTTCTCACCCTTGCCCTCACCGATCTCGCCTTTTCGGTCGACAGCGTGGCTGCGGCGGTGGCCATCAGTGATCAACTTTTGCTGGTGATCAGCGGTGCACTCATCGGTGTGATTGCCCTCCGTTTCACGTCAGGATTGTTCATCCAATGGTTGAAGATCTATAGCCGGCTCGAGTCAGCCGGTTATCTGGCCGTGGCTTTCGTCGGCTGCAAGCTGCTGATCCAGCTGGTGTTCCCCACGATTGATATTCCTGAGTTGGTGACGCTCTTTGTGGTGACCCTGTTGATGATCTGGGGGTTTTCGTTGCGTCTGCCCCCCGTCGTCGAGGAGGCCTGAGTTGTGCTGATCGAGATTCGGCAGTTCGGCAGCGAGCAGCCGATCGACCGAGTGGAGATGGAAGACCCACCCCATCCAGGCCGTTGGTTTTCGGTTGATGCCAGAAGTTTTCTGGTGATGCAGAGACGGCATCGGTACCGGTTGTGCTCCGGACGCTACGAACTCCGTTCGGTGGTTCTTCTGGTGAAGACGCAGAAGCAACCAGAGGATGCCCGTTGGTTCCGTCATGGCTGGGTCATTGGAGATCCAAGTTGCCGCTTCAATGCCCTCAGCCCACTCCTGCGCTGCGCGGTGCTCCCAGAGGGTCCCTGTGAACGCTGCGTGCACCGTGAGGTCGCTCCGTCGCTTCAGCTTTCAGAATGAGGCGGTGAAAACAGCGTGGATCGATGAAACGCGAGCGATGCTGGGTCTGGTTTCGCGGTGGGTTGAACGAACGGCCGCATTGGGTGAGTGGCTTTTATGGCTCCACCGATGATCAGGAGGGCATCCTGATCCAGCATCCGAGCTATCGCGATTGCAGGTTGCCTGCCTGGAGAGTCACGCAGCAGGAACCCAGTGATGCCCATGCGGCACCCGACATACCCGACAATGCGGTTTGGCAATTGTTCTGAGGCCTCTGGGATGCAGCACTCCGCTCCACGGGTCAGAGCTGTGCTGCTGGAATTTCTCAAATTTCGTGTGCTTGCAGCTCAGCAGACTTTTTTCAGTGATGAGACCCCAGAGCACCGCCGCGCCTGGCTGGCGCGCGTTCACCCTCAGGCGCTTGTGCTCAGTGACCAACAGCTCGATGCGGTTTGGAACCAGGCGCAGCAGCTTTACGCCGACCATTAGAGCCGAAGGGTTGGCCCCGTAGGGTGAGGCTTGCGGCGGCACCACAATCAGCGCAGTTTCTGTCTCCACTGATCCTCAGGTCCTGTTTTCAGATCTGGGATTGGGTGAACCCTTGTTGGAAGCACTCCAGGCCAAGGGCTACTCCCACCCATCCCCGATTCAGGCGCAGGCGATTCCGGCAGTGATCGATGGCAGGGATGTGATGGCAGCTGCACAAACGGGTACGGGGAAGACAGCTGGTTTCACCCTGCCGGTGCTGGAGAGATTGCGCCATGGCAAGCGCGCAGGACGGGCCCAGATTCGCGCTCTTGTGCTGACGCCCACCAGGGAACTTGCTGCTCAGGTTCTGGAGAACGTGAAGGCCTACAGCAGGCATCTGCCTCTCCGCAGCGATGTTGTGTTTGGTGGCGTGAAGGCCAACCCACAGATTGATCGCTTGCGTGGGGGGGTTGATCTGCTTGTGGCCACCCCAGGGCGCTTGCTTGATCTTCACCAACAGGGGGCTCTGCGCTTTGACCAGCTCGAATGTCTCGTGCTGGATGAAGCGGATCGCATGCTCGATATGGGCTTCATCCATGACATCCGACGCCTGATCAGGCTGATGCCTGTGAAGCGTCAAACGCTTCTGTTTTCCGCCACGTTCAGTGCGCCGATCCGCAAGTTGGCATCTGGCCTGCTCCATGATCCTGTGCATCTTCAGGTCACGCCTGAAAATCAAACGGCGCGATCGGTGGAGCAAGTGGTGCACCCCTGCGACATGGCGCGCAAGAGCGATTTGTTAAGCCACCTCATTCGCACGGGCGAATGGCGTCAGGTGCTTGTGTTTTCACGCACGAAGCATGGCGCCAATCGGGTGGCCGACCGTCTCAACAAGGAGGGGCTTGCGGCGGCAGCCATCCATGGCAACAAGAGTCAGGGGGCGCGAACCCGTGCCTTGCAGGGTTTCAAGCAGGGAAGCGTCCGCGTGCTTGTTGCCACGGATATCGCCGCCAGAGGCATTGATATCCAGCAGCTCCCCCATGTTGTGAACCTCGATCTGCCGAATGTGGCAGAAGACTATGTGCATCGCATCGGCCGCACCGGCCGTGCCGGGGAAACGGGGCATGCCGTGTCCCTTGTGGCCGCCGAAGAAGCGCTACTGCTGAAAGCGATCGAGCGGCTGACGGGAGAAGAGCTGACGCGTCAGACCGTTGATGGCTTTGAGCCCACCGTGCTCAAAGCTCCCCCCCTGGATCTCAGCGGAGGCCGCAGGCGCTCACCTGGGAAACCCAGAGCGCGCAGGGCACCCTCACCCGTTCGTGGTCGTCATCGTTAAGGCTTCGCGGCCAGCCCCAAGATGTCTCCAGGCTGCGCTTGCAATTGTTGGATGAGAGCCTGGCCATGGCTGCGAGCTTTCCCTTCCAGTTGGGCTTCGCGAATCAGAATTGGGCAGCCATGGGTACTGACCACCAGTCCTGAATCGGCGCTGTGAAGCACCTGGCCGGGGGGATGCGCACCGGTGTTCCAACGCCCGACCAAGGCCCGCGCCTCATCAGACAAGTCATCGGCAAGACGTTCGATCAGGGGTTCTGTTGCCAGCACTTTCAGGCGCCGGTCTTTCCAGACCGTCACAGCTCCTGGATACAGACCCATCACCTTCCGATGAATCGTCAGGGCGGAATCACCCCAGTTCAATTGAAAGTCTTCTTTGCTCAGCATGCGGGCGTAGGTGCCCTCCTCTGGCTGATGGCGCACCTGGAGGCGCGACCATCGCTCCGCCTCGAGTCCTGGGCCTGCCGCCTCAATGGCAGGCATGGCTTGCAGCATCAGATCAGCAGTGAGCCTGCTGAGTCGCTCTCCCAGTTGATGGGCATTCTCGAGAAGGTTGATCGACAACCGTTGCTCCAGGAGTACGGGCCCTGTGTCCAACCCCTCCTCCATGGCCATGATCCCCACGCCGGTTTCTGGGTCTCCTTCAAGGATTGACCATTGAATCGGGCCCGCCCCTCGCCAACGGGGGAGCAGAGACCCATGCCCGTTCCAGCATCCCAAAGGCGGATGTTGAAGGATGTCCTTGGGCAGGATCTGGCCGAAGGCAACCACGACAGACACATCGGCATCCAGAGCATTGAGCTGTTGCTGACAGTCCAGGTCTCGTCGAATCCTCTCCGGGGTGAACACTGGGCAGCCGAGCTCCTGCGCCCTGGCCTTTACAGGCGAAGGCATCAATTGCTTACCCCGCCCACGGCGCCGATCGGGTTGGGTCACCACACCGACGATTTGATGCCCGGCTTCATGGAGTGTGTCGAGGGTTGGTACGGCGTAGGCCGGTGTGCCCCAGAACAGGATCTTCAAAGCCAAAGCGGTCGTGCGGTGAGTGACTCAGGCTTCGCCGGTGATGGCGAGACCATCCACCCATACATGGGGACACACCCCTTCATGGGTGACGATTGGATCGGCTTCGATCTGAACGATGGATCGAAGGAGCTCTCGGATGTCGCCAGCAACCGTTGCTGCCTCAACGGAAATGCGCTCACCTCCATTCACCAGCCAGCCGTCGAAGGGGAGAGAAAACGAACCCTGACTGGCCTTGACGCCGGCATGGAGAGCGTTGAGGCTCTCAATCAGCACGAAGGAGTCGCTGGTTGTGCGGTGATCTAGTTGATCGCCTGGGAGCGTGGCCCCTTCACTGCGATGCACCTCAAACCAGTCGGGACCGACGGACACCTTGGCGCCCAAACCGGCATGACCGGTGGGTTGCACACCGAAAGCACGAGCGGTGGCTTCCGAGTGCAGAAAACTCTCCAAACGACCATCACCGATCAAGCGCAAGGCTCGGGTTGGTGTTCCCTCTCCATCAAATGGCATCGCTCCCACATGGGCGGGGTGAAGACCGTTGTCAATCAAGTTGAAGAAGGGAACGGCCAGTTGCTGGCCGATGGTGTCGGGCTTGCTCAGGCTCACACCGTCCAGAACGGCGCGGGCATTGAACATGCTGCTGAAGGATCCGATGAGATCGAGAAAGGCTTCAGGTGTGAAGCACACCAGATAGCGACCCGTATCAATCGGTTTGTAGTTGAGATGGCTGATGGTGCGCTCGGCAGCCTCGTCGATGCATCCGTTGAGGTCCAGCTCAGCGCTGCCGAGCGCCAGTCGCACCGCTCCTCCGCTTCGGGGTTTTCGCCCTGCCTCTTCCGCGCGGGCGAACAAATAAAGGCTGGCTTGGGTGCGTTGTGCCTGCCGCAGAGCACCATCGCTGTTGAGGTAGATGCGCTCGCTGCTTCCCTCGTTGAGTCCGTTGTAGGGAACCGTTTCGATGGCGGGATGCCGACTGAGGAGTTCTTTTTCAGCTTCAAGAAGATTCTTGAGCAGGGATTGAATGCCTTCGGAGTTTTTGAGTGGTCGATCGAGAGGATCGGTGGGCGCCTTCGCCAGAGGGGAGAAGTGGGGGACGTCATCAGCGTTTCCAAAGGCGCTGGCTTGATGGGCGCCCATCAGCGCCTTTTCCAAGCCAGCATCCGACAGATCGGAGGTGCTGGTGATGCCGACCAGGCCATCCCGATTCCAAACACGCACGGTGATGGAACTGCGTTGTGAAGCCTTCAACTGTTTGGCTGCACCGCGATCTACCTGAACAGAAGCACTGTTGCTACGGCTGGCTCCAAGATCCCATTGCGTAATTCCTTCGCGCGAGGCGAGTTGGTGGAGCCGATCACGGAGAGCCGACACGTTCAGTGGTGCATGTCCCATGATCAGCGGCCTCCAACGGTGATGGAATCAACTTTGATGTGGGGTTGTCCAACGGTGACGAACACGCTTCCGCTCACGGAACCGCAATAGCCGGCTGCAAGATCGAGATCGTCGGCACACATCGAGATCCTTGGCATCACCTCTTTAGCCTCACCGATCAAGGTGGCACCTTTCACGGGCTTACCCAGGCTTCCATTTTCGATGAGATAGCCCTCTTCAACCGAAAAGTTGAACTGGCCGGTGGGACCGACACTGCCGCCTCCCATGGATTTGCAGTAGAGACCACGATCAACGGATCCGATGAGGTCATCGATGCTGTGAGGGCCGGCAGCGATATAGGTGTTGCGCATCCGACTCGCGGCAGCGAATCCATGGCTCTGACGACGTCCGCTGCCGGTGCGGGCATGGCCGGTGCGTAATTCACCGGCACGGTCACTGATGAACCGCTTCAGGACCCCATCTTCGATCAGAACGGTGCGCTGCGGTTCCATCCCTTCGTCGTCCATCGACAGGGAGCCAAAGGCTCCAACACTCAAGCCTTCATCGATGGCCGTGACGGCTGGGTGGGCAATGGATTCACCAATGCACTCCGCGAATGGTGTCGTCCCGCGTTCGATCTGGGTTGTTTCCAGCAGATGGCCGCAGGCTTCATGGAAGATCACGCCACCAAATCGGTTGGCGAGCACCACTGGCATCTGGCCTCCATCCACGTAGTCGGCGCAAAGCATCGTGGAGGCACTGCTGCACACCTCCTGCGCAGACGCCTCGATCGCCCAGTCGCAGAGATCATTCGGTTTGTCGGTGCTTCCGTAGCGGCGCGCGATGCTGGCGCGGTGGTCACCATCGGCAGCCAGCACACTGAGACCACTGGATTGGTGCAGCCTGATGTCTCGGGCGAAGGTTCCGTCGCTTGCTGCGACAAGCACTTCCTGCCAATCACGGGAGAAGCTGCTGCGCCGCACGTCGAGGTGCTGACCAAGACGTTCCAGGCATTGCGTGCCTTCAAGCAGTCGCTGGGTGATCACATCGAGGTTGGGTGTGCGATCCAACCAATCGTGCTTGGTTGCTGCGAAATTTTTCAGAGCGCTGAGACCCTGAAATGCGCTGGAGCCAGAGAGAGTGGAACGTTCCAGTTGAAGCATGGCCAAAGCCTGATCTAGTGCTTCGGCCAAACCAGCGTCACTGAGATCGTTGGTGCTAACGAAACCATCACGCACACCCCTGAATACCCGGATGCCGGCCCCCATGCCGAAGGCCGGAGAAACGCTGGTGATCGTGTCTTGCTCGGCGAGCACACCCAGGTGGTCGGTGCGCTCGAGGAAGACCTCAACGAGATCGGCGCCGGCTCCCAAGCCGGCGTTCAGAAGGGTGTTGAGACGCTGTTCCCAAGGCGTACAACTGGGATCAAGGTTGAGAATCCCAGCTGCGGAGATCGTGTTGGATTGCATCAGCGCACGCTGGGCTGAAATGACTCGCTGCGCACGGGTGCCATCAGGAAGAGCGACGCCATCTGCGCCCCGTTGGCGATCCAGTGGGGAAGTTTCCGCAACACTTTGATCGGTGCAGGTGAAGCACTGGCATCAACGGCATCCAGGGCTGCGTTGTTGGTCACGAGGTTCTCAAGACCGGCGTAGAACTTCGGATTTTTCACATCCAACACAACCGGGAACACCCTCGCGGTTGTTTCGTTGGTTTTGTCGATGACCAACCGGTCGTAGTCGCGCGCATCGAGACCCAGCGCTTCGTAAAACTCCTTGCGGGCGACATCGCGCACATACATGGTGGCGAAGACAGCCAACAGGAAGAAGCGGCACCAGAGGCGTGCCCGGAATCCCCGCACGGTGTCGGGTTGTGCCTTCATCAAGGCATCGAAGAAATCGCCATGGCGGTTTTCGTCCTGGCACCAGTTCTCGAAGAAATTGAAGATTGGGAAAATCTTGCTGTCGGGATTCTTCTCGAGGTGGCGGAAGATGGTGATGTAGCGCCAATAACCAATCTTTTCAGAAAGATAGGTGGCGTAGAAGATGAACTTCGGCTTGAAGAACGTGTAACTCTTGTTGGCGGTCAGGAAGCCCAAGTCGAGCTGCAAGCCGAAATCACTCATCGACTTGTTCAGGAAGCCGGCGTGACGGGCTTCGTCACGGGCCATGTGAGCAAAACACTCAGCCAGAAGGGGGTTTCTGGTTTTGATGCGACGGCTGAGTTCTTTGTACAGCAGGAAGCCTGAAAATTCTGATGTGCAGCTCTGCTCGAGGAACTCAACGAAAACACGACGGGTTTCCGGATCGAGTTTGTCTGCAGCACCCTCAAATTCGTCGTTGCGGACAAAGTGATGGCGGTTGTAGTCCTTGCGGAACTCTTCGCAGATGGCCTCCAGTTCTGCTTCGTTGGGCCGCAGATCCATTGCGGCCATGGCTTCGAAGTCCGTTGTGTAGAAGCGCGGCGTGAGGATCGTGTCTTTGGCCGGGTCCTTGACGGATACGGCTGATCCTGCTGCAGGTGCGTCGTTGACAGCGGTTGGAGGCACCATCTGTTTCGTCTAAGTGATCACCATCGTAAGTGGCACCGTGAGGTTGCCGGGGTTTCTGTGACGTGAGTCGTTCAGTTGCCCCCCAGCCATTTCTGCCCGTTGAGCCGCTGGAGCAGTCTCGATTGCAGCAGTGCGAGGGTGATTCTCTTTTCGTCGATCAGAAACGACTCCAGCAGACTGGGTTCCGTTCCCGACTCGGCTAAGGCAATGGTTTTGCCGGAGGTGATCGCATCGGATTCGAAACAGAGCCAGAACCTGCGCTCGCCGCTCAGCTCTCCTTTCACCATCCAGCAGGAACCCCCAACCACGGGTCTCTCTCCCTCAATGAGGGACAGGCTCACGGCCCTTTGACCTCGATCGTCCAGGGCTTTCGTGAGCGACGGAAGGAAGTCCTCCTGCATGAAGGAGGCAAAGGGTTTGTCCTCGAGCTTGGGTTTGGCGGCAGGTTTTGCTTTGCCTTCACCAGCGGGTTTGGTCTCGCCTTTCGGCTTGGCAGGGGTTTCGCTCACCGGATGTCGGTCACTGGCCGGACTGTAGACAGCTCCGGTGTTGCCTCACCAGTCGCCGGTTACCAGTCCTCGCTGAGGGGCTGATTCCAGTCATCTGCTGCCTCTGCGTTGGATGCTCCAGTGGTCGTGGTCGTGGTCGTGGTCGTTTCCGGAGCCGACGCAGTCACGGTTTCGGCTTTGGAGCCGCCCCGCCGGATCACGCGAAAGGGCACCGAGACCGTCGGCGCCGGATCGCGCACATCCCGCTCAGGCCACGTGACGGTCGCAGCATCGGAAGGAGACGTGGGAGGTTCAATCGGTTCTGAATGCTCAGGTGGCCATGCGAACGGTCGTCGAACTTCGCGCTGCAGCGTTGGTGCTTGAGGCGTTGCTGCCAAGGCTCCTCCTGAGCCCAATGCAGCGCCTGTTGCGGCGGCAATGGCCATCCAGGCTCCAATGGGCAGGGTGGGTAATTGCCAGGTGAGGATTCGTAGCGTTCCTCCCTTTCCGAGATTCAGCCCTGCCACCAGCAAGGTGAGCAGCAAAGGGGACAGGCAGGGAATCAGCAGCAGCCGTTGCAAAGGGGTCATGGGCGTCGTCCCTGCCAACGGTTCTGGTCTGTTAGCGACTCGCCCAGGCCATCAAACAGACGCATGACGAGAAAATCGATCATGTCATCGAGGGACTCCGGCTGGGTGTACCAAGCTGGAATGGGCGGCGCAATCCTGGCTCCAGCTTCTGCAAGCGTTGTGAGGTTGCGCAGGTGTATCAAGTTCCACGGCATTTCCCTCGGGGCAATCACGAGGGGTCTGCCTTCCTTGAGGTGCACATCGGCACTGCGCTCAAGAAGATCCCCTGCCAATCCAGCCGCCAGACGCCCCACGGTTCCCATCGAGCAGGGAACAACCACCATTCCCCTGGTCACCACACTGCCACTGGCCACCACCGCGGCTTGATCATCCCAGCGATGACAGACCAGTTCGCCGCTTTGCACATCGAGATGGTCACGCCAGAACCGTTGCTGCTGATCGGGGTCCACCGGAACGGCGATGCCCCGTTCAGCTCTCCAAACTTCATGGGCTCCCCGGCTCACGATCACGTGCACGCTGTGACCCCCGCGGAGAAGCCATTGCAGGCTGCGTTCAGCGAGTTGTTGGGCCGATGCGCCGCTGATGCCGATCACGAACGGATCGCTCATGAGTCTGAGACGGCCACAGGCAGGGGTGCTGCCTGCTCGTCAGACTCTTCCGCGGGCACCACTTCAAGGTCGATCTGGTTGCGCAGCACATCCACTTTCAACACCTTCACCTTCACTTCATCGCCGAGCTGATAAACCCTGCGACTGCGTCGTCCGACGAGTCGATTTTGGCGCGAACGGTATTCGTACCAGTCGTCATTCAATGAGCTCACATGCACTAACCCCTCCACCATCGATGGAGGGATCTCCACAAAAAACCCATAACTCTGCACACCGCTGATCACTCCGGTTTGCTCCTGATTCACCATGGGTTCAGCGCTTCTGGCTTGCGCCATGGCGACCACGTCTTTGCGCAGCTCTGACACCTGCCGGCGGCGTGTGTTCAAGCGCTGGATGATGCGCTCCCGAAACAGCTCTGACAGTTTTTGATCCTGCGAGGCCGTGAACAGCGGCCAGGTGATCTGATCGCCTGCTCCTCGAGACCCAATCCCCACCTTGGTTTTGTGCCGCACGCTTGGACGGTCCTTGCCTTCATTGAGCAATTGACAAAGAACCTGTTGATTCAAAAGATCGGCGTAATGCAGCGTTGGGCAACACCAGGGAGCCAGGGATTGAGCGCCAACCGAACCGGGACTCTCCGCTCGGCTGGTCTGCTCGTCAACATCGTCTGATGTGGTGGTTTCAGAGTCTGGATCGGTGGTGTTGTCAGCATCGGGCTGCGGGTTTCCGGCGGTCGCAGCAGCCTCATTGAGGCGATAAAGGCTGTCAGGCAGTGCATGACGAAGCTGGAGATTGAGCACGCGGCTTGATTGACAACCGGCAACAGCCTTGGCGAGTTCATCGGCGGACGGTGTTCCGTCTTCATCGAGTTCGAGAGGAACATCCAGGGCAATGGCTGCCTTGGCCACGTCCATCAGAGCGGAGTCGTCGGCTGGGGGTGCTCCCAGCAGAACGGACGGGAGTTTCAAATCTTCGCTCTGCGCATGCCAGACCCTGTGAGCCGTGCGCAACAGCACCGCCATCACCGATTCCGGTGAGCTCGGATTCAGCGGCTCTGCCCAGTTGGCTGCATCACCATCGGGGGCCAGTGGGTTCAAATCCCCAAGCATGTCGAGCTGAGGCCTGGGCAGGTCGAGTTCGATCAAACCGGCAGATCGTTCGCTTTCATGAGCACTCTTGGCACTGAAAATCAAAGTTTCCAGTTGGCTGATCTGCTCTTTGATCGCTTTCAAGGCCGCTGGAATCGCCCTTGATTTCGGTTTGCGTCCTGCGAGAGCTTCCAGATGTGTTTGGGTGATCTCTGCAACCGGACGGATTCTGGTTAGGGAGAAGTCCCAATCCTTCCATTCACCGTCAGCACTGAGATCCAGCCGAAGCGTGACCGCATCCTGCACTTCGTCAACGCGAAATGCGCTGGCCTTTGTCAAGGCAGGGCTCAGAAGCGGCAACCAATGTTGGCCGAGGCAGATACTCTCCGATTGATTCAACAGCCACTGGTCGAGACTGTTTCCAGGGGCCAGCCGTTCGGCGACTGCCGGAGCATGGATCCAAAGGCGCGTCCCTCCTTCGTGGGGAATGACGTGCAGTGCCGGCAGGGAGACAGCGTCGGTTGCAGACCAGCCTGTGAGCAGGAGTGCAGGTTGATCTGTGCAGTCCACTCGCTTTTTGGCTGCCGGTGCCTTCAGCGAAGCGCGAGGTGGGGTGGGCCGCTGATGGAAATTAGCTTTCGTCAACATCAGGTCCCGATCCGCTTCGGGGCCGCCATTGAGAGGCAGGGAGCGGGAGACATGGCCCTGGGCTGAGAACTGGGCGACGGGATAGCGGTCAAGAATGACCTCGGCAACCGCTTCATTCGCGGGTGTGTCCGCATGGCCTGCATCCTCGGAGGCAAGCTCGATGGTCGCCAGAATCCTGTCGTCGAGGGGGATCGCCACCAGCTTGTCCTCTTGCTGTTCCACGACCGCAAGCAGACTCGTGGTGGCCCGTTCCAGGATGCATTGCACACCTCCTTCTGGAGACCGACGGCGACCCCCTTCCCGGGTGATGCGCACCAAAACGCGATCACCGTTCCAGGCGTGATTCAACTGATGGTCGCGGATGTAGATGTCATCACCGCCGTCATCGCGGATTGCAAAACAAAAGCCTTTGCTACTGCAACGCAGGCGGGCTTCCACCAGGTCGTCAGTGATGCAGCGTTGAACCGCTCCGCTGTCATCGGTGCTCAGGATCCCAAGACGTGAGAGCGCCTGCAGTGCCAGCCCCAGAGACTGCTTTTCCGTTCGATTCGACAGCCTTAGGATCTTCTCGAGTTTTGCTGGGTCCAGGGATCCATCAGCGGGAACCTGGTCGAGCAGATCGGCGACCGTGAATTTCATCAGAACGGAATCGGGAACCGGCCTTCAGGACCGGGAGAGAAACAATGCAGGCTCGCAAGCAGCGGGGGATGCGTGCCCTTCTTGATCTTTTGGATCTTACGAGCCGATGCCTTGCTGGGGTGTGGGTCAGTCCTGTTCCGGGATGATGCTGCCGTCCGTTTTCAGCATCGGCCAGAGAAGACGCAGTCCGATGACCAGGAAGCCGATGGAGGCCAAGAGCTGAAGCCAATCGGCGGGAATCACTGCCGACAGAGAGCCTCCCGCGACCGCTCCGATCAGGCTTGCAATCACCAGGGCGCTGGATGATCCCAGAAACACCGCAAGTGGCCGATCCGATGTGCCGCTGATCGCAACCGTTGCCAACTGCGTTTTGTCGCCGAGTTCAGCCAGAAACACGGTGACGAAGGTTGAGAGCAGCAGCGTGATGTTCATCGATGGGTTGGCGCGATGGATCGGAGAGTTGAGCGTTCTCGGTCTCGCTCAGAGCAGATGGCCGTGCAGCACTGATTGCAAAGCCTGAGATCCGAGCCACAGACCCAGTCCAACCATCAGCAAGCCAGCCATTTGTTCCAGGCGTTCGGGTTGCAGGACCGACGAAAGCCAGCGGCCGACGAGCACTCCTACCAGGCTGGAACAAATCAGTGCCAGAGCGGCACCACCGAAGACCAGCCAAGGCTGTCCCGATTCAGCGGAGAGCAACAGCGTTGCCAACTGGGTCTTATCGCCCAGTTCCGCCAGGAACACGGTGGTGAACGTACTCACCAGAACGGTTGTGAACCCTGGACGCTGAGAGCTTCCGGCGTCGGTCATCGCGATGGAGGCGTGGATCGAATCAGCCGTTCGAACTTACGCAGTTCCAGACTGCGTCCGCCGTGAACCGATCGAATCTGCTGGCGGCAGCAAGCGATGGCGAAGGCATCAGCGCGGTCTTCAGGAATGTTGAAAAGGCTGCAGAGGCTCGCGACACGACAGAAATCCGGGCGCTCGGCGTAGATCCGACAACGTCTGGCACCGCTGTCGAAGTGAATGCACCACCCATCGGGCCCAACCATGGCGAGATATTGGCTCTGCTGTTCAGGTGTCAGGGCTTCGATCGCTTCCTGACGTTCCTCCGGGGCAAGCCTGCAACAAGCTCCGCAATGCTGCAGACAGGCCCAGTTCTGGGAGTGACGACTCATGATGGCGGTCCGTTTTTGGGTTGCTTTCACCCCGAGCTGTGACGCGTGTTGCTGTGACAAGCCGTCACAGAGACCAGGACGGATTGAAGTGTTTCTGGCGGGAGGCTCGTAGCCTGGCGGCGGCAAACTGTTGCTTACCTGCTTTCGACCCATGGGAATCGATTTCCACCTGATCGCCAATTTCGGCGCACTGGCCTTGATCACCCTGGCTGGCCCGGCAGTGATCTTTATCCTCTTCTACCGCCGCGGCGCACTCTGATTCTTGAGCTTGCTCAAGCCGTGGTACACCGGGTCCCTGCACACCAGGCGCCCGGTGTAGGAGGCCAGAACAGCTGCAAGCACCACCCCGGCGAACAATTGCTGATCTCCAGCGAGACGCCACGCGAAAATGATGGAGACCAGAGGGAGTTGGGTTGCTCCTGAGAGTCCTGCAGCCAGACCCAATCCGATCCCCAATTGACCGCTGTAACCAGCGATTGCGCAGACGGTGTAGCCCAGCACAGCGCCGAAGGTGAGGGATGGATCGATCAAGCCACCTGGAACGCCAGGGCTGAGAGCCAGCATCGGAGCGATCACTCGCACAACGGTGATCCAAAGGCTGGTGAAGCCTGTTAACCACTGACTCTCGTTTTCAACCGGATTGGGCATGCCCTGCTCAATCAGCTGCCTCACCAGCGATTCACCATCAGAGGTGGATGTTCCCCAGCTCATCAGAGCCAGCAGGCTCAAACCGCCTCCGAGATAGAGGCCTGTGCGCAGGGGCCGTTGCCTTACCGACGTCGACAGCCGCTGGGTGAGCCAGACAAGCCCCTTGTTAAACAGACCGCCAACAACACCTGCGACAAGACCAACCGGGATCGCCATCATCAGCTGTTCCCACTCCGGTGTCACGATGTTGAGAACGCCAAGGCCGAACATCGGTTGTCCACCGATGTTCGACAGTCCTGCTGCCGCAACGCTGATCACGAGAGCAGGCCAGATGGTGACGATGGCGTAATCAGCCGTGAGCTCCTCCAGCATGAAAACGGCCCCGAGCAAAGGCGTGTTGAAGCCCCCGGCCAGGCCGGCACCTCCGCCGATGGCCACCATCTGCCGTTCGCTCAGCGACGGCAGCCATCCCTTGAAACGCCGATGGCAGGCTCTGGCCACGGCAGCACCGAACTGCACAACAGGTCCTTCCCTGCCCAGGGGAAACATGGCCACGGTGGCGATCGACCAAAGAAGGCCCCGTTGCACCGTTCCTGGAGCTGCCATCGCCCGCGGCAGCAGCGACGGATCTTTCAATCCATTCATCGTGGAGGGAATGCCAGACCCTGCTCCCTCATGCCATGGACCTCGCTGCAGCAGCAGGAGAACAGGCATCACGACCAGCGGCGCCAGTGCCACAAGAACACCGGGCAACGTCCATGGACTGGCTGCATTCGTTGGCAGCAAGACATACAACCGTTCCTGAATGCGGTCCACCAGGTTGAGTGGCAGACAGGCGACGCCGATCAGCACGCCAACGATCACCAGGCTGATGAAATGACGTGCGATGTCCCCCAACTGGCGTTGGGAGGGCAAAGTTCCTGGAATCAGTCCGCTTTCCTGGCGACGATCCGGACTCATGGGCAAAGGCCGAGACCCACGCAGGCCTCTTGCAGCAGACCCGCAACGTAGGGGTGCTGGGCCCGGCTGTCGTCACTCTCCAGCACACCGATGGCGTTGATTGTGCAGATCATGGACTCACCGGCAGGGTTCAGCACTTGCAGGGCCTTCGGGCCGACACGCTCCATCCTGTAGATGCCAGCTCCGCGTTTGAGTTCCATCACGGCATGATGCGTGCGCAGGGCCTGCACCTCCAGCTGAAAACGGGTTTCTCCACGCCAGTGATTCTGGGTGAGTCGGTAGGCCAGATCAATCGTCTGCGCAATCGCAGTGGCAGCTGGCCAGCGCCAGATGATCGCCTGACGTTCCGTGCCGTTCTGCTCCAGGGTCAAGCGTCGATGCCCACCGCGCAGCGACTGTTGATCGGCAACACGGCACCCCCTCGACCAGAACAACGGCTTGGGATGACCTGCGCCGAAGGGTTCCAGCTTCTGCAGGCCTGCCCAAAGGTCATGGTTGATCTCCTCGAGGGTCAGCAGGGCCTCCGGTTCCACCAGCAAGCCCTCCCCCCTCTGCTCGATCCAGGTTGCGGCCAGCTCGTTAAGACCGGCGTGGAGCTCCGTCACGGCTGAGGCGTGAACCGTGAAGCCTCCCGCTGCAGGGTGGCCTCCAAAGCGTTCCAGCAGATGACCGCAGTGCTTGAGCGCTTCATCCACGGCAAACCCCTCGGGGGCACGGACGGATGCCCGCATCAAACCATCCCCATCCGCCGCCAGCAGGGCCGCCGGCCTCTGATAGCGCTCAACCAAACGGGCGGCCACGATTCCAATGACGCCGTGATGCCAATGGCCCTGTGCCAAGAGCAGGAAGGGCGGCAGGGGGGATGGATCACTCTCCAGCAAGGCAATCGCTTCCGCTTCGATGGCATCGCAGAGCTCGCGGCGTTGGCGGTTGAGAACATCGCAGCGTCGCCCCAGTTCGTAGGCCTGGTCTTGATCCTCTGCGGTCAGAAGGTCCACCACCAGCACAGGATCCCCGATGCGGCCGACCGCATTGATCCTCGGTGCCAGCTGGAAACCAATGTCATCGGCGACGAGGGGACGTTCCCCTAGACCAGCCAGTTGCTGCAGGGCCTGCACACCCGGACAGCGGCTGCGGTGCAGGTGTTTCAACCCTTCCTTCAGCAGGCTGCGGTTGGCACCTGTCAGGGGTGCCATGTCCGCGACGGTGCCGATGCAAAAGAGATCCCGGGAGCTGGCAATCGCTTCGGGCCGGTTCATCTCTAACGCCAGGGTGCGCGCCACGATGTAGGCAAGCCCGACCCCCGCAAGACCTTGATAGGGCGAGTCTTCAGGGGTTGTGGCCGGATGAATCAGGGCCATGGCCTTCGGCGGCTGATCCGGAAGGGTGTGGTGGTCCGTGAGAATCACATCCACCGCGAGGTCATCGGCACGCTGCAGTGCTTCCGTTGCGGCAACACCGTTGTCGACGGTGATCAGGAGCCTGATGCCTTTCGCATGCAGCTGTTCCACCATCCCCGGGTTTAACCCGTAGCCGTCATCCATCCGGCTTGGAATGGCTGCTTTCGGATTGGCACCAAGCACGCGAAAGGCCCGCAGCAGCAGGGCGGTGCTGGTCATGCCGTCAGCGTCGTAATCACCGCAAACGGCCAGAGATTCACCTGTCTGGCATGCCGTTTTTAAGCGCGCTATTGCTGCTGCGAGCTGGGGAAAGTGGTCGTGGGGAGAGGGCGGTGCCTGATCGCTCAGGAGCACTTCCACGTCTGCGCTCGTCGACATGCCGCGCCGTACAAGCACAGCTCTGAGTGGTTCAGGTAAAGCAAGACCTTCGAGGGGGAGGCCAGCGATGGGCCGCGGTAAGCGCCACTGCTGCTGACGGGCGACCTCCACCATCCCTCTCCTCCGCTGGCTGCATTGTGGGAGAGATCAGCTCCGATGGTGTTCCATCAGGCTGAACCCATGCTGAATCGCTGCAATGTCTCGACTGCAAGCCGTCTTTTGGGATGTGGACGGAACCCTTGCCGATACGGAGATGGACGGCCATCGCGTGGCCTACAACCGTGCCTTTGCTGAGCTTGGTGTCGACTGGCACTGGGATCAAGGCCTGTACGCCGAGCTCTTGACCATTCCCGGGGGCACCGCGCGCATGCAGCGCTATGCGCAGAGGCGGTCTGTGTTGCTCACACCCGATCGGCTGAAACGCTTGCGCGAAGCGAAGCAACGCCATTACCTCGCCCTGATTCGCTCCGGTGCCGTGCAGTGGCGCCCAGGCGTGTTGCGGCTGCTCAAGGAGCTTCAGCAGGCCGGTGTTCAGCAGTGGATTGTCACCAGCAGCGGACTCGCTTCTGTTCAGGCTCTCCTGGACGGTCTCCACGGATTCAGCACAGGCCCTTTCCGCGGTTGGGTGACAGCAGACGATGTGCGTTGCTCGAAACCTGATCCAGAGCCTTATCAGCTCGGGCTGCGACGCAGTGGGGTCGATCCAAACGCCGCGATCGCTTTGGAGGATTCAGCGCAAGGGTTGCGTTCGGCCCGCGCGGCCGGACTGCGCTGCCTGCTGACCCCATCTCCCTGGGACCCTGAACTGCCAGCGGAGGGGGGGGCTGCGACGGCCGTTGTGGATCACTTCGGAGCTGATACCCCGTGCCGGGTGCACGTGGGCCCCCCTTGTGATGGCGGCCAGGTCACGCTGAAGTACCTGGAGATGCTGCTTGATCTGGAGCAGGGATGACGCTGCACGTCACGCGATTTGACCGGCTTCAGCGCCGGGTGGGAACCCATTTCTCCCAGGCGCTGGTTGGCCCTTGGCGGCGCAGGAGCGTTGGACTGCTCTCCTTACTGCTCGGGTTCATCGTGGGCAGCAATGTCACAATGTATTGGTATCAGAAATCGGGTCAGGATCGCCCCATCGCCGTTTTGACGATGGTTCTGATCCTCGAGGTGCTGGTTCGATTGCGCAGCAGGGTGCGGACCGATCCGTGGCCACTGGGTTGGCTCGCTCTCGACAATCTGCGCATCGGCACCGTTTACGCCGTTGTGTTTGAGGCCTTCAAACTTGGCTCCTGATCGTCGACCGGACGCTCCACGCGGAGTCAATGCCCTGCTGGGCCGGTTGGGTTGGCCCGACCCGGAGCGTTGGTGGCAGCACTGGCAGGACCGTGGCGGTTTGAGCCTGGAGCGCGATCGATGGACCGTTCCTGTCGATGACGCCTGGATTGCGTCCCTGGCGCTTCCGCTGTTGACGCGTGTCGAACAGGCCCATGCCGCCGACGTTCCGAGTCTGATCGGGGTCAGCGCGTTGCCAGGTTGTGGCAAGACCACCCTGTGCAGCTGGATCAAGCAGGCTGCCGATTCTCTTGGCTGGTCGGTGGAGCAGTTATCGCTCGATGACTTCTATTGGCCTGCAGACGAACTGGAACGCAGCATGGCTGGGAATCCCTGGCGGGTTCCCCGGGCTTTGCCTGGCAGTCACGACCTCAACGGTATGGAACGATCGCTGCAGACCTGGCTGCAAGGGGGCTGTTTGCAAGCGCCGCGGTTTGACAAATCCCTTCGGGGAGGACGCGGTGACCGTTGCGGTTCCGTGACCTCCAAGCCACGGGTGGTGTTGCTCGAGGGATGGTTTCTTGGTGTGGTGGCTGGTGAGCACCATGAGGACGTCCTGCAGCAACCGCTGACGCCAGCAGAACGCCAGTGGCGCCCCAAAGCCATGAGCAGTCTCAGCGAGTATGCGTCGATCTGGACGTTGCTCGATGAGCTTTGGCATCTGCGGATCGACAGTGTGCAGGCTTCCGCGCGCTGGAAGCGTCAGCAACTGACCACCCAGTTGGACAACACCGGTGTGATGTTCGCTGAGAACGATCTCTCTGATTTCAATCGGATGGTTGAGGCCGCTCTCCCGAGCAGTTGTCTCAACAGCATTTCTGGAGCCGCGGTGATTGTCGACCTCACGAGTGACAGGAGCATTCGCGAGGTCAGACTGCGCTGATTCAGCTTTCGGAGTCGTCGGCTTCCGCCACGGGATAAACGAAACCTTGAGCCCGGCCGCTCAACACAGACTTGCCAATGGACAGTGCTCGCTGGGCTGCCGTAGCGGCCTTCGCTTTCCAAACGGCATGGCGCTGGTTGCGCTTGCTTTTAGAGGTTTTCTTCTTCGGGACGGCCATCTCGGGCTGATCACTGCCAAAGAGCCATGATCCACTTTCGAGAGCCCCTCCGTCAAATCGCTAGTCTTGACTCAACGCAACAGCGGTGTGAGCTCAGAGCAAAAGAGTCAGTCACAGCCGGGCCTTGATGCCCCTAAAGCAGAGGGTGCCAATCAACCGAGCAATCCATTCTCCCGCTTCCGTGCTGAGCCTCCCCCGAGTTACAGCGTTTTGCTGAAGCAGATCACCACGGGGAAGGTGAAGGAGCTGGAGTTGGTGCCGGCCCGTCGGGAGGTGATCGTCACCTACCCCGATGGACGCACCGCCACGGTGGCGATCCTCGCAAACGATCAACAGATTCTGCGAACCGCTGAGTCTTCAGGAACTCCCTTGCGTGTCAAGGACGTTCGCCAGGAACAGGCGTTGGCTGGTCTGGCCGGAAACCTGGCCCTGATCGTGCTGATCGTCGTCGGCTTGTCGCTGTTGTTGAGGCGATCGGCGCAGGTGGCCAACAAGGCGATGGGCTTCGGACGGAGTCAGGCGCGCACCAGCCCGCAGAGCGAGGTGACGGTGCGTTTCGACGATGTGGCTGGGATTGCCGAAGCCAAGGACGAGCTCCAGGAGGTCGTGACCTTTCTCAAGCAGCCGGAGACATTCATCAAATTGGGGGCGCGCATCCCCCGGGGGGTGCTGCTGGTTGGCCCTCCGGGCACCGGAAAAACCCTCTTGGCGAAAGCCATCGCTGGCGAAGCTGGGGTTCCGTTTTTCTCGCTTGCAGCCTCCGAATTCGTGGAGTTGTTCGTGGGTGTGGGAGCCAGCCGTGTGCGCGACCTGTTCCGCAAAGCCAAGGAGAAGTCGCCCTGCATTGTGTTCATCGACGAGATCGATGCCGTTGGCAGGCAGAGGGGGGCAGGGATTGGCGGAGGCAATGACGAGCGGGAGCAGACGCTCAATCAGCTGCTTACCGAGATGGATGGGTTCGCTGATAACTCCGGCGTCATTCTTCTGGCGGCCACCAACCGCGCCGACGTCCTCGATACAGCCTTAATGCGTCCAGGGCGCTTCGATCGCCGAATTGCCGTTGGCTTGCCAGATCGCAAAGGGCGTGAGGCGATTTTGTCGGTGCATGCCCGCACCCGACCCCTGGCTGAAGAGGTTTCCCTGGCGGACTGGGCCAGGCGGACGCCTGGTTTCTCCGGAGCTGATCTGGCCAATCTCCTCAACGAAGCGGCCATCCTCACGGCCCGGCATCAGTCCACAACTCTGGGCAATCGCGAGCTGGAAATGGCTCTCGAACGCATCACCATGGGCTTGACGGCTGCCCCGCTTCAGGATGGGGCCAAAAAGCGATTGATCGCTTACCACGAGATCGGTCATGCCTTGGTTGCCGCCTTGACTCCCCATGCCGATCCCGTCGACAAAGTCACCCTCCTTCCCCGCAGTGGTGGTGTCGGGGGATTCACGCGCTTTTTCCCCGATGAGGAGGTGCTCGACTCAGGCCTGGTGACCCGCGCTTACCTCCAGGCCCGTCTGGTGATGGCTCTTGGAGGCCGTGCCGCGGAAGTTGTGGTGTTCGGCGCGTCCGAGGTCACCCAAGGCGCCAGCGGAGATCTGCAGATGGTGGCGCAACTGGCCCGGGAGATGGTGACGCGATTCGGATTTTCAGATCTTGGTCCTGTGGCCCTGGAGGGACAGGACCAGGAGGTGTTTCTGGGCCGCGATTTGATCCATACCCGGCCGTCTTACGGGGAACGCACCGGACGCGAGATCGACCTCCGCGTTCGTGTCCTGGCATCGGATGCTCTGCAGCAAGCGATTCAACTGCTTGAGTCCAGGCGTGAACAGATGGATCGTTTGGTTGACGCCCTGATCGAGGAAGAAACGCTTCAGTCGGATCGGTTTTATTCCCTGCTTGGGATTGATCCTCCGGATCGGAGACCTAGCCTGGGGCAACTGCCGGCCTGGACTTGAGCCTGTCCAAGCGAGCCTTCCCCATTCGCCATCGAACCTCGGCCCGTTGGCTGTTGCTTCTGCTTCCTGCGTTGGTGGTGTTGGCACGCCTTCACGTCGAGGTGGCCTGGTTCCAGCAGTTCAACCTTGAGGAGGTTTACCTCACACGTCTCGGCCTGCAAGCAGCCGGTGGCGCTGTCGCCCTGGGTCTCGCAGTTGTCACGATCCTTTGGCGACGGCGATGGATGGCGGCCTACGAGCCGACCCCCAAAGGTGAGCTCCCCGCCCTGAGGGGGAGAACCTATGCCCTGTGCTTGGCCAGCACGCTGGTGGTGCTGCTGAGCGTGCTGGTGGTTGACACCCGCCTGGCCTGGTTGGCCTTCTCCCAGCCCTTCCTCCTGGCGCACTGGTGGAGTGTTCCCTTCCAGAGCAGCTGGCCACTGTTTGCGTTCTCGATTCTGCTGATCCTCACGATCACGTTCGGTCTCACACGCAGTCATCGCCTGGGATTGGCCCATCTCTATGGAAGTGCCTGTTTTTGTTTGATCACAGCGCGGGCCTGGGGACTCTGGGCTTTGGCGCTGACGATTCCAGACTCCAACCGTGTTGAGCCGCTTCTCGGAGCTGATGTGAGCTTCGGTCTTGGTCGTTTTTCGGCGATTGCCCTGGCTCTGGAATTGCTGCTTCTGCAGCTGCTCCTCGTTTTGAGCACTGCGATCTGGAGCCGGCTCACCCGCAGTCCATGTCTGAGTGACTGGGGTTTTCCTGGTTGGACAAGCCAGGAACGCCGATTGCTGCGTCCTTTGCTTTCACTGTTGTTTCTGGTGCTGGGCGCCCTGCTCTGGTTGTCCAGGCATCAGCTGCTCTGGACTCAGAACGGTGTTGTGGCGGGTGCTGGCTGGCTGGACGTGCATCTTATTTTGCCACTCAGGGATGGGGGCAGCGTTCTTCTCGTTCTCTTAGCGACCACCGTCTTTCCATGGCCTGGGGTGCCCTCGCGTCGCCGACAGGGGTTGAGGCGTTGGTTGGTCACCTTGGCAATCCTGTTTCTTCTCACTGAACTTCTGCTCACACCCCTGTTGCAGTGGATGGTGGTTCGTCCCAGAGAATTTCAACTGGAGGAGCCGTTCCTCGGGCGTGCGATCAGTGCAACCCGGGATGCGTATCAACTCACCGGCATGACGACACGACCGATCAACCCTTCCAAGCAGCTGGAAGCGGATGATTTGGTTCAAGGAGAAAGCACGTTGAGGAACATTCGTCTTTGGGACAGTCAACCGCTGCTGGCGTCGAATCGACAGCTTCAACAGCTCAGGGTTTATTACCGCTTCGCCAAAGCAGCCGTGGATCGCTACCCATTGCGACCTGATCGCAAGGAACGGCAGCAAGTAATTCTGGCGGCGCGGGAGCTGGATCAAACAGCCCTTCCCAAACGATCAAGAACCTGGCAAAACCGACACTTTGTGTTCACGCACGGATTCGGTTTTACCCTCAATCCGGTTAATACCAGTGCGCCCGATGGTCTACCTGTCTATTTCATTAAAGATCTAGGACGTTCAACCAGGATCCAAGGAAACCCAGCCCTTGGTATTACGCAAGATGACGTCAAACGTGAAGTTCCCATTGGCCGTGCTGCTCTGTATTTCGGCTTGCTGCCTTCGCCCTATGCAGTGGCACCAACGCGAATTCAGGAGTTTGATTATCCAGAAGGCGATAAAAATACTTATACCCACTACTCCGGCACAGCGGGGATTCCTCTGTCTTCACTCTGGCAGCGCATCAGTTCCTCGATCTACCTCGCTGATCCCAGGCTGCTGAACACCGGTGCCTTGACGCCGCAATCCAAACTACTTCTCAGGCGCGATGTGAAACAGAGGGTCAAGGCTTTGGCTCCATTTCTCACCTTTATGGGTGACCCGTACCTGGTCTCTGTGCCCTTGGAGGATCCGCCACCTGGTTATGCAGAGGGTCAACATCAGTATTGGATTGTTGATGGCTACACCACCTCCCGAACCTATCCCTATGCAGCCACGCTTCCCGATGGACGACCCCTGCGCTATTTGCGTAACTCGGTGAAGATCATTGTGGATGCCTACAACGGCAACGTTCATTTCTATGTGAGTGAGAAAGATGATCCAATCATCCGTGGCTGGAGCCGATTATTCCCGGCATTGTTTGAATCATGGGATGGGATGCCGTCAAACCTCCGCGATCATTTGATGGTTCCTCCGGATCAGTTTGAGCTTCAGGTACAGCAACTCCTGCGTTATCACGTTACTGAGCCGAGAACGTTCTATAGCGGTGATGATGTTTGGCAAGTTCCCCTTGAGCTTTATGGGCGCCAACAGATTCCTGTTGCTCCTTATCACATTACGGCTCAGGTGAAAGGTAGCGAACGTTCCGAATTTCTACTTCTACAACCACTCACACCATTGGCTCGCCCGAACCTTTCGGCTTGGCTAGCCGCCCGCAGTGATGGGGAGCATTACGGCGAATTGATCCTGTTGCGATTCCCAAGCGATGTTCCGATTTTTGGTCCTGAGCAGGTTCAGGCTTTAATCAATCAAGACCCTGAAATCAGTCAGCAATTCGGTTTGTGGGACAGGGCCGGGTCCCAGGTTGTTCAGGGAAATCTCCTTGTGGTGCCTGTCGGCGATTCCCTGCTCTATGTGGAGCCGATCTATCTCAAAGCGCGCCTTGGCGGATTGCCGACGCTCACTCGAGTGGTTGTCAGTGATGGGCGACGCGTGAAGATGGCCAGTGATCTTGAGGCTGGGCTGAAGGCTCTTCTGAATCAATCTGCTGCAACGCAGCCATAAAAAAAGGACCCACATGCGTGGGTCCCCAGTTGTCACTGACGTGGAGGTCAGTTCACAGCGGCGAAGAACTCCTTGCTTCCCACGGGATCAGGCTTCATGGTCTTCTCGCCGGGAGTCCAGTTGGCGGGGCAGACCTCATCGGGATGGGACTGCACGTACTGGAATGCCTGGAGAACGCGGAGCGTCTCGTCAACGTTACGGCCAACGGGGAGGTTGTTGATCGTGGCGTGCATGATCACACCCTCGGGATCGATGATGAACAGGCCGCGCAGCGCAACACCTTCCTCGTCGTCCAGCACGTTGTAGGCGCTAGCGATCTCTTTCTTGAGATCAGCGACCAGCGGGTAGTTGATGTCGCCGAGACCACCCTGGTTGCGGGGTGTCTGAATCCAGGCGAGGTGGCTGAACTGGCTGTCCACGGACACGCCCAGAACCTCGGTGTTCTTGCTTGAGAAATCGGCGTAGCGATCGCTGAATGCCGTGATCTCCGTGGGGCACACGAAGGTGAAGTCGAGAGGGTAGAAGAACAGCACCACGTACTTGCCGCGGTACTGGGACAGGCTGATCTCCTTGAATTCCTGGTCAACCACTGCTGTGGCGGTGAAGTCGGGGGCTTGTTGGCCCACGCGCAGACAACCGTTGGCGGTCATGATGAACGGGCGAAGGATGGCAAGGAAGCGTGAGGACCTAGCTCGAAGTCGTTACGACTTCCATTTGCGCGCAACAATTTATCACGCCTGCGTGCGTCAAGGGCGTGCCTCGCTGCACCGAAGCACGGTGTCATGGGCTTTTAAGATGGGTTGATGATTCAAACATCCATGGCCTGGGATCAGGCATTGCTTCGCAAGTTCAGCAGCACTGGCCATTTCCGTTTGCTGAATCAAGTGCGTAGTGAGCTCAGCAGTCAGCCTCTAGTTCGCGATCCTTCGACCCGTGTTTTGTTGCTCAAGGCCAGGCCTCATCGCGGGCAGCCTGTTCGTCAACAGCGCAGGCCGAATGCCATCCCTGAAGGAATGGAGTCTCTCTCTAATGCCGTTGTCGCGTCGTCTCCGAAATCGTTCCGAGAGAGGCTGAACGCCATTGATATGCGCTGAGGTTGTCCCTTCAAGATGTATGATGGCAACTGGCCAAAAGGGGCCTTTCGTCAGAGTAGCTCAGCTGGTTAGAGCACAGGATTCATAACCCTGAGGTCGAGAGTTCAAGTCTCTCCTCTGACATTTTCAACACTTAATTAGATCTTCGCAATCGATCAATTGCGAGGATTTTTGCTGTGATTAGCCTGATTGTTCAGCCTCTGCGGGAGGGAAGCATGGTCATCGGATCCATGGCAGCTCCTCCAGCTTTGCGGATTTCAAAATGAAGGTGGGGTCCAGTGCTGCGACCCGTGCTTCCCATCAAAGCGATGCGGGCACCTTGAGGAACCAGTTGGCCTTTTTTCACGAACAGTCGGCTGCTGTGGGCGTAGCGGGTTGACGATCCATCGCCATGGGAGATTTCAACGAGGTAGCCATAGCCGCTGCTCCAGCCGGAGTAAGCAATCACGCCATCCTTGGCAGCCACAATCGGCGTCCCAACATTGTTGGCAATATCAATCCCTTTGTGCATCCTTCCCCAGCGCCATCCATATCCAGAGGTAAAGACCCCTTTGGTGGGCCAGATATAAGTTTGCGACGCATCGAACTGTTGACTGCCGGGAAGAGCGGGCAGTTCGGGCCAGCTTGCCCCACCGGATCGCAGGGGCCTCACCGCCAGAACACTGGCTTTGGCAACCCGGACCTTGCTGCCCACCACAAGTTTGGAGAGCTCGACCCCAGGATTGAACGATTCCAATTGCGTCAGTGTGATCCCGTGATCCCTCACGAGGGACATCAGGGATTGCTCGGGCTTGATTTCAACGACGTCCACCGGAGTGGGAGGCGTTTTCAGAGGAGGAGTGTCTCTGATTTCTGTTCCATCAAGGGCGGTCGATGCACTGATGGATTCAACGCTTGTTTCAGGAAGAACCACCCAGGTTCCTGCTTCAAGAACAGCTTCGGCTTTGAACTCATTGAGTTCTTCGAGCTGACTCTCGCTCAGGTCGAGATCACGCGCCAACGTTTGCAGGTCGCTGCGTTCAATCAACCGGACCCAGATCTTGGTGGGCTCTGACGTCAGAGCCGAGAGAAGTTGCTTGGAGCTGATGTGGTCGGAATCTGCGAAACCCGACGCCTGCGACATCGCGAACAAGGCGCTGCTGGATGCAACAGCGGTCACGGCGAGGAGCAGAGGCTTCATTCAGCGCGCAAGTGAAGAACAGATCCCAGACCGCCGCCACAGCACCGGACCGGGCTGAAAGTAGCGGGCTGAACACTGCTCTGCAAGGGTGCTCGTGGCAGATCATCGATCACCACAGCTGCAGGTTCAGGCCTGCCTGAAAGCAGGCGATCGCGCAAGCGACAGACAGATTCAAACTGCGGACCCCGCCCTGGCCGTCACTGTCAGCACTGCAAGGCATTGGAATCGTCAAGATCTGATCGCACTGGTCACGCACTGGCTGCGGCAGCCCTGTGTCCTCTCGTCCGAACAGAAGAACATCGCCAGGTTCGAAGCAGAAACCCTGCAGCGCAACGCCGTCCCTTCGGCTGCAGCCGATCACACGGGACGGTTTGGCGAGACTGTTTTTAAATGCTTGGAAATTGGTGTGAACCGAAAGGTTCACATGGGGCCAATAATCCAGTCCGGCTCGCTTGAGCTGCCGGTCATCGATCGAGAAACCGAGGGGTTCGATCAACGACAACGGCAAGTCGAACGCTGCACAGGTTCGCGCGATGTTGCCTGTGTTCGGAGGAATGCGTGGTTCGAATAAGGCGACGCGAAGCGGGGATGGCTTGAGATGGGTCACAGCGGAACGGCCTGTCCTAAAGCGTGAAGATCGAGAGCTCTGCCCTGAACGACGAGCCAGCTCCGATTGGCCTGACTGGCCAATCGTTGAGCCAAGGCCCCCTGGCGATCGCGGAAGAGCCCGCCAATGGCTGTGGAGGGCACCACCCCCCAGCCTGTTTCTTCAATCACGATCACGACGGGCTCTTGGCGCTGTTTTAGAGAGGTGAGCAGCTCGATCTGAAGTGCATCCCACTCCTGTTCATCGGTCTGGAGATGGGCGGCCGTAAAGCCTCCGAGTGCATCAATCAGCAGCCCATGAGTCTGCGGCGCTTTTTGCAGCGCAGCCGTGAGCTGTCCCTCGCATTCGAGAAGACTCCAGTTCGCTGGCCGCCGGTCTCGATGCAGGCGCAGTCGCTCCTGCCATGCAGCATCCCCCGGCAAGGAAGGCGACGTGGCGATGTAAGTCACTTCAGAACAAACGGACACAAGATGCTCGGCCCACCTGCTTTTGCCGCCACGGCTAGGCCCGGAGACAAGAACAAGACCTTCGGGATGATCAGCCGCCACCATTCATGCCGCGAAGCGTCGCCACCGAGGAGGGGCTGACACGGTTGAGGTAGCGGAAAATCCAATATTTGAAGATCGTCGCCAGGATCACCGGGAAGGTGGCGATAAACAGAAGGATGAAATTCTCGCGCGCGGGGAATCCGAAATGATTCGCGATCCCATCGAGAAGAACCGTCCAACCTTCCGGGCTATGGAAGCCAACAAAAATGTCGGTAAAGAGAATGATGGCGAACGCCTTGGCTGAGTCGCTGAGTCCATATACGGCTTCGTCGAAAAATCCTCTCAGTACGCGTAATTCTTCCCGACTGAAGACACAGACCACTACAAACGCAGCTGTGGCTGCGAGATCAGCGATCACATTCTTGACGGCATGGGTGCTTTCTGAATCGGCCTCCTGCTTTAACTCCTCCGCTTTTGCAGACAGTTTTTTCTGCAGTTCTTCCTGTGTGGGTATCGAGTCGCCGCGCAAAAGTGCATCAAATTCGATCTCAGCCTTGTACACCCGAAGCTTCTCAACAGCCTGTTCCTCAAGTTGCGGTTTGGGGTAACTGAGAAAAGGCAGGTCTGGTGCGTAGCGATCCACAGCTGGGCTAATGATGTAAGTGCGGCTCACTTGTTGCACCAAAAGGGGCACAAGGATGAGCAGCAGCAGCACCTTCAGTGAAATCAGAGTGGAATCGCGACGTCGCCGGAATCCAGCCACCAGCGTTGCTTCTGCGGTGGGATTCAGCTGCCGCCGCAGCGTGTCGAAAATGCCAAGCAGAGAGCGTGGGAGCGGATCAGGAGATCGGCTGATGGTGGGAGCTGAGGCTGTTCGCCGCGGGCTGTAGCGGTTCACAACGCTTTCGATCAGCTGGAGCTGACGCAACTCCTGGGGATCAAGCTCTCCCCGCTGATATTCGAGCTTGTCTAGAGAGGCCCGGCAGACGCTGATGGCTGCTCGGAATTTCCTCAGAACCGTTGCTTGCACTGAGCTGGGAACAGACAGTTCCAGATCGGGGCGGATCGGCCGGTCTCCGTAATATTCAAGCTCCAGGCTTTGAATCAACAGAGCGGCTTCATAGCCGCGATCGAGATCGGCGTTCACATTGAGGGACTTGGCCCTTCCGAAGGTGTCGAGCCAGTTGCGTCCTGCCATCGTGCTGTTACCGGGAGAAAATCCACCAGGTGGCCATCGGAACTATCGTGCCGACCACGAGCAGAACGACAACCCAAGTGAAGGCATTGCTTTCCTCGGTTTGTTCAGCAGTTGGCACATTGGTGGGAAGCGCAACCCTCTCCACCTGAACGGGAGGACCTGGATCTTCGCCACCGTCGAGCACGACCTCAAGGCGCGTGATGCCGTCGAGCGTGGCTTGGCGGAAGCGATCGCCATCCCGCAAGGGTTGGCTCATGGTGGTTCGCCCTGTGCTCCGCAACAGGCTCTCCGGCAGTTGCTCCAAGAGGGCCGGTGAGGCAACAACCGTGGCCTGTTTGCTCTGGCTTTCCTCCAGGAACAGCAGAAGGGGTTTGTTGGAATCGGCTGTGGTCGAACTCCAACGACCGAGTAATTCCTCCCCAAACGCTGGCAGGCTCAGGCCGTAATCAAGACGTCGCAGTGTTACGAGTCGAGCATCAACGTGAAAGCGATCCAGCTCCTCAAGTCGGCTGCTGATTTCGTTGCGACCAGAACGACTCAACACCTCAGCTGAATCGAGAACCAGCTCGTCGGGGGGCTGGGGTGGGAAGTCTTGGGGAGAGACGGCAAGTGCGATCGGCGTGCAGAAGAGCACGCAGAGAATGGCGGCAAAAATCCCGCCGGTGAGCTGGGTCAGGCGATTCATGGTCATGCTCAGCGTCGCAACAGTCTGCCTTTAAGCGGCAAGGCTGTCTCGGTTGAGGGCCATGATCGCTTCCAGCACCATCACAGCGCGTCCCTCAGGAAGATTCAGGCGTCCAGTCAGGTTGTTCAGAAAGCTTTTTTCTTCAGGGGTCACGTCCCGGTCGGCATGGGTGAGCTGAACAGCCACTGCCAGTGCTGTCTCTTGCTGGACGGGTGTCAGAACAGGCAGGGCGTCGTCGACCAGTTTTTCAACACCGTCGCTGCGCAGCTGGGCCAGGAGGCGATCGAACAGGGTCGCCATCTCCTGCTCATTCCGATCTTTGTAAGGCGTTCGGTATTCGAGGGAGCGGCGCAGAGCGTGGGCTTCATCACGCCCGAGGGTGCCGTCGCAGGCCACTGCGGCAAGGGCGATGGCGGCAAAGGCTTCAGCGTCAGTCATCTCGGCTGGTCCGTGCTCACCCATTTGAGCAAGAGTGCGACGATCTGACCGCAGCATGTTGCAGACCATGCCTGGCTCCGCTCGTCTTTGTCTGATCGCTGGGGTGCTGGTGCTGAGCCTGTCGCTCCTGAACGCCCTCACGGCTGGAGAATTTCCCCCGGCCCTGCAGCGGGCCGAGGTGCTGGCTGGAATGGCCTCCGTTGGCTTGATGTTGGTTGCCGCTCTGTGGACCCGGGCCATACCGCGTGCTGCTGAAGCAGCGAAACTCAGTGGTGAACAGGGATTTCAGATCAACGACACGCTGGATGGTGCCTTGGCATTGGAGTTGGCCTGGGGAAGCCATCAGTTCCTCACCGCAACTTCAGCCGCCTCGATGTTGGTGATGTGGGATGGGCACGTGCTGCTTCGGCGGGGTCTGATCACTTCGGATGCCTTCGTGCCCGGTGCCATCTGTGCGCGGGCGCGCGAGCGACAGGAGCTGATCTCGCTGGTGAAAACAGCGCTTTATCCAGGGCGCGAAGAATTTGATCCTGTGCTGCCGGGCTTGCCATCGCTGATGGTGCACCCCCTAGGGCAAAGGGGCTGGGTGGTGCTGGGTGGTTGGTCCGAACGCTGCTTCACCCGATCGGATGAGCGTTGGTTGGCGGGGTGGTGTGAACGCCTCAGAACGACACTGGATTCGGTTGGCGGCGGGATCCAGGAGTCCCACCCCTGCCCTCAGCCGGGATCCTGATTTCTGATTCCACCAGAGATCCGGGCGCAGTGAAGGAAATGCGTCCTTCCTTCCCAACCGTTCCCTCAAGCCGTGTGGCTCGTGTCACCTGATCGTTCTCATCCCTGCGCACGCGAACCTGCCCTTCGGCCAAGACGGCTTCACTGCTCCAGTTCCAGCGGCAACGTTCAGCTTTCAGCACTTCCCCTGGCTGGCGAATCTCACAGGCTCCCTCAACGTCGACGGTCGTGTCGCCGAGATCCGCCCTGAATCCCTCCCCCGTGATGCGCGTGCGGTCGAGATCAGCCTCAAAGGGTTCGGTGCTGCGAATCACCTGCTTCCGGAACAGCCAGGTTGTGGCTTGAGCCCGCAGCACACCTTTTTCACGCGGGATGCGCAGCGTCACCGGAGACAGAACGGTGATCTCACCCTTCAGGGTGTTTCCATTCAGGGATTGGCCCTCGAGTTGCTCGAGAACGGTTCCCTCCTGATCTCTGCGCTGACCAAGAACGGGCCCGTTGGCTTTGAGTTGTCCTGAATCAAGATTCCACTGCGCTTTGCCGCTGCGCAATGAACTGTCAGGCGGGATGGTGCGGTCGTCGTTGGACCAACGCTCGAGTTGAACGGTGCCCGTCAGGGTGAGTTCATTGGTGGCTTGTTGAAGAACGGCTGTTCGCGACGAAATCCGCGACTCCCGATCCGTGGCACGGGGCCGCTGCTCCATGGTCAACTCGCCTTGTTCAGGCCTCCAGCGCAATCGATCCCCCTGGATCAGCAGCTTCGCGCCGGTGAGTTGCTGGAGCTTGACATTCCCCTCCAGCAGGATCTTTTCACCATCGTTGATCACTTGGGCTAGATCGGACTGAATCCGAAAGGAGGGCTTCCCATTCCGAAACAGGAGGCCAACGGGTTTGCGGGCACGAACCAAGCGTTTGTTCAGTTCGTAACGGGCTTCAGGGCTCGAGAGGGTCCATTCGTTTTGGCCATCACTCGATTTCTGTTCAAGCTCCAGTGAACGAAACACGAAAGGGGGTGCTTCGAGGGCGACTGGAGCGTCGGCATCGGCGCAACCGCCGAGAAGAGGGAGGCCTGCTAGCAGGCAGCTTGCAAGCCAGCCATGGCGTGAGGGCAAGGCCATCAGAGGGGGGACTCAAGCTCAAGTCTCTGCATCACTGGCTCCGGTTTGGGCAGACCGACGCCTGGTTCCAGTTTTCCCCAGCGCAGTGCCTGGGTCCAGCCATCGTCGCTCGGCCGCTGATCGAGCTGGGCCAGGATCCTGGAACTGAGGCCTGGCACCAGGGGTTGAAGCAACAGGCCAATCACCCTGCAGCATTCCAGAACGGCATAGAGATCATCCCCCACTTTTTCTTCGTGGCCTGGTTGTTTCATCAGGCTCCATGGCGCTTGTTCATTGAGATAACCGTTGGCTTCGATCGCCAGTTGCAACACGGCTTCGGCCGCGTCTTGAAACGCCAGTGCCGGGATCGACTGACGCACGCGCTCGATTGTCTGTTCGGTGGGTTGTTTCAGCGGATGCTCAGAGCGCACATCTGGCGAGACGGGAGGGAGGGATGCATCGAACCATTTGCGCGACATCGAGGCTGTTCGATTCAGAAGATTGCCGATCGTGTTGGCGAGATCGTTGTTCACGAGATCCATAAATCGTTGCTGCTGGAAATCGCCGTCTTCTCCAAATTGGATGTCTCTCAGCAAATACCAACGCACGGCATCGGTGCCGCAGCGCTCGAGCAGGATTTCAGGATCCAGCACATTGCCAAGAGCTTTTCCCATCTTCTGCCCCTCTCGGGTGAGAAAGCCATGTCCGAAAACACGTTTCGGAACGGGCAAACCCGCCGACATCAGCATGGCAGGCCAATACACAGCGTGAAAGCGCAGGATGTCTTTCCCGATCACATGAACATCGGCAGGCCAGCCGATGTCAGCAAGGCGATCCAGGTCCACCGCTCCGCCGTCATCCAGCAGCGCTGTGAGGTAACCGAGCAGGGCGTCAAACCACACATAAAAGGTGTGTCCAGGATGTCCAGGGACGGGTAGGCCCCAGGACACATTCACCCTGGAAATGGAGAAATCACGTAGTCCTCCGGCGACGAAATTTTCGATTTCACGACGCCGACTCGTGGGTGCGATGAATTGAGGATCAGCAATCAGGGTTTCAATGCGCTCTTGAAATTGCGAGAGGCAGAAGAACAGATTTTCCTCATCGCGCCATTCCAGCGGCTTGCGATGGATCGGGCAGTCGGGAGCCTTGGCATCGGCAGGATCATCTTTGAATTCCTCACAATCCACGCAGTACCAACCTTCCTGATGGCCGGTGCGGATGTGTCCTGCAGCTTCGCAGCGCTGGAAAAAGGCCTGAACCAGCGGAAGATGGCGAGCGCTTGTGGTGCGAACGAAGCGATCGTTGCTGATGTGCCAACGCGTCCAGAGGTCGGAATACAACGCCGAAATGCGATCGCAATGATCGATTGGGCTGATGTTCTGCGTTTCGGCCGTGCGTTGAATCTTCTGGCCGTGTTCATCAACCCCGGTAATGAACACAACGTCTCGTCCTTCCAGACGCTGAAAACGAGCCAGTGCATCGCAGGCGAGCGTGGTGTAAACGCTTCCGAGGTGGGGTTTGGCGTTGACGTAGTAGAGCGGCGTTGTGAGGCTGTAGGTCATCGCGTCGGCTCTCCTCTGAAGCCCCTGGCTCTGGGGCTGGATCTTAACGACCCCCTTTCCCCCCCCTGGAATCGATGACGTCCTCAATCCGACGCGCAGAGCTTCGGCGTGTGTGGTTGTCAGCCCTGCACCAACTGGCTCTTGCTGACGGTGATTTCAGCGAAGGAGAGCGCCGAACGCTGGCCGATCACCTGGCGGCCACCCTGCCCAACGCCGAACTCGACTGGGAGGGCTTGCCCCCTGTTCAAGACAGAGATCTGGCCGGGGCTTTTGCGCAAGATCCGACCCTCGCCGAGCAGTTTCTGCGCTCGGCTGTTGTGGTGTCGTTGGCCGATGGTCATCTCAGTGACAAGGAATTGGCTCTGCTCCATCACTGGGCGGACTTGCTCGGCTGTGATCAGTCAGCGTTGAAGGGATTGCAGCCGTGTGAGGCTCCAACAAGCGCCCTGAACCTTCATCCGCTTGAACCTTTGAAGCATTGGTTGGATGCGCTCGACCCCAGCGACCAAGCCGTTGCCGGCTTCATCGTCAGCCTGATCCCCGCGCAATGTCCGTTTGAGAGGGACATCGTGCTGTTTGGCCACAAACTCGTGCACATTCCGCCCATGTGCAAATTGAATCCGCTCTACGACCAACTCGTGGGTCTGCGCTTCCGCTGCCTGAGCCGCCTCCCGCAGGACGAGCAGTTGCGGATCAGTCGCAGGGACTGCGGCGCGTGATGACCACGTCCATCGATGCGGTTGATGTGCTCGTTTGGGGGGGCGGCACTGGTGGCGTGGCCGCTGCCATTCAGGCAGCACGGGGTGGAGCCTCCACGCTTCTGCTCACCCCTGGCAGCTGGCTTGGGGGAATGGTGAGCGCCGCCGGGGTGTGCTGTCCGGATGGCAACGAGCTCAGCCCCTGGCAGACGGGCCTATGGGGTGCCTTCCTGCGGGAGCTGGAGAGGCGTGAGCCGGAGGGGCTCGATCACAACTGGGTGAGCTGCTTCGGCTACCGGCCCACGACCGCCGAGCAGATCCTCCAGGACTGGGTGGCGGCCGAAGCCAAGCTGCTCTGGCGTTCCGGTTGCCGCTTGCTGGCGGTGGAGCGCGAGGGGGCGCTGATCACGGCGGTGCGCGTTGACGTTGAAGGAGAGCCGCGTCGGGTTGCCTGCCAGGTGGTGATCGATGGCAGCGACCGCGGCGATCTCTTGCCCCTTGCAGAGGTTCCCTTCCGCTTCGGCTGGGAAGCCCAGGAGCACTGGAATGAACCCAGTGCCCCAAGCCGCGCCCGGCTGGAAGCGGAGCCCTTTTTCAGTGAGCATCCGCTGCAATCGCCCACCTGGGTGGTGATGGGGCAACTGCAAAGCGACCATCTGGAGCCGGATCCAGCCCGCACGATCGGATCCAGCGCTTGCCCCCAGCTGCCAGCTCCGTTCGAGCGGGCCTGTGAGGCCTTCGGCTTGGAGCGCACCCTCACCTATGGGCGCCTGCCCGGTGGGTTGGTGATGCTCAACTGGCCCCTCCACGGCAACGATTGGCACTGGGGGCTGAGTCGGGCCTTTGGCGCTGACCCCAAGCAAGAAGCGGCGTTGTACGAAGAGATGCAGGCCCACAGCCTGCGTTTTGCTGAAGCCCTCAAGGAAGCCAGCGATGGCTGGCTGCAGCTTGGCCACGCCTTCCCCGCCGAGTCCGGCAGTCCGGCTCCCTGGCTGGCGGCCATGCCCTATTGGCGGGAGGGGCGGCGTTTGGTGGGGCGCGCCACGGTGATCGAGCAAGACCTGTTGCCAGTTGGCCAGGGTGCTTCGTGCGCTGCTTTGCCGCGAGATTCCGCCGGCGTGATGCAGTCGATCGCGGTGGGCAATTACGCCAACGACCATCACTATCCCGGGCCGGATTGGCCCCTGGCGCCAAAGAGCTGCCGCTGGGGTGGGCGCTGGACGGGCACACCGTTCTGCATCCCCTACGGCGCGCTGGTGAGCGCGGAGATCGCCAATCTGATGGCGGCCGACAAGGCGATCAGCACAAGCCATATGGCGAATGGCGCCACGCGGCTGCAGCCGTTGGTGTTGAACGTGGGTCAGGCGGCGGGAGCCGCTGCAGCGCTGGCGGTGGCCCAGGCCGTGCCACCGGCGCACTGTTCAGTTCCCCAGCTCCAGGAGCTGTTGATCAATGATCGAAGGGCACCTGCAGCAGTGGTTCCGAACTGGACCTTGGCTTGGAGGGATCCGTTCTGGAACGACCTCCAGCACAAGGCACTGCGTGGGTTTTCGGAGCAGACTGATGCAACGCAGGCAGCGGCCCCTGCCCCCCCCAGCCACAGAGATGCTGTGTTGAGGGGATGGATTCATCCCTGCGGCGACGGAGGATTTCGGCTTGAGACGCCCGATGGGGATGCCTGGCCGGTGATCACCCTCGAGCCATCGGTTCAGGCCTGGATGACCACCGTGAAGGAGCCGACTGCCGTGGCCCTGCGAGGAATCCTCAACCCCTGGGGGCCCTGGTTGAGGGTGACAGGCTGGGGCTGATCAGGGCTGGTCGGTGACCGCACCCTGGCTGCTGGAACTCACAAGCCGGGCATATTTGCCGAGGATTCCAGTGCGGTACTTCGGCACTGGTGCCGACCATGCACTCCGCCTCCGCTCCAGCTCAGCCTCCTCCACATTCAGTTGCAGCAGCAGCTGATTGGCGTCCACGGTGATGCTGTCTCCTTCCTCGATCAAACCGATGGTTCCGCCCACGGCCGCTTCGGGGGCTACGTGGCCAATCACGAGGCCATAGGAGCCACCTGAAAAGCGTCCGTCGGTGATCAGCGCCACCTTGTCGAGTAGCCCTTGTCCCACGATCGCGGACGTAGGACTGAGCATCTCGCGCATGCCCGGTCCGCCGACCGGGCCTTCATTGCGCACCACCACCACATCACCGGCCTTGATCTGATTGTCGAGAATCGCTTCAAGACAGCTTTCTTCGCTCTCAAACACCCTTGCTGGACCGGTGATCACCGGATTCTTCACACCACTGATCTTCGCGACAGCTCCTTCGGAAGCCAGATTGCCCTTAAGGATGGCCAGGTGGCCCTTGGCATACAGGGGATTGGAGAGCGGCCGAATCACATCCTGATCCGCGGGCGGAGTGGAGGGCACATCGGCAAGCAGCTCCTTCAGGGTTTTGCCTTCGATGGTGCGGCAATCACCGTGGAGGAGTCCGGCATCCAGCAGCAGTTTCATCACCTGGGGAATTCCACCGGCGCGGTGGAGGTCCACCGTGACGTAACGGCCACTGGGTTTGAGGTCGCAGATCACTGGAACGCGCTGGCGGATCCGTTCAAAGTCGTCGATGGCGAGCTCCACCCCAGCAGTGCGGGCAATGGCGAGCAAATGCAGGACGGAATTGGTGGAACCACCCACCGCCATGATCACGCTGATGGCATTTTCGAAGGCTTCCCGGGTCATCAGGTCGAGGGGGCGGATGCCGGATTCGATGGCCTGCACCAACACCTCCGCCGATCGGGCTGCGCTCTCGGCCTTCTCTTCATCTTCAGCAGCCATGGTGGAGCTGTGCGGAAGGCTGAGTCCCATCGTTTCGATGGCGGCGCTCATGGTGTTGGCGGTGAACATGCCGCCGCAGCTGCCAGCACCGGGGCAGGCATTTTTCTCGATGGCCGTGAGCTGCTCCTCGTCGATCTTGCCGCTGGTGATCTGACCGACCGCTTCAAAAGCACTGACCACGGTGAGGTCGCAGCCGCCGAGTTTTCCGGGCTTGATGGTGCCGCCGTACACGAAGATCGCCGGGATGTTCATCCTCGCCATCGCAAGCATGGCTCCAGGCATGTTCTTGTCGCAGCCGCCCACGGCCAACACGCCGTCCATGCTCTGGCCATTGCAGGCTGTTTCGATGGCGTCGGCGATCACTTCCCGGCTCACCAGGGAATATTTCATTCCCTCTGTTCCCATCGAGATCCCGTCGCTGACGGTGATGGTCCCGAACGTTTGAGGCATACCTCCCGCTAGGCGGGCCGCCTCCTCGGCACGCTTGGCGAGATCATCGAGCCCAACGTTGCAGGGCGTGATCGTGCTGTAGCCGTTGGCGATGCCAATGATTGGTTTTCCGAAGTCCTGATCGCCGAAACCGACGGCTCGCAGCATCGCCCGATTGGGTGAGCGCTGAATCCCCTTGGTAACGGCATCGGAGCGGAGCATGGATCAGGCCGTCATCCGGCGTGAAACTGAAAGCAACCTACCGGCCGCGCTGGTCACCCCTTCGAGCCAAGGTCTTCCAGCTGCTTGCGTACATCGGCGATCGCGGCATTCAGCTGATCAACGCGAGCCTCCAGCTGGCTGTCGGCATCCAGAGGCTGGCGCTCTCCAGGGCCCAACGCCTCACTGCCGTCCTGCATGCGTGGGGCGTACAACATCGAGCGTTTGTAGCGCAGACGCCGGCGACGGTCCGCCTCGGAGATCAGCCACCAGCCAAGGCCGGCTGCACCGAGGACAGCGCCGCTGACGAGTGTCGCCAGGGTTGCCGATGTTGACTCTTGCTGACGCGCCATGGCCCTCCAATCCTTGAATGAACCCTAGGTGTCTTGGGATGATCTGATCCCGAGCCTTAGCAAGGGGTCACCGATTCCAGGAAGAATCTGATTGTCTTCATTGAGGTCGGCATCGATGCAGGCGGTGTGAAGGGTGATGTCGGGGAAGGCCTCACCGATGCGCTTCAACCCCGGGCTTGCACAAACCGTGGTGATCACGCGCAGGCGACGCCCATCCACCCCTTCCTGATGCAACCGACTCAGGATTGAGACCACAGCCTCACCATCGTCGATCTGATCGAGAAGCACCATCACGCCAGCCTTGCTTTCGATGCTGGAGGGCACGCCATCGAGGCACAGGTCAGCATTCGGAAGCACCTGACGCGCCCCTTCCCAGAGATGCAGGCCACCTGGAAGCAGTGGGATGGCCAGCAGGGGAACGCTTGTTTCAATCATCGTTCCTTCCGTGCTCGCCAAAGGTGTCTTCACCACCTCCCTGCGGTGCGGCAACCAATCGCGAAGCGCTTCATAACTCAGCCATCGGCCGAGCTCCTCCATGGCTGTGCGGTAGAGAGCTGCTGGAGTTCTCTCGTGGCGCAACACTGTCAGCCAGTGGGCGATGAGGGGGTGGGGCGGAACCACCACTCGAAGAGTCTTGGCCATGACACGTGGCTGGGCAGATCTCTGCCATAACGTGACCGTTCAAATTACGGCAGTTGCTTCCGGCACCCGCCGAGCGTCCTCCCCCATGCCAGTCCCTGCGTTTCTTCGCCACTCGCTGCGACAACTGACCACGGCCCTGCTCGCCGGCTTGTTGGTGCTCTCATCCGTTCTCATCGGTGGACTTTCCGCAGAGGCAATCACCGCACCGGAGTTGCGCGGTCAGCGTGCTGTGCAGGACATCTCCTCCAACATGCACGGACGGGATCTCAAGGAAAAGGAATTTCTCAAGGCCGACCTGCGCGAGGTTGATCTGGGGGATGCCGATCTGCGCGGGGCTGTGATCAACACATCGCAACTCCAGGGTGCTGATTTACGCGGAGCCGACCTGGAAGATGTGGTGGCGTTCTCCAGCCGTTTCGATGGAGCCGACCTTCGCGATGCGAACTTCACCAACGCGATGCTGATGCAGAGCCGATTTAACGATGCACAGATCGAAGGGACCGATTTCACAAACGCCGTGATCGACCTTCCCCAGCTCAAAGCGCTCTGTGGACGCGCCAGTGGGGTGAACAGTCTCAGTGGTGTGAGCACAAAAGAATCACTCGGATGCCGTTGATGGCCAAACGACTTCCTGTGACGGTGATCACCGGCTTTCTCGGCGCCGGTAAAACCACTGTTCTCCGGCATTTGCTTACCCAGAGCGGTCAACGACTTGCCGTGATGGTCAATGAGTTCGGAACGGTTGGCTTGGATGGAGATCTGATTCGCAGTTGCGGTTTCTGTCCAGAGGAGGAGGTGGAAGGTCGCCTTGTGGAACTGAATAACGGCTGTTTGTGTTGCACCGTTCAGGACGATTTCCTGCCCACGATGGAAACGCTTCTGCAACGCTCCGATCAGCTCGACGGCATTGTCGTTGAAACGAGCGGTCTGGCTCTTCCCCGTCCCCTGCTCCAGGCTCTTGAGTGGCCAGCCATCCGTCGCCGTGTGCACGTGAATGGGGTTGTCACGGTGGTGGATGGCGAAGCCCTCAGTGGCGGCAGTCCCGTTGGCGATCCCGAGGCCCTGGAACGTCAGCGGCAGGGGGATCAGAGCCTCGATCACCTCACCGCCATCGAAGATCTGTTCGAGGACCAACTTGAGGCAGCGGATCTGGTGCTGATCAGCCGTTCCGATTGTCTGCAGCCTTCCCAGCTGGACAGCGTGCTGGAGGGGATCCAGCCGCGTTTGCGTCCAGGGGCAGGCACTCTGGCCATCAGCCAAGGGCAGGTTGATCCAGCCCTGGTGCTTGGTCTTGAGTCGACCGAATCCACCCATCGCGCTCACCAGCCTGAGGATGCCGGTGACCACGATCACGACCACAGCCATCACGACCACAGCCATCACGACCACGGCCATCACGATCACAGCCACGTGGAGGCGATCAGCGGTCAGATCCGTCTGGAAGGCTCTTTTGATCGCAGCTCGCTCGAGCAACTCTTACCGGAGTTCGCCCGCACCCACCACGTCATCCGCCTCAAAGGCCGTGTCTGGCTTCCAGGCAAAACCCTTCCTCTGCAGATCCAGATGGTGGGTCCCAGATTGGACAGCTGGTTTGAGGCCGCTCCGGAGCAGGCCTGGACACCTCCCTCAGGGGCCGGTCTCGAGCTCGTCGTGATTGGCCTTGAAGCTGGCGCGGCAGAACGTCTTGAAACCAGGCTTGTGGCCAATCGCTAGCTCGGCAAAAGGCGCGTCCGCACCCTGTTCCAGTCGCGCATGACCCAAAGAGAGAGCATGACCAAACCAGCGGGAATCAACCCCATGCTCATTCGGATCATGACCAGAGCTCGATCGGGCTGGGCTTCCCCCAGGGATGCTTCGTAACCACTCCAGCTGAGCATGAGGCCCAGCAGGAACACCGAAGCGGCACTGCCAAGCTTCTGGATCTGCACCATGAAGGCTGTGATCAGACCGGCGGGATGATTTGGCTCTGCATCAACGGCATCTGGAAGAAAAGCCCAAGAAAGCAGATAGGCCGTGGCAGCGCAGAGACCGAGCAGCACCAGGGTGACCAGCAAGGCGAGAAGCTGGCCCCGGTTGGCAGCGGCCAGGGCGTTGCCGCTGACCGGAAGCGCTGGCAGCACCAGCGCAAGGATGCAAAACACGATCCAGCCACAACCACCAACCTGAAGCGCAACCAGGCGGCTGCGTTGCGCGGCCACCCGATTCCAGATCCAGAGTCCTGCCAGGGCGCTGATCTGAAACGGGATGAGCAAGAACGTGCTCCAACGATGGGGGAGATGCAGTGCATCCGAGAGGTAGATGATCGACACGGGCTGCATCAGCTGAAGAGCACCCCAGCCCAGCAGGTACATCGCCACCACGCGCACAAACAGACCGTTGGTCTTGAGGCTGCGCAGCTGAGGGATGAGGGCCTGATGCGTCGGAGAAGGACGCTTGCAACGGGCCGCCGCAGGCGCCAACCCAAGCGCACTGGACACACTGCCGAACGTCAGGATCAGGCCCGTGGCCAGACCGATCTGCAGATATCCAGGTGCACCTTGATGGCTCAGGGCAGCGCCGAGCAGAAGCCCGAGAAGGCTGGCCAGAACAGACCCTGTGAAGCGGTAGGCATTGAGGCGTGTGCGCAGCTTTTCATCCTTCGTCAACTCCGTTGCCAGAGCTGAGTAGGGCAGGTTCACGCCGGAGTAGGTGCTCTGAAAGATTGCTGCCACCGCAACAAACCAGAGAAACCGCCAGGGATCAGCGAATGGAGGCACCCACCACATCAGGGTCATGGACAGCCCCAGGGGGACCGCACTGGAGATCATCCAGGGCAAACGCGGGCCCCAGCGTCCACCTGTGCGATCGCCGAGCCAGCCGATGAGCTGATCACTCAAGACATCCCATACGCGCACCACCATCAGCACCGTTCCCGCCAGCCATGCGGGCAATCCAGCGACTGCGGTGTAAAAAACGAAAAGGTAGAAGCCAACGACCGCTGAGGCCATGCCTGTGCCGGCATCACCGATGCCGTAGGCACGCAGCACCCTGCGCTTGAGTGCAGCGGGGGCATCGATCAGATCCACCGCAGTGCTCATTGTCGCTTCAGTCCTCTGCTGGCAATTTTGGGCGAACCAATCAGTTAAACAACTCAGTTCATCACCACAAGACGCTGGGTTCCCGATTGTTCGATCAGGCTGGAGAGATCGAGCATGTCCTTGCGATGCACGAGGCCGATGCAGCCAAGGGTGCCGCTCTGGGAATTCAGGCGACCGGCGCTTGGGTCTTGGTGAATTCCCAGAACTCTGCGCCCCGTTGTGAACGTGGGTTCGATGCTGATCCACACAGGGCCGAGTTCGGGATAGGCCCCGTCGGCGAGGGGTTCCACCGGACCGACGCTGTAGGTGCCTGCCGGTAGGGGAGCCCGACTTCCCATGCGGTCGCGGTCCGCGTTCTGACGATTGGCCCGTCCACTGACGGCGTCGAAGCGACGGGTGGGCTCGCCTGGAATCTCGAGCCTCAGATCCCAGATTGGATCCCCGGTTGAGGCGATGCGGCGCCCGGTCCTCTCCAGGACGAGGGTGGGGACCGGCTCCACCTGCGGTTGCACGGGCTCGAGCAGGGCCATCAGGGACGAACGCTCTCCATCCTCACGATCAGCCCGGGCTGCGGACGTCACTCCCAGTCCGAGCAACGCTGTGGCCAGCACCGTTCGTGCAAGGCAACGGCGGAGGGTTCGGCGGTCCCGGACGATTTGCATCCCGCTGACAGAAAAACGACCCTGTCCTACGGGCAAACATTATCGGCTCAGGAATGAATAAACGGTTTGTCAGCCGGACCTTGGTGCCCGCCAGTCGAGGCCTGGGACGTGCGCCACGATCGCCGCTGTGGTTGTCATGTAGTGCGCGTAGTTGGGGCAGCACTGGAGCAATTGACGCTCTTCCCGGTGTGCTTTCCCCGTGAGGACAGCCACCAGTGCGACAAACAGAGCCATGTGCAAAAGACTTCCCCAGGCGAGGGTCACTCCCAAGGAACACACCAAAACAGCTCGGTAAAGAGGATGGCGGCAGTGGGCATAAACGCCTGTGGTCACCAGTGCGGCCCCCTGTTTTGGTTCCGGAAGCGGCGAGAGACTGGGTCCTAGGGCACGGAATCCCTGAACCGCCAATCCCAGTCCCCCAGCGAGGAGGATCAGCCCACTGAGGGTCATCACCGCTGGCCAATGGACCCCGAGGGAGTCAGGGGCCGGCCAAGCCGGCGCTAAATGCCCCACGATCAGCAGCAGCTGGGCCACCAGCCACCACTCCCCCTGCTGATTGTTGAACAGGCTTGTCCAACTCAGATTCCAGCCTTGGAACGCCTGTTTCCAGTCCTCCATGGGGTTTGCTTCCTCGACGTCCCCCCCACTATGCGAACGGTTCTGATCACAGGTGCGAGTCGAGGCATCGGCCGGTCGATCGCCACCTTGCTGCTGTCCCAGGGACATCGCCTCTGCTTGGCTATCCGCGACCCGGACGGCCTGCGCGACACCGCTCTGGATCCCCGACTCCATGGGGATGCCCTCTCGCTTTGTCGCTACGACGCCAGGGATCCAGACGCAGCCGAGCGCGCTGTGCAGGCGGTTCAGCAGGCGTATGGATCACTCGACACGCTGATCCATTGCGCCGGAATCCTCAGAAGCACCCCCTTGTTGTTTGGGGATGCGCAGCGCGATGAGCCCGATGAACTTTGGCGTGTGAATGTGAAAGCGCCCTGGCTGCTAACGCGAGCTGCCTGGTCAGCACTTGTGGCGTCCCAGGCAGGACGGATTCAGGTTCTGGTCTCCATGAGCGGAAAACGTTGCAAGGGCAAGTTGGCGGGTTATTCCGCCAGCAAGTTCGCCTTGATGGGCCTCTGCCAGGCGATGCGCAACGAAGGTTGGGACAAGGGAATTCGCGTGACCGCCATTTGCCCAGGCTGGGTGAACACTGAGATGGCCAGAGGAATCAGTCCTCTGGCACCGGAGTTGATGACCCAGCCAGACGACATTGCATCCCTCTGCGCCCAACTGCTCAAGCTGCCGGCATCCGCTGTGCCCTTTGAACTCGCGTTGAATCCCACATTGGAAAGCTGACCTCAATCGAGCGGGATGTTGCCGCGGGCGCAGACCGTGTTCCAGCAGAGCGAACCATCGGGGGTCCAGCGCCCTTGCACCTTGGTCCAGGCGCTTTGCTCGCCAATTTGCATCTCGATCGTGCCGCTGCCGTCGTGCTGAAACCGCACGATCTGATCGTTGAACGCCAGCTCCCAGCGTGCCCCCGGTTGTTCACTCACGACGTTGCAGGGAGACCACACCTGATGGGCATGGCGGCATTCCATGGAGATGGCCGCAGTCGATTCAGCTCGCGCCTGAGCGCCCAAGGCTGCCACTGAGACCATCAGCAGAGCGACGGATCGAAGAACAGCAAGGCTGGTGCCAGTCACACGTCGCCGGTTTCAACGCACTGTCTTCAACGTGCAGTCGGTCGCGATTGAGCGGACCCCTGGCCTGTCAAGATTTAACAATTCCCGTTCAGAGCTCGTGCCGCGTTTTCAAGCCCGCGTTCTGGTGCAACTGCGCCCATCGGTCCTCGATCCTGCAGGAGAGGCAGCCAGTGCCGCTGCCCAGCGTCTTGGTGTGGATGGAATTGCCCATCTCCGCATCGGCAAGGCTGTGGAACTTGAATTGGAAGCACCTGACGAGGCCGAAGCGCGGCGCCGGGTTGAACTGCTCAGCGATCGTCTTCTGGCCAATCCTGTGATCGAGAACTGGACTCTGGAGCTCTCGCAGTCATGACCATCGGGGTTGTCGTTTTCCCAGGATCAAACTGTGACCGCGATGTTCGCTGGGCCACAGAAGGGTGTCTCGGTCTTCCGACCCGGTACCTCTGGCATGAAGATCGTGATCTCAGCGGCTTGGACGCCGTCGTGCTGCCGGGGGGATTCAGCTACGGCGATTACTTGCGTTGCGGCGCCATCGCCCGCTTTGCACCCGTGCTCGACTCCTTGAAACGTTTCGCGGCCGATGGCGGCCGTGTGCTGGGAATCTGCAATGGATTTCAGGTGCTGACGGAACTCGGTCTGCTCCCTGGCGCCCTCACACGCAATCGTCATCTCCATTTCATCTGCGAGTCCACCCCTCTGGCGGTCGTCAGTGATCGCAGCCCCTGGCTGGCGACCTGCGCACGCGACGACCAGTTCTCCCTGCCGATCGCTCACGGGGAGGGCCGTTTTCAGTGCAGTGACGACACCCTTAAAAAGCTGCAGGACGATGACGCCATTGCCCTGCGCTACTGCCGTAATCCCAATGGGTCTGTTGCCGACATCGCCGGCATCACCAACGCCCAGGGCAACGTGCTGGGTCTGATGCCCCATCCGGAGCGTGCCTGTGATCCGGTGACCGGGAGCACATCTGGTCGCGCGATCCTGGAGGCTCTGCTCTCCTAGGTCATGCGCCGTCGATCGCTGCTGGAGCTGGCTTCGCTTGCGGTCGGTTCCGGGGCGATGGCCTCACTCTGGCCTGGAGAGGGGAGGGCACGCCAAACCTCCCGAGCGCTTCAAGCTCCGCGACCGCTCAGGAAAGGCTCACGCTTGCGCGCTCTCAATCCAGGAACCTGGATGGATCCAGACACGGATTTCAATCCCCTCGTTCAACGCTGTGAGGCCCAGGGGTGGATCCTGGAGGTTCCGGAGCATGTGCGTGGTCAGTGGCAGTGGTTTTCTGCACCTGACGCTCAGCGATGCCAGGTGATTGAGCAGGCCTGGAACGATCCCACGCTGGACGGGGTGTTGTACGTGGGGGGCGGCTGGGGAGCGGCCAGGGTGTTGGAAGCGGGTGTTCAGTTTCCGAAACGATCCTTTTGGTCGCTGGGTTTTTCCGACAGCAGCGCCCTGCTGCTAGCGCAGTGGAACGCCGGTCTTCTTGGCGCCATTCATGGCTCCACCGGTGGACCGGAGGAGCAGTGGTCACGCACAGTGTCGCTTCTGAACGGTGCGCCGACAGCGCCACTGCAGGGGCGGGCGCTGCGCGCCGGCATCGTTCAGGGTCCCCTGGTGGTGAGCAATCTCACGGTGGCCACGCACCTGATCGGCACCCCTTGGTTTCCGTCCCTTCAGGGATCTGTGTTGGTGCTGGAGGATGTCGGCGAGGCTCCCTACCGCGTAGACCGGATGTTGACGCAGTGGCGCAGTGCAGGGCTGTTGAACAGCGTTGCGGGTGTGGTTTGCGGTCGTTTCAGCTGGAAGGAGGACGACATCCTTCCCGGTGATTTCTCGATGGCTGGGATTCTCGAGGAGAGGCTCGGTGATCTCGGCGTCCCCCTACTGCTCGATCTGCCCTTAGGCCATGGATTACCCAACCAATCCCTGCCTCTTGGCGTGAAGGCACAGCTCAACGGGAACGACGGCACCCTGCAACTTCTTCGCTGACACACCACCATGGCCGACCTCACCATTGCCAACAGTGTCTGTGATCTGATCCTCGGCGATGTCCGCGAACATCTGCCTTTCGAGCGCATCCCGCTCGACGGTGATGTGCTGGGTCTGGGCACAACCACGAGTGTCGACAATGGAGAACTGACGTTCCTGCGCGATGGCGATCAGCAGTCCGCCATCTGGCGCTGCGTCGCCCATGACGGCAGCATCCGCAGGCTCACGTCTGGTGATGGCAGCGGCCATTTCCCCTATGTGTGCTTCACCGGTGATGCCACGGCTCTGCGACGACCCGCCGACCTCGCAGCCCTCGGAGATCCGCAGGGCCGACCACTGCAAGCCCTGGTGCAGCAAGCCATCGCCCATGGACAGCGTCTTGGCAACTTGGAAAGGGCACCGATCTATGGGGTGCGTTTGATCGCCCACTGGCATGAACTCGTGATCACCGTGGCCTCCAAGCTCTGCATGGGACAGCAGCGCAGAAATCTTGGAATCGCCACGAGTGAGGCTGGAACCACTGCTGCGGGCCTCAGCATCTACGACATGCTGCAGCATTACCGGCTCGCTCCACTGCCCCCGGACCCGGGCAACACGGACGATCCGATCCGCTATCTCGGCCGCTCCATGCACTGGGATTGCTGCGGATTCTTCGATACGGAGCCGGAACAGGGACGGGTGACCGTGCCACAGCCGGGTGCCCATCTGCATCTGCATGGCTGCAGCACCGACCTGGCCTTTGGTGGTCATCTCCACCATGAACATCCGTCAACCCGCTTGGAGCACCTGGACAGTCTTTGGCTTTACCCGCTGCGCAGCATCGCCTCTCTGGCCAGCGATCTGGCCATTCAGCACCTCGCCTTCAGAGAGGGAGAGCTCCGATTCCGTGTCAGCAATATCGGCAGCATGGATGTCAGTGATGTAGGGGTCGCTGTTGTGATCGATGACCGCTACAGCAACCATCGCTACGTGCGCATCCCTTGGCTCAAAGCCGCTGAAGGCGAGGACTTCACGATGCCCCTGGATCTGCCCGTGGGTGATCACCGGATCTCTGTGATCGCTGACCCCGAACAGATGGTGATTGAAGCTGACGAATGCAGGACCAACAATCGGATGGACCTGGATGTGGTGATTGCTTAACCACAAAAAAAGGGGCCTTGCGGCCCCTGTGGATGGATCAATTGATCGAGATGATCAGGCAGCGACGGCAGCCTTGGGATCGAGAGCGCCTTTGGCGTAGAGGCCGGCGTAGTGGGTGATGCTGGCTTGCTTGATCTTGCTGGCGTTGCCGGCGGCCCAGAACTGCTGGTAGCGGTCGAGGCACACCTGCTTCATGTACTTGCGAGCCGGCTTGTTGAAGTGGCGGGGATCGAAGTTGGCGGGATCAGCCATGGCTGCTTCGCGAACAGCAGCGGTGAAGGCCAGACGGTTGTCGGTGTCGATGTTCACCTTGCGCACACCATTGCGGATGCCTTCCTGGATCTCTTCGACGGGAACGCCGTAGGTCTCAGGGATGGAACCACCGTGCTTGTTGATCATTTCCAGCCATTCCTGGGGAACGGAGGAGGAGCCGTGCATCACCAGGTGGGTGTTGGGGATGGCTTTGTGGATCTCAGCAATGCGGCTGATGGCCAGCACTTCACCGGTGGGCTTGCGGGTGAACTTGTAAGCGCCGTGGCTGGTGCCGATGGCGATGGCCAGGGCGTCGCACTTGGTCTTGGCAACGAAGTCAGCGGCTTCCGCAGGATCGGTGAGCAGCATGTCCTTGGACAGCTCACCTTCAAAGCCGTGGCCGTCCTCGGCTTCGCCCTTACCGGTTTCCAGGGAGCCCAGGCAGCCCAGCTCACCCTCAACGCTCACACCCACGGAGTGGGCGAAATCCACCACTTGCTTGGTAACAGCCACGTTGTACTCGTAGCTGGCAGGAGTTTTGGCGTCGGCTTCCAGGGAGCCATCCATCATCACGGAGGTGAAGCCGTTGATGGCAGCGGAGTAGCAGGTGTCAGGAGCGTTGCCGTGGTCCTGGTGCATCACCACGGGGATGTGGGGATAGGTCTCGGTCGCGGCCAGGATCAGGTGACGCAGGAAGATCTCACCGGCGTAGTTACGGGCGCCGCGGGAGGCCTGGAGGATCACGGGGCTGTCGGTCTCATCAGCCGCTTCCATGATGGCCTGAACCTGCTCCAGGTTGTTCACGTTGAATGCAGGGATGCCGTAGCCGTTCTCAGCGGCGTGGTCGAGCAGGAGCCGAAGCGGAACGAGCGCCATGGGAAAGATCCTCGAAGTGGAACGTCTTTAAGACGAATGGGGGCGAATCTACCGGATCTAACCCCAGGATTCCTGTCTCCCCTCAATCATGGCTCCGAGGCCATCGCGAGGCAGCGGTCGCAGGCCTTCTGACTGGCCAGCCCTTCCAGCAGACCAGGCACCATCGGCCGGCCGCTGCGGATGCTTTCGGCCCACCAACCCTGCAGCCGGGCGACTGGGGCCACACGACCGTCGCTCCACGTTGTCGCAAAGCGGAACTCTTCATCCGCCTGAATGCTGCGAGGTGGCTCGCCGTCCCGCTGAAGGGTGAGGGAGAACCCATGCACATAGTCCTTCTGGTTTTCACTGCCCAGCTTCAAACTTCCCTCTGATCCGTAGACCTCCAGCCAGCAACCCCTGCCATTGCGCGCCACCGATGCCAGGGCCACCTGGGCGGCCAGTGGTGCTCCCTGATGGGTTGTGAGGGTGGTGTTGATCAGGGCGATGTCTTCGGCGGTCACGGCCTGGAATTCGCCGCTGGCATCCGGCCTGTGGGCGATGGCGGTTTGCGTGATGGATTGCAGGGTCTGAACCGGGCCGATCAGCCAGGCCAGCATGTCGAAGGCATGGGTTCCGAGTGCACCCAGCACACCGCCGCCTTCATCGGTTTTGGCGTACCAGTTCCAAGGGCGCTGGGGATTGGCTCGGCTGCTCATCAGCCAATCCAGCTTTGCCAGCCAGGGTGTGCCGATCGCGCCGCTGCTCAGAAGCCGTTCTGCCTGCTGGAAGAGCGGTACAGCTCGATACTCGAAATCCACAGCCACCGAGAGGCCCGATGCCAAGGCTGTGCGTTGCAGGTCAGCCACCTGGTCGGCATTCAAGGCAACCGGCTTTTCAAGCAACAGATGCTTTCCTGCGGCAAGAGCACGCTGGGCGAGGTCGTAGCGAGGCCCAGGAGGCGTGGCGATGATCACAGCCTCCACATCAGGATCTCCGAGCAGGGCATCGAAGTCGTCGTAACCCCTCAGACCCTGGTCACCAACCACTTGATCCAGGCGCTCTCGGCGGGGGTGCCAGAGCGCAACGGACTTGAGATCAGGATTCGCGTCGAGGGCGGGCAGGTGAACCGCGGCTCCGAAACCGAGCCCGGCGACGGCAACACCAATGGGTTCTCGACTAGAGCGCAAAGCCATGGAGGATCAGGGGGTCAGACAACACGATGGGATCAAGCCAATCCAGAGCTGCACACGGCGTCGATCACTTCGCTGATCAGATCGTCGTCAGCTGGCGCTTCCCAGGAGGCCTGGAAGCGGGGAAGACCGTTTTTCTGCGTGTCCCGATAGAGCCGTTGGTCGCAATCGATGTCCATCACGACCAGGGTGCCGAGGGCTGGTGATTCGTCCTCCGTTCTCAGGCTGTAGCGGCTGAGAACGGACACGGTGCCGTCCCGTGTGCGCCGAACACTGCCGGCGTCCCACCACTGCTGGCCTTCAGAGCTGGATGGAACCTCGCGCCAATCCACTGGGCCGGCCAGAACGGGACCGCCAAGCAGCAGCAGCAGGAGTGGAACGACCACAACGACGATCCACCGGGAGGGTGTGAAACGGGGGATCGGGTTCATCAAACTGCCGCACTCCCCTGCAGGCAGCCATGCAGCTTCATCAGATTGGCAAGCGTGGACTTCAGCTGGGTGCGAGGAACGATCGTGTCCACGAATCCATGGTCCTGAAGGTATTCAGCTGTTTGGAAGTTGTCGGGCAACTTTTCCCGCAGGGTCTGTTCGATCACCCTGCGACCAGCGAAGCCGATCAAGGCTTTCGGTTCCGCCAGGATCAGATCACCGAGCATGGCGAAACTGGCGGTCACCCCTCCGGTGGTGGGGTGGGTAAGCAGGGGCATGTAGAGCACGCCGGCTTGGCGATGACGCTCCAAAGCCCCTGAAATCTTGGCCATCTGCATCAGGCTGAGCATGCCCTCCTGCATGCGTGCTCCACCTGAGGCGCACACGATCAGCAGCGGCAGGCGCTTGGCTGTGGCCTGTTCCACCAGGCGCGTCAGCTTCTCCCCCACCACGGATCCCATGGATCCGCCCATGAAGCGGAAATCCATCACCGCCAGGGCCATGGGGATGCCAACCACGCGGCACATGCCCGTGATCACGCCATCGCGGAGTCCCGTTCCGGACTGGGTCTCACGCAGCCGGTCGGCATAGGCGCGACGGTCTTTGAAACCGAGAGGATCGGTGGGAGCCAACGCTTCGTCGATCGCTTCAAAACTGCCTTCATCGGCAATCAGGGCGATGCGCTCGGCGCTGTTGATCCGATGGTGATGGCCGCAATTGCTGCAAACACTGGCATTGGCAAGCAGATCCTTGCGATACACCACCTGGCCGCATTCAGGACATTTGCTCCAGAGGCCGTCGCCTTCTTCGGGCTCCTGGGCAACCTTCACGACGGACTGTTCCTTGCGGCGATCAGCGAACCAGTCGAATAGCGACACGCATTGCCTTCCACTGGAACCATTTAAGACGACCCATCAGGTTCCTCCCATCAGGGCAAGCCAGCGTTGCCACCACCACGGCGCACCCATCAGCCATGTCATCCAGATCCCAAAGGCGATGAAGGGACCGAAGGGGAAGGGTTGCCTGGGCCCGAGACGGCCCGTCCAGCGGCCCAGTGTCCCCACCGCGGCACCGGAGAACACAGCCAGAGCCATGGAGATCCCGAGGCCGCCCAGACCGAGCCAGGCCCCAGCCATCGCAGCCAGCTTGGCGTCACCGAGACCAAGGGCAGGTTGGCCCAGAAGTTGTTCAGCTAGCGCGCTGAGTCCCTCCATCACCAGCAGTCCGGCCGCGCTGGCGATCAGGTGATTCAGGAGAACCGATTCCGGGCGCTCGCTGCCACCCCCCCAGGCCAGGAGGGCTGTCGCAAGAACACCGCTGATCACCCCTGCCCTGCAGATCGGCTCCGGCAACCACAAATGGTCTAGATCGATCAGCACCAGGGGCAGCAGGAGGCTCACGAGCACAAGCCCCATCAGCAGCGTGATCAGCAGCGTGTTGCTGCTACGAAGTGCCGGTATCAGGGCGCTGAGCCACAGGAAGCCACTGAAGGCTTCCACGATTGGGTAACGGGCAGAGATCGCTGCTGTGCAATCGCGACAGCGGCCGCGCAACAGCAACCAACCCAGAACGGGAACGTTGTCATGCCAACGCACGGGGTGACCGCAGCTCGGGCAATGACTTCCTGGCCAAATCGGTGATTCCTGCCTTGGCAGACGCCACACCACAACGTTGGTGAAACTGCCGATGCAGGCACCGAAGAGGGCCAGGACAAGCAGCATGAGCGTCACGAGAACGCTCCCCCCCTCGCGCGATCCTTCGTGACCCTGGGGCGCTTGAGCCTGAGGCCAATCAGCTCAGCACTGATGAATTGCTCCTCGGGCAGCAAGGTCGGCATTTCGAACACCACGCGACCGTCATCGTGCTGACCATTCACCACCACACCCAAGGGATCAAGGCTGTACCCATTCGTGGTCAGGTGCTTGAAATAAACCTTTCGCGCAACGGCGATCAAGCGCCGGCTGTCCACTCGATCCCAGCGTGGTGTCAGTGCGGGGTTGGTGCCCCCAGCACCTGCAATCACAAAGGACGGTGAATACGAAGAAATGGGTTCACCTGATCGTTCAGATGAACCCACGATAGATCGATTCAGCGTGACTGGAACAGAGCAGAATCAGCCCAGCTTTTTCTTTTCCTCAATCATCCGGTGAATGATTGGCGTGAGGATGAGTTCCATGGCGAAGCCCATCTTGCCGCCGTTCACCACAATGCTGGTGGGGCTCGACATGAATGAGTCGTGAATCATGCTCAGAAGGTAGGAGAAGTCGATTCCCCACTTTTCACGTGCTCCCTTGCGGAAGTGGATGATCACGAAGCTTTCATCTGGCGTTGGAATGTTTCTGCAGATGAAAGGGTTGGACGTGTCCACCGTGGGCACCCGCTGGAAATTGATATCCGTGCGGCTGAATTGCGGACAGATGTGATTGATGTAATCAGGCATCCTGCGCAGGATGGTGTCCACGATGGCTTCGGCGGAATAGCCGCGCTCGGCATTGTCCCGGTGGATTTTCTGGATCCACTCCAAGTTGGTGATGGGCACCACACCCACCAGCAGGTCGGCGAGGGCAGCCACGTCGTAGGACTCGCCCTGAACGCCACCGTGGAGGCCTTCGTAGAAGAGAAGGTCGGTTCCACTGGGGATGTCTTCCCAGGGGGTGAACTGGCCAGGGTCGAGCTCGACGCCGAGACGGGCGTTGTGTTCGGCTGCTTCTTCGGGGCTGTGCAGGTAGTAGCGCTTCTGCCCGCCGCCGGTTTCGCCGTAAACCCGGAACAGCTCCTCGAGCTTGTCGAACAGGTTGGCCTCAGGGCCGAAATGGGAGAAGTTTTCTCCTTTGGAGAGAGCTTCTGCCATGGCCTTTTTCATCTCCATCCGCTCGAAGCGGTGGTAGCTGTCACCCTCAACGACAGCCGGGGTGATGCTTTCACGGGCGAAGATGTGCTCGAAGGCACGCTTCACGGTGCTGGTTCCTGCGCCGGAGGAACCAGTAACAGCCACGACAGGGTGACGCTTCGACATCGACGGAGGCAGATCTGGCCCGACGAGTTTGGCAGGTCGAAGGGCCAAAACCGAATTTTCGTTGGCGCAACGTGTTTAGAGCGCCTTACGAAGCTCTTCGCCCATGGCCTGGCATCCCAGAGGTGTGCATCCCTCGGCCATCAGGTCACCGGTGCGGAAACCGCCGGCCAGCACACGGTCGACGGCCTGTTCAAGGGCATCAGCGGCGGCTTTCTGCTTGAGACCAATCCGAAGCATCATGGCCGCAGACAACACCATGGCCATGGGATTGGCCTTGTCTTCTCCGGCGATATCCGGAGCGGATCCATGCACCGGTTCAAACAGTCCCGGGCCATCGCTGCCCAGGGATGCTGAGGGGAGCATGCCGATGGAGCCGGTGAGCATGGCGGCCTCGTCACTGAGGATGTCGCCAAACAGGTTGCCGGTGAGCAGCACATCAAACTGCCGAGGTGCTCGCACCAGCTGCATGGCTGCGTTGTCCACATAAAGATGACTCACCTCCACATCGGCGTAGGAGGGGGCCATGGCATCCACCCGATCGCGCCACAGCTGGCTCACATCCAACACATTGGCTTTGTCCACAGAGCAGAGTCGCCCTCCTCGCTCCCTGGCGAGTTCAAACGCCACCCTGGCAATGCGATCCACCTCTGATGCCGAATACGTCATGGTGTTGAAACCGCGTTCCTCTCCGTCGGCTTCGACCCTCCCCTTGGGCTGACCGAAGTAGATGCCTCCGGTGAGTTCGCGCACCACCATCAGATCCACACCTTGAATCACTTCGGCCTTCAGGCTGCTGGCTTCGATCAGGGCGGGCACGATCTTCACCGGCCGGAGATTGGCAAACAGGTTCAGCCCCGACCGCAAGGCGAGAAGGCCGCTTTCAGGTCTCTTCTCCCGCGGGAGCGTGTCAAACCGCGGACTGCCGATCGCCGCCATCAGCACCGCATCCGCCGATCGGCAGGCGTCCAGAGTTTTGTCGGGCAGAGGCTCGCCGGTGGCTTCGATCGCAGCCCCTCCGATCAACTGGTCATCAAAGTCCAGCTGGAAGCCGTGGCGATCGGCCACCACTTCGAGCAGCTGGCGAGTCACTGCTGTGATTTCAGGGCCGATGCCATCACCCGGAAGCAGGACGACGCGATGGTGAGTCATGGAGCCGGGCGAGAAGGATGGTGCTGAGATTACTGATCGGCTTCGATCGATCCTCCGGTCGCTTCTGAAGACACTTGCTTCTTGAGTTCGCGCAGCTGCTTCGCCATCTCAGGCAACTTGGAGAAGGCTGCTGAGCAGCGCAACCAGAGCCGGTTGGGAATGGCTGGGTAGCCGCTGACCACCTCGCCTGCGGCCACTTCTCCATGGATCCCGCTTTTGGAGCTTGCGATGGCACGATCGCCAATCACAGCTCTGTTGGCGACGCCCACCTGGCCGGCGAGAATGACCCCATGGCCCAATTGGGCGCCACCGGCGATCCCCACCTGAGAGGCCAGGGCGCAGCCGCGGCCTGTCACCACGCCGTGGCCGATCTGCACCAGGTTGTCGATCTTTGTACCGCTGCCGATCCGGGTTTCACCGACGGAAGGCCGGTCGATCGTGCTGCCGCAGCCCACTTCAACGCCGTCTTCCAACACGACAAGGCCAGTTTGGGGCATCTTGCGCCACCCCTTGGCGGTGGGCACAAAGCCGAAGCCTTCGGATCCCACCACGGCATTGGAATGCACCACGCAGCGATCACCGATTCGGCTTCCGGGATGGAGAACAGCGTTGGCATGGAGCTCGCAGCCCTCTCCAATGTCCACATTTCCGTAGATCACCACCCCCGGATGGATCACGGTGCGTGGACCGATCCGGGTGTCATCGCCGATGCAAACCCGCGCACCGATGCTCACACCGGCGCCAAGTTGCACGCGGTCGGCAATGACCGCACTGGCGTGGATTCCCGCCTGGGGGGAGGGTTTGGGGTGCAGTTGTTCGAGGGCTTCGGCAAAGGCCAGTCGTGGGTCACCACACACCGCCCAGGCCAGCTGAAGCCGCTCGGCGAGCTCCCTGAGCTCCTGTTGATCGGGAATCAGGACGGCGCCAGCTTCACTGCTTTCCAGGCTGCCGACGAGCGCGTTTCCCTTTTCGAGAAAACTGAGTTGATCCGCCGTCGCCCGCTCCAGGGAGGCAGCACCCCGCAGCTCGGGGTCCCGGCCTTCAGACGTGGAGAGAACGCCTGCATCACCGTTCTTGAGCACGGCGATCAATTGGCTGAATCGCATGGGTTCAGGAGGCTGGCTGGCGGATCGTAGGGGTGATCAGCACCATGGCGTCACGGTGAATCACCACGGGGGAGCCTCCAAGGGTGCCGGGTTTGGTGGTTTGGTTCAGGCGAAACGCGAGTTGCTCACTGTCCATGGATGTCAGCCCACGGGCGATCTCCTGGCCATCGGGGTCGAGCACGCGCACGGCCTGATTGGCGCTGAACTGACCCTCAACAGCGGTGATTCCCACCAGAAGCAGGGAGGCACCACGTTGTCTCACGGCCCTGCAGGCACCACTGTCGATGGACAGACTTCCTGTGGGCTGGAGGGCATGGACCAACCAGCTTTTGCGGTTGCCCAGCGGTTCGGGGTGGGGATGGAAGACCGTGCCACCCCGCCCCCCCTGGAGGATCTGCCGCAGTCCCTCGGGGTTGCGTCCGTCGCCGAGATGCACGGTGATGCCGCTGGCCGTAGCGATGCGTGCCGCTGCCAATTTGGTGGTCATCCCACCGGTTCCCCAGCGGCCGCCGTCCCCGGCGCCCTCCTCCAGCTCGGCGATTTCCGAGGGATGCAGCACATCGGTGATCGGAGTGGCTGCGCTGTCACTGCGGGGGTCAGCGGTGTAGAGGCGGTCCACATCCGTGAGCAGAATCAATTCATCGGCACCCACGGCCGCAGCCACGAGCGCCGACAAGGTGTCGTTGTCGCCGAAGCGCAGCTCGGCTGATGACACCGTGTCGTTCTCATTCACCACCGGCAGTACACCCCACTGCAGCAGTTGGTGCAGGGTTGCCGAGGCGTTGTGGTAACTCCGGCGATCAGCGAGATCTGAGCGCGTCAAGAGCACCTGGGCCACCGGAACCGAGCGTTGCGCTAGGGCTTTCTCGTAAAGGCTCATCAGATGGCCTTGGCCGATGGCTGCAGCGGCTTGCAGGCCAGAAACGCTCGTGGGTCGGTGGGGCATCCCCAGGCGTTGACAGCCCAGCCCCACGGCCCCGGAGGTCACAAGAACAACCTGGTCCCCGTTGTGAATGCTCTCCGCCAGGCTGTTGGCCAGACGTGCGATCGCATCTCCCGTTGTGGCATTCGGACGTTCCCGGAGCAGGCTGGTGCCGACCTTCACAACCCTGAGCATCATCGTGCGGTGCTCCCCAGCAGCCATGCCAGGCGGCGTTCCAGGCGCTGAACGCGATCGTTCGGACAGGGGAATCCCTCCGCATTCGGCGGCCTGACGAGCACCGTGAACAGCCCCAGACGATTGCCTGCCAGGACGTCGGTGAAGACCCGATCGCCAACCATGGCGATCTGGGTGGGCGGGGTCGGCAGCCGCTCGATGATTCGGCTCATGGCTCGCCTGCGCGGCTTGGAGGCTGCGCAGGTGAAGTCAACCCCGATCTGATCGGCAACCGCCTTCACCCTTTGTCTGGAGGGGTTGTTGCTGACCAGGTGCAGATGCAGTTGCCGGGAGGCGTCATCCAGCCAGCGGCGGATGGCCGGGGGTAGCACCACATCCTTTCCGGGAAGGAGTGTGCGATCCACATCCAGGAGCAGCACCTTGATCCCCCGCCCCAGCAATGGTTCCAGTGGTAAGTGGGCCAGGGTGAGACCGGGATCCCAGTCGGGCCGCAACCAATGACGCTGCATCACTCCGGGAGGTCACGCTCGTCGAGTTCAGCCTCGATTCTGGGCTGGATCCTGTCGAAGTCCTCTCCTTCCACGAGAACGGCACAGCCGTCGTCCATGCGCGCAACAACGAAGAAGGGATCGAGGGGGATGTAGAGCCCGTATTCCTGATTCTCAACAAGGAAACTCACCAAGAGTTCATAGGTCTCGGATTCGTCGTCTCCCTCTTCATCGTCGGGGTCCTCTGGTTCGGGTTCGTCCAATTCCCCGTTCACGGTGAGCGTGACGGCCGAACGCACCAGCGTGAGGTCATGTTCCTGCAGCACGACATCAGCAACCGAGAGGATTGGCTCGCTGCTGGTGATGCTGTCGATCAGCTGGGGATCGTCACCATCGCGGAGCTTGAACAGGCACACCGGCGTGTCCACCGGCGTGAGCAGGGCATAGTCCTTGCCATCAAGAGGGATGAGCTGCTCAAGGAAACAGAGCAGGTCGCGTCCCTCGCTGTCTTTCACGAGAACGGTGGGAACTTCACCGCTAGACGATGGGCCGCTTGAACTCATGGGGACGGGTGTGGATGTGAACAGGATCCTTCATCAACCCCATTCCCGCCACGTTCATCGGGTGTCGCCTTAACCGGTTCGACATCCGGGCCCTCGGCGAGCCACTGCTCCAGCAGCAAGGCGGCGGCGGCACTGTCGAGTCGTCCGCTGCGATCTCCCTGAAGTCCGTGGCGCTCCGCTGCCGCCCAGCTGCTGCTGTGTTCATTCACAAAGGCAAGGGGAAGCCCGAGATCTCGGGCGATGCGTTGCCCATAGCGATGGCAGTGGTGAGCCTGATCGGTGCGCTGTCCCTGATCATCGAGGGGAAGACCCACCACCAGTCCCTGCACGTTGCGCTGATGGCAAAGGTTTCGCAGGTGCTGCAGATTCTGCGCATGGGAGCCACGGTGCAGAGCCGGAAGCGATGACACCGTCAGCCCCAGGGGGTCGCACCCAGCAAGACCGATGCGGCGTCGTCCGACGTCGAGACTGAGCATGGAGCGGGGTTTGGGCCTGGGATTCAACGCCTCGGTGCCAGGGTTGGGGTGGGAAGGGGTGGATGCTGCGGTTGCAGATGGCCCAGCATGGTTTCCAAGGAGCGAAGGCCCGCTGGTTCCCGTTGACTCACCCGCCGCCAGAGGCTGCGGCCCAGCAGAAGCTCCGATCCCCCCGATGTCCAGCCGAGACGTTCCAACTCGCCCTGCATGCTGTGATCGTCTTCATTCACAAGCAGTTCAAGGGGCCGGCCTCGCATCCCCCAGCGTTGGAGGATGGCACTGAACGCCGCACTGATGCGTGCATCCCAGGCGGGGCCGCGCACGAATTCATAGCGGGATGCGTCCAACCCCCAGGGACGGTTGAGGAGCCCGGCGATGGCCACCGGTTCCCGATCGACTCCTGCCATCAGCACCAGCGATCCCTGCCGGCGATCCAGGAGGTCAATCCACTGCCTGTCGATGATCTGGCGGTGTTGAGGACTGATACTGCTCTGTTCAAGGGAGAGCAACGGCTTCACGTTGCTGCGCGAGACCGGCATCCATTGGATGCCTTCAGGGCATGCCAGGGATGGCTGCTCTGAAGGGGCTGAGGACGTCTCGGGGGCCCTCCAGATGCGGCGTTGCAGCAAGGGTTGAAAGCCAGACTCACGCAAGACATCCAGCGTGATGCGATCCAAAGGGTCGCAGCGCACCAACCAGCTGGGCGATTGAGCGACCGGATCCTTCATCGCACCCTGAATCAGCAGTTGCAGGGCCTGTGAGCGGCTGAAACGCTCAGGGTTTCGCACTTGAAGAAGATCGAGCTGCCAGCAGGTTGAGCGGCGATTGCCGGGGCGCAGCAGCGCCAGCGCCAGGAGTTGGTCTTGTTGGCTGGAGGAGGTTTCAAGCAGCGTCAGCACCCGGAGTGTGCGGGTGGTGAGCGGCGAGCGAATCAATCCACCCAAGCCACTCACCCAGTTCTGCACCAACAGGGTTTGAAGCGTGGATGGCGGCAGCACTGCCTGGTGCTCTCCACCCTGGGGATAGCTGGTGACGTGAGCCGCCTTCAGTGGTTCGATCCGAAGCCGAAATCCCGCTGACTGTCCCACCGCAGGCCTCCTGCTTCATCCAAATGTATCGCCGCGGTTCTCCCTTTGTGTTCAAGCAGGGCGGACCAACACCAGTGGGGTGCGCTCGTTGGCATTGCCAGCGGGATTCGGTTTGAGTGCGCGCTGAAGCAGGTCTTCATTGCATCCACGGCTCGACGCCAGCACCTTCACGCGTCCGAGATCATTCACATCCACGATGGCCACGGAAACGCCGAGGGCTGCCGCTGCTTGATCACAAAGCTGTTCCGGATCCTGGGGTCCGAGAACGATCGTTTGGTCGTAAGGAGGCGTCGTACCGGTGATGTCATCAATCAAGCGGGCCTGGTCTCCAGCCAGCCGATAGAACCAGCCCCGCTGGCCAAGCGGTTTGAGCAGGGAACCGACCAGCCAGGCCAGCAACACCCGGGTCGGCCCCACCTGGTTGATCAGGGTCTGCAGCCCGCAGGCGGTGGCCAGGCTGCTGGTGGGGTGAAACACGCGACAGAGCAGGCGGGCCAGCCATCCCGGATTGATCGTGGAGGGATGGGCATAACGCCCCTGGATCACGGCCACCGGTGTTTCACCGATCGTGAGGATGTCGCCCTTCTGAAGCAGATCAGCGCTGTAGTGACGCAAGACCTCGATGCAGTCGTCGAGAGGTCCGAGCAGGTGGGTCTTCAACGGCAGCACCGAGCATTGATCCCCCGATCGGAACTCAGCCTGAGCGGCCGTCGTCACGGCTGGTCGGCGCAGCGGCACCACCACCCCCTGGCGACGGCTCAAGCGTCCGAACGGTCCGTAGTTCACCCAGTGCACATCCACCCAGACCGTGTCCACACGCTCACCAACCGGTGCCGGTGCAGTCCCGCTCAGGGTGATCGCCACGTGCACCCTGGTGCTCTTGTGACCCTTCACGATGTACGCCGGCCAATAGCCATCGGCCCTTGTCTCTTCATCGGGATGGTGCGGTGTGATCCGGGTGGAGGTCACGATGTCGCGCAGATCGGCACTGCCGATCAGGGTGGGTTGAACCTCAAGTTCCGGAACCATCACTTCCATGCGCCCGTGAGGATTGCTGATGTCCAGCCACCCTTCCATTTCCAGAGATGCTCCGTTCTGGGTCGCAGACCAGTCGCTCTGGCGTAGCTCCAGGGGGGACGCGGGCCAGAGTCGATGCCGTGCTTCGATCCAAGCGATTGCTAGCCCCAGCAGCAGGAGAATCAGCAGGAGGCATTCCATGGAATCGCCGGTCCAGAACCGGAAGCAGTGGCGCGCAGCGTAAGGCGTCTGAGCCGAGAGCTCAGCGGGAGATCACCTCGGTGTTGAGCTCGTTGAAACTCAGCGTTGTGCTTCCTCCTGTGGGGGCGGGGATTCCGGTCGCAGCACTGATCGCTGCATTGATCTCTTCGAGCGGCACCTGTCCCACGGAATCGAGAAGCACGGATCCGCTGCCGTCGAGCACCACCACCTGAGGCACGATCCCTTTCCAATAGTGGGCAGGGTCGGTCTGTCCTTGATCGCCGCGATCCTGCAGGGCATCGGTGGTGAGGGGAAGCAGGTCCACGCTGTTGCCCCAGAGGCGCTGAAGTTCCGACACGGATGAGGAGAACACCTTGCTGGTGCTGCTGTCATCGAGGTAGTAGACCAGCACGCTGGTTCGGCCTGCTGCCTGGGATTCGGCCAGGGTTGTGGCCGGCGGAACCAGAGAGCCATTGCCTGCGTACAGAGCAAAAATATTGCCGTCATAACTGTCGGTGTCCCTGGCGGCCTCTCCAGGAAGGGCGATCAGAACCAGAGCAAGAACCAGCGAAAGGCAGCGAAGCAGAAACCCAGCCATGGTTCAGCACGAAAGACGAGCATTCTGAACCCTTCTCCATGCAAGGCGTCAGCTCTGCACTCAGCTGCGCCCGAAGCTGCGCCCCATCCCCTGGGCAATGCCCCTGCCGATGAGCCCGATCGCGCGACCGACCACCTGGGTGAGAATGACCACCATCAGATCACCGAACCGTTTCACCAGACTCTGCACCTGAGGAGCGATGGCATCGCGCGCTTCGACCAGAAGCGCGACCTGCTGTTGCCACCATTGCAGCGTTTTCAGTTCCTCATCTCTTGTTTCGGTGAGCAGCAGGGGTTCGATCTGGCCTGCGTGCAGTCTGTACAGCAATCGCCGACTTTCATACAGGCGGATCGGTCGTTCAATCCACTCCTGCCAACGGGACTGGCTGTTGAGCTGGTTGCGCAGCCGCTCCAGTTCGCGGGTGGAAATCAACGCTTGATCCAGCAGGTAACGGCGCAGTTCAGGCCACTCACCGCAGACACCCAGCAACTCGCCACCGATCAATTCCGCTGTGCGCACGAGCCAGTTGCTGATGAGCGTTTCGAGTTGAAGCAAGGCTCTGGGATCGTCAGCGGGAAGCAGCTGTCCGTCGACCAGAACGGGTTGGTCCTGCACCAACGCCGCGAGCATGGTCATGGGGTCGGGAAGTTCCTCATCGCCTCGCAAGAGGTCGGTGCGTTGCAGCAGCTCATCGGCCACCGGTTGCATGGCATCGCCAAGCGGCAAGCGCACGTAGCTTCCTGCCACGCTGCGCAATGCCTGCTCGCGGACCTCTGGCTGCAGAGCATTCCAGCGCGTTTTCAGGTCCTGCTGGCCCGATGGGGCTGAAGGGTCGTCCTGGCGCAGGCGCAGCAGCACGGCGTGCAATTGTTTGAGCAGGGCGAGGAGCAGGTCGCGGCGACGCTCTGGATGCAGACCCTCGATCGCGAGCAATTGGCCGGTGCCATTGCCCAGGCCTCCGCTGACGGCTGTTTGTAAACGGTCTTGGATGGCCTCCCACACCGCTTCGCTGTTGCGTTCCCTCAGGCTGAGACTGATGCTCTCTTTGGGTTCTGAAAGGGAAACGGCATCATCGAGCCCCACTTGAAGAGGCCCCCAGAGCCACAGCAGCAGATTGCGTGCACTGAGCAATTCCCGCCGGCGTCCCTCGAGCAGCAAACGCAAAAGCGACTGGTCGGGTGGCGGATTCAAGAGGGCTTCGATCACCTGCAGATCGGCACTGATCTGCTGCAGACCGCTCAGCAGCAGCCAACTGGCAACACCAACAGGCTGGCCTGGATGCTCAGCCGCCGAAGCGCGGGATTCGAATGTGAGCACCCGGCCCCCCTGCAACAGGCGATGGATGGCGGTTCGCAAACCCTCCAGATCGGGATCCTGAAGAATTCCCTCACAGTTCAAAGCCAAAAGCTCCCGGGGATCACGGCTGAAATCCGAGGGGAGAAGGAGCAGGATCGGAGCTGGAGTCCAGCGTTGTTGGAGCTGGAGAATCTCCCGATCAAGCAGCAAGGACTGGCTGCGGCTGGGGAGCGACCAAATCACCAGATCAGGATGGCCTTCGAGAGCTTCGCTGCTGCGCCGAATGCTCAGGGGATGCTCAGCCGTTGAAAGTTCAGCAGCCAGGCTTTCACCGAGAAGGTCGGGAGCGAAAAGCAGAATCTCCCTGGCCTGAACGTTCACAGTGGTCAGCTCGATTGCCTACAGGCGTCAAGGTAACGGTCCTTCTCAGGATCCTCCAGTGCCGCCTCCGCGCCGGCCACTGAGCTGAAGCGTGTAGGTCTCGATCGTGTAACCGGTGCGCTGTTCAATCTCCTGGAGCAGGTCGAGGGGAAGTTCAACGTCGAGATCTTCAATCGCGCCGCTGTCCAGGCACGTGATGTGGCTGTGGGGGTCGTTGCGATAGCCGTAAAGACGACCACTGGCACGGTCGAGACATTCGATCACCCCAGCGCTCTGCAAGGCCTCGAGATTTTGATAAACCGACGTGTGGCCAATGCTCCGACCGCGCTGGTTCAATTTTTCAAATATATCCCTCGCACTGAGATGGGTGCCCTCGCTCCAGAGCAGATCCAGCACCATGCGGCGTTGCCGGCTCAAGCGCATGCCGAGCGTTCGACACTGCTCGAATGCCTGCTGAAGGCTCCTGCGTCTGCCTCCGTCTTGAGTGAGGGGTGGCACGAAAGCAGACTCCACAGCGGTAGTCGGAATCACTTCACATTAAATCTCTCCTGGGGAGGCCGCATCGTGTCAAGCGAAATCCTGCAGCAGGTCTGATGGCGGGTCTTGAAGCCGGCTTTCGGCCAGCGCTTTGCGTGCTTCGCCCAGATCAATGCGTCCGTCGTAGAGCGCACGGCCAACGATGACGGCCTCGACTCCGAGGGGCTCCAACGTGAGCAGGGCCAGGAGATCGCCCAAGCATCCCACCCCACCGGAGGCAATCACGGGGACGGAACTGGCTTCTGCCATCTCGCGCAGGGCCTGGAGGTTCGGTCCCTCCAAGGTGCCGTCGGTGCTGATGTCGGTGCTAATGATCCCTGCGATGGCCGAGGCGCTGAAGCGCTGAGCCAGCGCGGTGGCCTCCGTGTTGCTGTCCTCGATCCATCCCTTGGTGGCCACCTTCCCGTGGCGAGCATCGATTCCCACCACAACCCGTCCGGGATGGCGATCGGCCAGCTCCACCACCAGCTGGGGCTGCTCCAGCGCCACGGTGCCGAGGATCACCCTGTCGAGACCACAGGCCAGCAAGGTGTCCGCCCGCTCCGCCGTGCGCACACCTCCACCGAGTTGCACGGGAATCGTGAGGGCGGACGTGATCGCACGGATGGCGCTGTCGTTGGCGGGTTCCCCTGTGCGGGCTCCATCGAGATCGACCAGATGCAACCGCTCCGCTCCCTGCTCCTGCCATTGCAAGGCCTGGGCCACAGGGTCATCACTGAAGCGTGTGACCTTGTCGTAATCACCTTGATGCAGACGAACGCAGCTGCCCCCCAGCAGATCGATGGCGGGAATGATCTGCATGGTCGACGGGGGAAACAACCCCCATCCTGCATGGCTGGGTTGAGCACGCTTCAATGGCTGCCGATCCGCTGGACTGACTGTGCAAATCCTGTTGATGGGTGGGACCCGCTTCGTTGGGAAACCCCTCGTGAGCCGCCTTTTGCAACAAGGTCACCAGCTCACCCTGTTCACCCGCGGCCGGCAGCCCCTGCCTGAGGGGGTGGAGTCCTGCATTGGTGATCGCCAGGACGCCGCCGCCCTGGAGCAGCTTCGGGGTCGCCGCTTCGAGGTGGTGATCGACAGCTCCGGTCGCACCCTGGCTGACAGCCAAAAGGTGATTGAACGCACTGGAGCTCCCTCCCACCGTTTCCTCTACGTGAGCTCCGCCGGTGTTTACGCCGGCAGCGACACCTGGCCACTGGATGAGCAGAGCCCCCTGGATCCGCAGAGTCGTCATGCCGGCAAGGCTGAAACCGAAGCTTGGCTGATGCGTGAGGGGATTCCCTTCACGAGTTTCAGGCCCACTTACATCGTTGGACCCGGTAACTACAACCCGGTGGAGCGTTGGTTTTTCGATCGCATCGTGAACCAGCGCCCGGTTCCGCTCCCTGGTGATGGAACCACAATCACCCAGGTTGGCCATGTGGAGGATCTGGCTGAGGCCATGGCCCGCAGTCTTGAGGTGGATGCCGCCTGCAACCGCATCTACAACTGTTCGTCCCACCGCGGAATCACTTTTCGAGGCCTGATTGCTGCGGCCGCCAAGGCCTGTGGCCGCGAGCTCGCTGATCTGGATCTGCGCTCGTTCGACCCCAGTGGTCTCGATCCGAAAGCGCGCAAGGCGTTCCCCCTGCGGCTCAGTCACTTTCTGACCGATGTCTCCAGGGTGGAGCGCGAATTGGCCTGGATGCCCCGTTTTGATGCGGCCACGGCGATGGCGGACAGTTTTCAACGGGATTACCAGCTGAACCCCACGCCCAGTCCGGATTTCAGCGGCGACGAGGCCCTGTTTTCCCAGGGTTGATGTAAGCCAGCCCAGACCAGAGGGCCAGCCCAAGGGCTGGCCAATACAGGCTCCAGCCCAGCTGATGCAAGCCCGCAACCACTGAATCGACCCCCCACGTTGGCGGCCAGATCAGCAGAAACAGGCTGAGGAACTGCAGGGTGGTTTTTGTTTTTCCAAGCCAGGACGCCGGCGCTCCGCTCTGGCTTGCTGAGCGCCAACCGGAAATCAGGAGTTCCCTGGCCATCAGCAGCCAGACCGACCAAAGGGGCAGCACCTGCTCGGCGGCGAGCCAGATCAAGGGGGCACTGATCAGCAGTTTGTCCGCCAGGGGATCGAGCCTCGCTCCCCAGCTGCTGCCACCGTCGGCTTTGCGAGCCATCCAGCCATCAGCCCAGTCACTGAGAGCACCGAGGAGGAGCAGGATCCATGCTGTGGAGAACTGTTCGGCGGCAAGTGCCAGCAGCACAGGGGCTCCAAGAACAGCACGGAGAAGCGTGAGTCGATCCGCCCAGGATCGCCATGGAGAGACCAAGGCTCAGAATGCGTGCAGTTGATTAGGTCCCATGGTGCTCCAGCAGACGGTCGGGGAGGTGATGTCCGCTCCGGTGCTGACCGTCACCCCAGAGACGCCGCTGAAGGATGCCGTGACCCTGTTGAGTGATCACCACATCAGCGGTGTGCCTGTGGTTGGTGATGACGGCACGCTTGTGGGCGAACTCACCGAACAGAACCTGATGGTGCGGGAGAGCGGGGTGGATGCCGGGCCTTACGTGATGCTTCTCGATAGCGTGATCTACCTGCGCAATCCGCTCAACTGGGACAAGCAGGTTCACCAGGTGCTGGGCAACACGGTGGCCGACCTCATGAGTCGTGACAGCCATTCCTGTGCCCAGTCCCTGCCATTGCCAAAAGCGGCATCGATGCTCCACGAGAAGGGAACGCAGCGATTGATCGTGATCGATGATGAGCGCCGGCCCGTTGGCATGCTCACCCGCGGTGATGTAGTGAGAGCCTTGGCGTCCGCCCAGCCCTAGAGCTGGGCCAGGGGCTGGATGCGGATGGCGATCGGCTTGATCAGCCTGAACTCCACCATGTCGCCCACCTTGAGGTCAGCGAACACCTCGTCCTCGAGTTCAGGACGAATATCGAGTTTGTGGATCTTTCCGAGAGGGCCGCGCAGGGTCACTTTGTGATCGGTGCGCGACAGCCGAACCACTTCTGCGGTTCCGGTTGCCATGGCGACCCGAGTCCCTGAAGGGAGCGGACCGAAGGCGTTGCCGAGCCGGCGATCTTCCCGCTGGAAGCTGAGCGTGGTCTGGTTCGAGGGCCTGAGATCCACCACCAGGCCTTGGAGAAGCTCGATGGAGACCTGATCTCCAGGTTTGAGGCCCGCAGCTGTGGGATCGATGGCACTGGTCAGCAGGCTGGTGTGCCCCTGGGCGCCCTTCACCTCGAGCACTTTCTGTCCGGGAACGATCCGTTGAATCGTGGCCTTCAGCTGAGCCAGTTCGAAGGCTTCAAGCAGTTCGCTCTTGAGGGCCGCGCCGTCATCGATCACGGTGCTGACCATCGGTGCCTGACCGTTGACTCTGTAGCTCTGGGCCGCGGCTTGCGACGCAGGCAGTTTCTGCACATCGATGGCCAGGGGCTGGATCAGCCGGAAGTCCACGGTGTCTCCAACCTTGAGGCGGTCAAAGGGATTCACTCCCGGAGTGGGAACAACATCAAGGTTGTTGATTCCGCCGAGAGGTCCCAGCAGATCAATGGAGTTGTCCTTGGCATCAATGCGGATCACCCGGCCGGTCCCCGAGGCCAGGGCCACGCGCATGCCCTTTTTGAGCCTGCCCATATCCATGGGCAGGATGATGTCTTCGCGGTTGAAGCTCAAATCTTTGCTGGAACTGGGTTCCAGCTCCACCACCAGGCCATCGAGGATGGAGAGGCTGACTTCATCCCCCGCTTTCAGACCCAGGGGCGCGAGATCCATGCCCACCGTCAGAATCTCTTTGTGACCGTGAGGGTCGATCACCTCGATCACCTTTTCTTTAGGGAGCGCGGTGGTCACCGTGGCCCGCATTTCGGTGACCTCAAACGCAGCCAGCTCTTCAGGTGAGAACCCGGCGTGAGCGCCGGGAGTGAGCAAAGCCGTGAGTCCAAGGCTGGCGCCGATCACACCGCGCAAAGGTCCGCAGCGGAGCAGGGATCGGAGAGCGGAAGTGGGGGACACGGAAGGCGGTGGTAAGTGGGGAGACGCTAGCCCGACCCGATCTGGGTCACAATGACGCGCAAACGAGAGTTCCGTCATGTCCATCCCTTCCTGGCGCATCGCCCTGCCGGCGGGAATGGCCCTGTTGTCCTTGGGACTGGCTCCGATGCAGGCGCGGGCGGAAAAAACCATTGAGATCAGCCTCAAACAGAGATATCTCACCCTTCTCGACAACGGCAAAGTTGTGGAGCGCTTCCCCGTTGCCATCGGGGCTCCAGAATCGCCGACCCCTTCCGGCAGTTACGCGATTACGCGCAAAGAGGAGGCACCGGTGTATCACAAGGGCGGCAAGGTCATCGCGCCTGGACCCAAGAATCCAGTGGGTGTTCGCTACATGGCTTATTTCCAGATCGGCTCTGGCGAATACGCGATTCACGGCACCGCCTGGCCGAACTGGGTGAAGCTGCGGGCTGCCGTCAGCCTGGGGTGCATCCGCATGCTCAACAAAGATGTCGTCACCCTCTTCAAGCAAGTGGATGTCGGCACTCCCGTGGTCGTGACCTCCAACTGAATTTCAGCCATTCCGCCATGTTCAACCGTTTGCTTCCCTCGCTGCTGATCACAGGCTGTGCCGCGTTGACTGCGTCGCCAACTGTGGCCTCTGCGCTGAAGGAGATGCCGGAACAGAAGTTTCTCGATCAGGTCGAGGGCCCCGGTCACGTTCTGATCACGGCCAAAGGGGTGGAGGCTGTGAATGCGGAAGCGCGTCGCCAAGGACTGCGTTTCCCTGCGATCGGCTACTGGTCACCAGACAATGTGTGCTTCTCCAAGCCGCCTCGTGGGGACTGCAACGGCATCTTCCGCCGCTGATTTCAGGGCAGAGGTGGGGGTAACAGCGGTGGAGGCGGTGCTCCCACAAACGTTTCCGCTGCATCGTTGTTGCTGTCATCAGCATCCGTCGGGACAGGTGCCGATGCGCTTTCAGCCGGAGTGGTGGGGAGCTCCTCCTGCAATCGGGGCTCAATCACCTCAGGTGGGGGCAGATCGGGGGGCAGACCCGTGTCGATCGGCGGCAGCGTCGGCTCCAGTGGTGCTGAACGCTCATTTCCGCCTGGTTGTTCGAGCAGCACGAGTGGATCCGCAGTGATTGGCGGTTCCGGAAGGGGTGAACGTGTGCCGATCCCGGGTGAGGCAGGTGGCGCCGTGTCGGACTCACGGGAGGACGGTTTCGGCGTCCAGATCATGCGGGCGATCGGTTCCACACCCTGTTCCATCACACGATTGAGCCCGGCCAAGGCGCGGTCAGCCAAACGCGTCCCTGCCATCCGCGCACAGTCGACAGGGCCGTCGCAGGATGCCTGGGATTGCAGACGCTCTGAGAGGTTGGCGACCAGTCCGCCCTGCAGTTGATTGCGTCGCTCGCTGAGGCGAAGGAGGTAGGGAACGTGCACGAAACTGGTCGCTCCGCCGCTGATCCAGTTGGCATCTTCTTCGGTGAATCCCTTCACGCCTGGAATGATCAGGCGGCTCTTGGAAGCATGGTCGGGCATGTAAGCCGCGACTAAGCCCCGTCGCCGTGCGAGTTCTTTCGTCTGCTCCAGGGTGAGGCCGTCCTTGCTCATCAGCATCTCCAGCCTTCCGTCGCTGCGCAGGCCGAAGATCATTCGGATCCGCGGCAGGTAATAACGGATTCTTTGCCCCATGCTGATGCTGTAAGCGCCTTTGTAGCTCTCGGGGGGGGTCTCAAGATCGTTGTAGATGCTGTGCAGTCCGCCGATGAACATGTCGTAGGTCTGCTCGCGTTCAGGGGTCAGTTCCCCGTAGCCAAAGTCCACGCGGCCGTCGTCTCGGATTCCAACGAAAGCCCTTTGGCGGGACGCTGTGCGGTTTCGACCTCTCCAGATGCGTTGACCGAACTTCAGGTCCCCCAGGGGAACGGTGATCTCCTGACCGCCGTTATCGATGTGTCGCTCATACATCGGCCCGGACACATAAGCCAGTGCGGCCGAGTCCTCGAATGCATCCTGTTCGCGATCCCAGCCCTCGAGGAGTCCCAGCCTGACTTTGCGCGGGTCGAAATCAAGGGCATACACCTCATCATCGGGTTGATAGCGGAAGGGACCGAGCGCATCTCCCTTGAGCTGTTGGTCCGTGCGGGGTGTGGGCTCAGGCTTGGGTGTGCCGGGTGCGAGTGCCAGCAATCCTGCGAAGACGACGACCGGAAAGCCAAGAATCAGCCAGCGTTTGCGCACCCCCAACCCTCTGCGTCGTCGCGGACGCCTCCGACGTTTCTGGTCGGTCGTGGGCGCAGGCTTCCGCTTCACCGGGCGTGCCGTCGCTTTCCTTTTTGGGGTTCGGGAGTGAGCCACGGAACGATGGCGCCCTCAGCCACCAGCCATTTGCGGTAACGGTGACCGCAGTCATGCCCTCCCGTCAACTCTCCAAAGGCAGGAATCAGCATTCGTTGCTCGAGTTCGTCGTAGGCAAAACATGGAAGTCGCAGGCGATCGGCACCCTGGCGCAGTGTCGTTGCCGGATGAATATGACCGCAGAGATTGAGCAGGTTGGCCGAGTCTGGGCCGCGTTCAGGTTCGTGGCTGAGCCAGAGACTGCCCAGACGGAATGAGGGGTTGCGGGGAAGCACCGGCAATCGCAGGTCTCGGTCGTGATTGCCCCCAACCAGAATGATCTGAGCGCCAAGCTGTTCAGGCAGCGTGGCGAGGTCGTGCAGCAACCGGGCGGTGAGCCCCTGGCGACCGTGGATCAGGTCGCCCAAGATGATCACCCTCTCGGGTTTGCAGGAGCTGCAAACCTGCGCGAGACGGCTCAGGGTTCCGCGATCCTCATCACTCGGCAGTGGAATCCCAAAGGCCTGAAACACCTCCGCCTTGCCGAGGTGAAGATCGGCTACCAGCAGGTCTCGGCTCGCCTCTCTCCAGATCGCCCGATCGGGAAGCAGCACCAGGTGCTCCTCCCGCCAACGCCAACCGCAGCCGCCCATCGGAAACGCCGAATTCGTCTCTGTAGCGTCGATGGCAGCCAAAGAATCCCTCCTTCGTGCAATGTCATTGCATTGTGGGTCGGTCGAATGGCAAGCGCTTCCCAACCCCTGGCTCCTGCGGGAGAAACTCTGTACTGGCTCCAGCGCCGGCTGATGTCCCTTGAGCGGCAAGAGCGCTTCGAATGTGCCTATGCGCTGCGGATGGAGGTGGCGGAGTGGATTCTCGGGGCTGAAGATGGCAACCTCAGGGTTCCACGCTTCCCTGAGCCTCAATGACCCTCGCCTTGCTTCTGGCCCTGCTCGGTTCGCTGGTCGCCATGGGGGTCATCGTGCGCCGGCTTGAGAACAACGGCTGAAGTGGTGCGCGTGAACGTTGCATTCCTGCTGGCAGGTCTGACGGCGCTGGTGTGGCCGGGGCTTTCTCTCGCCCAGGCGCTTCGCGTAGGAGTGAGCGGTTCTCCCCCTTTCCTGATGAAGGATGGCGTCGCCTTGGAGGGGATCAGTGTTCAGATCTGGGATGCAACGGCCGATCGTCTGAACCGCACCTACGAGCTGATCCAGTTCCCAACAACGGAAGCCAATATCGACGCCGTGGTGAATGGAAAGGTGGATCTGGCGATCGGACCGATCAGCATCACCCCCGATCGTCTGGCCAACCCCAAGATCGACTTCACCCAGCCGTATTTCCACGGCACTGAAGACCTGCTGCTGCCCTTGCGAGCACCGGGTCTCTTCGCGCGGCTTCGTCCCTTTTTCGGTTGGGCTGCCTTGTCCTCAGCCGGAGGCTTGACGCTGCTGTTGTTTGTGGTGGGCAATCTGATCTGGTTGGCGGAACGCCGGCGGAATGCAGCTCAATTCCCCCGGCACTACCTGAAAGGTGTGGGCAATGGCATGTGGTTTGCTCTGGTCACGCTCACCACCGTTGGCTATGGCGATCGGGCCCCGCTGTCCAAAACCGGTCGCACCATTGCAGGGGTCTGGATGGTGATGTCGCTTCTGGCGCTGTCATCGATCACGGCGGGCCTGGCCTCAGCCTTCACGGTGTCGTTGACGCGCCTTGACCCCACAGGCATTCGCGAAAGCGCTGATCTGCGGGGCAAATCCGTTGCCGTAGTGGATGGCACGACCAGCGAAACCTGGGCGAAGATCTACGGCGCTCGGGCGAAGACGGCCCCAACACTGAATGCAGCCATTGCCCTGCTCGGCAATGGTGCTGTGGAGGGGGTGATTTTTGATGGTTCGCCTCTGCGCTACTACCTCCAGAACAACCCTGAGGCGCCGTTCAAGATTGCTCCTTTCAGCCTGGCCAATCAGACCTACGGCTTTGTTCTGCCCGTCGACAGTCCCTTGCGCACGCCCATCGATGTGGTGTTGCTCGATCTGCAGCGCAAGGGTGAGGTGAAAACGATCACGGACGCGTTGTTGCAATGAACTGGATCGCTTCGAAGCCGCGATTAGTGCAGGGTTCCGTGCCTGCGTAAACCATCCTCGATCAAGAAGGTGGCGAGGCTGCTGCAGCTGCGCCCTTCGGCGAGTGCCTGCTGCTTGAGGCGATTCATCACACCGGCAGGAAGGGTGACATTGACCCGTTCGGATTCAGCGGCTTCGGCAACCTGTCCAGCGCTGATCTCCTGATGTTCAGACTGCAGCTGATCCTGGAGTTCGCGGAGCAGATCCTGGAGAAATGACACGTTCTTGTATCGAATGCGTTACGCAATCGTAACGCGAAGCCGCTTGATTGGCTGGCGTTATTCTGTTGCCGCTCTCTCGGGACCTGTATGGACACCCTGACCCTCAATCTGGAACCCGGTCAGGATCTTCACCAATCCCTCCATCTACTCGCCTCCGATCAGCAGCTCAGCGGATTTGTTCTCGGTGTGGTCGGCGATCTTTCTCAGGCCTGCTTTCAGTGCCCTGGTCAGCCCCAACCAACGAGGATGCAAGGCGTTCTTGAAGTGATCACGCTGAATGGCACGGTGTCACCCCAAGGTGTGCACCTCCATCTCAGCCTTTCCGATGGTGCCTGTCAGGTTTGGGGCGGGCATCTCGAAGCAGGAACCACCGTTCATAAGGGTGTACAGCTGCTGCTCGGGCTGGATGCAGCAACAGCACAAACCGCTCCAACCTCCCAGGAACGGGTTGAGCTCGCGGTTCTTCCGGGCTGTCCCTTTTGCCACCGTGCACGCCAGCTGCTTGAGCGGCAGGGAATTCCCCACACCATCATCTCTGTCGAGTCCGACAGCGTTTTTGAAGCCTGCCAGAAGCGCAGCGGCCTCCGGGTGTTCCCCCAGATATTCGTTGATGGGGACTACTTCGGCGATTACACCGCTCTCAATCAGCTGGATCAGAGTGGCCAGATTGAGTCTCTGCGATGACTGAGACGACTGACACCGATCTGTGGTCGCACAAGCCATGGTGGTGTCAGCCATGGACAATTGTTCTCACCGGCCTGCTCGTGGTGGCTGGTAGTTGGTTGGTGCTTCACCGGCTCTGGATTACAGGCCCAGTGGCGTTGGCCGTGGCGTGCTGGTGGTGGTTGTTTCTCGTGATTGCACCTTCCGCCTATCGCAATCAGTCGCGCTGAGCGGCGCGAAAGCGTTGCTTCTCCTCGAGTAATTCAGTTTCCAACTGTTCAATCAGTTGGGTCACGAGGGCCTGAAATTCAGGCTGGCATCCGCGGAATGCCGCCTTGTGCCGGATCGGTTCATTGCGCGTGCGCAGATCGGTCAGCATCAGCTGAAGAGCATCGATTCTGGCGTTGCTGTTCAAGACGTCACGTCGTGCGCGAGGCGAGGTTATGACATCGGGTGCCGCAGATCAGAATCGCAGGGTTGTTTTCATGAACACACCAAGCTGGCTTAGGGATGTGCCCTGGGGGGTATCCGCTCCCAAGGGTCGGCTGAGGTAAAACAGCGCGGGCGTCACGCTGATCGCATCAGAAATCTGCACCGATATCCAGCCCTCCATGGCGTAACCGGCGTCGTCAGGTGTGGCTCCTCCCTTCAATGCGGTCGCAAAGATCGGCTGGCCCACAGCCATCCCCATGGACGTGTCCTCCCACAGCCAATCGCTCCACTGCAAAGCCACCGTCCATGACTGGGAGATCGACACCAGTCCGTCGCTGTTCACGCTCTGGCGGTAGCGCGTGCTGTTCCACCCCCACCCGGCACTGATCGAAGGGACCCATCCGTTCCCATCCGGTTGCCAGTACCCGCTCAGTGCCGTGCCTGTGGTGATGCCGGGTTGGTTGAAGCTGCGCAAGGTAAAAGGGCTTGCGTAATCAATGATGTTGAACCCGTTTTGGATGGTCGCCAGCGCTGCGGCGATTCCCCACGTCTCGGCGGCGTAGCCCACCTGTGCGGTAGCGCTGCTGCCTGCATCCACCCCGATCATTCCCGATCCGGAAAACCCGTTCTCACCGTTCCCGGCGATGTAATTCAGGCTGACGCTCAGCGGTCCTCGCTCCCACATCACACCACCACCGGCGCCGAGATTGCTGCTGTAGGCCCCTGAAGCACCGGCCTGAGTGAACAGATCCAGCACGGTGTCGTCGGGGTAGACACTGGGCCACATCGCCAACATCACGCTTTGGTTCACCCGGCTACCGACGGTGAAGGTCCAGTTCTCACCCACTGGGAACTGATACCAGGCGCGATTGACGCCGAGGCGGTTTGGGAAGGGTCCTTGCTGAAACGCCACCTCCAATTCCGAGAGTTGGCTTGGTCCGCCGCCACCGAATGCATTTCGGTCTGAATCGAGATCGCCAGCTCTCAAGCGGAGATTGAGCAGATCCTTGCCCGTGAAGCTCGTGCGCAGGATCAGCTTCTCGTCGTAGCCAACGATCGATCCACCGAAGCGGCTGCGAAGGTCGTTGTTCAGCGTGTCGGAGGAGCCGGAGAAGGCATTACCTCCGATGATGAATGTGGTGACGCCCTTCAAACGCGTTGTTGGAGAGAACGCTGTTGCCTCCAGGCTCTCGACGGACGCACTGAGCTGATTCACCCGGTCGCGACGCAGCTGAATCAGTTCATGGCTGAGTTCACTGAGCAATCTCCTTACTGCTTCGTGTGCCGATTCCTGAAGTTGCCAACAGTCCTCCAGCAGCGCGGCTGCCTGGAAGCGATCGAGTGTTTGCTCAGGAGCGATCTCCGTTCTGCAGCCGGCGTCCTTGAGCAGCTGCTCGAGAGAGGGGGGCACAGGTACAGATGCACGTGCCGCACTGAAACGTTCCGAGCGAGCCGCGCTGGTGTGCAACACACTGAGAAGGCCAAGGAGCGCCAGCGGCATCAAGGGTTTCATGACCGCTTGGCTCTGAATCGCAAGGATTATGCCGGCAAGACCTGACGGTAACCACCGGATTCCAAAACCCTCAAAGGCGTTTGGAACAGCTCCGACAGCACGCGATCGTTGAGAACCTCTGTGGGTGCGCCATCCACAACGACACCTCCTTGGCGCATCCCCACCACACGGGAGATCTCAGGAATGATCGCGTCGATCTGGTGGGTGATCAGAATCACCGTGGTGCCCGCCCTGCAGAGCTGTCTGAGCTGCGCCAGCAACCCGTGCTTCGCGCGCAGGTCGAGGGCATTGGTCGGTTCATCAAGCACCAACACCTGTGGTTGATGCACCATGGCCCTTGCAATCAGCACGCTGCGTTTCTGTCCATCGGAAAGACGGCCGAATCGGCAGGTGGCCAGGTCTGAGAGGTTGAATTGCTCCAGAGCGTCAGAGGATTGCTGAATGTGCTCGGCGCTGGGATCGAGCCCGCGTCTGAGTCCGATGGCGCCGTAGAAAGCGGAGAGCAGCAGCTCGCGGCAAGGGATTCCGTCGGGGATGCGCTGCTGCAGTTCCGTATCCACCACACCCAAACGCTCACGTAACGACCAGAGATTGATGCGTTCCTCTCCGAAGAGCCGCAGGTGGGACTGCGGTTGCACCACCGGATGAAGGCAGCGGCTGATGAGCTTGACGAGCGTGCTTTTACCGGCTCCGTTGGGTCCAAGAATGGCTGTGGATTCGCCTACCCAGAGCCGCAGGGACAAGTCTTCGACTATGCGTTGACCTCCGGCCCAAGCCTCGATGGCTTGAAGGTCCAGCCAAGGTGGGTCGTGCCGGCTTGCGTGCTGAAGGGCCATGGGGTGATTGTGGCTGCTGAGCCGATGGGATCTCGATGACCAGCCGTTGCAGCCGATGCGGATCCACCAGTTTCCGCGCCGATCGTTCCCTCGGCGGTCGTCTCGTTTGCTCCCATTGCGGGACGCCCGTCGATCAACGCGGGGGAAGGGTGCGCAGAGCTGCGGTGACCTCGGGCAAGAAGGGTCTGGCTTTCTGGTTGGTGGTTGCAGCGATCGCCTTGCTGCTGGTGATTGTGATTCAGTCGCTCTAAGCGATCACGTCGAGTTCGGCCGTGATGCGTGTCAACGTCGGCGCCAGCGGACGGGTTTGCTTCAGTTTTGGGCTGAGGATTCGGCCAGACCGCAGTTCCGCTGCCGTAGCCAGAACCATGTCCTGGCCTTCATTCAGTACAAGCTGGTCAAGATCACGCTGAAGCTCGCCAACGAACACGTGGGCTGTGTGCACGGCGGTGATGTGGCTGAGCCACGGCCTGAGCTTGTCAGGGCACCAGCCGATTTCTTCCTCGAGCTCCCGGCGCAGTGCTTCCTCAGGGGACTCTCCGGGTTCGAGATGACCGCCGAAGAGTCCCCAGCATCCCGGTGCTGCGATGCCATCGATGTCATCGCGAAGTTGCAGCAACCAGCGATCACGCCTCCGCAACATGGCCAGCGCAACAGCGAATGGCATCGAACGCTCAGAAGATCCCCAGGGTCTTCTTCTTGCAGTAGCCAGCACCGATGTTCATCCAGCCAGAGCGGCAGGCATTGCCATTGGTGGGAGCAACCTCGTAGTAAATGGGTGATACGCAGGTGCTGCCCAGGGTGTTCACGTAACCCAGAGGGCATTGGTCGTGACCAGGAGCCTTGGGAATTTCCTTCTGAGCCAAGGCAGAAGGGGTGAGCATGAAGGGGGTGACCATCGCGGTCAGCCAGAGCAACCGTCGCATGACGCAATAGGCTTCATTCAGACTTGTAAGTTAACAGAGAATTTGCACTTCAATCGTTCCTCTAGAAACTCAATTGATGCCGCCTCGCGTGCAGGTGCCCGCCGCGGCTGTCAAGAAGGGACTCACGCTCGCGGTAGCGATCCATTACGGTGAATCCTTTGATCCTTAGGAACAATGATTCCAGACCCCTACGAACTGTTCGATATCGACAGGGGTTCAGACAAGTTTTTTCTGATCGGAACAACATGGATTGTTCTTTTCTTGTTTCTTCTTTGAGCGATGCTTTTTCGATAGTTTGAGTGAAAATTTTTAAAATTATAGCCAATCTCTCGAAACTCACCTGATTATGTGAAGAACGATTCAAGGCTGAGATCGTGGCGTCGCAATAACGCAAAGGTTGTTCCTGCATTCCCTCTGCAAATGCGCAGCGTTTCATTCAGGGCTGTGATGTCAAGCCAGGCTGGAAACGCCTGATTCACTGTTTTCATCAAGGCCAGGCGGCCTCCTCCTGGCAATCCAGGACCGACCCAGCCCCCTTTGCGGAAACAAACCGAAACGCGGGTGGCACTGGCGATCGAGAGGTCTGCTTCCACTGTGATCGCCGCCAGACGTGCAAGCGGACCGTTGAACCTCAGCACGTTCATGCCTCGGCTGCGTTGTGGGTCGAGGATCTGCAGATTGTCCAACCATGGTGCTTGCTTCAGCCAGGGTTGGCTGGCGCTGCTCCAGCGCAAATCCCAGACTCCGCTGAGTTGTGCGCTCTGCTGATTGAGGTTCACCTCAGAAGCAGCTTCTGCTCCCTTGATCAACTCCGGGATGGACGGGTCATTGGGATGGTCTTGAAGCAACCGGATCAGTGTCTCCATCGGTTCAGATCAGCTCCGGGTGCTTGGGATCCCCTTTGAATGGCCCTTCAACAGCTGATGTGATCCACCCACCGTAAAAACCTCCTGGCTGTGGAATCACCGGTTCAGCATTCACCCAGCATCCCTGCATCAAACCCGGATACAGCGCGAACCATCCAGCGATGGCCTGAAACGATGGTGTGGGCGATGGATACCGCCACACTGCGCGATGAATTCTGCCCTTGGCTGTCACCACATCGAAGTACTCCGCCACCCCTTTCCATTCGCAGAAACTTCGTCCTGCTGCGGGGGACAACAAGGCCCTGGCGATCCCCGTCGGCGGCAAGTAGTAAGTGGGAGGGTGAAAGGTCTCGAGCACGCGTTGGCATCCCTTGCCATCGAAGAGCACCTCACCGCCAACGTTGATCAGAACGTGATCGTCGCTGGGCTCCAGTCGTGGTGGCCTGGGGTAGTCGGCGACCCTTTCCGGTGCCATGGCGCGCTGATCGTCTGCTCTGATGATGGCGTTGAAACCCCTGCACTGCAGTGATGCAACCCGTCGACCCCCATCAGCCGGTGGTGATCCTTGGTGGATTTCTGATCACTGAGGAGGCGTATCAGCCGATGGCTGACGCCATCAGGCAATCCGGCGTGGCGGATGTGGTGGTCGTTCCGGTGAGTCGCCTCGACTGGCTCCTGACCAGCTGGGGATTTGGCTGGCGGCGCGTGCTCGACCGTGTGGCAGCAGCGGTTGAGCAGCAACAGACCCTGTCCACAAGTGGGCGGGTCACGTTGGTCGGCCACAGCTCCGGGGGTGTCATGTTGCGCCTCTATCTCAGTGATGACGCCTTCCAGGGTCGCCGTTATGGCGGCTCTGATCGCTGCAACCGCCTGGTCACGCTCGGTAGTCCCCATCAGGCCATCCGCGCCACCTCCCTGCGCGCCATGGTGGATCGCCGCTACCCGGGTTGCCATCAAGCCGGAGTGGACTACGTGGCTGTTGCCGGCGAGCTGGATCTCAGTGCTGCCATGGCCTCAGCGTTCAGTCGGCGCAGTGCCGGCGGCAGCTACAAGAGCATCGTCGGGGATGCTGCAGTGACAGGAGATGGCCTCGTGCCGGTCTGTTCGGCTCTGTTGAAGGATGCGCGTCATCTCGTGCTGAACGCCACCGCCCATGGTGGGCTGTTCGGTGCGCCCTGGTACGGAAGCCCTGAGCGCGTTCAGTCCTGGTGGCGGTTCGCTCAGGGTTGACGTTGCATCAGATCACCGCTTCCGGCCTTGGCTTCGGCAATCGGCCATCAATGCGCCAGTAGCCGAACCAGTCAGGCGTCAGATCCGTCTCCGCTGCATTGGGCACGAACTCCAAGCTGATCCGCCATCCGCTGATGCCGTCGATCGGCAAACAATCATCGACGTCGCCAACTGAGTCGATCCCATGCAGATCATCCTTGTGAACTTGCAGGGATGCCTTCAACCATCGGGCTTTGGCCCGGGCCTTGGCGGCCTGCTGAGATCTGGCCACCACCAGGCCGAATTGATGCTGTTCTTGAAGCGAGTTCCGCGCATAACCGCCGAGATTCACGAACCACAAGCGATCCACTGGGCCGGACTGATCACGCTTTGAGGGCTCTACCTGGGCCATGGCTGACGGAACCATGTGAATTGCAAAGCCATCCACATGGGTGATGGCCTTGTAGCTATCCACATGCAGTCCCTTCTGCAAGCCGAACCATTCGCGTTTCAGCGCTGGAATGGTGTCTTCAATGCAGGTCCCCACCACCCAGCGCACATCGTGGAGTTCCACGTGGCATGTCGCCGTGCGTCCTCCGAGGACGACAAGAAACAGGGTCGGTTGATGGCTCATGACGAGAGGGCAAAGCCTCCCACCAGGCCGCAAATCAGAACGACCCGCCAGGCCGGTTGCTTCCAACCCACCAGAAGCACGAAGGCCACCAACGCCAGACTGAAATCGGCACTGGTCTTGATGCCGGCGAGCCAAACCGGTTGAAACAGAGCTGCCAGCAGCACGCCTACCACTGCAGCGTTGATGCCCTTCAGGGCGCGTCGCATCGCTTGCAGTGTGCCGAGGTCGCTCCAGAACGGCAAAACGCCTCCGATCAATAAAAAAGCCGGAAGAAACAGGGCCAGAAGCGCGATCAGCGCGCCGCCGATGCCCTGCAACCCGCCGCGCAGATCAAAGCCGAGAAAGGCGGCAAAGCTAAACATGGGCCCGGGGACAGCCTGAGCTGCTCCATAGCCGGCCAGAAACTGATCAAGGCTGATCCACCCAGGAGGAACCAGGGACTGCTCCAGCAGGGGCAATACGACATGCCCTCCACCGAACACCAGAGAGCCGGCTTGAAGAAACCCTGCCACTTGCTGGATCGCCACCGGTCGTGCCTCCGCTGTGAGCCAGGGCAGGGCGATCAGCAAACCCACCAGCACCAGCAGCAGAAGAATCGACACGCTTCGGCGTACGGGGACAGTGAGTCGTTCGTGGCCCAAGGCGCGATCGTCGGGTGGAGACAGCAAGGTCAGCCCTGCGACCGCGCCGATCAGCAAGGCGAGAAGCTGAACCCAGGCCAGAGGCACCAGCAACACCAACACAGCTGCAAAAGCCATCAGGCTGGCGCGGCCCCGATCCGGTGCCAGCTTTCGCTGCATGCCGAGCACGGCCTGCGCCACCACGGCAACGGCGGCCACTTTCAAGCCCTGAATCCAACCTCCTGCCAGCCACTCCGGATTGGCTGACAGCACAGCCGACGCCAGCAGCAGCAGGATCGCCGATGGAAACGTGAATCCGATCCAGGCTGCCAAGGCGCCCGGCCACCCTGCGCGCAGTAAGCCAATGCCCATCCCAACCTGGGAGCTGGCGGGGCCAGGCAGAAACTGGCAGAGGGCCACAAGGTCTGCGTAGGCCGCGTCGGTGAGCCACTGCTCCCGTTGCACGAAATGCTCTCGGAAATAGCCGAGGTGGGCCACTGGACCCCCGAACGAGGTGCATCCGAGCAGCAGAAACTGGCGGAACACTTCAAGCACGCGCGCCATGGCCAGGATCAGCTGGATAAGCGGAACCTAGTCAGCTTCCACGCGCAATGCCTCCCGCATCATCCGTTGCACGCGTTCCTGCACGGATTCGTTGGTCATCCGATTGTTCAAGCGTTCCACCAGCAGGGGGAAGGCGAGTGGTCCCGGTCGGGGTGTTGGGCAGTGCAGGGTGTCCCCTCGGCGGATTCGCCTCAGAGCAGAGCGCAGTCGGGGCAGCTCGAGCTGCTCCTGCAACACCTCGTCTCTGGCTTGCCGAAGCAGAAGGTTGTTGGGTTCGTGTTTGCTGAACACTTCCCACAGCAGCGAACCGCTGATCTGAAGTTGGCCCGTGGATTTGTTCTTGCCGGGGTATCCCTGCACCAGCAGCCCCGCCACCTGGGCAATGCTGCGAAACCGGCGTCGGCACAATTCCGAAAGGTTCAGGGCCTGCTCCAGATCCTCTTCCAGTGATGCGTCATCGAGGAGCGTGTCGAGATGGTCCTCCAGCAGCTGATCGATGGGATAGCCCCTCGGTGCCAGCAGTTCAAATCCGTAATCGTTCACCGACACGGTGATCGTTCCCCTCTGCACGCGCGTGAGGCGCGTCGCCCACAGGAAGCCGAGTCCCTCATGCACGAAGCGGCCTTCAAAGGGGTAGGCGTAGAGGTGAACCCCCTCTCGAGTCCGGCAGGTTTCGATCAGCATCTGATCGCTTGCGGGCAGGGTGGAGAGATCCATCTGCCGCTCAAACAACGGTTCCAGGGCCTTGAGTTCCGGTGTGTCGAGCTCCCCGCGCCCGGCCCGAGCGACTTCCTCGCGCAGATGGTGGGTGAGCAGATCAGACAGCGACATCTGCCCGCCAGCCCAGGCTGGAACCGCCGTGCTTTTTTTGGTGGTGCTTTTTACATAAGCCGTCATTTCGCGCAGACGCACGAACTCCAACTGGCGTCCGGCAAAAAAGAACACATCCTTGGGCTTGAGCTGGCTGATGAAACCTTCTTCCACGTGACCGAGCACCGAGCCGCGCACGAAGCGCACGCGAATGGACGGAGCGGAGGTGATTGTGCCGATGTTGAAGCGGTGCAGCCTGGCGATGGCCGTCTCGCGGATCACGAAGCGTCCGTCGTCTGTGGCTTCCAATTTCCGGTAGCGGGGATACGCCCCGAGGCAATCGCCCCCCTGCTCGAGAAAGCGCAGGCACCAGTCCCAGTCGCTTTGCGTCAGTTGCCCGTAGCTGGCGGTGGCACGAATGGCCTCCAGGGTTGATGTCGGACAGAAACCCGGTCCGCAGGCGAGGGTGGTGAGGTGCTGCAACAGCACATCCAAGGGGGCATGGGGTGGGCGTCGTTCCTCCACCAAGCCGTTCTCCAGTCCGCGGCGCACGGCACTGAGCTCCAGCAGTTCAAGAGCGTTGGTTGGCATGAACAACACCTGGGAGGTTCCCCCAGGCAGGTGGGCCGAACGCCCGGCTCTCTGCAGCAGGCGGGCCAGATTCTTGGGAGATCCGATCTGCACCACCTGTTCCACCGGCTGGAAATCAACCCCCAAATCCAGGGAGCTGGTGCAGACCACCCAAAGCATGGTCCCTGCTTTCACCGAGGCTTCAATGGCCTCGCGCTCGCTGCGATCCAAAGCGCTGTGATGGAGAGCCAGCAGTCCCTCCATCTCAGGGCAGGCGTAGCGCAGGCATTGAAACCAGCGTTCCGCCTGGTTGCGGGTGTTGGTGAAGAGCAGCGTGCTGGTGGTGGGAACCAGGGATCCCACCAGGTCTTCGTAGCGTCTGAGGCCGAGATGCCCTCCCCAGGGAAAGCCATCAATGCTGTCCGGGAGAATGCTGCTCACGCTCAGTCCCCGCTTGGGGGCTCCGGTGATCAGACAGGGTTCACATCGGTCTCCGAGGGCATGCCGTGCCGATTCCTCCAGATTGCCGATGGTGGCGCTGATGGCCCAGGTCTGCAGCCCGGGGCGTTGTTGCCGCAACCAACTGAGCGCCAGCTCTGCCTGAATCCCCCGCTTGCTGCCGATCAGTTCATGCCATTCATCGAGGATGACGGTGTCGAGGGTCTGAAACAGGCGCTCGCAGTGTCGACCAGCCAGAAGCACGCAGAGCGACTCAGGCGTGGTGATCAGAATCTCTGGTGGCGATTTGATCTGGCGTGAGCGTTCGGCCGTTGGCGTGTCTCCATTGCGGATGGCGACCCTCAAGGGCCATTGCATGGCGTCGATCGGATCTTGAATCGCCAGGGCGAGGTCGCGGCTCAGGGCCCGCAGGGGCGTGATGTAGAGGAGTCGAACGCCCTTTGCTTCGGAGGGTGACGCGAGCATGTGGGCGATGGGCCCCATCACGGCCGCATAGGTTTTCCCCGAACCAGTGGGCACCTGAATCACCCCGCTGCGACCCTCGAGATGGGCCGCCCAGGTGGACCGTTGGAAGGGCATCGGGGTCCAGCCCTGACGCCCAAACCAGCGCTCAATCGGGATCAGAGGATGGGTCAGATCAGCAGAATCCTCGAAACGGCGACGCAATCAATCACTCTTGAACCCACCGGAACCCATCTTGATCAGTCATTGGCTCTGGTTGGATCCATCAATGGTCGCTCGCACAAAGTTGGATGGCTTCGGTAAGGGAGTCGGCACTGTCCGCGGTGCGGTCATGGCGCCAGCGCAGAATTCTTGGGAAGCGAACAGCCAGTCCGCATTTGTGGCGTTTGGATGGCTGAATGCCCTCAAACCCGATTTCAAACACCAGATCGGGAGTCACCGATCGCGTTGGTCCGAATCGTTCCACTGTGTTGGATCGAATCCAACGATCGAGCTCGAGAATTTCACGATCGTTCAGGCCGGAATAGGCCTTGGCAAAGGTCACAAGCTGATGCTGATCAGGATCAGCTGCGTGGCGATCCCAGAGGGCAAAGGTGTAGTCGGTGAACAGATTGGCGCGGCGTCCACGTCCTGCCTGGGCGTAGATCAGCACGGCGTCCAGGGTCATGGGATCGCGTTTGTGTTTCCACCAATGGCCGCGTTTGCGTCCACTCAGGTAGGGGGATTGCCTCTGCTTCAGCATCAGCCCCTCCGCTCCTTCACGCACGGCCTGCTGGCGCAGGGTGTCGAGCTCATCCCAGGAGCTGAGTGCTTCTCCAGCGCTGATGCGCAGCTGTCCCGTGGATCGAGCCTCCTGCATGGAGTCCAGCAGCAGGTTCATTGCCGCGAGGCGCTCGTCCAGGGGGCTGTTGCGACGATCCTCTCCACCGGATTCGAGCAGGTCGTAGGCCACGAAACAGGCCGGGCAGTCCTCACGAAGTTTCCGGCCCACGCTCTTGCGACCCAGGCGGCGTTGCAGGTCGCTGAAGGGTCGCGGTCGGTCGTCTTCGGCAGCCCAGCAGATCACCTCACCGTCAAGCACGGTGTCATCGGCCAGGGACGCGGCCATCGCAATCAGCTCCGGAAACTGTTCATTGATCAGTTCCTCCCCACGACTCCAGAGATAGGTGCCGCTGTTGCGTTGGATCAGCTGCCCGCGGATCCCGTCCCATTTGTGCTCCACCCACCACTGTTGTGCCGGCGTCTCCCGCAGGGAGTCCAGTTGCAGGGGACTGGCAAGAAAAAACGGATAGGGCACCGGTCCCCGATTGGTGCGTTCCGTTGTGGGTGTTGTGGTGAGCGCTTCAAACCAGCTCCGTGACGGTTCGCTCGGGGCCATCAGCCGCTCCAGCACCAGGGCCTCCTCCAGGGCAAACCCCTTGGCGATCGCCTTCACCACAAGCCCCCTGGCAACGCCGATCCGAAACCCTCCTGTGAGCAGCTTGTTGAATAAAAAATGCCGCTCATCCGGCACAGAGCTCCAGATTGTGAGCAGGGCTGCACTCTGAGTGGTCGGCTCGAGCAGCGCCAGTTCCGGCAACAGCTCTTCCATCCACCAGTGCAGGGGCGGGTTGGTTGCGATGGTTTCGATCCAGGCGTTCAACCTGTCGTTATCAGCCTGAACCGGAATGGACCCTTTGAGCTGCGGCCACAGCAGCGCGAGGGTCTCTGCAGAATCACCAACATGGCTCTGACAATCGTCGAAGAGCCAGTCGGGAATGGCGTCGCACGCCTGCAAAATCTCGCGAAGCCGGCGACCGGTGATCAGGCGTCGCCGCTTTTCACCCATCAGAAGCAACACGCTCCAGGCGCTGTCGTGGGACTCGCCAGCACGGAGATGGTCGGCAATCAGCGCGACCTTGCGCGCCGTGCCCGTGGATTGATCCAGGGCATCGATCAGCGTTGCGAAATCATTCATTCCAAGGGAAGGACGGTGCTCCCCGTCAGTAGCTCCAGCGGTTGAGATTGCTGTTGGCAGGGCCTGTGACCTGAACGTTGCAACCGGGAACCTTGGCGGCAGCACTGTTGAAAGCGCTCACGTAGGCCTTCACATAACCGCCATCGGCATAGCGATTTAGCGCTGCCTGCAGCTGTGCCAGGGAGGTCCCGACCTGATCTCTGCTGAGCACGCCGGCCTCGAGGCCAGCGCAGATGTCAGCTGCTGCGCTGCTGCCGTCAGCCGGAAACACCACCGTGTTGATCTGCTCAATCCTGACCGTGACGTCCTGTGCTGCGGCAGGCGTGGGCGCGACAGCGACGAGGAGCCCCAAGCCCATCAGCGCAAAACGGGGGTTCAGCATGGGTCTCGATCCGGGGCCTGACCCTAGTTCAGCTGAGCTGTTCGAGGGGGCGGGCATCGAGTCCGTGCCGCTCTCTGAGGTAACGGGAGAGCACATCGTTCTGGCCGTGCGTGACGTAGATCGTTTTGGCCCCCGACTCGAGCACGGTTCGGATCAAGCCCTGCCAATCGGCATGATCGCTGAGCACGAAACCCCGTTCGTAACCGCGACGCCGGCGTGCACCACGAACGGTCATCCAGCCGGAGGCGAAGGCGGTCTGCGGAGAACGGAAGCGGCGCATCCAGGCCGAACGGTGGGCCGATGGGGGAGCAAGGATTAACCGTCCGGCAAGCGTGTCTTTGCGCTGCAGGGCACTCACCGGTTGGCTTGGCGTCATGGCAATTCCAGCCATTCGGTAGCTGCGGGTCACGGTTTCGACTGCCCCATGCAGAAGGACTTCGTCTTCAACGCCGATGGCATGCAGTTCGGCCATCAAGCGTTGAGCCTTGCCGAAGGCGTAGCAAAACAGCAGCGAAGGGCGCTCCCGATCACCCTGCCACCAATCGCGGATCTGCTCAGCGATGCGCTGCCCCGGTTCCCACGCGTAGATCGGCAGTCCGAAGGTGGCCTCGGTGATCAACACATCACAGGGCACCACCTCGAAGGGGTCACAGCTGGGATCGCTGCAGCGCTTGTAGTCACCAGTCACCACCCACACTTCATCGTTCACACACAGGCGAATCTGAGCCGACCCGAGCACATGCCCGGCACTGTGAAACGACACGCAGGCCTGATTGAGCCAGAACTCGCGGCCGTAAGGCATGGCATGGAGTGTGATGTCTTGCCCGAGTCGCTGTCTGAGGACGCCTTCGGAGGACGCAACGGCCCAGTATTCGTCACAGCCAGGCCTGGCGTGATCAGCATGGGCATGGGTGATCAGCGCGCGCCTGACTGGCCTGGACGGATCAATCCAGGCATCCGCTGCTCGGCAATAGAGACCGCTATCGGTGTGTTCGAGAAGCGCCATCCCCCCCATGCCGTTCAGCGGCTCATCTCAAGCATGCGCCGGATCGGAGCCTCAGCCTTCGAACGCAGGGATTCGTCCATCGCGATCTGCGGTGAGAGGGTTTCCAGACAATCGCGGAGCTTCTCCAGGGTGTTCAGGCGCATGTAGGGGCAGGCATTGCAGCTGCAGCCATCGAGGCCTGGCACATCGATCAGGGTTTTGTCAGGAACCCGCTGCTTCATCTGGTGGAGAATTCCAGGCTCCGTCAACACAATGAATGTGTCTGAAGGGCTTGATTGCGTGTAGTTGAGAAGCTTGCTGGTGGAGCCGATGAAATCGGCCAGATCCAGGAGATTCTCCAAACATTCCGGGTGGGCGATCACTTCAGCCTGGGGATTTTCAAGCTTCAGGCGTAACACCGCCTCCTCACTGAAGGTTTCATGCACAATGCATCGCCCAGGCCAAAGGGTGAGCTCCCGGCCGCTCTGGCGTTGCACCCAACGACCAAGATTCTGATCTGGAGCAAACAGGATCGGCCGATCGGCCGGCAGCTGATTGACCAGGTCCACTGCATTGCTGCTGGTGCAGATCAGATCGCTCTGTGCTTTCACCGCCGCAGTGCAATTGATGTAGCTCACCACCAGGTGATCCGGATGCTCAGCGCGGAATCGGGCGAATTCATCGGCTGCACAATCATCCGCCAGGGAACATCCCGCGTCGAGGTCAGGCAGCACCACTGTTTTCTCTGGGCTGAGGATCTTTGCGGTTTCAGCCATGAAATGAACGCCGCAGAACACGATCACATCCGCAGCGGTGCTGGCCGCTTTGCGTGAGAGCTCGAGGGAGTCGCCGATGAAATCAGCGATGTCCTGAATGGCAGGCTCCTGGTAGTAATGCGAAAGGATCACAGCGTTGCGTTCCTTGCGGAGTCGGTTGATCGCCGCGACGAGGGCGGGGTCAGCGCTCATCTGAGCCTTCTGGGGCAGGATGGTCCCAGCCTAGGCAGTTGCTCTGACGTCGCTCCGTCTTGCCATTGCCGGGGATCTGCACGGTGACTGGGGAGACCGGGATGCTGGATTGGCGCAGCAGCTTGGTGCTGATGCCCTGCTGTTTGTCGGCGATCTCAGCGATGGCGATCTGCGTCTTGTCAAACGGATCACCCAGCTGACCTGTCCGGTGGCTGTGATTCTTGGTAACCACGACCGGGGCAAGGACCGCAGTGGTGCCCGGCTTCAGCAGCAATTGACGCTGCTGGGCGATCGCGATTGCGCCTGGGCACTCCGCGCCTGGCATTCTCCAGCCGTGGGCATTGTCGGCGCCCGTCCCTGCAGCGCTGGGGGTGGGTTTCACCTCTCTCAAGCGGTGCAGGCCGTGTACGGCCCGGTGACGGAAGAGGAATCAGCCCGTCGAATTGTTGAGGCCGCCCGCCGTGTTCCCAACGACTGGCCGCTGGTGGTGCTGGCCCATTGCGGTCCTACCGGTTTGGGGTCTGAGGCGTCCAGTCCCTGCGGACGCGACTGGAAAAACCCTGCGATTGATTGGGGTGATCGTGATCTCGCGTTGGCCTTGGAGCGCATGAAGGAGCGGCGGCGCGCTGATCTCGTGGTGTTTGGGCACATGCATCACCATCTGCGTGGGGGGCAAGGGGAACGCAGCACCTTTCACCGTGACCGCGCGGGCACGCTGTATGTGAACGCTGCCTGCGTTCCACGTACGGGTCTTGATGCATCTGGGGAGCCACTGCATCACTTCACGTGGGTTGAATTCGAGGGCACCGTGCCCACTCTTGTGAGTCACCGCTGGTACCGGCCGCAGGGTGATCTCGCTTACGAGCAGACGCTCCACCGCGCGGGCGTGCAGGGGGGCACCTGATGCTGATCTACGTCTGCATCAGCAGCCATGGTTTCGGTCATGCCGCCCGTCAGGCCGCGATGCTGAGGGAGCTGCACGCCCTTCGCCCCGACTGGACTTTGGTGATCAGCACGATGGTGGATCGCCACTTCCTCGAGCTCGTGTTTCGGGATCTTCCCGTGGTGTTTCGCCCCGTGCAGTGGGATGTGGGGATGCTCCAGGCCGATGCTCTCGGTGCCGACCCGGCCGCCACCCTGGAGGCATTGCAGGATCTGGAGGACGCCCTTCCCCAGCGGCTGGATCAGGAAGTGGCCTGGATTCGCAGGCAGGAGGCGCCAGTGCTTGTTGTCGGCGACATCCCACCGGTGGCAGCCGAACTCGCCGAGCGGTTGCAAGCTCCCTTGGTTTGGATGGGTAATTTCGGCTGGGACGACATCTACGAGCCCCTGGGGTCCGCCTTCGAGGGATGGGTGCGCCGCACGCGCGCGTGTTATCAACGCGGGTCCTTGCTCCTGCGCTGTCCGTTCTCCTTGGCGATGCGCTGGAGCGTGCAGGAGATTGCGTTGACGTTGGTCGCCGCTCAACCCAGGCCGATCCCTGGAGCGTTGGTGGCCGAGTTGCAGGAGCCCCCATCACCGGCTGTGCTGGTGGGCTTCGGTGGGCTGGGTTTGGGGCTTGACCCTGCGTTGTTCCAGCGTTGGCCCGATCACCGCTTCTTGCTCAACAGGCCGCGCAATCCCGATCTCAGAGACCATCTCGCGTTGATCAAGAACGTGACCTTGCTCCCCGACGACGTTCGCCCCCTGGATGTGATGCCCTACTGCAGGCGACATCTCGGAAAACCGGGTTTCAGTAGTTTTTGCGAGGCCATGGCAGCAAATCTGGGACTGCATGTGGTGCAGCGTGACGGCTTCGCCGAAGCCGCCGCCTTGATGGATGGTCTTCGCCAGCATGCGTTCCATCGCATTCTTCGGCGCGAGGACCTTGAATCGGGCCGCTGGGGTTTGGATCAGCCGTTGCAGCCGCCCAGCCACAACAGGCTTGCTGCCACGGGTGCGCTTGAGGCAGCCCAGGCTGTGCAGAGGGTCGCTATTGATACTGTTCAGCGGATCTGATCGCCTCCATAGGCCTGGCTTATTGCTGCTCTGATCCCTGCGCTGGTCTGGCCCTGCTCGCGGTTGGGGCTGATGGTCGGGGCTTGGACGATTGTCCGTGTGTCACAGGGCGCCTTGGTGCTGGCCCCTCTGTTCGACACAGTCGGGCGGTGTTGATTTCAACATTGGAGTTCTGAATTCCGCTTTTAAAGCATTCATAACTTCTTGTTCTTCGGCTTCATTGCATGACTTTCCTTGCTCGTTCCATCTGTCGTGTTCTTCCGGCAGTGTCAGCAAGTGTCCTGCCCCTCCTCTCTCTCTCTGCTCCTGCCGGGGCCGTTCTACCTCCGGTTGGTAATGATCGTTCCCGCCTGGTGATGCTTCCTGAGGAAGCTGAGATTTCTGCCCTTCCTTACATCATCACGCCAGAGCGTCGGGCGATGCTCAACACCATCCGTTTTGCGGAAGGAACCTGGAAGGGCGGTTTGGATCTCGGCTACAGGGTGATGTTCGGTGGAGGATTGATGCCCTCCATGGACCGTCATCCCAACCGAGTGATTTATTCCTCCCGTTACGCCAGTGCAGCAGCGGGTGCGTATCAGTTCATGCCCTTCACCTGGGATTTGGTGAAGCGCAGCCTCGGCGTGCGTGGATTCGGGCCGGAGGTTCAGGATCAGGGTGCCCTCTTCCTGATTCAGCGCCGCAAAGCTTTGAGCCTCACTGATACCGGAGTCATGACTCCGCTTCTCGCGGCCAAGCTGGCTCCTGAATGGGCGTCCTTTCCCACTCTGCGCGGACGCAGCTACTACGGCCAGCCTGTGAAGCGCTTTACGAATCTGAAGGGCTTCTACAACTTGAACCTGGCGCAGTTGCGCCAGATCCGTGACGCGAAGCGCGATGCTTTGGCGGATAAGGCTTCCGAAACTGAGACCGGCATGCCGAAAGCCCCTGTCTGCACAGGCCCCACCATTCTCTGTGGGATGCCCTGAGACCCAACCTCAGCGCTCCCACGTGGGATCACTTACTCCTTCGACTCGCTTAAGCGCCTCCCCACGGTCGCTTGCGCAATCAAGTAAGCGCCAACGGCACCCCCGATGAATCCCATGCCGTTGCGAATCAACGGCAGCAGCTCGCTGGTGCGTGTCACGACAGGAGCGATCCCGAACACCCCAAACAACATGATCCAAAGAGGAGAGAGGAGTAGCAGCCAGGCCCAGGCCACGCGCTCCCCTTCTTTGCGGGGATAGGCCGCAAAGCCGGCGATCAAGCCTCCGAGCACTGAAGTACTGAGCGTCCAGAGCCATTGCTCGGTGGGCAGGCCCGGAACCACCTGGCAACCACCGCGATCGAGACAGAGTTCCACCGCATCAATCGCAGCGAGCAGCGCGCCATCCTCGCCATGGTCGCGCACGTAGTACTGATTGCCGTAGCGGGTTTGCAATTCCACCCACCAGGTGCGAGGCATCAGCGCGAAGAACGCATCGCCCACGTTGAAATTGAGCAGGTTGCCGCCCCGTGGGTCGCCCACCATCAGCAAGCTGCGCTCATCGAGCCCCCAGAACTCCTTCACGGCCAGACCTGGGGTGCGTTCGTACTGGGTCAGTACCCTGATCTTCCAGCCACTGCGTTGCTCGAAGGCATCCAACGAGCCTTCAAGCGATTGCAGTTCCTTCGTACTGAACACTCTGGCCAGATCAATCACGGGGGTCGGGTGATCTGGAAGCAGTTCGGGGTTGTCGCTGGCTTGAACGGGGGAGGCCAGCAGGAGCAACAGGGAAAGGCTTAGGAGTGCCGCCCAGCGACAGAGTGTTCGGCGGAAGCCCATGATCGTCAACGTCTGCCCGCCATTCTCACCAACTGATGGTCTCGGATGTGTGCTGCCCAGCCTGGTTACTGGATCGACTTCGGCAATCCGGAGGAGAGATTCCCTTTTCAATGTTCATGGATTGGGCCCTTCATGACCCTGTCCATGGAGCGTATGGGGCGGGCCATCTGACGGTGGGGCCTGATGGTGATTTCGCGACATCGCCTTCTCTGGGTGAGGACTTCGCTGATCTGCTTGTGGATCAGCTCGTGGATTGGCTTGGGGACCTCGGGGAGCGCCACCCCGATGACCGCCTCTCCGTTGTGGATGTTGGCCCAGGTGAAGGCACGCTCACGGCGCAACTCATCCCCCTCCTTCGCCGCAAAGCACAGGCTTTGGCTGATCGTCTGGACTGTGTTCTTGTGGAGTGCAATCCAGGAATGGAATCGCGGCAGAAGCAGCGTCTCGGTGCGTCTCCTGCCATTCCCTGCCGCTGGACGTCCCTCGAAGACCTACGGCGCAATCCCTTGATTGGCGTTGTGGTGGCCCATGAGCTGCTGGATGCGCTCCCCGTTGAGCGTTTGGTGCTCAGGGCAGGCACTCTGCATCGTCAGATGGTTCGTCTTAGGGACGAGGGGACCTCAGCACAGATTCATCTGGCAGAAGGCTCCTTCGAAGGAGAGCTCAGGGCACAGTTTCAGGAGGACTGTGCCCGCTCAGGGATGGTGATCCCACCCGCTGGGGCAGAGGCTGGCTGGACCACGGAATGGCACGCCTCTGTGTCTCCCTGGATGCGGGACGCCGCTGCGGCTGTGCGCCAAGGGGTGCTGTTGGTGGTGGACTATGCCTACGAAGCTGACCGCTATTACACCCGGCATCGCAGCGATGGAACCTTGCTTGCTTATCGAGAGCAGGTGGCGACCCATGATGTTCTTCGCAATGCCGGCACTCAGGACATCACAGCCCATCTCTGTGTGGAAGCAGTGGTTGCAGCAGCTGAACGCAATGGCTGGATGTATGAGGGGCAACGCCGCCAAGGAGAAGCTTTGCTTGCCCTTGGTTTGGCCGAACGTTTCACTGCCCTGCAGTCGCTTCCCGCTGCGCAACTGGGCGAAGCACTGCAGCGCCGAGAAACCCTTTTGCGGTTGGTAGACCCAGCCTGTCTTGGTGATCTGCGTTGGATGGTGTTCCACCGGCAGAGCGAACGACACGAAGATGAGCCTTGGACACGCAGCCGTTTGCTCCGCGATCCTCCAGCGCTCAGTGCTGGCTCGTCAGACACTGCCTGACGTCGTCATCACGGATCTGATCGCTGATCAGCACGGATCCAATGGCATCCGGCAGCACAAACCGCAATTGGCCGTGGCGGACCTTTTTGTCGGAGCGGAGGGTGTCAAGGACTTTGTCGATATTCAGTGAAGGCCACGCCGTGGGAAGCCCTGCCTTCTGGATCAGGGTCAATTGACGTTGCTGATCGCTGTCCGTCCAGAGGCCTTTGTTGACGGCCAGTTGCCCCACAGTTGCCATGCCGATGGCAACAGCTTCACCATGCAGCCACGTGCCGTAGCCGGTGAGTGTTTCCACAACATGACCGAAGGTATGGCCGTAATTGAGAATGGCCCGGCGTCCGCCTTCGCGTTCGTCGGCGGCAACCACGGCGGCTTTGGCTTGGGCGGATCGCTCGAGAATGGTCTGGAGCAGCTCCGGCGTCATGCGGCCAGGATCGCTGAGATCCTCAGCCTGCTCGAGACGTTCAAACAGCTCGGGATCGCCGATCACTCCGTATTTGATCACTTCCGCCATTCCGGCACGGAACTCTCTGGCTGGGAGTGTTCGCAAGGTGAGCGGATCGATCATCACCAGTGATGGTTGATGAAAGGCCCCAATCAAGTTTTTCCCACAGGGATGGTTCACGCCGGTTTTGCCTCCGATCGAGGCATCCACCATGGCCAGAAGAGTGGTGGGAACTTGAATCACTCGGATGCCACGGAGCCAGCAGGCAGCGGCGAATCCAGTCATGTCTCCCACCACTCCGCCACCAAGAGCGAGCATCAGCGAAGTGCGTTCCAGGCCGTTGTGTTGGGCGGCGTCAAGAATGAACCTGAGGGTGTCGAGTGTTTTCTGTTCTTCGCCCGCATCGATCGTTAAGAGCACAGGTTTCAAACCTGCCGTTTCGAGACTGCTAAGGCATTGGGCGGCGTAGTGATCGGCCACGTCCGGGTTGCTCACCACGAGAATCCGAGTTCCAGCGCGCACTTGCAGAGCCGAGATTGCGTCACCAACACGGGCCAGCTGGCCCGAACCGATGATCACGTCATAGGGGTTGCGTTCGAGGGCAACACGGATCCTGGATTCTGGTTCCATTGCCGTCGTGGTCTTTGAGGTCGTGGTCACTGACCCTATCCTCGGCTCGAAACGTTTCGGGTTGGATCGTGATGAAATCCGAAGGTGATCGCCGCCGAACCCTCACGGCCTGGAGCTTTTTGAGTCCTGCGCTCATCCTGCTGGCTCTCTCGGTTCTGATTCCAGCTGCCATGGCGCTGGTGATGAGTTTCACGCAAACAGGCCTTGATGTTTCCGAGCCCCTGCGTTTCATCGGATTCGCCAATTTGCGACGGTTGGCCGCTGATCCGATGTTTTACAAAGTGCTGGGAACGACCCTGCTGTATCTCATCGGAGTGGTTCCACCCATTGTTCTCGGTGCCCTCAGCTTGGCTGTGCTTGTGAACCGGGCGATCCCTGGAATTCACGTCATCCGGGCAGCGCTTTACACCCCTGTGCTTGTTTCGATTGTTGTTGCAGCGATCGCCTTTCGCTGGCTTTATGCCGAAAACGGTTTGATCAATGGTTGGCTCGGCGCTCTGATTGGCTCCGGCTTTCTTCCGATCGACTTTCTCTCCAATCCAGTCTTGGCGCTTCCTTCGGTGATGTTGGTCACGCTTTGGAAAGGACTCGGTTACTACATGGTGATCTTCCTGGGCGGACTGCAAGGCATCCCAGGTGAGCTTTATGAAGCTGCTGAACTCGATGGCAGTGAGGGCTGGAGAAAGCATCTCGACATCACGCTTCCTCTGCTGCGTCCCTATCTCACTTTGGTGGCCGTGATCTCTGCGATCGCTGCCACCAAAGTGTTTGAAGAGGTGTTTTTGATGACCCAGGGGGGACCTGCTGATTCCACACGCACGCTTGTTTATTACGTCTACGACCAGGCCTTTGCCGAGTTGGAAATCAGTTACGCCTGCACAGTGGGACTGGCTCTGTTTCTGATCGTTCTGTTGCTAACAGCTGTGCGCTTGGCCTTCAGCGATGAGCGTTCTCTGATTTAGTTCAGTCCCTGGCTCGATGCTGCTGTCTGATCTCCGCTCGGATGGCAAGCTTCAGGTTGAGGACGAGGCTGACATGGGGAGCGCTGACGGCGCAATCGGTGTGATCGGTGGCGGGCAGTTGGCTCGGATGCTGTCGGAGGCGGCTGCTCTCCGCGGCATTGATGTGTTGGTTCAAACCTCATCCGAAGCGGATTGCGCTGTGCCTGTATCCACCCGATGGGTGCAGGCCTTACCCACCGATCAGGACGCGACGCGAGACCTTGCCCGTGATTGCGGCGGCATCACTTTCGAGAACGAGTGGGTGACGGTGGACGCGCTGATGCCTTTGGAACGCCAGGGCGTGACCTTCGTGCCCTCCCTGGCCAGCCTGGTTCCCCTCGTCAACAAACTGTCCCAGCGACGCCTGCTCGACGATCTTTCCATTCCCAGTCCCCGCTGGATCTGTCTGGCCGAGATCAATCCAGGATCACCAGCGCTGCCTCCTGGTTGGACCTTCCCGGTGATGGCCAAAGCCGCATCCGGTGGGTACGACGGGAAGGGCACGTGCATCCTTAAAAATCTCAATGATCTGGCCCATCACCTGCGCAATGTGCGTGCTCAGGATTGGTTGCTGGAGAGTTGGGTGAACTTTGAGCGGGAGCTCGCTCTTGTGGTGAGTCGTGATCGACAGGGGCGAATCCGCCATTTACCGCTGGTGGAAACCCATCAGAGTCATCAAATCTGCGACTGGGTTCTTGCCCCTGCGGAAGCGGAGCCCTTGCTCGAGGCAACCGCTTACAACATTGCAGCCTCTTTGCTCACTCGCCTTGGATACGTGGGTGTGATGGCTCTGGAGTTCTTCTACGGCCAGGAGGGGTTGTTCGTGAACGAAATCGCTCCACGCACCCATAACTCGGGTCACTTTTCCATCGAAGCCTGCTCCAGCAGTCAGTTCGACCAGCAGCTGTGCATCACGGCAGGGTTGCCGGTGCCCTCCACAGAACTCGTGGTGGACGGTGCCTTGATGGTGAACCTTCTGGGGTTGCAGGACGCTGCTGCCGATGGCCATGACCACAATCTCCAGGATCGGCTTGCCCGGCTTCGGTCGATTGCCAATGCCCACGTGCACTGGTATGGCAAGCAGGAACTTCCCGGTCGCAAAGTGGGCCACGTCACGGTTGTGTTGCGCGAAGAGCACGCCGAGACCCGTCGACAGATGGCGATGACAGCGCTGAATCAAATTCGTGAGGTGTGGCCGAATCCCCTAAATTGATTGTTGAACTACCCCGTTGGTGACAGCCTTCTTCTAGTGCTCTGATCTGACTCTCTTTCGACTTGGGGCAACTGTCGTGATGGTGCCGTAGACCGGCCTCGTAGCCGGAAACGAAGCCTCACTTTGTCGCCCCTTCTGGTAACTCCAGGTCGATCACTGGGGCTTGCACGGCTGGGTGGTTCACCCCCTTCAAGGGCATGAGGCGGTGATCCGCTCCCGCAATTCCTCTTTGCTCAGTGGTGTCACCACAAACACCTCCTGGGCGCTGGTGCCTCGGCGCGCCACCACCTTGAATCCCCCAGACACCGGGGTGGAAATTCGCAGTTGCAAGCCAATGCAGCGACCCCTGACCCGACTGAACACTCCGGGAGTAATGGTTTGAATCGCTGGGTCCCTGGCCAGCTTCTTCAGCCAAGGAATCAGTCCCTCGACGTAGGTGCTGTGCGTGATCACGAGGCGTCCCACAACCAGATCAACAACGTCGTATGAGCTGGCCGAAGCTAAAGGATCTGGCTACAGAGAAGACAACGATGCTGTCTAGCCATGCTTCGATCCGTTGACAGCCTGCGCCTTGAAGTGACCGCTCCACTCAAGGACCGCTGCGGTCCCCAGGCTCGCGTCCTAACAGCGGAACTGCATGGTGACGAAGTCAGGGGTCTGGCTTTTTGTCCCGGGAAAGTGATGCGCTACGTGCTGGTTGCCCAGAACCGGACATTGAAAACCACAGAACTGCTCAAGCTCACCCGCACGAGCCGACAGCCGGCGGCCTGACGTTGGTTAGTCAAGTTCGCTGCTGAGAACGGACGTTAGTGCCTGCTCAACCTTGCGTTGAAACAGGTTGGTATCGACGCGAAGGAGCATCACGCCAGCGATGAGTAACCCGATGGCTTGCACGATGAAGACGCCTGCATAAGCACTGAAACTGTTCTGAGATCCGCTGAATTGACCAAAGAAGCTGAGGAGAGCACCACCTCCGATGGTGGCGAGTCCTCGGGCGTAGGCCTGCGCCAGCCCCCACACACCGATGAAGGTGCCAGCCATTAATGGAGAGGTGAGGCCCAGCATCAGGGTGAGGCTTGCATTGGTGCTGATCCCGGCTGCAGCACCAAAGAGAAAGAGTGCTCCCTTGAACAGAGGTTCGGAGTTCATGCCACCGGCGACCACGATCAGAAGCACGAAAACAGCCGATAGAAGACCTCCCAACAGGGCGGTGCGTTGGGCTCCAAGCCTGGGGACAAAGAGAAAGCCTGTTGTGGCGATGCCAAGCAATGTTCCGATTCCCCAGATGGCATTCAACCTGGTGGTGGCGCACACATCCATCGCGAAGATTGCTCCTCCATAGGGCTCGAGAACGGCTTCTTGCAGGAAGAGAGAAAAGGTGAACAGCGATAACACCGCAAAGAAATATCCCACCTGTGGAGAGGCTCTCAGAATCGTCCAGGACGCCCCCAGAGAGATTTCCTGATCGTTGCTCTGGGCTTGTCCGACCTTGCTGTTGGTGAGTCGTGGTTCGACACCCGCGATCGCGATCAGCACGAGAGCGAAAATCACCATGGGGGCAATGGCGATCAGGCGCTTTACCCCAGCGATCACGTCCGTGAGCTCCGAGCTTGCGCAGGAGGAGCCGAGAAAGGAACTCAGAAGGATGGCGCCGACGACAATTCCCAGCATCAACATCGACCAAACGATCGAAACCAGAACAGGACGTTGCTTCTCCGTGCTTACATCCACCAACAGGGCTGCAAACGGCGTTGAACTCGCTGAAATCGCAATGCCGTACAGCAGAAAAACGACGGCCAGCAGCAACCCTCGTGTGATCACAGCTGACGTGTCATCCAGCATGGATGCAGCAGCGATCCAAAGCACCATCCGACCGGCAATCCAGGTGAGTGCGCAGAATGCAGCGGCTCCTCCGATGATGAACGGGGTTCGGCGCAGCCCCCTCCAGCGGCAGCGATCCGATCGTTGACCAAACCACACCCGGGTGAAGGCAACGAGCTGCTGGCAGCCGAGGGCGAGGGCTGTTAGCGCGGCGGGAACAGCGAATTCTTCAATCAGAAGCCTGTTGAAGATCCCCAGGGTGAGCACCGACAGCGCGCCCAAACAGGCCTGAAAAAGACCGAGGCGGATGGCGAGCAAGACAAACTTGGCCGAACCCATGGGGGTTGATCACATGCCCGTGAACCCTACGCTCACTAACAGCGTTCAATTGGAGCCATCGTTAGGCCTTCAGCTCCAAGTTGCTGGTGGTAGAGCTCTGCTTGCTCGAGAGGACCACACCAAACCTCCGCTGCACCCTCACCATCGATGCGATGGGCCAAGGACCAGGCTTTCTCGGTGTTCATGCCAGGAATGATCCTGCACAGACTCTCCACCACATGCTCAAAGGTGTTGAAGTCGTCGTTGAGAACAATCACACGCGCTTGGGGATAGCGCTGCGCTTGCCGATCCCTTTCAAGAACGGTGGAAACGCCCGGTGATGACGAAGTCATGAGAGCTCGTGAACAACTGGCCTAAACCGGCTAACACCTTAGGTAAAATTCCCGCAACCACGTTTAAGACATGCTGTTCACCCTGGCCTGGGCTTCTCTTGCAGCTGTGTTCAGCTTTTCGATCGCCATGGTGGTGTGGGGGCGCAACGGTGACGGCACGCTGAATTTCTGAGGTGCTCGCAACAGTTGAATCCCAGTTGCTGAATCAAGGCTTGGCGGTCACGGCCACAGCTCTGCTCGTGTTCGTGAGTGGTGCTGTGATTTATCTGTCTACCATTGAGTGGAGAGACCGTCGTCGCCGGCGTTCACCCAGTGGTCGCAGTTGAGTCCAGTTCATTCGGCCGTCGGTTCATTGCTTCAGGGCTCAAGTCTTGTCCTGCCACTGCGCTCGGACTTTCTCTGGTCATCCTTGGGTCGATCATCGGCCTGGGGTCGACGGCGAGTCGCAAACTCTCTCAGCGTGATGCAACCGCGCGTTCCCTCGCTCGGTTGGCCGAAGGGTTCACCCTGATCCAGAGCTTTCAGGGGGATCCACGTCGACCTGTTCCCGCGCTTTGGAATGCTCGCCTTGGTGTCAAGCCGGCGCGTGATCTTTGGAAGCGTCAGGGAGGCATGCTCTGGTGGCAGGCTTGGTCATTGGACGGAGAAGCCTATTTGCTCCTCCCCGCAACATTGGCCCCGTCTCAAGCGCAGCGGTCCATCGGTAAGCGCTACGGCTCTCTGGTGGTGATTGGCACCGATCAGTTGCACCGTGAGCAGTTAACGCAGCGCATCAAGGCGGTGACGCCTCAAAGGCCAGCCTTGCGTGAAGGTGGGCTGTTTCAGTCTTGTCTCGACTCTCTCTCGACACGACCCAGTGTGTACTGGACCGCTGATGCCTTGGCCTCCTTGAGCGGTGCTCTCGCCCCCTTGCTGCAGCAAGGACGGGAGGGATGCATGCAACTGCGCCTTCAGGGACGGGCTTTGCAGTGGAGTGGTGTGATTGCACAACGCCCACTGCGCACCAGCGCGGTGAAAGCGCCATTGGTTCGCTGGCCCAGCGACAACGATGAGGCAGTGGCCGCTGAGCCTTCAACCTTGCTGCGTGTCGACGGGTCTGCGTTGCAGTTGATTTTTGGAACCCTGATGAGTCGGCAGATCATTCAGGTTCCTTTGGAACAGAACTACGGCATTAACGAGGCGTTGCGATCTCGGATCAGTGCGTCACCCTTTTCGCTACGACTCGTGGCCCGGCCTACAGGCCTGTATCGGGCAGGGCTGCAACTACAGATTCCCGTTCCCAAGGACCAGGCTTCGTGGTTCAAGGTGCTCACTGCCGTCAGTGAGAAGCTGAAACGTCGTGGATTCTCTCCACTGCAACGAGCCGATGATTCGGGGCCACAGGGAGAGCAGCTGTGGTCCAAAACCGATGATCCCCAAGCCACCATCGTCGGTGGCTGGCGTTGGCTTGGAGACAACGACCAACGGCTGCTGAGCGTGGGCTTTGGCATTGAACCTGAAGGAACGCCGTTCATTCGCAATCTCGCCGTGCCCGATGCGGCGTCCCTGGTTGTTCAAGCTGATCCACTGACGCTGGCCGGCATGGATCTCCTCAGTGGACGTTGGCCCAAGCCGATGACCAAGGCATCAACGCTGACCTTTGAGGTCAAACCCTTAGAGACCCGCCAACCGGCCAAAGGGCTTTGGCGGTTGGTGGGTCAACTGACATTGCCTCAATCTTGAGGCTGCTTGTTTTCAGAGGCCTGGCGTTCCCGCTTGCGGCGCTCGGACGCGAGGGTCTCCTCCATCAATTCGACCGCTTGGGCCATTTTTTCAAGGTTGTTTCTGTACAGGCTGAGATCCTTCTCCAGACGAGGCCTCGACAGTCCGATCTGCTCACCGATGGTGTGAGCTGTCTTGCAGAGCTCCTCGGGATCTTGCGAATCGCCCTGGGCAGAGGACAAGAGCGAAAACAGACCGACAGCCATCAGTCTCGAATAATGGAATTGCTCGCCAGCGATGTCGGCAAGACAGGTGGCAAGGGGGGCGGGAGCTCCATCACCTTTCGCTTGCAGCCAGGTCTGAACCTCGTCGACGCTGTGACCGGACACAGCTTGCTCCGAGCCTTCGGCGAGGGATTTCAGCTCTTCGGCGTTGAAGCCATTGCAACTGCAAAGGGCATCGAACAGCTGGGGGAGGTGATCAGCAGGTCGGTATCCCTTGGTAAAAGCCGTGAACACCTGCCGCAGGCCAACAGCAAAGAGTGCATTGGTCTTGAACTGCGTCTGGTGACTGAGCAGATGCAGTTCCACAAGCAACTCATCGGCAGTGCGTCGATAGAGAGATGGAATCACGTAGGGAAAGGCTGCGTGAAACGCTCTCTTGCTGTCTGCGATCGTCCGAAGCCCTGTCAAGGTTTTCTGCAGCTGATTCAAGGCACGACCATAGCGCTGACGATGCCGCCGTTAGGATTGAGTCAGTGTGCAAGTTCAGCATGATCCCCATCGTGATCGAGGAATCCGGGCGCGGGGAAAGAGCGTTTGACATCTATTCCCGTTTGCTGCGGGAGCGCATCATTTTCTTGGGAGAGGCTGTCACGAGTGAATCAGCCAACCGTATCGTTGCCCAGCTGCTTTTTTTGGAGGCAGAAGATCCGGAAAAAGATATCTTCTTGTACATCAATTCACCTGGTGGATCCGTTTACGACGGACTGGGTATATTTGACACGATGCAGCACATCAAACCCGATGTGCAGACCGTCTGTGTTGGTCTTGCGGCAAGCATGGGAGCATTCCTGCTTTGCGCAGGAGCGAAAGGAAAAAGAAGCAGCCTCCGTCATTCTCGGATCATGATTCACCAGCCCTTGGGCGGTGCCCGTGGTCAGGCGAGCGACATCAGAATACAGGCTGATGAAATTCTGTTCCTCAAGAACCGTCTGAACCAAGAGCTGTCGGAGCGCACATCTCAGCCATTGGAGAAGATTCAGGAAGACACGGACCGTGACTTCTTTATGTCACCCAATGAGGCTGTGGATTATGGGCTGATCGACAGTGTGATCGACAAACGTCCTGTGCACTCCGTTTAATCGACTGCGATAAAAAAATCCACTCAGATCAGTTCGGTGACTTGAGTGGATTTTTATATGGTTGATTGTTAGATAGACAAATCTTTTTTACTAGTTCGCAATTCGTTCCAAAGCGATTTGATCTCAGCATAGGCCTCGCTTTGCTCAATTTTTCCGTTGGCTTGTAAGCCAACGATCAAGCCCACACGCTCAGCGAATTGCTCAAGATTCTGATGGAAAGCTAAGCGTTCCGGAGACCAATCATCTCCCCGATAACTGCTGAAACTCTCAAGTGGAGAATGGATTCCTTCTCCGGGCTCCATAGACCAACCGAAAAATCAATCATGGAACCCGGAGGTTAAATCTCAGCTAAGAACGGGAGAGAAGCGTTCTTTTTCGGGGATGTTGGTAACTTTGGCTACCATGTTTCTGAATTCATCTCCGTCGAGCGTTTCTTTCTCGATCAGTAGCTCAACGAGATCGTCCATGAGCTCTCTTTGGGCGCCAACAAGCTCCAGTGTTTCCTGGTAGCACTGCATCACAATGTTGCGAACTTGGTCATCGACTTGTTTTGAAATGGCTTCCGAAACATCACTCCGGGTCATCAGGTCGCGTCCAAGGAACACTTCCTGACTGCCACCTTCCAGAGACATGGGACCAAGGTTGCTCATGCCGAAGCGGGTCACCATCTGACGGGCCATCGAAGCGACCTGTTGAATGTCTCCACCCGCTCCGGTGGTGACTTCAGAGCGTCCGAACACCACGTCTTCGGCGGCGCGCCCACCAAGGGCTCCCATAATGCGCGCCTTCAGCTGGGAACGTGAGACCAGCATCTGCTCTTCATCCGGCGAGAACCAGGTCAAACCCTGCGCCTGGCCCCTTGGAATCAGGGTGACTTTCTGAACAGGGTCGTGGTCTTTCACCAGAGTGCCCACAAGGGCATGCCCAACTTCGTGATAAGCGATCAATCGCTTGCTCCGACCGTCGGTGAGCGGTTGACCTTCCATGCCAGCGATGATTCTGTCGACGGCATCGTCGATCTCCGAGAGGCTGATCGTTTCCTTACGACGGCGGGCGGTGAGGATTGCTGCTTCGTTGAGAAGATTGGCCAGGTCGGCTCCGGTGAACCCGGGGGTGCGTCTGGCGATGCTGTCGAGTGAAAGCTCGGGATCGAGTTTTTTATTTCTGGAATGCACCTCCAGAATGGACAGACGGCCTTTAATGTCCGGAGCGTCAACAGTGACCTGGCGATCGAAGCGACCGGGACGCATCAGTGCAGAGTCGAGAACGTCGGGACGATTGGTTGCGGCAATGATGATGATTCCGCTATTGCCTTCAAAGCCGTCCATTTCTGTGAGCAACTGGTTCAGGGTTTGCTCACGTTCGTCGTTGCCACCACCAATTCCAGCGCCTCGTTGACGGCCAACAGCATCAATTTCATCAATGAAAATCAGGCAAGGGCTGTTCTCTTTGGCACGCTTGAAGAGATCGCGAACGCGGCTGGCACCAACGCCAACAAACATCTCCACGAACTCCGAACCGGAGAGGGAGAAAAAGGGAACACCAGCTTCACCAGCAATTGCTTTGGCAAGCAGGGTCTTGCCCGTGCCCGGAGGGCCAACCAGGAGCACACCTTTGGGGATCTGTGCACCAACTGAGGTGAATTTTTCGGGCTGCTTCAGGAAGGTGACAACTTCTTGAAGGTCTTGCTTGGCCTCGTTCACGCCGGCAACGTCGTCAAACATCACGCCGGTTTCGGCCTCCATCGCAAACCTGGCCTTCGTCTTGCCGAATTGCATGGCTTGACCCGGTCCCCCAGGCATGTTGTTGGAACGCCGCGCCAGGAAAATCAAGGAACCGATCAGGAGCAGAGGGAACAACAGGTTCCCGAGCAGACCCAGGGCCGGTGGTGCTGTTTTTGGAGGGTGGATGTCGAAGCTGATTCCCTCCGCCTTCAGGGTGTTGATCAGCTCGGGGGCAAGCCCAGGAAGATCAACTCTCAGACGTTGCACTCGGTTGTCGAGGTCGGGGTCGACGGCTTCCACGACGGCGTCCCGTCCTCCGTCATAGATATCGACAGAGGTGACCCGCCCTGCTTGGACGTAATCGAGGAAGCGTCCGTAGCTCATGCGGGCAACCGCAGTGTTTCGCGGAGCCACGGTGGGACCACCAGGCTTGAGACCGTTCAATCCACCGCTCCCCAGCACCTGCCAGGCCAGCACCAGAGCAATCGTGATCGGGAGACCCCAAAGAAGGATCTGGCGCCAGCGTTGGTTCATGGATCTCGTTTTGATTGGGTGATCGTAAGAGCTGTAGGTGTTGAACTGCAGACGCAGAGCGTTTTAAAGACTGCGCAATGCCGTGATCGGATCAAGTTGAGCTGCTCGTCGAGCCGGGACAACTCCGAAAAACAGGCCAATGGAGCCTGATAAGCCCACGGTGACCAGAACTGTGGAGACTCCAATCGCTGCTGGCAGGGGAGTGAACGCTGAGACCAAGGCGATGGCTCCGTAACCAGCTGCGGTGCCGATCACTCCGCCAAGGCTGGCCAGAACGAGGGACTCAACAAGAAACTGACGCAGAACATCGGAACTTCTTGCGCCAAGGGCCTTGCGCAGACCGATTTCCTCGGTGCGCTCGCTGACCGACACCAACATGATGTTCATGATCCCGATACCACCCACCAGCAGCGAAACGCCTCCGATCGCTCCCAACATCAGTGTGAGTCCACCGGTGATTGTGCCAACGATGGTGAGGGCGTCCTGCTGGGAACGCACTGCGAAATCGTCGTTGCGCAGGATCTTGTGCCGTTGCCGAAGAAGATTGGAGATTTGAAATTTCGCAGCCCCGGTGCTTTGTTCCGAGAGCGCTTCAGCACTGATGAAACTCAGACTGACGCCATAGGTGGGATCGCGTCCCGTGAGTCGGCTCACCATGGTGGTGAGTGGGATGTAAGCATTTTCATCCTGATTGGAGCCGAACACGGCTCCCTTGGGCGCCACCACACCAATGACCGTGAAACTTTGATCACGGATCCGCAGGTTTTGGCCAATGGCACTACCGCTGGGGAACAGTTTGTCTCGCAAATCAGGGCCAATCACCACAACAGTGCGCGCGGCTTTGACATCTTGTTCGGTGATGAACCGCCCCCTGGAGATCTCGAAACTTCTCACAGGGAGAAATTCAGGTGTGATTCCAAAGATCGCTGCGGTGCTGCTTCTTGCGCCCGCCTGCACAACCTCATTGGCATTGATCTGTGGTGCCACCCGCTTCACGCTCGGCACCTGCTCCGCAATTGCTTCAGCGTCTTCCAAAACGAGTGTCTTTGGAAACGCCACGCCTTGCCTGCGGGTGTCGTTGCTTCCGGGCACCACGAACAGCACATTGGCGCCGAGGGTGCTGAGCTGACTTTCCGCGAGATTCTGTGCGCCCCGGCCCACGCCAACAAGGGTGATCACGGAGGCATTGCCGATCACGATCCCCAGCATGGTGAGAAGGCTTCTCAGTCGATTGGCTCTCAGTGTGGTGAGAGCCATCCCGACGGTTTCGGCGATGGGCAGGTTGCTCGCCATGGGTTCGGTCGTGCTTAGAGCATCGTGTCGAGTTTCATCAGCGTGTTGCTGCCGGTGCCACGGTGAACTGCGCCTTCCTTGATGTGGAGGGTGACCACCTCACCTTCCCGTAAATCCCTGGTGGCATTGGCGACACCGGTGATCACTGACAAACCGAGCCGACGGGCAATGACTGCTGCATGCGAATCATCGCCACCGCATTCGGTGATGATTGCGGCAGCTTCACGGAAGGCGTCAAGGTAGTCAGCGTTGGTGTCGCTGGCTACAAGGATTTCGCCGGGTTCCAGACGGGCACAGTCGCTGGCGTTGAGGGCGATGCGCACCTTTCCACTGATCGAACCGTTGCCGATTCCAGTTCCCCGTCCCAGCACAGCGCTCACAATGCCCACTTTGATCAGATCGGTGGAGCCGCTCACCCCTGCGAGGGTTCCTGCCGTCTGAACGCAGAGATCACCATCTTTGAGAACGCCCATCTCCTGGGCGACTCCCATCGCAAGGGTGAAGGTGGCTGTTGTGCTCTTCTGCGTTTCAATCAGCAAGGGGGTGACTCCCCACACCAGCTGCAGTTTGCGTGCCACCGAAACTTCTGAAGTGATCGCCAGAATCGGCGTGGAGGGCCTGAACTTGCTCACGTTGTGGGCTGTGGCACCACTCTTGGTGAGGGGAAGAATGGCTGCTGCGTTGAGTTGTCGAGCAATACTGCTCACCGCTCCACTGATGGCGTTGGGGATGGTGCTGGGCAGGTGGGTGTCAATGGGTCGCTGGGGGTAGTCCCGTTCAATACGCCGCGCAATCGTGGCCATGGTTTCGACCGCTTCAACGGGGAAATCTCCAACGGCGGTTTCATTGGAAAGCATGACCGCGTCGGTTCCATCCAGGATTGCGTTGGCCACGTCACTCACCTCTGCTCGGGTGGGTCTGGGGCTTGAAGCCATTGAGTCGAGCATCTGGGTTGCCGTGATGATCGGGATGCCCAGGCTGTTGGCTTTGTGAATGAGATCCTTCTGCAGCAGGGGAACCTCTTCAGCAGGCATTTCAACGCCGAGATCTCCGCGGGCCACCATGACCCCGTCGCAGAGCGGCAAGATCGCGTCGATCTGGTCGATCGCTTCAAATTTCTCGATCTTCGCCACCACAGGAGTGGTGAAGCCATGTTTGCGAATGAGTTCCCGGATCTCCTGCATGTCCGAGGGATTGCGCACGAAACTGAGGGCGACCCAGTCGACACCCTGCTGAAGTCCGAAGGCGAGATCCTGGCGGTCTTTCTGGGTTAGTGCACGCACAGAAAGTTGCACATCAGGGAAATTCACCCCTTTGTTATTGGAGAGAACACCGCCAACGGTGACGACGCAATGGAGGGTCTGATCCGCCAGATCAACCCTGTCCACACGCATTTCGACGCGGCCATCGTCGAGAAGGATGCGACTGCCTGCGGTGACCTCATCAGCAAGCTTGTCGTAGGTGACCGTGGCAACCGTTTGGTTGCAGCGCACCTGTTTTGAGGTGAGCGAGAAGTGATCACCTTTGCCAACGGTGATCGGACCTTCCTCAAAACGGCCGAGCCTGATCTTGGGTCCCTGAAGGTCCTGGAGGATGCCGATATGAACGCCCAGCTCATGCGCCACCTGGCGGATTGTGGCCATCCGAGCGGCATGCTCGCTGTGATCCCCGTGGGAAAAATTCAAACGGAAGGTGGTGGCACCGGCCTGAATCAGCTCACGGATTCGCTCAGGACTCTCGGTGGCTGGGCCGATCGTTGCAACGATCTTGGTTCTACGGTTCAGATCGAGCACCGCCATGTTTGCCGCCATCAACCTGCGGAATCTACCGTCAAGCCCGTTGGCGCCTCTCCACCGTGCAGCTCAATGATTACCAGCGGGACTCCAGAACAACGGCCCGCTACCCCGATCTTGGAAGCAATCTGATTTATCCAACGCTGGGACTTGCCGGAGAAGCTGGAGAGGTGGCTGAGAAGGTGAAGAAACTGATCCGGGATCGGAACGGGGTGGTTGATGAACGCTTCAAGCAAGACCTCGCTCTCGAACTGGGCGACGTTCTCTGGTACGTCGCCCAGCTCTCCGCTGAACTGGGACTGACCCTCGACGACGTGGGCAGGATGAACCTCGAAAAGCTCAAGAGCCGTTCGACACGAGGCACGTTGCACGGCGAAGGCGACCATCGCTGAAGGTCAGCCGAAGCTGCCAAAACCACCTGCGAAGGAAAAGCTCGCGGAGATCAGCAGGCGCTGCATGAGGCTGAGAGCGAAGAACGCAAGAATCGCTGAGAGGTCGAGCCCACCGAGTGGGGGAATCAGGCCTCGAAACGCGTTGAGGTAAGGATCAGTGATGGAACTCACGGTGCTCAGCACCGGGTTGCTCCAATCGATGTTGGGGAACCAGCTCAGCAGCACGCGCACAATCAAAACGAGCGAATAGATCTGCAGGGTCTGCGCCAGCACTTGGAGCGTGGTGGAGACCAACTCGAAAGCCATGGAAGCGGGATGACTGAACGAACTCTATGCAGCCTGGGGCGGTTCGGTGCCACCGATTTCAGGGAGCACAGAAAAGGTTCGATGAAACTTTTCTGTCAACGTGATCCAGTACGAGCGACCATCACTCTGGCGCTTGCGTTCAATGAAATTTTGGCTGATCAGTTCTTTGATGTGGTCGTAGGCCCCAGAGCCGCGCAAATCCACCAGATCCGACTGCAGGATGCGCTTTTTCAAGGCGATCGTGGCCAACGTTCTCAGGGCCGCTGTTGAGAGATCGACGGGAAGGAGATCCCTCACCAGATCTCCCAACCCTGGTCGGAGCTGGAGACCGTAACGGCCGTTGGCGTGGTTGATTTCCAGGGCCGTGTCTCGCTGGGCGTACCCGGCAATCAACACCAATAAACCCTGTTCCGCTGCGGACGCTGAGACGCCAGAGAGTGCGGCCAGCTCCTCGAGCGAGAGGGGACGACCCTTTAAGTAGAGAATCGCCTCCAAACGCGCTGGTAGGGATAGGGCCGGATCCAGGGGATGCTCACGAGTCCTCACCGCGGCCAACGTGTCGTCACTCAAATCCCCACCTCTCAACCCGACAGTTCAAGGTAACGTCCCCACCCCAAAGGGCCATCAGGCCCCCAGAAAGAGGCGATAAGCCGGATTCGACGTTTCCTCCCAGCTCGCATAGCCAAGTTCTCTGAGCACCACCTGCCAGTCCTGGAGCTCATCGGGTTTCACCAGGACCCCCACCACAATGCGACCCACGTCCGCCCCATGGTTTCGATAGTGAAAAATGCTGATGGACCAGTCCGCATGCAAGGCGCTGACAAAGCGCATGAGCGCTCCGGGACGTTCCGGGAACTCGAAGCGATAGAGCAATTCCTGGGGTTGCTGGCTGGCTGAATCAACGCGCATGGGCAGCCGCCCTCCCACCATGTGGCGAAGGTGAACTTTCGCCAGTTCGTCATCACTGAGATCGAGGCACTGATAGCCATGACTGCGCAGGTAAGCGAGCAGATCAGAGCGGTCCTGGAGGTCAGCCACCTGGATGCCCATAAAGATCTGGGCGGTCTCGCCGGCAGCCATGCGGTAGCTGAATTCAGTGAGGCTCCGTTTGTGAAGTAGTTCGCAGAGTCGTCTCAGGCTCCCCGGTTGTTCGGGAATCTCCACAGCCAGCATGGCTTCCCGCTCCTCGCCCAATTCAGCCCGTTCGGCAACGAAACGCAACCGGTCAAAATTCATGTTGGCTCCGCAAGCGACAGCCACCAGGTGCTGGTCTTTCAGGCCGCGTCGAGCCACATCCGCTTTCAAACCTGCCACCGCCAAAGCCCCAGCCGGCTCGAGAATCGAGCGGGTGTCTTCGAAGACATCCTTGATCGCTGCACAGATCTCGTCGGTGCTGACCATGACGATGGAATCCACGTAACGCTTCACGAGGCGGAAGGTGTGCTCACCGACCTCGCGCACGGCCACACCATCAGCAAACAATCCGACTTGCGGAAGTCGAATGCGTTCACCGGCCTCCAGCGAGAGGGTCATGGCGGCAGCGTCGTGAGGTTCAACGCCAATGATTTGCACATCGGGCCACAGGCTTTTCACGTAGGCCGCAATGCCCCCGATCAGGCCACCTCCACCAATCGCGATGTAGATGGCATCGGGCGGACGGGGACTCTGACGCAGAATTTCCATGCCCACGGTTCCCTGACCGGCGATGACATCCGGGTCATCGAACGGGTGGATGAAGCAGAGATGTTCGTTCTCGCTGCGACGGCAGGCTTCGGCATAGGCCTCGTCGTAGGTCTCTCCGTGGAGAACCACTTCACCACCGAGTTGCTTCACGGCCTCAACCTTCACGCTTGGTGTGGTGACCGGCATCACAATCACGGCCCGGCAGTGGAGATGGGACGCACTGAGTGCGACACCCTGCGCATGGTTCCCCGCACTGGAGGCGATCACACCCCGGCTCAGCTCCTCCTGGGACAGCTGGGCCATCCGGTTGTACGCCCCGCGAAGCTTGAACGAAAAAACGGGTTGCAGATCCTCCCGTTTGAGACGGACGGTGTTGGCGAGACGGCGACTGAGATTGCTCGCTACATCAAGGGGGGTTTCACGGGCGACGTCGTAGACCCGCGCACGAAGAATTCTTTGGAGATAGTCGTCCATGGTTCCAGTGTGACAACCGAGCGGCTGTCGCGGCCGGTAAGGAGGGCCCGTAGATTGCCTGAATCAGAAGCGGGCCCATGCACCTGAGCGACCTAGCCCATCCCAATGAGCTGCATGGACTCTCCGTGGCAGAGCTCCAAGACGTTGCCAAACAGATCCGAGAACGCCATCTCGAGGTTGTGTCCAACAGCGGAGGACACCTCGGACCAGGCCTCGGCGTTGTCGAGTTGACCCTGGCGCTTTATCAAACCCTGGATCTCGACAAGGATCGTGTGGTTTGGGATGTGGGCCATCAGGCCTATCCCCATAAATTGATCACAGGCCGTTATGCAGATTTCGACTCACTCCGCCAACAGGGGGGTGTAGCGGGATATCTCAAGCGCTGTGAGAGTGAGTTCGACCATTTCGGTGCAGGCCACGCCAGCACATCCATTTCCGCTGCACTCGGGATGGCGATGGCCCGTGACCGCCAAGGTTTGGACTACAAGTGCGTCGCTGTGATCGGTGATGGCGCGTTGACCGGTGGAATGGCCCTCGAGGCCATTAACCATGCCGGTCACATGCCCAACACCCCACTTCTGGTGGTGCTGAATGACAACGACATGTCGATATCTCCCCCTGTCGGGGCGTTGTCAAGCCATCTCAACCGGATGCGCCTCAGTCCGCCGATGCAGTTCCTCTCTGGAAGTGTTGAAGAAAGCATGCGCCATCTCCCTTTCATGGGCGGCGATTTGCCTCCAGAACTCAATCGGCTGAAGGAAAGCATGCGCCGACTCGCGGTGCCGAAGGTTGGTGCTGTGTTCGAAGAACTTGGTTTCACCTACATGGGGCCCATTGATGGCCATGACATGGGGGAAATGATCCGTACTTTCCAAGCAGCGCATCGCATCGGCGGACCTGCTCTCGTTCACGTGATCACCAAGAAAGGGAAGGGCTATCCCTACGCGGAAGCTGATCAGGTTGGTTACCACGCCCAGTCAGCTTTTGATCTGGGAACCGGCAAGGCCAGACCCAGCAAAACTCCCAAACCACCGAGTTACAGCAAAGTGTTTGGGCAAACACTGGTGAAAATCTGCGAGCAGAACTCCAAAGTGGTTGGCATCACTGCAGCGATGGCAACGGGCACTGGCCTGGACCTGCTCCAAAAAGCGCTCCCCGATCAATACGTCGACGTGGGAATTGCTGAACAGCACGCGGTCACCCTGGCCGCTGGCATGGCTTGCGATGGCTTGCGGCCGGTCGTGGCGATCTACAGCACCTTTCTGCAGAGAGCGTTTGATCAGATGATCCACGATGTGGGCATTCAGAATCTGCCTGTCACGTTCGTGCTTGATCGTGCAGGAATCGTCGGTGCCGACGGCCCCACACATCAAGGTCAGTACGACATCAGCTATCTGCGGGCGATTCCGAATTTCACCGTGATGGCCCCGAAAGATGAGGCCGAATTGCAACGAATGCTGGTCAGCAGCCTCCAGCATTCCGGACCCTGTGCCATCAGAATTCCTCGGGGACCCGGTGAGGGTGTTCCGCTGATGGAGGAGGGCTGGGAACCCCTGCCGATCGGTCGTGGCGAAGTGCTTCGTGACGGTGACGATCTCCTGATCGTGGCCTATGGGGCCATGAATTCAAAAGCGCTTGCGACCGCAGACCTGCTCGCGTCCTGTGGTGTCCAGAGCACGGTTGTGAATGCCAGATTCCTCAGACCACTGGATGATGAGTTGTTGCATCCGCTCGCGCGTCGAATCGGCAAGGTTGTCACCATTGAGGAAGGGACCTTGGCGGGAGGGTTCGGGTCTGCGCTGACTGAGTCGCTGCTGGACGCAGACATCAAGCCTTCAATTTTGCGATTGGGTATCCCAGACGTTCTTGTGGATCACGCAACGCCCCAACAAAGCTTCGAGAAATTGGGACTGACCCCTGCTCAGATGGCAGAGACAATTCAGGGCTTCCTTCAGCGTTCCAAGCTCACAACGGCCACTTCAGTGGTGCAGCAGCCGAGTGTGAGTGTGTTGGAGAGCTGAGGTGAGCTCAGGAGGGTCGATCCCCTGTCCTGGGCTCACCCTTTAGCTGCATCAAAAGACGCCGCGGGTTGAGAGTCCGAGAATGGCGCCCATGCCGAGCAGGTGACCGAAACTGGTGCAACCGAGCATGGCGCCGTGACTCATGCCACCGAAGAAGGATGCGCTGGGCATTTTTGCGCCTTCATTGGGGTACTTGATCGTGGCCTTGCCGATTGCAATGGCGATCACATTGCAGATGATCATCACCAGGGCAACCTTGGGCGTCCAAGACACGGATGCGGGGGTGATGGCCAGAAGGGACAGGAACATGCTGGTTGGAGGCGACGCTTTATCTTCAGCGTTCAAGGTGACTTCGCTCGTGTCTCGTAAGAGATATTCATCGCCCTGGTTCGTCGATGCGGAGGAGACCAGCAACGATCAGCGCGTTGCTGAGTGTGAGGAAAGCTTCAGCACCGCCATGCAGTGGGTCGATGGCAACAAGTTCGGCATCGAAACGTACTTGAGCCACTACTGCAGCAACGATGGTGACGCCAACGAACAGGAGTGTGAGTTGAAAGCCCAATCGCGTGAGTCGGTTGAACCAACCGTTGGTGCCGAGCTTGAACAAGAAGAAGAGATAGGGGAACAGCGAAAGCGCAAAAAGGGGGGCCGGGTCAATGCTGCCCATCAGTGCTCCTCCACCGAGGATTCTGTGGAAACCGATGGTGTTCCCCGCCAGCTTGCTGCTACGAAGGCAAGACAACCATTCCCGATCAAGGTTGTGAAGGCTTGAAGTGTGACCAACCAGCGCAACGATTCCGCATTGTCGTAGAGGTGCCAGGTGCAGGCTGCCATTGCACTGATCAAGGCTGGGACCATGGCAAGGCTGAAGAGGCTCACACCGGCGAAGCGGAGACCCGGAGCACGGCGTTGAATCAGAACGATGGCTGCGAGCCACTCCACAACAGAAGCCCAGTGGATCCACCAGGTTCCCAGCGACAATTCATGCATGACAGGTGACCTCGTGACACCACCGTAACGGCGCTGCCATTCGATAATGGCTTACAGCGCATCGATCACTGTGGCGAACTCCAGCAAAAGCGCTCGTTCCAGGATCCTGATTTGTGGATACTACGGAGAACACAACCTGGGAGATGACGCTTTACTCTCTGTTCTCTTGAATCAGCTGCAAGGTCGATGGACCCCAGTGATCACCGCCAGAGACCGGCGCGCTGTGCACTCAATGGCGCCAAGTGTTGAGACTGTTGACAGGCGATCCTTGATCGCGGTGCTGAAAGAGGTGAGACACGTTGATGCAGTGATTCTTGGTGGTGGAAGCCTGCTGCAAGATTCAACAAGTACGCGGAGTTTGATTTATTACGTCCTGCTCATCTGGCGAGCCAAGATTCTTCAGAAACCTGTTTTTTTATGGGCTCAAGGTTTAGGGCCTTTGAAACGACGAACCAGCAGGCTTCTCGTTGAACGAACGCTGAAAACGGTCACTTCAGCGTCTTGGAGAGATCCGGGTTCATTGCAACAAGCCGAGAACTGGTCGCTGGATATTCCAATGGCGATCGGTCCAGATCCCGTTTGGTCTCACACCGCACCGGATTGGAAATCTGGACATTCGTTGATTTTGTGTTGGAGACCAACACCACTGTTAAGCAACAAGGGCTGGGAGAAGCTGGTCAATGCCTTGTCTCAATTCAGTGAGAAGCACGATTTCAATGTTGTTTGGCTTGCTTTTCATGGTCAGCAAGATGCCGAATTGTTCACGCATCTTTGTGAAGACGCACTCGTTCCCGAAGAACTTGAGAGGCGATCAACTGTTGTTTGCGCAAATTCAATTGCTCAAGTTCAGAAGCTCTTCAGTGAATCAACGATGGTGATTGCAATGAGGCTTCATGCCCTTATTTTAGCCGCTGTTGGTGGTGTGCCAACGAGTGCACTAAGTTATGACCCAAAAGTGAGTGCTGCAGCTGAGCTCGCAGGACTCACTTGCTGCGAGCTCAGTGATCAGCTTTCAGAACAATTACTAATTGATCGATGGACTGGAGCAATGAAGAGTCCTTTACAGAAGCAAGCGATCGACTCTTTGGCGCTTGATGCAACAATACACAGCAAGAATCTCAACCAACAACTTCAATCGTTGCTTGCTGATTGAATCTTAATTCAATGAGAGGCAAAGAAACTCAACGAAATTGGGGTTTTTTGTGAACATCAAAACTCATTTGCAAGATCTGTCCAATCGTCATGCCAACGGGAATATTGCCGCCAAATGATGAGCCGAGAATGTGACGGTAAAGCTTGGAATCAACAAGACGATAGGTTGCACTCTGCAAAGGGATATAATTTGACTGCTTAACAAGCTGTTCAACGTTACGCAGGTAAAACGTGATGAAGTTTCTGAGAGAGGTCTTTTTGCGTAGAGAAAGGTCGTTGATATAGAGGAAGAGAGGTCTAGAAAGTGGCTGATAGATTTCCTTTTGTACTGCAGAAACGGAGGGAAGGATGGCATTTCCCTTTGGGTTGACGATACGAATTGCTTTTAAGAGCGAACGATTGTTTTGATAATAGGAAAAACCAAAATAACCAAGCGCATTCGCATTCTTAGCAACACAATTTACGATGATGTCATCGTCTTCGCTAGACTTATAGTCTGTCCTTGAATTGGTTTTGGATTGATTGATGGCTTTATTGAAAATATCAAATGTACCCGAATCCTTACCTGGACCGCACAACTTGATGGGTTGTTCGGGAAAATCAAGATTGACTTGATTCCAAGTCGACACTTTTCCCTGGGACGACTTTGACCATAAGCGAGAGAGTTCTGATGGCGTTAGGGTATTAAGCCAACTGTTGGACTGATTGGCAACAACAGTGATGGCGTCAAAGGCTATGGGTAACTCAATAAAGTTGACCCCATTTTGTTTGCATTGCTTGATTTCCTGTGCACTGATCGGTCGCGAGGCATTCGTCAACGGGATTTTGTTGCTACAAAACTCCCTGAATCCTGCAGACGATCCAGTCGAACGGAGTGATATCTTGACGTTCTGACCCTGCCCCGTTTCGTTGAATTTTTTGATCGCCAGTGAAGTAACGGGATAAACCGTACTGGAACCCGCAATTGAAAGACTCGCTGCTGATGCAGTTGAGATAAAGGGTGCAATCAACGCGAGTGAAGCCAGGAAAAAAGAACGACTTAATCCCATTGCGCAAATATCAACAAGTCCATTTTGAACAGAAAAAAACGTGTTTGGGTTAACAAAGCATTAGGAACCGAATTTACGGCTTCGCCCGGAAAGATCCTGGAACCATCCGCGCTTCCATAGAAAATAGGCCTGAAATATAGCGATTAGAATCATCAATATTAAAGAATATAAGTAACCAAACTTCAACTTTAATTCGGGCATATTTTCGAAGTTCATCCCATAAATGCCGGCGATAAACGTTAACGGTGCGAAGATAGTACTCACAATGGTAAGCGTTTTAATGATTTGGTTCATCACATTTCCAGTGCTGGCCATATACGCATCATTGATACTATTCAGTTGTGTACGTATGCTATCGCCTATTTCAAGCAATGTATTCACATGTTCAGCCATATCATGGAGACCTTCGCGAGCAACTGGACCAAGCAGCCGCTGACCTTGCCTGAGGAGGATGATGAGCTCATTGCGTAGAGGCCAAAGCTGTCGGCGGGCAACTCGGTGATTAAATCTCACTTGATAAGCTCGGTTGAGAATTGAAGGAGAAGGTTTCAATAAAGCAAGCTCCTCCAAATCATCGAGAAAAACACTCATCGATTCAAGCATTGGCAAATGGCTATCTAAAATATCGTCGACAACAAAATGAAATAGGTTATCCAAGTCGATCGCTTTGACATTATTGGATTTAGCATTCAACCAAGCTTCAAGGTCACCAAATGAACGTTGCGGATTCTCCTGAATTGTAATAAGCATGCGATTGGTAAGTGCTAAATTATATTGTGAACTGATTAAGTGGGTTGGATCAGTAGCAAGAGAAAACTCATGCAGTACTGCCAATACACTATTGTTCGTGGAATGAATCCGTGACTTCTGAGGAAAAGTTAGGAGAATTTCAATTACGCATGGCTCCAATGACAGTAATGACAGGTATTGACGTAACTGATCTATATTGCCGAGGCCACGGAACTGCAACCACATCAACGATGGGGAATTTAAAATAGATTGCAATTCATAACATGTTTGCACATGAGAAGTGCGCACTTCTTTCGCATCAAACTGAAGAATTTTGCAAGACAATGGTGCTCGACCACCATGCAAAAACAAGTGTGCCGGTAAATCGCCTGGACGATCGTGTAAGGGTAATGGCTCGAGAATGCTGTCGGGGGCTAGGCGATCACCAGATTTAAATAGAGACTGATCGCTTGATGAATCGGACATATTGAAAGATCATCAATTCCATTATGAGTGATTTTTCTAATTGCGATCAAGAGTGCGGATTCGTTTAAGAATGACAATCTACTGCATACGGGATACTTCAGCACGAATTGCATATTTTTTTAGCGATTCTTGCAATTGCATGGCAATTGAATAGTCAATGCAATCAATCGTATGCTTAGCACCATCCATTAAAGAAAGAAACTCACCTGGTGCTTTGCTAAGTAAACGAGCAAAGCATTGTTGAATCTCATAGGTATGAAATAATTGATTATGTATAGAGAATGAAATCGCCCAATTTGGGGGCATTAACTCATGACCGTCAATTCTTTGTATTCCCTCAAGGTCAGCAACAATGAACAGATCATCCCCAGGTTCAATGATTGTGAACCGTGATGGGAATATCTTCAAACTGGTGCGTGGTGATGAACGTCGGCCGATGACCGTGATTCCATAGCCTTCTTCGAGACGTGATATGGATAAACCGTTAAGCGTATCGGTTTGCTCAATTGAATATTTAACAATCAATAAATTTCGTCCATGAAAACGAATGACTTGTTCAACGGATTCGCCAAAGGCAGTGGCGATAATCGCGTCAGCTGCAATATCAGTGGTTGAAATAAGAGATATACCACCTAATAACTGACTCATCGAATCAGAGGAGGACAAATGCTTTGTAACGATCGAGAGATTTAACTTGGGATCAATTTTCTGGAGTTCTAAGGCCCAACGTAAATTACTGATTAAATCTTTGCAGAGCAAAGCTGCACCAGTTAGTTTACCTTTTTTTGCCAACTTCATTGCCTTCGCCATTGATAAACCTGTTTCTGACTGAGTATCAACACGGAGAACTCCGAGGCCCTGCGAACGTAATAATCTAGAGACAAGTTGATTGAGTTCCATTCCATCGACTAAGAGCATGGATTCAACACCTCGTTTGATGCGTTCATGCCTCCGCAATCCCAAACGTCGACTCAATATTTGGTCTAATATTAGGGCTACGAATAATGATGTTAAAACCGTACCAATAATGGCGTAGACAAGTGTTATGAATAAGACAAATAAGGGGAATTGCATGACTGATTGCTTGCTTTCGTCAATCAAGACATTGACTGGATCAACAAATTCACCTTTTAAGAGTGCAACGGTCACGAAAACGCCTGTTTGCAGATTGATTTTGTCGAAACTGAATGTCAGTGTTCCCAATACAAGTAAGAAAATCAATAAGAGTACAAGATAGTCATAGATTTGCAAGTTTCGCAGACGGTTGCTGATGTTACTCTTTAGTTCTTCTAGTTTGTAAAGCAAGCGATTAATAATTGACTGTAATTCAATTTTATGATGAGACCGTTTGAATCGATAGTTGCGCAAGAATGACTCTGATAGGATAAATTGCTTATGCTTAGGTATTAATTCTTGCTGAAGTCGTAATTCTCGTTGATGAATTGAGGAGTAATCAAATAGATCTGGATCTGCTTTGGTGAACCGATAGCCATGGCCTTCCATCTGAAAACAGAGATCGTCGTCCGCATTTATAAGTGATTGTGTTGTTGCATTGGCTGTCAGCAATAATGGATCAACAATCACTAACTTAGGAATTCTGCTTTCAATTAATGAGTTGATATCGCCTTGCTGCTTAGACGACCGCACGACAATAACAGCGTTAGGATTTAATACACGAGCTTGCAAGGCTGCTTCAAGATTATTTGTTGAATTGGAACTCAGGAAAAGGATGCTTCGCGCACTGCCAACATCTGCCTGAGAAAGTATGGATGGTTCTCTCATATCACCCAGAACCATCGAATGGCACATCTTAGTTTTAAGAAATTTTGATAGCCACTTGGGTTCATTTTCATTGATGCACTTAATGCTGATGTTTGTCGGCATCAAGCGCTCAATACATGTCTGCGCTAATGTTCCAACCCCACAGATTAGCACCAACGAGCGATTCATAAAACTCAGAATCTTCTAGAAATTTAGCTTGTACGCAATCCTGTCTTTGCATCGAACCTAAAAACTTTTGATTGTTGCCATGTCACAAAGAGACGTTCTGGACACTGAAATGACGGCTCCACGACCATCCTTAGGCCGCCTTCGGCGGATTCAAGATAAAGAAGTTGCGTGTTGCCGAGCCATTCCCGTGAGACAAGCCGACAAGGGAGCCCTGATTCACTGAATTTCAGGTCTTCGGGACGTATGGCTTGGATCTGATGATCACGAGGCTTCAAACAATTAATTTGAGGTCGACCTAAAAATTGGGCGACAAACAGTGAGTTCGGATTGTTATAGAGATGTATGGGTGTATCCAACTGGAGGATCTCTCCGTTGTTGATAATTGCAATTTTATTTGCCATTGCCAGTGCCTCATTTTGATCATGTGTGACATACACAGTTGGCTTTCCTTGATCGAAGATTAGGCGTCGTAATTCAGGTCGAATTTGCTCACGTAATTGTGCATCTAAATTACTCATTGGTTCATCAAGCAAATACACCATTGCATCTCTAAGTAGTGCACGGGCAAGTGCAACCCTCTGTCTTTGACCACCAGACAGAGCTGAGGGCCGGTGATTTGCACGATCTGTCAACTGGACAAGATCAAGAATGTGTCGAATTCTTCGCGATTTTTCCTCGATGCGCACACCACGAATTCGCAATCCGAGCTCGAGATTTTCGTAAACAGTTAAATGAGGAAGCAGAGCATAACTCTGAAAAACCATACCCACGGCCCGTTCTGAGGGAGGTAGGTGTGTGACATCACGATTGCCAAACTTGATAGTGCCCTGCTGGCAACGATCTAAGCCCGCAATCAAACGAAGCGTAGAGCTTTTCCCACAGCCACTGGGACCCACCAGAACAAGGCACTCATCCTGTTTAACAGAAAAACTCAAATCATGAACAATCCATTTTGCATTGATTTTCCGTCCAACAGATTGAAGTTCGAGGGTCATCCTTTTACTGCTCCACTGGTGAGTCCTGAAACAATCGGCTTTTGAAAGACGATCACTAAAAGTATGAGTGGGATGGCGCCAAGTACCGTTGCGGCAGCGTAGGCACCGTAGGGGACCGAATGAATTGATGAACCAGCAATACGCGCCATTGCAACTGGAAGGGTTAGCTTCGATGTTTCACTGATCCATGTTAGAGCAATCGGATATTCATTCCATGAAAACAAGAAAACGAGGATTCCTGTGCTAGCAATTGCTGGAGCTAGTAACGGGATATAGATCCAGCGAAAACGATTGATCAACGTCAGTCCTTCAACACGCGCTGCATCATCCAGTTCCGGCGAGATGGATGTGAATGCGCTGCCTAATAATAATATCGCAAGCGGTTGTGACAAGGCTGTGTACGGCAAAGCCAGAGCAAAAAGATTATTTCCTAAGGAGAGAGCTCTTGCAATTTCGAGTAATGCGAGAAATAGCAATACATACGGAAAGAGTGCACAACCAACAAGTATTATGCGGATGATATTTGAATTTGTTGTTGATAATTTGCTGAGTGAATATGCAGCTGGAAGTGCGATAATCAGCGTGAGCAGTGTGGCAAGGATGCCAACAAACAAGCTGTTAACCAGATACAGAAAAAATGGAGGATTGGCTGAGATAACACTGCGATAGTGTTCCAGCGTCCAACGGTTCGCCATTGTCTCGAATGGAGTGACTAAGGCTTGATCCGTTGAAAATGACGTATAAAGTTGCCAAAGGAGCGGTGCCAATGACCATGCAAGAAGGAGAACAATCGAAGCTGATTTAAGTTTCATTCTGTCACTGCCATTGATCCGCGTTGATTCAAAAGAATCATTAACCACCAGCCAAAAGCCACGATTGTGCTCAACAGAACAAAGCTGGCAATCATGATGGTAGCGCTATATCCAAAATCGAGGAATCGCAGAGCATTCCAATAGGCATAGAGCGCAAGACTTTCAGTGCTGCTGGCTGGTCCTCCTCCTGTCATCACTTGTACGAGGTCAAACACACCAAAAGCCTGTGCCAGCCTGAATGTCATCGCGAGCCCCAGATAGGGTTTCAATAATGGCAATGTAATCTTGCGAAAGCAAGTGAACGATGAAGCTCCTTCGAGAGTACAAGCTTCATAAAGATCGTTTGGAATGCTTTGTAGTCCTGCAAGCAAAATCAGAGCAACGAATGGCGTTGTTTTCCAAACATCGGCGTACACTAATGCAATCCATGCAAAGGATGGATTCCCCAGTATGTTCAGCGAAATTCCTGATAAAGATGTGAATTGATCGATAGGTCCGTATGGCGTATTAAAGATCCATCGCCAACCAAGTGCCATCACAGTTGTTGGTAATGCCCATGGGATTAATGATGCCGAGCGAATCAGGCCCCTTTTTCTCATTGGTTGATGAAGAAGTAGTGCAATCGCTAGGCCCAGGAGAAGCTCGAGGCCAACGGACGCAAATGCAAAGCGGAGTGTTTGTATGAGGTCTTGCCAATAGCGTTGATCATGCATGAGTCGCAACCAATTGGCTCCATCATTTGCGATTGGCTGGAGCCCTGTTAACACTGAATCCGCATGAAAACTCAGCCATGCGTATCGGAGTAAGGGCAGTCCAAAGACACTTGCTAATAAAAGAAATGCAGGAATCAGTAGATAGACAACAGTCATTTCATCAGTCCTCCTGCCGCAAGCATGATTTGTTCTGAGGTACTTGTTGCATTCCTCATTGATATTTTTGCATTCAATTCCTGTGTAAGAGATTCACTAAGGTTGCGCTGAAGGACGTCACTAAGTTGGGCATAGACTGGCGTCTCAGGCCGCATTCTGCCAACCTCAAGAGCCTTATAGAGATCAATAATATAGGGATATTTTTCGAGCATTATTGGATCTTCGTAGATAGATTTAAGCGTTGGTGTATATCCATACTCTTCGAACATTTTCAGTTGCGACTCCTTCGACGTTAAAAATTTGAAAGCCTCGATCACTGCTTCTTTGTGTTTAGATCCTTTGAGCAAACTAAAACCCCAACTCCCGACTGTTGATGCGGGTGAAGCTCCTGGAGCTGCGACCATCGTCGATATTCCAACCTTTCCTCGTACGCGACTGTCTTCTTTTTGAAGTTCGGCCCATGCATAGGGCCAGTTGCGCATGAATGCAGTATCACCGGACTTGAAGCTCTGCAAGGTTTCAGATTCAGCATAGTTGGTTACTGCTTCTGGGCTGATGCCCTCTTGAATCAAATCAGTAAGCCATTGTGCTGCTTTCACCCCTGGTTTTTGATCTAAACCAAAAGTGCCACGATCTGGATTAAACCAATTACCGCCATAACCATCAATCATTTCGAGATAGACACAACTTAATCCTTCATATTGGCGTCCCTGCCATACGTATCCCCAGGGTACTTTTTTGCTGTTTTGAAGATTGCGACTCACAGCCACCAATTCATCAGGTGTTGATGGTGGTTTGTCCATGAGATCTGTTCGCCAGAACAACAGGCCAATATCAGCGACCAAAGGCCATCGGTATAAAACACCTTGATAGTTATTCCCTAGCTGGGCACCATTGGTTAAATCGTCGATGTCTGATTCGTCAAATCCGTTGTCTAGTGCTTCAAGCCACCCTGCACGCGCATACTTCGGTAGCCACGTGATATCCATCAACAGGGCGTCAAAGGGGGTGTCTCCTAACAACAAGCTACTGATTGCCAGATCGGATATTGCTTCTGTTTCAAGGGGACCACGAATGACATCGAGGTGAATTGACTTCTCATACTTTTGATTAAAATCCTTCACCAGATCTCTTGTCGAGTCAGCAAAAGGAGCAGGCATCAAAATTGTGACCGGTTCAATTTCCTGAGCTATCAATGTTGGAATCAAGACAAGGGAAAGAACGAGTGACAACCCGATTGTCAGCCCGATCGATAGTTTCTTGCGCCAACGAAACATCACCTTCAATCCACGGTTTCTAGTGACTGCAATTGTTCATCAGCCCAGTCTGTAACCGTAAACTCGTCAACCGCATCAACCATTTTTTTCATTCTGGAGACTTGTTCTTCTTGCGGTAAAGCCAAGGCAGTTTCAATTGCATCATCCATTTGTTTATGTGAGTATGGATTTGTTAAAAGAGCTCCATCAAGCACAACTGAAGCCCCTGTAAATTCTGACAGAACAAGAACCCCGTCTCTGCCTTTACGTGCAGCCACATATTCCTTGGCCACGAGATTGAGACCATCCCTTAAGGGTGTAATCCAGCAAATATCAGACTTTGAAAACCACGCAATCATTTCCTCATAGGGGATACGATTGGTTGAAAAGCGAATTGGCACCCAATCAATCAAACTGAAACGTCCATTGATTCGCCCTGCCGTTTCTTCAATCAGTCGTTGAGTTTCTTCATAGATTTTCATCCCTGAAGCAGCTGCAACGCAAGCCAACATCAACACCACCTTTCCATGCAGATCCGGCCGCCTCTCCAGTAATCGCTCGAATGCGAGTAGAAGTTCTTCATTCCCCTTTGTGTAGTCGACGCGGCTTGCTGAGAGAATGAGCTTCCGCCCCTTTTTTGTGTCTTCATCAATTTTCTTGCTTAACTCAGCAACATCGTTGCGTACGGCGAGGGTCTGGATCACGTCTGGTGAGGTACCGACAGGTGAAGAGACGAGTTTAACTTTACGATTCTTGTATTTAAGCCATGGTGTTTCAGTTGGTTCAGTTAAAGCAGAACCAAATTTTAGGAATTTCGTTGCAACACTCTCTTTCGGCCCCTTTTCAACGCCAAGCAGACAGCTTGCAGCACGGGCAAAATTTTCTGTGTAGCGCGGTATGTGGAATCCAACCACATCGCAAGCTAGTAAACTCTCGATGATTTGTTTTCTCCACGGCAGTATGGCAAAGACGTCATTGCCTGGAAATGGCGTGTGATGAAAAAATGCTATTTTTAAATCAGGACGTTTCTCACGGATAAAACCTGAAACGAGCCATAAGTTGTAGTCATGAATCCAAACTGTGGCACCTTCTGCTGCTTCAGCGCAGGCAGCATTAGCAAATCGTTGATTAACCTCTTCAAATATTTGCCAATTTGCATTGTTTACATCAAAATACGTTGGAAATGTATGAAGAATTGGCCAAAATGATTCTTTTGATGTTACGTGGTAAAAACTTGAAATTTGTTCTTGCTCAAGCGGGATCCTTCTCAACGAAAAAGTTGCGGGATTGTTCATTACAATCCTTTCGTCGTGTTCGTTTTTTACATCATCAACTCGACGCCATGCAATCCATGTGCCATTCTCTCTACTGCGAAATAAGTTTCTTAGCGTTGGTATGATGCCGTTAGGGCTTTTTTGGTCTCTCCAAATTCGATTTCCGAGTTCGTCCGTTGACTCATCAAATGGAGTTCGATGATAGAGAATAATAAAGTCACTTTTGCCTTCATCTATCAGCATTTCTCGAAAAACAGTTAACCCACTTCTACCATTATGCAAAATCGGTGATTTGTCAATCGTTTATGAGGTTTGTAATCCCTTCAGTGTCTCCAAAACCTCCTGGGCGTGGCCCACGGGCCTCACACCTGTCCATCGCGCTTGAACGACTCCAGAAGGATCAATCAAAAAGGTGTGGCGTAGTGAATATGGCGCCATCCAGGAGCCGTAGCTGCGACTGACGACACCATCATGGTCGGAAAGAAGGGTGAAGCCGAGGTCTTCGCTGTTGCAGAACGATTCGTGGTCATCCACAGAATCAGCGCTGATGGCTGTGATTTCACAGTTCAGCTTTTGAAACTCAGTCAGAGTATCTTGAAAGCCATGGGCTTCGATTGTGCACCCTGAAGTGAAATCTCTGGGATAGAAGTAGAGAACCAGCCACCGTCCACTCCAATCAGAGAGCGTCCAACGATTTTTTTCTGGATCGTTGAGGTTGGTTCCCGCAAGCTCAAAATCTGGAGCTGATGCACCTATTTCCGGTGCGACACCACCAAGCGCCCAGGTTTTGCCCGGACGCAATGTGATCGCAGCGGCTGCCACTACACCTGTTTGCAGCAGTTGGCGCCGGTTCATCAACACAGTGATTGGATCAAAGACGGGCCAAATCAATTCCCAGGGACTTGGCGTAAGCACCGAGACCCTTTTTCTGAATCGTTTTCAAAGCGCGGGTTGTGATCCGCAGGTTGACCCAACGCTTGCCTTCAGCCCACCACAGGCGGCGCTGTTGCAGGTTGGCCTGTTGCAGCTTCTTGGTACGAATGTGGGAATGGCTGACAGCCATGCCGTTATTGGCTTTCGTACCCGTGAGCTGACACACCCTCGACATGATCCCGATCCCTTGAAAACGTGGCACTTGCCAAGGGACAATCTTAGCAAAGGGGCCTCAACCCCTCTGTTGCAGCAGCCTGGACATCAAGCTTGTGGCCTTGGACTGAAATTCTCCGATCTCTTCGGGTTCAAGCCCACCCACTGCTAAGCGCGCCAGATCGTAGAGATGGTGCGCAAGGTCGACCGCCAGTTGATGGCTGGGCGACGTTGCCCCATCCGCGATCACAACAGAACCCGATTCGAGCTTCAGCAGCTCTTCAACCAGTGGATGCTGTTGATTCACCAGCAGCACATGGTGGTCTGGGAGGCCAGGCAGTCTCTGTTCCATCAGCGCACCAATATCGTTCATTCTGCGCATCTGTTCAGGCAGCAAGATCAAAGCTGCAGGCGCATCCGCCCCTCCCTTCAACGCTTGGACTTGCACGGTGACTTTGTCGTTGCTGAGCGACTCCTTCACCAGTGTCCTAAGGGACTCGCCTTTGGTTTCACCTTCACGGTCGCTTAATTCCGGCTGGTCGTCTTGAAGACTTCGATCCAGCTCAGAATCAACGCGCTGGAATGTGAGCTCATTTTCTTGCGATTCCAGCCAGGGAATGAATTGACTATCGAGGACTGTTTCGGCAAAGATTACTTCCGCGCCCTGACTTTTCCACAGTGAAAGTGCCGCTGCTTGAGCGATTTCATCCGTACAGTACAAAACGCGATTTTGATTTTCACTGGCTTGGCGATTTTTGTAATTGGTGATTGTTGTATACGATTTAGCGTTGGCAGATAATACGTCTGGATTGTCGTCTGTGGATGCTGTCGTTTGGAATAAAATCAAGTCCGATACTTGCTCTGCAAATTTTTCGTCTTCCATCGCACCGATCTTCACGAAAGGTGCCAATGAATCCCAGGCTTCTGCGTATTGATCGGGACTTTCATCTTTCAGAACACGGAGTTTGTCAGCAACCTTCTTTGAGACAAACTGCCCGATCGATCGAACCCGACGATCGGTCTGCAGAGCACTTCGGCTTACGTTGAGTGGAATGTCAGGAGAGTCGAGGACGCCCCGCAGTGGCAAGAGATACCGAGGAACAACTTCCTTGATCGAGTCGCTGACAAACACCTGGTTGCAGTACAGCTTGATTTCTCCTTTTTCCCAGTCAGCTCGACCTGTTTGTTTGGGGAAAAACAGAATCCCTTGAAGGCTGTATGGGTAATCAGTGTTCAGATGGACCCAAAGGAGTGGGTCACCTTGAAACGGATAGAGATAACGGTAGAGGTCAATGTAGTCCTGATCGTCGAGCTCCCTTGCGCTGCGTCGCCAGGGGGCGTTCATCTTGTTGATTGTTTCTCCCTCTAGTTGAACAGGTACTGCCATAAAGTCGCAGTAGGTGTTGATCAGCGTCTTGATTCGAGTTGGTTCCAGGTATTCGAGTTCGTCCTCAAGCAGGTGGAGAATGATATCTGTTCCCGCTTCAGTTCGTTGTCCCTCTGATAACGAGTAATTGGGAGATCCATCACAACTCCAATGCACTGCAGAGCTGTCTGGCCGGGCAGAAAACGTGGATATTTCAACGCGTTCGGCCACCATAAAGCTGGAGTAAAAGCCCAAACCAAAATGACCGATTATTGCTTCGCTATTTTGCTTGTATTTTTCCAGGAAATCTTCTGCACTGGAAAATGCAACTTGATTGATGTATCGCTTCACTTCGTCGGCTGTCATGCCGATGCCGTTATCGCTGATTGTGAGCGTTTTTTTCTCTCGATCAATCCTGACCTGAATTTTACCGTCTTCTCCTTCCAGGCAATCGCCAGCCATCGAAGCCATGCGTCTTTTGCTGATGGCATCCACGCCATTGCTCACCAGCTCTCTTAAGAAAACCTCGTGGCCTGAATAGACAGCCTTTTTAATAATTGGAAAGATGTTTTCAGTATGAATCTGAATTTGACCGTTCTCTTCTTGCACAGCCATTGCAACCGTAAAATTTTATTTTACGTGCACACTCCTTCCCTCCCAATATCCCCGTGGGTGGGGGTTTCCGAACCCTCTCCTGTGATCGCGCATCGTGTTGATGCCGTTTGCTACTTGATTTTTTGAAGATCGCTTCGTTCTTCAGCTAAAATGGCTCCATCAACTGGACAAACTTGTAAACAGATACCGCAGTCAATGCAAGTGTCAAAGTCAATCCAATAAAAATCAGTCCCTTTTTTGTTTTTGCCTTTTCCTGGTTGAATGCACGCCACCGGGCAGGCGTCAACGCAATCTGCAACTCCTTCGCAGACATCAGTGACGATGGTATGTGCCATGGATTTTTAAGGGCGAATCCGATCTTAGTCGTCGACCCATTCCAATGAGTTGCAACCTGCTTCCCTCAAGCGTTCTTCCGCCTCGGCTTTGGTTTCACAGGGATGATGGTCAACCTGACAGCTCAGTCCTCTGCGGTGAAGACTGGCCTGTGCCTGCAGCGCCTGCTCCATGGACGAGTTTTGGGAGTAACACAGGAGAAATCGATCGGTTCGGCTCGTCGTCATCGCGAAGGCTCCTGGCAGATCCCTGAGGTCGTCCACACAAAAGCTGAATCCAAGGCCAGTGGCATCCTTGCCCCTGGCTCCCAGGCGCTGCACAACTGTGTCGTACCGGCCACCACGAGCCACAACCACAGGCGACGACGTCCCTCGACACACGAGTTGGAACACGATGCCGTCATACAAGGCATACATCGGTTGAAACGTTGGATCGAGCTGCAGGCTGATACCTGTCGTTTCGGCCAGTGGGCTGAGATGGTTGATCAGCCTTGTGAGTTGCTGGAGTACGGGTGCGTCTGGGAATGCGCCTTTGAGCTGGCTGATCACAGCGTCCGGAGCCCCCCGACGATCCAGCCACTGCTGCAGGTGAGCATGTTGGGGTTGGGTGTTGATCAGTTCGCGTAGTGCGAGACGATCCAGTTGGGTCAGGCAGTTCCTGTAGGCCGGATGGTCTTGCTCGTCAACGTTCTTCAGAAGCAATTGCATCAAGCCTGTGTGGCCGATCAGCAGTTGCGGCGGCTCACTTAGCGGGAGTGCCAGGGCTTTGAACGATGCCATCAACAGTGACAGCAGTTCCAGCTCTGCTTCTACCCCACGGGCTCCGAACAGCTCCACCCCGCAATGCAGTTTTTCCTCAATGCAGAGTCCGCCCTCGTCAGCCTGACGCCCCTCAAACACGGTGCCATGGCTCCAGAGTCTCAACGGCCGTCGACGATCCTGGAATCGTGTGCAGGCCGCCCGAGCAATGGATGCTGTCATCTCAGGGCGCAAGCCCAAGGGTTCGTCCGCGACGAGTCGAACAATGTCGCGACTGTCGATGGCCCCCCCTGCTTTGAGCGTGTCCATGCGCTCAATCCTTGGGGGAGCGACTTCTTCATAGCCCCAGAGCCTGTAGACCGCTGCCAGTGCTTCCCTTAATTCATGGTTGCGTTGAACCTGCTGAGGGTTCAGATCCCTCACACCGGAGGCAGGCTGAAGGGCCATCACGATGAATCGTCGATCAGATCAGGATCCCACGTCTTGATGCACTCCATAGCCCTCACCTGGCATGGGTGACACCTTGGCGAGCTCCTGTTTCAGCGGATGGTGGAGCGCCGTGCCTGTAGCCAAGATTCGTCCGGAATGGAGCTGGAAGCTTTCTCCGCGGTAATCGTTCACCACGCCGCCAGCCAGTTGCACCAGTGCGGCACCAGCGGCCAAGTCCCAGGGCGCCAAACCCCTCTCCCAGTAGCCATCCAGGCGACCCGCGGCCACAAAGGCCAGGTCGACGGCAGCGGCACCACCGCGGCGCACTCCCCTTGTGCGGTGCGTCATCCATGCAAATTCGGCATAGTTGTTGTCCAGCACTTCACGGCGGTCATAGGCAAACCCCGTCACCAGAAGACTCTCTTCAAGGCTTGAGCAGTCGGAGACGCTGATTTTCTGGTCGTTCAGAAACGATCCCTCTCCGGGGCAACACCAGTACATCTCATTGAGAAACGGGACGGAGATGGCTCCCAGTACTGGCTGATCACGCCAGACCAGGCCGATTGACGTGGCAAAGAGTGGGTAGCTGTGGGCAAAGTTGGTGGTTCCATCGAGTGGGTCGACGCACCAGCAGAGATCCGCCACATGGTCGCTGGCGCCAGACTCCTCCGCGAGAACAGCAATCTCAGGGGTTAAACGGGACAGTAGTCCCAGCACTTCAGCCTCAGCTGCGTGATCCGCTGCTGTAACCAGGTCACCTGACCTGCCCTTTTCTTGAATTGAGTTCAGCTTGCCAAAGTGCTTCATCAACGTGTCGCCGCCTCGCTTGGCTGCCTGGAGCGCAACGGCAGACAGTGATTTGAGCCGTTCAGCAGATAATCCAGCTTCTGCGGCCACGGCGTAGCAATCAAGACCTCTTGGCATTACTCCTCATCCAATGGCAGACCACGGGTCACAACCCCCTTGCCGAAGTTTCGGCCGAACTGAAGCTCGTAGACCTCATCCTCATCCTGGGTTTCCGCCTCCAATGGACTTATGGCGCGTGCCACACAAAGAAGGCCATACCCTTTGGCCCGCAGCTCCCGGGACAAGCCCATCGCTTCACGTTGGTCGAGCTCACCGTCTAACACCCTGACCGCACAGGACGTACAGCACCCATTTCGACAGGAAAACGGCAGGGGATCTCCCTGGCGTTCAAAGCTCTGCAGGATGTACTCGCCTTCCTGCACGTCATGACTGATCACCCGTCCCTCTTGACGCCAGTGGATGGTGATGCGGTGACTCGGTATCAATGCGACTCCTCAGGGACTGCCCTGCTACATTCTCACTTGCCCCATCAGCCGCTGGAGAGGTGGCCGAGTGGTCGAAGGCGCAGCACTGGAAATGCTGTATAGGGGCAACTCTATCGAGGGTTCGAATCCCTCCCTCTCCGCTTCCACACCGGCCCTAAGGCCGGTTTTTTTTGCCAATGGTGGGAACTGAGGCAGTCCCCACGGGTTCATGCCGCAAGACGACGGCTCAACCGAATCGGCCGGACACGTAGTCCTGAGTGGCCTGTTGGGTGGGTGCGTTGAAGATTTTTTCAGTCTCGTTGAATTCAACGAGATAACCGACCTTGCCGGAGCCTCCCTCGACCGCTTCAGCGTTGTAAAAGGCGGTCATGTCACTCACCCGCACAGCCTGTTGCATGTTGTGGGTGACGATCACGATGGTGAAGCTCTTCTTGAGCTCATGCATGGTTTCTTCGATCTTCAGTGTTGAGATCGGGTCCAGAGCTGAACAGGGCTCATCCATCAGGATGACTTCGGGCTGGATGGCAATGGTTCGTGCGATGCAGAGCCGCTGCTGCTGGCCTCCAGAGAGGGAATATCCACTCTCATTGAGTTTGTCCTTGCATTCGTCCCAAACGGCCGCCTGTCGCAAGGAGCGTTCAACCAGCTCATCCATATCCCCTGTAAAGCCATTGATACGGGCGCCGAAGGCGATGTTTTCGTAGATCGACTTCGGGAATGGGTTGGGTTGCTGGAACACCATGCCAATTCGTCGCCTGACCTCAACAGGATCGACTGATGGGTCGTAGAGATCGGCACCATCAAAGAGGACGCGTCCCCGCAATGAGCAACCTTCGATGAGATCGTTCATGCGGTTGAGAGCTCGCAAAACTGTTGACTTACCACAACCTGATGGTCCGATGAAGGCTGTGACTTTTCCGCGAGGGATGTCGCAGTAAACGTTTTTGACGGCCTCATAGCTGCCGTAGCTGATGGTGGCGTTTTGGATCGAGATGCAGGTGTTTTCGGAAACAGGCTGAGGAGTCAATGTGGAATCAGACATGGTTAGGGAGAAAAGACAGGTCGGCGGACTTGAGTGAATTATTTAGACGCGAACTGGCCCAGCCAGCGCGCGAAAAGGTTCAGGCCAAGGATGAACAGAACCAGTACAAAGGAGGCAGCCCATGCAAGCTCGTTCTGCGCCTTGTAAGGCATGATTGCGAAGTTGTAAATCAGAACAGACAAGGTCGCGATGGGATTGAAGACTCCATCGATCCCTTCCGACCAAAAGGGTGAAAAGAGTGCTGTAAAAATCAGTGGAGCGGTTTCACCAGCCGCTCTTGCAATCGACAACACCACGCCGGTGGCGATTGGAGTAAATGCTGTAGGAAGCGTGATTCTTACGACCGTGACGAATTTGGAGGCGCCAACGCCGAGAGCGCCGCGACGAAGATCGTCTGAAACAAGCTTTAGGCCTTCATCTGTGGTTTTAATCACAGTTGGAAGCATGAGGATTGACAATGCCATGCCTCCAGCAGCCGCGCTGTAGGCATTGCCAAACAAAATCCTGCTGGTGACGATTGTTCCATAGATGAACACACCGGCAATGATTGAAGGAACGCCAGACAAAACATTGGTTCCAAATCGGATAAATTGCGCGAATTTTCCACCTCGTGAGTATTCGGCAAGAAAGATTCCGCCGCCAACACCCACAGGAATGGCGATGACAGCTGCAATCAAGGTGACAACGATGCTGCCGATAATGGCATTGGCGATGCCACCGCCTTCCAAGCCTGGTGGTGGCGGCAATTCAGTTAACAACGTGAGGCTGATTTTTTGCCCGCCTTTGATCAGGACATAAATCAACACTGCAATCAGAGGAAGCACAGCAATGGCGGCGAATAAGCCGGCAATCACCGTGAACAGTCGCGAAATCAGGTTTCTACGTAATCCCTGCTTGTAGGCAAGGTCGGGAACGCCATTGGCGAGGCGATGGGAAGAGGAGAAGGTCATGATCAGTACTTAAGGCTCAAGCGCTTAACCAGCCATTGTGCGAAAACATTCACCGCAAGGCTAAGGATCATCAAGATGAATGCTGCATACATCAGTGATGAAACCTGGCCTCCATCGGCTTCCCCAAACTGATTGGCGAGCATGGCAGCAATCGTGTTTCCAGGGGCCAGAAGCGAGGGACTGAAATTATTTGAATTTCCGATGATCATCGTGACCGCCATCGTTTCCCCCATGGCTCTTCCAAGGGCAAGCATCACACCACCAACAATTCCAGAAATAGCTGCTGGAAGTAACACATTGAGAATTGCTCCCCAACGGGTGGTGCCAACGCCATAAGCGGCTTGGCGAAGTTTGTCGGGAACCTGATTCAATGAGTCTCTGGAAATCGATGTGATGATGGGCAGGATCATCACCACGAGAATCAAAATTGCTGGCGCTGTGCCTGGACCAATGGGCGGTGATGAGAAAATTGGTAACCACTTGAACGTTGCATAGAGAAATTCGAGAAAGGGTCTGATGAAGGGCTCCATCACAAAAATGGCCCAAAGCCCGAGCACCACCGATGGAATCGCTGCTAGCAGCTCCACCATCACGCCGATCACGTTGCGTATCCGCAAAGGAATGATGTTTTCGGTGATGAACACTGCGGTTCCCACGCCGAGAGGCACGGCGATCAACAACGACAGCAGCGAGGTGACGATCGTTCCGTAAATGGCTGTGAAAGCGCCGTACTCGTCATCGACCGGATTCCAGTTGGACGTGACCAAAAATTCCAAGCCGTAACGGCCCATCGATTCCAGTGACCCCCAGAAGACGACGATGAGGATGGCGAACAACACCACGGCCACCATCGAGGCGAGGGTGACGGCTACGTATTTGAAGCTCACATCCACCACCTTTTCCGATGGTGGACGGCGCCTCAGGAGGTACAGCTCCTTGGACTCGGACATCCCGCTCTGGCAAAGACGACTGAAACGTAACGGTCGAACCCCATGGAATTCACTAAGGACGCTTTAACGCAAGCTGCTTCAGACCTTGTCACGGACTGGGAGGCAGCGGTTTGGACCGTTAACTTGGAAGACCCCACAGGCGTCTATGGGACGGATCGTCGGAATCGACCTGGGTACGACCAACTCCGTTGTTGCTGTTCTCGAGGCAGGTCGCCCTGTGGTGATAGCGAACGCCGAGGGGACCAGAACCACCCCCTCTGTTGTTGGCTACACCAAAGACAACGAGCTGCTGGTGGGTCAGCCTGCCCGCAGGCAGCTGGTGCTGAACCCACGCAACACCTTCTCGAACCTCAAACGTTTCGTTGGTCGGAGCTGGGATGAACTCGATGACAGCTCCCTCACCGTGCCTTACACCGTGAGGGCCAATCCTCAGGGCAATGTGCGCGTCGCTTGCCCGCAAACCGAACGGGAATATGCCGCTGAGGAGCTGGTTGCCAGCATCCTGCGCAAGCTTGTGGACGATGCTTCGACCTACCTCGGTGAAGAGGTGGAAGCCGCTGTGATTACGGTTCCCGCTTACTTCAACGATGCCCAACGCCAAGCCACACGCGATGCGGGTCGACTAGCCGGGCTGACGGTTGAACGCATCCTGAACGAGCCGACCGCAGCCGCTCTGGCCTATGGATTCGACCGTAGTGCCGTGCGCCGTGCCCTGGTTTTCGACCTAGGCGGAGGCACCTTCGACGTGTCCTTGCTGAGGATCGCCAATGGTGTGTTTGATGTGAAAGCCACCAATGGCGATACCCAGCTGGGCGGGAACGATTTTGATCAACGCATTGTTGACTGGCTCGCCGAAGCGTTTCTCAAAGAGCACAACCTTGATCTCCGCCGTGACCGCCAGGCCCTGCAACGCCTGACCGAAGCTGCCGAGAAGGCCAAACAAGAGCTTTCAGGTGTGAGCACAACACCGGTGTCGCTCCCTTTCATTGCCACTGGGCCTGACGGGCCCTTGCATATCGAAACCACACTGGATCGTGAAACATTTGAGGGGCTGTGCCCCGATCTGCTCGATCGCCTGATGTTGCCTGTGCAGTCGGCTCTGAGGGATTCGGGCTGGAGTGCTGAGGACATTGACGATGTGGTGCTGGTTGGTGGAAGCACGCGGATGCCGATGGTGCAGCAACTGGTGAGAACGCTTGTTCCCAACGACCCTTGCCAATCCGTGAACCCCGATGAGGTGGTGGCCATCGGTGCCGCGGTTCAGGCCGGAATCATCACCGGGGATCTGAGAGATCTTCTTCTCAACGACGTCACGCCCCTGTCCCTCGGTCTGGAAACCATTGGCGGCTTGATGAAGGTTCTGATTCCAAGGAATACGGCGATTCCCGTGCGTCAGTCCGATGTGTTCAGCACTTCGGAACCCAACCAGTCTTCCGTCGAGATTCACGTTTGGCAGGGGGAGCGTCAGATGGCCACTGACAACAAATCCCTGGGGCGTTTCCGTCTCTCCGGTATCCCTCCAGCCCCGAGGGGTGTTCCTCAAATTCAGGTTGCTTTCGATATTGATGCCAACGGCATTCTTCAGGTGAATGCCACCGATCGAACCACTGGCCGCAAACAGTCGGTGACGATCCAGGGTGGATCCACCCTCAGCGAAGACGAGATTCAGACCCTTCTCGCCGAAGCCGAGGCCAAGGCCGATGAAGACCGTCGCCGTCGCGCCACCATTGAGCGGCGCAATTCGGCCCTGACCCTTGTGGCGCAGGCGGAACGACGTTTGAGAGATGCGGCACTGGAGTTCGGACCGTATGGAGCAGAGCGCCAGCAACGTGCCGTTGAAATGGCCATGCGCGATGTGCAGGACCTACTCGAGCAAGAGGATCTCCAGGAACTGGAGCTGGCCGTAAGCGGACTGCAGGAAGCCCTGTTCGGACTGAATCGCCGGCTCACGGCCGAGCGCCGCACGGAATCGGGTCCACTCCAGGGCTTGAAAAGCACGCTCGGAACCTTGAAAGATGAGCTGTTTGCAGAGGATGACTGGGATGATGACCCCTGGTCATCTCCTCAGGACCGCTACGGCTACGACTCCCGTCCGCGCAATGGACGCCGAGGTCTAGACCCCTGGGACGATGACAACTTCCGCTGAAACCGACTACTGGTCTCTCCTCGGTCTGACTCCTGATGCGGATCAGGAGACTCTGAAGCGCGCGTTCCGACGGGAAGCCCGCCGTTGGCATCCCGACCTCAATGGCAATGACCTGCAGGCAGAGGAGCGTTTCAAGCTCGTCAACGAGGCCTATGCCGTCCTCAGTAACCCCGATCGCAAAACGGAATGGATCCGTTCGCGGCAGGGACAGGCGGAAGGAAGCGATCCTTTCAGCACTGGTTTTCCCGATTTCGAGGATTACCTGGATGTGGTGTTTGGCTCTGGGCGGCGGCGGCGATCAGTCCCTGACGTTGACACTCCCGAGGAGCCAGCGCGCGGCGCCGAACAGGACCCACCTCACTGGCCCGAACCGGCTCCCCAACCATCGCCACCGATTCGATCACAGGATGATCTGGAAACGGTGGTTGAGCTCTCACCAGACCAGGCACTGCTTGGCACGTTGGTGGAACTCGAACTGGGGGACGGAACGGTCGTAGAGGTGAGCACGCCCCCCCAGGCTGGTGACGGATGGCGCTTGCGGCTGGAAGGGGTGGCGCCGGGCGGAAAGGATCACTTCCTGCACTTGCGCGTGGTCACCGAGGAGGGATTGCGGATCGATGGACTCCGGGTGCACTACCGACTGGAACTGCTTCCACCAGATGCCGCCTTGGGATGTGCCGTCGACGTCCCCACCCTGACGGGCACCGTGACGCTTCAGGTCCCTCCTGCATCGTCCAGTGGACGGTTGTTGAGATTGCGAGGGAGAGGTCTTGAGCTCGGAACCCAGAGGGGAGATCAACTCGTTGAGATCGTGATCGTGATCCCCTCGTCGTTAGAGGACGATGAGCGTGCGCTTTACCAGCGATTGCAGGAGATCAGTCTCGAACGGTCTGGCCTGGCCTGAGCGGGAAACGATGAGAGACTCGCATGGGCGATTCATTGGCATGTTGGTTCACGTTCTGCTGTTCGACGCAGGTCAGGACAGCGAAGGCATTCACTCCCTTGAGCTTTCAGGTCACACCGTGGTGCTCATGTTCGAAGACAGCGACGACGCTGAGCGTTACGCCGGACTTCTTGAAGCGCAGGATTTCCCCACACCCACTGTTGAAGCACTGGAGCTCGAGGAGGTTGAGCTGTTCTGCCGTGAGGCTGGCTACGAGGCGCGTCTGGTTGCAGCAGGGTTCGTACCCCAAACAGAGGAAGATCGTCTGATGCTTGCGCCCCCTGCCGCGAATCAGGATGTGAGCAACTGGCAGGAGAGCGAGCTGGAGAGCAGCCCGGATTCAGTGAATGGTGACAGCGCTGATCTCGATGCAGTGCGTCGACGTCTCGAGGGATTGTTGTGATCGAACCGTCCGCCGATCGAGGCCATCTGCTGACCGAGCAGACCAATCCATCCAGTGAAAACCTGGATCTGCTCTCCACCGATGCACTCATCAGCCTCTTCGTGGAAGAGGACCGACGCCCCCAGATGGCTGTGCAAGGTGCCATCAGCGCTCTGTCTGAAGCAGTGGACGCCATCGCGAAACGCCTGAAAGCTGGCGGGCGCTTGTTTTATCTGGGTGCTGGGACATCTGGACGACTCGGTGTTTTGGATGCGGCCGAATGTCCGCCGACGTTCTGCAGCCCGCCGGAGCTGGTTCAAGGTGTGCTGGCTGGGGGGCCTGCAGCCCTTCTGCGCAGCTCCGAAGGACTGGAAGATCTTGAATCGGCGGGAGCGTCCGATCTCAAGGATCGGGACTTCACGGGCAAAGACTGCCTCGTGGGCATCGCTGCAGGGGGGACGACGCCCTACGTGAAAGGTGGATTGCGCTACGCCCGTGAGCTTGGTGCGCTCGCGATTGCCATGGCCTGTGTTCCCTCCGATCAGGCTCCCTTGCCGTGCGATATCGATATCCGGCTCCTAACAGGTCCTGAACTGCTAACGGGCTCCACCCGACTCAAGGCAGGCACAGCCACCAAGATGGCCCTGAACATTCTGTCCACTGGGGTCATGGTCAGGTTGGGAAAGGTGTACGGCAATCGGATGGTGGATGTCGCCGCGAGCAACAGCAAGCTGGTAGACCGATCCATGCGGATTCTGCGTGACCTGCTGGGGCTCGATCGTGGCGCCTCCCAGGCTCTGCTTGGTTCGGCGGGAGGTTCCGTGAAGCGCGCCCTTGTGATGGGCAGCTGCCAACTGGATGCCGCTGCAGCCGATGCCCTGCTGAAGGCCCATGGTTCGGACCTTCGTCAGGCACTGCTCAGCCGCGGGGTGAGTCTTCCTCAGGAGGCTGTCACGCTTCCCCAGTAGGGAGAGGTGAAGAGATCAAGGCGTTGGCGTGTGGCTTCAGGCACAACCTCTGCAGGCGTCATCAAGGCATCGGCCAGGGCGCGATGGGCCTTGGACGCCGGAGGGTCTTGGCGCATGCTCTCCATCAGGCGGCTGAGGATGGGGCCGGTGGCCAGGGCGTTGGCTTTCAGGTTGCCCACCACCATCTCCACCGTGACCGCATCGTGATCGTTGTGCCAGCAATCGAAGTCGGTCACCATGCTCAGGGAGGCGTAGGCGATTTCGGCTTCCCTCGCCAGGCGAGCTTCCGTGTGATTGGTCATGCCAATCACATCGCAACCCCAACTGCGATATAGCTCACTTTCCGCGCGGGTGGAAAACGCCGGACCTTCCATGCACAGGTAGGTTCCGCCTCGGTGCAGATGGTGTCCGGTTGGCATCTCCATCGATGCAGCTGTCGCCAGGAGGTCACTGAGTCGTGAACAGAAGGGATCGGCAAGGCTGACGTGTGCGACGCAGCCGTCGCCAAAAAACGACTGCGGGCGCTGCATCGTGCGATCGATGAATTGATCAGGAACCACCATGTCGCGGGGGCGGAGATGCTCTCGCAATGACCCGACGGCTGAAACCGAGACCAGCCAGCGCACGCCAAGGGATCGCAAAGCCCAGACGTTGGCCCGGTAGGGAACTTCACTGGGAAGCAGATGGTGATGCCGTCCGTGGCGTGCCAGAAAGACGATGTCCACGCCATTGAGTCGCCCAATCCTGAAGGCGTCGGATGGTGGGCCGAACGGGGTCTCCAGCTCAACCTCACGGACATCCTCGAGGGCATCGATGGCATAAAGACCGCTGCCACCGATCACGCCCACCTTGGCTGAGTCGAGCGAGGGCGAGGCGGAAATGTTGCTCATGGCTTGCGTGAGTCGCTCGATTGATCCACTTGCCTAGCATGGTGTTTTGGTGTTGAAGCCTTGACCACGGTTCTCATGACCACGGACGCCGGCCAGATCAAGCTGGAGATGTTCGACAACGATGCCCCGAACACCGTGGCCAACTTCGTCAAGCTGGCAAAGGATGGGTTTTATGACGGGCTCGCTTTCCATCGCGTGATCGACGGTTTCATGGCCCAGGGTGGTTGCCCCAACAGCCGCGAAGGATCCCGAGGCATGCCTGGAACGGGTGGCCCCGGCTACACGATCGACTGCGAAATCAACAGCAAAAAGCACGTCCCGGGTGCGTTATCGATGGCGCATGCCGGCAAGAATACCGGTGGCAGCCAATTCTTCATCGTGCATGAAGCCCAACCCCATCTCGATGGTGTGCACACCGTTTTCGGTCAGACCGGTGACATGGATGTGGTGCTGGCCCTCAAAAACGGCTCCAAGATTCAATCGGTCACGGTTCAGGACCAGTGAATCAAGGCGGGCTGGTCTCCAGCGGGGAACCAGCCCCAGCCCTGTTGGGAGCTCCCCAGCGATGCAAGGCTGAGCTCTTTGCGTTCCAGGGTTTGCGGTGGATGGGAGATCTGTTCTGGATTGACCGCATGGAGCAGACCCATCCGAGACGTTGCCGCCCAGCTGGCCATCGTCGTCAGCAGGGTTTTGAGTGTGGCAGCCTCTGGTTCCGTCCCCTGCAGTGACCAGACAAATCTGGGCCGCTCCCACAGCGCCAGCAGACGCGGCGCTTGTTCTGCCTGCAGTTGAAGGCCGTGCTCTTGGCTCAGTGTTTCGACACGGTGCAAGAGCACCGATAACTCCCCCTCATCGGTGGAGGAACTGTCGAGACAGATCACCCAATGAGACCGTTGCTGGTGATCATCCATTAAATGCCCCAGCTTCTCCCTTTTGGTGGCGAGGTACTCGGCATTGAAGTCGCCGAGGGCTGGTTTCATCGGCACCCGCTTCACCACCTCAAGGCCATAGCCGCCTAAACCGGCAATTTTTCTTGGATTATTGGTCAACAGATTCAAGCGATGGATGCCGAGATCGCTGAGAATCTGCGCTCCAACGCCATAGTTGCGCAAATCCGGTGCGAATCCGAGCTTTTCATTGGCCTCGACGGTGTCAAGACCTCCCTCCTGCAGGCTGTAGGCCTTGAACTTGTTGATGAGGCCGATTCCACGGCCTTCTTGGCGCAGGTACACGACCACACCTTCCCCCTCGGCTTCGATGCGCTTTAGGGCGCTGTGCAACTGGTCACGGCAGTCACAACGCAGCGAGCCAAACGCATCTCCGGTGAGGCATTCGGAGTGCATCCGCACTAAAACCGGTTCTTGCAGATGGCTCGGGTCCCCTTTGACCAGAGCCACGTGCTCACTGCCATCGAGCTCGTTGCGGTAGCCGATCGCCAGAAATGAACCGAATTCAGTGGGAAGCGAGCATTGGGCAGAACGTACAACAAAGCGTTCGTTCTCCAGCCGGTAGCGGATCAGATCTTCAATGCTGATCAGTTTCAGCCCTTTCTCTCTGGCGTAAACCTGAAGTTCCGGAAGCCGGGCCATGGAGCCGTCTGGATTCTGGATTTCGCAAATCACACCCGAGGGGTACAGACCCGACATTTGGGCAAGATCAACAGCGGCTTCGGTATGTCCGGCGCGTTTGAGGACGCCCCCGGGACGAGCACGCAGCGGAAAAATATGACCTGGTCGGCGCAGATCCGCAGGTTTGGCGTCCGGTTGGATGGCGATTTGGATCGTGCGTGATCGGTCATCAGCCGAAATTCCCGTTGAAACACCGTGCTCGGGTCCGGCGTCGATGCTGACCGTGAAGGCCGTCTGGTTGGCATCGGTGTTGCGATCAACCATCAAAGGAAGATCCAGGGCATCGAGGCGATCCCCCTGCATCGCCAAACAGATCAATCCCCTGGCTTCTGTGGCCATGAAATTGATCTGTTCCGGGGTGGCGAACTGGGCCGCGCAGATCAGGTCGCCTTCGTTCTCCCGTCGCTCATCGTCGACGACAACAACGCATTCACCGTTGCGAATGGCCTTGAGCGCATCAGGAATGGTGTCAAACAGAGTTTGAGATTGCGTTGATTGATCGACAGAATCGGGCAGAGCTCTCGATGTCCTGAGTTCAGACACCATTATCGACGCCGGTACGATCGGTTGATGTGTTGGCGCAGGGATGGTGAATCAACGGGTTGCCGTGGTGGGTGCCTCGGGATACGGAGGGCTCCAAACCTTGCGCCTCCTCAAAGAGCACCCCTCCTTCCAGGTGAGCTTTCTGGCGGGCGAGCGGTCAGCAGGACGTTCCTGGAGTGAGATCTGCCCCTTTCTCCCTCTCGAGGGTGATCGCGTTGTTGAAGCTGCCGATCCGGATCGCATCGCTGCAACGTCGGACTTCGCCGTTCTGAGCTTGCCGAACGGCTTGGCCAGCAAGTTGGTGCCTCCTCTGCTCGAGCGGGGCGTGAGGGTCGTCGATCTCTCGGCGGACTATCGCTACAAATCGCTGGATCAATGGTCTTCTGTCTACGTGCAGGAGGCCAGGAGCTCTGCGAGAACAGATCACGATCTCTGTCGGGAAGCCATTTACGGCCTGCCCGAATGGCATCAGCAGGACATTGCCGACGCGCGATTGGTTGCAGCACCTGGCTGTTTCCCAACAGCAAGTCTCCTGCCCTTGCTCCCCTTCCTCAAACAGGGATTGATCGAGAGTGATGGCTTGATTATTGATGCCAAAACGGGCACGTCCGGTGGAGGGCGCGCAGCGAAGGAGCACCTGCTGCTTGCTGAGGCCTCCGAATCGATTGCCCCTTACGGCGTGATCGGGCACCGTCACACCTCTGAAATCGAACAGTTGGCCAGCAACGTCGCCGGCTGCCCCATCCAACTTCAGTTCACGCCCCACCTTGTGCCGATGGTGCGTGGACTTCTCTCGACTGTGTACGCCAGGCTGAGGGATCCCGGACTGACTGCAGAAGACTGCACCACAGTGCTGCAGACCGTTTATCAGGCCCATCCCTGCGTTGAGGTTCTGCCAGTGGGCACCTATCCAGCGACGAAATGGGCCAAGCACACGAACCGCGCCATGCTTTCGGTGCAAGTTGATACACGCACCGGTCGACTCGTACTGATGAGCGCCGTGGACAACCTGCTCAAAGGCCAGGCTGGACAGGGTGTTCAGTGCCTCAACCTGATGGCGGGACTCAAGCCCACTGAGGGGTTGCCCCTGACGCCGTTCTACCCCTGAACAAAGGCCTGTCCCTCGCGTCTCCACTCCACGCCTGCAAGGGCTGTGGCCCAGGGAAGGAGCCGATGCTCCTGACGTTGAATCCTCCTGGCGAGTGTTGCTGCGTCATCGCTTGCCAGCACGGGAACGGCCGCCTGGGCGATGACCGCGCCTGAATCCACATCGGCTTGAACGTGATGGACGCTGCAGCCGGCGATCCTGACTCCTGCGGCGAGCGCTTGACCAACGGCATCCAGCCCTTTGAAGGCAGGAAGGAGGGAGGGATGGAGGTTGATCAGCCTGCCGGCGTAAGCGTCGATCAGAACCGGTGTGACGATTCGCATCCAACCCGCCATGACGACCGCTTCGACATCAGCCGCGCGGAATGCAGACACCAACGCATGATCCAGGGATTCACGGGTGTTGTGTTCTCTGTGATCAATGAGCTGGCAGGGAATCCGGAGGCGTTCAGCCCGCTCCCGGGCTCCACAGCCTGGGTTGTTCACAATCAGCAATTGCAAAGAGGCCTCGAGGCATCCCTTAGCAGTGGCCTCGTACAGAGCTTCGAGATTGCTGCCAGAGCCAGAGGCCATGACGCCGATGCGCAGCGGCGGCGAGAACTGCGGCCAGGCTCCGATTGCCGGAACAATCAATTCAGGAGGATCTTGTTCAAGGATCTGGCTAGTGTCTGAACACGCGGGCATCTGGATTTCATGTCCCATCTCTCCATCCTGCCCACTCTGGTCAACGATCTCGACCTGCTGGCTTCTGCCTTGCGTGCCGAAGGTTTTGCAGTGGCCATTGACGGGCAACTCTGTTCCTTCGGAACGCAACACAACGTGGCTCTCGCGGCCACCCATGCCAAGGGGATTGCCCTTGGCTGGTCTTGGAACCGCCACCATGACTCCCTCAATGTGGTGGTGGATCTCGGCAGGCCGTCGCAGGCCGTCTCAGTGGAGAAGGCCCTCAGCCGGGTTCTGCGTCGCTATGCCTTGCAGAAAGCCCTGAGCGACGCCAGCCAACAGAACCTTGCTGTGGCGGGTGTTGACACCCAGCTCACCATTCCGTCGCCAGCATCCGTACGGTGATGTCGGGAGGCGTCAGCACTCATCTGGATCTCAGCAATCCAGCTGCCCAGACCGTTGGTGTTGTTCTGCAGTGGACGCCAAGGCAGTCGGTTCAGACCATTTCGCTGCCCGTCTGGACCCCTGGCTCCTACACGGTTCGCGATCCCTCTCAGCATCTGCACAGCCTTTCAGCCGTTCAGGGTGAGAGCACGCTGCTGTTGGAACGTCGTTCCCCGGAGCGCTGGCAGTTCACGTGTGAACCTGGCGAACCGTTGTGCATTCGCTACCGGCTTGAGGCCAGGCAGCTCACGGTGCGTACCAATCACCTAGACCCTGAGTTCGCCTCTCTCAGCCTTCCCGCCGTGGTGATGTTGGTGGATGGTGAACGCTGGAATGAACATCGCCTTCAGATTTCCGTACCAGAGCATTGGTCTCTGGCGGTTCCCCTTGAACAGGACGGGAGCGGCTCGGTGTTTGTGGCCGAGGATTTTGATCATCTCGTGGATGCTCCAGTCCATGCCGGCAGCTTTGTTCGGGAGCCTTTGTGTGTGCGCGGGCAGACGCATTCGTTAATTCTGCTCGGGTCTCCGCCCTGCGGTTGGCCGTCTGGTTTCATGCACGATCTCGAAGCAGTTTGCACAGCTGTTTGTGATCTGGTGCAGTCCGATCCATCCGCCGATCAGGAGTATCAGCTCGTGATCCAGATCCTGGAGCAGGGGTATGGAGGCTTGGAGCATGACAACGCCTCCGTGATGCAGTTTCCCTGGCCAACGCTTCAAGAGCCAGGCGGGTATCGCAAGCTTCTTCAACTGGTGGGCCATGAATATCTGCACCAGTGGAACGTGCGCAGACTCCGTCCCAGCGAGTTCATTCCTTACCGCTACGACAGGCCTGTCATCAGTGACGGCCTCTGGTTTGCAGAAGGAGTCACGAGTTACTTCGATCTTGCCCTTCCTTTGCTTGCGGGACTTTCCTCTCGCCTGGATCTGCTCAAAGACTTAGGAGCAGACCTGTCCCATGTGCTGTTGAACCCGGGGGTCGCCATTCAATCGCTGGCCGACAGTTCGAGGGAAGCGTGGGTGAGGCTCTACAAACAGACACCAGCCAATGCTCACAGTCAGATCAGCTATTACCGGTTAGGCACAGCGTTGGCGTTTTGCCTTGATGTTCACCTGCGTCAATCGCAACACTCTCTGGCAGAGGTGTTGCGTTGTCTGTGGAAGCGCTTCGGAGTGCATGGACGGGGTTATCGACGTTCTGATTTGCTTGCCTGTTTCAGCGAGTATTCCAAGGATCTTGAAACACTCTTGCCGGATTGGTTAGACGGTCGATCGGCACTGCCGATTGAGGCCAGCCTTCAACGGATCGGATTGTCACTGAATCCAGTGCATGACAAAACACCCTCGGCAGGCTGGCTCATCCGAGAGCGACAGGGCCGGGTCTGGATTGATCGCACCGATGTTGATGGCCCTGCGCAACGGGGAGGGTTGGTGGCTGGAGATGAAGTGGTGGCTCTGCGCGACTGGCGCTGCCACTCTGTTCAACGCTGTTCAGAGCTCCTGCAAGGCGATTCCAATCTCAAGGTGACGTACAGCCGGAGGGGAGTGCTCAAAACCACGGACCTCCTTCTCCAGGATCCAGGGGTGGACCGACATGAACTGGCCTGGGATCCTGGGGCAACCCAGGCTGAACGTGCCCTACGCGATCAATGGTTCGGCTTCCTCTGAAACAGAACCTGTCCGCACTGCTGAAGCGGTTGCAGCGCCCAGGGGTGGGCATCGTCCTGGTCAGCACGGCCTCACTGCTGGTGGTTGTTTCCCTCGTGGGTGTCACCGCAGAAAAAGACAGCGGGGCGAGGCGCCCCTCGCTGCTTGATCTTCTCAATGATGTGGGCAAGGACAAGGATTCCGGCCGAACGATCGAGGGTGAGCCACCCGTTCCTCCCAAGGCGTTGTCCTGGTCATCCCCCTTGGCACGCCAGTGTTCCGGAATCGATCCGAGCGTTCGCAAGCGCTTGTTGCAACGCAAGCGCACCCTGTCCGAGCAACGCAAGACCATCCCTGCCGATCCAACCAACTTCGGAACCCGCTATCGACGCAATCCATGGGGACAACCCCTCAACCCTGATCCGAGGGTGGTGGTGCTGCATGAAACCGTGTATTCCCTTGGTTCGGCCCTGAACACCTTCCAGACGCCCCATCCCCGTGATGAGGATCAAGTGAGTTACCACACCCTGATTGGTTTGGATGGGACGATTGTGGATCTTGTCGATCCCCTTCAGCGCGCCTTCGGCGCTGGTTATTCGGCTTTCCTGGGCGAATGGGCTGTGACCAACGCCAAATTCAAAGGTTCAGTGAATAACTTCGCGCTTCATTTGAGTTTGGAGACTCCCAAGGACGGACATGACAACGACAAGCGTCACAGCGGGTACACGCCAGCGCAATATGACGCGATGGCCCTTGTTCTCGACAATTGGATCGAGCGATTTGGCTTTCAGCCTGCAGCCATCACAACCCATCAACATGTCGACCTTGGTGGCGTGCGAGCTGATCCACGCAGCTTCTCATGGGCTGATCTGCAAAGTCGTTTGGCGGCCCTCGGAAAGCTTTGCTTCTAGCAAGCAATCTCCACAGGGCGTGACTTAGATGAGGTAGGCCTTCGCCGGTTGTCGCGCGCTGTAGATCAGGCCATGGAGGGCGGGATCCTGCATGTAACGCAAAATCCTCGCGGGATAATCGAGCTTGCCGTTGTGCAGGTAGGACAAAGTGGCAATGGCCTTCGCATCCACATAGGAACGGCTGGCGATCAGGATTGCTCCCTGATCGAGACCGAGTTCACTCTTCAGCCTTGATAACTTCGCTGCGAGCAACTCGATGTTGGCCTCTGGGTTCATCAGCAAGTCACGGGCTGCGCTGATCTGCTCGCTGGTGGGCTCTGCTGGAAGACGACCCTGGTGGATCAGTTCACTGATCCCGAGTTGCGCCGGTCCATGGGTCTCAACCAAGCCGGAATGCACCACAAATGGAAGGTCCTCTCCAGGCTTGGAGTGCTGGATCTCATCGAAAAGAATCGCCGTGATCAGCATCGGGTTGATGCGATGGCGAAAGGCCTCACGCTGGATCACCGGTTTCAGATCGCGCAACCGGGAAAGTGTGTTGGCGCGAAGCGGCTGCAATTGATCCATCCCTCGGGTGAAGAGCTGGGCGAGCGGGGTCTGGGGACCATGCACCCCGAATCGACGCTGCAGAAGTTCCAACTCCTCGGCACTGAAATCAGTCGGATCCGGATTGGATTCATTGGTGCTCGAGTCCGCCTGATCCTCTGTTGAAGAACGCGTTGCGATGTCGTTGATGGACAGCGGCTGCAAAGACGCTTGGAAAGCCAGGGAGGTGGCTGCCAGTGCAGCGGCAGCGCAGAGCATTCCGCGCATGGAGACAACTCGGACTGGAAAGCTGTTCAGAGCCATGGACGGAGATTAGCCGCGGTGTTCCAGTTGATGGGCAGAGAGCCGGATTGTCGATACCTTCAGTGCGTGCATGCACCTCGTGATGAGTTTCCCGGATTTCAGCGCCACTGACACCCAGATTCAATGGCAACGCTTCTGCGATCTCCTTTGGTATCACGACGATCTCGGTGTCTGGCTTGATGTCAGCCGCATGCATCTCAACGCCGCAGCATTGGCCGAACTCACGCCTCCTCTCGAGCAGGCGTTCGAAGCGATGAGCAAGCTCGAGGCCGGTGCCATCGCCAATGCCGATGAAAACCGACAGGTGGGGCATTACTGGCTTCGTGATCCGCAGTTGGCGCCCGATCAGAGCGCGGGCCAACACATTGCCGCCGAAATCAACGATATCGAGCAATTCGGACAGGCTGTCGTTAATGGTGAGATCAAGTCCCCCACGGGCGAGCCGTTCACGGACGTGCTCTGGATCGGCATCGGCGGTAGCGGTCTTGGTCCTCTGTTAATGGTTCGCGCCCTGCAGGACACAGGCAAAGGTCTGCCCTTCCATTTCTTCGACAATGTCGATCCGAATGGCATGAGCCGTGTTCTCGGTGAACTAGGCGACGCCTTGCGGACGACGCTCGTGGTCACCGTCAGCAAGTCAGGAGGGACGCCTGAGCCCCACCTGGGCATGGAGCAAGCCCGTCACCGAGTGGAGTCTCTGGGGGGCAATTGGCCGGGTCAGGCGGTCGCCATCACCATGGCCAACAGTCATCTGGATCAGCAGGCCAAGGAAGAGACGTGGCTGAAAATGTTCGACATGTTCGATTGGGTGGGTGGGCGCACCAGCATCACCAGTGCCGTGGGCCTGTTGCCCGGAGCCCTGATCGGCAGCGATATCCGCGATTTCCTGGCTGGTGCTGCTCAGATGGATCAGGCCACCCGCGTCGCCGATGTGCGGCGCAATCCTGCCGCTCTGATGGCAGCTGCCTGGTACACCGCAGGAGAAGGGAAGGGGAAGCGCGACATGGTGGTGCTGCCTTACCGCGATCGGCTGGAAGTCTTCAGCCGTTATTTGCAGCAGCTGGTGATGGAGTCCCTCGGCAAGCGGCTTGATCGCAGCGGAGCCGTTGCCCATCAGGGCATCGCTGTCTACGGCAACAAGGGTTCAACCGATCAGCATGCCTATGTGCAGCAGCTCCGTGATGGCGTCGATAACTTCTTCGTCACCTTCATCGAAGTTCTGCAGGATGTGGACGATATTCCCGAGATCAACGGCGAGCGTCCTGGAGACTTCCTCGATGGATTCGTGCAGGGCACCCGATCGGCGCTCACCGAAGGAGGGCGGCAAAGCCTGAGCATCAGCATGCGCACGTTCGATTCCCGCAGACTCGGGGCATTGATCGCCCTGTTTGAACGTGCTGTGGGCTTCTACGGCGAGCTTGTGAACATCAATGCCTACCACCAGCCGGGTGTTGAAGCTGGGAAGAAGGCTGCTGCAGCGATCCTGAAACTTCAAAAGCAGGTGGAAGAGGTGCTCAGTGATGGCACCTCTCGGTCAGTTCTGGAGATTCAGCAGGCCATCGGTGAGGGTTCCGTTGAAGCCATCTTCTGGATCCTGCGTCATCTCACCGGAAACAACCGTGGATACCAGGCCCAGGGATCCTGGGACAGCCCTGCGTCCTTGCGCTTCGCCAAGGGTTGAGCAGGGTCAGGATGGCACCAGATTGACAAGCTTTCCCGGAACCACGATCACGCGCCGGGGAGGCTTGCCCTCAAGCCATCGCTCTGCGACGTCACTGGCCAAAGCCAATTCCTCCAACGTCTCCTTGCTGCAATCCGCTGGAACAGTGATCGTTCCGCGCACCTTGCCCTTCACCTGAATCACCAAATCAACGGTGTCACGCACCAATGCAGCGGGGTCATGCAAAGGCCATGGTTGCTTGTGAACGCTGTCTTGGCCGCCGAGGCTGAACCAGAATTCCTCGGCCAGATGGGGCGCAAACGGAGCGAGCAAGCGGATCAGCGCTGAAACTGCTTCAGCTTGTACAGCCCGTGACGCTTCAGGGAGAGCACCCGAGAGGATATTGGAGAGTTTCATCAACTCTGAAATCGCCGTGTTGAATTGGAAATCGCCCTTCAGATCGTCACTGACTGCTTCGATGGCGGTGTGTACAGCGCGGCGGATTTCCCCCTCTTTGTCAGACAGGCCAGAGCCCTCAGGAGGATCAACGGGGTCGCCGAGCAGCTGATCCTGGTCATCCGAGCGCACGCTCTCGATCAGGCGCCAGAGTCGTTGCAGGAATCGGAACTGACCTTCAACATCTGCGTCGTCCCATTCGAGATCTTTTTCAGGCGGTGCCTTGAACAGGATGAACATCCGTGCCGTGTCAGCTCCGTAGCGGTCGATCACGGCCGCTGGATCCACACCGTTGTACTTCGACTTCGACATTTTCTCGAACAGCACCTCAAGCTCGCCGCCGTCCACCGGATCTTTAGGTGCGTTCTCGTCACTGACCTCAGAAGGCGCCACGTAACGACCCGTGCGGGGATTGCGGTAGGTCACGCCCTGAACCATCCCCTGGGTGAGTAGACGCTCGAACGGCTCTCGGATGTTCAGTAATCCACGATCACGCAGCGCTTTGGTGAAGAAACGGGAATACAGAAGATGAAGGATGGCGTGTTCGATGCCGCCCACGTATTGCTGCACGGGCAGCCAGCGTTCCACTGCATCCGCGTCAAACGCCCGTTCCGTGTTGTGCGGATCGGCAAAACGCAGGAAGTACCACGATGAGCACATGAAGGTGTCCATGGTGTCCGTTTCCCGGCGTGCGTCTCGTCCGCAGCTGGGGCATTTCACGTTCACCCAGGACTGCAAAGAAGCCAGAGGAGATCCGCCTTTGCCTTGAAGATCCACATCCTTGGGCAAGGTCACCGGAAGCTGATCCGCCGGCACGGGCACAGCGCCGCAGTGATCACAGTGAATGACCGGAATCGGGCAACCCCAGTAGCGCTGACGGGAAATCAGCCAGTCCCTCAGCCTGTACTGGCGTTTGGGCCGCGCCCAGCCCAACTCCTGACCGTGAGCTGTGATCTCCTGTCTGGCTTCCTCGCTCGATTGACCATCGAAGCGGCCGCTGTTCAACAGAATCCCCGGGCCTGTCCAGGCCTCGCCATCACTGAGATGGTCACTGGTGCCGGCAGCCTGGATCACCCGTTTCACCGGAAGCTCGTAGGTGCGGGCAAACAGAAAGTCGCGCTCATCGTGGGCTGGAACTCCCATCACAGCCCCGGTGCCGTAGCCGGCGAGAACGTAGTCAGCGATCCAGATCGGGATTGATTCGCCGTTGGCCGGGTTCACTGCAGTGGCCCCGATGGGCACACCACGCTTGGGTCGATCATCCGCTGTGCGTTCATCTGAACTGAGCTCTCCCACGAGATCCCTGAAGGCGGCAACGGATTCGCGCTGGTGCTCCGCGGTGAGCGTTGCGACCAGGGGATGCTCAGGAGCCAGCACCACGTAGCTCACACCATGCAGGGTGTCTGCCCGAGTGGTGAAAACCGTGATCACCGCATCGTCGTGATCGCTGACGCGGAAATCAATCTCCGCTCCGATGGAACGACCGATCCAGTTGGCCTGCATCGTGCGCACCCGCTCGGGCCATCCCTTCAGCAGGTCAAGGTCGTCGAGCAGTGCGTCGGCGTAGTTGGTGATGCGCAGGAACCACTGCCTGAGATTTTTCTGTTCAACCAGGGCCCCGGATCGCCAGGAGCGCCCTTCACTGTCAACCTGCTCATTGGCCAGCACGGTTTGGTCGACAGGATCCCAGTTGACCGTGGCGTCTTTCTGGTACGCCAGTCCCTGGTCCATGAGCTCCAGAAAGAGCCACTGGGTCCAGCGGTAGTAGTCCGCGTGACAGGTGGCTTGCTCCCTTGACCAATCGATGGACAGACCCAGACGTGCCAGCTGGGCTTTCATCTGTTCGATGTTGCGATCGGTCCAGACCCCTGGATCCACCTGACGTTCAATCGCTGCATTCTCAGCGGGGAGTCCGAACGCATCCCAGCCCATGGGGTGCAGAACCGAATCTCCGCGCATGCGTTGAGCTCTGGCAATCACATCGGTGATCACGTAATTGCGCACATGGCCCATGTGCAGGCTTCCCGATGGATAGGGAAACATCGAGAGGGCATAAAACGCGTTCTGACCGGGCTCCGGTGAACGGGTTGCATAGAGATCGTCTTGTTGCCACTGGCTTTGCCAGCGCTGCTCGAGCGCAATGGGGTCGTACCGATCCGGGCGGTCAGAGGCCGATGCGGTGGCGGAGGAAGACTTGGAGGCCGTCACGGCACGAAAACACCTGGGGGGATCGTGACATAACCAGGGAACGGATTCGCTGGGTCAGATCAAGGTGCGAATGGTGAGCACTAACTGACGATTGACCAAAATCGGGTCGGACGCGTCATCACGCTGAACGGCCAGGTAAAGCGGGTCTTGCCACGTGAGGCGGCCGTCGATGCGTTTCCCGTCACGCAGCTCAACACTGAGCGTGCGCTGATCGCGGATCCAGGATTGCAGAAGTCGGATTCCGGGAAGACTCGGATCAAAGCTTGTCGGCTCCATAGGATCACTCAGGGAAACGAATCGCCATGCTGCAATTCAGTAAATATCAAGGTCTCGGCAACGACTTCATCTTGGTGGAGGGTCGTGATGGCCGGCTTTCGGAGAGCATCGTCTCTCCCGATTCTGACTGGGTCCGAAAAATTTGCGATCGCCGTTTCGGCCTTGGCGGCGATGGCTTGATTCTGGCGCTGCCTCCTCAGGGCCAGGGCGAACTGCGCATGCGCATTTTTAACGCCGATGGTTCGGAAGCTGAGATGTGCGGAAACGGAATCCGCTGCCTCGCCCGTTTCCTCGCCGACAGTGATGGCGATAGCCCCGGACGCAGTTGGAGCATTGAAACGCCAGCCGGGATGATCATTCCCGAACTTCAACAGGACGGACAAATCCGCGTCGATATGGGAGCGCCGTTCTTGAAGCCTGAGATGGTTCCGACGCTCTTGAGCCCGGACGCCAAGGGCTTGCCCCGCGGTGAAGTGTCCCGAGAAGGACTCAAACTTTCATTGGCAGCAGTGGGTATGGGGAACCCCCATGTGGTGGTTCCCGTGGACGATCTGGAGGCGATTCCGTTTGAAGCACTGGGTGCTCAGCTCGAATGCGACCCGCTCTTCCCTGCGAAAACCAACGTTCACTTTCTCAAGGTGCATAGCCGTCAGCATCTGGAGATTCGCGTCTGGGAACGGGGAGCAGGTCCAACCCTGGCTTGTGGGACCGGGGCCTGCGCCACTTTGGTGGCGGCCGTTCTGATGGGATTCAGCGACAGCGAGGCAACCGTGGTCCTTCCCGGCGGTCCCCTCAGCATCCGTTGGGCTGATCAGCAGGGGTCGGTCTTCATGACCGGTCCAGCTGTGGCTGTCTTCGACGGCGTCATGAATCCAGACCTGATGCCTGAGGGGCGTCCTGATGGGTTGGCAGCCGAACCCAAGCCCTTGGAGTCTTCAACGCCTCCAGGGTTTGACTGCGCCAAAGACTGCAAAGAGGGCTGCAGGCAACCTGATCGTTGTCTGCGCGAGGAGGCCCAGGCCAAGGTTCAAGCGTTTCTGGCATCCACGTCCCTGGATTCCATGATCAATCTCGCCGGAGAGTCCCTCGAGCAGCGCACGCTGTCCCGCCTCCAGCGTGATGGACAAGGCTGACGCGAGGCCGATTTACCTCGATGCCTGTGCCACCACACCCCTGCGACCGGGAGTGCAGCAGAGGATGGTTGCGGTTCAGAATCAAGCCTGGGGCAATCCCTCCAGCCTCCACTGTTTTGGGATCGCCGCAGCGGAAGCCCTGGAACGCACAAGGGTTGAAATCGCTTCACTGCTCGGCGCTGAAGCCAACGAGGTTCTGATTACTTCAGGAGCCACTGAATCCATTCATCTCGGACTCCGAGGCTTGGCGTCGTCCCTCCCGCCTGGTCGGATCGTGATCTCCGCTGTTGAGCATCCTGCTGTTACGGCGGCGGCGCAGGCCCTGACCCCATTGGGGTGGCAGGTGTGCATGGCCCCTGTGGATGCCCAGGGCACCATCCAGCTGGATCGTTTCGCCGAGCTGCTGCAGCCCCCCACGCGCCTGGTGTCTGTGATCTGGGGACAGAGCGAGGTGGGCACGCTTCAACCGATCCAGACGATCGGCGCACTCTGCCGCCAGCACGGCATTCCTTTTCACACCGATGCCACCCAGGTGATCAGCCAGGCCCTTCCAGACTGGAGCACCTTGCCGGTGGATTTACTCACCGCGTCAGCTCACAAATGTGGTGGACCCAGGGGCGTAGGCCTGCTGTTGGTACGCGGAGCCTGGAAACAGCAACTCACTGCGCTGTTGACCGGTGGTGGGCAGGAGAGCAACTTGCGCAGTGGAACCGAATCCGCCGTTTTGCTCGCTGGCATGGCTGAGGCGCTCTCGCAGATCCAACCCTGTGGCGTGGATGCCCTATCCAACAGTGGCAATGGCATCCGGCGGCTCAGGGATGCACTGGAGCTGCAGCTCGGTCAACGATTCGGTGTCGCAACGATCGGCCAGCCTGACCAGCGTCTTCCGCATCACTTGGCTTTGCTGCTTCGCGACCATTCAGGCCAACCGTTGTCTGGTCGGCGCATGGTGCGTGTTCTCGATCGGGAAGGATTGGCCGTGAGCAGTGGCAGTGCCTGCTCGTCGGGGCGGGACACCGACAGCAGCGTGCTGACAGCGATGGGTCTCCCAAGGGAGATGAGACGCTCGGGCTTGCGGCTCAGCCTCGGGTTCTGGAACAGCGAGCATCAGATCGAGAGCATCGTTGAGCGTTTCGAACGCGCATTGCTGGCCTGCAGTGAGGCTTGAAGGCTCGATCGCAGTACGCTCCGGCGCAGTTGCATGGATGCACCGTGAGTGCTGTTCTCCCCGCTGATCTTCTCGAGGCTGAGCAGCGCACCGTGTCGGCGTTGGACGCCGTCTTTGGCGGGAGCCGCCGTGGACGCTGGATGGTGACCTGGCGTTTTGAAGGCCTGCGGGTCATGGGTCCTGCATTGCGCTTGGCGAGAACGCTGCTGGACAGCAGCCGCCCTCTGCTGGTGGCTTTTCCCGATGCAGGTGCAGCAGCACTCGCCAAACGTGATGCGCCTGATCTCGCTGACAGTTGCGTTGATTTCATGCAGCTGCAGCGGGACCCGGCCTGGGCTGATCGAGGCCAACTGCTCCTGCTCGTTGGTGCTCAGCCCAGTGATTACGAGACTGTTGAAGCGATCTGCAACCTCTGGAAAGAGCCAGTGGTGCTCGTGAACGGCCGGCTTGAGGATGCGGGAGTCGGCATCGGCAGTGTGGCCCGTTCAAGGCGACGCGGTTTTCTGTCCACCTGGTCGACGGCATTCCTTCTGGAGCCGCTTGCCCAGGGAGCTTTGATGCTGGAACGCCAGAAGGAATGGGAGCTGTTCCGCTGTGATCCCGATGGATACCGCTGGATCCAGCGGTTCGAGCAACGCCCTGATCCTGAGCAGATCGATGCGGCTCTGAGCCCATCAGCAGATGGTTTGCGCCAGACATTGGGTGCTGTGGATCGGTTAATTGACGATCTCAGAGGTTGATCACAGGCCGTAACACTTTTAGTGTGCGGTTTCCTTCTGAGTCACATGGGCATCAAGGAACGTTTTCGCTCCCTGTCGGTCATTGATGCCGCTGCCGTCGTTGTGGCCGTTGCCGCCGTCGCTGGAGTGCTCTGGAGCCCAAAACTCAGCAACGCGGTTGCCAAGGCAACAGGCTCCGTGAAGCCTGTTCTGGTGAGTGTGGATGTGCGCAATTCCAGCGCGGCAGACCCAGATCGTCTGATCAAGCAGGCCCTTGATCGCGGTCGCACCAACCTTGTGATCCGCAATCAGCCTGCTGGCAGTGCGGAACTCATCCGTGTGGATGACATCAGCAGGAAACTCGTCGCGGTGCAACCCGACGGCCGGGTCGTCTCTGCCGTTGATCCCAACCGCCAAGTGCAAGGAATTCTCAACGCCCGCTTTGTTCTGCGAAGCGATGCCAGCGTGACCGCCTCAGGGGTGGTGATGGCAGGCACCAAGCTCAAGGTGGGAACGCCTGTTGAACTGGATGGGCCTTTGTATCGACTCAACGGAATTGTTAGCGGGATCGACGTGCAATGAAGACGCTCATCCTTCCATTCGCTCTCCTTGCCGGAACGCTGCAGGCCGGAGCCATGGCCGAAGAGGTCATTCCCTTGATCTCCCCGCCAGCTCCTGAGACCCAGCAACCACTCCCTGAGCTTCAAAAGGCTCGCTCCTGCCCATCGCTGCAATCAGCTGTTCAGGCCAATCTCGGCGCCGAGACGCGGGTTTGGTCCGTCACGGTGCTGAACAGTGATGGCGATGTCCTCACCGACATCAATGGTTCCATCGCACGGATTCCCGCTTCTAATCAGAAACTGATCAGCACGGCGTACGCGCTGGATCGTCTGGGTCCGGATTTCCGCTTGAAGACGCGCTTGATTCAGCGTTCGGATGGCTCGATGGAACTCAATGGAGAGGGGGATCCAGACCTTGGCATCGCTGGACTCCAGCGCTTTGCACTCGCTGCTCTGCGCCAGGGTGGATCCCTGGGTGCAACGTCCGCACCGGTCAATCTGATGGTGCGCGAAGAGCCGCGGCGGAACTGGTGGCCGAGTGACTGGCACCCGGCTGATCGTGGTTACGCCTACGGGGCTCCCATCACGCGCTTGGCCCTTACCAGCAACGCTGTTGGTGGAGCTGTCAGCGATCCTTACAACCGATTGCAGCGGCTCTTTCAAAAAGAGGTGCAACGCAGGGGTGGAGCCGTGAGCATTCAGCAGGCGAAACCTCTGACCATGGCTGAAATCTCAGAGATGGGAGACCGCGACGACACGGTGGTCCTGCATGAAGAGACGTCAGCTCCCATGCACTCCCTGCTCAGTCTTGCCAACACCGAAAGCCACAACTTCACAGCGGAGGTGTTGATGCGTCAGGCCGCCGATCTCTGGGATGTGAAGGCTGCCTCAAGAGCGACAGAGCGTTGGATGTGGGAACAGGGTCTCCCCATTCAAGGGCTGCGGGTTGCTGACGGAAGTGGTCTATCAAGGAACAACAGGGTGACCAGCCAGACCATTGCCGCCTTGCTGATGCGCATGGATCAGCATCCTTACGCCCCCTACTACCAAGCCTCCATGGCCATCGCCGGTCGACGGGGCACCCTCAAAAATCTCTACAGGGGCACGCCGATCGATGGACGTTTCCGCGGCAAGACGGGAACCATCCGAGGGGTTCGCAGCATCTCAGGGATCCTGCAAACCAGCGACGGACCGCGTTACGTGAGCATGATTTCCAATGGTTCAGTCCGACCGAACACGGTGATCGGTCAGATCCTGCGTTCCGTGCTGAAATTCAGCCCGTGCCCTTCATTTGACGCACCCGTGAGGCCACGCGGCGTGCTCGGCTGATCGGGACAGCCTTCGACTCGCTTGATTCGGTGACAGGAGCGTCAACACGGCCGGTCTGAATTTTCACCAGTTCCTGCCGACCGGCCAGCACCACCTGAGCCATCTCCTTCAGGCGCTGCTCCAATTCACCGAGGGTCTGCTCGGCATAACGGTTGGCACCGTCTTGCACACTTGACGCCTCCTGGCGACTGCGCTGAATCAAGGACTCACACTGTTGCTGGGTCTGCTGCCGGAATTGCAGTGCATCCTGATGCAAACGTTCGGCTTCGCTCTGAGCCTCTTTCTGAAGTCTCAGCCCCTCCTGACGAATCTGATCCAGCTCCTGCATGGATTGGAGGCGATTGCGCTCATGTTGTTCGCTGAGCTGACGCTTCAACTCATTGGCTTCCTGATCAAGCTGTTGACGGCGTTGCAGGGCCTCCTGTTCCAGCTGCTGTCGACGGGTGGCGTACTGCTGCTCCAGCTGGGCTTGCTTGGTTTGCATCTCCTGTTCCATCTGCGCGGATTGATGGCGCGCCGTTTGCAGAAGCTGCTCACACTGCTGGCGAACTTGTTCCCGCATCTCATTCACCTGCCGCTCAGCTTCCTGACGAATCGAGGCCTGCGACACCAGCTGTTCGCGTTGCTGCTGCGCAGTCGCGACGATTTCGTCTGCTTGGGAACGAGCCGTGGCGATGAACTCGTGACGCTTCTCCAGCAACTGATCAGCTTGCGCCACCTGGGAAGGCATGGCCTCGCGAACCGCGTCCAGCAGCTCAACGGCATCCTGCTCATTCACAAGCCTGCCACCGCTGAAGGGAATTCGGCTTCCCTCGAGCATGATCTCCTCAAGCTGATCGAGCTGGTCGAGTACGGAGAACCGGATCTCGCTCATCGCGACGGGGGGGCGAAAGCCGAATTAAAGAACCTTGCAAGGTCTTCCGCCACCACCCGGGGCACCATGTGATCAATTGCACCACCAAATCGGGCCACCTCTTTCACCACTGAGCTGCTCAGAAAGCTGTAGTGGGCTGATGTCGTAAGGAAAACGGTTTCGAATTCCGGGGCGAGCGATCGATTGGTGTGAGCGATCTGCAGTTCATATTCGAAATCGCTCATGGCCCGAAGTCCTCGCAGAATCAGACGCGTGCCTTGTTCTTTGGCACAGGCCACTGTCAGCCCGTCGAAACTGATCACAGACACATTGCCGAGGTGTTCCGTCGAAGCAGTGATCTGTCGCAAGCGTTGTTCGAGGGAGAATGCCGGCGACTTCCCAGGGTTCTGCAGAACAGCGACCACCAGTTCATCCACAAGGGAAGCCCCCCTCTCAATCAGGTCGAGATGCCCGAGGGTGAGAGGGTCGAAGCTGCCTGGGTACAGCGCTTTCATCCGGTCGATGGTGCGGTCGGGCGGATCCTATGCACACCGGTCTCTTTAGATTGGATCCATGCCCACCCTGATTGAGCAACCGGACCGGCTTGAACAGCGCCTGAAGGAGATCCCCACCGAGCCCGGTTGTTATCTGATGCGGGACGGAGACGATCGGCTTCTCTACGTCGGTAAATCAAAAAGCCTGCGCAGTCGTGTGCGCAGCTATTTCCGCAGCAGACACGACCTCAGCCCGCGCATCCGTTTGATGGTGCGTCAGATTTGTGACATTGAGTTCATCGTCACTGACAGCGAGGCCGAAGCACTCGCGCTGGAGTCGAATCTGATCAAGAACCAGCAGCCACACTTCAATGTGCTGCTTAAAGATGACAAGAAATATCCCTATCTCTGCATCACCTGGAGCGAAGCTTATCCACGCATTTTTATTACCCGTCGGCGCCGCTTCCGCAGCCCCCTCGATCGTTTCTACGGCCCTTACGTGGATGTGGGACTGCTCAGGAGAACCCTCTTCCTAGTGAAGAGGGTCTTTCCGCTGCGCCAGCGTCCCCGCCCTTTGCATCCCGACAGAACCTGCCTGAATTACAGCATCGGACGTTGTCCCGGTGTTTGTCAGGAAAAAATCACCTCTGATGATTACCACCGCACCCTGCGCAAGGTGGCGATGGTGTTTCAGGGGCGTAGTGATGAACTGCAGACGTTGTTGCATGCGCAGATGGATCGCTACGCAGAACGGCTGGATTTTGAGGCTGCCGCCAAGATCAGAGATCAACTCCAGGGGCTCGATCAACTCACGGCCGATCAGAAGATGAGCCTGCCTGATTCCTCGGTCAGTCGTGATGTGATCGCCATGGCCGGAGATGATCGTTTGGCTGCGGTGCAGCTGTTCCAGATGCGTGCTGGAAAGCTTGTGGGCCGCTTGGGGTATCTCGCTGACGCATCCAATCAACCATCAGGACTCACACTGCAAAAGGTGATCGAAGAGCACTACAGCCAGGTGGATTCCGTTGAAATTCCTCCGGAACTCCTGGTGCAACATTCCCTGCCTCAGCAGACACTGATTGAGGAATGGCTCTCAGAACAACGCGAACGCAAGGTTCAAATCCACTGTCCAAAGCAGCGTCAGAAGGCTGATCTCATCGAACTGGTTCAGCGCAATGCCGACTACGAATTGCAGCGCGCCAAACAAGGTCAGGAACAGCAGGCTCTGGCCACTGAGGATCTGGCCCAACTCCTTGAGCTTCCCGTCCCGCCACGACGGATCGAGGGGTATGACATCAGTCATATCCAGGGCAGCGATGCCGTTGCTTCCCAGGTTGTGTTCATCGACGGACTTCCGGCCAAGCAGCATTACCGCAAATACAAGATCCGCAGCAGCAGTATTCGCGCTGGTCACAGCGATGACTTCATGGCCATGGCCGAGATCATGCGCAGGCGTTTCCGGCGTTGGGCTCGGGCGAAAAGAGACGGTGTGGATGTGGGAGCCCTGCGCCAGAAAGGAGGGAGTGCGCTGCAAACCGATGGCCTCAACGACTGGCCCGATGTGGTGATGATCGATGGAGGGAAAGGTCAGTTATCGGCGGTGATGGAGGCCTTAAGAGAGCTCGATCTCCACGAGGATCTCAACATCTGCTCTCTGGCCAAACAACGGGAGGAAATTTTTCTTCCGGGGGAAAGCCATCCGCTCGACACGGATCAAGACCAGCTGGGAGTGGCCCTGCTGCGCCGACTTCGTGATGAAGCCCACCGCTTTGCCGTCAGCTTCCATCGCCAGCAGCGTGGAGAACGCATGAAACGGTCGCGCCTTTCCGACATTCCGGGGGTGGGTCCGAAGCGGGTGAAGGATCTGCTCGCCCATTTCCATTCGATCGATGCCATTCAGCTGGCCTCGGTGGAGACCCTCGCCAAGGCCCCCGGCGTGGGCCTTGCCCTGGCACGCGATATTCGCCGTTTTTTCCACCCTGAGGAGGACACCCAGCAGGATGGTGCCGTTCTTGAGTCGGAGCCGGTCAGCCGATGATCCGCATTCTTCCGCTGATTCTTTGTCTGATCGGCATGGTGTCAGCTCTCTGGCTGCCGACCATGGCGCACGCTTCACCGGGGCTCTGTACTGGTCCTGTTTGCGCTGACGACATCACCCGCAGTGCGAAAAACCACTGGCAACTCGTGCTGAAGCTGAACGATCAACAAGGACATCGGGAAAAGGTGGTGATGAACTGCCTGGCGGGGCAACTGAGCCCGAGCGCCGGTCCCGTGGATCGGGCCTATGCCACTGCCCTGGGTCGCCGGGCCTGCCGCCTCGCTGGAGAGGGTCGCTGACGATGGACATCACCCTGGTCTTTCCTCATCAGCTGTTTGCGGACCATCCGGCCCTCCACATGGGGCGAGCCGTCGCTCTGATCGAGGACCCACTTCTCTTTGGCACCGATCCCCAGTGGCCGATCCAGGTTCACAGGCAGCGACTCCTCCTGCACAGAGCCTCGATGACGGCCTACGCCGAGACGTTGCGTGCGCAGGGATACACAGTTTTTTATCGACGCCATCACCAAGCAAGCAACACCGAGGAGCATCTCCAAGCTCTGCGGGCTTCAGGGTTCGTCAGTTTTTACCTGGCTGATCCAGTCGACGACCTGCTCGAAAAGCGCTTGCGTCAGTTTGTCGCTCGCAGCGGTGGAGACCTGCGAATCCTCGACTCACCCATGCTTCTCACCCCTGCGTCGATGGTCGAGGAGCATTTCGCCGGCGGGCGCAAACCCTTCATGGCCAAGTTCTATGAGCACCAGCGCCGGCGGATGGGTTTGCTCCTCGATGACAACGGAGGTCCGCTTGGAGGCCAATGGAGCTTCGATGCTGATAATCGCAAAAAGCTTCCGAAAGGGATCAGCGTTCCAAGCGAGCCCTGTCATCACGGCGACGCTGAAATTGATCAAGCCCGCAGAGAGCTTGAGACGGAGACGCTTCCCTTCATTGGCAACTGGGACTTCTTCAGTTATCCCATTCGCCATGACGACGCGGACCGATGGCTCCAGATCTTTCTCGACCAGCGTTTCCGTGACTTTGGTGCCTATGAGGATGCAATCAGCACCCAGCATCGCGTGATGTGGCACAGCGTTCTCACACCAATGCTCAATGTGGGTCTCTTAACGCCACAGCAGGTTATTGATCGCACCCTCGAACGTGCTGCGGACGGTGACATTCCTCTCAATTCCCTGGAGGGATTCATTCGTCAGATTGTGGGCTGGCGGGAATTCATGGCCGTGATGTACAGACGGCATGGTGTGGCCATGCGCAAGAGCAATTTCTGGGAGTTTGAAGACCGACCGATCCCAGATTCCTTCTACACCGGCGCAACGGGTCTGCCCCCGGTTGATGACGCCATTCACCACGCCTTAGCTCACGGCTACTGCCATCACATCGAACGGCTGATGCTGCTCGGCAACATCATGCTTCTCTGTGGATTTCATCCCCAACGGGTGTACCAGTGGTTCATGGAGCTGTTTGTCGATGCTTACGACTGGGTGATGGTTCCCAACGTTTTCGGAATGAGTCAGTTTGCTGATGGTGGACTCTTCACGACCAAGCCCTACCTGTCAGGGTCGAATTACGTCCGCAAGATGTCCGACTACAAGAAAGGTCCTTGGTGTGATGTCTGGGATGGCCTGTTCTGGAGCTTCATCAAACGGCACGAAGACTTTTTCCGAAAGCAGTACCGACTGGCAATGATGGCCAGAAATCTCGATCGCATGGATCCAGGCACTCTCCTGGGTCATCAACGCTGCGCTTCCGGGTTTCTTGACGGGCTTGCCTGAACCCTGTTTATCGTCTCTCCCACTGGCTCCCTGGCGATGACGCTTCCTCCTGAGGCCTATCTCTGGTTCAAGACCCTGCACATCGTGGGTGTGGTGGTCTGGTTTGCAGGCCTCTTTTATCTGGTTCGTCTCTTCATCTATCACGTGGAGGCCGAGGAGCTGGAACCCGAGGTGAGCTTGGCTTTCAAGAACCAGTACGGCCTGATGGAAAAGCGTCTGGCGAACATCATCACCACCCCTGGAATGGTTGTGGCCGTGACGATGGCCATCGGATTGCTGGTTGCCCAACCCTCATGGCTGCAGCAGGGATGGATGCACGCCAAGCTCGCCTTCGTCGCAGCATTGCTTGCTTATCACTGGTTTTGCTACAGGCTGATGGGACAGCTGCAAGCGGGTCGCTGTGCTTGGAGCGGAAAGCAGTTACGCGCCCTCAATGAGTTGCCAACGCTGCTCCTGGTGATCGTGGTGATGCTGGTGGTGTTCAAGTCGCAGTTTCCGACCAGTGCGGCAACCTGGTTCATCGTGGGTCTTGTGGTCTTCATGGCTGCATCCATTCAGTTCTATGCCCGATGGCGTCGGCTGAAAGCTGAATCCGATGCTTTGGAGTCTGGTCATGCCAGCTGAACACCATCCCCTGCGGGCGGTCCTGGAGACAGTCGGTCCTCAGAGCTGCCCTGGCGAGCTCAACTTCCACTGCCACACCATCTGCAGTGATGGAAGCCTTGAACCGAAGGATCTGATCCAACAGGCCAGCAGCAATGGGCTGCGTCACCTCGCGGTGACCGACCATCATTCCAGCGCTGCCTACCGACCCATGCAGGCCTGGCTTCGGGCCGAGCAGGAGCAAGGCCATCCAGTGCCGACGCTTTGGACCGGCATGGAAATCAGTTGCATCCTGCGCGGCTGCTTGGTGCACATGTTGGCCCTGGGCTTTGAAGCGGGACATCCAGCTTTGGCCGCTTACAACCGTGGCGATGCAGTGGTGGGAGAAGCACTCCGTGCCGACAGCGTGGTGAAGGCCATTCACGACGCTGGTGGACTCGCCGTTCTGGCGCATCCGGCCCGCTACAGGCTTGGATTTCGTGAATTGATCGATGCCGCGACCGAGCTGGGGATCGACGGTGGCGAAGCTTGGTACGACTACGACATGCAACCGCACTGGCAATGGACCCCGATGGTCTGTGAACAGATCGATGCGCAGTTGAAGAACCTTGGCCTTTTGCGTACGTGTGGAACCGACAGCCACGGAGTTGACCTAAAGGGCCGCTAAGTTCAACCAACGTCCCTCATTGCGGGTATGGGTTTCTTCGACCGTCTGCTCAATTCCGGTTCCTCCGATTCCGACCGCTCCCGTGAAGGTTCCGGGCCCAAGCAGGCAAAACCCAAGCCCGAGGCCTACTACCTCGATAGCGACAGTTCCTCGTCGCTCGGGAACAGGGATTACATGCGCGAAGCCAAAACCATCCGCAGAACCTTCCCCGGCACCCTTGATAACCCTGGCGGCAAGGAACTCATCACCGAAGTGGATGCGCTTGATCTCAAGGTGGACAAGCGCAGCGAAGGGCTTGGAGATCCCAAGGCTGAAAAGCCCATGGAAAGTCTGATCAAAGACGGAATCCCCAAACCGGTGAAGAAAACGTTCGCCGAAACCATGACCCAGTCGGAACTGGATCAGAAACTGAAAGGCAACGCCCTGAAAGCATCCGGTGTGAACACGCCAACAGCACCGGACGCTGCTCCCGTCGCTCGCAAGGAAGAGCTCAAGCCCGAGGAGGAGACTGTTGTGCCGTCGCGCGGAGGCAGTGCTCCCAGCGACAAACCCGGTTCAATCGATCCGTTCCGGGCCATGGTCCGTGACATGAAGAACTGAGCTGTCGCTCAGCGATTCAGGTCACCACCGCACTCCACTGTTCGCTCCGCTTCGAGCAGCAGGGCTCTGATCCTGTGGAGGAGTGACGCATCGGCGTCACTCCACAGTTGGCGATGAGCGGCCTCCAACAAGCGTTCCGCCATGTCTCTCAGAACCCAGGGATTCGCTGTCTGCAAGAACGTCCGGATGCTGTCGTCCAGAAGCCAGCGCTCGGCAATTCGGGCATAGCACCAGTTGGGGACTGTTCCCGTTGTGGCGTCGTAAGCGAAGAGATAGTCAAGGCTGGCACCCATTTCGAAGGCCCCTTTGTACCCATGCTGTTGCATCCCCTCGATCCATCGAGGGTTGAGCAGGCGACTGCGCACAACCTTGTCGATCTCCCGCTCAAGACCATGAATCCGTAGGCGTTCGCGGCGCGAATGGTCTGCAAACAGCAGTGTGGGTGCCTGACCTCCCGCCTCTTGAACGGCGGCGGCCATGCCCCCCTGAAACTGGTAGTAATCATCAGAGTCCAGGAGGTCGTGTTCGCGGTTGTCCTGGTTGTGAAGCACCACCTGCACGGAGCGAAGGGCCTGTTCCAAACCCTGTCGGTCCGCATGGGCGACGGCTTCGCCGTCGTAACGCCATGAGCTCCAGGCGAGATAGGCCTCGCCCAGGTCAGATCGCTGCTCCCACTGACCGGAATCGATGAGAGCTTGAAGACCGGCTCCATAAGCTCCGGGTGCGGAACCAAACAGCCTCGACTGTGGCCCCTCGCTTCGGGTGCGAGCCGCCAGGGGATTGTCGGCGTCTGGTTCGTCGCGTGCGGCAACCAGGGTGAGGGCGCGATGGACCCAACCCAGGAGCTGGGGAAACGCATCCCGAAACAACCCAGACATGCGCAGCGTCACATCAACCCGTGGTCGTCCCAGCAAGCTCAGGGGGATCAGCTCGAGGTCCACCATGCGACGGGTTGGCCCGTCCCAGACCGGTCGGACGCCCAGCAAGGCCAACATTTGGGCGATGTCTTCCCCTCCGTTGCGCATCGTGGCCGTCCCCCAGACCGATAACGCCAAATGGCGCAACGGTTCACCGTGCTCCAGTTCAAAGAGCTCCACCAGCTGTTCAGCACTGCGCCGCCCAAGATCCCAGGCCGCTTCCGTCGGCAATCCGCGTAGATCCACGGAGTAGAAATTGCGTCCTGTGGGCAGCACGTCATCCCGTCCCCGCGTGGGTGCTCCCGATGGACCGCTCGCAATGCGTCGCCCGGAAATCCCTGCGAGCAAAGCGTTCCGTTCCCGTGTTTCACATTGCTGCAGTCGAGGCCAGAGATCCGCCTTGATGAACGCCAGCACGGCGGGGAGCGGTGATTCCTCAAGACTGTGAATCAACGGATCTGCCAGTGGGCTCGAGGCGTCCTCGATCCCTTCGGCTTCAAGGCCGAGAAGGCGTTGCAACAGCTGTTGCGCCTGGCCTTCCATCCACTCCGCTGCATCACTGACCCGACGGCAGCCTGGAACACCCAGTGCGCTCAAAACGTTTTGGTCTTGGTTGGCGAGAAGCAGCCCATCTTCATCGCCCCATGGATCGACGCAGAGACCACACTGGAGAGCGATCCATTGGGTGAGACCCGGTCGGTCCGCAACAGGAGCTCTAGCGATTGCGATCAAGAGTTCGAGCAGAGAAGCCGATGAAGGCAATTCCCCGAGTCGATGCAGGCCTGTGCGGATCTGGGCTTCCTTCAGTTCGCAGAGGTAGGTCTCGACCTGCTCCAGGGTGGCGCTCCAGTGCGCCGACTCAGTGCCGCTCTCGAGGGTGTCAGGTCGACCCGGCCAGTCCAAATCAATAAGCAGTGCCCTGAGTTGTTGTTCCAGCGCGCGGCAACGGGATGCGCCCAGCTCACGGGCCTCGATGTATTCATCGAGCAGCGATTCAAGAGACAGCAGGTTGCCGTGCAACCCAGCCCTGCCAAGCGGAGGAGTCAGGTGATCAAGGATCACGGCATGTCCGCGACGTTTGGCCTGGGATCCTTCCCCCGGGTCGTTGACGATGAAGGGATAGAGGTGCGGGATTGCGCCGAGCGCCAGGGCCGGGCCACAGCACGCGCTGAGTCCGACGGATTTACCTGGCAACCATTCGGCACTTCCATGCTTGCCCACATGGATCATCAGTTGACAGCGCTCTTCATGGCGCAACCAGAGGTACTGGGCCAGGTAGCGATGGGGAGGCGGAAGATCTGGTGAGTGGAGATCGCTGAGCTGCTCAGGGTTGTAACCACGACTTGGTTGCACCAGCACGCTGACCTTTCCGAAACGGATTCCATGGATCGCAAATCCTTCAGCCTCCAGGTCTTCAGCCTTTTGGGGCTGACCCCAACGGTTTTCAATCAACTCCCTGGCCGAAGGCGAAAGCGTTGACCACCACGTCAGGTAGGTCTCGAGCGGGAGATGGGTCAGGGGCGGCCTGAGCTCACTCTCAGGGTCGTTGGTCCTCCCAGCAAGAATCATCGCCATCAGGGCGTCGGAATCCTGGGGCAAGGGCTGCGTTCCAAGGTCGTAACCGTCGTCTTGCAGCCAACGAAGAATGTTCAGACAACTCGCTGGGGTATCGAGCCCGACACCGTTCGCGAGACGTCCATTGCGAACGGGATAGTTCGCCAACAGCAGCGTCAGTCGCCGTTCACTGGCTGCGGTCGTCTGAAGATCAGTCCAGGCGAGGGCATGGTTAGCGATCCAGTCGATTCCAGCACTGTCGGGTTCGAGACGCTTTACCGCCGTGCAGAGCTGTTCGTCCGCTTTCAGAACCTCGCGGAACGCGCCGATTCTTGTGGTGATTCGTCCATCCAGTTCGGGGAGGACAACCTGCAGCGAGAGGTCGATGGGATCCAGGCCCTGAAACGACGATGTCCAGGCGCTGCGTGGACGCGATGAGCTCAGGAGCTGGAGGACCGGACAGTCGAGACCATCCCAAAGCGGAGCTCCCAGACCGGCTTCTGAAAATTGAACCGATGCGAAGGAGGTGGTCGTGATCACCAGGGCGACCTCTTGTTGGCGGAACAGCCGTTGAACGGCCTCCTGCACAGCCGCGTCACGGAGACTGCTGACCCAGAGAGCCCTCGGAGCGAGTCCGTGCTGGCGAAGAACGCTCAGCAGGGCATCACACCAAAGCCAATCACCGGACTGGCGGTGCGCTCTGTAAAGGATCACGCCGACCCGTGAACCCGACTCCTCCTGCCAGTCGTAAGGATCTGGATCTGGAGAGGGAATCGCCTGGAGCAGAGGCTCTGTCAGAGACTCCGATCGTTCCTGATCGCTGGCGAGTATCCAGCTCAGGCCTGACAACCAGGTTTGAAGATTGTCGGTTCCACCCTCACGCAGCAGCAGGGCCATGGCATCACCGATGCCCTCAGGCAGTGAGCCAAGGCTGTGCAGCTCGCGATCCTGATCAGAGGTTCCGGCAAGGACGAGGAGAGTGCGGCCAGGTTCGGCGGATTCCCAGAGCGAGCACTGTTCCAACCCGTACGACCAATGCCCGCGTCCTCCGAGCAGACGCACCACGATCAAGCGCGTGCGTGAGGTGCAATTGGAGAGATAGTGATCAATCTGTGCGGGATGACTGAGCGCATCGAGGGGGAGTGCGCGGATTCGGCCATCCCAGTTCTTCGAAGCAGACGTCTCCAAAACCCGTGCCAGAGCGGATAAATCCGTACTGGCGCTGCTGAGAAACAGCACTTCAGCGCTCGGTTGCTCCACAAAAGCAACTGGATCGTCGGTATCGCCTCCGGGGAGACTGGTTAAACGATGCATCAGCCCATTGTCTCCAGTGACAGGCGCGGCGGTGGGTACAAGTGAGAAGATCTGATCATCGGATCGTCATCGATGCATCAGTTCCTTCCCTATGCCTGGTTCCAGGGACGCTGCGTTCCGTTTGAGGACGCCAAGGTTTCGGTGGCGACCCATGCCTTGCATTACGGGACGGGTGCCTTTGGCGGGATGCGCGCGATCCCAGATCCTTCGAAACCCGGAGGCATGCTTCTGTTTCGAGCCGAACGGCATGCACGACGCCTGTCTCAAAGCGCTCGCCTGCTGCTTGCGGAGCTGAGTGAGGCCACGGTGATGGACGCGCTCGTCACGATGTTGCGAGCGAATCGACCGACAACACCGATTTATCTCCGCCCTTTTGTGTACACAAGTGATCTTGGGATCGCACCCAGGCTTCACAACATCGAGACCGATTTCCTGATCTACGGATTGGAACTCGGCGACTACCTCTCCCCTGAGGGTGTGAGTTGCAGGATCAGCAGCTGGACCCGGCAGGAAGATCGCTCCCTGCCCCTGAGGGGCAAGATCAGCGGCGCCTACATCACCAGTTCGCTGGCCAAGACGGAAGCCGTGAGCAGTGGTTTCGACGAGGCACTGCTCATGAACACCCGTGGCAAGGTGAGTGAAGCCAGCGGCATGAATCTGTTCATCGTCCGCGATGGTGATCTCATTACCCCTGGAGTGGATCAAGACATCCTCGAGGGGATCACCCGCGCCAGCGTGATTGAACTGGCGAAATCGATGGGCCTGAACGTGATCGAACGACCGGTCGACAAGACGGAACTGTTCATCGCTGATGAGGTGTTCCTGACTGGAACGGCTGCCAAGATCACGCCGATTCGCCTGCTTGAATCCACGGTTCTCTCCAATCAACGTCCAGTGATGGACGCCCTGCGACAGCGACTGATCGCCATCACCGAAGGTCGGGATGAGCAGTTTCGTCACTGGGTGACCCGCGTCGAGCTGGATCGCTGACCCTTGACTTGGCCGACGGCGATGCCGGCTGACCGAGGTGGCTCGGTGCAGTTCTTAGGATGGGCCCAGTGGTTTTGGTGAGATGCAGGCAGTTCAGAGCAAATCCGGTTCTGCAACCTCCCGTTTTCTGGCGCGTCTCCACGATCCTTGCAAGCCTGTTCTGGTGTTTGACGGCGCGACTGGTACGTCGCTGCAGCAGATGGATCTCACCGCTGAGGATTTCGGCGGAGAAGCGTTAGAGGGTTGCAATGAAAATCTCGTTGTCACCCGTCCAGATGCGGTTCAGGCCGTTCACCGCCTGTTCCTGGACGCAGGCTGTGACGTCATCGAGACCGACACGTTTGGAGCCGCCTCCGTGGTGCTCGCCGAATACGGCCTGGAAGATCAGGCCTTCGAGCTGAATCGACGGGCCGCGGAGCTGGCCCGGGAGATGGCCGATCACTACAGCAACGACACCAAGCCCCGGTTTGTCGCTGGGTCGATGGGACCGACGACAAAACTGCCGACGTTGGGGCACATCGACTTCGACACGCTGCGCGATTCGTTCCAAGAACAGGCCGCAGGTTTGCTGGCAGGTGATGTCGATCTGTTCATCATCGAGACCTGTCAGGACGTTTTGCAGATCAAAGCGGCCCTGCAGGGGGTGGAAGCAGCGTTTGAGGCCAGTGGCCAGCGCCGCCCCCTGATGGTGTCTGTGACCATGGAGACCACCGGCACCATGCTGGTGGGCTCCGATATCGCGGCTGTGGTATCGATTCTCGAACCCTTCCCGATCGATGTTCTGGGGCTGAACTGCGCCACTGGCCCGGAACAGATGAAAGAACACATCAAATATCTTTCCGAGTACTCCCCATTCGTGGTCAGCTGCATTCCCAATGCAGGACTACCAGAAAATATCGGTGGTGTTGCCCATTACAGGCTCACACCTCTTGAGCTGAAAATGCAGTTGATGCATTTTGTCGAAGACCTCGGGGTTCAGGTGATCGGTGGTTGCTGTGGCACAACACCGGCTCATATCCAGGCACTCTCTGAGATTTCAGAAGAACTCACGCCCGCGACGCGTGATGTGCGCACCCTCCATCTGGAGCGTCAGCAACTGAGTTATGAACCGTCGGCGTCCTCGATTTACGGGTCAACGCCATACTTCCAAGACAACTCGTTCCTGATCATCGGTGAGCGCCTGAATGCAAGTGGATCGAAGAAGGTCCGTGAGCTTCTCAACGAGGAAGATTGGGATGGTCTTGTTGCAGTCGCTCGTGGCCAGGTGAAAGAGAACGCCCACGTTCTTGATGTGAACGTGGACTACGTGGGACGGGACGGAGAAAAAGACATGCATGAGCTGGTGACGCGAGTCGTCACCAACGTGAATCTTCCATTGATGCTCGACTCAACAGAGTGGCAAAAGATGGAGGCCGGCTTGAAGGTGGCTGGTGGAAAGTGCATTCTTAACTCAACGAATTACGAAGATGGCGATGAACGCTTCTTCAAGGTTCTTGAGTTGGCTCGGCGGTATGGAGCCGGCGTGGTGATTGGCACGATTGATGAAGATGGAATGGCTCGAACCGCTGAAAAGAAGCTGGCAATCGCAAAGCGTGCTTATCGCGATGCCGTTGAATTTGGTATTCCAGCAAGAGAGATTTTTTACGACCCACTAGCACTCCCCATCTCGACTGGAATTGAGGAGGACCGGCGCAATGGTGCGGAGACCATCGAGGCCATCCGGCGCATTCGCAGTGAACTCCCCGGTGTTCATGTTGTTTTAGGGGTCTCCAATGTGAGTTTCGGGTTGTCACCAGCAGCACGGATCACGTTGAACTCGGTGTTTCTTCACGACTGCTGCGAAGCGGGGATGGATGCAGCCATTGTTTCACCGGCAAAAATTCTCCCTCTCATCAAAATTGATGACGACCATCAGCAGGTTTGCCGTGACTTGATCAATGATGCGCGCCGATTCGAAGGTGATGCTTGTGTTTACGACCCCCTAACCGAGCTCACGACATTGTTCGAGGGTGTCAGCACAAAAGACGCCAGAGCGTCGGGCCCCTCCCTCGCCGATCTTCCGGTTGAAGAAAGGCTGAAGCAACACATCATCGATGGAGAACGGATTGGCCTTGAGGACGCACTCAATGAAGGGCTTCAAAGCTATCCGCCTCTCGATATTGTGAATACGTTCCTGCTCGACGGGATGAAAGTGGTTGGGGAGCTCTTTGGTTCAGGTCAAATGCAGCTTCCTTTTGTGCTTCAGTCGGCTGAAACGATGAAGGCCGCTGTTGCTTTCCTCGAGCCTCACATGGAGAAAAGCGATGGCAAACGCAGTGCCAAAGCGAAATTTCTCATCGCGACAGTGAAAGGTGATGTTCATGATATCGGCAAAAATCTTGTAGACATCATTCTTACGAACAACGGCTATGAGGTCATCAACCTAGGGATCAAGCAAGACGTTGGGGCAATCATCGCAGCTCAACAAGAGCATGAGGCTGACTGCATTGCAATGAGTGGTCTTCTTGTGAAGTCAACTGCTTTTATGAAGGATAATCTGCAGGCCTTCAATGAAGCCGGAATCGACGTTCCTGTGGTCCTCGGTGGCGCTGCACTGACACCTCGATTCGTCAATAAAGATTGCAGCGACGTCTACAACGGGAAAGTGATTTACGGCCGAGACGCGTTCACCGATCTCCGCTTCATGGACGCGTTCGTGGAGGCGCGCAAGGACGGAAGTTGGGACAACCTCAAGGGCTTCATCAACGGCAGTCCCGAGGGAGTCAGCGTCGGCGGAGACTTTGAATCAGCGTCTGAGGAGACGACAGACGTTGGGGCATCGACACCGGAGAGTGAACAACACGCCAACCTTCAAGTCACTGAGGAACGCTCGGACGCTGTTCCGGAAGAAGCCGCTCTACGCCCCGATTTTCTCGGTTCCAAAGTGCTGCAAGGCGTTGAACAAATCCCTCTGAACGAGGTCATTGCCTATTTGGATCGTCAGGCCCTGTTTGCAGGCCAGTGGCAAATGCGCAAAGCCAAGGACCAGACCCGGGAGGACTACGAAGCTGATCTCAAAACCAAGGCGGAGCCGATCCTGCAGACCTGGCTGGAGCGTTCACTGAACGAGGATCTGCTGCAACCGGCTGTTGCTTATGGCTACTTCCCTTGTGGCCGGGACGGCAATGCCGTCGCTGTCTTTGACCCCGACTCAAACCAAGAGCTTGGGCGCTTCGCGCTTCCGCGTCAGCGCAGCGGCAACCGCTATTGCATCGCAGATTTCTATCGCGATCTCTCCAGTGGGCAACCCACGGATGTGTTGCCCATGCAGGCCGTCACGATGGGGGTGAAGGCTTCTGTCTTCGCTCAGAAGCTTTTTGAGGCCGATTCCTACAGCGATTATCTGTTCTTCCACGGTTTGGCCGTGCAAATGGCTGAGGCTCTCGCCGAGTGGACCCATGCCCGGATCCGCCGCGAATGTGGCTTCGCGGATCCTGATGGCATGCCATTGAGGGATGTGTTGGCGCAGCGCTACCGCGGCAGCCGTTATTCCTTCGGCTATCCCGCCTGCCCGAATGTGGCTGATTCTCGGCAACAACTGCTCTGGCTTGGAGCGGAACGCATCGGCTTGAGCATGGATGAAAGCGATCAACTCCATCCCGAGCAGAGCACCACGGCTTTGGTGGCTCTGCACAGCGCTGCGCGCTACTTCAGCGCTTGACGCTGCGGCGTCCTGCAGACTGCAGCGGCCTCGTATCACCAGACCATGGATCTCAGCGGGCCTGACGCCATCGACAAGGCCATCGATGCAGGGGTTGATCTTGATGGGTCACCTCTGCCCGAATCAATGCTTGTGCTCTATCGCGAGGTGATGACCCTCGAAGGGCAGCGCAAGCGCAGCGGTGTCTTGAAGTCGATGCGCAATCGCGTTGTGCGAACTGGAGCGAAGCACTTCGACCAAGAAACCCTCAACGAGCGCTTGTTGCAAGCGGGATGGGAGGGTCTGAAGGCCAAGGAGATCGCCTTCTTCTTCGGTTGACCCGAACCGCGAACGAAGCTCTGCCGCTCAGTCCTGGCAGAGCTTTTCCATCGTGTCGATCACTTCCTGCTGAAACTCGTCGAGAGCACTCGACTCACTCAGATCAATCCCTTCGCCTGCCGCATTCTGTGCAAGGTCTTGAAAGTGGAACGCACCCTCACCATTGGCCAAGAACTCAATGGCCGAGGACTCGCCGCTTTCGCGAAAGGCATCGCAGAGGGCGAGGAACGCCGCGTCTTCAGTGAACTCCCAATCCATCGAGGAGGCATAACTGAATGACCTTTAACGCCTCGCCCCCGGGATCCGTCAACCACCTGTTCGCGCAATGTGGCACTCCTTCGTCAGAATCCAAAGGGTTGATTGGCCTGAATGACCAGCCTGAGCAATGCTCAAATCCAAGACCAGAGCAAGGATCTCAATGTTTTTGGCTCTGCGCTCGAGCTTTGTAGCTGTAACCCTTTAACGGGTTGGTTTCGTGATGGTCATTGCAAAAGCGATCCCTCCGATCACGGCCAGCACACCGTGTGTTGCGTGATGACGGAGAGCTTTCTCCGCTACAGCAAGGCACAGGGAAATGATCTGAGCACCCCGATGCCCGCCTATGGGTTTCCAGGGCTCAAGCCTGGCGATCACTGGTGCGTCTGCGCTCCGCGATGGAGACAGGCCATGGAGGACGGGATGGCACCCCCTGTGCGTTTGGAAGCAACGGAGCAGGGGGCCCTGGCGATCATTCCTCTGGGAACCCTGCGTGAACACGCCTACCAGGGGATGGACTGACCATCCCACGCCAGAAAAGCACCGGATTGCTCGGGCGTCTGCTGCAGCAAGACATCGAGCAAATAATCAGCGGTTCGCTTTGAACTGAACAGCTTCTCAGGCGGGACAAAGCTTTGAAACGGTTCCGATAAAGGGGTATCCGTCGTTCCTGGGTGAAGCACCGTCACGGTGGCTTCGGGGTAACGTCGCGCCCACTCAACACTGAGTGTGCGAAGCATCATGTTCTGTGCTGCTTTGGCTGAGCGATAGGCGTACCAACCGCCACTGCGGTTGTCCCCGATGCTGCCGACCCTTGCACTGAGACTGGCGAAATGAAACGGTTGATCGCGGCGGATTGCCGGTTCGACGGCCTTGGCCAAGAGCAGAGGTCCGGCCGCATTGATTCTGAACGATTCGATCAGAGCGTCTTGCTGAACATGCTGAAGACGTTTCTCCGGCTGCAGAGAGGGACCGTGCAGGCGGCCAGTGGCGTTGAAGACCAGGCGTAGGGGTAATGGGTCATCAGCAACCATTTCGGTGAGCCTGGAGAGGCTCTCGGATTTCTCCAAATCGAGAGGCCAGTCGGATGGGTCCTTCGGGGTGCGTCGGCAGAGCGTGACCGTGAGTTGCGGGCAGCGATCCGCAAGCCTGGTGGCCAGTTCTGAACCGATGCCACCACCGCCCACAATCAGTGCGCGACCCAACCAGCAGTCCTGGCTTGATTCAGGCATGATTCAGCCGCCGCGTTCGCGGATATGAAGGTTCCGGCTCCACTGTTGCTGACCATCCTCACCAGTGTGCTTGCAGTGGCTCTCTGGGATGGACTCACGTCCCGCTCTCCGATGCAGGACCCAACCGCGTCTGAAACCTTGCTGCAAACTCTCCTGGATGGGACGGATGGGGAGAAACCATTGTCCGAATCCATCCCCGCCGAGCCTTCTCGCACGGAGGTCTCAAGCCAGAACGCTGTCGCGGTTCCCGAAATTCCAGCAGCCGGTCCCTCCCCTGATCCCGATCTCAGGGTGGCGCTTCTGAGTCAATCGCCTCCTCGCAGCATTTCGCTTCAACAAGGCGCTCGTTGCCGTCGCTCCAATGGTGAAGTGATCTCCAGGACGACACTGATGGATCTTCTGGCCCATCAGAAGCAGGGATTGATCAGTTGCGGTGGAGCACGCGGCCGGGTGTTGGTGAATGACAGGGCCTATGAAGGAACCATTCATCTCCTCAACAGAGGGCAAGGGTGGACGGCCATCAATCAGATCAACCTCGAACGCTATGTGGCCTCCGTGGTTGGCGCTGAAATGCCCTCGCATTGGAACAGCGAAGCGCTGAAAGCGCAAGCTGTGGCGGCACGCTCCTACGCCCTTGTGCATGTGATCCGTCCGGCTACGGACGACTGGAACCTGGGTGACACGACACGGTGGCAGGCGTACGCCGGCTTGATGAGTAACACGGCCTCCACGCGCAACGCAGCCTCCGCGACCAAGGGAATCGTTCTGAGTTTCCAGGGTGGTCTCGTGGAAACCCTCTATGCGGCAACCCAGGAGATCTCTGCGGAAGCCCATGGTCATCTGGGCGCCAGCATGAGCCAGCATGGAGCGCAGAAACTGGCCGAGAAAGGCTTGCCCTTCAACGAAATCCTCGGCAGTTACTACGTCGGAGCATCACTGGCACGGATCAGAACCGATGGGGAATGAACACTTCTGGTCAGCAGCGCTGAGCCGGTCCAGTGAGGCCCTTGAGCATGGTGCTCTGATTCCACTGACAACCTCTCGATTGCAGTGTCCTGGCCCTGGTGGTGAACACTTCGAGCTCCGTCAACTCAATGCCCAGCTGCCGCGACATCACCGGCTGGAAGGGCCCAAGCCCAACCCGTTCAGGCCTTGGGATTCAGAACTCGAGATCGAGGCGATCGGACTCGAGCATGTGCTGATCCTCAACAAATATCCCGTTCAATTAGGGCACATGCTCTTGATCACCAGGCAGTGGGCGCCCCAGGTGCACTGGCTGACCTTCGCCGACTGGAACGCCCTGGTGCAGGTTGACCGTGACACGAGCGGATTGTGGTTCTTCAACAGTGGGCCGAAGGCTGGCGCAAGCCAACCGCACCGCCATTTGCAGTTGCTGCGTCGCCCGAACGGTGAAACAACCTGCCCGCGGGAAGGCTGGTTTCGCAGCCTGCTCGAGAAACGCTCCGCACAACAGTCAGGTGGAACTGACGACGTATTGATGAACAGCTGCGTCGTGGCGCAGCGTCCGAATCACGCTGACCCAGTCCAGGAAGCTCGCGTGCTGCATGGCCTCTATCGATCCCTGGCCATGGGCCTTGCTCTTGGTGATGCCGAGACAGAGCGAGCTCCTCTCGCTCCCTACAACCTCCTGCTCACTCCCGATTGGATGGCCTTAATCCGACGGAGACAGGAGCGCTCTTCAGGATTCAGCCTGAACGCCCTCGGTTTTGCTGGTTATCTGTTGGCCACCGAGAACTCCGACCTTGACTGGTTAGAGCGCAACGGTGGTGAACGTCTGCTCCAGAAGGTTGTGAGTCAGATCAGTGATGCCACGGATGACAGCGAATCTTCGATGACGTCTGGATGAAGTGAGTCCCTGCCAAGACAGGGGATCAAGAGACCAGACCATGAAAAGGCAAATCAGACGGCGCAACCAGAGGGTCAATGACCACTTGCAACTGGTCAGTCCGATCGCGAGGCACTACGCCAATCGCTGCGGGGTCGAATGTGATGACCTCAATCAGGTGGGGTTGATGGGTCTGCTTCGTGCAGCGGAGAACTTCAATGCTGACCGCTGCATTCCCTTCCATGCATTCGCCAGGCCTCACATCAGAGGCGCCATCCTTCATTACCTAAGGGACAACGCATCGATGGTGCGCATGCCGAGACGATGGCAGGAGAGCAAGGAGAATGAAGAGGGGGCCCAGAACAGTGGAGCTCCGCTTCGGCGGGTGTACTGCTGCGCCGAGGCGGTTGCAGATCCGAATCACGAACTCACCGTTGCGATCGAGCAGATCGAACGATCGAAGCTTGTTCAAACGACATTGAGCGGGTTAGGCGGACCTGAACGCACAGCCATTGAAGAGGTTGTCTTACACGGCCTAAGCCTCCGCGCCGCAGGAAAGGCGTCAGGCGTCAGTGCCATGACCATGCAACGACGCGTGAAGCGCGGTCTTGAACAGCTCCGCTCGGCCCTTGAACCTCAGCTCTGTGCTGACTGATCGCGCTCGATCTGTTGTTCAAGAGTGGAGATCGCGGCAGACACGGCTGCAAGCTGACGCTCGAGACCATCGCGCCAGAAGCGCAGCATGCGCAATTTGCGGGACTTTTGCTTTTGCTGCCATTCAGCATCGGCGCAGGACATGCAATCGAAGGGAGGGAACATGGTGAAACGTCTGATGACACCATCCTGCCCAGAGAAAATCTTCGCTGCGGGCTTCTCGGCGACTTGGCGGTTTTTGATCTGACGATTAAGTTTGGAACTTGCGCTCATGCGCTCCCCCAGGAACCAGTCTCGCGTGTCTCACCGAATCCCAAAACTGGTCCTGGTGAGCGTCTCAGTTGCGATCATTGCGTCTGTTGAAGTTCGACCTGCGTTGGCGTATGTGCCTCTGATGGCCGGACAACGCGCCAAGCCCTTGAATGGCGCGTTCAACAACGTTCCAGTGCTGCATTCCAACCAGCCTGAAATTGTTAAAGGTCCAGGAATATTGGTGAATACCGCACCGGGACAAGCCGTCGCTGCAGAAACGAATCAACCCCTCAAAAACGCCACTTACACGTTTAACGGTGAATTTGGTGTTCACATGCACCATAAATACTATCCGAACGATTCCACCAAATTGGGAGGACGCAGGGCGAGAGGACTTTTAACTGTTGCCGCCATTGCTATCAATCCAGGCGCAACACCTGTCACCCTTCAATTTAAGCGGGGTTCTGTCAAAAATAGCTTCGAAGCTCCCTATCAAGCCAATCGTTTGATGGGCGTCAAGCCCTTGGGCCGAAGACCCTGGAACACGGGGCCGGGTGATGCTACGGCCGTACAAATTCTCCGTGGAGAACTCGACCGCCGTCTGCCCGACACCGTGGTCATTCCGCCTAAAAGCAAAAAGGTGATCGTGAGTAGCGTTCTTCCTGCTCGCGGAATTATGAATGGCCTGTTGCGCGGGCAGAGCGATGGGCCTTTTCATATGGCCGTGATTGCTGCTGAAGAGACGAAAAATGAAAACGATTTGATTGCTGTTCTGAACAGTGGTCGCCTTGCTCCGGGGCGGATTTACCTCGATCGTGTGAGGGAAATTCAAGCAGGGACAATCTTTTCTCGAGTCGCTGGTGTTGCCCTCGGTGATGAATACAAAGCATCCATCAGGCACGATCTGAACCAGGGACCTTTGCATGTGCCGCTCACAAGCACGCGCAAGCATCACTTCGGAACGCGCGACATTCAAGTCAATCAGTTAGCCACCAAGATGGTGGATTCTGCCGTTAATAATGTGGGCACCTACGGTGTTCGTTTTGATGTTGAATTGAATCTCTCCGGTGAGGGACCACACGATCTCGTGTTAAGCCATCCCGTGGCATCGGGGCGCCCACCATTCACAGCGTTTCGAGGTTCGATTGGTATCAAAACTGACGAGGGATATCAGGAAGTTCATGTTGGAATGCGCTCTGGACAGAGTCTTTCGCTCGCCCAGTTGAATCTCAAGGGACAGGCCCCCAATCAGGTCACCGTGAGTGTTGTTTACCCAGCGGATGCCACCCCGGGACATTTGCTGAGCGTGGTTCCCAACACTCAGCTCGCCATGCTCAAGCAACGGCAAGAGAGGCTCCAAGCAGCACGTAAGGCCGAGGCCGCAGCCAAGGCGCGCAAAGTCCGACCGGCCACACCCCCTCCAGCCGTCACAACAAAACCTCAACCGACCAAGGAGACTCCGGCTCCGAAGCCAGCAACGACGCAAGCACCTCTCAAACCGAAAGTGATCACAGCACCACCACCGCCACCTGTCTTGGTGGCGCCGCGCGGTGGACTGAATCCGATGCCACCGGCCATGATCATGCCCCAACGAGTGAACAGCACTCTGGAGCAACGCTATCGCGAGGCCATCAAAGCCCAGCAAGAGTGGCTGCGGCGTCTTCAGGGTCGATAGCCTTCGAGTGCGAAGGGCCAGATCGTTTCGTCGATATGTCAGGTAAACGCATCAGCGTCGAACTACCCGAACATCTTGTTGATCGGCTTGATCAGCTGCGCAAGGAATGGCATGCCCGCTCCAGGGGGGCCTGCCTGGAACGGTTGTTAGAGGAGATCTTCGAATCCGACGCTGAGACCATCTCCCCTGAACCAGCCGTCGATGGTGCCGCAACCCCAATTCAAGTCACCGGTTCAGATGGCAACGATCCCGTTTACGACGAGGACAGGGCCATCGTGTTGGTGGGATCGCACCATCACCGAAGCGGATCCCCGCTTGAAGAGCCTGTTCCCACGCCGTCACCTCCACCACGCCGATCGTCAGGATCCAATGGCGGTGGCATTGATCTTCCCGGATTTGTCAGAAATCGCACCGCAGCGATTCGATCCAGCCTGGAGGCGACGGAAGCGTCTGTTGATGCTCCAGTGGTTCCATCAATCAGTGCAAGCCAGCTTCAGGCATGGTCTGATTCGGCGCTGCAGCACTGGATGAGCCTTTACGGTTCATCCCCAGGTGACACTGTGATGGACGCTGTGATGCTTTGGATGGCCAGGGACATCTGGCCGCAGATCGATGGCAGCGAGGGCCGTGCGTTCACTTGGTCTCAGGTCAAGAATGCGATGGATCAGATTTGCGGCAACTGGCCTGTGCAGAGCCCTCGCTTTGAACACGTCATTGTTGCTGCTGCGGTGTTGGAAGATCCCTTCGCCACAGCAACCGTGATCGACCGGATCCCAACGTTGATTCGTCGCTTTGTGAACCGTTTCAAACGCAGCCGCAAGGTCACCTCGTTTGAAACTCTCGAATCCACCATGACTTTGCATGGTGCATTGCGACAACTTGAATTACCAACCCAGGCAGGCCATTCGTTGACGCTTCGCACCATTCGCGATGCCTACAAGCGCAAGGCTGTGGAAGTGCATCCCGACTCTGGTGGATCCACGGAAGCGATGCGTCGATTGAATGAGGCTTATCAGATGCTCAAAGAGCTGTATCGGCAAAAGGATCAGAGCCAGGAGTAGACAGGCGCCAGACAGACCAACAAGCCTGTATCGAGAGAGCCAGACAAGACTCTATTTAAGACTCAAAATGCAACTCAGATGAGATGGTCAAGCTATTTCTATCAACATTGATTTTTCTGCATTTTTAAATGCTCGTGATTGGTTTTTAACGTCGCAATGCCCTTGGCGACTTGATGTGCTGTTGAGTGGCGCGTCAGCGCGTCCATGCCAGAACAGCCGGAGTCCAATGAATACAAAGCCCTTCAAATCCATTGCGAACACAAGGTTGTCTTTCTTGCGTACCTGCTGTAGACACAGTGACGCAGCTTTAAAACGCTGCACTGACCCCCGACAACCTGGTTCTCTGCCGTTCTTGCTGCTCTCGCATGGGAATCGCGCTGAGTCTACAAATAAGTCTCATAAGGGATCTCTGATGCGCTTGATTGGCCTGCTCCCAAGGCAGCAATCCAACAAAAAAGGCCCTCGTTCGAGGGCCTCAGGGGAGCTCGGGAGCTGCAGGCGTCAGGTGCTGGTTTGCATCCCTTGGATCAGAAAATCGAAATAAGGGCCAGCGAGCCGTTGTTGGTCGTCGGAGAGAAGAACCAAAGAGGCTTCCCGCATCGCACGCATCGCATCCACCATTCCGGGCATGGGGACGCCAAGGCTGTTGTACATCTCACGGGCACCGATCAAGCCGATCTGCTCAATCATTTCGGTGCTGCCGGCCAGAACGCCATAGGTGACAAGCCGCAAATACCAGCTGTAATCCCTCAAGCATTGAGCACGCTGCTTCTGCCCGTATGCATTGCCACCGGGTGCGACGTACTCAGGACGAAGACTGAACAACTGGCGAGCCGATTCATCAACGATCTTCTTTTCGTTGTCGGAGAGGATCCGCACCACAGAGAGACGAAGGGAGCCTTGACCGAGAAACTCGACGATCGAGTTGAGCTCACCGCTGCTGGGGTAGCGCAAATCGTCATCGGCTTTGAGGATCAGATCCCTTACAACGCTCATGACGGCTGGCATGCTTGGGAAAGTTTAAAGCTCCTGAACCCCAGCCATGGATGTGAGGTGGGGGGTGTTACGCCTTTGCAATGACATCAAGCTCTGATTCACCCAGGCCAGGCCTGACCATCGCCGTTCACGGAGAGGATCTAGACCAGCAGGGGCGAGGCATTGCGCGCTGGAACGGCTGGGTGATCACGGTGCCGGAACTGCTTCCTGGTGAGCTCGCCAGCGTCCAGCTGCTGCAGCGACAGCGTCGCCAATGGCATGGGAAAAAAATCCAGAGCATCGAGCCCTCAGCCGATGCCAGGCGACCACCTTGCATCCTTGCCCATGCCTGTGGTGGATGCACGCTCCAGCACCTCAGCGTGGAGGCACAGAACCGCTGGAAGCAGGATCATCTCCATGCAACCCTCCATCGAATCGGAGGATTGACGGATCTGGCTGCGCCTCTGGTCAGCCCTGAAGCTCAATCCCTTGGGTACCGCAATCGTGCCCTGATCCCGCTTCAACGGCTTGAGGGAGAACTTCGGCTTGGCTATTACCGCCGCGGCAGTCACCGCATCGTGAATCTGAATCACTGTCCGGTGCTTGACCCACGGCTGGATGCCTTGATCGAGCCCATCAAACGGGATCTGAGCGACACCAACTGGCCGATGGACTCCGATTTGCGAGGCAAACCGGGGCTGAGACACCTCGGGCTACGGATCGGCGTGAGAACAGGAGAGTTGCTGATTTCACTGGTATCAGCGACGGAGCATCTCCCCGGGCTGGAGCAACTGGCTGGGCAATGGATGCAGCGTTGGCCTGCGCTGAAGGGGGTCACTCTGAATGTGCAACCCAAGCGCAGCAACACCGTGCTCGGTGCGCAGACGCTCTGCCTACAGGGACAGGACGTGATCGAGGAGTCCTTCTGCGGCTTGACGCTTCAGCTTGGAACCACGACGTTCTTTCAAGTGAACACCGAACGGGCGGAGCAGGTGGTGACGCTGATCCGTGACTGGATTGTGGGTGTCGCACCGTCGGCGAATGTGATTGATGCGTACTGCGGCATCGGGACCATCGCCCTGCCGTTGGCAGCTGCTGGATTGAACGTGATCGGATTGGAAATCAATCGCGCGTCAGTGATTCAGGCGCAGGAGAATGCGCGACGTAATGCACTCAGAACGGCAACCTTCCTCGATGGGGATGTCGTGGATCACTTACGCCAACTTCTGCCGATCCATCAAGTTTTGGTTGTCGACCCTCCCCGAAAAGGTCTTGCTCCTGACGTGTTGCAGATGATTCTGGCGATTCCGCCAGCATTCTTGATCTATCAGAGCTGTGATCCCGCAACTCTGGCCAGAGATCTGCAGCAGCTAGCAGGTCCTGATGGCCCGTATCGGATTGAAACGATCAGCCCCGTTGATTTCTTTCCCCAAACCTCCCATCTAGAATGCCTGGTGATGATGGTTCGGGTCAGCTCCGAAGTTCGACCTCGAACTGCTTGATCAGTGCCTGACGCACCTTCTCATGCACGCGCTGGATTTGGTCATCGGTGAGGGTGCTGTCTTTGCCGCGGTAGCGCAGACGGAACGCTTGACTGCAGCGGTCGGCTCCCAACTGGTCGGATTCAAAGCGGTCAATGAGTTCAACAGATTCCAGCAAGGGTTTACCAGCCTTGCGAATGGCCTGGAGCAAATCACCGGATGGGAGAGACTTTGAAACCACCATGGCTAAATCCCGCTCCGATGCTGGCAGGGTTGAATAGGTCTTGAACTGCGGAATCCAGCGGTTGTTTCTTGTGGCGGCATTGAGAAGCAGTGCTGTGTCGAAATCGAAGAGATAGGTCTCAGGAGGCAACTCAAAGTCATCGCAAAGTGATGGATGCAGCTGTCCGAAACATCCAAGGGGTTTCCCTTCCACGACAACTGTGGCGGCACGCCCTGGATGAAGACGCACGTCATCGCTGAGACGCCGATCCATGCTGTCGATACCCAAAGATGACAAGAGAGCCGTGAAGATTCCCCGTGCTTCGAAGTAACTCAGTGGCGCCGTCTTTCCGCTCGTGCGCCAGCGGGAGAGGCGGCGCTCGCCACAGATCACGCCACCGAGGCGAGATTGCTGATGCACTCCGCTGGAATCGGGTGAAAAGACGTTGCCAATTTCAAACAACCAGCAACCAGGTTGAGAGGCTTGCAGATTGCGCTGGCAGATTTCGAGATGCTCTTGCCAAAGTGCCGTGCGCAAATGGCTTGTTTCGGCAAGCAGAGGATTGCTGATGGCAATCCGATTCGCATCCGAGTCGTCCGCACGGGTGAGGGAAAGCGTTGTGACTTCCTGAAGACCGAATGCACACAGGCGCTGGCGCAAGCGACGTTCTGCTTGCTGCGCCGTGGACAACTGACCAGGCCGTAGTGGGTCAGGCAGATGGGACTCAAAGTGATCGAATCCAACAAGACGGGCCACTTCCTCGATGAGGTCAACTTCCCGCAGCAAATCGAGGCGACGGGACGGGGGCACGATGACTTCCCATCCGTCGTCTGTTGCCGTGAGCGAACAGCCGAGCGACTTCAGGCAAGCTTCGACGCGACCATCGTCGAGGTCTTGAGCCTCAGCATCAGGGGCTGTGGGAGCCAGTGGTCCCAACAATTGGTGCAGAGCGTTGCGACGAAGCTCCACAACCGGTGCTGGAGCAGGTTCGGCAGCGCATTGCCATGTCTGTCCGATTTCGGCCCCCAGCATCGTTTTCAGGAGTGAGAGCGCCCGTCCTGCAGCCAGCAGAGTGATTTCCCTGGGCAAACCCTTCTCGTAACGGCTGCTGGAATCCGTGCGCTGGCCAGTGGCACGGCTACTGCTGCGCACGGACGTGGGCGTGAAGAGCGCTGATTCCAGCCAAATCCGCTGGGTTGTGTCGTTGACTGCAGTGTTTGCACTGCCCATCACGCCAGCAATGGCAACGGCTCGATCGCAGCACGTCACCACCTGAACTCTGGAATCAAGCACCAAGTCACGGCCATCCAAGCCACGGAAGGGTTCCTGGTCGTGCGCCTGACGCAAGCCGAAATCCGCTGCCTTGATGGGCTGCCCGCAGAGCGCTTCGAGGGCGTCGGCGTCGAACGCATGCAGGGGTTGTCCCTGTTCCAACATCACCAGATTGCCGATATCCACGACGGCATTCACAGGATTCACTCCAGCGCGTTGAAGACGCTGCTGCATCCATTGAGGCGAGCGCTTGGCGCCGTCGAGCTGCATGACCTCGGTGACGGCGTAGATCCCACCTCTCTGCATGGCCTCGGCGAATCCGGCGCTGGGAGTCAAGGCCTCGCAAGAGGTTGGTGCTGGTGTATCTGGGAGAGAGAGATCAGATCCGGTCAGGGCTGCCACTTCACGGGCGATGCCTGTCATCGACAGTCCATCAGGGCGATTGGCCGTAATCGCGAGTTCGAGAACGGTGTCGTCGAGTCCCAACACCGGTGCGATTGACACACCAGGTGCCGGTACTTCAGACACCAGATCCTCAAGAATGGCAATGCCGTCGACAGCACTTGTTTGCCCCAGCTCTGCGAGGGAACAGATCATGCCCTGACTGCTCACTCCTCGCAGTTCCCCGGCTTTGATGGTGAGTTTCACCGCAGGAAGCACAGCACCCACCATGGCCACAGGTACATGGATGCCTGCTCGCACATTGGGTGCACCACAAACGATCTGAAGCGGAGCCTCAGCCCCCACATCCACCGTGCACACACTCAACTTGTCGGCATTGGGATGCTTGGTCTTCTCAAGAACATGGCCCACCACAACCCCCTGGGCCAGAAGGCTGAGATCCTCGAGTTCCTCAACCTCAAAGCCCGCCATCGACAGCCGATCCCCCAGCTGATCGGCAGGTTCATTCACTTGAACCAGATCCTTCAGCCAGGAGAGGGAAACCCGCATGGGGAAACATGACGTCGGTGGGGGATCCTACGGACTCTTTCGTGCTGGGAGAGTGATGAAGAAGAGGAAGGCTGCCCTGTAGAGTTGTTGTTTCTCATTCGCTTCGCAAGCGCGGCGTAACGTCCTTATGGCCAAGAACAAGGGCGTCCGGATCGTTGTCACTCTCGAGTGCACCGAATGCCGGTCCAGCACCGAAAAACGTTCCCAGGGTGTGTCTCGATACACCACTGAAAAAAACCGTCGGAACACCACCGAGCGGTTGGAGCTGAAGAAGTTCTGTCCCCACGACAACAAAATGACGATTCACAAAGAGATCAAGTGATCTGCTGAATCCGAACTTTCTGTCCAAACGTCTTCTTCAACACCACCGCAATGTCCAGCTCCTTTTTCAAGAAGCGCCTTTCACCGATTAAGCCCGGCGATCCCATCGATTACAAAGATGTGGATCTGCTCAAGAAGTTCATCACTGAACGCGGCAAGATTCTGCCCCGTCGTCTCACAGGTCTGACGGCGAAGCAACAGCGTGACCTCACCAACGCCGTCAAGCGTGCTCGCATCGTGGCCCTCCTGCCCTTCGTGAATCCCGAGGGCTGATTTCTGGCGATCGCTGATTTCCAATCCGGTGACCTTGTCGGGGTCAGCGACCTCAAAGCTCCTCAACTTGCTGTCGTCCTTTCAGTTCAGGGCAGCAAACGGCGTTTGAGCGTGGGTTTCAAGGCCAAGGAGCAAGTCCTCCCGGCCCGGCAGCTCACCCTGATAGCCCCCAGCTCACCGTCCACCGCTGTGGCCGGCAAGTTGGGGGTTTTTCCATGGGATTTCAACGAACAAGCCCTGACTAGAGCGCGTCTCATGCATCGCGATTGGGGCCAAGCCTGGGTCCTGCTCGGTGAATTAGGTGAGACAGTTGCGCTGTCTGATTTTGCAGATCTTGTTTATGGGTCTCAAGATCCCCTGCACTGTGCGTCCGCTTGGTTGAATCTCGAGTCAGGGCATGATCTTTTCCGCCTCAAGCAAGGCTTGGTCAGTGCGCGATCGCTTGATGAGATCCGCTCCCGACGGCTCGAGAGGCGACGAGAGCAACTCGGGCAGGCCCGATTTCAACGTTGGCTGGATTACCTCGGCGCCAAAAAAGGTGTGGAACGGCAGGTGCTGGATCCACTCCATCTCGAATGGATTGAGCAACTGATTGGTTTCTGCGCTGGAAGCAACAGCTTCGACGACCTCACGGCTGGGCTTCGACAGTCGCTGACACAATTGCGCTTCGATCAAAACCGTGGGGATGTTCGCGAGCGTCTTGTGACCCTGGGTCATCTCGATCCTCATCAGCTTTCATCCATCGCCGGAACGCCGTGGTCTTACGGATTCAGCGCGGAGCTCACAGCTGAAGCGGAACGCTTGATGCGTTGCAGCATGCAGGCTCAGCCTGGTGATTCCGAGCGTCGCGATCTCACCCACCACGCCTGCTTCACGATCGATGACGCCGAAACAAAAGATATCGATGATGCCCTAGGGCTTGAACGACTGGCCGATGACCATCTCCGAATCTGGATTCACATTGCCGATCCCAGTCGATTGATCACAGCGGGCTCTCCCCTCGATCTCGAGGCGCGCCGCAGGGGAAGCAGCTTGTATCTCTCCAGGGGACTCTTGCCCATGTTCCCCTCAAAGCTCTCAAGCGAAGTGTTCAGCCTGAAGGCAGGCCAGCGCAATCCAGCCTGGAGCACCTGGGTGGATCTTGATGCCTCCGGTGACGTCACAGCCAGTGGACTCTGCCGAAGCTGGGTCAACCCGCGCTATCGGCTCACCTACGACGATGCCGACGAATTGATTGATTTGGCGCCACCGGAAGAGGCTGATCTCTCGGATCTTCATGCCTTGCTCACCACTAGACGTCAGTGGCGCGTGCAACGGGGAGCGTTGTTGATGGATTTGCCGGAAGGTCGCATTCGCTGTCGGGATGGTCAACCAACCATCGAGATCACCGAACCCAGTCCATCTCGGGACATGGTGGCCGAAGCCATGATCCTTTGCGGCAGCGTTGCGGCATCCCAGGGCATCGAGCACGACCTGCCTCTTCCCTTTCGAAGTCAGCTTCCTGCTGAACTTCCATCAGCGGCTCAACTGGAGAGCCTTGGTGATGGTGCCGTGCGTTTTGCAGCCATCAAGCGCTGTCTCAGTCGCGGGTTGATGGGAACCACTCCCGCAGCCCATTTCAGCCTTGGTCTTTCCGCGTATGCACAGGCCACATCCCCGATCAGGCGCTACAGCGATCTGGTGGTGCAGCGTCAGTTCGCAGCCCTGCTCTACCCACATGCAAATGAAGAGCCTCTGAACACCGAGTCATTGCAAACCCTTCTCCAGCAGATCGACACAGCCGTTCGTGAAGGCATTGCCGTCACCCGGGAAGATCAGCGCCACTGGCAGCAGGTTTGGTTCGAGCAACACGCCAACGCGCGTTGGCCGGTTGATTTTCTGCGCTGGCTGCGTCCTCAGGATCGCCTGGGGTTGGTGCGCCTCGAAGAGTTGGCCCTTGATCTTGCTGCTACCTGTCCAGCTGGCAGCGAACCCGGTGATGCCCTGGTGCTTGAGGTGGCAGGTGTTGACTCCATCCGCGACCAGTTGCATCTCGTCGCCAACGTCTCTAGCGGTCGTTGACCATTGCGTCAGGCCAGCAACGCTCGCAGCCGGCGAGCCAACGCTTCGAGCGAACCACCATCATTGGGGGCTGTGCACCGCTCACCTGTCTCCCCGTTCATCCACACAGGGTGCTGTCCGTGCCAAAGGATCGGTCGTGTGGGTTGATCGGCCCATGAAAGGGTCAGATTGAGATCGGATCCGCTCCGGTAGAGCTCCAGCTCGAGATCATTGCGTTCGAGACGAATCCCGTCAGCATCACGGCACTCGATCCTGCCGCAGTAATCCTCAGGGGTTGCATCCTCAGCGGAAACAACCGCATGAAGCCAAGGCTTGCAACACAGATCAGCTGCTGCTGCGATCAGGATTTCCAGCGGCGCACAGGACGCCATCTCAGAAGGCTTCGATGGAACGGATCAACAACGCAATCGATCCTGATCGGAAGCCGGGGTTGGCTTCGCCATCGTCGCCGAATCGGGAATGCAGCAGTTGAAGCCGCGTGATGCAGGTGGGATCAAAGCGGAGTGGCAACTTGATGGGGCTGGCCCTCACAACGGGTTTGAGCTGATCAAAAGGAATGTCAATCACGGTGGTGCCTTGCGATTGAGTCGGCACGGTGGACACCCATCGCAACCCGCCAGGGATGAGCTCTGTTAATCCGAGCACGCCATCACGGCACGCCACTGCAAACTTGAAACTCCGCCCCTGCCCATCCAGGGACAGACGCAGCCCTCGGAACGCAGACAGATCCAAGGGCGGTTTGTAAACCGGAGAGCGGCAGCTGACAAAGCCGCCGCCCTCGCTCACGACGTCGCCTTCCAGTCGAAGGCCCTCATCGGTGACGCGGCAGCCAGCCCTGCTCGACCCGCCCATGATCGTGTCATTAAGGCTGGCCCATCCATTGAAGGAGGCGCCGGAAGCAAGCACACGGATCTGGGGAGCGGGCTGGGATGGTGGCGTCGTCAAAGACCTTGGGAAGCAGCCTGATCAGCAAGCACAAGAATTTCCGTGCTTGGACTCACCAGTTTGGCAGGGGTTCGTTCTGACGATTCTGAAGGGTCAATCAGGCGCGACAGTGCCTGATGCTTGCCTTCTCCACTCACAAGGAACAACACTTTCCTCGCTGCACTCAGAACCGGTGCTGTGAGTGTGATCCGGTCGAGTCCCTTGCCTCGACCGACCGTGCTCCATTGATCCTGCACCTTCGGAGCGTCCGTTCCTGGGAACAGCGATGCGGTGTGACCGTCATCACCCAGACCGAGCAACATGAGATCAAACACCGGCGGATTTCCCTCACAAACCTTGGTCAGCAGAGAGGCGAAAGCCTCCGCACTGGCTTCTGCAGTGGGCAACTCCACGGTGGGAACGGGATGAAAGCAGGCGTGGGAGCCTGGTTGCCCTGCTTTGAGAAGCGTGTTGCGCAGCATCCGGGCATTGCTGGATTCATCATCAGCTGCAACCCAGCGTTCATCGCCAAGCACGACATCCACACGGTCCCAGGGAAGATGCTCTTGAGCGAGACGCTCGTAGGCACGGGCGGGTGTGCTTCCTCCTGAGAGGGCAATCTGGGCGCGATCGCGCTGATCAAGAGCCAAATCGATGGCAGCACCGATGTGCTCAGCGGCGAGGCGGGCCAGATCCTGAGGATCTGAGGCCCGCTCGATGCGATAGGAGGTCATCGTTCTGAGCTCAGTTCAACCATTCAGTGTGGAAGATTCCGTCCTTATCGACACGCTCATAAGTGTGTGAACCAAAGCAGTCGCGCATGGCTTGCACCAGGTTCTGAGGCAATCGCGCCGTGCGATAGCTGTTGATGTAGTCAAGCGTGCTGCTCAAGCAGGGGACAGGAATTCCAGCTTCGGCAGCTCCGGCGACCACCTTGGCCAGACCTGGAAGCCTGCGGTTCACCTGCTCCGCAAACCAAGGATCGATCAACAGGTTGGCCAGCTGAGGATCAGCATTGAATGCATCCTGAATGCGTTTCAGAAGCCGAGCACGGATGATGCAGCCACCCTTCCAGATCTGAGCGATCGAGGGCATGTGCAGGTTGTAATTGTGCTCAGCTGAAGCAATGCGCAACAGCTCCATTCCCTGGGCGTAGCTCGCCATACAAGCCAAAACCATGGCATCCATCAATGGAGCCATTCCATCGGCTGGGGTCCCCATATCAAACGACTTGATCGCCGGGCCCTTGAGGATTGGCTCCGCCTTGATCCGCTGCTCCTTCATCGAACTCATCACTCGTCCGTTCAAGGAGGCATAGATCGTGGGGACAGAGGCCCCCATCTGCAGGGCACTCACAACGGTCCAGAGCCCTGTTCCCTTCTGCCCGGCCTTGTCTTGAATTTTTTCCACCAAGTCGGCGCCATCGTCGGGATCCTTGGTGCGCAGGCACACTTCTGTGATTTCAACGAGGTACGACGACAGCTCTTCGGTGCTGTTCCAATGGGCGAAGACGTCGGCCATCTGGGTGCCGTTCATGCCACCCACGCGCTTCATGAGGTCGTAGCCCTCGGCAAGGATCTGCTCAATCCCGTATTCAATGCCGTTGTGGACGGTTTTCACGAAGTGACCAGATCCCCCTGGACCGATGTAGGTCACGCAGGGGCCGTCCTCCACTTGGGCAGCCATTTTGCGAACCAGGCTCTCAATGGCGTCGTAGGACGCCTTTGTCCCGCCTGGCATCATGCTTGGCCCCTCGAGAGCACCTTTGGCGCCACCGGAGACGCCCATGCCGATGAAGCCGAAACTTTTGCTCTCCAGCTCAGCGACGCGGCGCTCGGTGTCGTGATACTCGGAATTTCCACCATCGATCAGCAAATCTCCCTCTTCCAGAAAAGGAGAGATCTGCTGAATCACCGCATCAACCGGTCCCCCAGCCTTCACCATCATCAGAATGCGGCGGGGGCGCTCCAGCTTGCTGACGAAGTCTTGAAGGTCGGTGGCACCCTGAATGTTTTTATCGGCTCCCCGTCCAGACAGGAACTCCTCTGTCTTGGCGTAGGTGCGGTTGTAGACGACGCTTGAAAAACCGTTGCTCTCTGCGTTGAGGACAAGGTTTTCCCCCATCACACCGAGCCCGATCAGACCGAAGTGGGCCTTAGACATGGTCACACAAACGACACTCTGGCGTCAGTGTGACCACGTAATCAAGGTTCGGCTGCAACCTGGATAACCTCTGTGAGGATTAGGGGATCAGATCACCGTTCCGTCGGGGATCGAGGCGTTTTTCACCACAACAACAATTCCGTTACGGATGTAGAAGCCGTGCTCGGGACGATCGGCTTCTTCAACGTGGTCCTTGTTGACGATGGTGACGTTGCTGCCGATGCGGGCGTTCTTATCGAGGATCGCTCGCTTCACAGTGGTTCCTTTGCCCACACCCAGCGGGATTCCCCCACGCTCCCTCAAGACGGCTCGTTCGCTCGATGACTCGAAGAAGTCCGAACCCATCAGCAGCGAATCTTGAAGAACCACCTCGTCTTCAACACGGCTTCTCACCCCAAGCACCGAATGATGGATGCTGCAGGACTTGAGGATCGAGCCCTCACCGATGATTGAGTCGGTGATCTGAGAATCCACAAGCTTGCTGGGAGGTAAGTAACGAGGACGGGTGTAGATCGGAAACTCAGCGTCGTAAAAACTGAACGGCGGAGTGGGCTGCTGGGTCAACGCCAGGTTGGCTTCGTAAAACGCCCCGATGGTGCCGATGTCTTCCCAGTAATCATCAAAGACATAGCTCTTGAGACGATCGCCACGCTGAAGTGCTTCAGGGATCACCTCTTTGCCGAAATCCTTGTGGGTTGGATTCTGGTGAAGGAGATCAAACAGGGTGTCACGGCTGAACACGTAGATCCCCATGGAGGCCAAGTAAGGGCGCTCTTTGGCTGACTCAGCACTGAGCCCGAACCGAGACGTGTCAACCGCCATCTCCAAGAGGGAATCACCCTTGGGCTTTTCCCTGAATTCCAGGATGCGGCCATCCTCGTCGGTGCGCATTAGACCGAATGCCTCAGCCTGCTTGGCGTCAACGGGGAGAGCCGCAACAGTCAAGTCTGCGCCGGTGCTGCGGTGGTGATTGATGAACAGGCTGTAGTCCATTCGGTACAGCTGATCACCCGAAAGGATCAGATACTCATCAACGTCCCACTCTTGGAAAAGCCACTGGTATTTGCGAACAGCATCCGCAGTTCCCTCGAACCAGGATGGACTTTCCGGGGTCTGTTGAGCAGCCAGGACCTCAACGAAACCCTGACCAAAACCCGCTGAAAGGTTATAAGTCTGGCTGAGGTGCCTGTTGAGTGAGGCGCTATTGAACTGTGTCAACACATACATCTTGTTGATGTTGGAGTTGATGCAGTTACTGATCGGTATATCAATCAGTCGGTACTTACCAGCGAGTGGCACTGCGGGCTTGGCCCGCATCTTGGTGAGAGGGTAAAGGCGCGTTCCAGCGCCTCCCCCGAGAATGATGGCCAGAACGCGCTTCATGCCGCCCCCGCAGATCGGCGTTGCGGAGCAAACTTACTGGACTTTTCCCGATCTCAACCGGGGAATGGGCAAGATCCAGCAAGAATGGTGCGAATCAGTTCTGGACTGAGTCTTCGTCGGCTTGCAGATCAAACAAGCGCTCCACGACTGAAAGGGCGTTCTGACGATCGGAACGCGGCTGAGGGCTTCTCAGCGCCGTGACAGGAGTGTGCAGGATTTTATTGATGATGCCCTTGCTGAGGGCCTCCACCACCTTGCGTTCCCGCGCTGAAAAATCAGGACCCATGCGGCTCAGGGCTTTCATCAGCTCCTCCGAACGGATGGATTCCATGGAGGAACGCAAGCGATTGATTGTGGGGACAGCCTCCAGGGAGTCCCACCACTCAAGGAACTGCCGTGCTTCATCATCCAGAAGGCCTTGGGCTTCCCGGGCCACCTGCTGACGGGCCTCTTGGTTGCGCTCAACCACCTCTTTGAGGTCATCAACGTCGTGGGCATCGACTCCGCCAATGCCCTCAACATCGGCTGCAATATTGCGGGGAACGCCGATGTCGATCAAACGCAGTGAACTGCGTCGATTCAGCTTGGATAACCGCTCTGCATCAATGATCGGATCGTCAGCAGCCGTGCTGGTGAAAATCAAGGAGCAAGTGCTCAGGCAGTGATCGAGATCCTTGAGCGGTCTGCATTGCACAGGCAGGGTTGGAAAGTCTGCAGCGAGAGCTTCCGCTCGCGCCACCGTGCGATTGAGCACAACCACCCCTGAAGCACCTTTGGCCTGCAGATGTTGCAACAGCAAACGACTCATCCGGCCTGCGCCGACAACGGCGACCTGCTCATCTTCGAGGGTGACAAGCTCGTCGAGACCACGACTTTGGCCCAGCTTGAGTTGGGCCAGTTCAACAGCGGCAGAACTGATGGAGACGGCTCCGGTGCCGAGATTTGTTTCTGAACGGACGCGTTTGCCAGTGCTTACAGCCTGGGTCAGCAGGCGATTCAGGATCGGGCCAAGGGACTTGTGTTCCTGCCCCAGGCGCATCATTTTTTTGACCTGGGAGAGGATCTGTCCTTCTCCAAGCACCAGACTGTCGAGGCCAGCAGCGACTCGCAGGAGATGCCCCACGGCATCCTCGTGGTGATAAGCAAACAGGTGGGGTTTAAGGTCCCCAGTTTCCAAACCGGAATGGCTGCTTAGGAATTCGCGAACAGCACTGATTCCAAGCTCGGGATTACGAACCAGTGTGTAAATCTCAAGACGGTTGCAGGTGCTGAGGATGGAAGCCTCAAGCACCTGGTCATGACCGCGCAGGTTCTGAAGAGACTCCTCCATGGTCTGCTCAGGGATGCTGAGCTTTTCGCGCACTTCAACCGGTGCCGTTCGATGACTGAGGCCGACAACGGCGATGTGCATGGAGGAATCCCTTGTTGCGTGTACGAAAAAGTCAGCTCAGCGCGATGCTCTGAGCTCCGTCCTTGATGTGCACCGTGTTGGTGAAGCGGCAGGTGTTATCGAGATTGCTGATCACCAGGCTGCTTGTGCGCGTGCAGTCCGACTCGAACTTAACGCCATGGAAAAGCAACCCGTCAGTGATTCCACTGCCGGCGAACACCACGTGTTCCCCAGAGGCCAGTTCCTCGGCTTCATAGATCTTGTCGGGATCAGCGATACCCATTTCAGCCAAGCGGGCGAGATTGCCCTCTTTGGTGAGATCAGCCCATTCCTTGGTCTGGGCGACGGCGGGGTCGTAGACGAGCTGACCCTGGAAGTGTCCGCCGAGAGCACGCATGGCAGCTGCGGAGATCACGCCCTCGGGAGCTGCGCCGATGCCCATCAGACAGTGGGTGCCAGTGCCAGCAAATCCGCAAGCGATTGCGGCCTGCACATCGCCATCGGAGATCGGTTGAACACGAGCGCCTGTGGCACGGATCTCAGCGATCAAGTCCTTGTGGCGAGCACGGTCCATCACCACGATTGTGAGCTCACTCGCCGCCATTCCCAGACACTCGCTGAGAATCTTGATGTTTTCGGTGGCCGACTTGCGGATATCCACCTTGCCCTTGGCAGCCGGAGGTGCAGCCAGCTTCTTCATGTAGAAGTCTGGAGCGTTGAAGAGACCACCGCGATCGGAGGCAGCCAGAACGGCCATGGAGCCTCTCTGGTTGTTGGCGCACAGATTCGTGCCTTCGCAGGGGTCGACTGCGAAGTCAACGCCCGCACCTGATCCACTGCCGACTTCCTCACCGATGTAAAGCATGGGAGCTTCATCACGCTCGCCTTCACCGATCACGATGCGGCCCTGCATTTCGATCTGACCCATGCGCTGACGCATGGCCTCAACAGCGGCAGCATCGGCTTCATCCTTCTTGCCGAGACCAGTGAGGCGGGCTGAGGCGATAGCCGCCTGCTCAACGACCTCGAGAATTTCCTGGATGAGAGTGCGATCCACGGGAGTGCGGCGGGGGGGACGGATGCGATGAGTGTCAGCTCACTGGGCTTGGTGCCACTGGGCTTTTCACTCAAAAGCGCGGCTAACTGTATCAGCGACTTCCGCACTCTTTACAATCTCCTGGTCTCAGCAGTCTTCCCGTCATGAGCACCAAGTCCCTGGTGGTCTCTCCATCCATCCTTTCTGCGGATTTCTCACGACTCGGCGAGGAGGTCAAAGCTGTTGACCAAGCCGGCGCTGATTGGATCCACGTCGACGTGATGGACGGTCGCTTCGTTCCCAACATCACGATCGGTCCTCTGATCGTTGAAGCACTGCGACCAGTCACGACCAAGCCCTTGGACGTGCACCTGATGATCGTTGAACCCGAAAAGTACGTTCCCGATTTCGCTAAAGCCGGTGCCGACATCATTTCGGTTCAGGTTGAGGCCTGCCCCCACCTGCATCGCAATCTTGCTCAGATCAAGGACCTCGGCAAACAGGCAGGTGCTGTTCTGAATCCCAGCACGCCCTTGAGCACCCTGGAGTATTGCCTCGAGTTGTGTGATCTCGTGTTGATCATGAGCGTCAACCCCGGGTTTGGCGGCCAAAGCTTCATCGAAAACCAGGTTCAGAAAATTCGCGATCTCCGTCGCATGTGCGATGAAAAAGGTCTAGATCCCTGGATCGAAGTGGATGGCGGCGTGAAGGGTGGCAATGCTTGGAAAGTGATCGAAGCTGGAGCCAACGCCATCGTGAGCGGCTCAGGGGTGTTCAACCAACCCGATTACGCGGCTGCCATCCAAGGCATTCGTGACAGCAAGCGTCCTGAGGCCGTCCTGGTCTGAGATTGACGTCCGGACACCTTGTTGGGGCCGATTGCTCAAATGCTTTCGGCCCCAGCAAGGTGTTGTCCGCGGGATTATCAAAGAAAATCGCAGTGATCGTTATCACTCTCTGCTTCTCTTGCCTGAATCGCCAATGCGGAGAGGGGTAAGAGCATGGCCAATCCGATGAACAATTCCATGGTGCGGATGCATCAAGAACAGAAATGATCGACGTATGAGATTCAGAAGTCTGAATCAATCATTACCGTTCTAAACTATGTTTGGAAGCGAACACCTGAAGCTGGGTTGCATTATTCATTTTGTATTGGTTGTAATTGATACATTCAATCAAAAAAAGCTTGCTTACGTTTAAATGAGATGAATTGGTCTAGTGCCCTGGAATCCTGATTTGATCTTCAAAATCTCTGAATCGGACAGCATGCGGATGTCAGGAGGTGACTACCGGCACTGTGATGAACATCATCAATGCAGAGTCGTAAGCGCCCAAAGGTTGACAGGTGCTTTTGACGAGTTTCAAAACAGCAGCCACTACCGTGCCTATCCCAGTGATTGATGTTGTCATGCCTGCAAAAGGCTGATCGTGCAGGCCGTTGTTCTTGCTACGCATCAAAGAACCAGCCATAGCTATGCAGTCCGATACCCAGCAAGTTGACGCCGATATAGCAAACCACAATCACGACCAAACCCAATGAAGCAACCATTGCTGGTCTTCGCCCTTGCCAGCCGCGACTCAGTCGCGTGTGCAGATAAGCCGCATAAACCAACCAACAGATCAGAGCCCAGGTCTCCTTGGGATCCCAGCTCCACCAACTTCCCCAAGCCTCGTTGGCCCAAACGGCTCCACTGATGATTCCCACTGTCAACAACAGGAATCCCACAGTGATGGTTCGATAGCTGAGACTGTCGAGCTGTTCACTGCGACTGAAATCGATCGATGACAACTGCAGTTCGGGTGCAGCTTGCACTCCAACGGCACTTGTCTCACCTGTCATCGACACGGCTTTTCGGAATGCCCCGCTTCCAATGGAACTGCTGCGAAGCTCAAGTTGCTGACCACGATCCGTCACCAGAACAGCAACCGAGAGCAGAGAGCCCACCAGAAGTGCGGCATAACTCACCATGATCACACTCACATGCATCACCAGCCAGCTGCTGCGCAAAGCAGGAACCAAGGGCGATGCTTGCTGCAATTGATCCGGCAAAGCGAAACTGGCAAAGGCAATACACCCGAGCCCCATGGGTGTGGCGGAGGCAGCCACGAGTGGTGAAGGCCACTGACGTTCCACTAAGAGCTGGGTGAGGGTGCACGCCCAAGCCAGGAAGCACAGTGATTCGTAGAGATTGCTGATCGGGAAATGCCCTGATTGCCACCAACGCAACACCAGCTGTGCGGTTAGCAGCAGATTCGATAAGCCCAAAAGAGAGCGCACCCCACTGGAGCTGCGGCCGTTGGACAGGGCCCAGAAGCACCAAGGAAGGGCTATGAGCAGCAAAGCAAACGCTGCCAATCCCAATAGCAGCACCGGTTCTGAAGTGATGGATTGCAGGTCGAAACTCCCCAAAGCAGCCAAGAGACGATCAAGAGTGACCTGATTCTGCCGGGAAGGATCAACGGCTGGCCTGTCGAAGCAGAAAACCACCACCAGCCAATGAAATCAAAACCGGTGACCAAGCGGCCAACAATGGAGGCAGGGTGCCTTTGACGCCAAGGGAACTGAAGCTGAAGCTCAACACGTAATACACAAGGATCAACACAACGCTGATTCCGAACCCTTGGCTACGGCTTGTACGGCTATTGGGCTTCGCCCCCAGGCTGGCGCCGATCAGGCCGAAAACCAGGCATGCCATCGGCAGCGTGAATTTCTCTTGAATTCGCACCTGAAGCCGCCGCGCTTCTTTGATATCACCCGCTTGTTCCAGCAGCTCCCGCGCACGCAGGGCTTCGGCAACCGTCATGTTGTTGGCATCTTTCGGCAATTGAGCGATGCGGATCGGCGCTGCACTGAGTGGATAGAGGTATTGATCGAAGTCGGCTGATGTAGTGCTGCCAGAGGGGGTCAACGTGAGAATCTGCCCATCAAAAAACTGCCACTTGGCTTGGCGCTCGTTCCAGACAGCACGATCGGCCACAAGCATCTGCGTGAAGCCAGCGCGGGTGAAATCGAGAACGGTGACTCCGCTCATCACGCCATCTTTGAACTGCCTGGCATAAAAAAGTTGCGCGAGTCCTTTGCTACTGCTGCCATCGGGGTCTTGAATTCGACCAAAGCGGGAATACACAATGTTGCTTCCCTTTTCTGTGGCAATTGCCTTCCCAAGCGCACGACGCAAGGTGATTTCAGCAGATCGATTGGCTCTGGGCACCACCACATCGTTAAAGACGAAGGTGAGGCCTGACATCAACAGCGCAACAATCAGGGCGGGCACGATCATGCGCGTGGCTGTCACGCCAACACTGCGCAGGGCTGTGAGCTCGCTGTTGGCTGACAGACGGCTATAGGCCAACAAGGTTGCCATGAGGGTGGCCATCGCAAATGAGATCACCAGAAAGCTGGGGAGCCTTAGCAAAAGCACTTGCACTGCTATGGCGACAGGAAGGCCCGACTCAACGATCTGACGCACCAGTTCGAACATCACCCCAACTGAGAGGGAGACCACGGTGAAGGCGGCAATCGCAAAAAGCAGCGGACTGAGAAGCTCCCCGATCAACCAACGATCCAAGAGGGGGATCCGCTGAATGAGCCGATGGATGGAGGCCTTAATGGTGTCGATCACAGCTGGAAACCCTCACCGAGATAGTGACGACGGACCAACGGGTCATGGGCGACCTGTTCAGACAATCCAGAAGCCAAGATGCTTCCATCGGTGAGGATGTAGGCGCGATCTGTAATCGCGAGCGTCTCACGCACGTTGTGGTCGGTGATCAAAATGCCCATGCCCCGTTGGCGCAGGGAATGAATGAGTTGCTGCAAGTCGGCGACCGCCAGCGGATCGACACCAGCGAAGGGTTCGTCCAAAAGGAGGTAACGGGGTCCTTCCAAACCCACTGCCAGAGCCCGGGCGACCTCGCACCGTCGTCGCTCACCACCTGACAACTGATAGCCGCGGCGGTTGAGAAATGGTTCGAGATGAAAGTCTCTGATCAGTTGCTGCAGGCGTTCCCGGTACTGACCACCGGTTAGCCCACTCTGATCAAGCACCAGTTGCAGGTTCTCCCGCACGGTGAGCTGACGAAAAACACTGGGCTCCTGGGGTAGATAGCCTATTCCGAGCCGGGCACGCTGGGGCATGGATAAGCTGGCGACAGGATGGCCATCCAGCAGAACCTCCCCGCTATCCGGGCGGAGCAATCCGATAATCAGGTTGAAGCTGGTGGTTTTACCGGCACCATTCGGTCCAAGCAGACCAATCACTTCACCGGGGTCCAGGCTGAGAGTGAGGTTTCTCACCAGTGGTCTCCCCCCAAGGGTGAGAGACACGCCATTGAGGCTCAAACTCATGGTGTTAGCGGGGTCTTTGCAGGCTGATCAGGGCGCAGGATCATGGTGGACCGCACCTGCGCACCCTCACTCGGAACGGCCACAGCACGTTCATCATCGAGGTTGTAGGTCACTCTTTCGGCTCGCAGAGTGCTGCCATCGTCTTGAATCACGTCCACATCACCACTGAGAACCAAACGCCCTTCGCGGCTGAAATATTGGGCCTGCCGCGACGTGGCCACCATTCCCCTGGCTGGATAAACGATTCGAACATTTCCCGAAGCGGTGACCACTCCGGTGACATTGTCGGCGCTCTGGCTGTCCGACTCAATGGTGATCAAACCACCGTCCATCGGCTCGGACTGATTCACTGGTGCCGGTAGGGACTGGGAGCGAACCAACCCAATGGAGCCAACCGCTACAAACGCCATGAGCCAATGTCTCAGGGCAGGGATGGCAGTCAGCGAACGCGACTTGAACAACGGTGCTCGGCGATGAACCATCAGAGACTCATGATCCCACGGCATCATTCGTATGAATAAGCTTTGGGGGCGGATCGTCGTCCGGGTTGCCATCGTTTTGCAAGGCATTCAGGCGATCGCTTGACGCAGTGTGCAGGGCCTGGAGATCAAGCCCCAACGCTGAAGGAAGCGATGGCTTGAGACGACCGATTCCTTCCCCCAAAAGGATGGTGGCCCCACGGGTGTTCCCGCGCTCAAGGTGAACATGAGCAACGGCGATTTGAAGAATTCCCTGAAGCAGGCGTCTGTTGGGATCGACCTGCTCATGCCAGAGTTCTTCAAAGGCATCGTGCGCTTCATACCAGGCCCCTGAGTTGAACAACTCAAGAGCCTTGCTGAATCGAGGATCGTCTAGCAGGTTCAACGCTTGGACTTGGCCGCCTTCTTGGAAGGAAGTTTGCGCAGACGGATCGATTCAGGCGTGACTTCGAGCATTTCGTCGGGACCGATGTACTCGAGGGCTCTCTCGAGCGTCATCTGAACAGGAGCTTGAAGGGTGTCGAGTTCTTCGGCACCAGCTGAGCGCATGTTGGTGAGCTGCTTCGTCTTGCAGACGTTGATCTCCAGATCCTGGGGACGGTTGTACTCACCAATAATCATTCCCTTGTACACCTTGGTTCCAGGGGAGATAAAGAACTGACCGCGGTCTTCGGCATTCTTGAGGGCATAGAAAGTCGCAGTTCCCTCCTCGAATGCGATCAGCACACCATTGCGCCGGGTGTCGAAATCGCCAAGCATCGGGCGGTATTCGAAGAATGAGTGACTCATGATCCCTTCGCCGCGAGTCGCTCGGATGAATTCACCGCGGAAGCCGATCAAGCCGCGGGATGGCACCACGAATTCAAGCTGTGTACGGCCGTCCTGACCGGTTTCCATGTTTTGCATTTCACCCTTGCGAGTCCCGAGCTTCTCAATGCAGCTGCCCACAGATTCCTCGGGTACATCCATCACCAGGGTTTCCACTGGCTCACAGGGAGTGCCATCAATCGTGCGATAGATCACCTGCGGCTGGGAGACCTGGAACTCGTAGCCCTCACGACGCATGGTTTCAATCAAAATGCCGAGGTGAAGCTCACCACGACCACTGACGGCGAAGCGATCCGGTGAGTCAGTGTCCTCAACCCGCAGAGCGACATTGGTGAGCAGCTCGCGCTGAAGCCGGTCTCTGACCTGGCGGCTGGTCACGAATTTGCCTTCCTGACCGGCAAAGGGTGAATCATTGACCACGAAGGTCATCTGCAGGGTTGGTTCATCCACCTTGATCAGAGGCAATGCCGAAGGCTCGTCTGGACAAGCGATGGTTTCACCGATGTTGACGTCGTCAAAGCCGGCGACAGCCACAAGGTCACCAGCGGAGGCCTGATCAATCTCCACGCGCTGGAGACCTTCAAATCCAAGCAATTTGCTAATACGACCTTTCTTGACGTTGCCGTCATCCTTGATCAACGCAGCATTTTGCCCCTGTTTGATCACACCATTGTGAACCCTGCCGATAATGATTCGACCCAGAAAATCTGAGTAATCAAGGGTTGTGATCTGGAGCTGCAGAGGCTTTTCGGGATCGCCGACCGGGGGCGGAACATGTCGCAGGATCGCATCAAACAGCGGGCGCATGTTTTCGCTGTCGGTCTTCATGTCCGGCTTGGCAAAACCTCCCAAGCCACTTCCGAACAGATAGGGAAAATCGCACTGATCGTCGTCAGCACCCAATTCGATGAACAGATCCAGCACCTTGTCGACCGCTGTCTCGGGGTCGACGCGGGCTCGGTCAATCTTGTTGACGAACACGATCGGACGCAGTCCCTGCTCCAGTGCTTTCTTCAGCACGAAGCGGGTCTGGGGCATGGGGCCCTCGTTGGCGTCAACGATCAGCAGGCAACCGTCCACCATGCCGAGCACGCGCTCAACCTCACCACCGAAGTCGGCGTGGCCAGGGGTATCAACGATGTTGATTCGCGTGTCGTTGTAGGTGACCGCTGTGTTCTTGGAGAGAATGGTGATTCCGCGCTCTCGCTCCAGATCGTTGGAGTCCATCACGCAGGTGGGAACGGCCTCGTTATCCCGGAAGATGCCCGACTGGGCCAGCAGAGAGTCGACCAAGGTCGTTTTGCCGTGGTCAACGTGGGCGATGATCGCGATATTGCGGATCGCCTTTTGCTGGGCGCTCATGGGGGGTCCGTGTTGGGTCGAGAGGTCGCTGGGACGCCCGCAGGCGCAGCCGGTGAAGACTATCTCAACGTGAGATCGATGGAGTTCCCTGCGCACGATCTGCGCGAAGACTGCCCCGCGTGACACCGAGGCGATGTTCAATCTGCTCGCGGCGCCACACCTCAGCAGAGGGCATGCGTCCACCCAGGGCCTCGCCGTAAAGCCGCACGCGCCGCTTGGCATCCTCCGCATCTTCATCAAGCAGGTCCAGCCGGAAATGCCTCAATCCGCGCGAGCGCATGGCTGGAAAGGCTTCGATCCCGGTTTGCGCGGTTCCGTTGAACAGTGTGTTGCGACATCCGAGGTCTGCACGCAAGGGGTGTTCAACACCGCTGCGGTCTTTCAGCAGAACGGTGTGGGACTCACAGGGTCTGCCGCAATCCGTGTGATCGTGCCCATCCGAAAGCAAGGCGCAGAACAGGCAATGCTCCATATGAAAAAGAGGCATGTGCTGGTGCAGAACGACCTCCAGCCGATCAGAGGGCGAGTTCTCGGCTAAATCCAGAAGCTGCTGAAGATTTAAGTCACAACTTGCTGTGACCCGTTGCAGTCCCCAGTGCTCGAGAAACCACAAAAGACTGAGAGGATTGGCCACATTCAGACTGAAGTCGCCCCGGCAGGGGGCTGCCTCGCAGAGACGCTCAAGCTGATCGGCATTTCGCACAAGGAACCCGTCGGGTTTGGCACGCAGGAGCGGGTCCAACGTCCATCCCTCATTGGGACGCGTGACTTTGGGACCGGTTAGCCAAATGCCATCACTCCAGCAACCCCGTGCAATGGCAACAGCCTCCTTGAGCTCACGGGGTTGCTCCAAGTCGGCGATGACCCCTTCAATCGGCGTGTCATCGCCTAGCTCGATCAACCCCTTGAGTTGATCGAGACTTCGTACCAACACTGTGAGTCTTGCGACCTGAGGTTGATCGGACGTTTCGGCAGGTAAACGCTTGAAGCAGCTGCGAACCAGCTGCTGACGTTCAGCGCGACTCGGTATTGCCCTGCAGGGTCGTTGGGACATCAAACGGTTAGCAGGCGTCAGTCCGGCGTCAGCCATCGCTTGGAGCAGGGCTCGTCGGAGACGGTTGAGATCGCCGATTGGCAGGAAAAGCGACCCAGACAGGTCCAAGTGCAGAGTCTCCAGTCGCCAGCCTGTGCCTCCAAGACGGCCTAACTGAGCCTCTAGGCGCTCCCGATCCAATCCGTGATCCTTGGCTGGCTCGAGCAATCGCTTACTGACAACGGCGATGGGTTGGGCCTCTAAGCCATGGGCGCTTCCAAGCTCAAGAACCAGTGGCTCACCGATTCGGCCGCGAACGACCAGAGAAAGAGGAGCCTCTTGCGGAGGCGTCTCTCGACCGGCTCGGCGAGTCCAGATGGAGTGCCAATGAGGGTCACTCGTGAGCCAGACCGGAGCGCCAGGGCGCAGTCCCATTGAATCGACGCGACCCGGACCAAGCTTCAGTCGCCAGCAGGCTGGTCCTGAACGCTCCGATTCCATGATTCGGCCCCCCACCTCCCGAGGGATCTGAAAGGCTCCGCCCTCGCCTGCAGCCACTTCCAACACAATGCCTTGACCACGCTGAGGCTCAATCTCCGCCTCAACCTCGATCCAGCCCAGGGGATGGACTTTGACGAGGCATCCGAAGGACGGCCCACGCTTTTTGCTCCAACGGCCATGCACGAGTTCTGAATGGTCAATGCCTTCAAGCCAACCCGTGCCCAGTCCCCGGGAAAAACCAAGTTCCAGCTGATAACGAGTGGACTCTGGATCATCGAGAACTCCGTCGAGGGCGCGGCGATACACGTCGGTCACCGCGGCGACGTACGTGGCACTTTTCAACCTCCCTTCAATCTTGAGGCTGCTGATGCCGATCCTTGCGAGCTCCGGAATCACAGACCAGGCTGCGAGGTCTTGTGGTGAAAGCAAATAACGTTGGTCGCCTAAATCACGCTCCTCACCATCAACGATGAGTTGATAGGGAAGTCGACACGCCTGGGCACATTCCCCTCGGTTGGCACTGCGTTGACCCAACGATTCGCTCGTCAGGCACTGGCCTGAGTAGGCCACACACAGCGCACCGTGAACAAACACCTCAAGTGGAACATCAAGCTGCCGCTGCTTGAGTTGTTGCTGCACCCGTTCCAGATCGTTCAGCGTGAGCTCGCGTGCCATCACAACCCGCTCGCAACCAGCGGCGGCTGCCTGTGCAACACCAGCGCTGCTGGTCACCGACATCTGGGTTGAGGCATGCAAGGCCAGATCGGGCACCAGCTCTTGAGCCAGAAGGCACAGACCAAGGTCCTGAACAATCAAGGCATCAACCTCGGCCGACCAGCACTTCACCAGCAGTTCGGAGACCTGCTCAAGCTCATCGGTGAAAACCAACACGTTCAAGGTGAAAAAGCCCTTGACACCTCGCGCATGCAACCAATCCATCACTTCGGGAAGGTCTTGCACGCTGAAATTTTCAGCACGCAACCGGGCGTTGAAGAGTTCTACCCCGAAATAAACAGCATCAGCTCCACTGGCGACGGCAGCCTTGAGGGCGTCCCAATCGCCTGCAGGTGCCAAGAGTTCGGGTCGGCAGGCCATCGTTAACGACCGTCAGCCAATCGTCGCGCCGGTTCGAACGCACGCAGAGCCTCTGATGTTCCTTCAAAACGCCAATGCCACGGTTCGTAGCTCACCCCCTGGGGATTGACGGTGGGAAATGAAAGTGTGAAGTGATAACTCGCCGCATGGTCTTGCAACCAACGAAAGGCGCTCGTGTTTTCAAACGATTGGGACAGGTTGGTGGCGGGATCGTCGCCATCTCCGAGATCAACGGCGTAGCCGGTGCTGTGCTCTGAATAGCCAGGAGGTGCAGACACCTTCGCCCGTTCAGCTGCTGATTGATTGCGTTCCGACTTCACATCAAAAAAAATACTTTTCTGCAGATCGTGGGAGCGGTAACCGCTGAGAAGGCGTAAATCCACCCCATCCGCTGCTGCTGAGCGACGCATGGCATCGAGTGCACGCGCTGCATCACGGTGCAGTTCAATCCCAGCTTCCACCGGTACGAGAACGTCAACACCAGCCTCGGGGTAAGGAAAGTGTCCGAGCAAACGGCCATCGCCTGAAGGGCGAGCATCGATCCCCTCAATCGGTGCCGGAGAACGTTTGGCGTTCAACCACTCCGGGACAAACAGAACCGTGGCAAGGGATGCGGAGAAAACCAGTCCACAGGCCAACAGCAGACCTAAACCACTGCGACGCTTGGGAGCAGCCGATCGGCTGCGACGCGCCACAGGAATATCGTCGCGGTTGAGATCGCGGGATCTGCTGCGGCTGGCGACAGCCCGTGACACGACGCTTCTTGCAGTGTTGTTTCGATCGTAAGGGGGGGGCGCCAGTGCAGCCCTCAGTCGCGCCTCAACGGTGATAGCTTTTTAATAACAATCCAGCGGAGTGAGCTGAGATGCTGAGAGTTGCCGTCGTCGGAGGTGGTCCGAGCGGATCCTGCGCAGCCGAGATTCTGGCCAAGGCTGGCATCAGCACCTGGTTGTTCGAGCGAAAGCTCGACAACGCCAAACCTTGTGGTGGAGCGATTCCTCTCTGCATGGTCGAGGAATTCGACCTGCCGGAATCGATCATCGACCGCAAGGTGCGGAACATGAAAATGATCTCCCCCTCGAACAAGGAGGTGGATATCAAGCTTGATCCCCTCGGGTACGACGACAACGCTTATATCGGGATGTGCCGCCGTGAGGTCTTCGATGCCTTCATGCGCAACCGTGCCGCTGACCTCGGCACAACCCTGGTCAATGGTCTTGTTCAGAAGATCGACACCGGCAATGCACGTCAGGGTCCTTACACCCTGCATTACGCCGACTACAGCTCGGGGGGTCCGACCGGTGAACTGAAAACCCTTGAGGTGGACTTGATCATCGGAGCCGACGGTGCCAATTCCCGTGTGGCCAAAGCAATGGATGCTGGTGATTACAACGTGGCCATCGCTTTTCAGGAACGCATCAAACTGCCTCCTGAAGAGATGACTTACTACGAAGATCTCGCCGAGATGTACGTCGGGACCGACGTCTCTCCCGATTTTTATGCCTGGGTTTTTCCGAAATACGACCATGTGGCCGTGGGAACAGGGACCATGCAACAGAACCAGTCCCTGATCAAAGGGTTGCAAAAGGGAATCCGTGAGCGCGCACGCAAGCGCTTGTTCAAAGGTGAAGTGATCAAAGTTGAAGCCCATCCGATTCCTGAACATCCCAGGCCGCGTCGTGTCGTTGGGCGAATGGCTCTGGTTGGGGATGCTGCCGGTTACGTCACCAAGAGTTCTGGTGAAGGCATCTACTTTGCTGCCAAAAGTGGGCGGATGTGCGCTGAAGCCATTGTTGAGATTTCAGCGAACGGCAGCCGCGTCCCCACTGAAAAGGAAATCAAGTCTACCTACCTCAAGCGTTGGGATCGTAAGTACGGAGCCACCTACGCCGTTCTCGACATTCTTCAACGGATTTTCTATCGCAACGATGCGGCCCGCGAAGCATTCGTCGAAATGTGTGACGACCGTGATGTGCAGAAACTCACGTTTGACAGCTATCTGTACAAGAGGGTGGTGTTGATGAATCCCTGGCAGCAAATCAAACTCACCCTTCGTACCCTTGGCAGCCTGCTTCGTGGTGAAGCCCTTGCTCCTGCTGGCTACGACGCCGTTCCCTCCGCTGTGGGGCGGTCAGAGGGAGATTTCCTCGCTGATGAAGCAGCCCAGGCCATCAAGGCGCAGGCTCACAACGAATCCACCGCAGAGCCGAAAGAGCGCCTCACCGTCACCACAGGCTGAATCTCTGAGCAGCTGAATCTGCAAGATGCAGATTCAGCTGCAATCTCAGCTTTAGCTTTGGATATGGTCGAATCGAGCCAAAACTGAGGCTTGATTGCGCAGCACTCCCAGCAGGTTGAGGCGATTTCGCCTCACTGATGGGTCTTCAGCCATCACCATCACGCTGTCGGAGCCGTCAAAGAACGCTTCAAGCGCACGGGCTGCTCCCTGAAGTCTCTGAGCCAAACGCTCGTAGTCTTTCGCTTGGGCCAGGGGTCTCAAGGCTTCGAGTTCCACAAGCAGCGCAGCTTCACTCGGTGAATCAAAGAGGGAGGCATCCACGATGCCTTCAACAGAGAGCTTCGACGGAGGCAAGTCGCCTTTTTCAGCCAGACGGGATGCACGCTGGACAACAGCTTGAAGGTCTTGCAGTCGGCCAGATTCTCGCAGTGTCTTCAACAGCAGAAGGCGATCCCGTGCATCCACCGGATCCTCCAGCAAGCGCTCGGTGCTCACCCCTTCCCCACAGACGGCCTGCACCAGATCGATCGCAAATCCATCGTCTTCGAATTGGGACACCATGCGCTGACAGAGCAGCTGTCCGAGATCGTTGGCGAGGGCTTCAGCTTCAACATTGAAGGCTGGAAAACGCTCAGCCCAGTGCGTTGATGCGGTTGTGAAGAGGGACTGCAGAGGCAGTTGCCAACCCCGATTCCAGAGGATCTGAACAATTCCATTGCCGGCTCTGCGAAGGGCATAGGGATCAGAGGATCCCGTCGGTCGCTGACCTTTGGCGAAAATGCTCAGCAGCAATTCGATGCGTTCCGCTAAAGCCAACAGGGCACCAGCGTCACTGGCAGGGAGCGCATCACCGGACCCAGCAGGCAGATAGTGCTCTGCAACCGCAAGAGCCACGTCTCTGGGCTCTCCTTCTTCAAGCAGATACTTGCCGCCCATCAATCCCTGCAGTTCAGGGAATTCTCCAACCATCTGACAGACAAGATCGTGCTTGCAAAGGTGGGCGGCACGTCTGGCATGGCTGGCGACCGTCCCTTCGAGCTGAAGCGCAAGCAGCAATTGGTCCATGACCCAACTGATGCGTTCACTTCGATCGAAAAGCGACCCCAAACCCTCAGCAAAGGTGACACGCTCCAGGCTTTGCCGTCGCTGCTCACTGGACTGACGCCGATCAACATTGAGGAAGAACTCGGCATCGGCTAGCCGGGCCCCAAGAACGCGTTGATTTCCGCTGACAATGGTGTCCGAAGCGGACTCCACTCCATTGCTAACCAGCAGGAATTCAGGCTTCAGAACGTTTCGGGCCTGAAGCTGCAAAGGGTCTGAAACAGCCTGCGGGATCCGCAAAGGCACGTAACGCTGATGGGCTTGCATCACCGTGACAATCACTTCGGGTGGCAGCTCTAAAAAGCGATCCGCAATCCGGCCTTTCAGCACCGATGGGCTTTCAACAAGATCGACAAGTTCCTGAAACAGCGACTCTGGGCAATCAGCTTGTCCATCACAGCGCTCGGATTCCGAGACGATCGCAGCGCGAATGGTTTCAGCCCGTTGCTCACGGTTCACCATCACCCCGGCGTCGTTGAGTTGCCTCAGAAGGTCCTCGGCAGAGTTCACCTCCTGAAGCTGTTCATGCAAACGATGACCACGGCTTGTGCGTCCGCTGGTCACCACAGGGTCTGCAGTATCAAGAGTCACAGGAATGACGGCATCCCCCAGCATCACCACCAGCCAACGCACCGGTCGACTGAAGCGCTGCTCTCCACAGCCCCAACGCATGAATCGACGACCCTGCAGTGCATCGATCCATCGGGGAACACACTCTCCAAGCAGTGCGGAACTGGGTTGGCCTGGAGTCTTGACCCGTGCAAATAGACAAGGGCCTTTCGGCGTGTCCTTGGGCTGGAGATCCTCTGGATCGACGCCACAGCGCTTGGCAAAACCGATTGCAGCGGGTCCAGGCCGGCCATCCACTAAGGCCTGGGAAACTGGTGGACCTTTGCGGTCTTCTTCCAGATCGGGCTGAGAATCGATCAGTTCCCTGACGACCACAAGAAGTCGACGCGGTGTTCCCGTCACGGACAGTTCCCCGTGGGCCAGGCGCAGATCCTTGAGATCGCTACGAATCCTCTGCTCCAATTGCCGAAGAGCCGAGGGAACGAAATCGGCGGGAAGTTCTTCAGTGCCGATCTCGAGAAGGAACGTGTTCGCCACAGCACGCGGATATCCAAGAAGAGACTGTATTGGAAGCCGCTAATAGGAGTCGCTAGAGGTGGCCGCTTCGCTAGCTTCAAGAGGTTGCTGCAGCTCTTTGCCGGTGAGTCAGTCCAGTGTGGAATCCGCCACGGAATCAACCACTACCAGGCTGCCGAAGGCTGAGCAACGCAAGCTCGACAGTCATCACCTGCGGGACCCCCTGCTGGACGAACTCGCGAACGATCTTCCCTTCTTCAGTGAGGATGCCCTGCAACTGCTGAAGTTCCACGGGAGTTACCAGCAAGATGACCGCGATAAAAGGGAGAAAGGAAAAGACAAGACCTGGCAAATGATGCTGCGCCTGCGCAGTCCTGCCGGTCGCATCCCTGCCCAGTTGTTCCTGGCCATGGATGACCTGTCCAACCGCCTCGGTGATGGATCCCTGCGCGCCACGACGCGACAGGCCTTTCAAATGCATGGCATCCCGAAAGGGGACCTGAAAGAAGTCATTGGAACCATCGTGGAAAACATGGGTTCCACCTTGGCGGCCTGTGGAGACATCAACCGCAATGTCATGGCACCGGCTGCTCCTTACGCCAAAGGGGCTTATCCAGCGGCTCGCCAATTGGCCGACGAGATTGCCGATGTTCTCAGCCCCGAAGCCGCTGAATCCTCATACCTCGACTTGTGGATCGATGGCGACCTCAGTTACCGCATTCGTCCTTCGCGATCGGTGAAGGCAGCACGCCTCCGTCAACGCGATGCCGGCGTGTTCTCCGGCAGCGACGACGAGCCTCTCTACGGAGACACCTATCTCCCCAGAAAGTTCAAAGTGGCCGTGACGGTCCCTGGGGACAACTCCGTCGACCTTCTGACCCAGGACATTGGCCTCGTGGCGTTCACTGATGCTGCAGGTGCTCTGCTCGGCTGCAATGTGTATGTGGGCGGCGGCATGGGCCGCACCCACAACAAAGAAGAGACTTTCGCGAGGGTTGCTGATCCCCTTGGCTACGTCGCAGCAGGCGATGTGCTCGATCTCGTGCAGTCGATCCTGGCCCTGCAGCGCGATCACGGTGATCGTCAGATCCGGCGTCATGCCCGGATGAAATATCTTCTTCACGACAAAGGCGTGTCCTGGTTCAGGACCGAACTCACGCAGAACTATTTCCGCGGTGAGCTCAAAGGTCTTCGCAACGAGTCGAAAGCCAAGCTCAGTGATTACCTCGGCTGGCACCGACAGCAGCCCGGTGTTTGGTTTGTTGGCATTCCATTGCTGTGCGGACGACTTGAGGGATCCTTCAAGGCAGGGCTCCGCGACATCGTGGATCGCTACCAGCTCGAGCTGCGTTTAACACCCAATCAAGACGTGCTCCTCTGCAACATCGGCAGTGCTCAGCGCAATTCCGTGCGTGACGCGTTGTCGGATCTTGGAATGCAAACGCCGGAAGCGCCCCCACCGCTGGCTCGTCATGCCATTGCTTGCCCTGCCTTACCCACATGCGGGTTAGCCATTACTGAATCCGAACGCATCCTTCCCAAGGTGCTCGAGCGGCTGGATGCCCAACTCAGCAGGCTTGAAATCGAGAAGTCACTCCTGTTCCGCATGACGGGATGTCCCAATGGTTGTGCCCGTCCATACATGGCAGAGCTCGCACTGGTCGGCAGCGGTGTGAATCAGTATCAACTGTGGCTTGGTGGCAGCGCCAATCTTCAGCGCTTAGCGAAACCCTTTCTGCAACGCATGCCATTGGATGAACTTGAAAGCACGCTGGAACCGCTGCTTGTGAGCTGGAAGCAGGCTGGTGGTCGGAGAGGTTTTGGTGATCACGTGAACCGGCTCGGTGATGAGCGCGTCGCTGAACTGCTCGCCGCAGCGCACGCGTCACCATCCACGCGGCCGTAAACAGCGATCGACTCCGCAACCGTCCAGGCCCACAGCTGATCCCCGTGGCTGAAATGCCACCACTCATTGGGATGACGCACAAAACCCGCTTGTTTCATGGCGGCATGCAAGCTGCACCGTCTCTGGTGCCAGAGGGCTTCTGGGCTGTTGGGATTGGCCTTCGCAGCGGATGCATGGTGGTCTGGCAGGGATTCAGAGCCGATGGCATCGAATGCTCCCCCCATGTTCAAAGCCGCTCCACGCTGATCGGCCAGCGTTAAATCGATCGCTGCACCCGTGCTGTGGGGAGGCGGCATGGAGCGATCCTCGCTGGGTGGCGCCCAGAACCGTGAAACCTCGCGCTTAACCTCATCCAGTGCCGTCTGCCATTGGGGCTGCGACGGATTGAGGCCACGACGTCCACACTCCTCCTCAATCGCGTGCTCGATCATGAAGGCTTGAACACTGACTGGACGCCAGGCATCCAACACAAGGAGCTGAAGCGGGCCGACCTCGGGGTCCGGATGCTGAATGAGTTGGTTCTGCGCTTGCACCAGTCGCGCGATCACACTTGCGCGCAGCCTGAAGGGATCACCCTGATCTCCGTAGGGGGCACCGAGTTTTGCGTAGGGATGGGGCTCAAAACAGAGGAACGTCCCTCTGAGCGACTGCAGCGGTTCACCGCACTCCGTGATGGCCACATCACTCCAAGGCCGGCGCATCGTTGATCTTGCAATCAACCGAACTCTATTGATCAGCTCCTTAATTCAACTGCGCCGCAGACGTCACCCGGTTGCGTTGCGCATCCAGCAGGCTGCGCAGCACAGAGTGATCGATCAGATCAGGATCGTTGCGGAGAATATCGGCCGCTTCTTCCCGAGCTTCCTCCAAAACGGAGCCATCATCAGCCAGGCTGGCCAAAGCCAGGTCCGGCAACCCGGACTGGCGAGTCCCCAGCACCTGGCCGGGACCACGAAGTCGCAAGTCCATTTCGGCGATTTCGAAACCGTCGGTTGAACGTACAAGCACTTCAAGCCTTTGCCGGGCCAGGGGGTTGCGACTGTCGTTGATCAGCAAGCATCGGGATGCGGCCGCACCTCTGCCAACCCGCCCACGGAGCTGGTGAAGTTGGGCCAATCCGAAACGATCGGCATGATCAATCATCATCACGCTGGCTTCCGGAACATCCACACCAACCTCCACAACGGTTGTGGACACCAGAACCTGCGTCTCACCTTTCGCGAACGCCTGAATCACCGCCTGCTTGTCCACACTTGGCAACCGTCCATGCAGGAGTCCGACCTTGAGATCTGGAAACACCTCATCCTCAAGCTGACGATGCACATCAACGGCTGAGCGCAAGTCCATTTTTTCTGACTCTTCCACCAGGGGAAGCACCACATAGGCTCTCTGACCTTTCTCCACCTCTTCGCGGATCAAGCTGTAGGCCTGATCGCGCTCAGAGCCGGCCAGCATTGTGGTCATGATCGGCGTGCGGCCAGGGGGGAGCTCATCGATCTGACTGACGTCGAGATCACCATGAAGCGACAACGCCAGCGTCCGCGGAATCGGTGTCGCCGTCATCGTGAGCAGATGGGGTTGCAGCCCTTTTCCAAGAAGTCGATTGCGCTGACGCACCCCAAAGCGGTGCTGTTCATCGACAACCACCAAGCCAAGACGTTCGAAGGCCACGGGATCTTCGAGAAGGGCGTGAGTCCCCACGAGAACCTTGCAGGCCCCGGAAGCCACATCGGCGAGAAGGCGCCGACGCTTCTTCAGCGGCGTGGAACCGGTGAGCAACTCAACCGAGACATGCAAAGGGGGGAGCCATTGGCAGAGACTGCGGTAGTGCTGTTCAGCTAGCACCTCGGTGGGGGCCATCATGGCTCCCTGTAATCCAGCCTGAATGGCCTTGAGCAAGGCAGCGACCGCAACAACGGTTTTGCCGCTGCCCACATCACCCTGCACCAACCGAGCCATGGGTTCCGAGCGCTCGAGATCGGCATCAATTTCTGCCAACACTCTGGTTTGAGCGTTTGTGAACTGGAACGGAAGATTGTTCAGGAATCGACTCAGGAGACCGTCTCGATCCGACGTGATCTTCAGGGATGGCGCTGTTCGTTGGCGCAGTGCCGCCCTGCGCTGCATCAATCCAAGCTGGAGCAGCAGAAATTCATCAAAGACAAGCCGGTGACGGGCCTGTTGGAGTTGCTCGGATGACTCCGGTCGATGGATCGCCGTCATGGCCTGGTGCCGATGCAGCAGCTGCCTGGCCTGGCGTCGTTGAGCCGGCAGTGGCTCGGGCCACAAACGGATGGATGGCAGGGTTGCCTCCACCAAGCTCCTGAAACGATCCGCTGTCAGTCCTTCGGTCAGGGAATACACCGGTAGAAGCCGGCCGATGCGTTTGGATTGCAAAGGAGCCTGGGGACTCTCCATCACCTCAATCAACGGATCCTGAAAGCTGCGGCCGTAGGGTCCGTCCTTGACCAGTCCGCTCACTGCGACGGTGGCTCCATTCGGATAGAGCCTGGTCTGTCCATGGAGATAGGAGGGGTTGCTAAAGCGGCGACCGGCGAGGAAGCGGCTGACTTTGATCCGTCCGGTGGGATCTTGCAGCTGCAGTTCGATGATCGAAAGATTGGGGTTTCTCGGACTTGTGAAGCCGTGACAGCGACGGACCGTGGCCACGATGGTGGCCGTTTCCCCAGGAACTAAGGCCTCAATCCGGCGTAAAGCGGAATAGTCCACATAGTCCCTTGGGTAGTGCAGCAATAAATCTCTAACCACCAGCAGCCCGAGGCTGGCCAAGCGTTCCGCCTGCTTGGGACCAATGCCTCGAACCCGTGACAGCGGTGCGTCGAGAGAGAGATCTCCCTGCTGATGGGCTGCAGCCGCCGTGCTGCGAGTGGCAACCTTCAATTTGGGAGGTGCCATCGGTCGCGTGGGTTCCAGGCGCTGACGCAGGGCGTGAAGCCACTGCCTCACCGTTGTGACAAGGCGCCGACGCGCAGCATCACTGAGGGAGGGATAAGACTGAAATTCATGGCAGAACGCCTGAAGGCGCTCCTCGCAATCGGGCGGGAACGCGCCTGCTGGTGGAGCACCCAATTCACGGCTCATGAATCCGTGAAAGGTGTCCTGACGGCCTTGAACATTGACGAATCCACGATCCGCCTCAAGCGCCAGCGCTTGTTGAAGCGGGCGTAGCCAAATATGAAAACGTTCCAGGGACTGATGATCCTGCCCAGAACTCAATGGTGCGGAGGACTCTCCGTTTGGTTGGGCCACCAATGGGTTTGAACCTCTCTGGCGCTGCTGCGACGTTGCCAGTGTCGCTCCTTCACCACAAGAGTGGAGAGTGCTCGCCGTTGATGCTGGAGACGTCCGCGGCAACGGCGGAGAGCGTGATCATCGAATTCCAGTTCGGAGCTGCGCAGCAGCAAGCATTGCGCTTCGTAAGACTGCTGATCACCAGCCGTTGGTAGGGGCAGCTGAAGCTTCAGAAGATTGGACTGGGTGGCTTCCGATGGAATCTGACCGTTCAAGGCAGCCTCCAGAAGCTGAATAGGCAACAGGCTTCGAATGATTCCCGCACGCATCAGCTCCACGTTGAGCGCATGGGACAGGTTGCGCAAACGCCAGCTAAGAGCCGCATCAATCCCCTCCATCCAGACCAGCAGAGCACTTGGTGAGGTGGGCATCAACTGATTCGATTCAGTGCCATCCAACCTGAGAAGGGGATCTGTCGAGTCCGTGGATTCCGTGGAAGATTCTCTGGGTTCGATGGCTTCACCAGCGAGCACAAACAACGACCGGAGCAGGTCAAGCTCTGTCGTCTCCTGAGGGGGAGGGAGGTCATCGTGGGACGGCTCATCCATCTCGCAATCAGGCGACTCCTCAACGGTCTCCTGTGCAGGGAAGAGGCCTTCAATCAGGTCTGGACGTTCCAGGGGAAGGGACAGGCCGAGATGAACTTCCTCACAAACCCCGGGTGCAGCCGGTTGTTCAGCAGAAGGTTGTTCAGCAGAAGGCTGTTCAACAGCCGTGGTCAGTGCCTGGACTTGCAGCAGCCGGATGCGTTGCGCATCGCGACGCAGACGATCGGCCGTGACCAGAAGCTGCTCAACGGTGATCAGAGACGTGGTTCTCTGTACCAGGGCATCAACACGCCGAAGCAGATCGCCCACTCCATCCGCTCTGCGGATGGTTGGATCGACACTGCGCGCACAAAGAAGGTGCTTGATGGCTGTACGCACAGCTCTGGAGAGCTGATCGCGCACGATCTGAAGATAGAGCGCCTCTTCCCGGTAAAGAACAGGTGTAAGGGAGCGACACCGGCGACCCAGACGCTCCAGCTGGAGGTCTGGGTCGTGACGATGGCGGCTCTCCGAATCAGCCCCCAAAATCAGCCCTTGGTCATCGAAGCCACTTCAGCGGCGAAATCATTTTCCTCAACTTCAATGCCCTCGCCGAGGGTATAGCGCGTGAAACGGCGAACCTTCACGTTCTCGCCGATCTTGCCGGCCGTTTGCTTCACCAGTTCAGCAACAGTGAGGGAGCTGTCTTTGATGAAAGGTTGCTCCATCAGGGCCAGTTCCTTCAGACGCTTGTTGATCCGGCCTTCGACGATCTTCTCCTTCATCTGCTCAGGCTTGCCATCGAGGTCATCGCGGCCCATTTCAATGGCCTTCTCGCGTTCGCGGATCTCAGAGGGAATGTCATCGGTGTTGACGTACTCCACGCCTGGACAGGCAGCCACTTGCATGGACACGTCTCTGAGCAGTTCCTGGAACATGTCACCACGGGCGACGAAATCGGTTTCGCAGTTGATTTCGATCAGCACGCCCACACGGGCGCCTGTGTGGATGTAACTGCCGATGGCTCCTTCAGCAGCAGTTCGGCCTGATTTTTTCTCAGCACTGGCAATACCTTTCTGGCGAAGCCATTCGATGGCTTTGTCAGCATCGCCGTCGGTGGCTGCAAGTGCTTTCTTGCAATCCATCATTCCAGCGCCGGTCTTGTCGCGCAGGTCCTTAACGAGCTTGGCGGATACGGCAGCGGCCATCAGAGGAGAAGGAGAGGAGTGTTTGGACAAAAAGCCGCCCTTCCCGATTCATCGGAAGGGCGGCGTGAACTTAGCGGCTCGCGGGACTCAGCCTTCGCTGCCGTCACCACCACGCTGTTCATTCGAGCCGTGACGGCCTTCATTGATGGCATCGGCCAAACGGCTCAGCACCAACTGAACGGAACGCACAGCGTCGTCGTTGCAAGGAATGGGGACCTCACAGAGATCGGGATCACAGTTGGTGTCCAGCATGGACACCAGAGGAATATCCAATTTGCGGGCCTCGAGCACCGCATTCGTTTCCCGGCGCTGATCGACCAGCACCATCACATCGGGAAGACGGCGCATGTTCTTCAGACCACCCAGATACTTCTGGAGACGATCCAGTTCACGGCGAAGAACAGCACCCTCCTTCTTGGGGCGCATGGCGATGGCTCCGCTGGCCTCCATGCGCTCCAGGTCCTTGAGACGATCGATCCGGGCCTTCATGGTGGTCCAGTTGGTGAGCATGCCGCCCAACCAGCGTTGGTTCACATAGGACCCACCGCAACGCAGGGCCTCCTGGGCCACAACTTCAGACGCTTGCTTCTTGGTTCCCACGAACAGGAAACGTTTGCCGCTTCTTGCAGCAGAGCGCACCCATTTGTAGGCGTTGTTCATGCAGACAGCGGTCTGCACGAGGTCAATGATGTGGACCCCGTTGCGCGCGCAGTAGATGTAGCGCGACATTTTGGGATTCCAACGACGGGTCTGGTGCCCAAAGTGGGCACCAGCTTCCATCATCTCAGCGAGAGTGACGACAGCCATGATTGATTGAGGTTTCGGGTTGGCCTCCACCTGTCAGGGATCACGTGGCGGACTGAAGCCGATCACGATCAGCACCCGAAACAGACAGGTGTGCGGTTTGAAAGAACAGATTGAATGTATCAAATGGGCTGGTCAATGCAGACCCATGACCTTGGCTTCTCTGTACAAAGCCTCCACACCAAGTCGGTTCAATGGAAGGCGCAAGAGCTCCAGAGCCAGAGAGGGCTGTCCTTGACGGATCAACCAGGAGAGAAGCGGTTTGAGTGTTTGCTCGTTGACCAATCCCCCGAGGGTTAAGACCCACCAGAGAATCCTGTGCATCCAAGTGAACTGAATGATCATGCGCACTCGGCGGCTCGGATGCTTTCTGTAAAAGACAAGCCCCATGCGGGCCCGCTCTCTCTCCACACGAATCAGATCGGGGATTTGTTCAAGCCGAAAAGCGGGATGCCAGTGATATCCCACGGCTTCAGGGCAGCGGACGAGCGCAACACCCATTTGTCTGAGTCGTTCACCCAGCTCAAGATCCTCCCAGCCGTAGAGCCGGAATCCAGTATCGAAGAGACCTGACTGCTCGAGAACGCGGCGATCGATGGCGACGTTACCCGTTGCGAAATAAGCCCAGGACAGGTCTCTGAGCTTGTGCCGCTCATGGGTTGGATGCTCAAAATTCGCAGTGTTGATCACTGCGCCGTAGGTAAAACACAGGCGATGACCACTGCGATGCCACTGAGCAGCAAGGGCTCTGGCATGACTGGCCAGAAACGTTGGCGTGACGACCAGATCACTGTCGATAAAGACAATGACATCTCCACGGGCATGGCTGACACCCCGGTTGCGACCTTCCGCAGGCCCGCCGTGGCTTTGTTCAATCAGACGCACGCGGGGGAAGCGGCTGCTTGAAGCCCTCAACCAGTCCGTCGTTCCATCGGTGGAGCCGTCATCGACGACGACCACCTCATAATTTTCAATCTCCCCACTGGGATTTTGCCCTTCCAGTGCAAGCAAGCACTTTTCCAGGATCGGGCGTCGGTTGTAGGTGGGAATGACGACGCTGATGAACATCCGCGCTTCTCGGGAATCCGATTGACGTCAGCCTAAGGGCACAAAAAAAGGGGGGAAGCCCCCCCCGCTCTGGAAAGAGCACGCCCTTAATCGGCGGCTCCGCCGTTGTTGGCGGTTCCTGTCACACCGTTGCCGGCACCCTCGCCACGGCCGTCATTGCGCATCTTGCGCTTTTTGAACTTGCGCGCGTAAGCGCGGTTGCGCTCTTGCTTTTCTTTCTTGAGATTTCTGCGCTTGGCCATGCGTAGGTTGCAACTTTGGCGGTTGTCTTCCCAACTTACTCAATGGCCTGAAAGAGGCAGCCATCTTCCATGCGCACCAGCCGATCGGCAACATCAAGAATCCTCGGGTCGTGGGTGACCATGAGCACTGAGCAAGACTGTTCTCGCGCTAGACGCTTCAACAGTTCCACCACTTCTCGACCCGTCGCGCTGTCGAGGGCGGCCGTGGGTTCATCAGCCAGCAGGAGCTTGGGCCGTGCGGCAAGGGCACGGGCGATGGCCACACGCTGTTTCTGACCTCCCGAGAGATCGTGGGGAAGCTTGCTGAGCTCAGCATCGAGACCTACAGCACGCAACCACTCCCTGGCTTGATCGCGACGGGCCCGGTAGCTGAATCCAGGGAGAAGATCGGAGCCCATCTGAACGTTCTGTTCAGCCGTGAGGCAACGAAGAAGGTTATGGCCCTGAAAAATCATGCCAATCCGGCGGCGAAGCTTCTGTCGCTGCCCCCGCCCAGCTCCCTTCAACTGTTGTCCGAACACGCGAACATCACCGTCCTGCACCTGGCGTAGGGCTCCGATCAGTGTGAGAAGGGTGGTTTTCCCACATCCAGAGGGCCCCGTCAGCAGAACCACTTCACCAGCGGCAATCTGCAAGTCCACACCTTGCAACACCTGGCGACGGGTCGACCCCTTGCCATACCAATGGCTCAAGCCGCTGATGCTCACACTCAGCTCCTGTCGTGAGCCTTGCCTGGAATGGCTTTCTGAGAGGGTTGTGCTCGACATCAAAAGATCTCCGCCGGATCGGCATCGACAAGGCGTCGCATGGCCAACCCCGCTGACGCCATGCACATGATCAGGATCATCGTGAATACGCTTAATGCTCGGCTGAAATCCATGGCAACAGGGAGTTGGGTTGCATTGCTCACAAGCAGATACAAACCTTGGCCAGCGGCATAAGCAGGAAGATATCCAAACAGGGCCAGTAGTAAGCCTTCACGCACGACAACCCCGAGCAGGTTGAAAAGCCGATATCCCATCGCCATCAACGTGGCGTATTCAGGCAGGTGATCGCTCACATCGGAATAAAGAACCTGATAAACGATCACGCAGCCAACCACGAACCCCATGGCAGCTCCGAGGGTGAAGATGAAGCCAATCGAGGTGCCGGTTTTCCAATAGTTCTGCTCGAAATCGATGAACCCTTGTTTTGTCAGAACCGTGACATCGTCAGGTAGCAAGGTCTTCAGACGCATGACCACCTCCTCAGCGTCGGCATCAGCATTGAGGCGGATCAACCCAACCTCGATGCTTCCTGGAGGCGTGTTGGGGAGCAGTTCACGGAATGTTTCGCTGCTGGTGAGCAGGTTTCCATCGGCGCCAAACGATGTACCAAGCTCAATTAAGCCAGCAACGCGAACACGTTTACCGGCAATTTCGCTTTCAACAACGCGACCTTCGCGAAACCACTCAGCAACTGGCCCGAATTCCGGTCGCGATCGTTCATCAAAGAGAACACGGCCCTTTTGGGTGAGCTGTTTGGCTTTGGGTGCCAGGGTTGCATCGGTAAACAGAGGATCACCGGGCTCAAACCCAAGGGCCAAAATGGAGCGAGTTCCTCGGGTTTCCGGATTTCTCCAGAGGAGAAGATTCCAATTCACAGGGGTGATCCCTTCCACTTCAGGAAGGGCCATGGCCTGGACTAAACGCCTTTTCGGAAAGCCAGCCATACTCACCGAACTGGTCGATCGCGGGCTGATTAAAACAATATCGGTATCGAATAACTGATGCACAGTGACACTGGCATCAAACAACCCATCCCGAAAACCGAGCTGCATGAACATCAGAATTCCGGCAAAACTGATGCCAGCGAGAGCGACAGCCAAGCGCACAGGCTGTCGAATCAACATCAAAGAGGCCAGAGGAATGCCTCTGTTGCTCCAGAACCCACCACTCATGAGGTTTTGAAGCGAGCGATCACCTTCAGCCCCGCTAAGGATTCAACCCGTCGGGCCGAGTCACGATCAAGGCTGACCTGAACCTCCACAACCCTGGCATCGGCGTCACCGGTTGGATTGGTTGACAACACCTCGCGCTGCCTCACCTGGGGGCTGATGCGTTCGACGCGCCCCATCAGACGCCCATCAAATCCACCGTTTTCGCTGACGAGCGTCACAGGATCACCGACGGCGATCCTGTTGATGTCGGATTCATACACTTCAATTAGCGCTTCCATCGATTGGCTGGCGCCCACTTCGAGCACGCCATCAGCACCGGGGCGCTCACCGACTCGGGTGTGCAGCCTGAGCACAGTGCCGTCAATCGGTGATCGCAGCTCACTGTCGACGAGATCAGCCTCGAGGGCGCGGCGCTCAGCAATCAACTCGATGCGCTTGCGCTCCACCAATGTCAAATCTTTCTGTTTCTCTTCGAGAATCACCATCGAAGCGGCACCAACCTTGGCTGCTTCTGCGTAGCGAGCCACTTCTCGACGTCTCAGGGGTATTTCCGTATCAACCGTGCGGATCTGGGCATCAAGAGACTTCAGATCAGCTTCGATCTGAGGGCGGCTATCAAAAACAGACAGCACCTGACCGCGCGTGACCGTATCGCCCTCAGCCACCAGAAGTTTCGAGACGCGAGGGGTGCCTCCGAACCTGCTCATCGGTGCGGCGAGCCGGCGAATCTCTCCGAGAGGTCGAAGCCGCCCCAAGGCAGCGACGGCCTCCGGAGGGCGCGGTGATTCGGTCTGAGGAGCCTTCGCAACAACACGGGCAGGGCGTTGGAGAAACGCAACACCGCCGGCAATCACCAGGATCGTGAGCGTCCCTGCCCCAATCCATAGACCACGTTTGGACATCATGGACTCACCGGCTCGTCGAACAGCAGTTGTTCGATGTAGCGATCGGCCCAGTCCGTCCCGAAGGCTTTCTCCAGAACCCGGCGAGTTTTGTCGTTGCGTTTCTGTTGCTGACAATACGACACCTGCCCGTGGTATCGGGCAATCGTAAACGGATCGTTGGATGCCATTGGTTGGGCACGCTGCACAGCGCGGCTCAGGATGTTGAGGTAGCTCTCAACGAGCTCCACAAACCATTCCTCCTCCTGGCCATTAGCAGGACGGATGAAGCGAACGAAGGGCGAAAAAATTGTGGCCCACGCAGGGAGATCACGGACCTGTTCAAAAGCAGGCATGCCGATGCTGCTGAGGTCGTCCTCGATCGCAGCTGGCAGGTGCTCACCCACTGGCGAAAGATCAACGATGGCCGCAGAGATTCCCGCTGGACTGGCAACAATATCGGCTCCGAAAATGGGCAGATCGAAGCGTGGGTCGGGAAAGAACACGCAGTGGAGAATTTGCAGGCCCACGCCGAGTCGCGCGGTTTCGAGATGCAATTTGCGCAAACCACGGCAGTGGTGCACTTCATTGCTGATGCTCAACGCCTCACCATCAAGACTGCCGATGATCTCCTCAAGATCGGCCGGAACCGCAAGGTCCTGCAGCTCGGGAAGGCCCTCGCGACACTGACGGATGCGAGCGGCGAGAGACACCACCAACGGATGAAGCTCCGGGCCGCTTGAGGACTCAGGCATCAATCCGATCCGTCATTGCACAGAATGGGACTTTGCCACGGGACCCTGACAGCGATCTCCTCCGGTCCTGCACTGGATTACCTCACTCTCCCGAACCAAAGCACTCTGGTCTCTGCAGAACTACCGGGTGCCGGTCTGACCTGCCTTGATTTCTGGTGTCGGGGAGGAAGCTTCTGGGAACACGCAGGCGAGGAGGGCATCGCTCACTTTCTCGAGCACATGGTGTTCAAAGGCAGTGAGCTGTTGCAACCAGGAGAGTTTGATCGCCAAATCGAAGCCCTTGGCGGCAGCAGCAATGCTGCAACCGGCTTCGATGACGTGCACTTTCACGTTCTCGTTCCACCCAAGGAAACGCCAGCAGCGCTCAAGCTGCTGCTTGATCTGGTCCTGCGCCCATCGTTGGAACAGGACTCGTTCGCCATGGAGCGCGAGGTGGTTCTCGAGGAAATCTCTCAGTACCGCGATCAACCCGATGATCTCGTTTTCCAAAAAGTGCTGGAACTCGCGTTCCCCAACCATCCCTACGGCCGGCCGATCCTCGGAATCGACACCAGCTTGAAGGCGATGAATCCCTCGGGAATGCGTCAATACCACCATCGCCGTTACCAGGGGCCGAACTGCTGCCTTGCTGTCGCCGGTGCGATCCCTGGTGATCTCATCAACCACGTGAGGGACAGCGCGCTCTCCGCATTGAGCGATGGGGTTGAAAGCGCAGCACAACACCCACCTGCCGGTGAGCCCCCCTCTGCCAATCCGCTTCCCTTTCAAAAGGGAAGGGACTGCCAAAGCTTTGCCAGGCTTGAGTCAGCGCGCCTTCTCATGGTCTGGCCAACCGCGGCGGCGGCGGATCCCATCGCGGTAGCGGGCGCTGATCTGGCGACAACAATTCTGTCCGAGGGACGTCGGAGCCGACTGGTGCAACGGCTGCGCGAAGATCTTCAGATCGTTGAATCCATCGATATGGATGTGACGACCCTTGAGCAGGGAAGCCTGGTGATGCTTGAGGCATGTTGCCCGGAAGAGCAACTGGAACGGGTTGAACTGGAGATTCGACAGGAACTGCAGCGCAGCGCTGAAGCCCCCGTTCTCGAGGAAGAGCGACAGCGAGCTCTTCACTTGGTGGGCAATGGACTGCGCTTCAGCCTTGAAGCCCCCGGTGCGGTTGCTGCCTGTGCGGGCTCCCAAGCCGTTTGGGGACGGCAGCGGCAACTGCTCGACCCTCTCAACGATCTCGAACAGTGGACCGCGGAGGCCCTGAAGGACGATGTGATGCAGACACTGCAGCCCGACCAGGCCTTCACGTTGATCGCCCGCCCTGCGGAATCAACATGAACGGCACTACTGAAGTGGTCATCGACCCGGTCGCTACCACCGGGGTTCTTTCCGCGAAGCTCTGGATCTGCCGAGGAAGCGGCGCAGATCCTTTCGGTCAGCGGGGTGGACATCAGCTCCTTGGTTCCGTGCTCAGTCGTGGCTGCGGACCTCTCGACCATCTCCAGCTGGCTGATTTGGTGGAAGGCTGCGGTGCAGGACTGCGTTGCGACACCCACGAAGACGGGATTCTGGTGAGCCTGAAATGCGCGCAGAACGATGCCGACAGGTTGCTGCCAATCCTTGGCTGGATGCTGCAGCGCCCCCATCTGAACCCAGCTCAGATCTCTTTGGAAAAGGATCTCAGCCTGCAAGCGCTGCAACGACAGCAGGAAGATCCATTCCAACGTGCCTTTGACGGCTGGCGGCAACTCGCTTTTGCTCAAGGTCCCTACGGGCACGACCCCCTAGGAGTCGCTGGTGAGTTAGAGGGTCTTCATCACAACCACCTGGTGGACCTTTCCACTGCACTGAACGTCGACGGATCCGTCCTGGCTCTCTCCGGAACGATTCCCGAAACACTCCCAGACATTCTCGAAGGTTGGGGGGATGACCCCGTGGAATCTCGCTCCCAGAGCCGCCCCCGTAGGAGCAAGGCAGAGGGAGCGGGTGACTCATCAACTCTGAATAGCGTCGAGACCGAACAGGTGGTGCTGATGCTTGGTCAGGCCACGCTCCCCCATGGTCATCCGGATGATCTGGCCTTGAGAGTGCTGCAGGCCCATCTGGGATCAGGGATGTCGAGCCTTCTGTTCAGGCGTTTACGGGAAGAGCATGGCGTTGCTTACGACGTGGGACTTCACCATCCGGCAAGACAGCATGCGGCGCCCTTTGTGATGCATGCGTCCACCGGAGTGGATCGGGCTCGGCTCAGTCTCGAATTGTTGATGCGGAGCTGGGACGATCTGCTGAACACAGTGATTGACCCAGCGGACCTCGAGTTGGCGATGGCCAAATTCAGAGGGCAGCTGGCCCATGCATCCCAGACCACAGGACAGAGGGCGGAGCGTCGCGCCCAGCTCCGCGCGCTTGGCCTACCCGACGACCACGATCGCCACTGTCTCGATCAGCTCAGCAGCCTCAGCGGTGATGCACTCAAGGCAGTGGCGCAGCAACACCTGACCCAGCCGATGCTCAGCCTGTGTGGGCCAGCTGACTCCCTCAGCATGCTCAAATCAGTTTGGAACAACGGGCCGTTCGCGTCAGCTTGAGGCCTCGTCGTCGCTGGGGGTCAGCGCATCGGTTCCCAACAGAAAAGTCCCTCGCGAAAAACGCACCGCCACGGTCTCTCCGGGATGCAGAGCGGTCACGGTTCCCACCTCATCAAGGTCCACCAGATCGGGTGGACGCAGCATCGGCATCGGATCCGCTGATTTCAGATAGGGCTGAGCACGAAGCAGTCGTACTTGGTCACCAATGGAAACGGCCATAGGAGCTGGGCAATGCCTCCCTCTTACAGCAGGATGGCTCCAGCTGACGACTGTCCGTGAGGGCTCTGGCCACATGGAGCGGCGCTGTCGCCGGTCTGTTTCTGATTTTGGTAGGCAGCTTGATTCAGGCGGCCCTCGTGGTTCCTCTCCCTGAGCAACCTGGAGCTGTGCTGCCATTGCCCAGCACCTGGCAGGTTCCAGCATTGCTTTTGTGCGCCCTGGTTGCAGGCCCCCGTGCCGGTGTCATTGCCTCGGTCGCCTATCTCACCATCGGCCTTGTGGATCTGCCGGTTTTTTACGGGGGCGGCGGCTTTGCCTATGTGCTCACCCCTGGGTTCGGGTACTTGGCCGGATTCATACCTGCCGCGTGGCTGACCGGTCGGTTAGCGATGCAGAGCGGCATGAATGACATCCCACGGCTCACGCTGGCTGCCATGGCCGGTCTGCTGATTATTCAGCTCTGTGGCTTGCTCAATCTCCTTTTGGGAACCGCACTCGGTCGCTGGCAGCAACCCCTGGCAGAACTGTTGTTTAGCTACAGCCTTGGTCCCCTGGTGGCGCAACTCGCTCTTTGCTGCGCTGCAGGCCTCTTGGCACGTTGGCTGCGGAGTCTGTTGTGGGTGGAATGAATCCAGCCGGTCGCGCAGGGCAACGAACCCGTCGGTCGCTGCGGCGCGAAGCATTGCTCGTGATCAGCGTTGCGATGGTGATCCTGGATCAGTGGAGCAAGCACTGGGCGCACTCCGCTTTGATTCTTGGCAGGCCAATGCCGTGGATTCCTGGATTGCTGCAGCTTCGCCTGGTGAAGAACACAGGCGCAGCCTTCAGTTTGTTCACAGACTCCACCCTGTTTCTCGGCGTTCTCAGCCTGCTGGTCACCCTTGGCGTTGGCGCCTGGATCTGGCGTCAACCCAAGCGAGATGTCTGGATGGGTCTTGCGTTGGCATGTCTCCTTGGAGGAACTCTGGGCAACGGCATCGATCGTTGGCGCCTCGGATATGTCACCGATTTCCTGGAATTGGTGCCCATCCAGTTCCCCATTTTCAACTGGGCTGATGTCGTGATTAATGTCTCCGTCGTCTGCTTTGCCATCGACGCCTTCCGCGAACGCCGTGGCCATGACGAATCCTGATCTGAAGGGCGCAGCCCGGCTCACAATCCATCAGCACGATCGGCCTGATCAAATCCTTGTGCTGCACGGGGAGGGATACCGAATTGGTCGCGACCAAGGTCTGGAGATCTGCATCGAGCATCCCGCCGTCAGCCGTCAACACGCTGTGCTGCAGAAGCGCAAACGGCAGTGGTGTCTCGTTGATCAAGGCTCAACCAATGGCCTCTGGTGGAAGGGCCGCAGGGTCAGGGAAATCGAATTGAAAGACGGTGACCAGATCAGCCTGGCTCCCGCCAGCGAAGCCGGAGCCCCCTCCCTGCGGTTTGAAAACCCAGCAAATCGGGTTGCACAACGCATCCGGCGCTGGTTTGGCCTCGGACTTGTGCTGGCACTGGGGGGATCGGGTGCTCTTCTTGTTCTTGCTGGTCTGAATGTGCCCGTCCGTGGCCGCCTGGCCACAGTGCGTGGCCCGGTGGCCATCTACGACGGCAACAACAAACCGCTCGATTCCGTTGACTCCAGTCGTCACCGGGAACTGGACTCTCTTGCTGAGTTTTCACCGTCACTGATTAACGCCCTACTCAGCAGTGAAGACAACCGTTTCTGGTGGCACCCAGGGGTTGATCCCATCGGCACCATCCGTGCGTTCGCCACCAACATCACCGGCGGACGGGTTCTGGAGGGGGGAAGCAGCCTCACCCAGCAGCTGGCCAGAAGCCTCTACCCGGATCTGGTGGGCGAAGGAGACACCCTGGGCCGGAAATGGAGAGAACTGCTGGTCGCCCTTCAGTTAGAGAGTCGCTTCAGCAAGGGTGAGCTGCTGTTGAGTTATCTCAACAGGGTGTACCTCGGAGTGGGCTGGGGGTTTGACGATGCCTCCCGAATCTTTTTCAACAAATCAGCTGGATCACTCTCGGTGGAGGAAGCGGCGCTGTTGGTGGGCCTGTTGCCCTCGCCCAATGGCCACGACCCTTGTCAGTTCCCGCAACGCGCTCTCGAAGCACGCAACAGGGTTCTCAACAAGATGGCGGACGCCGGGCGGCTCTCCCTCGATGCAGCGCGCGCGGCTCGTCGTCAGCCCATTCAGCTGGCCCAAAATGCATGCAGCAAAGAGGCCACCCGTCGCTCAGCACCCTTCTACACCGATCAGGTGAAAAGGGACCTCACCGCTCTCGTGGGCCCTGAGGTGGCAGCTGAGGGGAACTTCCTGATCGAAACCCACCTCGATCCGGTGCTTCAAAACGTGATTGAACGACGACTGCGCAACCTGATTAGGACTGCTGGCGGTTTGGGAGTCACAGAGGGCGCTGCGGTGGTGATCGACAGTCGCAGTGGAGGCGTACTCGCGATTGCCGGTGGACGCGACTACCGCTTCAGTCAGTTCAACCGTGCCTCCATGGCCATGCGTCAGCCAGGAAGCACCTTCAAGCTCATGACTTACCTGGCTGCTTTGGACAAGGGGATCAAGCCCACTGAGAGCATTGACTGCAGCGCCATGGAATGGGGCGGACAGCGGTTTGAAAGTCCCTGCAAGGGGCGTCTGACGCTCACCAGTGCTTTTGCATCAAGCAGCAACACAGCAGCCCTGCGCCTGGCCAAGCGCGTGGGATTGGAGCAAGTGGTCCGTCAGGCAAGGGCCCTGGGCATCACCACCCCTCTTGATCCCGTGCCTGGATTGGCGCTTGGACAGAGTGAAGTGCGCTTGATCGAGCTCACCAGTGCCTATGCCGCCGTGGTCAACAAAGGGCAATGGAAACCAGCCACAACGATCCGTCGGCTGATGGATGCTGAAACCTGCCGCCAGGACAATCTGCGTGGATGCGGCAGTCTCACTGGACCACAAGCAAACAGCCTGAATGCCGGACGTCAGGCCATCCGTCCGGACGTTGCCAAACAAATGCAGGGGATGCTGCGCGCGGTAGTGAGAAGCGGCACTGGAACCGGAGCGTCTCTCGGAGGACAGGAAGGCGGCAAGACCGGAACCACCAATGACGGGCGCGATCTCCTGTTCATCGGCTATGAACCAAGCCGTCACTGGGTGCTGGGAATCTGGCTCGGCAATGACGACAACAGCCCCTCGGCCAGCTCGAGTGCCCTGGCGGCGTCTCTTTGGGGAGAGATCATGCGTTCAGCAGGACGGGGCGGGCTGAATACGCGATAACTGGCGCATGAAACAACAGACCCGCTTGCTCTTGGCAGGAACTGCGGCTCTGATCGCACTGATGGTGGTTGGCCTGGTGCTTCAGGCCATTCGCAACCTGCTTTGGGATCTCAGTTATTGGCTGCCTCCCTGGCTTGTTGGGCCCGTGCTTCTCATCGGCGCTGTGCTTCTGGTGGCTGCGCTGGTCCAATTCGGTGTTCCGTTGGTTCAACGCTGGAAGCAGGGACGCCGGGCCCAGGGCACAGGGGCATCCAGTCCAGTCCCGCCGAGCAATCGACGGGATGCCGCCCGTCAGAGCCTTGAGAGTGTGGATCGACTTCTGGCTCGACTACAAGACGATGTCGCTCGCCAATCGTTGCTGGAGGAGCGGGAACGCGTGGCCCGACAGCTTGACCGTGGCGACCTGGAAGTGGTGGTGTTCGGCACCGGATCAAGTGGAAAAACCTCACTGATCCGTGCCCTCCTGCGGGACATCGTGGGCGAGGTGGGGGCATCGATGGGATCCACCAGTGAAAGCCGCTCGTATCGCTTGAGGCTGAAAGGATTGGAGCGAGGCGTGCTTCTTGTGGATACGCCTGGAATCCTTGAAGGGGGCCAGGACGGACGCACCCGCGAGCAACAGGCCAGACAACGGGCGTCGCGCGCTGATCTGATGCTGGTGGTCGTGGATGGTGATCTGCGCAGCCAGGAACTGGCCATCGTTCAGAGCCTCTCAGGTCTTGGCAAGAGGCTTCTCCTCGTGCTCAACAAGTGCGACCTCCGAGGGGAGGACGAGGAGCGACGGCTCCTGCAGCTTCTGCGTGAACGCTGTCTGGGATGGCTTTCCCCTGAGGATGTCGTGGGGACCAGCGCGGCACCACAATCGTTGCCGAGGCCAGGGCAAAACCCTTGGCAACCTCCACCAGAGGTGGGGGCGTTGCTTACACGACTCGCCGTCGTTCTGCATCAAGACGGCGAGGAGTTGCTTGCCGACAACATCCTTCTCCAATGCCGATCGCTTGGTGAAACGGGCCGCACGCTGCTCGATCAGCAACGCGAACAGGAAGCCCGACGCATCGTTGATCGCTACACGTGGATCAGTGCAGGGGTGGTGGCAGCCACTCCCTTGCCGGGTGTGGATCTACTCGGCACAGCCGCGGTCAATGCCCAGATGGTGATGGAAGTGGCGGGTGTTTACGGCATTCAGCTCACCCGCGACAGGGCTCAGAACCTCGCGCTTTCCGTTGGGCGAACCTTGGCAGGGCTCGGTGTGGTGAAAGGAGGAGTGACGCTCATTGGCACAGCACTGAGCGTGAACCTTCCCACGCTTCTGCTCGGACGAGCCGTGCAGGGAGTCGCCGCTGGATGGCTCACCAGAATTGCAGGGGCCAGCTTCATCACGTTCTTTCAGCAGGATCAAGACTGGGGCGATGGCGGCGTCCAGGACGTCGTTCAGAGGCATTACGACCTCAACCGACGCGATCGCTCACTTCGGGAGTTTCTTGAGACGGCACTCCGGCGGGTTGTGGACCCACTTCAGCAGGAAGCGAAGAAACGACTGCCGCCCCGACCAGGGCCTCGGGCGGAGGCGGACGCATGGGACCGCGGCTATCGAGAACCGTGATCAGCCCGAGGTAAAGCAGGCCAATCAGGATCGAGACCGCTCCTGTGAGCACTGCAATCCATCGGCCTCGCTGTTGCTGCGAGTCAGGGCCTGACATCAGTGCTCACTCCGTGCGATCGATTGGTTGATGCACATCCCCAGATGATCGATCAGAGCATTGGAGGTATGGGGATTTCCGAGCACCATTTTGATGTGGTGGAGCCCTTGGTATTGGGGTCTTGACACCATGATCTGTTCATCAAGGAGACGCTGACGCAGTTGTGTGGACCAACGTTCACTGGAATCGCAGTCAGCATTTTTCGGCGCACAGCTCAGGAGGTGGAGCGGGCCGGAACGCACATCAAGGGCTTGATCGTCGAGGCATCGTTGCAGGCGCTCCCTGCGAGCCAGAGCATTGAACAAAAGCGAGTGAATCCCTTCCATTCCCAGTTGACGCAATCCAAGCCAGAGCTTGAGGATTTCCGCCGGTCTGCTTCCTTGCAATCCCATTTCGCCACCGTGAGCACCAAACGCGGCAGGCTCCATGTAGGGAAGTCCAGTTCCGAAGGCAGCTTGGAGCTTTGACACGTCGCGAACCAGCAACAGCGAGGAGGTCTTGGCGATCCCGAGCAGCTTCTGCGGATTCACGGTGATTGAGTCGGCTTCACCCGATCCGTCCACCAGGGAACGGGTTTTCTCAGAGAGAGCAAAAACAGCGCCGATGGCACCATCCACGTGCAGCCAGGTGCCATGGGTTTGGGCCATTTTGGCGATCGCCCTCAGGGGGTCGATCGCACCACGCACCGTCGTACCGGCCGTGGCGACGATGGCCAAACAGGGACGTTGCTCAGTCGCGAGATTGTTGAGCTCCTGTTGCAGAACATCCACCCTTAGACATCCATGCCCATCCACGGGGATCCGCCGCAGACCATCGGCGTGAAGCCCCATCACCCTGCAAGCTTTGGCCAAGGACACGTGAGCGTCGTCGCTTGTTAAGACGACAGCGTTGGACACAGCATCCAGACCAAGGGAATGGCGGGCGGTGACCAAGGCGGTGAGGTTGCTGAGCGTGCCACCACTGGCAGCGACCCCGCCTGCTCCCTCGGGGAGATCGAGACGGGAGGCAAACCATCCACAAAGTTGACGCTCCAGCTGGGAAAGGCTGGGTGAGAGTTCCTCCGCCAAAAGGTTGTTGTTCAGTCCTGCACAGATGAGCTCTGCGGCAATCGAGGCCGTATTCGGAGGAGGATCCAGATGGGCTAAGGCTCCCGGATGGGATGGCTGGTAAGCACCATCCATCACCTGCTGAAGATCATCCAGAAGATGTTGTGCTCCAAGGCCTTCCGTCTCCGGGAAGGCATGGGGGAGTAAACGCAGCGATGGCAATGGTGATCGCTGGTTCGCAGAACCAAACCAACGGCAAAGTTGCGCGCTGGCCTCCTCCAGAAACGTCTGCAACTGAGGGTCCAGGCCATCAGGTGAAGCGAAGGGGGCCAATCGGTCCAATGCTTCCGAAGATGACCGAGCGGAGCCGTGCAAGAAACAGTCGCGATCAAAAACCATTGTCACCTTTGGTGGCACATTGGAAGTCAGGCAGCGATGCATGGCCGTGCGGGCGGACCCGGTTCAGCTCACTCCCCAGGCGATGAGGGCTTGGATGCAGCGGCTGCTCAACAGGGCTGAGCGCGTGGGCGCCACTGGCGAGATTCCAGTAGCGGCTGTTCTCCTCGATGAAGCAGGGCGGTGTATCGGCCATGGATCCAATCGCAGGGAATGCCTCAACGATCCCCTGGGACATGCGGAGTTGATGGCCTTACGACAGGGCGCCTGGCTGCTCGGCGATTGGCGCATGAACCACTGCACCCTGATGGTGACCCTGGAGCCATGCCCCATGTGTGCTGGAGCCCTGGTTCAGGCCAGAGTTGGACAGGTGATCTTCGCTGCCCGAGACAGCAAACGCGGCGGGCTAGGGAGCACGATCAATCTCGCTGAACATCAAAGTGCTCACCACCACATGCGCGTGGTGAGCGGAGTGCTGGAAGAGCAGGCCTCGGCACTGCTGGCGGGCTGGTTCAGGCAGCGACGCAGGAACCTTCGCGGAAACGAGGAAGCTCAGTCTCAAACAAATTGAGCAGACGATTCACGTTTTCAGGGGTGGAGTTGTAGCCCATCAGGCCAACTCTCCAAATCTTTCCTGCCAGAGCGCCAAGACCACCGCCCACCTCAATGCCATGGGTGTTCAACAGATAAGACGAGAAGGCCTTGCCGTCCACGTCGTCTGGGATGCGCACGGTCGTGAGGGTGGGCAATCGCAAGGCCTCGGGGACATGCATCTCAAGGCCAAGAGATTCCAATCCTTTCCAGAGCGCTTCGGCATTGCGGCGATGCCTTGACCAGGCGTTGTCCAATCCTTCGTCGGCAAGAAGCCGGAGGGCTTCACGCATACCGAAATTCATATTCACTGGAGCGGTGTGGTGATAAACCCTGTCGCTTCCCCAGTACTGATTCAGCAAGGAGACATCCAGATACCAGTTTGGAACTTTGTCCTTTCTCGCAGCAAGCTTGGCTTCAGCACGAGGGCCCATGGTGAACGGTCCAAGGCCTGGAGGACAGCTCAAACCCTTCTGGCTGCAGCTGTAGGCCATGTCCACCTTCCACTCATCGAGGTAGAGGGGAACACCTCCAAGAGATGTGACCGTGTCGAGCAGAAGCAGACAGTCGTGCTTGCGGCAGAGGTCACCAACGCCCTCCATGGGTTGGCACACCCCTGTGGAGGTTTCTGCATGCACCATGGCCAGAATCGCCGGCTTGTGATGCTGGAGTGCAGAGTCCAGCTCGTCGAGCGTGAACGCCTCCCCCCAGGGTTTTTCAATCACGCGAACATCGGCTCTGTAACGGCCGGCCATATCCGCCAGGCGATTGCCGAAATAGCCCTTGACTGCGACCAACACGCGATCGCCGGGCTCAACTGTGTTGGCCAGGGTGGCTTCCATCGCCGCGCTTCCTGTACCGCTCATGGGCAAGGTGAGGCGATTGTCGGTCTGCCAGGCGTAACGCAGCAATTCCTGCACTTCACCCATCAGATCCACATACAAGGGATCGAGGTGACCGATCGGCGTTCTTGCCAGTGCAGACAGAACAGTGGGATGGGCATTCGAGGGACCTGGGCCCAGCAGGAGGCGGTCAGGCGTACTGATGGGCTCTACAGAACGGCGATGGCGCGAATCAATCTGGGGAAGAGAGTGCGTCATCGGCAGGCCGGAAACCATTAATAAGTGGTGAAAGCCTACGCATCAATCGAGCCGGTTTGAGCTGGAAAGCCCTGTTCCGATGCCGCTTGAAACGATCAGACACTCCCTAAGGAATTCAGCGCTGACGAACATCGCTGGCGGCGAGGCCCGATGCCATGTGCTCAAAAGGAGCTCGAACCAAATCCAGGCTCTTGGTGGGGACACCCTCTTCCAGGAGACGTTCGCAGAGAACATCAGCAAGCAGAACCATGCTTCTCACCGTCGGTCCGGTGGGGACGCCCAAACTTTTATAGGTATCGTCCAATCCGTTCAGAACCCGCTCATTGAGAATCGTGCTGTCACCTGCAATCAAGGCGTAGCTGGCGTAGCGAAGGAAATAATCCATGTCGCGCAAGCAGGCAGCAAGACGCCGTGTGGTGTAAGCGTTGCCTCCGGGAAGCAGCAGTTCTGGATCTCCTTGAAACAGACGCTGACTCGCTTCACGCACAAGCTCGGCCGCTTCACGGTTGATCAACTCAACGGCCTTCAGCCTGATGGCGGACTCATCGAGATAGCTCTCGATCCGATCGATGGCGGAGCGATCGAGGTATCGGCCGAGCTGGTCGTACCGACCGATCAATCCGGTGATGGCATCACGCATGCAGAACTCTGGCCACGTTGGCCGGAAGCTAACACCAACATCGATCCGAAACCGCTTCCAGCGCGTGGGATCCCGGGAACTTGACAGAAACGGTTACCAAGAAAGCCGTCGATCCAGCTCAACGCCGGCGAGAGAAAAAATGTACTCATTGATACAAAACCATCCCACGGCGATCCCTACGGTCCTGGAGTGATCGAAGACCCACTAACGCCAATGGCTAGCACCGCCCAGGATGTACTCCGGCAGATCAAGGATGAAGGCATTGAACTGATTGATCTCAAGTTCACTGATCTCCACGGGAAGTGGCAGCACCTCACCATCTGCTCTGACCTTCTGGAAGCGGACTCTTTCGAGGAAGGACTGGCCTTCGACGGATCCTCAATCCGTGGCTGGAAGACCATTGACGCCTCAGACATGGCGATGGTTCCTGACCCATCGACAGCCTGGATCGATCCGTTTTACAGCCATAAAACACTGAGCATGATCTGCTCGATCCAGGATCCGCGAACGGGCACCCTGTACGACCGCTGTCCCCGCGCCCTGGCGCAGAGAGCATTGGCTTATTTATCTGGCAGCGGTTTGGCAGATACGGCCTTTTTCGGCCCGGAGCCAGAATTTTTTCTCTTTGACGACGTTCGTTACAACTCCAGCGAGGGAGGGAGCTTTTACAGCGTTGACACCATTGAAGCGTCCTGGAATAGCGGACGCCTGGAGGAAGGTGGCAACCTCGGCTACAAGATTCAGCTCAAAGAAGGTTATTTCCCTGTTGCACCCAACGACACAGCGCAGGACATCCGCTCCGAGATGCTGTTGATGATGGCCCAACTGGGAATCCCGATCGAAAAGCATCACCATGAAGTGGCGGGTGCTGGCCAACACGAACTGGGCATGAGATTCGCCGAGCTGATCCAGGCGGCGGATAACACCATGACCTACAAGTACGTGGTTCGCAATGTGGCCAAAAAGTACGGCAAAACCGCCACATTCATGCCCAAACCCGTTTTCAACGACAACGGCAGTGGCATGCACGTGCACCAAAGTCTTTGGAAAGCCGGCCAACCGCTGTTTTTCGGAGAAGGCACAGACGCCAACCTGTCTCAAACCGCCCGCTGGTACATCGGCGGAATCCTGAAACACGCTCCGTCATTCCTCGCATTCACCAATCCCACCACCAACAGTTACAAGCGCTTGGTGCCAGGGTTTGAAGCCCCGGTCAATCTCGTTTATTCAGAAGGCAATCGCTCCGCGGCGGTGCGCATCCCGTTGACTGGTCCGAACCCCAAGGCCAAGCGCCTGGAGTTCCGCTCCGGAGATGCCCTTGCCAATCCCTACTTGGCCTTCTCCGCGATGATGATGGCCGGCATTGATGGCATCAAGAATCAGATCGATCCGGGTGCACCCACCAATGAGGACCTGTTCGAGCTTTCAGCCGAACGCTTGAGCGCGATCGACACGGTGCCTGCCTCCCTCAATGGTGCCCTTGAAGCCCTGAATGCTGATCACCACTACCTCATGGAGGGCGGCGTCTTCAGCAAGGACTTCATCAATAACTGGATCGACCTGAAGTACGAGGAGGTGCAGCAGCTGCGTCAGCGTCCACACCCCCACGAGTTCACCATGTACTACGACGCCTGAACCCAGGCTTCAGCGGTGCCGCAGCTGGGCCATGGCGCTGTCATGGAGATGCTTCTCGTGCAGTCTCCGACGCGCCCACACTTTCTGCTGAGCAGCGGCACTGCGTCGTTCCACTGGCTGTGGATCGTCATGCTGCACAAGGGTTGCCTGTGTGCGTGCAACCTCATGGGCATGGCGATCAGCCCAGCTCATGTACTCAGCGGCTGCGCGCTGACGCCTCTCCAGAACGTTGTTGGAATAATCCAGGCTGAATGCGGCAGCTTGCGTCTGTTGTCCCATCCCGTGCACTCCGTCTCAACGGATTAATTCTGTAGCAACAGCTACCAATTTTTCTTGTTCTTCACAGTTCTTTCCCTCGAGGCCCGAGCCACGGCCACGGCGAGCCTCAGGATCAGCTGAAATAAACCTGCTTGATCAGGCTCTTTCGCATGGCGCCCAGCTTCACCGAGATCGCGTATCGGACCCTTCAGCAGGGTAGGAGCCTCGCTGGGCTGGTGCACAAGGAGTTGAGCACCAAGGTGATGGAAGTGGTGGCTCCGGACGTCGTTCCGCAGACCGAACCCGTTCCGGCTGAAATGATGGCAGCTCTCCGCCAGTCGCTCAACACGCTCCACGACCGCGACTGGCTGGACGCTGAAGAAGGTCTGTACCCGCAATCGCTTCTCTTTGATATTCCATGGCTGGACTGGGCTGAGCGCTATCCCCGTGTCTGGCTCGATCTTCCTTCCAATTGGGCCCGTCGCAGAGCCAGAGACGTCCAGGATTTACCAGATCTGTCGGATCGCGACTTCTACCCCGACTACTACCTCCAGAATTTTCACCATCAAACGGGTGGTTACCTGTCAGATCACTCAGCGGAGCTCTACGACCTGCAGGTTGACATTCTGTTCAACGGCGCCGCCGATGCCATGCGCCGCAGAATCCTTCCCTCCCTGCTGGATGGCTTGAAGCACTTCTCCAAGCGCTCCCAGGCCAATCTGCGCATCCTCGATGTCGCCACGGGAACGGGGCGCACACTCCACCAGATTCGGGCCGCACTTCCCCAAGCCACCCTTGTCGGGGTGGATTTGTCTGAGGCTTACCTGCGTCAAGCCAACCGTTGGCTGAACCAAGGGCGAAGCAGCCTCGTACAGCTCGTGCAAGGCAATGCTGAACGCATGCCCTTTGATCAAGGCGGTTTTCAAGCCTTGTCCTGTGTGTTTTTGATGCATGAATTGCCCGCTGATGCCAGGCAAGCCGTTTTGCAGGACTGCTACCGCCTTCTCGAACCCGGCGGTGTGCTCGTTCTCGCCGACTCAGTGCAATTGAAGGATTCGCCCCAGTTCGATGTGGCTATGGACAATTTCCGGCGGGTGTTCCATGAGCCTTACTACCGCGATTACATCAGTGATGACATCGATCAGCGGCTTCTGGATGCTGGATTCTGCAACGTGCAAGCCGAATCTCATTTCATGGCCCGCGTTTGGAGTGCCACCAAACCCGACTGCGGCACGAAGTGATTCCCTGACAGACGGCCTTGCGTTGGGGGTGGAACCCCATAAGGTGCAAGCACTTGAATGTCCGCCAATGACGAATCCGTTCAGGATCCGCTGGTTGCAAGGCTGGACTTTTCAGCTGGTGCTCATGGAAGGCAAGGTGCAGGTCGAAGCCCATGGCTTCGGTATTTGCCTGAGAACTGCAGTGCATCCTGGTGAAAGTCCCAGATCCGCGGCAGATCGCCTTGTCCTTGCTGAAGACCGCCGGCGTCGAGCGCTGCACCAAGCCTGGATCAAAGGCCAGATGCTTCCAGACAGCAGTGCCTCCGAACTTCCTCCCCTTGATGGGGCTCAGCCTGAACCCCCAGATTCGTTGGTGGTTGTCCAGCAGTCTCCTGTCGCAGCCTGATTCAGCTTCGCCCTAGCCACCACCCGATCAGAAGCCCTGGTCCACCCCAGCGCAGGGCTTTCCAAAGGAGTTGTCCCCGTTCCGGGATGAACAGCCATTGCAAGGCTGCAGGGTCTGCCTCGATGCACTGCTGAAGCAAACGGCGCTGCTGCTTCCGCCGTTTTGATCTGCGATCCGAACCCTCCCAGGTTTTGGGCTGCAACCCTGCAAGCCCACCCAACTGGTGGAGATAACGCTGATGAAACCGACCCGGTTTGCTCACCGTCGTTATGCGTTGTTCATTCAGATTAGAAAGGGTACGCGTAGATATCAGCGTGACTGTGAATCTCTGGCCTGACGGTGTGGTGGAGCAAGCCAAAGCGTTGCATCAATCGCTGACTATTGGGGATCGGGAGTGGCACAAGCTCAAGTCCAATGCGGATCGTCGGGGAGCCGAGCTTCTTGCAGCAGCACTCACCCAGCTTCTACAGGATGGTGAGAAGCGCGATGTGGAAGCGATGACCGAGCAAGCGTTGGGATGGATCAGACGAGAACTGAAAGATCCTGGTTGCCCCCATCGCTGAGCGTTCCTGCAGGCTGTCCTGGACGGCGACAGGCCAGCTGCACGCGATTGCCCCGCGAGCTCCAGCGAATGTCATCAAAACATTGATGCATCAAGAACAAGCCACGTCCATGGTTGGCATCGAGCTGTTCAGGCAAACAAGCGAGCCGTGCAGAACCCGGCAAACCCTTGCCCTCATCTTGAATCTGCCAAATCAACCAATTGGGAGTGAGAATCCGCCGGATGCGCAGACATTTGCCGGGGTCACCGGCATTGCCATGACGCACGGCATTCACGATCGCTTCTTGCAACCCAAGCTGAAGCCTGCAGGAGGTTTCCTGGCAATCCACCGGTTCAAGCAGCAACTCCAAAAGAGGACTCAGCTGCAGCGTGGAGGGGAGGATGAAATCAGCCCACCGAAAGATGGGTCGATAACGGCTGAGCATTCGGACTGAACCATCCTGCTTCGACCATAACGAGGGGAGTCGGCCCTGCCAAATACAAGAGCTCTCGTGAACTCCCAGGGGTTCATCCCCTTGGCTGAAGACCTGGATGGGACAGCAACGCGTCCATCAACCGCACACCTCGGAGTTGATTGACCAAGGGCATGTGACCTTCCGGTGCCTCCATGGACCATTGGAATGCACCTGGATAACGGGTCCAGGCGCCATCGATTTTCCAGCCGATCCGAGGCCAGAGCCTGTCGTAGCGACCGTCCAAAGCCTTCAGGAGTCGTGCTTGAACAGTGAATCCGAAACGACCCTGCGAGTAGGCGACCCAGAGACGATCCAACGTGCACAGATCGACTCCCTCCATGGGGGGGACCTCGCTGAAATACACGTAACCGCGTTTCACGGCCTGCTCTCCGGCCAACTCACGCAGCACACAGCTGGTCAAACGATCAGCTTCTTCGAAGTCCTCGTCCAGCAACGCCTGCTGCATGGCGCTGTAATCAATGCCTCGCGCTGATGGCGTCTCGAACCAGCCACCCGCAGAAATGCCCGGAATCTGAGCCAAAGCGTCGGGCTGATGTCGGCGCAAAACCTGCAGAATCCACCCGGCGGCCCAATCGTCACCACTGGCTTGATAAGGCTTCAGAGCTTCAGATCCAACAGAAGCCAGGGCATCGGCTGCTGTCTCCAAGGCAACCGCTGTGGTGCGCCGCTGCCGGGCTGACCCGCTAGCGAGGCGTTCGAGGAGCTTGTCGATGCTGAGATCTTGAGCTGGAGTTCTTCCGGAGAGCATGTCGTCCTGCCGGCTCGACAGGGTCGGCGTTGGCCCACTATGTCAGGCATGGGCATCACGACCGCAGCCAGTGTCGAGACATTCCGAGCAGCGGCAGGTCCGCTGGTTGACGTTCGCACCCCTCAAGAGTTCCGTCAGGGACATTGGCCAGGCGCCATCAACATTCCACTGTTCACAGACGAGCAGCGCCATGACGTTGGCCTGACCTACAAGAAGCAGGGTCGCCATGCCGCCATTCAACTCGGGTTGGCCCTTTGCGGCCCACGCCTTGCTGATCTCTCGGAGACCCTCACGCAGACCGCTGGTGGCGAGGCACAACCGTTGCGCCTCTACTGCTGGCGCGGCGGGATGCGCTCCAACAGCATGGCCTGGCTGGCGGGCCTGCGTGATCATCCGGTGTCCTTACTGGAAGGCGGATACAAGCGCTACCGGCAGTGGGTGCTGCAGACCTTTGAGAGTCCTTGGCCCCTCATGGTGCTTGGAGGACGGACAGGCACCGGCAAGACGGATCTGCTTCTGGAGCTAGAGAGCCTGAACGTGGCCGTGGTGGACCTCGAAGGACTGGCCCATCACCGAGGTAGCAGCTTCGGCAATCTCGGTCTGCCTGAGCAACCAAGCACGGAGCATTACGAGAATCGACTGGCAGAGATCCTTGAAGGGCATGCGCGCCGGCGAGCCTCGGAAATCTGGCTCGAAGCCGAAAGTTCTCAGGTGGGCCGCTGCAGAATTCCCAGGGCTCTGTTTCAGCAGATGCAGATGGCCCCTGTTCTTGAGATCCGCCGTAGTGATCAGGAGCGGGTGGATCGTCTCGTGGATGTGTACGCCGTGCACGACGCAACCGCACTGCGAGAGGCGACTGAACGAATCCAGCGGCGCCTTGGACCTCAGCGCACCCGGGAGGCCCTTTTGGCGATCGACCAACAGCGCTGGAGCGATGCCTGCATGGCGATGCTCGCGTACTACGACAGCTGCTACGACCGAGAGCTGGAACGCAAGCCAGCCTTGAGAACCATTGACCTGGAGGGAGTGGATCCCAAAGGAGCAGCCAAACTTCTGGTTGAAGAAGGCATCGTGAGAGCCATGGTCTGCTCTTAAGATCGCGTCTTGCGCGGACGATCGATCCATGGCAGACGGCGACAAGGCAGCGATTCAGTTTTTCCGCGGTACAGATGAGCCCGTCGTACCTGATATTCGACTCACCCGCAGCCGTGATGGACGGACCGGCCAGGCCACATTCATTTTTGAGCAGCCTGAGGCACTGGCTCCGGAAACGTTGGGCAATATCGCCGGAATGTGGATGGTGGATGAGGAAGGTGAATTGGTGACCCGTGAGGTCAATGGCAAGTTCGTGAACGGCAAGCCCTCAGCTCTGGAGGCCACCTACACCTGGAAAACAGAGCAGGATTTTGAACGCTTCATGCGTTTTGCTGAACGCTATGCCGAAACCAAAGGACTGGGTTATTCCAATAACTCGGGTAACAATGAGGGTGCCGACGAAGCGTCTGAAGGGTGAAATTTCAGCACTGGCTCGGGTTTGCAGCATTGCTGATTTCCGGGCTACTGCTCTGGAGCCTTCGTGACGTCCTGATTCACCTGTTCGCGGGTGTCGTGCTGGCAATGGCTCTCTGCACGTTGGTGGGGGCTCTGCGTGAGCGCTGGACCTTGCCCAGGCCTCTGGCGCTTCTGGTGTGCTTGCTCGGGTTGGCGTCGGTGGTGGCCATCGCCGTGGCCGTGATTCTTCCTCCGTTTTTCAGCCAGTTTCAGCAGCTCCTGATCCAACTCCCCACTGCCGCCAGGGAACTGCAGCAGATCATCACCGGATGGATCAGTTCGGCTTCAACGCTTGTTTACGGCCAGAACACACAGCCGGCGATCACCCCATCGGATCTCTCCAATGGCCTCTCAGCGCTCCCAAGCGGCTCCGCGCTCGCTTCTGGTGTGTCCGGGAGTCTGAAGGGATTGCTCGGATTGGCAGGCAACCTCGGCAGCGGTCTTGTTCAGCTGTTGTTCGTGTTCGCCGTGACTCTGATGGTGAGCATCCAGCCAATGGCGTACCGCGAGGTGGGTATTCAGCTGGTGCCTTCGTTCTATCGACGCAGAGCAAGAACCATTCTTCTCCAGTGCGGCGATGCCCTCAGCAGCTGGATGATCGGCGTGTTGATCAGCTCCTTCTGCGTTGCCGTGCTCGCTGGCATCGGACTGTCGCTGCTCGGCGTGAAATTGGTTGTGGCGAATGCACTCCTGGCAGGGCTGCTGAATGTGATTCCCAACGTGGGCCCCACCCTCAGCACGGTGTTTCCAATGTCTGTTGCCCTAGTGGATGCCCCTTGGAAAGCACTTGCTGTTCTGGTGCTCTACGTGGTGATTCAGAACGTTGAAAGCTATGTGATCACCCCATCAGTGATGCAGCACCAGGTGAATCTCCTGCCTGGTCTCACACTCACAGCGCAATTCATCTTCACCGTGCTGTTCGGCCCCCTGGGGCTTCTGATGGCGCTGCCGCTTGCCGTTGTACTGCAGGTGCTGATCCGTGAAATCGTGATTCACGACCTTCTCGACCCCTGGAAAAAGCGACGGGTTAACGCATGAGTCCCCGTAACCTTCTGGCAGCCCTCACCCTGGTGGTGCTGGCCCTGCTGGTCTGGCAGTTGCGCTGGGTTCTGTTGGTCCTCTTCGGTGCTGTGGTTCTGGCCGTCGCCCTGGACGTCCCAGTGCACGGGCTGATCAAACGCTTCAAGATCCAGCGCCCCTTGGCACTCCTGGTTGTGGTGCTGGCGCTGATGGTTGGTGGACTGGTGGTCATCCGCCTGCTTCTTCCAGAGCTGATCACGCAGTTCGGACAGCTCACATCTCTTCTGCCAAGTCTTCTTGGCAAAATTCGCACGATTCTGGCCAGCCAGCCCCAACTCGCGGAACTGAATCAAACCATTCCTGACCAGATCAGTTGGGACAAAGTTCAACCTGTGGGATCCCAGCTGCTGGGATTCGCCGGAGGAGCGGCCAATGGTGTCATCCAGGTTCTGCTGATGAGCCTGCTTGCAGTTCTCCTTGCACTCGATCCCCAGGCCCATCGGGGCATGCTGATCGCTGCAACACCGAGGCCCGCAAGGGCCGCAATGGCTGAAGTGCTCAATTCCTGCAGGGCCGCTCTCGGAGGTTGGCTGGCAGGCATGACCCTGTCGGCGACCGCCGTGTTCCTTCTGACCTGGGCAGGTCTAGCGGCACTGAAGGTGCCATTGGCTCTGCTCAGCGCCTTGCTCTGCGGTGTGCTCACCTTCGTTCCCACGATCGGTCCGACCGCTGCCACCTTGCTCCCCCTGGGGATCGCTCTGCTGATCTCCCCAGCACTGATGGTGCAGGTGCTCGTCCTGCGGTTGGTGATTCAGAACCTCGAAGCCTTCCTGCTCACACCCCTGCTTCTGCGCCGAACGGTGAATCTGTTGCCAACGGTGGCGCTTACGTCCCAGCTCAGCCTGGGCGCGTTGCTGGGTCTTCCTGGGGTGTTACTCGCACTCCCTCTCGTTGTGGTGCTTCAAGTGGGCATGCAGCAGGTCGTGGTTCAGCGAATCATGGATCGCTGGACTTAGAAACCCAGCCTCGAACCGACCTGCCCATTCCCTCGAGATGCTGCGTGTGCTCCCCGCAGCTCCAGTGCTGCGGGGACACCTCTCGGGGTGATTGCGGAGAGTTCGTTTAAGAGGGCTCTGGAGACGTTTGCGGAACCACGATCAACCGCCGTATTGCCATCCCGTTGGTCCCAGTTCAAGAGCAGGGGCATCGCGATGCAGCACTGAAGACTTCACTTCCCCGATGAACACTGTGTGATCACCATGGGCGAGCTGGCCAACCAGCTCACACTCCACACCCCCAAGGCCATCGTTGAGGATCGGTAAGCCAAGAGGCCCAAGCTCATAAGGTGCTGCTTCGAAGCGGCCACCCACGGCTGCCTGGGGCTTGAAGAACACAGCAGCCAGATCCTTCTGGTCGCTGGCGAGCACGTTGAGTGAAAAACGGCCTGTGCGCTGAATCATTCCGTTGCTGGTGCTGTCTGCTTTGACAGCCATCACCACGAGGGGTGGCTCAAAGGACCCCTGGGTGACCCAGCTCGCCGTAAATCCATTCACCACATCTCCCTCGGCAACTCCGCAAATGAAGAGTCCATGGGGAATTTTGCGTAGCAGCGTTTTCTTGGCCTCGAGATCAAGAGTCATGGCTGTCCCTCCGTTCTGTCTGAAACCACCCTAGGGGGAGAAAATTCAACGCTGAACGGCAGACGGGTGTGTTAACCGCACTGAACTGCTAGCTTTCCGCTTGCTTCAGGCTCAAGTGTTGGAGAGGCCCTCCTCCCTCGTTGTATTCGCGACAGTGGCGGGAAGTGCCGTGTTTGGACTCCTCCTCTACGCCGGTCTCTTCTACGCCAACGCCCGACGTTCAACATCCGGGCCTGACGCTGAAACAGCCCTCCCTGACTATCCCTCCAAGGAAGCTGCCCAGGCCGAATCCGAACGCTGGATTATGGAGGGAGGAGACATCGTTGTGAGAACGACACAACGGACCCGCCGGTCCGTCCCTCTGAGCAAGCAGGAGCGGCTCAAATTGGAAATGCTTGCCGATGAGCGCCGTCGCGAGCGCATCGAAGCGGACTATGCCGAATGCCTCGACTCAGCTGACAACGATCTAGCCAAAGAACTCTGCTCATTCCAACAGAGCAGCGAACCGACCCAAGGTTCAACAACTGACAGCGATGGCGGCAAGATTCCCAAAACAAAGATCATTGAAGATGTTGATGTAGTCACCAACAAAGAACCAAGGAGAACATGCACATTTGTCGAAGATTACCGTCGATTCAATTGTGTCGAACTGGCCATTGATCGAGACGAAGTCATTGATGCCTCGCAAAGAGAATCTCTGGAGATCAAAACCTACAAGCAATTCAGATACTAATTTTTTCGAGCAATCGTTCACGCGGTGAGGTGAGTCCAGCGCGATTATTCGACAGATCGATGTTGGATTCGGGTGCGTCGATAATGGAACCAGAGAGATGGTTGAAGCATGAGCACAACCACCGCAAGCGTGTGCTGTCGAAGGGTATAGATCAGGGCTGTCAACGTGATGTGATCCAGAAGCAGCCGGAGTTCGATCCGTAGATCGAGGAGTGCCAGGATCAGGAGTAACAGTGGAACCCACTGCTGAGATGGCTCTCGCTGGCCTTTTTTCACCTCAGGCACTGGCCTGGGCACCGCTACGCGAGGGCCAGAGGCTCAGCAGCGACGGGGCCAAGGCGATGCTGGACCAGCTACCCACCACAACACCGAGAGCCAGGGCGACCGCGAACCAATAGAGAGTTGACCCCCCAAAAAGAATCAGAGCAATGAGAGGCAGCAAGGTGGTTCCACTGGTGTACAGCGTGCGCGTCAGCGTTGCGGATACAGCACGGTCCACTTGCACCGTCAAAGGAAGATCACCGTCCTCTCGCTGACGTTCGCGAATGCGATCGAACACCACCACGGTGTCATTCACCGAGTAGCCCGCAATCGTTAGCAGAGCAACAGCAAACAGACTGTCAACCTCAAGCCCCGTGAGCAGTCCAAGCCAAGCGAAGACGCCGCAAACAATCACAATGTCGTGAGCGAGTGCCACAAGGGCCAAAAACGCAAAGCGGCGGTCGTAGCGGATTGTGATGTAAAGAGCAATCCCTGTAAAAGCAACCAGAAGCGAAATCAAGCTGCTGCGCAGCAACTGAACGCCCAGACTGGGTCCAATCGTGTCGACCGATTGGCCTCCAGCTTCAAGGGGCCCGGCAACGGGTTCAAGAGCCTGGATCACCGCCTGACCCTGGGATGCCGTTAAAGCTGGCATGCGCAGAACAACCGACTGGCCACGATCAAGAAGCTGAACCCTTGCAGTGTCCAGATTGGGAGCCCGACGGCCCGGTTCCACAGGAAGCTGAAGGGAGGTCAGCGTGTTGTTGATGGAGCTGACGCTCAGATCAGAACAGGCATCCGCACAGCGGCGCTCCAACTGAATCTTGGTCCCACCAGTGAAATCAAGCCCAGGTTTGAGGGGGGAACGGATCTGGGGGTTGGTCCAGCTCAGGGCAATGCCAGACACGCTCAACAGAACCACCAGCACTGAGATCCACCAAACCTGCCGCCTGCGACTCGTGAGTGGCAGACGAAGAGAACGATCCGGATTGAGGTTGGAATTGGCCATGGCTCAGGCGGCAGACGTCGGAAGTTGCCCGGCGGGCAGAAAATTAGTGGGTTTACGCAGACCCTGATAACTCATCAGGAAACGCAGAAGGGTGCGCGTGCAGGTGAGGGCCGTGAACAGGCTGAGAACAACACCGATGCCGAGGGTGGCCGCAAAACCTTTCACTAGGCCAGTGCCAAGAAAAAACAGTGCCCCACAACTAATCAGGGTTGTGATGTGACCATCGAGGATCGACGAGACGGCCTCTTTGAAGCCGTTATCGATGGAACGGATCAACGTGTTGCCGCGACGCAACTCGTCCTTGATTCGCTCAAAAATCAAAACGTTGGCGTCGACCGCCATGCCGATGCTGAGGATGAACCCCGCGATCCCCGGAAGCGTGAGTGTGACGGGGATGAGGGCATAGGCCGCCAGGTTGAACAGGGCGTAAAGGCCGAGAGCCATCACGGCCACAAGGCCGGCAAGGCGATAGGTCACCACCATGAACACACCGACCAGGACAAGACCTGACAAGGCAGCGATCAGGCTGCGCCGTACGTTTTCGGCACCAAGGGTGGGGCCAATGGTGCGGACCTCAAGGATCTCCACAGGCAGCGGCAAGGAACCACCGCGAAGCTGAACTTCGAGGTCTCTGGCTTCCTCAGCAGTGAAATTGCCAGCGATTGTGGCGGCTCCACCAGCGATTCCAGCGGCCTTGAACTCAGGCCCCACACTGGCTTCACTGATCGGACGTCCATCGAGAACGATGCCAAGGAGTCGATCGGTTCCGGCAATGGATTGGGTGAGCTTGGCGAAGCGATCTCCGCCTTCAGCATTGAACCCCAAGGTGACCTCCCATCCGGTCGAGTTCTGGCGTTGCTGACGCCCTGCTGTCACCAGATCTTTGCCTGTGAGAGCCGCAGGTTCAAAACGATCGACGATCTCAGCATTGGTGCGCTCGAGCAGCTGCTCCAACTGCTCCTTTTCACTGCTGGCGCTTCCATCAAGGCCAAGGGCCTCTTGAACCTTGGCCAGTTCTTCGGAATCGATGGAAGCGTCATCGGTTTCGGATGACTCAGCCTTGGCAGCCAACACACTCCTGAGCTGGGCGCGGAGCTGCAGAAGGCTGCGCATCTCTTCTTCAGTGCCAGGTTTCTGAGCCCTGAACTCAAGCAGCGCCGTGCTGCCGAGAACACGGGCAGCACGGCTTGGATCGGTCACTCCCGGCAACTGCAGAAGCAACTGGTCGTCCCCGACGGTTTGCAGGGTGGATTCAGCCACACCCAAGCCGTTGACGCGACGCTCCAGCACAAGCTTCACCGCATCCAGTTGTTCAGGCTTGATCGCAGTGATCGCCCCAGCGGGTTGCACTTCCAGAGTGAGTTGGCTGCCGCCGCGCAAATCAAGACCGAGTTGCAGAGGGAAGCTGGTCAGAACAGACGCTGCCGCGATCGTCAGCGCGAGAATGAGGGCAAACCAGCCCTGTTGGCGGGCCATCGATCAGAGCCCCTGACGAACGATGGTCTGGGCTGCCTCAACGATCTGATGGGGCTGAATGATCGTGAGGTTCTCGAGATTGCCGTTGTATGGCGTTGGGATGTCTTGGCTCGACAGGCGAATCGGCCTGGCGTCGAGATCATCGAAACAGTGCTCGGTGATCAGTGCGATCAACTCGGCTCCGATACCGCCGGTCTTCATGCACTCCTCCACCACGATCACGCGATGGGTCTTGCGAATCGACCGGGCGATCGTCTCCATGTCGAAGGGCTTGAGGCTGATCAGATCAATCAGCTCCGCATTGATCCCATCGGCCTCCAGCTGTTCCACAGCCTTGAGGCAATGGTGGCGCATGCGTGAGTAAGTGAGAATCGTGACGTCGCTCCCTTCCTTCACGAGGTCGGCCTGATCAAGGGCGCAGGTGTAATCGCCTGCAGGGAGCTCCTCGCTGAGGTTGTAGAGGAGCACGTGCTCAAAAAACAGCACGGGGTTGTTGTCGCGAATCGCGGCTTTCATCAACCCCTTGGCGTTGGTCGGGGTGCTGCAAGCCACGATCTTGATGCCTGGCACAGCGTGGAAGTAAGCCTCAAGACGCTGGCTGTGTTCGGCTCCAAGCTGGCGACCCACACCCCCGGGCCCGCGAACCACTGTGGGGATCGTGAAATTGCCGCCACTGGTGTAGCGCAGCATCCCCATGTTGTTGGAGATCTGATTGAAGGCGAGGAGAAGAAACCCCATGTTCATGCCTTCAACAATCGGCCGAAGACCCGTCATGGCTGCTCCGACGGCCATGCCCGTGAAACTGTTTTCAGCGATTGGGGTGTCCAACACCCGGAGTTCGCCGTACTTCTCGTAAAGATCCTTGGTGACCTTGTAGGAGCCGCCGTACTGGCCGACGTCCTCACCCATCACACACACATGGGGATCCCGAGCCATTTCTTCATCGATGGCCTCACGAAGTGCATTGAAGAGAAGCGTCCCTGCCACGGCGTTGCTGCAATCCCGGCCATGCCGGCGTCAGCGGCCAAGCTATCTCAATCCAGGCAACTTCACCCTCCGGCCGCGAAAGTGGTCAGCAGGAGCACGGACAAAAGCAAGCCGGGAGACAGCAGCAGAATCAGCTGACCAAGATCGTGAAGGGTCATCGAGAGACCTGTTCTCCACCGACGCTAGGCAGCGTCACCATCGGGTCTTGTGAAAAGACTGCGAAGAAACACCAGGAAAAGGCCAAGGCCGATGAACGCGAAACTGAACGTAGCCAGAAAACACATTCCCGTGAACAAGGTCTTCAACGCTGAAGCAATGCTCTGGGCGATGGCATTGCTGAACGAGGGGGGATGGGCCGCGAAATAAGCCACCATCCCCTTGCTGAGACCAAGGCTTAGCCAGGCCAGCAGGAGACTGGTGAGTGACCCAGAGAGAAAACTCAATGGCCCCTTGCGGGGTCCGGGTTCAACCACCGACTCAGAACTGTTGTTGATGGACGATTGGGCCTGTTCGGCCGGCTGGCGCTCGGTCATGCCATCAGCTTGACCCCGTGGGGGATCAAGGAGCAACTCCAACTGCGTAAACCCAACTGATCCAATTGGGTCTGCACCTGGTCCTTGGCACGATCTGCCTCACCCCGGTTGTGAAACAGCGCAAAACAACTGGGCCCCGAACCGCTCATCGCCGCCTGAAGGCAGTTTGGTAAGGACGCAAGACACTGCAACGCATCGCGCACAGAGGGCGTGAGGGGCTCCACCACGGTTTGGAGATCGTTGCGCAATGGCGGCGCCTCCCCACCGAGGGGATGCAGCCACTGCGCCGCCCTGAGCGCTTCACGACGTGCTTCAAATGCAGCTTCATCTTGGAGATAGGTGCTGCCACGTTGGCGGCGGCACTCGCTGTACGCCCAGGGAGTCGACACTCTCACGTCGGGATCTTTCACAAGAAGAATCCCTAGCTGAGCCTCCAAAGGAGGCAGAGGTTCCAGTCGTTCACCGCGTCCAAAGCACAGTTGTGTCCCACCGGCAACACAAAACGGCATATCAGAGCCCAGCTCAGCAGCAAAACGCTCCAGTTGGCTTGCATCCAGGCCCAACCCCCAGAGCTCATTGAGTGCCACAAGAGCCGCCGCTCCATCGCTGGAACCACCCGCCAGTCCTGCACCGATTGGAATGTGCTTTTTCAGATGCATCCGTGCTCCCAGTTCACTGAAGCCGGACCGTTCCCTGAGCAATCGGGCAGCGCGGACAATCAGGTTGTCTTCACCACAACTGAGTTCCGAAGCATCACACCGCAGGGAAATGCTTCCGTCTGAGGTGTTTTCGCAATGCAGCTGATCCTGAAGGTCGATGCTCTGCATCACCATGGCCAGCTCGTGAAAACCATCGGCACGCAGGCCAAGCACCTCAAGATGCAAATTGATCTTGGCGGGTGCAGTGACGCAGACCGGAGCCGTCATAAAGAGGACGCAGCGGAGTCGGCTTGATTCAAACCCCTGGCGAGCTTCACCCAGGCATGGGGTGCCACCTCTTGGGGACGCTGGCGTAGATCAATACCGGCTTGCTGCGTGATCGTTTCCAGCTCACTGAGGGGCTGGGACACCGTGAGAGTGTTGCGCAACATTTTCCTGCGCGCCAGGAAAGCTTGCTTGAGCAAACGTTCCACCCGTCGACAGATGACTGGATCCGGCCGTTGTTCCAGGGGGAGGGGATCAAGGCGGATCACCTCTGAATGCACTTTTGGTGGAGGTTGAAAACAGCGAGGGGGAACGGGACAAACGCTGCTGCACTTGGCAAGCAATTGCATGCGAACACTGAGAGCGCTGAAACTGCTCGCTCCAGGTCGGGCACGGATCCGTTCAGCGACTTCCTTCTGCACAAGCAGCACCAGGCGCTGGTAAGGAGGATCAACGGGCTGATCCAGCCGACCGATCAGGCGCTCGAGAAGAGGACCTGTGATGTTGTACGGAATGTTGGCAACGACCTTGGTGGCGCGTTGACCATCGGGAAGGGTCAGCGGCACCGCAAGCACATCGCCTTCGTGTAGCGAGAACCGCGGGGAGTCACCAAACCGATCCTGAAGTCCTGCGACAAGGTCACGATCCAGTTCAACGGCATGCACCGCAGCAGCTGAAGAGGCGAGAAGTCTTTCTGTGAGTGCTCCACGTCCTGGACCAACCTCCAGGACACGGTCGTCGTCTCCAAGGTCGGATGCGTCAAGAATTCGATCCAGCACCCGTTCATCGCGCAACCAGTGCTGCCCGAAACGCTTGCGTGGCGTGTGGCCTCCGAAACTCATCACATCGCTGTCATCCCATCACTGTGCATCAGCAGGCCTGCCGCTCCTGACGGTCCTAGGGCGAGCCTTCACAATGAGCATCAGCCGCGCTGAGATCCGCTGAAGGGATCGCTGTTGCCTTTGATCTGTATCTGCGGGCCGTCGGCTGCAGGCAAAACGCTTTTTGCCGGTTTGCTGGCTTCAGCCCTGCAAAACGCAGACATCAGAGCGATCGTGATTGGCTGCGACGACTACTACCGCGAACACTGGACACCCGACCCCTTCTTTGGTTTCGACACCGTTGAGGCCATCGACTCCGAAAGCTTGATCAACGACTTGAGAGCCCTGCGATCGGGGGAGCTCAAGCGCCTCCGCCGTTACGACATGGGCACACGGGCCGTGCATTGGACCCGTCTCGAGGCGGAAGCCGATGTGGTGCTTCTGGAGGGCGCGTTTGGACCTCAACTGCTTCTGAACAGCTGTCCTCCTGATCTCCTGATCTACTTGGAGGAGTCCCTGGCGGTCAGGGCACTGCGCCGACTACGCCGGGACATCCGAGAGCGGCAACGCACGGTGCTTTCTGTGCTTAAACAGATGTTCAGGCAGATGATTCCTGGCGAACGGCGTTTCATCCAACCGTTGAGGGAGGAGGCGGATGTGGTGGTGAGGCACGGCGCTAGGGACTTGTCTGAAGCCCTTGAGCCAATCATCAGCCTCTGCTCGTCTAGGCGCGCACAGTGAGGCATTGTCGCCTCGTTAGCGTGGCGTTGAGCCTGCTGTGAATGGCGTGCTGGTCTGGACCTTGGTCACGGGTTTGCCCCTGCAAATAGCGTCCCACCCCGTAGCACCGCCTCCGGTGCCCATCGAGCCGAATCGAACCGAGCGGATTCAGGAACAAAGCATCAATTTGGAGGACTTCTCCCTTGAGATCGACGGTCGCAATGTCGAGTGCGGTGCGGCTGAATTAGGAACTGGCCGCAGGGCCCCCTTCGCTTACAACCCTGAGAGTTCAGACCGCAGCCGAGAAGTGACATTTCAGGCCACCACCTGTCGCTTTCGCTTTTGACGTCAGGCCTCGCTTCAGCGATTGGGTTCAACGAGATCAGGCACTTTGAGCCAACGCACAGGTCGATGTCGATGATTGGGCGGAAGGGGAACCAAGGCCAGAACCACCTCAAGCTGAGAGCAGGCGTGTCGCGGATTGAGAGCGATCCAATAATTCAGCGTCAGGGCCAATCGCTGGCGCTTGCGGGCATCAAAAGCGGCAAGCCCCCAGCCATCCGGCCCACAACGCCGGCGACCTTTCACCTCAACGGCCAGTAACCGGGGAACGGGCGCATTCGCTTTGCACAGCAGAAGGTCGATCTCTCCATAGCGGCATGACCATCGCTTCTCCAGCAGGATCCACCCCCTGCCTTGCAACAGACGCAGAGCTTCCGCCTCAGCCCAGAGTCCGGTTGTCGCCGTCGTCAACTTCGCGTTCACCCACTGATGACGTTCCTGCTCCCTGAGCATTCCCCGCAAGCACCCAGATCACCAGGGATCATCGTTGTAAAGCGCATCATCAGGACAGGGATCCTGACCACGACCGCCAGGAAGATCCTCATCGGTGACGATGTCGTCGAGGTAGGCAGCGCACAACTGCTCGGGCGTGAGGCTGTACACCCAAGACTCCCAGCCACCGCCTGCATCAGCTCGAACTGGCAAACCGTGCCAGAACGCGATCAACATCAGCGCGGTGCAGGCATGGGAGCGCATGGGCGTTGCGTCGCGGACAAACCCAGTGTGAATGCTCTTCAGTTCAAAGAGGCCAAGGGATCGGGGATGCTTTCACTCGGAGCTTCAAAACTCCCTTGCAGGACGTATTCAAGGCGCAGCTTCATGAACGTGATGAAGGTGGAATCAGTGGATACCACAGCAGCAAAGGGTTCAGGCAGCTCACGCTTGATGGCCGAGAGCTCCGGGCTGTTGAGAAATGCAGGGCTGCGAATCAGCCAGAAGTCAATATCCTTCCCTTCCTCCGCGTAATGACGCCGGCGTTCCTTCAGCACTTCTTCAAGCGGCTCCTCTTCGGTGAGAAACCGCTCGCTGGCCGCAACGAAGTGATAGGTCGTCATGATCAATAGCTTCCGAACAGTGGATCCCGTCGGGGATTCTGAACCAAGGCCTTCATCTCCCGAACAGCCTGCTGCAGACCCACGGCCACGGCCCTGGCCACGATCGTGTGACCGATATTCAGCTCCTCCATCCCTTCAATCGCCGCAACCGGCTCAACGTTTTGATAGGTGAGGCCATGGCCGGCATTCACCCGTAAACCCATGGCACGGGCCAGGGCTGTTGCTTCGGTGAGGCGGGCCAGTTCAGACGGTTGATCAGTCCATTTGGCCTCCGCATAGGGGCCGGTATGCAACTCAACCCAACGGGCACGGCAGTCTCGGCAAGCCTCGAGCTGCCCCCTCTCCGGATCCACGAACAGGCTGACGGGAATCCCCGCATCCTGTAGGCGATTGATTTTGGACGTGAGATCGACGCGCTGGCTGGAGACATCCAGTCCCCCTTCCGTCGTGACCTCCTCCCGCCGTTCAGGAACCAGCGTGACCATGTCGGGCTGCACCCGCAGCGCAATCAAGACCATGTCCTCAGTGGCTGCCATCTCCAGATTCAGGCGGGAACGCACCGTCTGACGCAACAGATCCACATCCCGGTCTTGGATGTGACGACGATCTTCGCGGAGATGAACCGTAATCCCGTCCGCTCCACCGAGCTCCGCCAGAAGTGCCATGGGCACTGGATCGGGTTCCACTGTTCGCCGTGCCTGACGCACGTTGGCGATGTGATCGATATTGACCCCGAGGCTGGCCACAGCTGGACGTTCCAAAACTGAATCCTATGGAGGCAAGCCAGGAGATCGGCCGCAGTATTAACTGCCCTGCCTGTGGCGACGGACTGCAAGCCAAGACCTAGCTTTTTCCTCAGATGATCTGCGGCTCAAGGCGGTGCCCAGCAGCCTGGCAACAAGAGCGACAGCCCTACAGACGGGAATCCAACCCTTCTGGGCTGCCTTGGCCATGGTGGCCACGCAGGACCTCGCGTTGCCTGGATACTTTCGGAAACGCCTGGTGCTCGGAGGCGAACACCTGCCGATGAAGGGTCCAGTCCTGTTGGCCCCAACCCATCGCGCCCGCTGGGACGCCCTCATGCTCCCCATGGCAGCGGGACGTCGCATCTCCGGACGCGACTGTCGCTTCATGGTGACGCGGACGGAAATGACTGGACTCCAGGGATGGTTCCTCCATCGCCTGGGATGTTTTGCCGTTGACCAGGACAAACCGTCGCTCACCACGCTGCGATTCGCGCTGGATCTTCTCGCCAGTGATCAGCAGCTAGTTGTTTTTCCTGAGGGACGGATCAATCGCGACGACGATCCAATCGTTCTGGAGCCAGGTCTAGCCCGCTTGGCCCAAATGGCTTTGAGACAAGGGGTGCAGGTGCCCGTTGTCCCGGTGGGTCTGGCCTACAACCCGGCTCGTCCCGGTCCCCGCAGCCGAGCTGCGATCTGTTTTGGACCGGCACTGCACGTTGCAGGGAGGGGGCGAGATCACACCGATCACTTCAACCAACGTCTTGTGGAGGGGATGCAGGCGGCTGAACAAGCGGCAAGGAGGGCCGTTGGTCGGCCCATGGAATGCCTTTAAAGTCCGCCCACTAATGATCAAAGTCATGCGCTCCCGCCTCATCTGCTCGGCGCTCGCTCTGACGGCCGGATTGTTCGTCAGCCCAGCGATGGGTCAGACCGCGACGGACGCAAATTCGACGTCTGTCAATAAGGTTCTCGCCTCAAGCGGTGCAGGATTCAATGTTGCAGCAGTTGAGTCCCTGATCCAACGCGGTGACTCCGCCGTGTCGGCAGGAAATCTCGACCAAGCCAAGAAGGACTACGACAGTGCTCGCACTGCCGCGAAGCAGCTGCTGGCGTTCTATCGCGACCTGAGTGGTGCCTTCCGTGGTCTTGACGCCAGAATTCCCCGCGAAATGGATGCCAAAGGGCGTCAAGCTCTCTCGCTTGTGGCTCAAGCGAACCTGAGGCTGGCTGCCCTGTTCCGCCGCCAGAACCAGCCCGAAGTGGCCGTGCCCGTCCTCGTTGAAGTGGTTCGGTTGATGACACCGACAAAACCGGAGGGCCAGAAGGCCTATCAGAGCTTGGTTGAGCTCGGGTTTGTTGACACGCCGTTCCGTGGTGGTCAGAGCACACCAGGCAGCTGACCCGTCCAAGAGCGTCACTGATCTGCCAGCATCATTGTTGTTGTTTTTGGACCTCATGGTTCAGCCCGACGCCGTTGGCGCTGCCATACGCCGTGCCCTCCCCGATGCACAAGTGAGCGTGGAAGATCTCACCGGCGGGGGGGATCATCTCCAGGTGAGTGTGGTGTCGTCCGCTTTCAACGGATTGAACCGCATTCGTCAGCACCAGCTCGTCTACAAAGCTCTGAAAGATGAACTGGAGAGCGAAGCAATCCACGCCTTAGCGCTCAACACCTCCACACCAGCCTGATCTCTACACCCCCTACACCGTCGACCCATGGATGCTCAGACCAAATCCCGCATCGAGGCTCTTATCAGTTCCAGCCCCGTTTTTGTGTTCATGAAGGGCACGAAGTTGATGCCTCAGTGTGGTTTCTCGAACAACGTTGTTCAAATCCTCAACGCTCTCGGGATCACCTTTGAAACCTTCGATGTGTTGTCTGACATGGATGTGCGCCAGGGCATCAAGGAATTTTCTGATTGGCCAACGATTCCCCAGGTCTATGTCAAAGGAGAGTTCATGGGTGGCTCAGACATCCTGATCGAGATGTACAACAACGGTGAACTGAAAGAAAAGCTCGAAATCGCTCTCGCCAGCTGATTTCAATACTGCTGAGGATGTTCATAGAGCGTTCGGAGATCTCCATCAGGCCCGATAAAGCTTGAAGGATCCATAATCCAACGCTCAACGAGCATTTCCAATTTGGCAAGCTCCCTTGAATCCAAATCAGCGGCCCGACGCAACGCGTGCAGGTAACCGTCCGCATAAAGACGCAACTCAGATGGGCTGTGGAAGCGAGTGGTCAATTCCTGACAGGCATCACACAGCGATTGGAAATGACGGATGGCCTCCGGATGCTGAAGGGATGTCATCTTTCTTGAGGTCGGCAGCCTCTGCTACCAGATTGCCAGAGAATTGGTCCTAGCGTAGTTGGGCCTGATGATCGCGTGTGACTCCCCCTTCCAGAGATCTGATCGCCAAAGCATCCGGACTCGTGCCGGCTCAGCAGACTCCCCCAGCGGCCTCGCCGGCGAAGGAGCCTGCGCGCGTGCTGGTTGTTGAGCCCCATCCAACCTTGCGGACCGTTCTTGTTCAAAGACTCCGCCAGGATGGCCATCTCACGGCAGCTGTCGCCTCCTCGTCTGAGGCCATTGAGCTTTGCCAGGAACAAACTCCTGATCTTCTAATCAGCGCAGAGCTGCTCGAGAAGAGTTCGGCGCTCCGGCTCGGCCAACAGCTGCGCTGCCCTGTGATCGTTCTTACGGCCCGGAACGGAGCAGAGCCTGTGGTGGGCCTGCTCGATGACGGAGCCGACGACGTGCTTCGTAAGCCCTTCGGCCTTGAGGAACTCGCCGCACGGTGCCGAACCCTGCTCAAACGCGAACGCAGCGGCCTTCAAGAACGGGTGAAGGTGGGGACGCTTGAGGTCCACCTCCTGCTTCGCCAGGTCACCCTGCGCGAAAAGCCCGTTGAACTCAGTCCCCGAGAGTTCGCACTCCTTTGCGCCCTCTTGATGCCTCCAGGGATGGTGCGCAGTCGTCAGGAGTTGTTGAGGATGGCGTGGCCCCCCTTCAGCGGTGGGCCACGCTCCGTGGACACCCAAGTGCTCACGCTCCGGCGCAAACTTGAACAGGCCGGCCTGGGCGACGGAGGGGGGATCACAACCGTTCGGCAACAGGGCTATCGATTCAGCCTGGATACGCTGCCGGAAGAGTCATCCAGTTCATCTGAACTGCCGTAGCGATCGCCAATTCGGTAAGGAGCATCAGCACAGCGAGGGCTGCAAGCAACTGGTAAGTCCAGGGAGGCGTCAGCCTGCCGATGGCACTGGTATCGATCCCTGTTCGTTCCTGAAGGATGGACAAAAATTGATCGAAACGTTCCAAGCGTTGGGGAAGCAGACGATGTCCGTCATTGGCTGTTTTGAGGTAGTAAACCGAGCCCCCCTGACTGGTCCCCACAGGGACCACACGGCGAATCTGATCCCAACGCAGCTGCCATCCGCGACGCAACAGCCAACGGCACCATGCGGGATGACCGACCACGAGCCCCGATTCATCGACCGAAACCTGCTCGCTCAACATCGCCAAAACCACAAAAAGACCCAGCGGAGCGGCAAACCAAAGGGCGACCCGCAGCGAAGGAGGAGCCATCAAAGGGAGTGGCATCACAAGGGCCAGGTACACGCAGATCAGGGTCCCCCGAATCAGGCTCGAAAGGCGGAAGCAGTCACGCATGGTTCAGCGATCTTCAGGGGAGCCCGGCAGGGGTTCGATCACATCCGAAGGGCTGTAATCACCGGAGAAAACCTCGGCTTCACGGCCCTTCCAGAATTCTCCAAGGCGCATCAAATCGGCGTGAGCCTCTTGCAGACTTTCGATGTAGGCCTCAGGCGACATCGAGGCTTTTGCCTCTTTGAGCTTGGCCAAGCGCAGCATCTGCAGCATCCAGGGCTTGCCGATCTCTCCGCGCTGCTCAATGTACCGAGCCAGATCCGCTGCGCTTGGTTGGGGCGCCGAGGCCATGATCATTCAGTAAGAGTTTTGAACCCTAAGCAGTGGCAAAAAACTCCGTGGTTTTTAGGCCGGCAGCGCCCAGGCGTTCAGGCCTAAATCAGCGCCGATGCGATGGCTGCAGGCATAACCACTGAACGCCACAGCATTGAGACCCTGACCTGGAAAACAGGAATCACCCACGCAGTAAAGACCTTTGAGTCCGGTCCTGTTGAACGGCATCGGCAACAGTCCCGGTAGGCGCATGGAGGGAATCGGGCCATAACTTCCTCCCATCCGTCCAAGAAAGCGTCGATGGGTTCGTGGTGTTCCCACCTCCCGGAGTTCAATGGCCGCTTCAAGTCCCGGAAGAAGCGCCTCCAAACGCTCAATCAACCTGGCGGCATCAGCCTCTTTTTTGGCTTTGTACTGCGCAGGAGACAAGCCAGACCAGGCGGAGATCTCGCTCATGGTGAAGGTGTGCACGATGTGGCGACCTTCAGGCGCCAGAGATGGATCCAGCAAGCTGGGGATCGATACGAAAATCACCCCCTGTTCCGACTCGAGCTCATTCCAGTCTTCAAGAAGAAGGTGATGACAGTGCAAGCCGTTGGGAATGACATCAGCCCTCACGCCGAGATGCAACGACAAAAATGAACTCGAGGGTTGATACCGTCGGCGCCAGGTTGCCTCTCGAGCGGGCGTATGGTCCGCATCCACAAGCGTTGTTGAAGGAGACCCATCCCCTGAGAACGTGTCCCAGCGTGTGGCGTTGCTCACCACGCGCCGGGCAAAGAGCTCCTCTCCATCAGCGAGACGTACGCCAACGGCTTGACCAGCTTCGATGATGACGTCAGTCACGCGCGATCGGTAGCGAATCTCACCGCCATGGCTTTGGAGGCCGGCCACCAGTTTCTCCGCGATTGTGCCGACACCACCCTTCGGATAATTGATTCCCCCGGCGTGACGGTCTGAGAACACCATGCCTGCGTTGATCATCGGTGTGCGATCGGCAGGCATCACAGACCAGCAGAAACACTCCATGTCAATCAAACGCAGAAGCTCCTCGTCGCGGATGTGCTGACGGGCCACATCTCCAACGTTGAATGGAAGCCACCGAGCAAGACCGAGGCAGGCCAGAGGAGCTCGAAAAAACACTTTGGCCAGGTAGGCGGGATCCTCGAGCGACAACAGCGGCATCGCATCGAGACAACGAAACACCTGCCAGCAGGTGTCGTAAAACGCACGGATGCCCTTGGCTTCGTGCGGGAACCGCGCCGCCATCCGATCCATGAATCCGCCGTAATCCCGGTCCACCTGCATGGTGAGACCGTCGGGCAGGTGGTACTCAAGCTGTACGGGATCGGGCACTGTGTCGCAGCTCTGGCCCACATCCGCCAGAGCCCGAGTCAGCAGATTCGTATGGCCGTGCTCTCCGAAGCCGAAAATCATCGAAGCGCCCACATCGAAGGTGTAGCCGTCCCGTTTGAAGCTTCCCCCAGACCCTCCTGGAATCAGATAGCGCTCAAGAACGAGCGTCTTTGCTCCTTTCACAGCCAGCTGGGACGCTGTGACTAGACCACCGATTCCAGAGCCGATCACGATCACATCCCAACCCGGCTTGGACCTTGAGACCACGTTCAGGATTCGCGTCAGCGTTCAAACTTAGGAGGGCTCGCCCGATGTGAAGGGCGGTGTTGCCGTCAAAATCACTTCAGTCCTCACAGGCCGAGCCAGCAAGTCGCCGCAGCGCTCATCAATTCGGTGACGGATGAGATCAAGAGCGGCCCCATCCATGGGCTGGCTGGGATTCAGATACACCACCACAAAAGCCGTACGACCCACCTCATACACGGTGAGATCAAGCAACCAGCACGACAGTCCCGCGAGTAGATCCTCCAAAGCCAAACGCGTGCTTCGAATCAAATCGGATTCAGCAGAAACCCCAGCAGCCTGACCCAAGGCTGTGAGAAAGCCATCGAGAGGTTCGCGCAGCACAGCGACACTCACCACCAGCACGAGCAGTGAGTCCATGATCGGAATCAAAACTGCCAGCATCGTGCCCCGGAGCAAGGGAGTGCCCAAGAGAGCCAATCCCGTCAAGCCACTGATCAACCCATCCACACGAGCCGCTTTCGCTTCTGTGAGCAGAATCTGCGAATGACGGCCGGTGATTGCCCAGTCGTGTTGATGACGCCAGGCCAGGCCCCAGCAGATCACCACCATCGCCAAGGAATACCAAGCCACAGGACCGAGACGCACAGGCATCACGGGTCGTCCATTGGCATAGTCCACCACCGTGCTGAGTGCCGAAATGGCGGCAAACGACAGCACCCCGATCAGGACCAACGAGCGAAAGAGCACGTACAACGCTTCCTGACCGTCGTATCCATAGGGGTAGGCCCTGTCGGGAGGGCGCACCACATTGCGACTGACCCGTGCTGCCACAAGTCCGGAGCCCACCATCACTGCGGAATAGAGGCCATCAAGCAGCAAGGCATAGGACCCGGAGATCACATGAACACCGATTCCTGCAACGGCCATCACGGCACTCGCCATCACGCCGACTTTGAGGGAGCGACGTTCAATCAGTCGGTGTTCAGGCCGGACAGGGGACATTCCCGAGAGCTTGTTCCTCTCTTGCTAGCAGTAGATCCGCCAATGCCCTGTCCCGATAAGCCCCGTAGCGAGCTCGTTTGTCGCGGATGCGCTCAGGCAGCTCAGGCAGGAGACCGAAGTTGGGGGGCATCGGCTGAAACTTGCCAGAGGGCGCTTCGCTTATGAAATGCGTCAAGGCCCCCACCATGGTGGTGCGGGGGAGATCGATGGGGCGCTCTCCGCGAACAAGGCGCGCAGCGTTAGTACCCGCCAGCCAACCGCCGGCAACCGCAGCGGCATAACCCTCGGTACCTGTGATCTGTCCAGCAGCCAGAAGGCTCGGTCTGGAGCGGAACTGAAGCGTGGCATCGAGCAAGGCCGGAGCCTCCAGGAATGTGTTGCGATGCATCACGCCAAAGCGAACAAACTCCGCCCCCTCCAGACCGGGAATCATCTGCAGAACACGTTTTTGCTCTCCCCATTTGAGATTGGTCTGGAAGCCCACAAGGTTCCACAGCCGGCCATCTTTGTCTTCCTGACGCAGCTGCACCACGGCATAGGCGCGTTTGGCCCGGCGCACATCCCGATCATTGACATCGCCCCAGCGCGGATCCCAGAGGCCGATCGGTTTAAGGGGGCCGTAGCGCATGGTGTCTTCACCGCGCCTGGCCAATTCTTCGATCGGTAAACACCCTTCAAAGAATGTGGCATTCCCCTGATCGAAGTCTTTGAGCTCCGCTTGTTCGGCCGCCAGTAAGGCGTCACGGAACGCCAAATACTGCTCCCGGTTCATCGGGCAGTTGATGTAATCCGCGTCTCCTTTGTCGTAGCGGCTGGCCCGAAAGGCCTGGGTCATATCGACGCTGTCACCTTCAACAATCGGGCTCGCTGCATCGAAGAAATGACAGTCAGCACGTCCGGTAAAGCGACGCAGATCCTCCGCGAGAGCGTCGCTCGTGAGCGGCCCTGTGGCGAGCACCGTGACCTGGTCGGTAGCAGGCAGCGCAATCTGCTCCTCACGTACGAATGAAACCCGAGGGTGCTGCTCAAGCAATTGAGTCAGGGATGCGCTGTAACGGCCGCGATCCACGGCAAGGGCTCCGCCCGCTGGAACCGCATGACGATCGGCCATCTGAATCACAACGGATCCAAGCCGCCTCAGTTCTTCCTGAAGCAGTCCAGCCGCTCTGTCACTGCTCAGTGCGCCAAAGCTGTTACTACAAACAAGTTCAGCGCATTCCGAACTGTGGTGAGCAGGGGACCGACGGATAGGTCGCATCTCCACCAACTGCACATCGAGACCGGCCTCGGCGACTTGCCAAGCAGCTTCTGTGCCGGCAAGGCCAGCACCGATCACTACAACGGATGGAGCTGCCAAATGGATCGGGGCGATGGATCTCAACCCTATCGATCCAAGTGGTCGCGTTGGATCAGGCCCGACTGCGCTTGATCATCAACTGCAGCTGGCCCACAGCGGCACGACCGATGTTGAAACCGGCCCAGCCCAAGGCAAGCAGGATGGGTGATGCCACGAGGACGAGCCGGAGATCCATGAGTCCAGACAGGAGGATTGGGAGATCTTAAGGATTGCAGAGCCAAGAGAGGCTGTGTTGCATCACTCCGTTTGGATTTGCAGCATTCGAGCCCAAGTGCGTGCCAGTTCGGCGTAGCGGCGAGCATGGTCCCTCTGCGCGGCGCGAGCGTCAGCATTCAGCTCTCGTTTCACCTGCGCTGGAACACCAGCAACGAGGCTGCCGGGAGGAACATCCTTCGTGACCACGGCTCCTGCCGCCACAAGGGAGCCCTGACCGACGGTGACGCCATTTAGGACGATGGCACCGATGCCGATCAAGCAGCCGTCCTCAAGGGTTGCGCCATGCACCACGGCTCTGTGACCAATGGTGACATCAGCGCCAATGGTGACGGGCGCATCGGGATCACCATGAAGAACGGCGCCATCCTGCACGTTGCTGCCCGGGCCAATCGAGATCGGCGCCATATCCCCCCGGGCAACCGCCAACGGCCAAAGGCTTGCGTCAGCGGCCATCTGCACATCCCCCATCACCACAGCACTTTCAGCAACCCAAGCCCCAGGATCAATCTGAGGCGCAGGAAACATCGCGCTCTGCGGGCCGCTCCGGTCAGTCATCAGGCCATCTGCCGATGGAACCCATAATCCCAGCTCCATAACCATCCTCCACGGGCAGCCCCTTGGACGAAGGTTCGCCCGGGTGATACTTTTCACAGGTGCTTCACGGCACACCCTGTACCTGTCTCGATAGACCGGCACAGAAGGGTCGCTAGCTCAGCGGTAGAGCACTCGGCTTTTAACCGATTGGTCCTGAGTTCGAATCTCAGGCGACCCATGCGTTTTTCATTTGTTTCGTTGCCTGGGCTTCCGTGAGCAATGGCTGATCAATTCGTTGTTGCAGTTGTGGACGATGATCCACGCTTGCGCCAATTAATTCTCGAAGAGCTCACGGATGAGGGGGTTACGCCCATCCCCTGCGAGACAGGGCAACACCTCCTCGATCTCCTTCAGACACAAACAGTCGACCTGGTTTTCTTGGATCTGATGATGCCAGGGATGGATGGTTTTCAATGTTTAGCGGAACTCAGAAAGCAATCAGTTCCAGTGCCTGTGATCGTCGTCACCGCACTCAACGACGAGATCAATCGCCAGAAAGTTCATGATCTCGGCGCAGTTGACTACATCCTCAAGCCCGACCTGTTTGAGCATCTTCCCGAGCTTCTAGATCAACATTTACCAGGCCCTCGCAACGTGATCAATCGGGGGCAACCACTGGAAAGCGAAGGGTGACTGAGTCATAACCATTGATTGAAGTCTCCATATGCGTGGAATTGCTCAGGAGCATCCCTCCCATTCCTGCTACAAGATTTTTAACAACTGAAAATCCGAGATTATTGGCGTTCCAATCCCCTTGAGCCAGCTCTGGTTCATCCGAACTGAACCGACTCCCTTGCCTAGAGAGTTGCTGATTGCCAGCCATCTCAGCTGAATTGAAGCCAACGACCACATCCACGAACCCAGACGAACGACACTCATCGACACAAAGAACAAGCCCCTCTGATCCATCAATCAAACTGTTTTCAAGAAGGGTATTGAGAATTCGAGTCAGAGCAACTTGATCAAGATCGACCCAACATGTAGATATTGATTCATTGATTTGTAAAGACACACTGGGACGCTTGTCAGGCTCAAGTGAATGAAGCCATCGATCGAGAAAATCCCGAAGAGGAGCACGCTTTAGGTTCCAATGGAAATGATCAGTATCCAGTTCGGAAAGAATCAAGAGTTTGTCAACCAGCGCTGCCATCCGCTTGGTTTCGTCGATGGCGTCGCCCAAAGCACGATCCAATGGTTGCGCCAAGTCAGACTTGCGCTCAAGGCGACGCAAACTTCCGGTGAGAATGGCCAGTGGCGTGCGCAACTCATGAGCCAGGGTGTTGATGAAAGCACGCTGTTGCTGGAGCGACTTTTCGAGTGGCTCGAGATCTCTGAAAGTCAGGAGTGTGAAAACACCACCTAACTCAGAGATCGGCCGCCAAGACACCATGCGTTGAAGAACATCCGATTCATCTCCCGCAAGCGCCACAATCGCTTGCACGAGCAAGGAGGCATGTCCCTCACCCAGCCTGGCCTGATTCAAAGGGTGCTGCGGATCAGACAACGTCAGCAAGCGTTGATCGAGATGGCGTAAGCGAAGCAGAGCCTCCAGGGGCTTTCCGACCACGCGCAAGGGAAGACCACCACCCCATAAGTCAGCGGCTGTTTGATTCACCCAGCGCACCTGATGCCCGGAATCAACAATCAGCATCGCCTCGCCAGTGGCATCAAAAGCCACCCTCAGCAAACCCAGGGATTGACGCAGCTGCTGCACGAGTGCGGAGGTCTCGGGATGCGGCTCGAATCCTTCAGCAGGCATGGGGGCCTTCCAGTGGCCTCAACGTGGCCGCAAAACTCCAGCCTTCCTTTGAATCCTTTTCCGCCACGATGAAATGTTCACTGCGGATCACCGAGCCGTCAGCACAGATCGTGGCCAGCTCCAGTGGGTGGTTCACCACCTGCGACGACTCCGTGATCTGGAAACGGGCAAATCCGGCGTGGTGAAGTTCGCGGAACTCTTCGGGAAGGATCATTCCAAGAGTCTCTCCAAGGAGGGATGAATCCCATCCATAAATCGTGCCAAATCGATCGTTGAACTCAACCACGAGCCCTTCGCGATCGGCACGTACAAAGGGAAGGTCGAAACGCTCCCGTAGGGCCGCAACCGCTCCGGGGGTCCAGTCCATTCAAAGGATCAGCGTCTCTTTGCAGGTTAGGCCTGAGTAGCGCTGACGAGCGTTGGCCAACAACCAGTGCACGTCCAGGTCAACAATTACAATCTCAGAAACGGGGCGTGGCGCAGTTTGGTAGCGCGGGTGCTTTGGGAGCACTAGGTCGCAGGTTCGAATCCTGTCGCCCCGATTGTCTTGTTGTTCTGGCATCAGTAGCTGTTGAGACGGTTGCAATCGCCTCCACCGTCCAAGCTCCCGCCAATTACCAAGAACCAGTGGAAGTTCTCACCGCTCTGGCCATCCTTCCTTTCTTGGCCGCACTCGTCGTCGGCGCCCGAGAAGCGGAAGATGCCAGCCGCAACAGCTGATCGCCATCGGCCTTGACGGTTCGACTGTGAAGGATCGGCTCCAAAGAACCTTGTGTCCGTGGTGCTTGAACGACGTTCGTTGCTAAGCCGGATGCAGAGCCGGATACTGCGATGCGCTGGACGCTGGTCCTGACAAGTCTTGTTTTAGGTGGTTTTGCAGCGACAGCCAAGGCCGACAGCACCCGTGTGGTTCTGCAAAGCGGGCAGTCCATCGTCCAAGCCAATGCGTCTCTCACAGCATCGGGATGGCTCCCCGCACCCCAACGTCCAGCCCTTGACTTTGAGAAGTCCCTGTCTGGAACAGACTTGCAAGCCTTGGCGTCCTGTTCAGGGACAGGTCCGGGCTTTTGTCGATACGACTATCAACGTGATGGTCAGCGCCTCTTCGTGGTCACGGTTGCAGACGGCGCTCAACCGCAGAAAGCGGGCATTGTGACCCGCTGGTGGACTGAACCCTAGGGCCGGCCTGATTTCAAGCCAATCCGTTCACAAGACGGAGGGTGCCCCAGAGATCAAAAACGCAGAAGACGATACCGATCACAATCAGGTCCCAGGCTTTATGGCGCAGGGCCCAAGGAGCGAGAAACACTTCGGCAACGCCGTGCAGGGCTGTTCCCAAAGCGATGTGCTCGAGCACCAGGAGTCCATGGGCCAGAAGGAAGAGCCCACTGGCGACGAATCGCATCAACACCGTCCAGGAAGCTGACACCCTCGCCCTCAAACAGGCATCAGATTATCGGGTTCACCCTGCTGGTTGCTCACAGGCCGACCAGCGCATGAGGCGCTCCTGCACAGAACCATCATCCATCAGATCGAGCAGGCGACCGCCGGGATCCCAGGCCCTTCCGAGCGGACAGGGCTGAACTGGATGAAAGGACACCAATGTTGAAGGGCAACCAAGCAGGCTGAGATCTGAGCGGGGAGCCGCCATTCCCTTCCAGTGCTGATGGATGTGACCAAACAGCACAACCCGAACCGCAGGCCATCGCTTCAGAGAGTCCATCAATTGCTCACCATCAGAAAGCCCGATGGTGTCCATCGAGGCGTCACCAATCGGGACTGGAGGGTGATGAAGAGCCACCACCACAAACTTTCCAAGCGTTTCGGCCTCCCTGAGTTGGGTGTTGAGCCAAGACAGTTGAACGCCACCGATCACTCCAGCGCACCCCCCTGCTCGGTGACTGGACACAACAAGCAAACGCCAGCACCCCGCGTCCATCACGCCGGGAGCAACTACCCAATGGCGACCCAGCACGGCACGCAACCTCTGGGGATGATCATGGTTGCCTGCTGTGAAGCCAAGGCAAACTGTGCGTGCAGCCTGTTGCTGGATCGCAGCATCAACCGCATCACGCAGACGCACGTAACCGCACCAGGTTTCGTCATGGCAGCAATCTCCGGTGACCAGCAGCAGATCCGGCTGTTCCTGCAGGGCTTGGGCGAGTGCCTTTTGAAAGAGAGACAACGCTGAACGTCCGCGCACACGCCCATCAGCACGCGCCACCAGGTGTGGATCACTGAGTTGAATCAGTCTTGGCATGAGCAGCGTCAGGAAGGCCAGCGCCAGGCACTGCGTTCCAGCATGGTCTGTTCAGGAATTTCTGTGGATCCCAATTCACGCACCAAGTGCACGCGATGACAGTCGTCACCGCCTGACAAGGCCTCGATGAGACGCGGGGAGTGGGCGATCACCCACACCTGCGTCCGTTGGGAGCAGGAGCGGATCAAACGAGCGAGAGGCAACAGCAAATCGGGATGCAGGCTGCCTTCCGGCTCGTTGAGAACCATCAGAGGCGGCAGTCTTGGACTGAAGAGCGCAGCTGTGAGCAGCAGGTAACGCAGGGTGCCATCGGACAGCTCCGCAGACTGGAGGGGACGAAGAAGGCCAGGCTGATGAAACTGCAGCCGGAACAAGCCATCGCCATGGTTCACCGACACGTGGGCACCAGGAAATGCATCGTCCACAGCCGCTAAAAAGGCCTCACCATCCCCGCTCTCGAGAATGGTTTGCACCGCAGCGGGTAAATCGCGACCATCAGCGGCCAGAGCGAAGCAGCGAGTACCCACCACAGGGCAACGGGCGGGAGCCTCAGGATCCGTCCTGAAGCTGTCATAAAAACGCCAGCTCAGAATTTGCTCGCGCAGAAGCAGAACCTCAGGTCGCTCCTGCGGATCCACGCCCGACTGAAACAATCCACGGTCTGGATCACGCTCCCCGGAATCAGAGCACAACAGAGCACGGGGGTGAAAAGGCGATCCGGCCCAGATCCATTCCCCCTTGCGTTCAGGATCGAGGGCAAAGGCGGTCCGTCGTTCCTGGGGGTAACCAAGCTCAACGGCATAGGAGAAGGGATCTGCTGCAAATCCCAAACGCAAACGAACTGGCTTGGCGCGAGGTCCACCCTGAATGGGGGCGTCACCCGAGCGCATACCCCGGCTAAGGGTTTCGGGTCCGGCCCACATCACCGCAGGCAATCCACCCTCTCGGGCGAGACAGCCCATCAGATCTCCACGAGCAGCCGCAACAATCAGCTTGAGGGAACGGAACAGATTGGATTTTCCGCTGCCGTTGGCCCCGGTAATCAGCGTCAGGCGATGCAGAGGAATCACCACATCCCGGAGAGAGCGATAACCAGACACGGCCAGGTGCTGCAGGGTCAAATCTGGACTCCAGTCTCAATAAACACTACTATTGAGAATGATCAGCAGGATTGGGATGCCATCTGTGTCCATGCACCCTGAGACTGGCGGATCTCTGAAGCAAGGGCTGCATCAAGACGGACGTCGACTGACACCCCAACGCAGGCGAATCCTGGAGTTGTTCGAATCGCTTGGAGGTGGACGGCATCTCAGCGCCGAAGACGTGCATCATCAATTGCTGGATCGTGAGTTGAAGGTTTCACTCGCCACGATTTATCGCACACTGAGGCTGTTGGTGGAGATGGGGTTTCTTCAGGAATTGCAAACCAGCAACGGCAGCCAGTTCGAACTGGCTGACGCCGAGCACATCCGCCACCACCACCTGGTTTGTGTGCGCTGCGGCCGCACGGAGGAATTCGAAAGTGATGAGGTTCTCAATGCTGGCTTGCAAGCCAGCAACAAGTTTGGCTTCGACCTCATCGGCTCCAGCCTCACGGTGCGAGGCATTTGCCCGCAATGCCGTTGAAGAGGAGTCAGTGATGCTCCTGCGGATGCTCCAAGCAGGGCATCCAGTAGTTCCCCATGCGGTGTGCACCCTTGCAGCCAAGGCTCTTGGCCTGTTCTTCGGCAAGCTCTCGGGTTGGGTAAGCAAGCGTGCGGGGATCATCCCCATTCAGGGACCCTGATCCTTCAGCGCCGTGATGGGCGTGGTGATCGTGATCACCTGGTTTCGCTCCGATTCGCACCAGGCCCATGCTCATGGGTCCTGCGGTCCAAACCCCCATGGTGTTCACTCCAACCGCGAGCAGTCCCATGCCAACGATCGAGAGATTGATCACACCCATGGCCACAATGCCAATGGAGACCACACCCATCGGCACGATTCCGATGCAGACGACGCCCATCGGAACGATGCCAATGGACACCGTGCCCAAAGGGGCAACGCCGATGGCAAACCGTTTGGGTTTGCTGCCGCAGTGGGCAGGACCCTGATCAGTAGGTTGCATTGCATTCATCCGTTCATGATGACGATTTCTCCCACCGCAGCTTGCTTGAGCCAAGCTGAGTGTGATGGATGGTGATCTTCCCGAAGGATTTCACGAGGTGATCGTGATCACTCCCCTGCTCTTCGAGCAGGGAGCGGAAGCGGTTCTGGCCATTCGCGAGCAGTGCACGGTGGTGCTGAATCTCTCGGCCATGGAGCCATCATTGGCCCAGAGGACAGCCGATTTCGTTTCCGGTGGAGTCAGGGCACTCGACGGCCAGGAGCATCGCGTCGGAGAGCAGGTTCTGCTCTTTGCGCCTGCCAACGTTGATGTGAATCTCAGCTGAGCGACCCACCACAACTGGATCCCTGTCCGGCAGTGCAGCCGAAGCAATGATCCGCAACAGCAATGGGCTGATCCTCCAAACCACCCTGCACCGTTAAAAGGTCGGCGAGCACGGCAGGCTCTGCGCCGGCTGCACAACCGAGTTGTTGATTGAAATCGCAGTCATGAAGTGCTCCGGTCCAGCTCACGCTGATCAACGTCCGACACATCACCTCATCAAGATTGGCAGGTCGATGCGCCTCACGCAGGAGAGTTTGATATCCCTCGAGTTCTCCGCTGACCTCGAGATCGCGAGCAAAACGCTTGATTGGCATATTGGCGATTGTGAGCAACTGATGAAACGAAATCCCATGGGACTTCATCAATTGCTCCCTGTATTGCGCCTGTAATGATTGCTGCGGTGGTGGCAAAGAGGGCCCGGACGGGTTGTAGACAAGATCCAGCTCCAGTGGCGAACCGGGCATTCCATATCCCAACTGATTGAGCCTTTTCAACGCATCAAGACTGCGCTCGAATACACCGCGACCGCGTTGTCGATCAACGCGATCCTGTTCGTAGCAGGGCAGTGAAGCCACGATGCGCACACCTGAATCAGCGAGAAATTCAGCGAGTGTTTCTTGCCCCGGTTCCATCAAAATCGTGAGGTTGCAGCGATCAATCACCGCGACGCCCTGGGCGCGGGCCTCACGCACAATCTCCCTGAACTGCGGATGGAGCTCGGGGGCACCACCTGTTAAATCAAGAGTTTTCAAGTGACAGTGCTGCAGAACCTGCGCAATCAGCTTCACCTGATCGGGCTCCATCATTTCTGTGCGCCAAGGCCCTGCATCCACATGGCAATGACTGCAGCTTTGATTGCAGCGGTAGCCGAGGTTCACCTGCAATGTTTCAAGGCGACGTCGCCGAAGGGATGGGAAGGGCGAGGGCAGAGTCTTCATCGCATCAGATTGGATTCTGACTGACCCCGCCATCAAGATTGTGCCGCCACGCGGTCGAGTAGCGCCACAGTTAAATCGTCGCCTTGGGTCTGAAGGTAGGCATACCCCTTTCCATCGGAACGAAGGATCGCTGCATACACGTAATTCACCCCCCGGGCATCTTGCTGACGAATGCGCCCGACGCAATTGTCGTCTTGTAGGAAACGACCCTGATAAGCCGCGACTTCACCGGCACCGTCATACGACGACACAGCCAGCCCCGCCATTTGCCATGCCGACCAGGTCTCACGTTGAATCACGGCATTCGGCGTCCAAGCTCCATTCGCGAACGTCATCCCCATCTGACGACTGAGCACGGTGCCATCCATTGCAGAGGGTTTGCAGGCGCCAGCAGGCTGGGGCAACCACTGCTCGGTCACGACATCACCAACCTTCGTGCTGATGCCAAAACGGGGGGTTCCCTGATCGGAGAGCAGCACACTGCTTGCACTTCCCTGCTGGTCACGGGTCACGGTGAGGCCGCAGGCGGACACTCTTTGCCAACGCCCCTGATAGCGGGTTTCGCTGTAGCGGCGCCCGACGCGCAGAAAGCGTCGACCACGGACCGATCCATCCTCCAACCAGGTTTCAAGCTGCAAACCACCTAAAGGTGCCTCGCCACGCTGGCCTTGGCGAATCACCAGATAACTGCCGGGACGAGGAGCGGCACACTCCATGGGTTCCGGTTGATTCGCACGCACCGATGCCGGCACGAAAACAGTCAAGGCAATGGACCAACACAACAGCGAACGCATGCTCACGATTCCACTGAACTCAGTGTGCAGACTTCGGAGAGTTGAGCCATCATCGTTCAGCGATCTGAGGCTTCAGTTGTGCGCATCTGGCCGCTGATAGCCCTCGGTGTGTTCGCCGGGATCGCCGGAGGGATCAGTGCCCGCCTCTTCAGTGGTGGATCGATGCACTGGCCGGAGCTGCCTGCCCAACTGATCTTGAATCCGCGCGAGGAGCCACCGCCGCAACCTCCATCACGCGATGAAATTGCGCGCTTCGTGCCTGATCAACGTGCCGAACTCATTCGCGAGAACGGAGATTCCATCGCTGTTGAATACAGCAGCGTGATTTTGGATCCGCGCTGGATCGATCTGGAATTTTTCGGAGGTTGGAACCGGGAATTCGAAGCCAACGAGGACTCAGAGGCCCTGCTTTTTTTCACCGGCCCAACCTTCGAGAAACAATTCGGTCGCGGGGACTTGGATATGGCGCTCCATGGCGATCTGATGCTCAGCAATGGAACCTGGCGAGCTGGAAACCGAGCAGCGGCAGCGGGCCGGGCCTACATCGCTGTTTCTGAAAACGGAAACCTGGAGTTCGGCTACGGGGATCTCACACCGAGCCGAGAGGAGAGATTCCGTCTTTTCATTGGTGGGTTGCATGCCTTCAGTCACAAAGACCAGATCCCTCCAAGCAGCTATCGCGGTGTCTACGGAGAGATGCGGCTTGCCGACGTACGCATCGTCTATGCACTACGAAGCGATGGCGCGCTTGAGCTGATTGAAACCGCCGATGGCGTTCATTTCAATGATCTCAAGCTGCTGGTGGAGCAGCGCAACTTCAAGGCAGCCTTTCTTCCAGACCATGCCTCGAAATCCCGGCTGATCGTCCCGGGCCTCCGTCCTTGGAGTGAGGAGCAGGCCATCTGGGTGAGTGGGGGCAAACCCTCAATCACCCAGCTGCCCTTCATGCTGAGGGTTCTGGCCCGTGATGCGCTTCCGCAAGTGCAATGAACCAGTTCACGTAGCGCTCCGGTCCTTCAGGAATACAAACATCAAACCGCAGTGAGTCGTTTGGATCACTGATCCCTTCGAGAGAGCCATCCAGTAGGGAAGGTCGATCCACTTCCCCAGCGCTGCTGTCCACGAGAACGACACGGTTGCAGTGCCCATAGCTCTCACCGAGCTCCTGGAGAAGGGTGAGAAATCCGCGGTCACTGCCACCGCGTAACCATCCATCCCCTGAAGGGCAGGGTGTTGAAGTCACAGTGTCACCGACACCAACGAGGTGTGGCATCTGGTCTTGGGCGATGCGCTCATGACAGAGCGCAAGCAGTGCCCCATGGTCGTGGGGAGCTGTACGCACGTTGAAGTCGTCACCCAACGGTGCCGTACCGGTGCGATCGGCAATGTGGCGATTGATCAGCACCAGCAAACCAACTTCCTTGATCGCTCCACGCAGCATGAACTGAATGTCGGTGCTCCCCACATCACCGGCCTCCGCTGGTTTAAGGCGTTCGACCCCCTCCTGATCACGTCCAAGGTTCGGAGCCACATGCAGAAAGAAGGAGTTCGCCAGGCCTTCGGCTGCAGCCATCGCCATCAGCTGATCCATGAGCTCCTGAAGCATCACCTGCAACTGCCGTTGCCGTGCCACATCATTGGGAATCAGGCTGAACAGGCTGTTGAGATTGATGGTGGGCGAGACCTGGGTGTCGAGGATCGCGCGCTCAATCTCCGCGGCGATGGCCTCGTTTCCAAGCTCAGGCATGACGGAGGGAAGTCTCTCGGCAAGAAGACCCTGCATGCGCGTTGGCACATTGGCGAGAAACGTCATCTCGGCATCACTGACACCCGGATGGGTGAGATGCCCGTAACAATCTTGCAGCTGCACACCACCAGCTGCCAGTCCTGGCAGGTAAAGGCCCTCCCGTGCAGCCGTTTCGGTGTCACCAAGGGCAGCCTCCACAAGCCGGTTCACACCACGGCGGCCTTCATGCTCACCGTTGGTCAGCACCTGAAAGCGCCCCTTCAACGTCGCTGCTGCTCGCACGTAATCGGCCGGCATCCTGCGGGTGAGCGGGTCCTTCACCAGCGGCATGCACACTCCGTCGAGGTCCTGAACAATCAACAGATCCGAACTGGCGAGCAGCTCCTCTTGAAGTTGGGCGAGATCCATCCGAAACACCTCGATCGCTGAACCGGTCGTCACGATCCCACGATCAGCCCATCCAGCCAATCACGCCCAGCAGAGCAAAGACGGCAACTGCCAGGATTTAAACGAGGCCACTGCCTAGTGTTGAAGATCAAGGCTTGATCACAGGAGACTGCGCCGATCGCATGGACACGGCCCTGAACAGCAACGGATTCTTCCCTCGCAGCTTGGATGCCGACCTGGTGCGGCAACGCATCCGCGAGCTGGAAGCAGGGAAGGTGGGTTTTTACAGCGTGGGGTTGTACCCCGCCTCACTCGCTTACAACTGCGCCATGCAGCAAGAGGAACCTGCTTCATTGCTTCTGGCGGCCCGCCCTGGCAGACAACTTCTTGGGGCCTTCTCCCAGGAAGCCCTCGAAGGCATGGACCCAGATCACGTTGCCACCGTGGAGCGGATGGGAAGCCATCTTCAGAACGGTCAGCGCTGTCCGAACACCCTGAAAGACCTCTTGCTGCGCTGCGAGCTGGTTGTGCTCAGCGCAAACAGCAATCACGTGGAGGAGGATCTGCAGGAAGCCTGCCGCTTGCGTGCGGAACTCGGCCGTGACCACGTGGTTCTTGCCTGCCTGGCTGGGTCATTCAGCCATGACCACATCGCCAACGAGTCGTATGTGCTGTGTGAGAAGGTCCCCAACCTGGGATTCTTCTCCGGATTTCATCGCCACGGGGCACTGCGCAATCCCCACGACAGCTTCACCGCCAATTTCTGCCATCCCAGCGCCCTCACAGCCCTGCTGGCAGCACGAATGCTGGATCGCCTCTCTCCGAATATCCAGGTATCGCCTGGGGTTCACAACGTCGAAGGGCAATACATCAAAGCGGCCAAAAACATGGCGTCGGTGTTTGCCGGGTTTGGCTACACCTACCACTACGACAACCCTGGGGTGCTGCCCACCTTGCTCACCCTGCTGCTGGATCAATGCCTCGATCAGGCAGCCACGGTGTCGATGGCACGCCGAAACAGGCAACGCCTCTACAACCGCCAACCGTTCCCCCTCACCGAACTCGGCTACGGCGTCCAGAGAATCGAAGCCGCTCTTGTGAGAGGAGGGGATATGGAGAAGGTGCGCGATCACACGTTTGCCCAACTCACAGCGATGGTCGCCGATGTGCGCGGCAGCATGATGCGTCCTGTTTCCGGAAAGCCAACGCGCAATTTCCAGGCAGGCCAAGTGCTCGCCGAACACATGCGCGTGGAACAACGCTGCCCAAACTCCATGGAGGAATTGGAAAGCTGGTGCGAAGACGCTGGCTTACGCAAAGGGGGGCTTGAGGGACTCAAGGCCCTGCGCTACTGGCCTCAGATTGCCAGGAAGTATGCGATTCCAGTGCATGACGCGTCCATGGTCAACTTGCTGTACATGGCGATTTACGGCCAATCCAGCACCAAGGATGTGGCCTTTTCGGTGATGACCGAAAGCCGCGAGCTCTCGAACTACTGCCAGGAATCTGTTCGGCCCACCCACAGCCGTCGCTACGCCGAAGCACTTCAAAACCTCGATCAGTCAGAGGCGATGGACTTAGTGGTCAATGCTGTGATTGCTGACAATGCTCGCCGTTTGATTAGAGACGACTCCGGTGTGGAGGAGACGGAGGCCAACGCCGAACCCCCCGCCTATCTCAAAGCGATGAATGTGATCGAAAATGCGCTTTAAACCGTTGGCTCAAGAGGCGGCAGCATGACGCAGGCATCAGCGATGTCGCGATACGGGTCCGGATCACAACTCAGAACCACCACCTGAAGCCCAAGATCAACAGCCTTCCGCAACATGGTGAGCACTGAAGCCAACCGCTTCGGATCGGTGTTGGTGAAGGCATCGTCGAACAGCAGGGGTAGGCAACCGTCATGACTGCTGCGGAGCGTGTCGGCGATCGCCAAACGCAGAGCGGCATTGAACTGCTCCTTCATGCCTCCGCTGAGCTGGGCGAACTCAAATAACCGCCCGGATCGTTGCAATTGCAGCGCATTCAAACCCTTCGTGGGATCCAGATTGAGCTCACAACCATCAGAGGCCTCCAGAAGCAGGGGAGCCAGGAAGTGATTGATGCTCTGCTTGAGGGGCATGGAATAGCGCCTGGAGAGATCGCGTCGTGCCTCCTGGAAACGCCTCAGCAACAGCTGGCGTGCTTCCGCCACCAACGTTTGCTGCTGTTCAGCCCGGATCGCCAGATCCATCGCGGCTGCAGCCTCCTCGACCAGCGCGTGCAAATCGCTGCGCCCGAAACGATCGCAGCGCTCCAGCAGCCCCCCCTGTTCACGATTGAGATCTTCACGCCGACGGGCGAGGGTCAGCTCTTGCTGTTCAAGAGCGGCCAACTGCTTGTCAACATCAGCCTCCCGCTCCAAACCAGCCTCAGCAGTGAGCGCAAGAAGCTTGGACTGCTGAAGACAGATGGTCTCCATCAGACCATTCAGCTCCTGCTGAATCTGTGCCTGTTCACCGTGAGAGTCGACAAAGGTTTGCCGCTGTTGGCGGCGCTGAAGCTGTTGGGCTTCCTGGCGTTCAACCGCGACGCGTCGCTCCTGTTGGTTCGACTGAACAGTGCGCAAGGTCCGCTCCAGTGCATCGAGCCCCGCGCGAAGCGCCCGGGTCTGATCTTGAACGGATTTGTAGGTGGCCCGGCAGTCGAGAAGTGCCTGATCCAAAGCCGCGGAATCCATCGTGAACGCTGTCTCCAGGCCAAGGTCCTGCTGGAGGGCTGAGCGTTTTTGCTGCAGTGTTTCCAGGGATTCGGTCCCGTCAGCATGGGCTGGATGCTGCTGATCCAACTGCTGGAGGCGCGCTGTGACCAGAGCGAGCTCCTGGCTGAGTTGTTGCCGTTGGAGGAACTGCTCCTTGGCCTCCTCCAGGGATTGGGCGCCCCATTGCCGCAGCCCTTCGTTGACTTGGGTTTGGAGTTGGGAGCGTTGTGTGGTCAGCGCAGCGATGCCAGTGCCCTCTCCGGGATTCACCTGCACCATCACCCCCTCACCGACCTGCAGCCGAAATGGCCCGGAACGCTGCAGTGTCTGTCCCTCAGGCAACGCGACACCATCCAGCACCACCTCCTGGTCAGCCGCTTCCAGGTGAATCGACGACGCCATACTGTTCAGTCGGATCTCCAGTTCGCGAAGCCGTTCCTGCCAACCTTGCAGGGCCGACAGAGCCTCGCTGGTTTGGCTCGGAGCAGCAGCAAGCTTGTTTTGGAGTGATCCCTGTTGCGCGAGCAGGCGAGCCCGCAGATCGGCACGTTGTTGATAGTCGCGAATTCGGGTTTCGAGGGTTCGGATCTCCTGCTGCCGACGCAGTGCATGACCGCGCTCCTCAAGCGCTTGTCGCTGCTCTTCCAAAGCGTTGAGAGACGCCTGCCTGGCTTTGAGCTGTTCGGACTGCTGGGCGACCTGGTCTCCCGCTTTCTCCAGGTCACGGCGATGGGCCTGGATTGAGCGGTCTGTCGACTCCGTTTCAGCATCGAGAGACATCAAAGTCTTGAGCTGCTGCTTGCGCTGTTGTTCCTCCTGAATGAGCGGCGCCAGCGAACGCTGCAAATCGCGCAAGGTGGTGAAGCGTCTGCGCTGTTGTTGAAGTGCTGGAGCCTGGACGGTCTCAAGATCTCGGAGCGCCTGCTCATTGCGATCGAGCTCTTGGCAGGCCGCTTCGTACATCTCAAGCTGTTGACACGCATCCCGGTGCCGCTGCTCAGCCTGCTGTAACTCCTGGCGTCGCTTCCAGAGTTCGCTTTGCTGCTTGACACCACGCGAAGTGAAGCTGGAGGCGACCAACACCTCGAGCTGATCGTGAATGTGTTGATCCAGGGGTGATTGCAGGGAGTCCGAAGCCTGATTCTCCAGGGCAGCAATGAGGCCGTTGAGGTCGTAATGGCTGCCATCGAGATCGAGGAGATTGCGGCCTGCAAGTCCTTGCATCACCCAGAGATGAGCCCAACGACTGGGCAGAATTCGATTGACCTGTCGACTGCCGATGATCTCTTCGACACCGAGCAGTGCAGCCAGGCGATCCTCCGCATCTCCACCCAAGTGCGCGGGCTCCCCCAGCCGGCTGAGACGGCAGGTGCCACTGGAACCACTGAATGATTTCTGCAGCGACCAGTGATGCCCCTGGGATTCGAAGTCGAGCTCTATCTGGGGATGACCGGCATGCACCGTAGAGCGCAGATCACGCATCGCGGCACCGGTCGCTGTGGCACGCACGAACAGCGTGCGATGCATGGCCTCCACCAGTGAGCTCTTTCCGGTTTCGTTACCACCGCCAATCAACGTCAACCCCGGCGCAAACGCCACCTCCAGTTCTCGATGGCGGCGCACACTCTCCAGCCGGCAACGAATCAGGCGCATGGCGAGTCGACGCAGAGCTGATGGAGTTCGATCAAAGCCTGCTCGATCAATGGGTCACCATCCCCCTCGAGCTCTTGTTTCAAACCGGCAGCAATGCTGCTGAGGAGCGGACCGTCGCTCCGGTTTAAGCAGTGATCGAGTTCACCATCGATTGGATGGCGGCGCAGTTCACCTCGCAAGCGCAGGTGCAGAAGCTGTTCGGAAAGCTCATCGACCATTGCCTGCAAACGACGATGGGCGTCCAAACCAAGACGTCCGTTCAATTCAAGTCGCAGCAGATCGCGGCCCGCACGGCTGCCGATGCAGGCATCAAGTTCTTGGTTCAAGCGTTCCAGATCGGGAAGCCCCTGGAGCTGCATGGTGATCCGATGCCATGCCACCCGCCCAGTCGTGATCGTTTGCACCCGCGGATCGTCCCCCCGCATGAGGTCGGCAAGAATCACTTGCGATCGCTGATCCTCTGGCCCCGCCGGGAAACGATCAGGCTCCGGCGTACCGCTGTACCAGGCATTGCTCTGAACCTGCATCAATCCATGCCAGTCACCAAGAGCGATGTAATCGACCTCTCCTGGAGGAAGTTGCTCAAGGTTCAAGGCATTGACATCAACCCCAGAGCCGAATCCCTGCACCGATCCATGGGCCAGCAGAACGCGTGGAGCCTCTGAATCCAGGTTCTGCCAGTTGAGCTGTTCAATCCAGCGCATCGGCCCGACATTGTCGTGCCGCCGAAGCAAGGGACAAGGCAGCAGGGTCACCCCCGCTCGGCTCGTGGGCTCAGGTTGGGTGAGAAGCTCCAGATTCGGGGCCCGCTCCCGCATCCGGCGCAAAAGATCCTCTCGACGCCAGATGCCCCCGGCGCCGCCATGGTCGTGATTGCCGGGAATCACCAGGACAGGGCACGGCAGCGCACCGATCAGCTCCATCACTTCCAAAACCTCAGAGGCCGGAACGGTGGAGGAATCAAAAAGGTCGCCTGCCACGAGCACGGCATCCACCGATTCGCTGCGGGCCACATCGCCGATGCGGCTCACGACCTCAACGCGTTCCCGCTGAAGACGAGCTTGTTTCTGAGGATCAGAAATCCAGCGGTAAGGCTTGCCGATCTGCCAGTCAGCCGTGTGAAGAATGCGGGGCACGCGCTCCCTTGATGCCGTCGGAGCCCATGCTGCCGCCTCCCCGGCTGTTTTTCCGCACACTCTTCACTGGCAAATCAGGGAGAAGACGGCATGGTTTCGCTGTGAGACCCAGGCGATACACCGTGACCAAGGCTCCCTCAGGCTCCAGCTCCCCCCTGGAGACCATTGCCGGACTGTTCCATCCACCGGAACAGATCAAGGCAATCAATCAACTTGGAGCTGGAAACGTAAATGACACCTTTCTGGTCACCCTCGAGGGAAACGCTGCAAGGCAAGCCTTCGTGATGCAGAGACTCAACACGGATGTGTTCGAGAGCCCGGAACTGGTGATGCGCAATCTCCTGCGCCTTGGTGATCACGTCGAGCGGCGACTAGCGCAAGACCCCCCTGAACTTTTGGGGAGACGGTGGGAGATTCCCAGGGTTCTGCCCACCCTTGATTGCGACGGGCACTGGGTTGAGCACGAGGGTGAGTTCTGGCGCTCGATCTCCTACATCGGAGCGGCCACAACCGCCGATGTGATTAAAGATGAGGCCCATGCCTGGGAGCTGGGTTACGGGCTCGGGATGTTTCACCATTTGATCAGCGATCTGCCCACTGAGGAACTGGCAGACACCCTTGAGAATTTCCACATTGCACCGGCGTATCTGGATGAGCTCGATACCGTTCTCGATAGCTCGTTGCCCATCACTGACGCGCGGGTGACTGACGCGCTCGCCTTCGTGGATGCGCGCCGTGAAGGACTCGATGTGCTTGAACAGGCTTGCGCCAGAGGGGAACTGAAACGCCGCCCTATTCATGGAGATCCGAAGATCAACAACGTGATGATTGATGATCGCAGCGGGCATGCCGTGGGATTGATCGATCTCGACACGGTGAAGCCCGGATTGCTTCATTACGACATCGGCGACTGTTTGCGCTCTTGCTGCAACCGCCTCGGGGAGGAAACCACAACGCCTGAGAAGGTGGTGTTCGATCTTGAACTCTGCCGCTCGATCCTGGAGGGGTACCTCAAGGTGGGGCGATCCTTTCTCAGCGATGACGATGTGCGCTACCTGCCAGCGTGCATCCGCCTAATCCCCTTGGAATTGGGTCTGCGTTTTCTCACTGATCACCTGTCAGGCGACTGTTATTTCAAAACGGAGCGAGCCGGCCACAATCTGGATCGGGCTTGGGTGCAGTTCGCTCTCGCGCGTTCAGTGGAGCAACAGTGGGATGAGCTGGTGTCCTTGATCAACAGCCTTCAGGGAGGGAACTGACATGGCACGCCATCCCGTGATGGTGCGTCAGGTTTGCCCGCTGGTCCCGTTCTCTGCCAACACATCCCCGCTGCTCCTGGCCAGTGCGGAATTCGTTTGGGAAGAACACAACACCCTCGAATTGAGCTTCAGCCTGAGGCCATCCCAATCGGGTCAGCCGCTTCCCAGGCTGGATTACAGGGATGCAGCGCTCCGCTCGAACCAGCGCGACGGGCAGCGCCTCGATGGGCTCTGGAAACACACCTGTTTTGAAGCGTTCTTTGCCCTGCCAAACCGCGACCGTTATTGGGAACTGAATGCGTCACCCAATGGCGACTGGAATCTTTACCGATTCGAGACCTATCGAGGTGAGGGGACCCGCGAACAAACGTCTGCACCACTGATCCACTGGCAAAGCTCCCGGTGGGATTGCCGCTGCACCATCGCGTTGCCTCTTGATCCCTGGTGGACTGCGGTTCAACTTCCTGAGCTAGCGATCGCGATGGTGCTTGAGGACATGGACAACAACCTCAGCTACTGGGCTTTGTCTCACCACGGAGACGAGCCAGACTTTCACGACAGGCGTGCCTTTCTCACCGCATGACCAGGTTCCTGATCCGTCGCCACCGCTGGACGACTGTGCTGCTCGGTCTGCCGATTCTGTTTACACCTCTCACCGTTGCCTGCCGGCCGCTGAACACACCAACGTCGGAGCGTCCAGAAGCCGTCAAGCCAACGGTGGCTGGCACCAGCATTGAACTGCCAACCCGCTCAGGCCTTCCAGTGGCACCGAACGGGCGCCATTACCCCCTGGTTCCGGTCGAGGCCAACAGCACAGCAACTCTTCTGGTTGGCATCGAAACCGCCTTGGTGGATCCGAACCACGATCCAGCGGAGATCGCTCAACTCGCCCATCAACAGCAGGTCATCTACCGAGTGCTGTCCCACCAGCCTGCAGTTGCTGCAGCGGTGAGGGATCAACTGCCTTCGCAGCTGCAATGGGTGTTCGATCAACACATCGCAGCAAGACGCTCGTTCCTGGCCATGCACCGCGGACCGGCATCCACGACCCTGCCGGCGTGGCGCATCCAGAAACCTGCCTCGCAGGATGTTCTTCTCAAGGCCTACCGAAGCGCAGCGACCTCCACCGGTATTCCCTGGGAGGTGCTGGCTGCTGTCAATCTCGTAGAGACCGGAATGGGCCGGATCGATGGTGTGTCTGTCGCCAATGCGCAAGGGCCCATGCAGTTCCTCCCGACCACCTGGGCCGAGCCGGGAATTGGCCGAGATGGAGACATCCGCGATCCGTGGGACGCCATCCATGCAGCGGCGCGTTATCTGGTGCGACGTGGCGGCCTCAAGGACATCCGCCGCGGTCTCTGGGGATACAACAACAGTGATCATTACGGCAAGGCCGTGATGCACTACGCCGCATTGCTCCAACGGGAGCCACTCACCTATCGAGGCCTCTACAACTGGCAGATCCATTACGCCGCCTCTGCAGGTGACCTCTGGCTGCATGAGGGCTATGCAGCCTCGTCACCTGTACCCGTGAGCGTGCATCTGAAGCGGTATCCCCACAGTGCCCCCCCTCAGCGTGCAAAACCCAAATGAACTCTTCGCGATAGCGACCAGACAACGATCGTTCCTCGCTCTTGAACGTGACCACTGAGTCAACTGGCAAGCCTTCGCCGATCGCTGCCGCGATCGGCAACACGGTGGAGTGGTTCGATTTCGCTGTGTATGGCTACTTCGCGGAGTCGATTGGATCAGCCTTCTTCCCACAGGATTCACCCACCCTGCAATTTCTGAGCGCCTTCGGGGTGTTTGCCGCCGGCTACCTGATGCGCCCAATCGGGGGTCTGTTGCTCGGCCCCATCGGCGACCTCTTCGGACGGCGAATTCTGCTACTGCTGAGTGTGGCCATCATGGGCAGCTGCAGCCTCTTGATCGCGCTGCTGCCCACAACAGACCAGATCGGTCCCATCGCAGCCGTGTTGTTGGTGCTCCTGCGGATGATTCAAGGTCTTTCTGTTGGTGCGGAGTACTCGAGCTCAATCGCCTGGAGTGTGGAGACATCTCCCCAACAAGCGCGTGGATTTCTCGCCAGCGTGACTGCAGCTGGGGCCACCGTGGGCTTCATCTCCGGCTCGCTGGTGGCCACCGTGATTGATCACTTCATCCCGATCACCGCCATGAATGCAGGGGGCTGGAGAATCCCATTCGTCATCGGCTCTCTGCTGTCCCTGCTAGCCCTGATGCTGCGCAGATCGATTCAGGACAGCCGGCCTGCCGGGGCTTCGCGTTCGATTGCCGGTCAGTGGCGTCAAGTGATGGCGGACTGGCCAGCCATGCTGCGCCTGATGGGAACCGTGGGGGTCGCTACGGCGGTGTTCTACGCCGTTGGGGTGTACTACGTCGACGAGGCATCCAGGCTTGATCCAAGCAATGCATCGCTTTACAACGGTATTAACACGGTCGTTCAGATCGCTGGACTTGGCATGGCGCTCCTGGCAGGGCGCTGTGCCGATCGCTTTTCTCCCCTTCCTCTGGTGCGGCGCTCGCTGCTGATCAGCGTGGTGTTGATGATTCCTGGCCTGCTGATCCTCGCCAAAGGAGGAACGATTCACTTTGCGATCGGCCAGGCCATGGTTCTGCTTCCAATCTTTTTCTATTCCGGGGTGACTCCACTGCTTCACCCGCTGTTCTTCCCTGGGGGGTCGCGATGTGCAGCTTTCTCCTTTTCCTACAGCCTGGTGGTGGCCGTCATCGGAGGCACCGCACCGCTGATCTCCACCTGGCTGAAGGATCTCAGGGGCTGGCCCAACGGTCTCATTCTCTACTTGCTGATTCTGGCGATTCCTGCGTTCTGGGCCTGGTCGACAGGCCCCCGGCATTTACGCTTCGAGGAACAGGACTGAACAAGCTGCGTGGCCAAGGAACTCACCCATCGCGCCGATGAACTGGCTGCTCTCGGTTGGTCAGCGGAAGACGTGAACCGCTACGCCGAGCTGTGGGACTACAGGCAGCGCTGGGGTGCGATGAACCTCGAACGGGAAGACCGTCTGTTTTTGCGCAAGGCAGAAGCAGCGCTCCCAGAACTTGTCACTGGCAAGGCCGCGGCGAAGAAAAGCACCAAAGACAAGTCGTACTACCGCTGGCTTGCTTTCCATCTGGATGCCATGACAGCGTCGGAGGCACAGATGTCCCTCCCCGAAGGAGCCAGGGGGGCATGGCCGATCCTGCTCGAGGAGGAACTGCGGCTTCTTGACCACTATCAGCCCGTCCTTGGCCTGCCCGACACCCTGAAAGCCAAGGCCTTCGATGCATTCCGTGAGCTGATGGCTGAGCAGGCCGCTGCGCTGCCGGTGGAGAGCATGCAGATGGGCCGTTACGACTTCCAAAACGCTCTGCTTGAACTCAAGGAGAAAGAGAACAGCAAATGGCGCCACCTGCGCGAGCGCAGTGGAGAGCAGCCCTATCCGATTCTGTTGCAGGGTTCTGTCGACAACTTCCGCGCCGACGTGCGCAGTCAGTTCACCCCCCTGCTGCGTGAGACTCTTCCGTCGCTCAAGGACAGCGACAAGCCGGAACCAAGCGAAGATTGAGTCGGGGCAGCACCGCCTGTGGCTAGAAATGGAGAAAGACAGCAGTGACGTCGTGACGGATCAGCGATTCGAAACTCTCCAGCTCCATGCAGGTCAGGTTCCAGATCCCACCACGAACTCCAGGGCGGTTCCGATCTATCAGACCAGTTCCTACGTGTTCAACGACGCCGAGCACGGCGCCAATCTCTTCGGCCTGAAGGAATTCGGGAACATCTACACCCGGTTGATGAATCCCACCACCGACGTGTTCGAGAAGCGGGTGGCCGCTCTGGAAGGGGGAGTCGCTGCCCTGGCGACCGCTTCAGGTCAGTCCGCTCAGTTTCTGGCCATCACCAACTGCATGCAGGCTGGAGATAATTTTGTCTCCACATCGTTTCTCTACGGAGGCACCTACAACCAGTTCAAAGTTCAGTTCCCTCGCTTGGGAATCAATGTGAAGTTCGCCGAAGGGGATGACGTCGACAGCTTTGCAGCACAGATCGACGAGAACACGAAGGCGATCTATGTGGAAGCCATGGGCAATCCACGCTTCAACATCCCCGATTTTGAGGGACTTTCAGCCCTTGCACGGCAAAACAACATCCCCCTGATCGTGGACAACACGCTCGGGGCTTGCGGTGCTCTGCTTCGGCCCATTGAGCATGGCGCGGATGTTGTGGTGGAAAGCGCCACCAAGTGGATCGGTGGCCATGGCACCAGCCTTGGCGGCGTGATTGTGGATGCCGGCACCTTCAACTGGGGCAACGGCAAGTTCCCTCTGATGAGCCAGCCAAGCGCCGCTTATCACGGACTCATCCACTGGGACGCCTTCGGCTTCGGCAGTGACATCTGCAAGATGCTGGGTCTCCCTGACAACCGCAACATCGCCTTTGCCCTGAGGGCACGTGTGGAGGGACTGCGGGACTGGGGGCCTGCAGTCAGCCCCTTCAACAGCTTTCTGCTTCTCCAGGGGCTCGAAACGCTGAGTTTGCGTGTGGAGCGCCATGCACAGAACGCCATGGCCCTTGCCTCTTGGTTGCAAGGCCATCCCCAGGTCTCGGACGTCAGCTATCCCGGACTGCCCGGTGATCCATACCATCCAGCGGCAAAGAAATACCTCACCGGTCGCGGCATGGGCTGCATGCTGATGTTCTCGCTCAAGGGCGGCTACGACGATGCTGTTCGTTTCATCAACAGCCTGAAACTGGCCAGTCATCTGGCCAACGTTGGCGACGCCAAGACCCTGGTGATCCATCCAGCTTCAACAACCCACCAACAGCTCAGCGAAAGTGAACAGGCTTCAGCCGGAGTCACCCCCACCATGGTGCGGGTCTCGGTGGGTTTGGAACACATCGACGACATCAAGGCTGACTTCGATCAGGCCCTTGCATCAGGTGATTGATGGAGAGGCGTAGCTGAATGGCGCTGATCCTCCCCCCCAACTATCACAAGATCACAGCGGTTGAACGCAACCGAATCTCATGGATCGAACCAAAGGAAGCTGAACGACAGGACATTCGTCCTTTGCGCATCGGCATTCTGAACATCATGCCGCTGGGAAAGCAGTATGAATTCAATCTGTTGCACCCCCTCGGTCTCTCAGTGCTCCAGATCGAGCCAATCTGGATCCGTCTGCAAACCCATGCTTACAAAAGCTGGGACCAGTCCCATCTCAACGACCTGTACGTGAGCTGGGAGGAAGCCCTCTCCCAGGGACCTGTCGACGGTTTGATCATCACAGGTGCACCTGTGGAACATCTGGCCTTTGAGGATGTCACCTACTGGAAAGAATTGGTCGCCGTGGTCGAGGAAGCGCGCCAAACCTGCGCTAGCACTCTTGGGCTCTGCTGGGCCGGATTTGCTCTGGCCTATCTGGCCGGTGTGAACAAGACGGCTTTCAAGCGCAAGTTGTTCGGGGTCTATCCCCTGCGCAGCCTTGTTCCAGGTCACTCATTGATGGGAACGCAAGATGATCAATTCCTCTGTCCCCAGAGCCGCCATGCCGGCTTGCCCGACGCAGCCATGGAATCAGCACAACGGCAGGGACGGCTGCGCCTGCTCGCCCACGGTGAATCCGTCGGTTACACCATTTTCGAAACCCCGGATCAGAGGCAGCTGATGCATCTCGGCCATCCCGAATACAACGTCGGCCGGATCATTGCCGAGATGGAGAGGGACAAAGCCCGTGGCGACGTACCACCGCCTGAAAATTTCAATGCCGACCATCCCAGAACGCTGTGGCGATCCCATCGCAATTTGCTGTTCCAGCAGTGGCTCTGGTTTTGCTACCAGCGCGTTTCACTGCAGGGATAAGCAGCCTTTGAGCCTTCTGATGCATCCACTTGATCTCTATGACCAATGGCGACGACGCTTGCTTCGTTGGCTTCCTGTTCGCCAATCCTTTGACCGCTCTCCCGATGCTGTAGCGCCCCATGGCTCTGAGGATTGGTTGTTGGAGCCCATCGATGCCGAGGAAGCCTGTCGACTCTTTCCGCACCTTGAAAAGCAACGCGCTGTTGTTCAATATCAGAAGCTGCGTTTGCAGATGCGAGAGCAGGACGGGCGCGGATTTTAAAGCGAAACCGTTTCTTTGGGTGACTGTTGGGCTTCCTTCGGTTTCGCCGCAGCCCGGTTTAACTCACGCTCCAGTGCTTCCACCCGCCGCTCGCGCAGGCAATGCCGACAGCCCCCTGTGGTTTGCAGATGCTTTTCGGGAGTAATGGTGATGGGCTGAACAGGATGCTTGCGGCAGCGGATTTTTATCGGGCTCTTGTAGCTGCGCCACTGGATCTCCGAGTAATCGAAACGATCACCGAAGCGCTGCTTCGCCCGCTCCAGAAAGAGCTCGAGGGTAATCCGTGCTGCCATGGCGGCAATCTATGGACGAATGGATTCAACGTTGCTCTGCTGTTATCCGTCTTCACGTCGACACCATGAATTGGTCCCTTCACTCCCGCTGGCTTTCGCCGGATCGCTCTCAGGAATGGATGGAGCGCTGCAATCGGGACATCAACTGGGAGCAGACGGATGTCAGGGTGTATGGCCGATGGCACAAGGTGCCAAGACTCACCGCATTCCTGGCGGAACGGTCGGTGACCTACCGCTACAGCGGTGCCCTTCACCACGGAACTGGCTGGCCTCAGTGGTTCCTGCCTCTGCTCGAGACCATCTCAAGCCAATGCAACGCCCCATTCAACGGGTGCTTGTTCAATTGGTATCGAAACGGCGAAGACCGAATGGGCTGGCACGCCGATGACGAACCTGAGATCGACGCATCCTTTCCGATCGCCTCACTCTCGCTTGGAGCAACACGCGATCTTCACTTTCGCCACCGGCAAACGGGGCAGCGACACAATCTTCCCCTCTGCGATGGCGACTTGTTGCTGATGGATCCTGCATGCCAAAGCCTTTGGATGCACGCACTGCCAACGCGACGCAAGATCACAACGCCGCGACTGAATCTCACCTTTCGTGTTTTCAGAACAAACGATTGAGAACGACACTCCAGAGAGGGACGCTGACCAAGGCAATGAGCGTGCTGCGCAGGATCAACTGGGCGGATGCGGAGGGATCGCATTGCTCAGATTCCGCCATCAACAACACGGAGATCGCTGTTGGAGCCGCTGCCTGAAGCACCAAGGCTTTCTTGGCAAGAAGAGACAGAGGAAGGGGCAGACAGATCAGGACCATCAGAAGCGGAAACAGCAACAGCTTGCACACCAGAGGAGCGTGCAAACCGCTTAGCGCCGTCGCGCGCGCGCGCGCAGCGATGCTTCCCAAGCGCATCCCCACCACGGCAAGTGCCAGAACGATCACCACCCGCGAAGGCAACCAAAGGCCTGCACTGATGACGTCATGCCATGGCGTGGCCATCACGATCAGAGCACCGATCAAACCCCGCGTGGCAGGGCTCGCCATGAGATGACTGGCCAATGCCCTCCAGTAGCCACCATGACCGTGATGGTTGCTCTGGTGCAGCCAGAGAGGGCCCAGTCCCCAAGCCAGCAACGTGGCTCCGAAGTCATACCCGATGCTGACTGGAAGTGCCTCAGCGGGAAGCAATGCCAAAGCAGCGGGGATGCCGAAGTAGGCCGTATTGCCGATGCAACTGGCCAACTGTTGATCAGGCATGGCCCAGGCATCCGTGATGAACCGACTACCCCGCAACAGAAGCAGCATGAGCGCGATCGCTGTCACGGACAGCAACGCCATCAACAGAAGGGAGCGGTTGAGCCCACCGTGAAGGAGCAACCCCATCAGGCTCACGGGAACGCCGTACCGCACCAAAGGTGTGGCCAGAGGAGTGATCCATTGCGGACGCCAACGGCCGATCAGAGCTCCGACCAACAGGCAGGGAACCATCTCCCAGAGCAGCCTCAGCACTGTGCACCCCCGGCAAGAACCAACCCGAGCACCTGGCCTTGTGCCAAAATTCTCACCGTCCTTGCTTGACCGGCAGCATGACCGTGGCTGCGCCGTCCTGTTTGATCCAACAGCATCTCCTGCAACTCAGCACTGCGCTGATGGAACGCTGTGAGCAGCTGCAACTGCATCTGTCCGAACAGATCGACCAACTGCCCCTCGGCAATGAAAGCTGGCTGCAGACGGAGCGTGAGCTGGTCGCCGCTGAACGCGCTCTGGATCGCCTGCATCATGCGTCTCAGTGGGCCATCTGATTGAGAAAACGTTGAGAGCGTTCTTCCTTGGCATGGGTGAAGAACGTTTCGGCATCGGTTAGCTCAACAACCCGTCCTCCATCCATCAACAACACTCGGTCAGCCACCTCACGGGCGAAGCCGAGTTCATGGGTGACCACCACCATCGTCATTCCATCGGCAGCCAGTTGACGCATGGCATCGAGAACCTCTTTCACCCGTTCAGGGTCCAGGGCACTGGTGGGCTCATCGAACAGCATCAACTCTGGATCCAAGGCCAAAGCCCTGGCAATGGCGACGCGTTGCTGCTGTCCACCACTGAGCTGAGCTGGATACTTCAAGGCCTGATCGGCGATTCCCATCTGGTCGAGCAACGCGTGCGCTCGGCGTTCTGCCATGGGCTTTGGGACCGACTTCACTTGAATCGGCGCCAAGGTGATGTTCTGAAGAATGGTGAGATGGGGAAACAGATTGAACTGCTGAAACACCATGCCCACACGACGACGGATTCGGCGGATCTGACGCTCGTCGTGATCGCAATCAAGGGGGATGCCCACCACATCCAGGGAGCCGGAATCAATCGATTCCAAACCGTTAAACGTGCGAATGAGCGTGCTCTTCCCTGAGCCCGAAGGCCCCATCACCACGAGAACCTCGCCATGGCGAACGCTGAGACTGACATCATCGAGAGCGTGAGTCCCGGCAGCAAAGCTCTTGGTGACGGACTCTGCGCGAACAGCAACAGTCATGAACGGCGGGTTGCAATGAGATTGGAAGGGTCTTGGCGCTCAAACTGGCGCGCCATCAGTGCCATCGCTGTGCAGAGCAACCAATACAGGGCTGCCAACCAGACATAGACCTCAAGGTGCCGACCGATATAAGCCGGATTGGCGAGCAAACTCTGGCTGATGCCCAGCAATTCCACTAAACCGAGAATCGCCATCAAGCTGGTGTTCTGAAGCAGTCCCACCGCCTGGTTGGTGAGTGCAGGGACGGCGATGCGTAGAGCCTGGGGAAGAATCACTAAGCGTTGAATCTGCCAGGGGCCAAGTCCGAGAGCTGCTGCTGCCTCGCTCTGTGTTGGCGGCACCGCCTGCAACCCTCCTCTCACATCCTCCGCCACATAGGCAGCTGCAAACAAGCCAAAGGCCACAACGGCACGCAGCACACGGTTGATCTCAATCTGAACAGGAAGAAATAGCGGCAACAAAAGCTGGCCAAAAAAGAGAACAGCAATCAACGGAACAGCACGCATCCCGTCGATGTAAATCTTGGAGAGTTGGCGCGCTGTGGTCAGCTCGCTGCAGCGCCCTAGGGCGAGAAGAACACCGAGTGGCAGCGCGATCACTCCACTGAATACGGTCAGCAAAAGCGTCAGCACAAGGCCTCCCCAGAGACGGGAGGGCACGGGATCCAGCACACCACCACCAGCCAGAAGCCAGAGCCCGAGGGGCATCATCAACAACCAGCTCCAGGACAGGATCGTGCTGTTGAGGCCGATCCCTCGTCGCAGGAGTAGAGGCTGGGCCAACGTGAAGAGCGTGAGCAGCAGCAGCGAACCAAGCCAAAGAATTGGCCTCCATCGCGACGCCTCCGGGTAGCTGCCAATCGCAAAGAGCGGCAGATTCCCCGAAACCACCGACCAGTCGGCTCGCTGCACAAGCCAGAAGCCTGTTGACCAGAGAGCCCAGGCGATGAGTGCCAGGAGAACGACACTGAAACAACTTTGCAAGGGATGGCGACGAAAATGACGCAACCCAGCGCGAAGGGACGACGACCTCGTCAAATCTCAGACACCAGGCTGATTGGACGGAGACCGGAACAAATTCAGCGCTGAAAGGAACAGGGCGACACCGAAAAGGGTTCCAAGGGCCCAGAGGCTGTCGGAGGGCCACTCAAGAACCAACAGCAAACCCAAAATGGAGGTGACAACACCATCCACAACCGTCAAACCAGCCGCAGCTCCAGGGGTCGTCGCACCTGAGGCTAGTTCCATGACCCCTTCAATCAGAAGCAGAACACCTGCAAACAGCGTGAGGCTGATTTCACTTTCGATCGGATCGAGCAGGATGAATACGGCGCCTCCGATGTACAGAAGCGCAGACAGCACACGGAAGAGCTTGGCCTGTGTGGAGGCCTCAGAACCCAGACGAAGAAACTGTCCGATCCCAGCGGCGAAAGCAATGCCTCCGATGCCAATGGTCAGCAGCGTGGCGGAAACGAAGGGGAGAAGAATGGCAGCAACAGCCGCAACAACGAGAAGTACAGCAGCAATACGGCGTGAGGTCATGGCTCCAACCAGGGTCGCCGAATGTTAAGTGCGTTGACCCTTGTTGAGCACAGCGTGATTGAAGATCTGCATGCTTCCGTTGATCAGCAGGTTGAGCAGAAGAAAGCTCAACAACAAGAGCAGAAAGCCTTCGATGGCACGTCCGGTCTGGGTGATGGCCGTATCACTGACGGCATAAAGATCGGCGTAGCCCACCGCGATCGACAAGGTGCTGTTCTTGGCGAGGTTGAGGTATTGGCTGCTGAGAGCCGGGAGAATGGCTGGAAGGGCCTGAGGCAAAACCACACTTTTTAGCCCAAGCCCCTCACCGATTCCCAGGCTGCGGAACGCTTCCCACTGTCCCCGCGGCACGGCATCCAACCCCCCCCGCACCACCTCAGCGATGGAAGCTCCGGTAAACACACTGAGTCCAACCAAAACAGCGGCAAATTCAACGCTGAGATTGAGACCCATCACGTTGATGGCCTGGTTGGAAATCCGGATCAGTGCCCCAAGCGGAGCGAGCGGTTCGGATGGCAGGCCCAGGAAAGCCACGAAATACCAAAAGAGCAGTTGCAGAAGCAGAGGGATCTGACGAATGAGCCCCACATAAAGACCAGCGAGCGCGCTGAACAGTGGGTTGTTGCTGCGAGAAGCAGCGCCTGCCACAACGCCCAGCACCGTGGCCAGAGCAATGCTGCAGGCGATCACCCGAAGACTGTTCAACCAGCCCATCAAGAGGGCCCAGGCCATGCTGTCGCTGGGTTGGAACGGCAGAAGATGCTCACTAATCGCAAATCCCGCTGGCCTGCTGAGCCAACGGAAACTCAACCCCAACCCTGTACGGATCAGGTTGACGGTGAGGTTGTTGATCAGAATTCCAGCCAGCATGAGCACGGCCGCCAACAGAAGAACCTGGATCCACCAGCGTTGACGCCGCGTCATTGGAATGGCGGAGCAATCAAAACACCACCGTCTCGGTGCAGCTGATTGAGTCCTCGCGGGATGGGCACAGCACTCTGCGGACCGAGATGGCGGTTATAAATCTCGCCGTAATTGCCGGTGGCCTTCAACACACTGACCACAAAATCATTCGGAAGACCCAGTTTGGATCCAAGCTCTCCCTCAACCCCCAATAAACGCCTTAACGCTGTTTTGCTGGGATCGTTGATGGCCTCCTGAAGCTTGGCATCCACATTGTTTTGCGTGATCCCCATCTCCTCAGCGGTCACCAGGGCATACACAACCCAGCGCATGGCATCAGCTAGGCGCTGATCTCCACCGGAGGAGAGGGGAGCCAAGGGCTCTTTGCTGAGCACCTCAGGCAGGATTTGATGATTGCCCGGCTGTTCAAAGCCAGAGCGCGCTGAGGACAGTTGCGAGCGGTCGGAAGTCATCGCTGCGCAACGTTTCTGCAAGTATCCCGCCACAAGCTGATTCAGATCCTGATATTTGACTGGCTTGTAAGGAATTCCCTTGGCCTGAAATACATCGTTAAGATTCTGTTCTGTTGTGGTTCCAGAACCAACACAGATTGTTTGATTTCTGAGGTCCTCGAGCCTTTTGATGCCGGAATCCCGGCGTACCAGAAGACCCTGACCATCGTGAAAAACAACTGGGGCAAACGCAACGCCATTTCCCCCCGATGCATCACGGCTGAGATTGAAGGTGGTGTTCCTTGAAAGAAGATCAATTTCACCCGTTCTCAAGGCCGTGAAGCGCTCAGGAGCCGTCAAGGGTCTGTACTCAACCTTATTGGCATCTCCCACAAAAGCCGCCGCAAAGGCTTTGCACATGTCCACATCCAAACCTGCATAGCGACCCTCTCGGTCGAGAAAACTGAATCCAGGAATTTTGCCGCTGACACCACAACGCAACTCCCCCCGTTGCCGAACCAGATCCAGGCGGGAAGCGCCCCCTTCTCCGAGCGTGGCACAAGCCTGCAAGCCGACCAGCAAGACTCCGAATGAAAGACAAAAACCCTGCTTCATGAAGACGCCCTGAGCCAAAGCCAGTGTGTCAGAGGTTGCACACAACGATGGCTGTGATTGCAAATCCCAACCGAAAGCAGATTGAATGAGCGCATCTTTTCATTCAATGGAATGCTCCGATCCCATCGGGGATCAGTTGCGGCAGTGATCCTTGGGGTCTGCCTCAGTGTTTCGCCCTCTGTCGCCTGGGCCTGGGAGATGGGAGATCGCCAGGCCTACAACAACAAGATGGCCATTCTCAAGGTCATTCTCGAAAGTGCAAGGGAGCGAGCCATTGCCAGCGATGACCTTGAGACGATGTGTCTCATCATGAGCATTGGCAATGATGTAACCGAAACCTATTTGCGGGTTCGTGCTGACGACGCCTTGATCCAGAAGCGGCTCAAGGGCATGCGCAACGACCTCACCGCTTGCCTGGCACTGCTCTACAACCGTCGATGATCCTTCAGCCGTGGGAGGCTTCAGGTTGAGAACCGATGCGTTCAAACAGGTCAAGGCTTTCGGTGTTGAGCCCCACCACTTCAACCTCTGAGCCGCCTTGCCTGAGTTTCCTGATCAGCTGATTGAGTGCTCCCACACCGCTCTGGTCCCAGATGTGCGCTGAAGACATATCGATGATGATCTTTGCCGGGTGATCATGCACATCAAAGCCTTGAAGGAAATAGATCTTGCTCACAAAAAACAGCTGCCCCGTCACCACATAACGACGCAGATCTGGAGCCACATCCACCGGCTCCACGCGAATCACCTTGGCAACCTTTCTGCTGAAGAGAATGCCCGCCAGCGCCACTCCCGCCAACACACCCAGAGCCAGGTTGTGGGGGGTGGTGAGCATGGTCACAGCAAAGGTCATCAGCATCACGGCCGTATCGCTTTTGGGGATGGAGCGGATCCTGCGCAGGCCCGCAACATCAGCGGTACTGACAGCGATGCTGATCATCACGGCCACCAGCGCAGCCATCGGAATCTGCTGGAGCCAGGGTCTGGCCAGCAGGATCATCGCCAACAGGCTGATTCCTGAAAACAGCGTGGACAGTCGCGTTCGCCCTCCGTTGTCGATATTCATCACGGACTGCCCCACTAGAGCGCACCCCGCCATACCGCCAAAAAGCGACGACGCGATGTTGGCAATGCCTTGCCCCCGTGCTTCCACGTTCTTATTGGAGTTGCTGTCGGTGCGGTCATCCAAGATGTCCTGGGTGAGGAAGGTCTCCATCAGCCCCACCAGTGAAATGGCCAGGGCTGTGGGCAACACAATTCCCAGGGTTTCCAGGCTGAAGGGAACTTTCATGGTCTCCGGCGAACCGAAGGGCCAGCTCGGCATCGGCAATCCTGTTGGCAGATCACCGAGGCTGCTAACGGTCGGGATACCGAAATTGTCCGCCAGATTGAACACCACGGAAATGACCGTCAGCACAACAATCGCCACCAGCTGAGACGGCAAGACCCGCGTCAGCCGCGGCAGGCCGTAGATGATCACCAGACCCAGCAAAACCAGTCCCCAGATGATCGGCAGCTGCAATCCGCTGAACACCACGTCATGGACATGATCAGCCGCCTTGGTTTCGCCGAAATGAAGATTGATGCCTAGTTGAGGCAACTGCGCCTGAAAGATCAGCAGGGCCAGAGCGTTGACGAAACCGCTCAACACAGCCAGCGGCACAAAGCGCATCTGATAAGCGAGCCGCATCCACCCCCAGAGGATCTGCAGGATGCCGGTCACCACGCCGGCAACCAGGAGATAAGCCAGGCCAAGGCCGGGTCCTCGAGCTTCGCCGGTCGCCACAAGCCCCGTCATCAGAAGAGCTGTGGAGCCCGTGGCGGACGTGATCATTGCCGAACGTCCACCCACGAAGGCGATGGTGATCGACAGGCAGAAGGCTCCAAACAAACCAACCTGAGGATCAACGCCTGCAATCCCGGAGAAAGCAATGGCTTCGGGAATCATGGCGAAAGCCACCACCAAGCCGGAAAGAAGCTCCTTGCTGGGGTTACCGATGAAGGACTCCAACCGCAGCGCTGCGGGTCCGCTAGCCATAAATCAATCAGTACGTTCGGCGACCGTATCTCAAAGCGGGCACAGCCGCTGATCAGGATCAATCTCGGCCTTCAAGCGCTGTAGCGATGGCAACCAGGATCCGAATGCATCGCTCAACTCCTGGGCATGACCGGGAAGATGGTCATGGATCTGAGCGAGATGAACCCCGGGATTGAGGGCCCACAACGCCGTGCTCACGCAATCCATCCAATCCAGAGCCCGCGCACGACCCTGCAGATCACCCGGTGCCCAGGCTGCGGTGATCCAGGGTTTCCACTCAGCGTTGCGATGGATGAATGATGTCGACGCTGGGGACACAGTGCTGGTTGCCCCACCCAGTTGCTGAGCGCTGATTCGGCAGGACGGATGGGGTCGTCGCAGCATCCACTCGCGCAGACAATCCACAACGGCCTCGGCGTGTTCACCCCAACGCCCTCCAAGCCGGCCCAGCACCTCACAGTGGGATGGCAAAGGGGCGTGATCACTGGTCAGCCTCCCGAAACCGGGCTGTGACAGCTGATCCGCGCAGCGTTCAGCGGCTTGCTCCGCCAAGGCCCCAAACCAATGGTCTGAGCCTCCAGCGGCACCACTCTGCACGGCGTAAATCTCGAGTTGGTCACCCCAAGACCATTGGAGGCTGGCAGAGGAGGGCCATTCTTCAGCTGCTCGAATCCAATTCGGCAAGGCCTCAATAGCAATGCGCTGCTGCAGAACAGCAAGCGGCTTGATGGGGTGTGTACTGAGCTCCACAGCTGTCACGACAGCCAGGAAAGGAGCGGCACCAAGCAGGCCCCTCCAGCAACACGCGCTGTGTTGATCACCGATGGTGTCATCACGGTGAATGTTGAACGGTTCACCATTGCCCCAAACCCCTTCGATCCGCTGGATGTGATCCATCGCCAGCCCTTGGGAGCGGCTCAGAGGCCCCATACCTCCTGTCAGGAGAAATCCAGAACCGGGTAACCCCGACAGCCCGATCGGCAGAGCGCGTTGCTCGCTACGCAGGCCTTCGAGGACCTCAGCCATGGTCAAACCTGTTCCGATCCTCACCTCAGAAGCCCCCTCCTGGTAGCAGAACTCCCGGTAACGCTGTTTCAGATCAAGCGTCCAAAGTCCATCACCGGCACAACGACTGCTGGTGCCCCCTGAACTCACGAGCAGCTGAGTGGCATGCAGAGAATGCCCCAACACAGCTGACAGAAGCTCAGGGCCAAGATTGAGTCGTCCTTCCGACCGTGCATCCTTCGCCAAAGCATTCATGACCTCACTCCTCCAGGGACGAATAGGTTCGGTAGAGATGCCGACTCAGTGTGACCCTGGCGATTGATGCTTGTTCGGATCGGAAACATGGTGTTCTGATCTGCGGTCATGGGAGCCGGAACCGTCTCGCGGTTGAGGAATTTGAAGGCCTTGCCCGTGGATTGAAGGCCAGAATTCCCGACCTTCCCGTGGAGTACGGCTTTCTTGAATTTGCCCAGCCCATTCTCCGTGAAGCACTCGATCGCCTTCGGGCCCAGGGAGTTGAAAAGGTTCTGGCCATCCCAGCCATGCTCTTCGCTGCTGGGCACGCCAAAAACGACATCCCATCAGTTCTCAACACCTACAGCGCTGAAACGGGTCTGGAGATCGATTACGGACGGGAGCTGGGCGTTGATCGTTTGATGATTGCGGCAGCAGGCGCTCGCATTCGCGAGGCGCTCATGGCGGCGGAACCCTGCCCAGCAGCTGACACCCTGCTGGTGGTGGTGGGACGGGGATCATCGGATCCCGACGCCAATTCAAATGTGTCCAAAGTGACGCGGATGCTGGTGGAGGGCTTCGGCTTCGGTTGGGGTGAAACCGTGTATTCCGGCGTCACGTTTCCTTTGGTGGATCCTGGGCTGCGACACGTTGTGAAACTCGGGTTCAAACGCATCGTTGTCTTCCCCTATTTCTTGTTTTCGGGCGTGCTGGTGAGCCGTATTCGTCAACACACCCATGGTGTTGCCAACGACCATCCCAACGTCGAATTCATTGACGCTCCCTACCTCGGTGACCACAGCTACGTGCTGGACACGTTCCTTGAACGGGTGAACGAAGTGCTTGGAGGAGAAGCGGCCATGAACTGCTCGCTCTGCAAGTACAGAGCCCAAGTGCTGGGTTTCGAGCAGGAAGTGGGCTTGGAGCAGGCCAGTCACCACCACCATGTTGAGGGCCTTACTGAAGCCTGCAATCTGTGTGAGAGGGAGTGCACTGGAGCTTGCCAGCCTGATGGCGTCCCGATTCCGCTCGGCGGCGCTCATCACCACGACCACGACCATGACCACGGCCACAGCCATGGGCATGAGCATGGACACCACCATCCCTATCCCCACGCAGAGCACCCCCTCGGCCCCAGCACACTGCGAGCCAGCTCACAAAAAGACACAACTGAGCCCAAAAGCTGAAGCAATTCAGACAAATCCCCATGCTCAGTCGTCTCTGTCTCAACGCGTCGCGAAAGACACGCAATCATCAGAGGGACTGATCAATGCCAGCGCCTGTGGAAAGAGCGGTCCCTTTTCCACAGGTTTGAGGCTGTTTTCCACGGCAAAGTCGCAAACGTTCAAGCGTTCATGGTGTGCCTGTGAATCATTCGGGTTCAAGCGCCAGGCGGTTGACAACTGAATCGTCGGCAGCCAAGAGGGGCACAACCTTCACAGAGCGCTGCCGGGAAGCAGGCAGGACCATGAGTCTCAATCAAGATCAGGATTCGATGGCATTCAGAAAGGCGCTTTGACGACAGGGGGTGAACTGTGGCTTCCTATCGGTGACTGAACACGCCTGAAAGGCTTGATGGACAGGAATCATCTCGAACGTTGCATCGACGCACAACCACCCAGCAGCGAGTCCGAATCGCCCTACGTGAGCCTTGAAGCAGAGATCCCTGAGGTTCTCTACGAAGGCATGAAGACGTTCATTGGCTCCAATCCCTCCTGGGACCAATACCAGGTGATGAGTTCAGCCTTGGCCCAGTTCCTCTTCCAGAACGGATGCTCGGAGAAAGCTGTGACGCAGCGGTACCTCGATGATCTCTTCAGCCGCAGTCGTTCGCAGGCCTGAGAGCCTCCAGGCAGGCACGACGGGTCACCGCCATCATCGTGAGTGTGGGGCTTTGCCACGCGGATGAAGGCCAGCAGGCTCCATCCACCACGAGCACATTCCTGCAGCGCCAGAGACGGTTGTAAGGGTCAACAACACTCGTGTCTTCACAGAGACCCATGGGTGCTCCGCCCACTTCATGGATGTAGTAGCCCGGAGGCGGGGCGTCGTCTTGAACAGCGAGAGCGCCGCGAACGAAGGGTTCGACAAACGGAAGATGCAGCAAATCAGGGAGTGATGCGGGGGTCCCACCTGCCACACCGATGCAGTCCAAGATCGTGTCTTGCATGTGTGTCACCATCGCCTTTTCGTTAGCCCCCCAGCGGCAGCTGATCATGGGCATCGGCACCCCGAGCGGATCACAGCGATCAGACAATGTGACGCGATTGGTCTTGGAGGCCAACACCTCGCCATGGCCGATCAAAAACCCCAGGCGTTGATCCGGTTGCCTCTTGAGCCACCAGGGTGGATCAAAGCGATTGATCGCACCCCAGAGTCCATAGCCCCGTAGGAATGAGCGCCCCTTGCAATGGGCAGGATCATTGCCGAAAGGAAGAAAAAAGCTTCCCGCCCCGGACAGCACACTCGATGGATCGCGCTCCTGCATCGCCGTCCGCCCGGAGAGCGATGGCACTGAAAAGAAGCGGCAGCAAGACACATGATCCATCAGGCCTTGACCCAGCAAGCCAGAGGAATCATGGAAACCGCGGGAATTGTGGCTGTGCTCCGATTGCAGAAGCAACCGGAGGCTTGCGATGGTGGACGCGCACACCACGATCAGCTCAGCTTCGAGCAGGCGCTGTTCGCCACTGGAACGATCCACCACAACGACGGCTCTGGCTTTGTCCTGCCCGGGATGCAGCAGCAAATTCACAGCCATACAACCGCTGAGCACTTCCACCCGGCCTGTGGCCAGGGCTCGCCGCAGCGTTGAACCATTACTGCTGGACATGGGCCAGCGCGATGCGGAACCTGGAGGGCTGGCGGCAAAACCACGGGAGTGAATCAATGCAACATCCCGATCTCGAAGCAGGAGATTGCGGAAATGTTCTTCCTCCGGAAGCAACGGCAAAGGCGACTCCAGTTGGCCATCGGGAAGATGCTGAAGACCGTCTCGGTTCCCTTTCACCTGAAACAAGCGCTCAAGAGCGCTGTAGTGAGGGTCGAGATCGCCGTGAGCGATCGGCCAGCTTTGTCCGTACCCATCGGATTCAGCAGCCTTGAAGTCAAAGTCAGACAGGCGCAGGGTGATGCCTCCCCAGGTCAGGCTGCGGCCTCCCACCTGACGGCCCTGGGTCCAAAGAAAGGGTTGGTCCGCTGGCGTGCAGTAGGGATCTTGATATTCATCGGCGTACAGGGCCGGATTTTGCTTCCAGTACCCGGGATGTTGGGCTTGCCTTTGATGCCGGCCACTGAGCAGACCCTCCGCTCGACGCAGACTGTTCGCCGGTTCTGATCCGCGTGCCTGTTCAGGAGACCGGTCAGGGCCTGCTTCCACAACAAGCACGCGCACTCCTGCTTCGGCAAGGGTCATCGCAGCCACTCCCCCGGTGGCTCCGGAACCGATCACGATGGCCTCGAACGGATGGTGCGGCATTCGGTGAGAAGCAAACCATTTCTGGTCGCTTGATCGTTAGAAAAAAAACAGGGTTTGCGATTTTGGCTTCAACAACAAGCTGTACAAACGCCCTCCCTCGTGCAGAGACAATCGCACCACAATCGCAAGAAAGCAATAAAAAAACCCCACGACTGCGGGGCTTTTTGAAGTTGGTGGCGGGGGGGAGATTTGAACTCCCGACCTTCGGGTTATGAGCCCGACGAGCTACCAGACTGCTCTACCCCGCGGTGACTCAATCACTATACAACTTGGTGTCGAACGACACCACGAATGTGATCGATCAACGCAGTTCCCCCTCCACTGCGAGATGCACGCCAGGGTTGAGAACCAACAATTGCTCTTCGAGCTCCTGAAGACCTGCTGGCGTGAGCCAATCCAATTGGCGCAACACGTGCAAAGCAACAGCTTGCTTGGCACGACGGGCTCCATCCACAACTTTGATGGCAACGCCGAGGCCGTCTCCTGTTCGGCTGAGGCACTGAACACCCTCGGCACCTCCCTTGCTGATGACCTGATTGTGGGAACGGCGCATCAGCTCGGTGTCGAAACGGCCCTCACCAGCCACAAGCTCGGGATGCGCGAGCATGGCGCGGCTGATTTGCTCCATTTCTGCATGGGTTGAGGCGCCCAGATGGGCATAGAGCAGGCCGATTTGAGCGAGTTGAAGCCTGAGGGTTGGCGCTCCACAGTCGTCCCGTTCTGCCACAAGCTCTTCCGCAGGCAAACCGAGCAGCTCAGCGACACGACGGTTGACTTCCTGCTGGACGGGATGATCGCCACGCAGGTAAGTGTCGAGAGGCCAACCCATCTTCTTGGCCGTGATTAAAAATCCGGCATGTTTCCCGGAACAGTTGTGTTCGAGAGGACTGCGAGCCCCAACGGGGATTGGGCATTGCAGATGGTCGCTTTCCAACTCGGCATTCCACAACAGCCGGAACGCCTCCCGAGCATGGGACGGGGTACCGGCATGAGAGGCACAGCTGATCGCGATTCCCCGCTCTCCACAGCTGTAAGCCTCCGATGCTCCACTGCTGAGCAGGGGCAACGCCTGAAAGGGCTTGAGCGCTGAACGCACGAATGTTTCATGGTCTGGCTCTCCGGCTCTCATCAGCACACGGCCGCGGCTGTCACAGACCACCACATGAACCCGATGACTGGATTCAATCGATGCACCTCGCCTGAGCTGCACGTTCAAAGGAGGGATGACGGGTGCGCGTGCTGAACCTCTGTATCCGGATGGAAGCGGCATAAAGAGACGAGTTCCCTCGAATTCAGAGAGCTTGACAGATGCTGGCGCCCCCGAGCATCAAGCCGGTGACCAGGGCCATGGCCCGAGCGAGGCGACCGAGAATTGGACGCACTTCGTGTTGAGCAAGCAGGAGATCACGCTCCCGCCAGGACAGAGGCTTCTCCCACACCTGACCGTCGTACCAGCCTGACTCTTCGTATTCAACTTGCTCTGACAGCAAGCGTTTGTGCACATAACTCCATCCCAGCCATTGGCGCACCAACAGCAACATCGGCAAGACGAGTGCAGCCACACCCCCTGCCAAACAAAGCCGGATTGGATCGTGACGCAGAGTCCAGCTGCCACTCGCGACTAGAACGCTCACCGGTGAGATCAACAACCAGCTGATCAGAAGGGCCCGATCGAGATCATTCTGAGACTCGCATGGCCAAGTAAAAAACCAAGACCGGGTGAGCTCTGTGAATTCCTCCTGAGGACGCTGCTCAGGAGGCACAGGGCAGGACACGCTAGAGACCATTCCAGGACTCAGTCCTTTGAGGGATTTGAGGCTAAGTGGGGGCGACGCTGGCCGTGGCTCCAGAACGCCTCCAGGTCGTAATAACGGCGCTCGGTTGGCTGAAGAACATGAACAATCACCTCTCCGTAATCCAACAGGGCCCAACGTCCTTCGTTGATGCCCTCCTTGCGGAGCGGCAGGCGCTGCGCTTCGTCCTCGAGCCGATCTTCAACAGATCGGGCGATGGCGCGCACCTGTACATCGCTTTGCCCGCCTGCAATCACCATCCAGTCAGCAAGGCTGGACACTTCATCAACGCGGATGAGCTGGATATCCACAGCCTTGCGGTCATCACAGGCCTCGGCTGCCAGTTCAGCCAGTTGCTCACTATCCATAGACGTTTTCACTCGTGACGGATTGACGGGACCCCTGCTGCTGAGCCATTTCAGCTCGAGCCTTGCTCGCACTCTTGCGCAGAGCCTCCAGGCGATCCTCGTAAAACCCCCTCTTCTTCTTTTTTCTGGTCTTCTCGACGAGATCCTTGAGGGCACCGCCAAGGCTTTTGTAGGCATTCGGAACGCTGTAACCGAAGCGGCAGGCGAGATCGATCGCACGCTCATCAGCAGCGATTGCATCACGCAAGCGCTTTTCAGCGTTGTTTTTGAGGTAAAGCCGGTATCCGGCAAATCCGGACAAGCCCAGGGCCATCACCAGCAACAACCCGTCTTGAACCCAGAGTTCACCGATGGCACCCCCGAGACCGATGGCAAGAGCAGCCATCTCCCAACCATCACGGGGAATGGTGTCGTTCTGAATCCGGCCCACCTCATGCCAGAAGAGCAAGTTGCGGTAGTCCAGCGCCAGGCTGTCCCAGGCATCGAGGTCAACCTGGATTTCCACTTCGTCGCGACCGATTTCCTCCAGCGTGATCAGAGCGGGATCCACCGCAGCAGCAGCCTCAACGAACACCCAGCTCTGCATCTCGGGGGGCAGCAGCCCCTTCAGGCGCTGGAGTTCGCTCATGATTGTCGTTGTTTCTCCTGACCCTCAAAGTTAGCGACTCAAGCGCACAAGGTGCCGGAATCTCAGCCTTGCCCATGGGCTGCGTGGGAGACTCATAAGGTTTGGCCATTCACCATCTATGCCCAGGCGGAACGATCTGCAGCGCATTCTTCTGCTGGGTTCCGGGCCGATCGTGATTGGCCAGGCCTGTGAATTCGACTACTCGGGAACCCAGGCCTGCAAGGCCCTGAGAGCGGAAGGTTACGAAGTTGTTTTAGTCAATTCGAATCCCGCTTCGATCATGACCGATCCGGAAATGGCGGATCGGACCTACGTGGAACCTCTCACCCCTGAGGTCGTCACACGGGTGATCGAACGGGAGAGGCCGGATGCACTGCTTCCAACCATGGGGGGGCAGACAGCACTGAACTTGGCTGTTGCACTGGCAGAGAACGGCACGCTTGAGCGTTTCGGCATCGAGTTAATCGGTGCTGACCTCAAGGCCATCCGCAAAGCGGAGGATCGCCAGCTGTTCAAACAGGCGATGGAACGCATCGGCGTGCAGGTCTGCCCTTCAGGGATCGCATCCTCGATGGATGAAGCCAAGGCTGTGGGCGACTCCATCGGCTCATTCCCTCGCATCATTCGTCCGGCCTTCACGCTGGGAGGCAGCGGAGGAGGGATTGCCTACAACCCAGAGGAGTTTGATGCCATCTGCAAGAGCGGCCTTGATGCAAGCCCGGTTTCGCAAATTCTGATTGAGAAGTCACTGATCGGCTGGAAGGAGTTCGAACTCGAGGTGATGCGCGATCTCGCCGACAACGTCGTGATTGTGTGCAGCATCGAGAACCTCGATCCGATGGGAGTGCACACGGGGGACTCGATCACCGTGGCCCCCGCCCAGACGCTGACGGATCGGGAATACCAACGTCTCCGAGACCAGTCGATCGCAATCATCCGCGAAATCGGCGTTGCAACGGGCGGCAGCAACATTCAGTTTGCGATCAATCCAGCCGACGGCGAGGTGGTGGTCATTGAGATGAACCCCCGCGTCAGCCGATCATCAGCACTGGCCAGCAAGGCCACGGGGTTCCCGATCGCGAAGATCGCCGCGAAGTTAGCCGTCGGATACACCCTCGACGAAATTCTCAACGACATCACAGGCAAGACACCGGCCTGCTTTGAGCCAACGATCGACTACGTCGTTACCAAAGTCCCCCGCTTCGCCTTTGAGAAGTTCCGCGGATCGCCAGCTGTTCTAACCACAGCGATGAAATCCGTTGGCGAGGCCATGGCGATCGGACGATCGTTTGAGGAATCCTTCCAGAAAGCGCTGCGCTCCCTCGAGACAGGCCTTTCTGGTTGGGGAGGTGATCGACCGGAACCAACCGTTCAACCCGCTGAACTTGAGCGGTCCCTGCGCACTCCCTCCCCCGAGCGCATTCTCAGTGTGCGTGCCGCGATGATTGCCGGGCGGAGCGATACCGAGATCCATGCTCTCAGCAACATCGACCCCTGGTTCCTCGCCAAACTTCGCCAACTCATCGATGCTGAGAAACGACTCCTGCACGGCAAGCGTCTGGATCAGCTCTCAGGCGATGCCCTGCTCGAGTTGAAACAACTCGGTTTCTCTGATCGACAAATTGCCTGGCAGACAAGCAGCGATGAACTGGCAGTTCGCCAGCGGCGCAGCTCGCTCGCCGTTCTCCCCGTTTTCAAAACTGTCGACACCTGCGCTGCTGAATTCGCGTCCTCAACGCCTTATCACTACTCCACTTACGAAAGGCCAGTGGCTCAGATCACCGCCAGCGGAGATCTCACCATTCAGGCACCAGCTTCTGAAGTCACATCAGACCCGCGGCGCAAACTGATGATCCTTGGCGGTGGTCCGAACCGGATAGGCCAGGGCATCGAGTTCGACTACTGCTGCTGCCATGCCTCCTTCTCCGCACAGAGCCAGGGGTACTGCACGGTGATGGTGAACAGCAACCCGGAAACAGTCTCCACCGACTACGACAGCAGCGATCGTCTGTACTTCGAGCCCCTCACCTTTGAGGATGTGCTGAATGTGATTGAAGTGGAGCGCCCTGCAGGGGTGATCGTTCAATTCGGTGGTCAGACGCCACTCAAGCTCGCTCTTCCTCTATTGCGATGGCTCGAAACACCGGAGGGGCAATCCACCGGCACGCAGATTTGGGGAACGACTCCTGAATCGATTGATCTTGCCGAGGACCGTGAACAGTTCGAAGCCATTCTTCGACAGCTAGACATTCGCCAGCCACGCAATGGCCTTGCACGCAGTGAAGCGGAAGCCAGGGCAGTCGCCGAAACAGTCGGCTATCCCGTGGTGGTCCGCCCCTCGTACGTCCTGGGTGGTCGCGCCATGGAAGTTGTCTATGACGAGAACGAACTGAATCGCTACATGAACGAAGCCGTTCAGGTTGAGCCTGATCATCCGGTACTCATCGACCAGTACCTGCAAAACGCCATTGAGGTGGACGTTGACGCCCTCTGCGATCACGAGGGCACAGTCGTGATCGGTGGACTGATGGAACACATCGAACCTGCAGGCATTCATTCCGGTGATTCGGCCTGCTGCCTTCCCTCCGTCTCCCTGGGGACTGAAGCGCTCAACACCATCAAAACCTGGACAAAAGCATTGGCGCTTCGGCTGAACGTGCGTGGACTGATCAACCTTCAGTTCGCTGTACAAAGAGCAGAAACCGGTGAAGAAAGGGTGTTCATCATCGAAGCCAACCCAAGAGCATCAAGAACCGTCCCTTTCGTCGCCAAGGCCACGGGTGTGCCTCTCGCTCGCATTGCAACACGGCTGATGGCAGGAGAGAGCCTCGCGACCATCGGGTTGTTGCAAGAACCTCGCCCGCCCCTGCAAGCTGTGAAGGAGGCTGTTTTGCCATTCAGACGTTTTCCAGGTGCAGACTCGCTGCTCGGCCCTGAGATGCGCTCCACCGGAGAAGTGATGGGGTGGGCTCCAGACTTTGGAATGGCCTACGCCAAAGCCGAGATCGCTGCAGGTGAAGCCCTGCCGACGGAGGGTACGGTGTTCCTGTCAACGCATGACCGCGACAAACCGGCCTTGATTCCGGTCGCGCAGCGTCTGATCGCTCTTGGATTTGATCTGATCGCGACGGCTGGCACCGCCCAAACCCTTGCTGAGGCAGGGGTGACGGTGACCCCTGTGCTCAAGGTGCATGAAGGCAGACCGAACATCGAAGATCAGATCCGCTCAGGGGATGTCCAGCTCGTGATCAACACCCCCATCGGCCGCCAGGCTGCTCACGATGATCGCTACCTCAGGCGAGCGGCCCTCGACTATTCCGTACCCACGCTCACCACCCTGGCAGGTGCCCGCTCCGCGGTTGAAGGAATCGAGGCTCTTCAGTCGCGGAGCATCGACATTCACGCGCTGCAGGATGTTCATGCAGGGGTTGAGTCCCGGTAAGGTCACGGAAGATTGATCAAGCCCAGTGACCGTCAGCACTCCCGCGCAAACATCACCAGGCAGCGACTGCCGCGAGGCTTTTAGGGCTGCTTATGAGAACCGTTACACCTGGGATCCTGGCTTCTCCGGCTATCGCGGACGTTGCATCTGGCAACAGGGCGACCGCACCGTCGAGGGCCGCTTCGAAGTTGGTGCCGACCTGAAGGCCAAGGTGACAGGCGTTGACGATGCAGAGGTTGAGAAGGCCATGGCATCCCAGCTCTGGGAAGTGGCGATCCACCGGGTTCGGAGGTCTTTCGATCAGGTGCACGGTGACAACACGTTCACTGCGGGAACCACCAGCGATGAAGGTCTGGAAGTCCTGATCGGCGGCAAGGGTGAGGGAGACCGCTACCGCATCAAAGATCGGGTGGTTACCATGGTTCACCGTCATATTCACGGAACTGTGGTCACAATTCACACCGGCAGTACCACCGACACGGGGTCTGGATACCTCAGCCGTACTTACACAAGTCAGTATGCGGACCCATCAACCGGCGAAGCTCGCGGCGGACTCAGCCGTTTTGAAGACACATTCATGCCACTCGAATCCAACGGTCCCTGGGTTCTTGAGCAACGGGTGATCAGCACCGAAGCGCACGGCCAAACACCGGCTAGCACTCAGTCTTTCCTCTTCCTCGATTGTTCCAGCCTGTGATGTCCGTCTCCATCGCGACTCTGAGGAGTCTGAGCCTCGAAGAGGTCAGTTCGGTTGTCTGGGGACCAGCGACACTCGTACTCATTGCCGGTACAGGCCTCTACCTGATGGTGGGCCTGCAGTGGATGCCGCTGCGTCGCTTGGGTTTCGCCCTGAAGGCGATGGTGGCGTCAATGCGAACTGGCAAAAGTTCCGAGCAGTCCGGTGAAGGCGAGGTGAATGCCTTCCAAGGCTTGATGACGGCCCTCGCTGCAACAATCGGCACAGGGAATGTGGCCGGAGTCGCTGCAGCGATTGGGGCTGGAGGACCAGGTGCCGTGTTCTGGATGTGGCTTGCGGCTGTTCTTGGCATCGCCACCAAATACGGCGAATGCATGGTGGCCGTTCAGTTCCGTGAGGTTGATTCTCTGCGCGACCATGTTGGCGGTCCGATGTACGCCATCCGCAATGGTCTTGGTCCCCGCTGGGCCTGGCTCGGCATCGTGTTTGCCTTGTTCGGAACCTTCGCTGGATTCGGAATCGGCAATGGTGTGCAGGCCCATGAATTAGCGAGCGTTCTGAGCAGCTATGGCATCCCCCCCCTGGCAACAGGCATCGGGATGGCTCTCATTACCTTTGTTGTGATTATTGGTGGAATCCGCCGAATCGGTCGCGTGGCAGGTGTGGTGGTTCCAGTGATGGCTGGGATTTATGTTCTCAGCGCGCTTGTGATTCTTTTACTTCACGTCGGTGAGATCCCAGCGGCATTTCAGCTGATCGTGCAGGACGCTTTTACAGGTCGGGCAGCAGCTGGAGGGGCCGTGGGTGTGGTGATCCAAAAAGGAATCGCTCGTGGAGTGTTCTCCAACGAAGCCGGCCTGGGAACGGCTCCGATCGCGCAGGCGTCAGCTCGTCCAGGAGATCCAGTCCTTCAAGGTGCCGTCGCCATGCTGGGAACCGTGATCGACACGCTGATTATTTGCACAATGACGGCGCTCGTGATTGTGATCAGTGGTCGCTATCTAGACAGTGAACAAGGTGTGATGTTGACCAAAAGTGCTTTTGATTGGGCCTTGCCTGGTGCCGGCCATCTTGTGAGTTTTGCAACAGTCACGTTCACGGCAACCACCATCCTTGGTTGGAGCTTCTACAGCGAACGCTGCCTGGAATTTCTCGCTGGTGTTCGTCCGATTCGCTGGTTCCGTCTGGTCTGGGTGGCGGTGGTCGTCATTGGAGCCACCGCCAGCTTCGACGTGGTTTGGTTAATTGCCGACATCCTCAACGGATTGATGGCAATCCCGAATCTCTTGTCCTTGCTACTTCTCTCCCCAGTGATCTTCAAGCTCACCAGGGATTACAACTTCAACCGTTCTCAGGCAAAGGAGTGACGTTCTTCAAGCGTTCATTCAGTTGCATTGCCATGGTCTGACGTCCAACAGCTAACACCTTGAGGGTGTCTTCATGCATCCTCAGCTGTGCATCGGCCACTTGCATCCCGCGTACAAGCTCCTTGAGCTCATCGGGCAAGGCGTTGAGGTCATAGCGCTTGCCTTCAAAGGTCAGAACCGGATTGTCGGACGGAGTGGTTGTCATGGCTTTCAGCAAGATGCGAGCGAAACACCTGAAACTTAACGCTGGCGATCACGAATCATCTGCCGTTCACACAGTTCGCGATAACGCCCGTTGTGCTGCATCAAGGCGTCATGGGTTCCCTGCTCGATGATCGAGCCATTCTCGAGAACAACAATCCGGTCTGCTTCCTGAACAGTTGCCAGTCGATGCGCAATCACCAGCACTGTCCGGCCGCGCATGGCCTGACGAAGGCCTACCTGCACAGCAGATTCCGCTTCGGCATCCAGCGCACTGGTGGCTTCATCGAGAAGCATCACAGCAGGGTCCCCAAGAACGGCGCGGGCGATGGCGATGCGCTGAAGCTGCCCGCCAGACACATTGGTTCCCCTCTCTTCCAGATGGGTCGCGTATCCCTCCGGGAGGTTGATAATGAAATCGTGGGCATTGGCCAGACGGGCCGCTTCCACGACTTGCTCTTGGCTGGCCGCGCGACCGAAGCGAATCGCTTCGGCAATGGTGCCTGAGAACACACTGCTGCGCTGCGGAACCAGGGCCACCTGCTGGCGAAGATCACGGGCCCTCACTTGGGCCAGATTCTTGCCGTCCAGCAGCACCTGACCACTCTGCGCGGTGTTGAAACGCAGCACCAATGAAAACAGTGTGCTCTTGCCAGCCCCCGATGGCCCCACCAAAGCCACAACAGTTCCCGCGTTAATCGTGAGGTTCAGGTCATGCAGAACGGGTTGATCGGGGCGATAACCGAACTGAACATGTTTGAAGACGAGATCACCACGCAACCGGTCAAGAGCAAGAGCAGGGTTGGGATCGGCCGGTTCAGACGGCTCCTTCTCAATCGCCCGCAAACGGCGCAACGAAGCCTGGCCCTGCTGAAACTCGTTGTAGTTCGTGGTGAGGTGAGCAATGGGGTCGATCAGCACCACAAGACCGGTCACGTAACTGGTCAGCCCTTTGCTGTCGAGATCTCCATTGCTCAGCCTGTAAGCCGCAAGCACGAGAACCACCGCAATACCCAGAACCTCGATGATGCCGACGACCGGATGTTGTAGAGCGACCAGCCGGTACGTGTTGTAGCGGGCCCGCCTGTGCTGATCGATCTCTTGTTCGAAGCGGCCCTGCAACCAAGGTTCGGCCGCGAAAGCGCGAACGAGAGGCAAGCCCTCAATCGCCTCACCCAGAAGCCCGGCCAACTCACTCACCTTTTTCTGACTGCGTTCAGTGGCGGCCATGACCCTTCCACCGAACAGACTGATCAACCACACGATCAACGGCGCCAGCAGAAGGATCGCGAGGGTGAGTTTCCAGTCGAGCCAAAGCATGTAGCCGAGCACAGCCACAAGCTGAAGGGCACTGGGGATCGTGTCGTGGAGGGTTTTGTAGATGACTTCGCTGACGCGGTCGGCGTCTTCGGTCAGGCGATAGGTGAGGTCCCCAGCGGAAAGCTTCTCGAGGGCACCGAGTTCCACCTGCTGCAGCTGCCGAAAGAGATCCCTGCGCAGGCTCTGGCTCACCTGCAGTGCCGGACCAGCCAGCAGAGAGTCTTGGGCGAATTGAGCAAGCTTCTGTAGCAGAAACACCACCAGAACCAGGCCGATCACCGGAAGCACAACCGCGAGATCGCCAGAGCCGAGAGCAGGAATCAGGCGTCCGACCAGATCCATCAGCAGCGGCCAGCTGCCGACAAAGAGGATCATGCTGATGGCCCCCCAAAGCAGCTGGATGGAGTGCGGGCGCAGAAGAGGAAGAAGTCTGCGGAATCCGGCTTCGGAAGGGTTCAGCATCGGAGCACACTATCAATGGCATCTGGACGAACTGCCGCAATGAAGCTCGATCAATTCCTCAAATGGCAGGGATGGGTTGCCACAGGGGGGGAGGCCAAGCTGCGCATCCGTGATGGGCAGGTGCAGGTCAACGGCAGTGTGGAATCCAGGCGAGGACGGCAACTGATGGCTGGAGATCGTGTTGAACTCGGTGGAGAAAGCGCCACTGTTCCCGAAAATCCTCAGGCTGGGCCGTAAGTTGGCTGCTGCTGAGCAGCAGAGGACGCAAGCGTGCGCAAACCGGTGATCGCAGGAAACTGGAAGATGCACATGACCTGTGCCCAGACCCGGGATTGGATGGGCACCTTCCTACCCCTTATCGCCGAGACCCCGGATGACCGCCACTTGGTGATCGCTCCACCGTTTACGGCGATCAGCACGCTTGCGGATGTTGGAGCTGGCAGTCGGGTTGAAATCTCCAGCCAGAATGTGCACTGGGAAGGGCATGGGGCTTACACGGGTGAAATCTCGCCGGCCATGCTTCAAGAGCACGGCGTGCGCTACGCCATCGTTGGCCACAGCGAGCCACGGAAATACTTCAGCGAAAGCGACGAACAGATCAATCATCGGGCCCGTTCAGCACAGGCGCACGACTTGATTCCCATCGTCTGCGTCGGCGAAAGCGATGAGCAGCGCAGCCGCGGTGAAGCGGAACGGGTGATCCGTCGACAGGTGGAGCAAGGCCTGGAAGGTCTCGACCCGCAACGCCTGGTTGTGGCCTACGAACCGATCTGGGCCATCGGTACAGGAAAAACCTGTGAATCGGCGGAGGCGAATCGGATCTGTGGATTGATCCGCAGCTGGGTTGGTTCACCTGATCTGATCATTCAATACGGAGGATCGGTGAAGCCAGCCAACATCGATGAGCTCATGGGCATGAGCGACATTGATGGTGTGCTGGTTGGAGGCGCTTCGCTCGATCCAGAAGGTTTCGCCAGGATCGCGAATTACAAAAAAGGCTGATCCAACGATGCGCCATCCCACCTGCTGGGGCCGCAGACCAGCTGTCATGGGGGTGATCAACCTCACACCCGATTCCTTCAGCGATGGAGGACAGTTCAACAGTGCCAAGCAGGCCAGAAAAGAGGCTGATCGGCAGATCAACGATGGTGCCGACGTGCTCGATCTCGGTGCCCAGAGCACTCGACCTGGGGCCGAAGAAGTGGGAGAGGAGGAGGAGCTCAAACGTCTGATCCCGTGCCTCCAAGCCATCAGACGCGACCATCCCGATGTGATCATTTCTGTGGACACCTTTCTCGCTGCTGTGGCCACAGCGGCGCTTGAAGCAGGTGCTGACTGGATCAACGACGTGAGTGGAGGCCGGCGCGATGCAGGCATGCTTCCGTTGATCGCGGACGCGGGCTGTCCTTACGTGCTGATGCACAGCAGGGGAGACAGCGCTTCGATGGACGCCTGCACCAATTACGGCAGCGAGGGTGTGGTGAACGCAGTCCGACGAGAACTGCGGGAGAGCACCAAGCGGGCCTTGAGGCAAGGAGTGAAAGCAACGCAACTCATCTGGGATCCAGGCTTGGGATTTGCCAAAGACAATGAACAAAACCTTGAACTGATTCGCCAGCTCGAAGAATTCCAACGGGATGGCATTCCCCTGCTGCTGGGGCCCTCTCGAAAACGTTTCATCGGCGCGGTTCTAAACCAGCCACGACCCAAAGCACGCATCTGGGGTACCGCAGCGGTCTGTGCCCGTGCCCAGGCTGCAGGCGTTCATGTGTTGCGGGTTCATGATGTCGGTCCAATCCATCAGGTGGTGAGCATGGGCGAAGCCGTGGCTCGGAACACCTGATTGGCTCCGCTAGAACAGAGCTCCTTTCGAGTTTCAGACACCCATGACAGCGGAGCATGCGCTCACCCTTCTTTACGACGGCGGATGCCCACTTTGCGTGCGGGAGGTTGAGTTCCTACGCCGAAAAGATCAAGGCCAAACAATGCAGTTCGTAGACATTAATGCTGCTGATTATTGTCCTGAAACTTGGAGCGGGATTACTTACCGCCAGGCCATGGCCCGAATTCATGCCATCGATGCCGAGGGAACGGTTCTCAAAGATGTCGCTGTGTTTCGCGCTGCTTATCGCTTGATTGGTCTGGGCTGGATCTACGCACCAACCAAGTGGCCGCTCATTGGTCCGGTCATCGATGCCGTCTACACGGTTTGGGCCCGCTACCGACTGCTGATCACCAGACGACCTTCATTGGATCAGCTATGCAACGAACGTTGTGAACGAACCGGGGCATGAACCCCGGTTCGATTTGGCGGCCTTCACGCTGCAGGAGTAACTCCTTCGATCCGATCCTCAACCTCCTGATAAAGCTCTTGGAGTTGTTGGATGTTTTCGTCGGACGCTTCCCAGTATCCGCGGCCATTCACCTCGAGGAGTGTACCGACGATGCGCCGGAAACTGTGAGGATTCAACTCCAACAAACGCTTGCGCATCTCCGGATCGTTGATGAACGTTTCGTTCGCTTCCTCATAGACGAAGTTATCAACAGCGCCACTGGTGGCACTCCATCCGAGGGTGAAGTTAAGACGCTTGGCCACTTCACGAACGCCCTCATAACCAGAATCGAGCATGCCTTCATACCACTTGGGGTTGAGGAGCTTGGTCCTTGAATCCAGGCGAATGGTCTCACTCAAAGAGCGCACCTGAGCATTGGCAGTTGTCGTGTCGGCGATGTAGCTGGTCGGAGCTTTGCCGTCGTCACGCAGACCCTTGATCAGTTTTGTGGGGTCACTATCGAAATAGTGGCTCACGTCCGTAAGTGAAATCTCTGCTGAGTCGAGGTTCTGGAACGTGACATCAGCTGTTTTCATCACATTTTCAAAGACGTCACGCTTCTGATTCATCTCGCCAGGATTGTCTGCGTTGAATGCAAACGTTTTCCTGGAAAGATACATCTCCTGCAACTCACCCTCTTCTTCCCAGGTGCTGTTTTCAATAGCAAGGTTGACATTCGAGCTGTAACTTCCGCTGGCATTCGAGAAGACCCTGCAAGCAGCATCTCGGAGTGACGTGCCTTCCTTCTCAGCTTGCTCCAAAGCATGCCGGCGGACAAAATTCTGCTCAAGAGGCTCATCAGCCTCAGCAGCCATCTTCACAGCCTGGTCGATCAACGCCATCTGATTGATGAACAGATCACGGAAAACACCGGAACAGTTCACCACCACATCAATCCGAGGGCGACCCAACTCTTCAAGGGGAATCAACTCAAGCTTGTTGACCCTGCCCACGGAATCAGGCATTGGCTTGACACCAACGAACCAGAGAATCTGCGCAAGAGATTCACCATAGGTTTTGATGTTATCCGTACCCCAAAGAACACAGGCAATCGTTTCTGGCCACGTGCCCTGTTCTTCGCGCTGACGCTCAATCAGCTTATCGACCACACCTTTTGCTGCTGCAACAGCTGCACGGGTTGGGATGGCCTGAGGATCAAGGGCGTGGATGTTCTTACCGCTGGGAAGAACACCTGGGTTACGGATTGGATCACCACCAGGCCCTGGAAGCACATATTCACCGTCGAGAGCCTTCAGCAGACTTTCCATCTCCATATCGGCACAGATCTGTCCCAGACAGAAGCGCAAATAGGCGAAAAGCTTGTCGAGTTCTGTAGAATCAATGCTGGTGAAGCCGGCTGCACAACAGGCTCTCAACCAGGGGGTCGGCAGCTTGAAGCCGAACTTGGTCAGCAGATCAAGAAGCCATCCGAAATTACCGCGCATATTCACTCGACCATCGAGCCCTGTGAGGGAGCGAACCATCGAGCCAATCGCAGCACGCGATGTTTCGGTGATCGTTCGGTTCAGCTCGACATCGGAGAGAACACCTTCATCATTTCCCCGATAGATGTCCTCGATGCTGCGCCCCATCGCTTCGGCCAGCAGTCCTGGCAGTGAGCGAAGGCCATCTTCCTCACGCTCCAGCGCAGCGATATTCACAAGGGTGGCCACCGCTTCTTCGGCGGTGGGGGGCTTGCCGATGGTGTGAAGACCGCAGGGAAGCAGGCGGCTCTCAATCTCCATCAACTGGCGATAAACAGCACCAACAAGAGCATCCCGACCTTCAAGCTCAAGGGATGCCGCATCCTCCTCAGGAAGATCAACATCTTTATCGAGGTTGCACTGACGGGCCGTTTCAACAATTGTGTTCACGATCTGCACGCCGCGACCGCCTTCACGCAGTTGCTGATAAGAGCCAACCAGCTCGCCAAGTTCCTTGAGACCTTTATACAAACCAGCGTTTTCAGCTGGCGGCGTGAGGTAGCTGATCGTGGAGGCATAGCCCCGACGCTTGGCGATCGTAGCCTCAGAAGGGTTGTTTGCCGCGTAGTAATAGAGATTCGGCAGAGACCCGATCAATGAATCCGGATAACAGGTTTCACTCATGCCCATCTGCTTGCCGGGCATGAACTCGAGCGAACCATGGGTCCCGAAATGGAGCACAGCATCAGCGCCCCACACCTTCTCGAGATAGGTGTAGTAGGCAGCGAAGCCATGGTGAGGACTCGCACTGCGGGAGTAAAGCAGGCGCATCGGATCGCCTTCGTAACCGAATGTGGGCTGCACCCCCACAAACACGTTGCCGAAGTGACGGCCGTAAATCAGCAGGTTCTGCCCGTCGCTGTTCAGATTTCCGGGAGGCTTGCCCCAGTTCTCTTCCAAACGCTCGGAGTAAGGAGTGAGCCGCTCGTACTCCTCAACACTCATGCGGTGGGCGATTGAAAGCTCCGGTGCCCCCTGCATGGCTTCAGGGTCATTGATCACCGCTTCCATCAGGGTTTTGGAATCACGCGGTAGATCCTGAATGTCATATCCCTTCGCCTTCATCTCTTCGAGAACGCGATGAATGGATCCGAACACGTTGAGATACGCGGCGGTTCCAACATTTCCCTTGTCTGGAGGAAAGCTGAACACAGTGATCGCCAGTTTCTTCTGCTGACGCGGCTTGATGCGCAGAGATGACCAGCGGATCGCCCGTTCAGCGATGGCGTCAACCCGATCTTGGAGGGTGTGGGCCTTGCCGGTTGCATCATCACGGCCGGAAAGAACAATGGGCTCGATGGCACCATCCAGCTCAGGAATCGCGATCTGCAAGGCCACCTGCACGGGGTGGAGGCCAAGATCACTCTCCTCCCACTCTTGCGTGGTCTGGAAGACCAACGGCAACGCCACCATGTAGGGACGGTTGAGCTTTTTGAGCGACTCAATCGCCTTCGGGTGGTCTTGGCGGGCCGGACCACCAACCAGGGCGAAGCCAGTCAGCGACACAATGCCGTCGACCAAAGGCTGCTCTTGGTTGAGGGGGTCATAGAAAAAGGCGTTGACCGGCTTGGAGAAATCGAGACCACCGCAGAAGATCGGAATCACTCTTGCGCCCCGAAACTCAAGTTCCTGGATGACGGCGACGTAGTGCGCGTCATCGCCGGTCACGATGTGACTGCGCTGCAACACAAGACCGATCACCGGTCCCTTGCGGGCCTCATCCGACAGATCGGGCCGGCTCGACGTCCAGTTGAGGTATTCCTTGAGGTCCTCAAACATCGTGGGGGCCAGGGGATGCCAGATGCCCAGATCGGGGAACACCTCGGGCTCCGCCACCTCCATGATCGGACGCTCCTCGCCCTCAGCTGCTGGGAAGACGTACTTGTCGGCCAGCATCAGCAGGAAATTCCTGAGATTTTCGGGCGTACCTCCCAACCAGTACTGAAAACTGAGCATGAAGCTGCGCGCATCCTGCGCCTTCTCCACAGGCAGGTATTTGAGGACTGTCGGAAGCGTGTTGAGGAGCTTGAGCATGGCGTCCTGAAAACCAGCACCACCGGCTTCCTTCCGCTTTTTCATGAAGCCGGCAATGGCGCTCTTGCTCTGCCCAAGCTGCGCCATTGAAAAGGAGCCGAGCTTGTTGAGGCGCATCACCTCGGGCATCGAGGGGAAGACCACAGCAGCCTTGAGACGATCGCGATGGGGTGCGACAGCCTCAACCACTTTCTGCGCGAGGTCCTCAATGAAAATGAGGGAGGCGATGAACACATCGGCCTCGCTGACATCACGCTTGAAATTCTCGTAGTTGTCGGGATCGCGGAGTTCCTCGATCAGATATCCACAAAGGTCGATGCCGAGATCGCCTTCCGCGGCATTCAATGCGGTGGCGGCCTGGGTCAGTGCGTTCTGGTACTGGGGCTCAAGAACCACGTACACCGCCTTCATGACGGACTTGTGGTTTTGACCCTCCACAGGAGCAACGCGACGATCAGCGGAGCGGACCTGTGTGAACATCTGCACTCTTTGAGCAATGTGAAGAACACTACGGTGAGGTGAGCTCGCGGTGCGAGTGTTTGAGCGCTGGTGTTACAAGTCGCCCTCGAGCCCATAGGCTCAAGCCAGTGATTGCAGTGCCATGAGTTCAGCGGCGGGTGGATCGATCCCGGTGGTGGTCACCGGAGCCCTCGGAAGGATGGGTGCTGAAGTGATCCGTGCCGTCCAAGCCGCGGAAGACTGTCGTCTCGTGGGTGCTGTGGACACCACGCCCGGCACCGAGGGGCAGGATGTGGGCGAGCAGCTTGGGCTCGGCCACCTCGATGTGGCCGTGACCGCTGATCTGGAAGGGTGCCTGTGTGCCTGCAGCCAAGCCGTTCGCGATGACGGTCGAGGCCAGGGAGCCGTGATGGTGGACTTCACGCATCCCTCGGTTGTCTACGCCAATACCCGCGCAGCGATTGCCTATGGCGTGCACCCCGTGATTGGCACGACTGGGCTCTCACCGCAGCAAATGAATAACTTGAGCGACTTCGCGCGCAAAGCATCCATCGGCGGCGCTGTGATCCCCAATTTTTCGGTGGGTATGGTTTTGCTGCAGCAGGCTGCTGCTGCAGCGGCACGTTTTTATGACCATGCCGAGCTCACGGAGCTTCATCACAACCGCAAGGCCGATGCACCCAGCGGTACGTGCATCAAAACGGCTGAACTCATGGAGGAGCTCGGCAAAACCTTCAACCCTGAAGAGGTCGAAGAGCATGAATCCCTTGAAGGGAGCCGCGGTGGTCGCCGCCCCAGCGGACTCCGCCTTCATTCCCTCCGCCTGCCGGGTTTGGTCGCGCACCAGGAGGTGATGTTTGGAGCACCAGGCGAAACGTATACCCTGCGCCACGACACAATCGATCGCTCGGCTTACATGCCAGGGGTTCTGTTGTGTGTGCGTCGGGTGCGTCAACTCGAAGGGCTGGTGTACGGCCTGGAACGCTTGATCTGATCGACGATGCTTCTGCCTCTGCGACCGGGAGAACTGCAGCGTCTGATTCCGGCAGTCGCCACGGGAACGCAGTTCAAAGCAACTCTTGGCAACCCCCGCAAAATCCTTCAGCGCTTGCTGATCTCAGGGATTGGCGGAGTTATCACCCTTCTCATCAGCCAAAGCCTGTCGTTCAACCGCTGGGGGTCGGTCTGGCTGATTGCAGGGGTGGTCCTTCTCCTCTACATCCTCTGGGGGCCCATTATTGAAGCGGGGCGCCGCAACGCTGAGCTGCGTCGCTACCCGGCAGCGGCTCTCTTCGAAGGCGAAGTTGCGGAGGCGTTCACCGAGGAACGCGTGGAGAACCAGCGTGAACAGGCCGATGCCAATGGACGCCTTGAACTGGTTGAAAGCAGACGAACCTGGATGGTCCTCGAGCTTGCCGATGAGGATGGTTATCTCGGCAGGATCAGCTTCCCGATGACCAAGTCCCACGGCCTGATCCGGGCAGGACTGGTGATCCGATGCATCGTGCTCAGTGATCGCAAGGATTTCAGTCGCTTGGGTGCGCTCTCGGATGCCTGGTTGCCCGAGGTCCGTCTCTGGATTGGCGACTACCCGTTCTTGCTGAGGCCTGCATTCGAAGACCTTTGCCGACTGCGCCTACGCCGATGAGCTGGCAGCTGAAATCAGAAGTTCTGAAAAGATGCGTTACGCTATGTAAAGACGCCTGAGACACATGTCTGAAGTACCTGCCAACGCTCCTGTCATCCGCGGCGCCACTGTGACCACCGAAGACGGCGGTCGTTTGAATGCGTTTGCCACTGAGCCCAGAATGGAAGTGGTGGACACCGAAAGCGGTTGGGGCTTTCACGAGCGCGCCGAAAAGCTGAATGGACGGATGGCCATGCTCGGCTTCATTGCTCTGCTTGCAACTGAGCTCGCCCTCGGCGGCGAAGCCTTCACCCGCGGCCTTCTGGGCATCGGCTGATTCCTTGCCAATTCCGATGGCAACGGACCGGATCCTGATCGTGGGAGCCGGTCCTACCGGTTCCCTTCTCGCTTTGGGTCTTGCCCAACAGGGCTTTCAAGTCTTGTTAATCGATCAACAAGCGCGTCCTGATCTTGTTGAACGGAGCCGGGCCTATGCCCTGACCCATTCCTCGAGACGTTTGTTGCAACGTCTCAACCTCTGGGAACAACTCCACCAATTTTCCTCTCCCTTCGACGCTCTTCGCCTCGACGACAGAGTTCTGGGATTAACGGCCTGGTTCCGCCGCGGTGATCTCAGAAGCGGTAATCGAAGATCTGAATCAATCGGCTGGATCCTGGACCACAAGCCGCTGATGGCGGAACTCCTGGATCAGTTGGACTCCAACACGTTGGTTGAGCTTCATTTCAACGCTGATGAAGTCAGCTGCCGCCACTTTCAGCAACAGGCTGATTGGATTGTCGCCGCTGATGGTGCTTATTCAACACTGCGGAAATCCAGAGCCATGGCTTTCTGGACTCATGCCTATCAACAGGGGTGCATGACCGCCAAGGTCTCCCTCGAAGGTGCGCAGGAACGCTGCGCCTACGAATTGTTCCGGGCTGAAGGACCCATGGCTGTCTTGCCCCTCGGAGGCAGCGATTATCAGGTGGTTTGGAGTGCACCTCTTCAGCACTGCCGCCAACGGACGCAGCTTCAACCGCAACAACTGCTGCAGCAACTGGCAGCGATCCTTCCTTCGGGGCTCCGTCCAACAGCTCTTTTGGATCGACCTGGGGCATTCCCTCTGGAACTCAGCCTCGCACCCCGACTCAACAGTTCGAATCTGCTGTTGGTGGGTGAGTCAGGCCATCGCTGCCACCCCGTTGGTGGACAGGGTTTGAACCTCTGCTGGCGCGATGTGAGCGATCTGCTCGATCTCACGGCATCGAAAAGGATCAATGGTTCCCTGCCAGCGCATCTGGGGCGCCTCTACAGCTGGCGACGGCTCCCGGATCTGATCGGTGTGTTGATCTCCACAGACCTTCTGATCCGCCTGTTCTCCAATCGTCAGCCGCTGATCCTGCCGATGCGGTTTCTGATCATCAAGCTCTTAGCGCACGCACGGTGGATTCGTCGCATCAGCCTGTCGGCCATGACGGATGGTCCTGGCACCTTGTGGTCCCGCTTGCCAGAGTATGGGCAAAAGATTGCCCGCCATGGTGATCAGCAGCGATCCCCAACCCCAGCCGAGCCCCGCTCTACTCAGTTTTCTTCAGCAAAAAATGGGGCTGAGTGACAACGCAATCAATCTGGGACTGCGCCAAGCAGCCCTGGAGCAGGCTCCTCTCCCTGTGGTGCTTTGGAGCTTCGGCCTGCTCAACCTCAACCAATATCAGGATGTTCTGAACTGGCAGTACCAGCACGAGTGAGCGATCACCCGTAAATGATGAGGGATTCCACTGGAACCCCCTCAGGCAGTTTCGCCCGGCCAGCAAGATCCGCGAGTTCGATCACGAATCCACACCCCACAAGCTCTCCGCCGGCCTTGGTCACCAATTCAGCCGATGCCGAGGCCGTGCCACCGGTCGCCAGCAGGTCGTCCACAAGCAACACCTTCGGGTGATCAGCCAGAGCATCAGCGTGGATCTCCAATCGATCACTGCCGTACTCCAAGGTGTAGTCGATACCGATCACCTCTCCAGGCAATTTGCCTGGCTTGCGAACCGGCACGAACCCCTTGCCTAATTGCGTTGCCAGCGCCGTTCCAACGATGAACCCCCTGGATTCGATGCCCACGATCAGATCCGGTTGCCATCGATCACACACAGCAACCAGGCGTTGGATCACCTCATGCCAACCAGCGGGGTCCCGAAGCAGGGGGGTGATGTCACGGAACAGGATTCCGGGCTTCGGAAAGTCGGGAATATCGCGAACGTACTGACGAAGATCCACGAGGTGGTGACGGAAAGGCCTCAACCCTGGCATCATCGCAGCCATGACCGATGTTTCAGTTCCGGCGGTGTCCGATCCGTCTCAACCCGAAGCCGTTCTCGGCCGACGGGCGCTCGAACGCCTGGATCTTCTGTTGCTGACTGTGGAGTCATTGGATCTCAATGGTGGGGAGGCCATGCTCTGGGCGACCCGACAACTGGGGTTTGAAACGGTCTTTCCCAATCGCGTCGAACTCTGGAAGCGCCGGTGCCACAACCCACTGAGGCGATCAACCCGCCGTGGATCGCTTGCAGCGGTTGAAACTGAAGCCCTGATCCGCATTCTCTGCGCCATGGCGGATCGTCTCTACCCACTGCTGCATCAATTGCTGTCAAGCAGGGAACCTGCAAACCTCACAGAACAACGTTGGGCTCTCCTGGATCAGCGCCTTGGAGACCTCATCGAAGAGCGCATGAACCTCCGCAGGGGAGCCATTCAGCGCCTTCTTGATGGTCAACAGGCCATGCCCCTTCAGCGCCAACTCGTGCTCACACTGGCCCTGGCTGCCGGTCCAGGTGGAGTCGATCGGCTCCGCGCCAGCCTTCTCGATCCGACCCCCTGATGGTGATGCTGAAACAGTCCTTCCGATACGACCAAACCGCTGCACGCTTGGAGGTTGAAGGTCTTCCAGACTTTTCTGCCGACCATGGCAGCAATGCGATCGGCATTCTCTCCAGTTGGAGACTCACCATGATTGGCGGCCCTGAAATGGAAGGGAAACGGGAGCACCTGGAAGCCCTCATGGCTGCGGTCATTCCCTATGCCCGTCTTCAACTGTCGGGGGTATCCAGAGTTCAAGGCCAGGATGGGGGGCCCGTGCGAATCCTCCCTCTCGAGCAAGGACATCAACTGGAACTAATCAGCAGCCGCAGTGGAGTTCCTCCTCTGACCCTTCAACTTGATGATGCGGATCTTGCAGACCTGGTGCGCTGCCTCGATGCCCTGCGTCACGACGAAAGGGTTCGCATCCAGTGGCCTCGGATCACCCATGCTCCCCTGCCGAAACGGGATCTGGCAGAGCGAACACCTTTGCTTCAACGCTTGGCGGCACCAGCACTGGGCACCGGTACGTTTTTGATTCTTGGGCTGGTCGGTCTGCTTGTGCCGATCCCCACACCCGAAACCCCGCAGACCAATCCCCAGCTCGAAAAGCAGGAGGGGCGAGCAGAGCCACCGATTAGCAATCCTTCACAAGCTGATTGAGAGCGTTGACCTGAGCAGAGAGATCCTCAGAATGATCAGATCGGATGAATGCGGGAATGGCATCAAGCTGGTCAGATCTCCGTCGTCGGGTTGCACGCATTGGGGCTTCGCTTGATGTCGTCGTCCGGAGCGATCCGGAAGTTTGCGGTCTCAGTGGTTCTGGATATCACATCACTCTTCACCACAGTGGTTATGGGGATTGCACTGTTGGCGATCTCACCTTGATCGACTGTCCCAACGAACTCGTGCTCACAGAATTTGAGCGCTGGATGCGAGGTGCCGGACACCAGGCGATGTCATGAATCCACCCAAGATCCGCCCCCTGCGCAAGGGAAAATCACCGAGAAAAGTGTTCAGTAAAGGGCGCTCCTCCCGACCGATGTCCGTCGGCAGGCAACTCTTCGAGTCCGTTCTGCTGCTCGGCTTTGGTGCGGGTGCATTCACCTTCCTGAGCTGGCTTCCCCAGAAACTCGACGCCATGGTGGTCGTGAGCGAAGCGATCGCCGACCTAATCCGGGGTCTGAGTCAGCTTGTTGAAGCAGCGCTGGGGCTTGCGGCCATCATCCTGATCGCCCTGCTGCTGGTGCTGGCGTTCGTATCGATCATCGCAGGAACCATCCGCCTCTTTAAGGGATGCAGCCGGCTCATGCGCGGAACGACAAATCCTCACGTGAAAACGAGGCGCTCAGCGTCAAAGATCAAGCGCTGAAAGGCTTGAGGAGCTCAGGGAGCAGGTGATCGAGGGGCCAGTGAACGCTGAACAATCCAAAGCTCCTCAAGTGTCAAACCACCATTCGCATCAAGATCGAAGCTGGTGAAGTTGCGGTTGAGCCAGGGCAAAGAACGACATTCCGATCGATCCAACTGACCATCGCCGTTGCGATCGGCCTGACGGAAGCGTTGCTGTAGACGCCTGCCACTGGGATGGGGCGTTGATGGTCTGAGATCTTCCAACAAAAGGAAGCCCCGAGAATCGCGCCGTTGCAATCTGCGTTCGAGGTAAGGATCACCCTTCACTTCACCAGTCTCCAAGCGCCCGTCGCCATTCACATCCCTACGAATAAACAACGCCTCCATCCGTTGCCCATAGGAGTGAACGGGCCTGGATTCAGCCCAGACCGGAAGAACCGCGAGTGGGGTGATCAGAAGCCCAAACGCCCCGATCTTCAGTGATGGCAGCGGTAAGTCCATTTCATCAGGTTATGAGCAACCTGAGGCCAGGGAGTGTCTGAGTGGTGACAGCACGCTGATCAGCTGTGACAGGGTCAATCCCTGGGCGACAGGGTGCTGATGCATCCATACGATCAGGGCATCTCTTGCAGGACTAACAACGGTGGGACGCTCCTCAATGATCTGGGTGGTCGACGATGATCCTGAGCTGCGCCAGATGGTGGGCACCTATCTGATCGATCAGGGCTACGACGTCCGCAGCCTCAGTGACGTCAAACAGCTCGAGGCGAGGCTCGAGTTCCAGCGGCCCGACCTGATCGTTCTCGATCTGATGATGCCTGGAGACGACGGTCTCACAGCCCTCCGCCGTCTACGCGACGCGGGAGACGACCTGCCAGTGGTCATGCTGACAGCCCGGGGCGAGGGCGTTGACCGCATCATCGGACTCGAACAAGGAGCTGATGACTACCTCGCCAAACCCTTTCTGCCGAGGGAACTCTCCGCGCGGATCGAAGCCGTTCTACGGCGCCGCAGTTCCCTGCCGGCCGGAACCCCCCTGGCGGAAGGTGGCGATGTGGTGTTTGGCGAGAACGTGCTCGACCTTGCAGCCCGGACTCTCACCCGCGAGGGGAAACCGGTGGTGATCACCAGCGGGGAATTCAGTCTGCTGGCATCGTTTGTTCAGCACCCACACCGTCCGTTATCAAGAGAACGGCTGATCGAGCTGGCGCGAGGGCCCGGTTGTGACACGGATAGCCGAAGCATGGACGTTCAGGTCTCGCGCGTGCGCAAACTGGTGGAACCTGACCCCACACGTCCCCGCTATTTGCAGACCGTCTGGGGCTACGGATACGTGTTTGTGCCCGATGGTCAACCCCGCTCTCGCTGACTTTCTCCCATGCCGTCTCCGTCCTGGCAGAAGCGCATCAGCTCACTGCTGGGATGGGGAAGCCTGGCCCTCGGCAGCTCGGCCTTCTGTCTGCTTGTGTTCCAAGCCCTGTTCGGACGTCAGCTGGAGCAGCTTCAGACCATTCAGCTTGGGCGCGACCTCGCCCTCAACGTCCGGCTCACAGAACTGGCCCTTGAGCGCTATCCACCCCATCTGGTGGGGGAACTGACTGGCTTGGATCTGGTCGTCACCGTGCGACCCAAAGCATCGACCTTGAATCCTTCCCCAGGCTTCAAGCGTCAGGCTGATGCACTGCAGAAGGAACTGTGTCAGCGGTTGTCCCACTGCCCGATGGTGTATCCCCAACGCGCTGCTGGGGATGAACGCAGCATCTGGATTGAGCTGATTTCCCCCTTGGAGCCCATCTGGTTGAAGGTGGATGTGCCCTCGATGATGCGTTGGCCCCCAGAGCCCACCCTGCTGGGTCTGTCACTGGTTGGAGCGGGCATCATCTGCGGTGGGCTGTTCCTGCTCGTGGAGGTTGAGGCGCCTCTGAGAAGCCTGGAGAAGGCTCTCGCCAGGGTCGGAGACGGGGGTGGACCGGATGCTGTACCGGCTCGCGGTGCACCGGAAGTGCAACGTCTCACCAAACGCTTCAATGCCATGGTGCAGCGCCTGGCCACGAGTCGCCAAGAGCGAGCCACCATGCTGGCCGGTATTGCCCATGATCTGAGGGCACCGATCACGCGCCTTCAGTTCCGGCTCTCCATGCCTCAGCTCACGGCGGAAGACCGAGAGCGCTGTGCTGGAGATCTTCAGTCCCTCGAGCGGATCACGGGGCAGTTTCTGCTGTTTGCAGGAGGCGGTGACGGTGAAGCCTCAGTCGAGGTTCCTCTCGAGCAGCTGCTGGCAGAAGTGGCCAGCAGTCATCCAGCTGATCAACTCCATCTGGATCTCACGCCTCTCTCCATGGCCGTGAAACCGGTGGCCCTCGGCAGGGCTGTTGCCAATCTCATCGACAATGCGTTCTCTTACGGAACAGCCCCTGTGGTTTTGCGCCTGCGTGACATGGACTCACGCTGCAGCATCGAAATCTGGGACCAAGGTGAAGGCATGCCAGCCAGCGAATGGGAGCAAGCGCTTCAGCCCTTTCATCGCCTCGATTCTTCCCGTGGTCAACAAGGCCACTGCGGTCTCGGGCTCGCGATCGTCTCCCACGTGGCGACTCTTCACGGGGGACGTCTGGAGTGTCTGCAGGGAGATCTCTGTTCCGACAAGCAGCCACCAGGACGCTTCGCCATTCGTCTCAGCCTTCCTTGGCCTGGGGCTCGCAACGCCCCAGCCGCACCACAAAGCTGAGAAAAACATTGGCCCTGAAGAGGTGGCCCTCGATCTCAGTCACCAATGGATGAGAGGCTTGGTCAGACCATGGCGCACAAGGACAAAGACAAGGGGAAGCACAAGGGCCACGACAAGAAAAAAGACGGTGGAGACAAGCTTCCCGATCGTGTGTTGAACAGCCTTGCCGGTAGCGAGCACGACCTTGACAGTCCGGCGGAACTCCTCGACGACTTGCTGGAAGGTCGCAATCACAAGATCGAGCGGCTGAACAAAAAGCTGTACGAAGCGGATCTGGTGAAACTCCAGACCCAGCTTGTGAAAATGCAGTATTGGATCAAAGACACCGGTTACCGGATGATCGTTCTCTTCGAAGGTCGCGATGCGGCTGGAAAAGGCGGCACGATCAAACGGCTCACAGAACCCCTGAATCCCCGAGGCTGCCGTGTCGTCGCTCTGGGAACGCCAACCGAGCGCCAGAAAACGCAATGGTATTTCCAGCGCTACGTGGAACATTTCCCGGCAGCCGGAGAAATTGTGGTGTTCGATCGCAGCTGGTACAACCGTGCCGGCGTGGAACGGGTGATGGGCTTTGCCACTCCTGAACAGGTGGAGCAATTTCTTGATGATGTGCCTGAATTCGAACGTATGTTGGTGCGGAGCGGAATCCTGCTGCTGAAGTATTGGTTTTCGGTGAGCGACACGGAACAGGAGGCCCGTTTCCAATCGCGGATCGACGACCCGACCCGACGCTGGAAACTGAGCCCCATGGACCTGGAGGCCCGCAATCGTTGGGTGGAATTCTCCCAGGCGAAAGACGCCATGTTTAACCGCACCAACATTCCGGAGGCTCCCTGGTTCACCGTTGAAGCCGACGACAAGCGCAGAGCACGCCTCAACTGCCTGCGACATGTGCTGAGCAAGGTGCCCTGGGAAGACATGACCCCACCGGCGATCGAACTTCCACCGCGGCCGGAGCAGGGCAACTACAGCCGCCCACCGATCAACGAACAGTTCTTCGTGCCCAATGCCTACCCCTACACCTAAGGAATGAAGAGGCCATTGCATGCCCCAAGACATCCCCGCGCAGGAACAGACACGCAAATGGTTCCGCAGCCATTTGCTCGGACGGGAGGTGGAATTGCAGGATCTCTATGAACTGCCGCTAGAAGAACTTGACCTCTTGATGGCCGAAACGGCTGAAATCCGCTCGGATCCTGAAAACCGAGTTCGCAGCCATGGTCGCTGGTGTACTGCAGGCTATGTACTGGAACTTGCCAGGATCATCGATGCACGACGTCTCAATGAATGAGTCATCAACTGCCATGAACTCTGTGCAACGACTCCTAGCGCTGGCGACGCTCTTGATTCTCTCCAACAGCACTGTTGTCCATGCTGGATCGGTGACCATGGGTGGCGTCAGCGAGGCCATTGCCACCAACCGTGCCCTGGCCAAGGTTCCATCAGGCAAAACCGTGACGGACACAACCTGCGAAGAGATTGGAACCGCAGGGAATTCGAGCACTTATCGCTGCACAGTCACCTGGGAGTGAGCCCGCAGCGCTGAGGTCCGGCGTTGTGTTCAGGGTCAGCCCCCACCCCGGAGCTGGGCAAACCAGAATCCCGCGAGCTGCCAACTGGACCACAAGAAGATTCCAAGGAAGAGCCAATTCACCCACGCGGGGCGGTTCTTGTTCTCAAACATCGACAAGCTGATCAGCTCCTCCATTCTGTGCAAACACCGACGGTTCAGACGGGGGAGTGAAGGGGTTGTTTGCGCTTGAGATCGTGCATCCCCTCGAGCTGCTGATGCACGGCTTTGAGCTGACGCTGAATGTGATCGCTTTGTGGCAGCGAACTCAGGGATGCCAACGCATGCTCCACGTGGTGCTTGGCATCGATCAGCAAACGGCAGTCAAGGCTTCCAGGCTCGTAACTCATGGCACTCGCGAAACTTCTTTTATTCAGCCGCAGCCTGTTGAGATCGACTGTGTCAACCACAACGCTTTCGACCTGATCAAGGCTCCAGTCGCCCTCCAGATGCCTCGATCAGATTCCATGGGCGTTCAATGCCTCCCTGAACACTCCAAACCCCAAGCTGGGCGGCTTTGGCTTCACGCTCAAAACGGGGGTAATCGAGGTCATTGCACTGCCCCAGATACCCGTCGTAGGCAAAGACAGCACCTTGCTTGAGAAGAGGTGTGGCGACATCGGCGCCAGCCTTGATCAATCGAGCCACAACCCTGCCGTACACATCCCTGGCACGCAGTTCCAGAACAACGCGGTTTCCAGGCTGAAGGGAGCGACGAAGCAGATCCGTGGCGTTTTGCGCCCAAGGTCTATGCTCGGCGAGCGGTGCCTGAATGCAAGCCAGCCTGACAGCACGACCCTCACCGTCAAGCTCAACCAGCACTTCCTGGCCGTTGTTCACCGTTAGAACCGTGACCTCCTGACGAGGATGCGGGTCTGCGGCAACCGTCGTGGTGGGGAGCAGCGAACAGAGCGTCGCTGCAGCACCAAGAAGAATGAATTCCCGGATGCGCCCTCGTCGCGAACGTGCCATCAGCTCGGTACCGCCTCAACGTCAATGAACTCTCCGGACTCCATGGCCTGTGCTGTGAGGTAGCGGAGTGTTCGATTACGGATCAACTGAACCTCAATCGCATTCCAGGTGCCACCGATCACGCACCCCACCAGCGGAACCGTTTTGGTGACCAAAGCACGTTGACTCACCCTGCGCCCGAAGACTCGCGTCATCACCCCATTGATCAAGGCGAGACTGCGCTTGTTGATCAGCTTCAACACCATCTCACGGGTGGCCGTGTGCGCAGCCTTCAACCCCAGCTCCACACCCACTTGGCTAATCACACTGGAGCCGAAAACCGGGAACAGCAACTCGTGGCGAGCGTTCTCACTCTCAAGAAATCCTGGAATCAGGAGCTCGGCGGCGCAGGCTGCAGCGAACAGCTGGGTCCGGGTTGTGACGGACAGATCCGCCAGTGCCCCAGCCACACTGAGGACGGGATTCGCAGTCAAGCCCATCGCCGCTCCCGCAGTAATCACACGCAATCGCGCATCGCTGAATGCACGTTCAGCGAGTTCATAGGTCGTGGCATCTGGATATCGGCGGCGAAGGAGATCCACTTCGCAGCGCACCTTGCTGGCATCAAAACTGATGACCCAGTCGAGTAAGTCAGCAACTGAGTTCAGCGGCAAGGCGAAAGTCCCCACACTCTTCACCTTATCGGGATTTGCAAAGCTGGGTCCTAGCGAACGAAGAGCATCTCCCGGTACGAGGGCAGGGGCCAGCGATCGTCGTCCACGAGTTCCTCCAAGGAATCCACGGCTTCACGCAACAGCTGCAGCCGGGGTAACAACACACCCGAGCAGTGGTTCATGGCCGCGGCGGTATCTCCGTTGTGCAACTGGTGCAATTCCCCTGCCAGAGCCGTTGCATGGTCGTCCATACGCCGATGCAGCTCAGCGATCTGGTGGAGATCACGGGTTTCAGGCTGAAGTCCGAGTGACTGCTGCTGTTGCAGGCTGCGTGCCAGGGCGCTCAGGTGCTTCTGAACAGCTGGGCTGATTTGCGTGCGCACCATGGAGAGGGCCACTTTGGCCTCCACTTCAATCGCGAGGGAGTACTGCTCTCCGTACACCTCATAGCGGCTCTCCATCTCCACCGATGAGATCACGCCGTGGCGCTGGAACAGGCTTCGCACCTCCTCCCGGCGCAGCACTGGCAGGGCTTCAGCGGTATTGCGGAGATTTTCCAGGCCACGATCCTCGGTCGCTTCCCGATGCCACGCGTCGGAGTAGCCATCACCGCCAAACACAGCGGCACCATGCCGATCCATGATCTGGCGAATCACCGCCGCCGCCGACTGTTCGAGACTCTGGCCAGAGCCCATTTCAGCTTCGAGGCGATCGCTGATCCATTCCAGGGAGTCAGCCAGCACGGTATTCATGGCCACGAGAGGCCCAGCGACGGACTGGCCGGAGCCAACAGCACGGAACTCAAACCTGTTTCCGGTGAAGGCAAAGGGGGAGGTGCGGTTGCGATCTCCTGCATCTTTTGGGAATTCGGGAAGGGTATCCACACCCAGACGCATCACTCCCCCATGGGAGCTGCCTGTGACCTCTCCCCGTTGAATCTGCTGGAAGACCTGCTCCAACTGCTGGCCGAGATACACGGAAATGATCGCCGGAGGGGCTTCGTTCGCACCAAGGCGATGGTCGTTGCCTGCCGTCGCCACAACCGCACGCAGCAAGGGACCATTGCAGTGCACGCCGCGGATTACGGCAGCACAGAACAACAGAAATTGAAGGTTGTCGTGGGGGGTGCGACCTGGATCCAGCAGGTTGCCCTGGGTGCTGTTGCCAACCGACCAGTTCACATGCTTTCCGGACCCGTTGATTCCAGCAAAGGGCTTTTCATGAAGCAGGCAGGTGAACCCATGACGCTTGGCGGTGCTGCGCAGGGTGGTCATGATCAGTTGCTGATGATCCGTCGCGACATTGGCGGCTTCATGAACTGGCGCGATCTCAAACTGGCCCGGTGCAACTTCGTTGTGTCGGGTCTTTGCTGGAATCCCCAGTCTGTAAAGCTGACTCTCCACGTCTTGCATGAAGACCTGCACCCTTTCCGGTATCGCACCGAAGTAGTGATCATCAAATTGCTGACCCTTGGGTGACGCCGCGCCGAACAGCGTGCGACCGGCGAGAAGAAGGTCAGGCCTGAGGGTGGCGAACTGAGTGTCCACCAGAAAATATTCCTGCTCAGCCCCACAGGAGCTGTTCACAGGAGCCACCTCTTCGTTGCCAAGGAGGCGAAGCAACCTCTTCGCCTGCCGGTTCATGGCGGCATTCGAACGGAGCAGAGGCGTTTTCTTATCAAGAGCCTCTCCTGTCCAACTCACAAACACCGTGGGAATGCAGAGCGTCACCCCGTTGGGGGTACGCATCAAATAAGCCGGACTGGTGATGTCCCAGGCCGTGTATCCACGAGCCTCGAAGGTGGAACGGATGCCTCCATTAGGGAAGGAGCTGCCATCAGGTTCACCCTGAACGAGGAGCTTGCCTGAGAACTCATGGATCGCCTGACCATCACCTTGCGGGCTGATGAAACCGTCGTGCTTCTCCGCAGTGGAGTTGGTGAGGGGATAAAAAACGTGTGCGTAGTAGTGCGCACCCTGGGACACAGCCCAGTCCTTCATCGATTGGGCCACCACATCCGCCACGGCGAGATCAAGACGCCCGCCATCACGGATCACACGACGAACCGCTTTGTAGGACTCCTTGGGCAGAGCACTTTTCATCCTTGCAAGCGTGAACACGTCGCTAGCCCAAACGTCTTCAAGGGGTTGGGCGGGCGCGCAGTCCACTGGCGTGCGCTGCTGGATGGCCTGAAGAGCAGCCAGACGGGCGGGATGGGGCATGGTGAAAACCCGCAGATCAGCGGGATGAAGCGCTTTAACTCGACGCTAAGCCGCCGACCTCCGCACAGCAGGAAGCCGAAGGCTGGTGAGCCACGAGAGCAACACCAGGAGAGATGAAGTCCAGAGGCAGGCCTGCATTCCCGAGCTGGGCGTTCCGCCGATCAGAAACACCGCACCGGACAGCAACGTTCCAACCAGACGACCAGCCGCATTGGCCATGTAGTAGAAGCCCACATTGAGGCTCACACTCTCCGCATCCGTGTAGGCCAGCACCATGTAGGAGTGAATCGAGGAGTTCATCGCAAACACAACTCCAAACGCCGCCAGCCCTCCGACGATGGCCACCGTCACATCGACCTCCCGAAGAAGGGCGATGGCGATCAGGGCGGGAATCGCCGTGAGTACCGCGCTCCAGAACTGCACGGCTGATGCACCAGGACTTTCCCGCTGTCCCCAGAGGCGACGCAGCCCGGGGGCTGTGCCCTGCACGATGCCGTAGCCGATCACCCAGAGGCCGAGAAAACCGCCAATTTCCCAGAACCCCCAGCCAAGGGAGGCTTCGAGAAACACCGGAAGAGCCACCACAAACCACACATCGCGGGCACCGAACAAAAAGAACCGGGCCGCAGAGAGAACATTGATGCCCTTGCTCTTGGAAAACAAAGACGAAAACGCTGGCTTGGCTTTCATCTTTCCGATCTCGCCCGGCAACACCAGGGTGACGAGAAAAGCCAGCGCCAGACCCGCAGCCATCCAGGCCACGGCAGCATTGAAACTCAGTGCTGTGAGCAGCACTCCTCCGAGAAAAAATCCAACCCCTTTAAGAGCATTTTTGGAACCGGTGAGAATCGCCACCCATTTGAACAACTGCTTTTCCCCCTTCTGAGCATCATCCGGCGTTTCCGGAACCACCGTTTTGATCGCACTCTTCGCGCTCATCTTGTTGAGGTCTTTGGCAATCCCACTGATCGCCTGAGCGACCATTACGTACACCACGCTCAGAAGCTTGGGCCAGGATTCCGCGACGGGAACCAGCATCAACAACGCCAAAATCTGCAGAAGCGTCCCGACCCAGAGGGTGAGCCGCAATCCATAACGCGCTCCGATCCAACCTCCATAGAGATTGGTGAGAACCCCAAAGAACTCGTAAAAGAGAAACAGAAAGGCGATCTCGAGTGTGGAGTATCCGAGCTCGTGAAAGTGAAAGACCACCAACATGCGCAAAGCGCCGTCAGTGAGCGTGAACGCCCAGTAGTTGGCGGTCACAATCCCGTACTGCTGCAGAGCGGAGAGCTTCACGCGTCCAGCCCCACCACATAGCTGGTGAGGTCGGCCATCCGGCAGCTGTAGCCCCATTCGTTGTCGTACCAGGCGAACACCTTCAACTGAGTGTCGTCAACGACCATCGTGGAGAGCGCATCAATGATTGAGCTGCGGTTGTCGTTGGTGTAGTCGCAAGACACCAACGGTCGCTCCTCGTAACCCAGGATTCCCTGCAGTGGACCGTCTGCAGCAGCTTTAAAGGCTGCATTCACCTGTTCGACCGTGACGCTCTGTTTGAGCTCAAACACCGCATCAGTCAGGGAACCGTTAAGCAGCGGTACGCGCACGGCGTGACCATTGAGCTTGCCCTTGAGCTCAGGAAAGATCATCGCGATCGCCTTGGCAGAGCCCGTGGTGGTGGGGATCAGTGAGGTGAGGCCGGAGCGGGCCCGGCGCAGATCACTCTTGAACGCATCGATCGGCACCTGGGTGTTGGTGATGTCGTGAATGGTGGTGATCATTCCGTGCTCGATGCCGAAGCTCTCGTGCACCACCTTCACCACCGGCGCGAGGCAATTGGTGGTGCAGGAGGCAGCGGTCACCAACCGGTTCCGATCGGGCTCATAGAGGTGATGGTTGATGCCGTAAACAACGTTGAGAGCTTCGGCGCCGGCGACGACACCCTTCACAGGACAAGCCACCACAACGCGCTTCAGCCCCACCTGATCGAAGTAGGGATTCAAGGTCTCCGGGGTCTTGATCTTGCCGCTGGCCTCGAGCACCATCTCCACACCGCGCTCGGCCCAGGGCACTGCGGTGGGATCTTTCTCACGCGACCAAGTCAAAGAGGAACCCTCCACAGTGAATCCCTCAGCGCTGCTGCAGATATCTCGGTCCCAGCGGCCATGCACCGAGTCAAACTCCAGAAGATGGGCAGCGGTCGCGGCATCACCGGCGGGGTCATTCACATGAACCAGCTCGATACCGGGGCGTCCCCAGAGCGCTCTGAAGACGAGGCGACCGATTCGCCCGAAGCCATTGATGCCGATCCGCATGGAGGTGTGCCGTGCATTCACCAAATAAATTTGATCAGTCGCGTGCCATCCCGCAAGTGCCTGGATCACACGAAGCGTTTCACCACCACCGCTAACGTTGATTCATAAGCCGCCTCGCCGATGCCATCCATCGAGGCCACGCAACGTTCTCTCAGTGCACCGGAGGCCTGCAGCCTTCTCAAGGCACTGTCTGACCCCCTGCGCCTCCAGGTTCTCAACCAGCTTTCCACCGGTGAGCGCTGCGTCTGCGACCTCACTAGTTCCCTCTCACTCTCCCAGTCGCGCCTGTCCTTCCACCTCAAGGTGATGAAAGACGCGGGATTACTGAGCGACCGCCAGAGCGGGCGATGGGTGTATTACAGCATTCGGCCACAAGCGCTGAATGCCTTGCAGGGTTGGATCAAAGAGCTCACCCGCTCCTGCGAAACCCCGGCCAGCAACTGCGCCGAATGAGTCCGATGGAGAGCTCCAGTGATGATGCGCGGCTGTTCTTCCCGGCTACGCAACGCAATGTGCATGCGATCGGAGACGTGCTGGCCGACGCCCTCCCTGCCGGTGGACTCATCCTCGAACTGGCGAGCGGATCGGGAGAACACGGCGTTGCCTTCCAACATCGATTTCCCAGGATCACCTGGCAATGCAGCGACCCCGACCCCGACCACTGCCGCAGCATCAGCTCCTGGATTGCTCACGCGGGGCTGACGTCTGCCATGCCACAACCTCTGGCTTTGGATGTCTGTGAACCCGACTGGGTGGGTGGTCTGCCAACAGCACCAGCCATGGTTGTGGCCGTGAACCTTCTGCATATTTCTCCATGGGAATGCACGCAGGCCCTCATGCAGGGCTCAGCTCGTCACCTGCCTCCCGGCGGTCGACTTTTGATCTACGGGCCATTTCGCGCTGAAGGGAAGCATGTGAGCGAAAGCAACCAACTGTTCGACACGTCGCTGCAGGAACGCGATTCCAGCTGGGGGGTGCGCGATCAAGAGGCAGTCATCAAGGAAGCCCAAGGAGCAGGACTGTCTCTTCAAGACATTCGCTTGATGCCATCAAACAACAGGATCATCCTTTTCGAGCGCTAAACATCGGAGCTTTGGATGGAAGGCACACTGATCCAGGGCTTGGGCTTTGTACTCGTCGTGCTGGCCTGCACGGCCAATGATTCCCTCCAGACCCTCGGGACATTCCTGGTCAGCAATCGAGGACGAACACCGCTCTGGTTGCAAGTGCTCTGGATCTGCTTGGCAACGGCAGCAATCCTGATTTTCGGATGGATCCGATATCACGGCGATCCGGCCTGGGATCGCTTGGGATCATTCCCTCCACCGGAGGCATTCAGCTGGTTTTATCTAATCCCACCGCTAACGATTGCAGTTTTGACCTGGTGGGGAGCTCCGAGTGGAACCATCCAAACCATCATTCGCCGCAAGATCAACATCCACGACATCCGATCCGCAACATTGATCGACCTTGTATTCGGAATGATTTTGTTCACCAGGGCACTCAGCATGTCGATGGTTCCCCTCAGCACCACCTGGGTGTTCCTTGGCTTACTGGCCGGTCGGGAGTTGGCGCTGGTGGCAAGACTGCATCAATCGTCGCCTGGGCAAGCCATCAAGCAGCTGGCGGGAGATCTGTTCAAAGCCAGCATCGGCGTTGGCGTGAGTCTGGCTGTGGCGTCGTCTCTGCAACTGGTCCTGATGTAGGCCTCATTGCCTAGGGGACCGGAACCACCAGCGCTCTCAAACAATCCACCAGCCCCCCCCCCCCCCCGGAGTATCCATAAAGCACCCCCAGAGTCACCGCTGAGTTGCCCTGCAGCCACTCCGAGCTAAGATCAGATCATTCAGCCGTCCCGATGCATGGCCGTCCCCCGGGAAAACCAGGTGAAGCTGACGGTCTCCGTTCCGCCGAGCCTTCACGTCTTGTTGCGCAGCTGGGCTCTCTGCGAGGGGCGAGAACTCACCAGTGTTGTTTTGCAGTGCGTTGAATTGTCGGTACGCCAACTGAAAAGCAACGGGTCCATCCCTGCTGGTGCGATCCGCAATTACGAGATGGCGTGCGAAGAGCGCCTCACCGCCGGAGGAGCGCTGTCATGACTTTGAAGCAAGCCACCCTTGAGCAGGCCTTGTTGGCCCCGTGCATGGAGGCGGTGATCGCCGTGACCGAGCGGTATCAGTTTCTGGAGGATCACCAGGGTGCACGCGTTTTCACCGCTTACCGGGAGATCGACCACGTGATCAAGCTCGGCTTCAGTGAAGACCTCCAGGGACAAACCTTCGACCTGGAGAATCGCGGATTTCAAATACTGGAAGCGAGGGAGGGAACCCGACGGGAACATCGCCTGCTGATGCTCACTTTGAAGGAAATCGGCTACGCGCCCCACTACAACAATGAGTACTTCCAGGCTTCAAAAGGACTGCTACGCCATCTCAGAAATCTGGGATGGCCCCTCGGCGAGCTTGCTCAACTGCTCAAGAGCCAACGCACGCATTAATCACGCCGACGACGGCGGATTCCGCGACCGATGAAATCACAATCCAAGGGGGAGAGTTCACCGGTTCGGCAAGCTTGATCCAGCACGGCCTGCCGCTGCGATGGAGTCTGGGCATCGTGCTTTTCAAGAACATCCCTCACCGCGGGTGTGATCAGGCGCTGGCGCTGAAGCTCATCCAAGCTTTGGGCCCACGCAATCGCGCTCCAACCATGAGCGTCAGTACTGATCAGCACCCCCACCATCAGCAGCAGCCGGCGCAAGCGCATCAGCATCTCGCCACGGGTCAGAAGGTCTCTCCGATGCCTGGACCGTACCAACCGTCTGGCCAGAAATCATCGTCGTAATCCACACTCCACTGATTCTTGGGAATCGGTCCCGATGACGGTTGGGTGCCATCCAGGCAGCCATCCGCCGTGGTGAAACCACTGGAAAACGCTTCACAGGTCACAGGGTCCTGCTGCGCCAGGGCTGGCATCACCTGAAGAGCGGCGGCCAAAACCACAACGACCATGCGCATGCCCGATCTCATCACTGCTGCGATTCTGATAGGCATCAGGTCCAGGTGAGTTGTGTTTGCAACTCCAGACCTGCCCAACGCTGGAGGGCACCCCACGACCGAACCCGCTGCTCGATCCAGTGATGACCGGCACTGTTGAGGTGGATCCCGTCGGGCTCAATCCAGCCAAGCCAACCCGGCTCTGCCAGCATGGCCGCGTGGAGAGGCAAAAAAGGAACATCCACCTCGAGACAGGCCTCTTCAATCTGAGCTTCATGCACAGCGATGTCGTGGTTGCTGTACCAGAGGCAGTCGGCAAACGGCATCACCTGTTCATCCACTGCCGAGAGGCCAAGTACAAACACCTGAGTACGCGCTGTCATGGCGTGCAGCAACTGTTCGTACCCGAAGCGCAGGGCCTGAGCATCGAGCGGCTGCCGGCCGTCGGCACGACCAACCCTGGCTGAATCGTTGAGCCCCACGGCCAGCAGCAAAGCCTTCGGCTGTTGACGTCGAAGCTCACCACGACAAGCCCACTCCGCTTCCCATCGTTGCGACACCGACTCCAGACCGTCACCACGAATCCCCAGTGGGTAGATCACCGGTGCATCGGGCAGCGCCATCCAGGCACGCCGTAAGCGCTCGCACCAGCCGCCACCCTCGGTGTCTCCCCAGCCGACCACGCCACTGTCACCAATCACCACCAGTTGACGCGGATGGCGCATGGATTCCGTCGCTCATATCGGGTGATCAGCTTTGCAGCCTGCGGGTCCGGCATTGATCGCTGAACCACTCCCCGAGCAGGGTGATCAGGGCATAAGCCCCAATCAACACCACAACTGCATCCCAGTGAAAGGAGCTGAGCGATTCCAGCAACTGCCAACCCAGTCCACTGCCACCGATCAGGCCCACCACAACGGTCTCCCGCAGAATCACATCCGTGCGATAGGCCCCATAAGCCAGATACCCAGGGCTGCGCGGCGTGAACAGGCCGTAGAGCCAGCCGAGCCGTGCTGACGCTCCAGAGGTGGCCATGGCCTGTTGTTGATCAACAGACTGCTGCTCCAGTTCTTCGCGCAACAGGCGTCCCATCACCCCGCCGTTGTGCAATCCAAGCGCCAGCGCACCGATCGCAAGGGTTGGACGGTTGCTGAGCAGCAGAAGCAACACAGTGAGCGGTGGGGGGATGAGACGCAGCAGCGCCCAAACAGGATTGAGAGCCACCTGCCAAAACCGCGAGGGGGCCAGCAACATCGCCAGTGGAGGGAGACCAATCGCAATCCCAGCAGCCAGCACGGTGAGCAGGAGCGTCTCAACAATCAGCGGCAACCAGGGAATCTCCGCAGCTGCTTGCGTGAGACCGCGCCAGTCCGGCAGCGCCAGTCCTTGCCAGACGACAGTGCCGGAATCCGGGAGCAGCACCTGCAGCCAGAGGCGTCCTGCGATCCCCGCCGCAATGGTTCCCGCAAGGAAGAGACACAGGCGTCGCTGGCCAGCCTGGGCCTTGCGAGTTTGACGTCGCCAAAGCGTGAGCAGCAGCTCGAGAGCAACACTGAGGAGTCCCAGCATCCACAGCCCACTCCAGAGCTCTCTGAACTGAAGCGACTGCAGGCTGAGCTGCAGATCAGTGCCCAGGCCTCCCAGACCAAAAACGCCCAAAAGCGTGGCACTGCGCAAGGCACACTCCAGGCGGTAGCCGCCATAACTCATCAACACGGTGCCCATCGCGGGAGACAGTGCCGTGAAACAGGCTGCCAAGGGGGGGGCACCACCCTGCAACAGAGCCTGAAGCCTGGATGGATCAAGCGCCTCCAGCTGATCACGCCACACGCGAGCCACCAGGGCCGCATAGGGAATCGTGATCGCTGCGACCGCCACCGAAGGATGCAAGCCAAGAACCTGCAGGAGCAGCAGTCCCCAGATCAGTTCATGCACCGATCGAGGCAGGGCCAGGGTGCGACGAAGAATCATTGCTGGCCAGGTTGGCCAATTCCACGTTTGCAACAGCCGTTCTGAGGCACAACAGCCAAGCAGCACCCCAAGAACCAAGCTGAGGCTCCAGCCAGCCAGAGCCATCGCCAGCGTGACCTGCAGCGCACTAAACAGAGCTGTGAGCAGCGCTGGGTCCAGGGATGGATGCACTGCTGCCGCGAGAAATGTCAACAAGATCTCCACGCCGCCGGCATGAAGTCCGGCGACAACGGTGATCAACACCGGCAGCAAGGCCAGAGCTGGCAGCAGTGCGAGCGCGGGTGCACTGGGTCGGGCCAACGCCATCACAGTGCGTAGAGATCCTCAAGTTCTGCAGGCGTCACAGCGGTCGCTGGAGCGTCGATGCGCAAACGTCCATCGCGCAGGGCGAGGACTCGATCAAAACGATGGATCAAATCCGGGCGATGCAGCGACACCACCACCGCTTGCGCACCATGGATCAGGGAGCCATCGGCGTTCTTCTCCAGAATGCGATCGAGCACTTCAGCGGCAATGGCTGGATCCAGGCTGGCCAAGGGCTCATCAGCCAAAAGCAGAGACGGTTGTTGCCGGAACAACCGGGCCAGAGCAACCCGTTGCCGTTGACCACCCGACAGTTGCTGGACGGGGCGATCCAGACCTTCGGGAGCCAGAACCTGAGGATCCAATCCAGCCTGACGCAAGCACTGAAAACAAGGTGCTGCACCGATGGTGAACAGAAGATTCGCCAGCGCCCAGGGCAGTCCACGCCGGCCCAGCACGCCGGCATTGATGTTCTGGCCAACACTGAGCTCCTCAATCAAGCGCAGGTCCTGCCAAAGGGTGCCGATTTCACAGCGCTGACGGCGCGTGCGCTGCCGAAGACTCTTGCCGCGCCAGAGGACCGTTCCCTGGTGCGGAGTCAGGCTGCCATTGATCACGGAAATCAGTGAGCTCTTTCCGGCACCGCTGGGCCCCAGAAGGGCCACGCGCTCACCGCGATGGATGCGCAACGACAGGTTGTAGAGCCGGTCTCTCCGAGAGCCGGCCAACCGCACCTGTTCAAGCTGGAGCAGAGAACTCAACGAATCTTGCCGAGCTGGCGACCCACCGTCTCGATCGGCTTGTACTGGCTGGCCTCGGCGGGAATGAAGCGCTTGGTAGCAAACAGTTCAAGAATCGTGGCCTGGCGAGGGGTGGATGGCTGAATGGCCAGAATCGCCTTCTGCAGGCGCGTTGTGAATCCCGAACCAAAGCGTTGATCCAGATCAGGGCGTGCCACCCAGTGGTAATCCACATACTCAGGGGTTCGCCAGATCACGCGCACCTTGTCGGTGTTCACCCGCCCCTGCTTGAGCGCCGACGTCCACACCTGCTCGTTCAGGGCACCTGCCTGGTAGGCCCCGCTTTGCACCAAGGCGATGGTGGCGTCATGACTGCCACTGAAGCCGGCCCGTCCCCCACTGAACTGACTGGGTGAGACGCCGGCTTTCGCCAGGAAATGCTGGGGCATCAACCGTCCAGACGTTGAACTCTCCGAGCCAAAGGTGAATCGCTTTCCGCGCAGACTGGTGAGACCGTTAATCGACTGAATCGGCTGAAGATCCGCTGAGGTATTGGCAATGAACACACTGCGGAAGCGGGCGTCAATATCCCTCTGCGCCAAAACCTTGGCCCCAGGCGTCTGCAGCCGCGCCTGAACACCGGTCAAACCTCCAAACCACACCAGATCGAGGCCTCCGGTCCGAAAGGCACTCACAGCGGCCGGGTAGTTGCTGACGGGTACGTAGCGAACGGTCACCTTCAGACGATCGCTGAGCTCATCGGCAAGCTGTCCGTAGAGACGATTCAAACGCTCGGGGTTCTGATCAGGGATGGCGCCGACGCGCAGAGCCGGTTTGGCAATCGACGGCAGAACCGACACCCCCTGGCAGAGAAGCAATGCCAATAAGGCGACGGCCCCACGTTCTCGACTGGGCATGGGTGAGCTGGAATGAAAAGGGAAGAGCAGCAAGCTGCAGGCGTTAACCAGCCTTGAGCAAGCGGTTGAGGCGATGCAAGCCATCAGTGATCGTCTCACGCGACACCGCACAAGACAGTCGAATGCAGCGGTCATCACCGAAGGCCGCGCCAGGAACGATCGCCAACCCTTCCTCTTCAAGGGCCCTGCGGCAGAAGTTCATGGAATCGCCACAACCGTCAGGCAGCTGAGGGAATGCATAGAACGCGCCTTGGGGCGGCACCAAGGTGATTCCGTCCATCGCCTGCAGGCCTGACACGAGAAAGGATCGGCGGCGGTTGTAGCTCTCAGCCATCGTCTGAACGCAGTCCCGAGGACCCGTTAGCGCAGCAACAGCCCCCTGTTGGGCAAAACTGCAGACATTGCTGGTGCTCTGGCTCTGGAGTGCCGAAGCCGCTTTGATCACGGATTCGGGCCCGCTGAGATACCCCAAGCGCCAGCCGGTCATCGCCCACCCCTTGGCGAAGCCGTTCACCATGAAGCAGCGGTCTTGCAGATCAGGAGCAAGGGAGGCAAAGCTGTGGTGGGTGACGCCGTCGTCGAGGAGGTACTCATAGATCTCGTCGCTCATGACCACGAGCCGCGGGTGACGACGCATTAACTCCGCAATCGACAGAAGTTCATCGCGGCTGAGCACCCGGCCTGTGGGATTGCCAGGAGAATTGATGACCAGCACCCGCGAGGCCGGCGTGATCGCGGCGTCAAGCGCATGGAGATCAAGGCGGAAGCCGTCGGCGGCCGACGACGGAACCGCAACCGGACGGGCACCAGCGAGGCGGGAAATCTCCGGATAACTGAGCCAGTACGGCGCAGGAATCAACACCTCGTCGCCTGGGTTCAGCAGAACCTGGAACAGGTTGTAGATCGCCTGCTTCCCGCCGTTGGTGACCAGAACCTCGGCCGCTGACGTTGGAATTCCGTTCTCGCTGGTGATCTTGTTGGCGATCAGCTCACGCAGATGGGGATCCCCGGCGGCAGGACCGTAACGGGTCATGCCGTTTCTCAAAGCCTCAACGGAAGCCTCCACGATGAAATCGGGAGTATCGAAATCAGGCTCACCGGCGCTGAGGCTGCAGATGTCGCGACCCTCCTGCTGCAGGGCCTTGGCCCGAGCGCTGATCGCCAGCGTGAGCGAAGGCTGCAGGGCTTCGGCCCGGCTGGATAGAGAGAGCGGGCGTGACATCGGCTCGGCACCCCTCCAGTGGATGCGCAGGTACGAAAGTTCTCATCCTGCCTGATGTGGTGTCACAGACAACCAAGCACGGATGCAAAAGGGCCGTCCTCCCAGGGAGCAGCATGGAGAGATGCACAGCTCAAAGCCCTCTGTCAGCTGGGTCCTGGCCGCGCGTGACCCTCACAAGCTGGCGATTTTTTATGCAGGACTTCTTCAGACCGAAGCCCAAACGGGACTGGCGGACCACCACTGGATCGTTCCCTTGCCGTCGGGAGGGTCGCTGCAGATCTACACGCCCTCTAGGCATCGGCCCTGGCCGGCCTCAGGCGCTGTGCTGGCACCTTGTCTGCAGCGGGTCACCTGCCACAACCCCCTTGAAGACCTTCGCTGCTGGAGAGCTGAGGTCCTCGCCATGGGCGGATCCAGCCCGGAGGAACCCCGCCAGGAATCCTTCGGCGCAGAGTGCTGGTTAACGGATCCCGAGGGGCAGCGCTTTTTGCTTCTGGTCACGCAAGCAAAGGAACCAACCGAGGAGGCGATGTGAACACGCTCGACGCCTTGAAAAGCCAATGTGCAGCTTGCCAGTGCTGTGATCTCGCGTATCACAGGCATCAGGTTGTGGTCGGTAGAGGGAATCCAGGGGCCGATCTGATGCTGATCGGCGAAGCACCCGGAGCCGACGAGGACAGCCAAGGGCTTCCCTTCGTTGGCCGCTCAGGCCGCCTTCTCAGTGAACTCCTCGAGGCAGCAGAACTGGATGAAGAGCAAGACCTCCACATCTGCAATGTGATCAAGTGCAGGCCACCCAACAATCGAAAGCCCACGTCCAACGAAATCAAGCAGTGCAGACCCTGGCTGGAGGAACAGATTGCCTTGGTGAATCCTTCCTTGGTGCTCTTGGCAGGGGCGACGGCCCTGCAGGCGTTGCTGGGGATCAAAAGTGGAATCAGCAAGCTGAGAGGCCAATGGCATGAGCAGGAGGGCAAGGCCTTCATGCCGGTGTTCCATCCCTCCTATCTCCTGCGATTTGGATCGCGGGAAGAGGGTTCTCCCCGTGCCCTCACCCTCCAGGATTTTCAGGAGGCGAAACGCAGGCTCAGCGCACTGAGGGGATAGTTATGCGATGGTTTGGCCAAGGTCCCTGAACGATCCATGACCGGCACCCTGGCCACCGCTTCTCAGACCGGCAACGACACCGCTCGGAATCAGCGCTACGACACGGTGATCCATCGACGCCGGACCCGCACCGTGATGGTGGGTGACGTGCCGATTGGCAGTGAGCATCCGGTCGCCGTTCAGTCGATGATCAATGAAGACACCCTCGATATTGAGGGTGCTGTTGCCGGCATCCGCCGACTTGCTGATGCCGGCTGCGAGATTGTTCGCGTCACCACACCCTCCATGGCGCACGCCAAGGCCATGGGAGACATCCGCGCCGCTTTGAGAGCGCAAGGCTGTGGTGTTCCCCTCGTTGCCGACGTGCACCACAACGGCATCCGCATTGCCCTCGAAGTCGCGAAGCACGTTGACAAGGTGCGCATCAATCCAGGGCTGTTTGTGTTCGACAAACCCGACCCGGGTCGGCAGGACTTCAGCCGCGAGGAATTCGAGGCCATCGGTCGACGCATCAAAGATGACTTCGCTCCTCTTGTGGAGGTGCTCAAGACGCAGAACAAGGCCCTGCGCATTGGCGTGAACCATGGATCCCTGGCCGAACGCATGTTGTTCACCTACGGCGACACGCCCGAGGGAATGGTGGAATCCGCCATGGAATTCGTGCGTCTCTGCGATGAACTCGACTTCCACAACATCGTGATCTCGATGAAAGCCTCCCGGGCTCCGGTGATGTTGGCGGCATACCGCCTGATGGCCGACACTCTGGATCGCGAGGGCTTCCACTACCCCCTTCATCTTGGCGTGACCGAAGCGGGTGACGGCGACTACGGACGCATCAAGAGCACCGCCGGGATCGCCACGCTTCTGGCAGAGGGCCTCGGGGACACAATCCGGGTGTCACTCACCGAAGCACCCGAAAAAGAAATTCCTGTCTGCTTCTCAATCCTGCAAGCCCTGGGATTGCGCAAAACGATGGTGGAATACGTGGCGTGCCCAAGCTGCGGTCGCACTTTGTTTAATCTTGAGGAGGTGCTTAATCAGGTACGGGATGCCACATCCCACCTCACCGGTCTCGACATCGCCGTGATGGGTTGCATTGTGAACGGCCCAGGCGAGATGGCAGATGCTGACTACGGTTATGTGGGAAAAACCCCTGGAATCATCTCCCTGTACAGGGGGCGTGAAGAGATCCGCAAGGTGCCGGAAACCGAAGGGGTTGAAGCACTGATCCAGCTCATCAAGGACGATGGACGCTGGGTGGATCCCGCCTGATGTCGTTACTCTGAAGAATCAGTCCTTCAGGACGTTATGCCCACTCCCCGCATGAGCACTGAGCCGTCCAATCGCAAAGGCTTGCTGCTGATTCTTGGTGCCGGAGGCATTGCAGCCGCCGTGGCAATCGCGGCACCGGGTCTGGGCCTACCCAGTACAACCTCGTCGTCGATCACCGACAGCCCGAAAGAGGTCATCGACCAGGTTTGGCAAATTGTTTACCGCGATTATCTGGATTCCACGGGTCAGTATTCACCGGAACGCTGGACAAGTCTGCGCCGCGACTTGCTGAACAAGAGTTATGCAGGCACCGACGAATCGTATGAAGCGATTCGGGGGATGCTGGCCAGCCTTGACGATCCCTACACGCGCTTTTTGGACCCGAAAGAGTTCAAACAGATGCAGATCGACACCTCCGGTGAACTCACCGGGGTTGGCATTCAGATCACGCTCGACAAAGACACCAAAGAAATCGTGGTGGTGTCTCCGATCGAAGGAACCCCAGCATCGAAAGCCGGTGTTCAACCTAAGGACGTGATCGTTTCGATCGATGGCGAATCCACCAAGGGGATGACCACCGAGGACGCGGTGAAGCTGATCCGCGGCCAGGAAGGGAGTGAAGTCACCCTCGGACTGCGCCGCAAGGGGGAAGTGGTCACGGTTCCCCTGAAGCGAGCACGCATTGAAATCAACGCTGTCGAGAGTCGGCTGAACACAGGGTCCGATGGCACCAAGGTCGGATATATCCGTCTGAAACAGTTCAATGCCAAAGCCTCCCGGGAGATGAGAACTGCAATCCGGGAGCTTGAGAAACAGGGTGCCCAAGGATTTGTTCTCGATCTGCGCAGCAATCCCGGCGGCCTCTTGGAGGCGAGTGTGGACATCGCTCGCCAATGGTTGGACGAAGGCACGATCGTCAGCACCAAAACACGCGACGGCATTCAGGACGTGCGTCGCGCCACAGGCAGTGCGGTCACAGACCGCCCCGTCGTGGTGCTCGTGAACGAGGGATCCGCCAGTGCCAGTGAAATTCTCTCGGGTGCCCTGCAGGACAACAACCGTGCTGTGCTGGTCGGTCAGAAAACCTTCGGCAAGGGCCTGGTGCAGTCGGTCCGGGGACTCTCCGATGGTTCAGGACTCACTGTCACGATTGCCAAATACCTCACCCCGAAAGGCACAGACATCCATAAAAACGGGATCCGCCCCGATGTGCCCGTCGAACTGAGCGAAGAGGAAATTCAATCACTCACTGTTGAACAATTGGGGACGGGGAAAGACAGTCAGTACAGAACGGCAGAGACCACGCTGATCAAGGCCCTGCGCTCTCCGGAGAGGGGCCAGGCCTACCGGCCTGGCAGCGCCAATTTGCAATCAGCTCTTCAGCGGTAGGGATAGAGCCCGAAACCCTCCTGCTCACTGCGACTGCCGCCGAAACGCGGTCGCTCGCTGGCGGGAACAACGGCTGAATAAGGAGAGGTTGGCCTTGTTTCTCGAATCCGGCTCACCATCGTTTTGCAGCCACCAGCGGCACGTATGGCTTGATCAACCCGGCTGAGAGGAATGCGCTGTCCCCACTGAGAATCCCAACCCCAGGCATCACCCTGACGACTCAGCATGGTGAGCGCCTGATGACGGCTGAGCTGTCCCTCACGCAAAAGGCAAGTCACCGTGGCCAAAGAGGCCAGTTGCAAAGAGGAGGTCTGGCCAGCGGGGGACAGCACGGGGCGTGAACGGCGAGGTGCCAGCACCGGTGCCGTTGGCACGCCGATGCCAGCCAGAAAACCGCCAGCGGGCATGGCCACGGGCAGGCCGCTTCCGCCACCGGCGAACTGCCCGAGCGCGGCCATGGCAAGTTGCATGAGAACTGAATTCATTCGATCAAGAGGACAAAAGAACAGGGTGAGCAGGTAGGCAGTGCAAACGCCTAAACCCGAATCTGCGATCCGCAATACCGGTCAAACAGCCGGAGAACCTGCTGGGGAGGAAGCTTTGCCGTGTACCTGGCTTCCAGCTCAGACAGTTGCTGATTCCGTGGGTAGGCACGCATGGAACGAAATTCGGAGGGGTGATTGCGCATTAGAGCGGCCGCCATCGAACGGTGATGCCGCTGGTCGGTGATCGGTCCACCAGCGCACGTCTGCATGCGATGGGTGGCTTCATGGGCCAGGGTGTCCCACACCTGAGAGGGTGTCTGATGCGATCGGCAGACCACGAGGGTGTCACTTCTGGGGTGGTACAGGCCCTGCAAACCGCGACGGGAACAGTCCTGCTGAACAACACGCACCCCGGCGCGGGTCAGCCTTCCCCGCAGGGCATCAATGGCTTCCCAGGATGTCGCGTGAGCGGGCAGAACACCCAGAACAACAACAGAAACACCGCCGAGCCAAAGGGCCAGACACCTTGAAGACATGGTGAGGGATCGCAACAAGGAACCCTTCCACCCTCGGATGACGGAATAAAAAAAACATCACCCAACTGGGTGATGGTTCTGACGAACTATGACTGACTCAGAGCAAGCGAACGGTTCAGGCTATCGGTTGCATCAAGCCACCGCCAGGGCTCGAATCATCATCGTCATTTTGAGAATCGTCTTGCCACAAGGCGTAAACACCAAGGGCGGCAGCTCCAACAAGGCTCGACAGCAGGCCGAAGGAGCCCACGGAACTGATCGGATCGATGAATTCGCCCATGGTTCCCTTTATCTGAGAACCACTGTAACGAAGAATTGCGCAATGTGTCGGGACTTTCTCATGTTCCTGGGGCACAGCGACGCCCCGGGGTTCAAACGCTGAGAACAGCCTCGTTGCGCTCCTTCTGCTGTTGCTCGCGCTGATCGGTGGTCAAACCATCAACTCCCGGGATCTGAGCCGCCATCTGCTCCAGCCAACCCTTGAGCTCGTCGAGCTGTTTGTCCATCGGCAAAACCCCAAGCCCGCGGGCCAGCACCTTGGCCGACGCGCCTGTTCCGGCCTGGTACACCAAGCGGCCGTGGAGATGCTGAGGCAAGCCCTGGCGAAGAAGCCTGAAGGCAGGCTCTTCCATGGGCGTCTCCAGAGCGATGTTGGGCTTCTCCGGACGGATGCGGGAAAAACCGCAGCGCTTGGCCAGAAGCTTCAGATTCATGAGCTGCAGCAAAGACTGAACCGGTCCTGGCAGCGCGCCATAACGGTCGGCCCAGAGCGCAGCCAGTTCCACGAGTTCATCACCGCTGAGGCATTCCGCTGCAGCCCGATACGCAGCCATCTTCTCGTCAGCATCGGTGATCCAGTCCGCAGGAATGAAGGCTGTGACCTGGAGATCCACCTGGGTGTCATCCACAGAAGGAATGTCTTGCCCTTGGATCTCCGCCAAAGACTCCTGCAACATCTCCATGTAGAGATCGAAGCCGATCGCTTCCATCTGTCCGCTCTGCTCCACACCCAGCAGGTTGCCGACGCCGCGAATCTCCATATCGCGCATGGCCAATTGATAACCACTTCCCAACTGAGCGAATTCCTGAATCGCGCGCAGTCGCTGACGCGCGGCCTCACTCAACGAGGCATTGCCGGGATAGAACAACCAGGCATGCGCCTGAATGCCACTGCGACCCACACGTCCGCGCAACTGATACAGCTGGGCGAGTCCGAAGCGATGGGCATCCTCGATGAGAATCGTGTTGACCCGAGGAATGTCGAGACCGCTTTCCACGATCGTGGTGCAAAGCATCACATCGGCTTCACCTCCGTTGAAGGCCACCATGGCGCTCTCCAGTTCACCCTCAGCCATCTGGCCGTGGGCCACCAAGAGCTTCAGTCCAGGCAGCATCTGACGCAGCTGAGCGGCCACATCCTCAATGCCTTCCACGCGAGGCACCACGTAGAACACCTGCCCGCCCCGATCCAGTTCCTGACGAATCGCACTGCGGATCGCCTCTTCATCGAGAGCAGCGAGATGGGTTTTGATCGGACGCCGCAACGGAGGTGGTGTGGTGATCAGGCTCATCTCCCTCACACCGGACAGACTCATGTAGAGCGTGCGCGGAATCGGTGTTGCTGACAGCGTGAGCACGTCAACGTCCTTGCGCAGAGCTTTGATCTTCTCCTTCTGGTTCACGCCGAAGCGCTGCTCTTCATCCACCACAAGAAGACCAAGCTTGTCGAATGCTGTGCTTTTGCTGAGCAACTGATGGGTGCCCACCACAGCATCGATGGTGCCTTTCTTCAATCCCTCGAGAATGGACTTGCGTTCGCCGGCCGTACGGAACCGGTTCAGCAGAGCCACCTTGATCGGATACGGAGCAAACCGTTCGGAGAGGGTGCGCCAGTGCTGCTGGGCCAGCACCGTGGTGGGGGCGAGCATGGCCACCTGACGTCCTGCGGTGATGGCTTTGAAGATCGCCCGAATCGCCACCTCGGTCTTGCCGAAGCCCACATCACCACACACCAGCCGGTCCATCGGTTGAGACTTCTCCATGTCTTTCTTGACCTCGGCCGTGGCCTTGAGCTGGTCGGGCGTTGGTTCATAGGGGAATGACTCCTCAAGCTCGCTCTGCCAAGGACCATCCACCGGAAAGGCGAACCCAGGGGCCTGATGGCGCTCGGCATAGAGCTTCACCAGATCAAGCGCCACTTTGCGCAGAGCCTTACTGGCCCGTTCCTTGGCTTTCACCCAGGCCGAACCGCCCATCTTGCTGAGTTGAGGGGGAGCATCGCTGTTGGCCCGGTACCGGCCCAGACTTCCCAACTGGTCGGCTGCCACCCGCAAAATGCCGTCGGCGTACTGCACGACGAGGTAGTCGCGAACCTCGCCACTGATGGCGAGCTTTTCGAGTTTCTGAAAGCGACCGATGCCATGGTTGCGATGCACCACGAAGTCGCCGGGGCGCATTTTGTTGGGATCCACGGTGCGACTGGCCGCCTTGCGCCGCCGCCGCACATACCCCGTGCTGGTGAGTGTCTGCTGGCCGAAGAATTCGCGATCGGTGATCAGAACAACGCGCCAGGCGGGCAACTGCAGTCCCTCGAGATCAGCGGTGCCGCGGGTTTTCAGAGCCACCGGTGTGCTCTGCTCAACCAAGCGTTCAATCGCCGCGGCATCGGCCGCATTGGGAACGAAACGACTGATGCAGTCGTGTTCTTCGAGCAGGGCAACGGCACGACTGGGCTGGGCCGACAGCAGCCAGACCGCTTGCTTCTGCTGCTGATAGCCCTTGATCAGCTCGCCAAGCTTGCCGAACTGATTGGGATACGCCGGCACCGGCCGGCTGTTGAGATCAAAGGCATTGGGATGGTCGTCCTGCTCCTGGAGCTCCGCCAAATCGAACCCATGGAAGGCAGAGGCCAGAGCCATGGCCTGATCGATGGAACGGTGGAGTCTTGGCAACGGCAGGCCGAGATCGCCGTGATGCTCCTCGGCGTGATCAAACCATTGCTCACCATGGGAGCGTCCATGGCGGCGCTCATCAATGGCAACGCAGCACGCTTCAGGCAAATAATCGAGAAGTGACGCGGGTTCCTGCCAGGCCAGCCCGAGCAACCGGCGCATGCCTTCCGGGGTGCCGCCTTCGAGAAGCTCATTGAGAGCCTGATCACTGAGAAGCTGATCCAGTCCATCGGGCATCGACTCGCGCAGGGCTTCAGCGATGAGGGGGCTGAAGCCAGTCGGGGTCAACCGCAGGCTGTCGATCGGATCCAGGGATCGCTGGCTGGCGGGGTCGAACTCCCTGAGTTTGTCGAGTTCATCGCCGAAGAACTCAAGCCGCACCGGGAGCTCACTGCTCACCGGAAATACATCAACGATGTCCCCGCGCCGACTCCAGGTGCCTTCCTGGTCAATTGTCGACACCCGCTCATATCCCAGTTGGCTGAGAGACACGGCCAACGCCTCCAGGTCGATGCTGTCGCCCTTGCGAAGGGTGCGGCAGCGGTCAGCGAGAACCTGCGGCGGGGGGAGGTGGGGCTGAAGGCAACGCTCTGTGGCCACGATCGCCAGGTCGCGGCTTTGCCCCTCCACCTGCAATTCGCTGAGCACCTGCAGCTGTCCCCAGGTGATCTCACTGGTGGGATCGAAGGGTTCGTAGGGGGAGCCTTCGCTGGTGGGATACAGCTGGGCACTGCGCCACCCCATCAGCTCAAGCAGCGCAGTCCAGCGACCGGCCTCCTCCAGGGTGGGCACCACCACCAGCAGGGGCTGGTCTTGATGGCGGGCCATGGCACTGGCCACCAAAGCGCGGGCAGCGCGACCAGCGCCACGCAGCAACAAGCGATCAGAGCGCTCGATCCGCTCACACAGTTCACCGCTCAGCGCCGAGGTCTGAAGCAGACGCACCAGGGAGCTGAGGGGCATGGCGTGACCACGAGCGGCAACGCATGATTGTCGCAATCCACTGCACGGTTTCGTGCGCTGCACCAGGCTCTGCGTCCTATGCCCCGCTACCGCTGCCCCGAATGCTGTTGCGGTCCTGCGATCGTTCTCCATCCCCCGAAAGGGTCCGTGCCGGTGTGTGCCCGCTGCAACACCGTGATGGAGCGCCAACCGCTGGTGCGCCCAGGGCCTCTGCTGGTGTTGCTCACGGTTGGTTCGGCTTTGATCGCCATCTCCATCCCCGCCCTGCTCACCCCGCCCCCGCCACCCCGACCGGCGGCGTCCCAAACCACAACCTGACGGCCGCTTGGCTGCTAAGGAAGACCAAGAGATCGAGAGACCATGGGCGACAACCGCAAACCGCTCCGCAAAGCGCGGTTGGAGCGTCGTTTCGAGACTGCAATCTGGAGGTTTCGCCTGATCACGCTCATTCCTGTGGTGATGAGCCTGATCGGCAGCGTCAGTTGCTTCGTGCTTGGCACCTACGAGGAACTCACAGTGCTCGCGAAGGTGGTGCAAGGGCAGTTCACCTACGCCAACAGCACGCTGTTAATCGGCAAGGTGGTGGGTGGAATTGATTTCTACCTGATCGGAATAGCCCTGCTGATTTTCGGCTATGGCATCTACGAGCTGATTATTTCCGACATCGATGTTCGCCAGCAGGACAACTCCCAAGAACGGCGCAATCTGCTCAACATCGAATCCCTTGATGGGCTGAAGCAGAAACTCACCAAGGTGATCATCGTGGCCCTGATCGTGACCGCCTTCAAGCTGATGGTGAGCTTCGAGGTGACCAGCATGACCGAGCTCCTTCAGTACTGCGCCGGAGTGCTGATGCTGGCCTTCAGCGCCTATCTGATCGGTCGCACGGGCAAGCACTGACGCGGAATCTGGGCGTGCATCCCCCGAAAGGATGAAGCGCGTTCATCCCCAGGGGGGAGGCCTCACAAGCTGGAAGCAGCGGACGGTGAAGGGGTACCAACGCCTTGCCAGCAAATGAGCTCCACCACAGCACCAACCCCACCCTGCCGCCGGCTCGAACGCCTCCAGCGCCGGGAGCAGCACCGCCCAATTCCTGCATCCATCCAAAAGCGCAATGGCCTGGTGTTGCAACACCTGGGGCTGGCTCACCATGCCGCCAATCAACAGTTGCCCAGGGGCGGTGGCGAGTACGACGACCTCTGCCAGGAAGCTCGTCTTGGACTCGTGAAGAGTTTGGACCGCTTCGAGCCCTCCCGAGGCCATCAGGTGAGCAGCTACGCGATTCCAAAAGCCACAGGACAGATTCTTCATTACAGGCGCGATCGCTTGCACACCTTGAGGATTCCTTGGCGGATCAAGGATCTGCACACCCGCGGCATGCGCTTGCAGGAGCAGCGTCTGCAGGCAGGCCAGGCACCCTTCAGCGATGCAGATCTGGCCGCCGCTCTGGGGGTAGCCCCTCAACGCTGGCAGCTGGCGAGAAGCGCCCATCAAGGGCAACACCTGCTGTCGCTGAACGCACCAGTTCCCAGGGGAGGCCGAACGGATGCCACAGAAGCAAGCGAACGGATCGATCTGCTTCCCAGCCCTGAGAGCGAGGCGCAAGACGACCCCCAACACCATTGGTTGCACGAGGCTCTGCAGAGCCTTGATCCAACCCATCGCCGCTGGCTCTGGTCGCACTGGATCGATGGGATCCCCCTCGGCAAGCTGGCTGAGAGGGAGTGCATGGATCGACGAACCCTCTCGACAATCTTGCGCAACACCCTGCAGCACCTGCGCCGCAGGGCTGCAGCAGCCTTCAGTGCAGCATCCCCAGAAGTGCTGCCGCTGCCATCGCCAGCAGCGCAGCCCAGGCCGTCTGCAACCCATTGACCAGTTCGTTGCTGAGCCAGGGCCATCGGCCCTGGCCAGTGGCCCCCAGCAAACTCTCAAGCAGCGTGGAGAGCAGTCCAACAACCGACACCAGCACGATGGCGGATGCCGAAGTGAGCAGCCCCAGCAGTGCCATCACCAGGGTCATCAACAAACTTCCCGCCGCACTGGCAAGGGTTCCCTCCACGCTCACAGCCCCCTCAGTGCCGGCCGGAACCGGCCGCAACGTGGTGATCAGCAGGGTGGTGCGCCCCCAACGCTTACCGATTTCACTGCCGAACGTATCGGCAAGCTTGGCCGCGAAACTGGCAGCAAAACCGATCAGCAGCAGACGCTCTGATCCAAGCCCGGCGGCAATGAGCATCGCCAACACCAAACCGGTGAAGGCTGAACCCCAGACATTTTCAGGGCCGCGTCGCCCCCCTCTGGCCTCGGCGAGACCCAGATCAAGCTTGCGGGCAAATCCAAGCTTGGTGACCAGCGAGCCCAAAACCAGGTAGGCCACCACCGCAAGCCAACCGCGCCAACCCAAGGATCCCCAGAGCACCGTGCCCAGAAGCCCCGCGTGACACCACCCGGCACGCGTCAGCACCGGAAAGCGTTGCGCCACGCTGATCAGAACACCGTTCACCACCAACGCCGTCAGCCAGAGCATCGGCTCCTGGGTTGGAAAATCTGGCGAAGGAAAAGCCATGGCTTGTGTTGCACTGCCCTAAGCATCAACGCTGGAGGCTGCGCTTGCGCGGATAATCACCAGTGGTGTCACTCCGGATCCGCATGGTGCTGCTGCGCAAGGGTTTTTATCTCGAACTCGATACGGGGAAGGCGGCTGAGACTCCAAAGCTTCAGCTCGGCACGGTCAGAACCGTGAGCGAATCCCCAGACGACGGGGACGACACAGCCGGCGCAGTGGCAGCTCCAGCCACTGGCGGGGTTCAGGCAGCGTCGACCAGCACCAATGCCAAACCCTCCCTCACCACCGCTGAGGCCATCGCCGCGGAACTGGCTGCTACCGAAGCATCCCGCCCTGCTGTTCAATACGTCACCTTCGCTCCAGAAGCCCTCAAACCCGGCTCCAGCATTCGACCTGGCAAGCGCAAGCCCGGACGCAACCTCTCCAATTTCCGCTCCATGGCGTCTGAACTGTTCAAGAGCTGACGTTGACTTCACTGTCGGAGATGACCTTGAAATCCAAGCGATCAAATGGCTTTCTGAGCTGGATCGGAGTTGGTGATCGTGCCAATCCCGAGGAGGCCAAGCCCAGTTCGCCCCGCGAACAACCCCTCACGAGCGCGCGCATCGCCCGTCTGCGCCGGATGGGGGTCAAGGGACGTCAGCTGATGGATGCGTACAAGCGTCAGGTGCGCTGAACGGCTCGCCTCCAACTGCAGAGGGCCGTGGCAGCAGCCACTGCAGCCGTGGAGCTGCGCAGGATTGTGTCGCCAAGACCAACACCACACCAGCCGGCCTCGGCCGCGGATCGCAGCTCGTCGCTCGTCCAACCACCCTCAGGCCCGATGGCGATCCAACAGCAACCAGCCCCGGCCCCATGCGCCGCCAACAGCGTTGACAGATCCGTAGAGGCTTGATCACGGGTCACCGCAATCAGGCGCAGGCTCTGCCCAGAGGGACCGTTCCACCAGTCGTCTGAGGACAGCACGGGCAGGAGCTCAGGGGCCCAGAGACGTTCACATTGCTCCACCGCTTCGCGCAGGATCACCCCCCAGCGATCCGGCCTGCATTCCGCCTGCGGGACAGACCGTTGGGCCTGAAGAGGTTGCAAGTGATCCACCCCCAGCTCGCAGGCCATGCGCATCACCTCATCCATCCCGCGGCGCATCAACGCCACGGCCAATCCCAAGCGTGGTTGGGGGGCTGCAAGGGTTTGAAGACGTGCATCAGCGCCACGATCGAGCGAAAGCTCACCCTCTGGGGTGAGGCGGGTACCGAACAACTGGCCGCAACCATCCACCACGTGCACCTCGGCACCAGGACGCAGGCGGAGCACCCGCTTCAGGTAGCGCGCCTCCGCAGCGGTGAGACCAAGACGGCCCAGCGCCTGGGCGTCACGAAGCCTGGCCGGTTCGATCAGCAGCCGCCGTCGCTCAGCCACAGCCGCTCAACTCATGCCAGGAAAGATGCTGTCCGGATGGTCTTCAACCGGCCAATCGTCGTTCACGCCACCGATCAGCAATTCCTCAATCTGCACAAGATCGGAATCGAGTTGACGCAGGGCGTTAATCAACACATCCAGGCACACCCCGTCGCTTGTTCCGAGATCAACCCAACAACGCGCCCAGTCTTGCTCGTACTCGAGCTGCCCCATGTTGTGCATCAAGGCCGGCATCACTGAGGTGGACTCGTCGTTGTCGTAACTCATCCAACTGAGCTCATCTCCCTCCTCGTGCACCTGCATGGACTCGGCATTGAATCCTCCGAGCCTCCCCAGCACATACCAGCTGTCGAAGATGCCATCGACGTAGTTGCGCTCCCCCTGACTGGGAACTTCGCTGAATCGCAGCCAGAGCCAGCAATTGAAGGGGTCGACCTCTCGGAAGCGAACGTGCATGACCTTCAGGAGACTCCTGCATCATCGCTGGCTTCTGGCGGATCGACCATGCTGGGTTTCCTTGTGAAGGGATGCAGCGCGTTCAGAACATGCTGGAACTCACGGATCTCCACTACAAACCAGCGACTTCAGAGCGCGCCATTCTCCAGGGAGCGTCTCTCAGAGCTCAGGAGGGCAGCCCTCTGCTGATTTCAGGGGCAAGCGGCAGCGGCAAAACCAGCCTGCTGGAGATCATCAGCGGCATGGCCGGCGCCCAATCCGGCTCCATCACCTGGAAGGGGGCGAGCCTGAATCAACGCCAGCGACGCTGGCTTTGTGGTGTCGTCTTCCAATTTCCTGAACGTCACTTTCTGGGACTGAGCGTGAGCCAGGAACTGAAACTGGGTCACCGCAGGCTGTCGGGTAGCGAGCAGATCGAGGTCCTCAGCCAGGTAGGACTGCATGGGGTGGACAATCGACAGGCTCCAGAGCGGCTCAGTGGTGGTCAACAACGCCGGCTGGCTCTGGCGGTGCAACTGCTGAGGAAACCGGAGGTGTTGCTTCTTGATGAGCCCACCGCGGGCCTGGACTGGTCGGTGCGTGGTGAGGTGCTGGATTTGCTCTACAACCTCTCGCGACAACGGGTTCTGATCGTGGTCACCCATGAACCCGAACTGTTCTTGAACTGGAACTGCGAGCACCGGCAGCTGCGCGACGGCCAACTGCGCCCTCTGTCACCATGACCGCTGCGATGCAGTGAGCCCATGGCTGATCGGCTGGTGCGGGCAACCGCAGCCGGAGGAGGAATTCGGCTTGTCGCCGTGACCACCGGCGAGACAACCCGCTATGCCCAGTCACGCCATGGGCTGTCGTACCTGACCACCGTGATGTTGGGTCGGGCCATGAGTGCGGGGCTTCTGTTGGCCAGTTCCATGAAAGTGAGCCACGGCCGGGTGAATCTCAGGCTGGGCTCGGATGGTCCGATCCGAGGGCTTTCGGTGGATGCCGGCCGGGATGGACGGGTGCGTGGCTACGTGGGGAATCCAGGTTTGGAACTCGATCCTGTGCGGACAGCCAACGGCCAGGCCGGATTCGACTTCACAACGGCCGCGGGAACGGGTTATCTGCACGTTGTGCGTGACGAAGGCAAAGGGGAACCCTTCAGCAGCACAGTGGAGCTGGTGAGCGGTTGCATCGGTGATGATGTGGCGTCGTACCTGCTGCACTCCGAACAAACGCCATCCGCTGTGTTCGTGGGTGAAACGATCAATAGTGATGGCCTGCAGAGCAGCGGTGGATTGCTGGTGCAGGTTCTCCCGAAAGCAGCCGAAGAGCCCGCTTTGGTGGCCTTGCTCGAGGAACGCTGCCGTGAGATTCAGGATTTCAGCGACCAGCTGAACCGTTGTGGTGATCACCCGGAGCAGCTCATCCAACAGGTGTTCCCCGACCTGGATCCGCAACCGATTCCAAGCGGCGAACCGATGCAACCGGTGGAATTTCACTGCCCCTGCAGCCGAGAACGCAGCCTGGGAGCCCTCACCCTGCTGGGTTCAGAAGAGCTCAACGACATGCTCAAAAACGATCGAGGCGCCGAACTCACCTGTCACTTCTGCAGCGAGGTCTACAAAGTGAATGAAGACGAGCTTGCAGCACTGATCAAAAGCCTGGCTTGATCAAAACTCTGGCTTGATCAAAACCCTGACTCAAGCCAGAAGCAGCGTTCCTGCAAGCAGAAGGAGCAGGGCGGGCAGTGATTGCCACTGTTCAACGGTGAATGGCAGGCCCGATCCAGCGACGGCAACACTGAGCAATGCCCCAACCACCAAGCCCACAATCAGCAGCAGAACGCTCCAACCCAAGGAACCGAGGGGGCGGCGTCCACGCCGGATCTGACTTATGAACAAACCGATTGTTCCAAGCGCGAGAAGCAGCTCGATCGTTTGCGGAGCAAACAGCAACAGCAGCAGCGCCAGGGCACCAAGGGAGAGGCGCACCACCAGCCCCTGACCTTGCACCAACGTGAGGTCGGGGACCACCGCCGATCCCTTCAACGATGAAGCTGGAAGCGAAAAATTGCGGAGACGGGTGAGAAGAGCTGCTGGTCCGTTGCTGGTTTGCGAAGCCGCTCCTTCGCTTTGCTCACGCTCCATCCGCGATGCCGTAGCCGCTTCAGCACTGAGGCGGCCCGATTGACGGTCGCGGAGACGATCCATCAAAACGGCGTCGTATGCGCCTTCAACCTTCGCTCGGGCAACAGCGTCCTCGCCGCAGGTCTTAAGGACGCGATCACGGGCCCGTTGAACCTCATCAAAACTGGCGTCGGGTCGGATCTGCAACTGTTGATAAGGATCCTGTCCGTCGGTGTCATCACCGGGATTCAGCCCTGCTGCCATCGGAGCTCTCTTCTCTAACGCAAGGCTATCGAGGAAGACGACCAGACGAGTTGGTCATGCGAGATCAGCAGACGAATCAGAACAGAGGTGGACCGTGGCGAAAGCCCTGCTGACGCTCGAAACGGTGGCGGCAACCAGGAACTTCTGCGCTGAGGAGAAACTGGCGGTGCTTAATCAGGGGCATCTGCGGCGGCAGGTGGTACCCCTCGAGCACTTCCACACGATCGCTGCAATCACGGAAGCAGACGTAGTCCGTTCCTCCGTCATCACAGGGCCGAAGTAGCCAAAGGGTGTCCAAACCTCACCACACAAGGGATTGCAGTCTGGCGATTTCGCTCTGCGGCCGTGAGGGCCGTAGGGGGATGCGGACAGCCGCACCTGACATTGGTAAAGGCTGGGTTAAGACTGAATGCAGATGAATGAGGACGCCATGCAAACCCTCACCCACACCCAAGCCACCCGTCAGCACCAGCCCTTGACGTTTGCTCCGGGCACGTGGCCCGAAGCTGCTGCCCACGACGTCAGAACCTGGATCCGAGCTCTGATCCATGTTTGGTTCAGAGGCTGATCGGCTCCACGCCACTCACCACAGGAGCAACCGCGCTGAGCTCGAGGGCCGGGTGCTCCTCATTTAACTGATTGAGATTCCACTGATTCTTGAACAACAACACCGGGCGGTTCCAGGCGTCACGCACCGTTTTGCAGTTGAAGATTCGACCCACTTTCTCCAGCGCTGGCCAACCACCATTGACCCAGCGAGCCACTTGATAGCCCAGCGGTTCCAGCCTGGTCTCCACGCCGTATTCATTCTCTAAACGGTGCTGCACCACCTCAAGTTGCAGCTGACCGACAGCAGCGAGGATCGGATCGCGCTTGCTCTCGTCGGTGTCGTAGAGAATCTGCACAGCGCCCTCTTCACGCAGCTCATTGACCCCTTTGCGGAAGTTTTTGAAGGCTGAAGGATTGGGATTACGCAGCCAGCTGAAAATCTCCGGACTGAAACAGGGAATGCCTTCGTACTCAACCTTGGGTCCGACATACAAGGTGTCTCCGATCGAAAACATGCCCGGATTATTGAGGCCGATCACATCCCCCGGATAGGCGTCCTCCACCACAGCCCGGTCCTGACCGAAGAGTTTCTGAGGTCGGGAGAGGCGGATGGCACGCCCTGTTCGCGCGTGGCGAACGGTCATGTCCTTCTCAAACCTGCCGCTGCACACCCGCACAAACGCCACACGGTCGCGATGGCGTGGATCCATGTTGGCCTGAAGCTTGAACACGAAGCCACTGAAATCCGGGTTCAAGGGATCGACAGGGCCGTCATGACCGAGACGGGCCACCGGTTTCTGCGCCATCTCCAGAAAGGCATTGAGGAACGGACGCACTCCGAAATTGGTCATTGCAGATCCGAAGAACACCGGCGTGAGCTCACCGGCATGCACCAGCTCAAGGTCAAGCTCAGCCCCGGCAGCATCCAGAAGTTCCATCTCCTCAATCGCCTGCTCCAGGAGATCGGACTCCACCAGATCGAGAAGCTCTGGATCGTTGAGAGACAAATGCCGCTCTTCCGACTGCTTGCCGCGTTCAGCGCGGCTGAACAACACCACCTCTTTGGTCCGTCGATCGATCACACCTCGAAACTGCTCGCCACTGCCGATTGGCCAATTCACAGCCCAGGGAGTGAGTTCCAGTTCGGCTTCGATTTCATCGAGAAGTGCCAGAGGCTCACGCCCCGGACGATCCATCTTGTTGATGAACGTGAAAATCGGAATTTGCCGCATCCGGCACACCTCAAACAGCTTGCGCGTCTGAGGTTCCAGTCCCTTCGCTGCATCTTCCAGCATCACGGCATTGTCTGCCGCCGCCAGCGTCCGGTAGGTGTCTTCAGAAAAATCCTGGTGTCCAGGTGTATCGAGCAGGTTGATGATGTTGCCCGTGTAATCGAACTGCAACACCGTTGAGGTGATCGAGATTCCCCGCTGCTTCTCCAACTCCATCCAGTCGGAGGTCACCTTGCGCTGCTCACCCCGGGCCTTCACAGCTCCCGCCTGCTGAATGGCACCGCCATACAGAAGAAGCTTTTCCGTCAGGGTGGTTTTACCGGCGTCCGGGTGGGAAATGATCGCGAAATTTCGGCGGCGGGCCACCGCCTCCAGAAGTTCCTGGCCGTCTTGTGTACCTGCTTCCGTGCTCATGCGCTGGACTGATCCAGACCAGCCTGACAGCCCGTGATCCAGCCATGGATCTCGAGATAGCGATCCTCCAGTTCGCGAACCTGCAGATGAGCGAGTTGGGCGTCCCGCAGTTGCGCTCTCACCTCCTCCAGCGTGAAGGCAGCCTGCAGCGACGCCCTGTAGTCCCTTTGCAGCACTTCAGGCGCATCAGCCACGTAACGCTCGCAGAGCTGGTCCAGCGCCAGCGCCGAGGGAGGCCGCCTTAAGTCGCGATGCACAACCAGACAGCGACGGCCGGCAAGCAGACGCAGGCCACTCCAGAGCTTCTGCGGATCATGGAGATGGTGAAGAAGACTGTTGCTCACGATCAGGGAGGCCCTGGATTGAAGCCCATGCCAGGGCAAGGGAGACAGCACATAACGGAGCCGTTCGCGCGCGATGCCGGCCCGACGACGGTTGGACTCCGCCGCCGCAATCATCTGCGGGGCAGCATCCACCGCCACGACTTGGCAGGTCGGCCAGTGCCTGGCCAGACGCTCGCTGATGTTGCCCGGGCCGCAACCCAGATCGACCAAGCAGTCCCCAGCCCCCAGTCGCTCACCGGACTGCTGCAGCAACTGCTCGATGCACTCCACCAGGGCCTGGTCGCTGGCTGCGAAGTCTGCAGCTGCATAGGCCTGCACCTGGAGCGGATCGTTCATGAGCTCCGGCTCGGGCGTGCGCGGGATCATGGGGTCACATCGGTGGAGTGCACTTCGAGAGTCTGGGTAGGAAAGGGAATTTCGATGCCGTTCTCGCCCAGGATCGCGAGGATACGGCGGTTCAAACGGTGCATGCTGTCTTCGAAATCGTCGTGGAGATCGTGCGTCGACGAGATTTCGAGCTCATGGTCATAACTGAAGGCAGAAATGCGCACAAGCCGGCAGGCTTCGTAGTTGAGCTGGGGGTCTTCAGCGACCACCGAATGCAGGAGCTCTGGAATGCGCTGCAGCTGCTCGGCGGTGGTGCTGTAAGCAACACCCACCACGATTTCCGAAAGATCAACCCGCTCGAGCAGCTCCTCCAAGGCAACCATCAAGGTCTCGCGCACGCGCAGAAAGGCTTCCCACCCATGCAGTTCCACCATCACGAACACGATCAGTTCGTTCCCTCCAGCGTCCGAAGGCCCCAAGCTCACCACCGGCTGGTGCGATCCAGCCAACTGACTTTGAAAGGACGCTCCTTCGAGCAGCCTGCGCGTCTGCCGCAAAAGCTCCTCCAATTGGTAGGGAGACAGGGGGTCACGGATGGGCAGACGCACCTCCAGCCCCTGGGTCGGCGAGCGATGCCGGCTGAGACCACGGCGCGAGAAATTAACGATGGTGGCTTCATCAGCCACGGAATTGGGGATCGTGACGCGACTCTCGAGGGTCTGCAGCTCCATTGAGCGCAGACCGATTTTGGTCACGAATCCGAGCTTGCCTCCCACCTCACAAAATTCACCAACGCGCAGCGGTCGGTCCGTTTGGATCGACAATCCAGCGAACAAATTGCCCAGCAGCTTGGAGGCACCCAAACCGATCGCCAAACCGGGCACCGCCGAGAAGGCGAGCACCGTGCTCGAGGGAAGCCCGAGCAGGAGCAGGAGGCGGTAGATCAGCACCACCGAAACCAACATGCCAATGGCACGGCTGATCGGCATCACCAGGCTGTTGATCCTGCGAAGCCGAATCGGTGAATCACTCCCACGCCAGCGGGACAAGGATTCTGCTCCGCTCCGGCCGAAGGCCTCAAAGAGAAAAAACACCAGAACACTGGCAGCCACATACCAGATCACATAAAAGGAATAGATGACCACCACGAGTGGAAAACCGGTGAAATTGAGGATGTTGTCGATCAGGTCCTCGATGAAATAGGTGAGAGGCAAGAGCGGAAAAATGATGAACACCCGTTTCCACGCCAACGCATCCCTGCTGTAAAGCTCGAGATCCTCATTCGCAGGCAACGACTCACCCCGATAGGTGTTGATCAGCAGGCGCATGAGCCACAACGCCAGCACGCCATACAAACCAATGAACACGGCAGCACTCACCACCTGAAACAGGGTCTGGTCACCGATGGGCCACTCGAGCACGCGGCGCCATTGCAGAGGCAGTGCCAGATACCAGTCAGGGGGAATGAGGTAGCCGGGGGTGTAGATGAAATCCGCGTAGAACCTTGGTGTGGCGAAGGGTTGTGCGATCACGGGAATGTCGCGAATCTCGTCGTACATCGCGCGCGCCGATGCCACGGTTCCAGCGGAAAAATAGAAACTTTCGTTTTCAGGATCCCCCTCAAGGTCTGACGTCAAAGTGATGGCCGTGCCAGGAATGCGCCAAGAGTCCGTCGGTGTGGATCGCAAGTCGTTGCGCTGTTTCATTCCTTCCACATCAGGAATGTCAATGGGCTGACGGCTGTGAGTTAACACGTAATCCAGCACATGCTTGAGCTGAATGGCAGCCTCATCAGCCATATCGGAGCGCACGCTCTCAGCAAAGGCAGTGGCATCCAGCGCTTTCACCGCCAAGTTGAACAAAAGAGTCGTGTCGTCGATCTGCTCCTGCCTCGACACCCCTCCACGTCGCCCTGCGTCAGGGGTCTGCCCGAGACGGTCAGCACGATGCCCCACATCGGCCATCACGGCGTAGAAATTCAACAGGGTGGAGCGGGGGCTATCGCCCACCACCTGGTCCAACACCACATCGCTCCAGTTATCGGCATCCCGCTGAAGCTGGGGGTAAAAGGGCTGCTGTTCGATCGGGATCAGCTGATTCCCACCTGGCGCGGGCCTGGACGCCACACCTGGGGGTTGCGTGCGCCCCAGAGCCGGAGCAAAACCCAGCAGACAAGACAGGCAGAGCACCAACAGAAAGCGCCCCGGTTTTGAAGAAAAGCCAGCAAGAAAGCGCTTTTGCTTCGGCATCGACCTGGAGCAGCAGTGGCATCAATGCTGCCAAGGCCTGGGACAGCCAACGCTGAACACTGCGGGTGGTGCCAGCACCCCCTTGCTGCCCCCATCGCTGGCGTTAGGGTTCCGGTACTGACCCAATCTCCCGTGACCCTGACTCCAAGCCGCAGCGTCGGCCCGGACTCCAAACCATCGCTGTCTGGCAATGGCGATTTCCCAGCCACTGCCCCTGCCGCCAACCCCGTCTTTTATCGGACGTACAGCCGCCGCAACAGCGAAGGACGGGAAAGCTGGACTGAGGTTGGCGCACGCAACCTTGCTGGATTGAAGACGCTCGGCAGCCTCACCGCCGAAGAGATCGAGTTGATGGCGCGGATGCAGGCCGAGAAGAAAGCGCTCCCCTCCGGACGCTGGCTGTGGATCGGCGGCACGCCCTGGATCGAACAACAGGTGAACTTTTCAGGTGCTTACAACTGCACCTCCACCAACCTGGTGGACTGGGAAGCCTTTGGTCTGATGATGGACCTGGCCATGATGGGCTGCGGCACTGGCGCCATCATTGAGCCCCATTTGATCGAACGTTTGCCGGTCGTCGGCAACCCGATCGAGGTTCTCAGCGTTTCCGACATCGGCATCACTCCCGCTGGTAAGCGCCAGGAACACACCAGCCACACCATCCACGGAGACGTTGTCTCCATCAAGGTCGGTGACACGCGCCGGGGTTGGGTCGACAGTTACCAGCTGCTTCTGGAGCTCAGCAGTGATCCCCGGTTCGCAGGCCGAACCGTCAAGGTTGAGGTGGATCTCTCCGATGTCCGTCCTGTTGGCGAGACCCTCAAGGGCTTTGGCGGGATGGCCAACCCCGTGAAGCTCAAGGATTTGTATGCGCGGGTTGCCCGGCTTCTGGGCAAAGCGATCGGCCGCAAGCTCACCTCCGTGGAGTGCTGCCTGCTCATCGACGAAGCCGCTGTCACCATCGTGGCGGGCAACATCCGGCGCAGTGCTGGCATGCGCCAGTTCGCCTCCGATGATTCCAGCGCCGCCGGTGCCAAGGACAACCTCTGGCAACAGGATGCAGAGGGCAACTGGCGCATCGATCCTGAGCGCGATGCCTTGCGCATGGCCAACCACACGCGCGTTTATCACACCCGTCCCAGCCGAGAGGTGCTGCTCGACGCCGTCACCCGTCAGTTCCACAGCGGTGAAGGAGCGATCCAGTTCGCCCCCGAGGCCATCGCCCGTTCCAACGCTGATCTGCTCAGCACTCCCGAGCTGCGTCGGGAATTCATTGAGATCTACTGCGATCAAGGCAGGGAGGAGGCCGGCCGTTGGCTGAGCCTCAACCACGGTCCCATTGCTGAAGACGAGCTTGAGCATCGCCTCGGCCGCTACGGCCTCAACCCCTGCGGCGAAATCCTCGGTGCCGATTTTCACTGCAACCTGGCGGAGATCCACCTCAACCAAATCGACCCCAGCGATGACGAGGGCCAACGCGATGCCTTCCGCGCAGGTGCTTTGTCAGTGGCCTGTCTTCTGAACCACCAGTTCGAAGTGGAGCGCTACCGCCAGAGCCGGGCCTGGGATCCGATCGTTGGTGTGAGCTTCACCGGTCTGTTCGACTTCTTCGTGCACGCTTTCGGCACTCCCTGGCTGCAGTGGTGGGAGGCAGGTCGTCCCAACAGCGAAGACGGTCAGGAGTTCAAACGGCGCGAGGCGGAGTACCTCAGTCGCTGGAAAGCCACCGTCAACGAGGCTGTCTGGGAGTACTGCGATCGTCACGGCCTGCGTCGCCCCAACCGCTGCACCACGGTTCAGCCCGCAGGAACCAAGAGCCTGCTCACCGGCGCTGCTCCCGGCTGGCACCCCCCCAAAGCTCAGCGTTTCATCCGCCGGATCACCTTCCGCAAAAACGACCCCGTGGCCATGGCCTGCATGGACTATGGCTACACGGTGGTGCCGTCCCAGTCGGATAAAGACGACCAGGGCCGCCTTCTGGATGACCCATTTGATCCTCGCTGCACCGAATGGCTGGTGGAAATCCCCACCGAAGTGAGCTGGGCCAATCTGCCCGGTGCCGATGCCGTGGATATCAACGCCTTCTCAGCGATGGCCCAGTTCGACTTCTACATGCAGGTGCAGACGCACTACACCGCGCACAACACCTCAGCCACGATCGAGTTCCGCGAGAACGAGATCGAGGCACTCACTGATGCATTGCACGGAACCATTGAACGGGGCGAGGGCTACATCTCGGCCGCACTGCTGGCCCGCTTCGATGCCAACGCCACCTTCCCGCGTTTGCCCTTCGAACCGATCGATGCCGACACCTATGAACGGATGCAATCCGACGTGATCCAACGCCGCGTGAGTTCCGATTTCTTCGAAGCGCTTCAACGCTACGACATGGGTGAGATCAGTGAGGCGGGTCCTGCCGGCTGCGACTCCGACAAGTGCCTGCTGCCACTGGCGAAGCCAAACGCCTGATCGCAACCGAGGAGTCCCTGCCAAGGGACTCCTTTAAGATGAGTTTTCAACCCTTTGTGAGGGTTGCGTTTGGAGAGGTGGTCGAGTGGTTGATGGCTCTGGTCTTGAAAACCAGCGATGTGAAAGCATCCGTGGGTTCGAATCCCACCCTCTCCGTTCTTTTCCGAGTGAAACCAAGCGATGACCGTGAACCGCCTGGTATTGGCTCTCGGATCCATCCTTGGCTTGATCGCCATCGTGGCCTGGATTGGTGAACTCGATGTTGTGTTGTTTGACTCAGTCCCCAAAGAACAGCCACGCAAAACGCCACAACAAAACCAGTCAACCCGTCTTTGAACGGGTCTCAACACTCACGCTCACGGCCTCCAGCAGGTTTCACACCGGGCTCACCCTGACTAGCGTCAGTACATCTGTACTCGCTCAATGCCTGAAGAGTGCTCGCCGCGCCCGAAGCGGCCTGATCCTGAGCATCGTCCAATCTTCCTGAGCCTGAAGCCAGGCATGACCGTGATCGTCCGGCACGATTCCCTGGCAGGAGAAGCGCAAGGCAAAGACTGGTGGATGGGACTCGTGCTCCACTGCAACGGCGGAGCAAGGGATCCGAGCATCTACACCCTGTTCCAAATCGCTGATGTCGACACGGGCGCTGTCCATTGGGTCAACGCTGATCTGGTGACCCACGCCTTGCCGGCAGGCTTCGATGAGCAAGAGGGGGCAACGGCCTGAGTACTGTTGGAGCTTGCCTTTAGGAGGGCAAGACGGATCAGACCCCACAACCCCTACTCGACGCCCTCGATCACCTCTGCCTTCAAGTTGAAGATGACCCGGAGGTTCAGAGAAATTTTTATATCGCGAACACCCCAGAGCAAATCGTTCAACTCTCGATTGACTTGGGCATTTTGATTGATGCTGAAGACTTCCGGGCCTTACTGAGAAGCGGCAACACGGAACGCTGGTTTTTGCGTGGAGGTGACCAAACCAATCCCATTACCCATCTAAAGCGGGTTTTTCACGTTTGAATCCTCAACAACAGCAGCGGATCAGCCACGCGCCAGGAAACAAAGGGCTTTAACAGCCGAACTCGAGCATGTAATCACCAACTGTATTTTTTGCAACTGGTCTCCACTGTCCACCCGATTCTTTAACAAGCCTTTCTCGACACTTGAAGGCGTTCACTAAAACGTAATCCTTGTTTTAAGAATCAGGATCATTAATAACGCGCATTTTGATCACAACTGTGTCGGCAATTTTTGTTTCAATCTTCACAAAATACAGCGTGCCATCTTTTGCATCAACGATGTATTCAAATACGTCATCCTGAGGAGACGATGCCTGCAGAGGCGAAGCAGCGAAGGCCGCATTGAAGGCTGCCAAACCCCAGAAACCAGCAAAAAGGATGGGAATGATTCGCGCCATGACTCAGGTCTTCACCACCGCTTAAATCCTAGACACAGTGGCTCAACACGTCGTTCAACGGCCAATCGTGATCGGCGCTTCCTTGTTTTTCCACCACACCCAATCGCGAATGGGTGGGGTGTTGCGCAACTGCTCACGCGTCAACCCGAGCCCGAGCTTCTGGGACGCCCCCAAAAGAACGTCGAGCATCTCCTCACCGTTGCTGCAGCGTGCCAGCGCCTCGTTTGTTTTTTTCGCTCCATCCAGAGCTTGAACCAACAGGGCGACCCGACGGGCCACAGGAAGCGAACGAGGATCCATAGGGGTTACGAAAGCTGATAACAGTAACCATCTCCGCAGACAGGAACAGCCGAAGCCTTCAGAATCAACGCAGATTGTTCATGGCAATGGCGGCCGCACAGGCAAAGCACTGGGTCATCGGTGATGTTCACGGGTGCCATGAAGCCCTGGTCAGCTTGCTGACGGTTCTGCCGCACAACGACCACTTGGTGTTCTGCGGTGATGTGATCAACCGAGGGCCTGCCATTGCCGACTGCATGAATCAGGTTTGGGATCTGGTTTGCGCAGGGCGGGCAACATGGCTGCGCGGCAACCATGAGCAGGCCTTACTCCAGGGTCTTGAACAATCCCCCGCCAGCGGCCATGACGACCTCTTGACGATCGACACCTATCGCCAGCTCGGGGATGCTCTCTCTCGCCAGTGGCTGCAGCGTCTGCGGCAGCTCCCTGAGGTGTTCCAAGGCGAAGGGTGGCTCGCAACCCACGCAGGATTTGACAACTCCGGGCGCCCCGACCTGCACATCCGTGAACCCTTCTGGGATCACTACGACGGGCGCTACGGCAGGGTCGTTGTGGGCCATACCCCGCGACCCACTGTGGAGTGCCAAAACCACATCGTGATGATCGACACTGGCGCCGTCTACGGCGGCCTGCTGTCGGCTTTTTGCCCTGAAACCGATGCGGTGGTTCAGGTGCAGGGCCCCAGAGCTGTCTCGACGACTGAGACGCACCCACGGGAACTGGCCACAGGGCTGCCTTGCTGAGGATTTATCGCAGCAACCGAGCCGAGCTTCTGGCTCAGCTGCTCGCTCAGGAGCTCAATCTCAACCCACCAGGGCCTTTCGAACAGGTTGAAGTGGTGGTGAACACCTGGCCCACGAGCCGTTGGCTTGGGGAACGCCTAGCCAGCTTCAACGGAATCAGCGCCCTCGTGCGCTTCCCTTTTCCGGGGAGCCGCCTGCGCCAACTGGCGCAAGCCGTGCTGAGCAAGGAGCCCCCCCTGGAGGATCCCTGGCGTGCCGAACGCTTGGTGTGGACGGTGATCGCTGTGCTTCCGCAACTGATGCAGTGTGAGGCAGCCAAGCCGCTCAGGCAGTGGTGGAACAATCAGCGCACGACAAGCGACGCGCTGACGCGGGAGCAGTGGTTGCTTGCTCGCCAGCTGGCGGATGCGGTGGATGATTACGCGCTCTACCGCCCCCAAGACCTGGCTGGCTGGCTGGCTGGCGATGACGGAGACCATCTCCCAGCCGTTCTGCGTTGGCAGCCCCTGCTTGTGCGTGCGCTTGCTGAGCGCCTTCCCTGCGAACCCTTCGGCCTGCAGGTTCAACAGGCCGTGGATCAGCTGCGCTCGGGGCAGGCGCCGGCCACACCACTGCCGAAGCGCCTGAGGCTGTTCGGTCTCAGCAATCTCGCCGCAGTGCAGATCGATCTGCTGCAGGCACTGGCTGCCGTGATGCAGGTGGAGCTCTACTTGCTAACGCCCTGCCCAGACCTGTGGGAGCGATCAGCGCAACGACGGCGCCGACTGGGCGAGAACTGGACCGCATCCCCTGATGGAACCTGGCTGATCGAGGCTCCGAAATTGGAGGCCATCCTCGGTCGCATGGGAGGGGAATTCCAGCTGCTGCTGGAGGGCAGTGGCGACTGCTTACTCAGCAGCACGGACCAGGCTGATCTGTTCGCCGACCCGGTGGCGATGGCAGCGTCTGAAGGCAGGCAGGGGTCCTTGCTGGAGCAACTGCAACGACAGCTCGCAAGCAGCGAACACTTTCCCTTGCAGCACACGAGCGCTGATCGCTCGTTGCTGTTCATGGGCTGTGCAGGCCCCTGGCGGGAAGTGCAGCTGGTGCGGGACCAGATTCTTCACTGGATGGCCGACGATTCCACGCTTCAACCCCGGGACATCCTCGTGATGACGCCCGATGTTGAGCGTTATGCCCCGCTGCTGGCCTCCGTGCTCTCTGACCAGGACGCCACTGGAGTGGATCTGCCCTGGCGCCTGACGGACCGCAGTCAGCAGAACAGCCCTGGATTGCAGCAGGCCTTCATGACCCTGCTGCAGCTCAGTGCGGAGCGTCTCACCGCCACAGGACTGGCAGCACTGATGAGCAATCCGGCGTTTCTCGATCTACAGGGTCTTGAGGCCCAGGAGGCGATGGACATCACCACTGCCTTGCAACGCAGCGGCTTCCGTTGGGGACTCGATCGAGAGGAGCGCCATGGCGATGACACCCACAGCCTGCGCTGGTGCCTGGATCGCTGGCTCATCGGCCTGATCCTCCCCGATGAGCCTGGCCTGGCACTCGGCAGCTGTGCACCCGCCGTCGCGGATCTCAGCCTTCAGCAGCTCGAGCGCTGGTGGCCACTCCTGGACCAGATCGCCCAGTGGATCGCGCAGCTGCGCCAAAGCGGAAGCTGCACGGTGTGGGTGGAACGCTTGCGGCGGCTGCTCTCCGATCTCTTCGGCGAAGGCGGTGCCTGGGATTGGGAACTGCAGGCCATCCAGCAAGGCCTCGAGACCTGGCTGATCCAGGCAGGCCACTGCGAGCTCAACCTGGAAACCACTGTGGTGATCGCAGTTCTCGAGGAAGCACTGTCGGCCGACAGTGGCCGCTTCGGGCACCGCAGCGGTGCCATGACCGTGAGCGCCCTCGAACCGATGCGTGCCATCCCCCATCGGGTGATCGTGCTGATGGGGCTGGATGCCGCCTCCTTCCCGCGCACGCGCGAACGCCCGGGATTTCATCTGCTGGAGCGGCAGCGGCGGCTTGGGGACCCAAGCAGTACGGATCAGGATCGCTATGTGCTGCTCGAGGCGCTGCTCTCCTCCCGTCAGCACCTCTTAATCAGCTGGAGCAGCCGTGATGAACGACGGGGGGACGCACTGCCACCCTGCCCGCCCGTGCAGCAGTGGCTCAACCTGCTGCGCCAGGAGCTCAGCGAGGAGGCGATGGCACAGGTGCTGATCGAACCACCGGCCAACCCTTTGGATGCAGCCAACTTCATCCCTGCCAAAACGCACGCCTTGAGCTGCGACCGTCGCCTGCTTCAGGCCCGGCAGTTCCTGGATGATCCGCAAGGCCGGGCCCCTGGCGTCGCCCCCCTCGGTCTCGCCCTGCCCATTCACTGGCTCCCGGAGGCGCCCCCCCCGCCAGCGCACGCCACCACGCTGAACAGCGACCAAGTGGAACAGCTGGAACGCTGGCTGCAGGCTCCCCAAAGAGCCTGGCTGCGGGAGCGGGGCATCGAAGCCGGGGAATGGTGCGATGCCGTTGAAGATCGTGCACCGCTGGCCCTGCCCGAACGCAGCCTCCGCGCCTTGATCACCGAGCGCCTGCGTGATGAACTCGATCGGCTCAAGACCCATCCTGAAGCCCGGTGGGACGTCACCAGATCTGGAGAGTGGATCCGCTGGAGTCAGGGCCGGGGACTGCTGCCGCCCGGGGCTGGGGGGGCCTTGGACGACATCCGCCTGGAACAACGCTGGCAAAACCTGCAAACCACCCTGTTCAGCCTCGGATCCCTCCAGCAGCCTCCGCGATGGGAAGGGCTTGCCACTCCTCCCCTGCCCATGGCGGGAGAGACCGCGGTGTTGATCAGTGCCTCCAAGCTTCAGGCCCGCAGCGTGCTCGAGGGCTGGTTGAAGCATCTGCTCAACCAACGGGCCGGCCGAGCCGCTCCGACGGTGGTGATCTGCCGCGGTGAGAGCAGCAGCAAAGCCGAAACCTTCAGCATCGCCATGCGCTGGCTGCCGATGGAGTCGCAGCAGGCTGATGGCTTACTCAGCGACCTGTTCGCGCTGGCTGAGGAAGGACGCCGGATCTGCTGGCCGATCCCCCCGGAAAGCGGACTGGCCCGGGCCGTTGCTCTGGCCAAAGGCAGAGACGTTGCCGACCGCGCCTTCAGCGCTTGCTGGCATGGCGGCATCAAACGCTGGGCGGAACGGGAACGCAGTGATCTCCAGGCCTGTTTCGGTAACGGTTGCGATGCGGAACGACTGCTCAGCAGCCCGGGGTTCGACAGCGCGTTCGACAGCTTGTATGCCCCGCTGCTCGAGGCCAGACGTCCATGACAGGCCCAGGGGACGCCCGCACCATCCGGTTCGAACCGAACCGTTACCCGCTCAACCCAGGGCTGAGATTGTTGGAGGCCAGTGCAGGCACCGGCAAAACCTTTGCCCTGGCCCATCTGGTGATGCGACTCGTGGTGGAACGGGAGCTCAAACTCGATGCGCTGCTGGTGGTGACGTTCACAGAAGCCGCGGCCGACGAACTGCGCGACCGGATCGGCAAGCGACTCGACGGAGCGCTTCAAGGCCTTCTATGTCTTGAACAGGGAGGCGATGGCGAGGCCATGGCGACCGATGCGGTTCTTCAGGAATGGCTGGCGGAGCACGGCCGCGATCCAACAGGGCGTAAAAGCAAGGCGAGCCTGCTTCTTGAAGCTCTCGAAGCACTGGAGCGAGCCGACATCACCACCATCCATGGCTTCTGCCGGCGCACCCTCCGCCGCCAAGCCCTGGACAGTGGCCGGAGCATGGACCTCTCCGTTGATGATGACCCTCAGACCCTGGTGGAGGAGGTCGCCCATGACCTCTGGCGCGAACAGGTCCTCACCCTTGATCCCGATGATGTCGCTGGGCTCTTGCAGTCAGGGCTGCGGGAAGACACCCTGACGGCCGAACTCCTACGTCTTGATGGTGATTGCGGTGTGCGGATCGCCGAAGACGCCGAGGCCATTGATACTGAAACCGCTCTTCGGGATGTCTTTCCCATCTGGCTCGAGCAGCGCTGGCTGCAGGTTGGCGAGCTCTGGAGCCAGGACGGCGACGCCCTCGAGCGTTGCCTGCGCGATTGCGCGCAGGACTGGCACAGCCTCGGCTGCAAGGACACGAAGCCGTACAGCCGCAACCCCAGAAAGAATCGCGCCGCTCTGCTGAGCACCTGGCTTCAGACAGATAACGACACGCAATCGTTACCGATTCGTTACGCAAACGTGCGCAATCAGGACTTGCTGGGCACTTATTACCACCCGGGCGTCTTTGCCAAAACAGCCCGGAAATGCGGCGAAGACGCACCGAGCCTGCCCAGACCGGAGCTGATGCGAGCCATCGCTGAACTCTGGGATGGACCTGGGGAGCAAACCTGGCGCTATCTGCTCGTTCGCGGCTTGCAGGAGATTGACCAACGACGCCAACGGCGCGGGGTGGTGGGTTTCTCCGGCCTGCTCGATGCACTGAACCCAACCGATCCATCCCGATCCCAAGCGTGGATCACAGCCCTGCGCGAGCGTTACAAGGTTGCGTTGATCGATGAATTTCAAGACACCGATCCCCTGCAGTGGAACCTCCTGCACCAGTGCTTTGCCTCCAGTGACCACCTGCTGTTGATGGTGGGTGACCCCAAACAGGCGATTTATCGCTTTCGCGGTGGTGATCTCCAGACCTACAAAACTGCTCGTGCTCAGGTCGATCGCATCGACGACCTGCTCGATAACCGGCGCACTACACCTCCACTGATGGAGGCCATGAATCACTTGATGTCCCCAGGACTCAAGCACTCCGAACTCAGCGTTCCAGCGGTATCGGCGAAGGCCAGCTGCACCCCTCTGACGCTCCCGCCAGAGACGGCCCCCCTGCAAATCCTCGCGTTCAATCCCGATGATGCCGATGGGAGCAGGAGCCGAACCGATCTGGAGGCGACCATCCCTTGCTTCGCTGCGGATCTGCTGCTTCAGATCCTCGGCAACGACGCCTCGCTCACGCCTGCCGACTTCTGCATCCTTGTGAGTCGCCACCGACAGGCTGAAGCGATCCGCGACCAGCTTTCAAAGGTTGGCCTGCCCAGCCGCCTGATCAGCCCAGGGGATGTGCTCAGCAGCCAGGGGGCCGGTGAGTTGCAGTGGTTTCTCGATGGCCTGGCCCGACCAGCGGACAATGAACGACTGCGTCGACTGGCGGCAGGAGCCTTGATGCAATGGCCTGCTCACACCCTCGAGGCCTGCGAACAAACCGGACAGCTCGACCTGTTCGCCGCCAAGCTGCAGACCCTGGCCGAAGCCTTGCCACGGCTGGGACTGATGGGCTGCCTGGCCCAGTTGCTGGAAGGGGAAACCCTGGCGGACCTCTCCATCCGCGGACGGCTCCTTGGGGATCTGCAGCAGTGCGCACGCCTGGTGCAGGACGCCATGCACCGACAAGGGCTCAATGCTGCAGGAGGGGCCGACTGGCTACGCCGCCAACGCCTGCATCCACCGAACAACGTGCCGGATCAGCGTCAGCCCTACAGCGATCTGGCGGCCAGCGCCGTGGCCGTGGTGACGGTGCACCGCAGCAAGGGCTTGCAATATCCCGTGGTGATTTGCCCTTACCTCTGGGAGGCGCCATCCCCTGGGAAAGGGCCGCTATGGCGTCTTCCCGCAGGCGATCCCACAGGGAGCTGGAGGGTGGCCCTGAATCCGCACTGGGGCAGCGGCCAGGCCGCTGCCTGCGCCGACGCACTGGACTGCATGGCGGAGGCCGAACGCCTGGCCTACGTGGCGCTCACCCGCGCTGAACGCCATTTGGTGCTGTTCAGCGCGGGAGAAGCCAACCCCAGTGGCAACCCTCTGGATCCCTGGCTGAGTGCACTGGCCGATGGAAACCATCCGCACATCAGCCTGCATCATCCGCGTTCTCCAGCGGCCCATCAGCGCTGGACCCCACCCAGACAGAACCAGACACTGCAGTGTGCACCAGTCCCGAAGGGAGCCCTGGATCGCTCCTGGGGACGCAGCAGCTACTCGGCATGGATCGCCAGTGCCTCGAACCACCACCCAAGCAAGCGCAGCAACCCCCACGAACTCGAAGAAGGCCGGGATGTGGATGCGGGCACCGACACCTCTTCGCTGCGCGAACCAGCCGTGGGGCTTAGCAGTGACGTTGAACGGGAGTTAGGCGACGCCTTGCCACCACACAATGGCGCTCTCAGAACATTCCCCCGCGGCGCGTCAGCAGGGGATTGCCTGCACCGGATCCTGGAGCAGCTCCCCTTTGATCAGCCGGTCGAACAACCCGCCAACCAGGAGCTCGTTGCCCGAGAGCTGAGCCGTTCAGGCCTAGACCTCTCCTTGCAGGATGACGTTTTGAGCGCCATCAGCACCCTGCTCCGTTCACCGTTTGGCGGACCTCTCGGCCAGCTGCGCCTGGCTGATCTCCACAGCGGCCGGCGCCTGCATGAACTCAGCTTCGATCTTCCAGTCGCCCATGCAGGCAGCGCTGTGCGGGCCTCGACGCTCGCCAGAGCCTTCCGCTGCGATCCCAAGCAGCGGTTCGGTTCGGACTACGCCGCGCAGCTGGAGACGCTCGACATTCACAGCCGGGGCTTTCTCACCGGCTCGATCGATCTGGTGTTCACCGATGGGGATGATCTGAGCACGGCCCGATGGTGGGTCGCCGATTGGAAAAGCAACTGGATCGGCGAGCGGGATGGTGAAGGTCAGCCCCTGCACTGCGGCCCGCGGCACTACACCCAAGCCGCGATGGAGGAGCAGATGCTTCAGCACCACTACCCGCTTCAAGCCCACCTCTACCTGGTTGCCCTGCACCGCTTCCTGCAGTGGCGCCTGATCGACTATTCCCCTGAGCGCCATCTCGGCGGCTATGCCTACGTCTTTCTGCGCGGCGTCAGTGAGCAGGGAGGAAGCGGCGTCATCATCGAGCCAGCCCCATTGCAACGGCTCGAGCATCTGAACACGCTTCTCCAGGGAACCCAGCCATGATCCGCAGCGAAGGGGCACAACGCAGCCTGCAACTCGGCGACGGCGTGATGGCCATGCTGCGCCGCCGCCGCCCTCCCGCGGCAGACCTGTCAGCGACGGATCAGCAGGCGCTCGAGGAACTCGTTCAGGCACTCACTGCCGCACTGAGCGCGGGAGACACCAGCTTGCGCATCGAGGAGAACCAGCGCGAGCTGCTCGAGCGCAGCGGCTGGCTCACGGATCCTCCTCAGGTGATGGTTCTCGATGGCGATCAACTGCACTGGACGCGCTGGCATCAGGCCATGCAGCGCCTGGAGCTGGAGCTCATTGATCGCAGTCACGCCCAACCCAGCGGCAGCCTTCCCACGGACAGCCTTCCCCCTGACCTCGGGAGGCTCAATACGGAACAACGGGCTGCTGTTCAAGCGATCACACGCCATCGCCTGGTGATGGTGAGCGGCGGCCCAGGAACGGGAAAGACCAGCACCGTGCAAGCGATGCTGCTGCAAGCCATGGCTGAACGCGGAGCGCTGCGCATCCATCTGGCGGCTCCTACCGGCAAGGCGGCCCGGCGCCTGGAGGAAGCGCTGCAAAGCGACGCTCGGACCCGGAGCTTGCCCTGCACCACCCTGCATCGTCTTCTCGAAGCGCGACCCAGTGGCTTCGCGCGCAATGGCAGGCATCCCCTGAATCTCGATCTGCTCGTGGTCGATGAGGCCTCCATGGTGGATCTCAACCTCGCGCAGGCTTTGCTCAGCGCCCTGCCTCGCGAAGCACAGCTGGTGCTCGTGGGAGATGCCGATCAGCTTCCGCCCATCGGCGTTGGAGCGGTCTGGCGCCATCTTCAGCATCCGGAGCGCCGGCACTGTTTCGGTGATGCCGCCATCAGCCTCCACCGGGTCTATCGCAACAGAGGTGAGCTGGCACGGCTGGGGAGCCTGCTCCGCGACGCTGGCGAAGAGGCGTTCTGGAACGCCTGCAACGGGCTGAACGACGGGGCGAATGTCACCCTCCAGATCTGCCGCGACCGTCGCATCCCCGACGCGGTGACCCAAACCTTGCGCCATCGCCTCGCCGAGCTCGGCCGCGCGACGGCCGACTTGAGCACCGACGCCGAGGGCCAACCCAATCCCACAACCAGCGCAGAACTGCTGGGGCGGCTCGACGATCTCATCGTTCTCTGTCCTCGTCGCCGGGGATCCTGGGGTGTTGAGGCCCTGCATCGCGAACTGGTGCAGGGCGATGATCCGGCGGGATGGCCTGAAGGGTTGCCGGTGCTGTGCAGCGAAAATCAGATGGATCTCGGACTCGCCAATGGCGACCTGGGCCTGGCGATCGGTCGCGGTGCGTCGCGACGGTTGCTGTTCCGTTGCAACGACGGCCATGCAGGCAGCCAGTACCGACTGATTCATCCGGCGCGCATCCGCCAGCTGGAACCGGCTCTAGCCCTCACCATTCATAAGGCGCAGGGAAGTGAGGTCGACAACGTGATCGTGCTCTGGCCCCCACAGGAGGCACTGGAGTCTTCAGCCCTTCTCTACACAGCGATGACCCGGGCACGCCAACAGCTCATCCTGTATCGCCTGGCGCCAGCCGTGATCGACGGCATGCTGTGAGGGAGCAGCGACGGTTCAAACGTGTCAACACGGGTGGAACGCCCCTGGGGTTGGTATGAGGACCTGCTTTCAGGACCTGGCTACAAACTCAAGCGATTGCTGGTGCGCCAGGGCTGCAGACTGAGCCTGCAGCGCCACCGCCATCGCAGCGAGAACTGGACCGTGGTGGCTGGTACGGGACAGCTGCTGTGTGACGGCCACGCGCTGGACGCCAAGGCAGGAAGCACGTTTCACATTCCCCGCGGATCGATTCACCGGGCCCTGGGTGGGCCAGGCGATCTCCTGATCATCGAAGTTCAACACGGAAGCACACTCGAAGAGAGTGATATCGAACGCCTCGAAGATGACTTTGGTCGGGTGATAAATTAAGTACTCACCTTTGAACAGACGGCAAGCAATACTGCGCGGCATTTGCCGATGGGACGTTGCAAGCCTGATTTGAAGGATCAATCAGGCTGAGTGCCGTTTCCTATGACCCAGACACACCCGCAGGCCACAGTGCCTTGCGCAGTGGATCTCACTGTTTCTGAACTTCCCTCCGAATCCCTGCCCAACGAGGAGGTCTTCACCACCGTGATCGCGCCTTGCAGCGACGCCGATTCCGAAGCGACGAGCGAGGGCGAATCCGCTGAGAGCGCATCCGGCTTCGCCGGGTTTGGCTTCAGCGAAGCTCTCCTTAAAACCCTCGATGCCAAGGGTTACAAGGAACCGTCTCCGATCCAGAAAGCAGCCTTCCCGGAGCTGATGCTGGGTCGTGACCTTGTCGGTCAAGCCCAGACAGGCACCGGTAAAACAGCGGCTTTTGCTCTGCCCCTGCTTGAGCGCCTCGACGGTCGCAGCAACACACCGCGCGTGCTGGTGCTGGCCCCAACCCGGGAACTGGCCATGCAAGTGGCTGACTCCTTCAAGGCCTACGCCGCTGGCCATCCCCACCTGAATGTGCTGGCGATTTACGGAGGATCGGATTTCCGCTCCCAGATCCATGCCCTCAAGCGCGGGGTCGATGTGGTGGTTGGCACTCCAGGGAGGGTGATGGATCACATGCGACAGGGCACGCTCGACACCACCGGGCTGCGCAGCCTGGTGCTCGATGAAGCCGATGAAATGCTGCGCATGGGCTTCATCGATGACGTGGAATGGATCCTCGACCAGCTTCCCGAGGAACGCCAGGTGGTGCTCTTTTCGGCAACGATGCCGAATGAGATCCGCCGCCTCTCGAAGCGTTACCTGCGTGAACCGGCCGAAATCACCATCAAAACCAAGGATCGTGAGGCCAAGCGCATTCGCCAGCGCTCGATCACGTTGCAGAACGCCCACAAGATCGAGGCGCTCAACCGGGTCCTGGAAGCAGTGACCGGTGAAGGCGTGATCATCTTTGCCCGCACCAAAGCGATCACCCTCACGGTGGCTGAATCCCTCGAAGCGGCGGGACACGATGTCGCTGTGCTCAATGGAGACGTTCCTCAGAACCAGAGAGAGCGCACCGTGGATCGGCTGCGCAAAGGCACCGTGAACATCCTCGTGGCGACTGACGTTGCTGCGCGGGGGCTCGATGTGGACCGCATCGGCTTGGTGATCAATTACGACATGCCGTTCGACAGCGAGGCCTATGTGCACCGCATCGGTCGCACCGGACGCGCCGGTCGAACCGGCGAGGCGATTTTGTTCGTCACACCCCGGGAACGCCGCTTCGTGGGCAACCTCGAGCGCGCTGTGAACCAGTCGATCGAGCCGATGGACATTCCCAGCAACGCGGAGATCAATCAGAGCCGGCTCGACCGACTCAGGGATCGCCTGAGTCAGGCCGCCGCCTGTGAAGCCAACGACGAAACCTCCCTTTTGCAGGAACTGATTCAACGCGTGGGCCAGGAGCATGAGCTCACGGCGGATCAACTGGCTCTGGCGGCGATGAAACTGGCCGTTGGCGATCAACCGCTTCTGGTGAGTGGTGATGAAAGCTGGCTGCAGACACCGTTGCGCAACGATCGCCGTGATGATCGCCGTGGGGACCGAGGCCGGGATCGCCGTCGTCCCGACCGTGAGGCCCGCCCACCGGAAGACAACATGACGCGCTACCGGGTGGAGGTTGGCCACCGCGACCGGGTCAAGCCTGGAAACCTCGTGGGTGCCATCGCCAATGAATCAGGGCTTCAGGGCCGCATGATTGGTCGGATTCAAATTTTTGAGTCCCATAGCTTTGTCGACCTTCCCAAGGGGATGCCTGAGGATGTGTTCAATGCACTCAGGCGCCTCAAGGTGCTGAACCGCGAACTGCAGATCACCCAAGCCTCATGACTTTGATGAACGCACCGCTTCCGGCTTTCGGCTTGGCTTTGAGCCTGGTGGTTGCCCCGATCGCACCCGCCATGGCATCAGGAGAGAACGACACGATCACCCGGTTGTGCCTGGCTGGCTTCAACGCCGCCATGGCCCACGCGGGCAAGACCCCTCCGGCGGGGATGGGTGACTACACCTGCAAATGCTTTCTCGATGCGGTGAATGCAGGGGGGTCGATCCAGTCCGCCCAGGCCACCTGCAAGCAGAAAGCAGCCGAGCGCTACAAGCTCTAGTAGCTCGGTGTTGGCGTGATCTCGAGGCTGGCGCAGGGCTGGCGTAGCGCGGTGGCCTCGATCAAATGGATGTATTCGAGCTGCACATCGGCCTGAGAGCTTGTCATCAGCGATTGCAGCAGCTCGAACTGATCCGCTGCGATGAGTTCACCATCGGCTGTCCATCCGAGACAACGAAGGCTGAGTCCAGACATCGACCACTCCGTCAGGGTCTCCTGACAATGGAGGGAGCCGGACGCAAAAGCAGTGCAACTTCCGATTTCCTTCCAATTGTTGTGACGGAGCTACAGGCCAGGCTGTAACTTGGAGTTGCATCAGATTCAGCGTTCGGCTCTGAACGGCTCGCTCCCCCAGGCTTCAGCTTTCCGGCTTCAGCATCAAGGACTTTCCAATTCGGACCACGGCTTCACTGATCACATGTCCATCGGTCCAACCAGGAAATGACCATCTACATCGGCAACCTCTCCTTTCAGGCCGAGCAGGAAGATCTGCTCGATCTGTTCAGCCAGTACGGCGAGGTGAAGAGCGCCAGTCTTCCCCTTGATCGCGAAACCGGCCGCAAGCGCGGATTCGGCTTTGTGGAAATGAACAACGACGAAGACGAACAGAAGGCCATCGATGACCTTCAGAACGTTGAGTGGATGGGTCGCATGATCCGCGTGAACAAGGCCACTCCCCGCGAACGCACCGGTGGCGGTGGCGGCGGCCGCGGTGGCTACGGCGGTGGCGGTGGCTACGGCGGTGGCGGCGGTGGCGGTTACGACGGTGGTGGAAACCGCTGGTGATCGTTGCCTGAGCCGGCTTAGCGAGCCGGCTCTTCCTCCAGAAGCAAATCCAGAGATTGATCCCTGCTGATGGCACGATCCATCAGCCGATCGCTGTGGTCAATCACAGGAACGGTATTGGCATCGTCGTGGTCGCGCTGTGAGCGAATCTGTCCCCGCAGCACCTGACGATGCTTCTTCGCCAAATAACGATTGAATCGCGTGGTCTCGCGTGAACGGGCCATAGGTCCTCCTCGTTCTCCTTCCGGTCTACAGCGCCTGTGACCCTGTTGATGTTCAGGTGAAACACAACGCTTGAATACAAAGACTGCAGGTTTCGCGGATGCCGTCTTCTGTTGCTCCAGCCCGACCTCCAGCCGCACTGAGCCGGCTGATTCTCCACCTGAAGCCCTACCGGCGCAGGGTCTGGCTGGCAGCCAGCTGCTCAGTGATCAACAAGATCTTCGACCTTGCCCCCCCTGTGCTGATTGGCCTTGCGGTGGATGTGGTCGTTCAACAAGACACGTCCTGGCTCGCCCAGTTAGGGGCCACCACGGTGCCAACCCAGCTCATCGTGCTGGCAGGCCTGTCCTTCATCGTCTGGACAGCTGAATCCCTGTTCGAATATCTCTACGGGGTGTTATGGCGCAATTTGGCCCAATCCACGCAGCACAGCCTGCGCCTTGAGGCCTACGACCATCTCCAGAAGCTGGAGATGGATTTTTTTGAGCGCGACAGCACGGGCCGTTTGCTGACCGTTCTCAACGACGACATCAACCAGCTCGAACGCTTTCTCGATCACGGTGCCAATGAAATCCTGCATCTGATCACCACCGTGTTGCTGGTCGGTGGAGCCATGATCGTTGTGGCCCCAGCGGTGGCGCTCTTCAGCTTTCTGCCCATTCCGGTGATTCTTTGGGGGTCTCTGCGTTTTCAACGCCAACTGGCTCCGCGGTACCGGGAGGTGCGTGAACGGGCCGGCAACTTGGCAGCGCGACTGAGCAACAACCTCGGCGGCATGCTCACAATCAAGAGCTTCGCCAACGAAACCTGGGAGCTGGAGCAACTGCGGCAGGAGAGCAATGCATACCGGCACTGCAACCGCAGCGCCATCCGCATTTCGGCGGCCTTCATCCCCCTGATTCGCTTCGCGATTCTGTTCGCGTTCCTGGCGATCCTCCTGATCGGAGGTCTCCAGGCCTGGCAGGGCGTGATCGCTGTGGGCACTTACAGCTTTCTCGTGTTCATCACCCAGCGGTTGCTCTGGCCACTCACCACCCTCGGCCGCACGCTGGATGATTACCAGCGCTCCATGGCCTCCACCCACCGGGTGCTGGATCTGATCGACACGCCGATCCACATCTCGGGGGGCACCCGGACCCTGAATCACGCCCAGATCCGGGGTGAAGTGCGGTACGAGGCCGTGAACTTTGGCTACCGGGAGCGGCCACCGCTCCTGAATCACTTCGATCTCACCATTCAGGCAGGCAGCACCCTGGGAATCGTTGGCGCGACCGGATCAGGCAAAAGCTCACTCGTGAAACTTCTGTTGCGCCTGTACCCCTTGAGCGGAGGGCAGATCCTTCTTGATGGCATTCCGATCGATCAATTGCAGCTCGGTGACCTGCGGCGGGCGATCGCCCTCGTGAGCCAAGACATCTATCTGTTCCACGGCACCGTGCGGGACAACATCGCTTACGCCGCTCCCGAGGCCAGCGAAGCGGCGGTGCGTGAATCGGCCCGGCAGGCCGAAGCACTCGAGTTCATCGATGCCTTGCCTGATGGGTTCGACACGGTGGTGGGTGAGCGGGGACAGAGGCTCTCTGGTGGACAGCGACAACGCATCGCCCTCGCTCGAGCCATCCTCAAAGATGCTCCGATCCTGGTGCTCGATGAGGCCACAGCCGCCGTTGACAACGACACCGAAGCGGCGATTCAGCGCTCCCTGATGCACATCACAGCGAATCGCACCACACTGGTGATTGCCCATCGCCTCAGCACGGTGCGTCATGCCGATCGAATCGTCGTCATGGATCAAGGACGCATTGTTGAGGACGGAACCCATGATCAACTCCTGCATCAGCCGGGCGCCTACGCAGACCTCTGGCGCGTGCAAGCCGGCCTGCGCAGCGACGAGGCGCTGGCGCTCTAATCGCAGGGGCTGATGGCAGCATCACTGCATCACATGATGGAGCACCCCCTGGGCATCTTTGCCCTGTTGGTGGCCATCGCCGTGCTGGTGCCACCTCTCACCAGACGCCTGCGACTGCCAGACCTCGTGGGCCTTTTGGCAGCCGGCGTGCTGGTGGGTCCCCACTGCCTGCAATGGCTTGATGCCCAGGGAGAAACCATCACCCTGCTCTCTGATATCGGCGCGATCTACCTGCTGTTCACCGTCGGACTGGAGATCGATCTTGAGGAGTTCAACCGGGTGAAAAACCGCTCGGTGGGGTTTGGCCTGTTGGTGTTTGGCTTCGGTGTGGCCACAGGGGTTGGCATCGGCCGCCTTTTCGGTTTCCCCTTGGTCTCCAGTCTGCTGCTTGGGGCCTTGATGGCCACGCACACCCCCCTCGGCTACCCGATCGTGCGCAGCTACGGAGCCCAGCGTGATGAATCGGTGATCGTGAGCGTGGGCAGCACGATCCTCACGGATATCGCCGCCCTGCTCTTGCTTGCGGTCGCCCTGGGACTTGGAGGCGGAAACCTCACAGCGAAAGGGATCACCGGGCTGTTCGCCAGCATCGCCATCTTCTCTGTCGGCGTGGTGTGGGCGATCCGATGGCTTGGACGGCGGCTTTGGATGCGCAGCATCACCGACGAAAACCGGGTTTTTCTCACGGTGTTGCTGGCTTTGTTCATTGCCTCCCTCGGCGCTGAACTGGCAGGTGTGGAAAAAATCGTTGGCGCTTTTCTCGCCGGACTCGCCGTGAATTCGGTGCTGCCCGAGGGGAGAGTGAAGGAGCAGGTGATTTTCGTCGGCGGCGCGCTCTTCATCCCCATTTTCTTCATTCACCTTGGGCTGCTGCTCAATCTCGGCGACCTTGTCGCGAGTGTGAACACGCTCGACTTCACGGTGTTGATGCTGGTTGGTGCCCTGGGCTGCAAAGCCTTGGCAGCGATCTGCGCGGGTCGCTGGTTCGGATACAACAACAACCAGATCCTGCTGATGTGGTCCCTGGCGATGCCGAAGGTGGCCGCCACCCTGGCCACTGCCTTTGTGGGATTCCAAGCCGGCTTGCTGAATGCCACGGTGCTGAACAGCGTGCTCGCTGTGATGGTGGTGACGGCGACCCTGGGCCCAACGCTGACCACCCGATCCGTGGTGGCGCTGATGGAACCTGACGAAGACAGCTCCCAACCTGGTCTTGCCAGCACAACAGCGCCTGCAAGCGCCACATCGCCCACGCGAGCCGTTGTCCGAAGGCCCTTGAATATCGTTGTGCCCATCGCCAATCCAGCCACCGAAGGGCGCCTTCTCACCATCGCCGCACGCCTGCTCAAAGGAGACGATGACCAACGCGGGCAGCTGCTGCCCCTCGCTCTCGTGAGCCCCAATCTCGAGGATGCCCGCGGTGGGCTCAACAGAGCTCTCGCTGCAGCAAGGGAGCGGCTCAAGGAAGCCTCCCTAATCGGTAACAGCCTCTCCGTCACCACCCGCTGCCTGCTGCGTCTGGATGAAGACATTCCAGGCGGCATGAGCCGCAGCGCCCTTGAGCAAAGCGCTGATTTGCTTCTCATCGGCGCAGGTCGTCCCGATCGACTGCGCAACTGGCTGTTCGGCGATTTGGTGGATGGCGTGTGCAGAACAGCTCACTGCCCTGTGGTGGTGGTGAATCTGAACAAGGAATCCAACACAGGATTCCGAAGAATCCTTGTGCCAATCAAAGATCTCTCCTCCAACGCACGGGAGCAGTTCGAGTTGGCCTTGCGCCTTCAGGACAGCGCCAGTGAGACCAGTGACTCCCACATCACCCTCCTGCACATCCACGACCCCCGCTTCAATCGCCATGACCGGTCATGGATGCGCGATGAACTCCTCAGCTGGTCATCGCGAGGCGACGCCAAAGCACTTGACCTACGCATCGAGCTCTGCGAGGGGCCCGGAGTTGACCGCATCATCCACCGCAAAAGCCGTGATCACGATCTGGTGATCCTGCGCTCACAGCGCCGGCGTGTCGCAGGCCTTCCGATTCCCGCCAGCGACCGCACCAGCAATCTGGTGAACCAGCTGGCCTGCGGGTCCTTGGTGATCAGCGACCCGCTGCTTTAGACGCAACACAAAGAAAATCTTAAGAACAGGGAAACAACGGCCTAAGTTGAGGAGATGAACAACCGGCAGCGCGTCGGAACCAACGTCCTTCTCCTGGCAGCCGCCGCTGGCCTGACCGGAGGGTTTCTGCTGGCGATTCCGCTGAGCCGGACGCTGATGCCGGAAGCGGAAGCCCCCGCGCTGATTCCCGTCAGCAATCCATTCTCAGCCTGGTCGGTCTTCGACAATCGCGAGGTCCTGGTCCTGGGAGTGGATGAAGGTGGCGGAAACACCGACGCCATTTTCACCATCCGGCTCGAGGCAGGCCGGACCTCCATCACCCAGATTCCAAGAGACAGCTACATCGACTCCCGCAGCTTCGGTCCGCTCAAAGCCAATGCACTGTTCGCTCGCGGTGGTGCGGACGCCCTGAAGAGAGAACTCTCACGGCTGATGGGACGTCCGATCGACCATCACATCCTTGTGAATCTTGAAGGAATCCGCACCCTCAGCGATCTGGTGGGAGGCGTGGAAGTGGATGTTCCAAAGCGCCTCTACTACCGCGACAACAGCCAGGGATTGCTGATCGATCTCCAGCCTGGCCTCCAGGTGCTCCGCGGCCGTGAACTGGAGGGATTCCTGCGTTGGCGCCATGACGGCGAAGGCGATCTTGGACGACTCGATCGCCAACAACTGGTGCTGAAGAGCCTGTTCAGCACCCTGACAAAGCCCCAACATGTGCTGAAGCTTCCCGCTCTGATCAATGCGGCGGGTCGCAATCTCGACACGGATCTTGGCGCGATGGAGCTGGGAGGGTTGATCACGGCGATGGGACTCACCGAACTGGAAACGCAACGCCTGCCGGCGCGCCCCTTTTACCGCAATGGCATTAGTTATCTGGAGACAGAGTGGCCGGGACAGGGGCCCAAGGGCATCGACGCCACAGAGTCCAGCAGCTGGCGCTACCGCCTGCTGTTCTGAGCCAACACCCCTTCAGCGCACCAGAATGCTGGCGACGCTGGGGGTGCATTGGACGCCAATCTGCTGCGACAGAGTCTTCGACTGGGTCTCAGCATCCTGATCACCTGTGCCATCGCCCAGCACTTTCAACGCATCACCTACCTCTGGTACCCCTTGCTGGCCGTCATCACCGTGGTTGATGACCAGGATGAAAACAGCCTGCAGGCTGCGCGCGGCAGGATTCTCGGCACAGCCGTTGGAGGCCTTGTCACCTTTCTGGTGCATACCATTCTCTCAGGCTGGATCGGAATCCTGGTCAGCTTGCTGATCACGATTCCCGTGCTCAGACGCATGGGTTGGTCGAGTGGACTCTCAACGGCCGTTGTGGTGACGGTGATGTTTCTCGGCATCGATGCCTACACCAAGCTCAACTGGAGCTATGTGTTCAACCGCAGTCTCGACACGCTCGTGGGGATCGCGGTGGCATTGGTGATGGGACGGCTGCTCTGGCCAAAGAACCGTTTGGCTCGTATGCAGGAGCTGCACCAGCAACTGGAAGCCAGCCTGCAGCAACGACTGGAGGCGCACAGCGCCGCGCTCATGGGTGAAGGCCCTCCTCCTGCGGCCATCAACGCGGAAGCCATCACCCGGCAGCTTCTGGAATTGCAGCGCCTGATCAACGTTGAAAACAACCTCGGGGAGAGACAGGCCCGCACACTGAAGCGTTTGCGCTGGCCTCAACGGATGAGCCTTTGGCGCTGCCTGCAGGTGCGTTGGCTTCTGGTGGAACGCCTGATTCAGCGGGTCCATCAGGAGCTTGGCCCCAACCCGCTACCCGAGCTCAGTCACTATCTCAGCGCTCACCTCAATGGGCCGGGAGCCCCAGCCGAAGCCCTGAGATTGGAGTCCAGCGGATCCGCGCTAGCGCTCCCTCAACGCATCGCCCTCGAAGAACAGGTCACCCGATTCCAACGACTGATCCGCAGCCAACAGCTCTTGAACCGAGTCCAGCCCTGATGAGCAAGCCACCCTCTACAGCCCGTCCATGGGTGCTGCGCTCCGATCTCCGCCTGGCGCTGGTCACTGGATTAGGCGCGGGGTTCGGTCTGCTGAGCCCGATGGGCTTTGGCTACTACATCCCGCTCACCACCGCAGCGGTTCTCACGAGCAGCTACGGCAATTCTCTCAATCTCAGCATCCAACGGATGCTTGGCAGTGTGCTTGGGGTGATCGTGCTGATGATCTTTTCCCGCGACCTGCAGATGCCCTTGGCGCTGGCACTCGGATTGGCTCTGGCAACGGTGCGATTCCTGGGAGGAGCGCTCGGTCTACAGGTTGGCTACAAGGTGGCCGGAAACATCGTGATCATGGGCTGGCTGGTCCATGGAGCAGGGGAAACCAGCTGGGGAACGGCACGGCTGTTCTGGACCGCTATCGGCATTGCGCTGTCGCTTTGGGCCACCCGCACGATCTGGCCCAGCAAAAGCATCCCCAACCTGCATCAGGCCCTGGCCACGATGGTGAATGCTTTGAGCGAGGAGTTTTCACTGGAAGCCGACCGTCTTGAACAAGACGCACCGGCACGGTTGTCGATGTCCCTCCGACGCCAACGTCGCCAAGCATTGCTGAAGCAGATCAACGCCATCCGCGGCCAGCGGGAGAGCGCCCAGCTGGAGCTCGGCGTCGATCCTGAACATCATCCCTTGCATGAGCTCTGGAGCGAACTGGATCTTCTCTGCTCCCAACTGCTGTCGGTGCTGGACGGGCTGCGGGGCCTACCGGCCCCGATTCAGTCCCCAGCCGTGATCAAAGCGTTGCATCGCCAAGAAGCCGAGGTGTTGCATCAGCTGATCACCCTTCTCAACACCTTGGCTGGGGAGCTGCGCAAGCTCTCTTTAGGAGACAAACAAACGCTCAATCTCGATACGCTCAGCCACCTCAACCGCAACCTTGATGCTGCCTCAGGCCACTTGGTGAGCAGTCTTGAAAAAGACACTCTCCAGGACCACGAAACCCAGGCAATCGCTGCCGCAAGGATGCGACAAATTGTTCTTCGGGCTTCACTGATCGACCACGCAGCCTCGGCACTGCGCAATTGCAAACCGGGAATGGCCAGCTCAACGCCTGTCACTGGCTCAAGGCCTGACCCTTGAAGCTCGGCAGGATCGTTGTCAATCAACGTCAGGACAGTTCCTTGATCAGGATCGCCATCCGAGGAACCCTTCTGGTCCCGCTGATCGGAGGTGTGCTGCCTGCCGTTGTTCGCTCCGCCCCCTTACCGGCTGGCGCAGCGGCAGCGCCGTTGAATCTGGGCGGAAGCACGCGGCAACTGGAACGCAGCTGGGAACGTCTGAATCAGCAACTCGACAGCCTCGACACCCTGCTCGGTCCCGCACCAGCGCTGGAGTCAAGCGATGACCTGCTGACACCGGAACTCCCTGCCAACCTGATGGACGCCAACCGACCCGCGGAGGGTCCGTTGCGCGAGGAAACCAGCCGGCCGGACAGCCCCCTGGCCTTGCCGGAACACGCCAGCAAGGCCACCCCCGTTCAATCGGTCACCCTGGAGCAGGCGGTCGCCATCGCCTTCCGCAACAATCCCTCCCTTCAGGTGCAGCGTGACCAGATCGAAGCCCAGGCCGCCAGAGTGGCGTCGCTGGCCGGCACCTACTGGCCCACGATCAGCGTGTTTGCTGACGCTGAGGGATTCCAGAGCGGCAGCACAACGTATTCGCCCTACGCCAACAACGCGTTTGGATTCGGGCCCCTGTTTGCCAAGCAGGGACAGTCACCGAATCTTGCCCTCACCAACAACGGCACAACGGTGAAGGGTGAGCAGGCTGGTCCCTTTTTCGTTCCCGCAGGCGGTGGGCTCTATGCCGTGTCCAACGGCGTGGACTCCCAGGCGGGACTGGAACTCAACTATGCCGTGATCGATTTCGCGCGCACCCCCAGGGTTCGCGCTGCACAAGCCAGGCTTGATCAGGTCCAGCAGCAGTACGCCAACCAACTGCGCACCCTGCAACTGGAGGTGAGCGAGGCGTACTACCAGCTTCAACTCAACGAGCAGTTGGTGCGGATCCGCGATGCCGTGGTGCGAACGGATCTGATCGTGCTGGAAGACACGCTGAATCTCAAGCAAGCCGGTCTGGTGCCGCGGGTTGACCTGCTGCGCCGCAGTGCAACGCTGTCGACGGATCAGGAAGATCTCATCCAGGCTCTTGCCGATCGCGCCGTCTCCAGGAGGGCCCTCTGGAGCGTTCTCAATCTGCCCGCTGATGTGATTCCCAGCGCCGCTGACCCGATCAACCTATCACCAGCCTGGCCTCTGAATCTCGAACAGACCCTCCTGGCCGCTTACGACAACAACCCAGAACTCGACGCGATCCTTGCCACACGGCGGGCCCTGGCCCTGCGCCAGGACGAGACTGCAGCGCAGCTCCTTCCCCAGCTCAGCCTGTTTGCCTCCATTGGCGGATTGGCCTCTGTGGAGCGCATCTTCAACTTCTCACTGATCGGTGACGGCTGCTGCGGAGCCACATTTCTGCCGCTTGAGCAGGTCGCCGGATACGACTGGTCGGTCGGCTTGGCCTTCAACTGGATGATCTTCAATGCCGGTGTCACATCCAATGCCGTCAAAGCGCTGTCTATCCAGGAACAGGCCGCAACCCAGGCCTATGCAGCCACCCGCAATGCCATCCGCCTGCGGCTTGAACGGGCATTTCTGAACCATGAGGCCAGCCTGGCCAAACTGCTGTCGGCACGGCGTGCCGTGGGGGCCAGCAAGGAAGCCTTCCGTGACAGCACCCTTCGCTACAAAACCGGACTTGCCAATGAAGTGGATCTCTCCGTCACCCAAACCCAGCTGGTGAACGCCCTGGTCAATCGCCTGATCGCCACCGTGGATGTGAATGTCACCTACGCCCAGCTGCTGAGGGAACTGCTTCCCATGCCCCGCAATCCGCAGCAAGCGGTTCCCGCAACCCTCACCCTGGAGGCGTCGTCGTTTCGGTCAGCTCCCCGGCCGTGACGACCACCAACGCTCGATCCGATAGCCGAACACCACCAGAAACACCACCAACCAAAACCACAGTTCCGGAGGATTGGCATTCAAGAGAATCATCAGCAGAACGATCTCGGAAATGAGCCAGGGAAGTTCCTGACGGAGAAGAGAACGGATGGCCATGGGCGTTAGGGCATCACTGTGGAGTTCCGGGCTGCCGCAGGAATGGCAGATCCCAGAGACGATCGATCCTGAAGGTTCGGAACCCACCGGTCAGCGAGCGCAGACCGGGAATGATGTAGGTGATCGGCGAACGCCATTCGACGTAAGCAAACGTATCGACGGTGAGACCATCGCGGATCGGAAACACGCCACTGCCTTGGGACAGTGTCCAGCGATAACCATCATCGCTGCCGGGGAGACGATCCAGTTCGATTTCGGCACGCATCACGGGCCCATCCTTCACGAGTTCTTCGGCCAACTGACTGTTGCCCACGGTTGTGGAGATGTCTTCTTGCGTTGCAGGCAGCGTGAGCACACTGCGCACTTTGCCCTCGATCCCACCGAAACGACCACGCTGGTTCCAGTGTGGAACCACTTCAACCGGGAGCCCGAGGGGGAGACGACGGGCATCCGCCGGAGAAAAGTAGGACACAGCAATCAGATCGCCTCCAGTTTTGCGTTGATCGCCCCCTGGCGCTTGGTTTCGGCCGATGGTGCCGAGGCGGTCACTGGTTTTCACGGTTTGACCAGCAATCACCTGTAGATCGAGAACGGTTCCGCTGCGCTCGGCGATCACCTTTCCATCAAAGGCAATCTTGGCTTCCGTCACTTTGATCTTGCGCTTGAGATCGTCGATCTGAAAATTGCGATCGAGTTGCTCGGTTTCAATGCCCAGCTTGATCTGCTGAAACTGGGTGATCTCATCTTTGCGCTGAATCTTGATGTCATCGAGCTGAACACTGGTTGTGGTCAGGCCTTGCTCCGCAGACACCACAGCCCTCGAGAGCGGTGCCACCACCTCGCGCTGGGCCAGCCAATCGAGATTCTTGAGCTTGCTGGTGTAGGTGGATTGCAGCTGGGCCAGACGTTTCTGATCATCATCAAGCTTGGCGAGAGCGGTATCCAGTGCTGCCTTGGCCGTGGCGATCCGCAGAGCGTCGCGTTGATTGAGCTCCTCGTTCTGCAACATGAGCTGCTCGAGATTGCCTTGCTGCTGATCGAGCTGACGTTCCAGTACAGGGAGATACAAGGTCATCAACACCTGGCCCTGGCGCACCCGATCTCCCACCTTGGTGTCGATGCGCAGGACCTGCCCTCCCGAACGGGCATTGAGGATCCCCGCATTGTCGGGATAAATCAAAACGCCCTGGCCTTCCACCTGCGTGGGCACAGGCCAGAACATCAGCCAAAGGCCAAACAACCCACCAACCCCAGCAAGGGAGACCCCGACCTGCTGATGCTCCGAGAGGCCATTCCAGCGCCCCCGGAGTCGTTCAACCCTGCTGGATGTTGTCATGAAGTCATCCTGCTGCTGACGGGCGCCTGTTGCTGCACCAAGGAGGACAGTTCAAGCAGACGCCATCGCTTCAGATCAGCAAGGTGAAGGATGTGATCACCGACTCAAACAACCCCTGAACCTTGGTCCAGCGCGCTTCATTCGTGCTGGTGGCCAAGGTGTAAAGGCGACCACGATCGACCACAACCGTGGCCAGCTCGTGCCGGTCTCGATCCTGAAGATGAACGGCGTATTCGAGGTCGTAAAACGTGTGACCATCACTCTCGCGTTCGCGCGCTTCGATGAGGTCGGCAACACGGCCGCTGCCCTCGGGGGCAATCACCTCACGACGCAGACGTTCGCCGACAGCAACGGCACTTCCCAACCCCTCAAGGTCATTGTCTGGATCGACATCGGAGACCACCAAGCTGACGGTCTCATCACTGTTGATCAGGTCATGAAAGACCACCTGGGGGCCACCGGTCACAGCAACGCGCGTCCATCCAGACGGATACAGAAAGGCATAGCGTCCATCGGGGCTCTTGAACGAGTTGAGCCCGGCCCCTGCTCCGCTGCAAGCGGTCAGCATCAAGACACAGAAAAGTGCGCACAACGTTCTGAGCGAGGAGTGCAGCTGAACACGCATCGGGAAATCGTCGGGATGGGAGCATTCTGCCCGTGCCAATGCCTGCCTAGATTTCAGACACTTGCCAAAGAGTTCTGAGCGGCTTCACCCGCCCACTGGCACGGCTGATCGATCAATTCGAGCGGTTGCCTGGAATCGGACCACGCACTGCGCAGCGACTGGCCCTGCATCTGCTTCGCCAACCGGAGGAGCAGATCCGCAGCTTTGCCGATGCACTTCTGGCGGCACGAACGGAGGTTGGCCACTGCCAGACCTGCCACCATCTCAGCGCGGAGCCCACCTGTGAGATCTGCCGCAACCCCGAACGGGCCAACGGACAGATCTGCGTGGTCGCCGACTCACGCGATCTCCTGGCGCTGGAGCGCACCCGGGAATTTTCTGGCCACTATCACGTTCTCGGAGGCCTGATCTCACCGATGGATGGAATCGGCCCCGACCTGCTTCAGATCTCCAGTTTGGTGAAGAGGGTCGCAGCCAACAACACCGAAGAAGTGATCCTGGCGCTGACGCCCAGCGTGGAAGGCGATACCACCAGCCTTTATGTGGCCAGGTTGCTCAAACCGTTCACCCGCGTCAGTCGGATTGCCTATGGGCTTCCGGTGGGGAGCGAGCTGGAATACGCCGACGACGTCACCCTGAGCCGGGCGCTGGAAGGGCGACGGGCTGTGGAGTGATTGGCATGGGCCAGAAGATCAGTCGCTACTCCTCGATTCCACCGCGGGAACGCCTGCCCGAATGGTTGCGGCGACCCGTGGGCAACGTCTCGGCGATTGAGCATGTTCAGACCCTTGTGAAATCCAACGCCCTTCACACCATCTGCGAAGAAGGGCGCTGTCCGAATCGGGGCGAGTGCTACGCCGCTGGCACGGCCACATTTCTGCTGGGTGGGTCGATCTGCACGCGCAGTTGTGCGTTCTGTCAGGTGGATAAAGGCCAGGCACCCGAACTGCTGAATCCCATGGAAGCGGAGCGGGTGGCCGATGCCGTGATCACCATGGGGCTGCGTTACGTGGTGCTCACAGCAGTGGCCCGCGACGATCTGGAGGACCATGGCGCGTCCCTGTTCACCCGTGCCATCGAGGCCATCCGCCGGCGCAACCCACTGATCGCGATTGAAGTGCTGACGCCAGACTTCTGGGGCGGCCAGCCGGACCAGCGCGAGGCGATCCAGATGCAGCGGCAACGGTTGCAAACGGTGCTGGATGCCTCACCCGTCTGCTTCAACCACAATCTGGAAACCGTGGAGCGCCTCCAAGGCGAAGTGAGGCGGGGAGCGACCTACGCTCGCTCGCTCGGGCTGCTGGCCGCTGCCAGGGAACTTGCACCCGAGATCCCCACCAAAAGTGGCTTGATGCTTGGACTGGGAGAAACCCAGGAGGAGGTGATCCAAACCATGGAGCACCTCCGAGCCGTGGACTGCCAGCGCCTCACCATCGGTCAGTACATGCGGCCGTCGTTGGCCCACATTCCCGTGACCCGCTACTGGCATCCAGATGCATTCGCGGAGCTCGGTCAGATCGCCACGGAGCTTGGCTTCTCAGTGGTGCGCAGCGCTCCACTGGTGCGCAGCAGCTATCACGCTGCCGTTTGAGCGCGCCAACGGCCAAGAGCGCCTTCGAGCACTGCGGCACAGTCGCCCACCATCAGTTCACCGGCACCGCCCCAGACCATGCGCAACGGGAGATCGAGCAGAGCCGCCTGCACGTCGCGAACCGACTGGAATCCCTTGGCCTGGAAATAACGGACGAGCCGCCGATGTTGACGATCGTCATCGCGGATCGCCAGCAGACGGGCACGGCGGCACGGGGTGGCTTCCAGGGCCCAGGCCATGGTCGCGGCCCAGATCAGATCCCCGCATCCCGCCGGTGCACCGGGAAGGACGCGCAGCGTGTCGAGCTGCAGTCCACCAGCACGTCCGTAGGCCCAGGCTTTCATCTCTCCCAGCAACTGCAACCTCTCCCCGCTGGAGCGGGCCACCACCAAGCGCAGACTCCAAAGGCCGAGGGGACGTCCGACTTGAAGCCTCAGCAACAGGTTGCGGCTGCAAGCCTCGCGTTCCAGTTGATCCAGCATCAGGTCAGTCTGTGGGGTAGGGGATGGCCGAGGTCACAGCCTCCACAGGCAACGCGCCGTAGAGGTGGGGGAACAGCTCTCCACTGGGAACGGCATCAGCACGCAAAGGGGCTAAAACCCGCCTTGGGTCCACGGTGAGCAAGAGCACCTCCCCGGCATCAGCGTAAAAGCGCCGGAAGGTGTCGGACACCTGATCTCGCCAGGACAGGTGAATGAAGCCCACCTGTTGCAAGGACAGCCCTCGCGTTGAGATGGAGTACAGCCCGCCACGCTCAGCCTGCGCCCAGTCCTCGGCAAGCGCGAGGTGAAACAGAGGTTGATCCGTCGGGACGGCGATGGCGTCGGCGGGGAAATGGGGCTGGTGCCCCCCCTGGGCCCAGGGATCGGCCCGTTGCATCAAGCGTTCAAATCCAGGGTGATCGAGAAAGGCCTGCAACCAACCGCGAATGCCCTGCAACCCCGGATCACTGTCGAAGCCTTGCGGATCGGCGATCCGCCACTGGCGCACGAAGGGGAACAAGGCAATGTCCGCAAGCGAACACCCCCCTTCGAGAAGCCAGCCTTCATGGCCATCGATCCGCTGCGACCAGCGATGCAGGATGGCCAAACCCGCCTGTTGTTGCTGGTCTTTGCAGGCTCCGGGATAGCGATCGGTGTATTTGAAGCGATCCAGATGATGCTTGAACGCACCATCATTCGTCGTCACCAGCTCGTGGATCTCGGCTTGCTGCGTCAGGCAGTGCCTGCGCGTGAGATCGCGGGGATCAGCCTGGTTCAGGGCCCAGTGCATCACATCCACACTTTCATCAACGATCGTCCCGTCAGCAAGCACCAGAACAGGAACGGTCCCCTTCGGCGACACCTCCAGCATGGCGGCGGGCTTGGCCTTGAGTTCCACTTCCCGCCACTGCACCAAGAGGCCTGCTTCGAGAATGGCCCAGCGGGCTCGCATGGCGTAAGGACAACGCCGGAAGCTGTAGAGAATCGGCAGTGGGGTCATGAACAGTGCGCGGTTGTGTGCTGCTGCTCCCACTGGCGTTGGCGTTCACGAAAACGCTCACGATCCTGATCCGAGAACCGGTCCTGGCAGTGAAGACACTGCACCCCGGGGATATAGCTCTCCAGCCCCCGTTGCTCAGGCGTGAGCGGCAGGCCGCAGGCATGGCAAAGCCTGTGCTGCCCTGGCTGAAGCTGGTGGTTAAGGGCGACACGCTGATCGAACACGAAACATTCCCCCCTCCAGCGGCTTTCGGATTCGGGAATCTGCTCCAGGTAGCTGAGAATTCCGCCCTGAAGGTGATGAATTTCAGGGAAACCCTTCTGCATCAGAAAACTGCTGGCTTTCTCGCAACGGATGCCACCGGTGCAGAACATGGCGATCCGAGCCGGAGCCCTGCGCTCCACCAGCGGGCGGAGTTCCTTTTCAACCCATTCAGGAAACTCTCGGAAACTGTCGGTTCCTGGATCAACAGCACCTTCAAAGCTGCCAATGGCCACCTCATAACGGTTGCGCGTGTCGATGAGGAGCGTGTCCGGGTCATCCACCACAGCGTTCCAGTCCGACGGAGACACATACGTGCCAACCCGCGCGCGCGGATCAACCGACGGAACGCCCAGAGTGACGATTTCCTTTTTCCGCCTCGCTTTGAAGCGCCGGAAGGCCTGACGATCACAACGGCTGTACTTCACCTGAAAGCGCTCGAAATGCGCTTCGCCAAGATCGAGATGGCAGCGCAAGCGCTGGAGAAGGGAGCCGACCCCCTCCTCAGGACCGGAAATGGTTCCGTTCACCCCCTCCGGTGCCAGCAGCACAGAGCCGAGGACATGGCCCTGGGCTGCCAGAACGGGAAGTTCCTCCAGCAACAGCTCGAGCGTGTGCGGCTCCAGTGGGGTGAAGGCGTAGAACGCAGCCACCTGAAAGCGCGATGGAGCCTGGGGCCGCGAACTCATGCTGCGGCACTCTCATGCCAACTGGCCTGCACTCCGGCCGCAGCGAGAAGGGCACGGTCGGACTCAACCGCGGGGTTGCTGGTGGTGAGCAGAGAGTCTCCATAGAAGATCGAGTCGGCACCCGCCTGCAAGCAAAGGATCTGGGCTTCGCGATTGAGTTGCTCGCGACCGGCACTGAGCCGCACGCGGCTCTGGGGCATCAGAATCCGGGCGACAGCCACCATGCGCACAAGCTCCAGGGGGTCGATGCTGGGTTGGGCTTCCAGTGGGGTTCCCTCGACGGCAACGAGCGCATTGATCGGAACACTTTCAGGATGGGGATCGAGACACGCCAACACCTGCAGCATTGAGGCGCGATCACGCACCGACTCGCCCATGCCGATGATGCCGCCACAACAGAGCGTCACCCCTGCCTGTCGGACCCTTTGCAGCGTCTCCAAACGCTCTTGATACGTGCGCGTGGTGATGATGCTGTCGTAGTGCTCCGGACTGGTGTCCAGGTTGTGGTTGTAGGCCGTGAGCCCGGCCTCCGCCAAGCGTTCAGCCTGCGAGTCGGTGAGCATGCCGGCGGTCACGCAAGCCTCAAGGCCAAGCTCCCGCACGCCACGCACCATCGACAACATCGATTCGAACGCAGGCCCCTCGCGGATCTCTCGCCAGGCCCAGCCCATGCAGAAGCGATCAGCACCGGCCTCAGCAGCCACGCGGGCCCTGTCGAGGACGGCCTTTACCTCGAGGTCAGGCTGGCCTGTGACATCACTGCTGTGATGCATCGACTGCGGGCAGTAGGCACAGTCTTCCTCGCACCCCCCAGTCTTGACACTGAGCAGCGAAGCCAACTGCACTTTGTAGCCGGGATTGGCCGAACGGTGCACAGCCTGGGCCTTCCAGAGCAGATCCATCAAGGGGCTCTGGAGAAGCGCTTCAATCTCTGCCAACGTCCAGTCGTGGCGTAGGTCTACCTGTTCGCTCATCGCACCAGCCCCGTGTCCTGCAATGTTCAGGATCCCAGAACGTCGGGCATCACCCCATCCAGTCCGCCAAAGCGCCGACGACGGCTTTGGTAATCGGTGAGAGCCGAGAGAAGGGCATCAGCACCGAAATCAGGCCAGCACACCTCGGTGACATGAATCTCCGCATAGGCCAGCTGCCAGAGCAGAAAATTGCTGATCCTCTGCTCGCCACTGGTGCGAATCAGGAGATCTGGATCGCGCTCTCCCACGGTGTAAAGCTCTGCAGCAAGTGCTTTCTCGTCAATCTGAGCCGGCTGAAGTTCGCCACTGGCCACCCGTTCAGCAAGGCGGCGTGACGCGCGCACCAGTTCCCGTCGACCGCCGTAGTTGGTGCAGACATTGAAATGAATGCCTCGGTTGCTAGCCGTGCGCTCTGTGGCATCGGCGATCAGGGCCTGCAACCGCGGCGGCAGAGCTTCGAGATCGCCAAGAAAGCGGATGCGCACCTGTTCCGACTCCAGTGCATTCAGCTCACGCTGCAGCACTCTTTCGAACAGGGTCATCAAGAAATTCACCTCCTCACCGGGACGCGACCAGTTCTCCGTTGAGAAGGCATAGGCCGTGAGGGCGCCGATCCCCCAGTCATTGCAAAGCCTGAGCGTGGTCTTGAGGGCTTCCACGCCAGCACGATGCCCCATCACCCGGGGCAGGCCGCGAGCGTTGGCCCAGCGTCCATTGCCGTCCATGATCACCGCGATATGGCCAGGCAGCTTGGAGGGATCCAGACCATCGGGGCAGCGCCTGGACTCGATCTGATCGGCGCTAGTGGCCAGTTGACGACTCAAGGCAGGAATTCCTGAGTTCCTTTCTTCACGCTACGTGGAGATGGTGCTTTGACTGCCGCCGATGAAACCGAGGCGGCGATTAATTCAGTGAGCAAGTCCTGCAGACGAGAGCTGGTAATCGGTCGCTCAAGCTTGCCCTGGTTGGCAAGGGACAGGGTGCCGGATTCCTCGGAAATCACCACGCAAATGCAGCGATCGAACCGTTCAGTAATCCCCAGAGCGGCGAGGTGTCGGGTTCCGTAGCGACTGACTCCCTGCCTGGACAAAGGAAGGATGACCCCTGCCGAAATGATCCGGTTTCCTTTGATCACCACAGCGCCATCGTGCAGAGGAGTATCGGAAGCAAACAGATTCAGCAGCAGTTCTTTGCTGAGCTGAGCATCAATGGTGATCCCTGGATTGAGGAAGTCCTCAGGCCTCAGATCACTGCCGAGATCAACCACGATCAAGGCGCCCCGACGGCTTTTGGATAAGCGCCCGGCTGCCTCAGTGAGTTGAGCCACCGTGCTGGCTGTGGTTCGCAATCGGCTCTGGGGATTGCCAAGCAGCACAGCCAGCTTGCCAGTTCCCAGGAGTTCCATCAGCCTGCGCAATTCCCCCTGCCAGAGGATGGCCAGAGACAGGGAGCAGGCCAGCACCAACGCATCAATGAACGTTGACGTGAGAGGGAGCTTTTCAGACCACTGAACAAACCACGCCAAGAAGACGAGGAAGAGATATCCCCTGAGCAACCACAGCGTTCGCTGTTCGTTGACGCGGGAAAACAGCAGGAACCCGAGAAGAACCGCACAGAAGACGTCGAGGAGGCGCCACTGAATCAGTGAGGATGACAGTTGGTCGTACAGCTGGCGCCACTGCAACACCGCCAACACGTTCATCCACTCCCCTCTCACATCAGACTACCGATCGCAGGCGTTCTGGCAGCAGGTCGTAACGCAGTAAATCTTCCGGCTGTTCCCTACGCTGCACCAGTTCCGCTTCAGCACCTTTCACCAACACCGTGGCAGGCCTGGGAATGCGGTTGTAGTTCGAGCTCATGGAGACGTTGTAAGCCCCGGTAGCGAGCACCACGAGAATCTCGCCACTGGTGCAGGCCGGGAATGGGAGATCCTTCAGCAGAACGTCACCAGATTCGCAGTGCTTGCCTGCAATGGTGACCGTCTCTTCGGCTTCTGCCTTGGGCCGATCGGCCAGACAGGCTGTGTATTGCGATTGATAGGTGATCGGCCTGGGGTTATCGCTCATGCCTCCATCCACCGACAGATAGGTGCGAATTCCAGGCACAACTTTGCGAGCGCCAACCGTATAGACGGTGACGCCGGCAGGAGCCACTAGCGACCGACCCGGTTCACACAGGAGCCGGGGTAGCTCGAGATTGCGCTGCTGGCAGGCCGATGCCACTGCCGTACCGACCACTTGAACCCAGGCATCGATGCTCGGTGGATCGTCGCTGCTCACATAGCGGATCCCCAAACCGCCACCCACATTGAGATCACGAACTGGATGACCAAGTTCCCGGGCTAACCCAAGGGCATCAGCCATCACAGCGGCAAGGTCACGGTGGGGTTCCAGTTCAAAGATCTGGGAGCCGATGTGGGCATGCAGACCCTCGACCCTGGCCCAGGCGGCACCTTGCAACGCGCGGAGCACCGGCTCGAGCTCATCGGGATCGAAACCGAATTTGCTGTCGAGATGTCCAGTGCGGATGTACTCGTGGGTGTGACACTCGATTCCCGGCGTAAAGCGGAGCATGAGCCTCACTGGCTCGCCACCCTCCGGAACGATGGTTTGCAGCAAATCAAGGTCGTGCTGGTTATCAGCGACCACCATCACGCCGTTGCGATAGGCCAGTGCCAACTCCTCCAAGGATTTGTTGTTGCCATGCAGCACCATGCGCTCTGCCGGCATGCCACCGTCGAGGGCGGTGATCAATTCACCGGCTGAGACGGCATCCAGACCGAGTCCTTCAGAAGCGACCAACGCCGATAAGGCCATCGAACTGTTGGCCTTGGAGGCGTAGATCGCCAACGAGGGGCCGGGATAATGACGTTCAAGGGCCTCCCGGTAGGCCCGGCATGCCTGGCGGATGCTGGCTTCATCGAGCACGTAAAGGGGCGTTCCATAACGCTCAGCCAGGTCGCTCAGCGCACAGCCTCCAACCGCGAGCTTTCCCTGGGCATCGATCTCAGCCGTGATCGGAGCCAGGTTTCGGTTGGGACTGGTTGTGTCACACCCGAGTTCAAAAGGCTGAGACATGGAGCGTGTGACAGAGGCGATGGGCAATGGTAAGAGGCACGTTGTTCCAGAAGCGTCCATGGAGGGCATGCCAGGCCAAGCGCAGGGCCCGCAAAGCTGCAACCCACCGCGCTTGCTCGGTATCCGAGACCTTGAGGCCTGCCTGGCCCTCGACCGCACCGCTCTGAACGGCCTCTGGACACGAGAGCAGTGGATGCGAGAGCTCAGCGACGATCGCAGGATCGTCCTGGGGATCGACGATACGAAGCAGCAGCTGATCGCCCTCGCAGCCGGTTGGCTGGTGGCTGACGAACTGCAGATCACCGCTGTCGCCGTTGCTCCCCATCAGCGCAGGCTGGGGCTCGGGGCACAGATCACCAACGCCCTGATCCAGCGTGGAGGGATGGCAGGGGCCCTGGAGGCAAGCCTGGATGTGGCGAGCAACAACCAAGCCGCACTTGCGTTGTACGCAAGCTTGGGGTTTGTGACCACCGGTTCTAGGCAGAAGTACTACCGGGATGGAAGCGACGCACTGCTGCAATGGCTAAAAATCGAAATCGGTAGGGTTATCCGCACTGAACAAACAGAAAACCCGAATACATTTCGGCATTGATTAATACTTTCTGCGGGGTTCAACCCTGGATATCACAGGGATTTCCCGTAGGCAGAGGCGTCGTCACAGTGACCCGTCACTCCTGATAGCTTGGGTTCACCAGCTGTCGGCCTGATCGATGTTTGAGAGGTTTACTGAAAAGGCCATCAAGGTGATCATGCTGGCCCAGGAAGAGGCCCGCCGCCTCGGCCACAATTTCGTGGGCACTGAGCAGATCCTGCTCGGCTTGATCGGTGAAGGCACCGGCGTTGCCGCCAAGGTTCTCAAATCCATGGGTGTGAACCTCAAGGACGCCAGAGTTGAGGTCGAAAAAATCATTGGCCGTGGGTCTGGGTTCGTTGCCGTCGAAATTCCCTTCACACCACGCGCCAAACGCGTGCTTGAGCTCTCCTTGGAAGAGGCTCGCCAACTCGGTCACAACTACATCGGCACGGAGCATCTGCTGCTCGGTCTGATTCGCGAAGGCGAAGGCGTTGCCGCCAGGGTTTTGGAGAACCTTGGTGTGGATCTCTCCAAGGTGAGAACCCAGGTGATCCGCATGCTCGGAGAAACCGCAGAGGTTGGAGCCGGTGGAAGTGGATCAGGAAGCAAGGGATCCACAAAAACGCCAACGCTCGACGAGTTTGGAAACAACCTCACCCAACTGGCAGGCGAAGCCAAGCTTGATCCTGTGGTGGGTCGTCAGAGCGAAATCGACCGTGTCATCCAGATCCTTGGCCGCCGCACCAAGAACAATCCGGTCCTGATCGGCGAGCCCGGCGTTGGCAAAACAGCCATCGCCGAAGGATTGGCGCAACGGATTCAGCAGGGAGACATCCCCGACATCCTTGAGAACAAACGGGTCCTCACCCTCGACATCGGACTTCTTGTCGCCGGCACGAAGTACAGAGGTGAGTTTGAGGAGCGCCTCAAAAAGATCATGGAGGAAATCAAAGCCGCCGGAAACGTGATCCTGGTGATCGACGAGGTGCACACCTTGATCGGTGCCGGCGCTGCCGAAGGGGCCATCGACGCAGCCAACATTCTCAAGCCAGCCCTGGCACGGGGAGAACTGCAATGCATCGGTGCCACCACCCTCGATGAGTACCGCAAACACATCGAACGTGACGCTGCCCTCGAGCGACGCTTCCAGCCCGTCACGGTGGGAGAACCATCCATTGATGACACCATTGAAATTCTCAAGGGTCTGCGCGAACGCTATGAGCAGCATCACCGCTTGCGCATCACCGATGAAGCGCTTGAAGCCGCTGCAACCCTTGGCGATCGCTACATCTCCGACCGTTTCCTTCCCGACAAGGCCATCGATCTGATCGATGAAGCCGGCAGCCGCGTGCGCCTGATGAATTCCAAGCTTCCACCGGAAGCCAAGGAAGTGGATAAGGAACTTCGTTCTGTTCAGAAGGAGAAAGAGGACGCCGTCCGCGAGCAGGATTTCAGCCGCGCCGGTGAACTGCGCGATAAAGAAGTTGAGCTGCGGGACAAGATTCGTTCGCTGTTGCAGTCCAGCCGCGAGGACTCCCCCTCTGACAATCAACAGACTGAGGATCAAGCCACAGACGTTGACGTTGCATCAACCGAGTCTGCTGTAGCCACTGAGTTGGCGGTCACGGGCACGACACCTGTTGTGAACGAAGAAGACATCGCTCAGATCGTGGCGTCCTGGACGGGTGTGCCTGTTCAGAAACTCACGGAAAGCGAGTCGGTGAAACTCCTCAACATGGAGGAAACCCTGCACAAGCGCTTGATCGGTCAGGACGAAGCGGTCAAAGCGGTCTCCAAAGCCATCCGCCGGGCGCGTGTGGGTCTGAAAAATCCCAACCGCCCCATCGCCAGCTTCATTTTCTCTGGCCCGACGGGTGTGGGCAAAACCGAACTCACCAAAGCGCTCGCGGCTTACTTCTTCGGCAGTGAAGAAGCCATGATCCGCCTCGACATGTCGGAATTCATGGAGCGGCATACGGTCAGCAAATTGATCGGATCCCCTCCGGGCTACGTGGGATTCAACGAAGGCGGTCAGCTCACGGAAGCCGTGCGTCGCAGGCCTTACACAGTGGTGCTGTTCGATGAGATTGAGAAAGCCCACCCCGATGTCTTCAATCTGCTGCTGCAGCTGCTCGAAGATGGCCGTCTCACCGATTCCAAAGGCCGGACGGTGGATTTCAAAAACACCTTGATCATCATGACCTCGAACATCGGTTCGAAAGTGATCGAAAAAGGTGGTGGTGGCCTCGGCTTCGAATTCTCCGGCGAGAACGCTGAAGAAAATCAGTACAACCGAATCCGTTCCCTGGTGAATGAAGAGCTCAAGCAGTACTTCCGCCCTGAGTTCCTGAACCGACTGGACGAAATCATCGTGTTCAGACAGCTCAACCGTGACGAAGTGAAGGAGATCGCAGAAATCATGCTGCGTGAAGTCTTTGGTCGGATCGGTGAAAAGGGAATCACCCTTACGGTCTCCGATGCCTTCAAAGAGCGGCTTGTGGAAGAGGGTTACAACCCCGCCTACGGCGCCAGACCACTGCGCCGTGCCGTCATGCGTCTGCTCGAGGACAGCCTTGCTGAGGAAGTTCTCTCCGGTCGCATCAAGGACGGGGACGAAGCTGAAGTGGACGTCGAAGATGGCAAGGTGGTTGTCAAACACTTGAACCGCACGGCCACTGAGACCCCTGAGCTGGCCAGTGCCGGTCGCTGACCTGGATGTCCGCAACAGAAAACACCTGTTTGATCTCCCATCACTCCATGGCGCCGGTCCGCGTGATTCGCGGCTCCGGTGCCTGGCAAGACGCCCTTCCCCAGATCCGTGCGCTCTGCTCCAGCCCGCTCTTCCTGGGTCGAAGTTCAGCCACGCAGCCTCTGCGCGACACGCTGATCTCCAGCCTCACGTCGGCTGGAATGAAGGTCGCGCCAGCGCTCCTTAGGCATGACTGCTGCAACGAAGACTTAAGTCGTCTTCAAGCGGAATGGTCGGTTCACCGCAGTGATGGGGTGATCGCCGCTGGTGGAGGAAAAGTTCTGGATGCCGGCAAGCTCCTTGCCGACCGTCTCGATCTGCCCTGCATCACCGTTCCACTGAGTGCCTCAACCTGTGCTGGCTGGACCGCACTCTCCAATCTCTACAGCCCAGACGGTGCATTTCTCGGCGATCAGGCCTTGAAACACTGTCCGGACCTGCTGGTGTTCGACCACGATCTCCTGCGTCAGGCACCCCCCCGCACCCTTGCCAGTGGCATCGCTGATGCGCTGGCCAAGTGGTACGAAGCCTCCGTGAGCAGTGGTGCCAGCCAGGATGGACTCATCCTGCAAGCGGTTCAGATGGCGCGCGTTCTGCGCGATCAGCTTCTGATCGACAGCGTGGATGCCATGCAGAATCCAGGCGGTGACGCTTGGGTTCGCGTGATTGAAGCCTGTGGGCTCACAGCAGGCGTGATTGGAGGCCTGGGTGGGGCACGCTGCCGCACGGTTGCAGCCCATGCTGTGCACAACGGGCTCACCCAACTTCAGGCCTGCCACGGATCCCTGCACGGCGAAAAAGTGGGATTCGGAGTGCTGGTTCAACTTCGCCTCGAGGAACGCTTGGGCGGCAATCGCCTGGCAGAACAGGCCCACCGTCAGTTGCTGCCCCTGCTCAAGCAACTCGGACTCCCGGTCAGCCTCGACGATCTCGGACTCTCCGAGGCCAGCTTGAGTGACCTTCAACAGGTTTGCGATTTCGCCTGCCGTGAAGGCTCCGACCTTCACCATCTCCCCTTCTCTGTGACACCGGGAGCTCTTCTGGAAGCGCTTGTTGGAGCCTCAGAACCCAGCGTTCGACGCCCTTGAAAACCCAACTCGAAGCCATTCGCTGCAACCTGCTGGATCCCCAGGCTGCGGCCCTGCTCGACCAGCTGCAGTGGTGGAGTCTCCCTGAATTAGGAGTCGAAGCTCCCTTCCCTGTGGCGGTTATCGGCCAAGGGGAACCCCTGCTCCTTCTCCATGGATTCGACAGCAGTTTTTTGGAGTACAGACGGATCGCCCCCCTGCTGTGCAGTCGGTTTCAACTGTTCATCCCCGACTTGTTCGGATTCGGCTTCAGTCCCAGACCCAGCGCAGCTGACTACGGCAGGGAGCCGGTTTTGCGCCATTTGGACAGCGTTCTGCAACGGATCCCGGGTCACCGTCCGGTCGGTGTCATCGGCGCGTCGATGGGGGGAGCTGTCGCCGTGGAAATGGCCCGTCGTCAGCCTGATCGGATCAACACGTTGCTCCTGCTGGCACCGGCTGGACTAACCGGGCGTCCCATGCCCGTCCCGCCCCTTCTGGATCGACTCGGCGCCTGGTTCCTCAGCCGTCCGGGAGTGCGTCGTGGTCTCTGCCGACAGGCGTTTGCCGACCCTGACCGCGATGTCGGTCCCGCGGAGGAGCAAATTGCATCGCTCCATCTCCAATGTCCTGGCTGGAGCGAAGCACTGGCAGCTTTTGCCCGCAGCGGTGGCTTCTCAGGCAGCGGTCACCCGCTTCCCCAACAGCCCCTGCATGTGCTTTGGGGAAACAACGACAGGATTCTCAGGGCGGGGCAAAAGCAAGCGTTAAGCGCCCTGCTGAAGCATCCCGTGGAAAGCCTCGATGCCTGTGGCCATCTCCCGCACATTGATCGACCTGAGGACGTTTCAGAACGATGCAACACTGTGTTCCTGCCTGGTTGATCCATGTCCAGCCCCAGTTCAGGCCCGGTCTTACAGCTGCTGGCAAGCGGTCTGCAGCGATGGATCCGCTCCCAGTGCGACTCCGTTGACGACTTGAATCTCTCGCTGCAGGGGTCCGCCTTCGCGTTACTGAAAGGACGTCTCAAGGGTGTGACGTTGCAGGCCAAACGTGTTCAGTTCCAGCAATTGCCCCTGGTCAGGGCTGACCTTCAATCGGGTGAGTTGAAGGCTTCGCTGCGGCCGGGTCAGCCCAATCAACCGGTGCAATTCGAGGAACCCTTCTTGATCTCTGGAGAAGTGGTGCTTTCGGGTGTGGAGCTCAACCAAGCCCTGGCCAGCGATCGCTGGCGCTGGTTGGGTGACCTGCTGTCCGAGCAACTCATGGGTCTAACTCCCCTGCGATCCCTCTCGATTGACAACGACATCCTCAAGCTCACGGCTGACGTGATCACAGGCAAAGACCCCGTGCGCCGCAGTTTCCGGCTGAACGCCGAACAGGGAACGATCCGGGTTGATCACTGTGATGCGGAAGGAAGCATGCTGATTCCGATGGATCCTGCGATTCAGATTGAAGAGGCCCGTCTGCAAGCAGGGCAGCTTCTGCTGAAAGGCAAGGCCAGCGTGCAGCCCTAGCTGAGCACCGGCAGCACCAGGGTGACGGCATAAAACACAACGGCAGGAGTGAACAGATAGCTGTCGATGCGATCCAGAATTCCGCCATGACCTGGCAAGGCATCGCCTGAATCCTTCAAGCCTGCATCCCGTTTCATCATCGATTCGGTGAGATCGCCCACGAGCGCAAACAGCGCGACCAACGCGCCCAGACATCCCCCCGTCCACCAGCCGAGAGGCCACATCAACAGGGCGCCGGTCAAGGCGCCGATCACGATGGCGGAAGCCAAACCGCCATAGGCACCCTCAATGGTTTTGGCGGGCGAAATCGGCGAGAGAGGCCGGGATCCAAAGCGACGGCCGATGGCATAAGACCCGATGTCGCTGGCCACCACCATCAGGCAGGCCGCAAAGGTGATCAGCAAACCAGCGCTGATCCAAGATCCATCCAGCGACTGGAGCACCGGCGCCGCATCCGGAGTCACGAGGTTGCGAAGACGCAGCCAGTGGCTGGGTAGGAAGCCGAGATAGAACAATCCAAAGATCGATGCCGCGATATCGGCGATCGATCCTGTGATCGGCTGGAGAATCAGCCACCCGCAAATCGCAGCCCCCGACAGGGGCAAAACAGCATCAGCGAGATGAGACGCCAATCCCCCGTTCACCGACCACTGGGTGCTGACGAGCAGAAGCTGGCAGGCCACGAGCGTTGTTTTCGTGGCTGGACGCATGCCCTTGAACTGGGCCATCCGAAAAAATTCCAACAGGGCGAGATGCACGATCACGCCGAGAGCGATGGTGAACCACCAACCGCCCAATCCAACAACCACAACTCCAAACACGCCGGCCAGCACACCACTGCTCAGACGCTTGCGATCAACGCCACCGCGCCTGAGCGCCGTCTCATTGGTTGTTCCGTCAGCAACCACCCGTTGGATCCCGCGGCCTGTCAGGCCAGAACTTTCACCATACCGGGCACCTGCTCAGGCCAGCGCGCGTGCTGCCGTTGCAGCCATTGCACCCGGGCCTGATCAATGCGCTCTCCAGGCACGAGCAAGGGAATCCCCGGGGGATAGGGACAGATCATCTCCGCAGCGATCCGATCCGCACACTGCGACAACGGACACGCAAGAGTGGGCCGATGGGAGACAGCCGCGGGAGACAACTCCACAACGTTCACTGCATCAAGAGGAGGTGCCGCGACGGGAGCGAGGGGCGGCCCACCCCTGTCCTCGAGAAACAGCTGCCAGAGGCGTTGAAGCCGCGTTGAAAGCCCGCGATGGCGGGCAAGCCCCAGACAAAAAGTCAGGCAAAAGGGCTCCGGTAGCTCGGCAATCAGCCCACGGTTCATAAACCAGGTGTCTGCCTCCAAACCGCTCACGCCAATGGAGGCTGTATTCAGAATGATCCGCAGGGGATCGTCGCTCTCATGCAGGGGCACACCCTGGCAACGCCAACAATCCTGCAACCTGCGGGCTGTCTCCAGTCTTTGCTGCAGAAGTCTGGTCCATCGGGAAGAAAGCATCCAATCCAGGGTTGCTTCACAGGACGCCAGCAGCAGCGCACTGGGACTGCTGCTCTGCAGTCGCTGGAGGGACAAACGCAACGCTGTTGCGGAGATGCGTGTCGTCCGCTGCCAGAGCACTGCGGTCTGAGCCAGTCCTGGCGCTGACTTATGCAGCGAGTGCACCACGAGATCGGCCCCGGTTGTGAGAGACGACGGTGGCAATCCCAAGCCGGGGGCAAAGGCGAGATGGGTGCCATGGGCTTCATCCACCAGCACCGGCAAACCATGGGCTTGCAGGCGATCCACGAGAGGGGCAATCTCTGCGGCGTACCCGTGATACGTGGGATGAACCAACACGGCAGCGGCCAGGCGACAGCCAAGATCGGGTAAGGCGTCGAGAGAGCGGCTCAACCCATCGGCGGTCATCGCGCCAGGGTGACCCCGGAGCGCATCAAACGGAACCGGCAGGAACACCGGCAACAATCCCCCCAGCTCACACGCGGCGATCAGGCTGCGGTGAACATTGCGCGGTAACAGAACAGCGTCGCCGGGAGCGGCCATGGCCAGCAGTGCTGCCTGCAACAGGCCCGTTGCTCCATTCACGCCGAACCAACAGCACTCCACACCCATCCGCGCCGCAAGCCTCGCCTGCGTGTCTGCAACCGCCCCATCCGCCTCCAGAGGGCCGCCGATGTCTGGCAGTTCAGGAAGATCCCAACGCCCTGGCTGCTGACGCAGCAGACCACTCAGAGCTGGTGGCAAGGCTTCACCCCGGCCATGCACCGGGAGATGCAGGGCGAATCGCTGGTTTGAAGCGCGCAGGAGTCGCAGCAGGGACATGGGCACTGAATCGACAAGACCGCAGCCACCCGCGCGAACTGCGGCTAGAAGCTGAATCGTGGCATTACCCCTGTTCAACCCATGGCGAACTACCGGTACACCAAGGCCATCGCCGGGAGCTGTGCCATCGGCATCGGCCTTGGTGTGGTGCGGTTTGACTTCGCAGTTTTGGGGCGTTTGATGATCGAGAGCGGCCTCTTCAGCGCTTCATCGATCGGAGAGCTCTCCTCCTTGAATCTGGCCGGATACATCCTCGGCTGCCTGCATCATTCCCAGTTGCGCATCCTGCGGGATCGGCGCGTCACCCTCTGGATCGCCCTTCTCACCATTCCGATCTCACTCTTTGCAGAGGGGCTGAGCAGCGCCCTGGCGATGCATGCCTTCTGGAGAATTCTGGCCGGTTGGGCATCCGGGCACCTCATGAGCGGAATCCCCCACCTGGCCACCCTTGGCTGTGCCGATAGGCAACGACGACGGGCGAGTGCCCTGGTGATGGCAGGCGCAGGAATCGGTGCCCTGATCGGGGCCTTGAGTGTGGGCAGCCTGCCCAAGGAAACCGTGGAACTCGGCTGGATGGTGCTGGGAACGGTGGCTGCGGTTCTGGCGATTCCGGTGGGCTGGCTGTTGCTGGTGGGGTTCCGAGACGAAGCCAGGCACGACCCCGAGGCACCGTTGGCCCGCGGGGAAGCGCCCAAGATCCCTGCCTCGTCCCTGCTCCCCCTGGCAGCGTTGACGCTGGGCTACCTGCTGCTCGGGGCTGGGCAGACACCAGTCGCGCTCTACGAACCCCTGCTGGTGAGTGAACGTCTCGGCGCGTCACCCATGCTGAGCAGCACATCGCTGGCCGTGTTTGGCGCTGGCTGCACAACGGGATCCTTGCTGGCCAGCACCTTTCCGCGGCGCTGGCCCACCGTGGTGTTGCTCCCCATCGTGGCCTGCCTTGGTCTGCTGGGGAACATCCTGTTCCTCACTGGAAGCAGCGCCACCATTCTCGGTGCAGCCACGTTCTGCGTGGGCGCCTGGATCTGGCTGACGGCCAGCCTCACCTTCGACCGTCTCAGTCAGTTGGTGGATCCCAGCGAACTGCGACCGACCTGGTCATTGATCACCATGATTCTGGGAATCGGTTTCGCGTTGTTTGCGTTCGCAACCTCACCTCTGGTGTCCCAACACATCGATGGGCTGATTCTGATCGGCGTTGTTGTTGTGGTGTTGCAGGTGATCGCTGAACTGATCCAGTGGCTCGGCGATCGCCGCCATCGGCACCCTGATGAAGCGAACTCTCTAAGATTTCCTGGAGGAAGTGAGATCTGAGCGTGGAGTCTGTGCGGTACAACCCTGGCCGAGATGCCCGTTGGCTGCTGCTGCGTCCGTGGATCGCCGTACCCCGCATTCTCCAGATTGTGTGGGCGTTGTCTGGATTGGTGCTCAGCCTGCTGATCCGAGGCAACAGCAGTGATTCCAAGGTTCAGAAAAACCTGGCGCGCATGCTTCTGCGCACACTCACAAATCTGGGTCCTTGCTTCATCAAGGTGGGACAGGCTTTGTCCACCCGTCCCGATCTGATCCGACGGGACTGGCTGGATGAACTCACGAAACTTCAGGACGATCTGCCTGCTTTCAGCCATGCCGTTGCCCTGAAGACGATTGAAGCCGAGCTGGGATCTCCGGCTGATGCACTGTTTGAAGAATTTCCGGACTGTCCTGTTGCCGCAGCCAGCCTGGGCCAGGTGTACAAAGCCAGGGTTCACGGTCAGCACTGGGTTGCCGTCAAGGTGCAGCGCCCCAATCTCACGTTCATCCTCCGGCGCGACATGGTGCTGATCCGGAGCCTGGGCGTGCTGGCAGCTCCGCTTTTGCCTCTCAACCTCGGCTTTGGCCTGGGTGAAATCATCGATGAATTCGGCCGCAGCCTGTTCGAGGAAATCGACTACTGCTGCGAAGCCGACAATGCGGACCGTTTCGCGGCCCTGTTTGCCGACAACCCCGCTGTCACGATCCCCACGGTGGAGCGTGCGCTGTCGAGCAGGCGAGTGCTAACCACCAGTTGGATTCATGGAACCAAGCTGCGCGACCGCCAGGAACTCAAATCCCAGCGGCTTGATCCGGCTGCTCTCATCCGCACCGGCGTGATCAGTGGCTTGCAACAGCTTCTTGAATTTGGATATTTCCACGCCGACCCCCACCCGGGCAATCTGTTCGCGCTGAGCGGCCGAAGCGGAGACCTCGGCCATGTGGCCTACGTCGATTTCGGAATGATGGATTCCATCAGCGATAGCGACCGGCTCACCCTGACAGGCGCTGTGGTGCACTTGATCAACAAGGATTTCGAGGCTGTCGCCCGCGACTTTCAGCAGCTGGGATTTCTGGCTCCCAATGCCGATCTGACCCCGATCATTCCGGCTTTGGAGGAGGTTTTAGGGGGAAGTTTGGGTGATTCTGTGGGGTCGTTCAATTTCAAAGCGATCACCGATCGCTTTTCGGAACTGATGTACGACTATCCCTTCAGAGTGCCCGCCCGTTTTGCTCTGATCATCCGGGCGGTGGTGAGCCAAGAGGGCTTGGCTCTGCGTCTCGACCCACAGTTCAAGATCATTGCTGTGGCTTACCCCTATGTGGCCAAGCGATTGCTGGCTGGTGACACCAAGGAGATGAGGGAGAAATTGATGGAGGTGATCTTCGACGGTGATGGCAGCTTGAGGCTTGAACGCCTGCAAAGCCTCCTGGACGTTGTAGGGAAGGAGCAGACACAAGTGGGGACGGAATTGCTCCCCGTCGCAGGGGCAGGCCTGAAGCTGCTGCTGGGGCGCGATGGAGGCGACCTGCGACGGCGGCTTCTGCTCACCCTGATCAAGGACGATCGACTGGACACAACCGATCTGAAAAATCTCACAGGTCTGATGCGCAGGACCTTCGGACCCGCTCGCATCGCCAAGGGCATGCTCCAGAGCCTCAATCCCCTCGCGGCCTGAGTCCGCCTCGGACCCTCCGGCACCAGGTTCCAGCGGTGATAATGCCAACTTGATTCAGTCGTACGGCCCCCATGTCGATCGCACCAGACTTCGCACCGATCGATCTTGACCAAGCCGAGCTCGACGTTCTGACCGGCGCCTTCGGTGATCTGAGCGCTGATGAGATTCTCCTGGAATTCGCCCCACTCCAGCAACCTCCCTACCTCGTTGCCGGCCTTGGCTTGGCCATCGGTGTGCTCTGCGGTCTGACTTTCGCCAAGCTGGTGCAAAATCGCCTGGACGGCTGGAAAAACGACAGGCTGGCGATGCTTCCCCTGGGAACAGCGGAGACCAGCATCAGTTTTGCCGGAACCTTGATCGGCATCAGCCTGTTCATCGGCGGGTCCCTTCAGGTGTTCGGCTTCGCATCCGGCGCTGCTTATCTGATTGCCTTCTCGCTCTCGGTTCTCACCGGCGGAGCGTTGTGGGTGCAGCTGGAGAGGCTGATGACCCAGGTGGAATCCGGCAATTTTAAAGCTGTTGATTTCGACAACTTCGACGAATTCTTCTGATTAGCAGCACTCAGTCAGGCAGCCACGGTGTAGTCCCTGAGCTCAAGGGGTGCCTGACGCAGTGATTCCAGCCCCTCCCTTTCCAATCGGCGGGTGCGGTCGCGGCTCATCTTGAGCGTTTTGGCAATGCCGGTGAGGCTCATCGGGTCCTCACCGTCCATCCCGTAACGCATCCGCAGCACACGCTCCTGCAATTCCGGCAGCTGGCCCAGCAGATCGCGCAGATCACCCTTCAGGCACTCCCCTTCCACCTGCTCACTGGGCAGCTCGCCATCACCGGCCAATAAATCCAGCAGCTCCGTGTCATCGCCATCGCCCACCTTCATCTCCAGGCTCACCGGCTGACGCGCACGGCACATCAGCTCCTTCACCTCATCTTCCGGCAGCTCCACAAATGCCGCCAGCTCCGTTACCGAAGGCGTCCGCCCCAGATCCTGGCTCAGTTCACGCTGCCCTTTCTTGAGCTTGTTCAGCATCTCGGTGATGTGGATCGGCAGCCGGATCGTCCGGCTCTTCTCCGCGATTGCCCGCGTGATTCCCTGGCGAATCCACCAGTACGCATAGGTGCTGAATTTGTAGCCCCGTGTGGGGTCGAACTTCTCCACACCACGCACCAGGCCGATCGTTCCCTCCTGGATCAGGTCCAGAAGCTCCATGTTCCGCTTGGTGTATTTCTTGGCCACGCTCACCACCAGGCGCAGATTCGCCGCCACCATCCGCTCTTTGGCGCGACGGCCCGCCTGCAGCTTGCGCTTGAGCTGCACCGCACTTAATCCAGTTGCTTTGGCCAGCTCCGCTGCTGGCACCGCCTCACCACCACGCTTCTCCTGCAGCTCCGCCTCTGTGGCCTCCAGATCCATCAGCTCCTGCACCTGACGACCCAGGGTGATCTCCTGCTGATGGCTCAGCAGCGGCACCCGGCCGATGTCACGCAAGTAGGACCGCACCAGGTCTGCGTCTGGGAGCAGGGCCACGGGCGCCATTAGTTACGAAACCAGAATGTTTCTTAACCTAGCACCAATCATTGGATTCCTAGAGCTAAAAAGCCGTTCGAAGTCCAGAATGGTGAAGAACGGACTGATTTCTTGTGGTTGCTTCTGCAATGAGCACGGTGAGCACGGCGAAGCTGCTCGTGGTGGAAGACGATGATTCGATCAGAGAAACCGTGGAAGAAGCCCTTCGCGCCGAAGGCTTCGAGGTGAAGTCTTGCGGCAATGGTGCCGACGCCATGGCTTTGCTTTCCGCTCCAAACACTAAGCAAGTTGACCTGCTGGTGCTCGACCTGATGCTTCCTGGTCTGGGCGGGCTCGATCTCTGCCGACAACTGCGCAAACTCAACAACCACACCCCTGTGCTGGTGATCAGTGCGCGAGACAGCGAAACCGACAGGGTGCTCGGCCTTGAAGTGGGCGCTGACGACTATCTGGTCAAGCCCTTTGGCCTGCGAGAACTGGTCGCGCGCTGCCGGGCCTTGCTGCGACGCTCCCAACAGATCGCATCCGTCCCCAGTGAGGATCGCCAAGTGGTCCAGACGGGCAATCTCTGCCTTTACGCCCAGGAGTGCCGCGTCACCCGCGATGGGGAAGACCTCACGCTTTCACCGAAGGAGTACAAAATCCTCGAACTGCTGATCCGCAATCCCAAGAGGGTCTGGAGCAGAGACCAGTTGCTGGAGCGAATCTGGGGAATCGATTTTGTTGGAGACACCAAAACAGTGGATGTCCACATCCGTTGGTTGAGAGAAAAGATTGAGGAGGAGCCTTCCTCGCCGCAACACATCCGCACCGTCAGGGGATTCGGCTACCGCTTCGGCTAACAATCGTGAGTGCAGGAACTGGCGTTGTTCTCGGACTCCTCATCGGCCTCGTTGGAGGTTGGTTTCTCGCTGGCAGGCAACACGGCTCCACCACGAGAAGGTCCAAAGCCAATCTGACGCCATCGGTGCTGTCAGGCCATGCGCTGGCCACCCCGCAACTGCTGGCTTGGATCGATGCGGCCACCCAAGGATGGTTGATCCTCACGCCTGATCTGACGATCGGCTACATCAATTCCAAGGCTGAGCGTCTCCTTCAGGTCTCGAACAACCTGCTCGTCCGCGGCCAGGCGCTTGATGAGGTGCTCGCAGTGCCTGAGCTGGAAGAGGCAATCGTGAGTGTTCGCCATCAACAGCGACCACAACGCTGCGAATGGGAGCAGCAGCGCATTCCGCTCGAAGCAATCGTGCTGCCCGGATCAGATGAATGGCTGTTGGTCCTGCTTCAGAACAGGCAGTCCCTCGAAGCCCAGCAGCAGCAGCAGGAGCGATGGGTCAGCGACGTCGCCCACGAACTCAAAACGCCGCTGACGGCGTTAATGCTGGTGAGTGATCGGCTCGAAGGCGCTGTCAGCGAAGACGATGGCGTCCTCGTGGAACGCCTGCAGAGAGAGCTGCGCCGTTTGCAGTTAATGGTGGAAGATCTTCTCGAGCTTTCTCGCCTGGAGAACATCCTCCCTCGCGACAAAGTTGATTATTCGGCCCTGAATCTGGAGCAGCTTGTTGAAGGAGCTTGGAACAGCATTCGCCCGCTTGCTGATCAACGGGATGTGTCTCTAACGATCAACACCAACGAGCCGGGTCTGCTTCTCGGCGATCAACGCCGACTGCATCGAGCTGTTCTCAATCTTCTCGACAACGCACTGCGTTATTCACCCAATCACGGCTGCGTTGAAGTCGAGATTCTTCCAAGCGGCGGATGGTGGTTGCTTTGTGTCAGAGATCACGGGCCCGGACTGAGCGAAAGCGATCTCAGCAATATGTTCCAGCGGTTTTATCGGGGCGATCCCTCCAGGGCCCGATCGAATCGCAGTGGCAGTGGTCTCGGTCTGGCCATCGTTCAACAGATCGCGGTGAACCATGGCGGCCGCATCCAAGCCAGAAATCATCCCAATGGAGGGACATCCATGGAACTTCTACTTCCGAGAGGACAGGCATGAGCGGAGCGCAACGGTGACGCGCCAACGACTGCAGAAACTGATCGCTTCTGCGGGAGTCTGCTCCCGTCGCAAGGCCGAGGATCTGTTGCGAGACCGTCGCGTACGTGTGAATGGCCAGCTGGCAACCCTCGGAGACCAGGCCGATCTGGATATCGACACCATTGAGGTGGACGGCCGCCCGCTGCAAACAGCCCCTCAAGCACGCGTTCTTCTCTTGAACAAACCACCGGGAGTGATCTGTAGCTGCAGAGACCCGCAGCGACGGCGGACCGTGCTCGAGCTCCTGCCACCGGATCTGAGAGAAGGCCTCCACCCCGTTGGCAGGCTGGATGCCGAGAGCCGAGGTGCCCTGCTGCTAAGCAACCAGGGAGAGCTCACATTGCAACTCACCCACCCTCGATACAACCACCGCAAGACCTACCGGGTCACGGTGGCTGGCTTGCCGAGTGAGAAGCAGCTCGATCAATGGAGACGTGGCGTGGTCCTCGACGGAACGGTCACGCGCCCAGCCGAGGTCAACCTTGTCAAAAAAAGCCCTCAGGCCAGTGTGCTGGAGGTCATCCTGCGCGAAGGCCGCAACCGTCAGATTCGCAGAGTCGCCCTCTCCCTGGGCCATCGCGTTCTCGATCTCCAGCGCATCGCCATCGGCAGGCTCACCCTCGGATCGATGCGAGAAGGCTGCTGGAGAGAACTTTCCAGGCAAGAATGGTCAGGTCTGATCAGCACCGAAGGAGAGCGGTCGTAACCGAAGCATGGCTCTGATCAAACGCTTGCTCCCATGGGGCCGCCGCCAGTCCAGTGGAGACAGGCTCGATCGTTCGCCTGCGACCGCTGAAGCAGACCCCGCAGAAGCCGCCGGGCAGCTGTTGCGAGAGCAGCGAGAGCAACGTGGCCTGAGCCTGCGAGACCTGTCCAGACAAGTGCGCATCACCACTCCCGTTTTGGAGGCCCTGGAGCGGAACTGGCCAGAGCGCCTGCCGGAGCCTGCCTATCTGGTGGCGATGTTGCATCGCCTGGAAGAGAATCTCGACCTTGAGCCAGGCAGTCTCAGGGGCGCCCTACCGGAGCAGGCCCTGCCATTTCAGGGCTCGCAACACCCTCGGCGCACGCGCTTCACGGTGGGCAGCATCGACATCTTCACCACCTGGCAGGGGAGTGTTCTCTACGGCTTGGCGATTGTTGGATCGCTGTTTGCCCTCAATCAGCAACAGCGGCAGCTGGCCATCAACAACGCGATCACCCTCACGCCCATTCCCCTGGATCTCACAAGCGAGTCCGATGCCTTAGTGCAAGGGCTTCGCCCTCTCCAAGAGTTGCGCAAAGCGAGTGCTGCGCAAGCGATTCCCGACCTGTCGACCCCCCAACCGCTGCCTGGGGTGCTCGAGATCCAACTCAATCAGCCAAGCAGCATTGAACTGAGCAGCAAGGGAGGAGACCGAACCAAACTGCAAGGCGCAACCGGTTCATTCACACTCCAGCTCTTGCCGCCTGTGCAGATCAAGATCCAGCCAGCTCCGCAGGCAGGATCCGTCCTTTGGGACGGTGCCGCTCTCACGTCTGTGAAAGACAAACCCGGCCTTTACCGCCTCGACCAGACCTCAGCACGCACTCCATAACCTTCCAGTGCCCCATTGAGGGCGCCATCCAGAGCCGGCAATCTCCACATCCAGTTTCCACCCACGGTGCCGGGTGTGTTGAAACGGGCCGCATCATCCAGATGCAACAGATCCTGCAGAGGGGCCACGACCAAAGCAGCCGATGTCGATAGACCCAGCTCAAGAAGCTGCCATCCAGGAGCCTCAACGCTGCGCTCAAGCGTTGCTGCGACCTGATCTCTTGACGACTGTTCCAACCGCTCCCACCAACCGAGGCTCGTTGGATTGTCATGGGTTCCTGTGTACACAACCCAACCACTGCCTTTGATGTTGGCTGGCAGATAGGGATTGTCTGCATTCCCATCAAAAGCGAACTGCAGCACCTTCATGCCAGGGAGATGGAAGCGATCGCGCAGTCGCTCCACATCAGGGGTGATGACCCCGAGATCCTCAGCCACAATCGGCAGATACCCACCGGCATCACGCTTCAGACAAGCCAGAAGTTCGCCGCCGGGAGAGCGTTGCCAGCGGCCGTTCATGGCCGTGTCATCAGAGCCGGGAACCGACCAATAGGCGGCCAAAGCACGGAAATGATCAAGGCGAAGCCTGTCAGCAAGATCCCATTGACGCCGCAGGCGATCACGCCACCAGCGGAATCCTGTGCGGCGATGGCGCCCCCAGGTGTAGACGGGTGTTCCCCAGAGCTGGCCGGTGGCGGAAAAGTAATCCGGTGGAACACCACTCTGCTGATGGAGGCGTCCATCTCCGGCAATCGAAAACAGCGAGCGGTTGCTCCAAACATCAGCGCTGTCGCGGGCGACATAGAAAGGAAGATCACCAAGGATCTCCACGCCTAAGTCGCTTGCCAGAGCGCGGAGCCGGCGCCACTGACGATCCAGATGCCATTGAAGAAGATCCTGCTCCAGCAGATCACTCCGGTGCGTGCAACGCCAGTGCTCCAGTGCCGTCTCGCGGTGGACCGCCAGCTCATGCGCCCAATCCCACCAGGGCAAACCCGCATGCTCACGACGCAGCACCATGAAGGCGGCGTGATCACGCAACCAACGTGACTGGCCGATGCACCATCGCTGGAAGGCCTCGTGGCGATCAGCAGGCTGCCCCGCCCAACGCAGACGCATCGATCTGCCCAATGCATCGGCCCGTTGAGCGGCCAAAGCGAAATCAAGCTGTTCGCCTCCCGCTGCGTCCGCCGGAGCTGCCAGAGGAAGAGCCTGCAGATCATCGGGGGTGATGAACCCCTCATCGCTCAGATCCTGGGCATCGAGCAACCAGGGATTAATGGCGAAACTCGACGGCGAGCTGTAAGGAGATCCCGTTCCATCCGGTGGAGCGAGGGGCAGCACTTGCCACACCCTGATGCCCTGGCGAGCGAGCGCATGCAGCCAGTCTCGAGCCGCAGCACCGAACGTGCCGCACACCGGCGATCCTGGAAGCGCTGTGGGGTGCAGGAGCACACCAACCCTGCGACGCGATGCAGTCCCTCTTGGATGGGGCATAGACGCAATGGATTAGCGGGCGGGCAGGCGGTAACGCTCAACGATGCGCCGCGCGAAAGCGGGCAGATGACGCTCCACCACCTCAGGATGATGCCGGCGGAGCCAGAGCGCATTGCGGGTGAAGTGGGAATCGATCGAGAAGCGGCCGTATTCCAATCCTTTCGGCCCAACCCGCTGCACGATCCAGCCCACAACCTCCGCGAGCCACATGGGCAGTCGCAGGGCTTTGTCGTAGGCATCGATGCCCTGCTGAACAGCCTGGCGACGATCGCCTCGGCTCATCACCGGTGCCTGATCGAGCTCCGCTTCCACCAGCTTCAGCAAGTCCTCCCCGCGTGAATTACGCACAACCAACCACTGACGTCCGAATTCAGCACCCATGTAGCCAACGACCAGATCAGCGCCGGCATTGACGTAGTCGAAACAACTCAGACAGCTCGGAGCGAAGACATCCTTGAGAGCCGGCGTGTCAAGACCGAAGAAGGGGACCGTTTCAACACGACCATCGCTGTGTCTGAAATGAATCCTGAAATCCTGCATGAACTCGTAGTGCACCACCGTGTCCGGTGTGGCACTGGCGCTCTCCAGAAAAGTCTGAAGGCCCTCCCGGGAGACATTGTCCACACAGGGGAGCCCCAGCACGTAAAGCGCTTCGAGCGGGAGGGTGTCCTGCACGGCACGCAGCGCCTGAACCTGGCAGCCCACACCGATCGCCAGCAAGCGTTTGATCCCGCTGCCCGGCAGTTGCTCGAGAACGGAAAGGTTGTTGGACAGGGTGGGTTTGTTGACCCTTGCAGCCAGCACCTCCTCCGGCGTGCGTGCCAGAACGGGCATCGGCGTGAAGCGATCGTCTGGGCTTTGCTGAACGCAGAGCACGGCATCAACGAGCCCCGTCTCCAGGGCGCGAACCCCCAGGCGACTGACAATTCCCGTCCACTGGGCTCCAGCGATCGGCGTCTGCAGCCGCGCGGTGAGCATCCGCTGCTGAACCCCGAAATACAGCTCATCCTCTTGATCGAGATCGCGGGCGCGGCCATGGGCCTTGCGTTCCATCCCATCGAAGTCCTGATGAAGGAAGGCACAGGCCTGGCGCACGTAGGCAACCCAGCGCGAATCACAGAGGCCGCAGTCACTGCAGAGATCCTTGGCCGGACGGATCCGGTCGCGGGGAATCGGTCGCGCCTGGTCGTGGGGAAGCGGTGAAGCGGGGGAAGACGTCACAGACGGCTCAAGCCTGGAGAGAAGTCAACGCTAATCAGTGAGAGTTGAGCAAGACTGGGTCGCCTGAAGCAAGCAGAGCGGGTCATGGGGGGGTCGGCACCAGCGGGAGACGCAGCACAGACCCGTGTGAAGCGTTGGCTGGGAACCAAACCAAGCCGCACTGTGCTGCGAATCGTCGCTGCAGTGATCGGTGCCGGGCTGATTGGAGGAGGGCTGGCGTTGATCTGGCCAAAGCCGGATCCAATTGCCGCAGCGCCACCCTCCCCGGATGACCCCGCAAGCCTGGCCCCCTTACCGCAGCGGTCGGTGATGGTGCTGCTGATTGGCGTTGATTCAGACGCGATCAACGATCCCTCAAACCGCGCAGCCCCCAAGGGCCCAGCCAACGCAGACAGCCTGATGCTGATCCAGATCACGGCTGGAGAAGCACTGCAAGTGCTTCAGATGCCCACAGAGCTTGCCGTGCAACTCCCAGGTCTTGAAGGGCTACACCCCCTGGCCAGGGCCTACCGAGAAGGCGGAGTGGCACTCACAGCCGACGTCGTGGCTGAGGTCGTGGGGCTCCCCTCCGGCGAACCCGATCGCTATGTGGTGATGCCCCGTCAGGCCTTGCGCGCGCTTGTGGACAGTCTTGGCGAAGTGGAGGTGAGCCTCAATCAGTCGTACAACCGCCAAGACAAAGCGCAGAACTACAGCGTGAATCTGCAGGCCGGGCGCCAGACGCTCAATGGTCGTCAAGCGGAACAGCTGGCAAGACACCGCCCCAGTCCCAACGACGATGGTGCTCGCAGAGTGCGGCAACAAGCCCTCCTGCACGGTCTTCACGACCAGCTCAGGCAGCCCAATGCCATCGCCCTGCTCCCGGATGTGATCGGCGAGGTGTCAGCGCAGGTTTCAACCGATCTCACCCCGTCCGAAATGCTCAGCCTCACGGCAGCAGCGCTGAGCAGCACCGAGCCCCCCGTGATCAATCAGCTCAAGCTGGCTCCAAGAGCCGGCCAGCAGCAACTGCGGGAACTCAAGCCCGATCAGGCCCTTCCTCTTTGGCCACCTGCGCCCAACGCGACCGCAGGCAACTGATTAAGCCAGAGAGATCCTCATCAGGTCCCTGGAGACATCCACACCAAGGGAGGCCGTCGGCCCTGCGAGCCGAGCGACTCCAGGTTCCGCCCAATTGCACCAAGCCGAGAAGCTCAACCTGAAGCGCTCGCGACAGGGCCACCGCCCCAGGAACGACGCCGGCAAAGCGGCCGTCTTTCCGAGGTTCCGCCAACAGGAGAACGGGGACACGCCAGCAAGCCAGGGCCTCAAGCCAGCTGCCCTCCCCACATTCATCCACGGCCACATCTCCACTCACGCGCAGGAGCGTGGGCTGCGATGACCCACCAGCGGATGGGCTGGTGATTTGTTGCAAACAGGCGTGGGGTGAGGCCCCCGAGCCCCGTTCGATCAAGGTGGCGCCAAACGCGTCCGCCAGGCTGCGGCAGGCGGGAGCCATGGCCCCTTCGCCCAGCCGTCCGGCTCCGATCACCACAAGGAGGTTGTTCGCCATGGCGGCACCCTAGAAGCCATCGATGGGTGGAAGGGTGTGGTTGGGGTGTCCCATGCACCACTACCATCGGGATACCAAGTTTCTCGTTCGCGGGCATCGTGACCGGATTCCTGACTGCAGCCCGCGCCGAACAGGAGAAGATCCAGCACGACACGCGGCGACTCCGCTTGTTCAGCGGCACGTCCAATCCGGGCTTGGCTCGGGAAATTGCGGCGTATTTGGGCGTGCCTGACGGTCCGAGGGTCTGCAAACGCTTTGCCGACGGTGAGCTCTATGTGCAGATCCAGGAGTCCATTCGCGGCTGCGACGTCTTTCTGATCCAGCCCACCTGCGCTCCGGTGAACGATCACCTGATGGAGCTGCTGATCATGGTGGATGCCTGCCGTCGAGCTTCAGCGAGGCAGATCACTGCCGTTGTGCCTTACTACGGATACGCACGGGCCGATCGTAAGACCGCAGGCCGGGAGTCGATCACAGCCAAGCTCACCGCCAACCTGCTGGTCAAGTCTGGGGTGGACAGAGTTCTCGCCATGGATCTTCACTCGGCGCAGATCCAGGGTTACTTCGACATTCCCTGCGATCACATTTACGGCTCCCCAGTGCTCGTGGATTACCTCTCCGCCCAGGAGCTCGGCGAAGTTGTGGTTGTGTCGCCCGATGTGGGTGGTGTGGCACGGGCCAGAGCCTTTGCCAAACAGATGAACGATGCTCCGCTGGCCATCATTGATAAACGCCGCACGGGTCACAACATGGCCGAGAGCCTCACCGTGATCGGGGATGTCAACCAGCGCACCGCAATCCTCATCGACGACATGATCGATACCGGCGGCACCATTTGTGCCGGGGCCAGGCTGTTGCGCCAACAGGGAGCCAGCCGGGTGATCGCCTGTGCGACCCACGCTGTGTTCTCGCCACCGGCATCTGAACGCTTGTCCACGGATGGCCTGTTCGAGCAGGTTGTGGTGACCAACAGCATTCCGATCCCCTCGGATCGCATGTTCCCCCAACTCCAGGTGCTGTCGGTCGCCAACATGCTCGGAGAAGCGATCTGGCGCATTCATGAGGAGAGTTCAGTCAGCTCGATGTTCCGCTGAACTCGCGTGGTGATGCTTTCAGCGCAACTGTTGCGTCGCAGCGGCGCTGCTGCCATTGCTGCGATGGCCATGGTCATGCCCCCCTCAAGTGCTCTGGCCGGGCTTCCCTCCGTTCAGCCCAAACGCACCCTGGGTGTCTGGCTCACCAACAGCCCGAGCCCTCTGTACTACGACCGAACCACGCTGTTGAAGGCGATGGACGAACTTCAGCAGGCAGGGTTCACAGCGTTGTATCCGAATGTGTGGAGCCGAGGCACCACCTTCCATCGCAGTCGGTATGCACCGGTGGAGCCGGCTCTGCGCAAGGCGGGATTGAATCTTGACCCGATCTGCACCATCAGCAAGGAAGGCCGCAAGCGCGGCATGAAGGTGATCCCGTGGTTTGAATATGGCCTGATGGAGCCTGCGAGTGCCGCGGTGGTCACGCAACACCCTGAGTGGGTGTTGTCACGCCGGAACGGCGATCCCGTGATGACGATGCACGGAAAAGAGATGGTTTGGCTCAACCCCGCCCACCCTGAAGTGCGCGAGCGTTTTATCGGTCTGGTGGTGGAGGTGATGAAGCGCTGCAAGATGGACGGACTGCAGCTCGATGATCATTTCGCCTGGCCTGTGGAACTGGGCTATGACCCCTACACCGCGGCGCTCTATCAACAGGACACCGGCGTTCAACCGCCGAAGGACCACACCAATCGCTACTGGATGACCTGGCGACGGCGTCAGCTGACAGGACTGCTCCGCGAATTGCGCCAGCGCTTGGATGACGAATCGCTTCCGCAGAAAATCAGCCTTTCACCAGGCCCCTTTCGCTTCGCTTACAACCATTGGCTTCAGGACTGGGAGCTCTGGGCTGTCGGGGAATTGATCGATGATCTCGTCGTTCAGAATTACGCCTATTCCCTGAAAGGGTTTGCCAAAGACCTCAATCAGCCGGCACTGCGCAAAGCGCGGCAATGGGGATTGCCGGTGCAGATTGGCATCCTCGCGGGATTTGGAAAACGCACCACACCCATGGCTGTGCTGGCTGAGAAAAAACGGCTCAGCAACGAACAGGGCTACGGCGTGATCTATTTCTACTGGGAAGGCTTATGGGGGGCCTACAGCGGCAAGGAAGGGTCTGCGTATCGCTTTGATGCCTTCAAAAGCCTCGGCGTTCAGGATTGAGCGCCGAGGCGTTGGCCCTCTCAGGCCTGCATCAATGTGACCACTTCACGGGTGTTGGTTGAGAGATCAGCCTCCGCCAGCACAGCCAAGGCCTGTTGCACAGCAGCTTTGCGCTGTGGTCCGTAGGTCTGCCAACGGCTGAAGACCTTGGCCATCCTTGACGCGGTGATCGGATTTCTGCCGTCCACCGCGATGATCTGGCGGGCCATGAACAGATAGCCGCTGCCATCCAGCGCATGAAACACGCTGGGATTGCCCACAAGCCCGCCCAGCACGGCCCGCACGGAATTGGGCGCCATCGGATCGAATCGGGGGTGCTGCAGAAGAGCCTCGACACGCGCGAGGGCATCCGGTCGGGGGGTGGATGCTTCCAGGGCAAACCAGGTGTCGAAAATCACCGGGCGGTCCTGCCAGCGGTCATGGAACACCTGAAGTGCTTGCAGCCTCTGAGCGCAATCAATCGGCTGGAGGGCTCGCAGAGCCGCACGGGCGAGGGTCATCGATGGACCACTCACGGCCGCCAAGGCGGCATCGCGCACCTCTTCGTCGCCCGCCGCTGCCAGCCAACTCCAGATCAGGGCCGTGAGCTGACGCTCCCCCTGCCCCGCAGGCCAGGGCGCTTGCAGCGATCCGGCACTGGATGCCAGGCGCTGCCGCAGCGCATCGGCGAGTTGGGATCCAAACAGCTCCCGCAGCGCACAGGCGGCCTCGAACAGGGCCGGTGGATCGGCCTCATCCTGCAGAGCCTCCAACTCCGCCAATCCAGGAAAGGCCAACAGGGTGGCGAGAACGGCGGGGTCCTGCTCCCCAGCAGGAGACAACAACTGGCTCACGGCATCCAGCATCCGCGTTTCCAGAGAGGAAGCGTCAGCACCCGATGCCCGGGCGAGCAAAAGACGCTTCCAAAGCTGTTGCCCAGCATCCCAGCGGGCAAACGCATCGGTGTCCTCAGCGAACAGGGCAAAGAGGTCATCGTCGCCTTGATCAGCCGTCCAGGTCACCGGAGCTGAGAAGTTCCGAAACAGCGACAGCACTGGCGGTTGGGGCGTGCTGGCCAATCCCTCCAGAACGACGCTCTGCTGGGCTTGATCGAGAACCAGCAAACGCTCATCGCCAGCGCGGCCTTCTGCGTTCAGAACGCTCCAAAGAACGGGAATCACAACCGGCAGCTTGTCGGGCTGGCCAGGAGTGGGTGCTGTGGACTGGCGAAACGTGAGCGTTAACCGCCCCTCCGTTGGCTCCCACTGCCGTTCCACCGACACGTGGGGAGTACCAGCCTGGTGATACCAACGCTTGAACTGCTCCGGCTGGAAATTGAGCGAAGATCCATCCTCCGTGGCGCCCTCAAGAATCGCCGCGACGAAATCCTCCGTTGTGGCCGCTTCTCCGTCATGCCGCTGGAAATACAGACGCATCCCCCGCATGAAGCGCGCATCCCCAAGGAGGGTTTGCAGCATGCGGATCAGCTCAGCGCCTTTCTCATAGATCGTCGTTGTGTAGAAATTATCAATGGCCTGGTAGGCATCAGGTTTCACCGGGTGAGCTGTCGGCCCGGCATCCTCACGAAACTGGGTGTTGCGCAGCATCGCAGCATCCTCAATGCGCTTGAGCGCAGCGCAGTGCAGATCAGCGGTAAAGCACTGGTCGCGAAACACCGTGAGACCTTCTTTAAGCGACAGTTGGAACCAGTCGCGGCAGGTGATCCGATTGCCAGACCAGTTATGGAAATATTCATGGGCGACCACGCTTTCGATGCGTTCCAGTTCGCCGTCCGTGGCGGTTTCGGCATCGGCGAGAACCAGTTTTGAATTGAAAATATTCAGACTCTTGTTTTCCATGGCGCCCATGTTGAAGTGGCGCACCGCAACCGTATTGAACTCGTCGAGGTCGTACTCGAGCCCGTAAATCTGTTCATCCCAGGCCATCGAGCGCTTGAGGGACTCCATGGCATGAGCGGTGTAGGACTCATCCCCCGCCTCCACATGCAGCCGCAGGGTCACCCGACGCCCCGATGTGGTGGTGAAATGATCCCTGATTTCCTTGAGGTCTCCAGCCACCAACGCGAAGAGATAGGACGGCTTCGGAAACGGGTCTTCCCAGACCACAGCATGGCGAGTTGGGGACTCTGGTACGGGTCCTGCCGCGACGGCATTGCCGTTGGAGAGAAGCACCGGATAACGCTCACGATCCGCCTCGATGCGCACGCGGAAGCAACTGAGCACATCCGGACGATCGGGATGAAAGGTGATGCGCCGGAATCCCTCGGCCTCGCATTGCGTGGTGAGCATGCCCCCACTGGCGTACAGCCCCTCCAGCGAACCGTTCGCTGCCGGATCGAGCTTGCACACCGTGGTCACGGTGAAGGGTTGATGGGGTGTTGCGTGAATCTGGAGTGCATCGCCGCTCAGGCTGTAAGCATCAGCAGCAAGGGGCTGGCCATCCACAGCAAGGGAGATCAACGCCAGATCCACACCCTGAAGTCTGAGCGGTTCAGAAGAGTCCTGAACCGGTTCGAGGTGGAGATCAGCCGTCACCAGAACAGCATCGTCGTGAATCACGACATCCAGCTCGGTCTTGGGAATCCTGAAGGGAAACGGCCGGTAATCCTCAAGACGAACACTTTGCTGGGGGGAGGGGCTGGTGACCATGAACGTCTCACGCTCCTCAAATCCTGACGCCCCCAACACGGAGCTGACGAGGGTGAAAACCTCACCCCCGCATCCGTTTCTGACGCCTCGGTTGGCTACTAGCCGCCGGCCTGCTGCTTCTTGATCGCTTCCTCCACCTTGGTCTTCACATCGGCAGGCACCTTGTCGGGGCAGAACTGGAGCGCGCCAGTGATGATCTGGAACTCAGCACCTGCAAACAGCTGCTCATTGGTGAGCTTCTTGTTGCCGGTGGACGCCACCAGACCACCGTGACGGCCGTTGAGAAGTTGCACATAGGTCGCTGCAGCGATGCCGACCGCCTTTGGGAACTCAACGCCGGCAGTTCTGGCATTGCAGACATAGGAGGAGCCCATACCGCGGTACAGGAAGATATCGCTATCGGACGCGGGCTTGGTCTGGGGCTTGGCAGCACCCTGGGCCAAGACGGCAGGACCGGCCAAGAGGAGAGACAACGTGGCCAGTGGAGCGGCCATCACGGAACGGAATTGACGGAGTGAAGCCAAGAATCCTGACCAATTAACGCAGCCATGCTGCACCATTCAGCAGGATTCGCACCACACGGTGAGGCACTGAAGCTGAACCGTCCCTGATGACTTATCCAGGAATGGGGGCAGAGGCATCTTCCACCCGCGTTTCGTGATGATGTTCCACGATTTCCAGATCTCCCTTCTGCCAGCTGTAGATCGCTCTTGAGCGGAAACGATCCTGATCAATCAGGCGTGTGTATTCCTGCACATCCCAGTCGAGGTAATGGGACTCAAACACAACCTCATGTTCGTCAACCTGACGGATGCGCGTTTTGGATTCCACCTCTTCGAGATAGGCGCGGCTGCGTTGCAGCTGGTGACCCAGCAAGGTGGCCTCCATGACCCCTTCCCGCTGATAACGAGGTTTTTTATCAAAAAAGTCGGTGTCGTGCTCAGGCCACCAACTCATGCGATAACGCGGCTTACCGACGCGGGATTCCGCGAAGATTTCCACACGGATCATCATGTCGAGGAACATCACTTCCTCGTTCTTGAAAACGTATTGACGGCGCGAGCGCCAAAGTCCCAGGTTGCGAGCAAACCAACGACGCAGATTGCCGTCGAGGGGGACCCGCGGAGAGGCGGGGGGATCCCCGTCTGGCGGCTGGGCGCCGCGACGTTCGACAGGCAGAAGGGGCATGCTGTGTCCTGGGTGACAACAGTCTGTACAAAAAAGTCTTAGCGGGTCTGCCGCTTTTTGCAAAAACCCATAAGGTGAGGCTCAACTTTGGGAGCCTCGCCTGGTGGTCGGGATGGATCCCACGCCACGACAGCAACTCAGCCTTCTTCTTGTTGCCAGTCGTCACCACCTATCCAGCGGTGATCTGCGTTCCCTGATCCAGTTTCTGGAGAAAGAGGACTGCGGCTTCGACGTAACGCTTCAGGTCGCCGATCCCCTTCAGCAGCCTGAGTTGTTGGAACTCCATCGCTTGGTAGTGACACCAGCGTTGGTGAAGCTTCAGCCTGTTCCGAAGCAGGTGTTTGCCGGCAGCAGCATCTTTCAGCAGCTGCGGGGATGGTTGCCGCGGTGGCAACAAGACGAAGTCGTGAGTGGGCTGGGGCTCAGCCTTAAACCCACAGAACTGGATGGCAGCCGTACGCAGCGCGAGCTCCAACTCGAGGATCAACTGCTGGTTTTACGTCAGGAAAACGAAACACTGATCGACCGTCTGCAGTCGCAGGAACGCTTGCTGCGCATGGTGGCTCATGAGCTGCGCACGCCACTCACAGCCGCCACCCTCGCCCTGCAAAGTCAACAACGAGGTCAGATCGATCTCAATCGCTTCCGAGATGTTCTGAAGCGGCGCCTGGAAGAGATCGCATTGCTGTCGAAGGATCTGCTGGAGGTGGGAAGCACGCGCTGGGAAGCCCTGTTCAATCCCCAACGCCTTGATCTGGCCAGTGTGGCGGCAGAGGCAATCCTCGAGCTCGAAAAGCTTTGGTTCGGCAGAGATGTGACCATTCACACTGATATACCTGCCGACCTTCCCCTGGCTTACGCCGATCAACGGCGCATGCGTCAGGTGCTTCTCAACCTCCTGGAGAACGCCCTGAAATACACCCAGGACGGCGGAACCATTGCCGTGAGCATGCTTCACCGCACCAATCAGTGGATTCAGGTCAGCGTCAGCGACAGCGGCCCAGGTATTCCCGAACAAGAGCAGCAACGCATCTTTCTCGACAGGGTTCGACTGCCGCAAACGTCGGGGGGAACATCGGGATTCGGCGTCGGCCTATCGGTCTGTCGGCGCATCGTGGAGGTGCATGGCGGACGCATCTGGGTGATCTCTGAACCGGGCAAGGGAGCCTGTTTCACCTTCACTGTTCCGGTCTGGCAAGGACAGGGCCAGGAGAAGATGTCCACCGCCTTGACGGAGGGTCAGTCGGCCCCGTAATTTCATTTGGTGATCGGGAGCACACCCACGATCACGGCCTCGCCCCCATCGTCTAGAGGCCTAGGACACCTCCCTTTCACGGAGGCGACAGGGGTTCGAATCCCCTTGGGGGTATGAAGATCAATTATTCATCTGAATGAATGATTCGTGGTGACTTGATGGCGATCAATTCACTCATGGATGCGTCACACCAAACCACGTCGCAAGGCTTCCTTTTCAACAGCGAGCAAGTTTTCGCTGAGGTCATGGCGCAAACGCTGTTCAATCAAGGCCACTGGCATTCCCAGACAGCCCTGAACTGTGAGGTCATACAGAAGAAGGGTGGCGTCAGGAACAGCCTGAAGTCTCCAGCATCCTTCGAAACGACGGAAATCCCCTTTCAGCATGCGGAACTGGAGGAGACCTTCCGGACGGTGTTCGCTCAGTTCCAGCTGCACTGACGCGGAAAACCTCAGTCCAAGCAACTGCTGACTGCCGATCTGGGAGAGCCTCACCACATGGCCCTGCCTGCCCAGAAGCGTGCTGCGTGAAAGGTTCGGAATGAAATCACTCAGCGCCTCGTAATCGGTCAAGACCGACCAAAGGTCAGGGACCGGCACTGAAGTCCGCAACTGCACAGCCAAGCGACGCACGCCCTGGGGAAGGCGCTCCATGGTCTGCTCGATCGGCTGGTGCTGGCCCTGAGAGGCACGCTGGAGAGTCTTCAAGGAGACTTCGATGCTCAACCTGAGAAAGATAACAACGGAATCTTAATGAAAGTCAGCCCAGCGACCAGAGCGTTGCGTTCAGCCCAAACGAGTGCATCAAAACCCACGGTCACGCCTATGATCGCGCCGTCTTCAAAGGGAAGCGGGATCTCATGCGCGTCAGTTCTGCAGCGAACAACACTTACAACGAACGGGTCTTCACCCTGGTTGTTGTCGGTCTGCAGTCATCCAATCAGCGCCGGTCAGAGCAAACCTTCACAGTGTCTTACGACCGTCTGCAGTCCACTGTTCAGCGCATTAATGCTTGTGGTGGAAGAATTCTGTCGGTGACAGCCGGCAACGCTTCGGCCCCAGCGCACTCCCCTGGCTCCACAGCCTCCAACGTTTCCAAAGCCCCCGCCACCTCCACCGTGACCGACACCCCAAGCAAACCGGCACACAAAACTGTGCCTGTGAACCTTTACAAGCCGAAAGCTCCCTTCATCGGCACTGTCACGGAGAACTACAGCCTGCTGAAAGAGGGGGCCATCGGACGGGTGCAGCACATCACCTTCGACCTCAGCGGTGGCGATCCCCATCTCGACTACGTCGAAGGTCAATCCATCGGCATCATTCCCGAAGGCGAGGATGCCAAGGGAAAGCCTCACAAGCTGCGCTTGTACTCCATCGCCAGCACGCGCCATGGCGACAACATGGAAGGCAACACGGTGTCGCTCTGTGTTCGCCAACTGGAATACAAGAACGAAGCTGGCGAAGAGATCAAAGGGGTCTGCTCGACCTACCTCTGCGATATCGAGCCAGGCAGCAAAGTGAAGATCACCGGTCCTGTGGGCAAGGAGATGCTCCTTCCTGACGACGAGGACGCCAACGTGATCATGTTGGCTACAGGCACAGGGATCGCACCGATGCGCACCTACCTCCGCCGCATGTTCGAGCCGACAGAGCAGGAGAAGAACGGTTGGAACTTCCGCGGCAAAGCCTGGCTGTTTATGGGTGCGCCGAAGACTCCAAACCTTCTTTACGACGAAGACTTCGAGCATTACGAGCGTCAGTACCCCGACAATTTCCGCTACACGAAGGCCATCAGCCGCGAGCAGCAGAACACCAAGGGCGGACGCATGTACATCCAGGACCGTGTCCTCGAACATGCTGATGAAATCTTCTCCATGATCGAGAACCCCAAAACCCACGTCTACATGTGCGGATTGCGCGGTATGGAACCAGGTATTGATGAGGCCATGAGCGCTGCTGCTGCTGCCAAGGGTCTGGATTGGTCGGAGTTGCGCCCGCAGCTCAAGAAAGCTGAACGTTGGCATGTGGAAACCTATTGAGGTCGGCTAAACCGTCCCCAACCAAGGGAAGCCCGCCTGATGGCGGGCTTTTTTGTTGCCTTGCCACCTCAGACGGTCAGCAACAAAAAACATGGCGGGTTGTTCTAGAGCACTGTCAGGACGGAAATTCCTGGTTAAACCAGCGTCAGAACGAGCTGTGCCATGAGCGCAACGATGACGAACCCGCTGAGGGTCGGACTGCGTCAAGAGCGAGTGATCGCACCCCAGTGCCTGGTGATCTTCGGAGCGAGCGGTGACCTCACCCATCGCAAGCTCGTCCCAGCGTTGTTTGAGCTCTTCCTGCAGCGACGCTTGCCGAGCGAATTCGCTCTTCTTGGCTGCGCCCGTCGCCCCTGGAGCGACGAAGAGTTTCGCCAGAAAATGGCCGAGGCCATGACCAAGACGGTGAACGAGAACCGCGTGGCCTGGGACCAGTTCGCAGCTGGGATGTTCTACGAGCCTGTGGATCTGCAGCAGCCTGAGGATCTTGTGAAGCTGGGACACCGGCTCGACAGCATCGACCGCCTCCGGGCAACACGCAGCAACCGCACGTTTTATTTGTCGGTTTCGCCGAAGTTCTATGGCAGTGGTTGCCGGGCACTCGCCGATGCGGGCCTGCTGAAGGATCCCCAACGCAGTCGCGTGGTGATTGAAAAGCCCTTTGGACGGGACTACGGAAGCGCCCAGGCCCTCAACCGCATCGTTCAAAGCTGTGGCCAGGAGAATCAGATCTTCCGCATCGACCACTACCTCGGCAAGGAAACGGTGCAGAACATCATGGTTCTGCGCTTCGCTAACACCATTTTCGAACCGATCTGGAACCGGAATTACATCTCCAGCGTTCAGATCACAGCGGCAGAAACCGTTGGCGTTGAGGAGCGTGCCGGGTACTACGAAACCTCTGGTGCACTGCGCGACATGGTGCAAAATCACCTCACGCAGATGCTGGCGATCACGGCCATGGAGACGCCGGGGCGTTTCGACCCCGAAGCGATTCGCAGCGAAAAAGCCAAGGTGCTGCAGGCGGCCCGTCTGGCTGATGAAAACGAACCCTGGAATTGCTGCATCCGCGGTCAGTACGGCCCAGGTGGAACCCAGGAGACCCCCCTGGCCGGATACCGGCAGGAGCCTGGGGTCGATCCCAACAGCACCACGGAGACCTACGTGGCCATGAAGCTGTTCATCGACAATTGGCGATGGCAAGGGGTGCCGTTCTATGTGCGCACCGGCAAGCGCTTGCCGAAACGTCTCAGCGAAGTGGTCCTCACCTTCAGGGAAGCGCCGGTGCACTTGTTCGACGCCGCAGGCGGCGGCCCCACAGCAAACCAGCTGATCCTGCGCATCCAACCCGACGAAGGCGCTGAATTCCGTTTCGAGGTGAAATCCCCTGGATCCGGCATGCGCAGCCGTCCGGTGGAGATGGAGTTCTCTTACGACGAATCCTTCGGGGAACCCTCCGACGAGGGCTATGTGCGTCTGCTGGCGGACGCGATGCTCGGCGATCCCACCCTGTTCACCCGCAGCGATGAGGTGGAGGCCGCCTGGCGCCTCTACACCCCCTTGCTGGAGCTCATTGAAGACAGCCCATGGCAGCTGCCGATCCATCCCTATGAGTCACGAACCTGGGGGCCCGCAGCCTCTGACGCTCTGATGGCCCGCGATGGCCTGCTCTGGCGCCGTCCCTGATTGTTCTCGACAGACACCCACAGACACCCATCCCTTCCCCACCAGCTGAACCATGTCACCCCAGCTCACGCTTCAGACCCCCCTGGAACTCCCCCCTGCGGAAGTCCCCAGCTACCTGGAACAGCTCTGGTCACGCGACCAGCAGGGGGGCGTTGGCTCCCACACGTTCTGTCTGCTGATCTGGCAGCCGTCCTGGGTGGAACAGCAGCTGGTGCGGACCGGTCGCCTTGAGGGACCGATCACCGGGGTGCAGCGCGCCGAGCTGGTTCAGGCCGGTCGCCAGGTCGTGGTGGATGGAGATCTGCCTTTGAGCACTTCACCGCTCACTGCGCCGGTGGCAGCGTGCCTGAGCAGCATGGGCGGATCCCAGCAAGCTGATGACCTCAGGGGCCAGCATATCGATGCAGCCCTCAGCGCCCTCAGGCCCCGTCGGCTGATCACCCTGGCTCCAAGCCTGGATGATCACCAGGCCTTGGAAACCCTGGTTGCGGCCTACTGCCCACTGCCTGAGGAGGGGGGTGGAACCGTTGCTTGCGGTGATGTGGTGGTTCTGCGCGGAGGGCAACCTGCACTGAACGACGGTCTTTCCATCCTGCAGCCGCTCCTGCCTGAGGATCTGCCCTCCTGGGTGTGGTGGAACGGTGCCCTCGATGAGGCGCCCGAACTTCTGATGCAGCTCGCAGGATCTCCCCGACGGCTGATCATCGATTCAGCCCTGGGTGACCCTGGGTTCTGCCTGAATCTCCTCGCGACGAGGATCGAAAGCGGCCAGGCCGTCAACGACCTCAATTGGCTGAGACTCGGAAGCTGGCATCAAACCCTGGCCATGGTGTTTGATCCACCGAACCGCAGAAACGCCCTCAGCCATGTGGTGCAGCTGGACATCGACGTGGAAGGAGACCATCCGGTTCAAGGACTCCTGCTGGCCAGCTGGATCGCCGATCGCTTGGGCTGGCATCTGCAACGCACCCAGCATCACGACGACCACAGCATCAGTGCTGAATTCGCGCGCGCGGACGGAACGGCTGTGCAGATGCGTGTTTCACCAGTGCCCATGGGGCAACCGAGCATTCACCCCGGCCAGATCGTGGGATTGCGCCTGATCTGCAAGCCCGAGGACAAACCTGCGATCTGCGTGATCCTCTGTGCGGAGTCCGGGGGCTGCATGCGCCTGGAAGCCGGTGGGATGGCCAGCATGGAACTGATCGAGGAAGTGGTTGCCGTGCAGCCAATGCCCGTGGAGGCCGATGTGGCCAAGCTGCTGGAGGGTGGTCACGACTCCACCAATCCGCTGCTGGCCGCCGCGGCCCCCCTGGCTGCCAAGCTGATCAAGTGATGTCCCGCTGAGCGGGGCCCACGGTTCCACTGTCCCGCTCAGTTCATGGCCTGTGTGATCGCTGCTCCGGCCAGCGGCAGTGGCAAAACTCTGCTCACCCTCTGCCTGATTGCCTGGGCGCGGCATCAGGGGAAGAGCATTCAGCCCTTCAAGGTGGGGCCTGACTATCTCGATCCCCAGCTCCTCAGCCTCAGTGCTGGCAACGTCTGCCGGAATCTCGACCTCTCCCTCTGCGGCCAGGAGTGGGTGGATCTCAGCTTCCGCGGATTTGGCGGTCGGTGCGACATGGCCATAGTCGAAGGCGTGATGGGCCTGTACGACGGCATCGGAGCCAGCTCCGAAGGCAGCACGGCTGCTGTTGCCAGACATCTGAATCTGCCGGTGGTGCTGGTGGTGGATGCCGGCAGACAGGCCCGATCCCTGGCGGCCGTGGTGCGCGGGTTCCAAACCCTGGAGCCGCGCGTGAACCTGGCGGGGGTGGTGCTCAATCGCGTGTCCAGCCCGCGCCATCGCGAGCTGCTGGGCACCGTGCTCGAAGAGATCAACGTTCCCTGTCTGGGAAGTCTGCCGCGGGACGCGAGCCTGAATCTTCCCAGCCGACACCTTGGCCTGGCGCCAGCCCATGAGCTCGGAGCGATGCAGGAACGGATCACTCGCTGGGCCGCACTGGCCTCCTCCCATCTGGATCTGCAGAGGTTCGAACCGTTGCTGAAGGCACCTGCCGCCGGTCCGGATCCGATCCAAACCGTGCTGGCCCCGGTCTTGGAGCAGCAGCCCAAACCCATGGTCATGCCTGTGGCCGTCGCTCAGGACGAGGCCTTTCATTTTCGTTACCCGGAAATGCAGGAATGCCTGGAAGCCATGGCCATGCCCGTCATTCCCTGGAGCCCGCTCGCCGATGAACCGCCACCAGCGCAGGCTTCGGGACTGATCCTGCCGGGTGGCTTTCCCGAACTGCATGCAGAAGCGCTCAGCCACTGCCGCCGCAGCCTTTCGGCCCTTCAGCAGTGGATCACCCAGAAACCCCTCTACGCCGAGTGCGGCGGCATGCTGATGCTGGGTGAGTCACTTAGTGACGCTGAGGGAACGCACCATCCCATGGCAGGCGTGCTGCCCTTCCGCGCCGAGCGCGGAGCCCTGCAGGTGGGCTATCGCTCGCTGCGCGCGGCAGATGATGGATTACTGCTGCGCGCAGGGGAGTGCTTGAGAGGGCATGAATTCCACCGCTGGCAATTGAGCAAAGAATCCGGTGATTTCGTTGAAGGAGTGAAACCCCTGTGGCAGGTTGAGGGGTGGAAAATCTCGCGGAGACACGAGGGATGGAGCCTTCCGAGCCTGCACGCCAGCTGGGTACACCTCCACTGGGCCGGCTCCTCGACGATCTCATGCCGATGGCGCGCCGCTCTCGAAACCGCGGCAACGCGGAACGCGGCCGTTTCTTGAGCCGAGGCAAACACAAGCCCACCATCACGACGGAACGCTGGCGGTTTTTTGTGGAAGGAAAGGTTCAAGGTGTTGGGTTCAGGCAGGGGTGTTGCCGTCGCGCCATGGATCTCGGCCTGAGCGGTTGGGTTCGCAACCTCCCCGATGGCCGCGTGGAGGTGCAAGCGGAGGGAACACCCATGGCGCTGAGTGAATTGCGCCTCTGGTGCGAACGCGGTCCCGCCGATGCGCGCGTGAGCCAGGTGAGGCCCTCGCAGCTGCCCATCACAGGAGCGGACTGGTTCGAAATCCGCAACTAACCAAGCGCTGCGATGGCACCGGCAACACCGCCAGGGATCGCGCTGATGGTCACAATCCGATTACATCGTCACCAGTGACCTATGGCCGAACATCGTCAGCTCTGGCTGTTGCGCCATGGCGCTACGGAATGGGCCAAGAACGGACGGCATACCGGCAGCACCGATCTTCCCCTGCTTCCTGAGGGTGAGGAGGAAGCACGACTGCTGGCACCGGTGCTGACAAGCCAGACCTTTGCCGCCGTGTTCAGCTCCCCTCTGCAACGAGCGCGTCGGACCTGCGAGCTGGGCGGCCTCGGGGAGCAGGCCCAGGTGATGCCGGAATTGCTGGAATGGAATTACGGCGATTACGAAGGAGTGACCACGCCGGAGATCCGCAAGACGGTGCCGGGTTGGACGGTCTGGAGCCATGGTTGCCCCAACGGCGAAGATGCCGAAGCCGTGCAAAAGCGCTGCGAAATCGCCATCCAACGCGCCCTGGAGGTTCCCGAACCAGGGGATGTGGCCCTCTTCGCCCATGGACACTTGCTGCGATCGCTCGCGGGCACCTGGCTTGGTCTGGGTGCTGTGGGCGGCAGCCTGTTGAAGCTCAGTACAGGGAGCATCTGCGTGCTGGGATTCGAGCGCGAAAACCGTGCGATCGTTCGTTGGAACGCTCCGGCCAACGGCCGGTTCTGATGAGCGACACCACTCTCTGGGCCGAACTGCTGGCCTACGGCACGGGCATCGGCCTCTCACCAATTCACATTGCTGTTCTGCTGCTCCTGTTGTTGGGCCCCCAGCCCCTGCGCCGCGGTGGCTGGTTTGTTGCGGGCTGGGTGGTCACCACCCTGCTCACCGCAACCCTGCTGGTGACGGTGGGGCACACCCTTGTTCTCGACATGAGCCACGGCTCTCATCACCGCACGGGCCTTGATCTGCTGGCGGGTGGAGCCTTGGTGGCCATCGGCGGCAGGGAGCTGCTGCGTTCCTTCGCCGATGGAGCCGAGCCACCGGCCTGGACCACCAGCATCGATCGCTTTGTGGCCATGCCGTTGCCACTGCTGCTGCTCCTTGGCGCAGCGGGAGAGGTGATCAGCCCCGACGACCTCGTGCTCTTCGCCAAGTCGGCGGGTGTTGTTCTCGCAGCCCAGCTGCCCACCTGGCAGGAGATCGTGGGATTGGCAGCATTCACAATCGGAGCCAGCCTTTTTCTCTTGGCCCCACTGATCGCCGTGATCATCGGACGCGACAAGGTGATTCCAATCCTCGAGAAAGGCAAGCAAGTGCTGTTTGCCCGAGGCGGACTGGTGGTGGGGGGGGTCAGCCTGGGCCTGGGGGGCTATCTGGGGTGGCAGGGCATCAGCGGTCTCAGCCTGCTTTGAGGGCCTGAGCCCAACGTTGTCTGGCCCCTTCAGAACCGGCACGGCCTGCGATCCAAACCCCCTCACGGGCGCGGCTGACTGCCACATACGCAAGCTGCCGGCGCAGATCAAGGTCCTGGGGCCAGAACACATCGTCGGCGACAAACACCTCGCCAAAACTGCTGCCTTGGCTGCGGTGCACGGTGAGCACAGCCGCAGGTCCCAGCGACGCGAAGGCATCGCGCACCAGGAAATAGCGGCGCCAGAGCGGACGTCCCCCCTGCTTACCGGCGTCACGGGCCTGCGAGCGCAACTGCTGGAGCAGGGCGTCTAGTTGCTGCCTGGCGGAGGTGCCGGCAGGCGGTTGCAGGCGCAGGTTGAGTTCGAGCTCCCCGCTACGCACCCGTGCATTCAGGGTTTCAATCACAGGTGCACCCAAACCAGCCAATGCGAGCTGGGCCTCGCCGGCCACACCGAACTCCGCCAGGTCGCAACGTTCAGGGGACACGTCCTCCACCACAAGTTCACGATTGGAACCGAGCACCAGATCGGGCTCCTCTCCGGTCTCGCCACCATCCCGTGAGGCCGGGGCCATCACCGCGGTGCGGGTGATCAGCACCTCACCCGGCAACACCGCCATCTGATCGGCCATCTCGCCATGAATCGCCCGGCGTGCGTGGGGGACCAGCAGCTCAAGCCTGCGGTTGGTGTAGCAAAGAATCCTGGCTGCATCGGGGTTATCGCAGGCTGCCGCCTGCCGCAGAGCCTCCTGAGCGCGACTGAGCCAATCGGAGCGGTTCATCACCCCCACCTGGCCCAGATCCGTGCGCACCGGAGCCAGAAGCGGTGGCACCTCACAGGGCAGTCGGCCATCACGCAGACAACTGGCCAATTGCAGCACAGGGCCTTGATGGCGCACCACCTGCTTGAGGCAGGCATTCACGGCCCGCGTCATGGCAAAAACAGGGCTGTCGCTCTCTCCCACCGGCGGCAGCTGGGCCGGATCCCCAACAAACACCAGTCGGGTGCTGAAGGTGTGTGCGCACTGCAGGGCGATCGCCAGTAGGGCGCTGTCCACCATGGAGGCTTCATCGATCAGCACCAAACCGAGATGCTCAAGGGCTGCAGCCGTCTGCTCGGTGGATTCACACAGTTCACGATCCCCCTGTCGCTTGAGCTTGAGACGCAGCAGACGGTGGATGGTGGATGGATACCAGGTTGGGCGCAGCCCTTCAAGCGCCAGGGCCTGCCTGAGCACACCCACGGCCTTATGGGTCGGAGCGACGACAGTCCAGCAGAGGCCACTGGCCTCCACCTGCTGGAGAAGACGCATGGAGAGGAACGTCTTGCCGCTGCCAGCGAAGCCACTGAGCACGAACGGGACGGTGGCATCGGCTTGATGAAGCCAGTCGGCAAAGGCATCGGCGGCCTGTTGCTGATCACTGGTGAGAGCCAGCTCGGAATGGGCGGGCGAGCTCACCCGAACGCCTGAGACAGAACCTGGGCCAGATGCAGGGGAGAACCAACAAACACCAACCCTGGAAGAGCGATTGCTGGGCCGAGCAGGCTTCCAACCAGCACCTCGAGCCTGGAGTGACCCAAGCGTTCTTTCAGGGGTTTGTCAGGGGATGGATCCCAGAGATTGCTGGGCAGAGCATTCACTCTCTCGGCAGTGAACCCCGCCGCACGCCGCACGCCACTGGCGTCGTACATCACCACAAAAGCCACTGTGGAGGCCAAAGCGAAAGCGGGGGAGTCAAATCCATCGAGCCAACCCACGGCAGCGGCTGTACCGGTGACCAGTGCCGAATGGCTTGATGGCATTCCTCCGGTTTCGATCAACACCTGCGGGCGCCATCGGCGCTGGGTGACCAATTCGATGAACAGCTTCGAGAGCTGCGCGATCCCGCAGGCCGCGAGCCCCCAGGCCAGAGAGGCGTTATCGAGAAGCTGGAGCGGTGCGCTCAACGAGGCAAACAGCATGGTCAACGGTCCCGGCTCGCGACGTAGTCCGCGAGCGCCAGAAGCGGCTGCGCCTTGGCTTTCCACGGTTCGAGCACCGCTTTGGCCTGAGCCACCAACTCAAGGGCGCGAGCCCGAGACGGTTCGAGACCGAGAAGTTTCGGATAGGTGGTTTTATCAGCGATCAGGTCCTTGCCGGCTGTTTTACCGAGCACGTCGCTGCTGGCGGTGACGTCCAGGATGTCATCCACGATCTGGAAAGCAAGGCCGATGCCATTGGCGTACGTGCGCATGGCATCGACCTGACTGGCGTCGGCGCCGCCGATCAAAGCACCGGTGACGACACAGGCCCGAAGCAGAGCTGCGGTCTTGTGGAGATGGATGTATTCCAGTGTTTCCAGATCAACCTCACGACCCTCACTTTCCAGATCCACCACCTGGCCACCCACCAGTCCCGGGGCTCCAGACACAAGAGACAGCTCGGCCACCACCTTCAGCAAGCGTTCGGGTGGCACCCCCTCACTGCGCACGGCCACCATTTCAAAGGCTCGGCTGAGCAGGGCATCACCGGCGAGAATGGCCATGGCATCGCCGTACACCTTGTGATTGGTGGGGCGACCACGCCGCAGATCGTCGTTGTCCATGGCCGGCAGATCGTCGTGGATCAGCGACATGGTGTGGATCATCTCCAGAGCCACGGCCGTTGGCATCGCCAGGGAGGCATCACCGCCAACCAGCTCACAAGCTGCCAGGCAGAGGATCGGCCTGAGCCGCTTGCCTCCAGCCAGGAGTGAGTAGCGCATCGACTCGCGAAGAGACTCGGGCCGCTCAGGACCGAGAGCCGCATCCAGCGACTGCTCGACCAGCTCCCGGGTCTTGGCCAGATAGGAACTGAAATCGAATTCAGCCTGATCCTCACCCGACGGCGTGACACCTTCAGGGCTGCTCGCCGTGGCGGTCATGAAGAACAGGATGCTCGCCGGATTCTGTCAGGCCGCAGGTCCCACGAGCACGATCACGGCACGAGGTCAGCAAGATCATGATCGAGCTGATGGCGTCGGCTCCAGGCCAGCACTGTGTTCACCAGGAGCATGGTGACGGTCATCGGACCTACGCCGCCCGGAACGGGAGAGAGCGCTGCAGCCAGTGGCTCCAGTTCGGCAGCGTTCACATCACCGCACAATCCACCCTCAGGCCGGCGGTGAATGCCCACATCCACAACCACGGCACCGGGGGCCACATGCTCAGCACCGATCATCTCCGGCCGTCCCGCTGCGACCACAAGAATGTCGGCCTGACGGGTGAGGGCGGCGAGATCGCGGGTGCGGGAGTGCGCCACCGTGACCGTTGCGTTGGCCGCCTGAAGCATCAGGGCCATCGGCTGGCCCACAAGAATGCTGCGTCCCACCACTACAGCGCGTTTGCCGGAGGGATCAATGCCCTGACTGCGCAACATGGCCATCACGCCGGCAGGGGTGCAGCTGCGCGGGCCGGGTTCACCCTTCAAGAGGCGGCCAAGGTTGAGTGTGTGCAGACCATCCGCGTCCTTATCGGGATCGATCGCAGCCAACAGAGGGGTTTCATCAAGACCCGCCGGCAAGGGCAGCTGCAGCAAGATTCCATCCACCCGCTCATCGGCATTGAGCGCTTGGATGGTCTTCAGCAGGGTCTCCGGTTGCGAGGACGCCGGTAGATGGGCCCCGAAGCTCTCCACACCCACCCGGGCGCAGGCTTTCTCCTTGTTGGCCACGTACACCGCGCTGGCGGGATCATCACCCACCCGCAGAACAGCAAGGCCTGGCGGGCGGCCGGCCTTGGCACAGCCGCTGCGCACCTGCTGGGCGAGGCGCTGTTCCAGCTCCTTGGCCAGCGCTTTTCCATCCAATCTGAGGGCCATCGCCGACTGATGCATGTGAATCCAGCATGCCGCTCCAGCAGAGCTAGCGTTTCCTCTGGAAGCATCCACCAATCTTGCGTTCGCATTCCCTAGCAAGGTTCTGGAGATCCTGGCTCAGGAGTGAGTCTCCGCGGCGGCCGGTGCTGCGCTGGACCCGCCTGCAACGCAGCGTTCTCCTGGTGCTGTGCCTTTTGGTGGCGCTGATTTCCAGTTGGCCATGGCTGGTGGAGCCCGATGTGCGGCCGGGCCTGACAGCGCCGTTTGACGCAGTGGCACCGAAGGATGCCCGGGTGGTCGACAGCGAAGCGCTGAAGCAACGGCGATCGAGCTTGGTGCCGAGCACGCTGGTTCAGGTGATCGACAACAAGCAGGATCAGCAACTGCGCATGCGTCTCGAACGCTATCTGGGAGAACTGGAACGGGTCGCCAGCAGCGATGATGCCGATCGGATCGGCCCGGTGAACCTGAGCGCCGCAGAAGAGGACTGGCTTGAAGAGCGCTTACCGGACGAACGCCTGAGCTGGGATATGGCTGTGCGCAGGGCGCTCGAACGCATGCTCAGCCAGGGATTGGTCAACAACCTGGCCGAAGAACAGCTGCGTCAGGCCACATCCCTACAGCTGGAGGAGCTGGGAGCCGCCGACGCGCCAGCACGAACGCTTGGCTCCAAGCTGCTCACCACCACCCTGCAGGGTGCCAGCAATCTCAAAACCGATCCGCAACGCAGCCAAAGGTTGATCGAGAAACTGATCACCCAGCAGGGCATCCCCGTGATCGAAGTCAACCAAGGTGACTTGATCACGCAAAAGGGCGAACCAATCAGCTCCCAGGCCTACGACGTTCTCGATTTCTTCGGCCTGGTGAACCGCAGACCCAAATTGGGAATCTGGCTGATCCGATTTACAGAATCCCTCGCCGCCTGCGGGATTCTCCTGCTCGTGATGCGCCGCGAGCGCCCCTGCCTCGAAGCACCCCATGGACTGCTGGCCCTGGGATTGCTGCTGATCTCTCAAGCCTGCAAGGTTTGGTTTGGCGCGGCCGTCAGCCCGTTGGCGGTGATCGTGCCGCCCACCTTGCTCCTGGCCCAGGGCCTTGGAACCAGCAGCGCCCTGGCATGGATGGCCGTTGCCAGCCTGCTCTGGCCCACACCGGTGACGGGCCTTGGGGAGGGGCGGCTGCTGATTGCTGCGGCAACAGCCACCGTGGCCGCTCTTCAGGCGGGCCGGCTCAGAAGTCGTGCCCAGCTTCTGCAACTGGCGGTGCTGCTGCCGCTCGGAGCGTTGGTTCTGGAGCTGCTTCTCCTCAACAGATCGTCAGGATCCCTTGTGGATCAGGACTGGAGCCGACTGCTTCCCAACTCGGGAGATCTGGCATCGGAAGCCTTGTTGCTGGGCCTGCTGATGATGCTGACGATCCTGGTCATTCCCCTGCTCGAAAGTTCCTTCGGTCTGCTGACCCGGGCAAGGTTGATGGAACTGGCCGACCAGGAACGCCCCCTGCTGCGCCGGCTCTCCTCAGAGGCTCCAGGCACGTTCGAGCACACGCTGATGATCTGCAGCCTGGCCGAGGAGGGCGCGCGCGCCATCGGTGCCGATGTGGATCTGATCCGCACCGGGTCGCTGTATCACGACGTTGGCAAATTGCATGCGCCGGATTGGTTCATCGAGAACCAAACCACCGACCACAACCCGCACACGGCACTCAATGACCCGATCGCCAGCGCGGGGGTGTTACAGGCCCATGTGGATGAAGGTCTGAAATTGGCCAGGCGCCACCGGCTGCCCCGACCGATCGCCGACTTCATTCCCGAGCATCAGGGAACCTTGCGGATGGGGTATTTCCTGCACCAGGCACGGCTGAAGGATCCCGAGATTTCAGAGCAGCGCTTTCGCTATCACGGCCCTACGCCCCGCTCCAAGGAGACGGGAATCATGATGGTGGCGGACGGTTGCGAGGCCGCCCTGCGCTCGTTGCCGCCCGACACGAGCGATGCGGAAGCCCGGGCCACCGTGAAGCGCATTGTGGAAGCGCGGCTGAGCGATGGACAGTTGCGTCAAAGCAGCCTCAGTCGCGCGGAGCTCGAGCTAGTGATGCGGGCATTCGTGAAGGTGTGGCGCCGCATGCGCCATCGCCGCATTCCCTACCCGATTCCGGCCAAACGGCGATTCACGGCTTAGAGGTGAGCCCAGGCGGGCCATGGAGCGCGTACACGCACCTGACTGCCTGGTTGATCAGGGTCAGGGAAACGCAAGGCGATCGCCCTGAGCCGCAGCCCCCCCGCTGCGCAGCCTGGGTTGTAGATCGGGTCGCCGATGATCGGATGGTGAAGGGCCGCCAGATGGGCACGCAGCTGATGGGATCGGCCTGTCCTCGGGCAGAGCCAGAGACGCGTTCTGGTTTCCATCCGCTGCAAACGTCGCCAGAGCGTGAGGCACGCCTTGCCGTCGGGATGCACGCCATAGGTGGGCGGTTGACGATTCAAACGCGCCAGGGGGAGATCGATCCGTCCGCTGACCGCTCCCATCGATCCCTGAACATCAGCGAGATACAGCTTCCCGACCCTTCGCGCTGCAAACAGAGCGCCCAACACCCGTTGCGTGTCGGCATCCTTCGCCAGAAGCACGAGTCCTGAGGTGTCGCGATCGAGACGATGCACGAGGCGCAGATCAGGGCACGCATGCTGGAGGCGGCTGATCAGGGAATCGCGCTGGTGAGCACCCAGACCGGGCTGGCACAGCAGGCCTGCTGGTTTGTCCACCACCAGCAAACGGGGATGATCGAAAACGAGGGGCAGTCCAGCCAGTTGACGGGCGACCTGGCCCCCTGGCCTACAAGCGACCACCGCGCCGATGGGCTGGACGGCACCAGTAAATGAGAGCCAGCACGTTCACGAGCCCGAGCAACACCGAAGCGAAACCCAGGGGGCGCGCCTCAGGACCGAGCACCAGGCGCACGATCCCGTAAGGCAACGCACCTCCAAGGGCCATCGACAGGGCCACGATCGTGAGAATCACTCCCCAACGTCGCTGCGCCAGCAGTCCGGACGCTGCCACGATGCCCACGATCGCCGCAGGCCAGGCCAGAGAAAAAGCCAGGGTGATGTTGGTGATTTTCAGGCCTGCGGATTCATCCAACCCAAAAGCCCCCCAAGCGATCAACGGCAGGGCAAGGAGATTGGCCAGCAGGCCAATCCAGGTCATCAACCAGTACCCGCGCAGCCTGGGACCCATGGAGTCAGCGTGCAAACGTGCTCACCGTAGGGGGCCGCTGCCGTCGCTCTAGTCCTCATCAATGCGCAACGCTGTGTCCAGAGCGCTGAGCAGCATGGCAGCGGCTTCATCGCGATCCATCGCGTCCACAGCCATCCGTTCGATCCAGGCTTGGCAGAGCGCTTCGATTTGATTGAACAGTGGGCCTGAGGCTTGCAGCGCATCACGCACGCGCTGGGACGCTTCTTGATCAATCTCAAGCTGATCCAACAGTCGATAGCGCTGACCGTCGTCGCCGAGATAGGTCAGGTAACCCTCGTCATCCAGTTTCGGAGTGGTGATGGGCGTGACGGATGGATCATCCATGGTGACCTCAGCCTCAGGGAGTTTCAGGCGGTTCAGGGGAGACGCCTGGGGGGACTGGCACGGAGCCCCGAAGCAGACGATCGGCGCAGAAGCTGCGGAACAGTGCCTCAACCTCCTGGGGAGGGAGACCTTGCACCAAGCGCGCTTCAATCTCTTCACGATGCTGCGACTGGTGATAGAGACGCAGCTCCTGGAACGTTGTTCTGGAACGGGCCTCGATCGCTTCCAAGGCCTCGTCGACCTGATGGTCAGCGAGTAGGGCACCGCCGTGGCAGTACTGCATCACATGCGCGGATTCATGGGCAAGCACCACCCAGATCTGCTTGGGGTCGTTGTCCAGATTGTTGGCACAGAGAAGGAGAGCGTTGCGCTGCGAATGAAACGCTCCCAAAAGCGAGGGTGGGCAATCTTTGGCCACCATGGTTTCGGTGCCGGCACGCCGAATCAGCGAGGCATAGCGGCCGATGCGATCCCAGCTCTCCGCGCGCACTGGCCGGGAGGCCAGAGACGCAAGAGAGACCATCGCCAGCACTGCAGCAACGGAACGACCAAGCCGACAACCCATCCATCAATCCCACTCCTGTTCTCATTAGAGACAAAAGAGACATGAACAGGCTGAAGGTGCGGTTCTTCTACTGATTCAACCGCTGAACGCTGGCCACCTTGTCCCGGAAGGACTGCTCGCGATCAATGCGCGTGTTGACGCGCAATGTGGCATGGATCCTCGGAACCCCGCTGTGATGCAAGCGCTCATGACAAGCCTTGACGCAGGCAAAAACGGCATCCCAATCACCCTCAATCGCTGTCCCATCGGGCCCCAGCTGATGCTCAAGACCCGAAGCCTCAATCACCTCCTGGCAAACCGCTACGTAGGGCGCAAGGGACACCCCCACACCGAGTGGCACGAGGCAGAGATCAACGCTCACGCGCATCGGTGGCTCCAGTCATGTCCTGTCATGGTTAGTCAGGAGCTCAGACAGATGCAAGCCCATGCAACAGGCCAGACTTGTCCAAGCGGGGGCGGCAAGGCCGGCGAGAACCCCAGCGCTGCGGAGCTCCTTAGGGAGCTCCAGTTTTTTTCGACCAGTCACCGTGCCCGAGCAGGCAAGCGCTGGGATAGCTAAGCGTGCGCCAGTCACCGGAACTTGTCTGAACTTCAAGCCCGATCCCCTGCTCAAAAGCTGACGGGGAGCGTCCTTGCCCTTCACACCAACGGCTGGCGGCCGCCTCCGCAGCAGCAATCGATTCATACGGCGCATCCAGCACTGGATGGGGAGTGCCGTCCAGTGATACCAATCGATAGAGGGCGTGTTTGGAGTCGGGCACTATTCCACTTTCGCAACTGTCACCAGTGTTCCATGCTTCCGAAGGGTGCGCCATCCCGGGAGCCGAATCCATCCACCCCAACGCCATGACGAGCCACGTTCTCACCAACGCCTACGAGGCCCTGCTGAGCTGCGCCCCAGCCCCTCTCTTTCAGAAGGCCAGAGACCTCTACCTCAAGAAGTACGCCCTGGATGGCCGCGAGAGCGAAAGCCCCTTACGCCTGTTTGTGGCCCGCGAAAACCTCAACGAAACCATCAGCCCCGACCCAGAAGCCCCGCCCCATGGACGCATTGCCCGCCTCGAAGCCAGAACCGAGGAGCTCGCCTTGGTCCACTGGCAGAACCCAGAACCCGCCGATCACAACGCTGTTGAGCACTACCTACGCGAAACATGGGATCTCACCGACATTGCGCTCCACTCCTGCGACGACCCTTGGTTTCGAGATGGCGGCCACCAGCAACGCCTCACACTCCCGACGCCCCTGCTCTGGACGCGGGAAGCCCGTTACCAGGACGTCGAAAAAACTCTGAAGGAGGAAAACCCATAAAAAGCTGAAAGCCAGCGCACGGACGCGCGAGCCTGGCTAACCCGGAATTAAGTCTCAGTGGATCAAAGATGAGAACACCCCTCCAGGAGCGCTACGTTCTGCGCCACAGGGGCAGCGGCCAGTATCTGCGGGTCAATGACCAAAGCCAGCAGATCGAGGCGATCGAAAGCCCCGAATCCGCTTGGAATTTCCACAGCCATGAAGGGGCCATCACCCATGCCCTCTGGATCGGCGAGGTGCATGGACAAACCCCTGATGTGGTGAAGATGCGCTGAGCATCCAACGCGATCAGAGCTCGTCTTCGACCTCAGGCTTGATGGTGCAATCAGCCAGGGGGTAGCTGACGCAGAGCAGGGCGTAACCATTCCCCATCTGCTCATCATCCAGGAAGCTTTGATCCGCTTGATCAACGCTTCCGCTCAACACCTTGCCGGCACAGGTGCTGCAAGCACCGGCACGACAGGAATAGGGAAGATCGACACCCTGCTCTTCGGCAGCATCGAGAATGTATTGATCGTCTGAGCAGGAAAAGCTTTTTCCGCCTTCAAGGGTGATGGTGAAGGAAGCCATGGAATTTCAAGCGATCAGCTCTTTGCTAATCGGCAACCACAAAGCAGGCAGCACCGCGTGCGTAATCGCTGACGGAGCAACAATCAACGCTGGCCGACCAGATCTTCCCAGGTCAAAAACTGACGGCTGTCCACCTGATCCGAGGATGCAGCGCGTTGATCGCGATAGGGCACCAGCTCCTCGTCAAAGCACTCCAAAATCGCCTCGGCGCGGTATTGACCCGTCCACTCTTTCCAGAACGACATTTCGAACAATGAGCTCGAGACCAGCATTGAGTGTCTGCTGCGAAAGATCCGTATTCGGGGCTACCTCAGAGGGTGCACAGGGGCACAGCCTCAACCCTGAATGAAATGGCGCAATCGCCTGGAGTCGTCAGCCATCCTGCGTTGGAGCTCAGCCGAAGGAGCGTCAGCGTCTTCGCGGGCTTGCGCTGAGAACACATCCTCCTCGGTGATCTGGAATCCATGCCCCCGGGCGAGCTCGATCAGAGCCTCAATCGAGAGAGGCTCGGCCAGGCTGGCCGCGAGCGCCGCGTCGGTTTCACGCAAGCGCAGGAAGGCATCAAGATCCTGAAGCGTCATTCGCAGCTGAAGGGGATGGCCACCATTCCATCACCGCACGCTGCTAAGACTGCTTCATCCTCGCGAATGCGATGCATGGCGATCCAACGTCTGACCTCAGTGCTTCTCGGAGCGGCCAGCACTCTGTTGGTTCTCGATTCAAGTTTGGTCGCGAAGGCGGCCTGCACATTTCTGCCTCCCGTGGGCGGCGACGGCAGCAGCAAGATCGTTAAAAAGCGCGTTGGCAAAGGAAAACTTCTCGGGCGAACCAACTGGAATACCGATTTCGCCGTGAACAGGCCCTATCGGAGTTACAAGCTCTTCTTCACCGCCGATTCCACAGCCACAGGAACCTATCCGGTGGAGGCCTTTCTGAAATTCACCGACGGAAGCAATCTGCGCGTGGTGAAGGAATCACTGACGCCGCCGATCGGCCAAGGGCGGATGTTTGGCCCCTTCACGGTGCCCCAGGGCAAGCAGATGAAGCAGGTGAACTTCAAGATTGGTGCGGGCAGTGACCCGAACTCCAAGGGGTTCAGTTATCGAATTTCCGTTCAAGGCTGCAACTGAAGGCGGCTCAATACCGATGCGTGAGCGACTCCTGCTCTTGATTCCAGTTGCCGGATTCAGCTGTTTGCTGGTGTTATTCATGGTGTTCTGGCAAGCCATCCAACACCAGAACAACCGATTGCAGAACCTCACGAATCGCTTGAAAGATCTCGAACAACGCGAAGAAGTGAACAGCCGGCAGCTCCTTGAGCAACAACTCGGCGTGTTGAAGACCCGCCAAGAGAAGCTGCAAATCGAAATCAAAAGCCTGCAAACCCTTCAGAACGACTCCGCCAAACGCGAAGCACGCCTGCTGGACATGCTCAGGAAGAACGCCGCCCTGCCCTCCACGCCAGAGGGGGGCACGGGGGATGCGCCGGCCATCCCCACCCCAGTCACAACCGATCCATCAGCCCTTAACCCTTAACCGCGTCGCCACTGGCGCTTGGAAGGATGAAGCGCTGAAGAAGCACAAACAGGATCAACACCGGCAGGATCGACACCACCGAACCAGCTGCGACAACGCGCCAGTCGTTCGAGAAGCTGCTGGCGAGCTGCTGCAGCCCGAGGGGCAGGGTGAACAGCTGGGGATCGTCAAGGATCACCAGGGGCCAGAGGAAATCGCTCCACGTGCCGATGAACACAAACATCGCCAGGGTGATCAGATCGGCTCGGGCCGCAGGAATCATCACGTTCCACCATTCCCCAAGCTTGCTGCAGCCATCGATGCGAGCGGCTTCCTCCAGTTCCACCGGCACGCCGAGAAAACTTTGACGCAGAAGGTAAAGACCAAAGGCCGTTGCAGCCTGGGGAATCACAAGGGCCAGAAGGGTGTTTCTCAGGCCCAGCTGCACCATTAGCAGGTACAGAGGAATCATCACCACCTGGAAGGGGATCAGGATGGTGGCGACCACCAGGCCCAGCACCAGTCCCCGGCCGGCAAATTGCATGCGCGCCAGGGGGTAGGCCGCCAGGGAGCAGAACAGAAGATTGGCCACCACAGCCACCAGGCTCACGATGGTGCTGTTCAGCAGGTAGAGGCCCAGAGGGTTTGTCTGGAACAACCGCACGTAGGCGGCGAGGCTGGGTTGCGCGGGAAGCAACGCCGGGGGGCTTGTGAAGATGTCTTCAGCAGGGCCTTTGAGCGATGTGCTCACAAGCCAAAGCAGCGGCACCAAAACCACCAAAGCCAACAGGATCAGCAAAAGCAGCTGAAGCACTGAGCGCGGGGTGGTGCGGTCCTTCGCCAGGGCGGGGGGCTGGTGACGGGCCATCGAGTCAGAGGGTCGGGCTGGCGTCCAAAGGCGTGGCATCCCGCTGGGGATGAAGGGTTGGGTTCAAAGACCCGGCCACCAGGCGATTGAGGGCATTCACAAAGGCCTGAGCGGCGGCGACCACCACATCGGTGTCGGCAGCATGGCCGGAAAAGAGCTGACCGTCACGCCGCAGCCGGATCGTGACCTCGCCCATGGCATCGATGCCCTCGGTGACGGACTTCACCGAAAACTCCACCAGTTCGTTGGGCTCCCCGGCCAGGGCATTGAGGGCACGGCACACCGCATCCACAGGGCCTGTGCCGATCGCAGCCTCGCTCTGTTCTTGGCCCTCCTCATCGAGCAGGGTCACGGTGGCTGTGGGCTGCAGACTGCTGCCGCAGCTCACCTGCACCAACTTGAGCTGGTAGCGGGCATCGGGTTGTTGCACCTGCTCGCTCACGATCGCCTCAAGGTCGCGATCGGTGATGTCGCGCTTGCGATCGGCCAACTCCTTGAAGCGGGCGAAGGCATCATCGAGGTCTTCGCGGCTGAGGTCGTAGCCGAGTTCCTCGAGACGGGCACGTACCGCGCTGCGGCCGCTCAGCTTGCCAAGGGAGATGCGGTTATCGGTGAGACCAACCGTGCGGGCATCGACGATCTCGTAGGTGAGGCGGTTTTTGAGAACGCCGTCCTGGTGAATGCCTGATTCGTGGGCAAAGGCATTCGCACCCACAATCGCCTTGTTGGGCTGAACCACCATGCCGGTGAGGTTGGAAACCAGACGCGACGTTTTGGTGATCTCCTCGGTGCGCACACCTGTTAAGGGGGTGGGGGAGTCTTCCGCTCGGCCGAAAAAGGGATTGAAGTAGCGGCGGCGGACGTGCAACGCCATCACCAGCTCTTCGAGCGCTGCGTTACCGGCGCGTTCGCCGATGCCATTGATGGTGCACTCCAACTGGCGGGCCCCGTTCTTCACAGCCTCCAGGAAGTTGGCCACGGCCAGGCCTAGGTCGTTGTGGCCATGCACCGACAGCACCGCCTCGCTGATGTTGGGCACGTGCTGGTCGATCCCAGCGATCAAGGCGCCGAACTCGGCCGGTGTGGTGTACCCCACCGTGTCGGGGATGTTGATCGTGCTGGCACCTGCGTTGATGGCCGCTTCGATCACGGCGTAAAGGAACTCGGGATCACTGCGGCCGGCGTCCTCGCAGGAGAACTCCACGTCGTCGACCAGAGAGCGGGCGTAGGCCACCATCTCGGGCACGATCGCCAACACCTCCTGGCGGCTTTTGCGCAGTTTGTGCTCGAGGTGAATGTCGCTCGTGGCGATGAAGGTGTGAATGCGGCGGCGCGGTGCAGGGGCCACCGCATCAGCGCAGGCCTTGATATCCCCGCGGGAGGCGCGGGCCAGGCCGCAGATGATCGGCCCCTGCTCTCCACCCACCTGCTGGGCGATGCGCTGAACGGCATTGAAGTCGCCAGGGCTGGCAAAAGGAAAGCCCGCTTCGATCACATCGACGCCAAGGCGCGCCAGCTGCTGGGCAATGGCCAGCTTTTCTTCAAGGTTGAGGCTGGCGCCCGGCGACTGCTCACCATCCCTGAGGGTGGTGTCGAAGATCAGAACGCGGCCTGGATCATGGGCCATGGCAACAGCCTCGACGCGATTTAGTCGGAATGACTATGAGTTAGTCCAGTTTAGGGGAGCGGACCAGGGCCAACCCAGGGAAATGGACCAGATGCCGGGTACATTCGACCCACTTCGCAGGGGGATGGTGGCCAACGGTGCTCTAGCGCTCGTTCTCCACGCCCACCTGCCCTACGTGCGCGGAGCTGCACCGCAGTCGCTGGAAGAGGACTGGTTCTTTCAGGCCCTGGTCGAGTGCTACCTACCGCTCCTGGACACCCTGGAGGCAGCGGCTGCCGATCCTCTCCAGGAGGCCCGGCTCACCATGGGCCTGTCGCCCACCTTGCTCTCGCTCCTGGCCGACCGCACCCTGCAATCGCGGTTTCCCGCCTGGGTTGAGGCCCGGCTGACGCTGCTCAAGCAGGCACCTGACGATCGCGAGGAGGCCGCCAGCGACCTCGGACTCTCGTTTCAAAAGCACCTGCAAGCCTGGAAAGACTGCGACGGCGATCTGATCAGCCGCTTCGCGGCTTTGCAGCGGCAGGGAGTGCTGGATCTCCTCACCTGCGGCGCCACCCACGGCTACCTGCCCCTGCTGCGCGAGCATCCGGAAACCGTGCGCGCCCAACTGCGCACAGCCGTGCGCGAGCACCATCGCCTGATCGGCGAGCGACCGCTGGGGATCTGGCTGCCGGAATGCGCGTATTACGAGGGCCTCGACCGCTGGATGCGGGATGCCGGCCTGCGGTATGCGGTGCTGGATGGCCATGGCCTGCTCCATGCAGAGCCCCGTCCGCGTTACGGCGTCTACGCCCCGATCGTGAGCCAACAGGGTGTGGCCTTTTTCGGGCGCGACAGCGATGCCACCCTGCCGGTGTGGTCCGCAAGGGACGGCTATCCCGGTGATCCCCTGTACAGGGAATTCCACCGAGACCTGGGCTGGGATCTGCCCGCAGAACAAATCGAAGCCCATGGCTTGCCCACAGGGCGTCCGCTCGGCCTCAAACTGCATCGGGTGAGTGATCCAAGCGGGGGGCTTGATGGCAAGTGCCCCTATGAACCGGAGAGAGCCCGCCAGCGCACGCAGGACCATGCCAGGCACTTTCTGCAGGGCCGGCGCGAACAGCTCGAGCGCTTGCAGGCGGGCATGGCGATCGAGCCTCTCCTGGTGGCACCGTTCGATGCCGAACTGTTTGGCCACTGGTGGTTTGAGGGTCCGCACTTTCTGCGGGAGCTCTTCCGTCAGGGGCCTGCTGAAGGCGTGCGCTTCACAAGCCTGCGCGGGGTGCTGGCCAGCAGCCCGAACCTGCAGCTGTGCGCTCCCTGCCCGTCCAGCTGGGGACGGGGAGGATTCCACGATTACTGGCTCAATGAAACCAATGCCTGGATCATCCCGGAGTGGAGCCGGGCCGGGCGGGCGATGGTGGAACGCTGCAGCCGCGGCGTGGGCACTGAAGCCGATTTGCGTCTGCTCCATCAGGCGGGCCGAGAGCTGCTGCTGGCCCAGTCATCCGACTGGAGTTTCATCCTGCGGGCCGGCACCACCACCAAACTCGCCAAGGAAAGGATCGAGCGTCACCTCGCGCGCTTCTGGCGGTTGATGGCGGCCATCGACCGGCGCGAAGACCTGCCCGAGCATTGGCTGGAGGACGTGGAAGCCGAAGATGCTCTGTTTCCTCTGATTCAGCCGGCCGACTGGCGGAAGATCGGAGACTGAGCGGAAGAAACGCCCAGCACCAACCCCCGCCGCAACTCCCAGGGGGACAACGCAAACAAGCGCAGCATCACCGCCATCAAGCGCGGCAAAGGAAGCGTGTTGGTGAGGAAGCCAAACCACTCCTCCCGCGGCAGCGAAAAGAAGGTGGCGAAGTGGGTGCGCAACAAGGCTTCGTTGAACCCCATCAAGCGGCCCAAGCCGAATTGATAGAGCTGATGGCGCAGCACCAACTCGATCGGCCAGAGCGCCTGCCAGCCCCGACGCGCCAAGGCCGCTGAGCCCAGGCTTGGATTGGCAAGGGCTTCCGCTAACGCCTGAGCCAGATCAGGCCCGCGCCGCAACAGCGATCCCAGCATGTAGCCCGAAGCGGGGTGCACCATGCTCGACGCACCCCCAAAGGCCAGCACCGGCTGACTGCGATCCGGCAACGGCAGGTTCATCGGGAAGAGGCAGAACTCCTCATGGATCACCTCGGTAATCTCCACGCCGCGCAGATCCAAGCGCTGCTGCAGCCGTTGCTTGAGCACGTCGTAGGGCACACCCGGTGCCAAGGCGAGCGAGGTCTCCTCCACGAAGAACACCCCATCGCCCAGATCCATCGCGTACAAAAACGTGGGTGGTTCGCTGCGCTGCTGCTCACTGAGGTGATCGCAGCGGTAGTCCATCAGCACAAACCGGCCTGCCTCAATCGGATTCTTGGAGAAACGACCCACCACGCCGTAGGCCGCCTGGCCCGCCACCGGTCCCTGATCCGGACGGCGAATGTGAGGCGTGCGTGAACCGGAGGCATCGATCACCAAGCGCGCCTGCAAAGCCGTACCCGAAGCGCAGCTGACGCTGGTGGTGGCACCGGTTGCGTCAACCCGCTGGGCCTTGTCTTGGTGCCAGACCACACCGTCGGCCCGCTCCAGCCAATAGCGCTGCAGAGCCGCCCGATCGAACAAGCCGTAGTCGATTCCGTGGGCATGGCTCTGATCCTGAGCCGTTGAGCCGCCATTGCCGAAATAACTGACGGTGTCGCTCCAGCGGTGCTCCAGCAACTGCTCGAGCCCCACCATTTTCAATTCATCGGCCCAGATGCCGTAGGTGTTCGGCCAGGGATCGTCGACCGGATCAGGCGCGATGCCGGCAACCGCCACACCGCGTTGGTTCAGTTCCGAGGCGATGCAGAGGGCAGCAGGACCGCCCCCCAGCACCAGCACATCCACCGGCTCAGCCAAGGTCAGCTGTCCTGGGGCTCAGAACTGGCCACAGTGTCAGCAGCCTCGCCTTCCGTTTCGGCGTCGGTCACCGCATCCGACTCAGCATCCGATTCGGCTTCCGGCGGCACCAACACCACCTCGGAGAGACGATCGCCCTTGTCGAGCCGCTGCAGACGCACCCCCGTGGCCGCCCGTGACTGCTGGGGAATGGAATCGGCGCTGGTGCGCACAATCACGCCCTTCTCACTCACCAGCAACACCTCTTCGCCAGAGCCAAGCACGCGCAGACCCACCAAGGCATCGGCTTCAGTACGGAACTTCATCGCCCGTAGGCCCATGCCCGCCCGCTTCTGAAGACGGAACTGGGTGACGGGCACGCGCTTGCCCAAACCGGAGGCCGAAGCCACCAGCACCCAGGGACCATCGCTGACGTCCCCGGTTTCATCCTCACCGGAGTCTTCGTCGCTGCTCTGGGCCACCCGATCAGCCAGCTCCACCGGCAACACATCCATGCTCACCAGGGCATCACCGTCGCGCAGATTCATCGAGCGCACGCCGCGGGCCGTGCGCCCGAGGGGCCGGAGCTCATCGTCGCTGAGGCGGAAGTGAATGGTCATGCCAGCGCGAGAGCCGATCAGCACGCTGTCGCCGGGCACCGCCAGGCGCACCCAGGTGAGCGCATCGCCTTCCTCCAGGCCGATGGCGATCAAACCGTTGGAGCGGATGTTGCTGAAGGCCGACAGGCGCGTGCGCTTGATGAAGCCCCCTTGGGTGAGCATCAACAGATCGGTGTCGTCGTTGAACTCCGACACCGCCAGCAGCGAGGTGATCATCTCCTCGCGGGGAATCGGCAGCAGCTGCACCACCGGGGTGCCCTTGGCGGTGCGGCTGCACTGGGGCACCCGATAGGCCGGCAGGGCATAGGACACGCCCCGATCGCTGAACAACAACAAGGTGTCGTGGTCGTTGCAGCCGATGAACAGCTTCACGGCCTCCTCCCCCTGGCTGCGGGTGCCCGCCTTGCCGCGGGTGCCGCGGCTGGTGGCTTCAAATTCGCTCACCGGCATGCGCTTGAGGTAACCGGTTTCGGTGAGCAGCACCACGGAGCGCTCATTGGCGATCAGGTCGATGTCATCCAGACCACCCCCGAGATCAAGAATTTCAGTGCGCCTGGGAATGGCATGGCGATCGCGCAACTGGCCCAGTTCGTCCTGGATGATTCCGAACACCCGTTCGCGCCGGCCAAGGATGTCCTTGTAGTCGGCAATCTTGACGACCAGATCCTCATGCTCCAGCCGGATCTTGTCCGCCTCCAGAGCCGTAAGCCGGCGCAGCTGCATCTGCAGGATGGCGTCCGCCTGCACCTCCGAGAGGCCATGCCGCTCCTGCAGTTGAATGCGCGCCGTGGCTGTATCGGGAGCGGCTCGGATCAAGGCAATAATGGGGTCGAGCTGGTCGAGGGCCAGCAGCAAGCCCAGCAGGATGTGGTCCCGCTCTTCGGCCTTGCGCAGGAAATAGCGGGTGCGCCGTTCGATGGTCTCGACCCGGAAGTCGAGGAACACCTCGAGCATCTTGCGCAAGGTGAGCAGGATCGGCTCTCCGTTCACCAGCGCCAGCATGTGGGCGCTGAAATTGCTCTGCAGTGGGGTGAGTTTGTAGAGGTTGTTCAGCACCACCTGGGGGTAGGCATCCCTGCGCAACTCCACCACGATGCGCATGCCATCGCGGTCGCTCTCATCGCGGATGTCTGAAATCCCCTCGAGCTTCTTGTCGTTCACCATCTCGGCGATGCGCTCAATCATCGCCGCCTTGTTGGTCTGATAAGGCAGCGCTGTGATGATCACGGCGTCACGGTCCGGGCGACCAGGAACCTCAAGGGTCTCGATCGCCGCCACGCCGCGCATGGTCACCGAACCGCGCCCGCTCAGGTAGGTCTCCTTGATGCCTGTGCGGCCAAGAATCTGCCCTCCCGTGGGGAAGTCCGGTCCAGGGATCAGAGCCATCAACTCCTGATCACTGAGTTCGGGGTTCTCGATCAGTGCCAGCAGGCCGGCGATCAACTCACCGAGGTTGTGCGGAGGGATGTTGGTGGCCATCCCCACGGCAATGCCCGCTGAACCATTCAGCAGCAGCTGAGGAATCCGTGACGGCAACACCGTGGGTTCCTGCTGAGAGCCATCGAAGTTGTCGACGTAATCGACCGTCTCCGCTTCGATGTCTTCCAGCAGGCTGTCGGTGGTGAGTGCCTTCAGCCGCGATTCGGTGTAACGCATGGCCGCCGGCGGATCGTTGTCCACCGATCCGAAATTGCCATGGCCGTCGATCAGCGGCATCGACATGGAGAAGTCCTGGGCCATGCGCACCAGGGCGTCGTAAACCGCCGTGTCGCCGTGGGGGTGGTACTTACCGAGCACCTCACCCACCACACGGGCGCACTTCCGGTAAGGCCGGTCGCTGGTCAGACCGAGCTCGTACATCGCGTAAAGAATGCGCCGATGCACGGGTTTGAGGCCATCGCGAGCATCGGGCAACGCCCGGCCCACGATCACGCTCATCGCGTACTCGAGGTACGAGCGCGACATTTCATTGCGCAGATCCGTCTGGATGATCCGATCGTCGGAATCTCCGGGACCACCACTGCCGGGCCCCATTGGATCCGCCATACAAGACCTAAGCGCCGTAGACCACTTTATCGCGCCCTCGGCGAGCCACAACCACGCTGGTTTTCGTTTGCTTGCGCTGGGAAATCAGCGGCCAAGACGCCCTTACCATTTGCCGATCCCATAGATCCCGCAGTCGATGGCGTCTGAGACACCCTCTGAAGCAAAGCCTTCCCAAGCCGACATCACCGTGCTGGGCCAAGAGGAGGTTCAGAACGCCACTCCGGCTCCAGTTCCAGCTCCGGCTCCCGAGCTGACCTCGCCCTCGATCGCCGAACGCGTCAGCGTTCCGGCAACACCACCCAGCGGCGACACCTCCGAAGAAGGCGGTGAATGGGACCTGCTCAGCACCAAGGTTCGCCAGTGGTGGGGTGAGCACGATCTCGCCGACCAGTGGCAGCGGCTGCGCAGACCGCTTCTGCTCACGGCAGCGCTGATCGCCTTCATTCTCGCGCTCAGAATTTATGGAGGGGTCCTCGATGCCATTGCCACCATTCCGCTCGCGCCAAGGCTTTTCGAACTGGTGGGCGTGATTTACGCCACCTGGTTTGCCGCCACCCGTCTGGTTCGAAGCGAGGAGCGCCGCAAAATCAGCAGCGGGCTCGGCGATCTCTGGAGCAGCGTTCGCGGCAAGTCATCCAGCTGACGGCGGCGATCCTCCGCGCCACCGATTGGTAGCTTGATCACACTCTGTGACGACTGCGGTGGACATTCAGCTCGGACGCTCCAAGGTTGTACGTCGGGCCTATGGCATCGATGAGATTGCCCTGGTTCCGGGCGGTCGGACCGTGGATCCCGAGGTCACCGACACCCGCTGGACGCTTGGTGGAATCGAGCGGGAGATCCCGATCATCGCCAGCGCCATGGACGGCGTGGTGGACGTTGAGATGGCAGTGAAGCTCTCCAAACTCGGCGCCCTTGGCGTGCTCAACCTCGAAGGTGTTCAAACCCGTTACGACGACCCCAACGATGCCCTCGATCGCATCGCGTCCGTCGGCAAAGACGCTTTCGTGCCGCTCATGCAGGAGCTCTACAGCGAGCCCGTGCAGGAGCGTCTCATCCGCAAGCGCATCCAAGACATCAAGGCCCAGGGAGGAATCGCCGCCGTCAGCGGCACCCCGGTTGCCGCCATGCGCTTCGGCAAAGCCATTGCCGAGGCCGGTGCCGATCTGTTTTTTGTTCAGGCCACGGTGGTGTCCACGGAGCACATCGGTCCGGAAGGACGCGAAAGCCTGAACCTGGAAGCCCTCTGCCGGGACATGGGCGTGCCGGTTGTGATTGGAAACTGCGTCACCTATGACGTGGCCCTCCAGCTGATGCGTGCTGGTGCTGCAGGCGTGATGGTGGGCATTGGCCCAGGTGCAGCCTGCACATCGCGGGGCGTTCTCGGTGTTGGCATTCCCCAGGCCACCGCTGTTGCCGATTGCGCCGCTGCTCGTGCCGACTACGAACAGGAGAGCGGCCGCTACGTGCCGATCGTTGCCGATGGCGGAATCGTCACCGGAGGCGACATCTGCAAATGCATTGCCTGTGGCGCCGATGCCGTGATGATCGGCTCGCCCATCGCCCGGGCGGAGGAAGCCCCAGGGCGCGGATTCCACTGGGGCATGGCCACACCCAGCCCAGTTCTGCCGCGGGGCACCCGCATCAATGTGGGGAGCACGGGAAGCCTGGAGCGAATCCTGCGGGGGCCAGCCAAGCTCGATGACGGAACCCACAACCTGCTCGGCGCTCTGAAAACCTCCATGGGGACACTTGGTGCCCGCACCATCAAAGAAATGCAATCGGTGGAGGTGGTTGTTGCCCCGTCCCTGCTCACTGAGGGCAAGGTGTACCAGAAAGCCCAGCAACTGGGCATGGGCAAATAGTCACAAGTCTCACCACGAGACACATGACGCAAAAGCAAGACACGCGGTACTCTCGAGGTGTGCGGGCGTATGCCCACACACTCCTCACACCCCCCGGCCCGACGCGTTCGGGCTTTCTGTCTTCTTCAGTCATCCATCACAGTTCAAACGCTGAGAGATGACAATGAGCGGCAACCAAGAAAACGGTTGCTAAATTTCGCCCATCTCGACTGCCACGGAATGTCTAGCGCTGCTGCTGTTACCGACGCTTCATTCGAACAGGACGTCCTCCAAAGCGACGTTCCCGTGCTCGTTGATTTCTGGGCTCCTTGGTGTGGCCCTTGCCGGATGGTGGCTCCCATCGTTGATGAGATCTCCAAGGAATTCGAGGGCAAGATCAAGGTGTTCAAGCTGAACACCGATGAGAATCCCAACGTGGCCAGTCAGTTCGGGATCCGCAGCATCCCCACCCTGATGGTGTTCAAGGGTGGCCAGAAAGTGGACACGGTTGTGGGAGCTGTTCCCAAGGCGACCCTCTCTGGCACGATTGCCAAATATCTCTGAGTTCACCACTGGCTTCAACCACCGTTGGCCTCATCGATTACGGGATGGGGAACCTCCATTCCGTTACCAAGTGCTTTGAGCGGCTCGGACAGTCACTGACGCCAGTTCGCTGCTCAGACGACTTTGCCAACTGTGATGCGCTCATTCTTCCAGGCGTCGGATCTTTCGACCCGGCCATGGAGCAACTGCGCAGCACAGGGTTGATTCCTCACCTCCAAGAATGGGGCCAAGCTGACCGCCCGCTACTGGGTATCTGCCTTGGTTTGCAGCTTCTGTTCGAACGCAGCGAAGAGGGTGAGTCGCCGGGTTTGGGGCTCTTCAAGGGCAGCGTCTGCCGGCTGCCGAGCGGCCAGGGTGAACGCATCCCCCACATGGGCTGGGGGAAATTAGATCACCGCCATCCCTGCCCGCTCCTGCCTGCAGGAGCCGAGAATCCCTGGGTGTATTTCGTGCATTCCTTCGCAGCCCACCCCGCTCTGGAGCAGGATCGGGCCGCTGATGTGGGATTCGGCAACGGCGTTGCCACGGCCATGGTTTGGCATGGGAGGGTCGGCGCCTGTCAGTTCCACCCTGAAAAATCAGGGCGCGCCGGCGCTGAACTGCTGAAACGCTGGCTCCTGTGGCTTCAGGCAGGGGCGCCGTTGTCAGCGTGAGCAGCGCCCAGTTGCGGATGATCGGTGGTCGACGCCTGCGCAGTCCCCAGGGTCAGGGAACACGCCCCACCACAGCGAGGGTGAGGGAAGCCTTGATGAACATGCTCGCTGGTGTGTTGGAGGACGCGCACTGGCTTGATCTCTTCAGCGGCAGCGGCGTGATGGGCTGCGAAGCGATTCAACGGGGGGCCTCCAGAGTTTGGGCCGTTGAAAACAACGCACGCGTCGCAGCGATTTGCCGCCAGAACCTGGAACTGGTCGCAGCATCGAGGGAGGAGCCAATCGAGATTCGCGTGATTCGCAAAGATCTGATGCCCTGGCTCGAGGCTGGTCGCCCTGAGAACGTCGAGCCCTTCTCGCTCGTGTATGTCGATCCACCCTATGCAGCAGGCCAGTATCAAGCCACCCTCGATGGTCTACGCACGAGGAACTGGCTTAGCAACGATGCCCTTGTGATTTGCGAACACGCCAGTCACGACCGCTTGGATCCACCACCCGGCTGGACTGAAGTGGATCGCCGACGCTACGGAACCAGCGCGCTGCTATTGCTTAGCCCCCGAGAGCACTGCCGCGGCGGTACTGATTCCAAGCAGCCACAAACAGGCCCAGAAGGGTGACCGGGATCAGCCCGAGAACAATGCCGCAGAGAAGGGGTTCGATCATCAGGTCGCGCCCGGTTGATTGATTCAGCACAATTGTTCCATGCACTCATGGCCTCTGTGACGGTTCCGTCATCAACTGCTGCACCCGCAGATCGCAAACGCGGCTTGGTTTCGGCACTCGTTGCCGTAGCCGGGGTCACCGCTCTGGTGATGCTGGTGTGGTTGTTCGGGGTCAACCGTCTCGACCCCTACAGCAAGGCAACCCTGTCGCTGAGTGGTGAGGTATCCCATGGAGGTCAACTCTTCCGCATCAACTGCGCCGGTTGTCACGGCATTGCAGGCCAGGGTCTGGTGGGGCCAAACCTTCAGGGTGTCTCGGCGAAGCGATCGGATCGTTCGATCATTCATCAGATCGTGAGCGGAGAAACGCCACCGATGCCTCGCTTCGAGATCGAACCCCAGGGCATGGCCGATCTGCTCAGCTATCTCAAGACCGTTACCTAGAACTCTTGGGTCTCACCGTTGTTTTGGTAGAGCCAGCGGGCCCTCTCAACGTGGGCAGCGTGGCCAGGTTGTGCGCCAATTTCGGAATCAACGACCTAAGGCTTGTCGCCCCGCGCTGCAACCCCAACGATGCGCAGGCCCTGCGCATGGCCGTGCATGGGCAAACGGTGCTGCACCAGGCCAGCACCTTCACAACGCTCCTTGAGGCCCTCAGCGATTGCCAGCGCGTGGTGGCCAGCTGCGGGCGCATCGACCATGGCGACATCCCCCTGCAAACAACGGATCAGGTGATGCCCTGGGTTGGAGAAGGCCTGAGGAGCGGCGCTCAGGTGGCCCTGGTGTTCGGTCGTGAAGATCGCGGCTTGAGCAATGAGGAGTTACTGCTCAGCCATCGCGTGGTGCGCCTGCACACAGGCGATCACTACCCGTCGCTGAATCTCTCCCATGCTGTGGCGATCGTGCTGCACGACCTCCAGCGCAGCAGGATCGGTGCTGCAGCGGACGATCAACAGGCGCTGCAGGCATCAGAAGCAGCGGCACCACCCCAGCTGGAGGCTTGCCTGAGGGACGCCGAGGCGCTGCTTCTGGACGTGGGGTTTCTGCTGCCTCATACCGCCAAAGCGCGCATGGCGAAGATCAAAGGCCTCCTGCGGCGAGCCAGCATTCAGGCCCAGGAACTCGCCATGCTCCGCGGCATGGTGCGTCAACTGCGCTGGGCGATCCGTTGCCACCGCCCGTAATCTCTGGTTTTCCAGCGAAGCCCCTTGTCCTCCAGTCGATCCAGTCGCCAGTCCTCGGGCTGGGGTCGCCCGCTGCGGTTGCTGCTCAGACTCATCCTGATGGGCGTCGGACTCGGCGTGATCACTGGCTCTCTGCTCAAACTGGCGGGCCCGGCGGTGCAGAGGGGGGAGCTCACCCTGCCGAGGTGGATCAGCCTTCCAGGGTCCCCGCGCAGCCCTGAAACGAAAGCCGGATCGCCAACCCCAGCGCCCAAGCAAGCCAAGCGCACCCAATCGCTCGGACGATTTCAGACCAATAATGAGCTAAAGGCCCTGAGTGATCGCTGGAAACAACTGGCGGCAGGCCAGCCGGATCTCACGGTGAGCGCCTTCATGCTGGTGCTCGATGACGGCCGCTATGCCCAGCTGGCTCCTGACACGGCCTTGCCAGCAGCCAGCTCCATCAAGACACCGATCCTGCTGGTGACCCTTGAGGAACTGGATGCCGGAAAGCTCAGCTGGAACGAACCGCTGCAACTCAGCAAAGCCGTGGTGGGCGGCGGTGCGGGATGGATGGCCTCCAAGCCCCTCGGCACCCGCTTCCCAACCCATGAGGTGGCCACGGAAATGATCCGAGTGAGCGACAACACGGCCACCAACCTCCTGATTGAACGGCTTGGGGGCAAAGAGGCCCTCAACGCCCGCTTCAATGCCCTGGGCTTGAGTGCCACTGCAGTGAACAACTGGTTGCCCGACCTCAAGGGAACCAACACCACCAGCGCAAGGGATCTGGCACGCTCCATCGCCCTGGTCGACACCGGCGAAGCCCTGTCGATCCGCAGCCGCGATCTCTTCCGCGAGGTGATGGGCACCTCGGTGACCAACACGCTGCTGCCCAAGGGCCTGCTGCGAGGACTCGGCGGTCAACAGGGTGCACCCGACGACAGCCTGATGATCAAGGGATACCGGGTGCTCAACAAGACCGGCGACATCGGCATCGCCTACGCCGACGCGGGGCTGATTGAACTTCCTGATGGCAGCAGGGCCGTGGCCGCGTTTCTGGTGAAAGGCCCCTTCAATGATCCCCGTTCCACCGAACTGATCCGCAAGCTGGCTGCCGCCATGGCGCCGGTTCTCAAACCCAAACCCGCGGTGACCCGTAACACCGCCGCCGCCGCCAGCATCAACCCATGACCTGTTTTCACTCCCGGCGCGCTCTGACGGCCCTCACCCTGCTGGTGTTGCCCTGGCTCGGCGCACCGGCCGTGGCCGATGCCCCCCAGGCGGTGATCCGCAGCCAGCAGGTGCGGGCCCTGCCTGGCCAGCTGGATGAGGTGCTGGTGGTGAACGACAACAACCCGGAACTGATCACCGGTGAGGGCATCCTGGTGTCCACATTCCGCCAACCACCTGGCCTCGATCTGGCGTTGAACGGTCGCTTCGACCTCTTCAGCCATCACGTGTTTGCAGGCAAAGACGACGAAGAGACGTCCACCCTCTGGCTTGCAGTGCTGGCGCAACCGATCGGTGATGCAGCGGTCACCCTGGAGCTGCTGGGGGGCAGCACCTCCCTGTCGCAGGCCACCCGCAAGGGCCAAACGGCAGCTCCCTTCCTGCCCCTGCCTGCGCTGATGAGCGAAAGCGGAACCCCCATCGCTGCCGGGCCTGGAAGCCGCGTTGCGGGCGACATCCTGCGCGGTGAGAGCGCGCCGGAATTGCCGGAGTCTTGGCGCATCGCCCCTGGGTCGGCCAGTGCCCTCGTGGTGCTGCCGATCCCGGTGGCAGGGCTTGACCCGCTCCTGAACGGCCGCAACCTGCAAATGCGCCTGCAGAGTTCCGGCCCCGTGCATCTGGCCACGGTGGCCGCCTATGGCGAAGGGGAGCGAGCACCAACGCTCAGCCGTTTGCAGAACCTGCTGGCCTCAGGCCAACAGAGCCCGAAGGAGCACAGCCCCACCCCTCGCGGCAGCAAGGGAAAAATCATCTACTCACGGGTGAGCGGCGTTCAGATCGGCTCCACTTGGACGGCCACGCTCACCGATCCAGGATCCACGGATCTGGCCTTGAGCGGCAAGCCAGTGTCCTGGCCGATCAGCAGCCTGGAGAGGGGCGACCTGCAAACGGGCCAGGTGCAAACCGCCGAACTCAAGGTGTTTGATGACGGCACCGCCTGGGCCGCCCATGGCAACTACGGAGTGGAATACGACCTCACCCTTCCCCTGAAGAATCGAGGCGCCACGCCCCGCACGGTGGCTTTAGCCCTGGAATCACCCGATAAGAACGGAAGCAACAGCAAGCAGCTGCGTTTTGGTGGCGGCAACAGCAGCCCAGTGATGTTCCGCGGACCGATTGAAGTGCGCGGCCTGGACGATGCGCAGGGGCAGGCGCAAGGCAGGCGGCGATTCCACCTGGTGTTGCGCCGCGGTCAGCAGGGCCCGGAACTCGGTCGGGTCACCCTGGCGCCTGGCGAACGACGCAAGGTGCGAATCCGGCTGGTGTACCCAGCGGATGCAACCCCACCACAGGTCTTGACCCTCCTGCCTGTGAAACAATCCTCAACAGCTTTAAACAGTCGTCCGTGAGTTCACCGCGCAAGCGCAGAGTCTTCCCGTTCACCGCCGTGATCGGCCAGGAGGAGATGAAGCTTGCTCTGCTCCTCAATGTGATCGATCCCCGCATCGGCGGCGTGATGATCATGGGCGACCGTGGCACGGGAAAATCCACCACGATCCGTGCCCTGGCCGATCTTTTGCCGGGCATCGAGGTGGTCGCCGGCGACCCTTACAACAGCTCCCCCAGCGATCCCGATTTGCAAAGCAGTGATGTGCGCCAGCGCCTGGAGCATGGTGAAGCCCTCAGCACCGAGGAGCGTCAGGTGCCCATGGTGGATCTGCCTTTGGGCGCCACCGAAGACAGGCTCTGCGGCACGATCGACATTGAGAAAGCGCTCAGTGAAGGGGTTCGCGCTTTTGAACCCGGTCTGCTGGCCAAAGCGAACCGAGGCCTGCTGTACGTCGATGAGGTGAATCTCCTCGATGATCATCTGGTAGACGTGCTGCTCGATTCAGCGGCCTCGGGCTGGAACACCGTGGAACGGGAAGGTGTTTCGGTACGTCACCCGGCCCGCTTTGTTCTGATCGGATCCGGCAACCCGGAAGAAGGTGAACTGCGTCCCCAGCTGCTCGACCGCTTCGGCATGAGCGTGGAGGTGCGCACCGTTCGCGATCCTGAGCTGCGTGTTCAGGTGGTCGACCAACGAACGGCCTTCGACACGGATCCCGACGGGTTCTCCACCGCCGTCGAGGAAGGACAGCAAGCCCTGCAGCAACGCGTTATCGAGGCGCAGCAGCGCCTCGACCAGGTTGAGATCGACGACGACCTGCGGCTGCGGATCTCCGCCGTTTGCGGCGAGCTGGATGTGGATGGCCTGCGCGGCGACATTGTCACCAACCGCGCCGCCCGAGCCCTTGCAGCCTTCGAAGGCCGCACGGAAGTCAGCGAAGACGATGTGGCCCGCGTGGCGTCCTGCTGCCTGCGTCACCGTTTGCGCAAGGACCCCCTCGAGCAGATCGATTCTGGCGATCGGGTGGTGAAGGTGTTCTGCAAGGTGTTCGAGCGCAGCGAAAGCGACGATCGCAACGCGTTCGAGCTGGCTCTAGCAGCCTGAGCGCACCGGAGAGCTGTCCCCGTGCGCATTCTCGGCATCGACCCCGGGCTCGCACGGGTGGGCTACGGCGTGATCGAGACCGCAGGGAGGGAGCAAACCATGCTCGATTGCGGAATCATCCGAACCGATTCAGGGCGTCCGGAGGGTGAGCGCATGGTGGAAATCGCCCGGGATCTGCGCCAGCTCATCCGAGCCTGGAAGCCGGAGCTGGCCGCTGTCGAAAAATTCTTCTTCTACCGCTCCAGCAACACGATTGCCGTTGTTCAGGCCCGCGGCGTGGTGATCATGACCCTCAGCCGATTCGGGCTGCCGATCGTGGAATTTCCGCCGATGCAGATCAAGCAAGCCCTGACGGGCCACGGGCATGCAGACAAAGATGAGGTGCTCGAGGCGGTGATGCGCGAACTGTCGCTGGAGACCCCGCCAAGACCGGATGATGCGGCTGACGCCCTGGCCGTTGCCCTCACGGGTTGGTTTCAACGCTGACCGGTGATGCCGATGAACACCTGCAAGCGGGAGTTGCGCCGCCTGTACCGGCAGCGGCGCTCGCAGGCTCTGCGCGACAACCCCAATCTGCAGGCAGGGGTCGCCCAACAGGTTCTTGGAGCAATCCGCGCCCGGCATGCCCTCAGTTCACTCCAGGGATACATCGGTCTGTACTGGCCTCTGCCGGGGGAGGTGGACTTAACGGTGCTGCGGCCCTGCTTGGTGGAGGAGCTGAGGCTGACCCTGGCCCTGCCGGCTGCCGATGGCCAGGGGCATCTCAGTTACCACCCCTGGGGTACTGAACCGTTGATCGACGACGGATGTGGCATTCCGGCTCCTCTGAATCAGCCTCCTTTGACGGCGGATCAACTGGATCTGCTGCTGGTTCCGGCCCTGGCTGTGGATCGCGATGGTGTTCGTCTCGGCTACGGCGGGGGGTACTACGACCGCCTCAGAGCCCAACCTCTCTGGTGCGAGGTGCCAGCCCTGGTGGTGCTTCCCGACGCCTGCATCAGCCCAGAGCGGTTGCCACGCGATCCCTGGGATCGCCCATTCGATGGATGGGCGACTGAACAGGGCGTTTGTAAGGTCGAAGAGTGAGATCCCAAGGCAATCCGGTGAATCCAAACCCTTCGGTCAGCCCGGCATTGCGCCAGCAGAACTGCTCGGATCCGCATCAGCTCACCCTTGCCCAGAGAGTGATTGCCCGTGAACTGAGCGAGCGAGGCCAGAGTCAGCCGCAGGCGGTAGAACTGATGCTGAATGCCATGGGGCGCATGTTCCGCGCCGTGGCGCGCCAATCCTGAGGCCCCCTCTGGCCTGAGGCCCTGATCAGCCGCAGGATGGGGACTCCAGACCCGGATGCCCATGCCCCTGTGGCCCCGCCTTTGCGCCCTGTCTGCCGTTGCCGTGATCTCCGGCCTGATTCAGCCGCCATCGGCTGATGCCCACGGCGTGGAAAGCAGTTTGCGCTACCTCGATGGACAGCTCGAGCTGACCAGCAGCTTCTCAACAGGTGAGCCCGTGGAAGGGGCAGTTGTGAGGCTGCTTCAAGCGGACGGCAGTGCTGGCGAAGAGCTCGGCACGATCGACGCCGACGGACGCCTCCAGCTGCAGCTCCCGGCCGTGGAGGATGGGCTGGTGGACCTTCAGGTGGACGGGGGCCCTGGCCACCGCGACTACCTCACGCTTCCATTGCAGCGAGGGGTGGTGAACCTCGACGAGGTGGTGGAGGGCCCACAGCCTCTGCCCTGGATCGCCTGGCTGTCCGCGCCGGCCTTGGTCGGCTTGGTGTGCACGATCGCTAAGGTTCGAGGCCACGACCGCCACCACTGAATCGGCTATGGCAGACCAAGGCAACGCGTCGACCCGCTATGGCAGCGCTGCCCTGGATCAGCTCACCGATCGCCTAAGTGGCACGCCAGACCCACGCAAACGTTACGAATACGTGCTGTGGCTGGCCAAAAAACTGCCGGCGATGCCCGTTGAACTTCAAACCGAAGAGCGCAAGGTGAAGGGATGTGTGTCCCAGGTGTTCATCGCCTCCGACCTGGTGGATGGACGCCTGCGCTGGCAGGGAGACTCGGACGCCCTGATCACCAAAGGACTGCTGGCGCTTCTGATCAAAGGATTGACAGATCTCACTCCAACGGAGGTGATGGCTGTGGACCCAGGGGTGATCGCTGCGACCGGCCTGCAGGCCAGCCTGACGCCGTCACGCGCCAACGGTTTCCTGAACATCCTGCGCACCATGCAGGCCCAGGCCGAAGCGCTCACGTCCAATTCTGGATCCACCGCTGCCTAAAGTAGGGAGTTCACCGCAGTTAACGGACCCGCCCCATGGCGACAAGGATCGGCATTGGCCTGCTCGGCCTCGGAACCGTCGGCGCCGGTGTCGCCACCATTCTCACGAGTCCTGAGGGTCGTCACCCCCTGATCGCCGAGCTGGACCTCGTGCGTGTCGCCGTGCGCGACCTCAACCGTTCCCGTCCGGTCGCCATCCCCCAGGAAAAGCTCACCACCGACCCGGAGGCCGTGGTGGACGACCCCGAGGTTCAGGTGGTGGTCGAGGTGATGGGCGGGATTGAGCCGGCTCGCACCCTGATCATGCGCGCGATCGCTGCCGGCAAGTCGGTGGTGACCGCCAATAAAGCAGTGATCGCCCGCCATGGCGAGGAGATCGCATCGGCCGCCGCTGCCGCCGGGGTGTATGTGCTGATCGAAGCCGCCGTTGGCGGCGGCATTCCCATCATCGAACCGCTCAAGCAGTCTCTGGGCAGCAACAGGATCAACCGGGTGAGCGGGATCATCAACGGCACGACCAACTACATCCTCAGCCGCATGGCTGATGAGGGGGCTGATTACTACGCCGTTCTCAAGGACGCTAAGGATCTCGGCTACGCCGAAGCCGATCCTGCCGCGGACGTCGAAGGCCACGATGCCGCAGACAAGATTGCCATTCTCTCGGGCCTGGCCTTCGGTGGACCGATCGATCGCGACGCCATCCCAACCAGCGGGATCAGCAACCTGCAGAGCAAGGATGTGGATTACGCCACGCAGCTCGGATACGGCGTCAAGCTCCTGGCCATTGCTGAGCGGATTGAAACCACGAGCGATGCTTCACCGGCGCTGCCTCTAGCCGTACGCGTGCAACCCACTCTGGTCCCGAAAGACCATCCCCTGGCAGGGGTTCACGGGGTCAACAACGCCATTCTCGTCGAGGGAGACCCGGTGGGTCGGGTGATGTTCTACGGACCTGGCGCCGGATCAGGGCCAACCGCATCGGCGGTGGTGGCCGACATTCTCAACATCGCTGGAATCCGCCAACTCAATGCCGCGCCTGGCGGCCTCGACCCGCTTCTGGCAGCCAGCAGTTGGCGTGCATGCCGCCTGGTGCAGGGAGGCGAGATCCGCCAGCGGAATTATGTGCGATTCAACACGGATGACGCCCCCGGGGTGATCGGCCGAATCGGCAGCTGCTTTGGAGACCAGGAGGTCTCCATCCAGTCGATCGTGCAGTTCGATGCCTGCGATGAAGGCGCTGAGATCGTTGTCATCACCCATGAAGTGAGCAGCGGTGCAATGCAGAAGGCATTGAGCGCGATCACGGCCCTGCCGGAAGTTCGCCTCCTGGCCTCCCACCTGGGTTGCCTCTGAGCCCTGGCGAACACCCCCCGGCATAGGGCAGAGTCGTAAGAACCATCACAGAGCAGGTCTGCATTCGCAGATCTGTGCTGCAAACCGTTCATGCCGAACGAAACCTCCGTCCTGCTCGGGCAACGCTGCGACCAGCTCGTATCAAGATCCGTCATGAGCCTTCACCAGGGCGATTGCATCCGGCTTCACAGCAATAACGGGTTGTTTCAGGTGATTGGCATCGATGGCGATCACGATCGCTGCTGGGTGCGCCAATGGCCTCTGGAACCAAAAGGGTCGCCCGTGTTCGAGGTGCCTCTCGATCAGATTCACAGTGAATCCCGTGCCGATTGAGGCCTCAGGGCTTTTGAATGGCTGGGTCTGAACACCCAGGCGTGAGCGAATCGAGCACGACAGGCCGCGGCCCCACCGCGTTTCCTTGGATCAAGGGCTCTCTGACCCTCCTTGGGACCCTGGCGCTCTGTTTCGGTCAGACGGCCTGTCAGCCCAGCCGCACCAGCGACCGCCTCATCGTGGCCAGCGCGGGGCGGATCAGTGCCCTGGATCCAGCTCGTGCCAACACCTTCGGAGCTCTGCAGCTGCTGAGTGCCATCGGAGACACCCTCTACAAGCGCTCAGCCAGCGGTGATCTGCAACCATCCCTGGCCTCAGCCCTGCCTGACATCAGCGCTGACGGACGCACCATCACGATTCCGCTGCGTGAGGATGTTCTCTTCCACGACGGCACCCGCTTCGACGCTGAAGCGATGGCCTTCAGCCTGCGCCGGTTTCTGCGCATCGGACGTCTGAATTACATCGTGGGCGGACGCATCACCGCAGTCGAGACCCCGAAACCCTTCCAACTCCGCCTTCAGCTCAGCCGCCCGTCCACCTCCCTGGTGAACCTGCTGACCTCCACAAATCTCACGCCGGTGTCCCCCACCGCCTACAGGGATTACGAGAATCGCGCTCTCAACGACCGCTTTATCGGCACCGGGCCGTACCGCCTGACCCATTTCAGAGCGGTTGAGCAGCGCCTGGAGCCCTTCGACCAGTACTGGGGAGAGCCACCGCGCAATGCGGGGCTCGAAATGATCTACCTGAGCAATTCCACGGCACTGTTCGGCGCCATGAGCAGCGGTGAGGTCGATGTGCTTCTCTCCGATGCCATCGACGAAGATCAGCGCCTGGCCTTGAATCGCCTGGCCGACAAGGGGATGCTGCGCGAGGGCAAAGGTCCGGCCTTGGTGATCGGATACGTCACCCTGCTGAGCAACGCCCCACCGTTCCAGGATCCTCGGGTGCGTAGGGCCATGGCCCTCAGCCTCGACCGCGACCTCATCAGCCAAAGGGTGAGCCACGGCCTGCGACCACCTTTGCGCTCGCTCGTTCCGCCCGGTCTGGAAGGGGGGGAGGGTGATCCTTGGCCCAGCCTCAACATCGCCAAGGCTCGAACCTTGCTGCAGAACGCCGGCTACTGCAACGGACGGGTGCTCTCAGTTCCCTTCACCTATCGCTCCAATGTGCCGGCGGACCGCCTGATGGCCCTGATCTGGCAAGCGCAGCTGCAGCGCGACCTCCCCGACTGCCTGACTCTGGACCTCAACGGCATGGAATCAACCACCGTGTATCGCCAACTGGGGGATGGAACCTTTGCAGCAGTGATGCTCGATTGGCGAGGGCCTTATCCGGATCCTGAGGCCTACCTATCCCCGCTGCTGAGCTGCAAGGCCTCGAAAGGATTCATCTGCGAACGCGGTGAAGCGGCGAAGAGCGGCAGTTTCTGGACCACACCGGGACTCAATCGCGCCTTGCAGCAGTCCGATCGCAACCGGGGCCGCAAGCGTTTGGATGAGCTCGAAGCCATCGAAGCGATGGCCGCTCAAGGCTCGGCCTACATCCCCGTTTGGCTGGTCACAGCCCGGGCCTGGAGCCAGACCAGCCTCGCCACCCCGGAATTCGACGGCAACGGTCAGGTCAAGCTGGCCCAACTCAAGGAGGTGCGCCGATGAGTCGCGGACGCGAACTGCTGCGTTACGTCAGCACGCGCCTGGCCCTGGCGCCAGTAATGCTTTGGCTGATCTCCACCCTCGTGTTCCTGCTCCTGAGGGTCGCCCCTGGCGATCCTGTGGATGCGGTTCTGGGCAGCCGCGCACCTGAGGAGGTCAAAGCTGAACTGCGCGCCCAACTCGGCCTCGATCAATCCCTGGGCAAGCAGTACCTCAATTTCCTCTGGGACCTTGTGCATGGCGATCTGGGCTTGTCGCTGATCGATGAAAACCCAGTCACCGGGATCATCGGCCGGGCCCTCCCCGCCAGCTTGGAGCTCAGTGTCACCGCCTTGGTGGTGGCGGCGGTGGTCGGACTCGCCGTGGGATTCACCGCCATCGCCCGATCGGAAGGACGCCTGGATCTTGCTGGCCGTTTTTACGGGATCGGCACCTACGCCCTGCCGCCGTTTTGGGTGGCGATGCTGGCCCAGCTTCTGTTTGCCGTGATGCTCGGCTGGTTACCGGTGGGTGGGCGTTTTCCACCGGGGATGGTTCCGCCAGAAGGAAGCGGCTTTTTGATTGCCGACAGCCTGCTCAGCGGTGATTGGCGAGCTCTGCAAGGAAGCTTGCGCCACCTGGTGCTTCCCGCCTGCACGTTGGGGCTGCTCTTGAGCGGTGTGTTCACCAATGCCTTGCGCCTGAATCTCAATCGCAGCCTGCGTTCCGATTACGTGGAAGCGGCTCGCAGCCGCGGACTGAATGAGACGCAGGTGGTGCTGCGGCACGCGCTGCCCAATGCCCTACTCCCCGTGCTCACCATCGCTGGCATCACCGTGGCGTCGTTGATCGGTGGAGCGCTGTTGATCGAAGTGACGTTCTCCTGGCCAGGGATCGCCTTGCGTCTTCAGGAAAGCATCAACCAACGCGACTACCCCGTTGTGCAAGGAATCGTGGTGGTGGTGGCCTCCTTGGTGGTGTTGGTGAGTGTGGCGGTGGATCTGTTGGTGGCCCTTCTGGATCCTCGGGTGCGGTACTGACTCAATCAGCTTTGGTTCAATCCAGCAAGCGTGCTGCTCCCGCTTGATTCAGGCGATAGAGATGCAGGGCCCCCACCTGAAGATGTTCGGCGTCTGCTTCTGCACGCTTCACCCGACGACCGCTTTCCAAAGCTTCGAGAAAGCGCAGAATTTCCTGTTTCAGCAGAGCCTGAACCTGAAGCGGCTGCACGCCAACGAACTCCTCGCCGAGCTGGAAGAGATCCTCCCCCTCGCCACCGCGTTGTCCCTCGACACGCACCGGTGAAAAATGACTAGCACCCTCCACCAGCACAGCGCGCGTGCCCGGATTGGACGGCAATGCCCGCAGCAGACCCAGCTGTTCGCTGAGTGGAGGTGTGATCAAATCCAAAGAGCCACCGCTGAGCAACACGGGAATATCGCTGGCAACAGGCAAGCGCCGCGGCCAGAGCAGGCTGCCGAAGCTGTTGAGGCCCACCACCCCCGCCAGTGACGCTGGCGGCGGAAAGCCTGGCAGCGCCACATCCTGGATCTGGCACTGCAACAGCCGGGAGAGATTGCTGAGCGGCAGGTCATCCATCACCGTTCGGCAGCGTCGTCCCAGCCCTTGCTCAGGCTGGGCTCCACTGGCGAGAAAAGCCGTCAATGCACCGAGGGAGTGCCCCACAAGCACCAGTTGATCCCCCGAAAGCGGCAGATCTCCCCTCCCCTGCGCCGACAGCACCTCCTGCAAATCGCGCAAACGCTCTGGAAGCACTTCCGCTCCCGGCGGCGGACGCCTGCCCTCCAGAAGGGCCTGCACAGCCACCGCATCACTGCCCGGGTGTTCCAGCACAACCACAGGCCAGCCGTTGCGGCTGAGCGCTCGCCCCAACCAAGCGAAGTGGTCAGGGCTTCCGCCCAGCCCCGGCATCAGCACCAGCCAGGAGCGGCGTTGGCCTTCCAGCGCTGCATCGGGAAGCCAGAGCTGCAGTTGAAGATCACGCTCGCGATGGGGCACCGGCAGAGCCAAGCGTTCGAGCCGGCCATCAGCGGCCGCAGGCCATTCCCTGGCTTGCGGCAGGGATTGCGGGGACAGCGGCTGGCGTCCCAGACGCTCCACCAACAGCTGCTGACGCTCGAGCTGCAGCCGCCAACTGGCCGCCACCTCCAGCAGCGCATCAAGATCGAGGCGCACCTTCTTGGCTGGGAGTGCCTCCAGCAACTCGAGCGTGGTCACCTCCGGACGCTGCGCAAGAAGCTCTTCGAGCGTGGTCTGAACCGTCAGGCCCGTGGTTTCATCATCCACCTGCACCAGATCACCCACCTGATCCAACAACTGCCGCCCCGCCCAGCTGTTGAGGATCTGCCTGGCCATGCTGCTGTCGTTGATCAAGGGCGCCTGCAGCAGATCGATCACCCCTTTCCTGCTTTCGGCCTCAAACAGGTTGAACCAAACGCCCAACTCAGACGAACGGGCCCCACCACTGCGCACCCAGGCACCGAGATCGTCGATGGAAATCGGCAACGCCATTCCGTCCAGCCGAACCTCCAGCTCACCAGCTGCCTGGACGAGTCGCGGAGAGGCAGCCCAGAGCAGCAGACTGCTGAACAGTCCAACAGCCATCCTTCGTCCTGTTAAGCGTCCTCCCAAGGCCAAGGCCAGTGCACTGGTGGAACCAGTTTCCCGCATCTCTGCAGGAAGTGGCATCCATCCGTTTGCTGGCATCCCTCGGCGCAGGGGGAGTCATCTACATGACGCCGATGGTTTTTCATCAGGCCAGCTTCACCGCCATTCAAGTCGGCCAGGGACTTGCGGCTTCTGCGCTGATCGGTACTGCGGCAAGGCTGATGAGTGGGGTGCTGCTCGATCGGGGCCTGTCTTGTTCCTGGCCAGTGCGCGCCGCCGCCATTCTCGCGTTTCTGGCTGATCTGGTGCTGTTCCAAGCCCAGGGTTTCAACGGCTACCTCGCGGGCCAGTTGCTGATTGGCGTTGCCGCTGGGTTGTATTTCCCAGCGATTGAACTGGCCGTTCCCCTCAGCTGCACAGGGTTCAACTCCAGCCGCGGCTATGCCCTTGCACGCAGTGCCGACGCCCTCGGCGTCGCCGTCGGAGCCTTGATTGGTGCGCTGGTCACCGCCTTGGGGCTCATCCGTGCGGTGTATCTGGTGGAGGCGGCAGCTGTGGTTCTGATGTTGGTGGTGCTCAGCCTGCGCCCCCTTCCAGATGGCCGTGCCGCTCTGCTGCATCCCGCCGAAGACGACCCAGCCGACAGGGATTCCGCTTCAGATGGCTGGCAATGGCTGCCTCCTTTGATGCCGGTGCTTGCGGTGAGCATTGTGGCTACCGGGATCATTGCGCTCATGCAGAGCGCCCTCCCCCTCGATCTGGTGCGCGGCGGCATGGCCAGAGCACCCCTGAGCGAAGCCTGGAGCGGCGCACTGATCGCGCTGCAGCTGGCACTGCTCGTGACGCTGCAATGGCCCGTTGGCAACTGGGTGGCCCGTCGCAGCCTGCGTTTTGGGCTTGGAATGGGGCTTGGTGGGTTTGTGCTGGGGTGCCTCTTGTTGGCCGCTTCCGCTCTCTGGAGTGGCGGCATCGCCCTCATTGCATTGGCGATGCTGCCGATTGCCTTCGGGGAAGCTGCCTTCCTTCCCACCGCCGCCGAAGCGATGGTGGAAGAAACGCCCCTTCAACATCGCGGGCTGGCCATGGCGCTGTTTTCCCAGTGTTTTGCCATTAGTGCCACTGGAGCTCCACTGATGGCAGGGTTCCTGCTCGATCGCCAGGGCCATGGCTTGCTGCTCTGGGTCCTGATGGCGTCGGTGTGCCTGCTAATGGTGCCGCTGCTCAAAGCCGTGAGGCCCCGCTATACACCAGGGTTGAGCGCCATCCCCCTGGAGAAGTCCAACGATGTCTCGAGCCCGAGAACTGCTTCGCTCCGTTAGGAATCTTTCAATCATCCGTGAGATGGCCGCCAGTGAAGGTGGCCTTCAGAGCGTCGGCGATTTGGTCGACAACTTCATCGACAGCGAGGCGATGGTGGTGTGCGTGGAGCGCTTCAAGGCTTTGCCGGGAGGTGCGGAGATGATCGAGCAGCGCTATCCACCCTTCCAGCCCGATCTTGCTGCGCTGGAAGCGCTCCCAGAGGGAAGCCTGGGCCGGGCCTACGCGGGCATGATCCGCAAGCTCAACTACGACCCCGACTTTTTCCGCCCTCGGGACACCAGCAGTGAAGCGCTCTGGCTGACCCAGCGCATCGCCACCACCCACGACCTCCATCACGTGATCGGCGGCTTCAACACGCAAAGCGCTGGTGAGTCGGGCGTGTTGGCGATCACAGCGACGCAGATCGGCTTTCCCGCCTACGTGCTCATCAATACCCTGGCGTGCTTCCGCGCCTTCCGCTTCGCCCCAGCCAACCTGGCCGGCGTGAGCCGGAGCATTGCCTTCGGCAACCGCATCGGACTGGAAGCCAAGCCCCTGGTGCTGCAGCGCTGGGAAGAAGCCTGGGAGAAGCCTCTGCACCAGTGGCGGCAGGAACTGGGTGTTCACAGCGCAGAAGGGGAAGCCTTCGGGGCGGTGTACTAACGCTCGCCGCGCAGGAGGCGATGGCGGATCTTCTTCTGCAGCACGAAGGCTGCCGGAATGAAGGTGAGGCCATTGGCCACGATCAAAGGACCATTCCCCGTGAGGCAGCCGAACACCCCCCAGATCGCCACACTGGTGGTGAACAGGCCGTACATCGAGAGCGAAATCGAGCGCGTGTCATCCAGTCGCAGGGTTTTGATCGCCTGAGGGAAGAAACTGATGGTGGTGAGGGCTGCAGCGGTGTAACCGATCGCATCCACGTCCATGACCTGAGGGATCGGCGAGATCCATAAACTGCCGCCAGTCTTGCCGCAGCCATGGCGTTCTCTCGCTCAACAGTGCAAATCCTGGCGGGGGCTTCGAGCGCACTCGCGCTGCTGGCCAGCAGCATCGGGGAGCTTGCTCAACCCGTTCAGGCTGCCGACAGCGACACCCGCCAGGCTCTGGTGGGACTGGCTGCCTATGCCGAATGCAAGGTGCTGCACGCTGGCTACAGCCGGGAGAGGGCGCAGGCGATCGTGCAGAGCGGCATCCAAAGCAACGGTTGGCAGCAGCAGGCTGACTGGTTGAAATCGCCGCAAGCGATCCGAGTGGTGGCCCTCACCAGCGAAGCGATGAACAAAACCTGCGACGACTTCGATCAGAACAGCCCTGACTTCATCCCAGCGATGAAAGCCCTCGATGCGCTGCGACGGAAGGATTGAACGTGATCACACGTTGAAGAGGAATTCCATCACATCCCCCTCCTCCACCACGTACTCCTTCCCTTCACTGCGCAGCCAACCCTTATTTCGCGCCTCAACGAGAGAACCGGCCTCCAGCAGTTTGTCGGTGCTGATCGTCTGCGCTCGGATGAAGCCCCTTTCAAAATCGGTATGAATCACACCTGCAGCCTGCGGTGCGGTCATGCCGGCCTTGAAGGTCCAGGCGCGGGTTTCCTTCTCCCCGGTGGTGAAGTAGGTGCGCAGCCCCAGAAGCTGATAGGTCGCCCGGATCAGGCTTTGCAATCCCCCCTCGTTCACCCCCAGGCCATCGAGGTAGTCCTGACGCTCCTCATCCCCGAGCTCGATCAGTTCTGCTTCCACCTGGGCTGAGATGCGCACGGTTTCGGCGCCTTCCTTGGCCGCCAGCGCCACGATCTCCTCACAGAACCCATTGCCGCCCGCCAGATCGTCTTCGCTCACGTTGGTGGCATAGATGATCGGCTTGGCCGTGAGCAAGCCCAGGGGTTTCAGCATCAGCGCCTCCTCCTCGCTGAGTTCCACACTGCGGGCGGCACCACCTTGTTCAAGCACCGCTTGGATGCGTTCGAGAGCCGCATCTTCAACCTGGGCTTCCTTGCTGGTGCGCATCTGTTTCTTGAGGCGCTCCCGCCGCTTCTCAAGCTGCGCCAGGTCGGCCAGGCCCAATTCAAGGTTGATCACTTCCGCATCCCGGGCTGGGCCAACCGCCCCGGACACATGAATGACGTCGTCGTCTTCAAAACAGCGGATCACGTGCACGATCGCGTCCACCTCGCGGATGTTGGCGAGGAATTTGTTACCGAGTCCCTCGCCCTGGCTGGCGCCCTTCACGAGCCCAGCGATGTCCACGAACTCCATCCGCGTGGGGATGGTCTCCGCACTGCTGCTGAGATCAGACAGCAACTCCAACCTGGAATCCGGGACGGCCACCGTGCCGACATTGGGCTCGATGGTGCAGAACGGAAAGTTGGCCGCCTGCGCCTGCGCGTTGGCCACCAAGGCATTGAACAGAGTGGATTTGCCCACGTTGGGCAGTCCGACGATTCCGGCTTTAAGCATGCCGGCGAATCTATCGGCAGGGCCGCGGCTTACACGGTTGCGCCGCCTACGCGCGAGACTGCGTAACGAAACATGTTCAGGGGCCATGGGCAGCCAGAAGAGCGAGACCTCCGCCGGGGCCACGCACGCAGCCCTCAGGCCGCTCACCCGCCTCAGCGGCATCAAACGGCGACGACAACGCCTGATCGCTGCTGCAGCTGTGGTTCTGGTGGTGGGTGGCGGGGCCCTGATCTGGAGCCGTGGAGCCGGCACTGGACGGGGACGCCAACTGGCCGATTACACCGCCACCGCTGAACGGGGGACCCTTCCGGGCGTGATTACTGCCAGTGGTGAATTGGAGCCCATCCGGCGCGTGAATGTGAGCCCCAAGCGTCAAGGCCTACTGGATGCCCTGTATGTGGATGAAGGCGATGCGGTCACCAAGGGGCAGGTGCTGGCCCGCATGGACAGCGGAGACTTCACCGATCGCATGGATGAGCTCTCGGCCCTTGAACGTCAAGCCCGGGCGGACTTCGAGGCGAAACGGGCCGACTACATCCGTTATCAAAAACTCGAAAACAGCGGGGCCATCAGTGCCTCGGATCTGGATGGCTACCGCGCAGCCTTCCTGAGCAGCAAGGAAGCGCTCACGGCAGCCAGAGAACGCATTCAGCAGCGCGATGTGGAAGGGAACGAACTCCTGATCAGAGCACCCTTCAGCGGTGTGATCACCGAACGGTTCGCTGAACCGGGTGCTTTCGTGACTCCCACCACCACCGCTTCAGCGAATGCCGGAGCCACCAGTTCCTCCATCGTTGAGCTCTCCGAAGGTTTGGAAGTGGCAGCGAAAGTGCCTGAAAGCGACATCGGCCGCATCCGGATCGGCCAAGACGCCACGGTGCGTGTGGATGCCTTCCCCGATCAACGCTTCCCTGCCCGGGTGAGGGATATCGCTCCGCGGGCCGAGAAAACCGACAACGTGATTTCCTTCGAGGTGGAGCTCACCCTGATCGATCCACCCCCAACCCTGCGCATCGGCATGACGGTGGACGTGGATTTCCAGACGGGTCGGACCGCTGAGAGCACCCTGGTTCCCAACGTGGCGATCGTGACCGAAAACGGCCAACCCGGCGTTCTGCTCGTTGGCAAGGATGACCAGCCCCGCTTCCAAGCGGTGGAACTGGGCTCCAGCAGCGGCGGCCAGAGTGCGATTCTCTCGGGGGTGAAACCTGGCTCCAAGGTGTTCATCGACCTTCCGCCCTGGGCGAAGAAGCGCGACTGATCGAGATCCGACCTGCCCAAATCCATGCCTGAAACCCTCGAGAAACCCCTGCTGTTGCTTGTGGATGGCCACTCCTTGGCCTTTCGCAGTTTCTATGCCTTCAGCAAAGGCGGTGAGGGTGGACTGGCCACAAAAGATGGCCGGCCCACCAGCGTGACCTACGGCTTTCTCAAAGCCCTGCTCGACAACAGCAAGGGACTGAAACCGGAAGGGGTGGCGATCGCCTTCGACACCGCTGAACCCACCTTTCGCCACCAAGCCGATGCCAACTACAAAGCCCATCGGGATGTGGCCCCCGAGGTGTTCTTCCAAGACTTGGATCAACTGCAGACGATCCTGCGCGAACGTCTGAAACTTCCCCTCTGCCTGGCGCCTGGCTACGAAGCCGATGACGTGCTGGGAACCCTGGCCAACCGGGCTGCCGGCTCAGGCTGGCGCGTGCGCATTCTCAGCGGAGATCGGGATCTGTTCCAGCTGGTGGATGACCAGCGGGACATTGCCGTGCTCTACATGGGCGGCGGTCCGTATGCCAAGAGCAGCGGGCCCACCCTGATCAACGAAGCCGGCGTGGTGGCCAAGCTGGGCGTGATGCCCAACAAGGTGGTGGACCTCAAAGCCCTCACCGGCGACAGCTCCGACAACATCCCTGGCGTGAAGGGGGTGGGCCCCAAGACCGCCATCAATCTGCTTAAGGAAAACAACGACCTCGACGGCGTGTATCGCGTGCTGGAGGAAGTGGAAGCCGAGGGGCCCAAGGCCAGCCGCGGTGCCGTGAAAGGTGCACTCAAGGGAAAGCTCAGCGCCGACCGCGACAACGCCTATCTCTCCCGCAATCTCGCTGAAATCCTCGTCGACATCCCCCTGCCTGAGGAGCCTGTCCTGGAGCTGGGACCGGTGGATGGTGAAGGTCTTAAGGAGCAGCTTCAAGACCTGGAGCTCAACAGCCTGGTCCGTCAGATCCCGAGCTTCGTGGCCACCTTCTCCAGCGGCGGACTGACGGCGAACGCCCATCTGCTGGAGGAAGCAACCGCCAAAAAAGCAAAAGGAGCACCATCCAAGGCTGGCGTTGCGGAATCTGGAGAAGCGGGCACGGATCCAGCCGCAACTGTGGTGACCAGCCCCTCCACCCGACCCGAGCTCGCGCCGCAGGTGGTGAGCACCCAGGAGCAACTGCAGAGCTTGATGCAGCAGCTGATGGGATGCACCAACCCCTCGGAGCCGGTGGCTGTGGACACCGAAACCACGGATCTGAACCCCTTCAAAGCCCAACTGGTGGGCATCGGCGTGTGCTGGGGGGCCGGCCTCAACGATCTGGCCTACATCCCCGTGGGACACACAGATCCCGCGCTAACCCAGCTGCCGCTGGAGGTGGTGTTGGAGCAACTCGCCCCCTGGTTGAGCAGCCCCAGCCATCCCAAAGCGCTGCAGAACGCCAAATACGACCGCCTGATCCTGCTGCGTCACGGCCTGGTTCTCGGCGGCGTGGTGATGGACACGCTGCTGGCGGATTACCTGCGCGATGCCGCGGCCAAACACAGCCTCGATGGGATGGCCGAGCGGGATTACGGCATCACGCCCACCCTCTTCAGTGACCTGGTGGGCAAGGCCAAAGACGGCAAGGCCAGCTGCTTTGCCGAGGTTCCCAGCGATCAGGCAGCGCTCTACTGCGCCATGGATGTGCACCTCACCCGCAGGCTGGCGATTGATCTGCGCCAGCAGCTCCAGGCCAGCGGCGAGCAGCTCACCAACTTGCTCGATCAGGTGGAACTGCCGTTGGAGCCGGTGTTGGCCTTGATGGAGGCCACCGGCATCCGCATTGATCTCTCCTATCTCGACACCCTCTCCAAGGAGATGGGCGAGACCCTGACGCGGCTTGAGGCCGATGCCAAGCAAGCGGCCGGCGTGGACTTCAACCTGGCATCTCCCAAACAACTGGGAGAGCTGCTCTTCGAGACGCTGGGGCTTGACCGCAAGAAATCACGCCGCACCAAAACGGGCTACAGCACCGATGCCACGGTGCTGGACAAGCTTGCGGACGACCATCCGGTGGTGCCTCTGGTGTTGGAGCACCGGGTGCTGAGCAAGCTGAAAAGCACCTACGTGGATGCGCTGCCCCAATTGGTGGAGGCCGAAACCGGCCGCGTGCATACGGATTTCAACCAGGCCGTGACGGCCACAGGCCGGCTCAGCAGCAGCAATCCCAACCTCCAGAACATTCCCGTTCGCACCGAGTACAGCCGCCGGATCCGCAAAGCCTTCCTGCCCCAGGAGCACTGGACCCTGCTCAGTGCGGACTACTCCCAGATCGAGCTGCGCATCCTCACCCACCTCTCCGGGGAGGATGTGCTGCAGCAGGCCTACCGCGATGGCGACGACGTGCATGCCCTCACTGCACGGCTCCTGCTTGAGAAAGACGACGTGAGCGCCGATGAGCGCCGGCTGGGCAAGACGATCAATTTCGGGGTGATCTACGGCATGGGCGCCCAGCGCTTCGCCCGCGAAACCGGGGTGAGCCAAGCGGAGGCCAAGGAGTTCCTCAGCAAATACCGGGAGCGGTATCCCAAGGTGTTCGCCTTCCTCGAACTGCAGGAACGCCTGGCCTTGAGCCGTGGCTATGTGGAGACAATCATGGGCCGGCGGCGACCCTTCCACTTCGACCGCAACGGTCTTGGCCGTCTTCTTGGCAAGGATCCGTTCGAGATTGATCTCGATGTGGCTCGCCGCGGCGGCATGGAAGCCCAGCAGCTGCGCGCCGCGGCCAACGCACCGATTCAAGGCTCGAGTGCCGACATCATCAAGCTGGCCATGATTCAGCTGCAGGCTGCCCTGCAACAGCACTCCCTACCCGCACGCATGCTGCTGCAGGTGCACGATGAACTGGTGCTGGAGGTAGAGCCCTCTGCTCTCGACACCGTGAAAGCTCTGGTGGTCTCCACCATGGAGAAGGCCGTGGAACTGAGCGTGCCCCTGGTGGCCGAAACCGGCTGCGGCAGCAATTGGATGGAAGCGAAATAGCCGTGAGGCAGCGGTTCATCGGTTAGGCCGTAGCCTCGCCAGAAGTTCCCGTATGCCTGTGTCCCTGCGGTTCACCAACACGCTCACCCGCCGCACGGAACCGTTTCAGCCCTTGAAGGATGGGCAGGTGAGCATCTACTGCTGCGGCGTAACGGTCTACGACCTGTGCCACCTGGGCCATGCCCGCAGCTACATCAATTGGGACGTGCTGCGCCGGTATCTGATCTGGAGTGGCTACGCCGTTACTTTCGTGCAGAACTTCACCGACATCGACGACAAAATCCTCAAGCGTGCTGCGGAGGAGGGTTCGTCGATGGAGGCCGTGAGTGAGCGCAATATCGACGCGTTCCATGCCGACATGGATGCCCTGGGCATCCTGCGTCCCGATCGCATGCCCCGAGCCACCCGCTGCCTTGAGGGGATCCGCACCCTGATCGCTGAGCTCGAGGCCAAGGGTGCGGCCTACTCCGCCGATGGCGATGTGTATTTCGCAGTGATGAAACACGCCGGCTACGGCAAGCTCAGCGGCCGCGACCTCGCCGACCAGCAGACCAACGCGGACGGACGCGTGGCTGATGCTGAAGAAGCACGCAAGCAACACCCCTTCGACTTCGCCCTCTGGAAGGGAGCCAAGGCCGGTGAACCCAGCTTCCCCTCGCCTTGGGGCAATGGCCGGCCTGGCTGGCATATCGAGTGCTCCGCCATGGTGCGCGAGGAGCTCGGCGACACCATTGACATCCACCTCGGGGGTGCCGATCTCGTGTTCCCCCATCACGAAAATGAAATCGCCCAATCCGAGGCCGCAACCGGCCAGGAGCTGGCGCGCGTGTGGCTGCATAACGGCATGGTGAATGTGGGCGGGGAAAAAATGAGCAAATCACTCGGCAACTTCACCACCATCCGTGCCCTGTTGGAGAGTGGCCTGTCGGCCATGACGCTGCGGCTCTTTGTGCTCCAAGCCCACTACCGCAAGCCGCTCGACTTCACCGCCGAGGCCCTGGAGGCCGCAACAACCGGTTGGAAAGGGCTGAACGCAGCACTCAGCCTTGGGGATTTCCATGCTGAAGCGCTGGGATGGACGGCTGCAGAGCCGATGGGCAACGACGCCGTTGTCGCCTCGGAGCCTTCTGCCATCGACACGCTGCTCAGCGCCCGGCAGCGCTTCAGCGCGGCCATGGACGATGACCTCAACAGCTCCGGTGCGCTTGCGGTGCTCTTCGACCTGGCCCGTCCCTTGAGGGCACTGGCCAATCGCCTCGACCGCGGCGACGCTCCGAACCACAACGACGATGACGGCCAGGAGCTTCTGCAGCGCTGGTTGCTGCTCAGGGAGCTTGCAGCTGTTCTAGGGCTAAGGCTGGAGCGCCCCTCAGCCCCCGAAGAAGAGTCCGACCTCGACAGCCAGGCCATCGAAGCCGCGATTGATGCGCGCCGGCTGGCCAAACAGTCGAAGGACTTTGCGGAAGCGGATCGGATCAGAGCGGAGCTCAGCGCCCAGGGCATCGAAGTGATCGACAAACCCGGCGGCATCACCGAATGGCGACGGGGCTGACGGGCCAAACTCAGGGCTTGCGCTGCTGATTGGCCATCATCGCTTCGATCTTGCGGATTCTCGTGAGAGTGGTGGTCCAAACCTCAAGCCGTAAGCGTTGATCGCCAAGCGTGGGATCGGCGGGATCGGCAGCATCGATCCAGGCCTGCAGTGCCTTGATCTTGGCTTCCGGGTTTTCCCTGGCTTCGAAGGCATCCCACAACTCCCGTTCCAGCCGAGCACGCTCGATGAAGTTCCAGCGTTTGAGCCAGAGCATGGGAAAACCTGCATCAGGGCACCTGTCTACCGGATTCAAGCCACGATCAGACTTAGGTTCTGGGGAAAGGAAGGTTGTTGATCGCCCATGCAGCCGGAAAGTCTCTCCAAAGCAATCCAGCTGTCTGTTGCCCCGGTGTTCCTGCTGGCGGGAATTGGAGCACTCATGAATGTTCTCTCCGGACGCTTGGCGAGGATCGTTGATAACGCCAAGCAGTTGCGCCTCACCGCCGATGCCGGAGGTGACGTGGATGAACTGGAGCGACGACTGGCCAGGCGCCGCATGCAACTGGTGATCCGCTCGATCGAGCTGCTCACCGCCGCCACGCTGCTGATCGCCGCGATGGTGGCCGCCATGTTCATGAGTGTGATTTCGAGGGTGAACCTCACCTTGGTGGTGGTGCCTCTGTTCATCGCCTCGATGGGGCTGGTGATGCTTGCAGCGATGTTCTTTCTCAGGGAGGTGCGCCTGGCCTCTGCGCTGCTCAACCGGCTGCTTTAAACTCGCGGATTGCCCACCGCTCAGGCTGCGTAGGACCAGTTGCGCAGCAGATCCACCGTGCTGATCAGCAAGCCGGCGGCGATCACCACCGGTGAGATCCATCGCAAGCAGAACATCAGCACCCGTCTGAGCAGAGGTGAAGCGGCGGCGCTCTGCTGGAGATCCTCCAGAAAGAGATTGGGCACGACCCAGCCCATCAGCACAGCAATCAGCAAGCCACCAGCGATCAACAACACACCGCCGAAGAGGGCATCCATTGTTTCCAGCACCTCCAGGCTCATGCTGGCCGGGATGCCAACGACAAAAATCACAGCGGCACTCACCCAGGTGGCCTTGCCGCGGCTCCAGCTCAAGCGATCCATCAGGGACGACACCGGCACCTCCAGCAGGGACACCGCGGAGGTGATCGCCGCCAGATAGGCCAAGGCAAAAAACAGCACAGCCACCACCCGGCCTGTCTCCCCGATCGATGACAGTCCCGTGGGTAAAGCGATGAAGATGGCTCCAATCGTGGAGTCGCTCACCACTTCGCTGAGGTTGAAGCTGATCACCACAGGGAAGGTGAGCATGCCGGCCAGCAACCCCACGGCTGTGTCCAGACCCACCACAGCCACGGCTTCCTGAGGCAGGGGCGCCTTGCGATTGAGATAAACCGAATAGGCAAGAATCGAACCAATGCCCGTACCGATCGAGAAGAAGGCCTGACTGAAGGCATTGCGAATGGTGCTGATGTTCATCAGCTCCTCCCCATCCCAGCGCAGCAGAAAGGTGCGGTAGCCCTCACCAGCGCCTGGAAGCGTGCTGGCCCAGATCGCCAGACCGATCAGCAGAAGCAACAGCAGCGGCAGGGCCCAACGCGAGAGCCGTTCGATTCCCGCCTGAACACCAGCAGCCACCACAAGGGCCGTGAGCAGGAGGCTGATTCCCTGACCGGCCAGCGCACTGTTGCCCCCGCTGATGGACGCGAAGAACGCATCAGCAGCCTGCTTGTTCTCAGGCAGACCAACCAGAAGGGCGTGCACGAGGGTGTGCCCCGTCCATCCCATCAAGACGGCATAGAAGGCCAGGATTCCGCAGGATGCCGCGATGAACATCCAGCCCATCGGCCACCAAGCCTTGCCAGCCGCTTTGCTGGGAGCCAGCAAAGGACTGCTGCCTGTACTGCGGCCCAACGCCATCTCCGCCACCAACACGGGCAGGCAGATCAGCCCCACGATCAGCAGATAAAGCAGCACGAAACTGCCACCGCCTCCCTGGGATGCGCGGTAAGCGAACCCCCAGAGATTGCCCAGACCCACGGCACTGCCGGCAGCCGCCAGCACGAACCCGAAACCGGACTTCCACTGCTCTTTTCTCACCGCCGCCATGAACGTGCTGTCCAGCCCTCTCGGCGGAAGTTTGCCAGCTTCCGGAATCAAAGTGGGAGGATGGCTCCACTTGCCGGGATCCGTGTGAAAGCCATCAGCGTGCTGGGCTCCACCGGCTCAATCGGTACCCAGACCCTCGACATCGTCGAAGACTTCCCTGAGCAGTTCAGGGTTGTGGCCCTGTCAGCCGGCCGCAATCTCTCCCTGCTCGTGGAGCAGATCCAACGCCACAACCCCGAGCTGGTCGCTCTGGCTGACGAAGCCTTGCTCCCTGAATTGGAGCAGCGCCTCCGGGCCCTGCCAGCTGAACACCAGCCGCGGTGCAAGCCTCAGCTCGTGGGAGGTCCCAGCGGGCTGAACGTGGCGGCCTCCTGGGACACAGCCGACCTTGTGGTGACTGGGATTGTGGGCTGCGCAGGGCTGTTGCCCACCCTGGCCGCCATCCGCGCTGGCAAGGATCTGGCCCTGGCCAACAAGGAAACCCTGATCGCAGCAGGCCCGGTGGTGCTGCCGGAGCTCAAAAAGAGCGGCAGCAGGCTGCTGCCGGCGGATTCCGAACATTCGGCCATCTTCCAGTGCCTGCAGGGAACCCCCTGGGCTGAAAACGCCCGCCTCTCCACCGGTGTGCCCACGCCAGGTCTGCGGCGCATCCAGCTCACGGCCTCCGGTGGTGCCTTCCGCGACTGGGCCGCAGCCGACCTTGAGAACGCCACTGTGGCCGATGCCACCTCCCATCCCAACTGGAGCATGGGCCGCAAGATCACCGTGGACTCCGCCTCCTTGATGAACAAGGGACTGGAGGTGATCGAAGCCCATTACCTCTTCGGGCTGGATTACGACCACATCGAAATCGTGATCCACCCCCAGAGCATCATCCACTCGATGATCGAGCTGGCGGATTCTTCAGTGCTGGCCCAGTTGGGCTGGCCCGATATGAAGCTGCCGATTCTTTACTGCATGAGCTGGCCATCCAGGCTGGAAACCCCGTGGAAACGCCTCGATCTCACCCAGGTGGGACAGCTCACGTTCCGAAGCCCCGATCCCGCCAAATATCCCTGCATGGAACTGGCCTACGCAGCGGGCCGTGCCGGTGGCACCATGCCAGCCGTGCTGAATGCGGCCAATGAGGAGGCTGTGGCTCAGTTCCTCGAGGAACGCATCCATTTCCTCGACATTCCCGATCTGATCGAAGCAGCCTGCGAGCGCCACAAGGTCGATCGCATCGACCACCCCCAGCTCGACGATGTGCTGGCCGTGGATCAATGGGCGCGCCTGGCCGTGCGTGAGCAGGTGGCCCGGGGCACCCAGCGGATGTCGATGGCGGCGGTGGCTGCTTGATCAGCCATCACCTGCTGCTCTGCGCCACAGCCTCCAAAGCGAAATGCTGCGATCCAGCCACAGGACTGGAAACCTGGAATGCGCTGAAGCGCCTCGTGCGGGAGATGGGGCTCGAGGATCAACAGCGCCCAGAAGGAATCGTTCTCCGCAGCAAAGTTGACTGTCTGAGGGTGTGCGAACGCGGGCCAATTCTGGTGGTTTGGCCTGAAGGCATTTGGTACGCAGACGTCACCGCAGACAAGATGGAGGCGATTCTTCATAGGCATATCATTAACAATCAACCCATTGAGGAGTGGATTTATAAAACCACCCCATTCCAAAACCATTCACTCCAATCTGCTTCACAAGTAAGCGCAACAAACATCGCGACCGTCAACACAGAACACTAACGATTAATCCGCCCGGACAATCAATCCGTACCAGCACACGAATCAACGACTCCCAAACCCGAAACCAGAAAACAGCTCGCCCAACCACTAGAGTCTTGAGCGAATCTAAAGCGCCTTCTTCCGGTGCTTTTTGGCAGGCATTCTTTTGGCATTGGCATCCAGCGCGACCTCCACCACGCGCCCATCAACACCTTTTTTCAATCGCAATACCTCAAGAACGGCCTACCCAAGCAAGGCCGAGCTCCTCAATGCCTTGCCAGCAGAGCTGACTCGATTCAACCCCACCAAAGCGTGGGGGAGCCTCATCATGTCGGCAGGCCTGTCTCTCGCTGCTTTGGGGATCGGCAGCCAAATCCCTCTCACCCTCCTGGCCACTCCGCTGTGGGTGCTTTACGGCATTGGTTGCGGCACCATCGCCATGGGCTGTTGGGTTTTAGCGCACGAATGTGGCCACAATGCATTCCACCCAAACCGACGCATTGAGGGAGTCGTTGGTTTCCTGCTTCACAGCGCACTGCTGGTGCCTTATTACAGCTGGGCGCGGAGCCACAGCGTTCACCACGCTCACTGCAATCACCTAGAGCAAGGAGAAACCCACGTCCCTCCGCGGGCCTCATCGGGTCTTGGGCAAATCACAGAACAACTCAAAAAAACGCTGAACCCAACCTTGTTTGGGATCATTTCCCTGTTTAATCATCTGGTGATCGGTTGGCCGCTTTACCTCCTTTTTGGAGCGACAGGTGGAGAGGATTACGGCTTTCCCACGTCTCATTTCTGGACCGGTCATCCATTCGCGAACGGCCAACGAAACCTGTTCCCCGAAGCATTTCGCAAGTTGATGGTTCGCTCCAACATCGGCTGCCTGGCGATGCTCATCTTTCTGATCATCGCCGCAATGCACTCATCTGCACTACGTGTGATGTGCGTGTATGGGTTACCTTATCTTGTGATCAATCTTTGGCTCACCACATACACCTGGTTGCAGCACACTGACCAGAACATTCCTCACTTTTCCAATACAACATGGTGTTGGGCAATGGGAGCACTGCAAACGATTGACCGCCCCTATGGCCCCGTACTCAATCTGCTGCACCATGGCATCGGTTCAACCCATGTTTGCCACCATGTGAACTCCGCCATTCCTCACTACAACGCCTGGAGGGGTACCGCTTTACTCAGACAACGATTCCCTGAGCTGGTGCTCTACGACGCCACACCAATCCGCGAAGCTCTCTGGAGAATCGCAACGAAATGCGGCGGTGCTGTGCATGAAAACCCTCAGGACAAAGCCTATTACTATTAAAAAAAATTTGATTCGAAATACTTTAAGGAAGCGAATCAAATGGAGCTCATTCAAGCTCTGCGGGATTAATCCCATGCTTGAACCAGGCACAAGCCAAGCGATCAGACCAACAGCCTTTGCGAACACTGTCACCAGGTGCATGAAAACCGTTGTGTCCGCCCTTGGGCGTCAACAACACCTCAAGCTGTCCTCGACGTGACGGCAGGCCATCAGTGGCCAAAGCGGTTTGGAGTTGAATCGCAGCGCTCGCCGGCACCCAAGGATCATCCAGGGCCTGCAAGATCAACGTTGGCGGGAGTGGCACCGACGCCGAGAGAAGACGCGGCAAGGGTGAAGCACCCGCGTAGTAATCATCAACTGACGCGAAGCCCCAACGCGGTGCGGTGACCGCCTCGTCAAAGGCACGGATCGACTGGGGCGGCTCAATGGTGAGTCGCTGCTGCTCCTGGGCACTAACGCCAAAGGGATCCGCCAACGTTTGGCGCACAAGGCGCTTCAGAAGCCAACGCTGATACACCCGATTGCGCGGACGCTCGATTGAGGCACTGCAGGCGGAAAGATCCAGGGGACTGCTGGCGCAGAACAGACCATCCAGCAGCAGGGCATGACCGTCCCAGCCATGGGTGGCTCTCTCCTCCAGGCTGGCCATGCAGGCATTGAGAAGCATGGTGCCCCCCAGGGACACTCCAGCACCCAACAGGGGCAAAGGCCTGGCTGATGGGGCCAGCGCAGCACACAACTGGCGCGCGCATTGAATCACTGGAAGAAGATCACTGTTGCAGCGAGCTGCGTAGGTGCCTCCAGCAAGATGGCGGCCGGGATCGGCTCCGCGCAGATTCAACCTGAGCACCGCGAAGCCGCTGTTCTGCAGCGTGATGCCAAGCCGCCTCAACCCCTCACGGCGACTGGAGCCGCCAAGACCGTGCAACAGCAGCACCAGCCCTCGAGGAGGTGCGCCCTGCAGGTCGACGCTGGGATCAGGGCGATCCAGGAACGCCAGCACTTCACCAGCGGCTGCGGCACCACTGGCCAAAGCAGGGACAGCGATCGCAATCGGTTCCCCACAGTCGGAGGGAAGCGCGACAGGGCGAAGCGTATCGCGCAGGGTCTGAAGGTCTCCACCGATCCAGGGAAAACGCTGCTGATAGGGAACAACCCCCAGCTGCCGCAGCAGCTGGGGGTTGTTTGGATGATTCGCGTGCGCTGCCTTCAAAAGCCGAATGGGTTCGCGCTGATCACTTCTTGCCGACACCGAGCTCCTTGAGCTCGCCCAGCAAATCGCCCAGCACCTTCTTGGCATCACCAAACACCATGGAGGTGTTGCCCAGGTCGAACAGGTCGTTCTTGATGCCGGAGTAACCGGCGCTCATCCCCCGCTTGACAACAAACACGGTGCGGGCCTGCTGCACATCAAGCACGGGCATGCCGTAGAGGGGCGAATTGGGATCGTTCTTCGCCTGGGGATTGACCACATCATTGGCACCCAGCACCAACACCACATCGGTGGCAGGGAACTCGGGATTGATCACATCCATCTCCTTGAGCTGCTCATAGGGCACATCGGCCTCAGCAAGCAACACATTCATGTGACCCGGCATGCGACCAGCCACTGGGTGAATGGCGTAATCCACCTGGATACCGGCAGCCTCCAGTGAGCGCGTGACCTCCCGCAGGGTGTGCTGGGCCTGAGCCACGGCAAGGCCGTAACCGGGCACGATCACCACCCGCTCAGCAGCCTCCAGGGTGAGCGCACATTCCTCCACGCTGCAGCTGGTGATGTTGGTGTATTCACCACCACCGCCACCAGACGCCGCACTGGCACCCAGAGCACCACCGAAGAGCACCGACACGAGCGAGCGGTTCATGCCGTTGCACATCACCTGGGTGAGGATCAGGCCAGCGGCACCAACCATGGCGCCCGCCACGATCAGCAACTGGCTGCCCACCACGAAACCGGCAGCGGCAGCGGCCACACCGGAATAGCTGTTCAGCAGCGAAATCACCACGGGCATATCGGCACCGCCGATGGGCAGGGTGACGCCAATGCCCAGCAAACCGGAGGCCACCACCAGAAGCCACAGCCCCTGGGTGCCATTTCCATCCGTGATCAGCTTGATAGCGGCCACAAGAGAGGCCACAGCAAGAGCGATGTTGACCACGTGACGGGCCTTGCTCTGCATCCAGGCGGGCGTCGACAGCCAGCCCTGGAGCTTGGCCATGGCCACGATCGAGCCCGTGAAGGTGATCGCACCAACGAACACGGAAATCACGATGGACACCACGGCCACCAGTCCCGCGGCCTCGAGCTGCAGCGGGAAGAAGGCGGCGGCGAGGGCCACCAGCAGCGACGACATGCCGCCGCAGCCGTTGAACAGCGCCACGGTTTCCGGCATGGACGTCATCGGAACCCGCTGCGCCGTGATGGCACCGAGAACGCCACCGATCAGCGTGCCGATGATGATCCACGTCCAGGCAGCAGCAGAAATCCCTGATGTGCCCAGGTAGTTGATCAGAAGGCCAAGAACAGCCAGGGCCATCGCCACAGCGGCCAGCTGGTTGGCACTGCGGGCCGAGCGCACTTTCGACAGGCCCTTAATGCCCAGGGCGAGCAGCAAAACGGCAACCAGTTCAACGGCGTACTTGAGAAAATCCATCAGCGGTTCTCCTTGCGGGCGGGCTTACGGCTGAACATGGCCAGCATGCGATCGGTGACCAGGAAGCCCCCGATGACGTTGAAAAGGGCAAAACCCAAGGACACGGCGCCGAGAATCAGCAGCACCAGGTTGTCCCCGGAGCGGATGATCGCCGTGAGGGCGGCCAGCACGGTGATGCCTGAAATGGCATTGGCCCCACTCATCAGCGGGGTGTGCAGGGTGGGTGGCACCTTGCCGATCAGTTCCAATCCCAGAAGGCTGCCGAGCAGCAGCACCCAGAGGAACTCCACAAAGCTTGTTTCCATCAGTTGGCTCCTGGGGTGAGAACGTCGCTGCGGCGGATGGTGCCGTCCTGACTGATCAGGCAGCCGGCAATGAGCTCATCCTCGAGGTCGAGGCTGAGCTGACCATCCTTGAGGGTTGGCTGGAGCAGCGCCAGCAGATTTTTGGAGTAGAGGAAGCTGGCGTGGTTGGGTACAGAGCAGGGGAGGTCATTGGCACCGATCAACTTCACGCCCTTGCGATCCACGGTTTGGGAGGGCAGGGTGTCGGCGCAGTTGCCGCCCTGGGCAACAGCCAGATCCACCACCACAGCCCCAGGACGCATGCGATCGAGCATGTCTTCACTGATCAGCCGTGGTGCACGCCGACCAGGGACCTGGGCGGTGCAGATGGCCACATCGGCCTCGGAGAGTTGGTCGGACAGCTGCTGACGCTGGGCCGCGAGAAAGGCATCGGAGGCCTGTTTCGCATAACCACCCGACTCGGCAGGTTTGTCCTCCATCTCGGGAGGATCGATAAAGCGGGCGCCGAGAGATTCCACCTGCTCCTTCACCGCAGGACGGATATCGCTGACGTAGACCACAGCGCCCAGCCGGCGCGCTGTGGCGACGGCCTGGAGGCCGGCCACCCCTGCACCAAGCACGACAACGCGGGCGGGCTGAACCGTGCCCGCTGCGGTCATCAGCATCGGGAAATAGCGATCCAGCGCTGCAGACGCGAGCAACACCGACTTGTAACCAGCGATGTTGGCCTGTGACGACAAGGCATCGGCAGACTGAGCACGGCTGATGCGCGGCAACAGCTCAAGGGCCATGGCCGAGAGACCACAACGCTTCAGCGCTGCGTCGAGCTCGATATTGGCGTAAGGAGCCAGCAAGCCCACCACCAGCGCGCCGCGGCGCAAGCGGCCGAGATCGACAGGGGAAGGGGACTGGACGCACAGCAGCACATCGGCTTCTCCCCAGGCCTGACTGTCTCCTGGAGTCACCAACTGTGCGCCGGCCTCGGCGTAGGCCTCATCGAGAAAGCCGGACGTCTGTCCAGCTCCTCGCTCGAGCACCACCCGACAACCGAGAGCGATGAACTTCTTGACGGTTTCCGGTGAGGCCGCGACGCGGGTTTCCCCCACCGCTGTCTCCACCGGGATCAAAAGTATGGGCAAGATCGTGATGCCGCCGACCCAGGCGAGGTTAGGCCGTCGCCGGATTCCGCCTGGATCTTTTCTGAAGATGCTGATCAGCAGGGGCTGAGGATGGCTATGGAGAGGATCCTGCTTGCAACACCATGGGACTCACCGCGATCGAATGCCCAGACGGCGTCTGTCACAGCCATCACGGCGGGCATGCTGTTGAGCGCAACACCATGGAGAGGCTGCTGGCCGAGCATGGCCGTGAATGGTGCGAACGGCTGGCTGAACGCATCTACGAGATGTCTGTGGACACCTTTTCCCAGACCGTGATGCCCAGCCTGCATGCCGCCGGCTGGCAGCGACGCCACCTGGACTGGGAATTCAAGCTGAGCGAGCAGGATTCAGAACCTGACCGCACCCTCGTGGACGGGATCATCAACGCCACGGAAAGCTTTTTGCGCAGCAGTGAGGTGCACCGCCTGTTCATCCAGGAGCTGGTTCAGGGCACGTTTGATGAAGCCTCCGACGACCACCTGCGCAGCCAGGCCGTGCGCCAGCTGATCGATGAAGAGATTCTTGGCCTGCTGGAATCGCAACGAGAGCAGCTTCTTCAACGGCTGACCAGCCGTTTGCTGGAGCCCGCAGGAGGACGGACAGACCGTGCCCAACAAGCCGCAGAAGAAGGGCTTATGGAAGTGGAGCGGCTGCTCTGCAACCACACCGAATCGCTCTGAATCCAGAGGAATCGCACGAACGAGCGACAACGCAGGATCAGGAACTGAATGCCGTCAGAACAATGGCATCAGTTCCTGCTCAACCGACTGCGCCATGGGACGGCGGCCCTGTTGATGCAGCAGCCGGGCGCGAAGGATCAGTGGATCCAGATCGCAATCAAGGGGCCAGCAGCGCTCGAGAGTGCGCCTGGATTCAGGACCGGACATGGGCTTGTAGCGACGTCGGGCCATAGCGGAGAAGGGCGAAAACCCGAGGGCTGATGGTCGGAAGGTAAGGGTGGCGAAAGCGATTGGAATGGTTAGAAAGACCTATCTTTCAAATCCGCCATCACGACGCCGTCCTTTGCTCTCGGTGGCCTTGCACCCGGCCCCACGATCCGGCCCCGCCAGTGGCAGCAGCAACTGATCCAGCTGCTGCGCCGACGCCTGGATCCGGTTGCTTCAGGATCGCGGGATGTCCTGATCCATGCGGGGCCGGGTGCGGGGAAGACCCTCGGCGCCCTGCTGGCCTTCCAGGCGATGCAGGGGGAGGAACGTCTGCGCCGGGTGCTCGTGTTCTGTCACCGCACCTCAATCCTTGAGCAGTGGCAACGGGCCGCGCAACGCCTGGGACTGCGTCTGGAGCCCTGGAACGGCCCTGGCAGCGCCCCGCTCGAGGCCGATGGTTGGCTGGTGAGCTATCAGGGCGCTGGGCGGCAGGCTGAAGCGCTCAAGGCCGAGCTGGCCCTTTGGAGCGAAGGCGCCTATCTGGCAATCGCCGACGAAGCCCACCATCTCGGTGTGGAGCCGGAAGAACCGGATGGGCCGGTGTGGGGGCGCACATTTCTGGACCTGAGCCAGAGCGCACGGCTGCGGCTGGGGCTGACTGGAACCCCCTTCCGGGCCGACAACCTGGCGTTCTGCGCCGCCCGGAAAGTGCCAGTGGAAGAAGCCGGTGAGCGGATGGAGCAGATCCAACCGGATCTGAGTGTGGAGCCGCGGGAACTGATCGCTGCCGGCGATGTGCGACCGCTTGAATTTCGCTTCCAGGACGGATGGGTGGAACACAGCCAGGAGGGCCAACCCGATCGCGAGGTGTCGCCCTTGTCGTCTGAGCAGCGGGAGAGCTGGCGGGCACGCAACCTGCGCCGGGCCATCCGCCTGGCAGACAGCAGCAGCATCGCTTTGCAGCTGCTGCTGCGCGCCCGAACCCAGCTCGAGCGGGTTCGCCAGCACCATCCCCGGGCAGCGGGCCTTGTGATCGCTCGGGACATCGACCATGCCCGAACCATCACCACCCTTCTCGAGGAGCAGGGTGATCGGGTGGATCTGGTGCATTCCCAGGATCCAAGCGCCTCGGATCGACTCAACGGCTTTGAACGCGGGACTGCGGATTGGCTGGTGAGCATCGACATGTGCGCCGAAGGATTTGATGCTCCCCGCCTGAGGGTCGTGGCCTATCTGACGACCGTGGCCACCCGCAGCCGTTTCATCCAGGGCATCACCCGGGCCGTACGCCTCTGCGGGGAACGGGCCAGCCAAGAAGCGATTCCCCGCGACCCCTCATTCGTCTTCGCGCCTGCTGACCCCCTGTTGATGCAGTACGCACGCAACTGGTCGCTGTCTGAGCCCTATCGCATTGCGGCACCCACCCAATCAGATGCTTCTGAAGAGAGCGCGACCGGAGGGGCGTGGCGAGGGCCGAGCCTGCCCCTGGAAGCCGTTGGCGACGGCGCTGGTGCGGTGATCCGAATGCGAACCCCGGAATTGCCGAAGTTTTTGCAGCGCTGAAAACATCTTCTCGTAAAAAAAAATGCGACGGTCTGCAAATCCAGGCCTGATGGAGCCCCATCAGCATTCAGCCTGGGCACCATCTGGGAGACAGTTATGGACGCAGCTCTTGAACGTCGCGTCAGCGTTGCCACCTGCTGGGCAACAACCCGGATCGCAGTGCTCGACAGCGCTGAGCGCTACGAAGACAGCTATGCATTGACCCAGGAATTCCGGGAATGGATCCTCTGCATCGGCGAGCATCCGGAATTGCTTGAAGACTCGGTGATGAGCCTGAAGCAAACCAATGGAAAGCGTCGACTCCAGCGCGAAGACAACCCAGCAGAAGACACGCTCGAAATCTGAAGAAATCCTTAAATTAATGGCTTGCGTATCAACGGATTCCACCAATTACCGCTCCCATCGTTGAAACCACAGCCCAGGGGCACCCTCCAAGCGCGTACACTTAACTCATAGTCATTCCGCATTAGCCATGGCGGTCGAAAACCTGGTGATCGTGGGGTCAGGCCCTGCTGGGTACACCGCAGCGATTTATGCCGCCCGCGCCAACCTCAATCCGTTGCTGATCACGGGATTCCAGCGCGGTGGCATTCCCGGTGGACAGTTGATGACCACCACCCATGTGGAGAATTTCCCCGGGTTTCCCGATGGTGTGCTGGGCCCCGATCTGATGGATCTGATGAAGGCTCAGGCCGAACGCTGGGGAACGCGCCTGCTTGAGGCTGACGCAGACCAAATCGATCTGAGCCAGAGGCCTTACCGAATCGAAGCCGACGGAGACACGATCGAAACCCAGGCTCTGATCATCGCCACCGGCGCGAGCGCCAACCGCCTGAGTCTCCCCAACGAAGAACGCTTCTGGAGCCAGGGAATCAGCGCCTGCGCCATCTGCGATGGCGCCACCCCCCAGTTCCGCAACGAACAGTTGGCTGTGGTGGGCGGCGGTGATTCCGCCTGTGAAGAAGCTGTCTATCTCACGAAGTACGGCAGCCACGTGCACCTGCTCGTGCGCTCCGACCGTTTGCGCGCCAGCGCGGCCATGGCCGACCGCGTGCAGGCCAACCCCCAGATCACCGTGCACTGGCACACCCAGGTGGCCGACGCTGAGGGCGACGAATGGCTCAGTGGGCTGAGGCTCCATCGCCGGGACAGCGGCCTGGAAGAGCATCTTCCGGTGAGGGGGATGTTCTACGCCATCGGTCACACGCCGAACACCGAGTTGGTGCGTGATCAGCTGCAGTGCGATGGCACCGGTTATTTGATCACCCAACCCGGGCGCCCAGAAACGTCAAAAGAGGGCGTGTTCGCGGCAGGGGATGTGGCGGATGCGGAGTGGCGCCAAGGCATCACCGCTGCCGGCAGCGGTTGCCAGGCGGCCCTGGCTGCCGAGCGCTGGCTCAGCCACAACGACCTCGCCCAATTGGTGAAGCGTGATCAAGCCGAGCCGGCCAAGGCGGACACACCCACAGCCACAGCCGAAACGACGGAATCCAGCTACGACCCCGATGCGCTCTGGCAGAAGGGAAGTTACGCCCTCAGGAAGCTCTACCACGACAGCGAGCGACCGCTTCTGGTGGTTTACACATCCCCGAGCTGCGGCCCCTGCCACGTGCTGAAGCCCCAGCTCAAGCGTGTGCTCAACGAACTGGGAGGCCGCGCCCAAGGCATTGAAATCGACATCGAAGCCGACCAGGCCATTGCCGAGCAAGCCGGCGTCAATGGCACGCCAACCGTGCAGCTCTTCTACAACAAAGAGCTCAAGCAGCAATGGCGGGGAGTGAAACAACGCAGCGAGTTCATGGCCACGATTCGCTCACTGCTGCCTGAGAGCTGAGGCTCAACGGCGGCGAGGGCCCCCGGGGCGATTGCCACCGGGACGACCACCGGGTGCGCCGGCATTGCGTTCCCGGTAAGTGATCCGACCTCGGGTGAGGTCGTAGGGACTGATCTCCACCAACACCTTGTCACCGGCGAGCAGTTTGATTCTGAATTTGGTGAGCTTGCCGGCTGCACGGCAAAGGCATTGGTGACCTGCGGGCTGCTCGAGGGTGACCAGGTAGAACCCGTTGCCCTGCTCTTTTTCAATCACTCCCGAGGTTTCAATCATGCGCCGGACTACATCTGAATCAAGAATGACTTGATTTTAGAAGGCCATCGGCGCTGGCTTCAGTCACAGCAGCACACCCCCGTCCCTAGGGTCAGCCTCTCCGCATCAAGGCCCATGATCCTGCCCCCGCTGTCGATGGACCTGGGCCTGCTGATGATTTCGATCGGAGCTGTCAATCTGTGGCGGGCACGACAAAAATCCACCTAACCTTCGAGAAAAGCGCTCAAGTCCGTGTCCGAGTCAGCCCTGATTGCCTTTGCATCCCTGGTGCAGTCTGATTCCCAGGTGAGAGAGCAGGTGAGACAAGCCCCAAGCCCTCAGCACGTGGTGGATCTGGCCAAGGAGCAGGGTCACGAGTTCACCCAGGCCACCATGATGAAAATGCAGGCTGAAAAGATGAAGCACCTGCACGACGACCATCTGAACGACGCGTCCAGCTGGGGAGAGGCCCTGCTTCTCTGCTTTGGAGGTCATTCCTGACCCTGCTGCTGCACAAGCCGTTCGGGGTTCTCAGCCAATTCACCCGGGAGCCAGGAAGCCGCTGTGGCTGCTTGGCCGACTGGGTTGACGTGCCGAGTGTGTACGCAGCCGGCCGGCTGGATGCCGACAGTGAAGGGTTGCTGATCCTCACCGAGAACGGGCGCCTGCAACAACGGCTGACCGATCCCCGTTTCGGCCACTGGCGAACCTATTGGGTGCAGGTTGAAGGAGTTGCGGACCAAGGTCACCTGGCTGCGCTGGAACAGGGGGTGGTGATCAAAGGCCAACGCACCCGGCCGGCCCGTGCGACCAGCCTTGATTCCAGCTTCTGGTGTGATCTACCGGAGCGGACACCCCCCATCCGCGAGCGACGCACCATCCCCACCTCCTGGCTGAGCATCAGCCTCCGCGAGGGCCGCAACCGTCAAATCAGACGGATGACGGCGGCCGTGGGCCTGCCGACCCTGCGTTTGATACGCCGCAGTATCGATTTAATGGACGGGGGCCCGCCTCTCAGCCTTGAGGGCCTGGCTCCCGGTCAATGGAGACCCGTCAACTCCGCGGAAGAGGAGCGGCTGAAGGCTCTGCTCAAGACCCAGGGAGCACGCCGGTGAGGGTGACCGCCCGGAACTCAATCCCCTCCACCACCCGCCAGGGCGTGTCGGATCGATCGGCGTAGCCAACCTGCTCAAAACCGAGGGCACGGAAGTCGGCCAGGAAAGCTTCTTCCAGCCAGGCACCACTGATGCAACCGCTCCAGAGCTCAGGATCCTGCTGAAGGCTCAGCGGCACAGGGCGATCACACACGATGTCACTGATGGCCACACGCCCCCCCGGACGCAACACCCGGCGAATGTTGTCCATCAGCGTGACCCGGGCCGAGGGGTTCACCAGATTGAGCACACAGTTGCTCAACACCACATCCACACTGGCGGATGCAATCAAAGGTGAGCCTGATGCCGTTGCAGCATCCAAGGCTTCGATCGCACCTTTCACAAAGCGCACGTTCGCGAATCCGATGCGGTTGGCCACCACCGGCGCTGCCGCACGGGAGAGGGCCAGCATGTCGTCGTTGCGATCCACGCCGATCACCGAGCCGTTTTCACCCACCACCTGGGAGCAGATGAACGCGTTCTTGCCGCTGCCGCTTCCAAGATCCAGCACATCGTCGCCGATCTGCACCCATCGGGTGGGGTCGCCGCAGCCATAGTCGCGCTCCACGACATCGGCAGGGATCACCTTCAACAGCGAAGCATCAAAGGCGACCGGGGTGCAGAGGCAGGCTTCCTGTTGATGGGCTGCGGCTCCGTAGCGCGATTCAACAGCCTGGGTCTGATCCAAAGACGGTCCACAACATTGGTCAGCCATCAACCCAGGACCTCCTGCAGCTCTCGTGCGGTCATCCATTGACCGTAGTAGTAATTGGCGCTAGCTCGGCGGTCGCTGTCTTCAAGGCCATCAAAGGCATCGAACCCCAAGGTGCGCCAGAGCTCATGACCGCACGTGCGCGTGAGCTCGGTTTCTGCCTCACGGCAGAGATTGTCGAGCCGTCGCTGCAGATTCTTGACTTGGGCAACCGACATAAACCAAAAACAGAGCGGGCGGGACCCGACATTAACGAAAACCAGTACAAATCAACCACTCGCCAACAACGGTGATCATCAGAACGGCAGCTTTTTCTTGGCGTCTTTGTCAAGATCTGCCTCCATGGCACGCAAACGCTTGAGGATCGTGTCGTAGTACTCCCGGATGTACGCCTCCAAACCGGTGACCTCCGAAGCATCGATGCCGAAATGGGAATAGGTGGACTCCATTGGTGCGTCGAGGGCTCCGCCGCCACCGGTGACTTCAGCAAACGCCAAACGCTCTGCCACGTTCACCGCAGGCTCGAAGAAGGAACAGGCACCTTCGGTCAATCGCATCAACACGGGGGGCACCCGAAACACCCGGGCCGACTTCCCTGAAGCCAGCTCGCAGAGCTGAACCACCTCGCCTGTATTCCAGGCTTTCGGACCAACCACCGGAAAACTGCCGCGCACCGTTTCCGGATGATCCAGAGCAGCAACCGCAAAGCGGGCCATGTCCTGGGTGTTCATGTAGGCAATCGGCGTGGGACTACCGCTCACCCACACGGTCTGGCTTTCCAGCACCGGAATGGCGAACTGGCTGATCACCCCCTGCATGAAGGCAGCACCCTGGAGGATGGTGTAGTCGAGGTCTGATTCCTTCAGCAGCGTCTCGGTGCAGTACTTGATGTCCATCAAGGGAACATCACGATGCTTCTCCGCGCCCAGCAGGGAGAGGAACACAAACCGCTTCACACCTGCACGTTCGCAAGCTCTGAGCAGGTTGAGCTTGCCCTCCCAGTCGGTGACGTAAATGCTCTGGGGATCGTTGGGGCGGCTGGTGGCCGCATCGATCACCGCATCGACGCCTTCGAGGGCGTAATCGAGGCTGGCCGGCTCGAGCAGATCACCGCGGGTGAGCTCACACCCCCACTCCTGCAGAAACGGGGCTTTGCGCGGCGATCGCACCATGCAGCGCACATCGTGCCCTTCATCCAAGGCCCGACGGGCAATCTGCCTGCCCAGAGTTCCCGTTCCACCAACCACCAGAACCTGCATGGGGCTCGCTCTTCCAAGGCAGGAGCCTAAGGGGCGTCCAACCTTGTTTGAGGATCAGTCCTTCTGAAGCTTCAAGAGCAGGGCACCACCGGCCAGTCCTACAGGAATCAGCACCCAGAACACCGCTGCAATACCGAAGATCTCCGAAGCCATGGGGGTGTGTTCACGATCAGCACCCATTAAAAGCTGCTCTCAGGCCAGATCGGCACACCGTTGTAACAACACCTTCCATGGCGCATCGGTGCGCAGCTGCCCGGCCATCACGCCACTGGCAACGGCGCTGTAGCCATCCCCCCGCAACGCCTGCACAAGCCTGCGCAAGGACGGGGGACCGGCGAGACCCAGGCGTTGCGCCAGCTCATCGGTGGACCAGCAACACACCGGTAACCCCGGATCCGCCTGCAAGCGCTCTAGCAGCCGCCGGCCTTGGGGCACCAGGGTTTGCGGCATGGCTTCACTCAGGGTGAGCAGCTCCTGCACGAGCGAGGGCGACTGCAATGGACCCAGCCAGAGTGGCCCCGACACCGCCCAGCGCCCCTCCTGTGGATTGCAGGCACAGGCGCGCCAACCGCTGAGCTTCAGCAGAGGTTGAACCGCTTGATCACCGCACTGCTCACAGCGAGCAAGGAGGCCGAGTTGCGCTTCTGCATCAGCGCGAACGCGCCGCTGCAGGCGCACGGCCAAGCGGAAGGTTCGCCCATCGCTGAAGCAAGCCAGGGGTTCAAGCCCGCGGCCCAACATCCAGGCCTCCCGGGCCAACGCTGCCAGTTGCAGCCGCAACGCCAGCTCCCAGCTGGATGGATGGGCCCGAGCCGCCGCGGCAAACCGGCGCACTGCGGACGCCCGGTCATGACCAGTGGGCGAGCGGCCATCGGTGCTTGCCAGGATCAACACCCCGCCGAAGCGCAGCACCGCCAGCGCCGACTGCAGCAATCCGTTCGGACAACCAAAGGCATCGAGGTCGATCAGATCGAAGCGGCGCTGATCGAGATAGGCCTGTCGCAACAAGCGTTCGGCAGGCTGCTGAGTGAGCGTGAGGTCCACCCCGTCATGGCCAGAGAGCGGATTGAGATTGGCCTGGAGGGAGACCCTGCGCTCGGGATCGGCGTCATTCAGCCAGAGCGCAAGGGGATGCGGCGACTGGGGCGCGCTTTCCAGCCCCCAGCGCAGGCCACGGATGCCGCAACCGGCCATGAGGTCGAGCCAGTGCTGGGGCCCCTGAGCATGGGTGGCCTGATGGGCAGCCAGCAACACGGACAGGTCTCTGGATGGACGGGACTGCGCCCGGAAGAAGCCCGACCCCGTCTGCACACAGGCCGCACCTTCGCGATAGTGAGGATCCAGGGAGTCCAGCCGCGTGCCTGCAACCACCCACCAGCCTGCCTCCACCGGTGCTGACTGGGGCGACGCCGGCACCTGGACATGGCAGGGATTTCGGTGCCACTGGCGCGTTCTTGGTGCCAGCAGCGCCCCTGCGCTGGTGCTGCTGCATGGCTTTGGCGCCAGCAGCAGCCACTGGCGCCACAACGCCGGCCCACTGGCCAACGCTGGGTACCGCGTGTATGGCTTGGATCTGATCGGTTTCGGCCGCTCCGACCAGCCCGGTCTTCAGCGCCGGATGGCCCTCGACAACCGCTTGTGGGGCCGGCAACTGGCCGCTTTTCTCGAACAGGTGGTGCAGTCACCGGCAGTGCTGGTGGGCAACTCCCTGGGCGGCCTGACCGCTCTCACCACCGCCGTGCTGGCCCCCCGACTGGTGGCGGCTGTGGCCGCTGCCCCCCTGCCGGACCCAGCCCTGATCAAGCCGATTGCCCTGCGCCAGAAGCGAAGGACGAGGCAGCTCAGGCGCGCCACCGTGACGGTGCTGTGCAGGTTGCTGCCGCTGGAGCTGGTGGTGCCGCTGATCAGTCGCACGCCATTGCTGAAGGCAGGACTGCAGGGGGCTTACCGGCGGCCCATCGGCATGGACAAGGAACTGCTGCGCCTGATTGCGCAGCCGGCGCGCAGGATCACAGCAGCGCGCGCGCTGCGGGGGATGAGCGTGGGCATGGCCCTGCGCCCGAGAGGCGCCACAGCACCGGCTCTACTGCAGCGGCTGCGCCAGAGCCCGCAACCCCCGCCCATGTTGTTGCTCTGGGGCCGTGACGATCGCTTCGTGCCGTTGCTCATTGGTGAGCGTGTGCAGAGCGAACACCCTTGGATTGAGCTCAAAGTGGTGGAGAACAGCGGCCATTGCCCCCACGACGAAACCCCCGAACGGTTTCATCAGGAGCTGCTGCACTGGCTGGACCGTAATTTGGGACACGAACACGCATCCGGGATCGAGCACCAGGCATGAAGCACACCCTGTCGGTTCTGGTGGAAGACGAATCCGGTGCCCTCAGCCGCATTGCCGGTTTGTTTGCCCGGCGAGGCTTCAATATCGACAGCCTGGCCGTTGGGCCAGCGGAAGCCGATGGTCGTTCACGCTTGACGATGGTGGTGGAGGGTGATCAGCAGACGCTCCAGCAGATGACCAAACAGCTGGACAAGTTGGTGAATGTTTTGCAAGTGCTCGATTTGTCTCAACGCCCCGCAGTGGAACGGGAACTGATGCTGATGAAGGTGTCGGCACCCGCCAGTCAGCGCAGCGCCATTCTCGAGCTGGTGCAGGTCTTCCGGGCCAAGGTGGTGGATGTGGCCGACGACGCCCTCACCCTGGAGGTTGTGGGCGATCCAGGGAAATTGGTGGCGCTTGAACGCTTGATGGCTCCCTATGGCATTCAGGAAATCGCGCGCACAGGCAAGGTCGCCCTGGAGCGGGCCTCAGGTGTGAACACCGAATTGCTCAAAGCCTCGATCTCAGGCGGGCGTGTTCCCGCCTGAGATACCCAGGATTTGGGTCAAAGCCCAGGGGTGAGCAGGGTGGCTTTGATGATCTTGTCGTCCATACGGATGGCATCCACCACGTCCATGCCTTCGCTGACACGGCCGAAGACGGCATAGCGACCATCCAGTTCCGGCAGGGGCTTCAAGGCGATGTAGAACTGCGCGCTGGCGGAATCCGGTGACTGGGATCGGGCCATGGCCAAGGCGCCGCGGGCGTGGCTGAGCTTCAACTGCAGCAATTCGCTGGGATTGCTCACCACGCGCCCGTAACGGGGTTGATCCTCACCTTCAAACGCCACCTCCAGAGGGATGAAGCGGGCCTGGCCGCTCTCAGGATCGATGAAGCTGCCGGTGCCGTATTGGGCCTTGGGCGTTTGGGGATTACTCGAAGCGGGATCGCCTCCCTGCACCACAAAGGGAACAGGCTCCCTCACAACGCGGTGAAACACGGTGCCGTTGTAAGTGCCGCGCTTCACCAGATCCACGAAGTTGCCGGCTGTGACCGGAGCCGCATCGCCATCCAGCTCGAGGGTGATCGTGCCGCGGCTGGTTTCCATAGCAACGCTGGCCTTGCCCTGAAGGCAGGGGCTCGAGGCCTGCTCACAGCCATCCGGAACAGAGGCAGGGGTGGTGGTGGCACAACTCACCAGCAGTGGAACGCAGAGCGCCAGGGTGATCAGAGCGCGAAATGAACGGTGGAGCATGGTGCGATCAGAGTCCCTCGAGATTCACGCCCAGAAACCGGGCGAGTTCGGCTCCATCCTGCTCCAGCTGAGCGAGGGGAAGGGGTTCACCCACGCGGGTGAGCGGCATGTCGCGCCGGCCTTGCACGCGCAGGGACACGCGCCTGCGTGTGTTGAAGCCATCGCGCACTTCCACCTTCACAGCCTGAACATCCTTCAAGGGAATTTCAACGCTGATCGGCTTGCGGAATCCACGGCGGGAGATCGTGATCACCCCGGCCTGCTTGTCGAAGCGGTTGGAGCCCGATCCCACATCGATGGCGATCACCGCCCAGAGGTATGTGGCCAGAAGGGCTGCAGCAATGCTGTAGAGGCCCATCACCAGCCCTTGCGGGACAAACACCAACCCGGCCGGGTGTCCCAGGGGCAGCAGGTCCCGGCCGAGATAACTGGACAGGGAGGCGAACAGGAAACCCACGCCGCCGATGGTGACCATGGCAGCAACCAGGATGTTGGACAGGCGGCGCGATCCCAGCACCGGCTGTTCGAGCAGTTCAGCGGCCATCGAAGCCTGGAAACAGCGCACATTGTGAACGCTGATGCCGTTGCGCGGACGGCACGTGCAAGACCTGCCACAAAAGGGCCCGGAAAAACGAAAGAAAGAGGAAAGAAACGCTCCGATACAACGGATTTCAGCTGTGGGCGATCAGCCCCGCAGACCCCGTTGAGATTGTTAAGGTCGCCAGGTATCCCACAGCCTGCGGGTAACCGCACCGTTCTCCTCTCATGACGATCGCTGTAGGACGCGCGCCACAGCGGGGATGGTTTGACGTCCTCGATGACTGGCTCAAGCGCGACCGCTTCGTATTTGTCGGCTGGTCCGGCATTCTTCTCTTTCCAACGGCCTATCTGGCCATCGGTGGTTGGCTCACTGGCACCACCTTTGTCACCTCCTGGTACACCCACGGCATCGCCTCGTCGTACCTGGAAGGTTGCAACTTCCTCACCGCTGCTGTGTCCACCCCCGCTGATGCGATGGGTCACAGCCTGCTTCTTCTCTGGGGCCCTGAGGCCCAGGGCGACTTCGTTCGATGGTGTCAGCTCGGCGGCCTCTGGGCCTTCGTGGCACTCCACGGCGCTTTCGCTCTGATCGGCTTCATGCTCCGTCAGTTCGAGATTGCTCGTCTGGTGGGCATCCGTCCTTACAACGCCATCGCCTTCTCCGGTCCGATTGCGGTGTTCGTCAGCGTCTTCCTGATGTACCCCCTCGGCCAGAGCAGCTGGTTCTTCGCGCCCTCCTTCGGTGTGGCTGCGATCTTCCGCTTCCTCCTCTTCCTCCAGGGCTTCCATAACTGGACCTTGAACCCCTTCCACATGATGGGCGTGGCCGGCATCCTCGGCGGCGCACTGCTGTGTGCCATTCACGGCGCCACCGTGGAAAACACCCTGTTTGAGGACGGCGAGCAGGCCAACACCTTCAAGGCGTTCGAGCCCACTCAGGAAGAAGAGACCTATTCGATGGTCACCGCCAACCGCTTCTGGAGCCAAATCTTCGGAATTGCGTTCTCTAACAAGCGCTGGCTGCACTTCTTCATGCTGTTCGTGCCTGTGATGGGCCTGTGGACCAGCTCCATCGGCATCATCGGCCTGGCCCTCAACCTGCGCGCCTACGACTTCGTGTCGCAGGAGATCCGCGCTGCAGAAGATCCCGAATTCGAGACCTTCTACACCAAGAACATCCTTCTCAATGAAGGTCTGCGTGCCTGGATGGCACCGGCTGACCAGCCGCACGAAAACTTCGTCTTCCCTGAAGAGGTTCTGCCCCGTGGAAACGCCCTTTAATTCCGGTCTTATCGCCACTGGCGGTAAAGACCTCGACTCCACCGGCTACGCCTGGTGGTCTGGAAATGCCCGCCTGATCAACCTGTCCGGCCGTCTGCTGGGTGCCCACGTGGCCCACGCTGGTCTGATGGTGTTCTGGGCCGGCGCCATGATGCTGTTCGAGGTGAGCCACTTCACCTTCGACAAGCCCATGTATGAGCAGGGTCTGATCCTGTTCCCCCACGTCGCCACCCTCGGGTACGGCGTTGGACCTGGTGGTGAGGTCACCGATCTCTACCCCTTCTTCGTGGTCGGTGTGCTGCACCTGATCAGCTCCGCCGTGCTCGGCCTCGGCGGCCTTTATCACGCCCTGCGTGGTCCTGAAATTCTCGAGAATTACTCCACGTTCTTCTCTCAGGACTGGCGTGACAAGAACCAGATGACCAACATCATTGGTTATCACCTGATCCTTCTGGGCGTCGGCTGCCTGCTGCTGGTCTTCAAGGCCATGTTCTTCGGCGGCGTCTACGACACCTGGGCCCCCGGCGGTGGTGATGTGCGTCTGATCACCAACCCCACCCTGGATCCTGGCGTGATCTTCGGTTATCTGTTCCGCGCCCCCTTCGGCGGCGAGGGCTGGATTATCGGTGTGAACTCCATGGAGGACATCATCGGTGGCCACATCTGGTTGGGTCTGACCCTGATCTTCGGTGGCATCTGGCACGTGATCACCAAACCTTTCGGCTGGGTGCGTCGCGCCTTCATCTGGAACGGTGAGGCCTACCTGAGCTACAGCCTCGGCGCCCTGAGCTTCATGAGCTTCATCGCCTCGGCTTACATCTGGTTCAACAACACCGCCTACCCCTCGGAGTTCTACGGCCCCACCAACGCCGAAGCCTCCCAGGCCCAGAGCTTCACCTTCCTGGTGCGTGACCAGCGTCTCGGCGCCAACATCGGTTCCGCCATGGGCCCCACCGGCCTGGGCAAGTACCTGATGCGTTCACCCACCGGTGAAATCATCTTCGGTGGCGAAACCATGCGCTTCTGGGACTTCCGTGGTCCCTGGCTGGAGCCCCTACGTGGCCCCAATGGTCTGAGCCTCGACAAGCTGCAGAACGACATCCAGCCCTGGCAGGTGCGTCGCGCCGCTGAGTACATGACCCACGCTCCCAACGCGTCGATCAACTCCGTGGGCGGCATCATCACCGAGCCCAACTCAGTGAACTTCGTGAACATCCGCCAATGGCTGGCTGCCACGCAGTTCATCCTGGCCTTCTTCTTCCTGATCGGTCACCTCTGGCATGCGGGCCGCGCCCGTGCTGCTGCTGCCGGTTTTGAAAAAGGCATCGACCGTCAGGCCGAGCCCACTCTGGCCATGCCCGACCTCGACTGATCCACGGATTCATTCCCAACGATCGTCATTTCACCCTCGCCGCAAGGCGGGGGTTTTTTATTGGATTGGCTCATTGCCGACGGGTGGTGTCACCCCCCGTCGCCGGTTGGGCCGGTTCAAAATTCTGAACGGCATGCCGGTAGGCAAGGCTGAGGGCAATAGCGGCGCCGATCACTACAACAGCACCAACCCCTGCGAGCGCCGCCAAGCGGCCAACGATGGTGCGGAGTGTCATCGAATCAAGGAAGAGCGAAACGTTGACTCAACTGTTAGCAAAATTTTGCTAACAGTTGAGTCAACGGCTCTGTCCTGATGACCAAAGCTGAAAAGCATGCCTTGGTGAAAAGTGCTCTACTCGCCTTCGGTTGGCCACTGGCCTTGAATCATTTTTACGAGGGCGATTCGGGCACAGGCATTGTTGCCGTGCTTTTAACGTGGATTGCCTGGGCATCGATTGTGGGCATCATCTTCTGGATGATCCCTTTTTTCACAAAGCTCTTCCAATATCTCAAAGAGTTTGAAGGCAACAATGGATTTTGAGAATCAGTTCTCGAGAGCGGAATCGAGATAGCGATCGGCTGCAAAGACGTCACCGGTGATCACTCCCAGCCCAAAAACGACCTGCACTCAAGAGGACAAACAAAAGAAACACGATGATGAAGAGGATGTGTCACCAATCAAATCCATGCGGATGCAAGTTCTGATCCTTCGGGAAGGCGACCTGTTGGCTCAGCCGGCACGATCACGCCATGCCAGTGGAAACAGGACCTTGCCGTTTCAGCCAACGCCAGGGAAACGTGGATGTGCTTTTCAACCATTGGGCCTTCCATTTCCCGAGTGCAGAACAGGGGAAGACTTACCGACGCACGAACACAGCCAGCGGCATTCGCTTTAACAGGGAAGGCGCCTACACCCTGCAAGTGCTGTGGGCAGCAAAGGATCAATCAAACAATAAAAAACCTGAGAACTGGGTTGCAGACAACATTGACCTGGGCCGCTAGCGAGCGAACAGCACGGCAGAACGCGCCCTCCTTGATGTGCTCACAGTGGGCCCCAATCGTGTGAACTGGGGACGTGCGTTGAATGGAATCTGCGAAAGTGATTACAGCATGGTCAGGCTGACGCTCCAGCTCGGGCATTGCCGCCACGGCACTGGGTGAACGAGCCACTGCTTCGGGCCTTATAGCCATGGCGCTGGGATCAGAGGCCATTGCTTCGGGCGTTGCCGCCACGGCGCTGGGTTTTCGAGCCAATGCTTCGGGCGATTCTTCCGCCATGGCGCTGGGATCAGATGCCACTGCTTCGGGCACTTTTGCCACGGCGCTGGGTCGTAGAGCCAGTGCTTCGGGCACTTTTGCCACGGCGCTGGGTCGTAGAGCCAGTGCTTCGGGCGACTCTTCCACGGCGCTGGGGGCTGCTGCCACTGCTTCGGGCACTTTTGCCACGGCGCTGGGTCGCTTAGCCACGGCTTCGGACACACGCGCAATGGCGTTGGGTGATGGAACACTCAGTTCAAACAAGAATTCCCTGGCAATCGGCACTGACTCCCGATCGGATATCGCTAATGCCACAGCCATTGGCGCCGGTGCCGTAGCCCTACAGAAATCAGGGTCCACCGCCACCAGTTCCATCACCCTTGGCACCGACGGCAATGGAACGACAGACATTTTCTTACCGGGCCTTGCCAACAAACCATCGTCCGGCACTGAATACCTCGTCATCGATCAGCAAGGTCGGGTGACTGCTGGCACGGCCACATTGGCCCCCAGTTACACAATTGCCGTTCAAAACGCCTTCAATTGCACCCATCAAGGCGTTGATTCTGTTTGCTTCGGGAACAATTCAAGAGCTGATGGTGATTACACCTCCGCCTTAGGTGCCAACAGCACGGCCATCGGCTTTGAGGCCACTGCCGTTGGTGCTGATTCCGATGCCACCAACGGATCCGTTGCTGTCGGTGCTTATGCAGAAGCCACGGGTAAGAACAGTGTGGCCATTGGTGTCGCCTCCAATGCCACTGGCGCGGCCACGGTTGCCATTGGCGAAAATTCTCGCGCTGCAGGCAACCGCACCATCGTGATGGGCTTCCAGGCTGTGGCCAACGCCAACGATGCCATCGCCCTCGGTTATCAGGCCAATGCCAGTTACGACAACTCCATTGCCTTCGGTGATGGCGCTGCATCCACACGCAACGATCAAATTGCCATCGGTAAATCCGACAGCGAGGTCACCATTGCCAACCTTTCCGGTACAGGCAATGAGATGGTCTTCGCCAACGGCGATGGAACTCTTAAGCGTGCAGCTGGAATTTCCGTTAACAACGGATCCCTCACAACAGCCAACAACCTGAATGTGGGTGGTGCCACCACCCTCAACACCCTCACCGCCACGGGTGCCGCCAACTTCCAGAGCACACTCGACGTTCAAGGTGTCACCACACTCAATGGCGCCACCACCGTCAACAATTCACTCACGGTCACAGGAACATCCAACCTCAGAGACACCAACGTCGTTGGCACACTCGCTGTCACTGGTAATCAGACCGTATCTGGCAATTCCGCCATCTCTGGCAATCAAACCATTGGTGGAACCCTTGGTGTCACAGGTGCCACCACACTCTCCGGTGGTGCCACCATCAGCAATGGCCTCACTGTCACCGGCGGCACCAACACCGACACCCTCGGCGTCTCCGGTGCCACCACCCTCAACACCCTCACCGCCACGGGTGCCGCCAACTTCCAGAGCACACTCGACGTTCAAGGTGCCACCACACTCAATGGCGCCACCACGGTCAATAACTCGCTCACTGTTAACGGCACACAAACCGTCAACGGCAACCAGACGGTTTCCGGTTCACAAACAATCGCTGGCAATCAGTCCGTCGCAGGCAACTCCGCCATCACCGGTAACCAATCCATCGGCGGAACCCTCGCCGTGACTGGGGCCTCCACCCTCTCCGGCGGCGCCACCATCAACAACGGTCTCGCCGTCTCCGGTGGCACCAGCACCGACAGCCTCAATGTTTCCGGGGCTTCCACTCTCAATGGCGCCACCACGGTGAACAACTCACTCACCGTCAACGGCACACAAACCGTCAACGGCAACCAGTCGATCTCCGGTTCACAAACCATCGGTGGCACCCTCGCCGTCACCGGGGCCACCACACTCTCCGGTGGCGCCACCATCAACAACGGTCTTGCCGTCTCCGGTGGCACCAGTACCGACAGCCTCAAAGTTGAATCACTGTCCGGGAAAGGGACCGCCTTGGTCGCCGCCGAAAGCGATGGAACGTTGCAGCGGTCGTCCTCGGTCTCCCTCCAGCAGGTGGATCAAGCGGTCAATAGCGCCATCCCTCAGCTTCAATCCACCACCAACAGGCTGGAATCCGCCGCTCGCGGACTGGGCCAAGCCGTTGAGTCTTCCGGAGCAGTTGCTGCTGCACTATCGGCGATCCCTGAGGTTTCGCTTCAGGACGATGAACCCGTGCGCTGCGGTGTCGGCACCGGTGGATACGGCAGTCAGTACGCCTTGTCTGCAGGCTGTGCTGTACGTGTCGGCGATCGTCTCCACCTCAATGGAGCACTCGCCTATACCCCCTCGGTCGATTACGAATACGGATCAACGCCCTCGGTGGCCGGCCGACTCGGCTTCTCCTTCCCCCTTGGACGCATCGCCAAAGCATCCACCGCGTCAAATGACATCTCCGAATACCGCTCGGAGGTGAACAGCAACATCGCCAAGCTTCAAAGCGACGTGGCGTCCCGTGATCAGCAGATCGACGAGCTCAAGCAGCAACTGGACCAACTGCTCAACAATCAGACGCTTCCAGAAAACGATGACGCTGCGGCGGAATCGGAGGCCACCACCAACCTGATCGCCCTGCTCAAGTCACGAATCGAGCAACTTGAAACAGAAAAACGTCAATCAGAAGCAGAAAATGCTCGACAGGATCAGAAGATCCAAGACCTGGAGGACAAACTCGAAGCACAGGAGTCGATGTTCAAGCGGATGATGAATCAGCTCAAATCATTGATGCCTGGACAAGCCCCAGCCAACCTCGGCAACACCAGCCAGGCCAGCTCGACCAGCGAGCGCTGATTGCTTCGCTCCCCGCAACTGAAATCACCCAAATGTGCAAAGGTCTCAGGCTCATTCATCCTCTCTAAGGTTCTGATGTCGCTTCGTTTCGTCAAGCCACTGCTCACAGCGACCGCTCTGTTAATCGCAGCATTTTCATGGCCTGTGCATGCGCAACAGAAGCCGAGCAATGCGCAGCTCACCAAGCAGTTTCGCGATGGTTTTCTTAAAGGTTGCTTGCAGGGCAAGACGCCAGGCGTGAAAAACCAAAGCAAATACTGCACCTGCATGGCCAACAGCTATCAATCCCGATACGACGGCCGCACCCTGGCCGCCATCACCCAAGTCGCCGGCAGTCTTGGTGACAAGGGGCCCGCTCTGGTGAATCTGATGGTGGCTCCTGAGGCCAAGACCTGCACCGCACGCAACTGACCCCCCTCACCCGTCGAGCTCTTTCCCCTCCGTTAATCCGAGGTCATGGCAGCCCTCTCCAACAATTTGTCCACTGCGGAGAGAGACGGTGAACGCTGTGCAGCTCCAGTTCTGCTGGCCGGTTTTGTCATCGGTCTAGGCATGGTGGATCTGTCGGTCACTGCCCTGGGACAGACCAGCCGCTTCAGCCTGCAATTGCTGGTGCTCCTCGTCATTCAACTCATCGGCCCGGTGCTGGTGAGTGTGCTCGCGATGGCACTCCTGATGCCACGCTGGCTTGAGCGGGTTGCAAGGGAAGGGCCGAGCGCCTGGCGCGCCTCTGTACCAGCCGCTGCCCTCGTGGGTCTGCTCTTAATGCTGATGTTTGTTCTCAGCGCCATTGTTGGGGGAATCCTGATCACACCACGGGCCGATTCGCTGCGAGAGCTCAGCGATTTGCTCTCTGGGATTCGCCTGCGCGACTTGCTGCAAACATTGGTCCGCAGCAGTCTGTTTCTCGGCTCGATCTGCGCCTGGTGTCAATGGCGTTCCTTGCGCGCTCTGCGCAGCGGCCGCAGCGAAGCCTTGATCGTCAGCAATCTGCTGGTTGAAGGATTGATCGTGGCACTAGCGCTCAAACTGCTGTGGGTTTTGGCATTCGATGGCCTCCTCAGACCCGTTGCTTCGGCATGAACCACCCCGAACCCACCCATCCTCGCGAGCGCTTGCTGTTCCTTGGATCCGGCGTGCTGCTGCTGCTGATGGTGGTCGTTGGTCTCGCCAGAGAACAACGCTGGGGAACCCATTTCATTCACGTTTACCTCGAAGCCAACAACACCAACGGCCTGCACTCAGGGGAAGAGGTTCGAATCTCCGGGGTTCCAGTGGGCCAGGTGAGAGGGCTCAAGCTCATGCCCGACGCCAAAGTGCGCGTGCAACTCAAAGTGGAGCACAGCAAAGCCCAACTGATTGGCCCAGCCAGCACAGCAAGGCTGGGGCAGGAGGGCTTGGTCGGTGAACGCTTCATCGAGATCAGTGCCGATCCTCAGGCCACCGCGCAAACGATCGATGGCACAACCATTCCATTCCGCTCTCCGATCAGCCTGGAGAGCACCTTGGAAGAGCTCAGCAGAACACAACGCGCGCTGCAGGCAACGTTGAACAACACCACAACCCTCACCGGAGAGGACGGAGCCATCAACACCACCCTTACCGATCTGCGCAAGACGCTTCAGAACACCAACACGCTCACGGCCACGATCGAACGCGAGGCAGCTGCCACAGCACCGGTGGTGCGTGACTCTCTCCAAGGCGTGAGTCGCAACGTCAGTGAAGTCAGCGCAGACACGCGAGCCGCTGAGAGAGAAGCCCAGCAGCTCCTCAAAGACTCACGCCCACTGATCACCAGCACCCTCCAGGAGGTTCGTGAGCTGGCTCAGACCAGCCGGACATTGCTCAATAGACTGCTCGGGGTGATGGGCCCGCTTCTTGAGCCCGCCAACCAGAGCAGCAACGAACCGACTGCAGACAAAGGAGAAGACCCCTAAGTTTGGTTTTTAGGGGATTGGCAATGGGTCAGCTCAGTCGACTTGCCGCAGCAGGGTTGGCCTGTTCTTGGCTGACAGCTGTTCCTGCTTTCGCCCAAAACAAGGGAATTTCCTATCCCAAGGCTGGCATCGTCTGCGATCAGGTCGGCCAGGTCTGCTACGACAGCTATGGCCCGTCGATCGGGATCACGAAGATTTACTTCGGCGAGTTCGCCGCTGACCGGCTCAGCCAGAACCGCCGTGGGTCGACCAGCAACGACTTCCGCCTCAGCTCCGGTCAGGCCTGCAGCATCCAGAAACGCAAGTGCTGGGACGACGGCTGGAGCCAGTCGAACGTGGCCAAGGGCCTCACCAAGCAGCTCTTCGGCAACAGCAACAACAACACCAGTGCCAGCAGCGGCAATCGCCAGGTCGCCACAGACACGGGCTACTGCAGCCTCAGCCAGAGAGGTCAGCGGGTGTTCGATGGCCCCTGCCAGCTCAAGCAGGTGTCGAAGGGTGATCGCAACCGCTACAAGATTCAGCTGGAGAACGGCAGCAAGTACGTGTTCAAAGACAACGGCAGCGGCACCTACACCATCACTGATTCCTTTGGTGGGAGCTGGCCGGTGACCTTTGTGGATCACGGCAACACCGGCGTGTTCCGCTTTGCTGATTACAAGCTTGTGGCCACCCAGAACAGCGGCAGCACAAACCAAGAAGCAGCAGGAGCCGCTTTGGGTGCGGCCGTGGGCAGCATGCTGAACAACCTGTTCAAGTAAGCCGCGTCAACTCCAATCCATCGGCGAGCACCACGCCTTCCGCTTCAAAGCGGCGCAGCACGCGCAGCTGGAATTCGCGCTAGCTTACCCATTGGCCACCCGATTTGGTGATCAGCAGCACCTCCAGATGGGTGCCGAGCGGAGTGATCCGGCGCACTCCCCGCAACACGGGTTCACCAAGCAAGCGGTGATTCCAATCGCTGTCATTCACGAACCGATCGATCTCCTCGCGAATGAGAGCAATGGCCTGGTCAATGGAGCTCTGGCGATGCGACACCACAAAGGTGACCAAACTGCCTGATCGCAATTTCGTGTGGTTCCGCAGCTGCCGGATCGTGCTGTTGTCGAGCGTGTCGACCCGCTGATCCAGGCAGCGGATCTGGGTGCTGAACAAGCCCACATCCACCACCTCACCTTCCACGCCATCGATCTCAATCCAGTCGCCGATGGCATAGCGATCCTCAATCAGCACCAGCATGCCGGCGACAAAGTCGCGCAAGAGCCCCTGGAACACAAAGGCCAGGGCACCCAACAACGCACCACCAGCCAGCAGGATCGAAATCGACGCCGTGCGCACGCCGGGAACATCAAGCAACACCCACAGACCAACCACCAGCAGGCAAGACACATCGATCAGGCGATGAATCACACGCAGCAGGCTGCGGTAACGCTGGTCGCGTCGCGCCCGCTCCTGGGCCATCACATCGACGTTGTCGGCCCATTGGTGCAGCAGAAACGTGCTTAGCGCCCGGCCCAGCAAGCCCACCATCGTCACCACCCCCACCTTGATCAAGGCAAACGACGGTTGCAGCAACAGCTCGAGCGCCAGGGGGATCTGCCCGGGAACGGCCATCACGCCGAGGCCAACCATCATCACCAGCAGGAACAGCACCCACACCATCAGCACCCGGGTGATGGTGTGGGTGAGATGCAGGCGCACTTCGAAAGAGCGAGGGCGATGCTCCTCCTTGAAGCGCTGGCGTTGCAGACGCGACACCTTGCGCCGCAAGCGACTCCAGGCCAACAGCGACACCGCAATCAACCCGAGCAGGAGAAGCTCCACCACCAAGGTGATCCGCCAGCGCAGGGCTAGCTGCTGCGGCCGCAGGGTCGAGCGCGCATGGTTGATCCGGCTCTCCAGGATCGTGCGCCAGCGCTTGGCCAACTGCTCGGTGGTGACGCCGTTGATCTCTGCGTCCGCTTCCGTCACCGACAACAGCGGGAAAGCGCGCTGGCGATCAGCAAGGAGTGCCTCGAGCGTCTGGTTGCCTTTGCCGTCGGAGACGATCTCAAGCCTGACCGGACGGTCACTCAAGGCCATGCCAGGGCCGAGACCCGCGGTGCAGACGTTGGTCTCGCCGCCCAACACACTGTCGAGCAGCCATTCACTCAAGCGTTCCCCTTGACTGCACAGCTGGCTGGGGTCGTAGAGGAGGCGCAGGTTGCCTTCGATCACGGCAGCGCGTTGCCGGGCCGCAGGCGATCCACCATCGCTGTTCAGCACCGAACTCGACACGGAGATGGCCGGAACACCGAGGATGTTCACCTTCGCCAGTTCGTACTTGCCAACGGAAAGCCCCCGTTCCGGCTGGGTGCGATTCAGGAGATCGACATTGAAACCAGGAACCCCGAAGCCTGATGGTCCGCTGGAGGGTGCGGCCAGAGAAGGAATGGCCATGGACAACACCACAGCCAGCAACGCCAGCAACGCTGCTCTGAAGGATCGGCGAAAGCAGCGCAACAAGGGTGCGTAATCAGAAACTCATGTCCAGCAGGGTATGGCCGCTCGGCGGCTGATGCTTCTGGTCCCCACCGGCTGGCAGACGGAAGCCCTGCACGGAACGGCTCCAGTCGTCACTGGATTCAGCGAAGTAAGCCTGCTCAGCGCTGAGAACCAGAGACGAGTCGGCCTGATCTGTGGCGCTGATGGCGAGAGGCTCCATGGCGGAAGCACTGAGGGCAAGGGTTCCGGAAAGAAGCAAAGCGCCGAGTCCGGGAAGCAGAAAACGATGCATGGCCAAGGGTGTGAGAAGGGCCTGCTTTCGCTTTAGCTACGGCAAAAGAAAAATGGCATCGCAACCCATTGACGCTCAAGAGTTCTGCGGTAACCAACGGCGCAGCAAGGGCAGGCTGAGCCCGATCACGTTGGAATAACAGCCGTTAAGGCGCTCAACGACGCACCCGCCCCGCCCTTCCAACGCAAATCCTCCGGCGCATTGCAACGGCTCACCACTGCTCACGTAGGCGTCGATCTCCGCATCACTCAGATCAGCAAACAACACCCGCGTGGTGACGCATTGGCATTGGCTGGAGATCGCGGTCGCTGGCGACGTCGCGATCAAACAGTGCCCGGTATGCAAGTCGCCCCAATGGCCCCGCATCCGTTGCCACCGCGCTTTGGCTTCCTCGGCATCAGCGGGTTTGCCGAACACCTCGCCTTCAAACGCCAGCACGGAGTCACACCCCAACACGGCATGGATGGTTGGATCCATGAGCTGAGCATGCACCGCTTTGGCCTTGGCCTCAGCCAGCAGGCACACGAGGTGTGCTGGTTGGGGATGGTGAATGCCGTCTTCATCCACCCCACTCACCTGAACCCGATGGGGGATGCAGGCCTGCTCCAACAGACGACGGCGAGCCGGGGATGCGGAAGCCAGCAGAAGCATGGGGCCTCAGAGAACGCTGCAGACCCCGAGAATGACAGCGTCAGCAGCATGCGCGTGATCGCCCAGGACCCCAGCGAACTCACCCAGCACGCCCTGCGGCGGGCCCGCCAGGCCGTGCGCTGCCTGCCGTTCCGGCGCAGCTTCTACCGGCTCCTGGACGAGAGTGCCCAAAGCAGCAAGGAGCTGGCCAAACGCCCTGACTGGCGCGACAACACCACCCAGCGGCTGGGAGCAGGAGACACCGAAACGTTGCTCATCTGGCTGATCCAACTGGGGGTTCTGCGGCGCGAAGTGGATGGTCAGGGGCTCACCGAGCGGGTGCGAATCACGCCTCTGGGCCGGGATGTTCTGGCTGACTGGCCCGAAGAGATTCCTGCTGCCGGCCTCCTGAGTCGAGTGATGCACTGGTGCCGGCGTCGCCGCCCGCGCTGGTGAACGTCGCTCGATTCCCAGACGCGCTGCGATGCTTCGCTGCAGCACCCTCCGCAAGGCAGCCGTGAGCCAGGCGCGAACCCACACCCCGCTCATGGTGCTCGGCACCAGCAGTGGAGCGGGGAAATCGCTGATGACCGCAGCCCTGTGCCGGGTGCTGAAACGGCGGGGAGAGACCCCCCTCCCCTTCAAGGGCCAGAACATGAGCAACAACGCCTGGGTGGACCCAGGTGGCGGGGAAATGGCCTACTCCCAGGCACTCCAGGCCTGGGCCGCAGGACGGGAACCCGAATGCGCCATGAATCCGGTGTTGCTCAAACCCCAGGGCGACAGCACGAGCGAGGTGATCCACCTGGGCCGTTCGGTGGGCACCTGCCGCGCTGAGCACTATTACCGCGACTGGTTCCGGCCCGGCTGGGCCGCCATCCGCCAGGGCCTGCACACCTTGGAGGTCCAGCACCCCGAGGGGCTGCTCGTGCTCGAGGGAGCGGGCAGTCCCGTGGAAGTGAACCTTCAGGCGCGCGACCTCACCAACCTGCGTCTGGCCCAATACCTGCGGGCCCGTTGCCTTCTGGTGGCCGACATCGAACGCGGCGGTGTGTTCGCCCAGATCGTGGGCACCCTGGCTCTGCTTAGGCCCGTGGAGCGTCCCTTGATTGGCGGTTTGCTGATCAACCGCTTCCGCGGTCGCCGCGAACTGTTCGATGAAGGTCGGCACTGGCTCGAGCAACACACCGGCATCCCCGTGCTGGGGGTGATGCCTTGGCTGGATGAACTGTTTCCACCAGAAGACTCCCTCGACCTGCTCGAGCGCCGCGGCCGTAAACGCGGCGCCGATCTGGAGATCGCTGTGCTGAAGCTGCCATCGCTCAGCAATTTTTCCGACCTCGATCCTCTGGAAGCAGAGCCAACGGTGCAGCTTCGCTGGGTGGAACCTGGCGAACCCCTAGGGACACCCGATGCGGTGGTGATTCCCGGCAGCAAGCAGACCCTGCGCGATCTGGACCGCTTGCACAGCAGTGGATTGGGCAGCGCCGTGCAGCGCTTTGCCCGTTCAGGCGGTGCCGTCTTCGGCGTCTGCGGCGGCCTGCAGATGCTCGGCCAGGAACTGGAGGATCCAGACGGCCTGGAAGGCCAGGCTCCCGCCGGCAGCAACGGCGCCATGGCCGGCCTCGGACTCCTGCCCCTGCGCACACGCTTCGGTGGTGAGAAAGCCCTGCGCCACCGGCAGAGCAGCGTGCACTGGCCTGAACACCAACCCACACTCAGCGTGGAGGGATTCGAGCTTCATCGCGGCCACACGCATGCACTCGAACCCTGCAGCAACCTCTGCGAGGACCCATCGCTGGGTTGGGTGGCCCGCTGCGGAGACCAGGGAGGCATCGCCGCTGGCACCTATCTCCATGGCATTTTCGACAACGGACCCTGGCGGCGCCGCTGGCTCAATCAGCTGCGCGTCCGGCGGGGCCTGGAGCTGCTCAGTGAACAGCAGCCGCATCACAGCCGCCAACGGGATGCCCTGCTCGATCGCCTGGCCGATGCCTTTGAAACCCATGTGAACCTGGAGCCGCTGCTGTGAAACCCGGTATGCCTTCGGAGTCGGTGACGGTGTCCATCCAGTGGCCGGATGGCCGGCGCAGCCGCTGCCCCAAGGGGCAGGACTGGCTGGTCGCCAGCCGGGAGGCGGGAGTACACATTCCCACCGGATGCCTGGGTGGCAGTTGCGGCGCCTGCGAAATCGAGGTGAACGGCACCGTGGTGAGAGCCTGCATCAGCACCGTGCCTGCGCCAGCATCCGGTCAATTGACGGTGGAACTGGCCACCGATCCTCACTGGTGACCGTCCCTCCACCCTCACCCCGCCACTCCCTGCTGCGGGGCAGCCTGCGGGCCCTGCTGGCCGGTGCGGCAGGCGGAGCACTAGCCGCCGTGGTGGTGTGGATTGTCCTGACCCTGCAGGGATGGGTGTGGGGTTCGGCAGTGCTGGAGGGGTTGCCATCACAGCGTCCCCTGCTCTGGTGTCTGCTCTGGTGCAGCGGAATCGGCCTGGCCATCAGCCTGCTGCAACGGCACCGCCCCGCCAGCGCCCTGCCGGAAATGGTGGAGACCCTCACCGAGCTGCGCCAGTCTGATGGCCTGCAGACCAACGAGGGGGCACGCCAGCTGCTCGGCGGAGGGTTGGCGTTGATCGGCGGCGGCACCCTCGGCCCGGAAGCACTGATGACCCGGTTGATTGCGGTGGCCAGCCATCGCATCTGGCGGGGCGCGGACCGTGACCTGGTGGCAGCGGCGATGGCCGGGACGCTGGGGTTGTTCCATTCCCCCCTCGTGGGCGGGGCAGCGCTGGCCGGCCGGCGCTGGCAGCTGCTCTGGCGCTGGCTTCCAGCCACCCTCGGCGGTGTGGCTGGCTTCGTGGCATTCAGAGGATTGAGCGATCTAGGCGGCGGCCTGCGCGGGGTGCCCTACGACTGGCCCGTGGATCAGGAGCAGTGGCTCGGGGCCCTGGTCGCCGCAGTTCTGGCCGGACTCGTGGGTTGTTGCAGCGGTGTGCTGCTGGGTCGTTGGCGCCATTGGCTGCGGTCACTGTCTCTGCAGGAACGTGTTTGGTTCACCCCGGTGCTGACCGGTGCGATCCTCGGCTTCAGCCTCTGGGCCCTGCCACTGTCGGTGTTCTCCGGAGAGAACCAGCTCAAGCCTCTGGTGCTTGGCGCCTGGTCGCTGAGCACGGGCATGCTGCTGATGTCCGCGCTTTTCAAACTGCTGTTGGTGGGCCTTTGCCTGGAAACCGGCTGGAAAGGCGGGCAATTCTTCCCTGTGATCCTGGCCAGCAGCGCCCTGGGCATGGGGCTGCACGAATGCCTGCCCTTTCTCGGAGGCCTGCAGAGCTGGAGTTCCGGCGTTGTAGGCGGCAGCTTGTCTGTTCTGCTCAACTCGCCCCTGCTGGGATTGGTGCTTGGCCTCACGCTTCTTCAAGGCCATGGAGCCGGAGCGCTTGTGATCGGCTTGCTCGTGGGCCAGCTACTCCAGCGCAAACGCTGAATGGGTGTTGTTGCCGGGCTTATCGCAGCATTGGCCTGGACCCTGGCCAGCAGCCTCTGGCGGGGACTGGCCACATCCCTAAGCGCCCTGCAGCTCAATGGCCTCAAGAACGCCATCGCTTGCTTGGCGCTGCTGCCCGTGCTGATGCGTCTCCCTTGGCACCAGGAAGTCCCCGGCTTGTTGCTGCTGCTGATCAGTGGCGGGATCGGGATCTCGCTTGGGGACAGCTTTTACCTGGCTGCATTGCGGCGTCTGGGTACCCGCCGCACCCTCACCCTCGAATCACTGTCTCCTCTGGCCGCTGCCAGCGGTGGTCTGCTGGTGATGGGGGAACGGCTCTCAAGCCTGGCCTGGCTCGGCACGTTGATGGTCACCGTGTCCGTGGTGCTGGTGGCCCGGCAACAACCCCCGGATGGCACCAGCCAAAACGACCGAAGCACGCGCGCACAGATCACCGGGCTGACCATGGCCCTGGCGGCGGTGATCTGCGGCGTGACCGGAGCAGCGGTCTCCCGCAACGTACTGCTAACCACGGATCTGAACCCGATCCAGAGTGCCTCCGCCAGGCTGCTCGGTGGCTTGCTGCTGCTGCTTCCCTGGTTGCGATTCAATCGGGCGTTTCCGCAGCCACGCCCCAAAATTGCCCGTTGGCCACGGGTGCTCCTGGCCACAGGCCTGGGCACCATTCTGGGGATCCTTCTGCAGCAGGTGGTGTTGCAACGCCTGCCCTTGGGTATGGGCATCACCGTGCTCAGCACCGCACCAGTGATGGCGCTGTTGGTGGCCCGGGCGGAAGGCGATCATCCCCGCACCTCAGGATGGTTGGCCTCAGCGCTGGCGGTGGCGGGGGTGGCTCTCGCCGTGAGGGGTTAAGCCCCTACGGTTTTCGTAGATGACGAACCACCCATGACCGCAACAGCCACTTACCTCGGCGCCAATGGCTGGTGTCTCGATGTTGCAGGGTTTCGCGTGCTGGTGGACCCCTGGCTGGTTGGCCCTCTGGTGTTCCCCCCTGGCCCCTGGCTGCTGAAAGGTGAAATGCCCACGATGCAGCCTGTGCCTGAGTGCATTGATCTGCTGCTGCTCACGCAGGGCCTTCAGGATCACGCCCATCCGGAAACACTCTCGATGCTGAGCAAAGACCTGCCCGTGGTCGGGTCGGCCGCTGCGGCCAAAGTGGCGAAGCGGCTGGGCTTCACTTCCGTGGAAGCGCTCAACCCTGGAGAAAGAACAGAACGGGGCCCCTTGCAGATTCGCGCCACCGCCGGCGCTGCTGTTCCGGCCGTAGAGAACGGATACTTGCTCGACTGGCCTGGTGGGTCGCTCTACCTCGAACCCCATGGAGTGCTGGATTCCTCCGTGGACGAGCGCCCCGTGCAGACGGTGATCACGCCAGTGGTCGATTTAGGCCTGCCCTTGGTGGGCAACTTCATCACCGGCGCCAGCGTGATGCCGGATCTGATCAGCCGCTTCCAGCCGCAACAGGTGCTGGCAAGCACCACAGGCGGAGACGTGCGCTTCACTGGCCTGATTAGCAAAGCGCTGGAAGCCGGCGGTGTATCAGAAGCCAGCCCCGAGGTCACTGAAGGCTGCGCGCTGATCACCCCCACCGTGGGTGAAGCCATTCCCCTCGCCCCGAGCCCTGGCTAGAGCGAGAAGAACCGGAACAGAACGTCAATGGCGCTGGATCAAGCGCTCAGCCGACTGGAGATCCAAACCCAAGGTTCGGGCTTCACCCGCATCGATGGGTCGCTAAGCGAATGGATCCGCAGCACCCGGATGCAATGCGGCGTTGTGCATCTCAGTTGTCTGCACACCAGTTGCAGCCTCACCATCAATGAAAACGCCGACCCGCGGGTGCTGCTGGATCTCGCGGCCTGGATGGACGCGATCGTTCCCCAGGATGGCGCAGGACCTCTTGACGCCGACGGCCAACGTCGACGTTACCTGCATGACGACGAAGGCAACGACGACATGCCGGCCCACATCCGCACCGCGCTCACCCAGCAAACCCTGAGCCTGAGTGTGGAGAACGGCCAACTGCTGCTCGGAACCTGGCAGGCCGTGTATCTCTGGGAACACCGCTCGGCACCGCACCGGCGCACGATCGCCTGCCACCTCATCGGCGAGATGCAAACCAACGTGAGAGCCGTTGCCGACACCAGCACCAACCTGCAACGGCGTAACGGCGAAAAGCTGAATGAATTGGTGCAGGCCAAACACGTCCCGGAAGCCTGGGCGGAAGACGGCGGCGTGGACACTGACGTGGACCTGCTGATCGACCGCTTGCACGACATCGCCGACGACCCGCAATGACGACAACGAAGCCGACAGCCAACGCCACCCGCGTGCTCCTGGCCGGCCTGATCGGCAACGTGATGGAGTGGTACGACTTCGCGGTATACGGCTACTTCGCCACGGTGATCGGCCGTGAGTTCTTCCCATCCAGCGACCCTGCCAGCTCTTTGATCGGAGCCTTTGGTGCCTTTGCCGCAGGCTTTCTGGTGCGTCCCCTGGGCGGTGTGGTGTTCGGCCGCATCGGCGACCTGTTCGGTCGTCGCCGCGCCCTCAGCCTCTCGGTGATGGCGATGGCGATCCCAACGGTGCTGATGGGCGTGCTGCCAACCCATCAACAGATCGGTGTGGCGGCACCGATTGCCGTGGTGGTGCTGCGGTTGATCCAAGGGCTGTCCGTTGGCGGCGAATACACCAGCTCGATCATCTTCCTGAGCGAACAGGCACCCCAACGCCAGCGGGGGTTCTACGCGATCTGGGGCCTGTGGGGCTCCGTGCTGGGCATGCTGCTGGGATCGGGCTTCGGGGACTTACTCGCCCACACCCTGACCCCCGATCAGTTGGGGAGTTGGGGTTGGCGATTGCCCTTCCTGCTGGGGGCACTCGTGGCCTTCACCGGCATAGTGATTCGCCAGGGAATCGGTGCTGAGGTGATCGAACCGCAGGTGAAGGCACCGGTGCGGGAGACATTCGGACGGTACCGATTGCAGGTGTTGCAGGTGATGGCCCTGAACATCGCCAGCAGCGTGGGCTACTACGCCGCCTTCGTGTATGCCGTGAGCTATCTGGAAGACATCGACAAGCTCAGCGACGCCACGGCACTGAGCCTTAACACCGGCGTTCTTGGCGTCTTGCTTCTGCTCTACCCGATCGCAGCCTGGCTGTCGGATCGCATCGGGCGCAAACCGATGCTGATCAGCGGATCGGCCTTGATGTGTTTCGGTGCCCTGTCGTTTTTTGATCTGATGCACAGCGGGGATCCGCAGCTGGTGCTGCGCGGAGAACTCGGCCTCACCGTGGCGGTCGCCCTGCTCGCTGGCGGCAAGAATCCAGCCAACGTGGAACTGATGCCCGCCGCCGTGCGCTGCACCGGTCTGGCCGTGGCCTTCAACCTTGCCGAGGGTTATTTCGGAGGCACCACGCCCTTGATCTCCACTTGGTTGATCAGCCGCACCGGCAATCCCCTGCTGCCAGGCGCCTGGGTTGCGCTGGCAGGGCTGATCACCTTGATCACAGCAGTGTTCTTCACCCGCGAAACAGCATTCCGGCCCCTGGAGGGGACACGTTGAAAAGAGCCTGCTAGAAGAAAGCTATCCGTGGTTAGTGGCCATGAACCCCGATGGTGAGATCTGGCCGGTGGTGTTGGTGGCGGCGAGCGTGGTGGTGCTCTGGGTGATTCTCTCGGTCACCAGCAGCGGCACGTTTGAAGTGGTGGGTGCCGGCTGATGTGCCTTCTAGCTGCACTGGGATTGCTTGCGCCAAGGCTGATCCTGATTCTGCTGTGGGTATTCAGTCCGCTGTTTGTGCTCGCACCGTTCGCAGATCTGCCGATCCCCAACCCGATTCTTCCCCTACTGGGTGTGTTGTTTCTCCCCACCACAACCCTAGGTGTGTGCTTTGCGCAGGCCTCATTCGGAGGACTGGGCAGCTTCAGTGGCCTGCTGGTGGTGGCCATCGGCTTGGTGATCGATGCCGGCTTGATCGGCAACGGTCGGGGATTGGCCAAACGCTGAGCGAGCTCAGTTCGACCCCTGCCCGTCATCCATTGAGCGTCGCACCAGAAACTGCGTCAGCGACAACATGGCGATCAAGGCACCGGCAGCAAACAGAAGGGTCAAGGCTTAGGAACGCTCACGCATGAGTTGATTCAAGCGTGAGCGCATGCGCATGAATTGGGAACGCTCCCGTTCTTTGCGATCCACCCGACGCGATGACACCCACAACACCGTGCCTGTGGAGGCCAGGCCCACGGCAAACAGAGCGAGGGAAACGGCATCGGGATGATCGAGCACCGATCGTTCAGATATCAGACCATCAGCCTTGCATGAACATCTGGCGAATGGCGGTGAATACTCATTGACGAAAACGCCTTGGATTTGAAGGGTGTGCACAGTGATCGTGATCACCCATGGCGACAACGAACACGGGGCCGCGCAATGCCGGCTTGAAACCAAGTAGCAAGCCAGCTCGAAGAGCACAACAGGAGTACATCGAAGCCTGGATGCGCGACGACGACATCCAGCGACGCGAGCGCCTCCATCACATCGAGTACGACTGCTGATCAACAGCTACCCAAAGTCGCCAATCGCATAAAGGTTCATCTCCCATGCTCAAGCTCCAACGAATCCTTCCCTTTTTTTCAGTCTTTTTTCTGGCTTGCACAACAGCACGCACTGCCCACGCGGGATCAGCCACAGTCCAATCGGTGGATCAGGATGTGGCCATCAATCGCGCCATGGGCAAGGTTCCGGAGGGGAAAACAGTGACGGACACCTCCTGCCAAGACACTCAGGCCGGAGGGATCGGTGGAGAAACGCTGTACCGATGCACGGTGACCTGGGAGTAAAGGTCAAGAGGAAGAGTCGCTGATCCAGTGGAGTTGGTGCGATTCACAACTGCCTGTGCGCGCCAAAACAAGCATGGGAACGCTCATCACACCGCGCACAAACCGCTCCCGATACGCCCCCACAAGCTCTCGGTATCGGCTGGCAGTCCAGCCATGGTGATGACACTCCTGGCTTTGCCAGTAGTCGTGCAGAGCTCGCTGGCAGTCCTCCATGCCGAAGTCATGCCAGCAGAGCTGCTGTGCAACCAGCGGGTTCACACCATCGGCCAAAAGCCGGCGGTAGTGCATCAGCTCTGGAGCCTCCTCACGAGCATCGGGGGGAAGGACCGTTTGCAGCTGCCGAAGGGGGATGCGGTCGAGACGCAGCCAGCAGCGATCTCTCAAAAGCACAGGGAAACTCCATGACCACTCCGTCGCAGCTCGTCTCTCAGCCAGCACTGCTTGAAGGCCAAGTGCCTGAGCCTCCGTGAGACCGGCCAAGGGATTCTCCGGTGTCGTGCGTCGCCTCAAGCGTGAAGGCATGGTTGGAATGCAGTCGCCCTTGCGCTGTGGACCACAGCCCAGTGTGCTCCCAGGTCGCCGCAACCGTTAAGGGTTCGTTGGCAACAGCACGGCAAACCAGCGAGACGTGCCATTTGTCATGGTCACGGGGCAGGTGCGCACAACTTGAGCACAAACCACAATGGACTAACTTTCTACCCAGACTTGTGAACCTTGCTTCGCAAGAATGAAAGCCTTGCTCGCTATTGCACTCTCCCTCATATCCTTCGCACTAACCATGACCACACGAGTGAAGGATTCAAATGCATACACGACACACGTCGGCATGCGAGTCCCCCCGATGGAGACCAAGTGCATGAAAACAGGACAGTTTCAAACCGATGAGGGCAAGCTGCTAAAGGTTTTTCAGTGCCCGACACGAGCAGCCTAGATTGACAAGAGTCCCACCGAAAAACAAAGTCCAAAAAACACGAATCAAAAGGATGCGCTCAAAGAAAATGAGCTTTTGCAATGAATTTGCACTTTCGAAGCATGCCCAAGAATGGCAAAAAACTTAAATCATCCGGCATACATTTCGCGTCGGCATCCACACTTACTGGAGGCTAAGACTAGGCAGCAAAGACTGACATATCGCAATCATCATCAGCAGACAGGTCAGCAAACAACTGCTGTTCACCGACAGTATCGAGCTTGTAAAGAGCCATTGAGGCCTCATCCCAGCGACCGCCCTCAACCGCATCAATAAATTGCTGCATAACGAGCAAAGAAATCACGTCTCGGTCGATTGCTTGCATGGCCAGTTATCTGGTGACTGCGCCACTTTAACGATGACGCAAAAAAGAAGCCACAAGCAAACCGAAAGAAAATGGGCAAAACAAAGAGGTATAAAAACTACGCAAAACATACAACAGACAATGAATTCACCGGAATACGAACAAAGACCAAGCCAGTAGCAGCATGAAACAACTGCCACGGAAGCTTGACACATCTTGAACAAGGCAGCGAGTAAACTGTCTGAACTGATCTTGAGGTCATGAATTTAAAGCTTGCTGTGTTGAGCCTTCTTTGCTGCAGTACGACCACCAATAATCTTCTAGCTAATGAACTCAATGTGGCCTATCAATGCTTTGAGCGTGCAACCAACAAACCGGTGGCTGCAAGCAGCGTCGACTTAAGCACAGAAGAAGTGAGTTGCAAAAAAATCTCGGAGGAAAACGTCGACACGAAGGCTATAGAGCCAAAGGAGACCAGAAATGCAACAAACTATAAGAAAGAGCCGTGGGAAGACTTAGCGAAACAAACCCAAGAACAGGTCAATGTGTATCCACGCAACAATCCACTGGCAGCTCGCCGTGCCATTAATCTGGCTCGCGGATCCGTCATATCGTTCAACGGTGGTTTGAGAATTTACAGGCCAGGATTATGCATGTTTACGAGTGCAGTGGATAACCCATGCCTTACGCACGCCAGTGTTGAAGGATTCCAATTTCAAGTACCAGGCGGAGAGCCAGGATGGGAACAAATGAATCAAGAGCCAAAAACGATCACAAGAGTTTGGATCTCGGGTGATGGCAGAAGCATTTTAAACACGAGCACTATCACAAAAAAACAAGTCAATGAATAGTTCACGATACAGCGGGCATTAACTCAAAAAGCCAAGACAATCAGAAACAACAATCACATACTTTTACTACTCAGACTTGTCATACAGAAAAAGATCTAAATCAAAGTCTTCTCGCTCAAGCTTTAGCAAAGCAATGACCCAACCTTGTGCTGCGTCATACTCTAACCAGTCAATCATCTCTTGCTCGGCCTGAGTCTGCGGAGACCAGAGAGGTGGGGTGTAATCCGACATATTAGTAACCATTAGTGGTTCATTTCAAGGGTAACGAGAAAGAATCAATCACTACATTTAAACTAGAGACGATCGCTTTTGGAACAATCCGCGCACTAGCCAGACAAATTCATTATTACGACATAACAACTAAAAACTGTTGAAAACATGATGCACTCAACAGCATCCCTTCATGACTTTATTGGAGACCGATCATCGAGTAGTCGAAAAATTCAAAAGCGTCAACCTCAGACTCGAGTAATCTGCGGTACTCTTCAATCCATATCTGAATCTCGGTTGCGGCAACAAGAAGCTCGCCATACTCGAGATTAAAATCTTCTGAAGTCGACATGACAATCAGCTTTGTAGTCAGATTGTGACAACACCTAAAAAGACAGACGAAGACGCGAGCAAAACTGCGCTTATCACACAATGCGCAGCCAAAACCAGACAAAATCAAAACGAACAGCATAAGTTAATGGGCATACATCTAAAAAACAGCTAAACGACAGCATATAAAGCGCTGAAAACAACTCTTACAAAACAAAGAGTCCACGAGCGCATAAAAAAGTTGTAGATGATGAGTTTCCATCAAGCTACTATTTAGCAGAGGCTAGAATCCAATCAAAGGCAACGATGTCTAAAAACCAACAGAATTCCTTGAACTCATTGGTAGTGGCGCTTTTAGCGGTCGCTGTTATCATACTTGCAATCAAAGAGCCACGATGCGAAGAGACACCATCAAAAGATAGCGGTCCAATTCAGCAGAAAGACGAGAGGGTTAGACAACGCAGTACCCAACGCGAGTTACGAAAGTTTTGAACCAATCATTTTTTCAAACTCTGGTCAATAACAAGCGGCCTGCATAGGCACAATCGCAAAATTTTCTTTCATAGCTAAAAAAGAAGCAAGCCAAAGCGCTTTAAACTATGAAATATTACGCAAAAAAATATGGCTATTGCTATCTATAGAGCAACTCGTCACGATTTTTCGATGACAAAATCAATCCCCCTTTTCATCGCTTTCAAGGAATTTATCAGCAAAGGAAATGTTGTTGATCTGGCAATCGCAGTCATTGTTGCAGGCGCTTTTAAGGAAGTGGTCAATTCTGTTGTGACATTGATCATGACGAATGCATTAGAGCCGGCACTAGAAAAAGCGAATGTCTCTTCCATCGCTGAGCTCCCTGCCGGTCTGGTCCTTGTGGCTATCATCAATTTTATTGCGATTGCATTCGTTTGCTTCATTATCGTCCAAGCCATTGAAACTGCCAATCGCAAAAAGAAATCGGTGGAACCAGCCAAACCCGATCCTCAAGCACAACTAGCGTCTGCTATGACACATCTGACAGAGGTCATTGAAAGCAAAACCCTATAAGGCATGACGGGACTTGAACCGTCAATGAAAGCTTGATCGCAACCGTCAAAGCCGCAAAGGCAACACAAAACACAACTGCTACCAAAGGGTGACACTCAGCCCCTTGATCCATCTATTGACAAGACTCGTCGCCGGACCAATCAAGCAGCGCTATTGAAGAGATTCATGAGCTGATAACCTGCAAAGGTTTTTAACGCCAGAAGCAAGAAAACCAATCAGTGTCACCATCCATTCTTATGTTGCAATTAAAGCAGACTGAGAAGATAAGTTTCGGAAGGTTTGTGATCAATTCAACGCAATAAAATCCCAGGCAATAGGCTACCTGAATGAAATATTTTCGTTGACCAGAACAACATCTTTTTTGCCGAGAAGCCTCTGTAGTCGCTCAAGCAGCACGTTTTCACCTCAATCACATGGCAGACAAAAGCCAGTTGGGCAAGCAGGCAACGCCGCCATCTGCTCACCATTGTCTTTGACTCTTCTCACTGAATATTAACAATTCCAGTAGATGTTTTGACCAATATCCTTGTCAGAGATTGATCGTGTCGTGACAAGTGCATTGAAAGGGTTCGATCACACCAAATCCAGCTCAATGACTTTTCCTATGATGTTGATGCATCTGGTTGCTGTCAGCGTCATTGCTCCATGCCTGATAGCAGTTGGTCTCAGCCAAAAAGTGCATCGATGGCCTCCTAACGCTTCTGCATTCAAGCTTTGGTGAGCCTGCCGCTCTGCTAACGAGAAAGCAAGATAAAAAGGGTCTGATTGAAGTTGCGACTGCCTTTGTCGATCTCAGCGAATGGCCTGGAATAGTGATCCTTAGCTTTGACCTTCAGGGTGACTGAGCTTAGTGTTCATGTTCACCATCCTCAGGGTTTGGGCTTCCGACCGGATTGGTAGATGGTCAGGGTGTATTGGCCATCTCGGTAGAAGCGAAGGAAATCTTCTGTGGCCTGGCGCCTGAAGGTCTTGCCCTGCTCGGCGTAGGGGAACTTGAAAGCCCAGCGATTGGAATCGATATAGGCATTGCCTTGGAACTGGGAGAAATCGCAGCGGAATTCTTCAGTAGGGATGGAGGTATCAGCGCGGCTGAGTTCGCAGAGGGCGTCTTTGACTGTGTCGGCCTGAGCCGGCGTGTGCAGAACCATCAGGGCCAATGCTGCGGCTGCGGTGGTGACTGTGGTGCTGATCATGGGTGAGTGGGGCAATGGTGCGGGAAATTAGCGGTTGTTGTGTCATTGGATTGGTGCGGCCAGACACCAGCTGTGCTTGCAAGGCATCAAAGTTGTTGGCACACAGGGCCAGCACCAGCTCAATGAGCTTGCTCCCGCCTCGATGGTCTGGTCGAGCCTGGTGAGCGAAAAAGAGAGCAAACCATCAAGGGAAATAATCCTTTTGCTCTCAACTTGCTCCACCTGGGGTGTTGGGGTGTCCCACTGGCTGAAAACCGAGTGGAGCCAAGGAGACTCGAACTCCTGACCCCCTGCCATGCCATGCAGTCTTTTTAATCACTGAGACTGACTGCGATATCTAGAAAAAGCCCAGTCACACTAGCGATTCTCAAGGAACACCGCACAACTTGCGACAGCATGCTGGGGCAAGCAAGGGCAGAAAACACACTTGCGAAACACACTCATGACCGGCAAGCTCTGACCACCTGCAAAACCAGAAGGGGTTCATGGCGAAGGCGGCTCCGTGGCTGAAGAATCTGCGCTCCGTCGTTCGACGCAGCAATGGTCCTGGCTGGGTGCTGGAGGACCAGTACGGGCGCTTCAAAATTCAGAAAATTGAAGGGACGCGGCGCTCTGCCAGACGGCCGTCGATATCGACACCGTTACCCTTCGCACCCAGCAGCTCCGATGCCGTCACCGCACTAGTGAAAAAGCTGCGGGAAACAATGGCCGACCAAAACATCGGCCTCAAGGACGCCTATCAGCTGATTTCAGATAGTCCTGAGCTGACTGGTGAAGCCACCAACTGGAATGTGGTGGCGGATCGATACCGCAGCTTCCGGGTTGATTCTGGGACCGTGTCGGAGTCGAACTACAACACGAACGAGGCATACCGCATCAGGCGTGCCGTCGACCTCATAACGGCTCGCGCTGGTGCTGCGCATGATGCTGGCGCGCTGCTTCGCCTGTATACCGAACACCACCTCAGCACTGTTGCACCAGGGTCATCAGGCCGTAAACGCAACCTGCTGGATATCTGCCGCTTCCTGCGTTTTGCGGTGAAACGATGCGCCGCCGACAAGCTTTGGCTGCCTCCTGATGAGGAGGAGGTGAGACTCCTCATTGGTGTCCGGACAACGGCGAAGGAAGACACACCACCAGTGAAGCCAGAGGCACTGGTCAGGCTGCTGGACAGCCTTGAGGGCAATCCTGAACTGCACTTAGCCGTTGGGCTGGTTGCCTTCTATGGATTGCGTCCTGCTGAGTTGATGGTGTTGAGCTACGAGGACGGCAAGCTCAAGGTCGGCAACACAAAGCGGAACAGCAGAACAGCGGCAACACCTAAGAAGCCCCGAACCGCTCGTGCCCTCAACCTGAAAGAGCTACCCGGTGAAGGTGAACGCCTGGTGCAGCTGTGGCACAGCGGACTTGTAAAACTGCCGACCAGCATCCGCAACGCCAAAAATTTCAAGGACTGCGGCGCAGCCTTTGGCCAATACCTCGATCGGCATCCCTACTGGGGCGAAGTTCTCAAGGCAGAGGTCACAGGATTGAAGCCCTACAGCCTTCGTCATGGCTTCGCTTGGCGCAGTGCTCTCTACACGCCGATCGCCATCCGTACGGCAGCAAGGCTGATGGGCCATGACGTTCGCACTCATATGAAGCACTACGGCCAGTGGATCGACGACCAGGACATGGAAAAGGAGGTTGATGCAGCCAACATGGCCATGGCAATCAACTAATTAGTCAACTTAAAAAGTCAATCAGTAAAGTTTGTCTTTTGACTTCATCTAATTACTTTGACGTGGCCCCTGGAAATTGGTCCAGGGTGAATGAGAGTCCTCATCCGGCCAGACTGGGCCGGGGACTTCACCATGAAACGCATCCGCCACACAGCCGAGCAGATCATCCGCAAGCTCAAGATCGCTGAGCAGTTGATCGCCCAGGGCAAGACCGTCGCCGACGTCTGCCGCGCCATTGAGGTCACCCAGCCGACCTACCACCGCTGGAAACAGCAGTACGGCGGCATGCAGGCTGAGGAAGCCAAACGGCTGACTCAGCTGGAGAAGGAGAACGCCCGTCTCTAGCCGAAGGCTTCTCCGAAGGAGTAGAAGCTTCTGGCCGAGGCTGAGCTGGAGAAGGCAATGCTCAAGGAGTTAGCCGAGGTAAACTTCTGAGCCCGGATCGACGCCGCAGGGCTGTTGAGGCCCTGCGCGCCATGTTCCGGGTATCTGAGCGGTTCGCCTGCAGGGTGGTGGGTCAACACCGCAGCACTCAGCGACATGCCACCAAGGTTGTCGACATTGAGGAGGCCAAGCTGCGGCGGCGCCTCCGGGAGATCGCGGCCGAGCACATCCGCTGGGGCCTGCGGATGGCGTATCGCCTGCTCAGGCGGGAAGGCTGGCTGGTGAACCACAAGCGGGTGCACCGCCTCTGGCGAGAGGAAGGGCTGCAACGCCCGACTCCCCGCAGACAGAAGCGGGCCAGGCCTACCGATGGCTCAGTGCATCGTCACCAAGCCGAACACCCCCACCAGATCTGGGCCATGGATTTCCAGTTCGACGCCACCGCTGACGGCCGCCGGCTCAAATTTCTCAACGTGATCGACGAGCACAGTCGTCTATGCCTGGCGATCCGTGTCGGCCGGCGCTGCAAGGCCAAGGACGTGGTGGCGGTGCTGGAGGAGCTCACCAGCCTCTACCCCGCACCGACATACATCCGCAGCGACAACGGTCCTGAGTTCAACTGCTTCGCAGAAGCCTTGCGGCTACGCTCACGCCCTCAGGAAGTGGTGCCAGAGCAGCGGCACTAGCACCGCCTACATCGAACCAGGAGCACCGTGGCAGAAGCCCAGGGCTTGGCCAATCGCTGGCGCTGGGAGTACAACACACTCAGGCCTCATTCGGCCCTCCAGGGGCGTACGCCCCTGGAGGCAGCTCAACAAGGAGCTGCAGCATGATCACGACCACCCACTCTCATAAGCACTGGACCGATGAAGGGGGTCACGTCAGTTGTGCGTCGCCTCAAGCGTGCAGGCATGGTTTGAATTCAGCCGCCCTCAAGCTGTGAACCACAGCCCAGTGTGCTCCCAAACCGCCGCAATCGACCAGTTTTCCGCCCAGACTTTTGGACCTTGCATCGAAACAATGAGAGCCCTGGTTGCTTTTGCTCTCTCCCTCACAGTCCTCGTACTCACCCTGAGCACAGGCGTGAGGGGTTCGAATGCATACACAACACACATCGGCATGCGAGTCCCCCCGATCGAAGCCAAGTGCATCAAAACAGAACCGTTTCAAACCGATGAGGGCAAGCTGCTGAACGTTTATCGGTGCCCTCCTCGCGCAGCCTAGTTTGATGAGGAATCATGATTTGCCGAAAGTCAACGTTGCGAGCCATTTCTTCGGCGTAGGCATATCAGCCGCAATCTCACTCGTTGGCATTAACAACGCCCATTCAACGCCAGGTGAACAATGCAAAGGGACAAGGGGCATGACTGAATGCATCACCCCCTCCTCACCTGCAATGGAAAGTGAAGACATAGACGATGAACCATGCAGAATCTCAGAATAAGGAGGCTGGCATCAAGCGCTTCAGCCTCCCCGCTGTGACATCAACCGTTGCGCTGGATTGGCTCTCACCTCAATGTGATTGGCCGTCGACGCCCAGTTGGCAGCACGGCGGGTGTGAGGTGGATGGCTTTTATTGGACAGTTCTTGTCCCTGACATCGTTAACTCCGGGCGGGAGGAACAGGGTTCGATTTTAGTGTAGACCTCTTGGGGAGTTTTGCCTCCCAGAGAGCTGTGTGGCCTTACATGGCAGTACCTCCAAAGGAAGCGGGCCAGGTTGACTTCAGCCTCCCAGCCATCGTTGTAGGCATGCAGATACACCTCCTCATAGTTGAGGGTTCGCCACAATCTCTCCACCAGGATGTTGTCGTAGCAGCGCTTTCTACCTGACCAGCTGATCTTGATTGTCTCTTCCCGCAGCCTGGCCACGAAGTCAGAAGAGGTGAACTGGCATCCCTGATCAGAGTGGAAGATCTCCGGCTTACGGCCACCACTGAGGGCCATCTCCAATGCTTGCAGACAGAATTCCGTGTCAAGGCTGTTCGACAGCTTCCAGCTGAGTACGTTTCTGGAGAGCAGATCCACGATTGCCACCAGGTAGAGGAATCCTCTCTGCAGCGGGATGGTGGTGATATCGGTCGCCCAGATCTGGTCCGCTGCCCTGACTTGCTTGAGGTCCACCAGGCAGGGAAATCGCTCGGATGGCTCGCCTGGCACGGTGGTGCGGGGTTGTTGGTCAATCGCCTGTCAAACCTTGGCGGCGCATGAGCTTTCGCACCCGATCGCGGCTGATCGGGATGCCTTCTCTGGCCAGGTACTCGACCATCCGGCGGCTGCCACTGCACGGATCGTCCAGATAGAGAGCATCGATCCTGGCCATGATCCGCAGCGTCGATTCCCGCACCGGTGTCGGCCGGTAGTAATGCGTCGATCGGGGTAGGCCCAGCAGTGCACATTGGCGGCTGATGCTGAGCTCAGGGTGGTCTGGATCAACCAGCTTTCGCAGTTCACGGGCATCAGAGCAGCTGAGATTTTTTTTGAGCCACTCCAGTTCCATCTGGAGCTTGCCGATCTGCTGGAACAGCGCAGCTTCCTTGGCCTGGGCCTCCTCCTTGTCCTTGCTCTTCTTGCCTCGCGTCAACAGCTCACTGGCACCATCAGAGCAGCTGCTTCTTCCACTGGCTTACCTGAATGGGGTGGATCGCGTGATCCGCAGCGATCTCCTGGATTGTCTTGCGGCCACTGATCGCCTCCATGGCGACTCGAGCCTTGAATTCAGGACTGTGAGTGCGGCGCTTGCTCATGAGTGGGAGCCCCGTTTCAGGGGCGGTACCCCACCTCAGAGGTTAACGATGGGACCTGTCCAGAAAAACCAGACCAGCTCACTTGGCAGCGAGAGGCCTTTCTGAAACTGGATGCTGCTGCGCGCCATGACCAGGCTGGTATTTGTGTACCACTTTACTCCCCCCGGGCCGCCCGCTGCGGAGCGAGCTGGGTAATCGAGTCCCCGCAAGTGTTGACCATCTCCACGATCCAGGTGCTGAAGCGTCCCACGTACTTGACAATCAGGTTAAGTAGCAAAAGATGGGGGCACCCACCCAAAGGGTTGTCCTCTTCCATTTCTCAAATGAGATCACAATTGCTTTCCATTCGTTTTGGTACGTCAAAGCCTGTTCTCGTTCTCAGCTTTCTTCTTTGTTCGGTTTGTTCGGCTTTGCCTGCTCATGCTGAAATTGTCGGTGGCCCCAGTACTGTGCGCTACCGGGCCGGAGTGATTGCTTCGATCTGTACCATCACCGCGACAGATGGTGAACTTGGTGCTTCCACTAATCGCAGTGTGATCAGCTCCTCTGCTTCAGAGCTTTCCGGAGGCTTCTTTGGCAATCCAACGTTTGCCGCCATTGACGTGACCAGCAACATGGGTGCAACAGGAACATTGATTGCAACGACACCCACATTGACAGGGCCTACGGCGGCGACGACATCCCAGCTCCGGTTTCGCAATCTTTCCTTTGCTACCAACGCAACGGAGAATCTTGCGGCTGACGGAAGCCTGAAAACGACCCTGGACGTCAGGTTTGATGCTCCCGCTGGAGGGTTTAACAATGGTACTTACACTGCCACAGCTGTTGTAACTTGCAATCAGTAGTCAATTCTGCCGTGTTTCCATCATCCCCCGTGCGATTCCCTGCTGCTCTCATAGCCTCGGTGTGCACGAATTTATTCGTCTTTCCATCAGTCAGGGAAGCACGGGCTTTCTCTCTTTCGCCCATGACAATGGAAGCGGCTTCGGGAATCGTTCAGGTTGCGAACAAATCCAAGCGCTCTATTCAGGTTGATATCAATGTTTTTCCTGTCGTCATGGTCGATGGCAAGAAGACTGCGGCGTTAGAACCTTTACCGGAGAGCGAAATTCAGAGATTGATCCGGTTCAGACCGCATGGAGCTCGCGTGAGATCCAGTGCGACTCGCAACATTAAGTACACCATCCTAGACAAATCTGCGCCTTTCTACTTATGTGCCAGCACTCGACAAAACACCCTGCTGTTGCGCATCTGCTCTGCGCGGCAGGCGTTGCAGTAGCTGCAGTAGCGGTTTCGGCTTCCCCCGCTGCAGCTCAGATTTATCTAAATCCCCTTCAGCAGAACATGACCCGCTCGCGCGTCTCCATCGATATGGGTGACGGTCTGCGCTGCACATCGGATGGTGGATCGGTGCCTACTCTGTCCCTCTCGATGGGGGCTTATCCCGATCAATTTGGATCGGACAACACATTCTACGACCGCAGCACCGTAAGCCAGAGCTCGCTCCTTGGGCTTGTCAGTGTTCATGTGCCACTGAATGGTACTAGTCAGAAGTTTGACTGCAACGCCTTGTTGAAAGATGCCAAGATCCGCGCGAGGCTCGACAACCTCCGCGAGTTAGTGGATGAAAACATCATCTCTGACCAGCAATATCGCGCTGCTGTGCGCCAGCTCTACCAGCCGATTCTCGAGCCAACGCAGAACAAGGAGGATTCAACTGAGCTTTTAGGCGTCGGCAAGCGCGGGAGTCTGCGTGTCTCTGGGCGTGCCGAGCCGCCGCGCCGACTGACTGAGGTTGTGGCCACCTCTGGCGATGCTGAGCCTGTTGGCATCGCATCGGCCGAACCGGCGTCTTTGTCCTCTCCGCCCCCGTTGCCGCCATTGCCGGATGCAGTCACCACCCCTCCGCTCAATCGGATGAGGGATGCCCCTGCGATCGCTGCCAGTGAGTAAGCCCTGCGGCGTGGCAGCGGCGCTCACTCAATCCTGCTTCCTAGCGAATGCTAGGAACCCCTGTTAGGCCTCCTTATGCGGCTCCGCCTCGGCTGGCTGCTCACCGTTCTTCTCCAGCTCCGCAACCCGTCTCTCCAGTTCATCGAGTCGGTCCAGCACCGAGGCTTCTAGCTCTCGTGCAAAGAACTGCTCCAGCGCCTGGGCCACCAGAATGCCCGGAGGACAGTGCTGCGCGTCGGCGTGTTGCCGGAGCTGCTGGATCAGGTACTGATCGATCCGGACGTTGAGCTGTCCTTTCTTGCTCGTGCTCATGGCTTCAGGCTCCGATGGCGTCGAGCAGCTCGCTTTCACTCGCCTGAAGGTATTCGCCCAGGGAGCCAAGACTCCGGTGGCCGGTCAGAGCCTGGACCACATGCAGGGGGAGGCCGCGACCAACGGCATCCTGAGCCGCAGTGCGCCGGAAGGAATGCCGGCTCACCTCGCTGAGGCCGATCCGCTTACAGCTGACGCAGGGCTTTGTCGGCGGCCTGCCGGCTGAGCGGGCTGGTGGTGGTGTTCTGCCCCGGGAACAGCACACCTCGCTGGGCTTGGGCGCATGGCCGTGGATCGCGATCCAGGCTTGCCGGTAGGCGACAAGTTCGGCCTGGAGGCTCTGGCCTGGCGGCACCTGGCGGGTCGCCCGGGTTTTGGTGTTAGCGCGGCGATAGGTGATCTGGTTGCCGGCGACATCAGCCCAGGTGAGGCTGAGGGCTTCGTTGATCCGGGCTGCGCTCCAGCGCTGGATAGCCCAGAGGGCCCGGTAAGCCGAGGAAGGGGCGGCAGCAAGCAGGGCCTCGAATTGCTCCGGGGTGAGCGGAGCGGCTTTGCCATGGCGGTCGATCTTCACGGGGATTCCAGGCAGTAGCGCTAGTGAATGCTGGCAGGTGCTAGAGGTGGTGCGGTTGCGCTTTCGGCGGAAGAGCAACCGTTCAGTTCTGGCCTGGTTTGTTCCTGCTGCAATCTGGATCCGGCGCCTTCTTGATTCTCAATAATCGCCCCTTGTTGCGAGCGGCCTTGGTTGTTGGTGTGAGCCGTGGGCGGGGTGTCGAGGCTTCCGGGCTTTGGGCCCCAGTGGCCCCTGGCGGACTCTCTGGGGCCTGCTGGCCTCTGGTGCCACTCCAGGCTCTCTGGGCTTTTGCAAGGCCTTGTGGCCGATCTGATCGGCCTTGCGGCGTCTCCCGGCTTTCTGCCCCGCGCCTCGCTGTGAAGGTGGGCGTTTCTGGCCTGCCTTGTCAGGGGTGCCCCTGGATGGTTCGCCGTGGATCTGCGCCCAAAGCGCGCCTGCGGGGCTGGTGGCTGAAAAGTGCGCCCAAAAATGCGCCCGCGACCGTCTGAGGGTCCCTGGCGGTCTGACTTCCAGACACTAAAAAACCCCTCCTGGAGAGGGGTTTCACTCATGGAGCCAAGGAGACTCGAACTCCTGACCCCCTGCATGCCATGCAGGTGCTCTACCAGCTGAGCTATGGCCCCAATCCGCAAAGAAAGCCTTAGCCATCCCTACGTTGTGTCGAAGCTTACAACGCCACGAGGGCGAAGGGTTCCGCGCTACACCTGCCGCCACACGGCAGCCAGCTTTCCTTGCACCTGCACTTGATCAGCAGGCAGCTCGATCGGCTCATAGGCAGGATTGGCCGCCTCCAGCCGAACCACCGCACCATCACGGTGGAAATGTTTGAGGGTGGTTCCGCTGCCCGGCACCAATGCGCTCACGATCGTTCCTTCACGCAAGCGGGATGGCTCCGTGACGGGCTCCATCAGCACCACATCACCATCGGCGATGTGCGCATCCACCATCGAGTCACCGTTCACCGTGAGAGCAAACAACCCGCGGGTTTCCAGAACAGGAGCCAGGTCTAGCCGCTCCTGTACGTCATCAAAGGTTTCCACCAATCCACCAGCCGCGACAGCGCCCAGCACGGGAATGCCTGACGCCACACCCCCTAGCAACTGCAACGTGCGTGCCTGCCCCTCCTGCCAGGTGATCCATCCTTTTTGCTGAAGGTGACGCAACCGGCTCTGGACCGGCGCAGGCGAACGCAGGCCCATGGCCTGCATCATCTGACGGATCGAAGGGCTGTGGTGATGACTGCCGATGTAGTCAGCAAGCCATTCGTACAACTCCTGTTGAGCAGACGTGAGCGGCTCGGGGGATCCAGCGGGCACCGGCAATGCAAATGTTCGTCAATACATGTGTACCGGTGCGAAGCGAATCGCGCAAGGGCTCACCCAGGCGGCCGCAATGCACAGATCCACTGAACCTTGGCCGCGGTGCCATCCCGGCCCACGTAATCCACCCAAGCCCCCTGAGCAGACAAACGCTGCAAGCGTTGCTGGTTGCAGAGGGCACGCATCCGCACCAAACGAACCGTCCAGTTGTCGGCATCTTTTTTCTGGATCAATAACGCGCCATCAAATGCAACCCCCAGGCGCGTACGCGTGGGATCAGCGAGGTACTCCGCAGCGCGCAGCGCAGGGGTGTGCAATCCCTCCATGAACAGCCAGGGACGTGCTGGCAAGTCGCCGGACTGTGTGAGCTGCTCACGCGTTGCCGCCCACATCGGCGATTCCGTCTGGGGCTGCCAGGTTTCAGCTGGAGCTGGTGCGCCGAAGGCCAAAGCTGCCACCAGGGACGCAGCACCAACACGCAACATTGGCATCATCAAGGCACCTCTTGGTCTGGGGACGACTCGGTCCGTTGACGGATCAGCTCCGCCAGCATCTTGAGCTTGGCATTTTCCGACTCCGACGCCCGCGACGCCATCCAAGAGCTGGCAGCCTTGAGCTGGGCGAGCTGCTGAAGTAGCGAAAGGGCAGTTTCGCGCAGGGTTTCGAGGTCGTCGCACTCCCGAATGAAGCGGCCCCATTTCTCGGTTTCAAACGACTGTTCCAGGCCGCGCTCGAGGGGGTCGATGCTCACGGCTGCGACTCCATCTCCAGCATCGGATCAGGCTCTCCCTCACTGATCGCTTTCGCCCGACGGTAGAAGGCACTTTCGGTGTCACCGGAAGCCTCCATGGCCTCCATGATCCGCTTCCAGTTGTCCCGTTCCTGCTGGTCCATCACGAGCGCAGAGAGTGCCCAGACCCTAAGCCGATTCAAGTCGCCTGATGAACTCTGCGGTCACAGCGGCCACGGTGTGCCATTCCGCGTCTGTGGTGATCAGGTGACCGCTGTTCTCCAACCACTGCAGCTGCACAGAGGGAGAGCTGACCCGCTCACACAAACGATTCACACCGCGCACCGTGATCACCCGATCAAGACGACTGGCCATCACCAGCAAGGGTTGCCTCACTTCCGCCAGATGGCGGCGAGTGTCAGCAATCAGCTCCAGAACCTTCACGCTGCAGCGAGATGGCCAGCGGTTGTAGGTCCAGATGCGCTCAGCGGTGGTGGGATCCACGAAGTCATCAGCGGGCCGCGGAACCGAAGCCAGAACCTTGGCCAGCAACGGTGCGATCAGAGCACGGGGATCAGCGCTGATGATCGGTGGTGAATAGGTGATCACCCCTTGGATGGACGGTCGCCGCCGCGCCACTTGCAACGCCAGGATCGCCCCCAACGACAAACCACCCACCACCACGTTCTGGCCTTGCTGCTGCAAGCGATCGACCACGGCGTCGAGCTGATTGAGCCATTGGACGGGATCCACCGGCATCAGATCCTCGAGGCAGGTGCCATGCCCAGCGAGCAAGGGGCACTCCACCCCATAGCCCTCGCGCTGCAAAGAGTCGGCCAGCAGACCCATCTCAGCAGGTGATCCGGTGTAGCCATGAATCAACACCACGGTGGTGGACCCACCGGGCAAAACGATCGGATCGGGTGAGGCGCCCACGCCGTCAGAGTCCGCCCAGCAGGGCCGCCAGCAGCGCCTGCTGGGCATGCAAACGGTTTTCGGCCTGATCGAAGATCCGGCTTGAGGGGCCCTCCATCACACCGGCACTGATCTCTTCGCCGCGGTGTGCCGGAAGGCAGTGCAATACGATGGCGCGGGGATCAGCCTCTGCCAACAGATCCTCGTTGAGGCAGAAACCTTGGAAGGCCTGCTCACGCTCGGCCTGTTCCTGCTCTTGGCCCATGGACGCCCACACATCGGTGTAGAGCGCCTGCGCACCGCGCACGGCCTCCACCGGATCCGTGATCACACTGATCTGCGCACCGCAAACAGACAACGCACGCGCCTGGTCCACGACCCCAGGGAGTGGCTCAAATCCCTGCGGGCAACCAATGCGCACATTCACGCCGAGCAGGGCTCCACAGAGCATCAGTGAGTGGGCCACGTTGTTGCCGTCACCCACATAAGCCAGCGTCTGACCCTGCAGATCGCCGAACGCCTCCTGCATCGTGAGGAAATCAGCGAGGGCCTGGCAGGGGTGCTCGAGGTCGGTGAGCGCATTGATCACCGGAATCGAAGCCCAGTGGGCGTAATCCGCCAACTCCTGCTGGGCGAAGGTGCGGATCGCCAGCACATCGCAAAAGCGGCTGAGCACACGTGCGGTGTCTTCCAGAGGCTCACCACGTCCGAGCTGGGTGACCTGGGGATTGAGGTCAACGGTTTGACCACCAAGGCGAGCCATCGCCACCTGAAAGCTCACCCGGGTGCGTGTTGACGCTTTGGTGAAGATCAACCCAAGCACCCGATTGCCCAGATCAATGCGGCGGTCGCCGTGTTTGAGCTGAACGGCCAACTGGAGCAAAGCCGCAGTCTGCTCGGCAGAAACATCGGCCGAAGAAAGGAAGTCGCAGCCGCCCAACGCGGTAAGAGCTGCGGCGACACTGGTGGAGGCAGACGCCATGGCTGGACTTCAAACAGCTGTTATCAGGGACAAGTGGTGGATCCGTCAAGCCTCAGGCCGCAATGGCCTCAGGCATCACGCTGGCCGCCAGCATCTCCTTGAGGTCGTCGCCTTCGATCACTTCTTTCTCGAGGATCTTCTGGGCGATGGTTTCCAGAAGCGCCATGTTCTGACGAAGGATCGCCAGAGCCTGGTCATGGGCGTTGTCCACCAGGGCGCGCACTTCGCGATCGATCGCCTGGGCCGTGGCATCACTCACCGTGCGGCGCGGGTTGTTGCCACCACCAAGGAAACGCCCACCACCCTGTTTGTCGTAGGCCAGAGGCCCAAGGGTGTCACTCATGCCGTAGGTGCCCACCATCTGCTCGGCGATGTCCGTGGCCCGCTGGAGATCGTTGGCCGCTCCGGTGGTGATTTTGCCGAACACAATCTCCTCAGCAGATCGTCCGCCCAGGAGGGTGGCGATTTGTCCTTCCAGGTCTTCGCGAGAATTGAGGAAGCGCTCTTCGGTGGGAAGTTGCAGCGTGTACCCCAAGGCACTCATGCCGCGGGGAACGATGGAGATCTTCGCCACCTTGCTGCCCCCAGGCATCAGGTGACCCACGATCGCGTGGCCAACTTCGTGGTACGCCACGACCTTCTTCTCGTCGTCCTGCATCACCCGGCTCTTCTTCTCAAGACCGGCGACAACACGCTCGATCGCCTCGTTGAGGTCCCCTTGCTGCACTGAGGTCTGCTTGTTGCGAGCAGCGAGCAGAGCCGCTTCATTCACCAGATTGGCCAGGTCGGCACCGGCAAATCCACTGGTGGCCTGAGCGATGCGGTCGAGATCCACACCCTCAGCCAGCTTCACTTTTTTGGCGTAGATCTCGAGGATCGTTTTACGACCGGACAGATCCGGACGGTCCACGAGCACCTGGCGATCAAAACGTCCGGGACGCAACAACGCCGCATCAAGAACCTCGGGCTGGTTGGTGGCCGCCAGCACAATCACGGGCTTGTCCTTGGAGGCAAAACCATCCATTTCAGTGAGCAGCTGATTAAGGGTCTGCTCGCGCTCATCGTTGCCGCCGACCACACCCATCGAGCCCGAACGGCTTTTACCGATCGCGTCGAGTTCATCGATGAAAATGATGCAGGGTGCGTTCTTTTTGGCCTGCTCAAACAGATCGCGCACCCTGGCCGCGCCAGCGCCCACGAAGAGCTCAACGAATTCTGAACCGCTGATGATGAAGAACGGCACACCGGCTTCGCCGGCGACGGCCTTCGAAAGCAGAGTCTTGCCTGTTCCAGGAGGACCAACCAACAGCACACCCTTGGGAATCCGAGCCCCGATCTCCGCATAGCGCTCAGGGGTCTTGAGGAAGTCGACGATTTCGGTGAGTTCGTCTTTGGCCTCATCCACACCCGCCACGTCGGCAAAGGTGACCCGGGATTGCTCATCGGGCACGTACACCTTGGCTTTGCTCTTGGTGAAATTGAGCGCTCCCTGGGCCCCGCCAGCGCCCATGGAACGGCGGGCAAAGAACTGCAGCACCAAGATGAAGATCAGCGGCGGCACCACCCAACTGAGGATCGTGGTGAAGATGTTGGGTTTCTTCGGCGGTGCTGCTGCGAATTCCACGCCCTTGCTCTCCAGGCGCTGAGGAAGATCCATGTCGAAGATCGGCGTCGTCGCCAAAACAGACGGTGCACCTTCTTCGGCTTCGGCCAGCTCGTAGCGGATCTGATCCTGCGTGATGTAAGCGCGCTTCACGGCGCCATCATTCACTTGATCAATAAACAGTGAGTAAGGAACCCGAGGCACCTGCTGCATGCCCTGGTTGGGCAGGAAACTGCTGATCAGCAGAAGCACCCCGAAGCCGATCAACACAAGGTTGATGATTCCAAAGCGGCGGTTGGGGCGATTGTCGTCCTCGCGGATCGGCATGTTGCGGGTCCCGATGATGCACCCAAACTAAGGCTCACTTTTGATCAGCGTCCGTCCGAGTGGGTTGGGAGAACCGTACGAGGGATGAGCGTCAGAGGCTCGCCTGCGCGAGCGATCCGGGCCATCCTCGGCCTGAGCAACCCCAAACACGATGCGATCGGAGTGGCGGAGCAAGCGACGGAGGGAACGGATTTATGAACTGCTGCTGGGCCTCTGCCTGCTGGTGCTGACCAGCTTTGCCTTTCCCAGGGTCACCTGGCTGGGAAGCCTGGGCTATGCCCTCATCGCCCTGCTGCTGACGCAGTTGGTGATGATCCGCAAGCCAGTACTCACCCTCCAGGACCGCCTGTACCAAGGGCTGGGGCTCGTGGCGCTGTCGGCTTTGCTGCTGTGGCTGCTCACCCCGGTGCGCTGGGAAACCAGCGGCGTGCCGCTGGTGTTGAGCTGGGGAGTCCTGGTGGGGTGGAGTGTGATCCGCCTGGTGGAACGCCTGGCCAGCGAACGGCGGGTCACCGCCGCCATGCTGATGGGCGCTGCCGCGGGCTACCTGTTGCTGGGGCTCACAGCAGGACTGGTGATGAGCGCAGTGGAAACCATTCAGCCAGGCAGCTTCGAACCCCTCGACATTCCAATCACAGATGCCGCTGGCCAGAACAACACGGTGCTTGTGTCAGCGCCGGTGTTTGCTCAGATCAATTACTTCGCCTTCATCTGCCTCACCACCGTTGGCTTTGGAGACATCAACCCCGAGCTTCCCCTGGCCAGGATGCTCGCCGTCACCACAGGCATTGCCGGACCGCTCTACCTGGCGGTGGTAATGGGGGTGCTGATCGGGCGTTACGCCGGTGACCGCGAAATCGAAACCCGCCTGGAACAACACAATCCCGATCGACGTTGAAGACAAACAGCTGCGCTGTGGTGAGACTTCCAGAAGACCGACGCCGACCGTGCCGAGCTTTCCGTCTTTTCTGCTGCAGCAACGCAATGGTCCCGGCCAGCGGGATTACCGGGTGCTGCTGGCTCTGACCCTGCTGGTGCTGATCAGCTTCGCCTTTCCGCCCCTGAACTGGCTGGGCGCTCCCTGCTACTCCCTGATCGCCCTCTGGTTCACGCGGGTGCTGGGCAGCAGCGGCAACGCCCACCCCTGGAGCGACCGGCTGTATCAAGCGCTGGGGCTGTTCGCGGTGGTGTCGCAGTGGATGTGGCTGATCACACCGGTGAAGCTGGAGAGCAGCGGCATCCCCCTGGTCACCAGCTGGTGCCTGCTGGTGGGCTGGAGTGTGATCCGGCTGGTGCGGGCCCTGGCCAGCGAAACCAAGGTGAATGAGCGGGTGCTGATGGGAGCCGCTGCGGGATATCTGCACCTGGGCCTCACCGCCGGTCTGGTGATGGGGGCTGTGGAAACGATTCAGCACGGCAGCTTCAGGCCGCTGACCATGGCCTCGATGATGGAACTCAGCTCCGACAGCGTGCTGATGGTGAGCAGCTCGTTTGCGGAGATCAACTACTACGCCTTTGTGTGTCTCACCACCGTGGGCTACGGGGACATCAATCCCGTTCTGCCACTGGCCCGAATGTTGAGCATCGCCACAAGCATCATCGGCCCCCTCTATCTGGCGGTGGTGATGGGCGTGCTGATCGGTCGCTTCAGCACGGATCTGAAAGGGGACTGAAGGTCGCCTGCAGCAACAGATCGTCGGCAAGGCACTGCTGCTGTAGGCCCTGCAGCTCAAGCACCTCGTTCATGGCCTGGAAGCCCAGAGTCCCCAGAGGGGTGCGCGCCGGCTCACCGCCCAGCAGCTTGGGTGCAATCACCGCCGCGATGTCCTGCACACAACCCTGCCGGATGGCGGCAGCGGCAAGCCTCGGGCCGCACTCCCAGAGCACCCGATTGCAGCCCCGTTGGGCCAACACGGCCATCAGCGCATCGGGCTCGCAGGCCTGCAGCTCCTGCCGCTGCACACCGACAGCGTCCAGACGGCTCCTCGCGTCCGCCGGCGCGTCCAGGCCGTGCACCACGAGGGTGGGAGCAACGGATTGATTCCAGAGCTGAGCCTGATCGGGCAAGTCCAGGCTGCGGCTCAGCACCACCCTCAGCGGTTCGGGGCTGCGCAAACCCCGGCTGGTGAGCAGGGGGTCGTCGGCGCGCACGGTGCCGCCTCCCACAATCACCGCATCACACTGAGCCCGCAAACGATGCACCCAGCTGCGGGCGCTGGGACCGCTGATCCACTGGCTGGCGCCATTGGGCAAGGCCGTGCGGCCATCGAGACTCATCGCCCACTTGAGAAGCCCCCAGGGCCAACCGGTGCGCACGCGGTGCACGAAGGCACGGTTCTGGTGGGCCGCTTCAGCCTCAAGCACCCCGGAGATCACATCCACTCCGGCATCGCGCAGCCGTTGCAAACCACCGCCGGCAACACGAGGGTCGGGATCGGTGAGGGCCACCACCACCCGCGTAATGCCGGCTTTGATCACCGCGTCGGTGCAGGGCGGGGTGCGGCCGTGATGGCAGCAGGGTTCCAGGGTGACGATGATCGTGCCACCGCTGGCGGCAGCACCGGCCTGGGCCAAAGCCCCCACTTCGGCATGGGGTTGACCGGCCCGGGCATGAAACCCCTCCCCCACCAGCGCGCCGGAGGAATCGAGCACCACGGCGCCCACCAGGGGATTGGGGCTGGTGTGGCCATCGGCCAAGGCCGCCAGCGCCAAGGCCCGGCGCATCCAGGGAATCCAGCGCTGATCCGGATCAGCGACCGCCCTCATGACCCAAGAGGCTCCATCTGCACCTCACGCCACTCGCCCACCACATAGGGGGGGACGGGCATTTCGTTGAACACACCGGGAAGGAACAAGCGCAGCGGGCGGTTATTGCTCAGATCGTTGAGCAGGGGGTCGAGCGCAAATTCCGCCGCAGCCTCCCGTCCGTCAGTGGCCAGCGCAGGATTGTCGAGGGTGATGTCGTCGAGCTGCCACTCCTTCACGCCGGCCTGCACGAGCAGGGGGGAGGGATGCTCGAGGCGCAGTTTGCCGGGGTAGCCCACGATGCGCAGCACCACAGGGTTGCCGGGCTGGCCGGTGCGATAGGCCACCGCCTGCCAACTCTGATAATCGAGATCGCGCAGGCTTTCGAGGCTGCGCAGCATCGGTGCCCCGTTCTCATCCTGGTGTTCATGCACCTGGGCATTCACCGCCGTGGGTGTGAGCAGCAACAGCGTTACGGCAACCAGCAGCGTGCAGAGCAGACGACGCAACGCGAGCATGAATCAAGCGCGAACAGTGCTTCCATGATCGAGCATCAGCCCCTGAAAGCGGGATCCCTGCTGGACCCACGCCTGCCCGCCTGCGGCACGGCCTTGCGCGAGGTGGACGACATGACCTTGCCCGGGGAGCAGGACGCGCAGCTCAGCTTCGGGCCCGGGACACTGCGTTACTACGTGATGCGCATCCCCCGCAGACCCCTGCGGATTACGGCGATGACCCGCCATGTGAACGCCACCCAATGCCTGAGTTCGGCTGAAGCACGCCCCTTCTGGCTGCTGCTGGCTCCACCAGACACTGAAGGGCCTCTGCTCGATGCCTCAGCGGCCTGGCTGCTGCGCATCGAAGCCGGCGAAGGCATCAAATTGCATCTGGGCACCTGGCATGCCGGACCGTTGTTTGCTGCCGACGCCGCCTCCTTTTTCAACCTGGAGCTGAGCGACACCAACCAGAACGATCACGAAACCCTGAAGCTCGATCGCCCCTTGCAGGTGTCGTTGAACTGACTACCCCCGCTCCGCCCCAGGAATCCGTTGCCAGTCGGTGTGCGTCGCCCACAGTCCCCAGATCGCCATCGCCCGCAGGTAGTGGCAAGCCCGGAAGGTGTTCACCGCGGTGATTGCCTCTGGCGTGCGGAACTGCAGACCACCGCTGTACACCTGATCCACCACCGCTGAGCAGATCGCCTCGGCGGTTTGGCCTTCACCCATCAGGCGGTAGTAGCTGGCAAGGCCGAAATTGATGCCCGTCCACACCTCCAAGGGGTGGGTGCCATTGGGATCCAGGGGCGTGCCATCGCGGCGCAGGCCATTGGCCACCCCGAGGCTGCCGCCTTGGAACTTCTCAAAGCAGCTCTCCTTCACGGCCTTGAGCGTGCTGCGGCTGTTGGCCTCACTCACCACCGGCTCCAGCCCCAGCAGGCGCGCATAGAAATCACCACAGAGCTGATCGGCCATCACCACCGGCGTACCGCTTTCGGCATCGATGTCGTAATACTCGCCATTCCAGAGCAAACGATCGAAGTTGCTGCGCGATTGCTCAAGCCAGGCGCTGAAGGTGTGCTGATCGCTGCCCGTGTCCAGCCCCAGCTCCTGCTGCAATCGTTGGGCCATGGCCAGAGCGGCTTCCAGCGCAGCGATCCACAACGCCCCGCAGTAGGCACTCACCCCCTTCAGCGGCCAGTCGTCGAAGGTCTGATCAGGAGCACCTCCGTTGTCGGGCAAGCCGTCGTTGTTCACATCAAAACGCTTCAGATAGTGCAAGGCCTGCACCGCCGCAGGCCAGCAATCGGCCAGGAATGTGAGATCTTCGCCGGTGGGTGCCAGCTTGAAGGTGCGCCACACCTGGAGCACAAAGTCACTGGCGAGGTCTTTCCAGAGATTGCAATCCTGATACGCCGTGTAATTGGTGGCATCAAAGGGCACTTCGTTGGGAGCCCCCAGGTCGTGCGGCGTGGCCCCCTCCACCTTGCGATCGGCTTCCACACGGCCGCGCCCCTGGGTGAAATACCAACCGATCGGCCGCTGGGTAGCATCCGCCGCCGGGATCGCTCTGGCGAAACTGCGCAGCACGGCCTTGTCGAGCTCCGGCCAGAGCTGCAGCAGGGCAAAAGAACCGTAGAGCCGCACATCCAAACTTTCATACCAGGCGTAGTCGAGGCACTCGAGCACGCCGAAGCGGCCGTGGGGATCCTTGCTCGATGCCGCGGTCCAGAGGCTTCCGCCACTGGCCAGGTCGTAGAGCTCATTAAACAGAGCCATACGCAAGGCTTCCGGCAGCTCCTTGCGCGCCAGCACCGGTGCCTGCCAGGCCTCGATCTGCTCACGCCACTGGCGCCAGTCGCGCAGCGCTTCCGCTGCCAACGCCGCAGCATTGCGACCATCGGCTCCGAAGAAATCGGTATAGCGGCGCAGATCACGCACACCGGTCGCGAAGGCGGTAACCGGCAGATCCCAGCTGATCGCAATCGGGATGTCGCGCGATTCCCCAGGGGCCAGGGTGAACGTCAAAGCGATCGCTGCGCTGGCTTGCTCGCCCGCACGGCTGGAGCGATCGTTGTTGCTGTTGGGAATGCGGCCCTCCGCAGCGAACGATTGCCAGAGCTCCTGGCCATCGCCCGTGGGGTCCCAGCGGCTGCAGCGCAGCACTTCAACGCCCTCCAGGGCGTCCGGCACCGCCAGACACCACTGACCCTGGCCCTCGCCGATCGGCTCACTGCGCTGGCCCTCCAACACGATGCCGCGCACACCCTCTTGATCCAACCAACGGTTGCGTTGTCCTTCGCCCTGGCCGATCGCCGGCGCGTAGTTGTGCTCCGGGCTGCCGTCGTCGCGGAAGTGCACCTCTGCCGAGGGGTCGGTGTTGAAGAACCAACCCACGGTGTTGCGCCAACTCAGCAGCAACGACAGATCCAACGGTTGATCGCTGGGATTGCGCAGGGTCCAGCGGAACACGGCCACCGGGTAACTGGTGCGTTGGTAGTCACCTGGAAGAATCGGGCTGAACGCCTCGCAACTCACCTCGGCGTCGTACACGCCCTCGTAACGGGTCCAGCTCAGGGGATAGCGGGCGGCGTAGGTGCCGGTGCTGCGCTCCGGCGTGCTGGCGGGATACCAATCCCAGGCAGCCAGGGGCTCAGCGCTGTTGGGGCGTGAGGCATCCGCCTCGGGCTTCACGGCTAAAGCGTGGGCCCGTTGGCTGCTGCCGTTGCTTTCGAACAGGGCGAACTGGCAGTCGGGGATCGTTCCATACCAGTGCTCTCCACCATCGAGGTGCCAGAGGTTGAAGTCACCGCGGGAGCTGCGGCCGATGCAGCCAGCACCAAAGCCCCCCAGGGGCATGCCGTGCCAGGGGCCGTCATCGAGATTGCTGGCGTAACGCACCGTGTAGGGCTGATCCCAGCCCAAACCGAACGGCCGGCTCCAACTGGCCTCAGGAGGCGTCCAGGCCTGCGGCCGGGAACTGCGGCGCAGGAGCGAGCGCAGGGCAGACAGACCGAAGGGAGCCATGAAACGGCGGAAGGTCGCCCCAGATTGCCAGACCTTGTCAGACAAGCCAGGGGATGGCTACCAGCAGAGCAGCAGGCTTCAGCACGTTTTCATGAGCGCGCACACCTCCGCCGACCTGATCCTGCAGGGGGGCACGCTGATCACCATGAATCCAGCCCAGCCTAGAGCTGAAGCGATGGCCATCCGCGATGGGCTGATTCAAGCCGTGGGATCGCAGGAGCAGGTGATGGCCTGCCAAGGGCCGACAACCCAGGTGGTGGACCTGGCCGGGCACACGCTGCTGCCCGGCTTCATCGATGCCCACGGGCATTTCAGCAATGCCCTGATGGTGGTGGACTGGGCCAACATCCAGCGGCCGCCAGCCGGTCCGGTCACGGACATCGCCAGCCTGCAGCAGGTGCTGCGCGATCACCTCACGGCCCATCCACTGGCAACAGGACAGTGGATGGTGGGCTACGGCTATGACCCCGATGGACTTGCCGACGGCCGTGGGCTCGACCGGGCCGACATCGACCCCATCACGCCCGATAACCCCGTGATGCTCATTCACAACTCCAACCACGGTGCCGTGCTCAACAGCAAAGCCCTGGAGCTGGTGGGCTACGACGCAGCCACACCGGATCCGGCCGGCGGGGTGATCGTGAGGCGGGCGGGAAGCCAGGAACCTGCAGGCCTGGTGATGGAAACCGCGTTCATCCCCCTGTTCGTGCAAATGCCGAAACCCTCTCAAGAGGCGTTGCTCGAGCGGTTTGCCGCGGCTCAGGCCCTTTACACCTGCAAAGGCATCACCACCATTCAGGAGGGAGCCACCACCGCAGCCGATCTGACAATGTTGCAGCGGGGAGCCTCAGAGGGGCGACTGCTGGTGGATGTCGTGTCCCTCCCCCTGGTGCTGGAGGTGCCGAAGCTCCTCAGTGAGCGCTTTCCCGATGGGCATCACCACAGCCTCGAGCTGCCCGAAGCCGCGCGGGATGCCTTCGGCACTTATCACAACCGGTTCAAGCTGCAGGGCATCAAGTTGCTCCTGGATGGTTCTCCTCAGGGGAAGACCGCGTTCTGGAGCGAACCCCTGCTCACCGGGGGACCGAACGGTGAAGCCAACTGGCGGGGGCAACCGATCGTGCCGCCGGAAGAATTGAACAAAGCCGTGGCCACTCTGAGCCGCCAGGGCATTCAACTTTTCGCGCACTGCAACGGCGATGCCGCGATCGCGATGATGATCGAAGCAGTGCGCAAGGCCGGTCTTCAGGCAGACCAGGACCACCGCACGGTGATCATCCACTCCCAGTTCATGGCCCCCGGTCAGCTGGAGGAGTACGTGGAACTCGGCCTGCATCCCAGTTTTTTCACGGTGCACGCCTTTTTCTATGGCGATGTGCACCTCGCCAATCTGGGAGCCGATCGCTGCAGCCGCCTCAGCCCCATGGCCTCCGCCATGCGCCTGGGCCTGCATTGCTCCAACCACAACGACTTCTCGGTGACACCGATTGAGCCGATGCGGATGGTGCAGACCGCGATGCAACGGCGCAGTCGCAGCGGAACCGTGCTGGGTGAGGGGGAGCGTGTGAGCGCTGAACAGGCGTTGATGGCTCTCACCCTCGAGGCCGCCTGGCAGCTGCGTGAGGAAACAAGCAAAGGCAGCCTTGAGGTGGGCAAACGCGCTGATCTGGTGGTGCTCGATCAAGACCCCACGACCGTCAATCCAGACGACCTCAATGGCATTGAGGTGATCGCCACTATCAAAGACGGAGCCTGCGTGCATGGCTCCTTCTGAACTGCAATCCCTTCTGGGGTTACCGACCACCCTGGTGGGGGGCTATCTCGGCGCCGGAAAAACCAGTCGCATCAACCGCTGGCTGGAGAATCCCGCCCATGCCAACACAGCCGTGCTGGTGAATGATCTGGGCTCGATCAACATCGACGCCCAACGCCTGCGCGCAACCCATGGCCAGGTGATCGAACTCACCCAGGGGTGCCTCTGCTGCAGCCTGCGCGATGGCCTGGGCGAGGCCCTGCTGCAACTGGCCGTCGTACCCAGGCGGCCGCGCCGATTGCTGATCGAAACCAGCGGCATGGCCCTGCCCCTGCGGGTGGGGGAACAGGTGAGGCTCTACGGCCTGCACCTGGAGAACATCCTTCTACTCGTGGACCTGGAGCGGATCGAGTCCCTCTGGCATGACCGCTGGGTCGGCGACCTGGTGCAGCGCCAGTTCGAAGGAGTGGATCTCATCGTGCCCACAAAAGTGGATCGCCTGGATCCCGCGGAGGTTGAGCGGCGTCAGCGCTGGCTCCAGGAGCACCTGAAAAGCTTGCGCAGTTGCAAGGAGCCAGCACCGTTCCATCCCGGCGCCGAAGCCTTGGTGGAAAGCGAATGCTGGCAGCGGCAACATCCCATCCCACGGCAGGTGCTGCTGCAATGGTTGGCCTCCCTCGATCCGGCACTGTTGCGGCTGAAAGGAGAGGTGTGGCTGGAAGAGCAACCCGGCGGCCCCCTGCGCTTGGACCGGGTCGGCGAGCGGGTGCAGCTGGATCAATCGCCACAGCGACCCTGGCGTGAGGGGGAGTCGCGCTGCAGCCGACTGGTGGCGATCCGTCGCAGCGGTTCCCAACAACAGCACTGGCCATCCGAGGAGATCACAGCCAATCCCATGCCTGTCTGTCCATGAGCACGTCAACGCCAACGCCCCTGAGCGTGTCCGCGCTCACCGTTCCCTATCTGGGCATCCTGGCCAGCCTGCAGTTGATCGATCCCAGCGTGGCCAACATCGCCCTGGTCAAGGCCAGCCAAGCGATGGACATGCATGGAGCGACCCTGGCGCTGGCAGCCAGCACCTCAACCCTGGCGCAAGCCGCCACCGTTCTGGTGATGGGGTTTCTCGGAGATCGCCTCGGACGGCGGCGCATCCTGGCGGCCTCCCTACTCCTGACGATCGCGGGCAACAGCATCACCGTGCTGGCCCCGGACACGGGCCTGTTTCTGGTGGGGCGGGCGTTCACAGGCATCGCCCTGGGCTCCGTGCTCGCTGCAACATTTGCGGCCGTTCGCTTCGTCAGCACCCCGCAAACCCTGGGCCGTGCCCTTGGGTTATGGAATCTGCTGATCATCATCGGCTTCATCCTTGGCTCCTTGGCGGGAGGCACCCTGGCCAACTTCAGCTGGCGACTGGCGATGGCGCTGGTCCCTCTGATCAGCGCTCTCTGCCTGCTGGCCCTTCCCGCACTGGTGCCGCCAATGCCTGCCAACCGGGAACTGCGCGCCGATGGCCCCGGCCTGGTGAGCATTGCCGCTGCCATGGTGCTGTTTCTCTACGGCGTGAGCCAAGCCGTGTCTGGGCTGACGCGCGTGGAATTCTGGCTGCCGACCGTGGCGGGCCTGGTGCTCTTCGCTGTGCATTACCAGCTGGAACGACGCAGCAGCCAGCCGATGTTTCCGCCCGGGCTCTATGAACGGGGACTGTTTGCCGCCGCCGTGGTGAGCGGGATCGGCTGGAACTTCGCCCAGTCGGTCGTTCAACTGCAGACCAGCAATTTCTGGCAGGTGGTGCAGCGCTTCAGCACCACCCAGGTTGCCCTTGGCCAACTGCCACTCCTGATCTGCTTCGGTGGCGGCGGCATCGTGGCCGGACGGCTGATGCGGCCGGGACGCCGCATGCTCCAGCTGATGGGCTGGGGGAGCCTGGTGTTGGTGGCTGGGGTGGCGCTGCTGGGAGGCATTCGGGCCGATACCCCCTATCCCATGCTGCTGCCGGCACTGGTACTGGTGGGCGTGGGGCTGGCCTTCGTGGCCGTCCCCCAATCAGCCCTGTTTGTGCAGGAAGCTCCATCCGACAGTTTCGGAGCTGTCACGGCCTTCCGCACAACCACAGGCCAACTCGGATTCGCCCTTGGCCTGGCAGCCAGTGGCGCGATGGTGAGTGGATTCGGATTCACCGATCTCCGCCTGAAACTGCTCGAAAACGGTGTTTCTGAAGGGGATGTGGCTGCTGCCATGCAGCAGGTGAAGCAACTGCTGCGAAGCGGAACCAGCTCAGGCGCAGGCAGCGCAGGATCAGCGTTAACGGAGGCGATCGGCAGGTCCTATGCCCAGGGCTTGGCTGGAACCCTTTGGGTGGTGGCCGCCATCACCGCCCTACTGCTGATCATCAGCCTGTTGCTGCTGATCATCGGCAGAGAGCAGCAGCTCCTTGATCAAGCTGGCGTCGACTCAGCATCCAGGCCCTAGGGATCGGGCCTAGGGATCCGAACGCTGCTCATCATCGAGCAACGCGTCGAGGGTGACCGCCGTACGCACCAGAGCCTGATACTTCTGAAACACCCGCTGGTTGCGCTCCAACCAGCGGGCCGCCACAACAGCCCCTTCACCTGTTGCCGAGCCCGCCAGTCCTGCAGGCCCCTCGCCATCCATCAGCTCGAGGTCGTCCTCCCGGGCGATCAAGGCCAGCAGCAATTCATGCAGACGCTGACGGCGCGAAGGCTGCCGTGAATCAATCCCAGTCATCACCGCATTGATTGCGCACGTAATCCTCCCGCAACTCGCGAAAATCCTTGGTTTGGCGCGCCAGGAGCGCACTGGCCTCCTCCGCCTGCTGCGGGTTGTCCCCTGAAGCCTGAGACGCGGCGATCAGCATGCGGTTGCGCGCCATCGACGCACCAAGCGTGTTCATCAAACGCTTGATCAAGCCGCAATCATCCACCGCTCGCGCTGGCGTCGGCACCAATAACACCACCAGCACTGCAAGGACGAAGGACTGGACCACAACCGTGTTGACGTCTGGGCGCCAACGTACCGCCGACTGGCGCATTGATCCCACCTGTGCAGATCTACTGCCACCAGCACGATCGTTGGTCATGGTGACGACATGGAGGCGTTGACACCTCCGCCACCCCAAAAACCCATGCCCAATCAGCGTCGCGCTGCGGTGCTGGCAGGCCTGTCAGTCCTGCTTGGCAGTTTCAGCGCACCCGTGGTGATGGCCGAAGAGCTGTACAGCCTGGACACCACCTGCAGAACCGGCGATCGATCCTTTGCCTGTCGCGTGCAGGCGGTCAACGTCGACGACACCACCGAATACCGCCATCAGTTCGGCTCCCGCACCGTGAGCTATCGCGTGATCGAAGATCCCTTCGTGCGCATTGAGGGCCGAGGCAGCAACGCCGAGCCCTGGATCTCGGTGAAGAACGCGTTGATCAACTTCAAAACAGAAGAGTTGTGCTTCAACGATGAGGCCTTCTGCGTGAAGAACCCCTCATTCCTGGCCGACGTTCTGATCAACAGCGGTGATGCCATGCAGGGCCGAACCCGGGTGGGCATGGCCTTCGCTCCCAATGGTCGCGTGGACGTGGCCTGTTTTGACAACGGTTGTGACCGCCTCAAGGAGGCCATCAAGCAATGACAAAAACCATCCGAAACCGCTGCACACGACCGATCGCAGGATGCCTCGGCCTGCTCCTCTCCCTGCAACCCGCGGCCGGCCTGGCCGCCCTCTCCAGCGACGACGCCATCCATCAGGAGTCCGCGCAAGAACAGCTCCTGAGCCAACGCCGCGGTGGTGGGTCTAGAGGTGGTGGGTCCAGAGGTGGTGGCTCGCGCAGCAGTGGCTCACGCAGCAGCGGATCACGCAGCAGTGGTCGAACCGGCTTCAGCTCCTACAGCGGCAGTCGTCAGACCACCCGTCAAACCACCCGTGGCAACCGCCAAAGCACCCGCCAGGGCAATCGCAGCACGCGTCAGGGCCAAGTGCGCAGCAACAGCGGCACACGCCAAAGCACCCGTCAGGGCAACCGCGATACCCGCCAGACCACGCGCGGCAGCAACATCGATGCCCGCCAGCAGGGACGGACGGACCGCACCAACAGCCGCCAGAACAACCGCACGGATCGCGTCGATCGAAGGGCCGATACCCGCCGTGATGTGGTCAACAACTGGGATCGTTATGGCAAGGGTTGGTACAGCAACAACAACTGGACCAACAACCGACCCTGGACCTATGGATGGTACGGAAGCTCCTACTACAACAACTGGGGCTGGTATCCCGGTCAGGCGGCGGCCTGGGGCCTGGCTGGTCTGGCCACTTTTGGCGTGATCAACAGCCTCGTGACATCAGCGCAAAGCAATGAGGTGAGCTACATCGAGGTTCCCGACTCCGATTACTACCTCTATTACCCAAGCGTGACCGCCACGGGCGATGTGGTGACGTTTGAGGTGAATGACGGGGGAAGCACGGTGCGCTTCAGTGCCGACTGCCGCCAGGGGACACTCAACGGCGCCACACCGCGCAATGCCGATGAGGCACAACTGCTGAACGCCGCATGCCAAGTGGCCTTTGGTCAATAACGGTTCAGGAATGCGGCGGTTGCTGGGCGATCAGCTCCTGCAATCGCTGCTCCGCCGCCGCTTCCAACTGCACAGGAGAGGGGCGATAGGTCCTCGCCTGGGTCGCTCGCGCCTGAATCGCCGCTCGGGCCTGCTGCCAGCCAGCGATTCCGAGGTTTCGATAAATCCTCTCCACCGTTGTGATGGGCGATGCCACCAGATCGGTATAGGCCACCTCCACCAACCGCCCAGGTGGGATCTGGGCACGGGACGCCGTAAAGGCGCCCATCAGCTCAGCGTGGGCCGCCACGGTTTCCTCAACCTGTTGCAGTTGATCGGGCACAGCCTGAAATCCCATCAGCCCCCCCAAGCGCTGCTTCACCTGCACCAGGGAGCGAATCGACGCGATTGGATCGCGCTTGAGCAACACAAAACGAGCCTTGGGATACAACTGCAAGAGCAGGGGAATACGTGCTGTGTGGGCTGAATTTTTGATCACGAGATGGGTCTTCCCTGCCCCGTCGTGCAACCAGGTGAGCTTGGTGAACCTCGCAAGCTCACGCCGGAAGGCTGCCGTGGAGGCCAGCACATAACGGCGAAAACATCGGGGATAACAACGCGGGAACGCCACTCCGGCCATGTTGGTGTCCAAGGTGAGCCGCACCAAACCGAGTTCGTCCTCCTGAGGATCCAGTGCAGACCAAGGCACCGCATCGATCGGGCGATGCGCGCTGATGATCCGATTCAAGAAGCCCACGATCCAAGGCTTCAACAGGAGGCCCACCTGCGGAGCCACCGTTAAGGCATTCCTCGCCGTGGCCGCAGCTGGATCCGACGCCAGCAGTTGATGCAGATAAGTGGTGCCGCTGCGCCAATGCCCGATCACCACAACAGGATCATCAGGTGGCTGAATCGTCGCCAAACGCCTGGAGTACAGAGCTGTCTGGAGCCAGGCCAAAGGTTCGAGCAGCAACCCAGAGAGAACAGGGATCACAGCGTTCAACCCACAACGCCAGTGCGGTTTGTAGAAGCGAAGCGCCTGGGCCAAGACTGAAGGCCTGATGCATCCCCCGGCGACAAACTGATCGGAACAACGCTGGAGAGGGTGCATTCAAAAAATTGACACTCAGCAGGCCAGCAAAAGCCTTAGAGAAATTACTCTACGGATAGACAATTAGGTCGATGCGCAGCAAGGACTACCGCCAAGAGCATCTCGAGAAAGTCATAAGACTTTCTTTAGATCAACCTTATCGCTGGTCTGCTCCGTTCAAATCCGCTACCGAACTGGCTTCCCACCTGAAGCGCCTCGGCAAAACGTTTGAGGCCATTCAACTTAGCCAAGGGCGATTATCAGGCCGATTCAGTTACGCCAATTTCGACTCAATCACCATTCTTGAAATCAGCAGCAATCAATGCTTGCTCTTGAATGGAGATCGCGGGCCCGACTGCATGAGCTTTTGCCTGGAATCATCGGGAGTGGCCGATGAACACAAAACGCATACGCTACCTGTACCCAAATATTCAATCAACGGATTCAAATCAAACCTGAGAGAATCACACTTTCAACTCACAGCAAACACCACAACCTATTTTGCAATCACGTCAGCCTTTAAAATTAACACCATCCTGGACCAACACAACGCAGAGGCTTTAAAAGAACAATTCCTAAATTGCAATAGCGCTCAGATCACCCCAAGCAAACACAAAAAGCTCAAAATTTTACTTCAGGAAGCAATCAGCGATTCAACCACTCACCATTTTACTCGACAACAAACAGGAAACACAATAATCAAGCATTTTCTAGACTTTTTTGCGAGTACGAAAGAAATTGAATGCCATCCATTTGAATTAACGCAACGCCAGTTATTGGTCAAAGACTTGATCCAACTTGGCTTCAATCGCGGAAGCGAAAAGCTAAATCTAGACTCTATCAGCAAACAACTTTATTGCTCCAAACGAACCCTCATCCAAGGCACAAAAGATGCCTTCGAAATGGGTCCAATGGAGTTGATGAAAATCATTCGTCTTGAACAGGTGAATTGGATGCTGCGTAGCGAAGAAGCGAGAAGCAAAGCCACGCTTCGCAACGTTACAGATATCGCCCAACACTTTAATTTTCACAGCAGAGGTCATTTTGCCAGGGCCTATCAAAACCTGTTCGAGGAAAGTCCTAGCCAAACATTGCAAGAGAATGGAACCTGACTACCCTCCCGTTGGGAAAAGGAACTGAACCTGAGCGCGGAACGTCCAATCTCCAATCAGAGTTTGACCGGCCACCTCTGGCTTAACTGCATTGTAATAGGCACTCAGCGATGCATTCACAGGTTGCGTCCCTAAAACGAAAACACGACCAACACCAGCCCCGACCGGAACAGTCCAACCTTTGTTTTCAGCTTGATTCCAGTTAGCAGTAATGATGGGGGAGCTGGTGAGGTACCAACCCTTCGGCAGGTTGTAATTCAGAAAAGGTTGAATCAACATCTTGTTCACATCGCGACCAGCTTCTCCTGAAAACGACCAGATATTATTGATCAAACCACCGGCAACAATTGGCCCCTTTGTATAAACAAGAACACCTGTCGGCCCTGCACTCCAACGCTTCGAGCTAAGGCGATTGTCAGTTGCCGATGGAATCACCATCGTTGGCCCAACGCCAACGGTGAAATTACCCTTCAGTGTTGGCACGAAGAAGACCGAGGGATTGATATCCCCCAACGACTGAATGGATGTACCCCGAGCCCATGGCTGAGAGATGAAGGGAACAATCGTGCGTGTTACCAGCGTCAACCCCTCACTCACCTTAAAGGGAATGACAGGCTGCACATTGACAACATTTTGCGTTTGATTCGCCTTGAAGTTGGTGCGATAGGGGGGAAGAGCAGGATCAGGAGATGGGATTGTGACATTTGGAGCCCACTGGGTTGAAGGCGTGGAATTCCATTGAATCGGAAGACTGATCAAGCTCGCAATTGGATTCTGCGCTGCCTTGGCGAGAGAGCCTTCTTCCTTCGCCTTCGATTCTCCAGGGGTCACAGAAACAGGCTCATTTCCTGTACCAGACTGAGACTGATCTGCACCATTCTGAGCAATGGTTGTTTCAGCCAAGTGCAGGGGTGTGAAGTCAAAACCCGCTGGGTCTGCGACGAGTGGCTGGTCAGGAACCTGCGCTCTTGCAGTGAAACCTTGCGAAGAACCCAGCAAAGCAACGAAAACCGACGACAAAATTTTGAACTGCAGCGCCGTCATCGGTTAGAAAATTAATCTAGTGCACTTTATAGGCTAGATGCCTTAGCGCATGGGCAGTAAAGCCCCATACTCCGCACGAACGGGATCATCCAGACAAAAAGCATTGTCCAAACTCCATAGCTTTATTTAAAGATGAGTTCAGCGTTTACAGAGTGATTCTTCAATGATTTGTTTTGCTTGCCTGAACGATCGCCACAGTAGTCGCCACGCAGGAAGTAAGCGTGAGTTGATAGCGCTGCTGATAGGCAAGGCTGTGTTGAGGAACCGTTTGGACATGCAATGAATCGTTCAGATACTTCCTCTTAATGGGGTTTTACCCCAGCTCAGTTCATGGAATATCTGTGAGGACGAATATGGGGCTATGCAACAGCAAGCTCTGGCACAGGCTCTTGGTTGACAGGCATCATCAAGACCAACCAAGAAAAAGGGGATGGCTCAACATGGAGCCATCCCCAGAGACTGAATCAGTAACACGCATCCTTAACCCTGGGCTGCATCCGTGTCCTTGGGGTAGATCTGAAGTGTCACCTTGTCAATCTGACCGCCATAGGCACTGTAACGACGAGGTCCAATGGTTTTAACCGTGACCGCAGAGCCACGATCAAGACCAACATCAGCGCCTTCATCAATGGAAAAACGCGATGCAATCGTCTTCTCAAGGCGGCCTTCAGCGACCACCTCGCCGTTGAGTTTCAAGCGAAGATCTGCACCTTTCCCAGTGCCACCGCCGTCGTAGTCGAGTTCAAAACGGATTTCGGATTTACCAGCGGGCAATGGCTTGTTGCTCGTCAGGGTGAGCAGTTCTCCCATGTAGTTATAGGTATAGGAAGGCTTGTTTTTTTCAACGTAAAGCGACCAACCACCGAATCGCCCTCCTTGGGAGAAGATCACGCCATCTTCTTCGCCTCCTTTCACATCAACAAGGGCCGTCACACTATTGGAGACGTTCTTGACATTGAGAATCGAGTCTTCGACCATGTTCCAAGCATATGGATATAAATCCATCGACGTGCGATCACCTAACAGGGTGGGCCGACCTGCAACAGATGGGACAAGACGCTCGAGCAGGCGGTCATCCAGGGGCAGCACCTGATTCTCAATGGCCTCTTCCATAAACTTCTTCTTCAAGGCCGCAAGGCGTTCAGGCTCCTGACTAGAAAGATTATTCGAGAGACTGAAATCCTTTGTGGTGTCGTACAGCTCCCAACCATCATCTGCCGCAACGGTGTTCATTCTTTTGGGCGCCATCCAGGGATACATGATGGTCGTCCGAGCCATCCAGCCGTTGTGATAGATACCTCGGTTGCCAATAATCTCGAAATACTGCGTATTGTGCTTTTCTTTGGCATCTGGATTATCAAAGGTATACAACAGGCTGGTTCCCTGCATGGGAATCTGCGGGATACCATTAATTGTTTTGGGCATCGGCAGATTGGCCGCTTCAAGAATCGTGGGGGCGACATCATTCACATGCGAGAACTGAGTGCGCAAACCACCAACTTTTTTGATGCGCTTCGGCCAATGAATCACTGTGCCATTGCGTGTTCCGCCGAAATCACCGGCGACTTGCTTGGAAAGTGCAAAAGGTGAATTAAAGGCAATCGCCCAAGCCATGTGGTACATGGGGTAGGTGGTTGGACCACCCCATTCATCAAGCTTCGCCTCCTGTTCGTCAGGCGTTTCTGCAACACCATTGAGGTAGTGGTTCCAATTCCAATGACCAGTCCTATCCCCCTCAACACTGGCGCCATTGTCACCAGTGATATAAATCACCAAGGTGTTGTCGAGCTCACCAAGATCTTCAATCGCCTGAATCAAACGGCCTGCTTCGTAATCGGAGTGCTCCGTGAAAGCAGCAAACACCTCAGCCTGGCGCGCATAAATTTTCTGCTGCTGGGGGGTGAGGCTGTCCCACTTGGGAATACTGTCTGGCGCCTTGGCCATCTGCGTACCTTCAGGAACAATCCCAGCCTTGATCTGGTTTTTTAGATTGCGTTCCCTGAGAACATCCCAGCCCTCGTCAAACTTGCCTTTATATTTGTCAATCCATTCTTTGCCCACATGGTGTGGGGAGTGGGCACCGGCTGAAGAATAATAGATGAAAAATGGTTTATCAGGCTTGATCGCTTTCTGTTGACGAACCCAACCGATCGCCTGATCAGTCATGTCTTCGGTGAAGTGATACCGATCTTTCTTCGGTGCATCGACAACGGTGACACCATCGTGGATGGTAGGTTCCCACATGTTGTCTTCCGCCCCAACGAAGCCGTAAAACTTCTCAAATCCTTGACGCGTTGGCCAACGGGTTTGAGGGCCAGCAGCCGTGGTTTCACGGCCTGGGGTTTCATGCCACTTACCGAAGGCCGCTGTGTTGTAACCATTGAGTCTCAGAATTTCTGCAACCGGCACGGCATAATCCGGCACAACGGTTGAATTACCTGCATAACCCGTCGCGATCTCTGGAATGGATCCCGTGTTCACCTTGTGGTGATTACGACCAGATTTCAAGGCTGCCCGCGTTGGGGCACAAAGGGCTGTGGTGTGGAACCTGTTGTAGCGCAGCCCATTGTCGGCCAGCTTCTCCGCCGTCGGCATGTTCACCACACCGCCGAATGCGGAAGGAGCCGCGTAGCCCACATCATCCAAAAGTATGATTACCACGTTGGGTGCATCGGCTGGTGCGGTCACCTCCCACTGTGCGGGCAATGGCACCTCTGAAGGCAGAACTTTGGTGACCTTTTCAGGCCTTGGCTCAGCGATGGGGAGATTCGTCCGATCGAAGACACCTGCTTGAGATTGCCCCTGCTTCATGCAGGCAATCGTCAAGCTTGTCGCAAGCAACACACCCCCTCCAACGGTCAGACGGCGGATCAAACGGGGGAGATTGATGTGATCTGTCATACCTTGAGGTTCTTCCAGCAAATAAGTCCTAGGACTGCCAACTTTTTAACGCTGGATTGACGGAGAGGGTTCGAGCACCGCTCAACTGCGCACGATCGGGATCACCAGTATTGAGCCCGATCGTGGTCTCCCCAACCCATTGATCCCATCTGTGCAAGTTCTCTTCCCAGACGGATTCAGAGATTGAAACAGCCGGTAGTAATGAACTGTCCGCTCACGCTCGACTCACTCCTTACCCATGGGCAACAGCAACACTTCACCAATCGATGGCTCGATTCTGCCGTTTCCTGCAAAACCGTCGGGCAGCAAGGCTGGGACGACGATGCAGGAGTCAACGTATAGCCCACTACCCGATCCCAAGAAGCTTCCAGACGACGCACCCAACATTCTTGTGGTGCTAATTGACGATGCCGGTCCTGCAATGCCGGAATGCCTGGGTGGCGAAATTCATACACCTACACTTCAGGCGATCAAAGATGGTGGTGTGGGTTTTAATCGCTTCCACACCACAGCGATGTGCTCACCAACACGCTCGTCGCTGCTGTGCGGTCGTAACCACACCTTCGTAGGCAACGGCCAGATCTGTGAATTCGCCAACGACTGGGACGGTTATTCAGGGCGTATTCCTGAAAGCTGTGCACTGCAGGCGGAGGTTCTGCGCAATTACGGATACGCCACCGGAGCATGGGGCAAATGGCACAACACGCCCTCCAATGAGACCACGGCTGCAGGTCCATTTGAAAACTGGCCAACGGGTCTTGGTTTCGAATACTTCTACGGATTCCTCGCAGGTGAGTGCTCTCAATATGAGCCACATCTGGTGCGCAACACCACAGTGGTGTTGCCACCGAAAACAGCAGCAGAGGGATATCACGTCAGTGAAGACCTGGCTGACGACGCTATCAACTGGCTGCAGACCCACAAAGCTCTCCGCCCCGATCAGCCCTTCTATATGTACTGGGCATCAGGAGCCTTGCATGGTCCTCACCATGTAAATAAGGAATGGGCTGACAAGTACAAGGGCAAGTTCGACGGGGGCTGGGACGCGTATCGCGAAAAGGCATTTATAAATGCCAAGGCCAAAGGCTGGATTCCAGAGAACGCCCAGCTCACGCCACGCCACCCCCGCTTGGCAGCCTGGGATTCCATCCCTGACGATCAGAAGCCCTTCCAGTCACGTTTGATGGAAGTGCTGGCAGGCTTTGCCGAACACACCGATCATCAAGTTGGCCGCATCGTCTCAGAAATTGAACGGTTGGGCTACGAGGAAAACACACTCGTTGTTTACATCTGGGGTGACAATGGCTCCTCCGGAGAAGGCCAGGACGGCACCATCTCCGAGCTGCTGGCTCAGAACTCCGTCGCCTCGGAAATTGAGCAGCACATCGAGGTCCTCAATGAACTTGGCGGACTCGATGTGCTCGGTTCCCCCCTGGTCGACAACATGTATCACGCAGGCTGGGCTTGGGCCGGCAGTACGCCTTACCAAGGTATGAAGCTGCAAGCCTCCTACCTCGGCGGCATCCGCAATCCGATGATGGTCAAATGGCCCAAGGGCATCAAGCCAGATCCAAAGCCGCGGTCGCAGTTCCACCACTGCAACGATCTTGTACCAACGATCTATGAGCTAGTAGGGATCACTCCACCCAAAATCGTGAATGGGGTTGAGCAGGATCCAATCCACGGCACCAGCTTCGCCTATGCCTTCAATGCCCCGGATGCACCAGGTCAGCTCAAGACCCAGTTCTTCGACATCATGGGTTCTCGCTCGATCTATCACAATGGTTGGATGGCTGGGGCCGTAGGGCCCCGGCTGCCCTGGGTGAAGGGCGTCGACCCCGACATCCTCACCTGGTCACCCGACACCGATGACTGGGAGCTCTACAACCTCGACGAAGATTGGAGTCAGGGCAAGAACCTGGCAGATCAGCACCCAGAGAAGTTGCAGATGCTTAAAAATCTGTTCCTGGTGGAATCGGCCAAATACAAAAACCTGCCGATTGGCGGAGGCCTCTGGACCATCATCTTCCACCCAGAGCTGAAGGTTGCCCCGCCAGCAACATCCTGGGAGTTGCCAGGCACCATCACACGTATTCCGGAACCCTGTGCTCCACGACTTGGTTGCCTCAACAACAAAGTCACGATCGACATGGAGATTCCAGAGAAGGCCAGTGGTGTGCTCTACAAGCTCGGTGCCAATTCAGGCGGTCTCACCTTGTATATGGATCAGGGGATTCTCATCTATGAGTACAACCTGTTCATCATTGAACGCACCAAGCTGCGCTCTGCTGAGCCACTGCCGGCCGGACGCCACAAGCTGGAGATTGTCACCCAGCACACCGACGACAATCCAAGAGGCCCGCTGTCAATCAAGGTATCCATCAATGGCACCCAGGTGATCGACGGAACTGTGCCGAGGGTTGCAGCTGTGCTGTTTACTGCTAATGATTGTCTGGATGTCGGCCAGGCGCTTGGTTCTCCTGTTTCGCTCGATTACCACGAACGTGCGCCATTCAAGTTCAACGGATCCATTCACACCATGCACGTGGAGTATCTCGAATAGCACAAAAACACATATTTAATGGGAGCAACCATCAAGACCCTGGAGCAGGCTTCGTCAAGAAGCCTGCTCTTTTTCTTTAAGTTCAAGGCTCAAAAAGTAGTTCAGAAATGTACGCACCAGCGCCACAGCACCCAGCTGAATCAATGCCGATGCCTCGCGACTAATTGTGGTTTGAACCACATCAGCGCCAAGTTGAAACTCAAGTGCCAGCGCAACCCACCCACCAAACGTCAAACGGGCCGCTGTCAACGGCCCTCGTTGCAAAAGGCGCGGCGGGATGGCTCGTAGGCGAAGTGGTCCCCCAGGGCAAAAAACCGCAATAAGACCAACAGCAACAGAAAGAATCGAAAGGTATTCGAGAATCAAGCGCAATCCCTCTGCTGAATGTGTCAGAAGATGTTCAGCTAATCCCATGAATAATCCAATACAGGTTTGGGGTCATTGTGAATCGAAAAACAAAAATCGTCGCTTTCCTAAAAGCAGAACACAACAAACTTGCACAATCAGGATCATTCCGAGATGACGTGATCTGCAGGCGCTTCTACTTTAAAGAAAGTATTTCGGCCCACCGCAGCGGATGAGCAATGCCAATACGGAACTGGCCAAAACGCGCAATCGAGCCGCAGCAGAACGCACAACCCTGGCGTGGATCCGAACCGCTCTTGCCTTGATCAGTTTCGGATTCGGTCTCGACAAAATCATCGATGCCATTCGAGATGCAGGGGGCGACCCCAACTCCAGGCATGACATCGGTGTTCAGCTGATGTCAATGGGATTTATCGCAGTCGGAATTTTCACACTGCTGATCGCGATCCGTCAGCACAAACGCGAACTGTTGAGGCTGCGCAGCGATCCTTACCTCTACCGCGACGATCCATCACTTTCGATTGCCACCGCAACAGCCGTGCTTGGAATCGGAGTGATGGCCTTTCTGCTGCTGTTATCCAGCTTGATCTGAAGTCACCACCTTGCTCGAATCACTCCTGAAGCCCCCTTATTTCAATGTCCATCCTGATTTCTCTGGCCCTTTTCTTCATCATGGTGTCTCTGGGACTCAATCTGCCCAGCTTGCAATTTGACTTACTTAAACACAGACCCGCTCTAATTGGTCGTGTATTACTCGCCACCTGCGCAGCCATGCCCCTGGCAGCATGGCTGCTGCTAAAAACCCCCATAGGACAAGGGCTGTCGCCAGCGATCGCAACAGCAGTGATGCTGATGGCAATCTGCCCGAGCGCCCCGATGATCGCCTTGAAGAGCAGGAAGTTGGCGAACAACCCTGAACTGGCAACAAGGCTGCAATTCTGGTCAGCTTGCGCTGCCATCATCAGCGTTCCGTTGTGGATCTCTCAGTTGCCAGCTGAAACGGGCGAAACCATCTGGAGCGTCAACGCCAAGGATGTCGCTCGTCAAGTCTTCACCGTGCAACTCTTTCCATTACTCCTCGGCGTGTCATTGCGGCGTTGGTGTGCAGACTGGGCTGAACGCTGGAATCCAATTGTTCAGAAATTGAGCAACATTCTTCTATTCGTGCTCCTAACCCTAATTCTGGTCGTGGCATTGCCGAAAGTATCGCCAATGCTGATCGATAACCTAAGAGGAGCACTCCTGATGCTCATCCTCACCTGGATCGGCCTTGGGCTTGGGTATGTCGTAGCAGGAAATAACCAAGTCGAGCGCAGCACACTGCCCTTGGTGCTTTCCATGCGTAATCCAGGGCTTGCATTGCTCATCGTTCAAGGCATGGCCCCCAACGCCATCGATCTCAAAGCAGCGATTGTGGGCTACGTCGTCATTACTGCAGTTGGGACTGCACCATTCATGAAATGGCGCAAAGCAACTACAACACAAGCATGACCAAGCGAAGAACATACCAGCAGATTCATGCACACTGATTTAAAGAAAGAAGCCGAGCTCACTTTGAAGCCTCGTCGAGGAGCTGACATTCAGGCTCTATTCGTCACTGCCTCGGCTGGTTATCTCACCACCCTGATAACGCCATTATTCCCATCCTTAATCATAAGCTGCAGCTTGTTAATCACATTGAGCAGGCTACGCAATCGTTTACGCAAACCAATTCTCTGGTGGTCTGGCATCGGATTATGCACAGGAAGTTTCCTTGGCACAGCTTCGACGATGGTCAACAATGTTCTCGAAAGTGGTACTAGTCCAGCCAATACTCCGTGGGAACGCCTTGTATTTGTCATCATATTAGGGATTACAGGCTTTTTTTCAGGTAGTCGCATTGGCATCAACCCTGACGCAGTAGAAGGCCGCACGATCGGGGACATGCTTCGCGCACTCAGTGGAACTTTTACCGGCGTATTCGGTGTCTTAGTTGCCATCGGATTTGTGTTTGGAGGCCTAGACGAGGCACGAATGCTCTCAAGCAGACTCACTACCTCTTTAACAATCATCGTGCTTGGCCTACTTGGCCCTGGATGGATCAGCCACCGAATCAGGATCCGCCAACACCATAGTCAACATCAACAAGATCCCACCAAATAGTCATCTTTAACGAATTAAGCAGCAACCATTCCAACACCACACATATGCATGATCAACTCAATCTTTATCGAATCGCTGCTGCTATAGAGCTGATCACAGGCGTAACGCTGCTCTTGCTTCCGGGCTTCATCTTCGAGATGCTGTTCCAAGCCCAAGCAAATGGCGCGGAACCATATCTAGCCCAGCTCTATGGTCTGGCCTTGATCGGACTCGGCGTGGCCTGCTGGAGCCAGCCCTGTCCAATGTCGGCACAACGAGGGGTCACGATCTACAACGTTGTCGCGGCTCTGCTCTTATTCGTTCTAATTGCTAAGGCGATCTCGGGTGGACTCATGGTTTTGGCGGCCGCTTCCTTGCACCTCGTGCTCGGTGCGTTGATGATCATCGATCAGCTGAAACAGCGATCAAACTGAATCGGCTGCGCAACGAAAACCCATGTGACACGTTGCGGTGTCCGTTGTCTGGCCCATCAATGCAGCCGGCCGGAACCGATGGCAATAGTTTTCTGCACACAAAAACGACCCGCCTTTGATGATCCGCCGTTCCTGCTCTCCTTTTGGAACAGGGAACAACGTCGACGTCCACTCCCAAACGTTGCCGCACATATCGACCAATCCGTAGCCATTGGCAGGAAAACTGCCGACAGGAGAGGTCCAGAACCAGCCGTCGGTCTGCTCATTAATCCAAGGGAACGGACCTTGCCAGACATTCGCTAACCACTGGCCTTTGGGGGTCATATCCGAACCCCAGGCATACTCCTGCCCAACGAGGCCGCCCCGAGCCGCCACTTCCCATTCATCAGCCGTTGGCAGGCGCTTTCCTGCCCATTCGGCATAAGCCACTGCATCCTCATAAGCGAGATGCACCACCGGATGTTCCATGAGATTGTCGATGGTGGTATCTGGTCCTTGGGGATGCCGCCAATCCGCACCTTCCACCAAGGCCCACCAAGAAAGAGGTTGGCTGCGATCGACGCTCGCTGGAGGCGGTGTGAAGACTGCCGATTCAGGACGTTGCTGCTCTGGAGGCAGGTTGGGATACAGCTCAGGATCAGGCGGCTTTTCAGAGACCGTCTGATAGCCGGTATCGGCAACAAACCGAGCAAACTCGGCATTCGTGACAGGCGCCACATCGATCACAAACGACTGCAATTGAATGGATCGAATTGGAGCCTCTTCTGGATAGAAAGACTCTGAACCGACGCGATACGTCCCGGCAGGGATAAAAACCATCTGACCGCGCTCATCACTCATGCTCATAACAAGATTCAACAAACTCGATGAATTGAATCCAATGACTCAATTGATCAGAATAAGTCTGCAGCAGTTTGAGGTTAGCCGTCAATAGAGTCATCACAGTGTTTGATGTTGCGCCATCGCCGCAACCACAATCATCGAAGGGAGTCGCTGGGCAGCAAGGTCAAATACCGACAGGAATAATTCTGCACAAATGGGATCACTTTCAGAAGCAGTACCTCCAAACCGTCCCTACCGTTTGCAGGATTCAACTTCTGCTGCAATGCGCGCTTTACCCTTGGCCCTCCTTGCAACGCTGAGCGTCCTGAGTGTGGAGGTTGCAGCGAAGCCACAATACGAAAGCACTGCTGACGAGGGGAACGCAACTGATCTCAGCACACCACTGGTGCTTAGCCAGGCTGAATCAGTCGACAGTGAGGAAGAATCTCAGGAAGATGAGGAAGACTCCTGGCGGGTGTATCTCGATCTCTACGCCTTCTTGGTGCCCACCACCTACACAACCACAGAGGTGAATGGCAACAGAACGAACTCAGCGCTTCCACTGTCGGATGTCATCAACACACTGGATGAGGCACTCACCTTTAAAGCCCAGGTGGAGTACGGCCGCATCGGATTCATGGCCGGTGTGTACCACGGCAGCCTGTCAGACAGCCAATCTGCTTCCTTCTACAACGAAACCAGCAACCCCTTACGCAACCGACTGGATCTTCCGAGTCGCCTTCGAAAACGCACTCTGCGCGTCGAAGGCGATCTGGATCTGGAGGTTGATGCCAATCAAACAGTCGTCGATCTGGCCTTCCGGTACCGGGGTGGAGCGATTCAAAAACCACGAATGGAGAAAGGCAGCAGCAGTTTCATTGGCCTGGTGGGAGCCCGAATCATCGATGCCAACATTCGCACCAACTTCACGCTGAACAACGAATCAACCCTCTCCGTAGAGGGACGACGCGTCAACAGAGAGCTAACCCGTGAGCTGAAGAAATCCTCAAGTGAGAGTTACGGCAACACCTGGGCGCAACCGCTGATTGGTGTCTTTGGCACCTATGCCATCAGTGAAGACTGGCAAGCCTTTGCCTACCTCGATGCAGGCGGATTCGGTCTGAGCGGAGAGCAGGATCTGAGTGGAACCGCGCAGGCAGGCATTGCCTATGCCCTGGGGAACTCAGCTCAGATCTCCCTTTCCTACAAGTATTTCGGCCTTGATTACGCCGGAGGCGGTGGCAACTCCTACAGCGTTGATCAAAGCGGCGTGAACCTAGGCCTGCGCTGGCTATTTGATTGATTCAGCCACCGTCACAGCCGTGCGGGAGCCACTGGCAATGGCTCCTTCAATGAATCCGCGCCATCCCTGGGCATGGTCGCCAGAGGCAAAGAAGACATGGCCTTCCTGACGAGGCAATTCATCATTGAAACGAGCCACAGTTCCAGGCCGGTAGGTCGCCCAACTCCCTTGGGACAGATTATCTGCACCCCAGTCGTGCCCGAACGTGGACAGTAACTTCACGCCGGGGATGAACTCCTCCAGCACCACTTGCCACTCCTGAACCGACTTGTCCAGAGCTCCAGATTCCAGACTGAAACCAGCCAGCACGGAGTGCTGTTCTCCTCGTTTGTAGGTAAAGCTGCCGATGAGCGGTGAATCAGTGGAACGCGACAAGGTCATCACCGCACCAGGATCACCTTCCACTTCAAAAAACACTTTGTATCCACCGCCAACGTGCTTAAGCCGGGAGGCTTCCAACTTCACATCAGAAAGAGGTGGTTCAAACTCCACGCTGTGCAGCACATTCAACGGAATGGTCACCACGGCGCGTTTGGCCATCACCTGTTCCCCCGACTCTGTGGTGACACAAACGCCCTCACTGGATTGCTGAACGGATCTGACAGGCGTATTCAACGCCACATCAAACCCACCGTCAGCAACCATCGCCTCCACCAGAGCACCCGTGCCATGCGTGAACTTGTAACGGGCAGCGGTGTCGTTGAACAGCTCGTAATTCCAACCGGTGAGCGACCAGCAGCGCATCATCTCCACATAGGAGCCATTCTGCGGTTGATTCATGCAGAGGATCTCCAGAAATCCACCAATGCTGGTGCGCTGCAGGGGCGTGAGATCAAGTGCGTTCAGACGATCAGCAACGGTCAGGCCATCACGTTCACACACCGCATCCCAGCAGTGGTGAACGTCGTAGGGACGCTCCCAAACGCCCTTCGCTTCAGCGAAAAAGCGTTGAAAACCCTCCACGAATTCACCCAGCTGCGCCTCCTGCAGCTCCTGAACCTGGCCGTCAATCTTGATCGCCACCCGCTCGGCAACACAGCCTGGAGTCTCCTGCACCTCGAGGCCATAACGCTCCTTCTCGGCCCATACGAAGGGTTGGGTCCAATGCACCCAGGTGCCGCCAAGCTCGACATGAAAGCCATTGCGATCGGCACTCCAGGTGCGCCCACCCAAGCGGTCACGGGCTTCCAAGACGAGCACATTGAAACCCCGTTTTTGCAGATCACGGGCTGCTGTGATTCCGGCGAAACCACCGCCAATCACAACCACATCAACAGATCGAGCCATAGGACATTGCGTTGGATAAGTGTGCGAAACAGTCAGAGCGTGAGCATGACGTCAGTGGAGAGCCATGCCTGCCATGGTCAGGTTTTTTCAATCGCTCCCAGCTTCCAGGAGCGGTCAAACCACTCCTGACCTGGCCCGTAAAGACGGAAGATGCCGAACCAACCCTTTCCTGGAACCGTCTTCACCCAGTTGGCCTCTTTGCCAGCAGGGGCTTCAGGGCCGAAATACAGATCAATGCTGCCGTCGGCATTCTTGGCCATCTCGGGATTGCGCTTGTTGTTTTTGCTGGGGTAGGGCATCTCCTTGCTCTGCAACATGGAGCGGGTTTGCGGGTCGTAAACAACAAACGACCAGAACCTCTTCGCAGGGGGATTGGCAGGGATGTTGAGTTTGTAGGTTTTGGAGCCATCCAGATAGGCACCACTACTGTCCCGAGAACTGAAGGCGTACTGCGAACCCACACCAGGAAGTTCCAGCACCATCGCCGGAGTATTCACTGTGGCGAGATAGAAGAACAGGGTGCGTCCATCCATGTCACGCCCACCTTTGCCGCCATTGACGACATAGTCATGGTTTCCGCCTGGGAAGCCGGTTTGCCAGTAGCCGGCTTTACCGGGATAGATATAGGCCTTGGGATCCTGCGGAGCAAACAGAATCGAACGTGCCGTGGCATTACCGATGGCAACTGCTTCAGTCAGCAGTGCTTTTTGTTCCTTCGATGGCTTAAACGGCTTCCCTTTTTGAATACCGATTGCTGAAGCCATCCCCAGGAGTTCAGGAGAGAACACCTCCGAGGGCTCACGCTGGATCACATCATTGAGTTCTTCGTAGAACTTGAAGTCATTGGCATGGATCGTGTTCACGTCTGAACCGGTAAGGTTCGTGAACGTGTTGGCAGGCGGGTTGTTCCTTTCAGCGAAGGGATACACCTTGAGGCCATTCATGAATGCCGCTTTTGCTGTATCGGGCTTGCCTTGCTGATCGAGGAAGCCCCGAAGGATCAGCCAGTTGATCTTGCTCGGGGTTCTGGCCACGAAATAGCCCTCCGTGCTAGCCGGAGCTTCCTGACCAGGACCAAGGATCAAATACTTGCCGCCCTTGCCTTTATCTGGACCAGGGCCGCCCATATCTACAACAAAACGGAAGAAGGCATCATTGACAGTTCCAGGCCCTGTACCCGGGGGAACTTCCACCACAACAGGACCTTCACTGAGATCCAAAAAGGCTGAGGCGTACACCGTGTCGGTGTTCCCAGTGAGCCAGAGGGATGTGGAGCTCATCAGCTCTTCGAACAACCCGATGTCTCGATTCGGCTTCAAGCCATAGCCATCACGGTGACCGACATAGAGCATCTCGAGGGATGCTGCAGGAATGAAGTTCAGGAATGTCTGAACACCACGGCCAAGGTCGACCTGACGGCGTGCCTTGCGCATGGTTTCATCATCGGGGAAACCATCGAAATAATTGAATGTGCCGATTCGGGTTTGAACCGAATCCGGCGTCAACACATCCCCAGGGATTGGCGTGTTGTAGCCCTTGGGAATGAGGCTGTTGGCTTTGAGAACAACCCCACTTCCGGCTACGAGCAGAGCGGAAGCGAGAACAAGCTGAAGGCGGGTGAAGCGTTTCATGGGAGAGCGAAAGGTGGGAGAAATTTCAGGAATGACAGGGCTCACTTGACCTGCTCGATGTCGTTGAGCTGCCAGGTTTTGTCGAACCAAGGTTGAAGCGGGCCATAGAGACGGAAGACAGCGAACCAGCCCTTACCAGGAACCGTTTGAATCCAATTCGCTTCCATACCTTTCGGCGCTGAGGGGCCGAAATAGAGATCAGTGGTTCCGTCAGCATTCACAACCATGTCTTGATTGCGCTTGCTGTTCTTACTGGGAAGAAGCTGATCGGTCTGCAGCTCAGACCGGGTCTGAGGGTCATAAACAACCATCGACCAGAAATCCTTCGCCGGAACATCGGCCTCAACCGTTAATTTGTAGGTCTTGCTGCCATCGAGATAGGCGCCAGTGGAATCTGTAGCCACCACCCCGTACTGGGAGCCAACACCCACCATCTTCAGCACCATCGCTGGCGTGTTGACGGTGTATCCCCAGAAGAAATTATTGCGAGCGTCGAGATTCCGACCTCCTTTACCGCCATCAATCAACCATTCGTAGCTCCCACCACCAAACGGTGTGAACCACTGCTTACCTTCGTAGAAATAAACCTCGGGGTTGCGGGGTTTGCCCATGTCAGCGCGCACATAAGCCACTCCCACCTGTACCGCCTCCTCCAGGAGTTCTCGATCCTGTGCGCTGGGTGCAAAAGGCTTGCCTTTTTCCAGACCAATCGATGACGCCAAACCTCTTAATTCAGGATCAAGCAGATTAATCGGCTCCCGCTGAATCACAGTGTCGAGCTCTTCAAAGAAGTGGAAATTATTCGCATGAACCGTATTAAATACACCTTCACCTCCTTGAATAAAGGTCATTGCTGGAGGGTCATCTTTCTGCGAAAGCGGGTAGAGCCTTAGGCCTTTCTTATAGTTCGCAACAGCCTGATCTGGCTTACCCTCATCATCGAGAAAGGCTCTTAAAATCAACCAATTGGAGTAACTGGGAGAGCGGAAAACGAAATAACCATCTGTATTCTCAGGCTCCTTATCGTCAGGGCCGAGGATCAGATACTTACCGCCTTTGCCCTTGTCCGGCCCGGGAGCTCCGGTATCAGCCACGAAGCGGAAGAATGCATCATTGATGGTGCCAGGGCCAAGACCTGCCGGAATCTCGATCACCAACGGCCCTGTATTCTTCAAATTGAAGAAGGTGGACCCATACACCGTATCGGTGTTACCCGTGAGAAAGAGGGGGTTTGAATTCAGTGGGGCCATCAACATGACCTTGGTGTGATCCGTCACTCCCTGAGAGGCATGCCCAGCCCGCAACATCTCGATGCTGGCCGCGGGCATCAAGGTAAGGAACGTCTCATAAGCCCTGATGAACTTGAGGTTGTCGAAGCTGGCCTTGGCAGTGGCCGCATCGGGCATGCCATCAAAGAAGTTGAACGTACCGGCACTGGTTTTCACCGTATCCGGCGTCATCAGCTCCTTCGGAATAGGCGATGTATACCCCTTAGGGACATCACCGCTGCCTTTATTCAAAGACTGATTGCCTCCACCAGCCTTACTGGAAAAGCCCACAGCGAGCAAAGCAGCAAGGGTGACAGTGGAGAGTCCTTTGAAAACCGGACTCAGCCGACGCGTCATGGTCATCCGAAGACAGAATTCACTATTTGGAAGTTAGGGACAACTTCCAGAGGCGTCAGTCAAGGAACGTTTAATCATGATCCCATTCGGGCAATGGTTTCAAAGGAAAGCTCTGTTGTTCCATCTGTTCAATCTTTACAGCTCAACCAGTGCAGACAAAAATCGCAAGTTTTCCCAAACAAGACCAGCGCAAACTGTTCAGCGCGAGCAAACTGAGCCTAAGAAGCACTTCTCTTCAACATGAAAGGAACCCAAGCCATGGCCTATGCCATGGGAGCTATCTTCATCCTTGGCGAGACTGCACGTCGAGGCCTCGACTATTTCGCCATCAACGCCACAACGATGCTTGAGGACTATGGCTCAGGCATTTTGTTACTTCTGGCTGCCGCGGCCTGCACGGCCAAACGAAGCCAATCCTCCATGTATCTCGCAGGGGCATGGGGATACAGCGCAGGCGGAATGTTTGTACCCTTCTTTGCTCATCTGGAGGCCTACTTGAGAGGCGCTACCTTTAGGCCTGATCACCCGATTGACGATGTTAGTGGGATCATCGTGAAAGGAGTGATCTGGGGCATCTGTGTTGTCGCCTTCACTGCAAGCCTGCGCGACCGATCAGCAACATTCAAGTCCTGATGCTGAGGGCCCTATCAAGAGGGGCCCTCAACCAAAACGAAACCAGCCAGCTATTGAGCTAACTGCAATTCAGGCCGCTCCCAACTACCGTCGAAATAGGCAGGCTTGGGTTTGTAGATGCGCAAGGTGGCATTCCATCCTGGATAGATTGCAAGATAGTTGTCTTGGTTTTCATCACCACCAAAGTGAACAACAACCTCACCTTGGTCATTCATTTTCGCAAAGGCACTGTTCAAATTGAACGGCTCACCCGTGGGGAAGCCCTCCTTGTCGTACACAGTCAACGACCAGAAGGCATTATCACCATTGGGAACATCTTTAAGGGTGAGTATCTGTGGGTCCGTTGATGTGGGTGTGTAGAAGAGGTACACCGCTCCCTCTTTGGGAAGTCCACCAATGCCAACGGCGACTCCCATATTGTTCTGCTCAGGAGAGACGACTCCCTTCCGCCCATACAAGGCCTCCGACTGGATCCCCTTCTCGTTGCGCTCCTTGTTGTAGTCGGCGCGCAGGGCAAGCATTTGCTCCTTATTCCATTGGTTGGGCTGAATGAAGGTCCCTTTTTGTGCCTGCTTCACCGCAAGCTTGGCCTGCAAGGCCTGCGCCTTCGCAACATCAGCTGGGTCCTGAATGTTCACACCGGTACGGAAGGCCACCGTTGCATAGCGACTGCCAACGGCCTCCTTGGTGAGCTTGTATTCACCGGGATCTTGATGCACATAGGTATACCCTTCATCATTCACAACCATGGCGCTCTGATAACGACCACCCGTTTCAGGCAATGTGATCGTGGCTGGGCTGTTGAGATCAAGAACCAACCAGGAATAGAGGGTATCGAAATTAATCCGGATCACCGTTCGATCCTTGGGATCAGCAGCCTTGCTGTCGTTCCACAACACCCCCACACCTCCACTGCAGGTGGCCTTGGCAATTTTGCCCACATAAGCGGCCATCACGGTTTGGGTTTCTGCTGCGGCGTAGTTGGCCTTGGTAACGGGCACAACCTCTTCACTTTGGATCTCAACGGCAGGCTTCGGGCAATCCCCCGGCTTGGGCACTTGCGATGGAGATGATGCTTTTGCTGTTGCATCAGATTGTGCATCAGAGGATGCATCGGGAGCTTTAGTCTGAGCGCATCCACCGGCGATCAGAGCGACACCAAGCAGGGCCGCAGCAGCAGAATTGGGAAAATTTTTGACCATGAATTCAAGGCAATGAAAAACTTAAAGATGCATATCAAAGCAATGAATTACTTTGCAGGCTCAAGCTGAGGCGGTGTCCAACTTCCATCGAAATAGGCCTCGGTCGGCGAGTAAATCCGCAGAGCAACATTCCAACCCGGATAGATATCAAGGTAATTATCCTGGCTCTTATCTCCACCCAAGTGAATCACATATTCTCCATTCCCATTCTTTTTGGCAAACGCACTGTTAACATTATAGTTTTCACCGGTTGAAAACCCCTTCTGGTCATAGACAGTCACTGACCAGAAGGCACGGGGATCACTGGGAACATCTTTCAAAGTGAGCGTGTGAGGCTCAGTTGAATTGACCACTTTGGGGAAGGGATAAACGGCTCCCTCTTTGGGAAGGCCGCCCCAGCCAACAGCAACACCAAAGTTACGCAATTCCTCTGTCAATTCACCCTTCTTTCCGAACGCCATCTCTGACGTCACACCTTCAGGTTCCCGACGCTTGTTGTAATCCTCACGCAAAGCAAGGATCTCCTTCATGTCGTATTTCTTCTTCGAGACAAATTCACCTTTCTTGGCTTGCTCAAGCTTGATCCCATCCTGCGCAGCAGCTGCTTTCTTGAGATCCTCTGGATCCTGCACATTCACCTGCGTACGCACGAAAGCAAAGGCATAGCGACTGCCAACTGACTCCTTGGTCAACTCATAACGGCCTGGTTTGTCACTGATCAGGGGAATCCAATGCTCATCATCGATGACTTCGAGAATCTGGTAGCGATCCGTATCAGGAAGGACCACGGTGGCGGGGCTCTCGAGATCGAGCACCGCGAAGGAATAGAGGGTGTCGAAATTGGGGCGCAGGATGGTGCGCTCTTTTGGATCCATGGCTGCGCGCTGGTGGAGGAACACACCAACGCCAGCGCTGCAGGTGCCCTTGGCGATCTTGCGGACATAATCCGCCAGAATCACTTCAGTTTCGGCAACGGCGTAATTGGCTTTGGTCACCGGTGTCACGGTTGTGCCCTCCTGAACCACCGCTGCTTTCGGACAGTCGCTGCCAGTCGAAGCCGTCTTGCTCTCCTCCGACTTGCCGCAGGAGGTCACCAACACCCCTGCTGTGATGGCTGAGGCCAAAAGCGCAAGGGAGCTGCGACGGACGAAAGGACGCACTGGCATTGCCAAGGTTCAACACGAACCCTCTCTAGCCAGTGTTTGAAAACGAGTCCGCTAAGTGCAAGGCCTCCCACCAGAGATTTGCCTGATTGGGACCAGCGCCACCAAGGGCACCCATCAGCACAATGAAGTGATGATCGATGTGATCGGGACCGACGCCGGCGCCCCTGCGTCCCTACCTCCGATGCACCAAAGCCTGGTGCAGAACGCTGACCTGGTGGCAGCGCCAAAACGCTTGCTGCCCCAGCTTGTGGATTGGCTCGACAGTCGCGCCGACGACCAGCAGCGCTTGGTCAGCGATGACCCGATTGCCCTCAGTGACGCCCTCGGCCCCCTGGCGCCAACCCTGCGGATTGTGGTGCTGGCCAGTGGCGATCCTCTCTGGTTCGGGATTGGTCGTGTGTTGATTGAGCGGCTGGGCAGCGAGCGGCTGCGTTTCCACCCAGCCCCCTCCTCCATGCAGCTGGCCTTCGCCCGCCTGGGCAGACCCTGGCAGGGAGCCGAATGGATCAGCCTGCACGGCCGTGATCCCAGCTCTCTTGCCCAGCGGTTGCAGAAACGGCCAGCCTCCCTGGCGGTGCTCACCGATCCAGGCCGAGGAGGCGTCGAAGAGGTCCGCGCGACTCTGCGCGGCAGCGGCCTCGAACCCAGCTACAGCCTCTGGCTGTGTGAAGCCCTCGGTCACCACGACGAACGCGTGCAGTGCCTCGAAGCAAACCAGCCTTGCCCGGATGACCTTCATCCTCTGCACCTGGTTGTGCTGCTGGCCCAACCTCCCGCCGCATCCGCGCCAGAGGCTCTCCCATTGTTTGGGATTGCCGATGGCGACTACCTGCAGCACGACGACCGCCCCGGGCTGATGACCAAACGGGAGGTGCGCATCCAGCTACTCGCGGATCTCGACCTGCCGGAGCAAGGCGTGCTCTGGGATCTGGGGGCTGGAACAGGGAGTGTGGGCCTGGAGGCCCTGCGCCTGCGCCCGCAGCTGCAGCTGATGGCGATCGAACGACGAAGCGGCGGCGGGGCGTTGATCCAGGCCAATGCCCAACGCCTCGGCGTTGCTCCGGCCTCCGTGCTGGAAGGGGATGCTCTGACGCTGCTGCCTCAGCTTCCAGATCCTGATCGCGTGCTTGTGGGAGGAGGCGGACGCCAACGCGCAACCCTGCTCAAGAGAGTGATCGATCGCCTCAGGCCTGGCGGTGTGGTGGTGATCCCCCTGGCCACCCTGGAGGCGCTGGCCGAACTGCGGTTAGTGCTCGAGCAGGCTGGGCTGCAGCTGCAGATCAGCCAGCAACAGACCTGGCGCGGTCAGCCTCTGGCCGAGGGTACCCGCCTGGCGCCGATGAATCCCGTTCTGATCCTCAAAGGCACGAATGCACGGCCTTGAGCCTCAGAATCAGGCCGAGAACAGCGTCAGCCGTCATGTCGATTCAGAAGAACAAACAGGTGTCCCCGATACGCATGAAGATCACCGTGCTGATCGCCGGCTTCGGGCCGCTGCTGGCCATCGGCCTGTTCCTGCAATCCAAAGGCTTCTTTGGCTGAGGCCAAAACGAACACCAACGTTACGCAAGCGTTACGAAAAAGCTACGGCAATGACACGTTCTCGTGATCAACGTCTTCGATGGCCACAGGAGCGCCGACCTTGATTCCCAGGCGCGCCGCTTCGCCCGCACCGATCTCCACCACACCATCGGCGAAATCCGCCCGCCCGTTGCCATCGGCATCCGCCCAGTAGGACGGGCAGGGGAGTGATCGGCAGACGGGCACAGCAGCGACGATGTCGAGCACCTGTCCGTCCCGTACGAACACCAGATCGAGAGGCGCAAGGGTGTTCAACATCCAGAAGCGCAGGGGGCGAGGCGGACGGGCCGGGAACCACATGCCTCGCAGCGGCGGCAGCGCCGTCCGTTGCATCAAGCCGAGCTGCTGTTCCCTGGGTGTATCGGCCACTTCCAAGGCGATACAGGTCCTTGGCCGAGACTGCAGGCACCAGCGCGCCTCAATGGGCAGGGTTTGCGGTGGTGGTGGCAGCTCCATCAACTGGGGTCGAGTCTTGGCGCACCATCGTTGAGGCAGTAGCCGCGGCCACGGATCGTATGGATCAGCCGCGAGTCCCCCCCCTCTTCCAGCTTCTGACGCAGGTAGCGCACATACACCTCGATCACATTGCTGGAGGCTCCCTGCTCGTCGTTCCAGACCTCGCGCAGGATCCGGTCGCGGCCCACCACCGTGCCCCGCTCCTCCATCAGCAACATCAGCAGGGCATATTCACGGGCCGTGAGGGCAATGGGTCTCTGGCCACGCCGAACCTGCCGGCAGCTGATGTCCACACTCAGGTCACCCACCGTCAGCAACGGACGACGCATCTGACTGCGCTCCTGAATCGCCAGGTGCAGGCGCAGCCTCTGCAACAGGTCGCTGGCCCCACTGGTGGTGAACCAGAAATCATCGGCACCGCAGCTGAAACAGGCCTCACGGGCCTCGATCGTGTCTTCGCTGACGCCGATCAGGATCGGCATCGAGCCAAAGCGGTCTCTGAGCGAGGCCACCTGATCGATCGCATCCGCTCCCACCAAGGCCGCCGCCGGCGCGTCACTGCTGCCAGCCAATCCCGCATGGGATTGGTAGCCCGAGGCCAGAAGCCGGTCCGCCAGGGCCAGAGCCTCCTGGCCCAGCAACAGCACCAAGGGGCGTTGCTCTCTCTTTTGCGTCAGCGGGGCAGGCAGAGTCATGCGCGATCGGGCTTGGCCACATGGGGCAGTCCCCAGCCCAGTTTGTTGCGCAGCACCTGGAAAAACTCGTGGTCTGTGAGCCGAACGAAACGAACGGGATGGTCGCTGCGCCGGATCAGCACCCGGTCTTCCGGCCACACATAACAGCCGGCACTGCCATCCACCACCATCATCAACCGTTCCGGCGTGGCGGGAAACACGGTCACGGGCTCCGCATCGCTGAACACCAGAGCCCGTGACGCCAACGAGTGCGGAGCGATCGGCGTGAGTTGCAGCACCGGACAATCCGGCGTGATCACCGGTCCACCTGCGCTGAGGGCATACGCAGTGGATCCGGTGGGAGTGGAGAGAATGACGCCATCCGCGGAGATATCCACCGGTGCATGGCGACCGATGGCGATCTCGAAGTGACACATGCTCGTGAGCGGTTCACGGTGCAGAGCCATTTCATTGAGAGACAGAGCCTCCCAGCGGCGTTGATCACCGCGCATCACGCTCACCACCAGATTGGCGCGCTCCTCAATCGTCCACTGCTGCGTCAGCACCTGATCCAGGGCCCGATCGAGATCATCGAGGTAAGCCTCAGCCAAAAAGCCGAGGTGCCCGGTGTTGATCGTGAGGATCGGCACGCCCACCGGCGCTGTCTGCCGCGCCGCCGAGAGCACCGTGCCATCTCCCCCGAGCACGATCGCCAGGGCCATCGAAGGGTCAAAACCTTCCGGCACACAGGCGTTGTATCCGAGCATGCGCAGGTGCTGGTCGGGATTGGCGAAGCCCACCATCCCGCCGGAGCTGCTCACCCGCACCACCTCGTGGCCGCCACGCTCCAGGCGCGCCTGAATGGTGGTTGCGGTCTCAACCGCCAATGGCTTGCCGTCATTGACGATCAGTCCAACCCGGGGCACCGACCGCATCACGCAACAGCGGATTCACTTTATGAGAAGGCAGCCCCGACTGTTCCCAGGTGCAAACGTTTGTTGATCCACTGGCAATCAACGGCGGTTGGAGCGGAGCAGGGACACGATCAACCAGAGCCCGAAAAGCGTGGCGCCGATGAACAATCCCTCACTCACATTGCGCAGCAATTCCTGCTGTGCCAGGGACGCCATCAGGGTTGCGCTGAGCAGCAGTGCGGCGACCAGAATCGCCAGAGACACCCGCTGCGACAGCCGCTCCAGCGTGGCGCGCAACGACTCCAGCCCCTCAAGCTGCAGAGCAAACACCAGCTCATCACTACTGAACCGCCGCAGCAGCTGACTGAGTTGACGCGGCGCTTCAAGGGAAAAATTGCGCAGATCCAGGCCGAACTGCATCAAACGCTCCTGCGGCAGCATCACCGAGCGCGCCAGCAGTTGAGCCACCAGGGGCTGCATTTCTCCGGTGAAACTGAACGCAGGGTTGAGCGAGCAGCCCACACCTTCCAAATTGGTGACCGACTTCACAAACAGCCCAAGCGTTCCGGGCACGCGCAAACCCGTGCGGTTCGCCAATTGCAGAAGGTCGGCCAAAAACAGGGCGAAATTGAGCTCTTCCAGGGGTTTGGAGAAGCTGCTGGCTATCAACGCATCCAGCTGGCGCTGGAGTTGTTGCCGGTCCACCTTCACCCCGCGGGCTGCCGGAGCGATCTGTTCCAGCAGATCGGTGGCCCTGGCACCATCCTGATTGATCAGGGCCAGCACCAGATCCAACAGATTGCTGCGAGTGCGCGGGTCGAACACGCCGACCATGCCGGCATCGAGCAGCACCACGCTGCCATCGCTCAACACCTTCAGATTCCCAGGGTGGGGATCGGCATGGAAAAACCCCTCCACGAAGTACTGCTCCACAAAGGCACCCAGCAGGGCCGTGGTGGTAGGGCCAACTCCCGGCCCCTGGCTGAGGGAGAGGCGCGCCTGGTCCGTGAGGATGGCGTCACCATCAATCCACTCCAGCACCAACACCCGCTGACCGGAAAGGTTCTGCACCACCTGGGGCAAGCGCAGCTGCCCCTCGGGAACAAATGAAGAGGCCTCCAGGCAGCGCTCCAATCGCAGGGTGTTCTGAGCTTCGATGCGGAAATCCAGCTCTCGGCCCAAGGCATCCAGCACCTGGTCAGCCAGCCCGACGAAGTCGTACTGACTCCCCAACGCGGTGGCTGAAGCCAAGGCGGCAATTTTGCGCAGCAAGCGGCCGTCCTCAGCCACCTGGGCCTCGATGCCTGGCCGCAGCACCTTCACGGCCACCGGCACTCCATCCTGCAGAGACGCCCGATACACCTGCCCCACACTGCCAGCTGCAATCGGATCGTGGTCGAACGTTCTGAAGGCCTGCGTGACCTCGCTGTTCAGCTGCTCTTCCAGTTGGGGACGCACCCTCTCCCAGGGCACTGGCGGCACGTTGGCCTGCAGATCACTAAGGGCCTCGATGTAGGCCTCACCGAGCAGATCCGGACGGGTGCTGAGCAACTGGCCCAGCTTCACGTACACCGGTCCCAGCTCCGTCAGGATGTTGCACAGCACCGATGGCAAGGGAAGCCTGGTCTCTTCGGCATCACCACGACGCAGAAGCTGGGAGAGAAACGCCCATTCATGCTTCGAGAGAACCTGAACGATCTCAAGGGCTCGCGCGGAACCATCGAACACCGAAAGCACAGACACCGCTCAAGCCGAATCACGTCTCCCCGGATCATGGAGAGAACGCAGAGATCGGGCATCACTCTTCAGCGAAATGCGCCTATTAAGGATCAGCCCTTGCCTCAGAACTGCTCGAGGAAGCGCAGATCGCTGGTGTAGAGCCGGCGGATGTCGTCAATGCCATGGCGGACCATGCAGAAACGCTCCACCCCAAGACCAGCGGCAAAACCGCTCCAGCGCTCCGGATCGAGCCCCAGGCCCTCGAGCACCGCCGGATCCACCATGCCGCAACCCATCACCTCAAGCCAGCGGCCCCGCCATTGCACATCCACCTCAGCTGAAGGCTCCGTAAACGGGAAGTAACTGGCACGGAACCGCACCGGAAGATCGCCGAAAAAGGCCTTGAGGAAGGCCATCACCGTGCCGCGCAGATGGCTGAAATCCAAACCTTCATCGATCGCCAACACCTCCACCTGGTGGAACACCGGAGAATGGGTGGCATCCACAGCATCGCGGCGGTACACGCGCCCGGGGGCCACGATGCGCACCGGTGGTGGGTTGGTTTCCAGATGCCTGATCTGCACCGGTGAGGTGTGTGTGCGCAGCAGCAGGTTGTCTTTCAGATAGAAGGTGTCCTGCATGTCCCGGGCCGGGTGATCCGGAGGGATGTTGAGGGCGGTGAAATTGTGATGGTCGGTCTCCACTTCGGGGCCCTCCTCCACCTGATAACCAAGACCGCAAAACAGATCAACGATCTCCTCAGTGGTGCTGATCAAGGGGTGGCGATGCCCCATGGGAACACCCAGCGGAGGCGCGGTGACATCGAGGGTTTCCGCGGCGATCCGCGCTTCCATCGCCGCCTGTTTCACAGCCAGAAGGCGCTCTCCCAGGAGCGACTGCACCTGGGTTTTCAACACATTGGCGCGCTGACCCACCAGCGGCCGCTCGTTGCCGGGCAACTTGCCCATGGCGCCGAGCACACCGGAGAGTCGACCTTTCTTGCCGAGCAAACCCACCCGCAATTGCTCAAGGGCCTCGGCATCGGCAGCGGCAGCGATGGCCTCAGCCGCTTCGGCCTCAAGGGCCTCCAGCTGATCGGTGAGCTGCTGCAGGGTGACGGTGGCGCTCACGGCTTTGACAAGACGGCAGCTGACTGTAAGCAGTGAGCACGACTAGGTTCGCCCCATCGACTTTTGATTCCATGGCCCCCTTGCGGATCCTGATCAGCAATGACGACGGGGTATTCGCCGACGGCATCCGTGCCCTGGCGGGTGCTGCGGCAGCAGCAGGGCACCAGGTGACTGTGGTTTGCCCCGATCGCGAGCGCTCCGCCACCGGCCATGGACTCACGCTCCAGACTCCGATTCGAGCCGAGAAAGCCGACAGCCTGTTCGATGCGGGCATCAGCGCCTGGGCCTGCAGTGGCACACCCGCCGACTGCATGAAACTGGCTCTGTTTGAACTGATGGATGAGGCACCGGACCTGGTGCTGAGCGGCATCAATCACGGCCCGAATCTGGGAACCGACGTGTTCTGTTCCGGCACCGTGGCTGCGGCGATGGAAGGAACACTCGAGGGGCTGCCGTCAATGGCCATCAGCAGTGCCTGTTTCCAGTGGCGCGACTTCCAGGGTGCTGCCGCCCTGGCGGTGGAGGTGGCCACAGCCGCACTGCGTGATCAGTGGCCTGAGAATCTGCTTCTCAACTTGAACATCCCCCCTTGCCGCCCTGAGGTGATGGGACCTCTGCGCTGGACGCGCCTGTCGATCCGCCGCTACGACGAGCAATTCAGCCCTCGCAAGGATCCCCGCGGCCGCACCTACTACTGGCTTGCGGGGGAAGTGGTGGAAGACCTGGAATCCGGCGGCGATGGCCCGCGGGACTGGCCCACGGATGTAGCCCAGATTGAAGCCAACAGCCCCTCGCTCACACCGATCCAACCGGAGCTGTTTTGGCGTGGCCCCCTCGGCGGTCTTCCTCGCCTGGAGCTCAACGGTCAGCGGGTCCGGTAGATCCGCTGCAGCAGCCAGAGCGAAAACAGCAATCCAATCAGGTGGGCGAACAGCACCTGCGTGTTGCTGAGAACCGAGAGCATCTCCAGGGAGGTGATCGCCAGGTTTTCAGCAACACCCTGGCCACCGATAGCGATCCCTGGCGTCTGCTGGGACGCCTGCACAAACAGGGCGCCAGCGAGCGACTGATAGCCAAGCGCCGCCAGCACCAGCCCCAGCAAATCAGCAAGGATCCCGCGCTTGATCAGGCGACTGGCTTCGGCGCGACTCGGGCGCACACCACTGGCAAGGGCACGCCCCAGGCGCACGATCAGCCAGCCTTGCCAGAGGCTGAACAACAACACAAAAAACGACAGGGTGGTCAGGGACAGGCCCGGACTCAGTCCCACCGCACGGTCTGCGTTCCGGGACAGGCTGCCGCCGATGTTGTTGAAGAGCAGCACCCCCACCACCACCACCCCGAGGGCGGTCTGGATCCAGAAGCGAATCCAGGCTGTTCGCTTCAGGCCGAGGGCCAGCAGCTGGAAATCGAGCCGGTCGGCCATGCGGGCTTGGTCGTCTGTCGTCCAAACTTGCCACCAACCACCGCACCGTGCACGGCCCGTTGATCCCTCTCTGCGCACCTCAGCAGGCCCGCACGCCCACTGCGCTCGCCCTGGGCAGTTTCGATGGTCTCCATGCCGGCCACCGGCGTGTGATCGAGGCCATCACGGCAAACCCAGCAGGCGGCCATCCCACCGTGGTCAGTTTCTGGCCCCACCCCCGGGAGGTTCTGCACGGAGAGCCACGCCTTCGCCTCGATCTCCCGGATGAAAAACTGCATCTGCTCGAGCCCCTGGGGGTCGAACAGCTGGTGCTGGTGCCTTTCACCAAGCAACTGGCGCAACTGAGCGCCGCCGATTTCGTGGATCAAGTGCTGCTATCCACGCTGCAGGCCCGGCACATTGCCGTGGGGGCCAACTTCCGTTTCGGCCGGGGCCGTGAAGGGGACACCGACACCCTGGCGCGGCTGGCCTCGGCGGCTGGGGTGACGGTGAGTGTGGTGCCAATCCTGGAGGACGGGGATGGCCGGATGAGCAGCAGCCGCATCCGCGCAGCGCTCAGTGCGGGAGAGTTGCAGCAGGCCGCCACCCTGCTGGGCCGTGCTTACAGCTTCCAGGGAAAGGTGGTGCGCGGACGGGGACTGGGTCGGGATTTGGGCTGGCCAACGGCCAATCTGCAGGTGGATGGCCGCAAGTTCCTGCCCGGGCTCGGGGTGTATGCAGCCTGGGCCTGGGTGGATGGCCAGGGCACGCAGCTGCCGGCGGTGATGAATCTCGGGCCCCAACCCACCATTGATCCCGGCTCCCCCTCAGCAGTGGAGGTGCATCTCCTCGATGTGGAACGGGAGCTCGTGGGTCGCTCGATCCAGGTGGAACCCGTGCGGCGTCTCCGCGGCCAACAGCGATTTGCTGGGCTCGAAGAGCTCAGCAACCAGATCGGACGGGATGCCGATGCAGCCCGAGACACCCTCAGGGCTCAGGACGGGTAGGCGTTCGCCAATCCCCACACGATGAACACACCGATTCCTCCGAGCAGGATGATTCCCCACACCAGCACGCTCATGGTGCTGTCCGATCCTCCGTTCTCCATCGCCGCGTTAGGCATGAGATCCTGCCCAGAGTGCCATGGAATCGATGCCTGTCGCCCCCAGCACTGATTCGCGTGTGGCAAGGCTGATCGATGCCAACCTCGATCGGGCCCGAGAGGGGCTGCGCGTAATCGAAGACTGGTGTCGGTTTGGCCTCGATCGTCAGGACCTTGTGGTGCCACTCAAGGACTGGCGTCAACAGCTTGGTCAGCTGCATGACGACGCTTACCGACAGGCCCGCTCCACCGCCACCGACGCTGCGGCTGGGTTGGGCCATCCGGCGCAGGACAACCGCAGCGACAGCGTCGCCATCGTGAAGGCCAACGCCAGCCGCGTGCAGGAAGCCCTGCGGGTGATCGAGGAATTCGCCCGCACGGGTGATGCCGTTCTCGCCCGCACGGCGGCCGCCGTGCGCTACGCGCTTTACGACCATGAGGTGCGCATCCTTGAGGCCTGCGGGCACAACCGTCGCCAGCAACAGCTGGCTGACGCCAAGCTTTGCCTGATCACGGATCCCGGCGCCGACGACAACCCTGACCGGCTCATGCACAACGTGAAGGCGGCCCTGGAGTCAGGCGTCACCCTGGTGCAGTACCGGCGCAAACACGGCTCCGATGGCCTGCGGCTTCAGGAGGCACAGCAACTGGCGCAGCTCTGCCGAGCGCACAACGCCCTGTTCATCGTGAATGACCGCATCGACCTCGCCCTGCTCGTGAATGCCGACGGTGTTCATCTCGGCCAGGAGGATCTGCCGCAGCACGAGGCCCGTCGTCTTCTCGGCAACGAGAAGCTGATCGGACGCAGCACCCATGCGCTGGCACAGCTTGAGGCAGCGCAACAGGAAGGGGCGGATTATGCGGGCGTAGGGCCGGTATTCGCCACCGCCACCAAAGCCGATCGCCAACCCGCCGGACTGAACTGGGTGAAGGAAGCCTGCGCAGCAGCCCGCATTCCCTGGTTCGCCATTGGCGGGATCACGGCCACAACCCTGCCGCGGGTGCGTGAGGCGGGCGCCCAGCGTGTGGCGGTGGTGAGCGCGATCATGGCGTCAGAGGATCCGGCGTCTGCCAGCCGGCAACTGCTGGATCTGCTCACCTGAACCGTCGATCCGCCATGCAACTCACCGTGAATGGAGAGGCACGGGAGCTCAATGGAGCCCTCACCCATCTCGATCAGGTCATCGACGCCCTCGGGCATCACCCCAGGTTGGTGGTGGTGGAATTCAATGGCCTGATCCTGACGCCCGAACGCTGGCGAACCCAACCCGTTCAGGACGGTGACAGCCTGGAGATCGTCACCATTGTTGGAGGTGGTTCCTAGGATCAGCTCAGTTTTTGACGTCGTTTTGGCCCATTCGCCGAACCGCCTTTCCAACCGTGCGCTCCATCGCTTGCTCTCGGGCCTGATGGTGCCAGTGCTGCTGGTGGGTCTTCTGTTGCTGTCTCCCCTTCCCAGTGAAGCGGCCCGTGGTGGCCGGATCGGAGGCGGCAGCTTCCGGGCGCCCAGCATGCCCCGCAGCGGTGGTTACGGCGGTGGCGTAAGGGGCGGCTACAACGGCGGCTACGGCAGGGGCTACGGCGGTGGTTTCGGCTTCCCCTTCATCATCCCGATCTTCGGTTTCGGCGGTGGTGGCCTCCTGGGATTCCTCGTGCTAATGGCGATTGTCGGGGTGCTGGTGAATGCGGTCCGCGGAGGCGGCGGACGCCCGGCCCTCGGCGGTGGAATCGGTGGGAGCGACGGCCCCCGGGAGATCCCCATGGGTCCGGTATCGCTGTTGCAACTGCAGATCGGCCTTCTGGCCAGCGCCAAAGATCTGCAAAGCGATCTGCGCGCTCTGGCCTCCTCGGCAGATACCAGCTCCTCCAGCGGCCTGCAGCGGGTGCTCCAAGACACCACGCTGGCCCTTTTGCGTCAGCCGGATCTTTGGGTTTACGCCAATGCCGAATCGGGCAGCGTTCCTTTCAACGCCGCTGAATCCACGTTCAATCGTCTCTCGATGACCGAGCGCAGCAAGCTGCGTGAAGAGCTCACCACCAACGTGGGCGGCGTGCGCTCGAACGTTGACACGATCGCGAGCCGCGGGGATGCCGACGCCACCAATGAATTCATCGTGGTGACGCTCCTGGTGGCGAGCCGCCGCTCCGTGACTCTCAAGAAAGCCGACAACGGCGAGGACCTGCGTGAAACCTTGCGCATCCTGGGATCAACCGCATCGAGCGATCTCATCGCTCTCGAGGTGATCTGGCAACCCGACGGTGCCGGCGACGTGCTCAGCGCCGATGAGCTGGTGACGGCCTATCCCAATCTCCAACATCTCTGATCAGGTTTAAGGAAATCTTCCGCAGAATCGATGTCATGAAACGCGAAAAAAGCGCATGACATCGATAGGTTTAAATCACTACTAAGCAACAGTCTTGGCCCCTGCATCCCGTCCAGATCCACGATCAATGCAGTGGCAGACCAACGGAGAACTCGATCGCAACGATCTCGATGAGCTGGTGCGCGCGCTCAGGGTCGTTGAATCCCCCTCCCACAGCAACGAGCTCTGTCGCTTGGGACGCAAGCACGAGCAAGTGTCCTGAAGCGATTCCGGATCTCCAACCGTCCCTCTTGCCCGTTTGGAAGTCAGCCAGCACCGTGCGGTTGCTGCTTGCACAGAATGCCGGCCCGAACGCCTTCCTGGGTGAATTCCACCGTGCTGATGGAAGCGCTTCAGCGCTATCAGCAGAATCGTCTACCCCGTCCTCTGCGTCTTTGGGTGGAAGCCACGCTGGAGATTGATCCCGAAGCCCCCGTGACCAACCTCTTGCCCGATCCATTCACGCACTAATCCTTCCAACCTCTGCCCCGAAGAATGCGCAACGCGGCCATCGCAGCGCCGTAGCCATTGTCGATATTCACCACCGTGAGGCCAGGGGCGCAACTCGCCAGCATGCCCTCGAGGGCGGCACGCCCACCCGCACTCACGCCGTAGCCCACGGACACCGGCACACCGATCACCGGCTGTGGCACCAACCCGGCGAGCACCGTGGGCAGAGCTCCTTCCATCCCGGCGCAGGCAATCAACACATCCAAGGGCTGCAGCGATGGCAGCACCGCCAGGAGTCGATGCAGGCCAGCCACGCCCACATCGAGCATCACCTCGGTGGCCACTCCATGCACCTGCAAGGCGAGTTCCGCTTCAGCGGCAACGCGTCGATCGCTTGTGCCGCCACTGAGAACGCCCACCGTCACCCCCGATGACGGGGTGGGGAGCAATCCATCCGTGAGGCAGCTTGCATGGCGATGCCATTGCACGGCAGGCAAGGCCTCCACAACCGCAGCAGCCTTGACAGGGTTCACCCGAGTGACCAGAGCCAACTCACCCGCAGCCCGCAGGCTGCGCAGGATGGCCACGATCTGCTCGGCACTTTTGTGCTCACCCCACACGGCCTCCACCATCCCCAGGCGCTGTCGGCGCTGAAGGTCGAGCCGGGCCTCCTTCACTGTCACTGAGGGAGAAGCTCGCCTTCATAGACCAGGGGGAAAGGATTCTCCTGACCCTGGACCTGACCCAGCACCTCACGGGCGATCCTTTCGAACCGCTCCTGCACGGCCTCCACCTCCTCCTGAGGAATCGCCTTCCAGTCCTCGCGGCTGCTCCAGCGGATCAGCAGCGTGCCCTCTTCTGTGCGCGGATCCCACAGCAGATCCCGACCGAGAAATCCCTTCTGCTTGGCGAGCCAGGGCTCCCAGCTCTGCTGCTCAGCCTTCATCCAGGCATCCCTTGCCTGATCCGGAACCTGGATGCGCAGGTGCTCCACCACGGCAACGTCATAACCACCCTCGGGGTCAGCGAAGGCCTTGAGGCGGAGATTGTCGTGTCCGGCCAATGCGATCACCAGTGCCAAACAAGGTCCGGCAACCCTAAACAGCGCACGGCGCAGCCTGCTGCAAAGGATCGTGATCATTGGCTGAGCAGGGCAACGGCATGACAAGAAATACCTTCTTCACGTCCTTCGGGACCCAGGCGTTCATTGGTGGTGGCCTTCACACCCACCTGCTCAGGCGCAATCCCCATCGCCTCAGCAATGGCGGTGCGCATGGCCTCGATGTGCGGTTTGAGTTTGGGGCGTTCAGCAATCACCACGGAATCCACATTCACCACCTGCCAGCCGCGCTGCTGAATCAGTGCCACAACCTGGCGCAGCAGCTCCAGGCTGTCCGCCCCCTTCCACTGGGGATCCGTGGGCGGAAAGTACAAACCGATGTCCCCCAGGGACAACGCCCCGAGCAGAGCATCCATGATCGCGTGCACCAGCACATCGGCATCGCTGTGGCCATCAAGCCCCACACCATCGGGGTGCTCAAGGCGCTGACCACCGAGAATCAAGGGCCTACCGGCCACCAGCCGATGGATGTCGTAGCCGTTGCCGATGCGAAGCGTCATTCAGGCCCTGTGCTCTGAGTCATTGTCCGCGCCGAAGCGCTGCTGCCAGCGTTGCATCAGATCCGGTCGGCGCGCCGCCGTTCGCTGCTCCCGCTGCTCCTGACGCCAGCGGGCAATGGCGCCATGATCGCCGCTGCGCAACACCTCAGGCACCCCCATCCCGCGAAACTCAGCTGGACGGGTGTAGTGCGGGTGCTCCAGCAGGCCATCACTATGGCTTTCCTCCACAAGGGATTCAGCACTGCCAACCGTCCCCGGTAGCAGACGCACCACACCATTGATGATCGTCATCGCCGGCAACTCTCCACCGGTGAGCACATAGTCGCCAAGGGACACCTCCTCATCAGCAAGGGTTCGGATGCGCTCATCAAACCCCTCGTAATGGCCACAGAGCAGCACGAGCTGATCGTGGTCAGTGGCCCAACGCTGCAGATCCGCTTGCTGCAACGGATGTCCCTGGGGCGTCATCAGCAGCACGCGGCGACGCCCGCAAACAGGAATCGCGTCGAAGGCCGCAAACACCGGTTCAGGCTTGAGCACCATGCCCGCGCCGCCACCGTAGGGCTCATCATCAACCTTGCGGTAGCGATCGCTGGCGTGATCGCGCGGATTGTGGAGAACCAGCTCCGCGCGACCAGCGTGAAAAGCGCGCCCGATCACCCCCAACTCACCCATGGGCGCAAAGGCCTGCGGGGCCAGGGTCACCACATCGAGCCGGTACGGAGCCATCGCTGATCAGGGCTGCGGCGGAGACACGCGCCGAATCTCCGAGCAGAAACGGGCTTGCACGGGGGTTCCCTCCGCCGCCGTGGCTGTGGTGCTGCGCAGCCGCAGGTTGGGCTTGATGAACCAGATGCGCTCGAGCAAGCGGGTGTCGCCTTCCATCACCTCCAATTCCACACTGGCATCAGGCCGAAACTGCCAGTGCCCCAGGCGTTCTGAAGCCTGCGAGCGTAAGGTCAGCGCACCATCAGCGGCAAACAGCAGCTCGCTGGATGCCCCATCAGCCGCTTCCACGGTGAGCGCCCAGGTTGAACCCTGGCGCGCCGCGTTCACGGTGACCTCACCGCGGTCGCTGGTGTGCCATTGGTCCTCGGCAGCCTCCAGATCGAACCGGCTGCGCAGGCTCATCCAGCGACCCGCACACATTTGCAGAAAGGCCTCCAGATCGGCCGGGGGGAAAGCGGTTTCATCCATGGGTCCATCCTCGCAGGGCAGGGGTCAACGCCCCTCTTCGGCGTACCCCAGCTCGGCAAGCCTCTGGGGCTTGCTGCGCCAGTCGGGGACGACCTTCACGAACAACTCCAGATACACCGGACCATCAATCAGGGTCTGCATCTGCAAGCGCGCCCCCTGGCCGATGGCCTTGAGCATGGCGCCACCCTTGCCGATCAGGATGCCCTTCTGACTCTTGCGCTCCACCAGCACAGTGGCCAGCACCGCAGTTCGGCCCCCTCCTTTGCCTTTCGACGGCATCTCCTCCACCCTGTCGATGCTGACCGCCACACTGTGCGGCACCTCCTCCCGGGTGAGCAGCAGCACCTGCTCACGAATCAGTTCGGCCATCAACAGCCGTTCCGGCTGGTCGCTGACCATCTCCGGTGGATAGAGCTGGGGCCCTTCGGGCATCAAGGCACTGACGGCTTGCACGAGCTCAGGGCAGCCTTCACCCGTGAGCGCGCAGCAATGATGAATGGGCCAGCCCGACTCCGCCAGTAAATCGCGGTAAGCCGCATCGGCTTCCGGTCGCTGTGCCGTGGGGACCTGATCCCATTTGTTGAGCACGACCTGCACCGGCAGCCGTTGCTGACGCAGGAGATTGACGATGAAGGCATCCCCGCGGCCCGGGGGCTCGCAGCCCTCCAACAACAGAAGCACCTGATCCACCTCCCCGATCGCCGAGCGAGCGCTCTGCACCAGGCGTTCTCCCAGTAGGTGGTGGGGCTTGTGGATCCCAGGTGTGTCCACCAGGATCAATTGAGCCTCGTCGGTGGTGAGGATTGCGCGCAAGCGGTTGCGCGTGGTCTGGGCCACAGGAGAGGTGATCGCCACCTTGTCGCCCACCAGCTGATTCACCAGCGTGGACTTACCGACATTGGGACGTCCGATCAGGGCCACAAAGCCGGAGCGGTGACCCGCCGCTGATGGAGTGACTTGCATGGACCCAGTCTGCGCGGTCGCGGCCCTGGCCGATTCAGAGAAATAGCCTGATGGGGCGGGCACGACTTGGCCATGACAGACCGAACCCCCAGTTTCCAGGAGGCGATGGAGATCGCCGCCACCTGGTTGAAACAGTGGGATGACGAGGAGATCAGCGATGAGGTGATGGCGGATCGCGCGGCCGAACTGGTCGCCAGCCGCGACGGTGCCAGGGGCTTCTTTGTGGTGAGCCTCGCCGGCGAGAGCAGCTTGATGGACCGACTGCCGGACCCTCTCGTGATCAAGTTGCGTGAAGCGGGCGATGGGGTGGTGGATCTCACCGCACGCAATCTGGCCATGAGCGCGGCGATGGTGGTGCACCACCGCAACAACGGCGATGAGGCCCAAGCCCTGGGATCCGAGCGGGTGAATCAGCGCTGCACCGAACTGCTCCGTCAGCTCGACAGCCACCGGGTGAAGGAGCGACTGGAAACTTTGCTCGATGCAGCCAGCCACAGCCGTGGCGACGACCTCAGCTTCCTCGAGCGCTGGGGGTACGACGACGATCAGAAAGCAGCGATCGGCGACGCCGTTCAGGCCGTCGCAGAGACATGACAAGCACCAAACCGTCCACACCAGATCTGGTGTGAGTCAGCAACAAAAAAGCCCAAAGCGTGAAGCTTTGGGCCGGGTGATGGGGAAACCTGACCATAGCCAGAGATCTGACCAAAATCCAGCACCACATCTGGTGGCTGCGAACATGAAGGAACGTGATGCAGCACTATTAGAGCAATCTGAAGGTGAGACGCATCCTGTGATCAGCCCCTTATCGTGATGGCTCAACGGCCGGGTGATGGGGATCAGTCGGCTTAGTTCCCGGGAGTTGTCCCGGGTTTTTTATGGCCAATCGCCGGGACGCACCGGCAAACTTTGGCCCAAAAAAAGCCCCGGCGCAGGGCCGGGGCTCAACATCTGAAGCTCGCGTTCAGCACCTTGGCATCAGTCGCGGCGACCACCACCCTGGAGCGCGATCACCAAGCGAAGAATGAAGATGAACAGGTTGATATAGGTGAGATACATCCCCAGAGCACCGGCCAGGTACTGATCATCCCGGTACGTGCGAGGCATGGTGTAGAAGTCCACAAAGGCCATGCCCACGAAGATCACCGTGCCCAGGCCTGCAATCGCCAGGTTGGTGGCGGCGTAGATGCCGGGAATGAAGAAGCCGGCCACGAAAATGCCGACCATGGCGATGATCAGCCCCATCAAACCGAGGCCCACCACAGCCGTGAGCGCCTGACCGACGCTGTCGCTCATGCGCCGGCCCACCACAGAGGCGACCACAAAGGTGAGGCCAGTGGCCAGTGCTGCAATGCCGATGGAGGCCACACCCGCCACAGCGATCGCTTGCACAACGAGGCCCGTGAGCGTGAAGCCCGTGAGAAGGCTGAACGCTGCCATCAAGGGCAAGGCTGTGCCGTTGTTCGCTTTGCTGGCCGCGTTCTGGGCCACAAAAAACAGAATGAACCAGGGAATGATCGCGACAAGCGACAGCCCGTTGAAGGCTTGAAAGCCGATGGAGGCCATGGTGGCCATACCGCCCACAACGCCCGCTGCCGTCAGAGCCATGCCGCCTCCCACGTAGGGGAGGGCTTTGTTCACCACGTTGGGCCCAACGAGGGCGCTGGATTGCGCCTCGCGAATGGCGTTTTGGAAATTGCTGCTGGCTGGCATACCGCCCCAGATCACTGAAAATATCTTGCCAGCGACAACAGGGTTGTGGGCTTTATCTCGGTGCGGATCTCCCCATCGAACGGCGCGCAGGGGCCCCATCCCGGCGGGGATGGGTTTTGTCGCGACGGGCATAGGCCTCCACCACCCGCTGAACCAGGGGATGGCGCACCACATCGGCGGCGGTGAGGCGGCAAACAGCCACCCCCTCCACGCCATCGAGCACCTCGGAGGCTTCCACCAAACCACTCAGCTGACCTGGCGGCAGATCCACCTGGGTGATGTCACCGGTCACCACCATGCGCGAGCGCTCCCCCAACCGGGTCAGCACCATGCGCATCTGCGCCGGCGTTGTGTTCTGAGCCTCATCGAGAATCACGAACGACTCCGCCAGCGTGCGACCGCGCATGTAAGCGAGCGGGGCCACTTCAATCACGCCTTTCTCAAGCATGGCGGCCGTTTTTTCAGGGCCCAGCAGCATGTGCAAGGCGTCGTACAGAGGCCTCAGATAGGGATCCACCTTCTGCTGAAGGTCTCCGGGCAAAAAACCCAAGCGCTCCCCTGCTTCCACCGCGGGTCGGGTGAGCACCAAGCGCTCCACTTTGCGCTCGGTGAGCATGCGCACGGCCAAAACCGTGGCCAGAAACGTCTTTCCTGTGCCTGCTGGTCCAAGAGCAAACGTGAGATCGTTGCGCTCCATCGCTTCCACGTAGGTCTTCTGACGCAACGTGCGTGGACGCAAAAGAGCCCCCCGTTGATTTTTGGCCAGCACTTGCTGGCCCATGGCGTCGTGCTCGCGATCCCGTCCTGTGTCCAGAGCCTGCAAAGCCGATTGCAGATCCACCTGGGAAATCGACTCACCCTCCTGCCAAAATTTGCGCAGCAGTTCCACCGTTGCCGCCGTGCGCTCCAACTGGCTTGGACGGCCTTGGATCACAAGCTGCAATCCACGGATCACCAGAGAGGAACCGGTCAGAGCCTCCAGTTGACGGAGGGTCTGACCGGCAGGGCCTCCCGTGAGAGCAAGGACGGCTTCTGTATGGGGAAGGTCAAAGACGAAGCAACCGTCTGAGGCAGCCTCGGACATGCTGCTGATCAGGCTTCAGCAGGTGCTTCTTCTGCACCCGCGTCAGCGGATTCGGCCTCAGCAGCAGCCTTGGCCTCGGCTTCCGCTGCAGCTTTGGCTTCGGCAGCCTCTTTGGCCGCCTGCTTGGCATCCGCTTCGCGCTTCGCCGCCTGCTTGAGCTTGCCGACGATCTCAGCGGGGCGAACGGTTTTCTCGATCAAGCCACCCTTTTCAAGCAGGGTGCGAACCGCATCGGTGGGCTGAGCACCCTGGCTCAAACGCTGACGCAGCGCTTCGGCATCCAGACGGGTCTCCTTGGTGCGGGGGTTGTAGAACCCGAGCTCCTGCAGGGGACGTCCGTCGCGGCGGGAAGTGCTGTTGCACGCCACGAGGCGGAAGCTCGCTTCCCGCTTCTTACCGAACCGCTTCAGGCGGAGCTTGATCATCGTGGCGCTTGCTGAGGTGGAAACATCGGCGCAGGTGAAACGTGCGCCAAACAACCAACTTACCTTGCCGGGGGATCAGAGCTGCCCGAAGCCTTTCTTCTTCTTGGCCGGACGCTGCCGGCGAGGGGTCCCGCCCCCGCGCCCAGCCCGTCCCGCCGGCATGCCCCCCGGCATCCCGGGCATCCCGGGCATGCCACCGCCCATCCCTGGGAATCCGCCCATTCCAGGCATACCGCCACCCATTCCAGGGAAGCCACCCATGCCGGGCATGCCTCCGCCTTGGGTCATCTGCTGCATGAAGCCACGCATCTTCTGGAAATCCGCCAGCACCTTGTCCACATCCGCAGGCTGGTGACCACTTCCCCGGGCAATCCGGCGTCGCCGGGAGGGCTGACCCGCCAGCAGGTCGGGATTCTCCCGCTCCTGCTGCGTCATGGAGCCGATCATCGCTTCGATCTTCTTCAGCTGCTGCTCGCCCTGCTTGAGCATGCCGTCGTCGATCTTGTTCATCCCCGGGATCATCTTCATCAAGCCCCCCAGCGAACCCATGCGCTTGATCAGGCGCATTTGCTGCACGAAATCGGAAAAGTCGAACGTGGCTTCCTGCAGCTTCTTCTGCATCTTTTCGACATCAGCCAGCTCCACCTCCTTCTGAGCCTTCTCCACCAGGGTCAGCACATCACCCATGCCGAGGATGCGGCTGGCCATCCGCTCCGGGTGGAAGGGCTGCAGAGCCTCCACCTTCTCGCCGGTTCCGATGAACTTGATCGGCTGGCCGCTCACCTTGCGGATCGACAGCGCCGCTCCACCGCGGGAGTCGCCATCCAGCTTGGTGAGCACGGCACCGGTGATCCCCACCTGTTCGTGGAAAGCACGGGTGAGCTCAGCCGCTTCCTGGCCGATCATCGAATCCACCACCAGCAGCACTTCATCCGGCTGCACGGCGGTGCGGATCCGCACCATCTCCTCCATCATCTCGCTGTCGATCTGGAGGCGACCCGCGGTATCGACCAGCAGGGTGTCGAAGCCCTCCTCCTTCGCCTTGGCCAAACCGGCAGCCGCAATGGCTTCGGGTTTGGCATCAGCGCCAAGACTGAACACCTCCACGCCGATCTGCCCACCCAGGGTCTTGAGCTGCTCGATGGCCGCCGGGCGGTACACGTCGGCGCCCACCATCAGAGCGCGGCGCCCCTGGTCCTTGAGGTGCAGGCCGAGCTTGGCCGTGGCGGTGGTTTTACCAGCGCCCTGCAAACCGGCCATCAACACAACGGTGGGCGCCGTCTCGGCCTGGGCCAGCGGGGCGTTCCCCCCACCCATCACCTCAACCAGCTGCTCGTGCACAACCTGGATGAACTTCTGATCCGGGCTAACGCCTCGCACCACATCAGAGCCAACGGCCTTCTCGCGCACATCGGCCACAAACGCCTTCACCACAGGAAGGCTCACGTCCGCTTCCAGGAGGGCGCGGCGCACATCCTTGAGCGCTCCCTCCACGTTGGTGTCGGAGATCTTGTCCTGACCTCTCAGCCCCTTGACCGCATCTTCAAAGCGGGCTGACAGCTCATCGAACATCGTTGACGCGGCGGTTGCAGACCACTGATCGTAAAAGTGGCCGGGCTCGGCGGTGATTTCTAGGGTTGCAGCAGAGCGTGATGCCATGCGACTCGCCTCTTTGGCTCCAGGCCTGGTGGCCCTGCGGGGCTATCGCCCCTCTCAAGATCTGTTCCGCGACGTGTTCGCAGGCCTGTCGGTAGCCGCTGTGGCGCTTCCCGTGTCGATCGCCTATGCCGAACTGGCCGGGCTCGCTCCGGTGACCGGCCTCTACGCCAGCATTCTCCCCTTGTTGGCCTATGCCCTGTTCGGCACGTCCAGGCAGCTGATGGTCAATCCTGACGCCGCCACCTGCGCCATGCTCGCGGCAGCGGTCACCCCTCTGGCAGGTGGAGATCCAGGGCTCTATGCCGCCATGGTGATGGTGCTCACCCTGTTCACCGGCCTGTTCTGCATCCTGGCCAGCCTGTTCCGCCTCGGCGTGCTGGCCGACTTCCTTTCCCGCCCGATCCTGATCGGATTTCTCAACGGCATCTCCTTCAGCATTGTGCTGGGCCAGATCGGCAAGCTGCTGGGCTTCTCAGTGGACAGCGGTGGAATCATTCCCAGGCTGCTGGAGATCCTCCAGAAACTGCCGCAGACCCATGCACCCACGCTCTTGCTGGGCCTGTTCAGCTTTGCCGTTCTGCTGCTGAGCCAGCGTCTGCTCCCGCGCATCCCCGCAGCCCTGGTGGTGCTGGTGCTGGGCGCGCTCGCCGTCTGGTTGCTCGATCTCACCAGCGTCAACGTGGCGGTGCTCGCCCCGGTGCAAGCAGGCCTGCCGCCGCTGAAGCTGCCCTCCGCCCCTCTGAGTGCGCTGCCGTCTCTGGCTGGATCCTCGGCTGGCGTGGCCCTCGTGTTGTTCACCAGCGGCACGATCACCTGCCGAAGCTTCGCCTCCCGCGGCGGCTACCGCATCGATGTGGACCGGGAACTGGTGGCCTATGGGGTAGCCAACATGGCCTCAGCCCTATCCGGCGGTTTCGCCGTGACCGGTGCCGATTCACGCACGGCCATGGCGGTGACCAGTGGAGGGCGAAGCCAGGTCACCGGTCTGGTGGCGGCAGCAGCGTTGGCCTCAATCCTGCTGTGGTTCACCGCGCCGATGCAATTTGTACCGCTGGCGGCCCTCGGGGCGGTGCTGATGTTGGCGGCTTACTCCCTGTTTGATCTGGCCAGCCTGAAGCGTCTCTGGACGCTCGATCGCAAGGAATTTGCTCTGTCGTTGATCACATCCCTGGGGGTGGTGACCCTGGGGGCGATCAACGGAATTCTGATCGCCGTGGCGCTGGCGGTGATCCGATTTGTGAAACACACGGCCCGCCCCCGCGTGGAGCTGCTCGGACGGGTGAAAGGGCTTCAGGGATTCCATTCCCTGCAGACCCATCCCGATGGCAAAGCAGTTCCTGGCCTGATGCTGTTCCGCTTCAACGCTCCCCTGGTGTTCTTCAATGCCGACCACTTCCTGGAGCAATCCCGCCGAGCCGTTGCCGAAGCGACTCCAAAACCGCAGTGGTTCGTGGTCGATGCCATCCCGATGGATCGCATCGATATCAGTGGCGTGAACGCCCTGCAACAGCTCAACCAATTCCTGGAATCCGAAGGCATCCGCCTGGTGCTCGCCGGACGCCGCAGCGAGTTCATTCAAGGGTTGAGGGCCATGGGCATGGACAGCCCGACCCTTGAGCAAAAGCTGTTTCCCACGTTGCATCAAGCCGTCAGAGCCTTCCGGATGACGCCTGGTCAGCCTGGGATATAAGCCTGCAGGCGCCAGCCATCGGCATCCCGGCCCAGGATGTAGGTCACGCGAATCATCGATGGTTCCGTCGTCGCCACGACGCGACCCGCTGGGGTGGCGGTTTGGTCGCGGTAGTCGACCTCAGCCAGCAATTCGATCCGCTGCGGCGTTTCGCTCACAAGCTGCACCGACGTGATCGAAGCCTCAATCGTTTTCTTCACACCGCCGGCCTGATCGGCCGCCCGCTCCTGGCGCACCTGGCTGATCAATCCAGGCCTGGCGATCGCCTGCAACCGCGACTGGGCCGTTCCGTCACCTTGCAGGACGACAGCTTTGCCATCCAACCAGCTTTGCAGCAGGCGCTGCAGCTGCGCTGCCGTTGGTTGCTCCGCCGTCAGGGGAGCCGCCACCGCTGGCACGGCGGAGCCAGACGCTTTGGGCTCCGGCTTGAGCGTGGCGGTGGGAGACGCAGCATTGGCTTGCGGCGACGAGGGTGCCTTGGCTGGAGCCGTCGCCTCACCACCGGCAGAGCCTGAAACGGCGCTACCGGAATCGGCGTCCCGGCGCAGGCCGATCAAACTGCCGGCCGCGACCACTGCCACCAGCGCAGCGAACACACCCGAACCAATCAGCAGCGAACGGCTGGGACGCGGAATTTCAGGAACAGAGAGTGAGGGCCACGCTGGCCAGCGCAGCTGGGGCATGCGCAACCCGGCGAACGGAGGCGCCGCAACACCCTCGTCCTCTTCCTCTTCCTCAGGGGAGGCGCTGCTGTCGTCAACCACCGCTGGCGCTGGCATGGTCATCGGCAGGGTGCCATCGGGATCGAGGCCGAATGGCGGAAACGCGTCAGCTTGAGGCTGTGGGGCCGATGCCTGCCTCGCCTGCTTGCGTTCCAGGCTCTCCACGTAAGCCTGCACGTCGCGATCAGCGAACCAGGTCTCGAGATCAACAGCATCCGCATCCACATCCCGATAACCCGGCAGCACATCACGCCCGAGCCAGGTGCGGCAGTACTCGCAGAGTGACGCCAGACCATCACCTGGATGATCGTCCATCCAGGCTTTCAGTGCCGGGTCAGCACTTGTGGAAAAGCGACGTTCGGCACGGTCCACATCCCCGAGAAGCAGATCAAGGCAACCCAGAAGGGGCTGGGTGTCGAAGCCCTCAAGCACCAAGCCCTCGAGCTTGGTGCGGGCATCCTGAACCCGTTCGGGCTTGCGCTGGGAGAAACCCGCCGCCGCGAGCGCCATCACCCCGAGAAAGGACGCATCGATCGAGCCGGCTTGCTGCAGTTGGCCGAACAGATCCACTTGCTCCTGAACCGTCAGAAAGCGGCGGATCTGCTGAAAAAACAGCTCGAAGGCACCCTGATCCATGGCGCCGGGCACCGCGGCGGACTCTTGAGCAGCCGCTGCCGTTCCCTCAAGGCCCCCACGCTCGAGGATGAAGGTTTCCAGCATCGCCAGCCCCTCGCGCCGAGCGGATTGCTCGGCGAGATCGCGGCTGAGCAGATCCAGGATGCGATAGGGCCTGAGCTGAAGGAGTTCGCTCTCCAGCAGCTGGCGCTGATCCGGCAACTTGCCCATGCGCTGAAGCAGCTGGATGCCCTCCTGCAGCAATGTCGCTGCCGATTCGTAGCGACGCTGGTCTCGGTCCTGGCCGGCGGCATCCCGGCAGGCAAGCGCCGCCAGCAAGGACAGATCCGACTCACGGCCACTGCCCAGAGCCGGTGCCTGCGGGGGCTGCAGCGCCTGGCGGGCCATTTGAAAGGTTTCGTGGGGGGCATGGGCCTCCCAGAGCAAGATCAATCCGGCCACTTCCCGGTTGAAGGCAAGCTCCAAGCCAGCCGTTTCGCCGGGGCGGTCGCGTCCCAGTTCCAACAGCGTCGCCTCATACTCCCGTCGGCGGAGGGGATCGCTGAGAAGATCCGCTGAGAGGCGCAGAAGCTCAGCACGTTGGTTGAGCGCATCATGGGTGAAGCCCTGGTCTGGAGCGCGATCCAGACGCAGCTGAAGGGTCCTGAGAACCATTTCGGCTTCGGCGGTGGGACTGACGCCCAGCAGCCGGAAATGGTCGATGGGCAGGTCCACCAGCAAATTCACCATTGGCAGCAGACTGTAGACAGTGTCTGGGGTTTTGCCCATTGATTCACCATTGCCCCTTAAAGTCGGTGGTCGATCACGCAGTGCCATGAGCCAGGACATCGCAGTGGGCACCGAATCACGCACGTCATCCCAGGGCGGTCTCGTCGGGGCCCATGCCGAGCGTTTATCCAGCCTGGTCACCGCCCAGAGAGCCACGGTGGATCGCGCGACCGGTTTGGAGCTCTACCGGGACATGACGCTCGGACGACGCTTCGAAGACAAGTGCGCGGAGATGTACTACCGCGGCAAGATGTTCGGTTTCGTGCACCTCTACAACGGCCAGGAGGCTGTGAGTACGGGGGTCATCGGCGCCATGAAGCGCCAGCACGACTGGTTCTGCAGCACCTACCGCGACCACGTGCATGCCCTGAGTGCCGGCGTCCCGGCCCGTGAGGTCATGAGTGAGCTGTTCGGGAAGGAAACCGGTTGCAGCAAGGGTCGCGGTGGCTCGATGCACCTCTTCTCCAAGGAACACCATCTCCTTGGAGGTTTCGCCTTCATCGGCGAAGGGATTCCCGTTGCGCTGGGGGCAGCCTTCACCAGCCGCTACAAGCGCGATGCCCTTGGTGATTCCAGCAGCAATGCCGTCACGGCGGCGTTCTTCGGCGATGGCACGTGCAACAACGGCCAGTTCTTCGAGTGCCTGAACATGGCGCAGCTCTGGAAGCTGCCCATCCTGTTCGTGGTGGAAAACAACAAGTGGGCCATCGGCATGGCTCACGATCGCGCCACGAGCGATCCTGAAATCTGGCGCAAGGCCGGCGCCTTCGGCATGGCGGGTGAAGAGGTGGATGGCATGGACGTGCTGGCTGTCCGCGCCGCAGCCCAGAGAGCCGTGGAACGCGCCCGAGCTGGAGAAGGCCCGACCGTTCTGGAATGCCTCACCTACCGCTTCAGAGGCCACTCCCTCGCCGACCCGGACGAGTTGAGAGCCGAGGAAGAAAAGCAGTTCTGGGCGAAACGCGACCCTCTGAAAGCCCTGGAGCGGGATCTCCTGGCCGCCAATCTGGTGAGCGCGGATGAGCTCCGGGCGATCGAGAAAGAGATCGACGCCGAGGTTCAAGACTGCGTTGATTTCGCCTTGAACGCTCCTGAGCCCGATGGCTCCGAACTCACCCGTTACATCTGGGCTGACGACTGAATCACAACCCGTGCAGCCGCGCCTGATCCGCCGCAGCGCGGAACACCAAGGCGTGTCGTTTCACCAGTGGAATCATGGCGTCGTAGCCGCCGCCGATCACGGTGGCTACGGGAACCCCACGGCGGAGGCAGGCATCAAGAACCAGATGATCCCGCTGCAGAAGCCCTAGATCCGTGAGGGCGAGACGGCCGAGCCGATCATCCCGATGGGGATCAACGCCTGCGTTGTACAAGACCAATTGAGGACGCAGGCGATCCAAAACGTCGGGAAGATGGTCGCCGACGGTCTGCAGGTAGGCCCTGTCCTCCAGACCGTCGCTGAGAGGCAGGTCGAGATCGCTGACCTGCTTGCGGGACGGGAAGTTTGATGCGGCATGGGCGGACAAGGTGAACACGCGCGCATCGCCGCTGAAGATCAGGGCGGTGGCATCCCCCTGGTGCACATCCAGATCAACCACAAGCACCCGCTGAAGGCCTTCCTGCTCGATCAGCACGCGCGCGCAGACCGCGAGATCGTTGAAGATGCAAAATCCACTGCCGAAATTGGGAAAGGCATGGTGGGTGCCACCGGCAAGGTGACATGCCAAGCCATGGCGCAGGGCAAGCCTGGCCGTGAGCACAGTGCCACCCACAGCGAGCCAGGTGCGTTGCACCAGGGGCGTCGTGGCAGGCAAGCCAATGCGGCGCTGCGCCTGCCGGTCGAGGCGGTCGCGCGCAAAGGCTTCGTGGTAACTCCTCTGATGCACCAGCTCGAGCCAGCGTCGCGGCACAGGTAGGGGGCGATGCATCTGCCCGGCGTGCGCCAGTCCACACTCGAAGAGGCAGCGCTCAAGCTCCCGAAACTTCGCCATCGGAAAGCGATGGCTGCTGGGAAGGGGTGCGCTGTAGGCCTCGTGATAGACGAGCGGTGGCTTCAACGGATCGGTTCGATCCGTGAAGTCTGCAAGACGGAACTCAGAACGTGGGTGCCACCCGACGGGTGAGATTGCGAAGCTTGCGCAAGGCCTTGAGCTCCACCTGACGGACGCGCTCGCGGGACACGTCGAGGAGCCGGCCGATTTCGGCCAGGGTATGGCGTTCGTTGCCGTTCAGGCCGAAACGCAGGGTGAGCACATGCTGCTCCTGATCACTGAGGTGGCTCATCCAGCGACCGAGCTGCTCGTGATGCATCCGCTGCTCCACCCGGTCGAGAGGCTCCTCGAGGGAGGAATCAGCGATCAGATCGCCAAGAAAACTGCGCCCTTCCTCTCCGTTCACTGGTGCATCCAGGCTGCTGGTGGTCAGTGCCTGTCTGAGCAGGGAGTCAAGCTCCTCCACTGGCATATCCATCGCCTCGGCGATTTCAAGGCGGCTGGGCATGGCTCCCAGCTTGTGCGCGAGATCCAAACTCACCTTGCGGATGGTGGTGAGACGTTCGCTGAGGTGAACGGGCAAACGGATCGTGCGCGACTGACAGGCAATCGCCCGGGTCATGCTCTGGCGGATCCACCAGAACGCATAAGTGGAAAATTTATAACCACGGGTGGGGTCAAATTTCTCAACGGCACGTTCAAGACCGAGAGAACCTTCTTGTATCAAATCGAGAAGCTCTAGACCCTTGCCCTGATATTTCTTCGCGACGCTGACAACCAAACGCAGGTTGGCTTTCATCATGCGTTGTTTGGCACGCTGACCCACCCGAATCAAACGGCGCTGCTTGCCATCAAACTGATCACTGTCCGCTGCAATCGACCCATCTTCAGTGAGCTGCATCAGCTGCTGCACTTGGTTTCCAAGCTCGATTTCCTCGGCAGGCGTCAGCAAAGGAATTCTTCCAATCGTTGCGAGATACCAACTGATTGGATCACTGCTTCGTCGTCTCTGGGTTTCAGAAACCCCGGCTGCGGCTGAGGGCATGGGGATGAACTAATGGCGTGATGCGACTGTCCTATGAAATTCCCCTGACCGGATGTGTTTTCAGCAACCCTTCAGATTCGTACGTTGAAAACGACACAAACCAATGAAGTTCGCTTCATCCCGTGTGGAAACCTCAAGAAACACTTCACACCTCACGTCATTTCGTCACTGATCGCACCAACTGCGCCAGTTCATCAGCGATCACCAGGGCCCCGCTGCCGCGGCTGCAGCGGCCAGCGGCCTGGGCATGCATCAGCCCCACCGCGGCCAGAGCGGCCCCATCCACCGGGCCAGCGGCGGCCTGCAGCCGTGCTCCCCACCCCCCGGCCAAGCCCGCCAACAGATCCCCGAGCCCGGTGCGTGCAACCTGGCGATCCGTCCCCACCAGCTGATGCACCGATCCGGAGGGGTCTGCGATCACACTGTGTGCCCCTTTGCGCAACACCACCACACCGCTGCGTTCGGCAGCGGCGACGGCGCGTTCCAGCGGAGTGCCCTGATCGCAGCAGGGGAACAGTCGTGCAAATTCCTGAGGGTGGGGGGTGATCCAGGTGGGTCCCCTCCGCTTCAAGAACCAGCGCCAGCCCTCAACCTCCCCGGAGAGTTGATTGAGTGCATCGGCATCAAGCACCAGAAGGCCTGGGAAGGCCAGCAAAGGTTCGGCCCAGCCTCGCCAGACCCCCTCGAGGGATCCCAGACCCGGTCCCACAAGCACGGCATCCAGCCGATTGAGATCGCTGCGTTCCAAAGCAGGCCCCCACAGCAGTGATCCATGGCCATCCGACTCGAGTGCGGGCTCCGAGATCACTTCCGGAGCCCATTGCCAGAGCTGTTGATCCACAGCCCTTGGCAGAGCCGCCCGCACACTGCCGGCACCACTGGCCAAAGCCCCTCGCAGCGCAAGGTGCGCTGCGCCGCGGTAGGCGTCGCTGCCGGCAATGAGCAACAAACGTCCACGCTCGTATTTCATCGCCGTGCTGCTCTCAGCAGGAACCGGAAGGGTCTCGAGGTCTCGGCCCCCCACCTGAAGCACGGGGGGAGACACCAGGGAAGCCATCAGCCCTGGCGGGACCCCTGGATCGATGCGATGCACGCTGCCGGCCAGGGGCAGAGCCGCGTCCTGAACCAGTCCCTGCTTGATGAAAGCCACGGTGAGGGTGTCGGAGGCCACGGCGACCGCGGCACCCAACGGGGCGCCTGAATCACTGTCCAAACCGGCTGGGCAATCCAGGCTGATCAACTGTCCGGGTGCGCAGAGCTGACGCTGCTGCAACAGGTGCGCCACCGGATCGGGCAGGGGTCGCGTCTGGCCGAGACCAAACAGCGCATCAATCCATAAGGCTGGATCTGCGGGGTCAGGCTCAGACTCCTGCACCGACACCCCCAGCCACAGCAGGTGCCGCCAGTGATCGCGGGTGAGGGACTGCCGCAGAGGCAACGGGGCCCAAACACGCACGGTGATGCCCCTCTCCAGCAACTTTCGGCCCAGAACCAACCCGTCGCCTCCGTTATGGCCAGGCCCCACAAGGACCAAGACCCCATGGGCCAGACGCGCTGGACGCTGCAGACACCACTCCGCCATCCTCTGGCCGACCGTTTCCATCAAGGCAGCGACGGGCAGCCCGCTGGCCAGCCACTGCTGCTCCAGCTCCAGCATCTGATCACTGCGAACCAGCAGATGATCAGCATCGACAGCTGGCCAAGGCATGGAGGGGGGCCCATGGGACCTCACTATGGAGAGAGAAGCCCATTGCTGTCCGTCAGCCCATGCCGGCCGCATTTCCAGTTACCGCCGCCACACCCGCCGGAGCGGAAGCCCTGGATCGCTTGCGCCACTGGCCCGGAGAGCATCGTGTTGCCGTGGGGCTTTCCGGTGGTGTGGACAGCTCTCTCACCGCAGCCTTGCTGGTTGAGGCCGGCTGGGAGGTGGAAGGCCTCACCCTTTGGTTGATGAGCGGGAAGGGAGCCTGCTGCGCGGAGGGACTGGTGGACGCCGCTGGGATCTGCGAGCAACTCGAGATTCCTCATCACGTTGTGGATTCACGCGACACCTTCCAGCGCGAGATCGTGAATGGCCTGATTGAGGGCTACCAGGCCGGGATCACACCCTTGCCCTGTTCGCGTTGCAACCGGGCTGTGAAGTTCTCGCCCATGCTGCAGTGGGCCCAGGAGGAACGCGGTCTCGCCCGGATTGCCACCGGCCATTACGCCCGACTCCGTTTTGACGAGACCACGGGCCGATGGCGCCTGTTGCGCGGCCTTGATGCCCGCAAAGACCAGAGCTACTTCCTCTACGACCTCACCCAGGAGGTGCTGGCCCGCGTGGTGTTCCCCCTTGGAGAACTCACCAAGCCCGACACCCGGTTGGAGGCCGCTCGCCATGGACTGCGCACGGCGGCCAAGCCGGAAAGCCAGGACCTCTGTCTTGCCGATCACCATGGATCGATGCGCGCCTTTCTGGATGCTTACCTGCCTCCGCGGCAAGGGGAAATCGTTCTTCAAGATGGAACGGTCGTGGGAGAACACGACGGCATCGAGCACTTCACCATCGGGCAGCGCAAGGGACTGGGCGTCGCCTGGAGCGAGCCCCTGCACGTGGTTCGCCTCGATGCCGCAATGAACCGGGTCGTCGTCGCGACGCGCGATCAGGCCGGTCGCAGCCACTGTGTTGTGGGCGCGATCAACTGGGTCTCCATGGCGCCACCGGCTCCTGAGCACTCGCAGATGGTGCAGGTGCAGGTGCGCTACCGCAGTGCTCCTGTTCCCGCGCGACTCACCACCATGACTGCGGAAGCTTCGGATGCAGCAGCCGAACGCCCCCACCGCTGCAGGCTTGACTTTGACGAACCCCAGTTCTCGATCACTCCTGGGCAGGCGGCGGTGTTCTACGACGGTGACGCGGTTCTGGGGGGTGGTCTGATCCAGACCTCAGCCTGAAGAGCATTGCGGCGGCGATCAACAAAACTCCCACCAGGGGCCACTCGCGCAGTCGCGCGTAAGGAGTCAAAACAGCGCTGGGTTGCACCCGCACGTTCAGGAGGCCAGAGCGCATCGCTGGCAACCGGGACAGAAGCTGTCCCTGAGCGTTGATCGCGGCCGTGGGGCCTGTATTGGCAACAGACACCAGTGGGCGGGCCGTCTCCACACTGCGCAGTTGCGCCAGAGCCAGAAACTGTTGCTGCAGCAGCAAGGGATAGGGATCCAGATTGGCCGCTGCGAGGATCCATTGCCCACCCTCAGCAGCCGCTCGGGCGAGGGCCGTGCCGTTGGCAATTTCATAACAAATGGCGACCTGGGCAGGGGGCCCGCCCCAACGCCAGAGCCTGGAGGCCTCCCCCGGCTCGAGGCCACCCACGGCGGACAACCCCGCCAGGCCTGGCAAGGCCGGAGTCCATTCCCCGAGGGGGACGAGTCGGTGCTTATCGATCACGGCGCCAGGAGCACCGCCCTCCCCTTGCACGAGCAGCAGAGCACTGCGCTGACGGCCTGCGACCCAACGAAAACCACCGCTGACGAGAGGAATGGGCTCAACCAGCAAGTTCCCTCGCTGCAGGGGCAAGGTTCCCTCAGGGGCAATCAGCAGATCAGCCCCATCAGCATCCGCTCGGGTCAAGGCAGCGTGCAGTCGTCGCGGGAACTGGCTCTGGCGCTCCTCGCTGAATTTCTCCCGGGTGGGAATCGCGGGCTGCCACAGCGCCAGGTTCAGGGGGTCTGCAGGGAGAGCCCCACGGTCGGTGCCGACCAGGGCCGCAGCACCAAGACCGTGCAGGAGCGCCAAGCCGACCACGCCGATCCCGAGCAGGCGGTAACGCCTGCGCTCACGATCAGTGCTGACCCATAGCGTCCACAACCACCAGCCCAGAATCAGCTGCAAGGCCGCCAGGCCTCCGGCACCACACCAGCGCGCCAATCCACCGAAAGCAGGATCCGAAGGAAACACGCTTCCCCCCACACCGATCCAGAACAGTGGGCCACGCGACAGCAAGGTTTCTCCAAGGCCCCAGAGCAGGGACAGCACCAGCGCCTGCAACGCACCTGCACGCCCTGGCAGCAGCCGAACCACCAGACTCCAGGCACTCAAGAACAAGGCGGCAGCCAGCCCACAGCTGAGCCAAATCGCTGTTGCCACAGGACGACTGAGAAGCTCTGGCACCCCTAACCAGGTGAGTGGGTGCAAAGCCAGCAGCCAGCGATGACTGATGGCCACGGCCAGCCCCCCCCAAAGTGCTGCGGCCAACGGATGCAACGCCACCGACCACAGCAAGGCCAGCGCGGGAACCATCCACCAAATCCCCGACAGGCTCAGACCAATGCCCGCCAGCACACCTCCCAGCAGAGCCCGAACCAGGATCTGGGATCGGTCATTGCCCATGGTGCCCCCCAGAGGTTGACGCCATCCTGAAGTCACAACGCTCGAGTTCCGCGATGGAGACCGCCAACCCTCTCCAACAGATCCTGCTACGAGGCCTCGGCACCACCACCCTGGTGGCCGAACGCCTGCGCGGCGTGACTCAGGACTGGGTGAGCAGTGGCCGCCTCGACGCCAGCCAAGCCTCGGCTCTGGTGGACGACGTACTCAAAGCTCTGCGGGGCGAAACCCCCGAACTTGAGCAACAGATGGGGCGCAACCTGGAACGCAACCGCGACCACCTTTTGCAGGATCTCGGCGTTGCCAGCCAGAAAGAGCTGGATGAACTGCGCGGTCGCATCGACCGCTTGGAGCAGCAACTCCGTCAGCGCGAACGCCAGGACTGAACCTGCCAGACTCTCCCTGAATCAAGGAAGCTCCAGTGCGCGACATTCTGATCAGTTCTGCTGTTTGCGTGGCGTGCCTCATGGTGGCGCTGGTGAGTCAGGTGGTCGCCCCGTCCACCGTGATTGCAGCACCACCCACCTCCACCGTGCAGGCGTCTGCCGCTCAGACGGCGGACGTGCAAGCCTCCACGGCGATGGAGCTCGACCCTGACGAGACCAATCCAACCCTCTTTGCCATGGCACCCGACTCCAATCAGGCTGATGCGTCCGCTCTCGGAGGCCCGATGAGTGCTGAAAAGCCTGAAATCACAGCCAGCGGTCTGCGGATCACCGACCTTGTGGAGGGCACCGGCGCCGAAGCAACCTCCGGGCAAACCGTGGTGGTGCACTACCGCGGCACGCTCGAAGACGGCCGCCAATTCGACGCCAGCTATGACCGCGGCACGCCGTTCAGTTTCCCCCTCGGTGCCGGCCGTGTGATCAAGGGTTGGGACGAAGGGGTCCAGGGCATGAAGGTGGGCGGCAAGCGCAAGCTGGTGATCCCCCCCGATCTGGGCTACGGAACCCGTGGTGCCGGTGGCGTGATTCCCCCCAACGCCACACTGATCTTTGAGGTGGAGTTGCTGGAAGTGAAGGGCTGAGCCCGCCAAGCGGGCAACAGCTGAAGGTCACGCACTGTCGTTAGGATCCCGTCGCTCGGTTGCCCTTCCCATGGCCCATACCCTCCCTGCGCTGCCCTACGCCCTCGATGCGCTGGAGCCCCACATCTCCCGCTCCACGCTCGAGTTCCACCACGGCAAGCACCACAACGGCTACGTCACCAACCTGAATAAGGCGATCGAGGGCACGGATCTCGACGGTAAAAGCCTCGAAGAGGTGATCTCCGCTGTGTCCGGTGACGCCAGCAAGGCCGGCGTGTTCAACAACGCTGCCCAGGTTTGGAATCACAGCTTCTACTGGCAGTGCATGAAGCCTGGTGGTGGTGGTCAGCCCAGTGGAGCCCTCCTCGACAAGATCAATGCTGACTTCGGCAGCTACGACGCCTTCGTTGAGCAGTTCAAGGCTGCTGGTGCCACCCAGTTCGGCAGCGGCTGGGCCTGGTTGATCGTCGAGAACGGCACGCTCAAGATCACCAAAACCGCCAACGCTGATCTTCCTCTGGCCCACGGTCAGAAGGCTCTGCTCACCATGGACGTGTGGGAGCACGCCTACTACCTCGACTATCAGAACCGCCGCCCCGATTACATCACCACCTACCTCGAGAAGCTGGTGAATTGGGATTTCGTGGCCGCCAACCTGGCAGCCGCCTGATCCGGCGCCGAGCTAACCTTGAGCCCCCGCAGAGCGGGGGCTTTTTTATGGCGCGATCAAATCGCGCAGCCCCTGCTCCACATTGTCTTGACGCATCAAGGCTTCGCCCACGAGCACCGCACCGGCACCACTGCGTTGCACACGATTCAAGTCGGCACGCGAAAACAAACCCGATTCACTGACGAGGAAGGCGTCCTGCGCGCGCAGGCGATCCGCAAACTGTTGCGTGAGCGCTTCTGTGATTGCCAGATCCGTCTCAAAGCTGGTGAGGTCGCGGTTATTGATGCCGATGAGAGGAAAGCCTCCAAGGGTGAGAATGCGCTCCATCTCCGCGGCATCGTGCACTTCCACCAGCACGGTGAGACCCAGGGTGGCGGCCACCTTCTGGAGATAGGCGAGATCCTGGTCCGTGAGGATGGCAGCAATCAGCAGAGCCGCATCGGCACCAGCCGCACGCGCCTGGTAAAGCTGATGGGGACTGAGGATGAAGTCCTTGCAGAGCAACGGCAGGTCCACGGCTTCGCGCACAGCAACCAGCACATCGAAGCCACCCTGAAAAAAGGTGCGATCCGTGAGCACGGACAGACAACTGGCCCCGCCAGCGGCATAGGCCTTGGCGATGGCAACGGGATCGAAATCCTCACGAATCACCCCTTTGCTGGGACTGGCCTTCTTGACTTCAGCTATCACTGCAGGAGCCACAGGGGCCTGACGCAACGCTCCCAGAAAGTCCAGCGCCGGTGGCAGTTCAGCAACCCGTGCCTTCAACTGCACCAGTGGCATGCGCTGGCGGGCGGTTTCGATCTCGCGATCCTTTTCCCAGACAATCTTCTCGAGAATGTTGCGCGGTTCACCATCCTGGTGGGGGATGGCGTATTCGAGATGGGCCACCTGAACCTTGGGGTTGGGCGGTCGACGACGGATCTCCATAGCAGATGCGGAACGAAAGGAATCAGGCAGGTGTGAGAAGGGAGGCTGCCGCCTGCTTGTAAGCCACCTCCACAACCTCACTGAGGGTGGGATGGGTATGCACTTCGGTGGAGAGCTGACGCACGCTCTGGCGACGGGCCACGGCATTCGCCACCTCTTGGATCAGATCGGCGGCATGCAGGCCATAGATGTGGGCTCCCAGCACCTCTCCAGAGGCCTTGTTGAACAGAAGCTTCATCAGACCGTCGCTGTCGAGTTCAGCGAGCGCTTTGGAGTTGGCCTTGAAGTAACTGCGCACCACCCCCAGCTCAAATCCCTGATCAGCCGCCAACTGCTTGGCATCGGCTTCACTGAGGCCCACCGAACTGATCTCTGGATGGGTGAAGGTGGCAGCAGGAATGCTGCGGTAATCGATCTCGCGGCTGTGGCCAAGAATGTTGTCGATCGCCACCGTCCCCTGCGCCGCAGCCGTGTGCGCCAGCATCAGTTTGCCGGTGACATCACCAACAGCCCAAAGGTGGGGGACCGGCTGCCCGTTGGCCAGCACCTGCATGCGGTCATTGATCGGCACAAAGCCGCGTTGGGTTTCCACACCGAGCTTGTCCAGGTTGAGGTTGCGGCTGCTCGGAACCCGGCCAGTGGCCACCAGCACGGCATCCACCTCGAGGGTCTCCACAGGCTCACGGGTCTTCATGTCGACCAGATCGATCTGAACCGGAGCTCCGGGTTTGATCGATTGGGCCAGCACCCCGGATCGCGCATCAATGTCGCGTCCGTCAATCAAATGACGTGCCGCGATGCGGGTGATGTCGGGATCAAAGGTCGGCATCACCCGATCCAATGCCTCGATCATCGTGACCTCGCAGCCGAGAGCCGTGTATACGTCGGCGAATTCCAGGCCGATATAGCCACTGCCGATGATGGCGAGCCAGCGCGGCAGCCACTCCAGGCTGACGGCCTCATCGCTGGTGAACACGCTGCGACCATCGGTCTCGATCCCGGGCGGAACGAAGGGATCCGATCCTGTGGCCAGGATCACGTCCTTGCCGGTGATCACACGGTCCACGCCACTGATTTCCCTCACGCCCACGGCCTGAGCCGACTCCAGACGCCCCTGACCGCGAATGATCGTCACCCCAGCCCTTTCCAGGGTTTTGGTGAGGTTTCCGCGAATCGTGGCGACCAGTTGATTGGCGTGATCCGCAATTTTCTGGCGCTCGAAGCGCACCGGGGCGGCATGGATTCCGAAACCGGCCAGATGGTCGGCATCGGCCAGCTCGCGCACACGGCCTGAAGCGGCGAGCAGAGCCTTGGAGGGAACACAGCCGCGGTTCACGCAGGTTCCGCCCATGTCGCGCGACTCGATGATCGCCACCTTCAGGCCATGGTCAGCAGCATGCTTCGCTGCATCGAAACCGCCATAACCGGCACCGATCACGATCACATCGAAGTCGAAACTGGCGTCGCTCACCCGGACTGCTGCATGGGAGCCGTCATTGTCGCCCGTCGGCGTTCCAAGAGCAGGGGAACGGCTGCAGCTGCCACATTCAATGACTCCACTTTGCGGCCGTGAGGGAGGGTGACGCCATGGCTGCAGCAGCCCAGCAGCTGAGGATGCAAGCCAGCCCCCTCATTACCGAGCACCAGCACGGTGGGGCGACACCAGTCCAATTGCCAATAGGGCTGCACCGGGAGACCGGCTGCTGCATCCGGCACAAGGGTGGCCACCACCTGCAGTCCCCTGGCTCTCGCGTCCTTCAGGGCAGTGGCCAGTTGTTCAACGCCCTGGGCATCCGTGGGGCCGAAGCGTCGGTAGGGCAGTGAAAGGAGTGCACCGGCAGCGGAGCGCACCACCTTCGAGCCCAGCGGATCAGCTCCGGCCCCCATCCAGACCTGCTCGACATCGGCTGCCAGAGCTGTTCTCAGCAGGGTTCCCACATTGCCAGGATCCTGCAGGCGATCGAGAGCAAGAACAAAATTTGGGAGGGGACCTGCGGCAGGCAAAGACTTGAGCGGCCAGAGACAGGCGACTCCGTCGGGGTGCACGGTGGTCAGAGCAGCTCCGAGCGCTTCGGGCGTCATCAACTGCACCTGAACCGGTCCAGGCAACTGGGCCAGCAAGTCCCGATGGCGCTGAAGCCACAGCGGCGTGGCCAGAACCGCCAGGGGATCGGTCCACGCCTCGCCCTGGGCGAGCAGCTCCTGCACCTGATGCGTTCCCTCGAGCAACACGCACTGCTCGCTCTCCCTTCCGGCCTTGCTTTGCAACGCCCGAATGCGTTTGATCAGGGGATTGCGCCGACTCGAAATCGGCGCACCCTCAGCCCCTGCAATCACTGGCACGTCAGAAGCTGGTGTGCTTCCGCACCTTCATGCCTTCGTGAATCGCCAGATCTGATCCATCAATATCCAAACCATTGACAGCAGCGATCTCACCTTTCAGTCCTTCGGCGGCGAGATTCTCAACCATTTTTTTGATCACCTGATCTTCAACCGCAGACACATCAACGGAATCGGGAGTTAAAAACTCAAGGAACTTGCCAACCTTCGCCGCCACTACCTCAGAAGAGTTGGAAATCTTCAGTACGATCATGGTCAGCAGTTAGAGGCTCTAGCTCTAACAACATAGTGCGGATGGGGAGACTTGAACTCCCACGACATTGCTGCCACTAGTACCTGAAACTAGCGCGTCTACCAATTCCGCCACATCCGCTGGCGTGTGTCGCGTAGGCGACCAAATGACCATAGGTCATCGAAGGGCCACCTCTCCCGGCGTGATCAAGCCAGTTTGAGCGCCGGCCGTCTAGACGGTCTCAGGCGATCTCGTCAAGATAGGGCGACTTCCGCAAGAAAGCGAGGAATGACGACCGCGGCGCCTCCGTCTCAGGACATTCTCAAGCCGCACCTCGCAATCGATGGTGGACACAGTCTTCAGGGAGAGCTGAAGGTCAGTGGAGCCAAGAACTCAGCCCTGGTGTTGATGACGGCCTCCCTGCTCACGGCTGAACGTCTCACTCTCCACAACGTTCCACCCCTCACCGACATCGACGGGATGGAAGACATCCTGGTGTCCCTTGGAGCGAAGGTTCATCGCCGCTCAGAAACTGTCGAACTCGAGGCGTCCCATCTCACCAGCGCCGAACCCCCCTACGACCTGGTGAATGGGCTGAGGGCCAGCTTTTTTGCGATTGGTTCCATCCTCGCCCGGATGGGGTATGCCAAGGTGCCCCTCCCTGGTGGCTGCCGCATCGGCGCACGGCCTGTGGTGGAGCACATCCGCGGTTTGAAAGCCTTGGGCGCATCGGTCTCCGTGGAGCACGGTGTCGTCACAGCGGCCGTTCCCGGCGAGGGCAAGCGGCTCAAAGGGGCGTCCATCGTGTTGGACTGCCCGAGCGTGGGCGCCACGGAAACAATCCTGATGGCCGCGACTCTGGCCGAAGGCACCAGCGTGATTGAAAACGCTGCTCAGGAGCCTGAGGTTCAGGATCTTGCCAACCTCCTCAATGCCATGGGGGCGCGCATCACCGGCGCGGGTGGTCCCACAATCACGATTCACGGGGTGGAGGCCTTGCACGGGTGTGAGTACTCCGTGATTCCTGATCGCATCGAGGCTGGAACCTTTCTGCTCGCAGCGGCCATCACCCGTTCCCGGCTGCGGGTTGCACCGGTTGTGCCCGAGCATCTGAATGCTGTGCTGCAGAAACTGCGGGACTGTGGCTGTGAACTTGAGATCGACGGGGACGGCATCACGATCACCCCTGGAACGATCAAGGGCGTGGACATCACCACCCAGCCCTTCCCCGGTTTTCCCACGGATCTACAGGCTCCCTTCATGGCGCTGCTGGCCACGGCCTCTGGCACGAGCGTGATCACCGAGAAGATCTACGAAAACAGGATGCAACACGTGGCCGAGCTGCAGAGGATGGGCGCAGCCATCCGCATCCAGGGGAGCACCGCCATTGTTGAGGGTGTCCCGAGCCTCAGTGCTGCCCCAGTGAACGGCACGGATCTCAGGGCAGCGGCTGCCATGGTTCTTGCAGGCCTCGTAGCTCGAGGCAGCAGCCAGGTGAGTGGCCTTAACCATCTCGATCGGGGTTATGCCGGAATCGAAGCCAAACTGCGTGCCTGCGGTGCGGTGCTCGAACGGCACCTGCCCTGACCAGAGGGCACGGGGTGGTCGCTTAGGGTTATGAACGGGGGAGCGTGCCGGAATTGGTAGACGGACTCGACTCAAAATCGAGCGCCTTCGGGCATGTGGGTTCAAGTCCCACCGCTCCTACTTCACCTCCAGCGAATCGCACCGGGCGCTGAGAGACTGATCTGCTCAATCTCCCGAACGGAGTACCGACCGCACAGCGTCATGGTGGAGCCCAAGGCTGATTCGATGTCCACAGCGGTGATGGGCACCTACAACCGCTTTCCCTTGTCCCTCGTGAAGGGGCGGGGTTGCTGGGTGTGGGATGACCAGAACCGTCGCCACCTCGATGCCGTTGCAGGAATTGCCACCTGCACCCTCGGGCACAGCGATCGCGTCCTGCGGCGTGCCCTCACCCGTCAGCTGCGCACGCTGCAGCACGTGTCCAATCTCTACCAAATTCCCGAACAGGAACAACTGGCGCAGTGGCTAGTGGCCAACAGCTGCGCGGACAGCGTGTTCTTCTGCAATTCAGGTGCCGAAGCCAACGAAGCCGCCATCAAACTGGCCCGCAAGCACGGCCACCAGCGCCGCGGAATCGACCGGCCCGTCATCATCACGGCGTCGGCCAGTTTTCATGGCCGAACGCTGGCGGCCGTAAGTGCCACCGGTCAACCGCGGTATCACCAAGGGTTTGAACCCATGGTAGAAGGATTCGAATTCTTCCCCTACAACGACGGCGACGCCTTTGAGCAGCTGCTGATGCAGCTGGAGCACAACGGCCCGAAGGTGGCGGCTGTTCTGATCGAGCCACTTCAAGGCGAAGGCGGTGTGAATCCAGGCGATCCCGCTGTGATGCAGCGCATCCGCAAACTCTGCAGCGAGCGCGACATCCTGCTGATCTTCGATGAGGTGCAGGTGGGCATGGGCCGCACCGGCACGCTCTGGGGCTACCAACAACTCGGTGTCACACCGGATGCTCTCACCCTGGCCAAAGGGCTTGGCGGTGGACACGTGATCGGCGCCCTGCTGGTGAGTGAGCACGCTGATGTGTTCGAACCCGGTGATCACGCCAGCACCTTTGGAGGCAATCCCTTCGCCTGCCGTGCGGGTCTCACGGTGGCCAGCGAACTGCAGCGCCGCGACTTACTGAAGAACGTCCAGATGCGGGGACAGCAATTGCAGGACGGTCTGAATCACCTCGTGGAGCGCTATCCCGACCACCTGGCGGGATGCCGTGGCTGGGGACTGCTGCAGGGTTTGGTTCTTCGCGACACCTGCGGATATTCAGCCGCCGATGTGGTGAAGGCCGCCCTTGAAGAGCAACTGCTGCTGGTGCCTGCCGGCGCCGCGGTGGTGCGCATGGTGCCCCCCCTGGTGATTGGACCGAGGGAAATCCAGAGCTTGCTGACCCGACTGGATCGGGCTCTCCAGCATCTGATGTGAATCCACTCCAGCCTGGATCCAGCCGAGATGATCTGGGTGATCTGCTGCCGCGCTTCGATCTCCGGGGGATGGACCTCTCCCTCCAGCGCATGCAGGAGGCCCTGAAGGAACTGCAGCATCCGGCAGCGGCGGTCCCCGCAGTGCAAGTGGTGGGGACCAATGGCAAGGGATCCATCGCCTGCTTCATTCATCACGGCCTGATCGCCGCGGGACTGCGCTCAGGCCTCACCGTCTCGCCCCACCTGCTGAGCTGGTGCGAACGCATCCGCGTGAACGACCAACTGATCACCATCGAGGAGCTGCGCAGCCTGCTGCAGGGACTGCAGCCGGTGGTGACCACCTGCCGGCTCACCCCCTTCGAACAGCTGATCTGTGCAGCCCTGGTGCACTTTGAAGCCCAACGCCCCGACTGGTTGGTGCTGGAGGCCGGTCTGGGAGGCCGGCTGGATGCCACCACAGCCCATCCCCATCGCCCCCTGATCGCGATCGGTGCCATCGGCCTGGACCACAGGGAACATCTCGGAACCACCCTGGAGGCGATCGCAACCGAGAAAGCCGCGGCCATTCCTCCAGGAAGCCATGTGGTGAGTGCGGCACAGCTCCCGGAGGTGCAGCGCGTGCTGGAGCGCACGGCTGCAGCTGTGAACGCCAGTTTGCGCTGGGTGGAACCGCTCGCCAACGATTGGACGCTCGGGCTGCCCGGAGAACTGCAGCGCAGCAATGCCGCCGTGGCCAGAGCTGCTCTGGAATGGATCGGTGGCGATGCCAGCGAGAGCATCAGCGTCGCTGCCATGCGCAAGGGCTTTGCGGCAGCGCGCTGGCCAGGCCGACTTCAGTGGATGCAATGGCAGGGCCGGCGCCTGCGCGTTGATGGAGCCCACAATCCGCCCGCTGCCGCCGCCTTGGCCCAGGAGCGTTGCCGCTGGAGAGCTGCCGATCAAGCGCAGAGCTGGGTGCTGGCGATCCAGGCCCACAAACAGGCCCCGGCCATGCTCAAGCACCTGCTTCAGCCCAAGGATCAGGCCTGGATCATTCCCGTTCCCGAGCACCGCAGCTGGAGCTTGGAGCAGCTGCAGCATGCCGCTCCGGAGCTCGCCCACCAGCTCAGGGGCGCCGCCAATGCCACAGAGGCCTTCCACCAACTCGAACACGACGGCTGGCCCCAGGCAGCCCCGGTGGTGGCTGGTTCGTTGTACCTGATCGGTCATCTGCTTGAGACGCATCAGCTGCAGGCAGAGTGAACCGATGCCGAGCCCGTCGTTCATGCCCTCGCTGCTGAAACTCATCACCGCCATCACCCTGGTGATCGCTGTCCTGTGCGATCCCGCCATGGCGCTGGACACCTCAGCCGGGGTTGGCCTTCAGGACAGAGCCTTGTTTCAGGAACGGGTGGACTACACCTTGACCAATCAAAACGGCGTTGATTTTCATAATCAGGCCCTCAGCAACACCTCTTTTGCCGGCGCGGCGGGCAAGGGCGCTGATTTCAGCGGGGCCAATCTGCAGGGGGCCATCTTCACCCAGGGTGCCTTTGCCGATGCCAACTTCCATGGCGCCGACCTCAGTGATGCCCTCATGGATCGTGCGGATTTCACCGGAACGGACCTGCGAGATGCCGTCTTGATCGGGGTGATCGCTTCCGGAAGCAGCTTTGCCGGCGCTCAGGTGGATGGAGCTGATTTCAGCGACGCCCTGCTGGACCGGGATGACCAGCGCAGGCTCTGCCAGGAGGCCGAAGGTGTGAACCCCACCACCGGCGTGCTCACCCGCGACAGCCTCAGCTGCTGAATCCGCCGAGCTTCCCGGGGTTGAGCAGACCTGCTGGATCCAAGCGTTGCTTTGCGGCCACCTGATCGCCATCCACAACGCCGAGCCCTCCGCCCTCCACGGTGAGCACGTGCGGGTTGAAAATCAGCGCCCCAAGGTCGCGGCACTGTTGCATCAAACGCTCCAACGCATCCGCCCCGCGCCAGCGCACGAGTGGCAGGGCCGCAAGCCGCTGAACACCCTGCTGTCGCACAGCTTCCAGGTGAATGAGCACATCCCCGCCCCAGGTTTGCTTCAGCGCATGGAGGCAGTCCAGTTCCGGTTGGGGAAGCAGCATCTGCAGGTAAGTCCAGTCGGGGTCGTGGTGGCGCAGATGCAGGGTGGTGTGGTTCCAGGTCAGCTCCCGCAGGCCATGGCCGGCATGGTGCTGTTCCGCCTCAGAAAAGACCACGGCCGCACCACAGTCGGCCGCCAACTGCTCCACCGTGCTCACCGCATCAGGAGCCACCAGCAGGAGCACACGATCCGCTTTTGTCTCCGGGATATCCCAGGCCGGTAACTGAGCCACCACGTCAGCTTCCAGCACGGTGCAGAGGTGGAGATCCAACGCTGATCCGCAGCAGCGTTGCGCCAGCTCCACAGCGGATGGCCAGTCAACGCAGTCGATCACCATTTCCTGCCAAGCAACCGCAGGGGCGGTGGCGAGCGTGAGTGCGGTGATGATCCCGTTGGTCCCGTAGGCGTGATTCAGCGCCTCCGCCTCGGCGGCCTCCAACTGGAGGCGTTTGGGCTCCGGCTCCATCGTCACCACCTCAAGACCGAGCAGGTGACCTGGATCGCGCAGAAACCCCCAGCGCACCGAACCGATTCCGCCGGAGCCGCCGGCGATGAAGCCGCCGATCGTGGCACTGCGCCAGGTACTGGGCAACAGGCGCAGCTGACGGCCATGCCCTCGCAGCATCTGATCGAGATCTTTGAGGAGACAGCCGCATTCCACCGTGACGACGCCGGTGGTCGCCTCAATCCTGCGAACCGCACGCAGACGTCCCATCAGCATCACCACCCCTCCCTCGAGGGGGACGCTCTGTCCGTAGTTGCCGGTGCCGGCGCCCCTGAGGGTGAGCGCAATGCCATGACGACAGCACGCCGCAGCCACAGCGGCCACAGCCTCCACCGTGTCTGGGCGCACAACCAGCGCAGCCCGACAGGACGCCAGCCGCTCCCGCAACACCGGTGAGTAGTCGTAAGCGTCTTTGGAGTAGCGATCCAGATCTTCGGGCCGCTCAAGCAGGGTGAGATCTGGCACCGCCGCCAGTTCCGCACGCAACATCTCAGGAACCATGGACGTCACGATCAAGGGAACGCACGTTCAATCCTGGACCCAGACGCCACCCGCCAGCACCTGGCGCTGGGGAGGAGCCGAGAGCAGTTCGGGCCAGCCACCGGTGGGCACATGGATCAGATCCGCAGGAGCACCTGGGCGAAAGACTCCATCCCAAGCCAAGTCCAGCAAACGGGCGGCATCCATGCTGAACGGAGCCATCCCCTCGTCATCCCAGGGAGCCAGCTGAGCCAGGGGAACACCCATGGCCATCAAGGCCAGGGGGTCCAGGTTCCCGCCTGGAAACCAGGGATCCTGCACGTTGTCTCCCCCCACGGCCACACACACACCGCAATCACGCAACTGGCGAATCGGAGCGAGGGGCCGTTGCAGTGGTGTGGCCTGCCCGCGACGCCCGAGCAGCCATCCATTGGTGAGTGGCAGAGCCACCACCCGTAACTGATGCTCTGCCATCTGCACCCCCAAACGCCGCAGGGAGGCTGGATTCAGCAGCGAAAGGCTGCTGGCATGGCTGCAGGTGATCGGCACCGACACCGTCATCGTGCGCAGGACCCGCAGCAGTTGCCGAACCCCGGCCGCAGGATGCTCTGAGGCCTCATCGATGTGCAGATCAACGGGGCAGCCATGGCGCTCCGCCAGTGCCAGAAGCCGTCGCAGCGCCTGGCGGGGGGCCCTGCCCCGACAAGGTGGTTCGATCACACCACCGATCACGCCTCCGGCCGCTGCAACCTGGGAGGCCAGATGCTCTCCCTCCGGTGTGGACCAATGGGCGATGGGTACGAGCGCCACCAGCTGGAGATCAATGCGCCCCTTCCAGCGCTGACGCGCGCTTGTCAGCACCTCCCAGCTGCAGGCGGCCCCTGGCCCCAAACTGTCGATATGCGAGCGAATGGCCCGCAGGCCATGACGCCAGGCCAAGGCCAGCGCTCGCTCACTGCGCTCATGAACCCGCTCAGCCGTGCGCGTGCGATGTTCGCGCATGTTGGCGTCCATCGCTCCGGCGTACGTCCCTGTTGGATTTGGGAAGTCGGACCAGGAGAAGGCCTTATCGAGATGGGCATGGGGCTCGACCAGGCGGGGCAGCACCAGGCCCTGGGCGTCGGCGACAGGCAAGACGGAGGTGATTCGGCCCTCCAGCCAACGCAGCTCTACGGACAGCAGGCCGTCGGCAGGCCGCTCTGCTGCTACGCCAGCAGGCCAATCAACAAGGCTGACCGGGCAGCGGCTGCGCAGAGATCCAGCGGCTTGCCCACTCATTCCAAGTCTCCAGAATCCGACTGGGTCTGCAGGACCAAAAACCGACCCGCGACCCCCAAGGTCGTGACGGAGTAGCGGGGAAGACGCAAGGTGGGCAGCAGGTCCTGTCCCCCCACCGTGGTCACAAAGACACTGGCCACGCCCAGATTCCAACGCCGTGTGAACTGGTTGGCCAGCGACGCCAGCGCAGCCTCCTGATCGGCGATCAAGCGGGGGCAGTCTTTAATCCAGAGCTGCAGCACCAAGGGGAGCGTGCGCTGCGAGCAAAGCTCGTCGGTCGCCAGACCGACCAGCTGGGTGCCGGCATGAGCGCCGTACTCCTCCTTGGTGGGGTTGGTGACAGCCAAGGCGGTCACGCTTCCACCAAGCAAGAGCGCCATGGCAATCGCAGTGGCCGGAGACCAGCGCCGATGGACGGAGGACGTACGCAGGGCCTGGGGGGCGGATTGGTAGATTCTTACCGACGCGGCGGGCGTCGCCAAGTGGTTAAGGCAGCGGCTTGTGGCGCCGCTATTCGGGGGTTCGAATCCCCTCGCTCGCCCTTTCATTCCATGGTTCATGAAGCCAACAGGGCTTTGAGCAGAGCATCAGCTCCCTGTCGGATCGGATCAACACAAGGCAGCGACAACGTTTCGCTGAGTTCTGCGCTGGAACGCTCACACTCCGCATCGCTCAGGTGTGCGGTGTTCAGGGCCACCGCTCGCACCCTGGGTGGAGGTCCTGCGTCTTGCGGACGACCGATCGACGCAAGCCCCTCACAAAGCTGAATGAGATCCCCCAAGGGAGGAAGGGCAATCTCCGGCAGACGATGAATGCAGCTCTGCTGGGCGCGATGCACCAGCAAAAGGGCTGTGGGCTGGCTGCCGCGCAGAAGGGGCAGGGTGGCCGTCGAACCGGGATGGCAGAGCGATCCCTGCCCTTCCACCAGCACCAGCCCCGTGTCAGGCAGCGTTGAGGCGGCATCCATCACCGCAGCTTCCACCGCTCCAGCGGCGTAATCCACCCGTACCGCATCCAAGGGAACACCGCTGCCGCTGATCAGGATCCCGGCCTGGCCGGTGCCCACAAAAGCTGAGCACACGCCGGCGCGGAGCGCCGCCTCATGCACCGCCAGGCAAGCACTCATCTTGCCCACGGCCATGTCGGTGCCAACGGCCAGCACGCGCTTGCAGGGCAACGCGGCAGCCCTGGCCTGCGCAACCCTCAGTCCCTTGGGCTCACAGCGGAGATCCCAGATCCAGCGTCCAGGCCGAATCGCCGCACTGAGCTCCGGATCATCCGCCAGGTGGGTATGCAACCCACTGGCCACCGACAGGCCCGCCTTGAGAGCCTGCAACACATCCGACCGCAGCGCCTCCGGCAGCACCCCACCGGAGGGAGCGAGGCCCACCACGGCCACAGACGGTCGAAAGGGGAGAGCCTCAGCCAGATCCTTCACCACAGGAACAGACCTGGAAATCCCGGTCACCGTCTCCAAGCACTGGCCAGCATGGTCTGGATCAATCACCGCAACGATCGGTCCGCGTCGATGCCGCAACATCGCCAACCCGGTTTTGCCGGTGAGGCTGTTGAGACCGGCGTGCTGAAGCAGCACCACGGGATCCTGATCAGCCAGCATCAGGAGGCCTCCAGCGGTGCAACGCCCAATCCGCATCCGTGCGGAGGCAGAAGTTGATCCCCCTTGAGCGGCAATCCGCTGTAAGGGTCATCCACCAGATTGAGGTGACTGTCGAGGTCAGGCCAGCGGATGCAAGGCAGCAACTGCGCTGCAGCGGCATTCAGCAACGTGCTGTCGGAATAGCAGCCCACCATCAGATCCAGATCAAGCCGCTCTGCCACCTGGGCCATCAGCCAGGCCTCCGTGAGACCACCGGTCTTGAGCAGCTTGAGATTGACGCCATCCACATGGGGAGCCAAGCGCAGCAGATCCTTGAGATCCCAACAGCTTTCATCGGCCACCAAGGGCAGATTGCAGAACGGACGCAGCGCTGCAAATCCCTGCAGATCCTCCTCGGGATCAAGACGAGCGGGCAGAGGTTGCTCGAGCAACACCACCCCCGCCTGCTCCAGGTCCACCTGCATCGCCTTGGCCTGCTCCAGCGTCCAGCCTCCGTTGGCATCCACCTGAAGTTCGTGGGCCACGGCCATCCGCTGAGAGCGCTCGTCCAGGGCGATGGCCACGGCCTGCAACAGGGCGCGGTCATGCTCGAGCCCCTCCGGACTGCCGAGCTTGAGCTTGATTCGGGTGGCCGGCATCTGACGCCACCAGCGCTGAAGGCGCTCCAGAACCTTCTCAACAGAGGCCAGACCAAGGGTGACGCTCGTGGCCACCCCCCTGGTGCCATCCAACGCAAACAGTTTCCAGATCGGTTGCCCCAGCTGCCGACCCCACCAGTCCCAGAGGGCCAGATCCACAGCACACCGTGCCGGCGGAGACAGGGGGGCCAGCCAAGGTTCGATGGAATGACGGTCCTCAGGGTTCAAGGACTCCAAGGTGGGCAACAGAGCCTGGAGTTCAGCCTCGATGGCCTCCAGCGCATAGGCGCGATGGCCCGTATCCAGCCCGCCGGTTTCGCCGAACCCCACAGTTCCGCCATGGTTTAGGCGAAGTTCCAGGCGTTCCACGACAGACGTGGTTCCCCTGCTGATCGCCAGAGGGACCGCCTTGGTGAGCGGAAATCGACGCAGACTCCAGCCCATGGCCCGAGAGCACCAATCCACAAGCTGGCACAGCACCGCCGTATCCGACACTGAAAGCAGCGTTCGACACCGCCGATCCTTTGGACGGCTCTCTGCCTTGACCGTGACCGCCTCGCCCACCACCGCAATGCTGCCGAGCCGGGAGCGTGGCAGCTACTGGATCACCACCTTCGGCTGCCAGATGAACAAGGCCGATTCCGAGCGCATGGCTGGGATTCTTGAATCCATGGGCTACCGAGAAGCGAGTGCCGAGCTGGATGCCGATCTAGTGCTCTACAACACGTGCAGCATCCGCGATAACGCGGAGCAGAAGGTGTACAGCTACCTGGGACGCCAGGCGCAACGCAAACGCACGAATCCGAATCTCACTTTGGTGGTGGCAGGCTGTGTGGCGCAGCAGGAAGGTGAATCGCTGCTCAGGCGGGTGCCGGAGCTCGACCTGGTGATGGGGCCCCAACACGCCAACCGCCTCGAAACGCTTCTGCAGCAAGTGGACAGCGGCCAGCAAGTGGTGGCCACCGAAGAGCACCACATTCTTGAAGACATCACCACCGCCCGGCGCGACAGCAGCATCTGCGGCTGGGTGAATGTGATTTACGGCTGCAACGAGCGCTGCACCTACTGCGTGGTTCCTTCTGTTCGCGGCAAGGAGCAGTCACGGCTTCCAGACGCCATCAAGCTTGAGATGGAGGGGCTCGCGGCCCAGGGCTTCAAGGAGATCACCCTGTTGGGGCAGAACATCGACGCCTATGGGCGCGATCTGCTAGGCATCACCCCCGAAGGACGCCGCCAGCACACCCTCACCGATCTGCTCCATCACGTCCACGACGTGGAGGGCCTGGAGCGGATCCGCTTTGCCACCAGTCATCCCCGCTATTTCACCGATCGACTGATCGATGCCTGCGCCGACCTGCCCAAACTCTGCGAGCACTTCCACATCCCCTTTCAAAGCGGTGATAACGATGTGCTGAGGGCCATGGCCCGGGGCTACACCGTGGAGCGCTACAGGCGCATCATCGACAGAATCCGCGAGCGCATGCCCGATGCCTCGTTGAGCGCCGATGTGATCGTGGCCTTCCCGGGTGAAACCGATGCCCAATACAGGCGCACCCTGGCCCTGATCGAAGAGATCGGCTTCGACCAAGTGAACACGGCCGCCTATTCACCGCGGCCCAACACCCCTGCCGCCGATTGGGACAACCAGCTGCCTGAAGACATCAAAGTGGAGCGTCTCAGGGAAATCAATGCCCTGGTGGAACGCTGCGCGCGGGAACGCAACGGGCGCTATGCCGGCCGCGTGGAAGAGGTGCTGGCTGAAGGCATCAACCCCAAAGATCCCTCCCAGTTGATGGGTCGCACCCGCACCAACAGACTCACCTTCTTCAGTGCAACCGGAGCTGACGGCCGGCGGTATCAGGCCGGTGATCTGGTGAACGTGCACATCGATGCCGTGCGTTCCTTCTCCCTCAGTGGCACTCCTCTGAACTGCTGATACGTTGCGGGGCAACCCGACGCACCGACACCGCTCCCATGCCGACATCCCTTCTCCGCGTTGGCGTGGTGTTCGGAGGAGCATCCGGCGAACATGCCGTGTCGATCCGATCGGCCCGCACGGTGATCGAGGCGTTCAGCGCCCCGGAGAATCAGGAGCGGTTCGCCGTGATTCCGCATTACATCGATCGCGAGGGTCGCTGGTGGGGCCCGGCGGTGGCCGAACGTGCACTGGAGCAGAACAAGGCCCTCGACGCCCATCAGCTCCCCCAGCCTCTGCCTGCTCCGGGACTGCGTCACTGGCCGGTGGATCCCGACAGCGTGCACCTCTGGTACCCAGTGCTGCACGGTCCCAACGGTGAAGACGGAACGGTGCAGGGTCTGTTCACGCTGATGAACAAACCCTTCGTGGGCTCCGGGGTGCTCGGGTCGGCAGTGGGAATGGACAAACTGGCGATGAAGGCCGCCTTTGCTGCTGCTGGTCTGTCCCAGGTTCCCTACATGGGCCTGACTGCCGCCGACCTGGAGGATCCGGAGCGACTGGAGCAGCTGCTGACCCGCGTGGAGCAGGAGCTGGGTTACCCCTGTTTCGTCAAGCCCGCCAACCTGGGTTCATCGGTGGGCATCACCAAAGCGAGTAACAGAGATGAGCTGCTGGCGGGCTTGCACCAGGCGGCCGCACTCGACCCCAGGCTGCTCGTTGAACAGGGCGTGAACGCCAGAGAACTGGAATGTGCCGTGTTGGGGCGTCGGCATCTGCGGGCCTCCGTGGTGGGGGAGATTCGCTTTGACGCCGATTGGTACGACTATGAGACCAAGTACACCGAGGGGCGCAGTCACACGCTGATTCCCGCGCCTCTCCCAGCCTCGGTGAGCCAGCAGATCCAGGCCATGGCCATCCGGGCTTGCCATGCCGTGCATGCCTTTGGCCAGGCCCGCGTGGACGTGTTCTACGACGAAACCTCGGGCGAGATCTGGCTCAATGAAATCAACACCCTGCCGGGCTTCACCTCCCAGAGCATGTATCCCACGCTCTGGGCCGCCTCAGGTATCCCATTGCCGCAATTGGTGGCAGAGCTGGTCGATACGGCGCAAGAATGAATCGATTGATGCTGGTGACGCGGCGATGATGCACGGACTGCTCTGGCTTCCACTGCTTCTGGTGTTCGTGTTGCTGGCCGCCTTGGGTTGGCTCGAACGTCGCAGGCAGTCCCTGTTCAGGCAATGGAGTCAGTCGTCGGAGCTGGCCAAACTCGATGGTTGCGGAGCAGCCCGCCTCAAGGAGGGTGAACTCAGCTGGAGCAGTTTTCACGCCGGAAGTTTCCGAGAAGAGGGTCGGTTTGTGATCAAGACCCTGGAACTGGTTGAGCTGATGTCGCTGGCCTCGGGAGACACACCGCTCTCGGATGAATCCCAGGGCCAATGCCGTCTGCGTTTGATCGGAGAAGGGCAACAGATGGACGTTCCTTTCTCGGATGCAGAACGGGCCCGTCGCTGGATGGAACAGCTGATGGCCAAGGCCCGCTGTGACCTCTGATGCCCCGCAGTCAGACCCAATCCAGCCAGCGTCGGGCATCGAAGTCTGCAGGACCGCTGCCTCCAAGCGTTGAACGTCGCAGGCGCCTGCGGCAAGAGCGACGGCGAGACCAGTTGATTCAGGCCTGGAGAATCATTGTTTTCAGCGGATCCGCCTCTGCTTTGAGCTGGATTCTCCTCAGTGCTGGCTGGACGCTGCGCTCCATCGACCAACTCCAAGTCGTTGGCAGTGATCGCCTCGGCCCTGGCAACGTCGCCAAAGCCGCAGGGCTGCGGTTTCCACTTCCGCTGCTGTCGTTGAAACCGAGCACGCTCGAACGTCGCCTGATGGCTGAACTACCCGTGCAGTCGGTGACCGTGCAACGGCGGTTGCTGCCGCCAGGCTTGGAGGTGGAACTGCAAGATCGCCGCCCGATCGCCGCCGCCACGCGACGGGGAGCGGGGGGAACGGAGCAGGGCATGGTGGATCGCGACGGGCGCTGGATGCCCCTGACCGTGGCGCGCCAGGGCGAGGCACCGACCAGTGCTGTACGCGTGCTGGGCTGGATCCCAAGCCGGCGCTCAACCATTGCCAAGCTGCTCGAGCAAAGAGATCAACTCGGCAGCCCCTTGCAGGTGATCCACATCGCTCCCGATGGTGATCTCAGCCTGCGCACAACCTCCCTCGGCCTCGTGAAACTCGGCTCCAACGGAGCCTTGCTGGACCAACAGCTCAACACCGTGGTGCAATTGACGCGCAGTCTTCCGGCCCAGCTGCGTGGTCAGAACGACACCAGCATTGATCTTTCAGATCCAAGCAAGCCCGAGCTGCAATTGCCGGCCAAAGCAGCCAAGAAAGCGAGCGAATCCTGACCACCGGTTGCGCTCTCGCCCAAGGAAACCGAGTGTGTTCAGACCTTCAGCGATCGTCACGCGCAGGGACATAATGCACTCGCAGCTCAACGGGTCAGCACGAACCATGGAGATGGTGAACGGTCAGATGTCGTCGTCTCCAGCGGTCGAAGGGATTCTTCCCAGTCAGTCAGCCCGGATTGAGGTGATCGGCGTGGGCGGTGGTGGCAGCAATGCCGTCAATCGCATGATCATGAGTGACCTCGAGGGTGTCGCCTATCGCGTGCTGAACACGGATGCCCAAGCTCTGATCCAGTCATCCGCGGAACACCGGGTTCAACTTGGTCAAACCCTCACCAGGGGCCTGGGCGCTGGTGGCAATCCCAACATCGGTCAGAAAGCGGCTGAGGAATCCCGCGCCGATCTCCAGCAAGCCATCCAGGGTGCTGACCTGGTGTTCATCGCTGCCGGAATGGGCGGAGGAACCGGCACCGGAGCGGCTCCCGTTGTTGCTGAGGTCGCCAAGGAAAGTGGCGCTCTCACCGTTGGCATTGTCACCAAACCGTTTGGTTTCGAGGGTCGCCGGCGCATGCGTCAGGCCGATGAGGGAATTGCACGCCTGGCAGAGCACGTGGACACCCTGATTGTGATCCCCAATGACAGGCTCAGGGATGCGATCGCAGGTGCTCCTCTTCAGGAAGCGTTTCGCAGCGCGGACGATGTGCTGCGGATGGGCGTGAAGGGAATCAGCGACATCATCACCTGCCCAGGACTTGTGAATGTGGATTTCGCCGACGTGCGTTCGGTGATGACCGAAGCCGGCACAGCCCTGCTTGGCATCGGCGTTGGATCAGGACGCTCCCGGGCCATCGAAGCGGCCCAGACCGCGATCAACAGCCCACTGCTTGAGGCAGCTCGGATCGATGGCTCCAAGGGATGCGTGATCAACATCAGCGGCGGTCGTGACATGACCCTCGAGGACATGACCAGTGCGTCCGAAGTGATCTACGACGTGGTGGATCCCGAAGCCAACATCATCGTGGGTGCTGTGGTGGATGAGGCTCTCGAAGGGGAGATTCACGTGACTGTGATTGCCACGGGGTTCGAGAACGGTCAGCCGTATCGCAGCGAACGCAGCATTCCTCAGGCCGCACCCTCTGCGTATGCATCCCCTGAACCCTCGGATGCTGGGGCCAGGATTCCCGAGTTTCTGCGGCAGCGCCAATCCCGTCAGGATCCAACTGACTGACGTTGAGCCACTGCAGAGCTCGCACAACGGCTCTGCAGTGCTTGAAAAGGGGTGACCCGGAATCCACGCCTGTCCCGAGCATCCCGTGTGGCTGCTGCCTTCCGGATCTGACCAGGTTTGGGCGTCTGAACCGCATGGGTCCGAGTCACTTCGGATGTTAGCAATGGACTCCCGCTGCCTAGAGGAAGAGGTTGAGAGCCTCGGATCTGATCCGGTTCAAACAATCCGGCCGCACCATCACGATGCTCACGGCCTGGGATGCCCTGAGCGCTTCTGTCGTTGAAGAAGCCGGTGCTGACATCGTGCTGGTGGGCGACTCTCTGGCCATGGTGAGCCTTGGGCACGCCACCACCTTGCCCGTGACCCTTGAGCAGATGCTGCTCCACACCCAGGCGGTCTGCCGTGGCTTGAGCAAGCCCCCCTCTGAGCAGCCGTTGGTGATCACCGATCTGCCTTTTCTCAGCTACCAGTGCGGTCTCGACCGTGCCGTGGCCGCTGCAGGACACCTGCTCAAGCATTCATGCGCAGGCGGCGTGAAGCTGGAAGGCGCCGAGCCGGAAGTGGTGCAGGTGATCGAGCGGCTGGTGCGCATGGGGATTCCTGTGATGGGCCACCTCGGGCTGACCCCCCAATCGGTGCATCAACTGGGGTACCGCCGCCAGGCGAAGGATCCCGTGAGCCAGGAACGATTACGGCTCCAGGCTTCGGAACTGGAGAAGGCCGGTTGCTTTGCGCTGGTTCTGGAGCACGTGCCCGAAGCCCTGGCTGGTCACCTGCGGCGAGACCTGGCGATCCCTGTGATCGGAATCGGTGCCGGGCAGAACTGTGATGGCCAGGTCAGCGTGACCGCTGACCTGCTGGGGCTCACCCCCCGGCAACCGCCCTTCAGTCCTGCCCGCCTGGAGGGGAGGACTCTGGGCATTGAGGCGCTTCGCTCCTGGCTGGAGGACCAGCGTCAGCCGGCAGCTGATCCCACCACTGCACAACCTCCACCAGGATCTGATTGCTGAGAGCCATTCCCAGGGGGTCCGTGAGTCGCCAGCGATGCCCCCGTTTCACCATCAAGCCTTGAGTGAGGAACTCCTGGCAACGCTGTTCCAGATCAGGAAGATGCACGGCACAGCGCTGGGCACTCCAGCCACTCGCCAGGGCCTGCTGCAGCAAATCCACCCCCTCCCGGCGGCGTAGCCCCACCAACAGCCGGTCTTCGAGGCTGAGCGGCTGCGCGCTCTCCCGCAGCAGCGAAGTATGGGGCCCTTCCTGTTGTTGCTGCTCGAGCCACAGGGCATAGGCCTCGCGGGTGCGCGGCCTGGCGAATCGCTCACCCCAGGGGGCACTGGTGGCGCCCAGGCCAAAGGCCCACCACCCCGCACCACTCCAGTACACGCGGTTGTGGCGCGAGGCATGCCCCGGCCAGGAGTAATTGGAAATCTCGTAGCGGCAGTACCCCGCCTCGAAAAGACGCTGCGTCGTGAAGGCGATTCGATCGGCGGCACCGTCCTCATCGGGAAGCCTGAGCGTGCCCTGCTGCTCGCGCCTGGCGAACACGGTGCCAGGCTCAATGCTGAGGTCGTAGATCGAAAGATGGGGCGCCTGCAGCGCCACGGCCTCCGAAAGGGTTGCTGCCCAGGCCGCATCATCCTGATCGGGGAGATTGCGGATCAGATCCAGGCTCCAGCTGCGTAGACGTCCCTCTTGCAGAAAGCGCTGCATCCAGCGGCAGGCCTCCAGCACATCCTTGCGGCGATGCCGGCGCCCCAGAGCAGCGAGCACACCATCATCGAAACTCTGCCCACCAAGACTCACCCGGTTCACACCGTGGCGAACCAGGGCCGAAAGGTCGTCGAGCGCGAAGCTGGCTGGATCCATCTCCAATGTGACCTCCGCCCCTTGTTGCAGGCCGAAGCGGTCAGTCAGGGCCGCGAGCAGGCCTCCCACCTGATCCGCCGTCAGCAGGGACGGGGTGCCGCCACCGATGTACACCGTGGCCAGGGGGGGACCCGCTGGCGACAGGCGGATCTCCTGAAGAATGCTGTCGAGGTAGAGCGCAATGGATCCGCTGCCAGGACCATCCAGCGCTTGCACGCGATCACCAAGCGGGACGACTGCGAAATCGCAGTAGAAACAGCGGCGATGGCAAAAAGGAATATGGAGATAGGCGCTTCGGGGCGCGGGTGCGGACATCATCCCGAGCCAAACGGTCGACGATGATGCATGCTGCCTTCAAACGGGGTGAGCAGCCGGGATCCAACACGATGGTTGAAGCGCTCATTCTCCTTCTCTTTCTGATCTCCGGTTCAGCCACAGGCTGGATGGGCGTGCATCTGCTGCCCCAGGAGCTTCTCGACGACGTGAACGCCCAGGGGGTTCGCCTTGGCCTGACGGCTGCTGGTGCGGGCATCGGCATCGTGGCGGGGCTCGTGTTCCGGAGGCTGCGGCAGCAGCTGATGCGGCAAGTGCGCACCATGCCCACCGACCTGCTCGTGAGCCGGGCCGTGGGACTGATCTTGGGGCTGCTGGTGGCCAACCTGCTGCTGGCGCCGATTCTGTTGTTGCCCCTGGCGGGGGCCAGCTCCCTGGTCAAACCCCTGGCCGCCATTCTCAGCAACGGATTCTTCGGTGTGCTGGGGTACAACCTGGCTGAGGTGCATGGACGCACCCTGCTGCGGTTCTTCAACCCAACGTCCACCGAAGCCCTGCTGGTGGCCGATGGCGTTCTCACACCGGCAACAGCCAAGATCCTCGACACCAGCGTGATCATCGATGGGCGCATCCGCGGAATGATCGGCTGCGGCCTGCTGGAGGGAAAAGTGATCGTGGCCCAGACCGTGATCGATGAGATGCAGCAGCTGGCCGACTCCAACAACTTGGAGAAGCGCGGGAAAGGTCGCCGCGGCCTCAAGTTGCTCAATGAATTGCGCGAGGCCTACGAGCGTCGCCTCGTGATCAACACCACGCGCTACGACGGCGCCGGTACCGATGACCGGCTGCTCCAGCTCACCGAAGACACCGGCGGCACTCTGGTGACCGCTGATTTCAACCTGGCCCAGGTGGCCCGCTTGAAAGAGCTGAAGGTGATGAACCTCAGTGAACTCGTGATCGCCCTGCGTCCTGAAGTACAGCCAGGCGATGAACTCAATCTCAAAATCGTGCGCGAGGGCAAGGCCGATGACCAGGGAGTGGCCTACCTGGAGGACGGCACGATGGTGGTGGTCGAAAATGCCCGTTCAGCGATTGGAGAACGCCGTCCTGTGGTGATCACCGGCGCTCTCCAGAATCCGAGCGGGCGCATGGTGTTTGCCCGTCTCGATCAGGACCGGGCCCCAACCGTGGTCGGCAAAGAAAGCAAGGCGTCCAAACCACCGCGCAAGCTCAAAAGCAACGAGCGTCCAACGTCGGAATCCCGCTAGGCTCCTGCCACGACAGGAGATGAGAAGCGGATGACCACGTCAGCCCCGTATTACGGCGATTCGTCGGTGATGAGAACACCGCCACCGGATCTTCCCTCCTTGCTGCTCAAGGAACGGATCGTCTATCTCGGTCTTCCTCTGTTTTCAGACGACGACACCAAGCGTCAGGTGGGGATCGATGTCACCGAATTGATCATCGCCCAACTCCTTTATCTGGAGTTCGACAACCCCGACAAACCGATCTACTTCTATATCAACTCCACGGGAACGAGCTGGTACACGGGTGATGCCATCGGTTTTGAAACCGAAGCGTTCGCGATCTGCGACACCCTTCGCTACGTGAAACCTCCCGTCCACACCATCTGCATTGGCCAGGCGATGGGAACAGCCGCTGTGATCCTTTCAGCCGGCACCAAAGGGCAGCGCGCCGCTCTTCCCCATGCCTCGATCGTGCTGCACCAACCTCGCAGCGGCGCCCGCGGCCAAGCCACCGACATCCAGATCCGCGCCCAAGAGGTTCTCCACAACAAGCGCGCCATGCTGGAAATTCTCTCCACCAACACGGGACGCTCCGTGGAAGAGCTCTCGAAGGATTCCGATCGCATGAGCTATCTCACGCCTGAGCAAGCCAAGGAGTACGGGCTGATCGACCGCGTCCTCACCAGTCGCAAGGATCTGCCGGCGCCGGTTCCCGCAGCCTGACCTCGTTCACGATCAACTTTTTCCACCCGTCATCCCCCAGGAACCATGCCCATCGGAACTCCAAGCGTCCCTTACCGTCTTCCCGGCAGCCAGATGGAGCGCTGGGTCGACATCTACACCCGTTTGGGAGTGGAGAGGATTCTGTTTCTCGGCTCGGAAGTGAACGACGCCGTCGCCAACAGCCTGGTGGCTCAGATGCTGTACCTCGACTCTGAAGACAGCGGCAAGCCGATTTACCTCTACATCAATTCCCCTGGTGGCTCGGTAACCGCAGGCCTGGCCATCTACGACACCATGAAATACGTCAAGAGTGACGTGGTCACGATTTGCGTGGGCCTAGCCGCCTCGATGGGTGCCTTTCTTCTCGCAGCCGGCACCAAAGGCAAGCGCCTGGCGCTTCCCCACAGCCGGATCATGATCCATCAACCCCTGGGCGGCACCGCCCAACGCCAAGCCAGCGATATCGAGATTGAAGCCCAAGAGATCCTGCGCATGAAAGAAATGCTCAACCGCTCCATGGCGGAGATGAGCGGCCAGAGCTTCGAGAAAATCGAGAAAGACACTGACCGTGACTACTTTCTGAGCAGCCAGGAAGCCATGGACTACGGCCTGATCGACCGCGTGATCGCCCACCCGAACGAGGCCTGAGCCAACCGGCGCTTGCGTAAGCTCAGTCGTTACCAAGCTCCACAACCACCGTCCGGATGGCTCAGCTTTTCTACGACACCGATGCCGATCTCTCGCTGCTCAGCGGCAAGACGGTGGCCATCGTCGGCTATGGCTCCCAGGGTCATGCCCACGCCCTCAACCTCAAGGACAGCGGCGTTGACGTGGTGGTGGGTCTGTATGAAGGCAGCCGCTCCGCTGAGAAAGCCAAGGCCGATGGCCTCGAGGTGCTCTCTGTGGCGGAGGCTGCAGAACGAGCCGACTGGATCATGGTGCTGCTGCCCGATGAGTTCCAGAAGGACGTTTACGCCAAGGAAATCGCACCGCATCTGAAAGCGGGCAAGGTGCTGAGCTTCGCCCATGGCTTCAACATCCGCTTCGGACTCATCAAGCCGCCTGCCGACGTTGATGTGGTGATGATCGCCCCCAAAGGTCCGGGCCACACCGTTCGCTGGGAATACCAGAACGGCCAGGGCGTGCCCGCCCTGTTCGCGATCGAGCAAGACGCCTCCGGCAACGCCCGTGGGCTGGCCATGGCCTACGCCAAAGGAATCGGTGGCACCCGAGCCGGAATCCTGGAGACCAACTTCAAAGAGGAAACCGAGACCGACCTGTTCGGTGAACAGGCTGTGCTCTGCGGCGGTCTTTCCGAACTGGTGAAAGCAGGTTTCGAAACCCTGGTGGAAGCCGGGTACCAGCCCGAGCTGGCTTACTTCGAATGCCTGCATGAGGTGAAGCTGATCGTGGATCTGATGGTGAAAGGCGGCCTTTCGGCCATGCGTGACTCCATCTCCAACACCGCCGAATACGGCGACTACGTCAGCGGTCCGCGCCTGATCACGGCCGACACCAAGGCGGAAATGAAGCGCATCCTCGGCGACATCCAGGACGGCACCTTCGCCAAGAACTTCGTGGCGGAATGCGAAGCCGGCAAGCCAGAGATGAACAAGATCCGCGAACAGGACCGTCACCACAAGATCGAGGACGTGGGCAAGGGACTGCGGTCGATGTTCAGCTGGTTGAAAGCGTCCTGAGACGGGGACCATTCAGTCCGCTTATCTGGTGATCGCCGCGGCCGGTTTCGACTGGTTGATCGGTGATCCCCTTTGGTCACCCCATCCAGTGGTCTGGATGGGGAGGGCCATCCACTGGCTCAGGCAACGGCTAGAGCCCTGGGCGAGAGACCGTCCCAGGGCACTGCGCTTGAGTGGTGGTCTGATCACGGCGGCCCTGGTGTTGACCAGCGCAAGCGCTGGTTGGCTGATCGAGCGTCTTTGGCTGCAATCCAGCGGACTGTGGCAGTGGGCTGCCGGTGTGATCCTGATCGTGGCCCTCGCCAGTGCGCTGGCGGCACGAAGCCTTCACGACAGCGTCATGGCCGTGGTCAAGGCCCTCCCAGCCAAGGGCGATGAAGAGCCGACCCTGGCCCGGGAGCGGCTGAGCTGGATTGTGGGCCGTGAGACGAAGCAGCTCAGCGGCAATGAGATTTTGCGAGCAGCTGCGGAGACGGCCAGTGAAAATGCCGTGGATGGCGTCTTCGCGCCCTTGTTTTGGATGCTCGTGGGCGTGGCCCTGTGGAGCGCAGGCTGGCTGCAAAGTCCTGGCCCCCTCGCCCTGGCATGGGGGTTCAAGGCCAGCAGCACCCTCGACTCCATGCTGGGCTACAGGCGCGGGAGATTGCGCTGGCTGGGAACCGCAGGCGCCCGTTTGGACGATGCCCTCACCTGGCTGCCCTGCCGGCTGGTGATGGTGACGCTGCCGTTGATCAGCCGCAGCTGGTGGTTCTGGCCCTCATTGGTGCGAGCAGCGGAACGGGATGGCGCTGCAGATCCTTCACCCAATGCCGGACGATCGGAAGCGATCTACGCCCACTGCGCCGGGGTTGAGATGGGGGGCTGGAACCGCTATGGAGACACCTGGATCGAGAAACCCCTGCTCGGCGCTGGGGGAGCACAGGCCGACCCACGCGGCGTGCGAACCATCCTGTCGCTCTCAGCACGGCTGGAATGGATGTGGCTGGCGGCAGCAGCAGGGCTGAGCCTGCTCACGCGGCACTAACGCAGCGCATGGGGATCAATACGCCCCGCGGTCCATCGGCAGCAACAGCACACCGAACGTGCGCAGGATGATGGCGCAATCAAGCAGGAAGGAACGACCTCGGGCATAGGCCAGATCCAAGCGAACCCTCTTGGCATAACTGAGGTTATTGCGCCCGCTCACCTGCCAAAGCCCCGTCAAGCCTGGACGGACAGCCAGCACTTCATCCATGTAATCGGAATAACGCTCAATCTCCTTGTCAACGATCGGCCTCGGACCCACCACACTCATTTCCCCACGCAACACATTGAGGAACTGGGGAAGTTCATCAAGACTTGATCGCCTGAGAAACCGGCCAATCGGTGTAATCCGCGGATCGTTCCGGAGCTTGAAGTCACGCTCGAACTCAGCACGCATGGCTGGCGATCGCTCCAGCACCTGCGCCAGCACAGCATCCGCATCGGCTCGCATGGTGCGGAATTTGAGGCAGCCGAAGCGCCGGTAGCCGCGGCCAACGCGTTTCTGCACATAAAACACCGGCCCCGGAGAGCTGAGTTTCACCAGCGCTGCCAAGACGCCGAACAGCGGGGCACCCACCGCAAGAACCGCGAGTGAAAAAAGCACATCACCGCTGCGTTTGAGCGTGCGCCCCACGCGGCTTTGACGGCGCACGAGGGTGAGCGCCGTCAGGCTCGAGGGAGGCGCGGAAATCAGCTCCAGATGCCGACGCGATGCACGACGCCTGAGCCCGGAAGCCGAAGTCTTCAACACAGATCGCCCTGATGCGCTGAGCAATCCCTGTCCCTCCTGTCTCATCCCAATCAACCGCAACGCCAATGATCCGTCAGCACTTCAGGGTCAGTAGCTGCAACGGCACAGAAGCAAAGCCCAGGCTGCAAGCGTTTCGCCATCCAGTCTCACAACGCGACAGGTTCATCACGAAGTCTCTCAGGAAATTGCCGACGACTCGCCTTGTCCCGAAGCTTGGGACATGGCAACCACCAGCACCCCTCTCAACAGCCTTCTTGAGGAATCCCTGAAAGAGGCCTCAATCGGTGAGACCGTTCACTTTCGCTGGCATGCCACCCCAGTGGGAATTGCTGCCTTGTGGCATTCAGACGACCAGCCTCTGACCCCTCCTTTCGACGACGCCTTGAAGGAAGGACTTGACGTTGGGCTTGACCTCAGCAGGGAAGAACGGGAATTCCATCAGGTCAGCCTCGGGCTGGTCCTGCTGTTTCACTCCTGATTCAGGACGATTTGATGGCATCGAAAACGGAGAGGGTGGGATTCGAACCCACGAGGGTGTGACCCCTACACGATTTCGAGTCGTGCGCAATCAACCGGACTCTGCCACCTCTCCCTGCGCAGTGATGCGCTTGATCACTTTAGAGCTCCGCCCCACGCCCCACCCAAGCCAGCTCGCCGCGTGGGGGTAACAGATCCCTGCGACGCAGAGCAAACAGCCGCTGTCCCACCTGAACCTGCAGGTGACGACCTCTGGCACCGGTCACGCGCAAACCGAGGCCTGCACTTGTCAACGTCTGCCCGGACCGCAGGGGGAGCTGCCCCTGCTGCTCCGCCAAAACAGTGTGCGCCAGGGGAGTCCAACATCCGGACTGGTCCATGGCCACAGGATCCATCACCGCCACCCAATCGAAACGGGCATGGCCAAGCCCCGCGCCCAGTTGCCTGGCCACATGGCAACTCAACCCATCGCCATGGCTGCTCAACAAAGCCGCACGGCCGCGATGGCGCAGCACCAGCCATTGGCGTCCCCACTGCTCCACCCTGATCAGGTCATCACTGCACTGCACCCACCCCTGCACCACCACGGCCAACAGAGCCAGGGGAACGGCGTGGCAACGCCAACGCCGCAGCGCGGGTAACCACCAGGGAATCAAGGCAAGGGCAAGCGCGAGCACCACCAGCGGTTGGGGACGGCCGGTGAGCAACTGGGCCCAAGGCCAGCCACTGATCCAGTGCACCAGAACGATCAGCACGCCTGCCAACTGCTGAACGGGCCAGATCAGCCAGGGCAGAACAAAGGCGGTGATCGGCGCCGGCGCGACCAGCACAAGCAGGGCCAACGCCATCGCCGACAGGGTGAGCGGAGCGAGCAAGGGAGCCGCCAACAGATTGCTGACCAGGGCGTAAAGGGGGGTCGAACCGAAGTGCAGCAACTGCAAGGGCAGGGTCCAGGCCAGAGCAGCGATGGGGACGGACAGGGCAGGGGCGAGGGGACGCAGCCACCCCGGCCCATGGGTGCAAAGCCACTGTTCCAAGGGAGCAGCCGACACCACCAAACCCGCGGTTGCTGCAGCGCTGAGTTGAAAGCCCACCGAACGGGCCCAGGCTGGATGCATCAGCAGCATGAGCAGCAGGGTGAGCACCAGCACGCCGAGCGGGCGACTGCGCTGCCCCCCTTCACGGATCAGGAGAGCGGCGGCGCCCATCAGCACGGCCCGCACCACCGAGGGCTGGGCACCGGCCAACGCCAGAAACAAGCCCATGGCACTTCCCCCGGCCCCGACGTGCAGCGCAGACGGACCTGAGCGAGTGGCCGCCAGGGTGGTGCCCAGCAGCACGGACAGATGAAACCCTGAAGCGGCGAGGGCATGAGAGAGACCCGCCACGCGGAAGGCCTCACGCAGATCCGCCATCAGATCCACCTGCGCACTCCCCAGCACAAGCGCGGCCAGCAGCCCGCCGCGCGCAGGTCCGGCTGCCGTGGTGAAGGCCTCGGCAATGCGCCGGCGGCCATCGGCCAAAGGCGTCCAGGACTGGCGCAAGACCTGAACAGACGCACTGCGGATCTGGCTCCAACTGCCTCGAGCGAGCAAGCGCTCCGCTCCGCCACGGAGCAAGGGGTGAGCAGCAGGCCGAGGCCGTCGCAGCGCCCCTGTGACTTCAAGCCAATCGCCCCGATGCAGAGGCTGCTGACAAGGATCGACGGTGAGTTCCGTCCTCCCCCGGCGCCGCGCACCATCGAGATGATTCACCTCCAGCAGAGCGCGGCAACGTCCATCGCGAAGCCGTCCATCGTTCAGCAGACGTCCCTGGAGGGTCACCTCCACAGCCGGGCCCTTCACCGGAATCCAATGACTGGGATCCAAGGGATGGGGGCGCGGCTCAGCGGCCAGGCCGGAGCGGGCGATCACGAGCGCCAGCAACAGGCTGATCAGGCCCAGAGATGGCCTAGAAAGCCCGCAGCACCGGCGCAGAACGCCAAGACCGAGACCCAGCACCACCAGCAGCGTGCACCAGTGCTGCCAGGTCTGGGACAGCGCCGCGCCCAGGGATCCCAGCAGCAGGAGCAACGCCGTGGCCAGGGCCGAATTCATGGGGCACCCGCATCAGTGATGCAGCGAGGGTTCCCCGGTTGGCCGCAAAGGGATCAGACCGCTGCTGTTGCCGCACTCGGCTCCAGCAAGGGAAATCCGAGCGCCTCTCGCTCCGCCAGCCAGGCTTCAGCCACCTTGCGGGCCAGCGTGCGGATCCGGCCGATGGTGGCCGTGCGCTCGGTCACCGAGATCACTCCACGGGCCTCCAGGAGGTTGAAGGTGTGCGAGCACTTGAGCACAAAATCCAGGGCCGGAGCGGGCAGGTTCTGGGCGATCAGATCGGTGGCCTCCGCCTCATAGATCGCGAACAGCTGCTTCAGCCGCTCTGGGTTGGACGCCTCGAAGTTGAAATGGCACTGACCCTTCTCAAAAGGCAGCCAGATGTCGCCGTAACCGCGCTGGGCATTCCAACTCAGATCCCAGATGCTCTCCACATCCTGGAGATACATCGCCAGGCGCTCGAGGCCGTAGGTGATCTCAATCGACACGGGTTTGCAATCCAGACCGCCGCACTGCTGGAAATAGGTGAACTGGGTGACCTCCATGCCATCCAGCCACACTTCCCAGCCCACACCCCAGGCACCAAGGGTGGGGGACTCCCAGTTGTCTTCCACAAAGCGGATGTCGTGGTCCGCTGCCTTGATACCGAGAGCCTCCAGGGAGGCGAGATAGGTCTCCTGAATGCCATCAGGGGATGGCTTGATCAGCACCTGGTACTGGAAGTAGTGCTGAGCTCGGTTGGGGTTATCGCCATAACGCCCATCGGTGGGCCGGCGGCAGGGTTCTGGGTAGGCCACAGCCCAGGGCTCAGGACCAATGGCGCGCAGCACGGTGTGCGGACTCATGGTTCCAGCCCCCTTTTCCGTGTCGTAGGGCTGGAGCAACAGACATCCCTGCTCAGACCAGAACCGGTTGAGGGTGCTGATGATGTCTTGGAAGTGCATCCGTGCGTTTGGGCCGTTGCAGGGCATTCTCCTCAAAGACCCTCCCGGCTCAACTCAACGACAGACAACGGTGGAGATGGGCGATGGCGTGATGACGGTGGGGATGGCCATGGCCTGGTCCCATCATCCCCAGCCAGAAACTGCCATCGCCCTGGAACACGAGCACGGGCTTGGACGCCCCTTTCCCATGGGTCTCAAGCAGGGACATGCAGAGCTGCTCGGCCACTTCGGCTCCCCTGGGACGAGAGCGCAATCGGCGCAGGATGGGATCCACCTGCGAGAACGACACAAACGTGGCTTTTTGCGAGTCGGTCACCAGGATCATCCCGTCCAGCCACTGGACTTCACTGAGGAGATCTTCGATGGACGCCAACAGCGACGGCAGCGGAAAGGCCAACGTGAATGCCTCCGGTTCTTAATGATTCCTTCATAAGTCACCAGTCTCATTTGTCGCAAGCGATACAAAGGGTGCTTTGCAGCTCTTCAAGAGCGCAGGGTTAAAAGCCCCATCAGCCCCCCAGCCACAGGGCGATGACGGGCCAGGGGAAATCCCACGTCTCTGGCCAGCTGTTCCTGGGAGGCACCATCTGGAAAGCGCTGCAAACTGGCCTCGAGATAGGCGTAGTGGTCTTTGAGGCCAAGCCCATCGGCCACGGGAACCACCACACGCCGCAAGTAGGTCCGCTGAAAGCGCGCTGCCATGGACGTGGGCTTGAGTCGATTGAAATCAAGGATGCCTGCCCGGCCCCCAGGCCGCAACACCCGTTTGATTTCCTGGAGACCCGCTGCCGGATCAGCAAGATTGCGCAACCCATAGGCCATCACCACCCCATCAACCGAGGCGGTCTCGGCGTTGAGAGCCAGGGCGTCGCCCTGCTGGAAAGCAAGCGTTAGCCAGGGCTCGCGCGCTGCGCGTTGGCGCGCGAGCGCAAGCGGCGCCTCGGCCGTATCCACTCCCAGCACCTGGCCACCAGGGCGAACCCGCCTGGCCAGTGCAAGGGCCAGATCGCCAGTGCCGCAACAGAGATCAAGCCAGCTCTCCCCAGAACGCGGAGCCAGATCGAGAAGCATCTGGCGTTTCCATTGGCGATGCAACCCAAAGCTGAGCAGGTCGTTCAGCCGGTCGTAGGTGGGCGCAGCGTCATTGAACAGCTGCTCAACAGCCTCTGGATCTCCAGGTTTCAAAGCAGGAAGTCGTTCAAGGTCATCACCATCACCGTGGCCAGTCCAACGGCAGCTGAACACACCAGACACCCCGCCAGCATCAAGGAAAACTCCTGTTGATCAACGGCGGATTGCATGAGCTGCAACCCCCAGGCCACCAGTGCGATCACGATGCTGACCAGGGCAAGCCCAATCCAGAAAGTCGGCGACCATGCGTTCACCTGAGGCACCGAAAGTGCACTCAAGACCATCGATTTGGACCCTGGGTTCAACACGGCGCTTGGCGCTTGCAGCCACGTATCAAAACTTTAAGTATCACCAGCGCCTTCGGGGGGGCGAATGGCCAGACCACGACGCAGCAGGTCGTTCTTGATCTCTTGCACCGTCAGAACGCCGTCGTGAAGCAGGGACGCCAGCAACGCGGCCGACGCGTGTCCACCGCTGGGACCCTGGTCGAGAGCCTCGGCGATGTGATCGAGCGTTCCGGCTCCACCGGAGGCAATCACTGGAACCGGCACCGCTTGGGCGACAGCACGGGTGAGGTCCAGGTCATACCCCGCCTGGGTGCCATCACCGTCCATGGACGTGAGCAGGATTTCTCCCGCTCCGAGCCTGGCCACTTCACGGGCCCAATCAACAGCGTCAAGGCCGGTGTTCTCGCGGCCACCCTTCACATACACATCCCATCCACCGCCATCACGGCGACGGGCATCGATCGCCACAACGATGCACTGGCAGCCAAAACGCTGCGCGCCCTCTTGCACCAGCTCAGGACGCCGCACAGCCGAGGAATTCAGGCTGACTTTGTCAGCTCCAGCCCTCAACAACTCCGTGATTCCCTCCACAGAGCCGATTCCTCCACCAACGGTGAAGGGGATCGTGACCTGCTCCGAGGTGCGCCTCACCAGATCAACAAGGGTGGCGCGTCCTTCGTGGCTGGCTGCGATATCCAGAAACACCAGCTCATCAGCTCCGGCCTGGCTGTAGCGGCAAGCAAGCTCAACGGGGTCTCCGGCATCGCGCAGTCCAACGAAATTGATGCCCTTCACCACCCGGCCAGCGGCCACATCGAGGCAGGGAATCAGGCGGAGAGCGACCATGACGTTTGATTTGCGGCTGTTAGGGTTGCTGCCACTTTCCAAGCCTCGCAGGCCATGTCACAGCAGGCAATCACCATCGACATCGGCTCCAAGGTGCGTGTCACCCGCGTTCGCGATCGCATCCCCAAAGCGCTGGTTGAGCTGCTGAAAACCGACGCCAATGGCACCGTGACGGATTTTCGGACCGTGGATGGCAAGGGAATCGGAGTGGTTGTTGAACTCAGCGATGGGTCAACCAACTGGTTCTTTGAAGATGAAATTGCTCCCGCCTGAGGACTCAACGCGTGAGTGACGCCCGTCAGCTGCTTGGCATGAAAGGTGCCAGCGGCACCACCAACATCTGGAAGCTGCGCCTGCAGCTCATGAAACCCGTGACCTGGATCCCGCTGATCTGGGGCGTGGTTTGCGGTGCAGCCGCCAGTGGGCATTACGAGTGGCGCCTGGATCATTTCGCAGCGGCGCTCGGCTGCATGGTGATGAGCGGTCCTTTGTTGGCTGGTTACACCCAGACCATCAACGATTACTACGACCGCGAGATCGACGCGATCAATGAGCCCTACAGGCCGATTCCATCCGGGGCCATTCCTCTTGGCCAGGTGAAACTGCAGATCTGGGTGTTGCTGCTGGCAGGTCTTGCCGTGGCCTATGCCCTGGATCTCTGGGCCGGGCACACCACCCCGGTGCTCTTGCTGCTTGCGCTCGGTGGGTCGTTTGTGAGCTTCATCTATTCAGCTCCGCCGCTCAAGCTCAAACAGAACGGCTGGCTCGGTAATTACGCCCTGGGAGCGAGCTACATCGCCCTTCCCTGGTGGGCCGGCCAAGCACTGTTTGGACAGCTCACTTGGGCGACAGCGATTCTCACCCTGGCCTACAGCCTCGCCGGACTTGGCATCGCCGTTGTCAACGACTTCAAGAGTGTGGAAGGCGACCGTGCCCTGGGGCTTCAGTCACTTCCGGTTGCATTCGGAATTCGGCCGGCAAGCTGGATCAGCGCTGGGATGATCGACATCTTCCAGCTGTTGATGGTTGCGGTGCTGATCGCCATCGGGCAGCATTTTGCTGCCGTGCTTCTGGTGCTGCTGATCGTGCCTCAGATCACCTTTCAAGACATCTGGCTGCTGCGGGATCCAGTGGCTTACGACGTGAAATATCAAGCCAGCGCGCAGCCCTTCCTCGTGCTCGGCATGCTCGTGACCGCCCTGGCAATTGGCCATAGTTCCCTGACTCCAGGGATGTGACCCGCACCCGTCGTCACTGGGTTCTGATCGGAGGATCTGCCGTTGTGGTGGGTGTTGGTGTTGCCCTTGCCCAGGCCGCTGTCACCCGCGCTTTCGACGCCACCCTCCCCGATGCCCGCGGCATCAGTCGCTTTAACCGCCCCGGCACGATCACCCTGCTCTCCACTAACGGTGCCGTGATTCAGAAGCTCGGCCCTGCCACCCGGGAAAAAATCGAGCCTGGACAGATGCCCCTGCTGGTGAAGCAGGCCTTCATCGCCGCTGAAGACCGCCGCTTCTATGAGCACGACGGCGTGGATCTCTGGGGCATTGGCCGTGCTTTGGTGCGCAACGTCCGCCAGGGTGCTGTGCGCGAAGGCGCCAGCACGATCACCCAGCAGCTGGCCCGCACGGTGTTCCTGAGCCAGGACCGCACGCTGACCCGCAAGCTCAAGGAAGCGGCCCTGGCCTACAAGCTCGAACGCCAACTCAGCAAGGAGCAGATCCTCGAGCAATACCTCAACTATGTGTACCTCGGCTCCAGCGCCTACGGCCTGGCCGATGCGGCCTGGGTGTATTTCTCCAAAACACCGAGCGAGCTCAACCTTCCTGAGGCCGCATTGATCGCCGGCCTGCCCCCCGCGCCCTCGGTGTATTCGCCTCTGGTGAATCCGAAACTGGCCCTGGAACGGCGCAGCCTGGTGCTCGACCGCATGCGTCAGTCGGGATTCATCACAGCCAGCGAAGCCGAGCAAGCCCGCAACAGCCCGTTGGCGCTCAAACCTGCGATTCCCAAATATTTCAACAGTGCAGCGCCGTTCTTCACCAGTTGGGTCGCCCAGCAGTTGCCCCGTTTGCTCACGCCGGAACAACTGGAAGTGGGCGGCCTGAAAATCCGCACCAGCCTGAATCTCAACTGGCAGAAGAAAGCACAAGCCGTGGTGCGTGAATTCGCACCCTTCGACACCGAAGGCTCGATCGTGTCGATGGAACCGGGCACAGGCCTGGTGCGCGTGATGGTGGGTGGCAAAGACTTCAGCAGCAGCCAGTTCAATCGCGCCACCCAGGCGCTGCGCTCGCCCGGTTCCACCTTCAAGCTGTTTCCCTATGCCGCTGCGATCAATTCCGGGGTGAAGCCGGAAGACAAGTTCGTGGACGCTCCCCGCTGCTGGGCGGGCTACTGCCCCAAGAATTTCGGCAACAAATACTTCGGCACCATTTCCCTGGCGGATGCCCTGAAGAACTCGCTGAACACCGTGGCGGTGCAGCTGCAGGACAAGGTCGGGTTCGACGCGATCATCAGCACCGCCAACAAGCTGGGCATCGGCAACCAGCGCCCACTGGGCAAGTACTACCCCATGGCCATCGGGGCCTACGAGCAGACCGTTCTCGAGATGACAGCCGCCTATGCCGCTGTTGCCAATCGGGGGGTCTACGTGAAACCCACGGCTTTCGAGGAGATCCGAGGCCCAAACGGCAACGTGCTCTGGAGCAGGCGCGTGGATGGCGACAAAGGACGGAGGGCCCTCGACAGCGACGTGGCCGATGCCATGAACTGGATGTTCCAACGGGTGGTGAGTGGGGGAACCGGCGCCGCGGCCCGCCTGGATGACCGTCCGGTGGCCGGCAAAACCGGCACCTCAGAGGGAGCCCGGGATCTGTGGTTTATCGGATCGATCCCCCAACTCACCACGGCCGTGTGGTTTGGCTACGACAACAACAACGAAACCAACAGCAACAGCGGAGAAGCCGCCTGGGCCTGGAAGCAGTTCATGGAGGAGGTGAAGGGCACCTACCCGGTGCAGAACTTCCCCCCCAAGCCCGTGCTCACGCGCACCTTCCAGCCGCCCGGCAAAGCCAAACCCTCCGGGAGACGAGAGGAAGCCCCATACCAGGGATACGACTACACCCCAGGGCCTGATCTCTGGGCTCCCGGCGAAGAGCCCTTCATCGGGGGAGAACCGCCGGCTGCACCAACGGCACCGCCACCCCGTTACGTCGCCCCACCAGGAGGACCGCCGGTGGATGAAAATTTCAGGCCGCTGCCGGTGCAGTGATCACAGCTGCATAAAACCCATCCCCGCCCTGCGGGTCTGGCCAGCGCTGCTGTTCAGACGCCAGCACGAGCTGGGGATGACGCTGCAACCAGCCATGAATCTGTTCGGTGTTCTCGGCAGGGTGCACGGTGCAGGTGGCATACACGATCCGTCCACCAGGCTTGAGCAATGGCACCAGGGCATCAAGAAGGCCAGCCTGAAGTTGCACCAAATCGGCAATCGACGCTTCGCTGATGCGCCAGCGCGCATCCGGGTGACGGGCCAACGTTCCCAGACCGGAGCAGGGGGCATCCAACAGGATCCGATCAAAGGAAGCTCGCCACTGCGGGCGTTCTTCGAGCAATTGCGCGGCATCCGCCGTCAAGGCATTGATGCAGCCACTGCCGAGTCGGGCAGCGTTGGCGGCCACCCGTTGCAGGCGCCCGGCCGAACGGTCCACAGCCCAAACCTCTCCTTGATCCCCCATTAATTCCGCCAGATGGGTGGCCTTGCCGCCGGGCGCTGCGCAGGCATCCAGCACCCGCTGCCCTGGCTCAACGGCCAGCAACGGCGCCACCCACTGAGCCGCACGATCCTGCACGCACCAGTGGCCTTCCTCGTACCCCGGCCACTGGCGCAGATCCCCTGCTGAGTGCAACACCTGCAAACCATCCGGGCAGCCGGGGATCGCCGCCGTGGGCATGCTGCGTTCCGCCAGACGTGCAGCCATCTCTGCGGGCGATGAGCGCAGCCGGTTGATGCGCAGATCCAACGTCGGCACCTGATTGCACGCCTGCGCCACTTGAGCGGCCTGATCCGGGCCGCACCAGCGCAGCAAATCCTGGGTGAACCAGAGCGGCAGCGACTGGTTTTGCGCCAGCGCCAGCGCCGGATCGGTCGGCTGAACCAAACCATCGCCCGCCTCACGCGCCCGAAGCGCTGCGCGCAGCAGGCCATTCACCACAGGCGCCAGGCGCGCCAGCTTGCCCCGTTTGGCCAGTTCCACCGTCGTATTCACGGCAGCGGCGGCAGGGATCCGCTCCATGCGCAGCACCTGGTACAAACCGAGATGCAGCAGCCAGCGCAGGCGTGGAGGCTGTTTGCGTGCCGGCACTTTGCCGAGCTTGTCGAGCCAGGCGTCCAGCCACTGACGCCAACGAATCGCGCCATAGGCCAATTCGGTGGCCAGGCCGCGGTCAGCAGCCTGCAAGGGGTGCTGGCGCAACGCCCGCTCGAGGGCGACATCGGCGTAAGCCCCAGCCGCCACAGCTTCCAGCACCTCCAAGGCCACACGGCGCGACGCCAGCCCGGGCGTTTCGGATCGAGACGGCGACTCACTCACGCGTGACAAACAACACCTTCTCCAGAGCTAGCGCCACAACCTCTGCGGAACCAAGCCATAGTTCAGCTGTTTTTTTGAGTACAAACGTGCCAGCGCTTGCAGTGCATCGAGTGATCTCGGCGAGCACGGCTCTCGTGGTTTTGGCTCCTGTGTCGGTTGAAGCCACGGACATAACAGGCGACAGCCTCGAGCAGGTCACCAGCATCACTCAGTTCTCCGATGTGGTTCCCACCGACTGGGCATACCAGGCACTGAGCAACCTGATCGAGCGCTACGGCTGCGTCGCTGGCTACCCCAACGGCACTTACCGCGGCAACCGGGCCATGACCCGCTTTGAAGCGGCTGCCCTGCTGAACGCCTGTCTCGACCGCGTCACCGAAGTGACCGACGAGCTCAAGCGCCTGATGAAGGAGTTCGAGAAGGAACTCGCGATCCTCAAGGGCCGTGTGGACGGTCTGGAAGCCCGCGTGGGCGAGCTGGAAGCGACCCAGTTCTCCACCACCACTCGGCTGAAAGGACGGAGCGTGTTCGTGGTGGGCGCAAATACCTACTCGGGTTCAGACACCTTCGGGTTTTGGTCTGTGCCAATGGCCCAGACGATGAATGGAGCGGCCAGCTTCAACTACAACGTCGAAATCGACCTGGATACAAGCTTTACCGGCAACGATCTCCTGCGCACACGATTGCGCGCAGGCAACTTCCAAAACAGCGGTTTTGGCAATAACTACCTGGCCATCAACACTCTTGAGAGTGCATTTCAGGAGCCAGCCCTGGCCAATACTTTTGGGATTAACAGGTTGTTTTACTCAGTCCCCTTTGGGGCAGATGTGAAGGTTGCCCTCGGGCCGATCGTTCGAATGGATGATCCAGGGATGCTCGGTCTCTGGCCCAGCGCCTACAACAAAGGAAAAATCCTCAGCCTTTTCACGTTTGCTGGGGCACCGGCCACTTACAACTTCAATGCTCTTGGTGCGGGCGGGGGGTTCACGCTTCAACGACTCTTTGGTCGTGACAATCTGCGATTGAGCAGCAGCTACATCGCAGTCAATGGCCAATTCAGCAATTCAAATCCCAATAATGCGCAAACCCCTGGAGTCCTGCCTTCCGGCTTTACCAATGCAGGTGGTCTTGCAAGCAAGGCCACGAGCTCGTCCTGGACTACGCAACTGAGCTTCAGAGGCGAACAACTGCGATGGCGATGGGGAGTTGCTGCGGCCTACACCTACAGCCGCAATCTCTCGTTCCCGAATGGAACACCCCGCGCCATTGAGATATCAGGACCAGACAGTAACTTCCCAACCAACAGCACCAGCAATGTGGGCGTTAGTGCCTATTGGGAACCGCTGATATCAGGCGTTTGGCCGTCCATCAGCCTGGGCTGGGGATATAGCTCTGTTGAACGAGCTCCCTACATGCCGGTGTACAGGCCGCGGGTGCAATCGTGGATGGTTGGGTTGCAATGGGCTAGCAAGGCCTTGGAAGGCAACAGCTTCGGAACAGCCCTTGGGCAAGCTCCATTCGTGACGGACAGTGGCGTCGGAACGCCTCGGGGATTTCCTGTAGCCCGCATCGCCCATGATTCAAATTTGGTCTGGGAAGCCTGGTACCGCTGGCAGCTGTCTGATCACATCGCCATCACACCTGCGATCTACTACGCATGGCAGGTGGGTGGGGAAGTTGGCACCTTATCCCCCACTGGGCTCGGTACAACCATCAACAATCTCGGCGGATTGATTCAAACCAGCTTCCGCTTTTGAGGCATCCCAGCGCAAAAGCACCTGCGCTAACTGTTCTCGGTCTGGCTCCCAGAGGAAACGGCGCAGCGGCAGCCGTCCCTCGTCATCCACGGGGATGCCTTCGCTGATCAGCAGCTCCCGCTGAATCCAATCCGAACCCTCGCGACTCAGGCTCATCGAAATCTTTCCTTGGGCATTCACCACCCGCTGCCAAGGGATGGGCGTTGGCAGGGACAGCCTGCGCAGGGCCCAACCCACCTGCCGCGCACAGCCATAGGCGCCGATCCAATCGGCCACCTGCCCGTAGGTGGCCAGCCGTGCATGGGGAATGAGGGCAACGACCGCATGGACACGCCCATCAAAGCCAAGCCTGGAGGGCGCCTTCGCCATCAACCTCCATCCACCTGACAACCGAGCAGGGCACCGGCAGCGCCTCCCACCGGCACACCGATCCAGCGGCCATTGCCGCGGGACAGAGCAGCGCCCAGGCCGGCCCCCAGCAATCCGCCGATCACGCTGCCTTCCACGCAGCTGTTGGTGTCGGTGTCGGCAGCGGCACTGGATCGCACCCGACGCCCTGCAGTCCCATCGCGGCGATCCATGTCATCCCTGTCGTAGTCATACACCGTGAGGGGTGCAGCCGTCGCCGCGGGATGGAACGCAGGTGCCGTGGCCGCCAGGGCGATCACCACAGCAACGCCGGTGCCAAACGAACGCTTCATGCCAGTGCTAGTGAAGTCAGCTTGATGCTGAATCGCTGCAACGCCAATGCATGACTGATCAGCCTCAAGGTTGCGTCGGAATCTGACTGGGTCGGGCGTTGCATACCCTCAAAGCAGGCTCCATGCATTCCCCCATCGGCTGATGCCCCTGCTCCCCCGCCGCTTCGAGCGCTTGCGCACCGTGCTCAATCAACGGATGGCCGACCTCACGGTTTTGGTGGAGCACGTTGAAAAACCCCACAACCTCTCGGCCATCCTGCGCAGCTGCGATGCGGTGGGTGTGCTGGAAGCCCATGCCGTGAGCTTCAGCGGCAGACCGAGAACCTTCAACAGCACGGCCCAGGGCAGTCAGCGCTGGGTTCCCCTGCGCGACCATGCGGACGTCGGCTCCGCCGTGCGCCACCTCAAGGAGCAGGGTTTCCGCCTCTACGGCACCAACCTGGGGGTGGATGCCCGTGATTACCGCGACTGCGACTTCACCGGGCCCTGCGCCTTCGTGCTCGGCGCTGAAAAGTGGGGTCTCACCGAGGAGGCCACGGGCTTGATGGACCAAGCGGTGTTCATTCCGATGCGGGGGATGGTGCAGTCCCTGAATGTGTCGGTGGCCACGGCCACTCTGCTGTTCGAAGCGCTGCGCCAACGCCAGGCAGCGGGCGTGGCACCGCACAACGGCGAAGGCATCCCAGCGGAGCAATACGGCGATCTGCTGTTCGAATGGGCCTATCCCCAGGTGGCCGCCTGGTGCCGGGAACAGGGACGCAGCTATCCAGCACTGAGCGGGGATGGAGAGATCCTTGAGGATCTTCCGCGCACCGCCAAATTGCGCTGCTGATCTTCGAACCAGCGGCTACGGTCCGGCGTGACCAGAGCGACGGACTGCCGGTGCCGGACGAACTTCACGATGTGCATCTTTATCGCATGTCGCTGCCGGAGCATGAGTGCCCCTGGGGACTGAAGGCCATTGCGCTGCTGAAGAACCGGGGCATCGCCTTTCAGGACCACCTGCTCAGCAGCCAGGAGGAGGTGAACGCCTTCAAGCAGCGTCACAACGTGCCGACCACGCCGCAGATTTTTGCGGGCGACAGGCGCATCGGGGGGTACAGCGAACTCGCCGCTGCGCTGGGAGAGGAGGCGGAAAGCGCTGACTACTCCTACACACCCGTGGTTGCCGTGTTTGGCACGGCTCTGTTGATGGCCCTGGTGCTGGGCGAAGCCATCATCCAACACTTCATGGGCTTTTCGATCTGCGCGCTGGCGATGCTCAAGCTGATGGATGTGGAGTCGTTCGCGGCCAGCTTCGTGAAGTACGACCTCATCACCCAGCGCTGGCGGCCCTGGGGAAAGCTCTACCCCGGAGTTGAGCTGCTGATCGGCCTTGGCTTTCTGCTCAGTTCTCCCTTGGCTCTGGCCGGTTGGGCCGCGCTGGTGGTGGGCGTGCCCGGCATGGCCTCGGTGATCAAGGCGGTGTATGTCGACAAGCTCGCCCTCAACTGCGCCTGTGTGGGAGGCAACACCAAAACGCCCCTGGGAATCATCAGCTTCTCGGAGTACGCCATCCTCACCGTGATGGGCTTTCTGGTGGCGTTTCAGCTGGCGTTCTGAGGATCGTCCATCCGTTACTTCAGTACGCCAATAATCAGAACGGCATCAACACGTCTTTGCTGCCCTGGGTGCGCTGCTGAACCGGATGGTTCCGGCGAGCCGCAGGCAAGCGAAACGCAAACACCAGCGCCAGCACCTCAAGCAGCAGGCTGCGCCCGATAAACAGAACCACCAGCCCCAGGGTGATGGCCAGCATCTGCTCGAGCAGACCGATCACATCATCGGGATTGCCGCGGCCCGACACCCAGAGGATCACCATCAGCGACAGCAAAACGAGCGTGGCCCAGAACGGCATGGATGGTTCAAGCGCTGCTTTCAGTGTGCCGCGTCTCGGCCCGTGCTGCTCACCCAAGCCTCCAAGCCTTCACCCAGAAAGGAGAGGCCCAGCACCAGGATGAACATCGCCAGACCTGGATAAAGGGCTGTCCACCAGATGCCCGTGGGGACAGCCGCCAGGGCCAGGTTCAGATCACTGCCCCATTCCGGAACCGTTTCCGGCAAACCGAGGCCGAGAAATCCCAGGCCACCCAGCACCAACACCGCATCAGCGGCATTGAGCGTGAGCAACACCGGCACGGACGTGATCACGTTGCGCAGCAGGTAGCGGCGCAGAATCCAAAGCGGCCCCGCCCCGAGGGTGCGGGCGGCTTCCACGAACAACTCAGCCTTCACCTGGGCTGTTTGATTGCGCACCACGCGGAAATACTGGGGCACGTACACCACGCAGAGGGCTGCCGCGGCGTTGGGGATGCCCCGACCGAGCAGAAAGGCCAGCACCACCGACAGCAGCAGCACCGGCAGGGTGTAAAGGGTGTCCATCAGCAACACCAGGATCCGGTCCACAGCGCCGCCGAGATACCCGCTCACCATGCCCAGGGGCACTCCGATCACAAGGGCAAGGGCGACGGCCAGCAGCACCACCTGCAACGCCACCCCACTGCCCTGCAACGTGCGCACACACACGTCCCGCCCCAGCCGGTCCGTGCCGCACCAGTGCTGCAACGACGGAGGTGCATAGATGGGGTTGTCCAGCCCGGCATTGGGGTCGGGCAACACTCCAGCGGCCAGCAACAGCGGGGTGACCAAGGCCACGAGCACATAAATCGCCACGATCACCAAACCCCAGCGCGCCATGCGGCCCGAGAGGCTCGGCCGGGCGGTGCCCAGGGGAGACGACGCAAAGCTCACGTCAGCGCAAGCGTGTGATGGGGTGCATTCTTGCCTGCCTGAGCGGCAACGAGCAGGATTGACCTATGCAACCGTCGCGCCCCTGGAAGCAACGTCTCACCGGCAGCATGCTGGGGCAGTTGCAGCTGGCCACCTATGCCGCCGTGCTGCTGGGATTCACAGCGGCCACAAGCACAGGGCTCTGGTTGAGCGAGCGCACACGCCTGCAGGTGGGGGAAGCGGAGCTCCGGGCTGGTTCGGAATCGCTGGCGTTCTGCCTGGTGGCCCACGGCGGCGAAGGAGAGGATGTGATCCGCAGGGAACTGCAGGATCACTCCAGCGTGCGCACCCAACTCTGGCTGGAGCAACCGGATGGCTCGGTGCTCAGCCCGGAGCGCTCGCATCTGCCGCTACCGCAGGGCCTGCTGCAAACAGCCATGGCCGCCAACAGCACGCGCACGCCAGGACAGGCCCATGTGATCGAGGTGAATGGGCGCGACTACCTCACCCTGCTCGACCGCAAGTTGAACTCCGGAGCCCTGCTCTGGAGCAGCACGGAAATCACCGGGCTGGGGCGATCGCAAACGGAATTTCTGGGCTGGATGATCGTGATCTGGGGAAGCTGCCTCGGAGGCTCCCTGGCGCTGGTCACCCTGCTGGTGCGACGGATCACCAAGCCCCTGCAGGATCTGAGCGACCGCAGCGCGGAACTCACCGCCGACGGGCTGAAATCGGCGGCCCTGCCGGTCCCCACGGGGCCCGTGGAGCTCACCCGCCTCACGCGCACCTACAACGCCCTGATCGAGCGGCTGGCCTGGTCGTGGAGTCAGCAGCGCCAATTCGTGAGCGCGGTGAGCCATGAACTGCAAACACCACTCACCCTTGTATCCGGTTCGCTGAAACGGGTGATGCGCAAGGCGCCGGATCTGGATCCGGCCTTGAGGCAACGCCTGCAGGACGCCCAGGACGAAACCACCGACATGCAGCAGCTTCTCAACGACCTGCTCGATCTCTCCCGCAGTGATTCCGGCCGGTTGCAAGTGAAGAAGGAAGCCGTGCAGCTGCAACCCGTCATCGACACCATCGTGCGCGTGCAGGGGCCTGCCTACGGGCGCACGATTGAAGCGCAAGGGCCCAGCGATCAGGCCGGCCTTGTCGTTCTTGCCGATGCATCCCGGCTGCATCAGGTGCTGGTCAACCTGGTGGAAAACGCCCACAAATACTCACCGCCGGATCAACCGATCGAGCTCACCCTGGCGCGGGTTGCCAAGGGCGTTCAGGTGGAGGTGATCGACCATGGCATCGGCATTCCCAGCAGCGACCAACCCCACATCTTTGAACGCTTCCATCGCGGGTCGAACACCGGGGGCTACAGCGGCAGCGGCCTCGGACTCTCCGTGGTGAAATTACTGGTGGAAGCGATGGGGGGATCGATCACTGTGGCCAGTGAACCCGGGATGGGCAGCCGCTTCCGCATCCTTCTGCAATCGGCTTGATGATCGCCTACCTCATCCTCTGCACCTTGCTGGTGCCGGCCAACCTCTGGGCCACGATCACCCCCCACCTGCACAGCGAGGTGAGCATGCGCCTGCTGCATGCCCTCTCAACCGCCGTGCTGATCCCCCCTTTGGTGAGCCTGTGGCGTCAACACCGCAGCATCAAGCCGCTGCCTGCTTTGCTGTTCGCTCCCTTCTTGGTTGTGCTGGTGGTGGTGAACACCCACATCGCCCTGATGGGCATGGGAGTGCGCTTTGGCTGGATCGATCATTTGTTTCTCACCATCGCCTGTCTCGCCGTGATCGCCTTTTATCTCCTCAATGGCGATGAGGCTGGAGCCGTGGATCCGAGGAACGAGGGCATCGCCTGAGGCTGATCACGAACACGGCTCCTCCGCCCTCGCCGTCCTCCACCGACACCGCTCCTTCCATCTGCGAGACGAGAGTGGACACCACTGCCAGACCGATGCCGCTGCCTGGGATACCGGCGTTGTGTTGTCCGCGGCGGAACCGCTCAAACACGAGGCTGCGTTCCTCCAGAGGGATTCCCGGGCCATGGTCGCGAACGCGCAGCTCCACCTGCGACGGCGTGCTGGAGCAGCCAATCTCAACCGGTGTGTGAGCGGGGCTGTACTTGCAGGCATTCTCGATCAGATTCACGAGGCACTGCACCACCCGGTCGCGATCCGCCCAGGCCTGCAGGCTGTGGGGATCGATGCCTTCCGCTGGGCAGAAGAGAAACTGGCGTTCGCCTGCCCCCTCGGCCAGGGCAATGGCCTGCTGCACCGCCTCGCAAACGCTCAAGGGTTGGAGCTCGAGTTGAAGACTGCCGGTTTCGGCTCGCGTGATCGCCAGCAAGCCCGTGACCAGCCGCCCCAAACGACGGCTCTCCTCCTCGACAATCGCCAGTTGATGGCGCTGCTCCTCAGAGAGATTGTGGGAACGCCGCAATAAACGGCGGCTGTAGCCGGCGATCAGGGTGATCGGGTTGCGCAGCTCGTGGCTCACGGTGCTGGCAAATTGGCGCTGACGCTCAAAGGACTGAGCCAGGCGGTCCAGCAGCTCGTTGAAGGCATGGGCAAGGGGCTGGAGCTCGTCTGGTTCCTGGCCCGGCGTAAAGCGTTGCTGTTGCAGCGAACTGGAGCGCACGGCGCTGAGGGTTTCACCAAAACGGCGCAGGGGGCGAAGGCTGCGCTGAATTCCGCGGCGATTGATGATCAGCGTCAGCAACGACGCCAACAGGGCTGCCGCGGTGAGGATCCCATTGAGCTGGCGCTGCAGGGCCACGTCCTCGCTCACGTCCTTCAGGAGATAGAGGCTCCAGGGGGTTTTGCCCAGGCTGAGGGTCGTGCCACTCACCATGTAGGTGCGGCCTTCGGCGTCAAAGGTTTGCGGACGGGACGTGCGGCGCACCTGTTCTTCGGCCTGAAAACGCAGCGCCGGCGTGGAAACGATCAGATCGTTGCTGCTGAGCTGGGGCATCACCATGCCGGCCGGAAAGCCCTCGGGATGCCCCCAGAGGGCCAGATCAAAGGTGGAGAAGTGGCTCAAGGTGCGCTGCAGCGTTTGCGCATCCACCTGCTCGGCACTGCTGCGCAGGACGACACGCTCGGCCCTGCGCATGATGTCCAGCTGGCGTTGATAACGCTGCTGGGCAAACACCTGCAGGTTCACCACCAGCAGCAATCCGTAGCCCAACAACACGGCCACCAGGCTTGTGCGTTCCAAACGCCGCTGAATCGCTGTGGATGGTGCTGTGAACAGGCGTGGCCGCCAAGGCATCAGCCAACCTGGGAACAACACTCTCATTTCAAGGCAGAGCCAAGCCCTGGTCGTCCCCCAACTAGGGGATGAACGAGCCAGCACATTCTCTGCTCAAGCATCCAGGCGGCTCTGAAATCGCCGCTGTTGACCGGACCGATCATGAAGCTCCTGCTCCAGTTGCAGTTGGAGCAGCGGAAGCGTTGGATGGTTCTGCGCGCTGAATCCAGGAACGGAACGATCGGGCAATGCATCCAGCAACACCCGGTTTTGATAGGCCCCCTCAAGATTAATCACGCCATCGATCCCGTAAGACGGACCGCAACGCATCAGCACCTGTCCCCGCCAGATCGCCGAAGGTGCCCGGCCAACGGAGTAAACGATCACAGCGCTGCCCCGGGCATCTGGATCGCCGGCCCCCATGGCGATGGCGAGCACGGGTCGCCGTCCGCTGAGGCGACAGGGCCAGGAGGATGAAGGAGGAGGATCGACCATCCAGCCCTGGGCGGTTGCGATCTCGGCTTTGATCAGCGCCAACGTGCGACGCTGCAGCCCGGTGGTCTGCAGGCGCTCGGCCATGGCCGAACCCAGCCGCAGGTCGGCACCGATCAAGCGCAGCAACAGCGCAAACAATGCAGTGCCCAAACTCAAAGCCAGCAACAGCTCCAACAGGGTGAAGCCCCTGGCGCGTTGGCGATCCATCACCGGGTCAGCCCTCCTGAGGCAACGGCTTACACTGGCTGCTGCGCAACGCCTCTCCCTCCGCTGGGGAAGGCGCCGTATAGCGGCCGATTCGGCTGATCCCCAGGGGCAGGCTCACCACCAGACAGGGGCTGCTGGACACCCGGGGATGGTGCAGCACCGTGGTGCCGCCATCGAGCAACAACCCGTTGGCTGACACCCGCAGCACCGAAGGCAGATTGGTGTGCACCTTGATTCCGGCCTGGCCCACACCCTCCTGGAGCGACAGCGCCGCACCCCTGCAAGGAGGCAAGGCGTCGCTTTCAGCCGCCAGCCAGGCCTCAGGACCAAGGGCCACAGCACAGGCCTGCTGATGCCGGCGGGCCGAAAGCCGAGCGCGTTCAAGTCCCAAGCGCAGGCGACGGGCCGCCGCCTCGAGCTGCAACCGATCCCGGTCGGCACCGGCATGCACCAGGCCGATGCTGCAGGTGATGCCTACGATGGCGACCACCACCATCACCTCCACCAGGGTGAATCCATTGCGAACACGCGTCATGGCTGGCACAGGCCGTAGGCCGCGGGGGTAATCAGCTGACGCCGCTGCGGGCCAGCAGGGCCCTGGGGTGGGTGCGCCTGGAGCTCCTGCCAGAGGCCAACGCCATCGGGATCGGCACTCAGGTGCCGGCGGATCCCCTCGGGCAGCGGCAGCGCCTCATCCATGGCTGCGCTGAGGCTGCTCACAGCAAAGCGGCAGGAGCCATGGGTGAGCATGTGGGGCCCGGCTTCGGCGATCAGCCAGCGATGGCTCGCCAGGCGGAGCTGTTCCAACTGATCCCCCTGCTGCTCGAGCCGAGTGGACGCCGCCACTTCGCTTGCGGCCTGACTCCACACCGCCAAAGCAGCGGCACTGCTTCCCGCCAGCAGCAGGCTGGAGATCAACACTTCAATCAGGTTCATCAGGCCTCCTCCTGAGCGGTACGGCCGAGCAGCTGGGGCTCCCCGAGCGCTGTGATGCCATCGCCATCAACCAGATGCACCAGCACCTGCGCCTTGCGGCCATCGCCTGTGGCCAGCAGCAGAGTTCCGCGGCTGGCAGCGGGCTGCCAGTTGATCAGGCGCCAGGGCTCTCCAGCCACAACGCCACTCGTGAGGAGCTGGGGATCGGCCTGCGGGCAGGCGGAGGGCGCTGCCTCCCAGGCCGCCGACGGCAAGGGCAGCAAGCAGGCCTGAGGGCCCTGGGCCGCCGCCGCAAACGCCTGCGCCGCCGAGCGCAACTGATCCGCGCCGGCGACGCGTTGCTGATGGGCCGCCGCCCGCAAGCGCCCCTGAAGGCTGAGGGTGTGAATGGAGGCGCTGCCCAACAGGAGCAGGGATGACACCCCAAGAGCCAGGGGCATCACAAAGCCCTGGGCCTGCGGCCTGGGCAGATGCCGAAACGGTTCACAACAAAACATGGGAACGGGAGCAGCACAACTGGCTGAAGCATTCCCCGCCCGCCAGCCATAAGGTGACGGCAACGACCTGTTCGCGATGGCCGAGGAGCCCAGCGGCCAACTGCTGATCGTCGACGACGACCCGGAGCTGTTGCAGTTTCTGCTCGAAGAACTCAGCCAAGACGGCATCGCGTGCCAGGGGGCCAACTGCGGAGCCGAGGCTTTGCTGCTGCTGCGCCAACAGCATTTTGATCTGGTGGTGCTCGATTGGAACCTGCCGGATTTCAACGGCATTGAGATCTGCAGGCGCCTGCGCAGCAGCGGCGACACCACACCGGTGCTGATGCTCACGGCCCACCACGATCTGGAAGACCGGGTGCAAGCCCTCGATCTGGGAGCGGATGACTACATCACCAAACCGTTCGAGCTGCCAGAACTGCACGCCAGGGTGCGCGCCCAACTGCGCCGCAGCCGCTATGCCAACCCGGATGCTTCGGCCGAAACGTTGACCCTCGGCGATCTGCAGCTGGACCTGATGAGCCGAAAAGTGCAGCAGGGCGAACGGGAGTTAGCCCTCTCCCAGCGGGAATTTGATCTGCTCGCCTTTCTGGTGAAGCACCACGGCGAAGTGCAGGCCCGCCAACAGATCCTCGACAGCGTTTGGGGAGCGCCGTTTGTGGGTGACCCCAACACCCTGGATGTGTACATGGGCTATCTGCGCCGCAAGTTGGAAGGCCCCGATCGTCCCCGGCTGCTGCACACCGTGCGCGGGGTGGGCTTCATGGCGCGGCTGCCGCAACCTTGAAGCGCAGCTGCAGATCGGCCCCTCCGCCGGGTGCCTCAGCAATCACCACCTCGCCGTTCATCGCCCGCGTGAGTTCATCCACCAGCGCCAGGCCGATGCCGGCCCCCCGTTGCCCGGCGGCTGTGGATCCGCGCTGAAAGCGCTGCAACACCAGCGCCCTCTCGGCTTCGGCAATGCCCGGCCCGGAATCCTGCACATGCAACACCAGCTGATCGCCGCTCACCTCGGCGAACAGGCGCACAGAGCCGGTGCTGAAGCTGAGCGCATTGCTGATCAACAACTGCAGGCTCTGCTGCAGACGGGTGGCATCAGCAGAAAACAGCGGCAGCCGTTGCACGGAGGGAAGCGGCAACTGCAGGCGCTCCCCCGCATGGGCACAGGCCTGCTCATAGGCCAGCAGCAGCTTTTCATCGGCATCGAGAAGGGCCGGATGCAGTTGCAGCCGGCCGCCGTCGCAGCGGGCCAGTTCACGCAGGGAGGTGAGCAACTGGCCCATCCGTCTGGCCTCCGCCGTGATCGAGTTCACCGAGTCCCGGGCCGGATCGGCGAGCACCTGGCGCTGCAACCGTTGGCTGTGGCCGGAGATCACCGTGATCGGCGTGCGCAGCTCATGGGCCACGCCATCCACAAACGAGCGCTCCCGTTGCCAGGCCGCAGCCAGGCGTTGCTGGAGATTGTTGAAGGCCTCAGCGATCGCACGCAGTTCCTGGGGCTGACGGCTGGGATCGAGTAGGTGCTCACCGAGGGTGTCGGCCTCGAGAGCCTGGAGCTCCTGATCGAGATCATTGAGGGGAAGCACCAGCCCGCGCTTCAACACGGGCCGCAAGAGCAGGGAGGTGAACAGGATGGAAGCACCGGCAGCGGCCACCAGCAGTAACTGTGAGAGCTGCTGCTGCTGCAAGGAGGCCGTCACGTCTTGGCGCAGCTCAAGCAGACGGCGCTCGCTATTGGGTAACTGAAAGCTGGAGCGGCTGAGCAACCATTGCTGACCGGATGGCCATGGTTGGAGCGTGGGCGACTGCAACTCACCATCAGCAAGCACACGCGCTTCCAGACCCAAGGAGAGGAGTGGGCCAGCATCCAGAGCACCGGTGGAGGCCTGCTGCAGCAAGGATGCCGCCAGCTTCAGGTGCTGCTGTTTGCGTTGGAGATCCCCCAAGGCTGCATTCACCAGCAGCAGCAGCACATAGCCGGCGATCACCGAGAGCAGAGCGGTGGACTGAAGCCAACCGCGCAGTGATGGCAGAACGGTGCGCCGCAAAAGCTGAGAGCAACCCTAAGAACCTTCTTAGGAAGCTTTAGCCGTTCCTTCCTGTACGAACCATGAGAAAAGGAGATGGTTGATCCGTGAGCACGAAACGTGCCAGTTCACTTATCACCATCTGACCAGCCATGACCACACTTAATAGCCGGCTCCAGCTGGCACTGCTCAACCGCAAGAAAGGCCGCAATCTGCTCGAGAAAGGCTTCACCTTGGTGGAGCTGATGATCGTAATTGTAATTGTGGGAATTCTATCTGCGGTTGCACTTCCAAACTTCCTGAGTCAGACCAGCAAAGCAAAAGCAACAGAATGCACCACACGATTGGGCGCCATACTTTCTCAAGCTGGAGCAGAAGGGTTAACGACTGGAACTACCGATGAAAAAAATGCAACGATGGAGGCAGTAGTCGACTCACACGACTCAAGCCTTTGCGAATTCACAACAGGTAATTTCTCTGGAACAGGCGATAATATTTTCACAGTCACTGCAACTGGCCTGGGAGACTTAGATGAAAAATACAGCGCGAAAGGGTGTGTAAATCCAGCAACAGGGGTCAGAAAACAGGCAATCAATGCAAGTACAACTCCTCCAGCAGATCCAAGCTGCGCCTAAGCACCTGCTGGCGGCAGCTAACAGTGGCGATCAGCCCCCCCCTGGAAATCACCTTTTCCAGGGGTTTACAGCAGGCAAAATTGAACAAACTAACAGCTTCTATCGCAGCACGGTGAAACTTTTTCACCATAAGCAGATTCCCGAAGAGGGATTCATACTCCCCCTCGTCATCACCGTAGGTCTGATCATGCTCGCGGGAAGCGCCGCCATGCTTACCCGCAGCTTTGGCGGCCTGGTCGGCTCCACCCGTCTCGAACAATCGCGTCAAGCCAAAGCGATTGCCGAGGCGGGTTTGGCGCGCACGATCGAAGGCTTGAATCGAAACTATAACTACCTCCTAATTAACTGTTACTCCCAGAGTGGCTCAGCCCCACCCCCTAACGATTGCATTAATACCGGCACCTGGGGCACACCATCCCTTCCCTCATCCATTTGCGCCGATGCCACCCAAAGCGGAACCCCCGTCCTGACGTCAAGCAACACCAATCCAAGCGGGGATTACGTTATTGATTACTACGCCTATTCAGGTACACAGTTTTATGGCAGCACAGGTCGTCTGCGCGTAATCGGCTATAGAAAAAATGCCGATAAAAGCAAAATTCTTGCCACCGCGGCAGTGGAAATGAGCTTCGACGTAAAGCCAAAACCCTGCAACTGCCGTTTCGGCGATTTCTCTGGCGAATGCTCTTCCAGCGGATTTCCAGGCCTCCTGGGCTCATATATCAATCTCGGCAATAATGACGTGAAAGGTGCCACCTCCGGAAACGTTCTCTGCACCCGCTGCGAAAATCCCAATCCCAACGGTCCACCGACCCAAGCACAAGCAGAAGCTGCCATTGGAGCACTGAACAACAGTGATGTGGATGGTCAGATTTTTCTAGGGCCGATTAATCTCCCACCAGTGCCCACTTTCCCGGACAATGATGTCACCAATCCTCCGAATCTCCTTCAATTTGTAAGCACAGCAGCCGACGTCAACAACCTACCTATAAAAGGAAATGGGAAAAACAATGCCACATACCTCATCACTGCAAGCTCAACCCCCACCACTGATCTCAGCAGTACCAACAACAACGGTTATTGCGCAACCGACACAAGCAACCCGCCGGTCACGCACTGCAGAATCAATACAATCCTGCTAAGCGGTAAAGAGCGCTTGGAAATTGACACCAGTTCAGGGCCGGTGCGTCTTTACGTCGAAGGATTGGGCGAGGCGGTCAAGGCAGGAGGCAACACGGGGATCATTCATGACGGCCGTCCCGGAGACCTCTCCATGTATGGGCTGCCACTGAATGCCGATCCGAAGTGCAGCACAGCTAATGAGAATGACACGATTCAAACAGTGACCCTGTCAGGCACATCACAAGGCAACAACCAAAAGGCAGCCAACATGTTTGTATATTTTCCATGCGCCACCGTTGGCATCAATGGCGGCTCAGGGGCGACAGCTGACTGCGATGAAACCGGTGAATGTGGCGGCGTGGATATTTCCGGGGCCGTTTGGGCCAAGACCTGGGACGGCTCAAACTCAAACAACGCCCAATTGGTGGTCCCCAAAGACATGGGGTCACAACTGTTCACCGGCCTGGGCACTCGCTTTGGCATCAGCGTTCAGGATTACATCGGCCTGGGAGTGAACAGCTGGACATCATTTGAAAAGCTCTGATCATGGTTGTCACGACAAGGGGCTCGAAAAGAAATTCAGGCTTCACCTTGATCGAATTGCTTGCATTGATGATCATTGCAGGCATACTGAGCGGGATTGCTATCCCATCATTTCAACGCAATTGGCAGCAGGAACGCTTGAAAGCAGCAACCCGCGAAGCTGCCAGCTGGATCGAAGACATACGCCTTCGCGCTGTGCAGCAAGCGCAAAAGTGCGTCGTCAACGTCATCGACAGCACGGCTTCACTTGAGCCCGATCCAAACACAAATGATTGCAGCAATATCAGCGCACTCAACCTTCGGGAGATCGTTGAAAATTCTCAACAATTAGTGGTTTGCAGCCAAACAGATTTAGCACCAAGCTCGGTGAGCTGTACCAACGAAAGCAACAATTCACTGCCCACTGAAATCGTCTTCACCCCAAGAGGAACTATTTCGAAGGGCGGTTTGATCAAATTACATTTCTCTCCAGACATTCCTAATCGCTGCATCGCCATCATCCAGCCCCTTGGACTGGTTCGCCAAGGAATTGAACGATCCAGTGGCTGCGACTACAACACTGCTTTTTAAACAATGGGATTCACACTCACTGAACTCCTGGTCGCAGCGTTCATTGGAATGATGACAGCCACTGTGGCAGGCCAAGCACTCGTTTCGCATCTCGAAAGCAGCGAAAAAGCCGAAGCCATGGAACGCCAACGCAACGATTGGTCGAGAGCAACATCCTTTATTGAAGCTGAAATAGCACTATCGGAACGCTTAATCAGCAATAGCAGCAATGTACTGATTCCGCCGATCTGCCCAATCAATACCAGCAACACTTCGTCGGAATTTCGCTTTGCCATCGACATGCGCCGGGATCTGCCCTTGGCGATCTATGCCGTGAAACCTTCCACCAGCGATTGGCTGCCCAACAACACCCTCTGGCGTTGCGGCCCCGCGCTCGAAGACGACGGCTCATACAACAACAGCATGGAATGGAGTCTGATCTTGGATGGCCTTGATGGAGACTCGGAAGATGGAGGATTCACAGTCACAACCAATGATGGCAAGTATGCCTCCTTCACTCTTGCTTTGAGGGGCCATGCCACCGTGAAATACGGCAGCGTCACTGGAGCCCGCGCAAGAATCAGCCCTCTCTATTCACGACCTTCGGAAGGAAGCCTTTGTGATGCATCGAACCTTGTGAATGTCCCTGGCAAGGCAGGAGAAGCGGATGACATCACTGTGCCAATTGCAAACATCAAAGCTGGGGAAGATGTGCTTGTCTGCGGTTACGGCGGCGGAGACAAGATCACAGGCTCCGATGCCAATGACATCATCGAAGCTGGGGACAACGGCTCGAGCATATTAAATGGCGAAGCAGGAAATGACTTCCTTAGAGGAACAAACGATGCAGACACCTTGAATGGAGGTGACGGCATCGATGTGTTGGTGGGACGTGGAGGAAATGATCGTCTTGATGGCGGCGGTGGCGACAAAAACATCTACCTTCTTGGCACTGGAGCCGACACAGTCAATGGCGGCCCGGGCCTCGACATTGTTTTTTTGGAAGGAAAGCGCTCTAACTACGGAACAGCCGGATGCACCAAAACACAATGCACGATTACTCAATCTGATCAAGAAAATCAAACCCTGAAAAACGTCGAGATCCTCATCTTTGATGACGCCAGACTTGACCTACCAAATTAAACAACTGTCCCTTTTCAGCAAACACTCAGGATAAGATCGTCAGCATTTCAGTGAATACACTCCCTTTACAAGCGAAAGACAGAAGCCCAGTAGAGAGAATGAATGGGTGCAAACAATAAGATCAACTTCTCAAAAATTCCGGCCAAGCCTGTCCCTGAGGAAACGCGCCTTTAGCCGTGTTTTCCATTCACACTTCTGGAGGATTAAGCGAGGGAAGAGCTAGACCATGACACTCACCGAATCCCTGGTTTCATCCTTCATCCTGGTAGCACTGACCACACAGACAGGGCGTCTGTTTGGAGACTCCATGCAAGCCCTGGGCAAAAGCCGAGCAAGAGATACCGTCAATGCAGCCATCCACAGGGATCTTGAAGACGTTCGCCAAACGGTTGCGCTATGGAAAGCTGACAGCTCAATGACAACCAATGGACAACTTGCGTACACGCCTGACGCAGGTCAGTGTGAGAATGCGACTCTAGGGACAGCACTACTCAACGAACAATCCAACAATCTGAATACGATCTCAAATCTGGACTTATCGCAGAGTCCAACACCTCTTCAAGGTCTCAGCGTCATACGAACAATCAGCACGGCCAATGCAAACAATACTTTGATCCAAGTGAACTACAGCACCACTGGAAGCAGCACCATCAAGATTCAGCACAGCACCACACTCTCCATACCAGCTCAGAGTTGGTGTCCTACTTAAGGTGCTTCAACTCCCCCCTCCATCATTGAGCTTGAGCACCGCCATGAAGGCCTCCTGGGGCACATCCACCTTGCCCATGGCCTTCATCCGTTTCTTGCCCTTGGCCTGCTTCTTCAGCAGTTTCTTCTTGCGGGAGATGTCACCGCCGTAGCACTTGGCCAGCACGTCTTTGCGGATCGCGCTGATGCTAGTGGAGGCAATGATGCGGCTGCCGATCGAGGCCTGCAGGGGAATCTTGAACTGCTGGCGGGGAATTAGCTCTTTCAGTTTCTCCACCAGGGCCTTGCCCACGTTGTAAGCCTTATCGCGGTGCACGATTGTGGTGAGGGGGTCTGCCCGCTCGCCGTTGATCAGCACATCCAGGCGCACCAATTCGTTCTTGCGATAGCCGATCAGGTGGTATTCCATCGATGCATAGCCCTGGGTGCGCGTCTTCATCTGATCGAAGAAGTCGGTCACCACTTCCGCCAGTGGTAATTCATAAATCAAGGTCACCCGATCGGTGGTGATGTATTTCATGTCGAGATACTCACCGCGCCGTTCCTGGCACAGGCCCATCAGCGCACCGTTGTAATCATTCGGCGCATAGATCTCCATCTTCACGTAGGGCTCTTCAATCGACTCACGCTTCTGCGGATCGGGAAGGGTGGCGGGGTTGTCCACCATCACTTCCGTGCCATCGATCATGTTCACCTTGTAAATCACCGACGGTGCGGTGACGATCAGATCGAGGTCGTACTCCCGCTCCAGGCGCTCCTGCACGATTTCCATGTGCAGCAGGCCCAGGAAGCCGCAGCGGAAGCCGAAGCCCATCGCACTGCTGGTTTCCGGTTCGAACTGCAGGGCGGCATCGGAGAGCTGCAGCTTGTTGAGCGCTTCGCGCAGATCCGGATACTGATCGGCCTCCGTGGGGAACAGGCCGCAGAACACCATCGGCTTGGCCTCGGTGTAACCCGGCAGGGGCTCATCCGCTGGCGCATTCAGCAGGGTGATCGTGTCGCCCACGCGGGCATCAGCCACGGCTTTGATCGAGGCCGCCAGGTAGCCCACTTCACCGGCGTGGAGCTCCTCCACCTTCTTCTGGTCTGGCGCCATGATCCCGATTTCATCGAGCTCATAGGTTTTCTTGCTGGCCATCAACAGCACCTTGTCTTTGCAGTTGATGCGGCCGCTCATCACCCGGAAATACACAATCACGCCCCGGTAGGGATCGTAATAGGAGTCAAAGATCAGGGCTTTGGTGGGTTCCTCCACCGCATCCTTTGGCGCCGGCACCCGGTCCACCACCGCCTGCAGAATCTCGGGCACTCCCAACCCTGTTTTGGCCGAACAGGGAATGGCCTTGCTGCAGTCGAGCCCGATGATCGCCTCCACCTCTTCCTTGATCCGATCGGGGTCGGCACCTGGCAGGTCGATCTTGTTGAGCACGGGAATGATCTCGAGATCGTTTTCCAGCGCCAGATACACATTGGCCAGGGTCTGAGCCTCCACCCCCTGGCTGGCATCCACCACCAGCAGGGCACCCTCACAGGCCTGGAGGCTGCGGCTCACCTCATAGGAGAAGTCCACGTGGCCGGGAGTGTCGATCAGGTTGAGCACGTACTCCTCACCGTCGGCCGCCGTGTAGTTCATGCGCGCCGCCTGGAGCTTGATCGTGATCCCCCGCTCCCGCTCCAGATCCATGTTGTCGAGGAATTGCTCCTGCATGTCCCGGTTGGCCACCGTGCCGGTGTCTTGCAGCAAGCGATCGGCCAGGGTCGACTTGCCATGGTCGATGTGGGCAATGATGCAGAAGTTGCGGATCCGTGAGACGGGGGCGTCGGTCATGCGGTTGGCGGAATCCCGGCTCGGGCTGCTCTTGTCAATTGCCCAATCCTAGAGAGCCGTTCCGCTGATCAAGACAACGCCAGCAGACGCTCGATCTTGGATTCCAGATAGCGCAGGAACGGTTCACTCGAGAGAGGGCGTCCCGTGACGCTGGCCACCAGCTGCTCGGCGTTGAGCGCCCGGCCGATTGGATGCACCGCCTCCCGCAGCCAGCTGAGCACAGGCTGGAGATCATCCCGGCGCACATGCTCTTCCGGTGCCCCGACCGCCATCTCCATGGCTTCACTGATCTGGGCACTGATCAGATGGCCCAGCAGATACGACGGGAAATAGCCGAACAAGCCCTCGCTCCAGTGCACATCCTGCAGGCAGCCTTCAGCATCGTCCGCTGGTGTCACCCCCAGCAGTTCGCCGTAACGGCGGTTCCACTCGCTCGGAAGCGCTTCCACCTCCAGCCCCTGCTCAAGCAAGGCCAGTTCCAGATCCGTGCGGATCAGGATGTGCAGGCCGTAGCTGAGCTCATCCGCTTCCACCCGGTTGCAGCCGGGTGCCATCGGATTCATGGCGCGCCAGAGATCGATGGCGTTGGCGATCGGCGCTCCCGCAGCGGCGAAACGCGGCCACCAGTGCTCGGCAAACGGCTGGCTGCGGGCCACCCGGTTTTCCCAGAACAACGACTGGCTTTCATGCACCGCCATCGACGTGGCCTGGCCAAGGGGCCAGGCAAACCATTGATGGCTGGAGGGGGGCAGGCCCTGCTCATACAGGGAATGCCCCCACTCATGGGCGGTGGCCAGAAAGCAGGAGAGGGGCTGTCCGGCAACCACCCGGGTTGTGATCCGGAAGTCCCGTGGCCCCAGGGTGATCGAAAAGGGATGGGGCGAAGCCGCCACGCAGGTGATTGATTCGTCCCGTCCCCAACACTTGAGCAACTGATCACAGAGATCCTGCTGGGTTGCAGCCTCCAGATCCCAGCTCAACGCGGTGGGCCGCGGCCCGCCCTGCAGCTGGCCGAGCAGTTCAGGCAGGCGCTGGCGCAACGGTGCGAACAGCTCCTGCAGCCTGGCGAGGGTGAGGTCGGGCTCAAAGGGCTGGGCCAGGGTTTCCCAGCAGGAGCGAGGTTCCGCCAGCTGGCGCGCCTGCTCCTGGCGAAGAGCCACCATGCGCTTTAGGGAAGGAGCGAACTGGTCGAACGCTGAGGCAGCCTTGGCCTGCTGCCAGCACTCGTAACCCTCCGACTTGGCCACGGCGATCGCCGACACCAGATCGGGATCGAGGGCCTGCTGCCTGTGCAACTCCTGCTCCAACAGATCCAGATTCCTGGCCTGGGCAAGCCGCTCCGCCTCAGAGGTCTGTTCAGACGACGCTTGCCAGGCCTGCCGCGCCTCCCCAATCAAGGCCTCGTAACGCTCACAGCTTTGGCGCGCGTGCAATTGACGCGCCAGAAGAGCCAGTTGTTCACCGCGCCAGGCCGCACCGCCGCTGGGCATCCGTGTGTTCTGGTCCCAGTAGAGCGTGCTCTGGATCGAGCCAATCAGCTGCGTTTCCCGGAGGTAATCACCCAGCGAGGTCCAGGCCGAGGAAGGAACGTCGCGCGTCATTCAGCCATCAGTCCCGGCGGCAATAGCCACCACCCACATCCATCCAGCCTGCCGGACAGTCCTCCCCCATCGCCGGCCTGAGGGTGTAAGTCATCAACCCCAAGGCACTGCACTTGCCATTACCCATATCGATGTATCCCATCGGGCACTCACTGGTGATGCGCTTCACGACCCTCTGAGCCTGCCCGCGGGGCGCTGCCACCACCAAGGCCGCTGGAATCAGCAGTGCGATCAACAACCTCTGCACCATGTTGTTCACCCGAGGTTCCAACGCACTCCTTCCCAGCCACGCTAGGGGTGACATCAGGATCAGATCGAGTTCATGGCCTCCCTACTGCCGCAGAGCGAACGCGCGACGCTCAGCAACACCCTGCCTCACTGGCAGGTTGAGGCTGGGCGTTTGAAGCGGAACTGGCAATTCAAGGATTTCAGCGAAGCGTTCGCCTTCATGACGCGGGTGGCCCTGCTGGCCGAGGCGATGCAGCACCACCCCAACTGGAGCAACGTCTACAACCGGGTGTCGATCGAACTCACCACCCACGACCTGGGCGGGCTGAGTGATCTGGATGTTCAGCTGGCCCGATCCATCGACGCCCTTTGCTGACAGCTGCCACGATGGTGGTAAGCGCAGAGATCCCTGAATGACAGGCACAGCTCAGCCGGCCAGCACCGTGCCAGTGACCATTCTCACTGGGTTTCTCGGAGCTGGAAAAACCACGTTGCTCAATCACATCCTCACCAACCAGGACGGCCTCAAGACAGCCGTTCTGGTGAATGAATTCGGAGAGATCGGGATCGACAACGATCTGGTGGTGAGCACCGGCGACGACATCGTCGAGCTCAGCAACGGCTGCATCTGCTGCTCGATCAATGGTGAGCTGCTCGAAACGGTTGATCGCATCCTCGAGCAATCCAAAGACCTGGATTACCTGGTGGTGGAAACCACCGGGCTGGCCGATCCTCTCCCCGTGGCCATGACATTCCTTGGCAGCGAACTGCGGGATCAAACGCGCCTTGACTCGATCATCACGCTGATTGATGCGGAGAACTTCGGCGAGGAAACGCTCGCCAGCCAAGTGGGGCGCTCCCAGGTGATCTATGGAGACATCCTTCTCCTCAATAAAACCGACCTGGTGGATGAAGCGCGCCTCGCGTCCATTGAGAGCACTCTTAAAGAGGTGAAAACCGACGCGCGGATTCTGCGCTCGCAAAAGGGGGAGGTTCCCCTACCGCTGCTCCTGAGCGTGGGCCTGTTCGAATCGGATCGCGTCGTGAGCGCTGCCGAGGGTCACGACCACGGGCACAGCCACACTCACGACCATGCGCACGACCATGAGCACGGGCACAGCCATGATCATGGCCACAGTCACGAGCATGAATCCGCTGATCACCTCGCGATCGAAGGCTTCACCTCCCTGTCCTTCCGCAGTGATGGGCCCTTTGGCTTGCGCAAGTTCCAGAATTTTCTGGACAATCAGCTTCCTGAAAGCGTGTTCCGGGCCAAGGGAATTCTCTGGTTCAACGAAAGTGAGCGCCGGCACGTCTTCCACCTGGCCGGCAAGCGCTTTTCCATCGACGACAGCGACTGGACTGGCGAGCGCAAAAACCAGCTGGTTTTAATTGGTCGTGATCTCGACCACGACACCCTGCGTCAGCAACTCCAGGCCTGCGTGGCAAAGGATGCCGGTCAAGGATTCGCGTGATTTCACCAAATGGAGCCAATGTGATTAGGCTGACAATCAACATGGAGAAGGAATGGTGGAACTTCTTGCAGCGGGCAGCCTGCTGATCGCTCTTGGGCTGGCCTTCTGGCTTCTCCTTGATTCCGACGATGACAACGGCGGCGGCGGCTTGATGGAGCCCACCCTTGTGCCCATCCCTGTACGCCGCAGCGACCGCTGATCACCCGTCACAAACTTGAGCGAACCCCGCCACCAGCGGGGTTTTTTTATGGCTTGGCGCGAGCCCAGAGCCCAACAACCAAAGACCGCGCACTTATTGCGTATGATTCTCAAATTCATTTAGTCATAACGCGATGCGCGAGTTTCCCCAGCGCTTGAAACGCGGCCGAACCGCTGGCCTGCCCCTGCTCCTGACAGCGACAACCCTTCTGGCCTCCTGCAGCCAACAGGGCCAGCAATCTGAAATCGGCGTGTATTCCGGCCGTCACTACAACACCGATCAACGGCTTTACGACCGCTTCACCGCCGAAACAGGCATCAAGGTGAAGCTGCTGGAGGCCAAGGATGACGCCCTGATTCAGCGGCTCCGCACCGAAGGCGACAACTCACCTGCCGACGTGCTGATCCTTGCTGATGCCGCACGCCTGGATCAGGCCGCCGATCTTGATCTGTTTCAACCCGTGCGTTCCGAGGAACTGGATGCGGCAGTGCCCGCGGCGTTGCGCGATCCCAAGCAACGCTGGTTTGGACTCACCCGCAGGCTGCGCACCCCCATGATCAACACCGCCTCGGTGCAACCCGAGGAGGTGGATCGCTACCAGAAACTGGCTGATCCTGGGTTGAAAGGTCGCCTCTGCCTGCGCAACCGCCGCAGCGTTTACAACCAATCGCTGGTGGCCTTCATGCTCGATCGCGATGGAGAAGAGGCCACCTCACAGTGGATCCGCGGCATGGTGGCCAATCTCTCCCAACCGGTGTTCAGCAGTGACACCCCGATGATTCGGGCCGTGGCCCAGAACAAGTGCGGTGTCGCGCTCGCCAACAGTTACTACCTCGGACGTCTCCAGGCTGGCGATAAAGGGGAAGCAGACCGCAAGCTCAGCGAAGCGGTGACCGTGGTTTGGCCTGAGCCGGTTCACGTGAACATCACCGGTGGCGGTGTGACCCGCTCCAGTCGCAACCCCAAAGCCGCCACCCGCTTCCTGGCCTTCCTGGTCGCCAGCGAAAACCAGGGGGGCTACGCCGCGGCCAACCACGAGTACCCCATCAAGGGCATGGGAGACGATCCAGTGCTCAAGGCCTGGGGACCCTTCCGCCAGGCTGATGTGTCGGCCGCCCGCCTCGGTGAACTCAATGGCAAAGCTGTGGAACTGATGAGTGCCAACGGTTGGCAATGATCAAGGAGTGAAGAGCGTCAGTCCCTCCATTCCCTGTCCCCTGCCCCAGGGCATCCGCCCTCGGGGCAGCCGGTGGGTGCCGGGCCGGCGCTTGCTGGTGGCTGGTGCCCTGCTGATTGCAGTGCTGGCGCTGCTTCCGGTGCTCGGGCTGATTGGCGAGGGCCTGCAGGGGCTCAGAAACGGCAACGCCAGCCTCGGCTCCGACGGCGTCAGCCAGTTGCGCGGCACCCTTGTGCTTCTCCTTGGCACTGGCATCGCCGGAGGTCTGCTTGGCACCGTGAATGGTTGGCTCCTGGCCAACTGCCGCTTCCCGGGTCGGCGCTGGCTGAAGATTGCCCAGTTGCTGCCCCTGGCCAGTCCTTCCTATTTACTGGCCGCCACGCTGGTGGATCTGGGCAGCCTGCATGGCCTGCGCATCCATGGCTTGAGCTGGGGGGTGGCCGTGATGGCCCTCAGCACCTACCCCTATGTGTTCTTGCTGAGCACCGAAAGTTTCACCATCTGCGGGCGTCGGCAACTCGAGGCCTGCCGCTGCCTCGGTGTCGGGCCCTGGAACAGCTTCCGCCGCATTGCCTTGCCCATGGCCCTGCCAGCCATCGGCGCCGGCATTGCCCTGATGGGGATGGAAGTGGTGAACGATTACGGGGCCGTTCAGCTGTTGGGGATTCCCAGTCTTTCGGCCGGAATCCTGCAGGCCTGGCAAATGGACGGCAATCCCGCAGGTGCTGTGGGGCTGGCACTGATCACCCTCAGCATCGTGATGCTGCTGGTGTTCGGAGAACGGCGCTTGCGCCGGCGTAGCCGCCGTTGGGCGGAAGGAGTGGCCGGCGGCGAATCGCCCGCCTGGCAGCTGGAGGGGCTCCGGGCCCTGCTGGCCCAGGTGCTCGGGGGAATCCCGCCACTGCTGAGCGTGGGGATCCCTCTGCTCTGGGCCAGCCACAACCTGGGGCAACTGGCCGCGGGCTGGAAGCCGGAACTGCTGTTGCTCACGGCGCGCAGCCTCTCCCTGGGTCTCGCCGCCGCGGTGCTCACGGGCCTGGCGGCCCTGCTGCTCGCCATTGCCAAACGCTGGAGTCGCTCCCGCTGGCTCGGAAGCGTGACCTTTCTTGCCGGTATGGGCTATGCCATTCCCGGAGCCGTGTTGGCCCTGGCCCTGCTGCTGCTGGGCGGCCCCTGGCAACTCTCGCCGATCCTGCTGCTGCTCTGGGGGTACAGCGATCGCTTTCTGGCTGTGGGCAAAGGGGGATTGGACGCCGCCCTGGAACGGCTCTCGCCCAACTTGGATGAAGCGGCCACCGGCCTGGGTCTGCGCTGGCCCGCCGTGCTCCGCCGCGTGCATCTGCCCCTGCTGCGCGGGCCGCTGCTCGTGGGAAGCCTTCTGGTTTTCGTCGACACCGTGAAGGAACTCCCCCTCACCCTGGCGGTGCGTCCGTTCGACTTCGACACCCTCTCCATCCGGGTGTTTCAGTACGCCAGTGACGAGCGCCTCGCCGCCGCCCTCTGGCCGGCCCTGATGATCCTCACCTTGGGCCTGCTGGCGTCAACAGCGTTGATTCCCAAGCTCAGTCGGGAAACAGATCAGCCCTCCAGCAGCGGCTGACCGTTGCGTCGCTGCACCGCCACCACCCCAGGGCGGGGCGGTCGCCCGGGTGCCTGGGCGGGCCAGTTCGAGCCCATCGCAACCGTGCGCAACTGTTCGATCACCCCTCCATCGCGATCTCGCAGGGTGTGCACCTGCATTTCCTGATCCCTGGGCCCGCGCGCGCCGTGCACCTCACCAGGGTGCTGAATGGCGAGGAACAGGGCCCGCTCCTGGTCATCCAGGCTCAGTCCGCAAAGCTCGCATTCCATCGGCCCGGTCGCGAAGCAGGCGGCCTGTTCGGCCTCGCTGTCGCCGCTTCGAGGCACAAACCAGCAGCTGTTGTTGCCGAACTGATCGCTCGCTGACGATTTAGCCGAGCGATCGGTCACGATCCAGAGATTGCCTTGGCCATCCAGGGCCAGGTTGTCGGGATTGGTGAAGCCCAAACCACCAGCCCAGGGTTCACCACCCGTGGCCGCCATGCGCCAACGGAAGGCACCACCACTGGCCTCGCCGCTGCGGGCCGCATCGTCCGACAGGCGCATCACCCAGCCATGGCCCCAGATCGCTTCCCCGTTGGGCCCGCGGAAGATCGCGGGATCGGGGCCACCGGTGGTGCTGGGATAGCCCGAGGTGAAGGCCACCAGCAGGTCACCCGTCAAGGGATCGATCTCCGTGTCTTCCGGGCGAGCGGTGGGCGTTCCCCCGGCCGCTCGGGCCGCCAGGTGGGCATCCACCAGGATCGCTCCCTGCAGGAGTTCTCCCTCCCCCGCGTAGAGACTGCCCAGGGTGGGGAAGCGCTTCGCGTAGGCCTGCACCGCGGCATCCTCGCGAAAGAACTCCGCACCGGCACGCCGGCGATCGGAATGGGGAAGCTCCACCGGGCAACTCAGGCCCGCCTGGGTGAAGCGGCTGGGCAGGAACGGCTGCACTGGTGCATCCGCACGCAGGGGCAGCCATTCACCGGTGCCATCCGCATGGAAGCGGGCCACCTGCAGCTCACCGTTCTCGAGCAACCGCGAATTGCCTGGATCGCGCGGGGTTGCAACGGGATCAGCGCTCACAAAACGGTAGAGATGGCCGCCCCGACGATCACAACCGGAATACACCCGCAGCGGAGCACCGGCTTCGGCGCGAAGCGCCACAGCCTCGTGGCGAAAACGCCCCAGCGCCGTGTGTTTGCGCACGGGGGTGTCCGGGGCTGCAGGGTCGATCTCCACCATCCAGCCGTACTTGTTACCCGCCAGGCCATACACATTGCCCAGTCCCCCCAGCCGGGTCTGCCGGCAAACGAAGGGGCGCTCCGAGGGCGACACCGCACTGCCATCGGCGTACACCGGCTCCGGCACCTGGGATTGAAAGTTCTCCTCCGCACTGAGCACCGTGCCCCAGGGCGTGGTGCCACCGGCACAGTTGGCAAAGGTGCCAATCACCTGATCGCCGAGACCGTCGTCGTAGCCCATCCGCTCAGCGCGGCGGAACACCGCGGCCGCCGGCCCGGTGCTTTGCAGACGCTGGGAGGGATCAGCCAAGCCAGCCAGACCATCCACCCGCCGCTCCACGGGATCACTGCGGCGCACCCACTGGCCGTCGCCCTTGCGGCTGATCGCGATCACCCCCAGCCCGAGATCGGCCATGGCTTCATCACTCACGGAGCGAATCAGAGCCAACAAGCGTTGATTGCCCTGCAGGGCGGTGCAATCGATCACCCCATCGCGGGAGGCCAGAGCGGCAACCAGTTGTGTCCAGGGCAGAGGCCGGCCGACCACCTCCCGGAAGCCCTCGGTCCAGGGCAGGGCACTGATGTATTCGAAATTCACCGTGAGCAAAGCCTCGTCCGGCCCGCGGGACACAAAGCCGAGGTAATCATTGTTGAAGCCGAAGCGCCCCTGGGGCATGGGATCCCCCCAGGCGGCGATCAGATCGGCGCGATACCCCTCGGGAACCACCAAGCGGTCCTCCACCGCGATGCGCCGGTACACCTGCTGCTGCTGCGCAGCCGTTAGGCCGTCACTGTCCACCGGCAGGGGGGTTGGCACGGGCTTGAAGGGCCATGCCTGAGGAGCGGGCAGCGCCGAATCGGCGGCCGCAGCGGTCTGCCCCCGGGGCCGGGCTCCCACCACACCGGCAGCGCCCAGACCCAGCAACGCAAGAACGGAACGGCGACGCAGAGCCATGATCAAAACTGAAAGCGACCGGACGGGCAGCCTGAGCCGCGACGCGGCACCAGCAGCGACACCCAGCTTCGCTGAAGCGGATTGAAATTGTCGTCACTCACCAGCACAAGCACGACCCGGTCATCCGCGAGCCGGGGCCCCCAGGCCATTCCCTCCCAGTTATCCGCGGGCAACCCGGCCTTCAGCAGATCCCAGCCGTAGGCGGGAGCCAAGGGCGGCGCTGCCTTCAGAGGCGACGCGGGCAGGGGCAGCACCTGCAGCTGGGCAGTCCAACGCTGGGGCGGCGTGTAACTGCGCAACAGGGCCAGCAGGGCCGGAGGAGCGTCCAACGCCAGCAGCTCCGTGAGCCCCAGGGAACGGGATGCCGCGGCCCCAGCCGGACCGAGCGCGATCCGCCCCAGGGGGCGCGGCGGCTCACCGCTGACCTGAACCGCCAGGGGCACCAGGTCTTGCGCATCGACAGCGCTGTCCTGCAGCAGGGGAGCTTCTGCGGCCAGAACCAGATCACCGGCCGGTGTGCGCGTGAGCGATTCAGGCCCTTTGTTGGCCTTCAATCCCTGCCCAGGCCGCTCCTGCCAGGCTGCGGGAAGCGAGCGCTCCTCCAGGAGACGACCGTTGCGCAAGGAATGACGCTGCAGCCTCGCGCGCCGCTCCGGGGTGCGGCGGCCTTCACTGACAATCCAGGCCCCGTCTCCGGCGAGCACCAATCCCTCACCATCAAACCCCTCAGGCAACAGCGCACCCTCGCCGTCCCTGAGCAGCAAGCGGGGGCCAGCGCGCAGAGCCCCTCGCCCTCTCACCTGGGCACGCAAACCGCTGAACGGCACCAGATGTCCTCGCGGGGCATCACTGAGAAGCCAGAGCCGATCTTCATTCTGGTCATAGGCCGCCGCTGAGAAGCCCCCCATCGGCAGTCCATCAGAGCCCGTGCGCGGCAGAGGAATCGTGCGCAGCAGCTCCCAACCAGCGGCGAGCGGGCAGGGCAACACCTGAGCGGCCATCGGCGGTGTGTCCATCTCAGAGGCTCTCCATATCCAGGCCCTTGGGTTCGATGCGGTACAGCCAGGTGATCACTGCACCCAGCAGGGACGTGATCACCAGCACAGCCAACACCTTCTCCGTTCCCCAGATCTGGATCAGTGTGGGAAAGAAGAACGCCGTCAGCACCGCTCCCACCTTGCCCGACGCCGCAGCAAAGCCGGCGCCAAGCCCGCGGATCTTGGTGGGGAACACCTCACCGGCCAGCAGATAGGTGGTGGCATTCGGGCCGAGATTGGTCATGAACTGGAACAGCAGGAATCCAGCCACGGTGAGAGTGAGGTTGGTGTGGCCAGCCGCACAACCAATAAAACCGGTGATCTGAAGCGGAATACGCCCCCAGCGGTCAGCGAGAACGATGGCGGCGGCGATCCCCACGAGGAAGCCCACATCGATCAAGGCCGTGCCCTTGGCCCCGATCCTGTCGTTCTGGATCAGATCACCCACGGTGGTTGGCTGGTTCATTTCCCCGAAGGCCCTGGCAATGATCACGGGCGTAAAAATGCCGATCCCATAGGTGGAAAGGTCTTGGAGGAACCAGGGAATGGACGTGAGGATCGTGGCGCGAAGGTATTTGCCGCGGAACAGCTTCACCCAATCGCGACTGCGCTGCTGCGGGGCGACCTCCTGAAGACGGTCCACGCTGACGAGGCTGAGGTTCTGACGGTTCAGCAACTTGCGCAACTGTTTCTCCGCTTTCTCCGGCAACCCACGACTGACAAGCCAGTGGCTGCTTTCCGGCAAAAAGAACCGTCCCCACACCACCGCCGCCACCGGAACGATCGGAACAAGGAAGAACAGTCTCCAGTCGTTCACGCTGGGCATCGCGCTGAGGATGATCGCCGCGATCGCCGTGCCCAATACCGCGCCGATGGCCTGAAAACTGAAGGCACCGAGCACCAGCCGCCCGCGGATGGCAGAGGGGATGCTCTCTGAAATCACAAGATGCGCTGTTGGGTAGTCGGCGCCCAACGCCAGGCCGATCACAAACAGGCTGAAGATCAGGATCTCTTTGGACGGTGCCGTCGCGGCTGCGATCAAGGCCACGAGCAGCAGCACCATCTCCCCGATGAACACGGGCTTGCGCCCGAGGCGATCCGCCAGTCCGCCCAGCAACAGTGCGCCGAAGAGGATGCCGGCCAAGGTGGCGGCGGTCACAAAGCCTTTGTCGAGATCACTGAGGCCGAAGTCCCTGGAGATCAGGGGCAAACCCACCCCCTGCATGAACACGATCATGCCCTCGAAAAACTTCCCTGCCGTGGCCAGAGACCAGACCAGCCATTGCATCCCAGGCAGAGGAGGACTAGCCAGTGGCGATCCGTCCTCCCAGCGGGGAATGTCCTCGATGTGCGCTTGAACAGAATGTTTCGACATGCCCAACCCCCCACGTCCCCACCTTGCGAAGGACACCACAGATCGGCACTAGGAACCGATTAAGACTTGGTCACCAGCCAACGCTTGCTCAGAGCCCTGTCCGCCCACACACCAGCGGCAGCGAGCACATCCGCCAGGGTGGCCACCAGGCGATAACTCAAGGCCACCGCCAGCAGCGGCGCCTCAGGAACCGACTGCCCGAGCCTGAGCAGAAGCACGGCCTCGAAAACGCCCAGGCCTCCCGGGGCCGCCGGCACCACCAGCCCGGCCGTCCAGGCCAGGGCGAAGGCCGCCAACCACTCGGTGATCGGCAGCACTTGATGGAGGCCGAAAACCTGCAAACAAGCCCAAAATCCGGAAAAGCGGCAGGCCACGAACAGCAGCTCCGCCAGCAGGGGGCTCCAGGGGTAGCCATCACGGCCGCTTCCGTACTGCTCAGGTTCTGCCAAAGGAGCTGACGCCTCGTCCTGCACCCGATTGAGTTGGCGCAGCCGCTGGCGCTCAAGGCGGCGCAACAGCGGCTCTCGCCAGCGCGGCAGGAGAAGCAAGGCAGGCAGAGGGGCCAGGAGCGCAAGCCCCCCCTGGAACCCTCCGAAGGGAACCCAGAGCAGGGCGGCGACAGCCATCAGCATGGGTTCGAGCAACACGGAAACCAGAGCCGGGCCCGTCCCGATGGAAGGGCCCAGTGCCCGCACGCGCTTCACGAAATGCCAGATCCCACCGGGGAGGTACTTGAGAAGATTGCTGCTGAGATAGAGGGGCACCAGGGGGGTCGCACCGGTGCCATGTCCCAGCCAGAGCACCAGAACTCTCCAACTGAGGGCATTCACCACGAGGCTGAGCCAGCTGAGCCCGAGGGCCAGCATCAGCCACCACCAGCCCAGGGCTGAAATCGTGAGGCTGCGCAGCCCTGCGACATGCCCATGCAACGCCCACGCCACGAACGAAAGCGTCAGCAGGGTCACCCACAGCTTCAAACCGCCAGGCAAGGAGACAAGCCCTGGCAAGCGTTGCAGTTTCAGCATCGCCAATCCTCACAAGGCTGAAAGCCATCGGCATCCAGCCGCAGCTGACTGAGCAGACGGGATGGTGATAAACCACTTTGATCGGCCAGCTGCTGCAGAGCATCGCGTTCCGGCTTGATCTCGAGCTGGCCATCCGGACGCCGGGTCTGTTTGGCCGCCAGGTCTCCCCAGGACGTCACCAGGGTTCCCCGTCGCCGGGGAAGCACCCATCGCCCCTGCTGCCGTTCCCTCAGCCCGAGCGTGGGACTCTCCCGCCACCAGATCTGCCGCAGCGCCTCGGCATGCTCCGCACGCACCAACGCGGTCACGGCCGTGCCAGCCCGGCCTTTCTTCATCTGGATGGGTGCACAGGCCACGTCCAGCGCCCCACCACTGCGGAGCTGGGCCACCAACCAGGCAATGGCTTCCGCTGAGGCATCGTCAATCCATGCTTCCTGCACCACCAGCGCCTGCCACTGGGGTTGATCCAACGCAGGCTGCGCAGCGGACTGCAGCTGAATCAGACGCAACAGGTTGGGACGATCCAGTTGGCGATGCCCCAGTCCGACCCCTGTCGCGAACGGCTCAAGCACCGATGGCCAGCCAAACCCATCAGCCTGCAAGGCCATGAGTGCCAACCCTGTGGGTGTGGTGAGCTCGGCCTCCGGCCACTCCACACCGCAGCGCAAGGTCACCCCATGCCGCCGGGCTAACTCCAGCACCGCTGGAACAGGAACAGGCAACACGCCGTGGGCCGTGGCCACGGTGCCACGACCGGCAGGAGGGGGCGTGCAAAGCAGGGAACTGACCTGCAAATGCTCCAGGGCAGCGCACACTCCCACCACATCCACAAGGCTGTCGATGGCGCCCACTTCGTGAAAATGAATCGCTTCAGGGTTGGTGCCATGCACCGCAGCTTCAGCATCCGCGAGGGCTTCGAACACCGCAAGAACCCGCTGGCGCAGCGGCGCAGCCAGGGAGGAGCCGTTGATGCGCTCCCGCAGCTCGCACCAATGGCGATGGGGCGGTTGCGCTTCCGTTCCCTTCACAACGAGCCGCACACCACGCAGCCCGCCGCTGGACGCCTCCTCAACCTTGAGGCTGTAGGCATGGCCGAATCCAAGCTGCCGCAACGGCTCGTGAATCACCGCCTCAGGAACACCGAGATCCAGGAAAGCCGCCAGCAGCATGTCTCCGGCAAGACCGGTGGGACAGTCCACAAACAAGGAGGTCATGCTGGCTCCGGTTCCAGGCCCTCCAGCAGCCGATCGGCCACAGCCTCAAGATCATCGCGTTGGCGGCGCAGAAATTGCTCCACCTCTCGCCGCGCCCGACGTTGCTCCCGCTGAGCTGTCTCCACGTCTTGCCCGGACAGCCCCCAGATCCGCCCGAGCAAAGCCCGGTCGTCCTCGCCGCCTCGCGCGGTCCCCTCGAACAACTCCTCGGCCACCATGCCGGCCTGCAGCACCCGACTCCAGCGGCGCAGCTCCTCGAGAGGCAAACGTGCCTGGTCTGGAAGCGTGAACTCGGTGGCCCCGTTGCAGCGCAAACCGGCCTCCAGACATGCCCGCGTTCCAACCAAGACACGCTTCACACCCATCTGCTCCTCGCGGGCCACAAGCCAGTGACCTGCCTCATGGCGTGCCACGCGGCGCAAGCGAGCCTTCCCCCCTGGCAGCGCTTCGGCCACCAGGTGACCGCCCATCCCTTCCAGCTGGGACGCATCCACCGTGAGCCCCAGCAACCCACCGCCGATCAGAAGGGCAATCCATGCCGGGGACAAGCCAACGAGCGGCCCGAACACAGCCAAGGCTGTGCAGCCAGCAACGGCCAAACCCGCTGCGGTGGCCGAGACAGGCGACGATTCCATCAGCTGCTGACCGATCGCGTGCTGGAGGTTCCGCGACGGGCTGCCCCCCCTCGCCCCTTCCCTCCGCGGGTGGGCATCGGCGCAATCACTTCTGAGGATTCAATCTGAAGCAGCTGGCCCTGCCGGCGCACGTCGAGGCTGACGAAATGGCGCAGATGCTCCAACCCAAGCTCGCCCTTGAGCTGAAGCTTGAAAGGAAGAGGGCGGAAGCCATCGGCTCGGGGTTGCTGACGCACCTTCACCACCACATCCGCTGTTTCGCTCTTGGTGTAGATGAGTTCCCCGCGGATGGAAAAGTAGTCATCACCCTCGGGCAATGTGTCCTCGGCGGGGACACTGCCTGCAGAATCCTCTGAACGCGACAGTGTGCTGGGTTCCCAGATCCCAGCGATCTGAAGATGCAGATGCTCCTCGTCTCGGCAGCGGGGATACACCACCCACAGGTGGGGCTGGCTCATGTCCAGATGACGGCGCATCAAGGTGAGCATCCGCCCGAGCACCACACACTCCAGGGCCTGGCCATCCGCATCAATGAGCTGTCCACGCGTGGACTTCTCGTCGGAATCCGCACGGAACTCACCGCGCACCACACCGATGGCCCTGTACTGAAGCGGCTCAGTCACCGCGGGAATGGGATGGTCGCGCATCGATCCTCAGGGCATTCACTCGCCCGCGACGACTCTAGCCAGCGCCGTGGATTCCCCTCAGACTGTGGCCCTGATTGCGCATTTCCGTGCCAGGGCTCCGCAGCCAACGCATCCGCACTCCCCTTCTGCTGGTGGTTGGGGTCGGCTTGAGTTTGCTGAGCGGATGGGTTGTGGCGCACCACGGAATCACGCCGCACCAGAGCCATCGCAAAACTCAGCACAGAACAGCGCCAAGCAGCGCAAGCCTTGCGCTGATCCGCGCACAGGTGGCCGCGCATCCCCGCGACTTGCGCTGGTCGCTTCTCCTAGCGAGAACTCAACTCAGCCAAGGCGATCGAAACGCTGCAGAGCTCACGGTGCAACGCCTGCGCGCACTGCATCCCAACCATCCGGATGTGATCGCCCTGAGCTGCCTTCTGGCCCTGAACTCCAAACAGGTCCCAGCGGCGGTGGCTGAGGTGAACCAGGTGTTCCAGCAATCCACGCCCAGGCAGCGGCTGAGCATGGGCCTCCTGCTGGCGGATCTGCAGCGTCAGGCTGGAGACCCAAGTGCCGCACGCTCCACCTACGCGCTGTTGATCAGCGAAAACCCCGACCGCGCTGAACCGTTGCTGGCCTTAGCTCTTTTGAAGCGCGATCAAGGAGAGGGCGACCAGGCCTTAACCCTCCTTCGCCAGGCTGAAAATCTCAAAGGTGAGAACGGTCTGGATCAGCGCAAGTTGGCGTCCACCCGGCTGAGCTGGGCCCTGGAAGCAGCACGCAACAGGTCAAGCGCTGGCGGTTCGACGATCACGGAGCAGGCTGCTCAAGAGCCTTGAGGGCCGCATCGATCGCATCCACTGGATCGGTGGCGTCATTGAGGGATGTGGCCTGACGGAGGCGCTGCATCAACTGCATGGGATTGGTGGCGTCCAGCACCGTTCCCTCGTTGTTGGTCCCTGAGGTTGTGTCCAGGATGCCCCGGTCGTTATCCGTCTTGAAACCAGCCCCAGTCTCGGAAAGAGACGTCTGCGCGGCCGCCGGCAAGGGAGCGAGCAACAGAGCGGAACCTGCCACCGCCAGGACTGCGCCATTCAGAAGGGAGGGCATGGGTCGACTCCGGTCCAGGGCTGTAATGCTAAGGGTCGTTGGCCATCAACAACAGGGTCTGTGCGGATCGCCAGCTGGAACGTCAATTCGGTGCGGACCCGTCTGGAGCATGTTCTCGGCTGGTTGGATCGGAACACCATCGATGTGCTCGCCCTTCAGGAAACCAAGGTTGACGATCCTCTGTTTCCGCTGAAGCCCTTCCAGGAGAGGGGATATCACCTCAGCATCCACGGGCAGAAGTCCTACAACGGCGTTGCCTTGATCAGCCGCCAGCCCCTCGAGGATGTGCGCCTTGGCTTTACGGGCGAATTGCCCGGCGACGCGGATGCCGAAGCACTCGGCACGCAAAAGCGCGTGATCAGCGCCCTGGTGGACGGCATCCGCGTCGTGAATCTCTACGTGCCGAATGGTTCCAGCCTGGATTCGGAGAAGTTCAGCTACAAACTGAACTGGATGGGCTGCCTTGAGCGCTATCTGCGCGCTGCGGAAACCAGGGATGAACCACTCTGTGTGGTGGGTGACTTCAACATCGGACCGGAGGCAAGAGATCTCCACGACCCCGAACGCCTCACCGGAGGGATCATGGCCTCGGAGGCGGAACGGAAGGCTTTGGTTCAGGTGCTCGGCTCCAATCTGGGCGATGCCTTCCGCCTCTTCGAACCGGGCAGCGGACATTGGAGCTGGTGGGACTACCGCAGCGGAGCCTGGAACCGCGACAGCGGCTGGCGGATCGATCACATCTACCTCAGCAGCGATCTTCAGGAGCTTGCGCGCAGCTGCAGCATCGACAAAGAGGAGCGGGGCAGGGAGCAACCCAGCGACCATGCGCCGGTGGTGGTGGATCTGGCTTGGGACTTCGACGAGGACGACGAGGACCCTGAAAACGATTAAAAAACGCCGGCCCCGTCGGGTAACCGGCGACCGGAGCGTTCCAGGGCGACAACGCGCCGCTGCGATTCGCCACAGCTTTTCGGCGTGGGAAAGATCTTGCCGGGGTTGGCCAAGCCGTCGGGGTCAAACGCCAAACGCACCCGTTTCATCGTGGAGAGATCGTCTTCGCTGAACATGCGATCGAGGAAGCAGCGCTTGTCGCTGCCCACGCCGTGTTCTCCGCTGATGCTTCCGCCTGCGGCAAGGCAGAGCTCCATGATCGCGGCACCAAGGGTCTTCACCTTCTCGTTCACACCAGGGTCTGAAGCCCGGTACAGGATCAGGGGGTGAAGGTTGCCATCACCGGCATGAAACACGTTGGCCACCACCAGACCGTGCTCAACGCTGAGGCGGTCGATCGCCGCCAGAACGGACGGGAGGGCTGTTCGAGGAACAACGCCATCCTGCAGGTAGTAACTGGGGCACTGGCGCCCGAGAGCTGAAATCGCGCTTTTACGGCCCTTCCAGAGCCTGGCCCGTTCAGCCTCATCCCAAGCCTCGCGCACCTCCCCTGCTCCTGCTTCGCGGCAAAGAGTGATGGCCAGGGCCACAGCATCCTTCACCTCGAGGGACTGGCCATCCAGCTCAACGAGAAGAACAGCTCCGGCTTCCGGGGGATATTCCTCCTCCGCGAAGGCGGCATTGACCGCTGCGATGCAGGTGTGGTCCATGATCTCCAAACCAGCGGGCAGCACTCCGGCGGCCGTGATGCGCCGTACGGCCTCACCGGCGGGCTCCATGGAAGGGAAGTCGGCCAGAAGCACAGCCACCTCCTGGGGCGCTGGCAACAAGCGCAGGGTGATCTCCGTGGCGATTCCCAGCGTGCCTTCGCTGCCGATGAACGCCCCGCGCAAGTCGATGGCACAGGTCTCTGAAAGCGCTCCACCGAGCTCCGTGACCTGACCATCAGGCAACACCACCCGCATCGACAGAACGTGATTGCTCGTGACTCCGTATTTGAGGCAGTGCACGCCGCCGGAATTCTCGGCAACGTTCCCACCGATGCTGCAAACCACCTGACTGGAGGGATCGGGCGCGTAATAGAAACCATCACCGGCCACAGCACGGGTCACCCAGCTATTGATCACACCGGGTTCCACGGTGATCGTTTGGTTGCTGAGGTCGACAGCGAGAATCCTGCGCATCCGGCTGGTCACAATCAGGAGCGCCTCCTCTTCCACCAGAGCGCCTCCAGACAGCCCGGTTCCACTGCCCCTGGCCACAAAGGGGATGCCATGGCGATGACAGGCCGCAACGATGGCCGCCACCTCGTCTGTGCTTTTCGGGAGCACCGCCAGGGGAGGCGCGTGGCGATCCATGGTGAGCCCGTCGCAGTCGTAAACGAGCAGTTCTTCCCGGCGGGAGACCACAGCTTTGGGCTCCAAAAACCGCTTCAGATCTCGCTCAAGCGCGGCCCAGTCGTGAATCACTCCCGGTTTGCAAGACGCCAACAACCTAATAAGCAAACATGTCAAATCCAGGCTTCTGACACAGTTCCAGCGATTTGGGCCGTTCCTGGGTCAGGATGTTGCACGGTTTGCATCGGCCCATTGGCTACCGCCCCCGTGACTGCACCCACCCTCAACACCACCCGCTCCCAGGAGTTGTTCAGTGCCGCGCAGGCGCTGATGCCCGGTGGCGTGAGCTCTCCGGTGAGGGCATTCCGCTCGGTGGGAGGCCAACCCCTCGTTTTCGAGCGGGTCAAAGGTCCCTACGCATGGGACGTGGATGGGAACAAATACATCGATTACATCGGCAGTTGGGGGCCTGCGATCTGCGGCCATGCCCACCCCGAGGTGATCAGCGCTCTCCAGGAAGCGATTGAGAAAGGCACGAGCTTCGGCGCTCCCTGTGCCCTGGAAAACACCCTGGCGGAGATGGTGATCGACGCTGTCCCCAGCGTGGAGATGGTGCGTTTCGTGAACAGCGGCACCGAGGCCTGCATGGCCGTGCTGCGCCTGATGCGGGCCTTTACCGGCCGCGACAAGGTGATCAAATTCGAGGGCTGCTATCACGGCCACGCCGACATGTTCCTCGTGAAGGCTGGATCTGGAGTGGCCACCCTTGGTCTCCCCGACTCTCCCGGGGTTCCTCGGAGCACCACAGCCAACACCCTCACCGCCCCCTACAACGACCTGGAGGCGGTCAAGCAACTCTTCGCTGAAAATCCAGCCGCCATTTCGGGCGTGATCCTTGAGCCCATCGTGGGCAACGCCGGATTCATCCAACCGGAGCCAGGCTTTCTCGAAGGTCTGAGGGAGCTCACGAAGGAGCATGGAGCGCTGCTGGTCTTCGACGAGGTGATGACCGGTTTCCGGATCAGTTACGGAGGAGCCCAGGCGCACTTTGGCGTCACTCCCGACCTCACCACCATGGGCAAGGTGATCGGTGGCGGACTGCCGGTGGGTGCCTACGGCGGACGCCGCGACATCATGGAGATGGTGGCCCCTGCTGGCCCGATGTATCAGGCGGGCACCCTCAGCGGCAACCCCCTGGCGATGACTGCTGGTATCAAGACGCTGGAACTACTCCGTCAGCCAGGCACGTACGAAAAGCTGACGGCCACCACTGAGAAACTGATCGCGGGGATCAAGGACGCTGCGTCAGCCGCCGGCCTGCCGATCACCGGTGGCAGTGTCAGCGCCATGTTCGGTTTCTTCCTTTGTGAAGGTCCGGTTCGCAATTTCGAAGAAGCAAAAGCCACCGACGCCGAGCGCTTCGGGAAACTGCATCGAGCGATGTTGCAGCGGGGTGTCTATCTGGCCCCTTCAGCGTTCGAAGCAGGGTTCACCTCCCTGGCGCATTCCGATGGCGATATCGAAGCCACGCTTCAGGCGTTCCGCGAATCCTTCGCTGACATCGCCTGAATCCGGTGAGGTCTGCGATCAAGGGCATCAGCACTTCCATTGTGTTGGGGGTGCTCGGTGCACCTGTTGAAGCGGGCCTCCTGCAACCGTTACTTAGGCTCCCAGATTGGGTTGACTTCAGCATTCAGTTCACCTCTGAACCGATGGGAGGCATCCAAGGGGGCCTCAATCCATCGGCGAGCAGCTGGTTTCAGAACACGGTGGTGGGACTGAGCCTGGGCAGCGGCCTCAACAAGCCAGAAAAAAACTGGAAGGAGCTCGATCACTGGCAGGTGAATCTTGAACTCACCCATCAGGCAGGAAACCCCAACCTCAACAAGGAGCTCGGCTCAGCATTCCCGCTGCAAACCTTGGTGAACCCGGTCGGAACCTGGATCACGGCCGCCAGTGTGGAGCGCAATCGCGGCGAAAGCTGGTGGAGCGCATCGGCAGGTTTGCTGTCGATGGATCCAGACTTTCTGGTCACACCGGCGATGAATTCCTATATCAACTCAACCCTCAACAACACCCTCAACCTGCTGGTGGTGGGTCTACCGATCAATCCCTTCGTCACCCCTGGGGTGAAAGTGGCGGCCCACTCAGAAACGATGGGCTCCCTGGCCTATGGATATTTCCATCTCGATCCGGAAACATCGATCGCTGCCAGCCTGGGCGTGAACCCTGAGCAGCCGCAGGTGCAAGGAGGCGTCCAGGCGCTGCAGTGGAGCATCAATCCACTGAGGTCACGCCAGGATCTTCTTGAACCGATTCGCCTCAACAACAGTCACGTCACCGTGGAGCGCATGCTGCCTTCACCGGAGGCGCAACTCGGAAGCTATCTCGCTTCCACCAAGCTTCCATCGGCGCAGACGCCAGGGATGGGGTCAGGCCTGAATCGTGGGATTTACGGCTCACTCACCTGGCCCTTGCACGTTCCTCTGGGAATGGACAACCGAATCTGGGCTGCGGGAAGCCTCAGCCTCGATCCCGACAACAACCCGTTTCCAACCTTTCTGGGAGGGGGTTGGCAGTCTCAAGGGGTTCTGCCCAACCGTCCACTCGATGTTCTCGCTCTTGGGGTCAGCCGCACGAGTTTCAGCCCGACCCTGTCCCCAGGCGCGACCTACGAAGGCGTGATTGAACTCAATTATTCAATCCATGTGTCTGAAACAGTGCAATTGCAACCGGTCATGCAGTGGATCATCAATCCCGGCGGTGAAGGCCAGGTTCAAGGCATTTGGGCCGGAGGCGTTCAGTTGAATCTGAATCTCTAAGTCAGCGATAGTTCTCAAACTGAAGAGGCACATCCAGCTCATCCTCCTTCGAACGCAATAACTGAATCACCTGCTGAAGATCATCCTTACTCTTGCCGGTCACCCGGAGGCTCTCGCCCTGGATCGCAACGGTGACCTTTTTCAGTTCATCACGCACGATCTTGCTCATTTTCTTCGCCAGCTCCTGACTAAGACCTTTTTTCAACTGCACCACCTGCTTCACGCGGTTACCTCCTACAGCCTCAGGCGTTTGAAAATCAAAAATTTTCAACGACAGATTGCGCTTGGTTGCCTTCGCGCGAAGAACATCTTCAACAGCCTGCAACGTCATATCACTGGCCGTTGTAATCACGACCGCTGCCTCCTCCAGCTCAATCTCAGTATTGGAATCTTTCAGGTCGTAACGCTGGCCAACATCCCGTCGCACCTGGTCGAGAGTGTTGACCAACTCTTGACGATCAAAATCAGAGACGACGTCGAAGGAATACGTTGCCATCGTTCAGATCTTCACTTCGACCACCCTAGCGCTGGGGCACCAACGTTCCTCTGATTTCTCCATTGGGATATTTCTTGGAGTGGATATTGATATAGGTCTGGGATCCCAACAAAGCCTTGAGATCCTTGGACTCGATCTGCACGGATCCTGTGAGGCGACCAGCGCGAACCCCTTCAGGCAGGGGACCGCGGCTGAGTTTGAGGGTGGGTTGAAACTGATCTGTTGTGTTGAGCTTGTAAAGCACGCCCACATTGGCGCCAGGCTTGCCTTGGGGTGTGGGGCCATGGATGTGAATCCCCCCATGCACAGCGGGGAGAAACAGACCGCCACTGGAAAGATCCTGAAACGCGAAATCGAAGTGCAGCGTGCGGGTCTTGGCGTCGTAATAAAGACTTTTGGGATCAATCAGCCCACCGGTTGCCGATGAATCCTTTTTGTCTGCAAAGCCCTTGCCGGACTCTCCATTGCCTGGCAACAAGCCATTGCCTTGCTCTCCGGTGAGACGAAAGACAGTGACGTCAGCGACGGCAGGCATCGCTGTGGCGACAACGCCCAAGGCGACAACGCCTGGAAGGAGCAGGGCACGGCGCATGACGATTCCAGCGATTCCTATCGTCATAGCCATCGCGCTGTTCATTGTGAACTTGATGGATCTACTGACCCAAACACCCGCCGCCCCCTATGCCTGGTCGCTGGTGCTGTCGGGCGGCGTGGTGATCGCCAGCATCGTGCCCCTCGGCGCGGCTCGCTCCCAAGCCAATTTCACCATGAGTGACATGAAGGCACCCCGCGCGATGTTCGAGCGCCTTCCCGCGTGGGGACAGCGGGCCAGCTGGGCGCATCAGAACAGCTTCGAAGCCTTCACCCTGCACGCCCCCGCCGCACTACTGGCCCTGATTGCTGTGCTGCAAATGGGCCCCCTGGGCGGTCTTGCGCTGCCAGCGGCCCTGCTTCAACCCGTGCTCAGGCTGGTGTATCTGCCGGCTTACATCGCCAACGTGCCGCCTCTGAGAGGTCTCTGCTGGGCCGGGGCCCTGTCGTGCACCGGAATTCTGTATCTGGAGGGCCTGCGGGCCCTGATCGCAGCGGCTTAACGATCTCCCTGTTGAAATTGCTTCAAGGCCGCCAGCAACGATGCTGGGGACTGGGGATCGACCATCAACACGCTGCCAGCGGGAGAATCAGCCATCCGCTGACCCATCTCCATCCAGTTCTCAGCAAGCATCAAACGGATCGCTTCCTCTGTTTGCGGACTCTCTGAAAGGGCTTTGGCTACAACCAGAGCGGCCTGGGATTTCGCTTCCGCCAGCACGCTCTGCTGCTTGGCCTGGGCTTCTGCTTCAAGCAAGAGAGCCTCCTTCTGGGCTCGCGCATCGAGCACAAGGGCCTCAGCCCGTCCCCGCGCTTCGTTGAGCTGCGCTTCCTTTTCTCCCTCCGATCGCAGAATCGCTGCCCGTTTTTCCCGTTCTGCCGTCATCTGTGCCTCCATCGCCTGCTTCACCCCAGGGGAGGGATTGATGTCGCGCATCTCCACCCGGGTTACTTTCACGCCCCATGGATCGGTGGCCTCATCCAGTTCTCTGAGAAGTAATTCATTCACCTCACTGCGCGTGGTGAAGGTCTGATCGAGATCGAGTTTGCCCATTTCCGCACGGATCTGGGTCAGCACAAGATTCACCATGGCCGCCTGGAGATTGTCAACGGCGTAATAGGCCTGGGAGTGTTCCAGAAGCTGCCAATACACCACAGCGTCCACCTCGATGGAGACGTTGTCTCGCGTGATGCAGAGCTGGGGAGGAATGTCGAGCACCCGTTCCTTCAGGGATTCGTGACTCACAACTTTCTCCACTACAGGAAGCACAATCGACAGCCCGGGCTGGAGCTCACGGTCATATTTCCCGAGGCGCTCCACCAACCTGGATCGCCCGCCGCTGGTCACCTTGACGCTGCCGGCGCCGAGGAGCGCCAACAAAACGAGAGCGGGCAAACCAACCAGAGCTTCCATGATTTTTTTGTTTTCCCAGACGTTAGAGACCAGAGTGAGAGAAGTCAGTTCTCCGCGATGCCTCCTCTTGTCGGCCCCCTGGGTTGGTTACTGCTGGCAGGGCTTCTGCTGGCGATCGAACTCTCACAACCAGGCTTTGATGGGCTGATGGTTGCCGTGCTGGGAGGGCTGAGCCTTTCGGTTCTGACAGCTCTGCTCCCGGTGCCGCTCTGGCTTCAGATCAGCCTTTTCATGGTGATCACCGTGGCGGGGACCATCTGGCTCAGCCGCTGGTCGGCGAGGCGCTCGCCATCATCCGCTCGCCGCCTGCTGAAGGAAGACACCGCGGAGGTCCTCGGCACGATCAGTCCTGGTGGGGAAGGCCGGGTGCGATGGCATGGCCAGAGCTGGGCCGCGAGTTCGCTTGACCTGGAGCACGCCATAGCGGCCGGAGATCAGGTTCTGGTCATGGGAAGGGACGGAACCCACCTTCAAGTTCTGCCGATCAAGGCGCTGCGCTGACCTTCAGTCGAAGTACAGCAAACTCACCACTTTGCCCATGTCTTCAGCATTGCGGCAACTCGCCAGCAAGGTTTCGCTGTCGTGAAAGGCCAGACAGATCAACTGATCGCAGCGGCTGATGATGTCCTGATTGCAGAGACTGCTGGCCATTGGCAAGGGAAGATCGTCATGCTCTGGCTTTTCGATGAGGTGGAGCACCTGCTCCAACTGATCCTGGATCTCAGGTCCTTGGCGGCTCAGGCTTTGGGGAAGCAGCACGGTGAGCTTCGAGGCATCAACAGCCAACACACCCCTGATCACGGCAGCATTCACGCCCTGGGCTCCGGAGGTCACCAAGGAATGTCCCTCTTGGGCCAAAGAGCGCGCAATCAATTCAATGAGGTGAATGGCCACCACAGGAACATGGCGGCTTCCAAGGATGGCGATGCGCCGCTGGCCCTTGTCCTGCAGCAAGGCCAGTTCCTGAGCAAGGGTGTCGACCTTGTCCAGTGCAGGAAGATCGAGTGATCGGCTCAATGACGACGCGCGTGCGTCTCTTGAAACTAGCAGCGATTAAGCAAGACCAACGGCCTGGATGAGCTCATTCAAACGGCAATGCTCTTCGACCAGGCGAAAGGCATAGGTGGCTTTCACCGCCTCGTGCAGGCGCACATGGCCAAACGCCTGCTCGATCACTTCCACCGTGGCCAGGGTGTCGTGATCCACCTTCAGCAACGGAACTTCCAGCTCGTCGGCTCGGTTGATCAATTGCGGGAGAGGTTCGCCGGCGCCCGTGAGGATCAGGCACTGGGTGGAGGCCTCCAGGGCAGCCAGCTGAATGTCGGTGCGGTCAGCACCAGTAACCACGGCCATATTGCGGCGACGCCTGAAGAACTCCATCGCTGAGTTCACATTCATGGCACCGATACTCAAGGTTTCCACCAGAAGATCCAACTTTTCTGGGCAGCAGATAACCCGCGCGTCCAGTCGACGCACAAGCTCACCCACCGTGACGCTGCGCAACAGGGGGGAGCGGGGCATCACCCCAAACACAGTGAGTCCCAGCCTTTGCAGGGCTGGAACCACTTCTCGCTCGAGCAATTCAACGTCATCAGGAGTGACTGCATTCAGCACAACACCACGCAAGCGCTCCCCCAGTTGCGCCTTGGCTGCAAGCAGAGCATCCACACTGCAGCTGTCCTGCCAGAGATGCACCAGCACCACGGGAGCATCCAGATCATTCGCCAGCTGCACCAAACTCAAGCCGTAAAGCAAGCCTTCGTGGAGGTTGCCGGCAGCCTCGAGGAGGGTCACCCCACCGTCGAATTCGAGAAGGTGCTTGCGCAGATGATCCAGACCATCACCCGCGGATAGGAGCCCTCCCGCCAAACGGCTTTCGGCACTGGATGGCGACAGGAGATGCAGCGATGGAATCAACTCCTGATCATCAAGACCAAGGGTCTCACCAACAAAACGCACATCGTCATCGATCAGAGGATCCGGCAGGACACCCTGTTCAGGCAACCAATCGAAACTGGTGGCCAGGGGCTTCCCGAACCGAACCCGTTGCCCCGACGAGAGCAGATGACGGGCCAGCCCTAAGACGAGGGCTGATTTGCCACTGAAGGGTTCGCAGGATCCGATCAGCAGCGTGGAGCCCATGCAGAAATTGGTGGTTGTTCTGCAATTTAGAGGGGTCTGTCGTCAACAAACCTGCTGAGCAGCAGCCATTGCCAAAACCCGTCAGGGAGATCGCGTTCTTGGCCCTGCACCGGCCCCTCCATCAACCAGCTCAGCAACTGATGCGCGGGGCATTCGAAGCGGTACTCCACGTCGGGACGGTCCGCAAACAGCAGCACACAGCGACAGGGTTCGAGCGGAGCCTGCACGCGATCCCAGCGCAGAACAAAACGATGTGCGGGGGCATCGACAAGCAGTCGTTCACCGGCATACTCCCCTGACGGCAGCATGGCCAGCGCCTCCCGGAGGGATGGCTCCAGCTCACGCCCCCCGCAGTAGGGAGCGAAGAGCGCCAACTGAGCCTCCCAGGACAGGCCGAACAACGTCATACCGTCGGTGTGCCTTAAGCATGCCCCAGTTCATCGCGATGGCACAGACCAACAACACCTCTGCTCAGATCGGTGTGGGTGCCAAGGGATGGCAAGGAAAACGGGTGGGAATCACCGGCGCGAACGGTGAACTGGGGCGAGCGCTCACCGAGCAGTTGAGGGCTCGCGGCGCCTGGGTGGTTGGCATCAGTCACCGCGCCAGAGTTGAGACACCTTCGCCCCTGCGGTCGGCCCAGGATTGGGTGTGCTGGTGCAGTGGGAAGGAAGAGACCCTCGATCCAACGCTGAGAGATCTGGATGTGCTGGTGCTCAACCATGGCGTGAACCCTGGGGGTGATCAAACTCCTGAAACCTTGACCAAGGCGTTGGAGATCAATGCCCTGAGCCAGTGGCGTCTGATCCAACGTTTCGAGCAGATTTGCGTCGAAACCCCCCAGCGACCGAGAGAACTGTGGGTCAACACCTCAGAAGCTGAAATCCAACCGGCTCTCAGCCCCGGCTACGAACTGAGCAAACGACTGATCGGTCAATTGGTCAGTTTGCGCTGGAACGTTCCCGAACGCCATCGTGCCGGTCTGCCTCGCCTGCGCAAATTGGTGCTCGGGCCCTTTCGCTCGAGCCTGAATCCGATCGGTGTGATGCCTGCAGCCTTTGTCGCCCAGCAGGTTGTCTTTCAAGCGAACCTCGGGCTGCCGCTGATCGTGGTCACACCGAATCCGATCACCTTTGTCCTAATGCCGTTAACAGAGCTTGGTCGTTGGCTGTACAACCGAAGCTTCAGGCTCAATCGCCCCGGTCCGTAAGAATTTCACAACCATCCGATGTCACCACGATGGTGTGCTCCCACTGCGCCGACATCGAGCCGTCTCGCGTCACCACAGTCCAGCGATCCTTCAGGGTGCGGCAATCCTTGCTCCCGGCATTGAGGATCGGTTCCACAGCGAGGGTCATGCCCGGGCGGAGCGTCACATTGGGCAGCGCATCGGTGCGGAAATTGAACACAGACGGCTCCTCATGAAGATTGCGGCCGACGCCGTGGCCCGTGTAGTCCTCCACCACACTGAAACCACCTTCACGCACGCGATCTTCGACCGCACCAGCGATATCGAGCAGGGTGTTACCCGCACGAATCTGAGCCAGTCCAGCCAAAAGTGATTCCTGAGCGACCCGACTGAGGGTGGCCGCTTCTTCGCCCACATCGCCCACACAGATCGTGACGCAGCTATCGCCGTGATAGCCCTCAAAGAAGGCGCCCGTGTCGACCTTGAGGAGGTCTCCTGCCTTAATCACCCGCTTGCTGCTGGGAATGCCATGCACAACCTCGTTGTTAATGCTGGCGCAGATGCTGGCTGGAAACCCGTGATACCCCTTGAAGCTTGGGGTGGCTCCCATTTCACGAATCCTTCGCTCGGCATGGGCATCAAGATCACCTGTGGTCTGGCCTGGCTCCACCAGATCCATGATTTCCCTGAGCACCGTGGCCACGATGCGACTGGCTTTCGCCATGATCTTGAGTTCGCGTGCCGACTTGATCTCCACCCCACGTCGCTGCTGAATGCGTGGGCCTGTCGCGGTAACAGTGCTGCCTTGGGCTGATGCGAGAAGATCTGCGAACAAGTTCATCGGTCGTTCCTTCGGGCCAATCCCGACGTCTTGCTGTCACGCTATCAATCGTGCAAAGGGAATGACGGTGATGCGTTGGATAGCGCAGATCAGGCGCTGGCATCGGTGGATTGCCCCCTTCGTTTTGCTTCCGCTGCTGACCTCCGTGATCAGTGGTTTGACGTATCGATTGGCGCGGGATTGGGGAGGGTTAAGTCGTGATCAGGCCCACTGGCTGATGAGCCTCCACGAGGGCGAGTGGCTGGGGCCTGAACTCGAACCCGTCGTGGTTCTTCTCAACGCGCTCGGGGTGCTTTGGATGTTGATCACTGGTGGGGCTTTGCTCTTGCAGAGCTGGAGCGCAGCTTTGAAAAAGCGGGTGAAGGAGGGTGAGTCGGCAGGGTAAGCTGGTTGTTTGGCGTGATTCCCCGGAGCTGGATGGCAGCGGATCCAAACGACACTTCTGCAAAGGAGAGCGCAACAGCGACGACGGATGGCGCTGTGGAGACCAGTGGTGCTGATACTGCAGTTGCAGAGGCGACGAAAGCGTCAACCCCCACAGTGAGCAGCGTTCGCCTGAAGCCCGCGGAGCTCATCCGGGAATTTGAAACGGCCCAACTGAAGAGCGATCTCCCTGAGATTTACGTTGGCGACACCGTTCGCGTTGGCGTGCGCATCAGCGAAGGCAACAAAGAGCGTGTTCAGCCCTACGAGGGTGTGGTGATCGCCAAGCGCCATGGCGGCCTGAATCAAACCATCACCGTGCGCCGGATCTTCCAGGGCATCGGCGTTGAGCGAGTCTTCATGCTGCATAGCCCACAAGTTGCCTCCATCAAGGTTGAACGTCGCGGTAAAGTGAGAAGGGCGAAGCTTTTCTATCTGCGGGAACGGGTGGGCAAGGCCACCCGCGTGAAGCAGCGCTTCGATCGCTGAGGTTTCGGCCTCGTTCAATCCAAATGCCATCGTTTCGGCGATGGTCGAGGGGTTCATCGCCTTGCGCCGTTAGTTCAGTTGGTAGAACGCAGGTCTCCAAAACCTGATGTCGGGGGTTCGAGTCCTCCACGGCGCGTCCGATGGCCCCTACTGCAGTTTCCTGAGTTCGAGCATGGAGTTGGATCTTCAACCTGGTGATGTGGTCAAGGTGCTCGAATCAGCCGCCCTCGGCTGGGTTCGCGCACGGGTGATTCGTGTCAAATCTGGTGGTCGTGTCGTTGTTCAAAGCGATCAAGGTCGCGAATTCACCGCTCGCGGCAATCAAGTTCGTTTAATCGAGCCAGCCGGCTTCCGTCCTTAACCGAGAACCATCTGAGTTCTTTAAAACCCCGCCCCCGGCGGGGTTTTTTTATGGGTCGCCGTCCTCAATCAGCCGCAAGGGAGCGTTTCTTGTTCGAGTGTTGACGGAGGGCAGGGCAAAGGTTGATACTGACTTGGTCGCGCAGGCGACACAGGTCAACCGTTCGGAATGAGATGTCCGTCGGCAGCCTGGGACCGTAGTTCAACCGGTTAGAGCACCGCCCTGTCACGGCGGAAGTTGCGGGTTCGAATCCCGTCGGTCCCGTTTCATCACCAATGACCTCGCATGGTTCGCGTTCGTCTGGCTCCGAGCCCTACGGGAACCCTTCACATCGGCACGGCACGTACTGCTGTGTTCAACTGGCTGTTTGCGCGAAACCAGAACGGTTCCTTTCTGCTGCGCATTGAGGACACCGACAAGGAACGATCCAAGCCGGAATTCACCCAGAACATCCTTGAGGGCCTCCAGTGGCTTGGTCTGGACTGGGACGGCGACCCAGTGATCCAAAGCGAACAAACCGAACGCCATCGCAGTGCGATTCAAACTCTTTTGGAGGAGGGTCTGGCCTACCGCTGCTACGCCAGCGAAGAGGAGCTGGATGCCATGCGGACCCAGCAGAAAGCGGCCAACCAAGCTCCCCGTTACGACAATCGCCACCGCGACCTCACGCCCGAGCAAGAAGCGGCCTTCCAGGCTGAGGGTCGGGACGCCGTGATCCGTTTCCGCATCGATGAGCATCGCGAGATTCGCTGGAACGACCTCGTGCGTGGGCCGATGCTTTGGCGTGGAGCCGACCTCGGTGGGGACATGGTGGTGGCCAGACGGGCTCCCGCCGATCAAATCGGTGATCCGCTCTACAACCTGGTGGTGGTGATCGACGACGCCGCGATGGCCATCAGCCACGTGATCCGAGGCGAAGACCACATCGCCAACACAGCGAAACAGCTGCTCCTCTACGAGGCGTTGTCCTTACCGGTTCCGGCATTCGCCCATGCCCCTCTGATCCTCAACCCCGAAGGACGCAAGCTGTCGAAACGGGATGGAGTCACCTCCATCAATGATTTTCGAGCGATGGGCTACACGCCGGAGGCGCTCGCGAACTACATGACCCTGCTGGGCTGGTCGGTTCCTGAGGGCATGAATGAGATTTTCACGCTCGAAGCAGCGGCCAAGGTCTTCGATTTCGATCGCGTCAACAAAGCCGGCGCAAAATTCGATTGGGACAAGTTGAATTGGCTGAATGCCCAGGTTCTCCACAGCTGGGAGCCCGCGAAGCTTCTGAAAGCCCTGGCACCGCTCTGGGCCGATCAGGGTTGGACGCTCCCCGACACCACCGATTGGTCGCTGTCTTTGGTGGAGCTGCTCGGCCCCTCGCTGACCCTGCTGAACGATGGTGTGGATCAGGCCAAACCGTTTTTCATGGAGCCTGCTCTGGAGGACGATGCCCTCAAACAGCTTGATCAGGAGGGTGCCAAACCCTGTCTGCAGGCTCTTCTGAGCACCCTGGAGGAGGCTCCCTGGTCTGGCGAAAGCATCGACCAAGCTCAGGAGATGCTGAAAAGTGCTGCTGCGACAGCTGGTGTGAAGAAAGGGATCTTGATGAAGAGCCTCAGGGCAGCTCTCTTGGGTCGACTGCAGGGCCCCGACCTGCTCACCACTTGGTCTCTTCTGGCCCAGATTGGTCAGGATCTGCCCCGCTTAAGGCGCTGCCTCTGACGGTTCCGCCGGCAACGGCGCCCCGTCGCTGGCCTCGGGGGTCTGATCAATCAGACCAAGAACCTTGGCAAGGGGCTGAGCCGTGAGGCCCTGAAGGCCAACGGTCATCAGAATTGTGAGAAACACCAGGCCTTGCAGGCGTCCTGCTCCGAGCACCCCGGCTTGCTCGAGCCTGATGGCAAACAGCGAGGCCACAGCCGCGGTCACGATTCCCCGCGGCGCGAGCCATCCCAAAAAGAGCCGTTGCCGCCAATCAAGAGGAAGACCCACGGTGGCCACACTGACAGCCGCTGGGCGCACCACAACCATCAGCACCAGCACACAGCTCACCCCACCCCATCCGAGAGGACTGAGCTCCGCCCAGGACACATCAGCGGCCAGAAGCGGGAACAGCATGGTGATCGCAAGCCGGGCCAATTCCCTGATCAACTCATCCAGCTGACCTGCCTGGGTGGAGGGGCGACGCCCCACCACCACACCGGCGGCCACCGAGGCCGGCAGTCCGGACTCCGGGAGCAGCCATTCCGCAATCGAAAACATCAAAAACAGCACTCCCAGGGTGAGTTGCAGCCTCAGCCCCACGGAATGCTCCGAGGGCAATCGCCGCAGCACCTCCGACAGCAACCAGCCCACAGCCAAGCCAATCAGCACGCCGCCACCAAGGCGCGACATCAGCCCGATCGCCAACTCGCGCCAGCCATGGAGATCCCCCAGCAAGAGTTCAAGCAACAGCAGGGCCAGCACCGCGCCCACTGGCTCCAACACCAGGCCTTCCGCTTCCAGCACATCCCCCAAGGGCGAGGCCAGACGGATCTGCTGAACGATCGGCGTGACCACAGTCGGCCCAGTGCCCAACACGATGGCGCTGTAAACGGCAGCCACCGACCATCCCAGTCCTGCCAACCAGTGCGCAGCCAGCACCCCCGCTCCAAGCGACAACAGCAGGCGCAGCAGAGAAATCCGCAACACGGTCGCTTTGATCGTGTCCCCAGGGAGACGCAGGTTCAGACCGCCGTCGAACAGCACCAGACTGACCAGGAGGCCCACGGTGGTCTCAAGCCCCAACCCAAGGTCCAGCGGTTCGACCAGTCCCAGCCCGGAGCGTCCGATCAACAGACCGGAGAGAAGCAGCAAAACAACCCCCGGAAGCCCGGAGAGGGCAGCCAACAACCTGGCCCCGGCACCGGCGAACACCGTGATGCCCCAGAGCAATCCCAGCCGCTCAGGCGTCATCGATGGAGGCGTATTGCGGTTCCACGCGCAGTCCGATCACCGCCTCGGGGCGGATGACCAGATATTCCCCTTCGAGCTCACCCAAGGGAACATTCACGAACGCCTGAGCCTGGCCGCCGTTCACAAGGCCTTGATACCACTCCTGAAAGGTCTCGAGCGTGGGGAAATTCACCACTTCAGTCTGACCACCGGACAGATGGAGAGAAATGCGATAGCGGCGTGGTTGACGTGGCATCAGCGAACCGTACAGGCCCAGGGAGTTGGAACTCGGTCACCTGGAACATAGAGGGGATGGCGCGGCTGTCCGCTGCGCGTGGACCCCAGAGTGAAAGGCCCAGCCCCGGTCCTTCGGCTCTGAAGCGCAGGTTCAAGCTTGGCCAGCATCGCCTGATCCCGCTGAAACAGAGCGCCTCGGGTCCCCCAGCCCAGCCAGAGATCCCAAGAGGGATGGTCTGCCCAATCCTCCATCCAATGCTGCAGAACAGCATCGGTTCTGTCGCCGACCGGGTCGCTGCAGCGCTGCAATGCGCCTGGTGAAGGAGAGATCCGCGCGAACAAATTGACCACCACAAGCCGGTGATACCGCCAACGAGTTCCAAACGCTATGAGCCGTCGCAGCGTTGGATCGTCCCGATGGGCACCGGCGCGGGACGGGTTCAACCCCACAAAGATCAGCGTTCGCGGGTCTTCCGTTGGCAAAGGCTCCACCAGAGCACGGTGCAGCAGCCAGCGGTAACGGCCGCAACTGCTGAAGCAGGCGTCAGCGGACCAACAGCTCGAGGGCGGCTTGGAGGATGCGTCCGCTGGCGAGACCATCCCCGAAGGGATTGACTGCACGGGCCATCTGGTCGTAAGCGGCGGGGTCATCAAGGAGACGGGCTGTTTCCTGAGCGATCGATGCGCTGTCCGTACCCACCAGCCTCGCAGTGCCGGCATCCACAGCCTCCGGACGCTCGGTTGTACGCCTGAGCACAAGAACAGGTTTACCGAGAGCGGGAGCCTCCTCTTGCAGGCCACCGGAATCGGTCAGCAACAGGGTGCACCCTTTCATCGCCGCCACCAAGCGGTCGTAGTCGAGCGGTTCGGTGAGGACGACACGCGGATGGTGCCCCAACAGCTCCTGCAGGGGCTCGCGCACGGTGGGATTCCGGTGCAGCGGCAACAACAATGTGGTGTCGGGGTGGGACTCCAGCACCGCCAACATGCCTTCAGCAATGCTGCGCAGGCGATCCCCCCAGTTCTCGCGTCGGTGCACGGTGGCCAGAATGACGCGCTGGTTGGCCCAGTCGATGGGCAGGTCGGTGAGCGCAGGGGCGCGCTCAGCCATGCGCAGCAGTGCATCAATCACCGTATTGCCCGTGACCATGGCGCGACCAACCACACCGGAAGCCTCGAGATTGGCCTGGGAGCGCTGTGTCGGAGCGAAATGGAGCTGGGCCACCTGAGAAATGAGCCTGCGATTGGCCTCTTCCGGGAAGGGATCGAGGAGGTTGTCCGTGCGCAGGCCTGCCTCCACGTGCCCAACGGGGATCTGCTCGTAAAACGCAGCAAGCGCCGCTGCGAAAGCCGTGGTGGTATCTCCCTGCACGAGCACCAGTTGCGGCGGGAAGGCTTGAAAATCGTCGCGGAGTCCCTGCAAGGCCGCACAGGTGACATGGGTCAGCGTCTGACGGGGTGCCATCAGGTCGAGATCCTGATCGGCGCTGAGCTGGAACAGATCCATCACCTGGGTCACCATCTCCCGGTGCTGCCCAGTGAGCACGACGCGGGTCTCCAGTGCCGAGCAAGCTCGAAATTCCTGGATCACCGGAGCCAGTTTGATCGCTTCCGGCCGGGTGCCGAGCACGATGGTGACACGAGGCTTGGCCGCCATAAATGCAGGATCGGTGGCGGGATCCTAAGCGCGATTTAGCGAGCTCCCAGCCGATCCTCACTTGCCACGGCAGCAGCAGTGGCGAAGCTGAAACAAGAACGAGGCGGAAGCCGATGACTCAACCGATCTTCCCTCCCGGATTCCCCCCCCAACCTGGACCGACCCCGACCCGAAGCCCAACGTCGCGTCCACCGGCATCGAAGCCCCAGTCCTCTGGTGCACCAGGGCAGGGATCGCCAAGCCTTGAGGACATCGTGCAGATCGCCCATGCCAAGGGGCACTCCGACGTGCACCTTGGCGTGGGGGAAATCCCACGCTTTCGCGCCCGCGGCGAGATGCTGCAAACAGAGTGGCCGGTCACAGACCCAGGCACGTTTCAGGGTTGGCTCAGGGAAATTCTCTCGCCGCAGCACATTGATCTCTTTCAGCAAACGAAGGAATTCGACGGCTCCCATGCGTTCCCGTTTGTGAGGGTTCGGATCAACCTCCTCGATTCACTGCTGGGACCCGCGATGGTTCTCCGGCTGATCCCGCAAACCATCCTCACCCTCGAGGATCTGAACCTTCCCGACGTGCTGCGGGAGCTCTCGTCACGTCCGAAGGGACTGGTGTTGGTGACCGGACCCACTGGCTCAGGGAAAAGCACAACCCTGGCGGCAATGATCGACTGGATCAATCGCCATCAGACCCGCCATATCCTCACGATTGAGGACCCTGTGGAGTTCGTTCATCAGAGCCAGCGCTCGCTGATCAGACACCGAGAAGTAGGCCTGCACACGCTGCAGTTTCACAACGCACTCAGAGCGGCGTTAAGAGAAGATCCGGACGTGATCCTTGTGGGTGAGATTCGTGACCGGGAAACCTTGAGCACAGCCCTTGAAGCGTCCCAAACGGGCCACCTTGTGTTCGGGACCCTTCACACCAATTCGGCCGTGAAAACAGTCGAACGCGTGCTGGGACTCTTCCCGCCTGAAGATCAGGACAGCGTTCGCCGCTCGCTCTCGGAATCCCTTTTGGGAGTGATTGCTCAGGGGTTGATCCGAACCAACGATGGCAAGCGCGCCGCTTATCACGACATCCTGATCAACACCGAGGCCTGCAAGGACTACATCCAGCGCGGAGCCCTCGACGACGTCGAGGAAATCATGGAGCGCAGCGGGTTTGATGGGATGGTGACCAGCAATCAGTCGTTGCTTGCGCTCGTGGAGGCCGAACGCATCGAAGCCAGCGATGCGATTGCCCTCAGCCTCAAACCGAACGAATTGGCGCAGGCCATCCGAGGGAGAAGCACTTGAGGCCGAGGACTGATCGCCTTCAGCTTGCAGACAGACCCGAACTGAACGCTCGAACAACAATGAGCGTCAGTAAGCCGAGGGAGAGGCCCAGCATGGCCAGACGCCCATTCCAGATTTCTGCTTGTGGTGTGAAACCGCGACGCCACTCATTGAGTTCGTCGGCCTCCACCGGTTGCGATTGCTGCTGTTGTTGGGACTCGGAATCAACCACCCGCACCAGAGCGCAAGAGCGTTAACGATATTCCCGAAACTCTTAAAACTGTGGATCTTGGGCGTAAAGATCTCCTCCAGCCTCCAAAGGCCAGCGTGCGGAGACGCCAAGCCGGATCGAACTCGAACCCCATCCTGCTTGAAGCCGACCCAATGCCGCGGCACCAACCATGGCAGCGTTATCGGTGCAATAGGCCAGAGGCGCCAGGTGCACCGAAACACCACGCTTGCGCCCTTGCTGCTCCATCTGCACACGCAACCTCACATTCGCCGCCACACCGCCCACCATCACCAGGGTGGACAGGCCTCGATCAAGACAGCAGCGCAGGCTGCGCTCCACCAACACATCCACGACAATCTGCTCGAAGCTTGCGGCGAGATCCTCGAGGGGCAGCGCATCACTTTGAGCCTTCAGGCTCTCCACCTGCCGAAGCATGGCCGTCTTGAGACCGCTGAACGAAAAGTCATAGGGATAAAACCCACCCTCCGGACGGGACACCCGACCTTTGGGAAGGGAGAAACGCTTGGGATCGCCAGCTTTGGCAGCCGCCTGGATGGCAGGGCCACCGGGATAAGCCAGCCCGAGCAAACGAGCCACTTTGTCGAACGCTTCTCCAGCCGCATCGTCATGGCTGCGCCCGAGACGCTGCAGGCCACCGTCGCTGTCCACAAGGATCAATTCGGTATGTCCGCCACTGACCAGAAGCACCACGTAGGGAGCCTCGGGCGGAGATGACGCCAAACGCACCGAAGCAAGGTGCGCCTCAAGGTGGTGCACCCCGAGGAAGGGCTTGCGATGAAGGGCGGCCAGAGTGCGCCCTGTCAGCGAACCCACCATCAGCGCCCCAACCAGCCCGGGCGTCACGGTTGCGGCCACGGCATCCATCTCCTCCACCGCTAGCCCGGCCTCGTCGAGCACCGCGCTGATGAGGTGGGGCAATGCCTCCACATGGCGCCTGGAGGCAATTTCGGGAACAACGCCTCCCCATTGGGCATGTTCCTCAACCTGGGACGCGATGCGATGAGCCAGAACCTCCAATCCGCCAGCGCTGTGCTGCACAACGGCGGCGGCCGACTCGTCACAACTTGTTTCGAGCGCAAGCACCTTGGGCATTAAGGCCAAAACCCTCCACTACTGTCCGCTTGTGACATCCTGCCGCTTCGGGGCAGGCTTAACAGGAATCGTTCCGATGCGTCGTCTCTTCGCTCTCGCGCTCTCGGCCCTGCTGGTGTTTGGCTTTGCACCGGTTGCTAAGGCCGATGTGGCAGGCCTGACCCCTTGCGCTGAAAGTGCCCGTTTCCAGCAGCGTGCCAGCGCAGCCACCACTGATCAAGCCAAAGCCCGGTTTGAGATGTACAGCCAAGCCGTGTGCGGTGAGGACGGGCTGCCCCATCTCATCGTCGATGGCCGCTGGGATCATGCCGGCGAATTCATGCTGCCTGGCTTGATGTTCCTCTACATCGCAGGCTGCATCGGCTGGGCTGGCCGTGAATACCTGAAAGCCACCCGCGGAACCAAGGAGCAGTACACCAAGGAAATTCAGATCGATCTTCCTCTGGCCCTGAAGTCCTGCATCGCCGCAGCCACATGGCCGATTGCAGCCTTTGGAGAACTCACCAGTGGCAAGTTGCTTGAAAGCGACGACAAGATCACGGTGTCTCCCCGCTGAAGCTTCAAGAATTCAACCCTTCACCCAATTTTGGATCGATGCAGAAATTTCTCACAACCGCCCCAGTGGTTGCAGCCATCTGGTTCACACTCACAGCTGGAATTCTGATTGAGTGGAATCGCTTCTTCCCCGATCTTCTGTTTCACCCATAACCATCCACAATCTCAACACGATTCACAGAGGGCTTAAGGCCCTCTTTTTTTGTGGAAAGAATCAGATTGATCCTGCTAGTCCCATCAAACCCTCGAGTTCTAAAAGGGCTGCCTCGAGATCATCATTCACAACAACAGCATCGAATTCAGACTGAGCCTCCAGTTCAGCGCGCGCTCTGTCGAGGCGGCGTTGAATGGCATCATCCGATTCAGTGGCTCGCCCCCGGATGCGCCGTTCGAGCTCGTCGAAACTGGGAGGTGCCAGGAAAATCTGCAGCGCTTCAGGGAAACTCTTTCTCACCTGGCGAGCCCCTTCCAGTTCGATTTCCAGAAGAACGGGAATTCCCGCGCCCAGCCGTTCTTCCACGGGCCCACGGGGAGTGCCATAACAATTATTGGCAAATTCAGCCCACTCCAACAACCCACCGCTGCGAACGAGAGCTTCGAAATCTTGGCGGGTTTTGAAGAAGTAGTGCACGCCATCGCGCTCACCCTCCCGAGGAGCCCGCGTGGTGGCCGACACCGAGAGCCAGAGTTGGGGATGGCGCTCCTGCAAACGGGCGACGAGTGTGCCCTTCCCAACACCGCTGGGTCCGGTGAGCAACGCGAGCCGGGCCGGGGCTTGAGACGATGCCATCGCTTGTCTGCAGTCAGGCTGCAGGGTAGGAAGACACTGACCTCACCGGACCAGCAAGCGCGGATGGCCACCAGCACGCTCCAGGTGATGGATCTCACGGCTCTGAAAGCAGTGCTGAAAGATCTGCGCGACCGCCTGGTGCCCAGCCGGTTCGAAAAGGCGCAGCAACCCGATGCCCACACGCTCCAACTCGGCTTCCGCACCCTGCAAGGCATGGTGTGGCTGGAGCTCAGCTGGCAGGCGGAATCCGCGAGGCTTGTGCAGGTCAATTCTCCGCGGCGCCATGGCGGAGGCAGCACCCTGGCCCAGCAGGTTCAGCACGGGCTGAGGCAACTGGCATTGGTGGAAATCGAACAGCACGACTTCGAGCGTGTTGTGCTGTTCCATCTGGCGCCCCGCCCAGGACGTTCGCCGATCCGAACGCTGGTTCTTGAACTGATGGGCCGCCACAGCAACCTGTTGCTCCTCGATGAACAGAAACGCATCACCGCAATCGGCCGTCAGGTGCGCCAACACCAGTCGAGGATTCGCCCACTCAGCAGCGGTGATGTCTACACACCACCTCCAGCGCTGCAGGGACTGCCACCAACCCTTGATGAGCCCTACGAGCAATGGCAGCGCCGGCTTTCCTTGCTGCCGATTCCCCTCGGCAAAGCCCTACGGGAGACTTACCAGGGCATCAGCCCAGCGCTAGCGAACCAGCTCACCAGCTTTCCCGGGTCGCTCGATCGCCAAGGGAGGTTGTTGAAGGAACAACTGGTCAGCGACATTTCCGAACCGCAATGGCGACAACTCCATGAGCGCTGGGGCTGTTGGCTGCGCCATCTCAACGAAGAAACGTTTTCTCTGCAGCTCGATGACAACGGCTTCCGCCTCTGGAACGAAGCACCTGTCAATGCAGGGGATCAAGGTGTGCTCAGTCTCAGGCTGGGGTGCTACTACCAGGACCATCTGAGCAAGCGTCGCCTGTCGCGGGAGATCAGCACCCTGCAACAGCGACTCCAACAATGCCGAGAGCGGGAGCAGGCCCAGCGCGACGAACAAACGCAGCGACTCAAGGACACCGTTGGGGCCGCAACCCTGCAGTCGGAAGCGGATCAGCTGCTCTGCCAACCGGATCCCGATCGCGACACGATCACCCGTGCGCAGAAGCTCTACCACCAGGCCCGGCGCCTGCGCCGGGCCGTTCCTCTGATCGAGGAGCGACTCAAGCATCACGACCAGCGTTTGATGCTGATCGAAGGCAGTGAGAGCTTCCTAGAAGATCTCACCCAGGCTGACTGGGACGACCCCGATGAGCGCAGCCTGCAATTGAGAAATCTCCAGCAAGAACTGGAGGAGTTAATGGCACCAAGGCAGCGACGTCGCCGCAGCGTTGCACCGACGGGTCAACCTCAGCCCCTCGAGGTTCACACCAATGATGGTCTGAAAATCCAGGTGGGCCGCAACCACCGCCAGAACGAGTGGATCAGCCTGCGTCAAGCCAGAAGTGGCGATCTTTGGTTTCACGCGCAGGAATGTCCCGGCAGTCATGTGGTGTTGAAAGCCTCAATGGCGCCAGCCTCCGAGGAAGCGATCCAACAGGCTGCTGATCTGGCGGCGTGGTTCAGTCGTGCCCGGGGCAATCGCACCGTGCCGGTGGTGATGGCGGCCGTTGATGCGTTGCAGCGCATTCCAGGCGCCATGCCTGGAACCGTGCGCCATCGCAACGCAGAACTGCTCTGGGCAGAGCCTGACCGGGCCAGACGTCAACTTGAGGGGAGAAAACTCTTAGCCTGAGGGTTGAGCCGATTCATGATCTGAAGCCTTCCGACCCCAACGAATCCAGCGTTCTTCCTGCGCCGCCGCCGATCAAGGTGTCGGCAACTGGCGATGCGGAGAATGACGTTGAGATGCCTCTGGTGGACCATCTTGAGGAGCTGCGGCAGAGGGTTCTTCGCAGCCTTCTCGCTGTGGCGGTGAGTGCTTTCGCTTGCCTGCTGGTCGTGAGGCCTTTGGTTCGGCTGCTGGAGGAGCCCGCAGGCTCGATTCGATTTCTTCAACTGGCTCCAGGGGAATTCCTGTTCGTTTCGTTCAAGGTGGCTGGCTATGCCGGACTCACCCTGGCGCTGCCTTACGTGCTGTATCAGGGACTGGCCTTCGTTCTCCCTGGACTCACGCGCAACGAACGTCGCCTGATCGCCCCGGCCGTTGCAGGGTCAGCGGTGTTGTTTTTGGCTGGACTCGCCTTTGCCTGGTGGGCCCTCGTGCCGGCGGCACTCAGTTTTCTGGTGAGCTATGGAGCCGACGTGGTGGAACCGATCTGGTCGATTGAGCGCTATCTCGATTTCGTGCTGCTCTTGATGCTGTCCACAGGACTGGCCTTCCAGTTACCGGTGCTTCAGCTGCTGCTTGGTGCCCTTGGGTTAGTGAATTGGCGGCGGATGCTGTCGGCCTGGCGGTGGGTGGTGCTGACCTCCGCCCTGGCCGGAGCGGTGCTCACTCCCTCCACAGACCCCATCACCATGCTGCTTCTAGGAGGAGCGATCACCGCCCTCTTCCTGATCGGCGTGTTGCTGGTGGCGATTGTGCAGCGTTTCAAAGCAGAAACTCCTCCAGTCGCCCCTCCCCCGGCAGCTGCAGGCTGAGAGCTTTACCGAGCCGGGGCCGATCCTTGGTTGTTTGCAGCCAATCCCTCACGGAGCCAGCTTCTCCGAGCCTGTTCACCACTTCGAGCACCTCAGCCAGATGCTGGCGATAGGCGTCTTCCGTGAGCGGAAAGGATTGCTGTTCGAGATAAGCCCACATCACCTGCACATACAAACGGCGACGGCGGGTGACGATCTGCATGTCGTAACTGGCCTGCCAGCGGGAGCGGAAGAGGGCGACGACCTCGTCCGCACTGAGTGGTTCAGCCGGTGTTGAAGCAGCAACCTGGGGCATTCCGGAGTCGTCTTTGAACATCAGTGAAAATCCCAGTCGCCGCAAAGACTGACAGGGCCTAATGCACCCATAATGAACGCCATCCAGTGCCGATTGACATCCCGTCATGACCCAAATGCCAGCAGGTGATGTGCCCGGAATGGGGCGCAGGCAGTTCATGAATCTGCTGACCTTCGGGTCGGTCACGGGAGTAGCGCTTGGTGCTCTGTACCCGGTTGTGAACTACTTCATCCCCCCCCGCGCTGCAGGCAGCGGTGGCGGCACCAGTGCTAAGGACGAGCTTGGCAATGCAGTGACCGCCAGTGGTTGGTTGAGTACTCACCCAGCCGGCGACCGCAGCCTCGTGCAGGGACTCAAAGGCGATCCCACCTATTTGATCGTTGAAGGCGACGATGCCATCGGCAGCTACGGCATCAACGCGATCTGCACCCACCTCGGCTGCGTTGTGCCCTGGAACAGCGGCGCCAACAAATTCATGTGCCCTTGCCACGGCAGCCAGTACGACGCCACGGGCAAAGTGGTTCGCGGTCCTGCGCCCCTCTCGCTCGCCCTGGCCAATGTGAGCGTCGAAAACGACAACGTGTTCGTGAGCCAATGGACGGACACCGATTTCCGCACAGGCGAAAAGCCCTGGTGGGCCTGATCAACCTCGCTTTCCACGCTCCTCTCCGTTTCCAGCCACCGATGCGTCGCCTCCTCTCACCTCTGTTCGCTGCCCTGATCGTGGGCATCACAGTGCTGACCGCTCCCAGCACCAGTTGGGCTTACCCCTTCTGGGCCCAGCAAAATTACGACTCTCCCAGGGAAGCCACCGGGAAAATTGTTTGCGCCAACTGTCACCTTGCGCAGAAACTGACGCAAGCTGAAGTGCCCCAGTCGGTCTTGCCCGACAGCGTGTTCAAAGCTGTCGTCAAAATCCCCTACGACACATCTGTGCCTGAAATCGGTGCCGACGGGAGTGAAGTGCCGCTCCAGGTTGGCGCTGTGGTGATGCTGCCCGATGGGTTCACCCTTGCTCCACAAGATCGCTGGACGGATGACATCAAAGAAGAAACCGAAGGCGTTTACTTCTCTGAGTACAGCGACGACCAGCCCAATGTGATTCTCGTGGGGCCGATCCCTGGCGACCAACACCAGGAAATTGTCTTCCCCGTGCTGTCACCGGATCCGGCCACGGATAGCAACATCCATTTCGGCAAATATTCCATTCACGTGGGTGGCAACCGCGGCCGTGGCCAGGTGTATCCCACCGGTGAAAAGAGCAACAACACCGTGTTCACGGCTCCGTCCACTGGAACCGTGCGTTCCATTGAAGCGGGCGAGAACGGCGCCAGTGTGGTGACCATTGCCTCAGCTGATGGCACTGAACTGTCAGAAACCGTTCCTGTGGGCCCGGCACTGATCGTGTCGGTTGGCGATGCCGTTGAGGCGGGTGCTCCAATTACCAATGACCCCAATGTGGGCGGCTTTGGACAACTCGACACCGAGGTTGTGCTCCAGAACCCTGTGCGCATTTACGGACTGCTGGCCTTCTTCGCGGCCGTGGCCCTGGCCCAGATCATGCTGGTGCTGAAGAAGAAGCAGTTTGAAAAAGTGCAGGCTGCGGAGGGCGTTTGAATTCGGTGTTGATTCCTGCAGTCTTCACCTCCCCAGGGCCCGAGCTTTTTCAGCTCGGGCCTTTCGTTCTGCGCTGGTACGGCCTTCTCATTGCCCTGGCTGTGCTGATTGGCCTCAATCTCTCCAGTTGGCTTGCCAAACAACGGGGGCTTGATGGCGCATTAATCAGCGACCTGCTGCCCATTCTCGTGCTGGCCGCCGTTGTGGGAGCACGCATGTATTACGTGGCCTTTGAGTGGAAGACCTACCAGGGGTCGTGGTGGGATGCCTTCGCCATCTGGCGTGGGGGGATTGCCATCCATGGAGCGTTGATCGCAGGAACGTTGTCGGTGGTTCTGTTCTGCAGGTGGCGAAAGGTTGCCTTCTGGGATGTTCTCGACGTTCTTGTGCCATCGGTCATTCTTGGCCAGGCCATTGGCCGCTGGGGCAACTTCTTCAACTCAGAAGCCTTCGGAGTCCCGACCGATCTTCCCTGGAAACTCCTGATTCCCTTCGCGAACAGACCAAAGATTTTCGCGGATTCTGAGTATTTCCATCCCACATTTCTCTATGAATCGCTCTGGAACCTGGCTCTCTTCATTGCGCTGATTGTGTTGTTCAGGCTGGGGCAGCGCGGCCGAATTCAATTGCCTGCTGGCGCCCTGAGTTGTTTTTACCTCCTTGGCTACAGCCTCGGACGGGTGTGGATTGAAGGGCTGCGCATTGACCCGCTCTGCCTGGGTGGTCAGCCGCCGTTCTGCGACGGCGGTTTACGGATCGCGCAGTTCATGAGTCTCGCGCTGATGGCGCTGGCTTCCGCTGGGCTGTTTTGGCTCTATGGACGCGGAGCATCCCTTCCCGATCCAGGCCTCCGCCGCTGCGATCCTTCATGACAACCATTTCCATCGTTGGCGCCGGACCCGGCGCTCCAGACCTGCTCACCCGCAGAGCTGAACAGAGAATTCAGGCGGCCGATGTCCTGCTCTGGACTGACTCGCTGGTATCGCCTCAAATCGCCGCCTTGGCATCTGAGCAATGCGAACGGATTCGCACCAGCACACTCACGCTGGAAGAGGTGATCCCCCTGATGATTGATCGGGCGAACCAGGGATTGCGCGTGGTCCGCCTCCACGACGGCGACCCCTGCCTTTACAGCGCTCTCAACGAACAGATCTGCGCATTGGCCGATGCTGATCTCAACGTTGAAGTGGTGCCTGGGATTAGTGCCTATCAAGCCACCGCAGCAGCGATTAATGCAGAGCTCACGATTCCAGGCGTGGTGCAAACGATCGTGCTGGGCCGCACCGGGGGCCGCACTGGCGTTCCTGAGCGCGAACAGCTGGATCACCTCGCCAGATTGCAGGCGTCACTGTGCCTTTATCTCAGTGCGCGGCATGTTGACGAGGTTCAGTCCACGCTTCTCAAGCATTACCCCGCAGACACACCGGTCGCGATTGGCTACAGGGTGAGCTGGCCTGACCAGTCCATCGATGTGGTTCGCCTCGACGCCATGGCCGACGCAACACGGGCAAGGAAGCTGATTCGCACCACCTTGTATGTGATCAGTCCAGCACTTCGTGAGCAAAAGGGATCGGAGCGGTCGCGGCTGTATTCTCCCGATCACGACCATCTCTTTCGACCCGCAGGCGGAAACTGAGCTGCAGCTGGTGGTTTAAGATTACGTTGTGCGGGCGATTAGCACAGTGGTAGCGCACTTCCTTCACACGGAAGGGGTCACTGGTTCGAATCCAGTATCGCCCATGAATTTTGTTGCAGGTCTTGCTCAGCGAGCGCTGTGACTGTTCGTTCCCCATCGAACTGACAGGATCGGCAATCACCTCTATGTTCGAACGGATTCAGAGATTCGTTCATCAATGTCCTCTGACGCGTCAGCGAATATTGCAAGGAACGAAACGGCGTCCAGGTTGGAGTCTGTTGGCAGCCAACTGCGCTCAGCGAGGGAAGCGGCCGGCCTGAGTGCTGCGCAACTGGCTGAGTCCCTGCACATGGGGCATGAACAGCTCGACGCGTTGGAACGAGGTGAACGCGAGCGTCTGCCCGAACCGGTGTTCATCAAGGCCATGACCAGGCGCGTCGCGGCCAGGCTTCAACTCGATGCAGACCCGCTCATCCACGAGCTGACCATTGCCTTGGCAGCAGAACAAAAGGGTCAATCCCCACAGAAGAGCGCTGCCAAACCGTCGCCAGCTGTCTCCAACACCCGAGTGTCAAACGCTCAATCTGAATCCACACCATCGGCAACGCTCTGGAAGTCCGTGGCAACCATTGCCCTTCTGGGCGGTGTTGGTGTGGGCAGCGCCTTGGTGTTCGCCAAACAGCGGCCCATGCCAACGCCTGCAGTGGCCGTTAATGCAGCGTTGCCTCAGCCGGCACCAGAGACTGCGAAGCCAGCCACGACGACAGAAGCCGAACCCTCGCTGACTTCCCCATCAGCTGCTCCTGACGTGACCGAGACCGTGACCGTGACCGTGACCAGTCAGGAACCCAGCTGGCTGGAAGTTCGCAATGCCGACCTTGAGACGGTCTATGCGGGCACCCTCAACGACGAAACTCCCCTGACTGTCAATCCGGGAGACGAGATTTATGCAGGTCGGCCTGATCTCGTCTTCATCAGCAACGGGAACAATCAACCCCAACCGCTGGGGGACATCAGCGATATCCGCTGGCACAAGATCACTCCTGAACGCTGACCTTCAGGTTGAGTCCTGTGACCTCGCGAACGATCGATTCACAACTTTCCAAGCTCCATTGCTCAAGACTGAGGTTCTGATTCAGACGCTCGGGCACCAGTTCCAGGGTGATTGAACTGGATGTGAACTGCGCGGCGAGCGTTTTCACCACAGGGTCTGGACGACGATCCAAAGCGGCTGCCAAGCGAAGCAACAAGGCCATTTCAGACACGGTGCGTCGGTTCTGACGGGTCTGCAACGCTTGCCAGGCTTCATGTCGCTTCTTGGGCAAACTACGGCGGTGGTAGCGCGCGATCGCGGCGATCATCAGATGCTCAGATTCGGAGTAGCCAAGCAGTTCTCCATGACGTATCAAATACCACGAATGTTTGTGATAAGCACTGAGATTGATGTGTTGGCCACAGGCATGAAGCAAGGCCGCCGCCCACAGCAGATCACGACCTGACCCGTCATCACGGTGCAGGCAACCCTGGGTGTTGTCGTAAAGACTGAGCGCATGGGTGGCCACCCGTTCAGCCCGCACCTGGTTAACGGCAAATCGCTGAGCCTGATGCATCACCGTGCGCTGGCGGATGCTGCTTTGAAAGCTGAAGCGGTCCTCCAGCAGTCCATGGCGCAGCATCCAGTCCACGATCAGCCCTTCCCTCAGAGCTCTTTCACTGAGAACCAGTTCTCCCACACCCAGCATTTGCATGGTGGTTTGCAGAATCAAGGCTCCAGGAACAATGATCTCGGCTCTTCGGTCGTTGATCGGTGCCAGGTCGCGGCGTTGCTCCGGTGTCATCACCACCAGGCGCTCCACCACACGATCGAGGCGCTGTTTGGACACCCTGTAACCGTGCAGCTTCAGCGGCGGACGGTCGTCTTCAGTGGCGGCCAAAGCACCGATGGCCATGGCCGTGCCGCTGGTAGCAACCAGAACAGGGGTCTCACCCGGTTTGATCCGCCGGTGAACCTTGTCAACAGCGGGCTCGAGGGATCCCTGAATGAACGCCTGAAGAAACGATCGCCGATGGGGCGGGATGGGATCGTCCTTCACAAAATCCCGTTGCAAACGCACCGCACCAACCCGGGTGCTGGTCAGAGCGCGGGCATCACGGCCATCGGCAAGGATCAACTCGGTGGATCCGCCACCGATGTCCAGCACGAGATGGGGACGGTCGCCGAAGGGCATCCCAGAGAGGACCCCCAGGTAGATCAGACGAGCCTCCTCCGGACCGCTCACCAGATCCACATCCAGCCCGAGCTGATCCTGCACCGTCTGTAGAAAATCCCGACCGTTGGGGGCTTCACGCACAGCGCTGGTGGCTGCGATCACGATCTGCTCCACCTGGTGACTGATCGCCAGTTCCTGGAAGCGGCGAAGGCTGGACATCCCTCGATCCATCGCCTCGGCCGTCAGCTCGCCCGTGTCTGGATCCTTCTCACCCAATCGGGTGGTGGATTTCTCGGCTAGCTCGATGCTGAACGTTCCCAAGCCAACATCGACGGATGCCACCAGCAGGTGTGTGGAATTCGTACCGACATCGATGGCGGCGACTTTGCGCAGGCGTTGCCCGAACCGAACGTTCGCGGGCATCTCTTGCTGGGGCTGCCGGCCGTTCTGATCCCTCGCAGTCTCAAGAAATGGCTCGGCACCTGCCATGGAGCACCGTGATGGAAACCAGCCCACTTTGCCATCGGCACCAGGGGGCGCCTGCGCTGATTAAGGTTTGAGAAACACAAGTGCGTCATCCCAGTCCGTGACCGGCACGCTCCCCTCCCGCCTGACGTCGCCCTGGGTCGCCCTGTTGCGCTGGAACAAACCCAGTGGGCGTCTGATTCTTCTCATTCCAGCCGGATGGAGTCTCTGGCTGAATCCAGCAGGTCCACCCTCGCTGCAGCTCATTCTGCAAATCCTGATCGGAGGACTCTCCGTCAGCGCTGCAGGCTGCGTTGCCAATGATCTCTGGGACCAGAGAATCGACCGTGAGGTGGCACGCACAAGCCAAAGACCCTTGGCCCGAGGCGATCTCAACCGTGTGCAGGCCTTCACATTGCTCGCCGTTCTGCTGACGCTGTCGCTGCTGGTGGTGATCAGCCTGCCTGGCGACGTGAGGTGGCTCTGCCTTCAATTGGCCGTTCTTGCGTTGCCACCCATTCTTTTTTATCCCTCGGCCAAGCGCTGGTTTCCCTTCCCGCAGGCCATCCTCGCTCTGTGTTGGGGCTTCGCCGTCCTGATTCCCTGGGCCGCAGCCACGGGGTCCCTGAGTATCAGCTTGCCGCTGCTGGCCACCTGGGGAGCAACGCTTTGCTGGACCTTCAGCTTCGACACCGTCTACGCGATGGCAGACCGTGTTGATGACGCCAAACTCAAGCTGCGCAGCAGCGCCTTGACCCTTGGTGATTCCGCCGTCAGGGTCGTTCGCGCTGGCTATGGCCTCACGGCCGCGGGGCTGGCGATGGCCGCCGCCGCAACCCAGGCGGGGGTGATCTTCTGGATTGTTTGGGCTGTTGCCTGCATCGGCTTCTGGCGTTCAACCCTTCCTCTGAAAGCCGAGAAACAGCAAGCTCCCTCGGTGTATGCCAATCATTTCGCCCGGCAGGTGCAACTCGGCAGCTTGTTGCTCGCCGGGGTGATCCTGAGCCGCTTGGGTTGATGCCCGAGGCCATTCCAACGCTTGTTCCGCCACCGCTCAAGCGCGGCGATGCTGTGGCCATCGCCGCCCCCAGTTCGGCGTTGCGCGACGACGACAGCCTGAAACGCGGAATCAGCGTGTTCGAATCCTGGGGACTGGAGGTGACCCCCCAGGATCTTTCTGCGCGGAACTGGGGATATCTGGCGGGGTCCGACGCGCAACGCAGAGCCGATCTCGATCCGCACCCCACCCCACCGCTGCTGGCCTGCGCCCGTGGTGGGTGGGGAGCGGCACGCCTGCTCGAACACCCCTGGCCCTGGCGCCCTGGCTGGCTGCTGGGGTTCTCCGACATCACGGCCCTGCTCTGCTCACGGCTCGCCCAGGGTGTGGGGGGCGGCGTGCACGGACCGTTGGTCACCACCCTGGCCGATGAACCCGACTGGAGCCAGCAACGCCTCCAGGAACTGCTGTTCGATCGAGTGGCACCTGATCTTCAAGGAACGACCTGGGTGGGAGGACAAGCCCAAGGTCCGTTGGTCACCGTCAATCTCACCGTGGCATCACACCTGCTCGGCAGCGCCCATCTGCCTGATCTGAAAGGGAGGATCCTCGTGATCGAAGACGTGGGTGAGGCGCCTTACCGCTTGGACCGGATGCTGACGCACTGGCGTCTGACGGGCACGCTTCAGGGTCTGGCAGGTCTGGCCCTGGGGCGGTTTAGCGGTTGTGATGATCCCAACCTGTCAGCCGACGCGGATCAAACCTTCAGCCTGGAGCAGGTCCTGAAAGAGCGCACGCTCGACCTGGGCATTCCTGTGATCTCGGGATTGCCGGTCGGTCACGGTCCAGGTGGCAATGCAGCCCTGCCGATGGGCGTGCCCGCCAAGTTGGATGCCGATCGCGGAACGTTGGCTCTGGAACGTGCGGATCAGCGCTGAGCCAACACCGCCGCTGCCACGGTGAGATCGAACGGTGTGGTCACCTTGATGTTGCCCGGTCCTGCATCAAGCACCCGCACCGGCCAGCCCAGGCGCTCAAACAACGAGGCATCGTCCGTCACCACCCAGTTCCTGGCCCGCGCCTGGGCATGTCCTTCGCGCAGTTCAGACACAGAAAATCCCTGAGGCGTCTGAGCGGCCCAGAGCTCAGAGCGATCGGGAGTGTCTGTGATCACGCCCTGGGCATCAACGCGCTTGATGGTGTCACTCACCGGTGTGGCGGCAATGACCGCGCCACCCTCCAGGAGTGCTTCAGCGCAGCGATTGAACACTTGCGGCGCCACCAGGCAACGGGCGCCGTCGTGAATGAGCACATGGCGTGCATCCCCAGGCAACGCCTGCAAACCTCGCTCCACCGACTCCTGCCGGGTGCTTCCCCCCTCAATCCAGGTCACGGGTTGCCCTGCATGGTGAAACAAGGCCGCCATGGCGGAATGGTCCAGCGGTTGACCAATCACACCGATCCAATCGATCGACTGCGCGGCGCCGGCAGCTTCCAGGGTCCACGCGAGGACGGGTCGCCCATGCACAGCAAGCAGAAGCTTGTTGCGATCCGCCCCCATGCGCCGGCCACTGCCGGCTGCAGCAATCAACAGATGCACAAGCGACTCCTGCTGACAGCAGGCTGAAACGGCCTCCATACAATCAGCACGCACCACCTGTGCTGCCGCTTCATGCGCGTTCTTGCTCTCAGCCCCGGAAGCCTGCAGCTGCAGCTGGAGCGACTTCCAGCCCTTGCGGCCGTTGCCGAACAACTCGGAGCCCAGATTCAGGTGGCCTGCGAACCAGCCCATCGGCCGCTGTGGAGCTTGCTTCCCGCCGTTGAGAAAGTCATTCCCTTTCCGTTTGCCGGAAATCCCAACCTCGCTGAGTGGGCCAACCTTCTCGGACTCGTGCGCGAGCCCGACTTCCAGGCCTGTCTCAATTTCGCGACTGGACGCCAGGTCAACCTGATGCTCTCGATGAGCCACATCCCCGTTCGTGTGGCCACCGAGGGGTTTTCGAGCACCGCCCAGGTCACTCCAGGCCAGGGCTGGAAACCACAGCAACTCGCGTCCTATCTCAAACCCTTGGGCCTGTCTCTGAAGGCGGACGACTTCCGCCTCAGCCTGCCTGCCGACGCGATGGAGGCGGCCCGCCAGCAACAACCCCCTGGAGAGGGTCCCCTGCTGCTGTTGGCTCCGGATGACTCCGCCGACGACTGGCCGAACGAACGCTGGCAATCGTTGCCCGAGAGGATTCGGGAGCGGTTGCCCCAGCTGCGCTGCGAGGTGATCCCCCCCCAGGCAGCGCTGCCGCGACGGGCGGCGGCGGTGGCCTGCGCTGATGTGGTTCTGAGCAGCTGCGCGACCACCCAACTGCTGACCGCCTACTGCGGCGTTCCCCTGGTGGCGATGGGATCTGCAACCGATGCCCTGCCTGAACGCGACGTGATCCGGGTGCTAGCAGGCGAGCGCCAGGCGCTGAGCACCGAGGAGGTGATGAAAGCCCTCGGGTTCTGATGAACGAACAGCGACGCCAACGAAGACCGGGCCGAGCAAGGACTGGTCAGCGTCGGCGCCACCTGCAGCTGCTGGCCCGCCCGTGGGTTCTGCCCGTGATGGCGCTCACGGTCGTCATTGTCAGTGGCGCCATTGGTTATCGCATCACCGAAGGCTGGGACTGGGGCGACTGCCTCTGGATGGTGCTGATCACCATCAGCACCATCGGCTATGGCGAGGTGGAACCGCTCTCCCAGGCTGGACGCCTGGTGACCGTGCTGATCATCGCCGGCGGCCTGTTGGTGGTTCAGCTCACGATTCAACGGGTGCTGGGACTGTCACAATCTGGTTACTTCCGCCAGCTGCGGGAGCTTCGATTTCGTCGGATGCTGCGGCGCATGCACGACCATGTGATCCTCTGCGGATATGGCCGGATCGGCAAGGAAATCGGCGAGCAGCTGCTGCTTGAGAACGTTCAGGTTCTGGTGGTGGAACTGGATCCCAAACGCCACAAAGCCGCCCAGGAACGTGGACTGCAAGTGCTGCAGGCCGATGCAACCCTTGATGAAACGCTCCTGGAGGCTGGGCTCGACCGCTGCCGAAGCCTGGTGGCGGCGCTACCCAGCAATGCCGCCAATCTGTACGTCATCCTGAGTGCGAGGGGCCTCCGCAAAAACTGCCGGCTGATCGCCAGAGCCGACAGCGATGAGGCCGCCTCCAAACTGGAACTGGCGGGTGCGTCCGTGGTGGTCAGTCCCTACGTGGCAGGTGGGCGTGTGATGGCCGCCACGGCCCTGCGGCCGATCGCCGTTGACTTCATGGATCTGCTCGCTGGAACCGCCTGCGAAATCGAGGAGTTCCGCTTGAGCCGAGATCCTCTGCTCATCAGCCACCTCTCCCACCGCAGCCTGGAGGAGCTGGCGCTCGATCGTCGCAGTGGCGCCATGCTGCTGGCCATCCGCGACAACAGCACGCTCACCGCCAATCCGAGCGGGGACATGACCCTGGCACCGGGACAGATGCTGGTGGTGATGGGCAGCCAGGATCAGCTGACGGCGTTCAAGATGCTCCTAGGAGACGCCCTCGACACTGTTGAAACCATGGGCGGAAGCAGCCCATGGACTGAATCAACGTGGCGATGAAGCCCGGTTGGGGCTGATGCTTACGATCATTCGGCTGCAGAGATCGGATGAACCCAACCCGGACCCTCGATGGTCAAACCGCCCTCGTGACCGGTGCCAGCCGGGGCATCGGGCGTGCCGTGGCGCTGGCCCTGGCGGAGTGCGGCGCGGAAGTGGTGGTGAACTACGCCAGCTCGCCGGATGCTGCAGATGCCGTGGTGAAGGAGATCGAGAGCGGAGGAGGCAAGGCCTATGCCCTTCAGGCCGATGTGGGCGATGAAGAGGCCGTGGATGCCCTGATCAAAACGGTGCTGGAGCGCAGCGGTCGCATCGATGTGTTGATCAACAACGCGGGGATCACGCGCGACGGACTGCTGATGCGGATGAAAGCCGCCGACTGGAACGCGGTGATCAATCTCAATCTCACAGGGGTGTTTCTGTGCACCCGTGCCGTGGCCCGACCGATGCTGAAGCAGAAAAGCGGGCGGATCATCAACATCACGTCAGTGGTGGGGCTGATGGGCAATGCGGGGCAAGCCAATTACGCCGCTGCCAAAGCCGGCGTGGTGGGCCTGACGCGCAGCGCAGCCAAGGAAATGGCCAGCCGGGGCATCACGGTGAATGCCGTGGCACCGGGGTTCATCGCCACAGACATGACCAAGGACCTAGACGCCGAAGGCATTCTCAGCGCCATTCCCCTCGGCACCTTCGGGACCCCGGAGCAAGTGGCAGGCACGGTGCGCTTCCTTGCTGCCGATCCAGCAGCGGCCTACATCACCGGTCAGGTCCTGCAGGTGGATGGCGGCATGGTGATGGGCTGAACGCAACCCAGGGAAACCGACTCAGGGTTCGAGGGGCTGCACCAACTCGTCTCTGAGCCGGCGGATGTTCTGGAGCAGCTTGTATCGGCGACGGCGCTCCGTCGCCGTGAGAAAAATGCGCAGGGGGACATAAACCACCGCCATGATCCCGGCCAGACCGGTCATGAGAACGAAGAACAGCGCGCCTGAATCGTTCATGGGACAACGCTACCGAGCAGGCGTCGCTCTGGGGGGGCGAGCTGTTGAAAGATTCGGCTTTCCCCACATCAGGGACCGCCCAAACGACCCTGACGCTGTGGGACATTGATCGACGGGTAAGTGTCAATCATGGCCAAACTTCTCAAGTTTTCGGATGAATCTCGCGCTGCACTGGAGCGAGGCATGAATGCTCTCGCCGATGCGGTGCGCGTCACGATCGGCCCCCGTGGACGCAACGTGGTGTTGGAGAAAAGCTTCGGTGCTCCCGATATCGTCAACGACGGCGACACGATCGCCAAGGAGATTGACCTCGAGGATCCCTTTGAAAACATCGGCGCCAAACTGATTCAGCAGGTGGCGTCGAAGACGAAGGACAAAGCCGGTGATGGCACCACGACCGCAACCGTGCTCGCTCAGGCCATGGTCGAGGAAGGTCTGCGCAACACCGCAGCCGGTGCCAGCCCGATCGAACTCCGTCGCGGCATGGAGAAAGCGGTCGCCTTGATCGTGAAAGGGCTCGGCGAGCGCAGCCAGTCGGTGAGCGGAGATGCCATCCGTCAGGTGGCCACCGTCAGTGCCGGTGGTGACGACGAAGTCGGTCGCATGGTGGCTGAAGCCATGGACAAGGTCACCGTGGATGGCGTGATCACCGTTGAGGAATCAAAGTCTCTAGCCACTGAGCTGGAAGTGACGGAAGGAATGGCCTTCGATCGGGGCTACAGCTCTCCTTACTTCGTCACCGATGGTGATCGCCAGATCTGTGAGTTTGAAAATGCCCTGCTGCTGCTCACCGATCGCAAGATCAGTGCTGTAGCCGACCTCGTCCCGGTTCTCGAAACGGTTCAAAAGACAGGCTCTCCCCTGGTGATTCTGGCCGAGGAAGTCGACGGGGAGGCCCTGGCAACGCTGGTGGTGAACAAAAACCGCGGCGTGCTTCAGGTGGCCGCTGTGCGCGCACCGTCCTTCGGCGAGCGACGCAAAGCAGCCCTCGCGGACATTGCCATCCTCACCGGTGGAACCGTGATCAGCGAAGACCGAGCGATGACGCTCGACAAGGTGACGCTGGAGGATCTCGGACGCGCCCGCCGCATCACCATCAGCAAGGAAGAAACCACCATCGTCGCCAGCGAAGACAGCCGTGATGCTGTGGCTGAGCGTGTGGCCTCCATCCGCAGGGAATTGGAGAACAGCGATTCCGAGTACGACCGCGAGAAGCTCAATGAGCGGATCGCCAAACTCGCCGGCGGCGTGGCCGTGATCAAGGTTGGCGCTCCCACGGAAACCGAACTGAAGAACCGCAAACTGCGCATTGAAGATGCTCTCAACGCCACCAGAGCTGCCGTTGAGGAAGGCATTGTTGCCGGCGGTGGCAGCACATTGATTCAACTGGCTGGATCCTTGGACGGTCTGGCCAACCAACTGCACGGCGATCAGCGCACCGGAGTGGAGATTGTGCATCGCGCGCTGAGTGCACCTCTGCGCCAGATCGCGATCAATGCAGGGGCCAACGGCGATGTGGTGGTTGAGCAGGTGCAGCGCAGCGGCCAGGGCTTCAACGCACTCACGGGTGGCTATGAAAACCTTCTGGAAGCGGGCATCCTCGATGCCGCCAAGGTCGTGAGACTGGGTCTGCAGGATGCCGTCTCCATCGCGTCACTGCTGATCACCACTGAAGTGGTGGTCGCCGACAAGCCTGAACCTCCCGCAGCCCCTGCGCCCGGCGGCGATCCCATGGGCGGCATGGGTGGAATGGGCGGAATGGGTGGCATGGGTGGCATGGGCATGCCCGGCATGATGTGAGTCCGCTCACACCCGCCTGGCTCGCGCGATCGGCTGTCAGAGCGAGCGAATCAGGCGGGCGTGAATACGACACACCGCCAAGGCCTCTCGGGGTGGCTTCCGGCAAAGCTGCCCCAACTCCCGATTGAGGGCCTGAAGTTCACCCATTGGCAGAGCTGCCATCGGCAGCCCGAACACAAAACCTGCCATCACGACCGGGAGCACAAACTGGCGATTCACGACCGAGTCTCACGGGACTCACACAGTTTGCCTGGTGATGTGTCGGTGATAAGCCGCCACCTGCAGATCCACTCCCGTGATGGCAGTCCCCACCACCACAGCATCCGCGCCTGCGCTGATCGCATCCCTGGCCGTTTGCGGAGAGGCAATCCCTCCCTCACAGATCAAACCTGTTTGCGCAGGAAGCCCGTCACGCAAAGGCTTCAACAGGTGCAAACCAGGTGGTTTCGAGTCTTGGGTGGTTTCGGTGTAGCCAAAGAGGGTGGTGCCAACCCAGTCACATCCCAGCGACGCGGCTCTCAGGCCGTTCTTGATGCTGTCGACATCCGCCATCAACGGAGCGCCGAGATCATCCTTGGCCCGTTTCACCAAGCGTTCCAACTCTTCACCCTGCGGCCGGAGCCGATCGGTTGCATCCAAGGCCACCACGTCGGCACCCGCGCCCCACACAGCCTTCACTTCATGCCAGCGGGGCGTGATGTAAACCGAGCTTTCAGGCCAAGAACGCTTCCAGAGGCCGATAATCAGCGCCTCCGGGCAACGCTCTCGCACAGCAGCGATGTGCTCAGGGCTCTCCAACCTGACGCCAAGTGCACCGTTTCGCAGTGACGCTTCAGCCATGGCCGCGATCACGTCCGGGTGGCGCATCGGCGAACCTTCAGGAGCCTGAACCGACACGATCAGGCCATTCCCAAGGGGAAGAGTCATCAGGAAGCTTGGGGAAACTCATCATTCGTCACCGGCGTGAGCCAGCGCCGCAGCCGCCGGGGGCTGGCCAGGGGCACTGGAGCCGACGCCGGGCGCTCGCGCTCGAGCACAACCCCGTTGCTCTCATCGTTGCTTTCATCCAAGGTGCGAGCCACCTCATCAAGGGAGTCGCGCAGCAAGGAGGTGAACCGCTCGATTCCTGAGGGGGATTCAAGGCGTTCTTGGGGAGCTTCAGGCGCAGGCTGCACGCGCTCATGCCGGTGACTCTCCGCCTGAACCATGGGCTGAGCGGCAGCGGGCAGGGAGGTCACACCGAAGCGGTGAACCCACTGAAGCTCGAGACGCTGCAAGCGCTCATTATCCCCATCCTGTCGTGATTGCTCGATCTGACGCTGCAACGCGATCTGGCGAGGGTCCTGATGCTGGTAAGGAGAAAAAGTCACGGGATCAGGCGAGCTTGCGATTGAGCAGGGGACGAATGAGCAGAAACAGGCCGGCGGTCAGCAAAGTGAGCACGAGCAGACAGGTGGTGCCGCTGACAGAGCCGTAGGGAGCTTCCAAAAGAACGGAAGACAGATCCAACGGACCGGCATAGGCGGCGCGGATTGGCTCTATCGCGAAGGTAAGGGGATTCAGCGCCGCTAGCCAGCCCAACCAGGGAGGCATGAAACTGAGAGGAGCCAGAGCGGTGCTCGCGAACAACAAGGGAAGGTTCGCCACAAAGATCACGGCAATCAGCTCGATATGGCCGGGCAGCGCGAAGGCGAGCCCCAGGCTCAAGGCCGTGACGGCAAACACCAACAGCAAAAGCGTGACGATCACGAGCAGCAGGCCTGCCGCGCCAGGCCAGCCGTAGCCGAGGAATGCCGCGGTCACCATGATCGCCAGGCTCTGCACCAGGCTCAGGGTGGTGATGTAGATCACCGATGCGAGCACGATCGAACTGCGACTGCGCAGCGGAGCCACCAGCAGCCGGTTCAGAAAACCGAATTCGCGATCGAACATCACGGGCAGGCCAGCATTGAGAGCCCCGCTGAAGGCTGTGAACACGATCACGCCAGCACCCAGAAAACGGCCGTAACTCATCCCTCCCGGAAGAAGGCCTTCCGGTGCCCTGGAAAACAAGGCGCCAAACAGCACGAGCCAGATCAGTGGTTGCAGGATTCCCGCCACCAGCGTGGACGGTCGCCGCTGCAGCTGAACAAACAGCCTGCGGGTGAGTGCGCCGGTCTCCTGCGCCAGCTCCGACAAAGCGGAGCGTTGCTGCTGCTGCGGTGTGGAGAGATCGAGAACGGAGTTGGTCATGGATCAGAACAACGGAAAGAGCGACTGCAACAAGGTTTCAACGCATGGACTGGCGACGCTCCAGCTTTGGATCACGTTGCCCGGCCACCGCCAGTTCAGCGTCCATCAGGGTGCGCCCCGTCGCCTGGAGATAAACGTCATCCAAGCTCGGACGACTCTGAGCCAGAGAGAAAACGCACAGATCGTTGTCACCCAGACGCTGCTTGATACGGGGAAGGACATGATCGCCATCCACCACAAGATTGAGGGAATGCCCTTGGGCCCGGTTGATCACGATCCGGCGCACACCCTCAACCGCATCGAGCAGATCACGGATCGTCTCTGCCTCAACCTGGTCACTGAATTCGCGCACGCGCAACGTGACGCGATCGCCGCCGAGCGCACACTTCAGCTCCTCCGGGGTGCCCTCAGCGATCACCCGCCCGGCGTCGATGATCGCCATGCGTTCGGCCAGGGCCTCCACCTCCTCGAGGTAATGGCTGCTCAGCAGGATGGTGGTGCCTTGGTCCCGCAGGTCTTGGAGCACATCCCAGATCACCGCACGACTTTCAAGATCAAGGCCGACGGTGGGCTCATCCAGCACCAGCAGGCGGGGAGAATGCAGCAGGCCAGCGGCAAGATCCAGCCGTCGCCGCATCCCACCGGAATAAGTGCCGCAACGCCGGTCAATCCACTCCTGCATGGAGAGACGCTGGATCAAATCATCGATGCGCTGGTTTCTTTGCGTTCGCGGCAGGTGATACAGATCGCCCTGCAACGCGAGCAGCTCACGGCCTGTGAGGATTTTGTCGATCGCCACCTCCTGGGCCACGTACCCCAGGATCTGCCGCACCTGACGGGGGTTCTCAAGCGCATCAACGCCAGACACGATCACCCGTCCGCTGTCTGGCGACAACAGCGTGGCGAGGATGCGCAAGGTGGTGGTCTTTCCTGCTCCGTTAGGACCGAGGAATCCGTAGAGGCAGCCCTCAGGAACAGCGAGGGTGAGATCCGTCAGAGCCGGAACCGTCCCGTAGGACTTCACCAGATGATCCAGCTCAATCAGTGACATCCCTTCCTAGGAAACACATGGGGCAAAATCTAGGCATTGATGCCGGGAAGACCGGCGGGGAGGGCGGCAAGCCAGCCTCTCAGCTGGAGGTCGAACACTGCAGCGCCTGACTGACGGCTGAAAACCAACAGCAGACAGATCCCGAAGAGATAAAGAATCGACCAGCGGAACAGCCCCCTGGCACGATCGGTGCTGTCGGGCTCAGCGCCAAGCCGTTCCACCATCTGCAGCAACCGTCCATTGAAAGGAAGCAGAAGCAGCCCATACAGCAGGCCCCCCTCGGGCAGAGCCCACACCCCCAGAAAGCTGAGGAGCACAGTGGCCCAGCCATAACGACGAATGGCCCGTGCCGTCACAACCGGCCCCTTCACCACCGGCAGCATGGGAATGCCGACGGCGCGGTAGTCATCGCGCAGAAGCAGAGCCAGAGCCCAAAAATGAGCCGGAGTCCACACCATGACCAGGGCAAACAACCACCACCCCCCGAGACCCACATGACCGGTGGCTGCGGCGGCGCCAACCAACGGAGGAATCGCCCCGGCCACCCCTCCGATCACAATGTTTTGGGTTGTCCGCGGCTTGAGAAGAGCGGTGTAAAGCAGCACATAACTGCACAGCCCAAGCAACGACAGACCCGCAGCCAGACAATTCACTCCGCTCACCAGCAAGGTGGCAGCGGCCAAAGCGCAAGACACCGCTCCAGCGAACGCCGCCGTGGGAGACAGGCGACCCGATGGCAAGGCCCGCCCGCTGGTGCGTTGCATGCGGCCATCGAGCTCTTGCTCCCAGAGACAATTGAGGACACCGGCAGCTGCGGCTGCCAGCGCACCCCCACCCAGGGTGCAAACCAATCGAGGCGATGACAGAGGCCAGCCTTCGGTGAGCGCCATCCCCCCCAGGGTGGTGGCCAACAGAAGAGGAATCAGCCGCGGCTTGGCCACTTCCAACCAGGCAGGAAGCTTGATGCGTTGTCTCGAAGGAACCACCTGCTCACGGGTGAGCGGGACTGCTGTGGCGGATGAACTAGCCATGACAAGTCTCCAGAGTTGGGGAGTCGAGAACGACAGAACGGGGAGTCGAGGGGGAGGGGGGCCGGCGGCAGCTGAGAGCGGCAAGGACGGCCACCAGAAGACAGGCCACGAGCTGATGCCCCACCGTCAAAGCCGGCTGAGACAGGCCCATGCGCAACGTCGATACCCCGAGGGCGACCTGAGCTGCCACAAGCCCGAGGGCCGTGAGCAGCAGCGGCCATTGCTGCCGGGCCCAGCCACCGGCGAGAAGGGCAACACCAACAAACACAGCGACGGTGAGGGCCGCTGGCGTAGCAAAGGAGCGATGCCAATGCAGCCATTGGCAGGCCTGGCCGGCCTCAAGGCAGCGTTGGGCGGCCCAGGAGGTCGCCATCCGACCGCCCAGCAAGCTCTGCGTGGAGACAGCGACCACACTGAGGCCACCAAGCCAGGGCCACCAGCGAGGAGGTGGACTGGCCGTGGTTCCGCTAAGCAAAACCTGGGTAAGACCACTCACGGACATCACCAGGGTCAGAGCCAACGCCAGATGGGCGGTCACCACAGCCGAAGGCAACAGCTGAAGCACGGTGAGAGCCCCCAAGCCTCCCTGCAAAGCCACCATCAACACCAGTAGACCGCTGACAGGAAGCAGCCAGGTCGGCAGCGTGCGTCGGTACCACCACACGACCGCGAGCTGCACCAGCAGGGCAACGCCCACGACGAACGCGTCAAGCCGGTGGAACCATTCCAGAAAAACCTGCAGATTCATCTGCCGGCCGGGAAGGAAAGTCCCGTAACAAAGCGGCCAGTCTGGGCAGGCCAGACCAGCCTCCATCACCCGGGTGGCGCCGCCAATGACCACCAGAGCCACGAGCGCCACCACAAGATGCGCGGCCAGCTGAGCGAGGCGGAGACGAATCGAATCCAACGACGATGCAGTCAACGCTGACCCCCAGAAGAACCAGTCATGCCCAAAACGTAGCGATCTGATTCAGAACGACACGCTCTATGCAGGAGTGCAACATGAAGTCTCCTGATTAATGCGATTTCGCTGACATGAGCCGGATCAGGCAAGTCAAAACGAAGGAATTTCAGGCGTTTTTAACAATCACCCCGTGGTGAATGACGCGGAGCTCCATAGTCTGAAGATGCTTGTGATGAGGTCATCGTGCAGATCCCCTCAGCGATCGTCACTCTGGTGCTGGGGATGCTCCTCGTCCTCGGGGGGCTGTGGATCGGCCAGAACATCAATCTTCTGCCCGTTGACGCCAGTGCCAATGCACCCATTTATGACGAGCTGTTCCGTGTTCTTTTCAGCATCGGAACAATCCTGTTTCTCGGCATTGTCGGCCTGATCATCTTCAGCCTTGTGCGGTTCCGCCGTCGCCCGGGCCAACTCGGAGATGGCCTGGCCCTGGAAGGAAATCTCCCATTGGAAGTGTTCTGGACTGCTGTTCCGGCGATCGTGGTTCTCTTTGTCGGTCTTTTTAGTTACGACATTTACGAACGAATGGGAGGGATGGCTCCTCTCAGTCATGGTGACCATGGAACAGCGATGCAAACCGAACAACGCATCTGGGGAGGCATCGGATCGTCGGAAATCTCTACAACTTCTTCAGCATCGCCGTTGCAACCATTGCCGGTTGAAGTTACAGCCATGCAATTCGCATTTCTGTTTCATTACCCTGACGGCGACATCATGTCTGGAGAACTTCACGTTCAGGCCGGTCGCCCCGTCAGCCTGCGCATGGAAGCAAAAGATGTCATTCATGCGTTCTGGGTTCCTGAGTTCCGCCTCAAACAAGACGTGATCCCCGGACAACCCACCCTGTTGGATTTCACCCCGACCCGACCGGGGCGTTACCCCATCGTCTGCGCCGAGCTCTGTGGCCCGTACCACGGAGGCATGCGCTCAACCGTTGTGGTGGATAACGCCGACGATTTCAATGCCTGGCTTCAGGCGAACCGCAAATCTCCTGTGCAAGAGGCATGACACTCACCGTTCCCCAGCAATCACCACCCGCCCCTCAATCCCTTCAGCCAACAGGCTGGTTGCGCTATCTGAGCTTCAGCGTTGACCACAAGGTGATCGGACTGCAATACATGGTCTGCGGGTTTGCGTTCTATCTAATCGGAGGAGCGCTAGCAGGCGCGATCCGCACGGAGCTGGTCAGCCCCATCTCAGATTTCATGCCTCGAGATGTTTACAACCAGGTCCTCACTTTGCATGGCACGGTGATGATCTTTCTCTGGATTGTCCCAGTGGTTAATGGTGCGTTTGGGAACTATCTGATTCCCTTTTATGTGGGAGCCCGTGACATGGCGTTCCCCCGCCTCAACGCCGTAGCTTTCTGGCTGATTCCTCCAGCCGGTTTACTTCTGATCAGCAGTTATTTCATCACAGGGGCAGCTCAGTCGGGCTGGACGGCCTACCCACCGCTCAGCCTGACAACACCAGCGAGTGGTCAGATCATCTGGATTCTGAGTGTGCTGTTGCTGGGAGGAAGCTCCATCTTCGGAGGCATCAATTTCATTGCCACAATTCTGAAATTACGCCGACCAGGCCTGAAATTGATGCAACTACCAATGTATTGCTGGGCCATGCTTGGCACCAGCATTCTGGTGGTGCTGTCCACACCGGTGCTGGCTGGAACATTGATCATGCTCAGCTTCGACATCGTGGCTCATACGGGTTTTTTCAATCCTGGGTTGGGTGGCAATGTTGTGGTGTATCAGCACTTGTTCTGGTTTTACTCCCATCCAGCGGTTTACATCATGGTGCTACCGGCCTTTGGCTTGGTGAGTGAAATCCTGCCCATTCATTGCCGTAAACCCCTGTTTGGCTACACCACCATGGTGTATTCGATCATGGCAATTGTGGTGCTGGGTTTGGTGGTGTGGGCCCATCACATGTTCACCAGCGGTACACCGCCTTGGATGCGACTGTTTTTCACGATCGCCACAGCATTCATCGCCGTACCAACAGGCATCAAATTTTTCAACTGGCTCGCCACTCTCTGGGGAGGGAAGATCAGCCTCAACAGCGCCGTCCTTTTCTCCTGTGGCTTCATCGTGAATTTTGTCCTCGGCGGCATCACCGGTGTGGCGCTGGCACAGGTTCCTTTCGATGTGCATGTCCATGACACCTACTTCGTTGTTGCTCATTTCCACTACATCGTCTACGGCGGCTCGGTGTTTGTGATTTTCGCTTCGATCTACCACTGGTACCCGAAGGTGACCGGGCGGCTGATGAATGAACATCTCGGCAGGTTCCACTTCCTGCTCACCTTTGTTGGCTTCAACCTCTGCTTCGCACCGCAACACTGGCTTGGCCTGAATGGAATGCCCCGCCGGGTGGCGGAATACGACCCGCAGTTCCAACTGATCAACCAGTTCAGCAGTGTGGGTGCTCTATTGATGGCCATCAGCACACTCCCCTTTCTCTGGAATGTGATCGCCAGCGCCCTCCAGGGTGAGATCGCTGGCGACAACCCCTGGAATGCCCTCACACCCGAATGGCTCACCACCTCTCCGCCACCGGTGGAGAACTGGAAAGGAGAGCCACCGCTTGTCAGCAATCCCTATGCCTATGGCACTCCGGACGGTGAGATCGATCTTCGTTCCGTGAGTGGCAGTGATCTCTGGAGAAATGGCCAATGACATCCCTCAGCCCTCAGGACCAGATCCAAGAGCAGATCGAACATCACGAGGCGGAGCATCCCGACCATCGCATGTTCGGGCTCGCCACATTTCTTGTGGCCGACGCCATGACGTTTGCTGGCTTCTTCGCCGCTTACCTCACGTTCAAGGCCGTCAACCCCCTGATGCCGGGTGCCATCTACGAGCTGGAATTACCCTTACCCACCCTGAACACCATCCTGCTTCTGGTGAGCAGTGCAACCTTTCACCGTGCAGGGGTGAATCTGCGCAAAGGCTGCAACGAACGCTGCCGCGCCTGGCTCCTGGGAACAGCAGTGCTCGGGCTGGCTTTTCTCGTCAGTCAGATGGTGGAGTACTTCACGCTGCCCTTCGGCCTCGCCGACAATCTCTACGCGAGCACGTTCTATGCCCTCACAGGATTTCACGGCCTGCATGTCACGCTTGGAGCCTTGATGATCCTGATTGTTTGGTGGCAGTGCCGCACGCCCTCAGGGAGAGTTAGCGCCAGCAATCATTTCCCCCTCGAAGCCGCTGAGCTCTACTGGCATTTCGTGGATGGGATCTGGGTGATTCTCTTCGTCATTCTCTACCTGATCTAAGCAAGCCTCTGCCGCACAGCCGGACCCGATTTCCAGTCGATTCCTTGCCCTCAGGGCTGTCTGAAGCCACAATTGTTGTGTCTCTCTCAATTGAGATGCTGGTTGGAGACGAATTGCTATCGAAGGCTCGGGCTCTTAGTAACCGGCCTGAAGATGAAATCGCACGGGGGTGCGGCTACGTCGGCCCGAGTGGCCGCGTTCTGCGCAAAAGCTTCTATCGCGCTCTCGTTGAAGCCAAGGGCTACAAACTTCCCTCCACTTCAGCCAACCCGGGCGGACCGCGTGGCCGTCAGGCTGAATTTCGAACGCGGGTGCACGGCAATGGCAACCTCCTAATCGGCCATGCCTACACCCGCCGCTTGGGACTCACCCCGGGCCAGGAATTCAGGATTGAACTCAACAAGGACACCGGCACGATCGCTCTCAATCCCATGAACGCAGCCGATAGTCCCGACAACAACGGCGAAGACTGAAACAGGACCGGCTGATCATGCGGAATCAGCCGGTCCTGCGTTGGTGATGATTGTCAAGCCTCGGGACTCAATCAGGCCCGAATCAGGCCGCAGCCGGCGGATCCTGATCGTCGTGCATTGAGCTGCTGAATACAATCAGCTCGAGACCACTGAACAGGAAGCTGATTCCCACCAGGGTGCCGAGGACCCAAAGCAATCCCCAGAATTTCAAGGTGACGATCAAGAGCCCAAGGATGAAGGTGACCACGCCATTGGCGATGGCCCATCCAGCTCCTGGACGGTTGGTATGGGCCAAGCCGCTGATGAAGGCCACCACACCCTCCACCAGGAAAACGATTCCGATCGCCAGGGCAAAGGCAGCGACCTGCTGAGCTGCCTCAGCAGGGTCCCGGAAGTTACTGATCATCGAGGCGCCGGCCACGATGAACAGGGTTGACACCACCAGGCGCCAGAAGCAGATCCAACGGCCCATCCGCCCGGAACGGGCCAGATTGCTGATCCAACCCACCAGGCCACCGATCAGGAACAGCACGGCGATCACACCGGTGGTCCAGAACGAGGCGATCACCGGAAACACCAGGGCAAGGATGCCGAGAACGATCAGCAGGATTCCCTCGGCAATGGCAAAGGCCTTGAAGGTTCCAAGGGAACCGGAGCGGTCCTCAGAGCTCATGAAAGGTTCAGTAGGAACATCTCCTGAAAGGTATTGACGGTGCACGATTCTTGCCAGGATTTGTGCTGAGCTCTCATCCCCAGCCATGGGCGGAGAGCCAGTCAGCGCTGAGTTCCCCGCTTGGTGTTCCCCCATCACCGGCTGCGAGGAGCCGTTCGGTGTACCGCGCCAGCAGATCGATCTCCAGATTCACGTCGTCTCCGACGGCAAGATCCCTCAGGGCAGTCACCGACCAGGTGTGGGGAATCACGGCAACCCAGAAGCGTGTGCCCTGATCGCGGCTCCCGGCCACGGTGAGGCTGATGCCGTTGACGGCCACGCTGGCCTTATCGCAGATGTAGCGGCCGAAATGGGACTCCTTCCAGCGCAGTTCCACCGTCCAGGACTGGGGAAGCGCCTCGATCGAGACCACCTCGCCCGTGCCATCCACGTGCCCACTCACGAGATGCCCTCCCAGTCGGTCCGACAGTCGCAGGGCGGGCTCGAGGTTCACAGCCCCACCTCTGGAGGCCTTGCGGCCCAGTGACGTCCTTTGCAGGGTCTCCTCGCTCACATCAGCGAGGAAGCCGTCACCCACCAGTGACGCCACGGTGAGGCACACACCATCAACGGCAACGCTGTCGCCGAGCTGAAGCGGGGCAAACGCGGCGCAGCCCTCCACGAGCAGGCCCCGACCCCGGCGTTCCACCCGTCCCACCGCTTGCACCAACCCCGTGAACATCGGTTCTCTTCCGTGCCCTCATCCCTGGTCATAATCGATACAGCGGCGGAGCCGTCCGTGGTGGAGATGAGTGTGGCCGGCATCGCCCTTGATGCCAGCAGCAGAAGTCCGATCGTGCTGCTGCGCGACCCGTCGAGGCGCCGTCAGGTGCCGATCTGGATCGATCAGGCCCAAGCCCACAACATTATGGCCGGCCTGAACGGAACGCCCCAGCCGCGCCCCCTGAGCCATGACTTGATGGCCGCTTTGCTTGAGGCGGGAGGTCTCCAGCTCGAGCGCGTGATCATCCATGCCATTGAAGACAGCACGTTTCGGGCCGTGCTGCGCCTAAAACACGAGCAGGACGATGCCCAGCCCGGTGCGCAGGGTGCGATCGACACGGAAGCAGAGTCGGAGGCGGAGTGCCTCGCGGAGATCGATGCCCGTCCGAGTGACGCCATCGCCCTGGCCATCCGCACCGGCAGCAGCATCTGGATGCTGGAGGAGGTGGTCGCTGAGGCCTCAATCGCCGTGGATGCGGAAGCCGACGCTGAGGATCAGGATGAATTCCGCCGTTTTCTCGATCAAGTCAGCCCCGCTGCGCTAGTCCGCCACCTGAAAAGCAGGGACTCGGGGAATCCCAACGACGCACCCACCGACTCACCCGAGGTTTGAGCAACGCACCCGCGCCACTGACCCAGCGGCGCGCCTTCGGCGACGGCCCCGCGGTGAGCCTGTTCACCCTCGGAACGATGCGAGCGCTGCAATCACCGGAGCAGATGCTGTCTGTGCTGCGCAGCGCCCGCGACGCCGGCATCAACCACGTCGAGACAGCACCGGCCTACGGTCCAGCGGAGACTTTTCTGGGACAAGCGCTCAAGCAGCTGGATCAGGAGGGGGCCACGCCTGCACAGGGCGACTGGGTCATCACCAGCAAACTGTTGCCCGGTCAGACCCTCGACCAAGCGCGTCGAGCCCTTGATGCCAGCTTGGAACGGCTGAATCGTCCCCGGCTTGAGAACCTGGCGATCCATGGCATCAACCGGCAAGAGCATCTCCACTGGGCTTTGACCGGTGATGGGGCACAGCTGATCGACTGGGCACTGACCAGCGGCAGAGTTGGGCAGGTGGGCTTCACCAGTCATGGATCCAACGCGCTGATCCAGCAAGCCATCCAAAGCGGTCGCTTCCGCTTCTGCGGCCTTCACCTGCACGTTCTGGATCCGCAGCGCATCCCCTTGGCAGCCGAAGCTTTAAGCCAGCAGATGGGTGTGCTCGCCATCTCCCCGGCCGACAAGGGCGGACGTCTGCAGGCACCCAGCGATCAACTGATCAGCGACTGCGCTCCCTTCACTCCCCTGGCACTGGCTTACCGCTTTCTGCTCGCTGCAGGCGTGAGCACACTCACGCTGGGAGCTGAGAGAGCCAGCGACCTGACCCTGGCCGCCGCACTCGCCAACCAGGACGGCCCCCTGAGCGAGCAGGAAGCTGCAGTTCTTGCTCGCCTGCAAGAACTGCGCAAGGAACGCTTAGGCACGGAGTTCTGCGCGCAATGCCGTGCCTGCCTGCCCTGTCCGCGCGAGGTGCCGATTCCCGAGTTGCTGCGACTGCGCAATCTGACCCTTGGCCACGATCTCAGGGAGTTCGCGGAAGAGCGTTACAACTTGATCGGCCGAGCCGGGCACTGGTGGGAAACGGTGAAGGCGGATGCCTGCGCACACTGCGGCGACTGTCTGCCGCGCTGTCCCCATCACTTGCCGATTCCCAACCTGCTCGGTGACACCCACCGCAGGCTTGCCGCGGCGCCGCGACGGCGCCTATGGGGCTGAGGTGCTCCATCGCTGCTGCAGACGCAGCACCTCAGCAGCGGTGGGTGGATAGAGGGTCCAAGCGCGCAGCCAGACCTCCTGAGGAGGAAGCACGAGATCGCGCAGATCGGTTGCAATGCGACCACCTGCCTCGAGAAGCTCTTCGCGCGGGAGTGGCGGAATCCAACCCTGAGCCAAAAGGCGCGTGAGCAAAGGAGGTGTCCAGGCCTCGCTCACCCAGGCCTGAGGCAGGGGCTCCGCCGTGCCCGCAGGCCGGGCCAACAGAGTCCAGTGCAGGGGAGATCCACTGTTGGGCAGCACGGCAGTGAGGCGAGGATCCCGCTTCAAAGCCTGCATGCAGCGCTGGAGAGGCAGCACAGCCACCCGGGCATCGCCCTGCAGAAGCCAATTAAGGCCATAGCGATCGTCAAAGCTGATGGCCGCCTGCCTGAGGCGACGAAGCCCATCGGAACGATCCATGTGATCCGCCAGGGAGATCAGCAGGCGTGGGCTGGCCGGCAGCAGAACCTTGCCCTTAAGGGCCGGATCCAACAAGGTCATCCAGCCGTCGTCCGCCGGCGGAAGCGCCCGACCTTCGCGGCGAAACACCAGCACATAGGGACTGACGCCCACCGGAAGAAGCTTGGACCTCCATTCCGGTGGAGCGTCCTCAAGAAAGCGCTGGCCAAGCGCTCCAAGCCTGGCGGCCAGCGCAGGAGCGGCCACCGACTGAAGCTGATCAGGAGTCAGCGACGACCACCAGCCATCCGTCAGGGCCAGGAGATCCGTGGGATTGGGCCAAGGGGTCTGGAACGGCGTTGATCCACTCAGGGGTTCAAACCGCCAGGGTGCAGGGAGCTGGCGACGCCACAGCGAAGGAAGAATGTCCGCCGGGGCACGGAGCGTCGGCCTACTCCTCCCTTGCGCACACCCCGCCAGGCCTGCCGCCAGGCCAAGAGCACCGATCTGCAGCAACGTCCTTCGACGCAGGAGTGGCGGGGGGGACGGGGCAGCCTTCATGACCCGAAGCTAAGGGGCGGGCGGACGCCGACCCTGGGCCTGCAGCAACCGATCCATCGCATCGTCACACCCCTGCAGCAGCGTGCCGTGGTCCACCCCGCGCAAGGCCGCCAGCAGGGCCAGCCCCCCGGCACCCACCCCTTCCTTCACGTAACCGGATTCAAAGTCGCGCAATTGTTGATGGCGACTGTGGGAGAACCGCAACCCCGCTGCATAGGCCTCCAAGGCAATGCCGAAGTGCTGTTCAAGGCGAAGCAGCAGGGCTTCGAGGGAGGAGGAACCGGTCGCTGACTCCAACGATTCCGTCGCCAACCATGCCGTGGTCCCCAGCATCACCCTGTGGCAGAGAAGTTGCCGCTGGTGTGCTGGCAGCGCTGCCAACGCAAGAGCCAGCACCGCCACCATCTGGCTGCCTCCGGCCAGGAGGATGGGTTGATCCCTCTCCACCGCCCCCAGCAACACACCCATCGTGAGCGCCTGAAAAGGATCCCCAACTGCCGCCAGCAGCGCCTGCGGATCAGTGGTGCCAGGCGCGATCGCCGACAGCCCCTCTGCGACAAGCTCCTGCTTGAGCGCCATCGGTGGATGCAGAGCGCTTCCACTCACGAGTTGGGTCACAGGAAGACCGAGGCCCGTGAGTACCGCCAGCGCCGTTGTGGTCCCACCCGGCACGCACTCCGCCAAAACCAGGGGCCTGCGCAGGTTGCGGCCCATGCGTGTCCCCCGGTGGATCAGCTGGTCCACTCGCTCGGGGTCCATCGCGGCACCACCGCTGATGCAGCGCGCAGGACCATGGCGCGGGGCCTCGAAGCGAAGATGGGGGAAGGGAGGCTCAATCGCAAGCCCAAGGGCTGCCACCTGGAGATTGAGCGGGATTGTTTCGGCAACAACCCTGCTGATCAACGCTGGTGACACGCCTGCAGGGAGTGGGGGCAGCGGCCAGCGCGGAGGCACACCCGGGCCATGAATCAGCAGCTCGGCATCGGCGAGAGCCGTGGTGCGACGCGCTGCTGCCGTGCATCCAGCAGCGGAGATCCCTGGAACCTCAGCGGAGCGGGTGGAGGCGAGCACCAGCAAACAGTCCGGCGTGGGTAACGCCGGGGATTGCCAGCGGTTGCGTAGGGCTGTGGCTCCGGCTCCCGGGGATACCCCTGTCAACCGTCGACAGCCGGCAGGGAGCTCAGAGGGGATCGAGGGCAACCAGACCATGCAGAAGACGGGGCGGCTCTGGCACTGGAGCCTTCAGCCGGGGAAAGATCCAATAGGCCAAGGCATGGAGGGCCAGCACATAAATCAGCTGCTGAATAACCACCAGCACCAGGGCCATGACTTGCACCAACAGCAAATCCGGCGCGAGCGGGAGCTGAAGCAGCTCAAGCAGGCGATCGAGCAGCCCGGCGCCAGCTCGGGTGATCACCACCCAGAGGTTCTCACCCACCAGTAAGGAGAGAGCCACGACTCTCACCAAAAAACCAGCGGCTCCGATCACCACACCCAAGCCCCAACTGATCCACCAGCTCTGCCGATGCTGCCAGCACCAGCCCAGCCAGAGCGATAGCAATCCATAGGGGAAGAGCATCAAGGGGCCTCGAACGGGCCCCATCAAGGCGATCAGCAACAGAATCGAGACCGCCAGTCCCTCGAGGCCCGCACGGCCACCGCGACGCACCGTCAACAAGGCCAGGGGCAGGGGAAGAGCCAGCCGGAAGAGTGAGCCACCCACTGGGAGGTAGTAGAGGGCAAGCCAGATCAGAGCAGCGGCGGCCGCCAAATACGAGCACTCCATCATGCGCAGAGCCTGTCGGTGGCTGAGAGCTGGAGGCATCAGGGCGTTGCAGCGGATCGGTCATCCATGGGCGCAGCCGGCTGGGCCGTGGAGATTTTCTCAATGGTTTCCACTTCAAAACCAATTCCGGCCTTGCGCAGGGCCTCGGTGACGCCCTCAGCCGGTGCGGCTGGATCCGCCGACGACAGTCGGATGGTGATGCGATACGGCAGCGTGCGCCCGCTGGTGGCGCGAGGAGGATTGGCTTCAGACACCCCTGCCTGGCTGTTCACCGCCTTGCTGTCCAGGGAGTCAGCCGTGCCTGGATCCTCTTGGTCTGAATCAGCCACTGGATCGGCCTTCACGGGCTTGTCCTCCTCTGGCTTGTCCTTCTCCGACTCGGTTGTCCCTTGCTCGGCCTTGACCTGAACGGGTCGCGGTGCGTCTTCTGCTGCCGGCTGGGAGGTTGGATCGTCGAAACTGTCCGACAGCCGTTGGCCGAACGGCGTGCCATCACAGGCCTGCAGAAGCATCAACGCCAGCAGTACCCCGGGGAGCAGCCTCAGGGTCATCAGGAATCAGCGGGCCGGATCACCCGCACCGCACTCGCCCGGAGCCGTCCCGACTTGGTGGTGGCCGGGGGCTTTTTCGCCGCTGGTTTTTTGGCGGCAGGTTTCTTCGCCGCCGGCTTTTTGGCAGCCGCGGATTTGCGACTGCTTGATTTTTTCGTTGAAGCCTTCGCGGCCAGCAGCTCGACTGCTTCCTCGAGGGTGATGTCGTCCGCACCCTTGCCTTCAGGCAGCGAAGCATTGACCTTGCCCTGCTTCACGTACAAGCCGTAAGGGCCGTCGTACACCTGAATGGTCTCCTCGCTTCCCTCCGGTTTCCCCAAGTCCTTGAGGGCTGTGCGACCGCCGCGGCCACGCTTGGGCATCGCCAGCAGCTCAAGGGCACGGGTCAGGCCAACGGCCAGCACATCGTCATCGCCTTTCAGCGATCGGTAGTCCTTTTCGCCTTTGCCCTTGTCCCACACCACGTAGGGACCGAAACGACCGAGGCCTGCCTGAATCTTGCCGCCATCAGGGTGCTCGCCAAGCAAACGCGGCAGACGCAGCAAGCCAAGCGCGTCGTCGAGGTTGAGGTCCTCAGGTTTCACCCCTTTGGGCAGCGACGCTCGCTTGGGCTTCGGGTTCTCATCACTCACCTGCCCGCGTTGCACGTAAGGGCCGTACTGCCCGAACAGCAAATACACCAGGTCGCCGGTTTCGGGATCTTCGCCCAACGCTTCAGGGCCATCGGCCTTCTGCTTGAGGATCAATTCCGCCTGGTCGGCATCGAGATCCGCGGGGGTGATTTCCCTCGGCAGCGTGGCCTTGATCAGTTCCTCCTCGCCATCGTCTCCGACGCGTTTCGACTCCAGATAGGCACCGAAACGACCAATCCGCACCACGCACGGCAGGCCTTCGAGATCAATGGTGCGGGAGGCACCGGGATCGATATCCCCTTCCCGTTGATGAACCTGGGATTCAAGCCCTTGGTCACCTTTGTAAAACCCCTCGAGATAGGGAAGCCATTGCACGGTTCCATGGGAGATCTCGTCGAGGGTGTTCTCCATCCGGGCCGTGAACCCCGGATCCACCAGATCAGGGAAATGCTCCTCAAGCAACGATGTCACCGCGAAGGCGGTGAAGCTCGGGGTGAGGGAATTGTTCAGCAGGGTGGCGTATCCACGGTCCACGATCGTGCCGATGATCGAGGCATAGGTGGAGGGCCGGCCGATGCCTTCCTTCTCCAACATCTTCACCAGAGACGCTTCGCTGAACCGTGCTGGTGGCTGGGTCTGGTGGCCGAGAGCTTCCACCTCCTTCAGGGATGGTGCGTCGCCAACACTCAGCGAGGGGAGCAGCACTTCCTGGCCTTCCAGGGCCGCATCAGGATCATCACTGCCCTCCACATAGGCACGGAAAAATCCCGGGAAATCGATGCGCTTGCCGCTGGCCTTGAACACGGCGTCGGCAGCGTTGAGATCCACCGAGAGCATGGTCAAACGCGCCTCAGCCATCTGACTGGCCACGGTGCGCTTCCAGATCAGCTCATACAGGGCCAGATCCCGCCCGTCCAGGCCCGTCTCCTGGGGAGCTCGGAAACTCTCGCCGGCGGGGCGGATCGCTTCATGGGCTTCCTGGGCATTGCGGGACTTGGTGCTGAACTGGCGCACCGACTTGCTGAGGTACTCCTTGCCGTAGCGGGATTCCACACAGCTGCGTGCTGCGCTGATGGCCTGATCCGACAGATGCACCGAATCCGTTCGCATGTAGGTGATGAAGCCCCGCTCATAGAGCCCTTGAGCGCAGCGCATCGTCTCCCGCGCCGACAACCGCAGCTTCCGGTTTGATTCCTGTTGAAGGGTGCTGGTGGTGAAGGGCGGCACTGGACGACGCACCGTGGGTTTCTCCTCCACGGCCGTCACGCTCCAGTCCGCAGCCTCAACAGCGGCGGACAGCTTGCGGGCTTCCTCCTCGCTGAGCAGCCGCACCTTGCTGCCTTCTTTCAGACCACCGGTGCTCTCGTCGAAATCATTGCCGGTGGCAATGCGCTGCCCCTCGAGGTGGGTGAGCTTGGCTTCAAAACGCGTGCCAGCTTTCTCCAGCGCGGCCTTGAGGTCCCAGTAACTGCCGCTTCGGAACGCCCTTCGGGCCCGTTCCCGTTGCACCAGCAAGCGCACAGCCACCGACTGAACGCGGCCTGCGGACAACCCCCAGGCCACCTTCTTCCACAGCAATGGCGACAGGGTGTAGCCCACCAATCGGTCGAGGATCCGACGGGTCTCCTGGGCATGCACGAGCTCCATATCGAGCTCCCGGGTCTGATCAAGAGCGCGCCCGATCGCCTCCTTGGTGATCTCGTGAAACACCATCCGTTTCACAGGCACCTTGGGGGCCAGAAGCTGCAGGAGATGCCAACTGATGCTTTCGCCTTCGCGGTCTTCGTCCGTCGCCAGCAGAAGCTGATCCGCTCCCTTCAGCGCATCCTTGAGCTCCCGAACGATCTTCTTCTTGTCCTTCGGCACCACATAGAGCGGCTCGAAGTCGGCTTCGGTGTTGACACCGAGATTGGCCCATTTCTGCCCTTTGTGAGCCGCAGGAATCTCGCTGGCGTTGTTCGGAAGGTCACGCACATGGCCCATGGACGCCTCCACCCGGAAGGCCTTGGGCAGGAATCCACGGATGGTGCGGGCCTTGGTAGGGCTCTCAACGATGACCAGGGTGTGCGCCACAGGCGGGCCGATAACCGTCCCCTTCTTTATCGCACCGCCGCACCGGCTGCAGCGAATTCACCAATGATCTCAAGCCCGATCGGCAACGCCGCTACAGTCCCCCCTATTGCTCTGCCCTGCGCGCGCCATGCCCGAGATGGGTGCTCTGCTTCTAACCACCCCGGCATTGGCAGCTCCTGGTGAGCTGCTCAATCTCTCGCTGAATGCGAGTGCTGTTGCACCGGAGGGTGCGGTTCTGCTCGCCATGCTGGCCACCTTGCTGGTGGATCTGGCCGGCGAAAAGGTCTCCACGCGCTGGGTTCCCCCCATCTGCTACGCGGGGTTGGGGACTGCGCTCCTGCTGCTGGCGCTTCAATGGAATGCCCCCCTGGAACCCTCCTTCCTCGGCGCCTTCCTTCCCGACCACCTCGCCATCGCCTTCCGGGCGGTCGTGGCGCTTTCCACCCTGCTGTCGCTGATGATCAGCTGGCGGTACGCCGAACAGAGCGGTACCCCCGTTGGTGAGTACGCAGGCATCCTCCTGGCTGCAACCCTCGGCGGAATGCTGCTCTGCGGAGCGACGGATCTGGTGAGCGTGTTCGTGTCGCTGGAAACCCTGTCCGTCGCCAGCTATCTGTTGTCGGGCTACATGAAGCGCGACGCCCGCAGCTCCGAGGCCGCTCTGAAATACCTGTTGGTGGGATCGGCCGCGGCCGCGGTCTTCCTTTATGGCTCCTCCCTGCTCTACGGCCTGAGTGGATCCACCAGCCTGGAAGCGATCGGGCAGGCACTCCTCTCCAGCCCCACCCCGCTGGCCGCCCTGGCCTTGGTGTTTGTCCTGGCCACAGTGGCCTTCAAGATCGCTGCCGTCCCGTTCCACCAATGGACGCCTGATGTCTACGAGGGCTCACCAACGCCTGTGGTCGCCTTCCTCTCCGTGGGTTCGAAAGCTGCTGGCTTCGCCCTTGCCCTGAGGCTGCTGGTGGGATGCTTCGGCAGCTTCGACACGCAGTGGAAACTGCTGTTCACCGTGCTGGCCGTGCTCAGCATGACCCTGGGGAACGTGGTGGCGTTGGCCCAGACTTCGATGAAGCGGATGCTGGCGTACAGCTCCATCGGCCAAGCGGGCTTCGTGATGATCGGCCTGGTGTGCGGCACCGAAGATGGCTTCGCCGCCATGGTTCTGTACACGGCGGCCTACCTGTTCATGAACCTGGGCGCCTTCGCCTGCATCATCCTCTTCTCGATCCGCACAGGCAGCGATCGGATCGCTGATTACGCGGGCCTCTATCAGAAGGATCCACTGATCACGCTCGGACTCAGTTTGTGCCTGCTCTCCCTTGGGGGAATTCCTCCGATGCTCGGCTTTTTCGGCAAGATCTATCTCTTCTTCGCCGGCTGGGCTGACCACCAATACCTGCTTGTGGTGGTTGGTTTGATCACCTCGGTGATCTCGATTTACTACTACATCGGTGTGATCAAGATGATGGTGGTGAAAGAGCCCCAGGAGGCGTCCGACGCAGTGAAGGCCTACCCCCCTGTGCAGTGGTCAACCCTTGGGCTCCCTCCCCTGCGCGTTGCCCTTGTGGCCTGTGTTGTTGTGACAGCAGTGGGCGGCATTCTCTCCAATCCCCTGTTCCAGTGGGCCAGTGATGCGGTGGCCGGTACCCCCCTGCTGCAACAGGCGATCGCCAGTGTGAACGGATCATCCCTTGGCTGATACCAGCCCATCCGAACGCCGACCCGTCGCGGAATTGCGGGCTGTCGAGAAGGTGTATGGCTCCGGAGACACCCAGGTGCGTGCGTTGGATGGTCTTGACCTCACGGTGTTGCAGGGGGATTACCTGGCCGTGATGGGTGCCAGCGGATCCGGCAAGAGCACCGCCATGAACATCCTGGGCTGCCTCGATCGGCCCACCAGCGGGTCGTACCGCCTGAATGGCCATGCGGTCGAGCAGCTCGATGATGATGCGCTCGCCGATCTGCGCAATCAGGAACTGGGATTCGTGTTCCAGCAGTTCCACCTCCTTCCCCATGCCACCGCCATGGAGAACGTGATGCTGCCGATGATCTATGCCGGCATTGATGTGAACCAGCGACGGGATCGCGCCCGTGCAGCCCTGGAGCGGGTCGGTCTGGGGGATCGCCTTGAGAACAAACCCAATCAACTGTCTGGAGGTCAGCAGCAGCGGGTGGCCATCGCCCGGGCGATCATCAATCAACCCGCGCTCCTGCTCGCCGATGAGCCGACAGGGGCCCTCGACTCGCGCACCACAGACGACGTTCTCAATCTGTTTGACAGCCTGCACAGCCAGGGCATCACCGTGGTGCTGGTCACCCATGAGGACGATGTGGCCGCCCGCGCTGAGCGCGTGGCCCATTTCCGGGACGGGCAGGTGGAACGCTGGGAGATCCCAGAACCAACAACAGGTCCTGGCCATCACCCCTGATTAAGGTGTGATGGCAACAGAAATGGTTCGCATGGGAGCTGCTCCTGCTCCATCCATTCGCATCCTTCTGGTGGATGACGAAGCCCGATTAACGGACCTTCTCAAGATGGAGCTGGAGGTGGAAGGATATGACGTAGTTGTGGCCTCCGATGGCGCATCAGGCCTCTTCCATGCCCGCGAAACACCTGGCCCAGATCTGATTGTTTTGGATTGGAATCTGCCCGATTTCAGTGGCATCGACATCTGCCAAAGAATTCGAACCAGTGGTGTCACAACCCCAATCCTGATGCTCACGGGGCATGACGACATCTCCGATCGGGTCACGGCCCTGGATGCAGGCGTGGATGATTACCTCATCAAGCCCTTTTCCATCGAGGAATTGATGGCCAGGTTGCGGGCCATGCAACGCCGCGCGATCACGTTTGCGGCCGTTAATGGTGATGGGCCACAACCGGAAACCCTCAGCGTTGGAAACCTCAGCATGAACACCATCACCAGGGATGTGTCCCGCGGTGAACGGATGATTCAGCTCTCAGTCAAGGAGTACGAACTGCTGAATTTCCTGATGCGCGGTCAGGGCAAGGTGTTGGAACGCGCTGCAATCATGCGCGGAGTCTGGGGAGAAAACTTCTATGGCGACGACAACCTTCTCGATGTTTACATCCGCTATCTGAGACAAAAGGTGGAGTCAAAAGACCTTCCCACCTTGATTCACACCGTGCGAGGGGTGGGATTCATCCTCAGAGAGGAGACGAGCGCTTCAGGCTCCTGACGCTGAGGCGCCCGGCCTTTCCAAACTGTTCATCAGCTGGCCAACCAGCAACGACACCGCATCGTCCCCCGATGCGGTGAGTGGATTGAGATCGAGATCGCCGGGATCGGTCGCCACCCAACCGTCACCGTCGGGGCGGCGCAGTTCGAAGTGAAGGTGGGGTCCGGTGCTGAGGCCAGTGCTGCCGACACGCCCGATCACTTCACCTTGGCGCACGGTCTGGCCCGCTTTCACATAGATCTCGGAAAGGTGTCCGTAGAGCGTCCGCCGTGACGGATTGCCGTGATCGAGCTCAACAGCGATGCCATATCCCCCCGCAAGGCCACTGCTCAGAACCGTTCCTGACAGGGCTGCCACAACCGGCGTCCCTTCTGGAGCAGCAAAATCCTTGCCTGCATGCATCAGCCATTGCCCCACGATGGGGTGCATGCGCCATCCGAATTCACTGGTTGTGATGGCCGATCCAAGAATGGGGAACAGAAGCTTGCGGTTGCCGTTGCCAGGGATCGCAGCCGGACGGGGAGATACCGCAAACACTGATTCAAGGCGGAAGCCAGCCGTTGAGCCAGCAAGCAGCGCTGACACCGGAACGGAGATGGGCGGCAGCGGGCGACCATCCGCACTGCGCCGTCGCAAACCACTGAAGCGTCCATCGCGTCCGTTGAGCACCACACGGGCACCACGGCGTCGATCTCGACCACGCACAGCCACACCCTCACTGCATTCCTGCTTCGAAAGGGCGCCCGTACGGCAAGCCTGCTGAAAGGCGGGCACATCGATCGGGCGTGTCACGCCCGATCCCGTTTCAATCTGCCGTCGCTCTTGGGGGGTGATCACACGATTTTGCTCAAGCGCGTCGAGGGAGTGATCAAACGTCAGTGGAGGTGCCACCGGCGTTTCAACCTCGGGTGCCAGCGGCAGCATGAGAAGGATCGGTGCAGCAAGCCAGCGAAAAGCCAACGGATCGAAGCGATCTCATCGTGCGAGAACTTAGACACTTCTGCCCTGGCTGTCACCCCACCGGGTCCAGCTGCAGGTCCGGTTGCCCTGAGCCAGCAGCAGGCGTCCATCCAGACCCAGCCCCTGAACCTGCCAATCGTCGCCACTGCGGGGGTCGCGCACCCGATCGCTCCAGAGCCGACGCTCCACTTCCCGCACCACAAACGCGGGGTCGCCGGCGAGATCCATCGAGCGGTCGAGGGCCTGCAGCACCGCGCTTTGCCAGCTCCGCAGGCGGCAGCGCCCACGGGGCAACAGCTGCTTCAGGGCCACGGCACCGGAGGGAACGGCATTGCACACATTGAGTCCAATCCCGATGCGGGCTTGCCGGACCCGACTGCCGCGAAACACCAAGGTGGGCAGAATCCCCGCCAGCTTTCTGGAGTGCACCAGCAGGTCGTTGGGCCACTTGATGCACACCGGCACAGCCTGGGCTTCGAGCTGTTCTGCCAGCGCCAGGGCCACCACCAAACCAAACAATCCTGTGGCCTGGATCGGATGGGGCCAGGGCAATGCCGCACTGAGCCAGAGCCCTCCCCGCGGCGCCAGCCACACCCGTCCGTGCTGGCCGTGACTCTGGGTTTGATGGGTGGCGAACACAGCCCGGGGTTGACCACCGCTCCAGGTTTGGCGCTCCAACCAACGCACCAGCTCAAGTTCCGTACTGGTGCAGACCTGCACGTGCCTCAGCCTCCAGTGCGAGCTGCCGCGACGGCGCAGATCCCTGAGAACGGGCGCACCTCCTCGGACCAACGGCCGCATCAGCTCTGGAGCGCCCACCAGGGTGCAAGCCGGTCGACAGCAGCTTCGAGCTCCATCACAGGCCGCACCAGGGCCAGTCGCAGCCAGCCAGCTCCCGCAGTTCCGAAGCCTGACCCAGGGGTGAGCGCTACGCCGCAGTGCTCCAGCACTTCAGCGGCCAGCCGTTCATCACTCCAGCCCCGGGAATGAACCCAGGGTGGCAGCGGCATCCACAGATACAGGGCCATGGAGGGCTCAGGCACCGACCAGCCGATCCCTGCCAAGGCGCTCAGCATGCGATCGCGGCGTTGCCGGTAAACAGGGCGCAGGGATCCAGGCCAATCGGCGTGGCGATCCAGCGCCAGCACCGCTCCCTGCTGCAAGGCGCGGCACTGATTGAAATCCACCACTCCTTTGAGTTGACGGAGAGCACTGATCAGCGGTGCAGCCCCCACGGCGAAGGCCAGACGGAATCCCCCTAGACACCAGCCCTTGGAGAGGGAGAAGAACTCGATTCCCCGCTCTTTCCAATGGGGGCAGCGCAGAAGAGCGGGCGCTTCACCCTCGAGCGCCAGATCAACGTAGGGATTGTCATGCGCCAGCACGAGGTCATGGCGATGGCAGTGGGCCATCGCTTCATCAAGCCATGTCTGATCTCCTGTACAGGCGGTTGGGTTGTGGGGGAAGCCCAGAACCATGAGGCGTAGCTGCCTCCACTGCTCCGTTGTGAGTGCGGAAAAGTCGGGAGCCCATCCCCTCTCAGCCTGAAGCGGCAGGGTGTGAATTCGTGCATCCGCCAGTTCAAGGCCTCCGCGATGGGAGGGATAGGAAGGGTCGAGGATCAAGGCGCTGTCGCCAGGATCCAAAACGGCCATCGGCAGATGGGCGGTTCCCTCCTGGGACCCGACCAACAGGAGCACCTCGGTTTCAGCATCCACGGCCACACCAAAGCGACGCTCGCACCAAGCCGCCGCTGCATGGCGAAACGCTTCGGTTCCAGCATGCAGGCAGTAGGACGCGCTGACGGGTTCCTGAAGGGCCGTGGCCATGGCCGCGATCACCTCAGCGGGTGGGGCCAGATCGGTCGACCCCAAGGACAGATCGATCAGCGGCTGCTGGGGATGACGATCACCAAGGCAGTACTGCGCTTTGCGGCGATCATTGCGGTCGAAAACACCACTGCCCAGCCGGGCCAGGCGTTCAGAGGTGAGCATCCAGGAACGCCTGCAACTGAGGTCGGGCAATGGCCCCCTCATGACGGCCGATCTCCGCACCATCACGGAAGAGGATCAACGTTGGAATGCCCTGCACCTGGTAGGCATCGCGGGTTGCGGGATTGCCGTCCACTTCCAGCTTTCCCACCTGCAGACGCCCTGCATAGGTTTCGGCCGCCCAGTCCATCAGAGGCACCATGAGCCGGCAGGGACCGCACCAGGGCGCCCAGAAATCCACCAACACTGTTCCGGATGCCTTCAGGACCTCCTGATCAAATCCGGCATCGGTGTAGTCGGAAACAGCAGCTGACACAGCAAGACAACAACACAACCCTGATCCTATGGACAGAAGGGGCTGCTCAGGCGATCAGAGCTTGTCGATGGATCGCCGCAGTTCCTCAAGGTCTTGGTCCACCTCGGCCACCTTCACCGGCTGCACCTTGTCATCCGCCTGGGGAAGGGCCACCGCCTCAGGCCCGCCCTGAAGCTGTTGCCGCAACGACGCGAGCTCATCATCCACATCGCTGCCACTTTCCAGTGCGGCGAACTGGCTCTCCAGGTCTGCTCCAGCCAACTCAGCCGCCGCCTGACTGGTGGCTTCCATCGACTGAACCTTGTCTTCCATCCGCTCAAAAGCGGCCATGGCGGAGTTGGTGCCAATGCCATTCACAGCGCTCTGCAGTTGCTGCTGCGCCTGGGCGGCCTGGGCACGAGCCTTGAGCATGTCCTTCTTGGTGCGCGCCTCAGCGATCTTGCCCTCGAGAGCCACAAGGCTCTTCTTGAGGGTCTCCACCTGCGCCTCCTGGGCCTTCACCTGATTGCTCAGGGAGGTGGCGGTTTCCTGGAAGGTCTTGCGGCGGGTCAGGGCTTCCCTGGCCAGATCCTCCTCGTTCTTCTTCAGCGCCAGTTCAGCCCGCTCGTACCAAGTGCGCGACTGGGTTTCAGCCTGATCGGCCTGGTTGCGCAGGCGCTTCTGGCTGGCAATGGCCATGGCGACCGCCTGACGCAGCTTCACCAGGTCAGCCTGCATATCAGCCACCGACTGATCGAGGATCTTGACGGGATCTTCCATGCTGCTAACTGCAGCGTTGGCGTTCGCGCGAACCAGACGGCTCAGCCGATCAAAGAAACCCATGGATCCGGGCTAGCAGTGGTCAGAGGCTAGCGAGAGGGTTCGCCAATCCTCTCTATCGTCACGAGATCGATCTCAGATCGGCCATGGGAAGGGCACCGAAATCGCAGCGACGCCGCTTCGGCAAGGGTGAGCTCTTGATGCCGGCACCCCCTGAGCCGGCCCAGTCGATCCGGGGATGCCTGGACCGACTGAACCAGCAATGGCGTCAGGACGGTTCGATGGCAGCGCTATGGCAGGACTGGCCGAAACTGGCAGGCCCCTCCCTGGCGGAACACTGCCGGCCCCTCACCCTGAGACAAGGGGTGCTCAGCGTGGGAGCCAGCCACCCCCAGTGGCGCCAGGCTCTGCTCTACAGCAAGCTTCAACTCCTTGCTGCCATCCGCGGCGCCGGGCACCCCGTGCGCGATCTGCGCATCCTCCAGCACCACACGGCCCGCCGCTCTGACCAAGGGGACCCTCTCGACGAGTGGAACCGCCATCCCAGCCGATCGGATGTGCATGGAATGGCCACCTGCCCGCGCTGCGGATCACCGGCTCCGATGGGAGAGATGGCCTACTGGGGGCACTGCAGCTTCTGCAGAAGCGCTGACCTGGGCGCGCAGGTGGCCAACGGCGCTGATCAGTAGCGCTCTGGCCTTGGATCCCTCCAGGTGAGGTCGACCCCACGCGCCCGCAGCGCTGCAGAGCGCTGCTCAAGCCGGCTGCGATCCACTCGCCAGAGCGAATAGATCCCCGAGCGGCTCAGGATCTCAGGAGCCAAACCCTGCCAGTGATCTCGATCGGCGGTGCGTTCATCAATCACCACCAGCACCGTGTCTGAACTGTTGGGATCGTTAAGGGGGATGCCTTGAAATCCCTGGCGCTGCTCATGGCTGAGTCGATCCGCCAGATTCACCAGTGCCGATTTCGATTTGCCCTCGTAGAGCACCACTTGACGGGTATAGAAGTGCAGTGAGGGTTTGAGAACGCCGATCATCGCCACGGGTTCCCCGGGTCGCCGTTGGCTCACCACCGTTCCAGCCACCTGGCGGACGGGACGCTGGCGCACGCGATCGCCGAGTTCGATCATCGGCAGGAGCGCGACAAGCTGAAAAACCACCAATGGCCCCTGCACAGCGAGCAGGCGGCCATCGGTGGTCCGCAGCAAGGTGATCAGGCCAAGCAAGGCCGCCACCGTGAAGCAAACAGCCGCCCTGAGCACCAGACCACTGGCCAGGAGCTCAGCGGGAAGCGTGGGCATCTCCGGATCCTGAATCAGTGGAATCCAGAGGGGCGACACCCAGAGACCCGCCGCAAGCACGGCGGTGAGCATCAGGGTGAAGAACCACATCCACAGAAGCAGTGGACGCTTCCTGAGTGAGGGTGCCTGGGCCGTCAGGGCGATCACCAGGGCAGCGGCGGGAGTGGCCGGCAGCCAATAGCTGGGCAGTTTGGTCGCCGCCAGGGTGAACAGAATCAGCACTGACAACACCCAGCAACCCGCGAAATCGCGCAGGCTCTGCGCAGCTGGCATCTGCAGGCGGGATCCTCCGCCCCGAAACGCGCCCAGGCAGCGGGCAAGGCCGAGCAGGAGCAGGGGCGTGAACGGGAGCGACCCCACCACAAGCACCGGGCCAAAAAACCACCAGGGCTGGAGATGGTCATTGACCACGCTCGTGAGGCGTTGAAGGTTGTGATAACCAAAGAAGCTGTCCCAGAAGGGCTGGCCCTCCACCACCAGCTCGGCCACATACCAGGGCAGGCTGAGCGCAGCGGTGATCAGCAAGCCGGGGATGGGGCGCAGGAGCCGCCATAGTCCGGAAAGATCCCTGCGAATCAGGGCATAAAGGCTCAGGGTGATCCCGGTAAGCACCACCGCCACGGGCCCTTTGGTGAGCACCGCAAGCGCCAGCAGAACCCAAGCGAGCCACCAGCGCCGCGTGGACCCACTCGCGTAGCAACGCCACTGGCAAAGCAAGCTGAGGCTCAGGGTGCCACTGAGCAGGGCGTCGCTCACAGCGGTGCGGCTCCAGATCAACACCAGAGGGGAGAGCGCAAAGGCCAACGCAGCAGCCACCGCCGTCCGCCGCGGGTGCGCATCACCCGCAAGCGGGTAGCGAAGCAACGTGTCACCCAGCATGAGCATGGATGCCATCGATGCCAGGGCCGAGGGCAAGCGCGCCGCCCAGGTGCCGAGGGGGTCCCATGACGCCGAACCCGGCAGGCTGTAGGTCAGCCCCATCAGCCAATACACCAGGGGCGGTTTATCAAAACGCGGTAGGCCGTTCACCCGGGGGGTCAACCAGTCGCCGGTCTCGGCCATGGCGCGACCGGATGCCGCGAAGAGAGGTGGCGTTTCATCCACCAATCCAGTGCTTCCCAGCTGCCAGATGAAGATCACCACAGCCAGCACGAGGATGCACCAGAGCCCTCGGCGCCGCACCTGGGGCGAGGGCTCAATCGTTTGAAGCCGATCCGCTGTCATCGGACGATGGTGCCATCCATCGGCGACAGACCCCGGCGAATCCAGGTTTCCACGCGCATGGCGAGAGCGTCCTGACTCGCCCATTGCTCCGCCCAGCCGCGACAGGCCCGACGATCGATGGCAGCAACCCGTTGCGTGGCGCGGGTTAGGGCGTCGCGGTCATCGGGGGGAACAAGCCAGCCCGTCACACCGTTTTGAACAATCTCCCCGGGACCTCCGCGGTCGTAAGCCACCACTGGCACGCCACAGGCCAGAGCTTCCACCACGACATTCCCGTAGGCCTCATTCCATTTAGGCGTGTTGAGAAGCGCCCGGCAGGCCCCAAGCTCTCGCTGAAGCTCCGCAGTGGGCTTGAAGCCGCACCACTCGATCGTGCCCGGCGGCACTTCGGCCTCAACACGCTGGGCGTAGGCGTGGTCTTCCACCAGACCCCAAACCCGCAGCGTTTCCCCGAGGGCCGCAGCCACGGCCGCCGCATCCTCCAGCCCCTTTTCCGGTGCGACCCGACCGGCCCAACCCAAGGGACCCGATGGTGCGAGCTGAAGGTCGTAGCGAGACAAATCAAACCCGTTGCCCACCACCTCAGGCGGAGCGACCAGGTCGAAATCCTGGGCCTGACGGCGGGTGTGAAAAGCGAGCCGCCGCTGATCCCAACGGGCCACCGCCGCCACAGCGCGATCCATCACCTGCGAAACCGACCCCATGCTCACCAGATGGAACAGGGCCGCAGGGGCATGGGGCGTCAGCCAGAGGGGAAGCCAGTCGTAACCGAAATTGAGCACAGCATCAGCCTGGGAGCCCAAATCCAGGGCACGCTCCCAAAGGCGGGGGAGCACCCCGTCATCGGGGATCTGCATCGGAGCGCCGCGATCGGCATGCTGCCAGCTCGGCTGATCCACTCCCTTGCAGGGATGCACCTGCACCGCGTCATCAAGCACTGGCGAGCGCGACCCCTCCGGTGCCACAAGCGACAGCTGATGGCCGCGGCCCACCAGGCCACGCAGCACCGAGCCAAGGGTGAGTTCGACGCCACCACCGCGCCCGCTGCCGAGCTGACCAATCGGAGTGCTGACCAGCACCAGATGCAGAGGACGCTCCGTCATGCCTTCAAGTCTCCGGGCTGGGGCACAGCGGCGCGCAGCAGCGGATCCCAGAGCTTCTGCCGCTGACTGACCAACAGCACGGACGCCAACACGAGCAACACGGCAAGCCATTGCAGGCCCGCCAGGCGTTCTCCAAGCAGCACCCCCCCTGAAGCGAGGGCAAACACAGGGGTGAGGAAGCCCAGGGTGGTGAATCCGGTGAGATCCTCACGGTTGGCGAACCAGAAGAACAGGCCGTAGGCCAAGGCACTGCCAAGGATGGAGGCGTAGGCCATTTGAGCCCAGTCCAGGCCGGTCCAGGGAGGGAGCATGGAGGTGGCCGGATCGAGTCCGTGCCAGATCAGCAAGGGAATGCCCCCCGCCACCATGTGCCAGCCGGTCACGGCCACTGGATCACTGCGACGGCAGGCAAAGCGGCTGATCACTGTGCCCAGGGCCATGGTGAGAGCAGCCAGCAACATCCAGCCGGTCCCGGACTGCCATCCGGACTCCCAGGACGCCAGGTCGGCCTCCAGCCACCAGTGGTTGAGCAAGGGAGCGGGGACCCCGAGGCAAACGATTCCGGCCAGTCCCAGCGCCAAGCCGAGCCACCCGAATGGATTGATGGATTCGGCAAACAGCCAGCGCGCCAGCAGCGCCACGATCAAGGGCTGGGAATCAATCAACACCGACCCGAGCCCTGCACCTGTGCCTTCGATTCCCTTGGCGAGAAAGATCTGAAACAAGAAGGCGTCCACGAGGGTGAACAGCACAAACCAGCCGCGATCGCCAGGGTCGATGCGCAGAGAACGACCAAGCCACGGCACGGCAATCAGCAGAACAGCACCAGCTGGAAGAAGCCTGAGACAGGCCACCAGCGCTGGCCCTCCGGAATGCACCAGGGGAGCCATTGCAGCCATGGCCGTCCCCCACAAGGCGAAGGGCAGAACCATCAACAGCCCGCGCTGCAGGGAGGACATACATTCGGGCCGACAGGGTCCTTTTTAAGATCCGGCGAGTTGAACGGAGAGTCATGGTGTGGCCGTGGCGCCGGAAATCCAGACGTCGCATGGCGAGAATCGCCATCGAAGGAGCCATTAGCGGGTCCACCCGCCGGCGGGTTCTCAAGGCGCTCCGCGAGGTGCAGGAGCGGGAGTTTCCTGCCTTGCTGCTGCGCATCGACAGCCCCGGAGGCACGGTTGGCGACAGCCAGGAAATCCATGCCGCCCTGCTGAGATTGCGCGCCAAAGGCTGCCGGGTGGTGGCCAGTTTCGGCAACATCTCCGCCTCCGGTGGGGTGTACGTGGGCGTCGCAGCCGAAACGATCGTGGCCAATCCCGGCACCATCACGGGATCGATCGGCGTGATCCTGCGCGGCAACAATCTGTCGGAGCTCCTGAACAAGATCGGGATCCGCTTCGAAACCGTAAAAAGTGGTGCCTACAAAGACATCCTTTCTCCGGATCGGGCCCTCAGTGCCGATGAGCGGCAGCTGCTGCAAGACCTGATCGACAGCAGCTACGACCAGTTCGTCGCGGCCGTTGCTGAGGGCCGCGGCCTGGAGCCCGATGCGGTGAAGGCGTTTGCCGACGGCCGAGTCTTCAGCGGTGCGCAAGCCAAGGAGCTTGGCCTGGTTGATGAGCTTGGCGATGAAGAACAGGCCAGGGTTCTGGCGGCCCGACTGGCCGATCTGGATGAGGAACGCTGCAAGCCCGTGACCCTCGGGAAGCCGCGCAAAAGCCTGCTCCAGGGACTCCCGGGCTCCGCATTGCTCAGCGCCGTCCAGCAACGGCTGAGTGCGGAGTTGGAGCTGAGTGGTCAACTCCTTTGGATGCACCGGTCATGACCCTTCCCCTGCAGCTGCGCGGCCTGCGCGGAGCCACCACCAGTTCAGACAACACAGCCGCCTCCATCAGCGACGCCGTGGCTGAACTGGTGGATGCCCTGATGGAGCAGAACCAGCTGCAACCCAATCAACTCGTCTCGGTGACGTTCTCGGTGACGACTGATCTCGATGCCTGTTTCCCGGCCGCAACGGCTCGGCATCGTGCCGGTTGGGACACCGTCGCCTTGCTCGATGTGCAGCAGATGGCGGTTCATGGCGATCTCGCTCGCTGCATCCGCTTGCTGGCTCACGCCTGGCTTCCAGGGGATCAGCCACTCCATCACCCCTATCTGCGCGGCGCGGCGCGCCTGCGGCCTGACAGATCCGGTCACAGCTGACAGCTGAAGGGCCGACCCTCGAGGGGCCGATCAACGCGCAATTCTCAGGACAATTCACACACGTCCCACGGCGACATCGCCTTAAGCCATCCGATTCCATGACTCGAAGCCTGTTCCGACTAACCCCCCGCCGTGCTGGTGTCGCCGCCGCACTCGTTGCCGGATCAATCGGCACTGCAAGCCTTCTGCTCCCTGCCGCACCTCCAGCCGCACGGGCCCAGAACACCCCATCACTGCTTGAATTTCGCTGGGATGGCTCGAAGGATTACAAGAAGCTCTACTTCGTGCAGAGCAGCACGCAGCAACTCGAGCGGGCCGAGTACTTCTTCATGCTGAGGCCGAAGGATCGCAAGACCGCCATCCTCAAGCTGAGCATCACGGTGCCGAGCTATTTCAACGCCCGGATTCAGCCCAAGAACCTCTCGCTCTGCAAGATGAAGCTTGGCGGCGTTCTCTCCCGCAGCCGTTGCAAGGAGGTGCTGCCCGCTGTGTTCGAGGTGAACGAAAAGCAAACCGCGATTGAGGTGTTCCCCGATTCCCCGATCCCCACAGGAGGCACCTACGCCGTGGTGATGAACATCTTCAATCCCAACTCTCAGGGCATGTATCAGTTCAACGCGCTGGCCCAGGCCCCTGGCGATGTGCCCGTGGCCGGCTATCTCGGCAGCTGGTTGATCGATATCGACTGAGCCCTCCCTGATAAACTCTCCTCTTGAGAAAAAGCCGGACGCCGGAACAGATTCATGACGAAAAGAACCCTCGGTGGCACGAGCCGTAAGCGCAAGCGCGTTTCCGGGTTCCGCGTGCGCATGCGTTCGCATACCGGCCGCCGCGTGATCCGCACCCGCCGCAAGCGTGGTCGCAGTCGCCTGGCCGTCTGATCCGGCTCCAGCACACTGTTAGCGATGGTTCTGCCCGCTTCCATGCGTTTGCGTGGCCATCGCTGCTTTGACCACTTGCACAGGCGTGGCAAGCGTTATTACGGCACCTGGATGGTGCTGCGCAAAGCGCCCAGCAACGCAAAACTGCTCCGTCGCGACACCCACGGGCTGTTGACGCAGACGCAGCCTCAGAGCTGCAGGATCGCTGTGGTGATCAGCGGCAAGGTGCACAAACGAGCGGTCGTGCGCAACCGTCTCCGGCGTCTGCTGCACGACCACCTTCGCCTGCGTCTCGAAGCGCGCTCAACCCACAGCGATGTGTGGCTGCTGTTCAGTCTTCGGCCCGGTGCTGACGCCGATGAAGCCAACTTGCTGGAAGAATGCGACAAATTGCTTGAAGAGGCGGGCCTCCAGCCATGACGAAGTCCATTCAGGAAGACACCTTCTACGAAGGAGGTCCAGCCAAGGGGGACCTGATCATCAACCTTCTCCTTGGTTTCACGCTCATCGGCCTCCCCTTCACCATCGGGGCTGTTGTGCGGGCCCTCTGGCTCCGCTTCAACATCACCAGCCGCAGAGTCTCCGTGAGTGGGGGCTGGATGGGGCGTGACCGCAGCCAGGTGGTTTACAGCCAGATCAGCGAAGTGCGTTGCGTGCCCAGAGGATTTGGCGCCTGGGGAGACATGGTGCTGGTTCTCACCGATGGCTCAAGGCTGGAAATGCGCTCGCTGCCTCGCTTCCGAGAGGTCGAGACCTACATCCTGGAGCGCATCCAATCCCGTCCCACGGGCAACAAGCCCAGCCAGGCTGGGCTCGACGACTCCTCAAGCAAGGGTTTCGCTGCCTGACGCCCGGCAGCACCGCAAGAGCGGCGACGCTGTTGCACACTGGCATCACCTTTCACCACACCGCGGAACGCCATCGTGATCGGATACATCTCCGACAATCTGCTCCTGCCAATCCTGGATTTCTTCTATGGATTGGTTCCGAGCTACGGACTGGCCATCGTGGCGCTGACGGTTGTCATTCGCCTGGCACTGTTCCCTCTCAGCGCTGGTTCCATTCGCAGCGCCCGGCGCATGCGCATTGCCCAGCCGGTGATGCAGAAACGCCAAGCCGAAATCAAGGCCCGTTTTGCCAGCAACCCTCAGAAGCAACAGGAGGAACTGGGAAAACTGATGAAGGAATTCGGCAGCCCGTTGGCCGGCTGTCTGCCTCTGCTGGTGCAGATGCCGATTCTCTTCGCCCTGTTCGCCACCCTGCGGGGATCACCGTTCGCCGACGTCCCCTACACCCTCAATCTCAAGGTGTTGCCTGCCGAGCAGATCGCCGCCGTTGATCCCAAACCGTTCAACAGCGCCAGTCACTCGATTTTCGTGACGGAAACCGATCACGTGCCCGTGATTGCCAGCCTCCCCGGTGGCACCAAGATCGGCGCCGGAGAGAACGTTCAGATTCAGCTCCAAACAAAAAGCGGAGAACCCTTCAGCAACGTTCTCAGCGACGTGGAGAACGGTCAGTCCTTCCTTCCCAGCTGGTCGGTGACCAAAGGGGAATCGGTGGTGTCCGTCTCTGACGACGGCACCATCCAGGCCTTGGCCCCGGGGGATGCCACGGTTGAGGGCAAGATCCCAGGACTGGCAGCACGCAGCGGCTTTCTGTTCATCAAGGCCCTTGGCCAAGTGGGCTTCTACACCGAAGGATCCATCAACTGGGACATCGCCATCCTCGTGGGTGCCTTCGGCTTGAGCCTCTTCATCTCCCAGCTCCTGTCGGGCATGGGCATGCCGGCCAACCCCCAGCAAGCCACGGCCAACAAGATCACGCCTGTGATGATCACTGGCATGTTTCTGTTCTTCCCACTGCCGGCCGGCGTTTTGCTCTACATGGTGATCGCCAATATCTTCCAGGCCCTGCAGACCTTCCTGCTCACCCGCGAAGCACTTCCCGACAACCTGCAAGCAATCCTGGATGACCAGATGAAACAGCAGGCCCAGACCCCTGCTACCGCCACGGCCGGTGGTGGATCCCAGGCCGGCCGCCTGCCCTTTGAACCCAAAGGCGGAAACAAATGATTCCCGGCCTGGAGCCGGTGGCGTTGCGAGAGCTCCAGGCCCTGGGTCAACCCAGGGTTTGGGAGGTAGATGGAACCCACGACGAGCTTGCAAGCCTCACGCCGATCCGCGGGCGCGTCTGCGCCGAACACCGCGGCAACATCCTTGAGGTTGAAGGGTCCCTGAGCACCATCATTTGCTTGCGCTGTGACCGCTGCCTTGGTCACTTCAATCAGGAACTCAACGTCGAGAATCGCGAACTGATCTGGCTTGGTTCGGATCCCTCCGATGCCAACGTCAGCACTCCAGAGTTGGATGCGGCAGTCCCCGAAGGCCTGATGGAGTGTCTGGACCCACGGGGACGTTTCGAGCCTGAACGCTGGGTGTTTGAGCAACTGAGTCTGCAGATGTCGGTGGTCAACTTCTGCGGAGATCACTGCCCAGGCCCCCCCCTGCAGACCAGCACCCCAGCAGCCTCCACACCACCAACGCCACTGAACGATCCCCGTTGGCAGGCTTTGCGGGATCTTCAGGCTTCCATGCAGCCACCGTCCGACCAACCCGATGACTGAATCCTGGAGCCGTCAGCTGGATCTCCTGATCCGCTCGGGAACCCCCCTGATCTGGATCCGCAGCCACGAGGAAGAAAGGGTGGAGGCCCTCCTGGCCCAGGCCAGTGACCGTCTCGGCGACCGTTTGCTGGCCCGCTGGGATTTTGTTGGCGGACTTCGCGGTGCTCTCGGCCAGGAGGCCCTGGGGGCTCGGCAGCCGATGGCGGTTCTGCAGTGGTTAAAGGAACGGTCGAGCAACGACCCCACCCTGCTGCTGCTCAAGGATGTGCATCGGTTCTGCGATGACCCGGGCATCGCACGCATGCTGCGCAATCTGGCCAGCGAGCTGCGATCCACTCCCCACACCCTGATCCTGAGCTGCGGCCAGTGGACGCCCCCTGCCGACCTCGACGAAGCGCTCACCCTTCTCGATCTGCCCCTGCCTCGAGAGGAGGAATTGCGGACGCTGCTGAGCAACATCGCCAGAGCCAGTGGGTCTGTCCTCGAGGAGGACGTGCTGGAGGAGCTCACCCATGCCTGCTGTGGACTCAGCGAAGCCAGGGTGAGGCATGTGGCCGCCAAGGCCCTAGCCCAGCGGGGCTGCCTCAGCCGCGACGATCTGAGCGATGTGCTCGAGGAGAAACGCCTTTCTCTGGCCCGCAGCGAGGTGCTGGAGTTCTGCCACACGGATGCCACGCCCGCGGATATCGGTGGGCTGGAGACCCTGAAGCACTGGCTCGATCAGCGGCACCGCGCCTTCAGCGACGAGGCACGGCGTTTCGGACTGCCCCTGCCGCGGGGTGTGCTGCTGGTTGGTCCCCAGGGAACGGGAAAATCACTCACCGCCCGAGCCATTGCCCACAGCTGGTCGATGCCCCTGCTGCGACTGGATGTGGGCCGTTTGTTCTCAGGGCTGGTTGGGGCCAGCGAGGCACGCACGCGCGACATGATCCTGCGCGCCGAAGCCATGGCGCCCTGTGTGCTGTGGATTGATGAAATCGACAAGGGCTTCGGCCAAGACGGCCGCAGCGACGGCGGCACCAGTCAGAGGGTTCTGGCCACGGTGCTCACCTGGATGGCCGAGAAACGCTCCGCTGTGTTTGTGGTGGCCACGGCCAACGGTGTGGAGCGCCTGCCCCCCGAACTGCTGCGAAAGGGTCGCTTTGACGAGATCTTCCTTCTCGATCTGCCATCGCGAGAGGAGCGCTGCGGCATCCTCAGCCTCCATCTCCAGCGCAGACGGCCGCAACTCGATCTGCCCCTGTCCACCGTGGTGGACCGCACGGAGAGCTATTCCGGCGCCGAGCTCGAGCAGGTGGTCATCGAAGCGATGCACCTCGCCTTTGCGGAGCGCCGGGAGCTCAACGAAAGCGATCTGATCAAGGCTGCATCCCAGCTGGTGCCCCTGGCGCGCACGGCCCGCGAACAGCTCGACACCCTGAAGCAGTGGGCCAGCGCGGGCCGTGCCAGGCCCGCTTCATTGCGGCAAGTAACGAACCCTGACGCGCCGTAACGAATCCAGGGGTGTCGTCGAGACGACATCGAACAAGCTCCGTAGGTTGCCGGGACTACAGACAAATCGGTTGTGAACCGTACCACTGACCTCACCACCCAACTCGCCGCCGCCTGCCTTGGCGCTGGAGTGATCACCACTGTTGCCGTGGTGCAAGGCCAGAATCCGATCACCGCCCTCGGCATCACTCTGTTCTCCGCCGTGGCGGCTGTGATGGTCGGCCAGGTTCTCTGACTCAGCCGAAGCTCTGAAGGCGGACGCTTAGGCTGCCCGCGCCATCATTGAAATCCCTGTGCTCGATCAGCGTCTGGTGCGAGAGAACCCTGAGCTGATGGCCAGGGAGCTTGCTCGCCGCGGCTTGACGGTTGATCTCAACAGCCTGCAAGCCCTGGCCCAACAGCAGCGCGACCTCGAGGAGCAGCGCAGCAGCCTGCAAGCCGAAGGCAACCGTGTGGGCAAGGAGGTTGGCCTCAAGATCAAGGCAGGGGCGGATCCGAAGGGCAGCGACGTGGCTGAGCTGCGTCAGCAGGGCAACGCCATCAAACAAAAGGTGGCCGTGCTGGAGGACGAGGAACGTCAACTGGCCGCCGAGCTGAAGACCCAGCTGCTCACCTTTCCCAATCTCCCTTCGCCCGCCTGTCCGGACGGCCGGGACGAGAACGACAACATCGAGGTCCGCAGCTGGGGAGACCCACGCCGCCAGGAAGGGCTGGATGAGCATTGGGCCATCGCCGATCGCCTGGGCCTGCTCGACAGTGAACGCTCGGTGCGGATCGCGCAGAGCCGTTTTGTGACGTTGTTCGGGCAGGGTGCGCGCCTGGAGCGAGCCCTGATCAACTTCATGCTGGATCTCCACACCGGCAAGGGCTATCGCGAAGTTCTGCCTCCGGTGCTCGTGAACAGCGCCAGCCTCACGGGTTCAGGCCAGCTGCCCAAATTCGCGGAGGAAAGCTTTCGTTGCGCGGACGACGACCTCTGGCTCACCCCCACAGCCGAGGTACCGCTGACCTCGCTGCACCGCGATGAAATCATTCCGCTCGATCAACTGCCCCTGCGTTACGTGGCCTACAGCCCCTGCTTCCGGCGGGAAGCGGGCAGCTACGGGCGCGACACCCGGGGCCTGATCCGCCTGCATCAGTTCAACAAAGTTGAGCTGTATTGGTTTGTGCATCCCGACCACGCCGACGAGGCGCATGCGGCAATCACCGCCGATGCCGAAGCCGTTCTTCAGGCGCTCGAGCTGCCTTACCGGGTGCTCGAGCTCTGCACCGGTGATCTGGGGTTCTCCGCAGCGCGCACCTACGACCTGGAAGTGTGGCTTGCAGGGGCCGGGGCCTACCGGGAAATCTCCAGTTGCAGCGTTTGCGGCGATTTCCAGGCGCGGCGCTCATCCATCCGCACCAAAGACGGCAAGACCACCCGGCTTGTGCACACCCTCAACGGAAGCGGCCTAGCCATCGGCCGCACCATGGCCGCCCTGCTGGAGAACGGTCAGCAGGCTGATGGCAGTGTTCTCCTGCCCCAGGCGCTCGTGCCTTACTTCGGTTCGGATCGTCTCCAGCCAGAATGATCCGACTGCGTGAATCCTCATGAACGTTCTGGCCTCACTGCTCGCTCTGGGGCTCCTGATCGTGATTCATGAGGCAGGTCATTTTCTGGCCGCCCGCCTGCAAGGCATCCGCGTGAACGGCTTTTCCGTGGGCTTCGGGCCAGCGCTGCTGAAAACCGAGCGCAACGGCGTTACCTATGCCCTGCGGTTGCTGCCCCTTGGCGGTTTCGTCTCCTTCCCCGATGACGACGACGACAACGATCAATCCATTCCTTTGGATGATCCGGATTTGTTGCGCAACCGTCCGATCCCCCAACGGGTGCTCGTGATCAGTGCCGGGGTGTTGGCGAATCTGCTGTTGGCCTGGCTGGTGCTGGTGGGCCATACGGCCGCAGCCGGTGTTCCCGGTGATCCAGCTCCCGGCGTGGTGGTGATGACGGTGCAGGACGGCGCTCCAGCGGCTCAAGCCGGACTGAGACCAGGAGATCGCATTCTCTCCATCGATGCCCAAACCCTCGGCAGCGGAGAGTCGGCCGTTCGGGCCGCCGTTGAACCGATCCGCCGCAGCCCCGGCCAGAAGCTTGAACTCGAGGTTCAGCGCGGTGAGGCTGTCAGCACCCTGCGGCTCACCCCCGCTGACCAGCAGGGCACCGGTCGGATCGGCGCCCAGCTGCAGGTGGCGATGGGTGGTGGCAGCCGTCCGGTGCGCTCTCCTTTGGAAGCGATCAGCGCTGGCAGCAGGCAATTCGCCAGTCTGTTCAGCCGAACGGTGTCGGGCTACGCCAGTTTGTTCACCGATTTCAGCTCCACCGCCCAGCAGGTGTCTGGGCCCGTGAAGATCGTGGAGATGGGGGCACAACTCTCCAGCCAGGGAGGGTCTGGCCTGGCCCTGTTCCTGGCTCTGATCTCCATCAATCTTGGTGTCCTCAACGCCCTGCCCCTTCCCCTTCTTGATGGCGGACAACTGGTTTTCCTGCTGCTGGAGGGCCTGCGGGGACGGCCGCTGCCCGAACGCTTCCAACTGGCAGTAATGCAATCCAGTCTGCTGCTCGTGCTCGGCCTGAGCGTGCTGTTGATCGTGCGTGACACCAGCCAGCTGACGGTGGTGCGCCAATTGATGGGCCAATGAAGCAGTAAAGTTTCAGATTGAACTGCTCTTTTCCCACCGCTGCATGGCCAAGAAGTCGATGATCGCTCGCGATGCGAAGCGCAAGAAGATGGTTGAGCGCTTTGCCGCCAAGCGGTCGGCCCTGATGGCCGCCTTCAATGCAGCGGAGGATCCCATGGAGCGTCTGGAAATCCACCGCAAGATCCAGGGCCTGCCCCGGAACAGCGCTCCTACCCGCATGAGGAATCGTTGCTGGGCCACCGGCAAGCCCCGGGGCGTGTATCGCGATTTCGGGCTGTGCCGCAACCAGCTGCGTGAACGCGCCCACAAAGGCGAGCTCCCCGGCGTGGTGAAGTCCAGCTGGTGATCACCGTTCCGCTGGAACGCCATTCAAAGAGGTTCGGAGGTGATCAATCACCTCCTTTTTTTTGCCTCGATTCAGAACAAAATTCATCAGCACTCGGGGGATTTGACGATCCGTTCCTGCTGAATGCCAGAATCAGACTTGACAGAAAGACATAAGCACAAGTGCAAGGTCAGACACAGTCAATCTCCTTCGACGGTCGGGAGATTCGGCTGACCACGGGGCGCTATGCCCCTCAGGCCGGCGGATCCGTGATGATCGAGTGTGGTGACACCTCGGTGCTGGTCACCGCAACCCGTTCCTCAGGCCGGGAAGGCATCGACTTCCTGCCTCTCATCTGCGACTACGAAGAAAGGCTGTACGCCGCAGGACGCATCCCAGGCAGCTTCATGCGCCGGGAAGGCCGTCCCCCCGAGCGGGCCACCCTGATCAGCAGGCTGATCGATCGGCCGATGCGGCCACTCTTCCCCAGCTGGCTCCGCGATGACCTGCAGATCGTTGCAACCTGCATGTCCCTCGATGAGCGCGTCCCTGCTGATGTGCTGTCAGTCACCGGTGCGTCGATGGCCACCCTGCTGGCCGGCATTCCGTTCTACGGACCGATGGCCGCCGTACGCGTCGGCCTGCTCGGCGACGACTTCGTGCTCAATCCCAGCTACCGCGAAATCGAGCGAGGCGATCTGGATCTGGTGGTGGCAGGCACACCGGAAGGGATCGTGATGGTGGAAGCCGGAGCCAATCAGCTTCCCGAACAGGACGTGATCGAAGCGATCGACTTTGGCTACGAAGCCGTCTGCGAACTGATCAAAGCCCAGGAGTCGATCCTCAAGGACGCGGGGATCGAGCAGGTGAAGCCGGAACAACCTGAAGAAGACTCCACCCTGCCGGTGTATCTGGAGAAGGCATGCACCAAGGCCATCGGCGAGGTGCTCAGCCAATTCGACCAAAGCAAGGCGGATCGTGACAGCAAGCTCGATGCCATCCGCAGCAGCACCGCAGAAACGATCGAAGCACTGAAAGACAGCGATCCGGTGCGCAAGCTGGTGTCAGCCAACAGCAAAGCGCTTCCCACCAGTTTCAAGGCGCTCACCAAGAAGCTGATGCGCCAGCAGATCGTGAAGGACGGCAAGCGGGTGGATGGCCGCAGCCTGGACCAGGTTCGCCCGATCAGTGCTGCCGCCGGGGTGCTTCCCAAACGCGTGCATGGTTCTGGCCTCTTCCAACGCGGGCTGACCCAGGTGCTCTCCACCGCCACCCTGGGCACCCCCAGTGACGCGCAGGAGATGGATGACCTGAATCCCAGCACTGAAAAAACCTATCTGCATCACTACAACTTCCCCCCCTACTCCGTGGGTGAAACCAAGCCGATGCGCTCACCTGGCCGCAGGGAAATCGGCCATGGCGCCTTGGCAGAGCGCGCCATCCTGCCCGTGCTGCCCGCCAAGGACACCTTCCCTTACGTGGTGCGCGTGGTGAGCGAGGTGTTGAGTTCCAACGGCTCCACCTCCATGGGCTCTGTGTGCGGCAGCACCCTGGCCCTGATGGATGCCGGTGTTCCCCTCAAAGCACCCGTGAGTGGTGCTGCCATGGGACTGATCAAAGAAGGGGATGAGGTGCGGATTCTCACCGACATCCAGGGCATCGAGGATTTCCTCGGCGACATGGACTTCAAGGTGGCCGGCACCGACAAGGGCATCACCGCCCTGCAGATGGACATGAAGATCACCGGGCTGGCGATGGGCACCATTGCCGAGGCCATCAATCAAGCCAGACCGGCACGCCTGCACATCCTCGAAAAGATGATGGAGGCGATCGATACACCGCGCGACGGACTGTCTCCCCATGCCCCGCGTCTGCTGAGCTTCCGGATCGATCCGGAACTGATCGGCACCGTGATCGGTCCGGGCGGCCGAACGATCAAGGGCATCACCGAGCGCACCAACACCAAGATCGACATCGAAGACAGCGGCATCGTGACCATCGCCTCCCACGACGGAGCGGCGGCCGATGAAGCGCAGAAGATCATTGAAGGGCTCACCCGCAAGGTGAATGAAGGCGAAGTCTTCAGCGGTGCGATCACGCGGATTATTCCGATTGGCGCCTTCGTGGAGATCCTTCCGGGCAAGGAGGGCATGATTCACATCTCCCAGCTGTCCGAAGCACGCGTGGAGAAGGTGGAGGATGTGGTGAAAGTGGGCGACGAAGTCACCGTGCGCGTGCGCGAGATCGACAACCGTGGCCGCATCAACCTCACCCTGCGCGGCGTGCCTCAGAACGGTGAGGAGGCGGAACCCGCACCGGCTCCCACACCTGTCGCCCCTCTCAACTGAGGAGCACCCGGGTCAAACCGGGAACCCCGGATCAATCTCTGCCATCGCCCGTGCCGCCTGATCTTCCAGGGCGGCATGGGTTTTTCCATGGCTGGCGATCAGGCATCCAGCCTGGCGGATGTCGCCGGTGTTGTAGGTGAGAAGACGGCCATCGGCATGGGTGAAGGCCCCTCCTGCCGCGAGCAACACCGCTTCTGGGGCCGCCATATCCCAGTCCTTCGGAGCACTCTTCCCAGACAGGGAGATGTACACATCGGCCTCTCCACGCAGGATCGTGGCCACTTTGCAACCAACGCTGCCCACCGCCTTGGAGCTGCCCAGGGGCAAGGCATCGATCAGGCGTTCCAGCCGCTCATCGCGATGGCTGCGGCTGGCCACGAGCACCAGATCCTCGGTGCGATCACTGAAGCGCACGGGACTGCGCTCGGCAGCACGGTTCTCGCACCAGCTGCCCTGGCCCACCACGCCGAACCAGAGCTCATCGGCCTCTGGCAGCAGCACCACCCCCAGCACGGGACGCTCCCCCTGCACAAGAGCCAGGTGCACGGCGTATTCCCCCGTGCCCTGGAGAAAATCCTTGGTGCCATCGAGGGGGTCGAGAATCCAGAGCCACTCAGCAGCGAGGGGCTGGCCCGCGGTGAGCTGCTGCTTGGCGGTCTCCTCGCTCAGCAAGGTCCACCCGGCATCCGGGAAGGCCGCCCGCAAACCATCGAGAAGCCACTGATTCACGGCCAGATCCGCAGCCGAAACAGGGCCTTCACCGCCATCCTCAACGCTGAGCGCCCGGGAAAAACCGTGAGGGGGCTGCTCGCCGCGGGCGTAGGCACGGAGAATATCGGCCGCACCCCAACACAGCGGTCGCAGGGCCTCAAGCAGTTGGGCTTGATCGATGCCGGCGGGAAGGGTCGGAGCAATCGGCATCATGGAGAGATCTTGGTGGAGCCATTGTGAAGCAGCGGGCCGAGCCTGATGCCGGAGTGCTTTACGTGGTCGGCACACCGATCGGGCACCTCGGCGACCTCTCCCCACGCGCCCGGGCTCTGCTGATCGCGGTGGACACCATCGCCTGCGAAGACACCCGCCACAGCGGCCAGCTCCTCAGCGCCCTGGGGTCCCAGGCGCGGCGCTGCAGTTTTCACCAGCACAACACCCACACCCGAATCCCCCAGCTCTTGGAGGAACTGAGGGACGGCCGCAGCGTTGCTGTGATCAGTGATGCCGGTCTGCCGGGCATCAGCGACCCAGGAGAGGAGTTGGTGCGGGCAGCGCGAGAAGCCAACCACGGGGTGATCTGCATCCCGGGTCCCTGTGCCGCCACCACAGCACTTGTGAGCAGCGGTCTGCCCAGTGGTCGATTCTGCTTCGAGGGATTCCTGCCCAGCAAGGGTCGGGAACGCAAGGAGCGCTTGGAGAGTCTCGCCGTTGAGCAGCGCACAACGGTGCTTTACGAAGCGCCCCATCGCCTGCTCAAACTGCTGGAGGAGCTCGCGGAACATTGCGGTGGCGAGCGGCCACTGCAGGTGGGCCGGGAGCTCACCAAACGCCATGAGGAGCAGGTGGGTCCCAGCGTGAAGGCCGCCTTGGAGCATTTCGCCCAGCACGCTCCCCAGGGGGAATTCACCCTGGTGCTGGGAGGGGCCACGGCCCGTGAAGTGCCCCAGTACAGCGACGAGCGCTGCCTCGAGGAGCTGCGCGAGCTGATCAAGCGGGGACTGAAAGCCAGCGAAGCAGCCAGGGAGCTGGCCCCGGCCAGCGGGCGCAGCCGCCGAGAGCTGTATGCGCTACTGCATGAAGCGGAAAAGCAGGCAGACTGACGAAGCCTCGATGGTTGGCGCCATGCTGCTGCGCCTGCGTCTGCTGATGATCACCGTGGGCGGGAGTGCTGCCCTGCTGTTGGTGCTTTGCCTCGGTGCTCAGAATCTGGGAGACCGTTACCGCCTGAACCTGGGTGTGGGCTCCACCGCACCGCTGCCAGCGGGCTTTGTGGTGGGTGTCAGTGCAGTGCTGGGTTTGCTTGGAGGCGGCAGCCTCACGGCCTTGCTGCTGCCAGACGCCAAACGTTGAATCAGGCGTCGAGCGCGTAGAGCGCACCCTCCACCAGCAGGCGGGTGATGCCACGGGCCACCAGGTGGCGTGTGGTGATGGCAAACACCTGGGTATCAGGCACCTTGATCACCCGCTGGCTGCGGCCGCACTGGCGCTTGGCTGTGCGCGGGCTGGTGAACAGGCAGAGCGCCTGAAGGGCCTGCTCGTCCGGATCAGCCACACCAAGCTCAGGAAACTCGCTGAGCGGGCGCGGATCCAGTTCAACCGTCTTGTCCACCAGCATGTACACGCTGTCGGGGAGAACCCCGGCCGCAAACGGCAGACAGTGCACCTGCTGGGTGTTCACCTGGGGCAGATCGACGGGCAGCACGGCCACTTCATGAAACTCCTCCCCGCCCGGGAAACCTTCCCCAGACTCTTCCTCCGCGAGGGCCTCCGGCTCATCCGCGCCGAAATCATCGGCATCGTCGAGGGCCAGGCCCGAAGACGCGCCGTCATCCCCCTCGGGGTTGACCGGATCCTCAACGGACACTTCCACAGCAGCCTCAGGCTGGGGCTGCGGCTGTGGCACTGATGCTGAAGACCCCCGAGAACGGGACGCTTTGAGAGCGCTGTACTCCTCCTCCGACAGCAAGGAGCGAACGGTGCGACTCACCGTGTTGGCACTGCATGCAAAGGCATCCGCCAAAGCAGCACTGGACTCACCTTGGCGGTAACGCTCCAGGAGCTCTTGCTTCTGACTGTCGGTAAGCCGGCTTGGGGCCATCGCCTGCACTGCACAGCCTCCAACAGTAGGCGCCGCCGTCGGGATCGACTGCAAGAATGGCTGAGCGAGCTCCCTTAGCTCAGCTGGATAGAGCAACTGCCTTCTAAGCAGTCGGTCGATGGTTCGAATCCATCAGGGGGCGTTTCAATCAGAGCCTATTTTCTCGGCCCAAAAGCCTTTCTGGCACTGGCTTTTGCTCTGACAGCCTTTGCCTGCTTCTGATCGCCCGTGCCGGGCTGTGAGAAGGACCTTCTCACAAACCTTCTCACATGCCAGCGGTCCCGGAATGGGATGTGTTGCTCCGTGGCGGCGTGCTGCGGGCTCTTAGCCAGAGGGGCTGCCGCAGCGGCTGGACGGTGTCGAATTTCAGGGGACGTGCACGGCTTCACATCACGGCCCGAGCAGGCGATGGGCATCGGAAACAGCTGCTGCTGCCGTACCCCTGGGAGTCGGACCAACTCGAAGCCATTCGTGATGGGGTGGTGGCGGTTTACGACGCTTTCCATCAAGGAGTTCCGCTGGAGCAGGCCATCGCCGAACTGAGTGAGGCCAAGGCTGAAGCTGATGCCAGGCGCCAGGCTGCAGCAATGGCCAGCGAGCCGTCAGTGCTGCAACCCAGCGTCATGGCCACGGCTACAACCAATCGATCGGCCCCAATCGACTGGCCGGGCCTGATTCGCCGGTATCAGCAGCACAAGCTGCGCAGCGGCGAGATCAAAGAAACAACCTGGGAGCGGCTTTACAGGCCACGCATGGCGCTGGTCCTCAAGACCGTGAAAGGTCCACCGGTTATCCGCGATGCGACCCAACTGCTGGAGGCGCAAGCCGATCAGTGGAGTCAGCGGCCTGGCTGCCGTACCAGACGAATGCAAATCCAGTACACCGCTGCGCTGCTGCGCTGGGCAGTGAGCCAAAAGCTGCTTACAGGCCCATGGGCTCCGCCACCGGAGCTCTCAACATTCATCGGCCGGTCACGGGAGAACCGCACAGTCACCACACCGATTGCCGTTCCGGACATCCTGGCGGTAGTGGAGACCATCCCAGATCCGCGCTGGAGGTTTGCCTTCCAACTGCTTTGTGCGTTTGGCCTGCGACCCGAAGAGCTGCAGCACCTGCAGCTTCGCCAGGGACGGCTCTGGTGCATGTATGAAAAGGTTGCCTCTCGTGGCAAAACCAAGCCCAGGCCCCTGCGGCTGTTGCCTTGTGACCAATGGGCCACGGAATGGCAGCTTCTTGAAACCTTTGATCCGGCAAGGCTTCCACCCATGCGAGCCGGGTTCGGCTCAGATTCTTTCAGTCGCTACTTGCTGCGGCGAGAACACTGGCAACGCCTGCGCCAGCAGTACGAAGCCCAGGGAGAAAAGTTGGTGCTCTATTCCTGCCGGCACGGCTACGCCCACCGCGCCCATGTGTTCTGCGATCTTCCGCCCAAGGTGGTGGCCGCGGCGATGGGGCACAGCGTGCAGACCCACTTGGCGGCCTACAGCCGCTGGTGCGGCGACGATGTGGTGGATGACGCCTTCGCCAAGGCAGAGCAAAGGCTGACCCCTGAGGGATGACTCCCTCAGGGGACAGCACCGTCATGCACACATCTGCCACGTACGGCCATCGCCCGTACAATCAGGAGGCTATTCCGGGTGTGCCATGTCACCGGTCGAGACCGCGCTCCATGCGGCGATCGAAGCGATCGACGAGCCCCGCTCGGCTCGGATGGACCAGCGCACCAAGCCCTCGGTGAAGGCCAGCATTGAGGCCGCGGCTGACCTGATGGGAATCGAGGCCTCCGCCTTCGTGGTGATGTCGGCATATGCGCGTGCCCAGGAGCTGCTCAGTGGCAGGCAGCAGACCCTGCTCAGCCAGGGCGATCACCAGGCTCTGCTCGCCGCCCTCGACGAAGCGACCACGCCAACGCCCGCCCTGCTGGAGGCCTGGCAGCTGCACCAGGACCAGGTCGTGCGCTCCTGAACCGGTGGCTTACCGGATCGAAGCCTTTGACTCTGGCCTGCACGACACCAAAGACTTCCGCTGCGGCAGCGACAGCCAGGACAACTTTCTGCGCCGCACCGCCAAGCGGCAGCAGCGTGATGGCTACACCCGGCTCTACGTCGCCACTGACACCGCCCAGGCAGGCGAACCTCGGGCCTGTCTCGGCTTCTACGCCATCAATGCCCATGCCATCGGCGTGGCTGATGTGCCTGCCGATGCTGTCCCACGGGCACCACGCTCGAATCTGATTCCAGGCGTTTTTCTCAGTCACCTCGCTGTCGACGGGAGACACCAAGGCCAGGGGTTGGGGCGCATCCTGCTGGTGGATGCCATGCAGCAGTGCCAGCGGGCGGGGCAGATCCTGGGGGTGCGGCTGATGTTGCTCGATGTGGCGGGCGCCGCTGGAGACGCGGAACGCGCACGCCTGCACAGCTTCTACGCGTCGATGGGGTTCCGGCCTTTGCCAGGACGACCGGAGCGGTTGTTCCTCTCTCTGAGTGCCCTTCCACCCCTGCAATCGGGCGGATAAGGCATCAGAGGCGCAGATGCCGCCGGCTCCAGCCAGTGATAGTGGCCTCCACGTTCTCGAGATGCCACTGCAGGGGGCCTCGGCCCTGAGTGCAGCCCCAGCGCCGGTAGTGCTTGCCCGGGGTGAGCACCCCCCGCAGCCGGAGCTGGCGGAGGGTTTCGCGGCTCATCCCCAGAGCTGCGCACGCTTCTGCTGTTGTGACCCAGACCCGCTGGCGGGTTGGCGTTGTGGTGGTGTCCATCAGCCCCCTGCCAGCTGGGCGCGGAAGCGCTTGAGGGTGTCGATCAGCCAGGAACGCCTGTCGCTCTTGACCTGACGTGGGGCCCCATCAACGAACTGCTGGCGAAGCGGCGGCTCCTGGCCAAAGTCCTCGCGGTAGGCCTCGGCCAACAGCATCCCGGCCGAGCGGTACTTCGTGCGCGGCAGCACTTGCTGAAACACCTCCAGCCAGGCATCGCTGAGGGTGAGCTCCTCGTCAGTCGGCGCACCGGGGAGCAACCCTGCACTGGCGGTGAGCACGTTGCTGCGCACGATGTCTTTGAACAGGAGCTGGTCGCGTTCATCCAGGCCGCCGAGTTGCTCGAACAAGCCAATGCTGCGCTCCACCAGGGTGATTACCTCGGCTTCCCTGAGCTGCAGCGTGCTTTCCTGCACCGGTGTCGGTTGGGGATGCTGGATGCTCTCCAGGAACCAGCCGTCCATCCACACCGCAAACGGTGCGCTGATCCAGCGGGCCAGGTCGACCGCGACCTGGGGATGGACCCAGGTGCCGCCGCCCTGGCCCTGGCGGGACTCGCTCAGGTCAAACATCCGAATTTCGGAGGTTTCAGCCAGGGCATCGAGATAGGTCTGGCAGCGGTCGCTTTCCCGGTACTTCGACCATTGCTTGCCATTGGCTTTGCACATGGCGGTGGCATTGACGTAGCCATCGGTGGTGCGCCGAGAAATCGGCGTGCCGTTCCAGGAACGGGAGACCAGGGCGGGGTGATCCATCGAGGCGAGAGCTGCAGTGGATTGGGATGACGTCGTTGTCTTGTTCATCGGTCTGAAAGCGGTGTGATGGTGCTTGTGCTGGCTGCCGGCGGCTGCGGCAGAAGGCAGGCAGCTGGGGACTGGGCCGGTGAGGGGGCCTGCCCCTCCAGGCCCCGGCGTTGTGGTCCTGATGATCGAGTGGCATCAGAAGGGCGCCTCCTCGTCGTCGTCGCCATCCGTCGCCCAACCGCTGGCTGCCGCAGCGGCCGTGGTGGTGTAGCCGTCGACCTCCTCAAACCCGTCGGTGGGGTCGACCTGCTCGTAGGGCACGAACTCCACGACCTGGACGGCGCGGCGCTTGCGGCTGCCGTGCAGGGCGATGAACTGGTCCTCCATCGCCAGCAGGAAGGCCTGGGCCTTCTCGTCTCCGTTGGGGAGAAGCAAATCGCAAGTCCAGGCCTTGGGTTTGCTCTTGTCGAGCTGGTTCCTGGGGGTGATCAGGTGAGCCCAGCGCACTTCGGCGAGGGGCGTGCGGAAGATGTCCTTAGCCATGGGGTGAATCGGTGGAAATGGGCTGTTGATCGAAGGGAGGCAGGGGCGGCAGGCCAAAGCGCTCACGCAGCAGGTGATGCACCGCGCCGCTGGCCGAGAGGTTGTGGCGCTCCATCACCTCGCGAACCCGCAGGTACACATCGGTGCGCACCTGGGTCTGGATGAAGTGGCGACCGGCCTGGGAGCGGGGCTGCTCGCCGTAGCGGCCTGGCTCCGCAGGAGCTTCCGCTTGCACCTGTCCCTGCGCTTCTGCGAGGAAGAGCTCGATGAAGTCGCTGTGCTGCCGTTGGGTGATGCGATCCCCGATGGAGCGGGCATTGCGCGGCACCTGGAAGTGCTCGCGGAAGGCTTTGGTCAGCGCCTGGCGACTGGCCTGGGGTAGTTCGAGGACGCGGCGGTGAACCTCGCTGACCTCTTCAGGGGTGAGGGGAGCGAGGCCTGGATCACCGCCCGCAGGTGCCCCGTCACCATTGGCGTCAGCCAAGGGAAGCGACTCTTCCGGCGATGGGCCCGCGGCCGCAGGCCAGGCGGATGCGCTGCTGGATTTCGTGGTCGCTGGGGGAGGAGGCCATGCCTCCTGTTGCCGGACTGGCCGTCAGCGATGGGCATGTATTCGCAGATCAGCGAATAGCTGCCTTGTATTGACAGATCTGGCTCGGCCGCCAATACGTCCTGATCGCGAACGGTGCGCCTACTCGTAGTGGGTCCAGAGGCGCAATACCTTCACGATCCGCTCCTCCTCCAGCACCTGGTAGACGAGCCGGTGCTGGATGTTGATGCGCCGTGAGCAGGCTCCGCGCAGCTCCCCGACGAGGGCTTCATAGGGCGGTGGCTGCTGATAGGGATCGACGGCCAAGACTTCCAGCAGGGCCTGGGCTTTCTGCTTGAGCGCTGGAGAGGCCGAGGCGAGCTTGCGGGCGTCCTTCTGGGCCTGCTTGGTGAACAGAACCGTCCAGCTCACCAGCCCGGTTTGCTGCTCAGCTCAGAGGGGTCCGTGGCCATGCCTTCCAGGATCGATTCGCGCATACCGGGAATCGAGACCAGATGCAGCGTCTCCTGGATGGCCCGCCAGTCGTCTTCCGAGAGCAGGACAGCATTGCCCCGCTTGCCGGTGATCTGCACGGGCTCGTGGGACTGACCCACCTCATCGATCAGGGCGTAAAGCCGCTTGCGGGCTTCTGTGGCTGAAACGGTGGTCATGGCGTTCCTGCTGCCCGTACGTCAAAGCGTACTGCTTTTGGTCGTTGTGCGCTGCCTGACGCCCAAACGCACTCGGCCCTACACACCGAGAACCAACGGAAAGGCGGAGCGGTTCATCAAGACCCTGCTGGCTGAATGGGCTTACTCCATGCCATTCCAGACCTCAGGGGAACGGAACCAGTGGTTGCCGCGCTATCTGGCGATCTATAACGGCCGCAGGTGCCACATGGCCTTGGCGGGCCGCACTCCCATTCAGCAGCTCGGCTGGTAACGGGCTACTGAATGACCTGGTGAGAAAACACACCTAACGCTGCCCCTGAGTGGCAGGCCATCAGGTTGGGGTGGCGAAGCAGAGGGCTGATGGTGGCCTGACCACTCGAGGGGCTTGTTGGGAGGATCAATTAGAACGAGTTGGTCCCCAGATAGCCTCTCCTCATTTATTGCTTATAGCTGTTGAGAACCGCAAGAATTTGACCAAAGTCACTACTTATGTTGTCCCATAATTCACGTTGGTCATCATGAATGGCAGGGTTGTCATAGATATCGTCCAAGACGGCAGGCAGCCCTGGATCAATTGCCCTGGTCAGCGGATCGCTGTTGTTATCAATGGCATGTGTAATCGCTTCAAGTTTTTCGCCCGGGATCAATGCCCATCTATCCTTGAATGCATCTATTCTTCTTGCAATGTCAAAAGCACGCGTGTAGCATTCAGCCTCTGGCCCATAAAGCCAACAGTAGGCATACATTGCGAGCTGCATCTGTTGCAATAACTGACTTCCTCTCGTGCAGCTTGCTAGGCGCTTCGCCAATTCGCGATAGATTACAATGTTCGAGATAAGGTAATTTAGGTCTCCCTCGATAAACTTAATTGCCATTGGCTCGGGCAGCCCGGCATTCGTGAGATTCGAAGACAGTCTTTTCAAGTCCGCTACGGCAGTTGATGTACTCGGGTCTTTTGTAATCCAGTCAATCAGTAAAGCATTGATTACTCCTTCTTCTTCGCTAGATGACAGGGGTTTGGCTCCGTTGGGCGCTCCCTCCAGGTTCTCCTGTGGCCCAAATGTGAATTTCAACAAGTCCCCTGACTTCCAGTTTAGAGCCTGCAGGTTTTGAATAGGCTGCTTCCGCAGACTTACAACCATGCAGGTAGCAAAGCCAAATGCAAAAGAGATGCAATAGTTAATCCAATCAGATGGGACCGACAAAAAACTCATTCTGGGCTTGATTCAAAGAAAGGCTAGCGCCCTTATGGGACTGCTTCAGTCGCTTGTCTTGCCTCCCAACGCTGCCCCTGATTGGCAGGCAATGAGCCTGCGGTGGCGCAGCACAGAGTTGGAGGTGGCCTGTCCACTCGAGGGGCTGGTTGGATGGGCTCTCTAGAACTTATCAAAGATATTCTGCCTGTGATACTGCAGGAATGCAGGATTTATAGGGGTGACAGATGGAGCAGCTATCTTGCGGCCACGAAGAGCGAGAAGCCGCTTCCGAAGCGGGCTTGAGAATGATTGGTAATAACTGGTAACTATGATCGAGAGGTCATCTTCGAGTGAAATATATCCTCTATCAAAATACTTGTCGTACTCGACAAATAAGCAAAGGCCGTTTGCTGGGTCGCTTCGCCTGCTCTTGTCATGGCTCCAAGGAATAATATGGCTGGCCACAAGAAGGCTTGGCTCGGCTATACTTGATATGCAGCATGTAGCCTGAAAATTGGAGAGCACTAAAGATCTAAACTCCGATTGGCCAATTCTTATCTTTATATTTGCCAGTGCGTCTTCGATCGTATAATCAACATCAAACTCATTAGATAATTCTCCAAAGATCGGCGCAAGCTGAGAGCCTGCGTCGACATAGAACTCGCTAATATCCAGAGAATATTCTGAATTCGCTCGCATTAGGAAAATATTATTGACAATCGTGGCAGTCCATCTACGCATGCCTTTGTCTGCGTACTTGCCACTGGTCATAAGGCTTTCTGTGAACAGATGTTCAAGTCTCTCAAAAGGTATGCAGAAATAGTGGTCAACAGGGTTGTTTCCCCAAAGGACAATATTGAATGCTGATCCGTGCCTCTGCTTCAGCTCATCAATGACCCCTTTGCTAAATCCACACCATTTATTCTTCGAGTCGGCCTTTTTTATATAGTTGTTGCCGCCTTGCTTGTAACCAGAAAATAGACTTTCTATGTCCATGGTGCCTGCCTGGGCTGAGCGAGAGGTCTATTCCTGTATTCTTGCTCTTGATTTTGGCCTTGCCAGCAGGCCTTGGCACGAGCATACCCGCTTTTACGCCTGCTAGCTCCATCCAACGCTGCCCCTGAGTGGCAGGCAGGGTGCTTGGGGTGGCGCAGCAGTTGTTTAATGGTGGCCTGTCCACTCGAGGGGCTTGTTAGGCGGAATCGGGCAGATTCACTCGAACTACTAATGGCATGTGGTCGCTCCATTGCAACCATTCTTCGGATTCACCAATCCATGCAGAACAGCCATCCATCCACGCAACTGGAGCGAAGGCATAATCGATGTGATACGCCTTCAGAGGATTGCGCTGCAGGAAGAATGTTGGCTCTGGCTCTGAACCCTGCGGAAGACCGCGAGCGCGGTGGTATACGCTCTCCAGTCCGAGTTCCGACAACTCTTTAACTACATCGGAGTGATTCCACCAACGATCCCATTTGTCCCAGCGGACATTGCTGTTTAGGTCTCCTACAATCATCGCTGGCTGAGATGAAAGGATTGAACGGTGAGCTTGAATGAATTTCCAGAGTTGCCCAATGTATTGAAAAGTAGGTGAGTTCGCTTGTCGAGTCCAAGTGGCCACGAGCAAGAAGCTTCCTTGAACCCGACACGGAAGAAACGACTGGAGTTGGCCAAGGTCAAGATCAACAGGCTGTAGCTTCACTTCTGGGGCAGCGAATACTCCAATCCCTTTGTTCTTATTCGTTCCTGTCCAAAGGTAATTCTTCGCCCATGCCTTATAGGGGGCACTCGTTGAGCGGGCGGGATCCTCACACTCTTGGATCACTGCGATATCAAACTTCAATTTATCTAATGCATCCAGCTTCTTGCGCAAGGCGCCGTTGCAGTTCCAGGTCGCGATGTGCATACGCCTAACTAGTTATTGGGCGGTTCCGATAACCACCTCTGAGCAGGTCTTGCTTTCCGTGAACCACGAAACCTTCATGGTCTGGCGCTGGTCAGATCGCTTTGATGGCATAGCCTCTGCAGAATCCTGGTCCGATCGTAGCCATGGTTAACGGGTCCGATAACCAACTATTCGGCAGAGCACAAAGATGTGAGCCATGCTTCATTGCTTCTAATCGTTGCTTCAGTCGGAAATTGGCTTTCCAAAATACGCCTAACTAGTTATTGGGCGGTTCCGATAACCACCTCTGAGCAGGCCTCCCTTTCCGTGAACCACGAAACCTTCACGGCCTGGCGCTGCTCAGATCGCTTTGATGGCATGGCTTTTGAAGAATTCTTCCTCGATCGTAGCCATGGTTCACGGATCCGATAACCAACTATTCGGCAGTGCACAAAGATGTGAGCAATGCTTCATCGCTTCTGATCGTTGCTTCAATCGGTCATTGGTCTTAAAAAATGCGCCTAACGCCCTGCTAAGTCGGCCGAACCGAGAGTGAAACACAGCGCATACAATGGCGAAGCCATGCGCTGAGTGGAGCGTAGGTGAAGGTTCGACTTGAGCACCTTGTTAGATGCCACGCCTCTTTACCATTTTTATATGAGGAATTTTGGTTTTTGGAGATAGATATTCAACACCACTAACCTTAAACCCTAACCTGCTGTACAGAGAAACGGCGCTCACTCGCGCATTGAGGAAAACTTCTTTAGAGCCGGCACGTTCGCACTCTTCAAGTAAGTAGGACAACAGTTTCGACCCGTAGCCCTTTCGTTGCTCTGAAGGATTCACAACGATTTGTGATATCTGGAAAATACCGCCTTCAATGAAACTCAACCTACCGTATGCAATCAACCTTTCGCTTTCCACGATCGCAAAATGCCTACTCTTCGGCTCTAGTTCATCGTGAAGAACAGACTGGTCATACCGTGTACTCTCGAAGAAGAGTTCGTATCTTAGATTAAGGGCTTCTTGGTAAAGCTTGCTTTCTTTTTTTATTTCTAAGAACACGGGGATTAACGTTTATCTAACGCTCAAGATCAGCGGCGGGCAGTAGCTTTTTGCACCTTCCATGAGTCTATGGACCCGCCCGCTGCATCTTGATGTTCGAAGGCGTCCAGGGGTATTCCAGGAATATTAACTACAAATCACTGCTAGCACGCTTTCGAGAAGTCTTTCGAAGCCACTCAAAGAATCCAAGATAACCCTCGGGTTCCTGGAACGTAATCGATCCAATATCGGCGTGAAATGAGAGACTGTCAAAATTTACAGCCTGGTCCCCTTTGGAGGTATTACCACTCTCTCCCTCAAGAAGGTGCGCGATGGAGTGCCGAACAATAGCAACTGCTTTGGCGGTTCCAGTGAGTTTCGAGCATTTCTTTCCTTTGTCAAGTTTTGCCTTCCAGTCATCCGGGAGGTTATGGCAGTGCAAATCACTATCCCAAAGCCGATGAAGATAGGAAACGTAAGGGAACATCAGAAGGACTCCCGTTTTCATTTGAATCAAAGGCAATAGGCCGTGAGATGATGGATCATTAATTCCCTTTCCATTGAAGTACTTCGTCGCAATCGCTTTGCCAGCATCTGTATCTTCCAGCTCCATTAACACGCCAAGCAACGAATCGTGCTTAAGGATTGCTTCTGCGATTATCTTCTTGCTGCTACCAGACTCTTGAGTGCTGTTTGGTGAATCCATTTTAAACAAGGTAAACAGACAACTGGTGAATTGAATCTCTGGTCAAGTGGGGGATTGCCCTTCGAACTAGATATTCGATGGTTCCGATAACCCCATCGGCATGCCGATTGTTTTCCGATAAACATCCACAGGGTGACAATCAAGGGATCTTCGCGGGCTGTGATAGCAGTGGCGTTGTGTCGACCTTCGTCAACCGTACGTGTGGTTCGCGGGTCTGAGAACCATCCAGCACCAACATCCTGACGCAGCTCTCCCATCCCTTCCGGTTCGGAAGCGGACTGCGGTACAGCGCAAGGGGAGCACCGGCAATAGCCAGCAGCTGCTGATTGGCTTTGACCCAGCTCGCCTCGGATGCATCCCCCTGGCCGCTGCACCCCAGCCTGGCGGCGCTGCTGCCGCGGCTGGAGCTGGTGCAGGACTGCTGGCAGCTGCTGGCGGGGCGGCGGGAGCAGTGCCTGAGCCGGGGTGAACGAGAACCGGAGGCGGCTTGCCAGCGGCGGGTGGAGGCGGCCTTACCGTCGGGGTTCTTCCGCGATGCGCTGCTCACCTTCGCGGGGATGCTGGCCTCCAGTCACTGGCGGGAGCTGCCGGCCTCCCTGCAGGCGGCGATCAGCGATGTGGATGGTCGCGGCACCGACCTGGGGGTGTTTCTGGAAGCCGCTGATCTGCTGGTGCTGCGCGATGGCGCCGCCCTGGTGGGGGTGATCCCGCCGCTCCACCCCTGGATCTACCGAACGGCCTCACTGACGGCGGCTGGTCCCGGCGGATCGGGCATGCACCTCACCACCGAGGCCCTGGTGGCAGATCCGCAATCCACGACTGGCTGGCGCCGGCAGCGGCTTGATCAACGCCACTACAGCGGCATTCAGCAACTACCGGCGGTCTGGTACGCCAGCCATGGCGCTGCCTTTGGAGAAGGGGAATTGCCGCACCTGGGGCTGGCGCACCAGTACCTCAACCACTTCCGCTGCCAGAGCGATTACCAGGAGCTGCTCTACCGAACAGCCCTGCCGGTGGGTGTGCGCACCGGGGTGGCCGAGCCGCTGGGCAGCAGCACCGGAGCCTCGCAGCAGGAGCCGTGGTGCTCGGGCCCAACACGGTGCTGGATCTGCCGGAGGGCGCCACGCACGGCAACGGAGATCTCGATGGCGGCATCTCAGGCCTATGCATTGCTGCAGAGCCAGGCGATTCAGAAGGCCTCGATGTTCTCCTCGCTGCTGCAGCACTGGTGCGCGATCACCGGTGAGCTGCTTCCTGTGCAGGAGGGGCCGGCACTGCTGGTGGAGATCAGCCCGCTGGCACCGTCACCCAAACCGCAACCGACGGTGAGCGAGATGTTGCAGCTGCAGGAACGCGGGATCATCAGCGAGGTGGCCCTGCGGCAATGGCTGGGGGATCTGGCCGGCATCGCACCGGCCACAGCCTGATGGTCTCCCTCAGCTGAGCGGGACCCGGTGGAAGGGTTGACGCCGGTAGCGGCGATAGACGTCGAAATCGCTGTCGAGGCTGAGGATCTCGGCGACGTTCAATCGCTCTGAAAGCGTCACCAGGGTGAGGTCGGCGAAATCACCGGGCAGGTCGGCGTAGCGCTCATTCAGTTCCGCGATGCGGGCGTAGTCCTCAGGCCGCAGATCGATCACCTCGATGCCGCCGCGGCTGACAGCTCCCAGCAGGTGATTCTGAGCCGCCAGAACGCGTGGATCGCGGGGATCCCCCAGCAGCCAGAGCACTTCAGCGATGCAGATCGAGGACGTGATCAGCTGCGCGGCAACCCGATCAAAGAACGCGACAACCGCCTGATGAAGGAGTTCCTGCTGCTGGTAATAGCTGAGCAGAATGCCCGAATCAACCAGGATCCGCCGCATCAGGCTCGTTCCGCCCGTCGCGCTGCAAGCCGCTGATCCAGCAGCCGACGCCTCGGCTGACGCTCCGCACTGCCAGCCGGCAGGGTGCTAAGGAAGCCGTCGGGGTGGCCGCCGAGTTGCTGGGTGATCGAGGCCGATGGCTGGCGCTGCTGCCAACGCTCGCGAATCAGCTGGCGGATCAATGAGCTCTTGTCCTGGCCCGTTTCGGCCAGGAGGTCCTGCAGGCAGTGTTCTGTGTCGGCATCCAGTCTCACCGTGAGCGGCATGACCCGCCAGGGACGCACCCTGTATTACTAATGGACCAATTGTAATACAGATGATCGCCCTGCGGCAATGGCTGGGGGATCTGGCCGGCATCGCACCGGCTTCTGCATGACCAGCTGGCAACCGAACGACCCAGAAGCGATTCGTCAGGCGCTGGCTCTGCCCGCCACCGTGCCCTGCCTCGACGCGATCAGCCGGGCGATGGCGGATCTGGAGCGCCGGCATCCAGCCGGGGTGCTGAGCGCACGGGCGTTGCTCGATGCGGTGGCCCTGATCGATCAGCAACTGCTGGCAGGCGGCCCTGAGCAGGAGCAGACGATCGAGAAGCAGAGCAGCTCGGGGCCGATTGCTGGTTCGGTGGCCGCCGCCGGCGATGCGCCGCAGCAGAAGGCGGATGTGATCAGTTACGACACCAGTCTGCTGCGGCAGGAGCGGGAGACCGTTTATGCCAACCCCCGCTCCGAGGCTGCTGCCCTGCTCAGTCAACGGCGGCGCTACGGCGAGCAGCTGCTGTTGCTGCTTCCGGGTCTGAGCAGCTGGGTGTCCTTCACTGCAGCCGCTGCAGGTTCGAACGGCACCACCACCATGTTGCGGGGCTGAATGATGAGGATTTTGCCACCGCAGGCGATGGTGAGCCCGCGCCGTTTCTCGAGCGGGCAGCACAGACGCAATGCTGCACTCTGGGGCCCCACGCCCCTGCAGCGGTTTGCCAATGCCCGGCTGCTGCAGCATCAGAACGCCACCCCCGGTGACACCACCTCCGCGGTGGTGGCCAGTCATGTGCTCGAGTGTTTCCTTGAGCGGGCCAATGACATCTCAAGCAAAGAGAACGGCCCTGGAGTGGACACCGGTGACTTCACCTGCAACGGCTTCATCTGCCGCAGCGCCCGCCTGCCGCCCAGCCCGGGTGCGATCTGGCTGAGCAGCGATCTGGTGTGGCAACAGCACGGCCGCCGGGTGGCCGCAGATGGCTACACCGTGGTGGCGCCCTGCGAGGGGCTGATCTGGCTGGGGGATCTGGCGCTGCTCAATGCTGCTGGCGATGCGGATGTGGACCCCTACCCGCAATTCACCGCCTTCCATGGCCTGGAATTCGGCGCCAACTACGGATCTGGCGGCATCGGTGCGCTGGTGCAGCCGCTGATCGGTGAGCGGATCTTTGGCACGCTCAAGCCCAATCGGGGATGAACGTCTCCGACTTGTGATCAAGCCTTTTTCAGGAGCTTGTCGTATTGGGCATGGGTGCCGATCCACACCCACAGCAACGCATCCGTTGACGCCTCGACGGCCAGTGCACGGTGCCGGAGACCGACGCGAACGGACCAGAATCGTCCAATACGCTTGAGATGTAGCGAGGGAGGGCGCGGGTCCGCCTTGAGCTGCTCATAAGCACGATCGGCCTGGTCCTGCACATCAGTAGGCAAGGCCTGATAGCAGGACCAGAAGCGGGGACTGGCCTGATGCTTCACCGATCGGTGCAGCGACCGGCAGTGAGGTCATCAAGAGCCTCGTTCGCTAACCAGTCCAAATGCCCAGCTTGCAGGTCTTGCTCCAACTGCAAATCCCATTCGCGGGCATCAAACGCTTCAAACCAGGCCCGAAACTCCGCTCGCTGTTCAGGGGCCAGCTGCTCGACGGCAGCTTCGATAGCTTGCACGTTGGTCATATGAACAGGTTAGAGCGCCTCGTCGGAAAAGATCTGCGGTTCGGCAACAGGGGATGGCAGCGCCGCGATGGGCTGCCGATCGCTTGGCCCCTGTGGACCCGCGCACCCGGCTCAAGGTGCTGGAGTTCGATACCTGCCCATGGCTTTGGTGGTTGCTGCGTCTATGCAGGCAATCGCCCACCTCAGATCTAGAATGTGTACACATTTGCGGGGTTGCTGCCGTGGCCGTCCGTATTGGCATTCGTGAACTCCGGGCCAAGCTGGCCTCGCACCTCGAATCGGTGACCCCCATTGAGGTGACGCGCCACGGCCGCACCATTGGCCTTTACGTGCCCTTCCCCCAGGAGGGTGCTCAGGACGAGCGCCAACGCCTTCTGGAGGCAGGCCGGCTTATGCAGGCTGAGCTCGAGCGTCTCGGGCTCACAGAAGAGGAACTCAGTGCGGACTTCAACGCTTGGCGGCAGCGACGGCATCAGCCCTGACGGTGGAGCGCAAACGCCTGGTTCTTGATGCCAACATCCTGATTCGTGGCTGCCTTGGCGTTCGGGTGAGGACCCTGATTGCCGAGTACGCCGATCGGGTGGACTTTTTTGTTGCCGAGGCCAATGTCGCCGAGGCTGCCGGCTACATCGCCGACCTCGCCAGGGACAAGAACCTCGACGAAGCTGTCTGCACCGAGGCACTGCTCAGTTTGATGCGCGTGGTTCAGATCGTGGAAGACACCGTGCTGGAGTCGGCTCGCGAGGAGGCGCTGGCCAGGATCCGTGACGCTGATGACTGGCCTGCATTGGCTCTGGGACTGCAGTTGGAGTGCGCCATCTGGACGGAGGACCAGGACTTTTTTGGCACTGGCGTTGCGACCTGGTCCAGCAGCACGGTCGAGCGTTATCTGAACAGCTGAGCATCGTCTCGGCAACAGGGGATGGCAGCGCCGCGATGGGCTGCCGCATCCACTGACAGCCGAGTCGGGTCATGGCTTCCACTTCCACAACCACCACTTCTGCCAGCAGCAGCAACACTGCCGCCAGCGCCACGGGCAACAGCACCACCAGCAGCAGCGACCGCCTCGACACCCAGGTCGTCATGGACCCAGAGCAGCCCCTCAACAACGACGGAGCTGCCACGACCATGCCTGCTGCCGATCGCAGTGCCCCAGCGGAGATGGACGCCGGCAGCACTCAGGGCAGCGATGGCCTGACAGAAGCGCTCAAGGCGGAACGCCGCCGCAGCAACCAGCTGGAGAAGGAACTGAGCGGCCTGCGCCAGCAGCTGACCCGTTTTTCTGAGATCAACCCGGAGGAATACGCCCGCCTGCAGGAGGCGGAACGACAGAAGCAGCACCTCGAGCAACAGCTGGAACTGCGGGAGCGGCAGATGGAGGAGGCCACCACCAAACGGGTGGCCAGCGTTGCCGCCGAACGGGATGCGGCCAATGACCGGGTGCAGGAACTGCGCAAGGAACGGCTGCTGGAACGTGCCTTTTCAGAAGCGGAAGGCCGCACCGGCGGCGATGGACGCGGCACCTTCTTTCAGGTGTTCAAAGGACAGCTGTGGGATGCATTCCGTCTCAGCAGCAGCAAGGACGGTCAGGATCAACTTGAACCACTCGACGGTCAGGGCCAGCCGCTGCTGGGGGATGACGGCCGGCCGATGAGCACGGCGGATTTCATGGATGCGCTGCGCATTCACCCGGTGTACGGCTTCCTGTTTCAGCAACGGGGGGCGATGGGCGCTACCCCCCTGACCAGCGGCCCGGGACTGGCGGCGCCAGCTGGTGCTGCAGTGGCCGGTGGCTTTGGGGAGGTGATCAATCCCCAGGCGATGAGTGCCGCGGAGCTGTACCGCGCTGGCTTTGTGATGCCGGAGCGCCATGGACCACCCCGCAGTCGGCCCGGCAGCTGAGGGGAGGGCTGCGTGTTTTATCTGGCCTTCTGGCGACAGCGCAGCACCGCCACGGTGGTGGAGGCCCGCAACAGGCAGCAGGCCAGAGCCCGGGCCATGGCGCGACAGAAACAGGGCTATGGCGGTTTGGTGTCGCTCCAGCAAGCGAGGCCCGAGGATGCAGCCCTGATTCGCCGCGGGGTGTGGGTGCGCCGGCGGCGCGATGGCTCCAGCCCCCAGTTCGGTTCAGCGGCTGAGCGGCAACGGGCCCGGCACCAGCGCAGCCGATATCGCTCCTGGCTGTGAGCCGATGGCGTTGGAGTGATGCGAGACAACCCAGTCACCTGCGCGCTGTGGTCTGGCTCCTGGTTCAGCTGCCGCCGAATCCCTGGACCAGCCTCAGAGGTTGCCGTTCAGACGGTTGTCTGACGTCAAGAGTCTGCTGCTGATCGATGAGGCTTGCGCTTTCATCGCAGAGCTCCTCATCGGCGAGATCCTCGACCAGGTCATAGAAGGTCAGTTCAAACCAGTCCCGGAAGAGCCTCAGGGTCCGTGGTTCAGGCCAGGCGGTGCGATCAAGACACTAGCTCTCCAGTTCCTGCTCAAAGATGGCAGCGAACCAACTATCAAGCAGCTTGTCGGTGCCGGCCTCGCTGTCGCCCTCGGGGATCAGATAGAGAGTCGGTTCGCAGGCGCCATCGTCCAGATCGAGAGTGGCCGAGGTGGGATCCAGGTTGCGGATCCAGGCAAGCATCGGCTGCCGGGGCCTGATGCCAAAGGCACACCGGTTGAGGACACCCATCAGAACCACTCCGCGAGCGCGTCCTCTCGCCGGTTGAGCTGCGCTTGGGGTGTGGAACGCCAGAAGACGAGATGTTTCCATCGTTTCTGCACGCCATCGGCTGCAGTGGCCTCAATGGGATAACGCTGTTCACCATCAGGAAAGGGAACCTGAATGTGAAAGGTGCCATCGGCCTCGAGGTCGATGCGTTCCGCTCCGATCTGGAGCTGGGCTGTCGCGTCTGTGGCGCCATGGACGATCAACTGGGCATCGGCCACAAGCCAGAAGGACCGCTGGCGCGGCTGGACGCCTGCGCCGGAGAGCCCCATGCCGGAAGCGCTGCGGCCACTGGCCCAGAAGCCGGCGCCGGAGGCATGCAGAGCTGTTTCGGCGCCCTGCTGTTGCTGCAGGGCCTGGCTGCGGCTCTGCTCATGGAGTTGTTCGGAACCGATGCGGCGCCGCCTGGGGCTGGCGCTGGTGGCCAGTTGGTAGAGCCGTTCGTGGTCCACCCCGGCCGTGCTGACCGCTGAGGCGATCGGAGTGGCCATGGTCTCCAGGTCACTGTGGGGCCCGGAGGTGGGGGGCAGCGGATCGTCTGCCGCGACGGGCACCATCACCGCCTCTGAGATGGCCAGCGACTGCCAGAGCCCACCGGGTTGTCTGAGGCCGAGCGCGATGCGATAGGCGGCACCACTGACGGGAACGGGCAACCACCAGCTCGTGCTGCCTGCATCGACCATGACCTCCAGGCGCGCCATCGGTGTGAGCCCTCCTGAGCCGGAGTCGTCCGCGACGGGCATCAGGCGCAGGGCGAGTGAATTCCCAGTCGCGCTGTAGAGCAGGTCTGCCGCGGTGGCCGAGAGCTGCCAGGTCACCTGGAGCCAATGGGCGTCCTGGGCCACCAGCTGAATCACGGTTGGCGGCTGGTGTGACGAGGAATCGGTCGCTGGTTTGGGGACTGCAGGAGCAGAGGGTGTGGCGGTCTTGCTGGTGGTAATGGTGTCGGGGTCAGCGCTGAGCACACCACGGAGGTTGAGCACGGTTTTCAGTGCCGCCGGCTTGAGGCGTGTCGCCATTGGGCCAAGACCGCTCATGCGGGCCAGGCGACGCAGGCTGTTGAGGGCGCGGCTGCCGTAACGCTGGGGCATCGATCCCAGGGGGCCCTGGCCTTGATCAGATCTGAGCATCAATCTGCTTCTCACTACAAGTGAGGCAATGGTCCTCTGTGCGGCGAGGGGACGAGTGGCGTGTCAGCGGATGGCCACCGGAGCTGAGTCGTTGCGCTGCAGACCTTTGGAGGTTCAGCTGGACTCGATCTCCCTGAGCAGCTCCTCAAGCAGCTGGCGTTCGTCTGGTGTGGGTTGATTGCGCAGGGGTTCCGCCATGTGGAGATCGTCGATCAGGCCGTAGAAGCGCACATCGAACCAGAGCAGGAACAACTCGAGGGTGAGCGGCTGGGGCCAGAGGCTGGGGTCCTCACACCAGCAGCGCAGCTCCTCCTGAAAGATCGACAGGACATGCTCCCGCAGGCGCTCCTCTGGTGGGCGGTCCTGATCCTGGAGTGGGATCAGATAGAGCGAGGGTTCGAGGTCATCGATCAGAGGCGCTTCTGGTTCCATTGCATGGGCCCAGGCCCGCATGGGTGAACGGGCACGGATACCGATGGCGCAACGATTCACCACTCCCATGCGCCCGTAGCTGAACCGCGCCTGTCGGTGTCCCAGCGAACCTCCTGCGTTCAACCGTAGAAACGGCCATGGCGCCCGTCAGCTGATCTCCAGGAGTGCCAACGGCTTGTGCACGCTGTGATGCAGAACCTGCAAGGAGTGGGGGGCCTGATGTTGATCAGGCGCTCCGGCGTGCGCTCTGTGGGTGGGGTCGCCGGAGGGGACGGATCTTGCTGCCCTCGTTCGTGCCCGCTTTGGGGGCAGAACTGTTCCCGTTATGACTGGGCTGGGGCTTGGGCTGGGCACCGAGAAGCCGTTGCTGGCTGGCAGGATCGAGCAGAGCCTGGATGTCCTGACCTGCTTGGTCCTGGTAGCGGTACAGCGCCAGGCCATCGGGGACCTGATCAAAGAGCTGTTTACGGCCGTCTCGGAGCAGAAAGCAGGGGGCCATGACGTCAGTGCACAGAAGCAGCGGAGCTGCACCCATGGAGACACTGGAACGCTGAGTCGGCAACGGCCCGATGTGGCAGTTCGCCGGGGTTACACAAGAGGCTGGGAAGCTGGGCAGTCGTTGCGGCGAAAGAGACCGCCGAGATAGTGGCGAACGACCGAACGCTCTTTGCAACCCTGCTGGAACAGAAATCCGGCGATGGCGGCCTGCACCAGGCGGTACTGGTCCCATTGGGGATGCTCGGAGATGAACAGGCCCATCGCCCGGTAGAGATCTTCTGGGAGTTGGTTTTCCACACTCACGTGAACGGGCATGGCATCGGGTGTCTCCTGCAACACGCTCTCTCGCTGTCAACGTCTTCATCTGGCCACAGGGCGAGGAGTGCTGTCAAAAGAGCGACAGAGGCGAGAGGCGCTATTGAGAATCCAAGCTGCTACTGGGTTTTAAGTGGTCGCATGTGCTCTGGGACACAGTGCTTGGAGCGCTCAGCGCCCCGCGTCAAGTGGAAAGAAGCTTTTCCACGGTTCTGGTTGGGAAGGCCGTGGTCGCGGGGTGTTGAGCGGTTCAAGGCTGTGGAAAAGGTGTGGAATGCCGCGCGCGAGATGGTGAAAACAGCGCTGTTCACCGCTGCTGATCAGTGCGGAGCAGGGGCATCTGGAGTCGCGATCGACGCTTGTTGCTGCAGGGGGCCATCGCGATCGGAGCGGTAGCGGAGCTGAGCATTTGGCTGGCGCTGCTGCAGCCAGTTCAGAACCCGCTCGAGGGATGCGGTGGTGTGGGGTGCACCGGTGCCCATGCCCTCACTGCTGGTGGCGAGGATGCGGAGGCCATCGGGGCTGAGGCGTTCCAGCAGCACGGTGACCAGGAGAGCATCGGGTCCGCAGGCGAGCCTCAGTTCCGCATTGCGGGGATCCAACCACTCGAGGTGACCAGTAAGTGCGGTGTTGAGTCGCTCGAGATCGGCCTGAAATGCCGGACCGCGCTCCATGCCGCTTAGAACGGCTTCCAGGCGTGCCATCGCATCCATCGCTATGAGGCCATCATCCACCGCGTGCGCGTGAGAGCAGTGGCAAGAACGACAGAGCGATGCGGATCGTGGAGGGTGTGGCCTGGGCTGGCTGTTCTGGCTGTGTTCTGCTGAGGACTGAGTCGGTGCAGGGTTGAGGGGTCGCGTTCCGTTGCTGTTGCCGTTGTTTGCCGCAGGCGCTGGCATTGGCCTGGGCAGGGCTGGTGACTGTCGTCATGGCAGCGTCACCGTCCTCGGCCGGTTCCCAGGACAGGCAGGGGCAATTGCCAGTTCAGGTTCAGCCGCTGGCCCGTGAGCTCCAGGCCTATGGCTTCCAGATCCGACTGGCGCCGCCACCTAAGCGCGGTGCCTATGGATTGTTTGACAGCAAGAGCCGAACGCTGTGGATTGCACCTGTGGCGATCCCTCTGGGGATTGCCCGGCAGACCTTTCTGCACGAGGCGGTGCATGCCATCCAGAGCTGCCCGTCGGGTCAGTTGACGCCCCTGGGAGTCAGCGGCCCTTTGAATCCGGTGGTGGAACGTGAGATCAGCGCGATCCTGCTGCGGAACTATCACCACACCAACCGCTTGCTCGAACGCGAGGCGTTTCTGATGCAGGCCCAGCCGGATGCAGTGCCCCGCCTGCAGACCCTTCTCAAGCAGCGCTGCAGGACACCGTCTGGACCATCGCCGGCGTGGCAGGACTTGCCACCACCTTGACGATTCCCTCGGGTATGCAGTGATCGTTTCTTTGGTTGTCTTACCTGCACTTCGTCGTTCATCCGGAGATCAAGCACTGCACTCTCAACGCCTCCAGGTTGCTGCGGTGGTCACGGCACGACCTACCGCAAGTGAGCGGCGCTCAGGCGGCCTGCCGCCTGATCCACTGCTGAGCCCCGCCTGGAGCGGGGCTTTTTGATGGCAAGATCTGCGGGTCAGAGCACTGAAACGGTGACGCCGGGCGTGCCCTGCAGCTTGCGGGCGATGGCATGGGCGCGCTCAGCGGGAATCAGGCGCATTTTCTTGACGGGTTTGCCGCGCTTACCGAGCCACTGCAGCTCATCGGGGCTGGTGCCGCCTTTGCGCACACCGGGCGCGTAGCGATGGATGCAGAGGAAACGGATCGGGCAGGAGAGAGGTTGAACAGCGGAGGCCATGGAGCGCAATCGCGAGGGACCCCACCGATGAGGCGCGGCCGCGCAGCGCAGGCAAGGACACCCTGCAGGGGTGCATGGCTCGATCCTTGCCGGGTGAGCAGGCCAGTGGCTGGATGGGGTTGTGACCTCGCGCTGCTCTGTGGCCTGCAGCTGAGCTGGACCCGCGTCATCGCTCTGCCTTGATGCTGCTGCCGCCCAGCAGCGACAGGGTGGTGGCCAGTGCGGTTTCAAAGGTGCGCTGCAGATGCTCGCCGTAGTTGCTGCAGACCGGTCCGGTGCTGCTCCGCTGGTTCTGCTCGATGCAGGCCGCCAGGCCGATCAGAAAGATCAGGAACTGCACCGCAAAGATCGCGGCAATGGCCCGCAACAGAAAACGCTCCCGCTGAAAGCCCATCGATCTCAGGCGCGGCAGCTGAGCCACCAACCGCTGCCGGGACCATCCGCTTCCCAGCGCGGTAGCCAGTTCGTCCAGCTGTAGTGCTGAGCGGCGCCATTGGTGTTGGCGGTGTAGCCGCCCTGGACCAGATCGGCCTCGCCATTGGGATCGTGGTGGATGGCGTGCGTGCTGGAGAAGCCGATCACCACACTCCAGTGGCCGCCGCCTGTAAGAGCTGTGGCGGGGCCGTGATGCAACCAGCCGACAGCGACGGGCCGGCCGGCCTGGATCTCGGCCTCCAGGGCAGCGCGATCACCGTTGGTGGCGAAGTTCGCCGTCAGCCCGAGTGAGCGCAGGGCCGCCAGCTGGGCTTCTGCGGAGGTGGTGTCGCCGTAGCGGGCACGGATGACGTTGTAGGCGTCATCGCCTGAGACCTTGCCCCAGTAGCGGGCGAGCATGGCGCAACTGCTGGAGAAGCACTCGCGATAGCCACTGCCGGATGCGTTGTCGTTCTGGTTCTCCCAGATCACCGGCAGCGGATTGGCATGGACCGGAGCTGGTGGCGCTGGTGGCAGTGATGAGAAGGTCTGCCGCCAGGACGCGACCTCGGTGAGGATCGCTGGATCAGCGCTGATGACAGCCTGGCGCAGCTGCTCGATACCCTCCAGCTGCTGAGGCTGAGCTTTCCAGTGGTCCCAGAACTGGCGCCAGCGTTCGGCGCTGAACGGTGCTTGGGCCGCAGGCGATGCCTGGGATGCAGAGGCAGCGGTGACGGTCATGGCAGCAGAGCGGTTTCCTGCTGTTGCCGCAGCGGGCCAAGCCCGTTGCCCCTAGGCTCTTGTACAAGGAGTTGGACGTGTGCAATGCAGGTCGTCACTTTTTCTGAGGCCCGCGAGCGCTTCAAGGCCGTGCTCGATCGCGTCGAGGCCGACGCCGATGTGACCCTGATCACGCGGCGCAACTCCCAGGGTGCCGTGGTGATGTCGCTCGATACCTACAACAGCCTGATGGAGACGGTGCATCTGCTCCGCTCTCCCGCCAACGCCGCCCATCTGCAGCGCTCCCTGGAGCAGGCCGAGCGCGGTGAGCTGCTGACGCACCCCCTGATCGACGTCGATTCGCTCAATGCCGGCAGCTGATCGACTGGCGTGGACTGCCGCTGCCTGGGAGGACTACCTCTACTGGCAGGGTCAGGACCGCAAGCAGCTGCGCCGCATCAACCAACTGATTCAGGCTTGCCTGCGCGATGCGTTCGTGGGCATCGGCAAGCCAGAACCGCTGCGCGAAAACCTGTCGGGGTGCTGGTCGCGCCGGATTGATGATGAGCATCGCCTCGTCTACCTGCTGGAGGGCGCCACGCTCGTGATCCTGGCCTGCCGCTACCACTACCGCTGAGCCGTGCAGCCGCCTCGGCAATAGCGGGTGACGTCGCTGGGGCCCGGCCCCATTTCTCTTGCCATGGGCCTCACCCTGATCGAGGCGGCCAAGTACGAAACCCGCCTGGAACACCTGGCGGTGCTGCGCACCTTCTCAGAAGGTGAACTGCTCGGCCGCCTGCCCTTTCTGAACATCAACGGCAGTGGGTTGTTCTATGCCGCAGAAGCAGAACTGCCCGCCGTTGGCTTCCGCGCCGTGAATGAGGGCTACAGCCAGAGCTACGGCGTGATCGATCAACGCGCTGAGGCGGTGCATCTCTTTGGCGGCGATGTGGATGTGGATCGCTCGATCGTGGATCTGATGGGCCCGGAGGCCCGTGCCAGCCAGATCGAAATGAAGATCCGCTCGATGCGTCTCACCCTGGAGGCGACGATCGTCAATGGTGACGCCACTGCCGATGCCCGCGCCTTTGATGGCCTGGCCAAACGGCTGACGCCAGCGGATGCGATGGCGATCGACAACGGCGATGCACCGCTGAGTTTTGATCCACTTGATGCCCTGATCGATTCGGTGGACGGCATGGGCCGTCCCAAGGTGCTGCTGATGAGCCGAGCGATGCGGCGGCAGCTCAATGCCCTCGCCCGCAGCGAGCAGTGCTGTTCCTACAGCGCTGAAACCAATGCGCTGGGAATGACGGTGCACCGCTACCAGGACTGCGAGATCCTGACGGTGGACCGTGATGCCCAGGGCCGTGAGGTGATGGGTTACGACGAGGCGGGTGGCACCAGCTCGATCTACTGCCTCGCCCTCGGTGATCAGGGGGTGACCGGATTGCAGGGACCGTTCCAGGGGCGTTATGGGATTTCGGTGCGGGATCTGGGGGAGGTGCCGGATGCGCCGGTGTTCCGCACGCGGGTGGATTGGTACGTCGGCTTTGCCGTGCTGCACCCCAGGTCCGCCGGCCGGCTGCATGGAATCACGCCATCGGCGGCGATGACGGCAGCGGCGGCTCCTTGAAACGCTGCTGTCGCCCTTTTTGGTCACGCTCCCTTCCTCTCAGTCCATCCCATCTCTGAACCATGGCCGCCATTCCCATTCCTCACATCCGAGCGCGGAGCAATCCCCTGCTTGATGCCGCCACCGTGCTGATCGGTCCTGTGGCCGCAGGCGCTGATCGCCCGGTGGCCGAGCAGCGGGCATCCGGCACCGAGGTGCTGCTGAGCACCAAGCTCGATGCCGCCGTGCGCTTCTCCTTGATCTGTTGCCATTCCGGCCACGACCAGGCGGTGACGGTGGAGCTGCAGCTGGCGCCGCAGCGGATTGATGGCAGCCTCGGCAGCTTCCAGAGCGCTGCCACGGTGTCGCTGCCGGCAGAAGGCGGGCGGGTGGAGGCGTTCATCAGCGGCCATGACCTGCAGATCGATGCCGCCGATGCAGACCAGGTGCGGTGGCCGTGCATGGCAGCCGCCAAGGCGATCGCCAGTCCGGGCACACCGGCCGATCTCAGCTGTGGCCTGACCGCCACCCTCCCCGCCTGAACCGCGCCTGCTTGAGGAGACAGCCATGAGCCAAGAGAACCGAGCCGTTGTGATGCCATTGCTGCCGGGCAGCCGCAGTTGGCGCTCGCTGGAGAAGGACAACCTGCAGCAGCTGGTGCCGGTGGTGCATGCCAACCGCTGGCGGCAGCAGGGCTGGCGGCAGCAGGTGCCGCGCCGTAGACCGCCCCTGGCGGGTCTGGATTGCTCGGTGAACAGCGCCCGGGTGCAACCGCACTGCAGCGGTGTTGGCATCACCTTGACCACGACCGCTCGAGTGAATGAGGCCGGTGCCTTCCAGGGCGGCGGCAGCGGTAACAAGGCGATCTACGGCGCCTGCGGCCTGGACCTGCTGCCGCTTGCTGAACTCCAGCACCTGCTGATCGTCTGGCAGAACCAGGCCGGTCCGGCTGGCCCCCATGTGGAACCAGCGCAAGCCGTGACGGTGGCCACGCCCTACCTGAATCTGCTGGTGGACCTGAACGCTGCTGATGCTCCGGCGGGGGCGGACATCCGCGTGCTGGTGTGTTGCTGTGATCAACTCAGCCCGGCGATCAGCGAGGCGATCGGCGTCACGAGCAATGACGGCAGCAATCGACTCACGGTCCGTTGGCGTGCCGACACCCACGGTGTGCTGATCGTGGGTTACGACGGCAGCAATGCCCCCGGTGGCATCAGCCCGGTGCTGAGCAACGGCAGCAGCTGGATGGAGAACGTGTTTTCCCTGGCGGATCTGCTGGTTGCCTGCCCGCAGGCGCGGCTGGTGGATGCGGTCAGTGGTGATGGCGGCCTGCCAGCGGCGGAGCGCACCCCGGCACTGCTGCTCTGCAGTGGCGACAGCGGCTATCAGGAGGCGCAGAGCAAATGGGTGGAACGTCTCGAGATCAACGGCCGTTCGCTGCTGCCATGAGCTTGACCGCAACAGGACGAGCCACCAGGGAAGGAAACGCGATGGGACGGAGCACGGAGGATTGGCAGAGCTACCGCCTGGGGGAGCGGATCATTCACACCCCGGCGGTGCATGGTGCGGGCTGGCAGGCGCTGGGCTGGCAACGGCTGAATGGCCTGGATGCGCCGATGCCCCCAGCAGAGGCGAGAGAAGAGGTGCTGGCTGGTGAAGGCATGACAGCTGTGGCAGCAGCAGCAGCGGACGGTGATGCTGGCGCGGCGAGCGTTAGCGAGGTCTTTCAGGACGCGGAAGCCGAGCCATCACTGGTGCTACCGGCCTCAGAAGCGATGGCTGCAGCCGCTGAGGATCCAACCGCCGGCAGCACGGAGGAGATCGATCTGCAGGCGATGACCAAAGCAGCGATCATCACGGCCATGCAGCAGCGGCATGGCGTGCAGCTGGAGCGTGGCCTGAGCAAAAGCGAACTGCTGGCTGCCGCACTGGAGCTGGAGCAGGCCGATTGGCGCCAGCAGTCAACAGCTCTGGATGCTGCAGACCCCGACACGTTGTTCTGAACAGTCGTGCAGCTGAGCTGATTGGGGCCTCAGCCCCCACCAGCTCCAGCCTGGTGCTGCTGATCCTGCTCCAGCTCGAGCTCATGATCGATTTCATCGATGCGCTGGAGGCAGCGGCTGATCGCGGGCAACACCTCCTCCTCCAGGCGGGTGCGCTCCTCTTCTCCATAGGGGTGATCGATCCAGCAGCGTTGCAGCGGCCGTTGATCGGCATGACGCAGCAGGCGCTCCACCGCCTTGAGCGTGGATTCCAGCAACAGGAATGGATCCTCCTGCGGGGAGCCAAAACCTGCAGCCATTGAGGAGATGAGGGCCATGGTGATCGGCGCCGGTGCGGCGCAGCGATGGGACCGAGCCCAGGGGAGGCCCGACACCAGGAGGGCCTCAGACTGGCGAGGCCCAGAGCAAGCTCACCCAGCACACGTCAAGGTGCTGCTGCCCTTGGCACCACAGACCAACCGTTGCGTTGCCAGACTCATTGGTCTCATGTTGCTCCGGTTGCCTGCCATGACGGTCAACATCGAATGGCAGGACCAACACGGCCATTGGCATCACCTTCAGAGCAAGCAGAACCAGACCGACGCCTATCGCGTCGCCATGCAGCGGGCTGCATCCACCGGCAAGCGTCACCGGCTGGTGGATGCCTCAGGTCGGTTGCTGGAGCTGCTCGCCGCCTGAGCTTGCGTTGCAGCCCTCAGCTGCAGTGAGCGGCTGCTGCCGCCGCCCGGGCGCCATGAGCCGGGAAGGTGATCACGAACCCCCGATCGGCCTGTGCGCAAAGGGGGAGGCCAAAGCGGCCACCTGCCGGAGGCTCAGTGGAACGGGCTGCAGGAGGAGGCTCCGCACCTGACGCCCGACGGCGCCATCGGTGGCACGATCCAGCTCCGCCAGATCACTGCTTCCCTGTTGCAGTTTCTCAGCACTATCCAGCTCATTGAGGCTCACCCTGACGGTGGTTTCCAGCAGAGGAATCTCGATCAGCACCTCCTCAAGGGCCAGAACCGGGGTCCCCGCCAACAGAGCGGTCAGCACCCCGGCACCGAGCAAAGCGGCATTCAGAGCACGACAGCGGCACTGGTGGAAGATCATCGGCATCTCGAGGATTGAAAACGGTTCATGCCCAGAACTGATCGCGACTGGATGCGCCGAAAGGGAGATTCTGAGGCCGCTGCAGCATCGAGGCGGGGGCTGAAGCGGGTAGCGTCTGAGCAGCCAGCTGGCACAACCATGCAAATCCGCGCCGCGCGGACCCATGCATGCTTCTCAGAACAACACCTTCACGCCAGCCTCCAAACCGTTCTGATAGCTGCTGAAGCCGTTGTCCGGTGAGCCTCCGTTGTTGTAGTTGATGCCGAAGTAGCGCCAGGAGAGCCGCAGCTGGGTGCTGTTACCCACTGCATAGGCCAGTCCCAGTTGGGCATTGCCGCTGAGATCGTCGCTGCCACTAAGACCGAAGCCACCGATATCCGCCCGGGCGAACAGCTGCAGCCTTGGAGACAGAAACACCCCGGCCTGGGTCCCCAGCAGCGGCTGCACCCAGGTGCGATCAAGTGTTCCTTCCGGCTGTTGGCGACCATTGAGGAGCTCCGCCGAGACTCCCAGCTCCGCCTGCACCAGGCGTAGTCCTGCATAGGGGATGACGCTGAATTGACCTGGACGGCCCACGGCAGTCTCGCGATCACCGAATCGATAGCGCACAGCGAGGTCGTAGAGCCCCTGGATCGTCGTCAGTTCACCGCTGCCGCTGAACACGCCGTAGCGACCTGTCCGCACCTTCTCTGCACCGAGGCGCACGTAACTCAGATCCGTGAGCAGGCCCAAGCGCTCGTGTTCAACGCTGCCGCGCAGGGCTGCGCCAAACTCGAGCAACGGCAGAGCCTCGCCAAGGGTCACGTCACTCTCGACCGTGAAGCCGCGCACGGTGGTGTCGCCAGTGGTGCGCAACGGAGCGAAGCCGTAAATCTCAGCCGTCCAGGCCCAAGGATTGGCGTCGGATTGCGGCTGATCCGATACCGGGATGGAGAGCTGCTGCACATCAACAGGCAATGAATCTACTGGGTCTGGGGCCGCACGCATCGGCTCGGCCCGCAGCGCTGCTGGTGCGCCGCTGAACAACAGCATCAGGAGTGCAGGCAGGCACGGCCGGCGGCGGATGAATGGGAGCGACGGGGTGGCCTGATGCGAGGCGTCCACAACAGAGCGGCGGTTTGTGCAAATCATCTTGGAGTATCCGCAGCCCGCCCGACCCAGAAGTGCAAATCTCGCCACCACCTGGCACCCGCGTGGGCACTCCTTCGGTGCGGCGGCTGCGGCTGGAGCACGACGACCTGGGATTCCTGGAAGAGGCGGCGCGGCTGCTGGGGTTTCAGGTGCGGCGGCTGGTGCTGGAGACCGCAATCGGCCCGGTTTTGGCATTGCGTGATGGAAAGGAGAGAGAAGCGCGATGGGACGGATGAGCAGCCACAGGTGAGGTGACGCAGGACCCGCCCTGCAGCCGCGCCGTCCGGCAAGGGCCAGCCCCGCCCCGATGGCGCAGCGCAGCGAAGCCGAACCTTCAGCCCGGCTGGCTCGTATCACCCTTGCCAAGGCGCGCAGCATGGAGGGACCTGCGGCCAACGCCTTGGCAACAACGCAGAGCAGCACGGAAGTCAGACGAGGGCCTCAGCCCCCACCAGTGAGCTGCTGGCGCAAAGCTGCCAATGCTTTCTTCTGAGCGCGCTGCACTGACATGCAGCTGATCTCCAGCCGCTCGGCAGCAGCCCGCAGAGACAGGCCCTCCAGGACTGTGAGCCTCAGGGCAGTGACCTGGGCGGCCGGCAGCTGATCAACGTGGTGAGACACAACATCTAGTGGCCGGTGGCCTCACGCCGCACGGCAGAACCCCCTGAACGAACTTTGAATAGATGATTGGCTTATTTAAAGAACTGGGCGTTTCCTTGAATAGCCGTCTGGTTAGGGCTCGTCTCTCGACGCTCGCACCAGGCGCTATTGCCCGCAGAACTGCTGATCTGTTGTTGATGCCATGGCCTTTCGTTTCCGCAAATCCGCCCGACTGGGCCCCCTGCGGTTCCACGTCTCCAAAAACGGGCTGAGTTCGATCTCCGTGGGTGGCCGGGGTGCTGCCATCCAGAGAGCGTGCCAGAGACATCGGGATTAACGTTGGTGCACTGCCCATGCGGTCGGTGAATGCCGCTGCCCTCATGACCCCAGCCGATCGAGCGATTCAGGAGCCTGATGCTCCTTTCTCTGTCCGTCGCCGGCAACGTGGCGGCAGACGGGTTGTGGCGGTAAGCAGTTCTGTGAGCGCCGTGGATGCCCTGCGCTCCCGCATCCGGGCCCAAAGCAAAACGGTCGCTGATCACATCGCCACTGATGTTGAGGCCAAAGCCTTCATCGACGACTGGGCTACCCCTGAGCCCATCACGCGCTGAAAACCGGGGTGGAGCTCAAGGCCGGGCAGATTGTTGCCGTTGACTGGCGCAAGGAACCAGCCGACCCAGCCCAAAATCCTCAGCCTCCAGAGCCGAACAAGCTCCGGCCGGCTGTTGTGGTTCAGGACACTGAGCTGTTCGATCCGGCGTACCCCACGGTGCTGGTTGTTCCGATGACAGGCGACTCAGCCTTGGCCATTCCCGATTTGACGGTGGTGCTGCAGCCATGCAGAACTAATGGCTGCAAAAAGCTGAGCTACTTGCTTCCGCAGCACCTGACCTGTGTGGCCAAGACACGCATCACCGCCGTTACCCAGTCAGAGATCACCTCAGCGGAACTGCAGCAGCTGCGCCAGTTGGTGGTGCTGACCATCGGCGGCCTCAGCTGAAATTCCATGGCCTTTCGTTTTCGCAAATCCGCCCGCTTGGGTCCGTTGCGGTTTCACTTCTCCAAAAACGGGCTGAGTTCGATCTCCGTGGGTGGCCGGGGTGCTTCCTTCAACATCCCGGTGAACCGCAGCGGCGGCAATCGCAGCACGGTGGGCCTGCCGGGCACCGGTCTGAGCTGGAGTGTCGAGCATGAGGCAGACGCTGCCAGGGGCCTGCCCAACAGCCGTCGGCTCAAGCCGGGCCAGTTGGACCTGCTCAAGCAGCAGTGCCTGCAGATCCTGCACCAGGAGCTGTTTGCGCCGGGCAACGATGCCCACCGGCTCTGGAGCGAGGGACTGGTGAGCCAGTTGCTGCTGGATCCACGCCTCAAGGGCCGCAACGCTGGATTGCTGGCGCTGATCGAAACCCCAGAAGCGATGCAGGCCTATATCGAGCGTGGCCGCAGCCAGGACGACGTCAAACGGCGGGCGCAGCGCTGCCTCAAGGCGGCGGAGCTGGCCGGGCAGTTGCTGAATCCCGGTGGCGAGAGATACCTGAATGAGACAACTGAGAAATGAGTGGTTGGTCTGATCGCGGCACCCCGTCAGCTGCGGGACGCTCGGGACAGCGGGCTGGGAAGCCTGCATCGGCCGTTGTCATGCCAGGCGGGCTTGAGACCCCCGCCTTTTTCTGGCCAAGTGCTGCATCGATCACAACAGCGTCCGCCGATCCGGACTAGACAATCCCGAGACGCTTGAGACTGATGCCTGCCTTTGCTGTGGCCTGCACCCCGCGCGGCTCCTCGATTGAGCGGTTGCGACCCGGTCGCTACCGGGTCTGCGACACCGACCATCACTGCCGTGAGGTGGAGGACGTCTGGAGCGCCTTTGAGCTGGTGCGGGAACTGGAGCTCGAGGGTGCCCCAGTGAGCGACACAAGTCTGGCGGATCCGAGCTGATGCCAGACGAGCGCCGCTATCGCCTCACCGATGCTGCGATGCAGCCCCATCCCCATCTCGACGACGAATTCGCCTCCCTCCCGGAAGCCCTGGAGACGGCGATTCATTGGAGTCGTTTGCTGGCGTTTGATCCGATCCAGGCGTCGATCGGCGTGGAGGTGAGCACCGCCTGCGGCAGCTGGCGCACGTTGCAGAACCCCACCAGTGCCGCTGCTGTCACCACCGATCAGGGCGGACGCAATCTCTGAATCCATCGCAGAGCGAACATCAGGCCTGCGCTGGATGCGGTTTCCTGCGGCAACCTGCGCTTTCGGCATGGCTTCTGACGCCCTCAAGTCACACGCATCCTTCCGGCAACAGCGTTTCGGCTCCACCGCCCATGCGGATCTGGTGGCGGTTCAGTTCTGGATGAATGGTTGCGCCCAGGTCGCCCATATCAGCCCAGCCGGCCTGAGGCGGTATCGCCAGGAGCTGCTGGCCACAGGTGCTGTGTTGCTCACTTGAACAGGCATGATCCCAAGGTCAAACTGAAACTTTCTGGCCATATCCTCTGAGCTCTGCATCGTGTGGTTAGCTCAGAGGATGTGTTCGCCATGTACACGATCGAGCGCCTTGTCGATCAGGGATGGGCCAGGGAAATCAGCTTCAAAACGGAATTCAAGGCCTTTATCAATGCCCGCACCAAGTGCATGGCAACGGGCAAAACCTATCGCGTTATCAACAGCGATCGAACAGTGGTGTGTGTGATCACGTTGGATGATTGCAAGCGTCAGCTCCGGGCGATATAAGCCCCGGAGCAGATGGACGCATCAAGTGCAGATTCAATCTCTAGAGAAGATCTATCTGCTTTTCGGGCTGTTTCAGGATCTCAATGGTTTCCACTTCCACGAGCCTGGGCTGCTCATCAGCCGAGGCTTCGTAGCTGCCACTGACGCGGACATTGCAGTCAAGGATCTCGCGCACTGTTCCCTTGTGCCGATCGTCGTAAATGCAGCGAATACCACGCTGATACCGGGCTCCTCGGATCTCAAAGCGCAGAGCATCCAGGTCGATTTCCCGCACAACACCTTCAAAGGAATCTGTGCCACTGGAGCGCTTGCTGGATGGCTGGACGAGGGTCTGCCTCAGGATCTCCCGGCTTTTCTTGGTGAGTGGCAACGGAGCGATCTTTTCTTCTCCGGGGCAGCTCAGAAACAGATCGGTGATGCCCTTGCTGCTTTTGGTCGGCGCCAGCTTGTGTGCAGCCAGCATCACGGTGTCCCGCACCGCCGGGTCAGGGAAGAGCGAATAGACCTCGTCGCTGACGCCATCTTCCTGGATCAACCTGGGAATGATCGGCAGGCTGCGTACTGCATCACGCACCGCCGCGTACAGCCCGTCGGTGACGCCTTCAAGAACAAGCTGGCCCTGGGAGTCGACTTCCCCAGGACGCGGCACCCGCATGCCGACAACGAGACTGCCGTAGGCCAGGCCGGAAAGGTGAGGATCAAGATGTGTAGGCCAGCGCAGCTTCTTATCCTCCAGGCCGGCGATCGATTTAGCGATGTGCTGAATCTGGGTGCGCAGCTTGGAGAAGGCCCCTGTGACCAGGGACACCGGTGGTTCCGGTCTGGCAACACCAGGCCCAGTAAAGCGGGCCACTAGATCAGCCTGATCAGCCAGTGAGGCGTAAGCAAAGTCTTCCCGGTAGAGCTTGGCCAGCATGTCCAGGTAGGGTCCGCTGATGGCATCAGGCTCCTGGCCCATGCGCACAGCAAGCGCGCGAGCTGTCTGCAGTTCCTGGTGAATGATGAGGGCCCTGGCCTCGATCGCCTTGATCCAACTGCCCATCACATCAACCTCAACACGCCTTTGCGATGACCGTGATACAGCCCCTTTTCGAGGGCCGTCTGAGGGCGCAGGTTCTGCAGCAGATCAACGAAATCCTTCTTGAGACCGTTTAAGCCCAGATGCAGATCGATCTGGTAGCTGCGGAACAGTTCTGCTTTGCCCTGAAGCAGCATCTGCCCCTCCCACTGGTCGGTATCGGGAAGATCGCTGAGCTCAAGAACCAGATTGATATTGCTCGGGCTGGCCTTCTGGCTGACGTAACTGCCATCGAGAACAACAGGAGGGACCACGGCAAACCGCGGTACCAACTCAACGGCAATGAAGTCCCTCAGTTGAGCAGTCAGCTGGCGCCGCACGTCATTCCAAGCCAGGTTCATCTCGACCTCTTCGATGGTGCACTCATGAATGCCACCAGGCAGCAGGCCAAACCGATCGAAAGCAGGGATGGGCATCTGCTATCCAGCAATCGCGGCCCCGAGGCTCAGGGCCCTGCCTACGGCTACAACAGATGACGCCGCCTCGGTGATTGCGCTGATGGCGTAGCCGGGCATGGGCTGCCGCAATTGTCCGGTTTATACCCAGGCCTGTGTGCTTCTGGTAGTCGCTGACAGGGTTTGTTGGCATCGAGACCAGTGGAGGCAAGCCGGAGGCGAAGCCGCCTCCGGCCAGGCGCGTCACAGCACCTGAACCCTGGCCTGGGGCCCAAGCACCCGCTGCTGATTGGAGGCAAGGATCAGGGCCTCGGCCCGTGGCACGAAGTGCGGCTCGGCGCTGATGTGGCCTTCGCGATCGAGGAACAGCACCCGCAGCAGCCGGCCGGCGGCATCAAGCAGATGGACCGAGATGATGCGGATCGGGCAGGTGCGGACCAGGGGAGTGGCGGCCATGACTGGACTGGCGAACGACACCGCTGTTGAGCCCCGGCGCCGCCTGCGCCGCGCAAGGGTCGCGCAGCGACTCGCGTCAGCCCTTGCGCGGTGCGCAAGCCGGGGCAGGCCGGGTGGCGTGATCGCCAGCCCCATGGCCAACCCCTGAGCTTCCCCTGAACACACCTCCCCTTGTGGATTGATGCAGTTCAGCAGGCTTCCCGAGCAAGGCAGGAGCCATGCGGGGCGAATCAATCGCTTCAGAACCGATTCCTACGTTGGCTTCCGCACTGTTTGGTGCTGCAGGAGAAACGCTTCAATCCAGTCATGATGCCGCCGCTGGTTGATGCGATCGGCGATCGATGTCGCCTCTGCGGGGACCTGGAACCGCTTGCGGAACGCCTTGGTGAAACCCTCCAGCTCTGGGCGAGGCAACCTGCGGACCGTGGCAAGGATCGTCTGGACCGTGGCGGCATCAAGGGGCTCCAGGCCGTCCTCTGCCTTTGCGTTGCTCACGGCGCCCGGGCGTTGAGCCGTCAGCCGATGGCGGGTGTTGGGTGGTGTGGATGACGCCGGGCTGGTGACCTGCCGCTGCTGCTTGTCGTAGAGGGCCAAACCAAACGGATTACCAAAGGTCATCAATGCCCGCTTCATCGCATCGGTTTCGGCTTCCTTGAGCGCGGATTCATGGGCCTGGCCCAGGTCAGCGTCGATGCCATGGCCGGCGCCGCTGCCTTCCCGGATCACTGCACCGACGCGGATACGGACACGGGCGGTGTAGGTGACGCCCCAGCCAGAGCGACCATCGTGGCCAATCGAGCGCTCGCTCTGGTTGACGCATGCCAGGGCGATGGTTTCGCGCTGCCAGCCGTCAAAGCCAAAGATGCGGTTGGCCTCGGCGATCACCTGCCAACCCTCCAGATAGGCGAGGGATCGCCCGGCCTGCTGGCGGGTCTGAACCTTGGCGCGATCGAGGGGAGCGGAGAGGGCTGCTAGCTGCTCAGGGGAGAACCCAGCGGTGGTGGGGTGCATGGCGTTGGACGGGGAGAGGAGGACGGTCAACAGGGGATGGGCCGGGTTAACGGATGCGCCAGCTGCGGCGGGAGATCAACTGGGCACCGGTGATCTGCTGGCCGGCTTTGAGGGCCTCCTTGATGGCGGCCTTGTCTGGCTTGCTGCTGGTGGTGACGGCGAGCCACTGGTGATCGAGGGCCTGCTCGTCGTCGATCACGACGGCCGAGGACCTGCGGGAGCTGAGCTCGTGATTGGGGAAGGAGAACCGGGTAGAGGTGGGCTGCAGGCGGGTGAGCACCAGCACCAGGGACTCCTCCAGGGCATCGGCCCTTCCGGCGTCGGAGCGGGAGAGCTCGGTGAGCCGCTTGGCCTGCTGCTGGCGGTAGGTCGCCTGACCACGCAGGTGGTCGATCACCCAGCAGGTGGCATCGGCCTTGGCCAAGAGGGCTTGCTTGTTGCCCTCTTCTGCAAGCAGGGCGGCCTCTAGCTCAGCGAGGGCCTGGGCCCGGGTGTCGTTGTCATCGGTTTCCAGCTGTTCAGCCAGCTGGCCGATGGCGGTGGTGAGCTCCTGGGCCTCGATGCCCAGCTGCCAGAGGGAACCGGGACGCTGGAGCGAGCAGGCAGGCCCGGAGGCCTGGGGGACAGCCGGGGAGAAAGGAGCGGCGGGTGTAGTGAGAACGGCCATGGGCAGGTGAATGGGGACGAGGGACAAGAAAAACGAGACGGCGACTTCCGCTCAGGCGGCAAGGGGCTCTGGCGAGAACGGCGGCGGCACTTCCATCACCACCACCGGCACCGGCGAGCGGGAGGAGCAGCGGCGGGCCTGTTGCACCAGCGAGGCCGTGCCGGCCCCACCGGGGAAGGCGATCACCAGCACCGAGGCGCTGAACGCTGGGGAGGTGTGGGCCTGGGCCTCCACCAGGGCCTGCTCGAGCAGACGCCGATTGCGGATGGGCCCAGCACGGCGGCCATAACGGCGCCAATCAGCGGCGAGCGACTGGACGCGCCAGCCGAGCTGGTGGGCAGCGCGGCCGATGGCGCGATCGGCGCCACGGGCACCGCCATGGAGCAGCAGATGGACAGGCCGGCCACCGCTGTGCTGAAGCAGAGCAGAGGCGATGCGCGCCTGAGGCCAGATGAGATCACGACCACCGCCAGCGACGATGACGAGCGAGCGACGGGCCAACGCCGGCGGCGGCAGGAGGCCATGTGAAGGCAATGCAGCGGCCTGGGCCACTGCAGCAGAGGACAAGCTCATGGGCTACAGAGCAAACGAACGGGGCAAGTTGTCCGAGAAATTCGTTGCCGCAGGCGATGGGCTCGGGGCCTTTGGCGCTGACCTTATTCTACCAGTTCAAATGCACTAAGAACCGATCAGAGTGGCTGCGGCGCAATGGATTGACGCCTAGCAAACTGATCAGCCGGCGGCATTGAAAACTGATAAGCAAGACCACCAGATTCCCGCCTGAATGCCCGGCTGGCCGCGCAGCCGCGCGAGGACACTTGATGCCTTTCCGATGCCCATCAACGCGAGCGATGACCCTGCCACCGCAGCCGCGGGAGAGCAGCCATGCCCACCACCCCAACACCGGACCCGGAGCGGAGGGCGGCGGCGGCTGGCCGCTGCAGGCCACGGCGGAGCCGTGGCACGTTGAAGGACGGCCGCTGTCGCACCGATAGGTGCGCTCTGCAGATCGATACGGAGTCCTGCGGTGTCTGCTCAGCCTTGCGTCATGGAGCGCAGCGAGGTGAAAGCTGCGTGGGTCGTTCAAGCCGTATCTGCCGACCATTTTGAGTGAACCTTGAATTCGCCGGATCCTTATTCAGCGAAGCGGCCGTTTCCCTGAATAAGGGGCGACTTTGCACTTGCCTCTCGCATGTCCCGCTTTCGTCTCGCGTGCCTGCGGCATGACGGGCATGCCCCCCGGGCGCCCCCAGCCTTGACCGGCTGCCGGAGGCAAAACATCTCACCAAACATCTCACATGCGGCATTTTCCTTGTTGAGAAGTCAGTACTAGCAATGAGACTGGGCGATTTATGGCTCAGCCTTCCAAGCTGATGATGCGGGTTCGATTCCCGCCGCCCGCTTCCTGAAATCCGGTTCTACCCGGGCTCCTGGCTGTTTTAGGCCTTGGCGCTCCTGGCTTAGAGCTTGAGGCCATTGGTGTACTCCCTGGCCACCATCACCACCAGGCTCCTGGCCTCTAGGGGCACTCCCGATGGAGTCCAGGGTTCGGGCTGGGCCGGAAGGTCCTCTCCCGGTGGCAGGGCCGTATCGATCAGGCGATGCCACGGTGTGGCGGCCTCGGGCAGGTCGAAGTGCATGGCCTTGAAATAGGCGTTGAAACCGACCCACAGCACCGCCCCCTGGCTGCCCCGGTGCACGCTCAGGGCCAGGCAATGGGACCAGCTGGCCCAATCGGGTTTGCCCAGCTCCACGCCATGCCACTGTCGCCAGAACCCCTCAGGATCACTGCTGAGCTGCTGGGGCTTTTCGTTGTGGGCGATCAGCGGGGTGAACAGATCCTTGAGTTGGTGACGCACAGCGATCAGCCGCCGCACATAGGTGAGCAAGTCCCTGTCGCAGTGATCATCCGACCAGATCATCCAGCTCAGTGGGGTGTCCTGGCACCAGGTGTTGTTGTTACCCCCCTGGCTGCGGCCCACTTCATCACCCATTAACAGCATGGGCACTCCGCGGGCCAGCAGCAGGGTGCTGAGCATGTTGCGCTGCTGGCGCCGGCGCAGAGCTGTCACCGCATGGTCGCTGCTCGGCCCTTCCACACCGTGATTCCAGCTGATGTTGTGATTCTCGCCATCGCGGTTGTCTTCCCCGTTGGCCAGGTTGTGCTTGCTGTTGAAGCTCACCAGGTCCATCAGCGTGAAGCCGTCGTGGGCTGTGAGCAGATTCACCGAACGCCCAAGCGTCACGGGCTTGCCGTCGTAGAGGTCCGGGCTGCCGCGCAGGCGTTGCCCCAGGGCCCAGGTGGTGTTCTCATCCCCTTTCCAGAAGCCGCGCAGGGCGTCGCGAAAGCGGCCGTTCCAGGTGCCGATGCGCTGGGCCGGAAAGTCGTTGAGCCGGTACAGCCCGCCGCAGTCCCAGGGTTCACTCACCAGTTTGAGGTCGCTGAGAAGCGGGTCGGCTTCCATGGCTTCCAGCAGAGGTGGGTGGTCGAGTGGTTTCAGGCCCTCTCCACGGCTGAGCTCGATGCCCAGATCGAAGCGGAATCCATCCACTCCCAGCTCCAGAGCCCAGCAGCGCAGGGACTCCAGGATCAAGGCCCGTGTCAGCGGCTGATTCGCGGCGATTGAATTGCCGCAACCGCTCACATCGAGATAGTTGCCTTTGCTGGATTGGTGGTAGTAGATCCGGTCGGCGAACCCACGCCAGCTCAGGGTGGGGCCGGCTTGGTTGCCTTCGGTGGTGTGGTTGTAAACCACATCCAGAAGCACCTCGAGGCCGGCGTCATGACAGGCGGCCACAAGGGCGCGCATCTGCTTGCGGGCCTGCAGGGGGTCGTCTCCGCAGATGTAGCCCGCGTGCGGGGCGAACCAGCTCAGCGGGCTGTAGCCCCATACGTTGTCGCGGCCTGGAGGCGCATCGTGCGGATCGAAGGCTTGCACCGGCAGCAACTCGATCGTGGTGACACCGAGGGCTTTGAGGTAAGGAATCTTGTCGATCACCCCCAGGAGGGTGCCGCGCCGCTCCGGCGCCACACCGCTGTCGCTGCGCCGGGTGAAGCCCCCCACATGCAGTTCGTAGATCACCGTCTGCTGCCAGCTGTGGCGCGGTCTGGGGTGGGCATCAAAGTCGAAGCGGTCGCGCTCACACACCACACCTTTGAGGCAGCAGTCGGTGTTCGGTGAGGCCCCGGTGGCCATCTCCCGCTGGTACACCGACCAGCCCTCGATCCCCCGGGCGCAGGGATCGAGGAGCACTTTCGCGGGCCGGAATCCATGCCCACCCGGCGCCAACGGCCCGAACACCCGGTAGCCGTAGAGGCAGCCCTCCGTTAGGCCCTCCACCTCCACATGCCAGTAGTCGCCGGAACGATGGGTGTGCACATCAAGATCGATGATCCGCTCAGGACTGGGAGCCTCACTGCTGCTGAAGAGCAGCAGCTCCACCCGGTTGGCCCGTGGCGCGGCCACCGAAAAATTCACGCCCCGTGCTGTCACGGTGCTGCCCAGGGGCCAGGGTCTGCCTCGAAGGATTGCGCTCACCGAACCACCCGCCGGCCGCAGGACGCACTGGTTTCAAAGTAGTGGTATCTGCGGTGAAGCACCGTGACTGTGTTGACCTCCGCCCTGGAACCCGGACGCCCTCCGCAGCGCATTCGTGCGGATCTTTGGTTGTTCCCCCCCAATCGCGACTGCCGCGGTGGCTCGTCCTGGTGGCTTGATGTGGCTCCGGAACCGGTGCTGATCGACTGCCCCCCGCTCACCGAGGCCACCCTGACGGCCTTGAAGGAGCTGGCTGGAGGCCGTGTGGCTCGCATCCTGCTCACCAGCCGGGAAGGGCATGGCCGCCTGCGCCGCCTGCAGGAACGCCTTGATTGGCCGGTGCTCTTGCAGGAGCAGGAGGCGTATCTCCTGCCGGGGGTTCAAGACCTCGGCACCTTTGCCGAGGCTCACACCACCATCTCCGGCTTACGCCTGCTCTGGACCCCAGGGCCAACCCCGGGCCATGCGGTTGTGTATGCCCCAGCCCCCTCGAATGTGCTCTTCTGCGGACGCTTGCTGGTGCCGGTTGCCGCCGAGTCTCTGGCCCCGCTGCAGCACCGGCGCACCTTTCATTGGCCAAGACAGCAGCGCAGCTTGGAGCGTCTGCGCGAGTGGCTACCTTCAGAAGCCGCTCCCTCACTGGCATCTGGAGCCGGGCTTGGCGCCTTGCGCGGTGGGCGTCTGGCCCCATTCAGCAGTTGGAGTCCCGCCGGGCAGCGCAATGGATCTGAGGTTTGAATCAGGCAACATTGCAGAGAAAGCATTGCGGCACGGTGTTTTTCGGTTGCCGCTCTGCTCAGACCTCCATACGATTGGCGCGCTCAGGCAAGCCGTGCGGATGTCGACTTCCGCATTGTCGTTCCAACCGCTTCCGCCACTTTCCTCCCTTTCCATGAACAAAGCCGATCTCGTCAATCTGGTTGCTGCCCGCACCGAGCTCACCAAAACCGACGTGTCCCTGGTTGTGGACGCTGCCATCGAAACCATCATCGACTCCGTTGTTGAAGGCAAGAAAGTCTCCATCCTTGGCTTCGGCTCCTTCGAGCCCCGCGAGCGCTCCGCCCGTCAGGGCCTGAACCCCAAGACCGGCGAAAAGATCAAGATCCCCGCCAAGCGTGTGCCTGCCTTCACCGCTGGCAAGATGTTTAAGGACCGCGTTCAGGGCTGATCCGCACCTGTTGAACGCTTTGAGGTGGTCCTACGGGACCACCTTTTTTTTGTGATCTGCCCAGACCACCTGCTTGCCATCCTGCGCCGTGGTGAAGCCATGGCTTCCGAGGGATATCGAGGACGCTTTGCTCCCACGCCCTCAGGCCCGCTGCATCTGGGAAATCTTCGCACTGCCTTGCTGTCGTGGTTGCAGGCCCGTTGTCACCAAGGCCAGTGGCTGCTCCGCATCGATGACCTTGATACGCCGCGGATCCGGCCCGGAGCGACCGAGTCCGCTCTGAACGATTTGCAGTGGCTCGGTCTCCACTGGGATGGACCCGTGGTGTTCCAGAGCCAACGCCGGGGTCTCTATGGATTCTTCCTGTCGGCCCTGCGCCGCGGGGGAGTGGTGTATGCCTGCCGCTGCAGCCGCCGGCAACTGGCCGGGATCTCCCGTTATCCAGGAACGTGCCGTGGCCGAGGCCTGAGCTGGGGCTTCGAGGATGGCCGGCTTCCCGCCTGGAGGCTCACCGTGCCGGAACCCTATGCATCCTCGTGTGGTGATCCGGTGGTGCGCCGCGCTGATGGTTTCGTGGCCTACCACCTGGCCACGGTGGTGGATGAGCTCTCCTTGGGGATCACCGAGGTGGTGCGCGGCCAGGATCTGGCCCCGGCTTGTCTGCCGCAGCAGGCTCTGGCGGCGGTGTTGGGGCAAACGGCACCTGCCTACTGCCATGTGCCTCTGCTTCTTGCGGAGGACGGCTTGAAGCTCTCGAAGCGTGAGCGGGCCAGTGGATTGGAGCCCCTGAAACAACAAGGATGGGGGCCTGATCGAGTGGTGGGCCACCTCGCCGCATCCCTGGATTTAGTGCCTGCTGGCACGTCCATGTCAGCGCTTGAGTTGCTCGAGCACGTTGGCCGTCAGCCCAAGCGATGGCAGAGTCTCAGCAATTGCCTTCATTCTTAAGGAAGGCTTCGGGATCAATGGGGCCCATTGCTCCCACACTGAAGCCATTGCGTGATTGTGGTCATGGAGGTCTGCTCCTGTTGCGGTGGCAGTGGAATTCAGCGGGTGGGTGAACAGCAGTTCCGCACCTGTCTGGCCTGTTTGGGACAAGGCTTTGTCGATGCTGAGGATGCAGAACTGAAGTCGCGGCTGGACCAAGCCGCAGCCGAGGCCGTCAACGCAGTTGCTTCTTCCGTTGCTGCCAGATGAAGAAGGTGGCGGTGGCTACCACAGCCAGCAGGGGAACGCTGGTGAACAGCAGCAGAGCGACAGCGGTCCAGTCTGTGTACATCCTTTCAGCAAATAAGCCCCAATAGTCTCTCAGGAGAATGGTCTCAGTGGCTGGTGATCGGCGTATGAGGCGGCTGTGTCTTCTGTGTCTGGCGGCGACCATCCCGTTCAGTCCTGCGCTGGCCCGTGCCCTGGATGGCATCAGGCCTGAGCTCATCGCCTGCTTCACAACGGAGGATGCCAGCCAGTGCGCCCGTGCCCTGGACCTCACCGAGCAGTTGCAACGCCGTGCTGCGAGCAGGGAACGATTTCCCTGCCAATCTCTTCTCCTCGGTCTTCAAGCGGAGGTGGTGATGGTTCAGCTCTCTGAAGGTCGAGGCGATCGGGCCCTGCGGACCCTGCAGGACAGCGATCGTCTCTGTTGGGGCCTATGAGCTCCATTCCAATGCCTAGGCCTGCAAACTATCTGAAGTATTGCCATGACTCATGCAGGCCTTGAAGCAGTCTTTGCCCGCCATGACCCTCGGTGCAATGGTGGCTTTCTCGGTGATCCCGGCGGAAGCCCAGATCCGTTTCGACGATTGTCAGCCAGCGGCTGGGGGAGGCATCACCTGCAACACGGTCCCCTACGGCAACACCAGGGCCAACATGATCGATGGTGAGTACGGCCTGCTGGATCAGGGCAGTCCCGGTTGGGCTGAATACAACCCCTATGAGGGCTACGACGACATGCTGGGCGGTAATCAGACCTGAGCCTCAGGGGCGACGCCAGATCTCCCAGATCAGCAGGGCGGGGACAGCCAGCAGCACCACGATCAACACAAGGATCAGAATCGCGATGGTGGGCCACACAAAGGTGGGCGGCAACATCGTGTTCAGGTCCCACATGGTGGCCATCACAACCGTCTGAATCCCGCTGTTCAGCAGCGACAGGAGCACGATCCAGCAGCCCGTGATCAATGCGGTGAGGATCAGTCGTCGGTTTTTTGTCATCACGTCATCTCGGCTGCACCTCTAGACGCCTGCCGCGAACTGGACCAGCATGGGACAGGTGCGCTCCGATTGTATGGATCAGGATCCAAACGCCACCAGCTCAAGGGAACGCACGGTGCTGATTGTTCTGTTCCTTGCCCTGGGCCTTGGGCTCGTGGCGATTCCTCCGGTTCGCGAGGGGATCCTCAAGGATTTCAGGCGCAAGTGGGATCAGAACGGGCAGCTGCACAACGCCGGATCCATCCGGCTGGCATCACGCGCTGATGTCTTGATGCCATGACGGTGGTTTGAATGCCATCCCAACCCCGCAATCGAGTCGGTGAGGTGTACGGCAAGCTCACGGTGCTGCGGCTTTCAGAGCGGCGCACCAAGGGCGGGAATGTGTACTGGTGGTGCCGTTGTGCTTGCGGCCGAGAGCGGGAGGTTCCTGGAGACAAGCTGTCCCACAACACCCTGCGCAAAAAACCGGTGGTGATCGCTTGCCATGCATGCGCGCGGGAGCTGCAGGTTGAGGCTGTTCAGGCGCGCAATGATCGCGATGAGCAGGAGCGGCGGGAGGAGGCGCGTCGCAACAGGAGCGCGCTGCAAGGTCAGGTGCCCGAGAGTTGGTTGAGGTTGGCATTAACGGATGCCCACGCGCGGGAGCGCGGCCAGGTGCTCTTTTTCCGGGGGACGCGCTGCCTGCGCAACCATCTGGCGCCGTATCGCATCAATGGGGGATGTCTGGCTTGTGCTGGTCAGAAACCCTCCGCGCTGACGGGAGCGTCTGTACCTGAGTCCGATGCGCTGCGAATCCAAGCAACAGCGCCTGAATGAGGCCCTCGGGGTGTTGGCTCTGCGACTTGCGGAATCCTTCTGAACCGCGAAGATCAGATCCACTTCGGAACTGATGCATGGCATCCAAGTTCTTCCATGTGCACCATGAGTTCCGTGCAGGCAAGGCTGCGCAATGGTGGCAGGCTGCGCAAACAGCCATGGCCCCTGGCGGTGGTTGGGATGAAGCTGTTGCCAAAAACCTCGAAGCTGGTTTCTACAATCACTCTTTCTGCCCGGTTGGTCCAGAGGGTCCGGCTTTCTGCATCTGGGAAGTGCGCGAAGGCATCACAGCTGAGCAGTTTCAGGAGTTCATCGATGGTCCGATGGGCGTCAATTTCGGGCTGGATGCGTGGATGAATATCTGCAGAGAAATCAATGTTGACCTTGCGGGTAATCCTCCCTATCCAAGGAAGTTTTGACGCCGTCTCCAATGACCAAACCAATCATGGAGCGTTGGTGGGAGACTGACTGTTGTTCCAAGGCATCGGCGCGTTGAATCCATCCACCATCAGGCGCTTTGTTTTCACGCTGATCACCGGATACCTGGCGATCTATGGAGTCAGGCAGATTCCCTATGAATTTCCCAATGAATGGGGCGTCATTATCCCAGTTCTGATCGTCGTCTATATCATCACCGTTTGGCTTGATGGACTGATCTTTAACGACGTCACAGCAGTGAGCCCGTCGGATCGTGTTGCAGAAACGCCAACAAAGACGAAGCCCAAAAAACGTGCAACTGGATTTGGGGATTAAGCGGCCTATCGCTGCAATTGGAGCCGGTCTTGACGACAATGGTTATATGACAATTCCTCGCTTTGACGCCGCCACCGCTGCGCTCCAACGCCTGCTTTTGAGCAGCATCACCCCTGCTATGGCAGCAGAAACGGAAGGCATGGCGAGCATCAGCGAGCGCATCAATGCCTGCATGGAGCGGGTGAAGGTTGATGCCTCAGAGGGTGCTGCTCTTGTTGCTGAATGCGTTCCCCATGGACGAGTGATGGTGGCCCAGGCGCAGAAGACCTTGGCAAACCTTGAGGCTTTAGCAGTGATGCAAGCGTTTTTCCATGAACACAAGGATGATTTCGACTTCCGCTGAGTCAACATTCCCTATTGAATTCGTATGAAAGGGATTGCAGGGTGATGGAACTCAAGCCTTTGCTTGTTGGAATTCAAGGAACTCCAGGCAGTTGTCAAAGGGATCTTTCACAAAGAAGCGTTTGCGATCTGAGAGCTTTTCTTCCCCAAAGGGCGCATGTTCATGGATTGTTAATGACTGATGAAGAGCCGTCAGACCATTGATTAGGAAGCAGAGGTGTCGGCCTGCTGGGATCGGAGTATGAGCCTCATCAAAAACGATATGGATCATTGCGTCATTAAAAACAAACCAGATGATCCCTGTCTTCACTTGCCCTTGCAGATTGCCAAGGTGGGCAGGGATTGCCCCTTCCTCCATTTTCAGTAAGCCTGAGTAAAAGCTGCGGGCTTTCTTTTCCTGGCCAGGGGGAGCCGTGATCGCAGAGTGATTGATGCCCTTGATAAAGGGGTGGGTCAACTTGATTGTGACTAGCTCGCCGATGCTCATCTGGTATCAGGGAGGCGTTACTCAAAATCTAGCCATGACGATCAAGCAGGCTTTTTCTTCGTTCCGCCAACGTCGCATCAGAATTTCTACTTCAGTAAAAACCTCGTCGTAATGGCGGGGTTTTTTGTTGCTTGTTCTGCAGCAGAGTAGAGTGCTCATCAAAGCTTGAATGCTTAAGCGTTGGGAGTCCAATCATGCACCTTTTGGCTGAGACCGACTGCCACCAGACATGGAACGATTATGCTAACAGCAATTAGATGCAGCAACATCACAGGAAAAGTCATGGAGCTGGATTTGGTGTGGTCGAATCCTTTCAATGCACTCGTCACGACATTTCAATCTCTGGAAAAAATCCTGGTCAAAACTGCTGCGAGAAATCTTAGAATTGAGTGAAAAGCACCTAAGACAATGGTGAGATAGATAGCGTCGATGCGTGCCCCACTGGCTATCGCTTGGTCTCTAGCGCTTACTTCTTCAAGTGGCCAAAGCAGATATCTATGGATGCCTGACGCAGTTCCTTGCTGACTGCAAGCGATACAAAACCCGCAAGGGGAAAGCAGGGGGGGCGTGGTTGTCGCTATCGATCTCCCTACAAAACATTCACCCCGTCTAAATGGCGGGGTTTTTCGTTACTCGGCATCACCTTTCACCCAGCAGGTCGTTCCAAGTCACTGATCCATATTCGCCTTCACGCAGCTGACGGCCACGCTCCTGCATCAGCCTCAACTCCTCCTTTGTATATCTCTCCCCCCATTCCGGTCCACGACACCGGCGCCGGTAATCCTTCCACTGCTGCTTTTGAGTTTCTTCCGGTTTGCCCCGGTGACGGCGCTTTGGCATCAGCGCAATGGGCTCAACAACCGCCGGGAGATCAACAGCGCAAAATGAGGGCTCTCGGGACAACCAAGAACCCTGTGCTTGATGAGTCTTTTGAGTACGCCCCCTGATGGATTCGAACCATCGACCGACTGCTTAGAAGGCTTTGGTTGTAAAAGCCAAGATTCATTCCCACCACTGGTGTTCTTTGTTCGACTGTCTTGGGTGTGAGAAGGGATGTGAGAAGGTTTGGGGTTTTTAAAGGTCTCGGGGCTCGTCGGTAATGATCTGGGTGTCGAGCAAGGCCTCCCGCAATTGTGGTGGTCTTTGTGGACGAGAAGGGCCGCTTCTTGAATAAGCCAACGACGTAATCAAGTGCTCGTCGTGGTCCTTGGCGGCACGGAGTGTCACCGATGTGTTCGGCCGTCCAAGTCGGCCTGGCTTTGCAGACGCCGCCGCCCTCCGCTTCGGGGCCGGTGGTGAGGTGGTGGGCAAAGCTGCTCTCCCGCGGCTGCGGTGGCCGGGCTCGCATGCGCTTGGATAGGGGAGAGGTGAGCCTCAAGTTTCCTCGCCCGGCTGCGCGGCCAGCTGGGTATTCAGGCCTGAATCTGGTGGGTTTGCTTATCAGCTTTTCGATCCATCAGCGCATGCCTTTGCTTTGCGTAGATCCATTGCACTGCAGTCGTTTTGGCCGGCTTAAAGTGCATTTGTACTGATAGAATAAAGACTGCGCCAATGGCCCAGAGCCCATCGCCGGCGGCAACTGAATTCCTGGTCTCGCCATCACTGCTGCGTATTCCTAAACGGTTGTGATGCCCCGATCAGTTGTCCTTTCTGGCAACTGAATCCATGGCTTTATGTCTTCAATCGTGGCCGGAGATCGTTCCGGCACGCTCGCTGGTCATCGTGGCTGGCGGCGGCCGTGATCTGGCCTGGCCGCATCAGCGAGTTGCCGCTGAATTGCTGGCCCGCAGCAGCTGCCGGCTGGTGCATCTGCTGCTCCATGGCGGTGCCCGCGGTGCCGATGCTGCCATTGGCCAAGCAGCCCATCAGCTGGGTTGGCCGTCGTTGGTGATGCCCGCCCAATGGCAGCGCCATGGCCGAGCCGCCGGGCCGATCCGCAACCGCGCGCTGCTGAAGCGGGCCATCGCTCAAGCGGTGCTGCACACCGGCCCGGGCGCGATCGCCTCAGTGCTGGTGGTGGCCTTTCCCGGCGGTGCCGGCACCGCCTCATTGCTGAATCTGGCTTGCCGAATGGCGCCCCGTTCTCCAGTGCCGATCGCCGTTGCTGAGGTCAGCACGTCGGCCGGGCTCTGGGCGGTTCCTGCCTCCGTCCGCCCCTGAAGCCTTGCGCCCCATCAGCGCATCGTTCTTACTTCAGTTCCTTCATTCCTCTTCAGCTGTCATGGCTGTTCTCAACCCGATCCCTGCCGCTCCAGTCGCTGCCCCTGCGCTGGCGGCAGCCTCCTCTGCTGTCCCCCAGGCCGCCGGACCGTCCTGCTCGCTCCAGCGCTCCGGTTCCCTCTGGCAGCTGGGCATCGAGGCCCAGGAGCTCACCACCGCCATCGGCCTGCTGGCCGAACAGCTGGAAACCGATGCCCCAGAGCAGCGCGCCTCAGCCCTGGCTGAGCTGGAGGCTGCACTTCTGGCGGAGGAGAACAACACACAAGCTCTCACCGCCAAGGCCGATGCCAGCTGCTGGGTGATCGAGCACCTGCGTGCTCAGGCGGCCTACCGCCAGTAACAGGCCAAGCGCCTCACCGAACTGGCCCGCGCTGATGCCAGCCGAGCCGATGCGCTTGAGGATTTGCTGCTGCTTGTTCTCACCCGGCTGCAGCCGTCAGCCACCCGCTTCTCCTTGCCGCATCACGAGCTGAGCTCGCGCAAGACGCAGGCCGTACTGATCGATGACGAGAACGCCCTCGATGCCCAGTGGTTGCACATCACCACCACCAGCAGGCCGGACAAGGCCGCCATCAAGGAAGCCCTCAAAGCAGGCCAGCAGATCACCGGCGCCCAGTTGATCTCCCGCCGCAGCTGGCGAATCCGTTAATCCGGCCCATCCCCTGTTGACCGTCCTTCTCTCTCCTTCCAACGACATGCACACCACCACCGCTGGGTTCTCCCCTGAGCAGCTCGCAGCCCTCTCCGCTCCCCTCGATCGCGCCAAGGTCCAGACCCGCCAGCAGGCCGGTCGATCCCTCGCCTACTTGGAGGGTTGGCAAGCGATTGCTGAAGCCAACCGCATCTTTGGCTTTGACGGCTGGCAGCGTGAAACCATCGCCCTGACGTGCGTCAACCAGAGCGAGCGCTCGATTGGCCGCGATGGTCGCTCTGGCTGGGGTGTCACTTACACCGCCCGCGTCCGTATCCGCGTCGGTGCAGTGATCCGGGAAGGCAGCGGCGCCGGCCATGGCATCGACGCCGACCTGGGCCAGGCCCATGAATCCGCGCTCAAGGAAGCCGAAACCGATGCGATGAAGCGGGCATTGATGACCTTTGGCAATCCCTTTGGCTTGGCCCTCTACGACAAGCAGCAACGGCAGGTCACCAGCCCGGCGTCATCCACACCACCAAACACCCGTCATCGGTTGTCGACTCAACGCCCAGGCGCCGCAAGCAACGCAAAGGAAAAGGGCGGCCTGGAGCCCCTTGATGCCGCCACGGTCCAGACGATCCTGGCCACGGTCCGCAGGTTGACCCGCCCGGAGCTGGAGGGTTTCACCAAGGCGTTCCGCAAGCGGTTCCAGGTCCCCGCAGAGGCGACATCGATCGCCGATCGCATCAACCAGCGGCGGCATCACGACTGGATTGAAGCGTTTCTTCTGCAGCACCAAACAATGCGGCAGCCAACGTAGGAATCGGTTCTGTAGCGATTGATTCGCTCCGCATGGATCCTGCCTTGCTCGGGAAGCCGGCTGAACAGCATCGATCCACCAGAGGAGGTGCGTTCAGGCAGGGGCGGTCATGGGGGGTTGGCCACGGGGTTGGCGATCACGCCACCCGGCCTGCCCTGGCTTGCGCACCGCGCAAGGGCTGACGCGAGTCGCTCCGCGCCCCTTGCGCGGCGCAGGCGGCGCCAGTGCTTGACGGCGGTGTCGTTCGCCAGTCCAGCCATGGCCGCCACTTCTCTAAACCGCACCTGCCCGATCCGCATCATCTCGGTCCATCTGCTTGATGCCGCTGGCCGCCTCCTCAGGGTGCTCTTCCTCGATCGCAAGGGGCACATCTCATCGATGCCTCACTACGTGCCCCAAGATGAAGCCCTGATCCTGGCTGCCAATCAGCAGCGAGTGCTTGGGCATCAGGCCAGGGTTCTGGTGCTCTGAGGCGCCAGCGCCTCTCCCGGCCGGCACTGCCGGCCGGGATGCCGATCAACCCTTTCAACAGCTACCCGGGATGCAGATCGCTGGGTATAAACCGGTTCATCGCGGCAGCCCATGCCCGGCTATGCCACCAGCGCAAGTACCGAGGCAGCTTCTTCTGTCGATGAAGCAGGAGGGTCACTGAACCACCGAGCAACGATTGCTGGCTAGCGAATGCCCATCCCTGCTTTCGATCGGTTTGGCCTGCTGCCCGGTGGCATCCATGAGTGCACCATCGAAGAGGTCGAGATGAACCTGGCTTGGAACAACGAGCGGCGCCAACTGACTGCTCACCTGAGGGATTTCATCGCCGTTGAATTGGTGCCGCGGTTTGCCGTAGTCCCACCTGTTGTCCTCGATGGCAGTTACGTCAGTCAGAAGGCCAGCCCGAGCAATATCAACCTGGTTCTTGAACTCAGCGATCTTCCCGATATCGACCAGTGGGAGGGGCAGATGCTGCTTCAGGGCAAAGCAGAACTGTTTCGCAGCTACCAGATTGATCTGCATCTGGGCTTAAACGGTCTCAAGAAGGATTTCGTTGACCTGCTGCAGAATCTGCGCCCCCAGACGGCCCTCGAAAAGGGGCTCTATCACGGTCATCGCAAAGGCGTGTTGAGGTTGATGTGATGGGCAGTTGGATCAAGGCGATCGAGGCCAGGGCCCTCATCATTCATCAGGAGCTTCAGGCAGCTCGCGCGCTTGCTGTGCGCATGGGCCAGGAGCCTGATGCCATCAGCGGCCCCTATCTGGACATGCTGGCCAAGCTCTACCGGGAAGACTTTGCTTACGCTTCACTGGCCGATCAGGCTGATCTGGTGGCCCGTTTCACAGGGCCTGGTGTGACCAGGCCTGAGCCCCCGGTGTCTCTGGTGACAGGGGCGTTCTCCAAGTTGCGAACCCAGATTCAGCACATTGCCAAGTCGATTGCCGGCCTGGAGGACAGGACGGTGCGCTGGCCTACGCATCTTGATCCGCACCTCTCCGGCCTGGCCTACGGCAGCCTCGTTGTTGGCATGCGGGTGCCGCGTCCTGGGGAGGTCGACTCCCAGGGGCAGCTTGTTCTTGAAGGCGTCACCGACGGGCTCTATGCAGCGGTGCGTGATGCAGTACGCAGCCTGCCGATCATTCCCAGATTGATCCATGAGGAGGGTGTCAGCGACGAGGTTTATTCGCTCTTCCCGGACCCAGCGGTGCGTGACACCGTGATGCTGGCTGCACACAAGCTGGCGCCGTCCAAAAGCAGCAAGGGCATCACCGATCTATTCCTGAGCTGCCCCGGAGAAGAAAAGATTGCTCCGTTGCCACTCACCAAGAAAAGCCGGGAGATTCTGAGGCAGACCCTCGTGCAACCATCCAGCAAGCGCTCCAGTGGCACAGATTCCTTTGAAGGTGTTGTTCGGGAAATCGATCTGGATGCCCTGCGCTCGAGATCCGAGGAGTCCGGTATCAGCGCGGTATCCGCTGCATCTACGACGATCGGCACAAGGGAACGGTGCGCGAGATCCTCGACTGCAATGTCCGCGTCAGTGGCAGCTACGAAGCCTCTGCTGATGAGCAGCCAAGGCTCGTGGAAGTGGAAACCATTGAGATTCTCAAACGGCCTGAACAGCAGATGGATCTTCTATAGCCATTGAGTCTGCGCTGGATGCGTCCATCTGCTCCAGGGCTTATCTCGCCAGGAGCTGACGCTTGCAATCATCCAACGTGATCACACACACCACTGTTCGATCGCTGGAGATCACGCGATAGATCCTGCCCGTGGCCATGCACTTGGTGCGGGCATTGATGAAAGCCTTGAATTCGGTGTTGCAGGTGATCTCTTTTGTCCATCCCTGATCGGCAAGGCGCTCGATCGTGTACATGGCGAACACATCCTCTGAGCTGATCACACGATGCAGCGCTCAGAGGAGAAGGCCAGAAAGTTTCAGCTTGAGCTTGGGATCATGCCTGTTCAAGTGAGCAACACTGCACCTGTGGCCAGCAGCTCCTGGCGATACCGCCGCAGGCCAGCTGGGCTGACATGGGCGACCTGGGTGCAACCATTCATCCAGAACTGAACCGCCACCAGATCCGCATGGGCGGTGGAGCTGTAACGCTGTTGCCGGAAAGATGCGTGTGACTTGAGGGCGTCAGAAGCCATGCCGAAAGCGCGGGTCGCTGCAGGAAACCGCAGCCAGCGCAGGCCTGATGTTCGCTCTGCGATGGATTCAGAGATTGCGGCCGCCCTGACCGGTGGTGACAGCAGCGGCACTGGTGGGGTTCTGCAACGTGCGCCAGCTGCCGCAGGCGGTGCTCACCTCCACGCCGATGGACGCCTGGATCGGATCAAACGCCAGCAATCGACTCCAATGAATCGCCGTCTCCAGCGCCTCCGGCAGGGAGGCGAATTCGTCGTCGAGATGGGGATGGGGCTGCATCGCAGCATCGGTAAGGCGATAGCGGCGTTGAGCTGACATGAGCGTTGGCAGAGGGAATGGCAGAGCTGATCAGCTGCACTGGGCGAGATTGGTGTCAGAGAGCGGTGCACCCTCGAGTTCCAGCTCCTGACCGTGCACCAGCTCAAAGGCAGTCCAGACGTCCTCAACCTCACGGCAGTGATGATCGACGTCACACACCCGGTAGCGACCGGAGTCGAGCCTTTCGATCGACGAACCGCGGGGCGTGGCGGCAACAGCAAAAGCAGGCATGCGTCTCAGGTATCTCAGAACTGTCTAATCCCGATCCGCGGACGCTGTTGTGATCGATGCAGCACTTGGCCAGAAAAAAGGCGGGGGTCTCAATCCCGCCTGGCATGACAACGGCCGAAGCAGGCTTCCCAGCCCGCTGTCCCGAGCGTCCCGCAGCTGACGGGGTGCCGCGATCAGTACAACACTCATTTCTCAGCTGTCTCATTCAGGTGTCTCTCGCCACCGGGATTCAGCAACCGCCCGGCCAGCTCCGCTGCCTGGAGGCAGCGCTGCGCCCGCCGTTTGACGTCGTCCTGGCTCCGGCCCCGCTCGATGTAGGCCTGCATCGCTTCTGGGGTTTCGATCAGCGCCAGCAAGCCTGCAGTGCGGCCCTTGACGCGTGGATCCAACAGCAACTGGCTCACCAGGCCCTCGCTCCAGAGTCGGTGGGCGTCGTTGTCTGGCGCAAACAACTCCTGGTGCAGGATCTGCAGGCACTCCTGTTTGAGCAGCTGCAACTGGCCTGGCTTGAGCCGGCGGCTGTTGGGCAGGCCCCGAGCAGCATCAGCCTCATGCTCCACGCTCCAGCTCAGGCCCGTGCCCGGCAGCCCCACCGTGCTGCGCGCTCCTCCTCGGCGATTCACCGGTACATTGAACGATGCGCCCCGACCACCCACAGAGATCGAACTCAGGCCGTTCTTGGAGAAGTGAAACCGCAGGGGGCCCAATCGGGCGGAGCGGCGGAAACGGAATCCCATGGCGTCGTCCTCTGATCAGTTGTTTGTCACGCAATAGCTGCCGGAGCTGAACCAGCCCATCGGGCAAGCGTTGCCCTCCTTCTCCATCGCCTCGCGTTGGTTGCTCGGGCTGCTCAGGCAGTAGTTGCCCGAGGCGTAGAAGCCGATCGGGCAGCTGTTACCCACCTTCTCAATCGCACCGCGACTGTTGCCGCTCTTGCTTGGCACGCAGTAATCGCCTGAGGCGTAGTACCCCACCGGGCACCCACCCACCTTGGGGAGGGGACGCACCGGTTGCTGGGCCAGGGCGTTGGAGGCACTGACAACGGACAGGGCAAGACCAAGTCCAGCAAAGGGGATGCTCGAAGAAAAGACGTTCAATTTCGAACTGACAATGGCTACCAACAAATGGGCACTGCTTCCTCGCAAGACAAGAGAAAAAATGAAAACACGACAAGCTATTCATAAATCGCATAAAATACGTCTGCGAAACTGAAACCCCAGGACTAAACTGAATAAGGCTCGGGCCAGGATTTAGTGGTGGACGGCTTCCCTTGGCGAGAAAAACTCTTAGCCTCGCCAGCCGTGGCGGTCGCAGTCTTCTGTGTCGGCCTTCTTTCCTGCACAGGGTTGGGTGTCGCTCTTGTCGTCTCGTTGATTGACAAAGGTGGTGCCAAGGTCGACGTCACAGGTGTCAGCACCGAAACAGTGCGCAGTGATCGAGTGCAGTGGTCGTTCACGATTAAGACCGAGTCTGTTGATCGCTCACAAGGGGCTTTAACTCAAGAGAAGCAACTTAATCAAGCCCTTGCTTTCCTTCAGAAAAATAAGATTTCCACCGACGATATCTTTGTCAAGGTTCTGTCTGTGAGCCCGAACATCGAGACTAATCGCGAGACCGGCAGAGAGACCATGCTTGGCTGGAAATTCAGCCAGGAAATTGTCGTCATCAGTGCTGATGTCGACAATGTGGCGGAAGTCAGCCGGAGATCAAGCGAACTGATCAGCAATGGCGTCGACGCAAGATTCCAAATGCCCCAATACACCTACTCAGGGCTTGCAGACAAACGGATTGAGCTGCTCAAGGAAGCCACGGAAAACGCAAAGCAACGCGCAAAGGCGATCGCCACCACCGGCAGCCTTTCCCTCGGCCGAATGACTAACGTTGGCACAGCCACATTTCAGGTCACTGCACCTGGCTCTAGCTCAGCTGGCAGTGGCGGCCTCTACGACACCGAAACGATTGAAAAAGAGGTCAGCGCAGTGATGGATGTCAGTTTTAGATTGAAGTAACGGATGATAAGACCTTCTGGAGGCAAGTTCACTCATTTAAGCGGCACTTATTATCTCTCGGGTATTAACAATGAAGAAGCAGATTGGTCGTTACTTGCGCTATAAGCTAGCCTTTGAACGACTTGATGAAGCATTAGAGCAAGGTTGGCTTTTGGAAGCCATCTCTCTGGAGGAAAGCATCATCACAGATCGCCTCCTCTCAATACTTGAGACCAAAGGAGTGGCGGCCTCAAGCAGGCAAAGCCTTGGTAATCTCATTGCGCAGGCAAAGAAAGCGATAACAGGCAGCGGTGAATTGATCGAGGGAGACGCCTTCCATGAACTTGATCAATGGCGAGATGCTCGCAATGAGTGCGTCCAAGGGTTCTGCAAGTTGGACGACCACGCGTATGCTGAGAATTCAGCCGAGATCTTCAGCGAGAAGATGTGGCAGACAGCCAAGAAGGGACGAGAGCTCGTTGACTTGGTGAAGGATCTCTCAACACAGGTCAAGAAAGTCCAGAGCTGAGCGGGATAAGGGCTTCTTCGCAAAGCAGCCTGTCGCTTCGTCTGCCTAACGCTCAAGATCAGCGGCGGGCGGCATCTAGCTGCCATCAAAAGGTTGCTATGGCTCCGGCCGCTGGATCTTGTTGTTCGGTGGTTGAATCTTGCTTTTCTCTTCTGGGACGCTAATGACCCGTCTTCCAAATGAAGGATCGCGGGAGCCAGGGGGAACGGATTGATCGCCGCTTTGTTTGAGCAAGGGCTTCGAGGGCATAGGCGAGGAAATAGGAAACGTGAGATCCAAGAATCTCTGTAGAATAATTTGCGAAATTGGCACTGCAATAGCCAAACCTATAGCCCATCGTTGAAGTCGAAGGATCGTTCGATCGCTGAACTCATCTTTCGCAATCGCATAAGACTCTTTTAGCCTTGGTATCTGAACGTCAATGAGACTCCGCAGCCATTTAACTGACTCTAGGCCATGCTGACAGTATTCAAATGCCTTGCCTGGGAGTGGTTCCCAAATAAGGCCCGTGCCCGGGGGCTCAAAAGTTCTTTGGTCAAGGTCTTGCTCCTCGTCATGGGCTGATGTAAAAGTCTCATAGATTGAAGTATGTTGGTATAATTGAAGTCGCTGCGAGGCCAAGCTCTTTCTTGTTTTCTGGATAGAGTGCATTAATATCTTGCTTTGTAAGTTGTCAAGCTGCCTGCTTTGTAATCTCAAAATCTCTTTCAGAGTATTGATCCATAGAATCTGATTAAGAAACACTGAGAAACTCTCTGAAGAGGCTATGTATTTGCCAAGGACTCTAAGCTCACTGCCGGACCTGCGTTCTTGCTCAATATATATGTCATTAGTCTGCTTGTTTCCATAGATATTGAAGCCGTTTGTTCCAGCTGAAGCAAGCAATCTAAAGAACTCGCTCATAGGAGCACTATCCTGTGACTTGCTGATCAAATCGGGCTGGGTCTCTTCTTGACATCTAAACGCCAGCAAAACCGGAATTCCACTGTAGTTGCCTGCCAGAATTCCAGGAGCATCCCGTCTCACGATGGCATAGGCCTCGGTTCGGATTCTATCGTCAAGATCCTTGATAAGTTGACGTTTTCGATTATTGCCTTTCTTAATCTTGAATGATGGGTTTTGGATTCTTCTGATACTAGTGAGCCAATCCACAAATATTCTTACCCTAGTATTAGTCTGCGTTTGCGCAACAAATATGATCTGCTCTTGCAAGTTGGCAGAAGGAGTAAACGAAATGCTGACCTTTAGCAGTGAAGATCCAATTGATTCAATTTTAACCCTGTATGACTTAAACAACTTTGACCTGGCAGGCACAACGAGGCCATCTATAAAGTGATAGGACCGCGACTTCTTTTCACTTGCAATCCTGTCAACTGCTCGTTCAATACTTTCTATGGCCCTCTCGTATGCGCGGCTATCTTTTCTCTGAATCCTGCGTGCCATGTTGAGCAGGAGTAGTCGAAGTCGCTCCTTGTCTGAAGGGCTATACACCTCCACTGCGACTACACGATCCAGAGAGAAGCGATAGCCAGGTGGAACGATATTTACATCGTTCTCTAGAATTTGATGAGTTCTGTGTTGAAAAAAAGACGCGTAGTTTCCGTCTTTATCATTGGACTGCAGTTCCGAGTGAATTCTCCTCGATCGTTCGTCCTCAAATTCTATGGAATCACTGGAGCCATCAGCTGATCGAGTCATGCTATACACAAGTTACTTCGCTCGGATCGATACTATATCTTGGATCCATCGAACGCTAATTAGAACGTCTGCGTAGCAACCTAGATCGCGTATATCAGCCCAGATAGCAGCGGATAGGCCTTTCGTCTACTCAACCGGCGGGAGGCTTTTTGATGGCGTCCCCGGTGTTCTACGGACCCGCAGAACCTGTCTCAAAGTAAATCTGCCGGGCTCGTTACGCCTGCAGGGCCTCGATTAAGCACATGCGTGTAGATCATTGTTGTCTTCACATCACTGTGTCCCAGAAGCTCCTGAATGGTTCGAATGTCGGATCCACGTTCAAGTAAGTGGGTAGCAAAGCAATGACGAAAGGTATGGCAGCTGGCATGTTTACTGATCCCGGCAGCTTGGACTGCAGAGCGAACGGCTCGCTGGATGACAGAAGGATCAAGATGATGGCGACCCTGTTCCCCAGTCTCCCGATTCCGCCAGCGCGTTACTTGCGGGAACACCCATTGCCACATCCATTCACGCGAGGCTGACGAGTATTTTCGGGCCAGTGCATTCGGGAGTGGGACTTGCCCCCACCCAGCTGCGAGGTCTTTGCGATGGAGCCTCCTGACCTCCTGCAGATGGATCTGCAGAGGCTCCATCAGGTTCTGAGGAAGCACCGTCACCCGATCCTTGTTGCCTTTGCCGCCATGAATCACCACCTGACAAGCCGCAAAATCAATGTCTTGAACATGGAGCCGTAGGGCTTCCATCAGCCGGAGCCCACTTCCATACAACAGTCCGCTCACCAAGGCAGAGGCTCCTTCTAATTGTTGAAGCACCGCGCGGACTTCCACAACACTCAGCACCACTGGCAGACGCTTGGGCCGTCGCGCTCGAACAACACCCTCGAGGTCGCCAGGATCAACGTTGAGCACCCGCCTGTAAAGAAACAGCAACGCGGCCAGGGCCTGATTTTGAGTGGATGCGCTCACATGCTCTTCAACGGCAAGGTGGGTCAGGAAAGCATTGATCTCAGGCCCACCCATCTCACGTGGATGGCGCCGCTGATGGAACCTCAAGAAGCGTCGGAGCCAGCGCTCATACGTTCCGATCGTTCGTCGGGCGTAGTGACGTGAAGACAACGCTTCCCGATACGTGGCAATCAAGCCAGGACTGGCACTGGTCAAAGCATTGGCGATCTCTCCACGAATAATTCCCCCCTCGTTATTCGCACGAAGGAATGGTGTTTATGGCTGAAAGGCCTAATGTCTGGTCGTGGAGCTTGCTCCGTTCATCCCGAGCATCGGCGCCAATCTTCCAGGGGATTGCCGATCACCAACCTGCCGTCCGTTCCTGCTGGGCAAGGTGGTCAATCCTGGAACCCCGAGGGGTTGATGAGCAGGAACGCCATCCCGAGCAATCATGTCGTCCACAGTTCGGCGCAGCACCCATCTCTCGCGCCATCTCCAGCTCCTGCGCGAGCAGCGCGGCCTGCGCCCCGGGCAGCTCGCCGTTGCACTCGGTGCCTCCAACCCATCCAAGGTGGGCAGCCTGATCCGCAGCTTTGAGCTCGGTGAGCCGCTCAGTGATCACTGGCTGCAGGCCCTGATCGCTGAATTGCAGCCTGATCCTGACGATCTATGCCATTGCCTCGCTCTGGATCAGGCAGATGCCCAACGGCAACTGGAGCAGGAACGCCAAGCCTGGGAGGCTGGGCTGATGAACCGATTGAGCCTTATCTCTCTATCCGATATTCCCCTGGAGCGGGACGTGTGCGAAAGGTACCCAAAGCATTCTGCACCCCGCGTGCTACAGAAGAGGAGAAAGCCTGGGCCAGGCAACGGGCAGAAAACTGGGCTGCCGATGAGCTCAGACGCAGCCCACGCAAGGGGATCCTGATCTGGAGTCGCCGGGAGAGCACGGCTTTTGAGGCACACGGGCTTAATCCTTGCCGCCGAATTAGCAGCTTCGGCAACAAGAGCTGTGAGTCCTGGATGCAGGTCAACGAGTCACAGCGGCGCTTCCTGCTGGGAGAACACGGTGCATTCATCAAGACAGCCATCGCCGAATCTGAAGGATCACGGAGCCGATAGCACCCAACAACACCCATTCCCAGTACCTGTACACCAACCAGGCCACTGCCAACAAAAGAACAATGATGCCAATCAGCATTGCGAACATCAACAAATTCTCCAGACTGAACAGAGGTTCACGCTGTCTCGAAGCAGGCGCAGCGGCAGTGGCCTGGCTCTGAGCGCGGATGAACTCTCCCCTTTCGTTAAAGGGCATCAGTCCATTCCTCCTCGCGCACGACACGAACACGACTGACTGCTGGAGCCGAAACCCACCTGAATCGAAGTGGTCACCTGCAAGGGATGGGAAAAGATCTCGGCAGCATCACCGCCGATGCGGGGATCGTTGGTGTTGCACACCAGCGTGTACTGGCTGAGGTGACCCAACAGCCGCGGCGCGTAGCTGGGTACGTTACGGTTGAGCAAATCCAGCGCCAGCTTCAGGCCGATCTGGGTGACATGGGCGATCTCAATCGCCAGGCCGGGTTGAAAAGCCAGAGCTTCAAGATCGGTTTCGTTGCTGTAGAAGCGGCGCTGCGACTGCGGGCGGACCGGCATCGCTTCATCAAGGCCTTCGAGAGCGCAGCTGTAGCAGGGCATCGGCTGGTCGGGATGCCAGTAGAACAGCTCCCCGGCGAAAGCGCGTTCCCAGAGTCCGATCGAAAGGAAGGAAAGCCGCAGACTGGCAGCAAGGCGCGCGGCGTAGCGATCGGCGCGCCGACTATCGGCGCAGGCAAGCATCAAGGTGTTTGCATCGCTGAATGCAGCCACCACAGCTGGATCCAGCTGCTCGAGCGGCATCGCGGCAACCTCCACCAGGGCCTTGGGATTGATCTGACGGATCCGGTCCGCTACCGCCTCCACCTTGCGGCGGCCCACATCCGCCAGGCCACATTGATGGCGGCACAGGTTTTCGATCGACAGCAGGTCCTCATCAACCAACAGGAAACGACCCACACCACTGCGGGCCAGATCCAACGCGGCCAGGCTGCCCACCGAACCACAGCCGCAAACGATCACGCCGCTCGACTGCATCGATGCGAGCTCGAGCAGGCCGCGATGGCGGGAGAAGAGATCGGCATCGAGGTCGTAGGGGCGGGCACCACAACGCCAGCCATCGGCATGGAAGGTCCATCCCTGCTCATCGAAGCGGGCCTCAAGCCTTGGCATGCCCCGGCTGAGGTTGCGGCGACCGGCAATAGCAGCATCGGGCTGAATCACGACCACTTGAGCGGTCTCGGCATGGAAGAAACCGTGCAGATCCACCTCCGCACAGCCCGGATCAAGATCAGCCGGAAACCAGATCATCAAGCGTGATTGCATGCTGTCACGAGACATGGCTCAACTCCTGTAGCTGTTCAACGAACTGGCCAGCGCTCAGCAACCAACCGTCTTCGCGGACGGCCTGAAGCTGACCGGAACGGCTGAGGCTCAGCTCCCAGAGCTGACGGCGTCGGCCCAGCGTCTCGACGAGTGCCACCTGGAGCACGGGCCCGCAGGCGCGCAGACCAAAACGCCAAACCGCTTGCGACTCCAACGCAGTGATCATCGGATCAAGGCAAGCGGCCAACCCAGAAGCCAAGCTGCAACGCGCGCGGGGAACCCGGGCCAGGACCTGCCGCAGTTCTGTCGCCAGCGCTTGGTCCGCCAGCCGTTCTGGATCGAGGTCAAAGGGGTGAAGAGGTTCACGCAAGGTGCTGTCGATCAGCGCATCGCCCACCAGCCACGGCAAGCGCACGTAGCTCAGGTCGGGCGGAACGTGGAATGCCGTGAGACGGAAGCCAGGATCGAGATTCACCAAGCACGACAGCGCCCCATGGGGCGTGCGCTCCGCGAAACGCTGGTTGGTGATGTCGTCCTCGGCGGAGAAACGATCAAAGCTGCCGGGGTGGCGATGCCACAGACCAATCAGTTGAAGGGGCTGCCTGTATTGGCACGCCAGCTTCCTCGCCAGGTGGTTCACATAGCTGCTGTCGTACTCGAAGGTGGTGGCGGTGCAGCGGGCACAAGGTCCGGGATCGATCGCCTCAAGCACCTGCCAACGCCGCTGGTGGAAGTGGCCAAGCAGAATGCCGCCTGTTTCCAGGGGATGGTGCTCCAGGGTTTCGGCGCAGATCGCCGCCACAGCCCGCCGACTGAAGAGCACCTCCAGCGGCGCGGTGGGATGGATGTTCTGCATCGCTTTGCTCAGATGCGGTGACCAGCAAATTGATCCGTGCTCAGCTCCCCGAGCATCCACAACTCAAATGCGGCTATCCACTTGGAGGCCCAGGCCAGTGCGCTGGCGGCAGTGCTGCTGTGATCCCGGCCATGGCGAAAGGCATCGGTCGCCACGGTGCAGATGCTCAGCGATCCATCGCCTCCATGGCGGAGGGTGTGGGGGATGGGTTCCCCGATCTGCTCCCGCAGTTCAGCAAGGTTGGGCTCAATCGGAACCACAGTGATCGAGCCGCCGTAATCATCCCCATGGGGATGGTCATGGTCGTACACCAGCTGCAGGTGCCAGATGCGACGGCTGCCGGGGATGTCGCTTGCCAGCGAACCAAGCCAGCTCATCCGGCCATCTGGCAGGCGATCCGGCCGGAACTGAGGAAAAAAGTGGCTCATCGCCTGCAGCTCAGCCTGAAACAGCTCCGGATCCCGCTGGTACCAGTAGAGAGATGCGGCGGCGAGCTTGCCTTGCGGCACGGTGATCGCCACCTCGTTACTGCCGCGCTCATTCAGCGGGCGGATGGCACCTTGCTGAGTAACCATCACCTCCTCACCGCGGAGGAGCTGGGCGGCGAGTTGCTGGCGGCGGGCGGCGGCGGCGTCTTTGGTGGTGGTGCTCATGAATCATCAACGGATGAGCACATGATTGGCTGGAACGCCTGGCCTGAAGTCAGCTCTCGTGCGAAGGACGGAAGGTGGCACCAGTCCAAGACGAACCAATTTCTACTGAAACCAACTGGCGAGCAAGCGTCCCTGCTGCTCCGCCCACCAGCGCCCAATCATCCCGGGCCCCCTGAGCCGAGGCGGGTGAGCTTGGATGGAGTAGCGATGATCCGGGTGATCGCTGAAGCTGGAGCTGCTCGAAAGACGCATCCGCAGTAGCCGCTACCCCTCGGTGGAAGGGCTGAAAAGCCCGCAGGCGATCGACTTTTGCATCAAGATCGACCTCTGGAGGTTGATCGATCAGCTCTTCTCAGAAGGCGAGCAACCCGATGCGCTCGAGAAAGAAGAACGAGGCGGGTCGAGTGCCCGGATTAGGAAAACAGAGAACTGCTCGACGCTGCAGCAGCGCTGCGCGTTAAGTTCGAGGAGTTGTGATCCGTGGTTGCCGAAGCTTCCTTGGAATAGTCGCATTAGCGTTAAAACTGAACTTATTCTTCTCATGAAAACACAAAACTTGATCAATCATAGACTTCTACGGCTCGTCGATGAGCTTGGAGCAGGGATGAGCCAAGATTGTCTGGCTATCGAGTGTGGGTATTGCGGCCGCGTAAGTGGACGACCACAAGTTAAACAGTTTCAGGAAGCTATTCGGAAAGCCAACGAAGAGATTGAGTACGACTTTGGGATTAACGTAAAAATGTCAAATGGCATCAATGAATTTACAAGTATCACAGCTATCAGAGACCACTATCCGCAGCTACTGCATCTTGCCTCAGAAGAAGCCACTAGCACATTCAAGTTAACTGCATATTTCAAGCGAGTAGAAACATTGGACCTGCCATTATTCTTCATCGCCAGCAGGGACGGAGTCAGCGGTCAATTGATATCAGATCTCAGATCCTTCAATGATCGCACAAAAGGAAGCCCAAGCTTCGCGTATACAGTACTATCTAGAGAATCCTATGGCACACCAAAGAGCTGCTCAGATGAGCTTGTGCAGGCATTTTCTATGACGGATGCCGATATATCTTACCTCAGCGATGACGCCCATCCGCGTCTACTCATGGCCTGTTTGGCAGGATGTATCTATGCCAGAATCTCTGAGAGCCTAGACCCCAAAATAAATATGTTCCTCCCACGCAACTACGGCTCCGTAGTTGCGGGATATCGGCCGACTCATAATGATATTTGGGAACGAAAAGCGAATGGCACTCAGCTAATAGATCCCAAGATTGTAGAAAAGCTACTAAACGCTAAAAGCGTTATCAGCCTTAATGTCACGACTGGATTTCCTGTGAGTTCAGAAAACATCAGGATACCTGGGTGGAAGTTCATCGAAAAGCACCTTGATGAGTATTGGTGCTACAACGACGGCTTGGAGGTTAATGACAGACTCGATTGGCATCTACTCTTCAAGCTAGGCTCAAAGGGGTAGCATCTAGCGTAAGAGGTGGCATTCATTTAGCAGTAAAGTGATCAATAAAGGGCTCACTCACTCGGAAGATACTTCCCGTCCACCATCGGCCATCTACAAGCTCTGTCCCAAGCCTCCACTGTATATCTGGCCCTCTCTGCCGCATAATCAAGCCCTGCCCAGGATTGGAAGATTCTGCTAACGCTATCAACATCACAATGCATCCTACAGATCGAAAAGATTCTGTCCCAGTCAAGTTTCTCAAGGAATGCATACAACTCCATCCGTGTTTTCCCTTCCACTAAATGCGTGACATGGACCTCGTTGTCTGGCGTGCCGTAATAACCTCGGAAATATTCGGTGAATTCTTCCTGGCCTGAGTGACACACGATGTGAAACATCCATATGACGAATCTCTGGTCCTGAGGGCTGGAATCTGAATAGTCAAGAAGATCGCTTAATTCGATGTAGCTAGCAATCTCTCGCATCATGAGTTGAGTATCAGTATCCACCTCGTCTTCATTTCTCAAAATCAGGTTCATCAGCTCACTGGGATCCAGCTTGATGTGCACCCCGCTGGTGCGGATGAATAAATCATCAGTTTTTTCAAAACTGTTCCCGCCACTGGGTACCTCTTGATGATTTAAGGACTCTGAGTACTCTGCATCACTAAGAGGATCGGTCTTGATCGATAGGTCGCCAAAACAGATAAATCCCCCATCCTCAATCCAGCGACAGGCGAAGGGGGCAGTGAAACGAACGATATATCCAAGATCCGAGATCTCATCGATGGCATCGACGGGGACACAGCCAATGTTGGCGACATCCACTGCATAGGAATTACCATCGCTATCAGCAAAGATGCCATCTCCATACATTTTACTATAAATAGCGAGTTGATATGAATCCTTGGTTTTATGCACCCCTTCAAGACCGTAAAGACCCTGATCAAAAAAGTCTTCGATTACATAGGATAGATCTCCAACCCAATACACACCTGGCTGAAGCTGACCTACCGGCTTGATGGCGCTATATGCCATAACATTGTAGGTGAAGCAACCTTCTTAGTATAGCTCATAAAAACATAAATACTATCAAGAAAAGCGATTCCTATTCGTGTCCCATGGCGACAGGACCGGGCTTTGGCGACAGAAACGGTAAGCAACTCTGCGAAGTCATCAAAACCGCATAATAAGACGTGAGATCAATAATGTCGGGCGGTGATTGCGCAAGAAGCACACCAACTCACTCGCACCTCGTTCATGCATCTCTATTAGTCCTCCTCTAAACACCGTCGCTTTCCTCGAACAATCGTATCAATTCTCCATTTCTCATATTCTTCCTGAAACCTTTCAGAATCCATAATCTCGCCGACAGTTATCTCTTTGATATCCTTTTCGCCAAAAGAAGCTGGCTTACTAGAGATCGACTTTTTAACATCAGCATCCATGCTTGAGGAAAGATAGAGGGCATCTGATAATAGCAATCAGCCCATCTCCACGTTCTGGAGCAGCAGACGGGCCTGGTACAGCCGGTCCGCATCCACGGCCCAGCTGACGAGCTGGGTGTGCTTGGCGTCCTCGTCCTCAGCCAGCTCGCTGACAACCTGATCGTGGAAGTCCTCCAGTTTGTTGAGCAGCGACAGGGCGATCGCCTGATCATCGGCAGGGCTGGTGCTGAGGCTCTTGATCAGATCCAACACCTGCGTCACTTTTTCGCTGCGCTTGCGTTCGGGCTTTTCCGGCCGGTTCGGCCTCGGCGGCGTGTCTTGCATGGCGATCAAATCCTCAGGGCTATTGGGGATGTCGGCATTCAGCGGCTCCATCGCCGCGGAGGAGAGCATCTCAGGGTGCACATCGGCGTTGGGATCCATGGGCTGCTGGCCCTGGAAGCGGTAGCGACCGTTGGAGGAATCGGGCTGGCTCATCGGTGCTTGATCGGGATGCACCCAGCTTCAACGGCACGATCGGTAGGTGCTGCGCTTGTCGCGCGAACGACGGCCCAAGCTCGTCTCACGCATCCATGCAAATCCTGCATACCTCAGCAGCATGAGTGCCCATGGCCTTTAGGTTGTTGGGGTCAAAACAATGCATCGGCGATTGCACCGTGGGGGCCACGGAAGCGTCGACCGCTCAGGCGGGGGATGACCAAAGAAGTTCCGCCAGAGCGAATGTTGTCACTCCTCTCCAGGTTGCAGCCCAGCTGGCTTCAATCACCGCCTGGCGAAAGCCTCGCCTTCGGCGTACTTCCCCACCACATCCCGCGCCATCTGCTGGTGCAGCTCGCGCAGCGCAATCGGGGCTTCAATGCGTAGGCCTGCCCCCCAGCGGAAGAGCCAATTGCGCAAGTCCCAGTCCTCCTGCACGGTCCAGCGCGGTAGAACCAGTTCCACCGGGTAGGGGTGGCTGTCAGTGGCAGCATTGGGCTTCAGCCGATCCAGGCGGCCTCTCTCCCAATCGTTTTGGCCGGGCAAGGGCAACGAGTAGCTGGTGTGCTCCAGGGGAAAGCGATGCGGTTCCTCACGAATCAGGCGGAACACCTTCGCTGTGCAGGAAAAACGCAGCCGTTCGTACACCTCCAGGCCTCCAGCCATCAGGCCATCGCGGGGTTCCATCAGCGCCATCTGCGCCTGGATGTCATCACCGAAATACAACCCCCCGCAGAGATGCAGCAAGCGCTGCATGCGCTCCATCGCTGCACGGTGATCCTGCTCCTGACTGCGCCGGAGATTGCCGTCTTCGCCAAGCAGCACCAGACGATCCAGGCGCAACATCCGGATCAAGCCCTGGGGGTGTCCCGGTGACTCGGTCTCAAACGCCAGATACCAACTGATGTTGTGAAACAGCAACTGCAGCGGCCAAGCGCGGAAGCGACCGTCGTCTCCGCGTTGGCGCTGCTCGGCGCTGGGTTGATCCGGTTCATGCCGCAGCCAGACGCAGCGACGTTGGTGGATCGCCCGCTCCAGGCGCTGGCTCTGCTCACTTCCCGCCAGGGTGCCGGGCCGGGCTTCCGTGGCGGAGCGGTGCGCCAATGCCCGCTTCGGTTCACGCCTCGCCTGCATGCCCCCATCGAGCAGGCCCGCCCGGCGCAACCGCAGTTCCAGTGTGGTCAACAGTGGTTTGGTGGAGGCATCACTGAGGCGTTCCATCGACGCCGACAGCAGGACATGGATCTCCAGCAACTGATCGGCTGAGAGCAACGCCGTGCCGATGGCATAGCCGCTGCGCAGGCTGTCGGGCCGCCCCTTGATCTCCGGACTGAAGCCATAGGGCCGCAGTAAACCCTGAAGGTCTTTGCGCAACACCGATTGCTGGCTGGGGTCGGGGCCGTAGCTGCCCTCGATGTCGCTGAGGCGGTCGATCAGATGCTGGTACAGCGAGCCCGAATCACCAGTTGTCTCGGCATCAGTCGGCGCATCGAACGGCTCCTTCAACACATGGCGCAACAACGTGAAGACGCGAATGAAAGCGCGGCGGTCCGCCAGGGCGGGAACACCGCCATGGCAGGAGCTGTCTTGAATCGGTCCCTCCGGCCCGAGCTCAATCGCTGCGTTGCTGCTCCAATCCAGACGCGTGAAGCCATTGGCTTCTAGCCAGTCGAGATCGGCTCGAATCGCCTCCACATCGCCATACACCTCGCTGTTGCCGCCATGCACCTGATCCCACCGGCTCAGCAGCGCAGCGGCCAACTCCGCCACATCGCCACTCGGCAGCGGATTGCAGATCTGTTCCATCGCTAAAACAGTGGCCGAATCCTGCCGATCCAGACCGTTGAACTGCGTCAGCAATCGCAGCAGGAACAGCAGGCGTTCCAGGTCGAGTAAGCGCGAATAGCGATGCAGATACGGGGTTTTGGCCTGATCGCGATTCAAGGCATTGCGGATGGAGCCATCCAGACCGCGCAACCGGGTGGCCAGAGCCTCAGGTTGGCTTTCACCGGCAGCGGGGTTGAGTTTCACCACCGTGGCGAATCCCTCCGCCCGGTGGGGGCCGAACTGTTTGTGGGTGATGGCGGCGTGAAAATCACGGATCACCGAAGCTGGCACCGGTCGCTCACGCGTTTGCGCCCACTTCAGACAGGTGTCAAGCGGTGTGGTGAACCACCAGCCGATCCACTCCACGGGCCTGCTGAAGCGCAGGGCCTGGGTGTAAAGCAACCGCCAGGGCCTGCGGGCATGGGTGGCATCAATGATCACCGGATTGCCCGCATCAATCGCCGATTGAAGGCGCTGCAACATCAGCGCGCGTACCTCATCCCAGGGCCCCTGCACCGCCGCGTCACCGAACAGTTCAGCGCGGATCGCATCGGTGGAGAGCACCAGCGCTGTTGTGCCGTCCTCTGCAGGCAACAGCGGCGCCAACTGATGGGCCATTGTTGTTTTGCCACTGCCGGGAGCGCCGATCAGCAGGTGACAGCGCAGGGGTGCTTCAGTCATCCGGGCATCCTGACTGGAGTCAGACCAGAAGGAAAGTCACTCGCGCGAACGACGACATCGCCATGGTGGCTCAGGTTGTCGTTCGCAGGAGCTGCAACCCGTTCACCAGAGGAATCCCGAACACTGAGGCCTGTTCAGGGAGGGTGTGATGGGCCGAGACGCAGAGCAAGTGCAGTACCGGATTCCGGGCGCACTCCTGGATCTGGTGCTTGTGGATCTGCTGGAGCTGACCGGCAGCACCACGTCGGCAGGCAAGTTGCTGAACCTGTCGCAATCCACCGTCAGCCGTCGCTACAGCGCCTTGGCGCGGGAGCTCGGGCTGGAGCGCTGCCGGCACAGGCCTCTGGGCAGTCGCTTCGGGGATGCGAGCTGGTTGCAAGACCTGCGGCGTGGCGTCAATGGCCATCGCCATAGCTGTGGCGTCCTGCGGGTCAGCGGTGCACCGGCGCTGGCGCCAGTCGTGGCGACCCAGCACTGGGCGCAATGGATTCCCGTGACCGCAATGAGGCCTGGCGATGACCCGGTGGAGTTGATTCGAATGGAACTCCTCGATGGCTGGGTGTGTCACGCCGATGACAGGCAACTTGAGCAGATGCAACACCACAACGACATGCAGATCTCGCCGATTCCCGGGCTTCCCATCCGCTTGCTGCATGACAAACGTTTGCGGCCACTGGCTGCAAATCTGAATTGATACATTCAAGCGTCGATCAGCCATGGATAGTCCTCCAGTACACGCTGCAGGGCGGACAACACAGCCAGTACATCGACCAGCTGAATGTGCCGTTGCTGGCCTTCGCGCTGTGGATGCCCCATCCAGTTACCAAAACAGCGCACTTGATGCAAGCAGCTGATCAGCCAACGATCGGCGCCGCGCTGAGAGAGAAGGCGAATGCCTCTATTGAGATTCAGGCGGTGGTGATCAGGCTCATCACGTAGGCTGAACAAGACCAATTGCTCCACCACTCGGCGAGCATGAATACCCAGGGCGATGGGGGCGATCTGCTCGCCCTTCAGGATATCCAAAAGTTCGCTGAGATCATGGGCGAGCACACTGGAATGCTCCTTTCGTGAATCAACGCGATCCCGCAGCAAACCGTTCAACCGCTCCAACCCAGGCAAGTCTGATGGCAAGGGAATTCGCAAGTCCTGCGCATCCACGCGCGCCAGCGCGGAATCAATTGCCTCACCCAGAACACTGAGATGGCGATCGGTTTTGTCGAACAGAATCAACTGCTCAAGATCTGGCAGATGGCGAAAAGCCTCGCGATAGGCCTCGAGCAGCTCCGGCATGTGGGAGAGCGCATCAATGCCTTGGTTGCCGCTCCCCAACAACGGTGAAGCCACCGTGGCGCAGGAAATGCCCCGCATGGGCAAGAGTGCCAACAGCGAGAACAGTCGGTTGAACGGCGGCCATGGCACCAGATCGCCCTCCTGCCACTCGATGGCGCCTTCCACTACTGCAATCCGTTTGAACCGGCTTGGAGGCGCCTGATCACCCAGGTCCAGCGGAGCACTCACCCATGCCTTTAGGGGGCTTGAGCGCAGGTCCAGGGCAACGTCGAGCTCAGACAGCGTGAGCCCATAGGCCTCATGTAACCGTCCGAGCAAGGTGCGAGGCACCGGCGCGTAGTGCCCCTGAAACGCTGATACCACCAACAGATCGCTCTGGAGCCCCAACTGGGGGTAGTCACCCACCTGGAGTTCAACGCTGCGCTCTCCCGTCGCTGTATCGACATCAAAGAAGTTCAGCAGCACAGCGGCGTGGCGCAGCGGCCTCTCAGTCTGTCGCGGGTCGGGCTGAATGCCTTAGTCGTTCTTCGCAGGAGAACAGCTCCGAAAACCCGCCGCGCAGGAAACAGTGGCTGCAGACCACGCGAGAACTTGCGCCATGGAAACCAGCCCATCGATCCCTGTTCTGAGCACTCACCCCGAGCGCCCAGCCATCAGCCAAGGCGGCTGCCGCCTGAATGTGCTGCTGAGACTCAACGCCCCGCCCCTGGTGGCGACCCGCAGCGAGCGCCAGCCGGTTGCTCTGTCGGTGGTGATCGATCGCTCCGCCTCGATGGCCGGCGCCAAGCTCAAGGCCGCCTGCGCTGCGGCGCAGCAGCTCGTGCGTCAACTCACGCCGGCCGATCGCATCTGCGTGATCAGCTTTGACTCAGAGGTGCGCACCGTGGTGCCCCTCAGCCCACCGAGTGAGGAGGCCATCACCCGCATCGGCCGCATCCGCTCCGGCGGTCAGACCGCACTGTTTGACGGCTGGGGCGCTGGCATGGAGTCGCTGCTGCAGGCGGAAGAGCTCCAACACAACCAGAAACGGGTGCTGTTGCTCACCGATGGCCAGGCGAATGTCGGCCTGTGCCGCCGTTCTGAGGTGGCTCCCTGGGTCGGAACAGCCCAAGAGAGCGCCATCAGCACCAGCTGCATCGGCTTGGGGGAGGACTACGAGGAGCGGTTGCTCATCGCCATGGCAGAAGCAGGTGGCGGCAACCTGGTGCACCTCACCGCTCCGCAGCAACTGGAGGCGATCTTCCAGGCGGAGCTGGAGGGCCTGAACCTCACCCTCGGCCGTGACCTGCGCCTGCGGGTGGGCCTGGCAGAAGGCGTGGCAGTCGAGCGGCTCTACAACCCGATCGACCCCACCGCCGATGGCTGGATCCCCCTGGGTTCCCTGCAGGCCGGCACAACACCCACGCTGGCGCTGCAACTGCGGATCGCTCCAACCGTCGCAGCAGCGGCGGGGGCTGTGAGAGAGCTATTGCAGGTGGAAGCCCGGTGGTTCACGACCGATGGTGAGCCGGACCAGCTGCAAGCGTTGCTGCGGTTACCGGTGGTGGATCCCTTGACCTGGGAGCAGCTCGCCAGCGATCCCGAGGTGCAGCGCGAGGTGCTCCTCCAGGAGGCCGGGCGGCAACGCCAACGGGCGATGGAAGGGATTGATCAGGGTGATCTCTTCTCCACACGAGGCTCGGTGGAAGCAGCGCTGTGCAGCCTGGAGATGGCGGAAGCCAGCCCGGAGGTTGAGAAAGAGCGCCAGCTGTTGCATGAACTGCTCGATCTGATCTCGTCCAACAAGGTGTCGCTGGCGCGCAAGGTGATGGGCACCCAGGCCTTCAACCGTGCCCGCAGCCGCAAGCTGCGCAACCAGGAGGGCTCCGATGCGCTCTGAACTCCAGCAACGCCTCCTGGCTGATCTCCATCAGATCGCGATCCCTCGCCATGTCCACTGGAATCCCCTGGGGCTGATGAGCGTGCGGGAGCTCCTGCGGGAAAGGCTCGGTGCACTTGGAGAACTCGAGGAGCATCGGTTCCACACCAACAGCGCCGGTGATGGTGTGAACCTGATCCTGCGCCTGCCGGGACAAGACCCGAATCTTGAACCATTGCTGGTGGGCGCCCATTACGACGGCCCGCTGCACTCTCCCGGAGCGGACGACAACGCCAGTGGCATTGCGGCCCTGCTGGAGCTCGCCAGGCGCTGGGCCAAGACCCCACCACGCCGGCCGGTATGGCTGGTCGCCTTTGATCAGGAGGAATGGGGGATGCTCGGCAGTGAGGCCCTGGCAGCGCAGCTCCGCGCAGAACGGCAACAGCTCAAGCTGATGGTGAGCCTCGAGATGCTTGCCTACACCGCCGACGAGCAGAACTATCCCCATGAGGCGATGCGAGCGGTCTATGGCAACACCGGCGATTTCATTGCCCTTGTGGCCAATACCGGCGCCGGGCTGATGCTGCCGGGGTTGGCGCAGCGGCTGGGGCGTCATGTCACCACCAAGGTGCTGCCGGTTCCCAACGCCGGGCGGGCCATCCCTGATGTGCGACTCAGTGATCACAGCCCCTTCTGGGATCAGGGCTACAACGCCCTCATGGTCACGGACACTTCGTTTATGCGCAATCCGCATTACCACCGCATGAGCGACACGGTGGACAGCCTCGATCTGGTCTTCTTCTCCAAAGTGGTGGAGGGCCTTGATGCAGCCCTGGGAGCGCTCTGATCCATGCCTGTGAATCTGCTCACCGAGGCCTGCATCTGCCAGGTGCGCGAGGCGATGGTCTTCTGGTCGCCTGCAACAGCCCGACTGAAGGCAGGCACCTCCCAGGCCAAGGCCCACCCACGTCTGCATGGCCGGGTGCAGATCGTCGATGTCTTTTCCCTGGAAGTGGCGACGGGTTACAGCCGCGATCCCCACGGGCGCCTGCTGCTGCACGCCGCTCCTTCTGTGGCGCAGGGCCGCAGCTGGAGCCTGGCCAAAGCAGCGCAGCTGATCCGCAATGACGCCCGGCCACACCGCTGGGTGGCGCTGCAACTCGACAACCGGGTCTGGGGGCTGTTCTGGGCCGGAGGTGGCTTGCAACGTTGCCGGGAGTTGTTGGCTGAGCAGGTCCAGGACGCTGAGGCCTGCTCCGCTCTGGTGCCCGTGACAGCGGATCGGGTCCTCGAACTGGTGCTCAGCAACGACCGTTCAACCTCCTCCCACAGTCCAGTTCGAGCTGGCCTGCCTCAGCAATCGATCCTGCAGTGGGTGAGATTCACCTCAGCGGTCTGGCTGGTGATCCTGGCGCTGATCAGTGCTGGCTTCCTGCACCAGCTGGAGCGCCAGGACCGCAAGCTCGACCTGCTGCTGGAACGGCTCGAGGCCACCGACATCAAGCCCTGAAGGCGACTGGCCACAACCACGTTGGCGGGAGCAAAATGGAATTCAGCTCCATTCGCGTTCTTGAGCATGAGCCGCGAGATTGATCCCTACCGGATTCCCAAGGCCCGTTGGGAAGTGGCGCCGGCAGCGGGCCTGGCTGCCGTTGACATCAATGCCAATGGTGGTGCCTGGAGTGGCCGCGAATTCATCGGTGAATCCACCCTCGGCGGTGTCGCGGTTTACGCGATCTATCAAGCTCTGCTCACGGCACTGCGCACAGAAGCGCTGCGCAAGCAAGGCGCGATCGACCGGCAGACCCAGGTGCAGGCGATTGCCTCAAGCGTCTGGGAGTCGGCCAAACATGGTGCGGTCGTCAGCCTGGTGCTCAGCGTCGTCCTGTTGGTCTTTCCCTGGCTCGGCATTCCCCTTGCCCTGCTTGGGTTCGTTGGCCTGGGCAAGGCCTCAGTGGATCTGCTCCATGCCTTCTGGGACGGCCTCGATGCAGAGCAACGTCAGGAGCTGCACCGCGCCGCCTTTGATGCGGGCGTGAACCTGAATCGACTGCTGGCAAATGCTGCTGTGGGTTGAGCGTCGCTCCCACGTCGAGAACGGCTAACAAGGCTGAAACTTGTCAACCAGTGACTTCAGTCTCTGCGAAGCCGACCGGAAGAGAACGGATTCAGAGATCCTGAATTTCGCTGCAGCTTCTGTTCTTCGTTCACAGCAATTGCTTCTCTGCAGCGTTGTACAAGCTCTTTCCTCAGGCTGTCGGGTTGCTCAATGCGGATACCACCCCCAAAGGCAAACAACCAGCTGCGCAAATCGATATCGGAAGCCACAGTCCAATGCGGCAAGTCCAGCTCTACCGGATATGGATGCGTGGAGTCAGCAGAGCCGGGTTCCAGCACGTGTGGCGCTTTGGGGTGATACCACCAGCTGTCCTCAGGGAGCGGTTTTGAAAAACGTGTGTGCTCGATCGGATAGCGATTCAGCCCCTCACGGATGAATGCAAACGACCACTCGTTGCAACAAAACCTGAGGGTGACCAATGCCTCGATACGTTTTTGGCTTGAGTGACTGGCTACAGCCAGCTGCCGATCCAAATCACTTCCAAAGAAAATGCCACCGCTGTGATGCAGCAATCGCTCCAATCTTTGGATAGCAGCGGCATGCTGTTCACGACTACGGCGAAGGTCTCGATCAGCACGAATCACGGAAAGGCGGTCAAGTCTTTCACTGCGAATCAATCCATGTTCACGGCCAATGTTGTCTTCTTCGTAAAGCAGATACCAACCTACGTTGTGAAAAATCAGCTGCAATGGCCAGATGCACAGCTCTCCAGCAGGGCTTTCGTCAAACCGTCCCACACCGGGATAACGCTGCAGCAGCACGCGGCGGTGAGCCACGATCGCTGCCTCGATTAACTCCGCGCGATGGGGAGCAGCGAGCGAATCACGGCGCACCAGCTGGGTATCGACCACCGTATGGCGAGCAAAACTGCGCACCGGCGGGAGGTCGGTGGTGCTGATTCCAGCCCAGGAGAGGCGTTCGTCTAATTCGGCCAGCAGGTCCTGGGCTGATGGATCCGCCAAGCGGGACGCCGCCTGATGCACCACGTTGTGGACCTCTTGCAACCGCGCTGGTGAGAGCACGGCACTCCCCAGGCAGTACCCATGGCGCACATTGTCGTTGCGTTTTCGGAAGCCATACGGAGTGAGAATTTTCTCGAGGTCCTTGCGAAGGGTCGCTGTCTCGCCCGGCAGGTAGGCACCGGGAATCGTTTCAACAGCGCTGACCAGGTGTTGATGGAGGCCGCTACCGCGCTCGGCTGGCCGGTCAAAGGGCACCTGCAACAAATGGCGCAACAGTGTCATCACCCGCACGAAAACCGGGCCATCACCCATCGGCGGCAGCCCGCCATGGATGGGACCGTGATCCAACGAGGCGGGTGCCAACTGAATGGCTTCCGTGCTGGGAATCGCACGGCAAAAACCATTGGCTTCCATCCAAAGCAAGTCATTGCGGATGGCAGTGGCATCGGCAAAACAGGCTCCATGCATGGCACCCAGGAAAGCGGCCGCCCGATCAGCCAAATCCCCCTGGGGAAGTGGCGAAAGGATGGCCTCCAGCTGCTCAGTACTGGTGGGATCGGTTGCCGTCAGATCCGGCCAAATGCTCAACAGACGGATTAGGTACAGCAGCCGTTCGAGATCGAGCAGCTGGGAGTAGCCATGCCGTTGCACTTTTCGCTCGCGGTTAATGGCGGAGCGAATGCGGTGATCAAGGCCGCTCAATTCAGCCTGCAACACAGGCACCAGGTCGTCATGGTGGTTGGGCACCACAGCACAAATCGCAGCGAACCCTTCAGAACGTGAGGGCCCGAAATGCGGGTCAGCCAGTGCAGCAGCCATTTCCTGAACCACTGGCACAGGCACCACACGCTCACGCCGGGCATTCCAGGCCAATGACGTGGGGAGATCGGTGTAAAGCCACCAACCAATCCATTCCACTGGGGTGGGCAAAGACAACGCCTGGGTCATCGCCAGCCGCCAGGCACGGCGGGCATGGGTGGCATCGACGATCACCGGAACACCAGCGGTCACGCACTCCTGGATGCGCTGATGCAGTCGCTGCTGAATGTCGACCCATGGGCCCTGAACTGCAGCATCACCAAACACCTCAGCACGGATGGCATCGGTGGAGAGCACCTGCGCCGGTGGTTCACCCGGAGAGGTGAGCAGGGGCGCCAGGGCCTGGGCAAGAGTGGTCTTGCCGCTAGCAGGCTGTCCGATCAGCAGGTGGCAGCGCAGCGGCGACATCGGGAAGCTCAAATCGCTTTCCACTCTTTCGCACGAACAATGGCCCGTTTCGGGGCTTCGCGGGAAAACCTGATCGCATCCAGGTGTGCTGTTCATTCATGGGCCGGTCTCAGGCCACTTATCGCGTCCCCGACGTGTTGCGCCCGATTCAAATTCTCGACTTTGTGGAATTGGCTGGCAGCACCATGGCTGCTGCAGAGGCGCTGCACCTCTCACAGCCAACCGTGAGCCGCCACAGCAGGCGGCTGATTCATGATCTGGGCTTGGTGGCATCCACAAGCAACCGCGCTCCCGGGGCCCTGCGCCATGGATCCAGTGCCTGTCTGCAGTTGCTACGCCAAGCCGCGCAACATCACCGCTTGATGGCGGGATCCTGGCGACTGGGCAGTTGCCCCTGGGTTGAGGCAGTTTTGCCGGCCTTCAACGCTGTAGTCAGACATCCTTTTCAGTTGCGCCATGACATGAGCTGGCGGATCCTGCTGCAAGCCCATGTTCTCGACCTGGTGCTGATCAGTGGTTTCGATCTCGATCTGATCTGCCCAGAACCCTTGCCATCAGATCAACCGATCACGGTATGGGGCGCTTTTGCCTTGTTGCCAGTGGGGGCGTCGGCATTGGGGTTGCTCTGTCCGCCGACCCAGCCAGACGTCCTGAAGCGTTGGAGCCCCATTGCTGTTCCAACAGACAGCCTCGCGCCAGGACTTGGTGCCATGGTGCGGCAGACACAATGGCGATGTCGTTACGCCCCGAAAAGCTGCCATGCTGCCGGCAGCTGGGCGAAGTGGCTAGAGGACGTGCAGGTTCCCGTTGCCGCCACCGCTGCGTGGGCTGATCAGCTTGAGCATGCCCTAAACGGTTGGTACTGGCGGCCTTGGCCCAAAGCGGTTCAAGACCAGGTCTGGCTTGTCGCACTCGAGACGGTCTGGCGAAGCCATCCCCAACTGGAGGAGCTGCGCAACAAACTCAGCGGCCGACAACAAGAATTTGATGCAGATTCTGAATCAGCATCCAGAAAATCCAGGGGCAATTAAGCGATCGATCCATGCACTGTGGTGCATTGCACTGGCCTTTGATGAGCTGGTTGTGATTGAACAATTCCGGCCATGTCTTCTGTTACCCAGCTTCTGCAGAGATCATCTCTCGCCGGAGCAATGCTCTTTTGTGCTGCCATGCCGATGGCCCATGCGCAAGAAGCAGAAGAGCAACCTGCTCAAGCGGAGCAGGACAAAGGCTTTTATGCCACGGCCGGAGTCGGGGCTGCATGGCCTCAGGATGTCACCGGCAAGAGCACAGTGTTGGATATTGATGTGAAGGGTGAATACAGCCTGGGTGTCGGCTTTGCTGGAGAGATCGGTGCTGGATATGACTTCGGCAATGTAAGGACAGAGCTCACTTATCTCTACAACAATGCATCACTCGATCGCCTGAAGGTTAAAGCTCTAGGCCAGGAAATCACTTCATCCATCAGCAGCGGCGACGTGAATACCAATTCCGTGATGGTATCCACCTATGTCGACATTCCCACCAAAGGCCGAGTCTCACCCTATCTCGGCGGTGGCATTGGTTATACCAATGTTTCCTGGGGAAGCTACGGCGTTAACGCCTTAGGAACCAGTGTCAAACAGAATGCTGGGAATCAGGGTGTTTTTGGTTATCAAGGGAAGCTGGGAATCAGCTATCTGGCCAGCAAAAAAACAGATGTTTTTGTTGAGGCGACTTATCAAGGCACTGCTGGTTTCACAGTTGATGATGTGTCCTACGACCCGCTCAGCAGCTGGGGGGCACGCCTGGGGGCTCGCTATCGCTTCTGATGTGTAACAGGGGGAGCACATGGCTGAAGCTGAGCCTGTGCTCGCCTGGTGTCAAATCATCAAGAACTTGAGGACGAGTGAGCACGTTCACTCGTCCTACGAGAAGGTCATCTCTTCCATTCAAAAGATACAGAACGGGGCACCGCTTCATCCAAGACTGTGAAAAGCCCCTGCATCATCGGAACCAAGTGTGTTTCACTCCATCCACCACTGCCAAACTGGGCACCATTGGTGGGGTGGAGGGCAATGGTGAAGGCGGTGCGTGAGGCAGGAAGGTACTGCCTGAGCTTCACCGCCGCCGGCCTCAAGCCAGAGCTTGCCGCAGTGATGGCTCGTATCCATGCCGAAACCGGCAACTGGAAAGAAACGCGTGCCTTAGTACTGGAGCGCAATGCACTGCAAACCCGCTCGCTCGCCAGCGCCAAACGGCTGGAAACCGAATTGCGCCAGCGGCTGCAACTGCTCAACGATGAGCAACTCAAGCTTTTGGCTGAGGGATCCAGCGATGACCGCCTGGCCATGGCGTGGCTGGCAGTGCTGAAGCGCATTCAGCTCACCGTGGAGCTGACGCGGGATCTCTTGCTGGACAAACTGGAAGGCAGTGATGCCTTGCTCAGACGGTCTGACATGACTGGGTTTTATGAGGCCTCCGAGCAGCTGCATCCAGAACTTCAGGCTCTGTCGGTGAGCTCCCAGAAGAAGGTGCGCTCCACTGTTCTATCGATGCTGCGGGAAGCGGGATTGCTGGAGGGTAAAGCCAACCGCTCCGGCCAACTCGGCACGGTGCAACGCCCAAGCCTCAGCCCGCAAGCCCTGGCTCTGCTTGACAACGATCCGGATCTGCGGGCCGGGTTTTTGCTGAAGCCGAAGCAGCGGAGGGCAAGGCGATGAGCAACAGCATCAAAGGCCTCGATCAACGCCTGCAAGACATCTTGCTGCGGCCGGAATTCCTGGAGATGCGCGGCGTCGCCAAGGAAGTGCCGATCTTCATCCAGACCTACAACCCCGCTGATGACGATGAACTGCGGCGGGTGGTCCAGGGCACAGAGCAGGTGCTGCGCCAACAGGGCATCCGGGTGAAGCACGTGGATCTGTTCGAGCTGGTGTTGGAGTTGCTCGACGCCAAGGGTTATCTGGATGTTGTGTTGGAGGAAGAGCCCGAATGGAGCAAGAGCGATCTGTTTGACACCCTTCAAAACGTGGCTGAACCCACCAGCGCTCTGGTGCCGAAGTTGATGGAGGCTCTTGGCGACGACAGCCAAGTGAGCCTGATCACCGGCTCAGGCCGGGTCTATCCCTTCCTGCGCACTCACACCATCCTTGAGGCCCTGCAACCGGCGATGGTGCGCCACCCAGTGGTGATTTTCTTCCCCGGCGAATACAAACAAGATGCCGATGGCGGCTCCTACTTGCGGCTGTTTGGCACCAGCACGCTCAGCAAGATCGAAAACCCCCACTACCGCGCCACCAACCTCGACTACTTCGGCAGCCAAAACCCATGACCGCAACAACCATCCAAGAGCTGTTCGAGAAGCCCGTTGATCGGCCAATTGATGGCGTGATCAAAGCCGATGACATTCGCAATCTGAAGATTGAACTGGATGAATACGTCATCACCCGCGAGGTAGCGAAGGGGCTGAATGTGTTCAGCGAGGCCTACCTGCACAACCCCACCGCCAATGGCGTCTGGATCTCAGGCTTCTTCGGCTCTGGCAAGTCGCACCTGCTGAAGATGCTCTCGCTGATGCTCGACAGCGAGAAGCAGGTGGAGGACCAACGGCCTGCAGACATCCTGCTGCCCAAGGTTGACGACGAGATCCTGCGCGCCGATCTGAAGAAAGCCACTGCGATTCCATCGCGCAGCCTGCTGTTCAACATCGATCAGAAATACGACGGCATCGGTGGCACCCACGAGGCCCCTGTGCTGGAGGTGTTCATGAAGGTGCTCAATGAGCTGCAGGGCTATTACGGCAACCAGGGCTATGTGGCTCAGCTCGAGCACGACATGGCCACCCGGGGCGAGTTCGAGCCGTTCCAGCAGACCTACGCACAAGTCAATAACCGCCAGTGGAGTGACGACCGCGATGCCGTCGCCACGGTGACCAAGCGCAAGTTCGCCAAGGCCTACGCCGAGCACTTCGGCGGCAGCGAAGACGACGCGATCACAGTGATCAACGACGCCAAAAAGAACTACCGCCTTTCAATTGAAGGCTTTGCCAAGCGAGTGCGGGAGTATCTCGATCAGCAGGAAGACGGTTTCCGGCTCAACTTCTTTGTGGATGAGGCCGGCCAGTTCATCGGCCAGGAACGTAGCCGCTTGCTCAACCTGCAAACAGTGGTTGAGAGCCTGGCCACCGCCACAGACGGCCGGGCCACGGTGTTCATCACCTCCCAGGCCGATCTGGAAGGAGTGCTCGGTCAGGTGAAGATTGAGCAGGCTGACGACCTCAGCAAAATTCAGGGCCGTTTCAAAACCAAGCTGTCACTCGCTAGTGCCGATGTGCAGGAGGTGATCCAACGGAGGCTGCTGGCGAAAAAGCCGAACGAACCCGAGCAACTGATTGAGATCTACGAGCAGGAACAAGAGAACTTCAAAACTCTGTTCCGGTTCAGCGAGGACTCACGCCAGCTGAAGGGCTGGAATGATTGCCAAAGCTTCTGCGGGCTCTACCCCTTCCATCCCTACCAATTGGCTCTCTTCCAGGAAGCGATCCAGAGCCTGGCGTCCCACAGCATTTTTGAAGGCCGAAGCCAATCCGTCGGGGAACGCTCGATGCTCGCGGTGTTCCAAGACGTGGCCAAGACAATCAAGGAACTGCCGGTGGGGAGATTGGCCAGCTTTGACCAGCTGTACGACGGCATCGAAGGAGTCATCCGCGCCGACAAAAAGCAGACGATGGCGACCGCCCAGAACCAGGTCACGGACCTGGAGCTGCGAATCCTCAAAGCTCTATTCCTGATCAAGTGGGTGCCGCAGTTCAAGAGCACGCCGCGCAACATTGCGATCCTGCTGATCAATCAGCCCAACTTCGACATCCGCATCCATGAGCAAGGGATCAAAGACGCGCTGATCAACCTTGAGCGCCAGAGCTATCTGCAACGCAACGGCGAGGTCTACGAGTTCCTCACCGACAAGGAAAAAGATGTGGAGCAGGAGATCAAACGGGAGGAGGTGGGTGACTCCCAGGTGCTCAAGCAGTTAAACGCGATTGTCTTTGACGACGTGCTGGGTGCGACGGGCAAGGTGCGCTTTGAAGACAACAACAACGACTACCCCATTTCGCACAAAATTGATGATGGACTGGTCTCACGCAAAGACGCAGACATTTCTATCAATCTGATTACTCCTGAGCACGAGAACTATGGCAATGAACCTGTGCTGATCGGACGCAACATGGGCGGGGTGGAACTGATGGCGATCCTCCCCGATCAAGACAGCCTGCTCAGTCAACTTCGTAGCTTTCTCAAAACTGATCTTTACATCAAAAAGAACAGCGGCAGCGACGATGAGCTGCTGGAGTCGATCTTGGCTGCCCGTGCCCGGCAGAACACTGAGCGGCGCAGTGCACTTGAAGGCATCGTCAAAGAGCAATTACGCACTGCCCAATTGATTTTGAACGGGCAAACCCTCTCCGTTGGCGAGGGGGAGCCGAAAGCACGATTCAGCAAGGCCTACCAGAAGCTGATTCGTTCGGCCTATCCGAATTTAAAAATGATCCGCGGTGTCTTCAACGAAGGCAGTATCACCAAGGTGATCGGCGATCAGGACGATCTACTCGAAGGCTCAGCGATTCAACTCTCAGAAGCAGAGGACGAAGTGCTCACCGAGGTATTCCGCAACCAAAACAGTGGTGAACGGCTCAGCGCCGAATCGTTGGTGCGCAGGTTTGAACGGCGTCCCTACGGCTGGAGCCAGTGGGCCACGCTCACCTTCATCGCTCGCCTACACCGGCTTAGCAAGTTAGAGCTGCGGGAGAAGCAACTTCTTAGCGATCGGGAAGTGATCGAATCCCTGTGCAACAGCCGCAGGCTGGGTGACGTGACCATCCGCAAGCAGGAGGCCTACGACCCGAGCCAGATCAATGCCCTCAAGCAATTCCACCGTGAGCTGTTCGGCAAAGAGAGCAGCGGCACTGAGGCCCGCAGCACCTGTGAGGCCTTCCGCTGCGCAATGAAGGATGAACTACAAGATCTCAACACCATGGCGGCACAGGCAGAGATCTATCCCTTCCTTGATGCCGTGAAGCCTTGGGCCAAGAAGGCCAAAGCGATGGCCGAAAAGGAGAACAGTTATCTGCTCACCCAGCTCGACGACTTCAAAGAAGACTGGCTGGATGCAGAAGAAGAGACGCTCACACCGCTGAAGCTATTCCTCAACGGCAACCAGAAGAGGGTGTACGACGGGGTGAAAGCCTTTGCGGCCCGCTACAGCGATGAATTCAGCAGCCTGCCAGCTGAGCAGCTGCAACCAATCACCGAGTTGCTGGCAAGTTCAACACCCTATGCCGGTGGCCTGATCCCCAAGGCCAACAACGCGCAAACCGCCCTGGAGCAACAGCTCCAGGAGCGACTGCAACAGGCCCGGGAAGCCGCTGAAGCCTCACTCACTCAACAGGAAAACCAACTCAAGGCGGGTAAAGACTTCCAAGCGCTCACTTCTGAGCAACAAGGCCAGGTGTTGCAAGCCTGCGCTGCCGCCAAGGCTGACCTGCAAAGCGCGACGAAACCAAGTGCAGTGACGTTGCGCTTGAACCGCTATCGGGACACCGACAAACCCAAGCAGTTGGCAACCATTGCACGTTTCAAAGCGCCGCCTACTCTTCCTGGCGGCACAGACAAACCAGCGATCAAATGGGTACCGGCCTCGAGCTTGACTCCCAATTGCAACCTCAGCGAGATCACCAACAGCGCGGATCTGGAGCAATGGCTCAGTGCTTTGAAGCAAGCCGCAGAAGCGGAGCTCAATCAAGGCCACCGCATCAGCCTTTAAGCCTCAAGCCGTTCATTCCATATCCCCACATCTGACTCGATCGCTGCCATGGCCGTTAACACCGCTGCTCTCAAAACCTTCGCTCCGGCCATGCGTCGGCAGCTGATGGAAGCGGTGGGCCGCAAGTTGGATCTCCTGCTCAACAGCCAAACACCCGACACGCTCAGCACCTACGCCAAGCAGATTGCTGAACTGCGAGAAGAGCAAGAGAAAAGCCGGGAACAACTGCTGGAGCAGGTGGCTTACACCTGGTTCAACCGCCTTTGCGCACTGCGTTATTTGGATGCCAAGGGATGGCACCCCTTTGGCTGCAAGGTGTTGATGCCAGCCGATGGCAGTGAAACCCAGCCGGAACTGCTGAAGCTGATGCGTTCCGGCAGCTTGCCTGCCGATCTAAAAACCTTCACCAGCGAGCAACGGCTGAACCAACTGCTGGATGGCCAGATCCCTACGGCCATCCCCGGTGGTGATGCCCAAGGGGAGGTGTACCGGGAGTTGGTGCTGGCAGCCTGCCGCAGTTATCACCAGCTGCTGCCTGATCTGTTTGAAGGTTTGGATGACGCATCTGAACTGCTGCTTCCTGATGATCTGCTGACGGAAGGATCGATCGCTGGCAACTTCCGCATCTCGATCTCCGATTCAGATTGCGACGACGTCGAAATCATCGGCTGGCTTTATCAGTTCTATATCTCCGAAAAGAAAGACGAAGTCATCGGCAAAGTCGTCAAGTCAGAAGATATCCCTGCAGCAACTCAACTCTTCACGCCGAATTGGATCGTGAAGTACATGGTGCAAAACACCATTGGCGCTCAATGGCTGGCCACCTATCCCGATAGCCCGCTGCGGCAGCAGATGGAGTTCTACATCGAGCCTGCGGAGCAGACCGATGAGGTGAAAGCAAAGCTGGCTGAAATCACACCAACGAGCCTGAATCCAGAAGAGCTCACCTTGATGGATCCGGCCTGTGGATCGGGTCACATCCTGGTGGAAGCCTATGAAATCTTTAAAGCAATTTATTTGGAGCAGGGTTATCAACTGCGGGAGATGCCAAAACTGATTCTTGAAAAAAATTTGTTTGGGCTTGATATTGATCCAAGAGCAATACAACTATCAATTTTCAGCCTCTTGATGAAAGGCCGAGAGGATGAGCGAAGGCTGCTTGAACGAGACATCAAGCTCAATGTGATTGCATTACAAGACAGCACAGATTTCAATCCAGAAGGACTTGCCCAGCAGATCAATCTCTCGGACTACGGGCTACAGCTGAATGACCTCACAGAATTAAAGCGATTGTTCGAACTCTCAACGACATTTGGGTCTTTGATCCAGGTTCCGGAGAGGATGAAAACGAAGCTGCCAGCGCTGAGGAAACTCAGCGAGGCAGTAAGCCAAGGCCTCTTTGCGAGGGAGATGGTCAAACACTTAGAGCCGCTTTTGCAGCAGGCAGTGTTACTAGCGACCCAATACAACACGGTGGTGGCAAATCCGCCGTACATGGGCGGGAAGTATCAACCTTCAAATCTGAAGAAATACCTGAATGATCACTACGTCGGCTACGAGAAGGACTTCTTCGCTGCATTCATAGACCGTGATCTTTCGTTAACTAAAAAACATGGACGGCTGGGCTTCATGACACCATTCGTATGGATGTTTATCTCAAGTCACGAGCAACTCCGCAGGCGTCTAATCGAACAGGAAACAATTAGTTCGTTAGTTCAGCTTGAGTACTCAGGATTTGAAGGCGCAACCGTTCCTATTTGTACATTCACGCTTCGGAAGGGGCATGTTGCAGGTGAGAAAAGCTGCTTTATTCGGTTGTCAGATTTCCGAGGTTCGGAGAACCAGGGTCCAAAGACGCTTGAGGCAGTTCTCGATCGTAATTGCGGTTGGTTCTTTGAAGTTGCTCAAGATGAGTTTTCGAGGTTGCCTGGCAGTCCTGCGGCCTATTGGCTCAGCGACGAATTTCGCAGCATTTATGATTGCTCACGCCTACTTGGGACGGCTGCACATTCCCTTCAAGGCATGATTACCGGCAATAACAATACTTTTCTAAGGCGGTGGCATGAACCTAAATTCGAAGGATTAGCCATCGGCTTTGATGACATGGAGGACGTAAATAAGTCCCCAAAATACTGGGTGCCATACAACAAAGGTGGCGACCTTAGGAAGTGGTACGGCAACAACGAATTTGTTTTGAATTGGTCAAATCAAGGTCGGGATCTGGTCCGGTCCAGGACGCAAAATTCCGACTACTACTTAAAGGAATGTGTCACTTGGACATTCATTAGCTCCTCGTTCTTTGCTGCAAGACATTGTCCCAACGGGTTTGTTTGGGACGTGGCAGGCTCAAGCGCATTTCCAAATTCAAAAAGAGAGCACACCGGAATTCTCGCTCTTATGTGTTCTGGTCTTGGCAAGAAGATGCTAGACGCTTCAAATCCAACATTGAACTACCAGGTAGAAAACATTTTGGCGCTGCCATTGCATAAAAACCTCACATCAATTGAAGATCGCCTTTCGGAGACAGTTTATCGACTTGTTGAAGCGAGCAAAAAGGACTGGGATGCCTACGAACGCTCCTGGGACTTCCAGTCTCTGCCCCTCCTGACGGCGGCCTCCAGCGAACCCACTTCCACTCTTGAATCCAGCTACATCGCCTGGATCACCGAGAACCGCGAAGTAATCTCCAAGATGAAGCACATTGAGGAGAAAAATAATCGCCTATTGATCGATGCATATGGATTATCAGACGAGCTTAATCCCGATGTCCCGATTGAACAAATCACTCTTACAGCCAATCCTTTCTATCGCTATGGAGGTGATAGCAGAGAAGAAGAGAAGTTGGATCGCTTCCAACGCGACTCCATGGCAGAACTTCTGTCCTACGCCACCGGCTGCATGATGGGCCGCTACAGCCTGGATCATCCTGGGTTGATTCTTGCCGATTCACGCAGCAATCAAGAAGAGCAGCTCACGGCCTATGAAGCAAAAATCGGCAAGTCAATTAGCGAAATTCAATTCAAACCTGATGCCGATGCCATCATCCCAGTGCTCGATGGTGAATGGTTTGAAGACGACATCGTGGCCCGTACCCGTGAGTTCCTCAAAGTCACCTTCCCTGAGAGCAGCGTCGGAGAAAACCTGCGCTTCATCGAGGAGTCCCTCGGCAAAGACATCCGCAAATACTTCTGTAGCGAGTTCTACAAGGATCACCTACAGACCTACAAGAAACGGCCCATCTACTGGATGGTGCAGAGCCCCAAGAAAGGCTTCGCCTGCCTGATCTACCTGCACCGCTACACCAAGGACACCCTCAACCAGGTGCTCAACAACTACTTCCGCCCCTATCTGCAGAAGTTGGAGGCCCGGCAAGAGCAACTGGAGCGGGATCAAAACAACGATGCCTTGCCCAAGCGTGAACAAACCGCAGCCCGTAAGGAAGCCGAAAAGATCACCAAAGTGCTCAAGGAATGCCAGGCCTGGGAGCAAGACGCTCTCATGCCCCTTGCTCAGCAGCGCATCGAGCTCGATCTCGACGATGGTGTGAAAGTGAACTACCTCAAGCTCCAAGAGGTGCTCGCCAAGATTCCTGGCCTGGCTGCCAAGGGGGATTGAGGAAATGGCTGTGAACACCGCTGCTCTAAAAACCTTCGCTCCGGCCATGCGCCGGCAGCTGATCGAAGCGGTGGGCCGCAAGTTGGATCTTCTGCTCAACAGCCAGACCCCAGACACACTGAGCACTTACACCAAGCAGATTGCTGAACTGCGGAGCGAGCAAGAGAAGAGTCGCGAGCAATTGCTGGAGCGGGTGGCCTACACCTGGTTCAACCGGCTTTGCGCACTGCGCTATTTGGATGCCAAGGGATGGCACCCCTTCGGCTGCAAGGTGTTGATGCCGGCGGGTGAAGGCGAAACCCAGCCGGAACTGCTGAAGCTGATGCGTTCCGGCAGCTTGCCCTCAGATCTCCAGGCCTTCACCAACGAGCCACGGCTCAACCAACTCCTCGATGGCCAGATTCCTACGGCAATTCCAGGAGGTGATTCCCAAGGGGAGGTGTACCGGGAACTGGTGCTTGCGGCCTGCCGCAGCTATCACCAGCTGCTGCCCGATCTGTTTGAAGGGCTGGATGACGCAAGCGAACTACTACTGCCCGACGATCTGCTGACGGAAGGATCGATAGCTGGCAGTTTCCGCAGCTCAATTTCCGATTTTGATTGCGAGGACGTCGAAATCATCGGCTGGCTCTATCAGTTCTATATCTCCGAGAAAAAAGACGCAGTGATCGGCAAGGTCGTCAAATCAGAAGACATCCCAGCCGCCACACAGCTCTTCACGCCGAATTGGATCGTGAAGTACATGGTGCAAAACACCATTGGCGCCCAATGGTTGGCCACCTATCCCGATAGCCCTCTGCGCGAGCAGATGGAGTTCTACATCGAGCCTGCGGAGCAGACCGATGAAGTGAAGGCGAAGCTGGCTGAGATCACACCAACAAGCCTGAATCCAGAGGAGCTGACTTTGATGGACCCAGCCTGCGGATCAGGGCACATCTTGGTGGAAGCCTATGAGATTTTCAAGGCAATTTATTTGGAGCAGGGTTATCAACCGCGGGAAATTCCGAAGCTGATTCTTGAAAAGAATCTGTTTGGGCTTGACATTGATGAGAGGGCAGCGCAGTTAACGACGTTCGCGTTGATGACGAAGGGAAGGGGGGATGACAAACGTCTTTTAGATCGAGACATCAAGCTCAATATAATGGCACTGCAAAACAGCACTAATTTCAATCCAGAAGAGATTGCTCAGCATGTCAATCTTTCGGACTACGGGTTACAACTAAATGTTCTCACAAAACTGAAGAAGCTGTTTGAGCATGCAAAAACATTTGGATCGTTGATTCAGTTGCCGGATGCATTGATGGAGAAGATACCGGCCCTGAAGCAGCTGCAGAAAACGGCCAGGCAGGAGCTGCTTGCGTCTGAGGCGCTCAAGCGTTTGGGGGCGCTAGTGCAGCAAGCCGAGTTGCTTGCGACGCAATATGACTCAGTGGTGGAAAACCCGCCGTACATGGGGGGCGGAGGCATGAACGCGCCACTAAAAACTTTCGCACAGAACAACTTCCCTGATGCTAAGAGCGACCTGTTCGCCTGCTTTATCGAACGCGGCTACACGATGGCCAAGGCTGGTGGTCACAACGCGATGGTCACCATGCAGAGCTGGATGTTCCTTTCATCGTTTCAAACGATGCGAGAGAGAATGCTCCGGGAGAAAACCATCACGACGATGGCGCAGATCGGATACAACAGCTTCCCGTCACTGAACTCAAAGGTTGCGCAGGCGACGGTCTTTTCGCTCGTGAACCACCGTCGCGAGAATTTTGTCAGCACATTCGTAGACCTCAATAGCGCCGCACAGTCTGCTCCCAAGGACGAGGTATTCCTAAAGCGGGATCCAGCAAATCGGTTTTCAGTTTCAACGAGTGAGTTTGTGAAGGTCCCTGGTAGCCCAGTGGCCTATTGGGTCAGTGAGAAGGTCCGAAGTGTCTTTGACCGTGCAACCCAGGTAGGCGAAGTAGCTGAGGTGCGGCAGGGGCTCGCTACGGGCGATAACAATCGCTTCCTTCGGGCGTGGCACGAACTCAGCCATGGACGCATCGGATTCGGTTATACGAGTGTCGCGGAGGCCGAGACCAGCAGCCAGAAGTGGTTTCCATACAACAAGGGCGGAGACTTCCGGAAATGGTACGGAAACCAATACTTCGTAGTGAATTGGGAAAACGACGGCAAAGAGATTCGGGTATTTGGAACAGAGGTAGGCGGTAGGCCGCGATCAAGAGCCCAAAGCACGCAGTTCTATTTTCGCCCATCGTTAAGTTGGTCAAAGATAACCAGTAGCGGCTTCGCGCTTCGTCGCTTTCCCGCCGGGTTCATATTCGATGTCGCAGGGTGCTCGATCTTCGGGGAGAAGCTGACTCCGATCCTTGGTTGCATGAACTCCGCGATCATGACGCAAGCAGTAAATTCGTTATCTCCAACGTTGAATTTTGAAGTCGGCCAAGTTCAGGACTTCCCGCTCATTGAGCCTACGACAGAAAGACTGCTCGAGCTAATAGAAGCGCTAGTTGCGATAGCGCGCTCCGACTGGAACGCCTTCGAGTTGACCTGGGACTTCCAATCCCTCCCGCTCCTGCAGTACGCCTCTGACTCCACGCCGACCCTCGAATCGAGCTACACCGCCTGGATCAGCCAGAACAAGGGCACCATCGCCGAGATGAAGCGCCTCGAAGAGGAGAACAACCGCCTCTTTATTGACGTATACGGCCTGGCGGACGAGCTCACCCCCGACGTACCCATCGAGCAAATCACCCTCACGGTGAACCCCGCCTACCGCTACGGCGGCGATAGCACGGAAGAAGAGAAGTGGAAACGCTTCCAGCGTGACTCAATGGCTGAACTACTTTCCTATGCCACCGGCTGCATGATGGGCCGCTACAGCCTGGATCAACCTGGGCTCATTCTTGCCGATTCACGCAGCAATCAAGACGAGCAACTTGCTGCCTATGAAGCCAAAGTCGGCAAGCCGATTAGCGAGATTCAATTCAAGCCTGATGCCGATGCCATCATCCCGGTGCTTGATGGCGAGTGGTTTGAAGACGATATCGTTGCACGAACCCGAGAGTTTCTGAAAGTCACCTTTCCTGAAAGCAGCGTGGCTGAGAACCTTCGCTTCATTGAAGACTCAATCGGCAAGGATATTCGCAAATACTTCTGCAAAGACTTCTACAAGGATCACCTGCAAACCTATAAAAAGCGGCCGATCTACTGGATGGTGCAAAGTCCCGCTGGCCCTTCAAGGGGTGGCTTCGCCTGCCTGATCTACCTGCACCGCTACACCCCAGTCACCTTGCTGCAGGTGCTCAACAACTACTTCCGCCCCTACCTGCAAAAGCTGGAAGCCCGTCAAGAGCAACTGGAGCGAGACCAAAACAACGATGCTCTACCCAAGCGCGAGCAAACCGCTGCCCGTAAAGAAGCCGAAAAGATCACCAAGGTGCTCAAGGAATGCCAGGCCTGGGAGCAAGACGCTCTCTTGCCCCTGGCGCAACAGCGCATCGAGCTGGATCTCGATGATGGTGTGAAGGTGAACTACCTCAAACTCCAAGAGGTGCTCGCCAAGATTCCGGGCCTCGCAGCAAAGGGGGATTGAGGAAATGGCTGAGCAAACCGTTTCAGGTTTAGGGCAGAGACAGGCTCGCGGGGCAGAGTCAAGGGCAGGGTCAGGGGCAGAGTCGCTGCATAACCTCACCTGGTTACAGCGCCAACCGCGCCGTTCCGGCCATCAGGTACTGAATCGCCTCACGCCCCCGCCGCGGCAGGGCTTCAACAGCGCCAGCCTCAATCAATTGCTGCAGGGTCTGCGACACAGAGGGCTGTTTCACCTGCCACAGCTCCACCAGCTCAGCCTGGGTCTGAATCGTGGCCGGATCCACCTGCGCCCAGGCCAACAAGCGTTCCCAGGCCGTGTCTCCCAGTTGCTCCTGCAGTTCCGTTTGGTTGCGTTGCCGCAGCGTGAGCAGGAGATCCTCCAGCCCCACTGGTGCCACATCGGCCCCTGCACTGGTGAGCCCCAGCAGGGCCGTGATCCCATCCTCCAGGGCTTTCAGCATGCCGCGCAGATCGCCGCGAAACAACTCGTACAACCGCTGCACCACCGCAGCTTGCACAGGAGAGCGCCAGGGTCTGGCCGGATCAAGCTGCAAGGCCTCATAGCGATTGGCCAGCAACTGCTCCACATCCCCCAGCTCAAGGGGCTCCAGCACCAGCGGATTGCTGAACACCGAGCGGATCTGGGTGTGGGTCTGCACCACCGTGCGCACAGCATCGGTGGTGCCCACCACGATCAGGTGCAGGCCGTCGTGCAGCAGGGCTTGATCGCGGATGCCCCGCAGCAGATCCGCCGCCCACGATGCATCGGCCTCACTCAGGTTCTCCAGGTTGTTGAGGTGCAAAACAACGCCGAGCGCTCCTTGGCTAATCGCGTAGCGGAGCAGATCGCGCAACACCCGCGGGCCGTCCAGCAACAGTGCCGCCGGGGGCGTGGCCACGCTCTCGCTCTGGCTGCCACCAACCCCCAGGCCAAGGGCCGAGACCGTGAAGCCGCCACCGCGCAGACGGATGCTGCGCACCAACTGCTGGGCGGCCTCCACTTCAGGGCCCGCTGCCGTTGGGCAGTTCGCCAGCACGGCGTCGTAAACCCCGGAGAGCAACTGACCCAGGAGCTGTTCACTCGCTCCCTCGGTACTGATCGGAATGATTTCGTCGCTGCTCCAGTACCCCTCCGATTGGGCATCGGCCTTCACCGTTTGCACCAGCGTGGTTTTTCCGATACCAGGGCGGCCCGCCACCGCCTGTCGGGAGCTGGCGCTGCTGCCAATTGTGGTGAGCAGCAGCTGTCGCTCCCGCTGCCGGCCCACAAACAGGCGCAGCGGCATGGCCTGCGAATCTGCCCGCAGAGTGGCCTGAAAGAAGGGCGAGGAGCGCAGGTTGTAAAGGCCCCAGAGGTTCGGCAGCGCCATGGCGGCAAGTATTGGCAAAGGGGTCCGGCCAGCCAATACTGGTCATGTATTGGCCGATCTGGCAATACAGAGTCATGACCCGCTCCCTCTCCACCAACCGCATCCACGACAGCCTCGATACGGCTCTGGCGCGCAAACGCGTGGTGTTCTGGTTTGACCCAGAGGCGGAGTGGACCAGCGAATACGAAAGCTATGCGGCTTCAGGGGTGGAGAAGCGTGAGGTCAAGGGCAATGAGTTCTCCCTGAAGGTGGAGATCAGCCGCGCTGAGTTGGATCAGCGCTTTCTGCTTTATGTACCTGCGGCCAAGCCCGCAGAAGCTGACAACTGGCTGCTCGATCTGCTCCTGGCCGGCCACGAGTTCAAGGCCGATCGAGCCTCTCTCGATTTAGAAGACGCCGGCCTCACCCTCGAGTTCAAAGGCCTCGCCCAGCAGCACAAGGAATTTTTCAAGGCCAAGGCTCGCAAAGACAAGCTCAAAAAGCTCCTGCGGCCGAACGACGATGAGCGTGCACTTCGCCTCAAGATGCTGGCGATTTTGGCCAAACAAGACGCCTCGATTGATCTGCTGCTGCTGCATGCCTTCACGCAGATTGATCCCACCGATCCCGATGCAAAGGATCCAATCGTGGCCCTCTACGGCAAGCATCAACTCACCGAGCATTTCTGGGCAGCGGTCGACAGCAAGTTCAATTACCGCAATCCCAACCCCAACCTGCGTGATTTCGCCGTTGCCCTGTTCAGCAGCGCCAGTTGCGTTCCCCCTAAAGGCGAGCTGGAAAGCCACGCCCGCGTGTTCCTCAGCAGCTGGAAAGACAGCCTGAAAAGCCGCGATGCCTTCGAGCAATGGAGCAACCACCTGGCTGATCAACTGAAGGTGGAAGCGTTCTTGATGGATCCCCCCAAAGGCTTTGATCCAGGCGATGACGACAGCTACCAACTGATCGAGCAGTTCTGCATTCGCCGCCTGCTGGAGCGCTTCCACGCCACGGCAACAGATAGCGAACTATTGGAGACGATCCGCCAACGCAGCAGCTCCTGCTGGTTCGAACAGCACGAACACGGCTATCGCGCCATCAAGCAGGCCTTGCAGTTCCGCAGCCTGCTGGCCGATGCCGATCTGCAGGTGCCCAGCATTGATGAAGGGCTCAAGCGCTACTGCAACAGCTGGTGGAAGCTCGATCAGGCCTACCGCCGTTTCAGCTTTCACGTGCGCAGCTACGGCCAGCCAAAGCTGATGCAATCCCTGCGCAGCTGGATGGAGAACCAGTACGTCAACAACGTGTTGCTGCCCCTCACCAACCACTGGAGTGATCGGGTCACTGAGATGAGCAGCTGGAGTTGCGAAGCCCTGCCGCCTCAGCAGCAATTCCACATGCGCTATGTGCATGCCCCCCTTTCTTCAAGAGAGGTCAAACGCCTGTTTGTGGTGATCTCCGATGCCCTGCGCTACGAGGCCGCTCGCGACTTTGCCGGTCGCCTCAACGCCAAAGCAGGCAAGGGTTGGCAAGCCGAGGTTGATGCCGTTCTGGGTGTGCTGCCTTCCTACACCCAGCTGGGCATGGCATCGCTGCTGCCCGGTAACAAGCGCGCCATCAACACCGCCGATAGCAATGCTCCAGTAACGGTGGATGGCAGCAGTGCCAGCGGCACCGACAACCGCGACAAGATCCTCAAGGGCTACGCCGATGGGCGTGGCATTGCGATCCAAGCCGAAGACTTCCTCAACCTCGCCACCAGCACAGACGGCGCTGAGCTCACCAAGCACCACGACTTGATCGTGATTTATCACAACCGCATTGATCGCATTGGCGACAAGCTCGAAAGCGAAGCCGACACCTGCAAAGCCGTGGAAGACGCCTTCGAGGAGCTCGAACAGATCTTGCGCAAGATCAGCAGCCTCAAATGCAACCGAGCCGTGATCACGGCCGACCACGGTTTTCTGTTTCAACAGGAGCCCGTGGATGCCAACGACCGTTCCGCCTTTCCCGACGCCAAAGAACTCTCGATCAAGAAAAAGCGCTTTGCCATTGGCTCGGGCATCGAACCTGCGGCTGGCCAGAAGATTTTCACGGCAGAGCAGCTGAAGCTGGAGGGCGATTGGCAGGCGGTGTTCCCCCTGGGCCTGGATCGTTTCCCCCGCTCCGGCGCCGGCAACCGCTTTGTGCACGGCGGCACCTCTCTGCAAGAAGTGGTGGTGCCGGTGATCACGCTCAAAAAAGAACGCAAAGACGAAAGCCGCGAGGTGAAGGTTGAGCTGTTGCGGGTGCCCGAGAAGATCACCAACGCGCGGCTCAAATTCAGCCTCTTCCAAGACGAACCCTGCGAAGCCAAGCGCTTCCTCCCCATCACCCTGCGCATCAGCGTTGTTCCCAAGACCAACGACAAGGAGCTGCTTTGTGAACCAGCCACGCTGAGGCTGGATTCAACCGCCGTGGAGCCTCGGGAACGGGAGCAACTGATCGACCTCAAGCTCTCCAATGCCGCTGGTAGCTACAACAACCAGCTACTCGAGCTCAGAATTGACCAGGTGTTGGAGGGTGTGCAAACGCCTGTTCGCCTCGAAACTAGGGAGGTGAAGCTGCTCCAGCCCTTCGGCAACGACTTTGACGACTTCGGATAAGCCATGAGTATCAGCACCCCTGCCGCCCACACCCCCCTGGATCAAAAGATCCTTGAGCACTTCCCTGGCTTGGTAGTTCGCAAAGACCTCACCACCGAACTCAAGCAAAACGCGGTGGTGCCCACCTACGTGCTCGAGTACTTGCTCGGCCAGCACTGTGCCACCGACGACCCCGATCAGATCAAAGACGGCCTCGAATCTGTACGTCGAATCCTGGCTAAGCACTACGTGCACCGAAACCAGGCGGAACTGATCAAATCCACGATCAAAGATCGGGGTAGCCACAAGGTGATCGACAAGCTCACCGTCTCGTTCAACGAGAAGGCGGGCTTCCACGAGGTGGAGTTCACCAACCTCGGAATCAAGAAGGTTCCGATCGACGACTCCTACGTCAAACGCTTTCCAAAGTTGCTGGTTGGTGGCATCTGGGCCATCACCGATGTGGAGTACGAACTCCCGGTGGATCCCAAAGCCAGCCCTTGGCAGATAACTGGCCTCAAGCCGATCCAAGTGGCCGGCGTCGACCACGACGATTTCCTCAAAGCACGTGCGCAATTCACCACCGATGAGTGGATGGACGTGTTGATGCAGAGCGTCGGCTTCAATCCCGAGCCGTTTACGCGGCGCGGAAAGCTGCTCACCTTGATCCGCCTGATTCCCTTCTGCGAGCGCAACTACAACCTGCTGGAACTCGGCCCCAAAGGCACGGGTAAGTCGCACGTCTACGCCGAGTTCTCACCCCACGGGATGCTGATCTCAGGCTCTGAGGTCACGGCCCCCAAGCTGTTTGTGAGCAACGCCAACGGCAAGATCGGCCTGGTCGGTTATTGGGACTGCATCTGCTTTGACGAGTTCGCCGGCAAAGACAAGAAGGTCGACAAGACGTTGGTCGACATCATGAAGAACTACATGGCCAACCGCACCTTCTCGCGGGGCATCGAGCAGCTCTCAGCAGAAGCTTCCATGGTGTTCATGGGCAACACCCAGAAGTCAGTGGCCTACATGCTCAAGCACTCCCACTTCTACGAAGCGCTCCCTGACAAGTACATCGATTCGGCCTTCCTTGATCGCATCCATGCCTTCAACCCGGGCTGGGAAGTGCAGCCGGTGCGCCATGAGCTGTTCTGCACCGGCTATGGCTTCGTGGTCGACTACATCGCAGAAGTGCTGAAGCACCTGCGCACAGAAGACTTCACCGGCCTCTACAAACAGCACTTCGAGATCAGCTCGGAAGTGTCCACGCGTGATCAAACGGGCTTTGAGAAGACCTTCTCTGGCCTGATGAAGATCATTCACCCCGATGGCAAGGCCACTCCGGAGGAGATCGCTGAGCTGCTGGAGTTCGCCATGGAGTGCCGACGGCGTGTGCGTGAACAGATCCTCCGCATCGATGCCACCTTCAAAGCCAACGACTTCGACTACAAGCCTCTGGCGGGTGGTGCGGCGATTCGCGTGCAAACCCCAGAAGAGAAGCAATATCCGCAGTTCGCCAACCTCCGGCCTGGGCTTGTGGATTCGGCCGGTGGCTCTGATCCCCCAGTTGACGAGCAAGCGGCGACAACCACTGAACCAACTACAGGCACGCAAGTACCAGCCCAGCCATCAGCTGCCTCCGTTTCGGTAGAGACAGAGCTGAAAGAACATCACCTGGTGGTTCCGGAAAACAGCAAAGGCTGGAGTTATCGGCGCATCTTTGGCGACTACGTGCAGGGTTGCAGCGGCATCATCATCAAAGACCCCTACATCCGTGCCTTCCATCAAATCCGCAACCTGGTGGAGTTTCTGAGGATGGTGAATGAACTCACGCCCCAGGGCGATGAAGTGAGCGTGCACTTGGTGACAGGAGCTGACAGCGATGCACCCGAGAAGTTTGAGAAACAGATGGAGAACCTCAACCAGGTCAAAGACTCCTTCGCCGATACGGCCACACCGTTCAGCTTCGAGTTCGATGCCAGCCCAAACTTCCACGCCCGCAGCCTTACCACCAATCACGGCTGGAAGGTCAGCCTCGACCGAGGACTCGACATTTTTCAGTGGTTTGAAAGCTCAGCCTTCAACGCTGCCACCAGCCTCCAGGAAGCAAGGCTTACGAAGGGATGTGAGGTGAGCTTTATACGGGTCGAGAAGGAAGACTAAATGGCAGATCTTCCGAAGTGGCATCAGTTCATGCTTCCTCTCCTCGAGGTGCTCAAGGAGAGAGGTGAGCTTTCGAGGAATGACGCCATCGAATCTGTGGTCCAGAGGGTTGGATTAACCGAGGAGCAAATGGCTCTTAGCCAAGAGAGCAACGGTAAAAGTGTCGCTCGAGGCCGCATTGGCTGGGCATCGTCCTATCTACGAACAGCAGGAGCATTGATCGGCCCCAAACGCGGTTATTTCGCGTTAGGCCCAAACGCAGATGCATTGTTCGAACTCGGCCGCCCAATCAAACGAGCAGATCTCACTGGGTTTCAACAATGGCAAGAGCATCACGCGGCCAAACAAGCCAAAAACAAATCAACACCCGACAGCACCAGTGACATCAACACAGAAGACAGCACTCCGGAAGATCTGATCGAAGCGGGCGTCAAGCAGATCAAAGAACAGTTGGCCTCTGACCTGTTGGATCAGATGAAAGAGATGGATCCTCACGATTTTGAGGGTCTGGTCTTGGACGTACTTGCTGCCATGGGCTATGGCGGTGGTTCCAGGCAAGCCATGCAAGGGGTGCCGCGTGGGCCTGATGGAGGCATCGACGGCAAGATCAACGAAGACAAGCTTGGCCTGGATCAGATCTATATGCAGGCGAAGCGCTATTCGGAGAACTCCGTCTCCAGCGAGAAAGTTCAGGCCTTCGTTGGAGCCATGACCTCAGGCGGTTGCCGAAAGGGAGTTTTTGTCACCACCAGCAAGTTCACGGCTGATGCCATGCGCTTTGCTGAGAGCATTCGCGATCCACGCCTTGTGCTCGTCGATGGGGACAAGCTCGCCAACTTGATGATTCAGCACGGCGTGGGCATCCAAACCAAAGAGGTGATCAAGATCTCCAAGATCGATCTCGACTTCTTTGGTGGTGAGGATTGAAGGGGTTCGCTTCCCCTACCTGCGACATTCACCACCATCTCATCAATCTGAACTCTGCCTGCACAGGGTCTGACTTCAGCTGAGATCCAGCACGGTCCAGGTGGTTGTGCTCACTGGTCCGCAGGCAAAGCCGCAGGTGGTGATTTCAAAGGCCACCCAGCCTGGATGGTCAACGCTGTTGAGAAAGGCCACCACATCAACGGCCTCATCAGCTGCATCTTGAATCGCCAGATGGGCAGCCCATTGGGCCTGCAGCTCGGTGCATAGCAGCTGTGGCTCATCGGGCACCTCATGGCACCAGAACCCACGCACGGTTGAAGCGTTCGGCTCACCGGTGTCGTTGAACACCGGCTGGCCTGTGGATGGGCAGAAGAAATTCCAGTCCTCCCGCTCCAACTGGATCAGCTGCATCGACTGCTGATGACGTGCTTGCCCCTTCTTTAGCTCCGGTGTGCCGACTTGCCGCAGCGCTGGTTGGCAACAGCGGAAGGGGAAGATGCCGCAGGCCCTTCCATGCTCCGCGCCTTGGCAAGGGTGAGACGAGCCAGCCGGGTTGGTCGTGGGCTCCGCTGCGCTGCGCCATCAGGGCGGGGCTGGCCTTTGCCGGGCGGCGCGCGGGCAGGGCGGGTCCTGCGTCACCTCTCCTGTGGCTGCTCATCCGTCCCATCGCGCTTCTCTCTCCTTTCCATCAGGCAATGCCAAAACCGGGCCGATTGCGGTCTCCAGCACCAGCCGCCACACCTGCCCCTCCAGCTGCTCTCTGGCCGGTGATCAGGGTTGCTACGCAGAAGCGGGCTACCACACCCGGCTGCACTGGGATCGGCTCAGTTCCGGTGCCACCGGCAGCAGCGCTGCGGCCTTGATCAAGCAGGTGCTGGCGCTGCCGGCCGGGGTTCTGTTTCGCCATTGCGTTGCCGGTGATCAATGGCCGGATGCCGCTGATCCGCTGCGCATCGATCAGGCCCTCTTGCTTCAGCTGGCCCGGGCCACACGCCATCTGCGGGCAGCCTGGTCGTTCACCCACTACCCGATGAGCCCCGAAAATCAGGCCGCATTGCGGCAAGCAGCGGCCAAAGGGTTGGTGGTCAATGCCTCCACCGAATCCCGCCGTGCGGCAGCGGCTTTAGTGCGCCAGGGCATCCCGGCGGTCTGTGTGGTGCCGTCCGATGCACCAGCGGTGTTCCACCACGAGGGCGTGCGCTTTGTCGCTTGTCCGGCCTGCCGCTCCGGTGCCGGCCCCAGGATTCAGTGCAGCAGCTGTGGCGGCCGTTTTGGTCTGCCCCTCTGCGCCCAGGCCGATCGGCCCTTTGTGATCACCTTCCCGGCCCATGGCCCCCGCGCAGCGGCAGCCACCGCCCGCTGAAGCTGAGCACACCTGCAACACTCGAAGGGAAGATTACGCCCCCAAAGAGCACCTAAACAACAATCATTAGTCCAGTCGGCAGCAGTTATGGCACTGCAACAACTGCACAAAGTGGCCAGACTGCATATCTAAAGCCCCTTTCAATATCTTCTTGTGTCAATTGCCTCAACTCACCAAATAGCACAGTTTCCACGTCTCGTAGATCTTGCCGAATTTGCAATGATGAAGGATCCTTAATCCTGCTTGCCTTACTGAGACATCGGACAAGTCGAGAAAGTTGCGGCCCTGTGATTAATTCTTGCCCTCCTTTGTTAGGGAGAGCATAAGCAAGCAGATTTGTTGCATTCTCCGACCAACGACCCGAATCAACCTGCAACTTCTGTCTCAAGAAAAACAAATAAATGGTCAACTCATTCAAGGGAACTTTGTTTTGATCAATCGAATGAAGATTGACATAGGCGACGTCAGACCTTTTCTCAGTCACAAAAGTCATTTTCAATTTTTCCCGCACCCAGTCCAAATTCAAGCCCAGAGGAGTGGAGACGTCGCCCTCTGCCGAAACCGCTCTTAAGCCACTTGTATCGCCACACGAGTAAGACATGCCATCAAATAAAATGGTTGGAACTTCTTCCCTAACCGAATGTATTTCATCTTCGGAAAAGCGAAATGAGGGGAAATGAGCCGAAGCACTAGGCTTTGCTCCATGGTATTTAACCAAGTATGTAGCAACATCTTCCCAAGTCGCCTCGCCAGGATTCGATTCACGAATCTGCTCCGCTTGCACACGATAGACATCATCAAAGTTGCTCCAATTACGATAACCTTCATCGACAAGTCTTCCCAACTTATGCCCATCAGCAGATTCAGGTTTTAAGGGATTGGAAGAATTTCCTAAGATCGATTCGAGTTCCTTGGGTGGCACCAAGGACATGACTCGACTAAAGAGAGCTTCAAATTGGTCTGGAGCTAAATGCTGAGCTACCAAAGACAGTTTGTGACGAGCAATACGATACATATCCACCTCTCTACTGCCATCTGCCACAACAGTATTAACTACAATGGTCTTCTGAGAACCAAATCGATGAACTCGACCGACACGTTGCTCAAGCTCCATAGGGTTCCACGGCACGTCAAGGTGAATCAAACATCGAGAACATTGCATATTCAGGCCTTCACTTCCTGCTTTTGATGAAACAAGGAAGCGGGGTCCATCTGGTGATTGAAACGACTCAACCTGACTGGCTCGCTCACCATTATCCTGGTTTCCGATAATCAAAGCAGGTTTACACCCATACCGTTTTTCTAATTCAGCGGCCACGACGGTGACGGTCTCAACGGGTTGAGCAAACAAAACGACTTTCTCTCCATCCAACTGATCGATAAGCTCAAACACAGCTTTCCATTTAGCCATCGAACTCTCATCACGAATGAGTTCAATTCCTTCAAGTATCAGTTTTTCAAGCAGGATGGGATCTGGAATCCAGTCATATTCTTCAACCTCTTCCTCGTCGCCCTGGAGATAACTGCTTGGCAAGCCCTTACCAATCTGCTTGCAGAGGCGCTGATAAAGGAGCTCTAGTGGCTCATTTTTAGGGCCTCCCCGATATGGCCGCAGTGAAGATATTGCTTGCTTAAGGACTTCATTCTCCAAGTCCCAGCCAAGCCTCCTCATGGCTAAGCGAGTCAAAAACCCCAAACCCGCTTGAACACTTGAAGCCGCCCATTGAAGAGCTTGGCCTTTAGCCCAGCCCGCAGCACGAAGCCGAACACCTTTTAAGCCATTACTATTGTATAAATTAGCAACAGATGAATACCAGTTTTTATAATTCTCCCCAAGATCAATTACGAGTGGCTCACGAACATCGCGGGGAGGGAAAAGTGGATTTCCGAACCAATCCTTCACGCGATCCTTGGTCCTAAAAATAACTCGACCTGCAGCATTTTCGAAATTTTTTCCGTCGTCTGATAACAGCCGCAGAATATTCTTAAATCGCACTTCATTACCTTGGTGCGGTGTACCACTCATCAGAATTAATCGCCCATCCTCTGGTTGATTCTTCACCAACTGACTAACCAACTTGAACGACTGATTAGGCTGTCCACCGGTGACACCCCAATCGGATAAGTGATGACACTCATCGACTATTACCACGTCCCAGGGTCCACTTTTAGCTACTTTGCTTAAATTTTTCCCAAAAACAGCCTTATGAATACTGGCTATAACAATTTTATCGTCCTCAAGACGTGCATCAGACTCACTACCTGAGGCCCAAATCCTGGCATCAATATCTAGATTAGCGCGAAATTCCCTTGATACATTACTGACAAGTCTAGCTGGTGCAAGATAAAGAATTCTGGCTCGATTATCTTGCTCAAGTATCTGACGTACAAGAAGTCCGGCTTCAATTGTCTTCCCAAGACCAACTTCATCCCCAATGAGGACTTTTTTAAGTTCTGGCCGCTGCAAAATATGCTGAACAAGACTCACTTGGTGCATTAGTGTCGAAACTTTTCGAACATCAAGGCGTCTCTGCGGATCCTCAGCAATTAAAAAGGCTGCGTATAGACGAGAAAGGCTGCGGGTTGACTGCGCAAGCCAGTTGTCATCTTCCGAATGTTTAAAAGATAATAACTGAGTGGCAGGTGTATGAATATCATTCGTTCTTCGTTTGTCAATACTTGTTTCTACAAGAGTCTGTGCCCCCCTACTCTCCAGCAACCGCCTAGGCAAGCCAACAAGGTCATAAGAAATAAAGCCAAAATCATCAACAGTACGCAATACTGCTTTTGGAAAACCAGAGTATTTAACGAGCATGGATGTTCTGGGGGCAGAATTGTTTTTATTTAGGTTTTGGAGAGATCTTGTGCCAATTCTTTGAATTCTTTAAGAACCAATGTACGTTTTTGTGCATCTGATCTTTTCATACGCATCTCATGCCGTTCAACAATTAAATCAGCAGTATCCTGTATGGGATCTCCGGCCTTTTTCAGTTCTTGCTGGACTTCTATCCGTACTCTTGTTGCATTTTGTTGAAGAATTCGAATGGCAGGTTCCTTTGCAGCAAGCGTTGATTCTCTAGCTAATTCAGAAAAAAGTTCTAATATTCTATTTTTAACCCCGATTCCTCGATCATTTCCAGCTTGGATGAAATCCTTGCATGACTGCTTAATTGGTTCTCTTATAGTTGCTGTAAGCTCACTTTTAACCGTAGATCTTAACTCGTCTACAGCTTCCTTTCCGACGGTCTTAATCTGCTTTGCAAGTTCAGATATCCTGTCTTGCTGCGTTTGAAGAGTCTCAGCCTTGACTGATGCTCCTCCTTCTTTTTTAGCCCACGTACACAATTCAATAACCATCTGTTCAGTATCGTTTGCAAGCTCACCTGTTTTTCTGCGAATGTCTTTCAACAGTTTTTGTCCCCAAACTGCTGCCATAGGCTCCAGGAAATAGCCTGTAATATCATCAGGGAGGTTAATACTGCGTTGTCCATAAAAAGTCCCTCCTCTGCGAACAGCCGCTTGAAGAGTCCTCCAGTGTGCTCCTTTCAAACTCTTCAGATATTTTCCAACTTCTTCCTCAGCAACTTCACGAGCTTCAAACACCAGCGTTTCAATTTTTGCAGGAACTGTCTCATCGAGAAAATTACGAAAGGAAGACGCGCGAGCGCGATATTCCTCCTGCTTTTCAGCGAGGATTGGTTTAAGAGTCGTTTCTAACCTTTCTGCATCCTCGGCAGCACGCGTTCTTTGCTCCCACTTCGACTCTATCAATTTCAATTCACTGATTAATGTCGTCGCCAACCTCCTTCTAACTTCATTAATCGCATCAGCACGTATTAGAGCTTCATTTTGAGCAAACTTTTTAAGAGACGCCTGTAGACCTGGAATTCCTGTTTGATCAATATTCGCCAGGAAAGAACGATCGTCTTCGTCATCAGCCAAAATTTTCCTAAGCTCAGGAGCAGATACTGGATGTATCTCTAGAGAGTTAATAATATTGTTTCTAGCTTGATTTCTGGCCTCGTTGACCGACTCATTGGACGAACTGCCAATTTTTTCCAGTTGCTCGACAATCTGTGATTTCATTCTTGGCTTGAACTCTTCTACTAGTTCAGCGAAAACCTCACGTTTTTTGGGCTTTTTGGTTCCAGGCTCAAGATTCGTTGATCTAATTTGCCACTCAGTTTGAGTGACATCATCAACTCTAGTTACTGCTATCAACATTGCGCATGCATCACTTTCGGGATCATCCGATGCACCTACCAAACGCTCCCAGAAACCACTACTCCGAATTAAATCCATCGTAGATTCTGTTGGGCCAGCCCTGTCAACGGTCAAGACAACGGCTCTTGCTTTATCTCTGACATAGCTTTTCGTGACATCTCTGTAGGAATCTTGAGCAATACCAACCCCAGGTAAGTCAACTAAAATCACACCTGCCTCTAAAAGGTCAGAAGGCCAACCCACTTCAATTTTTTCAATCAAAGGTGATAAGAATCCTGCAGCATGCGCTGACATTTCTTCTTGGAATCCCCTGGGATCATCACCTTCACACCTTTCATAAATACGCTCATCATCTGAGCACTGCATTATTCCCCTAACTCTTTGAATACGCTCTTGATCTTCCTCTTGAATGATCGAATCCCATTTAATCGTGTAGTTACAGGCACTTCTGATTGCGTCTACCAAGTACTCAAGGCTTATGTCAGTAAACTGTTTCCCGCTTACAATATTCTTTGCTTGCTTGATATATCCTTCCAAGGGATCTTCTTCTGCATAGGATCCTTCGTCCGTAGATATTGCCTGTTCAAGAACTTCTGTCCTCTCCTCGCTAGTCAAATTACTTGCCAGCTCCGATACCTCGATATCAGCATTCAATTCTTCTCGTTGGTTTGTATTGCTAGCTAGTTCGGCATTTTCAGATCGCTTTAATGCTTGAAGCCTTGTTTCAAGTGCGAATCCCAGTCGCCATAAATTTTTCTTGGGATGATAAGTGACCCGAAATCTCTTCTCAGCGCTATACTTTACTTCGGTTGCCTGTGCAGTAAGAGGTCCGATGCCACCAGCAGGTAAAACCTGAAATTCACCAGCGGCCAGTGCATTGAGTAGCGTACTTTTTCCTACACCTGAATTACCCAGAAAACATATAGTTACGCCTTCCTCGCTATCCAGTAGGTTTTTTAGTCGATGCCTGTCAGCATCAATGGCTTCTAGTTTTTCAGGTGCATATTTTTCTAGAAACTTTTGCGCAGCACCATCAAGCCATTCGATCAGCGTGTATGGACACAAGCTTTCGAGATCTTGCGGCCAATGAGAAACCTCAGGCGTCCCTGCTCCACTCATAGCCTTACGTTCAATAGATTTGCTTTAGCACAGAATCCCGCAACATGCTGTCAATGGAATCACATCAGACGTAGTCATCGCATTAACGGTCAGCCAATATGCATATTTTGAATAGATTTACCATTGCTCATGAAATCTGTCTCAAAACGTTGAGGCGCAACAGCATGAACAAAGGCGGATTCTACGCAAGCAGATTTTCTTTTTGTATCGAATAAAGAGCAGCAAGCAGGATTTTTTTGCTCAGAAAATGGATAAAGTTTGTTGTGAACACCATTCATTGCTGTTGGCTGGCTCCGGGCCGCTCCAGTCTGAGGCCCTCCTGATGTCGGGCCTCCGCTGGGCTCGGTCCCATCGCTGCGCCGCACTGGCGCCGATCTCCATGGCACCCAACCACGTTGCTGCCGCTTTTGCCTCCCCCCAGGAGGATCCATTCCTGTTGCTGGAATCCACGCTCAAGGCGGTGGAGCGCATCCTGAGGCATGCCTCTCAGCAACCCCTGCAGCGCTGCTGGATTGATCACCCCTATGGAGAAGAGGAGCTCACCCGCCTGGAGGAGGAGGTGATCCCAGCGATCAGCCGCTGCCTGCAGCGCATTGATGAAATTGATCGTGCCCTGGAGCAGCAGCTGGAGGGGCAACAGCTACAGGCCCTGTATCGCCAAGCCAATGGAGGTTCGGATGGCGGCTGAGGGCTCCAGCAACCTCCAGATCCACTGTTTAGCGGTGCTGCTGCATCGAGCCGTTCACAACCGTTCCTTCTGCTCGGCTTGCAGCCATGCCATGGCTTCTGCAGGGCTGATGGTTTCGCACTGTTTATCCAGCCAGCACAAGCGCTGTTCCTCCCGCTCCTCCTCAATCGCCCGCTGCAGGTCCACGCGGGTGATCCGATAGCCGAGCTTGCGGCCCGCCAGGATCAGGGCATCGTTCGTGCGGCAGTGGCGCAGCAGCCAGCGGATCGAGGAATCCTGCTCCGCATCATCGACAAACCGCTCGAGTTCCTGCCTGCTCACTGATGCTGCACCTCCACTGCCCGGGTGATCTGCAGCATGCCGTCAATCGAGGCAAAGACCAGGTTCACTTCGCTACCAATCACGACCCAGCCGTTGCCTGCCGATCGGCCAAGCGACTCTGGAGCCAACGCTCAGGTGTGGACGTCTGGGCAGCTGAAGCTGGAGAACACTGCCATTCTTGGTCCAGCAGTCGACTCCTGATGCGTCAAATCAAAAACAAAAAAGCCATCACGATTCACCTGTCAGATGAGCTCGCAACCATGATCGACCTGAAGCGCAAGGAGTGGGGATTGAGAAGTCGAGGTGATGTGCTTGAGCACCTACTGGGATGGATGGTGGAGACAACAGAGGCGGATGAATAAGGAGAAGATTGCACAGCTAACCCAGCAACTTTTTGCTGTTTCTCAGCAATTGGAAAAGGAGATCCCAGGCAGAAGTTTTCTGCCGAGTGGACAACAACTGGGCAACCTTGGAGAGGTTTTGGTCGCTGAAGCGTTCGGTCTCAACCTCTGCAAGGTGATGACCAAAGGAATTGATGCACATACAGCGGATGGGCGAATGGTCCAGATCAAAACCGTGACCAGCCGAGCAGCTGGTGTGATGCTCTCCAAGCGTCGCCCCAGCCTGAACACTTACCTGATCGCAGTGCGCATCAATCCAGAAGGCACGTTTGACGTGATCTACAACGGTCTGGAAATCCATGCGTGGCTTGTTCGCCAGTCAGGAAAGCCTTTCGTCTCGATGCGTCCGCTGCTGAAAGCTGCTCAAGTCATCCCAGCGGACGAACAACTCCCCCGCTTCCAATGATGGCAGCGCAATCAACCTGGACATTCCAACGTTGTCCAAGGTGGCTGATGGTGTAATCGGCGTCATGCCATGGATCAACACTGACCGGGTGCTGCAGCTGTTGCCTTGCTGAGCGCTGAAGTCAGGCTTCAGCGTCAAGCAGCTCAAGCTCCACTTCACGCCCTTTCAACCTGTTGAGCATGTCGCGGCTGTGATCGATGGGAGATCCGTAGAACTCGAAGTCCATCTGGAACTGCGGCAGAACAGAGCGCAGACCATGGCGTTTCTGCCGTGCCAGATAACGATGAAAGCGGTTGAACGACCTTGATCGACTCATGGAAGCTCCTTCAATCGTCTTTCCGTTGTAAGGCTCCTCCAGGGGTGAGAACTGTGTTGAAACAAACCATCGAGAAAGCTTTAAATGCGCAAAAAAAACGCCCCTCGAGGGGGCGCTTGCTTGCCGATCAGTGACACCAGTTCAGCTGTTGGTAGCCACGCCCTTATCGGTGCAGGCGGCAGAGCTGCGAGCAATGGTCGGAGAAAGGTGGGCTGAAGTGTCGACACCGCGATAGGCGGTGACACGCAAATGGGCCAGTTGAGCCTCAGTGAGGCGTTGCTTGCGCTGGGTTGCGCGCTTGACGAGGTCGAGAGGTGACATCAACGTCTCCACAGTGTCCGGGTCCCCGTTGCATGACCCCGGATCGAACTGCACCTGCAAATGACAGGCCAACGATGTTTGTAATTTATCGAGGACGCTCAACGATCAGCGTGCTCAGCAGCACTGAGGCGGGTCTGTCAGCAGCACATTTGCAAGCGCGATTCGGCTTTCCCTTCCGGCTTAGAGGCAAAAACCAGGCGTGCGCAAGCGCTGGAGGTCGCTGATCCTTCACCATCCCGTCGCTGGCTGCATGCCATCAATCGAGGCAAGACCAGGTTCACCGCGCTACCGATCCATGCTCGGCTTGTTCCAACTCCCGTGCCACAGCCAGCAGGGCGCTTTTGCTCAGGCCGCGATCCAGCAACACGCCATGCCGCTGCTGCATGGCCGTGATGATCGCTGCCTTGGTCATCGCCTGCAGATCCATGCCATCGGCGCTGCCGGCGGTTGGTTCCTCAACGGCTGCCGCCATCGCTTCTGTTGCTGGCATCAGCATTGATGGCTCGGCTTCCGCGTCCTGAAAGACCTCGCTAACGCTCGCCGCGCCAGCATCACCGTCCGCTGCTGCTGCTGCCACAGCTGTCATGCCTTCACCAGCCAGCACCTCTTCTCTCGCCTCTGCTGGGGGCATCGGCGCATCCAGGCCATTCAGCCGTTGCCAGCCCAACGCCAGCCAGCCCGCTCCATGCACCGCCGGGGTGTGGATGATCCGCTCCCCCAGGCGGTAGCTCTGCCAGTCCTCGCTGCTCTGTCCCATCGCGTTTCGTTTGGTGGTGGGCTGTCCTGTTGGGGGCGCTGTCATGGCAGCAGCGAGCGGCCGTTGATCTCCAGCCGCTCCACCCATTTGCTCTGCGCCTCCTGATAGCCGCTGTCGCCACTGCAAAGCAGCAGTGCCGGGGTGCGCTCCGCCGCTGGCAGGCCGCCATCACCGCTGACCGCATCCACCAGGCGGGCCTGCGGGCAGGCAACCAGCAGATCCGTGAGGGAAAACACGTTCTCCATCCAGCTGCTGCCGTTGCTCAGCACCGGGCTGATGCCATCAGGGGCATTGCTGCCGTCGTAACCCACGATCAGCACACCGTGGGTGTCGGCACGCCAACGGACCGTGAGTCGATTGCTGCCGTCATTGCTCGTGACGCCGATCGCCTCGCTGATCGCCGGGCTGAGTTGATCACAGCAACACACCAGCACGCGGATGTCTTCCCCGGTGGGAGCACCAGCAGCGTTCAGGTCCACCAGCAGATTCAGGTAGGGCGTGGCCACCGTCACGGCTTGCGCTGGTTCCACATGGGGCCCAGCCGGACCGGCCTGGTTCTGCCACACGATCAGCAGCTGCTGGAGTTCAGCAAGCGGCAGCAGGTCCAGGCCGCAGGCGCCGTAGATCGCCTTGTTGCCGCTGCCACCGCCCTGGAAGGCACCGGCCTCATTCACTCGAGCCGTCGTGGTCAAGGTGATGCCCGCGCCGCTGCTGTGCGGTTGCACCCGGGCGCTGTTCACCGAGCAATCGATCCCCGCCTGTGGCGGTCTGCGGCGCGGCATCTGCTGCCGCCAGCCCTGCTGCCGCCAGCGGTTGGCATGCACCACCGGCACCAGCTGCTGCAGGTTGTCCTTCTCCAGCGAGCGCCAGCTGCGGCTGCCCGGCAGCAATGGCATCACAACGGCTCGGTTCTCTTGGCTCATGGCTGTCTCCTCAAACAGGCGCGGTTCAGGCGGGGAGGGTGGCGGTCAGGCCACAGGTGAGATCGGCCGGTGTGCCCGGACTGGCGATCGCTTTGGCAGCTGCCATGCACGGCCACTGCACCTGGTCTGCATCGGCGGCATCGATCTGCAGGTCATGGCCGCTGATGAACGCCTCCACCCGCCCGCCTTCTGCCGGCAGTGACACCGTGGCAGCGCTCTGGAAGCTGCCGAGGCTGCCATCAATCCGCTGCGGTGCCAGCTGCAGCTCCACCGTCACCGCCTGGTCGTGGCCGGAATGGCAACAGATCAAGGAGAAGCGCACGGCGGCATCGAGCTTGGTGCTCAGCAGCACTTCGGTGCCGGAAGCCCGCTGCTCGGCCACCGGGCGATCAGCGCCAGCGGCCACAGGACCGATCAACACGGTGACGGCATCAAGCAGGGGATTGCTCCGCGCTCGGATGTGAGGAATGGGAATGGCGGCCATGGTTCAGAGATGGGATGGACTGAGAGGAAGGGAGCGTGACCAACAAGGGCGGCAGCAGCGTTTCAAGGAGCCGCCGCTGCCGTCATCGCCGCCGGTGGCGTGATTCCATGCAGCCGGCCGGCGGATCTGGGGTGCAGCACGGCAAAGCCGACGTACCAATCCACCCGGGTGCGGAACACCGGCGCATCCGGCACCTCCCCCAGATCCCGCACCGAGATCCCATAACGCCCCTGGAATGGTCCCTGCAGGCCGGTCACACCCTGATCACCGAGGGCGAGGCAGTAGATCGAGCTGGTGCCACCCGCCTCGTCGTAGCCCATCACCTCACGGCCCTGGGCATCACGGTCCACCGTCAGGATTTCGCAGTCCTGGTAGCGGTGCACCGTCATTCCCAGCGCATTGGTTTCAGCGCTGTAGGAACAGCACTGCTCGCTGCGGGCGAGGGCATTGAGCTGACGCCGCATCGCTCGGCTCATCAGCAACACCTTTGGACGGCCCATGCCGTCAACCGAATCGATCAGGGCATCAAGCGGATCAAAATTCAGCGGTGCATTGCCGTTGTCGATCGCTATCGCATCCGCCGGCGGCAGCCGTTTGGCCAGGCCATCAAAAGCGCGGGCATCAGCGCTGGCATCGCCGTTCACGATCGTCGCCTCCAGGGTGAGACGCATCGAGCGGATCTTCATTTCGATCTGGCTGGCACGGGCCTCCGGGCCCATCAGATCCACGATCGAGCGGTCCACATCCACATCACCACCAAAGAGATGCACCGCCTCAGCGCGTTGATCGATCACGCCGTAGCTCTGGCTGTAGCCCTCATTGACGGCGCGGAAGCCAACGGCGGGCAGTTCTGCTTCTGCGGCATAGAACAACCCGCTGCCGTTGATGTTCAGAAAGGGCAGGCGGCCGAGCAGTTCACCTTCTGAGAAGGTGCGCAGCACCGCCAGATGTTCCAGGCGGGTTTCGTACTTGGCCGCCTCGATCAGGGTGAGGCCCATGGCAAGAGAAATGGGGCCGGGCCCCAGCGACGTCACCCGCTATTGCCGAGGCGGCAACGAACTCGCCAACGCAACAGGGAAAGCTCAGCTCTGACCGCAGCCCCATCCGTGAACGGGAAGGCAGCCAGCACGATGTCGTAGCGGCTGAGCATCAGCCGGCAACGATCGCTTCTCCGTCCGAGAAGCTGTAGAGATCAGGCTCTGCGGCCAGATCGTCAAAGGCTCCACCCGCCATCGCCATCTCAGCCAGGGCACCGTTGCTCAGGTCGCTGTTGTCCTGCTCCAGCGGCTTGAGCAACCACCAAGCCAAAGGTTGGCTCATGAACCAAAAAAAGCCCGCCGCCACACGTGACCTTTCTCGGACCACGGCCAGTAGGGCGCAGTGAGTTCGCGAGAGCAGGAGCGCAAAGCCTTGAGGCTGATCCCATGCCCATCACCTGCCGCCAGATCGATGATCTCCTGCGGTGATGTGCAGCGACGGATCGCCTGCTGCAGATCAGAACGGCCGTTACAAGCGGCCACCCAAGAGCGGAGTTCGCACAAGTCCGCATCAGAGGGAGAAGAAGGGGGGGGGGGGGGGGGGGGGGGAGGCTATTAATTGGACTCACGCGTCTACAGCGCGACCAAGAACATTTCGTCCATCATCGGCGGAAAAGTGTTGTTAACAGGCGCATCCGCTACTGGCTAGGGAACATGAACACCGCTTCATTCGTAGCGGCCGATTCTTTCGGCAACACTCACCCGGCCAGTCTGCTGAGACCGATCACCTCGCTGGCTGGACCAACCGCGGCAGTTTGACTGCGTGGAAAATGGCCTCCTGAGGAGGAACCATGGCGCGACTGGAGGCCTGGATGGACGGGGTGGTCGATGGCCCTGATCGGCGCCAGGAGCTCAGCGAGCTCGCCAGCCAGCTTGGTGGCCAGCTGGAATGGCTGGACCCGCGCAATGGCGAAGTCAAGCTTGCCTGCGGGGACGAGGCTCTGCTGGTCACCGCATGGATTGAGCTGTTGCCCGGCAACAGGCTGCGCCTTCTGCTCAGCAGTCGGGAAGGGATGAGCACCGGCGCCCAGGTGACGGCGGCAGCCCTGGAGGTGATCCTCCAGGGCCTGTTGGACATTGCGAAAGGAAGCACCGTGCGCTTCCGCTCAGACCGTGATGGACCACTGCTCAAACCGCAGGGAATTGCCATTCCCGCTGCTCCTCCCATGGACTGATCAGCAGCCGTGAACAGAGCACTTCTTCACCAAGCAACGCCGTCTTTCCACAGATTTTCCACAACTCCGTCAGGACTCAATCCAGAACTGCCAATCGGTTCCGCTGATCCCGGGGAAAACAAGCCTTCCCATTGACAGGCGGATCTCACGCCTTTCAACTTTGTGCCCCACGACACATGCCAAAGAACCAAGCCCAGTGCTGGCCTTGATTCTTGATGGGGTGCATCGCTTAAGCGGAGCGAGTCCGCTTTTTTGACATCACTGCAGGCGCTATGGCCTGATGGCTGGGTTGACAGCCATGGGACGAGTTGAACGAGACACCCGATGCGATGCCAGTCCACGTGAGTGTGGAAAACCAGCTACCGGAAGACCTGCATCGCGCCATGGGAGTTTTTATCGCCGACCATCCGCAGTGGGACCAGTACCGACTTGTTCAGGCCGCCATTGCGGGCTTCCTCTTTCAGCAAGGCTGCAAGGAGCGTGCTGTTGCTCAGCACTACCTCGCAGGCCTGTTTCACCAACAGACCTGCACCCAGGACGCTCTGCATTCCTAGGGCTCCTGCAGCCCTGTTGAGACCCATAGCAAGTGCAAAGCAGCAGCTCCCTGAGCTGCCACAACCACGCCAGCGCAGTGCCGGCCCCTGGGGCTTGATGAGGCCATTCACTGCCCACCGCCATCACTCAGATGTCATCCTGTTTCCTGCTGCGTGACGGCCGCAAACAGGCCTGCACCGTTGTTCCTTCTGACCTGCAGGTGTTTGTCTACAGCGACCAGGCTGGAGAAGAGGTGCGGGCCTTGTTGGATCCCGCCAGTCAGCAGCGTCTGCTGCGCGTCCAACCCCCGGCACCGGTGCACAGCCTGCGGCGGTCCCGCAGGAACCGCATCTCACCGCCACAACAGCGCAACCCTGCCGCTGCCTGAAACCAGCAGCGGCAACAGCAGGAAACCGCTCTGCTGCCATGACCGCCACCGCTGCCTCTGCACCCCAGGCATCGCCTGCGGCCCAAGCACCGTTCAGCGCCGAACGCTGGCGCCAGTTCTGGGACCACTGGAAAGCTCAGCCCCAGCAGCTGGAGGGCATCGAGCAGCTGCGCCAGGCTGTCATCAGCGCTGATCCAGCGATCCTCACCGAGGCCGCGTCCTGGCGGCAGACCTTCTCATCACTGCCACCAGCGCCCCCAGCTCCGGGCCACGCCAATCCGCTGCCGGTGATCTGGGAGAACCAGAACGACAACGCATCCGGCAGTGGCTACCGCGAGTGCTTCTCCAGCAGTTGCGCCATGCTCGCCCGCTACTGGGGCAAGGTCAGCAGCGACGACGCCTACAACCTCATCCGTGCCCGCTACGGCGACACCACCTCCGCCGAGGCCCAGCTGGCGGCCCTGCGCTCGCTCGGGCTGACGGCACACTTCGCCACCAACGGTGATCGCTCAGCGCTGGAGGCCGAGATCCAGGCCGGCCGGCCTGTCGCCGTCGGCTGGTTGCATCACGGCCCCGCCACGGCCCCAACAGGCAGCGGCCACTGGAGTGTGGTGATCGGCTTCTCCGACACGCACGCCATCCACCACGATCCCAATGGCGAGGCCGATCTGGTCCAGGGCGGCTATACCGCCAACACCAATGGCGCCGCTCAGCACTACAGCTGGACGAACTGGCTACCGCGCTGGGAAGCGGATGGTCCCGGCAGCGGTTGGTGGCTCAGCTGCTGCGCCTGAGATCGATGGGCTTTCAGCGAGAGCGTTTTCTGCTGCGCGCCATCGCCGGACTGTTTGCGGTGCAGTTTCTGATCTTTCTGATCGGCCTGGCGGCCTGCATCGAGCAGAACCAGCGGAGCAGCACCGGACCGGTGTGCAGCAACTACGGCGAGCATCTGCAGCGCACCTTTGAAACCGCACTGGCCACCACCCTGGCGTTGCTGGGCGGCAGCAGGCTCAGCTCCGATCGCCAAGTGCACTGCAGGGCCGGAGCACGCGAGGTCTGACCCCATCGAGGCACTGGCCTGCTCACTCGGCAAGGATCGAGCCGTGCACCCCTGCGGGGTGTCCTTGCCTGCGCTGCGCTGCCGTGCCTCACCGGTGGGGTCCCTCGCACTTCCGCTCCATGGCCTCCGCAGTTCCAGCACTCTCCTGCCCGATCCGTTTCCTCTGCATCCATCGCTATACCCCCGGCCTCCGCAAAGGTGGTTCCAACCCTTGTGAGCAGCAGTGGCTCGGTAAGCGCGGCAAACCGGTGAAAAAAATGCGTCTGATTCCCGCTGCGCGGGCCCATCAGATCGCCCGCAAGCTGCAGGGCACCCCCGGCGTCACCGTCTCGGTGCTCTGAGCCATCGGGCCACGGCTCCGCCCTGGCATCTGCCCAGCGGCCGGCATCCGCCGGCGGCTGGGTGATCTCGCGTCACTCCTCCAATGCCCTCCGCTCACAACCAGGAGCGATAACGGCTGCGCTGCTGCCGAGCCTGCTGCCGCTCAGACGCTGAACCGAACTGAGGGCTGGAGCCATCGCGCCGCCGGCGCACCCACACGCCGCGGCGGATCAGGGCTGCATCCTCGGGTTTTGCCTGCTGCAGCGACACCAGTACGCCGTAGCCCTGTTTCTGTCGCGATTTGGCCCGTGCTCGGGCCTGCTGCCGGTCGCGGGCCTCCACCACCGTGGCGGTGCTGCGGCGTTGCCAGAAGGCCAGATAAAACATGCAGCCCTCCCCTCAGCTGCTGGGCCGACTGCGGGGTGGTCCATGGCGCTCCGGCATCACAAAGCCAGCGCGATACAGCTCCGCAGCACTCATCGCCTGGGGATTGAGCACTTCGCCGAATCCACCGGCAGCGGCCCCGCCCCCAGTGGTCAGTGCTGCATTGGACGTCAGGGACGTGTTGCCGATGGCTCCCCGTTGCTGAAACAGGAAGCCGTACACCGGGTGAATGCGCAGCGCATCCATGAAATCCGCCGTGCTCATCGGCCGGCCGTCATCCCCCAGCAACGGCTGGCCCTGGCTGTCGAGTGGTTCGAGCTGGTCCTGGCCCTCCTTGCTGCTGCTAAGACGGAACGCATCCCACAACTGCCCTTTGAACACCTGAAAGAAGGTGCCGCGTCCATCACCACCGGTGCGGCCCTCCGCTTCTGAAAAGGCCCGTTCCAGCAACCGTTCCTTGCGCAGTTCCTGCACCCGTTCATTGGCCGCATCCCGTTCGGCGGCCACCGTCGCCACCCGTTTGGTGGTGGCCTCCTCCATCTGCCGCTCGCGCAGTTCCAGCTGCTGCTCGAGGTGCTGCTTCTGCCGTTCCGCCTCCTGCAGGCGGGCGTATTCCTCCGGGTTGATCTCAGAAAAACGGGTCAGCTGCTGGCGCAGGCCGCGCAGTTCCTTCTCCAGCTGGTTGCTGCGGCGGCGTTCGGCCTTGAGCGCTTCTGTCAGGCCATCGCTGCCCTGAGTGCTGCCGGTGTCCATCTCCGCTGGGGAACTGCGATCGGCAGCAACCGTGGTCGTGGCAGTTCCGTCGTTGTTGAGGGGCTGCTCTGGATCCGTGGCGGCCTGGGTGTCGAGGCGGTCGCTGCTGCCGGTGGTGCTGTTGCCCGTGGCGCTGGCGGCAGGGTTGCTGCTGCTGGCAGAAGTGGTTGTGGTGGTGGAAGCCATGACCCGTCTCGGCTGTCAGTGGATGCGGCAGCCCATCGCGGTGCTGCCATCCCCTGTTGCCGAGGCGATGCTCAGCTGCTCAGGTAACGCTCCACATTTGCACTGGTCCAGGTCGCAACGCCGGTGCCAAAGAAGTCCTGGTCTTCCGTCCAGATGGCGCACTCCAGCTGCAATCCCAGAGCCAAGGCCGGCCAGTCATCAGCGTCACGGATCCTGGCCCCCAATCATTTCTGGTGGAGGGGAAATCCGATGCACACCCCTGGCCGGATCCAAGCTCCTGGTGGTGGGCCAGGTCCGCTACCAGAAAGGCTTCCCCGATTCCCATCCCGTTCTGGTGGTCGTGGACTAAGACAAGCTCATGATCCTCGGAACGGAAGGAGAGGGGAACATCAATACGGGGGAGGCCCGAAACGGCTCCGGGAGCAGCTATCCCAGGCCTTTGGCCGGGAGGTCCCGATGGAAAAGACCCGGGAGGTGTGCTCCGGCTGGGATCGGGCCTATCCGGCCATCGCAAAGGTCCGGGATGGATTCCGCCAGAGCGAACCCTGGGAGGTGGCCAGCCCCTTGGGCCGCCGGATGGCAGGCCACCGACTGACAAAGGGGGAGCCTGGGGTGGCGTTCTCTGGAGCAGCTCCCGCCCGGCTGAGGTCCACCGCTGCTCTGGCCTTCCCGATCCAGGCCGCTGGAGCGGAGCTGCTGAAGGAGACCCTGGCCCTGCTGATGCCCCGCCTCTGGTCAGAGCTGCCTGGGGTCCGCCTCTGCCATGTGGTCCACGATGAGATCCTCCTGGAAGCTCCCGAGGCCATAGCCCAGGCCGCGGCGGACCTGCTGCTGGAGGTGATGCAGGACCCCGGGCTCCAGACCCGCTACCTCCGGGATGTCCTCCCTCTGGTCGCTGAGGTCCACCTGGGGACCAGCTGGGCCGAGACCCACTGAGCTCCCCAGACTGGTCTGGGTGGATTTCTATAACTGCCCTGAAATTACAATTATGAGGCTTGGTTCTATTCGTGAGGCCTCCGTGAGGAAAATACCTTTCCTGATTCTTTCCACCTGCACTTTTCTGCTGCTTGTTAACCCTCCGGTAACCGCAAAAGACATCAGCATAAAAGAGCTGAATCACGCGAATATTGGCGTCCCTTTTAACAAGATATTTCCCGCAAAAGAGCCCCCCAATGAGTACGTCTATTACGACACCGATTACCGGAAGCAGGGCTGTGCCATTACGTGTGATCAGACAGATGGCTTGCTGGTAAAATGGACATCATTCTTTCTTCAGATTCAGCCGTACGAACGATATTGTCCTTTTATCTGGTACAGAAACAGATACCCTTCTCCTCCCGAATCAATCACAGTAACCATAGGCGATACGAGTCACAAGGTCAACATTTCTGATCGCGAAAATAACGTCTACTATCTTCCTCTGGCGGTTCGAAGCTCTATTCCATTGGCGAGTGGTTTGCAGATAAGTATCCCCGGAGTTGGCCTTTCAGAATACAAGCCGAATCCCTCCGCCTTAGAAGACATTAAAAAAGTTGTCAATCCCGTGGAGGAGCTCCCTGATCAACAAAACCCTAGTGAAAAAAGCCTTGAGGAACGCCTTTCCGAGGCGAGCACCTTGTTTGAGTCCGGGTTGATTTCCGAAAAAGAGTACGAGTCAATGCGAAAGGCTATCCTCGGCATCCCGGGCCAAAAGCCCGGCAATTAATTTAGATATCTGCTTTTTCGGCGGATGATTTCCTCTTTTCGGAGGCCGGTGGCGGAGCGGATGCTCTCCATCCAGGTCCGGGATGTCCGGCCCCTGGTGGAGGTGAACCAGCAGACCGTCCGCCTCCCCCAGATGGGAGATCCCCTCTCCCTCCTTTGGCGGTGGCGGAGCGGGGGATGCCTGGGCCCTGAAGCGGCCGCGGCCATGAACGCCAGACAGAGACAGCCCAGGGAGGAGAGGCCAGCAGCAGAGCCTCAGCTGGACCGTGGAGCCACCGGAGGCTGGCATCTGGATCTGGTCTGCCCGGTCTGCTCCAAACCCTGCCGGAAGCTGTTTGCCCCCAGCTGGAGCGAAAGGATCCTCCCGGATGCTCGGCTCTGGGCCTGCCGCCGCTGTCACCGGGTGACCTACGAGAGCAGCAACAGGCCGGGGAGCAGCAATGGCCACAGACCCCCCAGCTACCGATACCGGAAGCACGAGGAGGCCGCCCTGAAGATCCGAAGGGATTTCATGGGGGTGGCCCCGGAGGAGCTTCACATCCTGAACCTGTTTCTGGCCTGGAAGGCCCCCGACTCCACCCTCCACTGGGAGAGATGGGAGGCCCTCCGTCAGCTGTGCCTGGCCCACGAGACCCTCAGCATGGCCGCCTGGTCTGAAGCGATCCACCGCCTGACTCTCCAGGTGGGGGTGGATGACCCGGCTCCAGATCACCGGCTGGAGGTCACCAGAGCCCAGGAGCTGCTGAAGGAGAACGCCTGGGCCACCAGACAGAGCAGCTGGCACCGGGGAGGGAAGCCGCGGTTGGGGTCAACACAACAAAACGAAGTGTCTCAGACGTAAAATCGATTATTAGAAGCCTGAATACTTATGCCCTTTTGCACTAGGGAATCTCTGGGCAATACCGGCTTGAGCGATTTGGAGACGGCAAAGCCGGACTGATCTGGTTTTTGTGTTCCATTGAGACCGGAATCAGGCCCAGAGCTGGTGATTAAGGGCTTTTGCCATCCCTTGTTGGTCCGCTATTCGAGCCAACAAGGCACACCATGTCTGTGTTCATGCTTCAGCCAGTAGATGACCACGAGCGAGATACAGATTGGTCAGTGCTGTCAGCACATGGATCTTGCAGCGGTTCTTGGCCAGGCCACGCAGCCGGGTCTTTTGGAAGCCGAACTGCTGCTTGATCACCCGAAACGGATGCTCCACCTTGGAGCGCACGTGAGCTTTGGCAGTCTCGATCAGATCTTGCAGCTTCCCTTCTGGTGTATCGGGTAGCGCTCGCCGCTTACCAGGCCGCATCGCCACTCTGAATTCAGCTTTCGTGCCTTCCATCTCCGGCCTTTTGGCGATGCCCTGGTAGCCAGCATCGCCGTAGACGACCTGCTCATCACCATGCAACAGATCGTCAGCTGGCGTGAGGTCGTGCACGTTGGCAGACGTGACGACGACCGAGTGGATCAGGCCTGAATCCTTGTCCACGCCTGCGTGGACCTTCATTCCGTAGGCGCAGCCTTCCGCGAAGCGGTGATACCACTGGTTGCCCTTTTTGGTCTGGTGCATCTCTGGATCGCGCTTCCCCTCTTTGTTCTTGGTTGAACTGGGAGCAGCAATCAAGGTGGCATCCACGATCGTGCCTTGGCGCATTGTCATGCCGCGTGCACTGAGGTGGGCTTTGACGGTCTCAAAGATTTGCTCGCCCAGATCGTGCTTCTCCAGCAGATGCCGGAAGGTCAGGATCGTGGTCTCATCAGGAATCCGATCGCTGATCAGCTCGATGCCGGCAAACCGGCGCATGGTGGGCACCTCGATCAGAGCCTCTTCCATGGCCGGATCGCTCAGTGAGTACCACTGCTGCAGCAGGTGGATGCGCAGCATCGTCGCCAGCGGATAGGGAGGGCGGCCACCTTTCTTGCTCGCCTTGGGGTAGTGCGGCTCAATCAAGGCGATTAACGCTGCCCAGGGAACGACCGCCTCCATCTCAGCGAGGAACTTCTCGCGCTTGGTCTGCTTCTTGGCGGTGGTGAGCTCATAATCCGAGAAGCCGAGCTGCTTGCCGCCCATCACCTCAGTCCTGGCCTTCGATCACGGCTCCATTGTCGCTCGGAAGGCTTGGGTTATCCAGAGTCTCCCTAGAACAGCAAGCCTGGTCTCGGGTATTGCACTATGCGTTTTGCCTCTAGCTCACCAGCAGCCCATTCTCGCCGAGACGTTCGACGCACTCTGTTACGAGGACGAGAAATGCAAAGTCGTCATTTTCGAAACCTCAATCTCAATAGGTCAAAAATCTATTCAGTCAGATAGAATCCTGAAGTGGGCCGAGATAGAAGCAAAATCAAAGAGGAAGCTAGAGCTTTGCTTGCTAAGCCTGACAGCTTGTGCTCTGACCATATTTCACGATTATCGCTACTACGTAGAGTACGCGGATGCCAATGGCCAGACAGCAAGGGAGGATTTTCGATTTATAAATGACAAACCTGCAAAGCAAGTCGCTCGCGCTATGACAGAGCTAACAAATCTTGCGAGTGGTCAAAGCAATGAAGCCACTCAGCAGTGGGCCTCGGCAAGAAGAGAAGAAGTTGAATACCAAAAAAAGATTGAGAGCCTGAATTGCTCAGTCGAAGCGATTGATAAGCCTGAGTAGTTCACCCTGGCTTCCGAAGTGTCAGTTAACAAAGCGGTAATTTACCTATCCATAATCCGCGGGACAGGCCTTACCTCAGTGAAACTTCAATTCACGCCTTAGAGAGGACTATCCGAATCCAGTGTGTTCCGAGGAAGCTCAGAAGACTCTCGGAGCACCCCCCCACCCTCAGGAGTTCTTCATCGATCGCCGCGTGGATCTCATCAATAGTTCGGAACCCTGCCCGATAAAGCCGCTCGGCACTCGGCAACCTTCACAGGGCAGCTACCATTGATGAAGGCCGCCTGAACGGCAGCCCAGCAGTGACACCTTTCCTGAAAGTCACCGACCTCCAACTTTAAATCAAATTCATCCAAACCTTTATCTGAAAACTAACTATGACTATGCCTACTTGGGAATACAAACAAATACGCTTTGACTTTAAAGGCAGGGGTATCACACAAGAAATGAACCTCGTTGATATAGATGGTGAGCGTATCCGTGGCTGGGGGAGTGGCGGTGAGGTTCCAACACTTCCCGAGATGCTTACGGCACTAGGCAAAGATGGCTGGGAAATGGTTAGCCATATGGTTAATCAAGATGGGCAGGCTAATGGTGTGACTTTTCACTACCTTTACTTCAAGCGTCCAGTCGTATGAGTGAGTTTGAAAAGTTAATGAAGAGTGGTGGTAGCAAACGCTCCACTATTCAGCAACGACACCAAGAGCGAAAGGACGCACGCAACGGATTGTTGTGGCTGTTAGGCGTCTCATTCTTCTTCTCCATCGTTCCTCCTCACTTCGGGCTCATCATCTTTATCCCTACTCTTATCGGTGTATTTATTTACCAAGGGCGAGAGTGGATGGGCTAATATTCTTCTATTCAAATCAACCTCTACTAAACTTTTATCTTCCATCTCATACTAGTCCAGTGAAATCACTACTCACTGCATTAATTGTCTCGACAATGACAGTGCCTGCAATTGCTGGTGCTGCTCATGACACCTGTATAAAAGCTGCTGACTATGAAGGATGCATGCGGGTTCAACAGAATGGTGGTGTTGCATCATCATCTAATGATTCACTATCCAATCTTCGTGCTGCGATGAAACAAGTAGCTGCACGTCTGACAGCTGGCACAAGCCTTCGAGATTCATCCGAAGTATTCAGACCAGTTACTGATGCACTTGCTCTTGTACCAATTGCTGATCAAGGCAGTAAAGCGTATATAGAAGGACGAGAAGCAGCCACACTTCAGTATGTGGCAAGCTGCATGGCAAGGCAGAATTACTGCTACTTCATACAGCCGCTACGGTCCTGATACTTATCAGTGTGAATACCTCAAACAAACGATGGATTCATTCGATCGTGTTGCTAGAACATCCACTGGATGGAATTACAAGAAAGGAGCATTCGGCTCCAAGTTCTGCACTGTGCGAGCTGGTCAACTTCCTGAGCAATACATGCGATCAGTCGTCATCCGACGATTGGAACAAGCATCAATTGATCCAAAGATCATCGCTGCTCAAGAAGCAGAAGCTGAACGTCAACGTGAGCTTGCTGAATTAACAGCATGGGAACGACACCTCGAAGAGAACCCAGGACTTAAAGCTTGGGCTGAAGCAAACCCTTCTCTTGCTGAACAAAAGCGTAAAGAATGGGCAACAAAGAATCCTTCTGCTGTGAAATCAATGCCCTTCCCAACTAATCCAATTTCCATTAACTACTGATTAAATACAAATCTAACTCTTAGGACAAAATGACAGACAATCTCAAGTCACGCCTTACATCAAAGAAAGTGTTGTTGCCAACAGCAATAGTTGCTGCTTTAGTTGCAGGAACTTTTGTCTTGGGAACTAATCATAACAATGCACAAATCGAAGCCTGTAATACAGGAAACGATGACGAAGCATGTGAGTATGTCCTATCACTTAATCCTAAAGATAGTTACAAAAGCAAACTGGATCCAAAAGTATTAGCCGCACGAGGCGAACGTATCGCAGCTGCTGCTGAAAAAGAACGCGAAGCTGAAGCCAAGGCTGAAGCTGATCGAGTAGCTGCACGTGAAGCTGCAGATAAAGCACTCGCTGAACAAAAGCGACAACGTGAAAAAGCTGCCGCTGAAGCAAGAGCAGCTGAAGCTAAATTCAAGGCTGAAGGCTGGTTTGAACTAGCCACTGGCATCTATGGACGATGGTGCACAGACACTTGTAGCAAAGCTAGTGTTATCGGAAACCAGATTTATTGGCTACTTGAAGTTTGGGCTAAAGATCGTGCAGCCGGAAACATTTATGCCCGCGTAAATATCCTACAAAATGGCACTGTAGTCGGATGGACTAATGACACTGCTTACCTATCAAAAGGGCAACGTGGAGTGATGACATTCGCAAAGTATCTACCTGGATACGGATCTAACTACGGTGCACAAATCACAGAGTTTAATGCTCGTGGATAACAGACCCATGAAACACGGTGAAGATAACTATAAAAAAATATATGCCCTATTTCGTAATAGAAGAAATCAATAACAGCTCAAACAATCGACGGGTGACCGTCCACTCCACACAAGAGGCAGCTCAATTATGGGCTGACTCTCTAGCTTGATTGAGTAAGACCACAGTCTTATCAGAAGCAGAAGCCATCAAGCGTGCTGCTGAAAACTAAATAAATCAATAGCCACCTATCGGTGGCTTTTATTCACGGTGTTCTTTATTGAGTAACCCTCAATGACAGCACTAACAGTCTCCCAACGTATCCTCCACGGCGGACAACTTCTGTTGACACAAGGAATCAACGACTGGATATCAACTGGTCTTGAACCTTGGGCATCCGAACCTAACCCTCATTGCCTTGGCATTCAGTGGAGACAGCATCACATCTCAGTGATTGTTACCTCTCACCTATCAGGTGATCAGGGTGATACGTGCAAAGAAGATCAGTCACTTAATGACCAGGTCTTCAGTAACCCTGGCTGTGGTGACCGCATCCTCACGATGTGGCATCGCAACCACTGCTCCAAGATCTTCTGCATCACTGATGACTTCGGTGGAGAGAATGCCTGCACAACAGTTCTCTTTGCTTCTGAATACTGAACAACACTCCCCCTTATCAGGGGGTTTTTTCATTGGTGTCCTTTGTCTTGGAACTTCCAATGACTGACACTCAATACTCCACTGTCAACGTGGATGAGAAAGGCTTCGACCAACTCGCTCAAGGTCTTACTGGCTTTAGCGATCAGGCAGAAGACTTGCTGCGTAAGCAGATGATGACCACGATTTTTATCAGTGGGACATCAGCCACAAGCCAAGGGCGTTGCTCTTACATGCTTGGTGAGGACGGGAGCCGTATCTGGTTGCCGTCTTCCCTGCGTTGCTGGATCACTGACCTGGCTGTAGTTACACAGACATACGAGAGCTACGACCCTGTCGATAAGTTGCTCGTGTCTGTGACAGCAAGCGATGGCTGTAATTACATCTATCGCTGTGGTCTTAACAGCTGGACAGCAAGCAGCTTCCTGACTTGCCTCAAGGCAATGACAAGAGAGCAACACGCTGAACAGGTGCAGATCACACTGACACCTAAGGGGCGAGCAACTTTCGTGGCTATCAGCTGCGTCGGTGCTGACCTCTCTACGTTTGAGCGCATCGCTATTCCTAAAGCTGACCTCGGTCGCAAGCTTGGGTATGACGAGAGCTTGGATGTAATCACCTACGTCAACAGGCAGGCACAGGAAAACCCTGAGTCTGAAACTGTTGCCGACCAGGTGGATCCAGAAGCTCTGCCCTTTGAGGTTCAGCTTGCCCAGACAGATCGCAGAGCTCCCCGAAGAAGAAGAAGTCTGGAACCCCGGCTACGCCGGGGTTGAGATCCCGAGGGATTTACAATCCCAGAGAAGCGTGCCGAGAAAGACCGCTCTCCTGCTGAACCTGGGCTATCGGATGGCAGTGGAGTGGTGTGGAATCTGTCACCGAAGAAGAAGATCTAAAAGAACAACGGCCTAACGCTCTTGCCAGTCACCGCAAAACTCCTCCGCGGATGTAAGCGGCCAAATACCTTTAACAATCTTTAGAGTATCAAGGACAGGCTCGGGGTTACGAGAATCCCAGTCAGCAGCTAGCGGCTGACGGTACGACTCCAGTAAGCAGTTGACTTTCTCTTCCTGCTTGACCAACTCGGCCTGCCAATGCGAAACGGAAGATTCTCGACAAGTAGCCAAGCTCTCTTTAATGTTCTCAAGACGAGTTTGAGCCACTCTGAGCTGATCGTCACGCGACTTAGTCAGGCTCTCTGCGAGCGCTAAGTAGCTCTTTTCATGCTCCTTCCTAGCCTTGTTACACTCTTCGAGTGCAGCCTCGGTGAAACAATTGACAACTAAATGAGCTTTCGGTGACGCCCTGCGGCATTCTCCTAAGTCTCCTAGATACGCATCCAACCCGGGATATTTATTATCCGTCCGTACCTCCGTGTGACGGAGAAGCCAAAACCGACATGTCTGGCAGTTACCAAGAGTCTTCTCTTTAAAAAGCACGATGCATCCTTAGAGGGTCTGTGCTGGACAAGAAGCAGGGGTGCGTCCGAGCGAGGAGAGGTCTAGAGACATCCACGAACGTCTGCCCTAGGCTAAGGGGACGGAAAGCGTCATTTCCACCTAGCTTCTAAGCATGGCCCGAAGACTGCCACAGAAGTCCACCCCGTGAAGGCGGAGCTGATTGAGGAGACCGGTCTAGACCTGATGGCGCACTCCAGCTGCAATCCCAGAGCCAAGGCCGGCCAGTCATCAGCGTCACGGATCCTGGCCAGCGCCTCCTCACGAGCCGACTCCAGCACGGTGTCCTCAATTATTTGAACCACGCGCATCAAACTGAGCAGTGCCTCGGTGCAGACAGATTCATCGAGGTTCTTGTCCCTGGTGAGATCGGCGATGTAGTGGGCTGCCTCAGCGACATTGGCCTCGGCAACAAAAAAGTCCACCTGATCGGCGTAATCAGCAATCAGTGTCCTCACCCGAACGCCAAGGCAGCCACGAATCAGGATGTTGGCGTCAAGGACCAGGCGTTTGCGCTCCACCGTCAGGGCTGATGCTGTCGCTGCCGCCAAGCTTTGAAGTCGGCGCTGAGTTCCTCTTCTGTGAGCCCATGACGCTCAAGTTCAGCCTGGATGAGACGGCCGGCCTCCAGAAGGCGTTGTCGCTCGTCCTGAGAACCCTCCTGGGGAAAAGGCACGTAAAGGCCAGTGGTGCGGCCGTGGCGCGTCACCTCGATGGGTGTCACTGATTCGAGGTGAGAGGCCAGCTTGGCCCTGAGTTCACGGATGCCAACACGGACGGCCACGAGAGCAACCCCGTAGATGTGTACACATCCTATCTCTGGTCCAGGCTTCGGGGGGCAAGCGAACGGCAGCCCATCGCGGCGCTGCCATCCCCTGTTGCCGAGGCGATGCTCAAGGCAGCCGATTCGGTTTGAGCGTGCCAAAGATCCGCTCACCGATCAGCGGCTGCACCAGCGCACCGATGCCGCCAGATCCGTAGTTGGCGCCGAATTCCAGGCCATGGAAGGCGGTGAATTGCGGGTAGGGGTCCACATCCGCATCGCCAGCAGCATTGAGCAGCGCCAGATCCCCCAGCCAGATCAGCCCCTCGCAGGGCGCCACCACGGTGTAGCCATCTGCGGCCACCCGGCGGCCGTGCTGTTGCCACACCAGATCGCTGCTCAGCCAGATCGCACCCGGGCTGGGCGGCAGGCGGGCGCTGCGGCAGATGAAGCCGTTGCAGGTGAAGTCACCGGTGTCCACTCCAGGGCCGTTCTCTTTGCTTGAGATGTCATTGGCCCGCTCAAGGAAACACTCGAGCACATGACTGGCCACCACCGCGGAGGTGGTGTCACCGGGGGTGGCGTTCTGATGCTGCAGCAGCCGGGCATTGGCAAACCGCTGCAGGGGCGTGGGGCCCCAGAGTGCAGCATTGCGTCTGTGCTGCCCGCTCGAGAAACGGCGCGGGCTCACCATCGCCTGCGGTGGCAAAATCCTCATCATTCAGCCCCGCAACATGGTGGTGGTGCCGTTCGAGCCTGCAGCGGCTGCAGTGAAGGACACCCAGCTGCTCAGGCCCGGCAGCAGCAACAGCAGCTGCTCGCCGTAGCGCCGCCGTTGACTGAGCAGGGCAGCAGCCTCGGAGCGAGGGTTGGCATAAACGGTCTCCTGCTCCTGCCGCAGCAGACTGGTGTCGTAGCTGATCACATCCGCCTTCTGCAGTGGCGCATCGCCGGCGGCGGCCACCGAACCAGCAATCGGCCCCGAGCTGCTCTGCTTCTCGATCGCCTGCTCCTGCTCAGGGCCGCCTGCCAGCAGTTGCTGATCGATCAGGGCCACCGCATCGAGCAACGCCCGTGCGCTGAGCACCCCGGCCGGATGCCGGCGCTCCAGATCCGCCATCGCCCGGCCGATCGCGTCGAGGCAGGGCACGGTGGCGGGCAGGGCCAGGGCCTGACGAATCGCTTCTGGGTCGTTCGGTTGCCAGCTGGTCATGCAGAAGCCGGTGCGATGCCGGCCAGATCCCCCAGCCATTGCCGCAGGGCCACTTCGCTGATGATCCCGCGTTCCTGCAGCTGCAGCATCTCGCTCACCGTCGGTTGCGGTTTGGGTGACGGTGCCAGCGGGCTGATCTCCACCAGCAGCGCCGGCCCCTCCTGCACAGGAAGGGGTTCACCGGTGATTGCGCACCAGTGCTGCAGCAGCGAGGAGAACATCGAGGCCTTCTGAATCGCCTGGCTCTGCAGCAATGCATAGGCCTGAGATGCCGCCATCGAGATCTCCGTTGCCGTGCGTGGCGCCCCCTGCGTCGCCGCTGGGATCAGAGCATCGCGGCGCATCGCCTGATCCAGCAGCTCCAGCCAGGTGCGGTGCTCCGCCAGGGAGCGGGCCTGGATCTCCACGAACTGGAAGCTGGCGCCCTCCGGCAGATCCAGCACCGTGTTGGGCCCGAGCACCACCGGCTCCTGCTGCGAGGCTGCGGTGCTGCTGCCCAGCGGCCCGGCCACCCCGGTGCGCACACCCACCGGCAGAGCTGTTCGGTAAAGCAGCTCCTGGTAATCGCTCTGGCAGCGGAAGTGGTTGAGGTACTGGTGCGCCAGCCCCAGATGGGGCAATTCCCCTTCCCCAAAGGCAGCGCCATGGCTGGCGTACCAGATCGCCGGTAGTTGCTGAATGCCGCTGTAGTGGCGTTGATCAAGCCGCTGCCGGCGCCAGCCGCTTGGGGCTTGCGGATCTGCCACCAGGGCCTCGGTGGTGAGCTCCATACCCGCTCCGCCGGGTCCATCCGCCGTCAGTGAGGCCGTTCGGTAGATCCAGGGGTGGAGCGTCGGCTCCTGCCTGGAAGCGTCCTCCCCACTGGCGGGCAGGCCATCGACCCGCCGCTCACGCCAGCTGATCGCCACCGGCAGGGAGCGCACATCGGGCTTGCGCCAATCGAGCACATCCCGGCGCTCGAGCAGCAGCAGCCGCGGCAACGAGAGCCGATCGCCGTTGCGCAACGCCTGCTGCCGGTCCCCTTCACTGGGCCATTGATGCTGCGGCGGGATCACCCCCACCAGGGCGGCGCCATCGCGCAGCACCAGCAGATCAGCGGCCTCCAGGAACACCCCTAGATCGGTGCCGCGACCATCCACATCGCTGATCACCGCCTGCAGGGAGGCCGGCAGCTCCCGCCAGTGACTGGAGGCCAGCATCCCCGCAAAGGTACGCAGCGCATCGCGGAAGAAACCCGAGGGCAGGGCTGCCTCCACCCGCCGCTGGTAAGCCGCCTCCGGTTCTCGTTCACCCCGAGGCAGGTACTGCTCCCGCCGCCCCGCCAGCAGCTGCCAGCAGTCCTGCACCAGCTCCAGCCGCGGCAGCAGCGCCGCCAGGCTGGGGTGCAGCGGCATCAAGGCAGTGGTGCTGAGATCGGTGCTGTTCGGCATGGGTTGGTCGTTGCCGTGATGGCAACCCGTTGTCGTCATCACGGCAGCTGTTGCCGATGGGGTCCAGCTCAAGTCGCAACCGTGTTCTGCAACACAGCAGCACATGGGACGCAGTCAGACAATTGCCACGTTTTCGGTGGTGGAATTCTTTTCCTGCTGGATCCAGACGAGAGAAACCGTGATGAGAGAAGCCCTGTTCACCGTGCGCCGGACTACTGACGGCGGACTTTGCGCCAAGAACAATGTCCTGCGACTTTCTGTTGCCGCCAGAAGCCGAGAAGAACTCAAGGAAGAAGCGCGAGAGGCATTGATCAGTGCCGTGGGGCCATCGCACGTCGGTTATCGGATCCGTCTGCAATCAGAGAGCCAGCCTCAATCTGTGCCTGCCTGAGGGCCGGCAGGCGGCAGTGCCACCACCCGTACGCTGCAGGCCTGAGTGATCTCACGCCAGCGGTCCGCGCTGATGCCCAGCCGTTCCAGCACCACCTCCAGCGGCTGGCCTTCCCGCAAGAGCTTCTGACCACGGGCATGGAGCTCCCGCCAGCGGCCGGGCACCGAAATCAGAAACCCTTTGTCGCGCAGGTAGTGGGTGATCTCACCGTTCACAAAGGGCCGGGCGTAGGCGATGAAGTGATTGGGGCTACGGCCCGGTCGGTGTCGGCGGTCATAACGGCGTGATGCCTTGATCAGGCCGATCGCCGCCAGCTGCTCGAGATCTTCCCTGGGGTGGCCGGTGCGTCGGGCGTAGTTGGCCGCCACCCTGGCCGCAAACGGCAGGTGCTCCACCACCAGCGCATCAGCCGCGGCATGGGGTGAGCAAGGGCGCGGGCCAGCTCGACGTCTGGGCGTTGCAGGGCGGGCGCTGGCCTGCTGCGGCCTGGGGCGGTGCTGCGGATCCGGTGTGGTGTGCATCAGGTGCAGGAGTGTCGTGCGGTCAGCGGGAGAACAGCAGCGTCCGAGGCGTGGCCTTGCCCTGGCTGCGCCAGTGCTGGCTCTCCAGCCAGATCACCCCCTGGCAGAAGGCATCGACCAGATCGTCATGGGCGCCATTGGGAAACCCCAGCAGCTCGCTGATCAGGGCGTCGTTGCCCTTGCAGAAGGCCAGCTGAGCGGCCTCCAGCAGCGGCGCCACCGCATGGGCACGACTCACCTTGCTGCCGGAGGGCCGCACAGCGATCAGGCCCGGGATCTGACGCCGCAGCAGCTGACACACGGCCGGGCCATTGGCGGCGTCCTCGATGAGCACCGCACCAGGAGCGATGCCCTGCCCCTGGAAGACGCTCAGCTGCTGCTCAAGGAACCGCACCACACCCGGTAGATCGAGGTGATGGTGCTGACTCCAGAGCAGCTCGATCCGGTGGCCACTGTCTGCGGGCGCCATGGGCGAGGCCGGTGGGCGTGCCCGGGCGGCACTGCGGTGCAGCTGCTCACCCCGCGCCAATGCCTGGGCGGCCGGATGGCGAGCTTCTGCATCGGGGAGCAGGCCCAGCAGGCAGAAGCCGCAGTAGTCGTTCCCCTCCCCGCCCTTGAAGCTGAGGTCACAGCTCAGCACCAGCGCTGCAAAGGGCCGTTGGTTTGCCCGACGCCCGGGGGCAGGCGTGCTCGCAATGGTGCGAATCCAGGCGCGTTGGAACAGCAACCCCTCCGCCGGGGAGGGCCGCTGCTGATACAGCGCGTTCCACCAATAGCTGCCGGCGCGGATGCGGATCTGCTCCAGCTCCTGCAGCGGAAACCGCTCCGGGCAGAGCGCTTCTCCGGGTTGACGCCAATCCCGCTCCAGCGTGCAACTAGCTGGAAACACCAGCTGCTGCTCAGGCAGTTCGGCAAGGGCCGGCAGGTTGAGCACGTGCCAATGCTGGGGTGCGGCACCGCTCTCCTGCTCCAGCAGCCAGCCGATCAGGTCGTCCTGATGCCAGCGGGTCAGCACCACCACCTGGGCAGCACCTGCAGGGCCCGATCGCGACCGCCCATCTGGGGCGGGTTCAGCGCGGGTGAGCCACACCGACTGAAACCACTCGATCAGCTTCTGGCGCTGCGCCGCCGAGTTGGCATCCTCCGGACCCTTGTACGGGTCATCAATGATCCCCAGTGCATAGCCCTTGCCGGTGAACGGTCCGCGCACTCCGGCGGCGATGCAGCCGCCGCGCTCGGGCGTCAACCAGTTGCCCACCGCCGTGGAGTCCTTGGAAAGGGCATGGCCACAGCTGCGGTAGTAATGCCGCGCCTCACGGCTGTGGGCGTAGGCCAGCTCCGCCGAATAGGAGGCAATCGCGCAGAAACGGTGCGGATAGCGGCTCACCCAGTAGGCCGGAAACAGCTTGGAGACCAACAGTGATTTGCCCAGCCGCGGCGGGCAGCAGACGATCAGGCGGTTGAGCTCGCCATCAGCAACGCGTTGCAGCAATCCGATCAGCCGCTCAGCCCAGGTGTGAAAGGCGTAGCCGGGATAGGCGGCCACGATGAAGTCACGGAACAGCAGTCCTTGACGGGTAGTTGTCGCCCGGTCGGGATCAGGCACACCCAGCAGCCCCCCATCGGCCCACAGGTCGGTGGCTGGATCCAGCAGCAGCCCAGCCATCAACTTTTCGCCTCCGGCGGTTTGAGCGGCGCCCGCAGCAGGCCGCCGATCTCAGCGATCACCCGAAAGGCACCAACGGCAGCACTGAATTGCTCGGCATCCATCGCCCGGCGGGCGCAGTCATTGAGCGCAAAGATCTGCTCGGCCTGGTGACGGCGCCGATCGGAGATCAGCTCCTCCACCATGCGCATCCGCGCCAGGTCGAGATAGCGATTGATCGTCTTGACATTGCTCACCCCCCAGCTTTCGCCCGCTTTTGCCCTGATCTCCAACAGCGGCAGCCGCTGGGCGATCCACAGCTGGGCCTCAGCAATTCGCCGCTCGACTTCTCCAGCGGTGGCCCTGGGTGTCTGAACGTGGTGTGGAGCGCGCCTCGGTGGGTTGGTCTGGCTGATCGGCCGGCTGGGGTCAACCGCCACCGGCTCCCAGAGCGCGTCACCATGGGCGTCCTGCTGATCGGGTGCGGAGCGCAGCTCCTCCACCGGATCGGCAGCACTCAGGTTGTGGGCGCGTGGCGGCATCAGCTCAGAACGGCAGGGACTGGGTCTTCTGGCGGCGGATGGTCCAGAAGGGCTTGCCGCGCTTCTCCGTCGCACTCCCCTGCTGGATCGCCGCATCCTTGGCGGCCTTGAGCTGCTGCTCGATCTGCTGCACCGCCGCTGGGAAGGCGTAACTCAACCGACCAGGGCTGTGGGCAAAGGCCCAGTCGTTGTGACAGAAGGCAGGATCCAGCTGGCCGGTGGCCATCGCCTCGCTGAGGGTTTCCAGCAACGGTTCGAGCTGCTGTTCCAGTTGCTTCTGCTGCGCCTTGATCTCGGTGACCGCATCGAGCAGGGCATCGATGGAGCCCGCTGAATCCGGCGCTGCTGACGACGCCGAGGCAGCTTCAGCGGGGGCAGCAGGCATCACCAGGAACAGAGCAGCAACAGGCAAGCAGGCCAGAGCCCGCCAAGTCTTCACTGTATGGGCTCTGCTCTGAGAGCCGCAATCGCAGCGGCTGTTAATTCCTAATCAGACTCTCGCTGTGCTCAGAAAGGCCTGCATGCGGAGCAGTAGCGGCTCCAGGCCGCGGCCCAGGCAGCCAGACACTGCTCCCGGCTGTAGAAGGTGCTGGCGGCCGCCTCGCCAGGCTTGCTCCAGATCGTCTGGCCAAGCTCGTAGTGGTTCCCCTGGGCGGTCTCCAGCACCATGTAGCCGCCGAGCTGGGCGGCGGTGGAATAGGGCCGGCCGTGGGCTGAGAGGGTCTTGAGGTCGTAGAGCACCCGCACCTCCCGTCCGCGCCGTTCACTCAGGGCTGGTGAGACATACGCCCCATCGAAGGCCCCGGCCACGTTGCGGGTGAGGCAGCAGCTGAGCCGTTCGCTGGCGATCACCTGCACCTTCTCCCAGAGCGGCAGTTGCAGCAATGGCAGGATCCAGTCCCGGTACTGATGGTGGCCAGGGAGAGTCTCGGAATCGAGCAGGGCCTCGGCCTCGCTCTTGCCCACCAGGAAGCGGGCCTGGCTGTAGCGCTCCAGGGCCGCATCCACGGTGGTGCCGCGCGGCTCCCAGATCGGCCGCTTGGCCTCGATCGAGCGTCTGGCGGTCTCGCTCAAGCCATGGGCCAGCACGCCGGTGATCGACACCGGGAACAGGTGATCCCCCAGCCAGTAGCGGTGCGCTGCCTCATCCCGCCAGAGGCCGGGGATGGGATCCAGCCAGGTCGCCGTCAGCATGGCCGTTTCCCTTGCAACGGGCCGTGACAGCAGGCGTCACAGCCGAAATCCCGCTCCAGAGCAGGGGTTGAGCAGACCCCGTGACGTTGTAACCCTCTTTCTATAAATAGAAGCATTAGCAAGCAGCAGTGTGTCCTTGCGCAGGTGTGCATGGGTGTTGATGTGTGTGTGAGGGTGTCTCCCCCCGTCGAAAAGCGTTACAGCGTTACAGCGACTGGGATCGCCTGCGCTGCAGTCGATCTGGGCATAACGGTGGGGTGTTGCGGGGTGTCATGACTGTGACGCTCGGGCTCAGAGAACCGCCAGTGGAATCGCCACCGCCCGCGTGACCATGCCGGCGCCGCAGAAGCGCACCGGCCCGCGGCGTTGAGCGCCAGCCAGACGCAACAGCACCACCGCCCAGCCGTGAGCCCATGCGGTCTCCCGCAGGATCTGGGCGATCGGTTCGGCCGTGTTGCTCACCAGCAGATGGGGAGGCTCCAGCCGCAATCCCTGGCGCGCCAGGGATTGGGCAGCCAACTCGGCGCTGATCTCCAGGTCATGGGCCTGGTGGGCAGCCAGCTCCACCAGTTCGCCGATCGTGCGGGTGACGCTGCGATCGGGGCACTCCACCCGCAACTGGTGCTGGAGGATCGTCTGGATGCAGCGCTGCTCATCGCTGAGCTCGGTGCTCTGGCTGTAGCTCTCCCAGTCGTGGCAGGCAATGCACTGCTCTGCCTCCTCCTGGGTGGGGACGACATCGCTGAGCAGCGACCAGGCGCCGGCCATCAAGGTGCCGTACTGATCGCCCAGGCGCTGGGAATCGAAGTGCCGCGCAGCCGCGCGGGTGAACACCCCTTCTGCCCGACGGATCATCGGAATCAGGCCCACGGTGCGGGCAATCAGGCGACGCCCCAGCTCGCTGGAAATGTGGCGATCCAGGTCCCGATCGAGCGCGGCCCAGTGCAGCTCCCGCTCGCCCTTGGGCAGCTCAGCCGGGTTGCGCAGGGTGAGCTGGGCAAAGCGGCTGCGGTCCGCTCCCTGCTTGAGGGCGGTGGCAATCGAGCTGAGCAGAAACATCGAGCGCACCCGGTAGCGGCTCACCTCACCGCTCGGGGAACCCTTGAGCAGCGCCGCCCCGCTCTCGCTGCTGGCCACCCGCGCCAGCGACAGGATCCCCTGCATCCGCTGCTGATCCGGCCGCTCATTGCTCTCGGCCTCGTCAAACACCACCGGCATGGCGTCGGAGCAGATCGACTGGCGCAGGGCGGCTTCTGTGGTCGAGCCACTCACCGGCAGGGCGAAGTCGCCCAGCAAAGGGGTGATGTAGCGCTCGAGAATCGCGCTCTTGCCGGAGCCCGCACCGCCGGTGAGCCACACATGGGGCCGCCAGCGCAGCGAACCGCAGATCGGCCCGAGCACCACCCAGCCCACCAGCAGGGTGCCGGAGGCGGGCACATCCCAGTGGAAGCGGTTGGCGATGCTCACGATCACCGCCGCCTCCTGCACCGAGAGGGGCTCCACATCGCCGGGCCCATCGAGGCGCGGCATGCGCTGGTAGACGTAACGCGAGCGAAAGGGCGTGGTGATCAGGTGCTCCCCCTCGGGGGTGACGAGCCGATCGCCGAGGTGCAGGAGCGAGCGGCCGTCATCCCACCAGGCCCCACGGCCGCGGATGCGATCGGGGGTGAACAGTCCAGCGGCGATCGAGCGCTCGTAGAGGTCACTGGCCACCGCCGACCAGTTCACGCCGGTGCGGCTCGGGTAGAGGGTTTCCCAGTGGGCCAGGGGCGCCAGGGCCACCAGATGGGTGGCGGTGTGCGCCGAGCGACTGAGCCGCAACAACTGCCCGGTGCGGCCGGAGCGGTAGTAGCTGGCTTCGCCGTCGTAGCCGAGGCACTGGAACGGCGCCCCGCCACCGCCACCAGCAGATGAGTCAGCGGGAGCCGGCTCCCCCTCGTCAGCGTCTAACGCCCCTGCTGGCCTTGCTTCCTCTACTGCGGGCAAGGGCTGCAGCCCTTGCTGCAAGTGCTCGGACGCTTCTGCCGGGCCCCAGTCGGCATCGGCCAGATCCCAACCCTGCGGCAGCTCGGCCGGCGGATCCACCAGCTGCACACAGCAGCCCTGCTCGCTCAACAATGCGGCCAGCCGCGCCATGGCCTTGCGACCCGGTGCGTCGGCATCAGGCCAGAGCATCACAGGCCGCCCCGCAAGCGGCTGCCAGTCGGCCTTGGCGATGGCGTTGGAGCCATTGGCCCAGCTGATCACCACGTGCTCAGGGAACAGCAGCGCGGCCGCATCGGCCGTGCCCTCTCCCTCCACCACCAACACCGGAGCCTCTGGGCGTTGGGCCAACCCCGGCAGGCCATAGAGGGGCCGAGGCGCCGGCCAATCACAGGAGAAGGGATCGCGGCGACTGGGGCGGTGCCAGCCGCCATCGAGCCACACCCGATGCAGAAAGCCCTTGCGGCCGCTGCGGCCAGGGCAGAGCCGCTGAATCCAGAACAACTGGGCGCCGCTGGCGTCGCGGTAGCACCACTGGGCGATGGCGCCCTGATCCAATTCAGGCGGCTGGGCGTCAGCAGGCGGCGCCTCAGGTTGGCGCCAGGGCCGACTGGCGTGGCAGGGGAATCCTGAGATCGCGGGGGCCTTGCCTCCGCTGCCGTTGCCACTGGACATCGGCTGGGGCCGATGCCGGCCGTTACCCTGCGCCTCCAGACCGAGATAGCGCTCCACCTCCTCGCAGGCCTGGCGGAAGCTCCAGCGGCGTACTCGCATCAGCAGATCTATTCCTGTCCCACCACCGCCGAGGTGGTCCTTGCCGCCGCACTGGTTGCAGAACCAGGAGCCGTTGCCGTCCCGGTCGTCAAAGCGGTACCGGTCCCTCCCCCCGCAGGCGGGGCAGGGCTGATGGCGATTACTGAGCTGCTCGGCCGGCAGTCCTGCCAGCGCCTCAAGGATTTCACGCCAGCGGCCATTGGCCGCCGTCATCACGTTGGTTGCCATGGGTTTCGCTGAGGATCAACGATGATCAACGCTTGCCACGAGCAGTGGCCCCGGCACGGCCAGGCCGGCCTGCTCTGCCGCGATCGCCGCGTCGATCACCTGGCGCAGCACCGCCGAACGGCTGAGGGTGCCATGGGAGCGACGCTGGTCAAGCCAAGCCAACTGCGCCTCAGTAATAGAGACGCTCAGCGGTGACGCAAAGGAGGCCATGAATACCTGGAATTCTGAGCACAGCCTAAGCGTGACCGGCAAGGCTTGGTAAATTAGGCATTGCTGAGTTGCCTGTCTCAGCGCAAAGCCTGCCGCCTTGTTCATGGCCCCGATCGTCCTGCGCGACTACCAGAAGCAGTTACTGACCGACCTCCGCGCTGCCCTCAAGGTCCACCGCCGGGTCTGCGCCGTGATGCCCACCGGTGCGGGCAAGGGGCAGACCATCGGCGCCATCGTTCAGGGGGCAGCCAGCAAGGGCCGGCGGGTGCTGGTGCTCGCCCACCGGGCCGAGCTGATCGACCAGCTCACCGCCACGGTGCGGGCCTGGGGCCTGGAGCCAGGCGTCATCGCCCCCGGTCACCAGCTGCAGGGCAGCGGGGTCGCGGTGGGCTCGGTGCAGACCGTGGTCCGGCGGCTCGCGCTGCTGCCGCCACCGGATCTGATCATTCAGGACGAGGCCCACCACCTGGTCCCAGGCAATGTCTGGGGCCGCGTCATCAACGCCTGGCCAGAGGCTCACCTGATCGGCAAGACCGCTACCCCGGAACGCCTCGACGGCAAGGGTCTGGGCGTGGAGGCCGGCGGCTATTTCGAGGCCCTGGTGCTGGGGCCCTCAGCAGCCTGGCTGGTGGAGCAGGGCTGGCTGGCCCGGCCCCGTGTCTTCTCCTGGCCAGGGGCCCGGAACAGCAAACTGCGGCGCCGCATGGGCGACTTCGATCTGGAACAGGCAGCCCAGGCCTTCGGGGAGCGGGCCGCCATCGGTGATGCCGTCTCCCACTACCGCCGCCGGCTCCATCCGGGCACGGCGATCTGCTTTTGCTGCACCACCCGCCACGCCGAGCAGATGGCCGCAGCCTTCCGCGCTGCTGGCTTCCGGGCCGCTGCGGTGAGTGGCGGCACCTCGGCGGAGGAGCGCAAGCGCCTGATCGCCGGACTCGGCACCGGTGAGGTGGAGGTGCTCAGCAGCTGCATGATCATTTCCGAGGGCACCGACATCCCCTCCGTCGGCGGCTCGATCCTGATGCGCCCCACCGCCAGCCTGTCGCTCTATCTGCAGATGGTCGGCCGGGCCCTGCGTCCCGCGCCTGGGAAGAGCGAGGCGGTGATCCTCGATCACGTCGGCAATGCCCATCGCCACGGCCTGCCCACCGAGGAGCGCGACTGGAACCTGGCCGGACGGCGCCGCCGCGAGGGTGTCTCGATCCCGATCAAGGACTGCCCGGTCTGCTTCTGCAGCTGCCCCAGCGCGGCACAGGCCTGCCCCGACTGCGGCCACCTGTTTCTGGCCGAGGAACGCGATGAGCAGCGCCGCGGGCTCCAGCAGGTTGAGGGAGAACTGGTGGAGGTCACAGATGCAGCCCGCCACCGTCCCAAGCCCAGGCAGCAACAGCAACGACCGCGGCGCACGCACCCGGCCGCGGGCTGCCGCACCTACGAGGAACTGCTGCAACGCGAGCAGGAGCGGGGCTACAAACCCGGCTGGGCCAGACACGTCTGGGCGGCACGGCAGCGCACAACGACCAAAAGCAGTACGCTTTAACGTACGGGCAGCAGGAACGCCATGACCACCGTTTCAGCCACAGAAGCCCGCAAGCGGCTTTACGCCCTGATCGATGAGGTGGGTCAGTCCCACGAGCCCGTGCAGATCACCGGCAAGCGGGGCAATGCTGTCCTGCTCTCGGAAGACGACTGGCGGGCCATCCAGGAGACGCTGCATCTGGTCTCGATTCCTGGCATGCGCGAATCGATCCTGGAAGGCATGGCCACGGACCCCTCTGAGCTGAGCAGCAAACCGGGCTGGTGAGCTGGAAGGTTCTCTTCACCAAGCAGGCCCAGAAGGACGCCCGCAAGCTCGCCTCGGCCTCTCCAGCGCTCAAGCAGAAAGCCCAGGCCCTGCTGGAACTCTTGGCCGTCGATCCCTATCAGCAGCCACCGCCCTATGAAGCCCTCGTCGGGGAGCTGCGCGGAGCCTGCTCACGGCGCATCAACATCCAGCACCGGCTCGTCTACCAGGTGCTGGAGGAGGAGCGGATCGTGAAGGTATTGCGCCTCTGGACCCACTACGAGTAGGCGCGCCGTTCGCGATCAGGACGTATTGGCGGCCGAGCCAGATCTGTCAATACAAGGCAGCTATTCGCTGATCTGCGAATACATGCCCATCGCTGACGGCCAGTCCGGCAACAGGAGGCATGGCCTCCTCCCCCAGCGAACACGAAATCCAGCAGCGCATCCGCCTGGCCTGCGGCCGCGGGCCAGTGCGGCTCTGGCGCAACAACACCGGCGCCCTGGTCGATCAGCAGGGGCGCTTCGTGCGCTTTGGGCTGTGCAAGGGCAGCAGCGATCTGATCGGGCTGCGGTCGCTGGAGGTCACTTCAGAGCTGGTCGGCCAGCAGCTCGCGCAGTTTGTGGCCCTGGAGGTCAAGACAGCCCAAGGCGTGCTCAGCCCTGAGCAGCGGGCCTTCCTGCGGCTGGTGAAGCAGTTCGGCGGCGTGGCCGCAGCCTGCCGCTCTGTGGAGGAAGCCGAGCAGTTGCTTGGCGTGCCGAGGCAAGCGCCGCTGGGACACTGATGGATCCGGCAGAAGTGCAGCAGCGGCTGAAGCGTCTCGCGCAGGCCCATCCCGGCGAGCACCCTTACACGCTTGCTTTGAAATTGCAGGCAGAGTCAGGAAAAATCATCACTGGGCAGCTTGCCAAGCAGATCCTGCAGAGGCTCGGACATGATCAGACCTGATATGCCAGGACGTGTCAGGAGGTGACTAGGAGTGCCAAGTTTGCCGTATGGTTCGAGGAATTCCATTCAGGATCCTGAACGTGGCCATCACCTACGCGGAGCTGCTTGAGCGCCAGGAGGAGAACCGCGCAGCGTTCGGTCGGATGTTGCTGAACTGGCGAAGAACCAACGGCTGGACGCAGTACACCGCCTGCAGCTGGGCGGAAGAGGCCGGGTTCGATGCGATCTCCTACGGCAACCTCTCAGTGATCGAGCAGGGCAAGGCCGGCGAGCTGCGCCAGAAAGCCTTCTGGCAACTGGGTGAAATCAACCGCCGCATCGCCGAGAAGGATTGGGGCTCGGTCAAAAGCCAGGCCATCAAGGAGAAGCTCAAGGGCGCAATCCCGCTGGGCGACGACGACTGCCCGGCCTGGACGCCGCTGGAGCTCTGGGCCTGCTACTGCGGCCTGAGGGAGGTGCCGGAGGCCTTCCGCACCACCCCGGCGCCGACCGTTGGTCAGCGCAAGGCCACGGAACTCTCCACCAAGTGGCGCAACCAGATGCGCCGGGTGGTCGACGAATACGGCCTTGAGCCCAGTGACGCCCTCAACTCCCTGGCAGTCGAGGCCAGCGAAGAGCACCGCAAGCGCTTCTTTGCGGTGCTCACGGGCTTCGGCGACTACAAGCCTGAGGAGCTGGCCCCGCTGTGGATCGAGGGCGACCTCTACCTGCCCAAGCGCTGGCTGGACCAGTGGGAGGCAGCCAACAGGAAGGGCAGCAAGCCCAGCGGCCGCAAAGGCAAGAGACAAGTTTCAATCTAAAAGCTAGGGATTAACAGCCGCTATCAGTGCGGCTATCAGTTAACAGTGCTAATTTTCGGGTCAGCGGGCAACCGCCCGATTCGATCCGCCATGGTTCCACCATCCAGGCCCGCGGACGCCGAGCCCCTGCCGGCTGACCTGGGCCACGCCACCCCCGAGCAACAGCTCACCCATGCCCTGGCCTGCTTCCAGGCCGAGGTGTCCCCCATCACCGCTGCCGATCTGGCGGCGGTGGCGCACTCAGCCCGCCCCGCTTTCCGCCGCGGCATCAGCTGGTCCGCCCAGCTGCGTGAGCAGCAAGGCCGCTCCAGGCTGCAGGTCACGGTGATGCATGTCGCCGGAGCCGACCTCTGCAGCGAGTCCTGGGCTGATGAGACCAGCGATCTGGCCGAAACCACCGGCCTGATGCTGGCGATGCTGCTGGGCATTCCTGTGTCTTCACAGGCTTGGGCTGTACAGCCTTGTTCTGCGGATTCAGAGCAGTCTGACGACAAGCACGGTGAGGTCATTGCTCAGCAGACTTGCTCTGAGTCGAAGGCCGAGGGCCCATCGCCGGAAGAGTCGCTTCCCTTGGCTGACGCCAATGGTGACGGGGCACCTGCGGGCGGTGATCCAGGCCTCGCTCCCCTCACCCCTGAAGAGGTCAGTGAGGTTCACCGCCGCGTCCTCGAACTACCCCAGGCCAGTCGCCAAGCGCTGACCAAAGCCTTCCGCGAGCACTTTCAGGTGCCGCGCAATGCCCGCTCCATCGGGGATCGCATCACCCAACGGCAGCACAGCGACTTCATCGAGCTCTTCCTCGCAGAAGCGCAGGGACAGGTGCAAGCGGAAGCTCCTGCGGAGCCAGGCCCATGAGCAAGAGCCATCGCCCCCGGCCGCCACGCCGCTACGGCGAGCAGCCCCGATCTCAGGCTGGGCGCCATTTCATCCAGACCCAGGTGCGCACCGATGTGTACCTGCGGGTTCGCGAGGTGATGGAGCGCCACAACCTCTCCGCCAGCGGCGCGGTGCATCACCTGCTGCGCGAGCGCTTTGGTCTGCCGCCGCTCCCACCTTTCGATCAACAGCCCATTTCCACCGATTCACCCCATGGCTAAGGACATCTTCCGCACGCCCCTCGCTGAAGTGCGTTGGGCCCACCTGATCACCCCCAGGCACCAGCTCGACAAGAGCAAACCCAAGGCCTGGACAGCCGACTTGCTGCTCCCCAACGGTGACGAGAAGGCCCAGTCCTTCCTGCTGGCGATGGAGGATCAGTTCATCGCCCTGCACGGCAGCCGCAAGCGCCGCGCCGAGAAGGGCTTCCCCTGGAAGGCGGATAAGGAGAAGCCCAGCGAGATCACTGTCGTGCGCTTCAAGGTGCCGCAGTTTCAGCGGCGCGATGGCTCGCTGTCTGAGGGTCCCCGCATCGTCGATGCCAAAAAGCAGCCCTGGGATGGCGCCGCCATCGGCAACGGCTCCAGGGTTGTGGTGGCCTTCGACATCTACGACTGGGACGGGGAGAACGGCTGCGGCATGACCTTCCAGCCCCGCGCCGTCCAGGTCGTCGAGTTCGTGCCCTACGAGCAGGTCGACCCCACCGACGGGTTTGAGGAGGTCGACGGCTACACCACCACGGCCGCTGCGGCAGCCAGCGGTTGGGCGACGGATGGCGACGACGACGAGGAGGCGCCCTTCTGATGCCACTCGATCATCAGGACCACAACGCCGGGGCCTGGAGGGGCAGGCCCCCTCACCGGCCCAGTCCCCAGCTGCCTGCCTTCTGCCGCAGCCGCCGGCCCAGCACTGTCGCGGTCACGGCCAGCAGCCTCGCCGCGATGCGCCTGCTGGGGCTGCTGGGGCTGACGCTTCAGCTCAGCACGTTGCTGCTGGTGCTCGCCGGGCCCGTGCCGCCCCAGCCGCCAGCCAGCACAAGCACCATCACACCGCTTTCAGACCGATGAACAAGACAACGACGTCATCCAATTCCGCTGCAGCTCTCGCCTCAATAGATCACCCGGCTCTTGTCTCCCGTTCCTGGAACGGCACGCCGATTTCTCGGCGCACCACCGATGGCTACGTCAATGCCACCGCCATGTGCAAAGCCAATGGCAAGCAATGGTCGAAGTACCGGGAAAGCGACCGCTGCCAGACCTATCTCGATGCCCTGGCTGAAACCTCCGAAATTCGGATGTTTGACCTGATCGAGTCCCGCCAGGGCCAGGGCGGCGGCACCTGGGTCCATCCCCAGGTCGCGGTCGACCTCGCCCGCTGGATCAGCGCACCGTTTGCGGTCTGGATGGACGGCTGGTTCCTGGAGAGCATCCAGCATCCCCAACCGACACCGGTGCAGGAAAGCACGCTGCAGCTCAGGGAAGCCGAGGTAATCACCCTGGTGGAGCGCAGCATTGGCTTGTTCGAGCAACTCGGCGGCCTGGATGAACGCGACCAGCTCCTGTTCAAAGACATCGTGCGCAGCAACTTGCTCACCGTGAGCTCTGGGCTGCTGCCTGGCACCCCCACCGACGACGAGCTGACCCTCAGCGATGCCTGGCTGGAGGTGTTTCAGCAAGTGCTGCCGCGCACGAAGTACCGCTCGGCCGGGATGCTGGTGGCCGAGGCCTACCGCGAGGACTTTGGCAAGGAGCCGCCGCTTCGCCAGCAGTTCGTTGATGGGGCCCCACGTCAGGTCAAGAGCTACAGGCGTTCCTGGCTGATCGACACCCTCAAGCGCTTCCGCGCCCAGCTGGCAGGGGGCTGATGAACATCACCACAACGCCAACCCGTCAGCGGGTCTGGGTCACGACGGCAGAAGCGTGTGAAGCGCTGGGGATGAGCCGCGAAACCCTCCGCCAGCTGCGGCTTCGGGGGGTGCTCACCCCGGGCAAGCACTACCGCCGCTGGGGCTGCACTCAGGGCCGAGGCCCCCTGCAGTGGCATCTGGAGAACGTGGAGGCCACGATTACGGGTTGGAGCCGCAGGCACTTGTAGAGGTCAATGGCCGCAATGGATATGCAGCCCACCTGAGCAGGCCTGGGCCCCTGCAGGCAACGCCCGCACTGCCTCGATGCCCTTGCGGATACTGCGATTGCTGCGACTATTTCGATTATGGTTCAAGTGGCCTTCTGTTCCTCCTGCCCATGGCCGTCGCTCTCCCTGGCTCCATTGAGCCCGTGATCCCCACGGCTGAGGTGGCTGAGGCCGCAGGGGCGAGCCTGCGCGATCTCGCCGGCTTCCGTGCCAGCCACTGCCTGCGCAAGGCCAGCCTGTCCCTGGATCTGGAGGACGGCAAGCACGCATCCGTTCCCATCCCAGCCGCGGTCCTGGAGTTGCTGCAGGGAATCCTGGTGCAGATGGCCCAGGGCAATGCCGTCACGCTGGTGCCGGTGCACACCGAGCTCACCACCCAGCAGGCCGCTGATCTGCTGAACGTGTCGCGGCCCTTCCTGATCGAGCAACTGACGCAAGGGGAGATCCCCTTCCGCAAGGTCGGCACCCACCGGCGCATCCGCCTGACCGACCTGATGGCCTACAAGCACGGCATCGATCAGCAGCGAGCCGCAGCCCTCGATGAGCTGGCGGCCCAGGCCCAGGAGCTGGGCATGGGCTACTGAGGTGAATCGCTTCACCGTCATCTACGACGCCTGCGTTCTTTACCCCGCTCCACTTCGCGATCTGCTGATGCGCCTGGCGCTTACAGATCTCTACCGGGCTCGCTGGAGCAACCAGATTCATGAGGAGTGGATCAACGCTGTGCTGCGGAACCGGCCTGATCTCTCCAGAGCGCAGCTGGAGCGCACCCGCTCACTGATGAATGCCCATGTGCGTGATGCGCTGGTGGAGGGCCATCAGTCCCTGATTCCAGCTCTGGAATTACCAGATCCGGATGACCGCCATGTTCTGGCTGCCGCCATCCAGTGCGGAGCCGATCTGATCATCACCTTCAACCTGGATGATTTCCCAGAGCAGGCCCTCGCGAGCTATGGCATTGGCGCCTGCCATCCCGATCAGTTTCTGGTGGATCAGCTGAACCTGGATGCCGAGCGGGTCTGCCTGGCGATGCGGCAGCACCGGGCCAGCCTCAGGAACCCAACCAAGACGATCGAGGAGTACCTGGCAACGCTTGGGGAACAAGGACTGAGCAGGTTCTCGCAGGCCGTGCGGCACTACGCCGCTGAGCTCTGAGCACGTAGCCCCTGGCCCAGCCGTTGTTCCGCCTTGGCGAAGGCGTCATCCACCACGTCATCCCCGCACCAGCGGCTGTAAGCCGCCAGGTGGGTCTGAACGCTGTGACCCATCGCAGCGGCCACCACCTTGGGCGGCAGGTCGCAGATCACGTGGGCCCGGTGGGCGTAGCCGTGCCGGCAGGAGTAGGGCACCAGTTTCTCGCCCTTGGCCTCGTACTCACGCCGTAGCTCCTTCCAGAGCGGTCGATTCATCAGGTAATGGCCCACGTAGCCACCGCCCAGCCCAGGCTGCATCGGCGGCAGCTCCTGGGTTGGGAAGCGTTCCTCCAGGCGCCAGCCGTCTGCCCAGTCATCACAGGGCAGCGGGCGCAACACCCTTGGCCGGGTCTTGCCGCGGGAGGCGACCTTCTCATACATGCACCAAAGTCGGCCCTGGTGGATCTGCAGGTGTTGCAGCTCCTCTGGGCGAAGGCCATAAGCCGCCATCAGCTGAAAGGCAAAGCGCCAGCGAACATCCGGGATGGCCCGCACCAACGCCTGGATGTGACTCACCTCCAGCGGCGTCGTGATCGCTTTGGCTGTACGCGAACGCCCCACGAACACCGCTAGATCCTGAGGCGGCTCCCAGTCCTCACCGAGCCGTCGCTCCGCCACGGCCCAACGCAACAGCGCAGCGGTCGACTGAATCTGAATCTGGCGGGTGCGTCCGCCCGGCTTGTCCGCCCAGATCCGGGCCAGGGTCTCCAGCAGCTGCTTTGCATTCTGCGGCGGGGTAACCGCAGCCACCACACCGAGCACGTGGTTCATGTGGTGCCGGTAGACCCGATGCCAGGTCGACGGCTTGATCTCGCCGCTGATCAGCTTGTGCTCCCGGAAAGCAGCGATCAGCTCTTCCCAGTCCGCCGGGGCCAGCACTGCCGCCATTCCCCTGTGCCTGGGCCTGCCGGGGTGCCCTGTCTGAGTACCGCGGCCTGAACCGAACTCCCCCTCTGCGGCCCTCGATCCATCGGCACGGGGCATGCGTGCCACGCAGGCATCGGGCTCGATGCCCTGCTGGAACTCCTCGTAGACCTGAACCACCGCATCGCGGATGTGGTCGATCTGGTCGCACTCCCACGGAATGGGAAGAAGCACCTGCCGGCGCCTGCCCCGTCCAGCCCCAGCAGCGATGTTCAGGCGCGCATGACCACGGTGATTGAGCACCGTCCAGCCACGACGGCAGCCCTTCTGAGACAGGGCGTGAGACACCACCGCCCTGATCGTGTCCTCCCAGTCACGGGCCGCGGGCATGTGAGACGTTTGGTGAGATGTTTCGTCTCACAGCCTGGCACGGGCAATCAGGCGCTGGCAGAGGCTGGAAGCCCTAACGCCAGTCGCAGCAAGGGCTTTGAGCCGAAAACTCTTACCGAGAAAAGGAAGCGGGCGGCGGGAATCGAACCCGCATCATCAGCTTGGAAGGCTGAGGTTTTACCACTAAACTACGCCCGCATTAATACATCCGAACCAGTTCACCCGCGTTGGGTGGTGTTCCTGGATGCATGCTTCACCATTATGGCGGTCCGCCTGCCCCCTCCCCTGGCCCGATGAGCAAAAGCACCCTTCCCGGGGGATCCCGACAACGCTTGATGGTGGCCTACGGCCTGGGGGATGCCGGCACCGGACTGGCCGCCACGCAACTCGGGTTCTACCTCTTTCCGTTCTTCACCTGCGCAGCCGGACTGCCTGCGTTCATCGCTGGCTCGCTGCTCACGGTGATCAAGGTGTGGGATGCGATCAACGACCCCCTGATCGGCTGGATGAGCGATCACACCCAAAGCCGCTGGGGGCCGCGGATCCCCTGGATGCTTGGGGCCGCCTTGCCGCTGGGCATCAGCCTGGCCGCGATGTGGTGGGTCCCCGAGGGGGACTTAACCCAGCGCACGCTCTATTACGTGGTGATGGCGATCCTGCTGATGAGCGCTTACACCAGCGTGAATCTGCCCTATGCAGCCCTCTCCACCGAACTCACCCCCGACACCGCCATCCGCACCCGCCTGAACGCCGCGCGCTTCACCGGGTCGATCCTGGCGGGCCTCAGCGGCTTGGTCGTGGCCTCCGTGGTGCTCAGCGATGGCGCCGCGGGCTACCTGCGCATGGGCCGGATCACCGGCACCATCGCCGCCCTGGCCACCCTGGCCTGCTGCTGGGGTCTGGCCCCCTTTGCCAAGCGGGCCCAACGCCCGAGCAACCAGAGCGAACCACCCCTGGCGCAACTCAAAAGAATCCGCTCCAACCCCCGCTTCTTGATGGTGCTTGGGCTGTACCTGCTGTTGTGGTTTGGCCTGCAATTGATGCAGGTGGTGGCCTTGATCTGGCTGGTGCAAGTGGTGCACGTACCTCCGAATCTGTCCACCTGGATCCTGCTGCCGTTTCAGCTGAGCGCTCTGGCAGGCCTACAGCTCTGGAGCCTGCTCTCGAACCGCAAGGGGCGCCTGGTGGCCCTGCGCTGGGGCGCCAGCCTCTGGATCCTGGCCTGCCTGCTGTCGATGGTGTTTCCGCCCCTGCAGCACGGCGGCAGCGGCGCTGAACTGATTCCCCTGATCGGCCTGATCATGCTGGTGGGCCTCGGAGCCTCCACCGCCTACCTGATTCCTTGGTCGCTGCTGCCCGACGCGATTGATGCTGACCCAACACACCCCGCAGGCCTCTACACCGCCTGGATGGTGTTTGGCCAGAAGCTGATCATCGGCGTGAGCATGAGCGTGTTCGGTGTGCTGCTCTCGTTCACCGGCTACATCTCCAGCGAGGCCTGCAGCGGTGCGATGGATTTCATTGAGCAGCCGGCGCTGGCGTTGCTGGCCATTCGCATGAGCATGGGCGCGATTCCCGCCATCCTTGTGGTGTTTGGACTTCTGCTGATGCGCCGCTGGCCCGACCGCGGCGCCCACCTGCAACGCGCATGACCTCCTCTCCGTTCCGCCTCCGCTTGAAATCCCCCCGCTGGCTGAACCGGCTGGGAAGCAGCCTGATCATCGGCGGGCAGGCCGTCACCGCCACCGCCCGGGGCCGCATCAACACCGTTGACCTGCTCGACCAACTGCAGGAAGCCGGTCCTGGCAGTTTCCTGATCGTGATCATCACGTCCCTGGCTGCGGGCACGGTGTTCAACATCCAGGTGACCAAGGAGCTCAGCAGCATGGGCGCCGATGCCACCGTCGGCGGCGTGCTGGCTGTGGGCCTGGCACGGGAAATCGCGCCGCTGCTCACCGCCACCCTGCTCACGGGCAAGGTGGCCACGGCCTACGCCGCCCAGCTCGGCACCATGAAGGTGACCGAACAGATCGACGCGATCACGATGCTGCGCACCGACCCGGTGGAATACCTGGTGGTGCCGCGACTGATCGCCATGGTGGTGATGGCACCGGTGCAGTGCCTGCTTTTCTTCGGTGTGGCGATCTGGAGCGCCCAGATCAGCAGCACCGAGCTCTACGCCATTCCGCCGGAGGTGTTCTGGATGTCGGTGCGCAGCTGGCTACTGCCCGACGACATTCCCTTCATGCTGATCAAAGCACTGGTGTTCGGCCTGCAGATCGCCGTGCTCTCCTGTGGCTGGGGCATGACCACCCAAGGTGGCCCCAAGGAAGTGGGCACCAGCACCACCGGAGCTGTGGTGATGATCCTGGTGACCGTGGCCTTGATGGACACCGTTCTCACCCAGATCCTCTTCGGCTAAAGGCCCACCCCCATGAGCGACCCTTCTCCATCACCAGCCAGCGCAGACGCAAGCAGCGCGAGCATCGCCCCCAGCCCGCGGCTGCCCCTGGCAATTCTGCTGCTGGGTGCAGCGCTGCTGCCCTTACCGCTGCGCCCCTGGCCGAGTCTGGTGGTGGCACTCTTCGGCTTGTTTCTGCTGTTGCAGACCTACAGCCTGCGCCTGGAGTTCTGCGCCGACACCCTGGTGGTGTGGCGAGGCCAAACGGAATTGCGCCGCTTTCCCTATGCGGAGTGGCAGAGCTGGCGCCTGTTCGCCGCCTGGCTGCCCGGACTGTTCTATTTCCGCGAGGTGAACAGCATTCACTTCCTGCCGATCCTGTTTGATCCAGCACAGCTGCGCGAGCAGCTGGTGCAGCGCGTGGGCGCCCTGGAAACCCCCAAGCCCTGAACGACAGCCAACAAGAACACGCCACCGTAACGATAAGGAAACGCAAGCGTTACGAAGACGTGCCGCACGTGCCAGACACGCGGCGATCCGCTGGAATAGACGCAGGACACGTGCGCCATGCCTGACGACACCGATCTGACGCCCCAGGAGCCGGCCCCCCAGGAAGCCGACCCCCAGCCCCAGGAGCCCGATCCTCAGCCCCAGGGCCATGGGCCCATGATCCAGCTGGCCCTCACCGAACTCCACGAGCGACGCGACGCTCTGCAGCAGGAGATCGAGACCCTCACCCAGCGCAAACAGCAGCTGGAAACGGAGATGGCCGCCAGCTTTGCCGGGCAGTCCGATGCGATCGCCCGGCGCGTGAAGGGCTTCCAGGAGTACCTGGGCGGCGCCCTCCAGGGCCTGGCCCAGTCGGTGGAAACCCTAGAACTGGTGGCCCAACCGGTGGTGGTGCAGCCCTCACCGCTGGACGCCCAGGCCGCGGCCGAGGCCGCCGATCAGGCGGCGAGCGCAGGCGCAACACCAGCGCTGGCCGACACCTTCCGCCCGGATGCGGAGCTGATCCGCGCCAACCTCAAACGCTTCCTGGAGCAGCCCGACTTCTACGCCGACCCCTGGAAGCTGCGCCGCAGCCTGGATGCAGCAGACACCGCCGTGCTCGAAGACTGGTTCTTCAATCAAGGGGGACGCGGAGCCCAGCCCAGCCGCGGCAACCGGCCCCGCAACGTGCTGCTGGCGGCCGCGCTGATCGCCGTGATCGGTGAGCTCTACGGCGATCAATTCCAGACCCTGGTGCTGGCAGGCCAACCCGAACGGCTGGGCGACTGGCGCCGAGGTTTGCAGGATGCTCTGGGCCTGGGCCGGGAGGATTTTGGCCCCAACAGCGGCATCGTGCTCTTTGAACGCGGCGACGCCCTGGTGGAGCGGGCCGACCGCCTGGAGGAACGGGGCGAGGTGCCGCTGATCCTGATCGACGCCTCTGAACAGGTGGTGGACATTCCCGTGCTTCAGTTCCCGCTCTGGCTGGCCTTTGCGGCCGGACCCGGCGAAACCGACGACATCGACGACCTGCTGTGATGGGCTTCCTCTCCGTGCTGCTGGGCTATCTGCTCGGCTCCATTCCCAGCGGCTACCTCGCCGGCCGCTGGCTCAAAGGCATCGACCTGCGCACGATCGGATCGGGCTCCACCGGTGCCACCAACGTGCTGCGCACTGTGGGCAAGGGCCCAGCCCTGGCGGTGTTTCTGGTGGATGTGGGCAAGGGCGCGGCAGCTGTGCTATTGGCCAGAGCCCTCAGCGAAGGCCTGGTGGGAATGGAGCTGATGCGCAATTGGCTGGAGGTGCTGGCGGGTCTGGCAGCGCTGGCTGGTCACATCTGGCCGGTGTGGCTGGGCTTCAAGGGCGGCAAGGCCGTGGCCACCGGCTTCGGGATGTTTCTCGGCCTGGCCTGGCCGGTGGGTCTGGCCTGCTTCGGGGTGTTCATGGCCGTGTTCAGCCTGAGCAAGATCGTGTCGCTGGCCAGCGTGATCGCCGCCCTCAGCCTGCCCCTGCTGATGGTGCTCGCCACCGGCACACCTCCCTACATCCTGGTTGCGGTGGTGGCGATGGTGCTGGTGCTCTGGCGCCATCGCAGCAACCTGCAACGCCTGATCAACGGCAGCGAACCGAAGGTGGGACAGAAACCGTGAGTGCAGCGTTGGGGTTGGCCCTGGTCACCCTGATCGCCCAGATGGAAAGCGCCGGCCGCACCCGCGTACTGGTACTCAACGATTGCCCCGATGGCCTACAAGGCTTCTACGCCCCATCGCGCAACCGCATCGGCCTCTGCCGCAACAACCACAGCAGCGACGCGGCGCTCACCAGCACCCTGCTGCATGAAGCAGTGCACCGGCTGCAACATTGCCGCCAGCCCGCACTGGCGGATCAACTCGACGCCGCCCACAGCGTTCAAGTGCTGGAGGAGGAGGCCAGGAAGCTGCAGCACTGGAGCGATCAAGCCCCCAACGCCGCCGCCGATTGGTTGCGGCGGCAGCTGAAAGAGCAGTGCACTTCGCATGTCTTGCCGCTTGGGCAGACACCCAATAGCGTCAGACCATGGCCAGCACCATTCGCGAGATTCGTCACCGCAAACGCGAGCAACGGCTGCGTGACCTACGACGTGATGCCGCAACGGCCTTAGCCAACCAACCCAGCAGCAGCCTCTGGCTGTTCGGCTCCTGGGCCCGAGGGGATTGGGACAGCTACTCCGATGTGGATGTGTTGGCCATTGCCCCCAGCCGCCATGAAGCCAGCGGACTGGCGAATGCCGTGCTGGAACTTGGCATGGCCGATGACGTGCTGGCTCTCAGCGAGCAGGAATGGCAAGCGCGTCGGAACGGGGATGACCCCTACTGGCGGGCCATCGGTCGGGATGCCCTGCGCCTGAGCGCGCCATGACCCCACGCGTCGACGCCTGGATGCGCCAGGCCGAAAGCGACTGGGCTGTGGCCGAACTCACGGCCCAACAAGGCTTTCACAGCCAGGCTTGTTATCACTACGGCCAGGCGGCGGAGAAGGCCCTCAAAGGGCTGCTGATTTCCCTGGGCTCTCTACCTCCCTACAGCCATGCGCTGGACCGGCTTGTGGACAGCCTTGAAGCCGAGGGCCTGGATGTGACGCCTCTACGGAGCCTGCATCTCAAGGCCCTGAGCCGGATGAACAGCGAGACGCGCTATCCCAGCGACAGCGAAGCACCCGCCGATCGTTTCGACGCGAAAGACAGCGAGCAGGCTTGTTCCGCTGCGGCGGCGGTGATGGCTTACGCACAAATCACCATTCGCACCTAAGCGACCAGGCCCCCAACGCCTCCGCCACATGGTTGCGGCGGCAGCTGAAGGCGCAGTGCACGGATTTCAGCCTGAGCGAAGAGTGGACAGCGTCGTGATGCCGCAACGGCCTTCGCCAACCAACCCAGCAGCAGCCTCTGGCTGTTCGGCTCCTGGGCTCGAGGGGACTAGGACAGCTACTCGGATGTGGATGTGCTGGCCCTCAGCGAGCAGGAATGGCAAGCGCGCCGCAACGGGGATGCCCCCTGCTGACGTTCTAGCTAAGTCCGACTAAGCTGAAAGGGGCCAGGGGAGCTGCCGTGACCACAGTGAATGTGCATCAAGCCAAAACGCAGCTCTCAAGGCTTCTCCAGCAGGTGGAAGCCGGGGAAACGATCGTGATTGCCCGCGCTGGCAAGCCATCAGCGCAGTTGGTGCCAATCGACGCTCACCCCAAAGGGATCAACCCTCCGGGAGCCATGCGTGATCAGATCAGCATCGGAGACGATTTCGATCTGCCTCTCGATGGTTTGTTCGATGGCAGGCTTGAGCCTTCCGGCCTCGAACAGCCATGAGCCGGGTGCTGCTGGACACCCACCTGCTGCTGTGGTGGCTGAAGGATGACCCGCGCCTTCCCACCTCCCTGGTCACTGAACTGCAGGAAGGCCAGCACAGCGTCCTGATCAGCCAGGCCTCGCTTTGGGAGATGGCGGTCAAAGTCAATCTCGGGCGATTGAGCGTTGACCTCAAGGAGCTGGAGCAACGGGTTCCAGCCGAGGGGTTTCAGTGGCTGCCGATCAACAACCAGCACCTGCTGCAGGTGGCACAGCTGGAAACCATCGAGGGGAATCGTGACCCTTTTGATCGTTTGCTTGTGGCCCAATGCCGGGTTGAACCGCTGCTGCTGTTCACCTGTGATCGAGCACTACCAGCCTATGGAGACTGCGTGCGCCGGATCAACTAACCAACACGGCCAGGCCGAGCAGCACGTGGAGGCCCTGGAAGCGGAGGCCAGCACCCTTCAGCGCTGGGGGGCGACCAAGCCCCCAACGGCGCATGCGAGGACGGTTTACTGCGAGCGATCAGGCCATGCGGCGCACGGGGCCGGGGTATTGGGCAAGCTGCTGATCGGCTGTGATCAACAACAGACCATCGGCCTGGGCCTGGGCCAACAACAGGCGATCAAAGGGATCACGATGCAGAGGCGGCAATTGCCCCACAGCCAAAACGTGGTGTGCCTGCACCGGCAACTCCCGCCAGCCAGCCTCCAACAGGGCCTGCCGCAATAAAGAAGGCTCCAGCTGAAAGTCGGTCCGATCCAGGCCCCGCTTGATCACCAATTCCCAGAGGCTCACAACGCTGAACACCGGTGTATTGAGTGGGTCTTCCAACATCCCAACAAGCGCCACGTCCAAGCGCTCTGGCTCGACCACGGCCCAGAGCAGAAGGTGAGTGTCCAGCAACAACTGCATCAGGTCTGGGAAATCCCCTCAAACAAGTCGGCGATCTCCTCCTGGCCCATGCGATCGAAGTCGTCCGGAACAGAGAACTGGCCTCTCAACATTCCCAACCGTGAATGCACAGGAGCCGCTTCGTCGGATTGAGCCAGAGACGTGACACGCACCATCGGCTTACCGGCCTTGCAGATCACAAACGCCTGACCAGCAGCAGCCTCCTCCACCAAGCGAGAGAGATGGGTTTTGGCTTCGTGCATGTTGACCTGCTTCATCACACCTCTCGTTCACTCAACCAGCTTAGTCGACCAATTCAAAGAACTAGGCGCGCAAACCGCCCGGCGCCATGCTTCGATTCACTCGCGATCTCGCAACCACGCACGTTCCTGTGATCCTCACCGCCCTGCTGCTCCTGGCCATCGGCTACACGCTGGGAGCCATCCCCAGCGGGCACCTCGCCGGCCGCTGGCTCAAGGGCATCGACCTGCGCGAGTGCGGCTCCGGCAGCACCGGCGCCACCAACGTGCTGCGCACTGTGGGCAAGGGCCCAGCCCTGGTGGTGTTTCTGATCGATGTTGGCAAAGGCGCCCTGGCGGTGCTGCTGGCCAAGAGCGTTGGCCTCAGCGACTGGCTGGAGGTACTGGCGGGTCTGGCAGCCCTGGCTGGTCACATCTGGCCGGTGTGGCTGGGCTTCAAGGGCGGCAAGGCCGTGGCCACCGGCTTCGGGATGTTTCTCGGCCTGGCCTGGCCGGTGGGTCTGGCCTGCTTTGGCCTGTTCATGGCGGTGATCTCGATCTTCCGGATCGTGTCGCTCTCCAGCGTGGTGGCCGCCATCGGTTTGCCGGTGCTGTTGGTTGTTTCCGGCGGCAGCACCGCCTACATCAGCGTGTTGCTGGTGGCCAGCCTGATGGTGTTATGGCGGCACCGCAGCAACATCGAGCGGCTGATCGCCGGCACCGAACCCAAGATCGGGCAGAAGGCCTGACCCTTTGAAACAGAACCGGACACTCCAGAGCTAAGCCGTCTTGATCAAGCCAATTAGCTAAGTCGAACTAAGCTGAAAGGAATCAGCGGAAGGTTGCTGTGACCACGGTGAATGTTCATCAAGCCAAAACGCATCTCTCAAGGCTTCTCCAGCAGGTGGAAGCCGGGGAAACGATCGTGATTGCCCGCGCTGGCAAGCCATCAGAACAGTTGGTGCCAATCAACGCGCACTCCAAAAGGATCAGCCCTCCCGGATGCCGAGGGTGACCCCTCGGCCCTGTTCCTGGCTGAGGGGCTTGACCACACAAGGCTCACCCACCTGATCCAAGGCCTGCTGCAGCCTGGCCGTCAGGCGGTTCCATGCCGGTGCGGTCGCCTCGGCGTCCAAAGCAAGTTCCACCCACCAGGCCGGGCCGCCACGTTCAGCCGGCCCGCTGCTAAATCGTTCACGGCTGCGGCAGTGCTTCCAGCGCAGGGGCATGGGCGGGGAATTGACAATCGCACTTTGGCGATTGGGCACAAACAGCCAATCAACCATTGATGGATGCGTCGCTTCTGAAAAACTTGAAATTCGATTCAAACCACCTGAACGCGGACACATGCATCAAACAAGTCCAATATTGTGGACCTTGTTACAGACGCCCAATATAAATGAAATTCTCTTGACGAAGAGCAATATCTGATCAATTTCTTACGAATACAAGTTCATGGCAGCCCCACTATTTGGATCAGAAAGGATCGGAATGGTCGTGCATTTGCCCGTTGCTTCCTCACCGGCGAGCTGCTGAAACAAAGAGCTTTAGAGCTTGAATGATCTCTGCGCGCACTTTTAAGTTTACAAGCTTTGGCGAGCAGGCATCGCGACCCTGCGGTATTCGTGTTGTCCAGATCACTGAAGCGGCCTGGGCAAACCCGCAACACAAGCGGCAAATGCCTCACTGGAATTCTCGGCCTTGGTGATCGGCCGGCCGATCACCAGCTGACTGGCTCCTGCTGCAATCGCCTCAGCCGGCCCCATCACCCGGGCCTGATCCCCAACAGCAGCGCCTTTGGGGCGAATGCCTGGGGTGACCAACGCGAACGGCTCAGGGTGCTGCGCCCGCAACGGCGCGGCCTCCAGAGGTGAACACACACACCCACCGATTCCAGCGGTAGCCGAGAGCTGCGCCAACGCCGGCACCCGTTCGGCGATGCCCTGGGTGATGGCGAGTTCCCGTTGCAATCGCTGCTCGTCCCAACTGGTGAGCACCGTCACCGCCAACAGCGTGGGGGCGGGTTGGCCTGCGCCTTGAGCTCCTTCCAGCGCAGCGGCCTGGGCCGCCTTGAGCGCTTCGCTGCCGGCGCAGGCATGCACCGTGATCAGCTCGGCCCCCAGGGCCGCGGCCCGCCGGCAAGCTCCGGCCATCGTCGCCGGGATGTCGTGAAATTTCAGATCCAGAAACACCCGCAACCCCTGCTCTCGCAGTTGGGCCACCACCTCAGGACCAGCCTGCACAAACAGCTCCAGGCCCACCTTCACCCAACGCAGCCCGTCCACCTGGGCGGCAAAGGCCAAAGCCTGCTCGGGCGCCATGCCATCGAGGGCCACGATGATCCGATCAGCCGGATGAGCGGAACGCAACGATGCCAAGACAGCCGCAGCAGCAGCCTCCATCCTGAGGCCACAGCCACCCGACCCATGCTTCCGCGGATCATTCACCCCGACCAGCTCCAGGGCTACCGCTTCAGCGATCAGGACCACTGCCGACTGGCCCTGCTCAGCTCACCCGCCGATGGTGATGACGACCGCGGGTCCCAGGAAGGGATCAGCCTGTTTCTGGAAATCCACGATCCCTGCGACCGGGTGCCGTTGCACACCCACCATCACTCCGCGGAGTTTTATTTCGTGCTGCGGGGCACGGTGATCTTTCACATCGAGGAGCGCTCGATCACAGCCAGCACCGGCGACTTTGTGGTGGTTCCTGCCGAGGCCATTCACGATTTCGAGAATCCCGGCCCCGATCGCCTCTACCTGCTCACCGTGCTCAACCGCGATGAGGGTTTCTCGGAGATCCTGCGCCAGGGCGTTCCCACCGATCTCGAACCCGAAGATCTGGAGGTGCTGCGCAACCTCTGATCCCCATCAAGGCAGCTTGAGGGACAGGCCCCTGCTCAAGCGGTAAGCCGCCGGAAGGTCCTCCTGCCCAGCCGCAGCACATACCCCTCTGGCTTAGCCGCCCTGCCGGCTAAGCTGATGCCATGCAAGTAAATCTCCACGCCGCCAAGACCCACCTCTCCCGTTATGTGGAGCAGGCCCTGGATGGGGATGAGGTGGTGATCGCTCGGGCCGGCAAACCGTTGGTGAAGCTCGTCCCCGTCGACACCTCACCGCGCAGGCGGACGCTGGGGTTCATGAGCAACCAGGGCATCGCCACTGCTGATGTGAAAGCCGACTTCGTTGATGACATCAACGCCATGTTCGGCTGATGACCAGCGGAACAACACCGCCACGCCTGCTCGACACGCAGCTGCTGATCTGGATGGCCTTTGCACCGGAAGAGCTCCCAGCCACGCTGATCCCAGATCTGAAAGACCGACAACAACGCTTTTTTGTGAGTGTCGTCAGCCTGTGGGAAGTGGCGATCAAACGCTCGCTCAACCGCCCCGACTTTCAGTTCGACACTGCTGCGTTACGCCAGCATCTCCAGCGTGAAGGGTTTGAAGAATTGCCCATCCAGGCCGAGCACTGCTTAGCCGTCCAGAATTTGCCCTGGCACCACAGGGATCCTTTTGATCGGTTGCTGATCGCTCAGGCGCAGCAGGAGCGGATCCAGCTACTGAGCTGCGATCAGACCCTGAGCGAGTACGGGGCCTGCGTCACCCTGCTCAAGCGGTAAGCCGCCGGAAGGTCTTCTTGCCCAGTTGCAGCACCTTGCCCTCCAGCTCCGCCGCTGAGGCGAACTCCTGGTTGGGATCGGTGATCTTCTCCCCCTCCAGCCGAGCTGCACCCCCTTTGATCTGTCGGCGGGCTTCACTGCTGCTGGCGCAGATGCCCACCGCGCTGAGCAGATAGAAGGCCTTGGCCGGAAAGTTCACCTGCGCCAGCGACGCCTCCGGCACCTCCGCCGCCGCATCACCCGTTCCGCCCACCAAAGTGGCGGCATCGGCCTGAGCCTTGGCGGCGGCCTCCAGTCCATGGCGGCTGGCGGTCACAGCGAGAGCCATCGCCTTCTGCTTCTCGCGTGGGTTCTCCGGCAACGCCGCCAGATCAAGGTCGGTGAGCAAGGTCACGTAATCGTTGATCGCCCCATCGCCCACCTTTTCGAGCTTGGAGTACATCGAGAGGGGATCCTCCTCCAAACCCACGGTGTTACCGAGGCTTTTGCTCATCTTCTGCACTCCATCGAGACCCACCAGGATCGGCAAGAGCAACCCGAACTGGGTTCCCTTTCCGAAATGGCGTTGCAGATCGCGGCCCATGGCCACATTGAACTTCTGGTCGGTGCCGCCCAGCTCCACATCGGCGTTCACCGCCACCGAGTCGTAGCCCTGCAGCAGCGGATAGAGAAACTCATGCAGGGCAATCGGCGTGCCGCTGCCATAGCGCTTGGAGAAGTCGTCCTTGGCCAGCATCTGGCCCACGGTGGCCGTCCCCAGCAGGCCGATCACGGCCGGCAGGTCCAACCCCTCCAGCCATTCGCTGTTGCGGCGCACCTCCAAACGGCCGGGGGTCTCGAAATCCAGCAGGGCCGTGTCCTTCGGCTGCCCCTGGCCCAGCTGGGCGAGATAGGTGGCGGCATTGGCGTCCACCTGCTCTGCTGTGAGCTGCACCCGGGTGTCGCTTTTGCCGGTGGGATCACCGATCCGTGCCGTGAAATCCCCGATGATCAGCACCGCCGTATGGCCCGCATCCTGGAAGGCCCGCAGCTTGCGAAACAGGATGCTGTGGCCCAGATGAATGCTGCTGCCGGTGGGATCGATGCCCAATTTCACCCGCAGCGGTCGGCCCTGCGACTCCGCTTGCGCCAGGCGCGCCGCCAGGGCCTGATCCGCATCGGCGGGGTCTCCTGCAGGAAAGAGATCGGCCATGCCGCGCGACAGCCAGGCCGGCAAGGACGGGGTCGGGGCCATGGACAGGCGGAGCGGTTGCGGGCTGAATCGTACGGGTCGCCTCAGCTGGGGGGCTGCTCCAGCTGACTCTTCATCCGCTCCAGCGTGCCGTGCATCTGCTCGAACATCTGTTCGGGCGTGATGCCGAATTGCCCCAACTGGGTGCGCAGCTGCTCCACCGTGAGCTTGGCCTGGAAGTCTTCCGAGAGCTCGAAACGCTTCATGAACACGCGGTAGCGCTCCATCAGCTCCTCCATCGTGTCGATGAATTTCTTCTTGCCCTCCCGGTCGAACTTGCCGTAATCCGAGCCCAGCTGCATCAGTTGCTGGTAGTCGCCGAACAGCCGCTTGGCCTCCTCCTGCACGATTTCGGAGTCGAAGAACGCCATGGCTCCATCCGTTTACTTGCGAAAGTCTGAACAATGAGCGCCCGCACTGACAGTGCGGATCCACGCCCCTGGATTCGCGCCACCATGAAAGAGCCAACGGCCTCGGTTCCCGCCCGTTTCTCCCGATGGATCTCAGCGCCCAGATCCCCTTACTTCAAGAGCAATCCCGCCAGGGCCACGGCCTGCTGCGCCGCAGCCGCACCGCCATCGCCACCGCAGACCCGGTGCTGCTGGCCAGCTGGACGCTCTGGTTCGAAGGTCAGGGGCCTCTGGTGGCCGCCTGCACCAGCGAAGACGACTGCCTCGGCAACATTCAGAGCCATGCAGCCACCCTGCTGCTGTGCACCGATCTGCTGGAGAGCGGCAGCGGCATCAGCCTGGTGCGGCGCGCCCTTGCGGTTCAGCCCGAGCTCAAGGTGCTGATCCTGCTGCACAGGCCGATCGCCCGCACGATCCTGAACGCGATCGAGGCCGGATGCCATGGCATCTGCGCCGTTCAGAGCGCCGGCACCGGAGCGGTGGCCGCCGCCCTCACCGCGGTCGACAGCGATGGCCAGTACCTCGATCCCTTGATCAGCGGTGTGCTCCACCACAGCCGGCTTCCCAGCAGCGGCCAGTCCCTGCCCCTGCAGGAACTCACGATGCGCGAGGAAGACGTGCTGCGCGGGCTCTGCCGCGGCATGAGCAATGAGGCGATCGCCAACGACCTGGTGGTATCGATCGAGACCGTGAAAAGCCACGTGAGCAGCCTGCTGCGCAAGCTGGCAGCCAAAGACCGCACCGCAGCGGTGGTGACCGCCTTTCGTGAGGGGCTCGTGCAGGTCCCCGCCAGACCGCCCCGCTGGACCTAGGGTCCTGGCCAGGCTGCTTAGGAGACACGCGGCAATGGCCCGCCGGCACTGGCTCGATCCCCTGGCACGCAAGGTGCTGCAGGCCATCGGCGACCTGCCGGCCGATCCGGTGCGCCCAGCCGCTGCCCCCACTCCAAGGAACGAAGAAGCCAGCTGGTGCATCGATGTGAACCGGGCCACGGCCGAGGACTGGCGCCGACTACCCGGCTGCAGTGAGGCCATGGTGGATCTGCTTCTGCGCCTGCAGCAGGGCGGGGTGCAGTTCAGCCAGCTGGAGGATCTGGCCCGTCTGCTCGAGTTGCCATCTGCGCTCTGCGCGCAGTGGCGGCCCCATCTGGTGTTTCGCTGGCATGGCGACGCTCCCCCGCTGCCGGATCAACCGCCCCTCGATCTCAACGCTGGCAGTCCCACCCTGCTGGCCGCCAGCCTGGGATGGCCGCAGGAGCGCCTGCAGCGCCTGATCAGCGAACGGCGCCGCCAACCCTTTCAGCACCTGGCAGACCTGCAGGAGCGACTCTGTCTTCCGCCTGATGCCGTGGAGGCTCTGATCGGTCGGGTGACGTTCGGTGCTAAACCCTCCGGCCCCAGCCTGCCGCCGCGGCGTTGAGTGCATGGCTGACGCACCCCGCCAGGGCGATCTCTTTGCTGATGCCTCCCAGACCGGCGCAGCGGGTGGCGGCGCAGAGCTGGCGATCACAGCCCCCCAGCTACGCCGCTGGCAGCAGCGGGTGCATGCCTTCCAGGCGCCGCTGTTTGCGCCCACACCGCCAGACGCTCTGCAAGGCGCCTTCTTCGAGGCGGCCCAGGATCCCCTCGCCAGCTTTGACCCCCTGCAGCTCAAACCGCTGCCGCTCAGTTTCTGGCGCTGGCCGGAAGGCCCCCATCAAGGCGCAGCGCTCTATTTCGTGATGGACCGCCCTGCTGATCTCGCGCAGCCCCTGCTGCTCTACATCGGAGAAACGATCGCCGCCGATCGTCGCTGGAAGGGGGAGCACGACTGCAAGGCCTACCTGGCTGCCTACCAGGAAGCCTGCATGGCCTGTGGTCTGCGCTGCAGCACCAGCATTCGCTTCTGGGGCGATGTGCCCAGGGCCACCCGGGCCCGCCGGCAGCTGGAACAGACCCTGATCCGACGCTGGCAACCGCCCTTCAACAAGGAAACACGCGAACGCTGGGCCACACCGTTCCATGCGGCTTGAGAGAGGCTTCTAGCATCACTGCAGGCATCGGCTCCCCATGAAGATCTCCCTCTCTCCGGCCACCCCTGAGGCCTGGAGCGGTTCCGTTCTGGCCCTCGGCATCCCTGAGAACGACCCCCAGGGCCTGGTGGCGGCCATGGAGCAGCGCTTCAGCCTGCAGCTCAGCGACTGGCTGAAGCAGAAACCCTTCAGCGGCAAACCCGGCGACTGCGTCAGCCTGCCCCTGTTGCGCAGCGACTGCACGGCCCTTGTGCTGGTGGGACTGGGAGAAGCCTCCAGCGTGGATCGCGACCGCCTGCGCTTGGCTGCCGCCGCCGCCGCCAGGGCTGCGCAGGGGCAAGGGGGCACCCTTGGCCTGCTGCTTCCCTGGAGCAGCGACACCCCCGAGGAGGATGCCGCCGCCGCCGCTGAAGCGGTGCGTCTGGCGCTCTACAGCGACGAGCGCTTCCGCAGCAAGCCCGAACCCAGCCCCAAACCCGATCAGCTTGAGCTGCTGGGATCTCTGCCCGGAGGCTTGTCCCACGGCCTGGAAGCGGTGCATCCGGTGTGCGCCGGCGTGGAACTGGCCCGCGAGCTGGTTGCCGCCCCGCCCAACAGCGTCACCCCGGCAGAACTGGCACGCACCGCCAGCCACCTGGCCCATGAACATGGCCTGGAGCTCACCATCCTCGAGCGCTCCGACTGCGAAGAGCGCGGCATGGGCTCCTTCCTCTCGGTGTGCCAGGGGTCGGACTTGGACCCCAAATTCATCCACCTCACCTACCGCCCCAACGACGCAGCAAGCAAGCGGCTGGTGCTGGTGGGCAAAGGGCTCACCTTCGATTCAGGCGGATACAACCTCAAGGTGGGCGCCGCCCAGATCGACATGATGAAGTTCGACATGGGCGGAAGTGCGGCCGTGTTCGGCGCCATGCGCGCGATCGCAGAACTGCGTCCGGCCGGTGTGGAGGTGCACATGCTGGTGGCCTCCTGCGAAAACATGATCAACGGCTCCGCCGTGCACCCCGGCGACATCGTCACCGCCTCGAACGGCACCACGATTGAGATCAACAACACCGATGCCGAGGGGCGGCTGACCCTCGCCGACGCCCTCGTGTATGCCTGCAAGCTCAAACCCGACGCCATCGTTGATCTGGCCACCCTCACGGGTGCCTGTGTGATCGCGCTCGGTGATGAAATCGCTGGCCTCTGGAGCGGCGATGACAGCCTCTCCTCCCAGTTGGAGATGGCCGCCCAGGCCGCCGGCGAGGGACTGTGGCGCATGCCCCTGCACAGCCCTTACCGCAAAGGGCTCAAATCCCTGCTGGCGGACATGAAAAACACCGGCCCCCGGCCGGGTGGTTCGATCACAGCCGCCCTGTTCCTCAAAGAGTTTGTCGATGCCGGCATTCCCTGGGCCCACATCGACATCGCCGGTACGGTCTGGAGCGACAAGGGCCGGGGGCTGGATCCATCGGGAGCCACCGGCTACGGGGTTCGCACCCTGGTGAACTGGATCATCAACCAGGCCAACACCTAAGTTCGGGGGCCGTCACCGCACGTCATGGCTTCCAAACCCCTGCGTTGGTACATCCGAGCCCAGCTGGGGGTGCTGCTGCTTCCCGCCGGGCTTTGCCTGTTCGGGGAAGCGGTGAGTCGGCGCATCGTGCAGATGCTTGGTCAGGATCGAGGCCCCTGGTTCTGGTACGGAACCCTCAGCCTGATCGCCATCAATGCTGGCGTGGGGCTGATGATCGAATCCGGCCTGCTGCGCGGCTACCCGGACCGGCGGTCTGATCAGGCATCTCCCTAGGAGGCCACCGCGGCGGTCTCAATCACCGACAGCGGATGCTCGAGCGCATGTATCTGCCAACGGGCCCGCTCTGAGCAGCTGGCCATCACCCGATCAAGATCGTCGGACGCCTGCTTCGGCGATGGGTACGGGCCCACGTGACGGGTCACCAGACCGTCCTTGATGGTCAGCAGATACATACAGACCTCCTACGCGTCCCGAGGTCATGGTACGCAGATCGATCGGGGAAGAGGAGGGGGTAAAACCCGCACCTTCACTGAGAAGTCAGTGAGTCAAAGCGAATCAACGACTACAGAATTTCCACAGAATTCGCTAAGCCAAGTGGACCGCCGTTGTCAACGCTTCGCCGGTGTACTCCAGGCAGCGCCGCTGCGGGCCTTGCTGCCCCACACCTGATCCAGCCGGCGATCACGACCGCAGCTGAACCGGTAGAAGCGGTAGCGGAGGGAGTTGTTCTTGGCGTAATTCTGGTGATACCCCTCGGCCGGCCAGAACTTCTTGAGAGGCTTGATCTCCACCTTGAGCTTCGCTTCTGGCACCCCCAGCTCTCTGGCGGCCGCAGCGCGGCTGGCGCGGGCAGCCTGGGCCTGCGCCTCACTGTTGGTGAAAATCACCGGCCGATAGGAATCGCCCCGGTCGCAGAACTGGCCGCCGCCATCGAAGGGGTCCACATTGCGCCAGTACGACTGCAGCAGGCGGGGGTAGCTGATCTTGGCCGGATCAAACCGCACCTCCACCACCTCCTGGTGCCCCGTGGTCTCGCTGGTCACCTGCCGGTAGGTGGGCTTGGCCACGCTTCCGCCGCTGTAGCCACTCTCAACCGACAGCACCCCGGGAAGTTTCTCCAGGTCACTCTCCAGACACCAGAAACATCCCCCGGCAAGCACGGCGTTTTCCACGGCCGCGAACACGGAACCAGGAGCCCCGAGAAGCAGAGCTCCCACCATGAACAGAGGCAGAACGAGGCGCATCACAAGGCGGTTGGGGTGGGGGGAAGCTGGTCGAGAATGGCGCAGGCGGCGCGATCGGTCACGCCGGGTTCGCCAAGCCTTTCTGTGAGCCGTTTGTAGCCACTCAGCATGGCCTCCCGCGCCTGAGGATCATCCAGAAGCGGCGCCGCAAACTCCACGAGATGGTCGGCATCGAACGCATCCTGGAGCAGCTCCGGCACCAAGCGCTCATCCAGCAACAGATTCACCGGAGAGATGTGCTTTACCTGAAAGCGCAGCAGGTGACGGGCCACCCAGGCCGTGACCCGGCTCACCCGGTACCCCACCACCTGGGGCACTCCATGGAGCGCTAACTCCACATTCACCGTGCCTGATTTGCCCAGGGCCAAATCCGCCGCCGCGAACAACCACGGCTTCAGGGTGTCGGCCTCTGCGGCCGACACCACGGAGGCCCGCACACCAGCAGCGGCTAGGGCCTGCTTGAGGGGCTGTTCAAAGGAGGCCAATCCGGCCGGAACCATCACATCCAGTGAGGGATCCCGGGCCTGAAGACGGGCTGCAGCCTGCACCAACACCGGCATCAGGTACTTCAACTCCTGGGGCCTGGATGCAGGAAACAACAAGAGCAGCCGGCCTTCCGGCGGCAACGACAGCCGCGCGCGGGCGGCTGCCCGGTCCGGACGGCTGGCCACACTGTCAAGCAGGGGATGGCCAACCCAGGTCACGTCTGCCCCACGACTGGCATAAAACGAAGCCTCCTCCGGGAAAATGGCCAGAATCCGGTCGGTGAACTTCAGCAGCTGGGTGGTGCCGCCGTCACCGATTCGCCAGGCCCACTCCTGCGGTGCGATGTAGTACGTGATCGGAACCGTCGGCAACCGCCGCCGCAAGCTGTTGCCCAGGCGCACATTCGCCCCCATGTAGTCGATCAACACCACCCCATCCGGTGGACGCCGCTGCAGCACTTGATCCACGCGGGCCTGCAGCTTGAGGGTGGGCATCACCAGAGGCAGGGCCTCCCACAGGCCAATCGCCCCCATCGGCGCCGTATCCGCAAGCAGTTCCGCTCCAGCCGCCTGCATCCGGCTCCCGCCGAGAGCCAGCACTTCCAGATCCACCCCCCTGAGGGCAGCCTGCCGGTGCAGGGCCTCGATCAACAGACTTCCCTGCAGATCACCGGACACCTCACCGGTGCTGATCAGCAATCGCACCATCAGCGAGAGCCGAGGGCCGGCATGGGGCCACGGCGCCCGGGCGCAATGGAGCGCTCCAGGAAAGAACAGAGATGATCCGCCAGCGGCAGCAAGGACTGCTCCCGGGCCAGCTTGAGGCCATCGGCGATCACATGCTCCGAGCGGTACAGCAACGACCAGATCTCCTGCAGTTGCTTGAGGTCCTGGCCATCGTCCTTGCGATCAAGCCCCCGCCGGCGCAATCCCACCCGGTTCAGACCGCGAACCCGACCAGGGTGTCCCTCCACCAGGCAGTAAGGCGGCACATCCCGATCCACCCGGGTCATGCCGCCCACCATCGCCATGCCACCGATCTGCACGAACTGATGAATGCCCAGGCAACCACCGATCACCGCCCGGTCTTCGATCAACACGTGACCCGCCACCTGGATGCTGTTCGACATCACGATGCCATTGCCCAACTCACAGTTGTGGCCGAGGTGGCAGTAAGCCATCAGCAGGTTGTGATCTCCGATTCGGGTCTGCTCCCCCTCATCGGTGGCTCTGTTGATCGTGACGCACTCGCGGATGGTGTTGTGATCGCCGATCACCACCTCCGTGGGCGCACCTTTGTATTTCAGATCCTGGGGTTCCTGTCCCAGACAGGCACCGGGATAAACCTTGTTGTGTTCACCGATGATCAGTCGCCCATCAAGCACGGCATTGGGGCCAATCCAGGTATGAGCACCAATCCGCACGTCGGGGCCCACAACCGCGCCAGGACCGATCACCACGCCAGCCGCAAGCTCAGCGCGCGGATCAACCACAGCGAGGGGGTGCACCTGGGCGGGCCGGTTCTCGGCAGTCACAACAGTGGAACGCTGTTCGCTCATCATCGTCAATCCACGAGCGAGAACATCAACTCGCCGGAACACACCAGCTGGCCATCCACTGTGGCTTCCGCCTTCACCTTGCCAAAGCGCTTGCGCTTAAGGCTGAGCAGCTCACAACTGATGCGCAGCTGATCACCAGGGACCACTGGCCGGCGAAAACGCACGCCGTCAATGCCGGCGAACACGAACAGTCCCTTTGGCAGATCAGGCATCTGGGTGACGATCAACCCGCCCACCTGGGCCATCGCCTCCACGATCAGCACGCCGGGCATCAGCGGTCGGGCTGGGAAATGCCCTTGAAACTGGGGCTCGTTCAAGGTCACATTCTTGATGGCGACGGCCTTTTCACCAGGAACGTGCTCCAACACCCGATCCACAAGGGCAAAGGGGTAGCGGTGCGGCAACAGACCCATGATCTGCTCCGCATTGAGCACGGGCTGGGACGACGCGATGTCGTTGGCGGAGGAAGAGGTCAAAACAGTCAGGGCTGAACAGGGGAACGATCGGCCAGGGCCGCCGCCAGGTCGGTATGCAGACCGTGGGAGCCGCGGTAGACCAGCACCTGCGCGCGCGGGAATCCCACGAGCGCCAGATCACCGATCAGGTCCAGCAGCTTATGGCGCACCGGTTCATCCGGGTAGCGCAGTGGTGGGTTCAGCCAGTGCTCTCCATCACAAACAAGGGCATTATCAAGTGCTCCACCCTGGATCAATCCAGCGGCACGCAGCTGTTCCACCTGCTCCCGAAAGCCGAAGGTACGAGCCGGGGCGATCTCGTCGACGAAACGCTGCGGCGTGAGCTCCAACGCGAACTGTTGCCGGCCGATCGCGGGCTGGGGGAAATCAATCACGCCCACAACACTGAACTGCTCGGCCGGAGTCGCGGTGATCACACTGCTGCCGCGATGCAGGGCGAGCGGTTGCTCGAGCATGGGGCGCTGCGGCCTCCAACCGGAAACCTCCTGCAGATCCGCTTCAGCGATCGCCTCCACCCATCCAAGGGCTGAGCCATCAAGAAGAGGAATCTCCTCTCCTTCAACCTCGAGCAGGGCATGGGTAAGCCCGCACCCCGCCAGAGCGGCCAACAGATGTTCAACCGTGGCCAAACGGCGGTCCCCAAGTTCAAGGGTGGTGCAGAGCTGGCTGTCACGCACCTGAGACGGCTCGAGCCGCACGGGGGCTGCGGCATCTGACGACCACTGCACCCACACGCCCGGATCGGCCGACGGCTTCAGCGTCACCGACACGGGTTGGCCACTGTGCAAACCAATGCCACTGCGGCGCACAGGCCCCGCCAGGGTCCAGGCACCGTCGTAATCAACGGGCCAGCGAACCATCAGAACTTCCAGCCCACACCAAGATTGAAGCGCCACTCCCCGGTGAAGTCCTGGCTGGCCACTTCCAGTCGCAGCGGACCGACAGGCGTGGTCACGATCACACCGATACCAGGGGAAACACCGGATCCAGGCTTCTTGAGCAGTTGACCGGGCTTGCCTGGAACACTGGCCTGGGATCCGAAATCCGTACCGGCATCGAAGAACACCTCGCCGGAGAAGATGCTGATGATCGGGAAGCGGTATTCGATCGTGGCTTCACCGAAACTGCGGCCCACCGCCAGGTCGCAGTCGAACCAACCACGCACCGAGTTGGAACCACCCAAACAGAAGGCTTCGTAGGGGGGCAATTGCCCCACGATCGTGCCGGCCTTCACCTGGAAGGCGAGCGCCTGGGGACAGTTCTCCTTCTCACCGGGTTTGGGTCGGCATCCCTTGAACAACTTGAGCCACTTCACAGGAATGAAGTGGGTATAAGTGGTGCGGAAGCGGTTGAAGGTTGGTGAATTCGCTCCGATGGACACGTACTGCTCCGTGCCGAAACTGAAGAAGTTGCCGGAGGTGGGATTGCGCCCATCGTTGAGGGTGTTGTAAGTGGCCGCAAAACGCACACTGGCCAGGTTGTTTTCGTCCGCGCAATCAAAGGCAACGCAAATCACCTCGTCGTTGGGAATGCGGCCGTCGCGAATGTTGCCGCTGGGCACGCCGTAGGGGCGGGTGTCGCCGTTGAAATTGATCGGCCGCACATTCTGGAGATTCACACCGGCAAGCACCTGCCAGGGCACCTTCTTGAACGGATCCCCCCCATTGAGAGGTCTGGCGAAAATGATGTTGCCTCCCACCCGCTGCAGGGCGACGGAATCCCCTTCGAAATCAAACCAGCTCTCTTCGGGGAACTGCTTGCTGGCCTGGGCCACATTGTTGAAGCGCCGGTCTGCAGGGTTGTTGTCATTCCTGATGTCGTAGGCGTACTTGGAGTTGTTGTCCTCGTAATCCGTCACGGTGACGATGTCACCCTCGTTCTGACTCTGGAACACCTGGGGAACTTCCCGGCTCAAAAAGATGGACGTCCGGAAGGATGTGCGGTGCTTGTCTCCCTTGATCCACGGATCGGTGAAGGTGAAGTTGGCGAGCCCGCCGAACTGGCCATAGGTGATATTGAGCGCCAGATTCCACGCACGGCCGAACAGGTTGCTGTCCGAGAGCTGCACCTGACCGAACACACCCTGGCTCTGGCTGTAACCCAAACCACCGGAGAGAGAACCAGTGGATTGCTCCACAATGCCGAGCACAATGGTGATATTGCCCGGCTCCCCAGCCACAGGCTTGAGGGTCACCTTGATGTCGCTGAACAGCGAGGTGCTGTAGAGGCGCTTGATGTCCTCTTCCAGTTGTTTGCGGTTGAAAGGTTCGCCCGGCTCAATCGAAATTTCGCGGGTCACCACCCAGGGTTTGGTTTTGCCCTTCAGCGGCTCGCCCTTGTCGTCGGTGGTTTCGCCTTCCTTGGTGATGAACTCAACTTGGACGCCATCAACGGTGCCGATCAACACCTTGAGTTGCACCACACCATCAGGGCTGACACGGGTCGGCCCACTGACCCTGGCCAGGGAATACCCCTCGTCGGCATACCACTTCTGCAGCTCCTTCATGCGCAGCTGCAGCTCGTTGAGGTTGAGCGTGCGTCCGTAGTCGGAGCTGAACGTGTCCTCGATCACCTCCGGCTCGATTTTGTTGTCGTCTGGCTCCAGCTCCACCCGGGTGAGCACCGGATTGGGCACCACCTGCACCACCAGCTGCACACCGAGCGGACCGTTGATCGGCTCGATGCGTACATCGGAAAACCAACCAGTGGCATAGATGGCGTCGAGGTCGAGCTTGAGCTCCTCCCGGGTCACCCGGCTGCCCGGACGCACGCTCATCGCGTCGTAGGCCGCCAACTCGAGACGTTCCTGCTCCGGATGGTCGGCGATGCCTTCAATGATCACCTCAGTGATCAACACCCTGGGGCTGGCGGGAGCCTGGGGAAGCGTTTCTGCCGCAGGTGCTTGCTCAGCAGGCGCGGTTTGAGCCGGCGCCGCCGGCGTCACGTCGATCTCTTCAGTCGTGCTCTGCTCGACCTCAACTTCTCCAGAGTCACCGCCGGCCTGAACCGCTTCGGTTTCAGAGGCCTCAACTTGAACTGCTTCAGCCTCCGCCTGCGCCCTGGCCGGAAGGGCCATCAGCGGCAGCGATAGCGCCACTCCAAGAACGCTCCGCCGAACGGTTGTCCTGGTTCGGCGGGAGGAGAAGGTCACCATGGGGGAGACGGAAGTCGGCCGGGCAGGCCACAAACGTCTGGAGAACCTACCCGCAGTTCCTGGGTTCTGGGCATGCCCCTTGTACCCGTTTGCAGACCTCCCCGTAGGCCTCGATCACGCCGCCGAGATCCTTGCGGAATCGATCCTTGTCGAGAATGCGCTCATTGGCATCGGTGCTGCTGAGGTCCCAGAGGCGGCAGGTATCAGGACTGATCTCATCAGCAACCAGCAGCTCACCGGCCTGATTCAGGCCCAGTTCCAACTTGAAATCCACCAGCTGCAAGCCCAGGTCTTTGAAAAACGGCTGCAGCACAGCATTCACCTGACGGGCCAGCGCCTCCAGGCGCTGGCGTAGCTCCGCACTCACCACACCAAGCAGGGCGATCCGGGCATCTGTGAGCAGCGGATCTCCCAGCGCATCATCTTTGTAATAAAGGTCGAGCAGGGCGGGATCGAGGGCTGTGCCCTGGGGGATCGGGGTTTCTCGGCACAGCGAACCGGTGGCCGTGTTGCGCAGCACCACCTCGATCGGGATCACCTCCACACGCTGCACCACCATCCAAGTGGCATCGGCAACACCCACGTAATGCGTGGGGATGCCATGGCGCTCGAGCAGCTCGAACAGGCAGGCCGAAATCTGGCAGTTCAGTCGGCCCTTGTGCTCGAGCTGGGCTTTCTTCTGGGCATTGAAAGCGGTGGCGTCGTTCTTGAACTCCACCAAAACCTGCTGGGCGTCTGCGCTGGCATAGATGCGTTTGGCTTTGCCTTCGTAAAGGAGCTCGCCGTGGGACAGGGTCATGGCTGTGCGGAGAAAACGGTCGCGTCGGCCTCGAACGCCTCTGATTCTCCCAGTGCAGCATGCCCTCCCGGCGCGCGCGGGGAGCGCAGCTCCTGATCCAGTTGCTCCCGTTGACCCGGCGTCAACACCGGCGCATCGCGGTCGAGATCCAAGAGGGTGAAGCGATCATCCACCCGCGTGGCCAGGCGGCGCAGACGCTCGCGCGGACGATCGCCACTGCCGCCGTTCTCCAACTCCAGCGTCAGCTGGAGTTGGAGAAGATCCTCCGCCAAATTCCAGGCCTGCACAGCAGCCGCCTGATCCAAAGCCGCTTCCAACAGCGGCCCGCTGCGCTCCGGTTCCAGCTCACCCAACAGCTCGGACGCCAAACCAAGCCGGCGGGCAGCTGCCTCTCCGGTACGACGCCCAGCCAGCAGGGTGATCACAGCCTCAGCTGCGTCGCCGTTGGCGATCTGGTGATCCGCGAGCACATCAAGACCAGACCGCGTTAACGGCTGCCCGCCATCATCCAGCCCCACCACAAGCGCTTCAGCCTCCAGTCGGGAAGGATCGCCTTCAGCCAGGCGCAGGAGGGCCAGGATCGCCCGCTCCTGATCCAGAGCCGCAGCGGCCGCACGCCAGGAGAGCAGCAGCCACTCCCTGCGCTGCTGGCCTGGCGCTGGGCCGTAGCGACTGAGCACCACAGGCACACTGTCGGGCGCCTTGCACTGCATCAGCGCCCGAGCGTTGGCCATCACCACCGCAAAGGGCTGGGGAGCCGGTGCTACCTCCATCAAGCGATTGCGCAACAAGCGCAATCGCTCCTCCAGCCCGAACTGAGCGGCATCCGCACAGGCCAGCTCCAACGCAGGAAGATCGCCCTCGAGCAGCACAGCCTCGAAGGCTTCCGGCGCCATCGCCTGCTCCAGCACCGGAGCCGCATCGTTCTGAAGCCGTGGCTCCTCCACCGGAATCGGGGTTGCCGCCAGCAGAAGCGTCAGGGACAGGGGAAGAAAACCCATGGGCCGGCAGGCGCTCAACAAAGATGGATGGATCCGATCACGATCGTCGACCGTGATCGGGCGTTCAAACCTAAGGGTCTTCGACCATCACGCCTGCCTCCATGGCCCATTCCAGCCCCCGTCCTCAGTCCCTGCCCCCCCTGCACCGCCTGCTTGTGGTGGGCGGTGGCGGCCGGGAGCAGGCCCTGGCCTGGGCGCTGCGCCGTTGCCCAGGGGTCAACGAGGTCTGGGTCACCCCGGGCAACGGCGGCACCTTGGATCTGGAAGGCTGCCGCGCTCTCGGGATCAGCGAGCTGGATGCCGACGGCCTGATCGCGCACTGTCGCGACCATGCCATCGATCTCGTGGTGATCGGCCCGGAAGCCCCCCTGGCCGCTGGGGTGGCCGATCGCCTGCGGGAAGCCGGACTGGCGGTGTTCGGACCGGGTGCCGATGGTGCACAACTGGAGGCCAGCAAAGCCTGGGCCAAGCAACTGATGCAGGAGGGAGGAATTCCCACTGCCGGGCACTGGGCTGTCTCGGAACTCCCCGAAGCACTGGCCGTGCTCGATCGCCTGCAGCGGCCTTTGGTCGTCAAAGCTGATGGTTTGGCCGCCGGGAAGGGGGTCACCGTGGCCGAGACCATCGAGGCCACTGCAGCAGCGATCCAGGAGGCCTTCGCAGGCCGGTTCGGCAGCGCCGGCGAACGCCTGGTGCTCGAAGAACGTCTGCAAGGACCTGAGGTCTCCGTGTTCGCCCTCTGCGATGGCGAACGCATGGTGCTGCTCCCCCCCGCCCAGGATCACAAACGTCTGCTCGAAGGAGATCGGGGTCCCAACACCGGCGGCATGGGCGCCTATGCCCCAGCCCCGCTCCTCGACGCCGCCGACCTCGAGCAGGTGAGGGCGCAGGTGCTCACGCCAACGTTGCGTGCCCTGCGCAACCGCGGCATTCAGTACAGGGGTGTGATCTACGCCGGCCTCATGCTCACCGCGACCGGCCCCCAGGTGATCGAATTCAACTGCCGGTTTGGGGATCCGGAGTGCCAAACCCTGATGCCGCTGATGGGGCCGGAACTGGCCCAGGTGCTTCAGGCCTGCGCCCTGGGATGCCTGGATCTGGCCCCAGCGCTCACCATCACCGAGGCCTGCAGCGCCTGCGTGGTGACCGCCGCCGAGGGCTACCCCGACGCACCGAAAAAAGGGGATGTGATTCGCCTGGAGCCGGATGACGATCCCCAGCGCCAGCTGTTCCACGCCGGGACCCGCCGGGATCAAGACGGTCGCCTGCTCACCAGTGGAGGGCGGGTTCTGACCCAGGTGGCCCAAGCTGACACGTTCGACCAGGCCTTTGCTCGCGCGTACCAGGCCCTGGAAACGGTGGACTACAGAGGAATGCAATACCGCAGGGACATTGGTCATCAGGTGCGCCGGTCTTAGGCTCAGCCAACGCAAGTCGGAGCCATGGCCAGCGAACCAGCGACGGCCTCGAACGATGGCCGGGCCTCATGGGCGGTGATCGACTCCAAGCCCAGTGACGACCAAAACTGGAAAGAGCGCATTAGCGCTTGGTGGGCCGAATTCAGCCTTCAAACCAAACTGCTGGCGGTGGCCACCCTGGTGGTGAGCCTGATGATGACGGGCATCACCTTCTTCGCGCTCAATGGCATCCAGCGCGATGCCGCCATGAACGACACCCGCTATGCCAGGGATCTCGGGCTCCTACTCGCGGGCAATGTGAGCGAACTCGTCGCCGAAGGGCGCGATCGGGAATTGGCCAATGTGGCCGAAACGTTCTGGCGATCCAGCCGAAGCCTCCGCTACATCTTTTTCGCCGATCCGGAAGGAATCGTCTACCTGGGGATTCCCATTAGCGGAAGCGATAGCACCTCAGATGGTGATCTCCGCCTGAATCGACGCCTGGAGCTCCCCGCGGAAATGCGCAACCGCCCCAAGAACCCACTGGTGCGGCAGCACATCACCCCCCAGGGCCTGGTCACCGATGTGTTCGTTCCCCTTGTGGAACAAGACCGCTATCTAGGTGTGTTGGCCCTCGGGGTGAACCCCAACGAAACGGCTCTCGCGAGCGCGGCCCTCACCCGGGAGGTAACGGTGGCGGTGTTCATCTCCATCTGGGTGCTGGTGATCCTGGGGGCCGTGTTCAACGCCCTCACCATCACCCGACCGGTGAAGGAGTTGCTTCGCGGCGTGCGCTCGATCGCCGATGGCGACTTCCGCGCCCGTATCGGCCTCCCCGTGGGCGGTGAACTTGGCGAACTGCTGGATGGCTTCAACGCCATGGCTTCCCAGCTGCAGGTTTACGACGCAGCCAACATCGAGGAACTGCAAGCCGCGCAGGTGAAACAGGCCTCGCTCATCGCCACCATGGCGGATGGCGCCGTTCTCCTCGATGGCGATGGACGGATCGTGCTCGCCAATCCAACAGCTCGGCGTCTCTTCCGCTGGGAAGGACGCAACCTCGAGGGGAAAGACTTTCTCAACGAACTCCCCGAGCTCCTCGCCGTCGAACTGCATGAGCCACTCGAGGCCGTCTCGAGCAACCGCACCGACACCAACGAGCTGCGCAGCAGCATCGGTGATCCAGCACGAACCCTCCGTTTCGTTCTGCAAGCTGTGCGGGAACCCAGTGGAGAAACCCTGAAAGGCTTGGCGGTCACGATCCAGGACCTGACCCGCGAAGTGGAGTTGAACGCGGCTCAGAGCCGCTTCATCAGCAACGTGTCCCACGAACTGCGTACGCCTCTGTTCAACATCAAGAGCTACGTGGAAACCCTGCATGACATGGGGGATCTGCTCAGCGACGAAGACCGACACGAGTTTCTGGGCATTGCCAACGCTGAAACCGATCGCCTGACGCGACTGGTGAATGATGTGCTCGATCTATCGCGGTTGGAATCCAGCCGCAGCGTCACCTTCGCGCCGATTGAAGTCCGTCCAGGACTGGAGCAAACCCTGCGCAGTTATCAGCTCAATGCATCCGACAAGCAAGTGGAACTGAGCCTTGAGGCGGATCCAAACCTCCCCGACATTCTGGGCAACTGGGATCTGCTGCTCCAGGTGCTCGACAACCTTGTGGGCAACGCTCTCAAATTCAATCGCAAAGGCGGTCAGCTGATGATCCGTGCCTACACCTGGCCAGACAGTTGCCAGATGACACCAGCGCACCCGGAAAGCGAAGGGCCAACCTGCCCACTCGCTTCACCGCTTCCGCGCATGCGCGTCGAGATCTGCGACACCGGTTACGGCATCAATCCCGACAATCAACAGCGGATCTTCGAGCGTTTCTACAGAGTTGAAAATGCCGTGCACACAGAAGTGGGGACCGGTCTGGGCCTGTCGATCGTGCGCGGCATCCTCGAAAAGCATGGAACCGAAATCCGCATGGCCAGTGAACCCGATGTCGGCACTACCTTTTGGTTTGATCTACCGCTGGCTCAGGAAGATCCCGACGAATTGCAGTGGAAGGCTGAACGGCAGCGAGAAGCCTGATCAGGCATCGGGATCCACGCCCCGGGCAATGCGCAGGAGTTCGCTGCGCTCGTCGGTGGTCACGCGATGGGGAACGCCGGAGATGATCCGCTCGAAATTGGAGAAGGAGTCCTTGATCTGAGGACCATTGCCCGTGATCACGAATTCGCGGATCCCTTTGTCGTGCCATGAGCCGCGCATTTTGAACACGTTCAGAGCCCGGGCCATCTCCCCACGGATTTCCACGTATTGCAGAAGCAGGATCGTGTCGGTGATGGTGGAGATATGGGAATCCGTGATCGAGTGGCTGCCCATGAACTCTTCGGAGGTGTTCGTGAAGAATCCGGCGATCTCCTCCTGCTTGGCATAACCGGTCACACCGATCACAAACTGGCGGAAGGCGTTGTGACTGACGCCACGGGCCAAAGCAGAGAGCGAGTCAATCGCCATCCGCGAGGGCTTGAACTGACTGATCTCGGTTTTGATGATCTGCAGGTGATCTTCCAGACCTGTCGACTCGGGATAGGCACAGATGATCTTCAGCAGCCCGTCCTGCTCCATCTGCTCGAAGTCGATGCCCCAACTGGTGGCGTTACGCAGCAGCTGGGCGCGTGATTCCTCGTAGGCGAACAGGATGGCCCGCTCTTTATTCCGGCAGGCATCCTCGATGAACTTCGACACCAGCAGGGTCTTGCCGGTTCCGGTGGCACCGGTGGCGAGAATGATGGAGTCTTTGAAGAAGCCACCCCCGCACATTTCGTCGAGCCGCGGCACTCCGGAGCTGACCCGCACATTCGAGGAGCGCTGGGTGAGGCGCATCGCTCCGAGGGGGAAGATGCTGATGCCATGGGCTCCCATGGTGAAAGGGAACTCCCCCTTCATGTGCGTGGTTCCCCTGAGCTTGAGGATCTCCACCGTGCGCCGGCGACGCTCGCCCTCGAGCACATTGCGCAGAATCACCACGTTGTCGGAGACGAATTCCTCAACGCCGTAGCGAGCGATCGGGCCGTACTCGTCGATCCGCTCCGTGGTCATCACCGTGGTGACACCAATCTCTTTCAGACGGGCGATCAAGCGAAAGATCTCACGACGAACCACAAACACCGCGTCGTACTGCTGGAACACCGCCGTGATCGAATCGATGGCCACCCGCTTGGCCTTGTATTTGCGAATGGCGTAGTTGATGCGTTCGATCAGACCCGACAGATCGAAGCTTCCGGCCACATCCTGACCATCGGGATCGGGTGATGCATCAAGGATGAAGAGCTTGTCCTGCTCCACCATCTCCTGCAAGTTCCAACCAAAGCTGGCGGCGTTGCGCAGGATATCGAGGGGCGACTCTTCAAAGGTGACGAAAATTCCCGGCTCATCAAAGTGAGCGATGCCGTTGTGCAGAAAGTGCAACGAAAAAACGGTCTTACCAGTTCCGGACGTTCCGCTGATCAAGGTGCTGCGACCGATCGGCAGACCGCCTTGACAGACATCATCGAAGCCCTCAATCCCTGTTGGGAGCTTCTGAACCTGCATCTGTGGCGAACCACTGGAGCTGGAGATCTGCATGATGGCGAGCTTATGGAGAAACGCTAAAGAGAAAAACGAAGCAAACGGTCAAGCACACGGTCTGGCTTAAGAATCTGAATCCGTTGTGTCTGCATCTTCCAACGCATCCATCAGCGTCGATGTGAGGCTGTTGTCGGCAAGTTCGTCGTAGAGAAGGTCCAGACCGATCAGCACCCTCTCCCGATCCGATAGATCACCGATGATGCGGCGCACCGGAGGAGGCAGGATTTTGGAGAGCGTCGGTGTGGCCAGGATCTTGTCTTCTTCCGCCAGCTGCGGGTTCTTGAGAACGTCAATCACTTTGAGGGCGTAAACGCCTTTGAATTCCGTTTCAAGAATGTTGCGCAGGGTTTTCAAAGCACGCATCGAGTTGGGCGTGTTCCCAGCCACGTAGAGCTTGAGGATGTAGGTCTTCCGTGGGCTCATGAGGACACCTCCGAATCCATCAGGGAGCGGCGTTGCTCTGACGGGACCGCCAAAGCGACCTCGGGGGGAATGGAGCGCCGATACATCTCGCAGAGATGGGCCATGACGTCGAGCAGAGCGAGCCGATAGTCCTGAAGAAAATCGTTCTTGTGCCCTTCAAGTCTGAGTTGCTTCCAGAACTCGTCAATCAGATTCATGTGGATCTCCACAGTGCGGGTGATGGGCAGGTCGCCGAAGAAGGCCGTATTCACAAAACTCTCCAGGGCCTGGTTGGCTGCGGCCGGATCACGGAAGTAACTGATCAGCAGATCGCGGTAGGTGCGCTGCAGGGACCGCAACAGCTCCCGCTGCTCATCAGGGGGGAGGTTGGCCAGAAAACGGGATGGGTCCCGCTTGTAAAACACACCCAGGTAGCCCAGGCGCTCCTGAAGACGGCTCGAGAGCTTCCACGCACTGCTTTCGCTCTCGGCGGAGGACGGTGCGTTCGCATCCGATCCATCCTCCGGCCTTGCTTCCTTCTGGCCCTGGCGCAGAAACCGGGAAATGGCGGCGTCCACGTTGTATCCCAGCTGCTCAAGCTGATCCACAGGAAGATGCACCTCCTCCGGGTGGTAGTCCACCCGCCCCATCAGTTCTCCAACCACCACAGCCGGGAAGAGCAACCCGCCGCGACGCAGACCTTCGCGGGTGGTCTCGTCGAGAAGCGACTGCTCAATGACCACCGCATCCACCGCTTCACGCTGATGGGCCAGGACTTCGAGAAGTCCTTCACCGGAGGCGGCCTGGTGCAGATCCACAGGCTTGTAACGGTTCACGGGCAGCCACTGCGTACAAGCATCCACAAGCTCCTTTGTGGTGAGAAGCAAAGCGATCGTGAGTGCTGGACGGGCCATCCACCGCGCAGGGTCCTGAGCTGAATCTTGACGAAGGGGACAGCGAAGGCCGAAGATCTTTGTTTGTCTTTCGATTGCGGTTCAGGCCAAATCGGTTCACCGAGCCTGACCGCGTCCTTTCGTTTCATGGCCGAAACCAGCACCAGCCAATCCCCCGCTCCCGACACCGGCACCTACGCCATCGTTGAGGCCTCAGGTCAGCAGTTCTGGCTGCAACCCAACCGTTATTACGACCTCGACCGCCTTCAGGCTGATGTCGATGCCACGGTCACGCTCGACAACGTGCTCCTCGTGAAGGACGCCAAGGGAACAACCCTCGGCAAGCCCTATGTGAAGGACGCCAGCGTTGAGCTGAAAGTGATGGCCCATCGCCGCGGCCCCAAGGTGATCGTCTACAAAATGCGACCCAAGAAGAAAACCCGTCGTAAGAATGGTCACAGGCAGGAACTCACCCGGGTGATGGTTCAGTCCATTTCCGTCGGCGGCAAGTCCATCAGCTGATTCGAACCACCCTCAGCCCCTTCACAAACTTCACCCACCCCATGGCACATAAGAAAGGCACAGGTTCAACCCGCAACGGACGCGATTCCAATTCCAAGCGCCTCGGCGTGAAGGCCTATGGCGGCGAAAGCGTCACCGCCGGATCCATCCTGATCCGCCAGCGCGGCACATCCGTTCTCCCCGGTGTGAATGTTGGCCAGGGCAAAGACGACACCCTGTTCGCTCTGACCGACGGCGTGGTGAAATTCGAAACCATCCGTCGCGGCCTGCGCAATCGCAAGCGCATCAACGTGGCCACCGCAGCCGGCTGAACGGCGCAGTCGAGTGATTCCGGGATGAACGCATCGCCTGTTTCAAGGTGACGACCATTCCGAGAACCGTGAGCCCCAGGACGATCGCCGTTCTGGGGCTTGGTTCATGGAACAGATGGGCAAGTTCCAGTGGCAGAGCCAGCGCGAGCACACCCACCAGGAGCCACTCACCCCAATGCCGACCGGTCCAAGTGGCCCAAGCAGCCAACAGGATCAGCCCGGAGTACACCGAGGATGCAACCGCCAGCCGCAGCAGGCGCGTGGGACCCAGAACAGTGCCCTTCTCCGCCATGTGGGAGAGCAGTTCGCGATCGGCTTGTCCCCAGGTCTGGGCGAAATCCGACAGTTCGGCGTAGTGGCTTTGACCGAAGAACGCAGCAAGGCTGATCGCCAACAGAACGAGCGCGAGCAGGACTTTTTTCAAGACGATCAGCTTGATCAGCCAACGTCCTTGGCCCTGGGACTGCGCCATCGGATTGCTCAGGTCTCGAGCGGACGGTAGACCCTGGTTGTGATCAACAAGGGGTGGAAGACCTCCAGAAAATGCCCTTGGAGGCAACGGAAGAAGCTGTCGACAAGCTCTGGATCGTCGAAATGGAAGGGGTACTCACCCTCATGTCCTTTGAAGAAATACCAGTTCAGAACGGCCCGTCCACCAGCCCGTAGGCGGCGATGAAACTCCATCAGCTGGCCGGCCGGATCGGGCAGATGCTCCAGCACATCCAGACAAACCACCGTGTCGAAACTCTGACCGGGAAGGCTCTCGAGATCGCGATGCACGGAGAGCCGATCTTCAAGACCGAGCGCTGCCGCGCGCTGGGCAACAAACGCGCGGTTCTGGGGATTGAGATCCACAAACCACACGTGCCGAACGTCGCTCAACCCAGCGGCCGCGAGGGCATGGGTGCCGATGCCCCCTCCGAAATCCAGCACATCCCCATGGGCGAACTGTTGCTGCAGGTGCAGGGTGTCGGCGATGTAATCAGCACTGCTGAGATGCCAAGCCGCCAACTCGAGCAAGTGGCCTGTGCCCACAGTGTCTTCATAAAACATCTCCGCGCGCTCGGGATCAAAAGCACCGGGATGCATGGCCGCCAGATCCTCCTTGCTCTGAGGCAGCCGCTGCTCCACCTCAGCCTTTGACAGGGAGAGATAGGAGGCGAGGTGATCCTTCACTGAAAAACCACTGCCCAGAAACTCCTGGATCGTCACGTCTCCGGTCGCAATCTCTGGCTGCATGACCTGCCTGCTGATGCCGGCAAACTTACGTGCGAGCCAGGTGCCACAGTCGAAACCCTGCACCATTCCTGCCCTGCCGTTGACTGCGCCCCTTGGCTTTGCCGTGATCGACAAGCCGGCTGGCCTCACCTCCCACGCCTGCGTCGCTCGGATCCGGCGCCTGCTCGGCATCCGACGGGTCGGCCATGGCGGCACCCTGGATCCAGCGGTGACAGGAGTTCTGCCGATCGCCGTCGGGCAGGCGACCCGCTTGCTGCCCTATCTCCCCGGCGAGAAGACCTACCGGGGAGTGATCCAGCTGGGCATCACCACCAACACTGATGACCTTGAGGGAGAGATCAGCTCACGCCAGCCCTTGCCGGCCCTGAGCAGCACCGAGCTGGAGCAGGCGCTTGCCCCATTCCGCGGCCTCATCCAACAGCGCCCGCCGCAGGTCTCAGCCGTTCATGTGGATGGCGAACGCGCCCATGCCAGAGCGCGGCGCGGTGAACAGATGGATCTGCCGGAGCGCGCCATCACGATTCACCACCTGCACCTCCTCAATTGGTGCCCGGAACAGGGGCAATTGCGCGTTGAAGTGCACTGTTCAGCAGGCACTTACATCCGTTCGCTGGCCAGAGATCTGGGCCAGAACCTGGGCTGTGGGGGCTGCCTGGCCAGCCTGCGCCGCACCCAGGCCCTTGGGTTTCAAGACGCGCAGGCGATCCCCCTGCCAGAGCGGCCAGAGTCGGGGGCCACCGCGACAGATCCACCGGCGCTACCTCTGCTTCCTCCGCAGGACGCCCTCGCGCACCTCCCGCAGCGGCGCCTATCCGCCCGTGAGCAGGAGGACTGGAGCTGCGGACGGCGGATCACCCCGGGAGCCAACCAGGAGAGCGACGCGGTGGTGGTGCTCAGCGAGGAAGGGCGCATGCTCGGCCTGGGCGTGCCGGATGGGACGGGTGGGCTGCAACCAAAAGTCGTGTTCGAAGCCCGAGGCTGACCTGAAGACGGGTCAGTACCGTGCTGTGCCAGAGACGGACGTCAGCGCATCCGATGGCCGGCCACAGCAAATGGTCCCAGATCAAACGCACCAAGGCGGTGGTGGATGCCAAACGGGGCGCAGTGTTCACGCGGATCGGCCGCGAGATCACCGTTGCAGCCAGACAGGGGGCTGATCCCAATGGCAACTTCCAGCTCAGAACGGCCATTGCCAAGGCCAAGGCCGCCGGCGTTCCAGCTGGCAACATCGAGCGGGCGATCGCCAAGGGATCAGGGCAGGGCGGAGAGGCCATCAAGCTGGAATCCATCCGCTACGAGGGGTATGGCCCAGGCGGCGTGGCCGTTCTGGTGGAAGCCCTCAGCGACAACCGCAATCGCACGGCGGCGGAGCTGCGCCTCGCCTTCAGCAAACACGGCGGCAACCTCGGCGAAAGTGGATGCGTCAGCTACCTGTTCCAGCATCGGAGCGAGGTGAGAATTGAGGCTGACGCAGAGCGCGAAGAAGCGCTTCTGGAAAGCTTGCTGAGCCTCGAAGCCGATGGCTATGAACTCGGCGACGACGGCCAGGCCCTGGTCCATGGCCCCTTCGAAGTCCTCGAGTCCCTGCAGAACGGGCTCAGGCAGCAGAGCTGGCAGGTTCAGGAGTGGACCCATGCATGGCATCCCCTCACCCAGGTGGTCCCCCAGGATCCAGACACCACCCGGCAGTGCCTCAAGCTTCTCGAGGCACTCGAGGACCTGGATGACGTGAACAGCATCAGCACAAACCTGGAGATCGACGACGCCTTCGTGCCTTGAGCCGATGGAGGGTCCGCTCAGGGGGCAGACGCCGTTGTCGCCACTCCCCAGCCTCCGCCACCAGGGGTCGCAATCAACAGACGATCCCCTGGCTGCACCTCCAGTTGGGCGCATCCCTGAAGCGGTTCGCAGGAACCAGTCGCGCGGGTGAGACGCGCAGCCCCGGGCGCGCCATCCTCGCCACCCTCAAGACCAAAGGGCGCCACCAATCTTGAACCCGACAGCAGCGCCGCTGTCATCGGTTCCAGGAATCGAAACTCCCGCACCAGGCCATCGCCCCCGGGCCAACGGCCGGCACCACCACTGCCAGGGCGGAATCCGAAGCGCTCCAGCCTCACGGGAAAGCGTTGTTCGAGGATTTCAGGATCCGTGAGCCTTGAGTTGGTCATGTGGGTCTGCACACCACAGGACCCAGGGAAGCCCGGACCCGCGCCGCCGCCGCCTGCGATCGTTTCGTAGTACTGCCGCCGCCCATCACCAAAGGTGAGGTTGTTCATCGTGCCCTGAGCCGCCGCCATGGCACCCACTGCGGCAAACAGAAGGTTGCAGAGCGCCTGGGAGGTTTCCACATTCCCCGCCACCACCGCAGCAGGCGGTCGGGGATTGAGCAGACACCCCTCCGGCACCACCAGGGTCAAGGGCTGAAAACAACCGGCATTGAGGGGGATCGGCTCCTCCACCAGGCAGCGCAGCACATACAGCACGGCGGCCTTGGTGACTGCCAGCGGAGCATGGAAATTGTGATCGCCTTGCAGAGAGCTGCCGCTGAAATCGAGCACCGCTTCACGACGGTGCCGTTGCACCCGCAACGCCAGCCGCAGCCAGGCCCCGTTATCCAGCTGCACCTCGCAGTGCCGCTCTTGCAAACGATCGATCAGGCGGCGAACGGTGCTCGCGGCGTGGTCTTGCACATGCTGGAGATAGCGACCCACGCGCGCTCGCCCCTCAACTTGAAGCAGCGTTTGGAACAGCTGCAGTCCGAGGTGGTTCGCCGCCACCTGAGCTTGCAAATCAGCCCAGAGCAAATCCGGAGCCCTGAGGGGGAAGGGCTGCTGGCGCACCAGCTCAGCCCAGCCGTCTTGATTCAGAACGCCCTGTTGCATCAGCCACCAGTTGCGCACCAGCAACCCTTCCTCGCTGATCCGCCTGCTGAAGGGGGGCATCGACCCCGGGGTCAGTCCCCCCACATCCGCGTGGTGCCCGCGGCAGGCCACGAACGCAAACGGTGCATCCAACCGATCGCTGAACACCGGCGTGATGGCGGTGATATCAGGCAGGTGGGTGCCGCCGTGGAAGGGGTCGTTGCTGATGATCGTGTCGCCGTCCCGCAACGCAGGACGGTCGCCCCGGCGCACCTGCAGCAGCAGATCGGCCACCGCATCACCCATGGAGCCCAGATGCACGGGGATATGGGGAGCATTGGCCACCAGGGCACCCTCGCCATCGAAGAGGGCGCAGGAAAAATCAAGCCGTTCGCGGATGTTCACCGAGCGACTGGTCTGACGCAGCCGCTCTCCCATCCGTTCAGCGATCTGCATGAACCGGTGATGGAACAGGCTCAGATCCACAGGATCGGGGCTCTGCGGGGGGCAAGATTCGCGACTCGCAGCGGCAGGCATCGCCGCACCCCCTGGTAGCGCCCCATCCATCTCCAGCGACAGGCTCCCGTTCGGCAGTCTCCGGGCTGACCAACCAGGCTCCAGCACAGTTCCAGCGGTGGGATCGAGGATCAAGGCCGGGCCCTCCAGGCGCTGATTCACGGAAAGCTGCAGCCGTTGCACCACCGGAACGGCACACCATCCGCGCTGCGGCCAATGCACCATCGCTGCATCAGGAACGCTGGCGAGAGTGCCGGCAGGCCCTAAGCATTCGTCCTGGCCCTGCGCCGAGAGCTCCGCCGCAGCCAGCACCTCCACGTCGATCCGCTCCACCACCAACCGGGTGTCGGGAGCTGGGGCATAGCCGAAGCGCTGCTGGTGCGCCTGGGCAAAGGCTGCCCGCAGATTCTCCAGGGAAGGCTGTTGCGGAGGAGGCTCAAGAGCGATGAGCAGTCCCTGCTCCGCGGCCCCATCCCGCAGTTCCAGATGGACCCGCTGCTCCCCCACCACCACGGAACGACCGCACACCTGCTTCAGGGCAGCGTGGGCCAGGGCCAGCTGTTCGGCGACCAGGGCTGGCAACCGAGTCAGGCAGGCGCCATCGAGGGGCTCGCGCACCGCCGACTGCCGCAGCTGCCGCGGACGGGCCTGACCAATCCCATAGGCCGAGAGCACCCCGGCCAGGGGATGCAACAACACCTGGCGCAGCCCGAGGGCAGTGGCCACGCGACAGGCCAACTGGCCGGCCGCACCGCCATAGGCGACCAGGACGCCCCCGCGGATGTCATGACCGCGGAACAGAGAGACCTGACGGATGGCTGCTGCCATGGCCTCAACCGCGAGGTCGAGGGCCCCTTCCGCCAAAACCTCCGGTGTGCGCTGCAGCGATTCAGCCAGAACAGCGAACTTGTTCTGCGTGATCGCCAGGTTCGGATGGGCATCACGATTCGGACCAAACAACGCCGGGAAAGCCTGAGCCTGCAGCCGGCCCAGCAGCAGATGGGCATCGGTGATGGTGAGGGGTCCACCCCTGCCGTAACAGGCGGGGCCTGGATCGGCGCCGGCCGAGCGGGGCCCCACCAACACCCGTCCGCCATCGTCGTGGATGATCGAGCCCCCCCCGGCAGCCACCGTGTGAATCGGCAATCGCGATGCCGTGAGCAGCAAACCGGCGATCTCTGTTTCGGGGCTGCGGTCCCAATCGCGATCGGCCGCACCTGCCGGCAAGCAGAACACATCGGTGCTCGTGCCTCCCATATCCACGCCCACCAGGGGGAGATGCCCCACACCGGCCTGTTGGGCCGCAGCCACGGCACCAACCATGCCCCCCGCCGGCCCAGACAGGATCGTGTCCTTGGCCAGCAGAGACGTTGGGGCCTGCAGGCCTCCACTGGAGGTCATCACCCGCAGCCGGGGGCGTCCCTGCAGCGCAGCCTGTACCTGGTTGAGGTAGGTCTGCAAAACCGGCCGCACAGCAGCCTCCACCAGGGTGGTTTGGCCCCTGGGAACCAGTCGGGGCAGAGGGCTCACCTGGTGGGAGCCAATCACCGTCTCAAAGCCAGCGGCGAGCACCGCCTCCGCCAGGGCCCGTTCATGGGCTGGCGTCCGCCAGGCATGCATCAAGGCGATGGCACAACTGCGCAGACCCGCGGCGCGATGGGCCTGCAACCGGCTGATCAGAGCGGCATCGATCACCAGCGGCTCCAGCTCGCGCCCCGCCGCATCCAAACGTCCCGAGACCCCCTCAACTGCCGCGATCAAGGAAGGAGACGGGGGAATCTCCAACGCGAAGAGGTCCCGCCGGTGCTGATCACCGATGCGCAGCAGGTCGGCCAGGCCCTTGTTCGTGAGCAACAGCACGGGCTCCCCCTTGCCCTCCAGCAGGGCATTGGTGGCAACGGTGGTTCCCAGTCGCAGCTCCTCGATGCCTGATGGGGAACCGAGGCCTTCCGTCGCCATGAGCGCCTGGATCGCATCCACCGCCGGATCGCCCTCCAGGCCAGGCTGCACCGACAGCACCTTGCGCACGATCAGCCCTCCGTCAGGCCGGCGTGCGACCACATCGGTGAAGGTGCCGCCGCGATCAATCGAGAACTGCCAACGCGTCACGGTGCCGAAAGACGGGCATAGGCGGCATCATCCACCCACACGTGCACCTGGGGATGCTGCTGAAGCCAGCTGGCGGGAATCAGATCAGTGCTGGGCTCCAACAAGGCCGCGCGCAGAATCTCCGCCTTGGCGCTGCCGGTCACGATCAGGTGAATCACCTCGGCACTGAGAATCTCCTGCAACCCGAGGGTGATCGCCTGCTTGGGCACAGCCTCGGAGTCACCGCCGAAGGCGTCAGCGTTCTGAATCAGCGTCGCTGCCTGCAACGTCACCACGCGGCAAGGACTATCCACCCCTGAGGGCGGTTCGTTGAAGCCCACATGGCCATTGCTGCCCAGGCCAAGAAGCTGGAGGCCGAGTCCCCCGGCCTGCTGCAAAGCCGTGCTGTAACGACGGGCCTCCAAACCTGGATCGCTGGCCCTGCCGTCAGGAAGTCTGACCCGGTCGGTCGGCAGATCCAGGGGACCCGCCAGGTGGGTCTGCATGTAGGCCGCAAAGCTGCGCGGATCCCCGACCGGCAGCCCCACGTATTCATCGAGGTTGAAACTGCACCAGTGCTCCCGTAGCCACTGCAGATCAAGCGCAGGCCAGCGCTTCAGCCGCGCACAGAGCGCCGCATAGAGAGGCTCCATGGTGCGGCCGGTGGCCAGGCCAAGAGGACGGAAGTGTTGCTGCTGAACACCCGTCTGCAGAGACGCATCCAGCACATCCACCACCGCATCCATCAGCGCAACGGGATCAGGGCGGCGCTGAACCGAGATGGACGGGGGAAGCTTCGACACAGATCGGGCGGGGATCAACCCCACCAGGCTGGCTCCGGTCCTGGGCTGAATGCCAGCGATGGATCATCGCTCGGCCGGTAGGGACGAATCTGCACCCCTCGGTAGTAGTGAAGAAGAATCTGGCGAAAATCAGCCCCTTGCTCAGCAAGACCGTGGGCTCCCCATTGGCTCATACCCACACCGTGCCCATACCCCTGGCCTTGTGCTTCGAGCACAAGGCTGTTTGAACGATCAAGGCTGTTCGGGCGGTCGTGGCTGTTCGGGCGGTCGTGGTTGCTGAGAGTGAGAGGCATCTGCAGCGGTGGTGGCGGTGGCGGTGGTGGCGCAAGCCCCGGATCCGCAGCTTCACTGGAGCCACTGGCCGAATCGCTCCAAAGGCCGATCAGAGCCGGCCGCGCGCGGGCTGGTTCGGAATCCAACGGACGTGCTGGAGAGAGCTCCCTGTCGCCACCGCTCACCATGGCGAAACGCACCATCGTGCTTTTGAGGCCAAGCCGCTGACGCAGCTCACGCCCTGACAGAACCAACGCCCCTCTCGGCCCCTGAATGCGAGCCGAGCGCACCCGCCCGGTGGAACTGGTGCTCAGAACACGCACTGTCTCCACTCCGCCGGTCTCCTTGAAGAGCCGTTGAAGATCGCCGCCATCGAAGCGCTTGTTCCATCGGTGCACAGGGCTGTGGTCGTCGTGATCGCGAACGCTCACCAGATAGGGCAGTTGTTGGCGCCACACCTCTCCGCTGGGCTCGGTCGCCCCACCCGAGCTGCTGTGGAACACCGCATTGATCAAACGGCCGCCATGCACCAGAACCAGCGATCGGGTGGTATCGACGGCCTCCCGAGTGCGTGGGGTCTCCGATTCGACGCCCTTGTACACCTGGCTGGCAACGGTGGCTTTCACATCGAAGTCGCCCTTTTTGCCCCGCTGCCGGAGGGCGTAGGTGCGTGCGGCAACCGCTTGGGCCTGGAGCGCAGGGAGCGGCCAGCTGGCCGGCATCTCACTGCCCACCACACTGGGCAGATAGGTCTCGATCCCAAGCCTGTTGATGGCCAGCACGCGACCGCCCCGGGGCAGAAGCAGCACATCCCCGCGGTAGCGCCGCTGGCCGAGCCAGAGGCCCCGGGGATCATCCGTGGACACGCGCAGGGATGGCGCTTGACCCAAACCATCGAGAAGCAGGGAGCCGCCACGGAGGCTGACCGACAACCGCTGCAGAGAGCGCTCCTGTCCTCCGAGGCCGCGCACCCGCAGCGGCAGCGCAGCATCGGCCCTGAACTGCAGCGTCTGTGCTTCGGCAATAAGAACCCGCATCATCGGCTCCTGGGCGGTCACCGCAACCCGCGGCTCACCCGCAAGGGCAGCGACGGCAAGGGGCGCCAGCGCGACAGCCCTGAGCACTGGCCGCAGGTTGGAGACGAACGGGGACACTCCAGGCACCGATGGGCGCCCAGTGTGCCCCTCCTGTTGCCGGAGAGCCAGGCCTCCGTGGCAGATTGGCCGTTGAGCCCGCTCCGCCGTGCAGGTCACCTTTCTCGGCACCAGTTCCGGAGTTCCGACCCGCGCCCGCAACGTGTCAGCCGTGGCGCTGCGTCTGCCGCAACGGTCGGAGCTTTGGCTGTTTGACTGCGGAGAAGGCACGCAGCACCAATTCCTGCGCAGCGATCTGCGCCTTTCCCAACTGCGCCGCGTGTTCATCACGCACATGCACGGCGATCACGTGTTCGGGCTGCCAGGGCTCCTGGCCAGCCTGGGGCTGAGCGGCAGCAGTGCCGGGGTGGATCTCTACGGACCGGATCCCCTCGATGCCTACCTGCACGGCGTTCTGCGCACCAGCTCCACCCGCATTGGCTATCCGCTGGCCGTACATCCGGTGCGTGGAGCTGCCGAATCAGGACGGATTGTCTTCGAGGACGACGATCTGCAAGTGCGGGCCACGCCCCTGCATCACCGGGTGCCCGCCTATGCCTACCGGGTGGATCAGAAGCCCCGGGCCGGTCGATTCGACGTGGCCAAAGCCAGGGATCTGAACATCCCACCCGGGCCTGTTTATGCCGCTTTGAAGCGCGGTGAGACCGTCATTCTTGATGATGGCCGCCGCATTGACGGCCACGCGTTGTGCGGCCCCCCGCGGCGTGGAGCCAGCGTGGTGTACTGCACCGACACCGTGTTTTGCGAAGCCGCCGTGGAACTCGCGCGCGGAGCGGACCTTCTGATTCACGAATCCACCTTTTCCCATGCCGAAGCGGAGATGGCATTCCAACGCCAGCACTCCACCAGCACCATGGCGGCACAAACGGCGGCGGAGGCGGGTGTGAGCCAACTGGTGCTGACCCACCTCAGTCCCCGCTATGCCCCGGGGAATGCTGTCACTGCAAACGATCTGCTCGCGGAAGCCCAGGCGATTTTTCCCGCCACGGTGCTCGCCAAAGACTTCCTTTCCATCGACGTCACCCCGCAGATGGATCCATCGTGCTGCAACAGTTCGTGATCGCCTGAGCGCGATCGGCCACAGGGGGATCCCACCCCGTGATACAAGAGCGTTGTGTGCTGTCTCCATCAGTCTCCGGCATTTTTATGGCCTCTTTCCTCCCAAACGTGCGTCGCTCCCTGAGCCGACTGCTGATCGTGCTGTCGGCCTTCGCCGTCCTGGTGATCGGCACCCCTGCCCAGGCTGCCTCTTGGGATGCGGAGACCTTGACGGTTCCCGCTGACGCCGAAGGCAGTCCCGTCACCTTCTCGGAGCAGCAGGTGAAAGCTGGACGCAAGGTGTTCAACACCAGCTGCGGCACCTGCCATGCCGGTGGCATCACCAAGACCAACCACAACGTTGGCCTCGACCCTGAAACCCTGGCCCTGGCCACCCCAGCCCGCGACAACGTGGCAGCACTGGTGGATTACCTCCAGGACCCCACGTCTTACGACGGGGAATACAGCATCGCCGACCTTCACCCCAGCATGCGCAGCCGGGACCTCTATCCCGCGATGCGTGACCTCACAGATGAAGATCTGCGCTTGATGTCGGCTTACATCCTCGTGGCTCCAAAAGTGCTGGGCCAGGAATGGGGTGGCGGCAAGATCTACTTCTGATTCATCCAGAACGCCTTCGTAGCGAATGCCCCTTTGAAGCCCGCTGCAGAGCGGGCTTTTTTAATGGCTTGCCAAACCCGGCCTTGCTCAAGGCTGTTGATTGGCCGCATCGAAGGAACGGGGATGCCGGCTGTACCACCACTCCTGAAGCTCAGGAGTGAAACGCATGGAGAACAGCGTCAGCACGGTGGCGGTAGGCCTGGAACCGGGCTGAAGCAGCTCAACCGCATAGGAGGGGCAACGACGGGAGGCGAGGTCGGGCACGAAACGACGGCCCACCCGGCGCCAACTCGGCTCCTTGCTGCGCCACACGAGGCGGCAGCAGGGCCAGGGCAGCTCATCGCGATCGAACAGCCGGCAACAGGGACCGATCACCCTGAAGCTGTACTGGCCCCCAGGACTGGTATGCACCGTGCCATGAGCAAGAAGCCCATCAACCTCAGGTCGCAGGGGAGTAGCAGCGGTGGCGGAGGACATCCTTCGATCGGCCAGACACACACCACCCTGCCAACAAAAAGCCACCCCTGGGGGTGGCAGAGCATTCTCCGGTTAAGGAGAGCTGATTGTTGCGGAGGGGCTCAATAGAGCTCTTCCTCGGCGTGGGTCTTGATGGTGCAATCAGAGGTGGGGTAGGCCACGCAGGTGAGCACGAAACCAGCTTCGATCTGGTCGTCGTCCAGGAAGCTCTGATCGGACTGGTCAACGGTGCCAGCGGTGATCTTGCCAGCACAGGTGGAGCAGGCGCCGGCGCGGCAGGAGTAGGGCAGGTCGATGCCCTGCTCTTCAGCGGCATCGAGGATGTACTGATCGTCGGGAACCTCGATGGTCTTGTTGAGACCTTCGCTCTCGCTGACCAGAGTGACCTTGTAAGAAGCCATGGATGGATGAAGTGTGCAGAGACCCGAAGCAATCGGGCTCGCAGGACCGCACCCTTCTACATCGGACAGGCGTCCCCCCACACGCTTCCACTGAGCATTAGGGCCAAGGCCAATCAAATCCGATACTTACATAAGCCCAGCTTATTGAACTTTCCGGCGGATCTCCAGCAGTCCCCAGCGCCCCTGACTGGCGAGAGGCTGCACCGACCAGCCCAGCGCCTCGAGCACGTCGGTCAGGCGCGGAGCTTGCTCCACCAGGAGCCCACTCAGAAGCCCCCGCCCCTGGGCGCTGAGGATGGATTGAAAGCCTGGCGCCAGGGCTTCGATCACCGGCGCCAGGATGTTGCAGAGCAGAAGGTCCGACGGCTGAGACGCCAGAAGGGTCTCCAAGGTCTCCAGAGACCCCTGAGCAACGCGCAGCGCTTCAGGGGCCAGACCGTTGAGGGACGCGTTCTCTGATGTGGCTCGGACAGCCAGGGAGTCGGTATCCACGGCCATCACCTCGCGGGCCCCGAGCCCCAGTGCCGCCAGGCCGAGCACGCCGCTCCCGCATCCGAGATCAGCCACCCGCAGCCCCTGGGGCGGCGCGGCTTCGAGAGCCTCCAAACACAGGCGTGTGGTGGGGTGACTCCCGGTCCCGAAGGCACTACCGGGATCCATCTTCAGCACCAGACGCTGGGCATGCTCCTCAGGAACACTGAGCCAGGCGGGAAGGATGAGAAGCCCCTTCCCCACAGGATCTGGCTGCCAGTGCTGCTTCCAGCTGCGGCTCCAATCTTCATCGGCCAACTCATCCCATTGCGGGTCCGCCAGCTGAAGGTCGAAGGTTTCAGCGAGGGGAGCCAGGCTCGCAATCAGCTCAAGCCGCTGGTCCTGCGGCCATTCATGGGCAGGCAGCCAGGCCAGCAGCGTGCGTTGATCTGGGGCCTCAGGGGCATGCTGAACCGCCACCCGGTGGAGTCCCATGGCCGTGAGCTTCCAGAGCAGGGATTCCTCCAGCTCTGGCTGCAGTGGCAGAGACAGGCGCCACCACATCACAGCGTGACGGGATGCGCTTCCTGGATCCCGTTGATCCCGTGGATCGTGGCCAGCAACGCCGGCGGAATCGGATCGTCGATGCTCAACACCATCACGGCATCCCCGCGCACGATCCGCCGCCCCACCTGCATGGAGGCAATGTTCACGTTGTGCTCACCCAGCAGTGAGCCAAGGTGGCCAATGATCCCGGGCATATCCCGGTGGCGGGTGAAGAGCATGTGACGGCTGGGGGGCACATTCACAGGAAACTCATCGATGTTGGTGACCCGCAGCTCCCCATCAGCGAACACCGCACCGGTCACGCTGTGCCCTCCCTGGCCGCCGCGGGTGGTCAGCTGGAGCGAGCCACCGGCGAAGTCGCGGCTGGCGTCATCCTTCACCTCCAGCACGTGAATGCCCCGTCCCTTGGCTTCCAGAGAGGCATTCACATAGTTGATGCGATCACCAAGAGCACTGGTCAGCAAACCCTTCAGCGCTGCCACCATCAGAGGCTGTGAGGGATGGAGGGCGAATTCACCCTGAAGCCTCACCTCAAGCTCCTGCACCTGCCCGCCACTGAGCTGACTTACCAGCAGTCCCAGCGTCTCAGCGAGCTGGAGATGGGGCTTGAGCCGCTCCATGATCTCCGCGCTCAGCCCGGGAATATTCACAGCGCTGCGCGCTGGAAGACCGAGCAGCACATCACGAATCTGCTCTGCCACATCCGTCGCCACATTTTCCTGGGCTTCCTCAGTGGAGGCGCCAAGGTGAGGGGTCAGGACCAATCCGCGTTCCACGGTCCTCAACGGAGAATCCTCAGCCAGCGGTTCTGAGGCATACACATCCAACCCCGCCCCGGCGATGACACCGTTCTCGATCGCTTCGGCCAGAGCCGCTTCATCCACGATTCCGCCCCTCGCGCAATTCACGATGCGGGCCGTGGACTTCATCGAGCGGAGCAGCTCAGCATTGACGAGGTTTTCGGTATCCGGCGTGCGGGGAATATGAAGCGTGATGTAGTCGGCCTGACGGAACAGATCCTCGAGCGTGGTGAGCCGCACCTGCATCTGCTGGGCGCGATCGGCAGAAATGAAGGGATCGAACGCAATCACCTCCATGCCCATCGCCTTGGCGACCCGAGCCACATGGGAGCCGATCTTTCCAAGACCGACAACGCCGAGAACCTTCTTGTAAAGCTCATTTCCCACGTACTTCTTGCGGTCCCAGGCACCGGCGCGCATGGAGCCATGGGCCTGGGGCACATGACGCGACAGGGACAGAAGCAGCGCGAGGGCATGCTCAGCCGCCGCGATCGTGTTGCCTTCGGGTGAGTTAACAACAAGCACGCCGCGCTGGGTCGCAGCGGGAACATCCACGTTGTCAACACCCACACCAGCCCGGCCGATGATGCGCAGGCGATCAGCCGCAGCGATCACATCCGCCGTCACCTGAGTGCCTGAGCGGATCATCAAAGCGTCGTAGTCACCGATAATGGACTTCAGCTCCTCGGCCGAAAGGCCCGTGCGCTGATCCACCTGAGCCACCTGCCCGAGGATGTCGATCCCCGCCTGATCAATGGGGTCTGAAACGAGAACTTTGGTCATCCAGCGGCAGGAGAAAGCCGCCATCCACTTTAGAGATTGATCCGATCGCTCCTGAGCCCTGATCGAGAAGGCTGCGCCGCAGCCCCTCTGATTCAGCGGCAAACCATGGAGAATGTGCCCTCGCGCCGAGTCTGTCCATGCCCGTCTGTGTCCTGGTGCTCAGCCAACGCGACGCCGCTGAGAACCTCGTGGCCTCCTTGCGGGAGGCAGGCACCCATCTGCTGCGAGTGGCGCTCGTGGCTCCCGACGATGAACCTGCTTCCTCCGGTGAGCTAACAGCTGAGCGCATCGACGAGGTCGACCTTTTGAATCCAAGCCTGACCAGAACGAAGCGTCAGCGCTCTATGTCGCGGTGGCTGATGCCCTTCGGTTTCCTGGCCGGAGCCACCTTTACCCAGATCACAACGCTCGACACCTTTGCCCGCTTCGGAACGCTCGGCGAAATGGTGCTTGGAGGATTGCTGGGTCTTGGATCCGGTCTGATGGGCAGCTATGCAGCAGCCGCCAGCGTTCCCTCAGATAACGACGACGGCGTGCGGATTTTGCGCAACCGTCACAAGGAAAACGCCTGGTTACTCCTGCTCGAGACCCGACCCGGGGTGGAGCTTCCCTGGACACTCGTTCAAAAGGTGCGTCCCCAGCAGGTTGTGCGGCTGAGCGACGTATGACACTGCCAAGAGATGCGCTCCTCGCTGGCTCCTGCCATCGGGCGGTGATGGCTCGGCTCCTCGATCAGGCCGAAGAGGTGCTGCGCACCTGGCAACCCAGCTGGAGTCCCTTTCTCACTGGCCCTGAACTGGAGGAGGCCGGAAAGCTCGAGGCCCTCGCGGAGTTGCGAATGGTGCGCGATGGAGGCCGGGAAGGCGCCGAACGCTGCCGGCTTCAACTGAGCCGCCGCGATCAGGAGGCTGACGCGGAATCAGCCCCGCTCTGCGGTCTTCGCCTGGAAGGCAACTTTCTTTTTGACCGCGCTGAACCCGATGACATGCGTCAGGCGCTGATGCAACTCGATGTGAGCGCAGATTCCATCGGTGATCTCTGGCTGCGCGGTGACCGGGGAGCGCAAGCCGTCTGCACCCCGGAGGCCGGAGAGCAGCTCAACGGACTGACTGGACAGGTTCGCGATGTACCGCTTCTGCTGGAAACGGTTCCTCTCGATGCTCTGCAATGGCCTGCCAGGCGCACGCCGCGGCTCCTGCGCAGCGTGGAGGCGTCCTGCCGGCTTGATGCCATTGCCTCAGCGGGCTTCGGGTTGTCCCGTTCCAAGGTGACGCGGGAGATCAAGGAAGGACGCCTCAGACTGAATTGGGGAGCGATCCGCCAGGCCAGTCGAGACGTCAAGGTGGGCGATCAACTGCAACTCCAGGACCGCGGAAGCGTGGAGGTGCTGAACCTGACGCTCACCAAGCGTGAGCGATGGCGAGTCGAAATGATGCGCCGGTGAGCTGCTAACTTCGATTTCACCCGGTGGACATCGATCCAACCGATCACCGCAGATTCTCTGAAGGGTGACAATGCGGGCGATTAGCTCAGAGGTAGAGCACTACCTTGACACGGTAGGAGTCACTGGTTCGATTCCAGTATCGCCCATTTCCCTTGATTGGACAGGAGTTTCTTGATGCCTCTGTCCATCGTTGTCGGGCTCGGCCGATCCGGTTCGGGCGCGGCCCGGTTGCTCCAGGCTCAAGGGCACGACGTGGTGGTGCTCGAACGGGGTGATACCCCGGCGTTGCAAGACACAGCGCATGCCCTGCGCCAGCAGAACATCACCATCGAGCTGGGGCGCCCTCTCGAGCTTGACAGCTTCACCGCCTGGCTCGACCAGGCCTCAGAGGTGGTCATCAGTCCTGGAATTGCCTGGGATCACCCCACACTCAATGCCCTGCGCGCCCAGGGCCTGCGCGTCCGCGGTGAAATGTCAGTGGCCTGGGATGCCCTCTCTGGCATTCCCTGGATCGGCATCACCGGCACCAACGGCAAAACCACAGTCACCCATCTTCTCCAACACGTGCTGGCCCATGCCGGCCTTGAAGCGCCCATGGCGGGCAATGTTGGTCATTCCGCAGCCGAACTGGCCCTTGAAGTCCTGCAAGGAACCAGACCCAAGCCTGACTGGGTCGTGATGGAGATGAGCAGCTATCAGATCGAAGCCGCAGGGGAGGTGTCGCCGCGCATCGGAATCTGGACAACCCTCACACCGGATCACCTCGAAAGGCACGGAACCCTCGCGGCGTACCGCGCCATCAAACGGGGCCTGCTGGAGCGCGCAGAGACTCCCGTTTTGAATGCGGATGACGCCGACATCCGCCAACACTGCGGTGCTTGGTCACGGCCAGGCCTTCGCTGGGTGTCCGGCGCCGATGATGGCCCCGACAAGGACTCAATCCACAGGATCAGCGTGAATGCTCAGGGCTGGGTGAGCCAGGGAGAGCGGCCACTGTTCCCGGCCGACGCCTTACCCCTGCCCGGCGATCACAACCGTCAGAACATGCTTTTAACGACCGCTGCTGCGCTGGAAGCGAGTGTCTCAGCGTCCAGCATCGAGGCGGCACTGCGCTGCTTCACCGGGGTCCCGCACAGGCTTGAACCCCTTGGGTCGGTTGGGGGCATCCCCGTGTTCAACGACAGCAAGGCCACGAATTACGACGCTGCCGCCGTGGGTTTGCGCTCCGTGCAGGCGCCTGTGGTGCTCCTCGCCGGCGGTCAGACCAAGCAGGGCGATCCAGATCCATGGCTGGAGCTTCTCCAGTCCCAGGTGTGCGGCGTGGTTCTGTTTGGAGCAGGCGCCGGGGAGCTCGCCGATCTGATCGAGACCGCTGGCTTCACAGGTCCGGTGATGCATCACGCCGACCTGAACGCGGCCGTGCCGCAAGCCCTGAGCCTTGCCAAGGACTTTGAGGCCGGCAGCGTGCTGCTGTCACCGGCTTGTGCCAGTTTCGACCAGTACCCCAACTTCGAGGCCAGAGGCGATCATTTCCGGCGGTTAATCAATGCGGTGAAAGATCTCTAGGCTGCGGAAAACACTGCGAAATCCGTGGCCTACTGGTTGATGAAAAGCGAACCCGATGTGTACGGGATTGACCATCTCCAACAGGAGCACACCACCCTTTGGGATGGAATTCGCAATTACCAGGCCCGCAATTTCATGCGGTCAATGGCCATTGGCGATCAGGCCTTTTTTTATCACTCCAACTGCAAACCCCCCGGCATCATTGGCCTCATGGAGGTCAGCGAAACGGGTCTTGTTGATCCCACCCAGTTTGATCCTTCCTCTAAGTACCACGATCCAGCCTCAAAGCCGGAAGCACCCCGCTGGGACTGCGTCAAACTCACCTACAAGGGCCGGTTTGGAAGCCTCTTAAGCCTTGACGATCTGCGCCAGGCCTACCAACCCGAACAACTGGCCGTGGTGAAGCGTGGCAATCGTCTCTCGATCCTCCCTGTGGACGAGGCCATTGCCCACGATCTGTTGAAGCGACTTGGCCCTCTCCAGTGACCCCCAGCAGGTGTCCAGCGCGGAACGCCTGCCGCTGACCACCCTGATTCCGAGAGCCTGGATCGGGTTCGGCAAAGCCCCATGGCAATGCGTCGGGCTGACCGCACTGACCCTGATTGCCTTAACCGGTCTTGGCGTCCTCGCTCGCGACCTCCAGGAGAGCGGGCACAGCGGCCTCCGACTCGCGGGGAACGCCCTGCTGCTGTTGACAATCCCTGCGACCCTTGGACCGTTGGTGTCGCTGCTGCGCCTGGCCGATCAACTTCTGCCCGTGGGTTCTGGTTCCGACGCCGACACAAGTCCAGGCAAGGGGCGCCCCCTGCGCTGGCTGTTGCGCCAAACCACAGCGCTTGTTCTGCTCGAGGGGGTGGTGTTCATCGGTGCCTTGAATGTGATCCGCATCCTCAGCGGGCTGATCGCATCCCACAGCGGGGTTTTCTCCACAGCAGTTCTGCTCTTGGGACTGCTAGCGCTGGCGGCCTGGTCCCTCAGCCAGATACTGGCTCTCCCCTTACTGGTGCACTACGGCCATCGCCCTCTGGCCGCGATGGAGCACAGCCGCAAAATTGTTCAAGCCAACCGCATCAAGGTGCTCGCCCTGTTGGGACTTCTGTTGGGGGTCAACCTGATCGGCCTGATGGGCGCCTGCCTGGGCCTTCTGCTGAGCATTCCATTCTCGGCCTTGCTCCTGATGGCCAGCTGCCGGACTCAAACCCCCTGGGACAGGGATTCACGCCGGAACATGCTTCCCACATAAAGACGGGTGATCTCGCGGGAATCAACACCGTTCTGAATCAGAAATCCCGCGATTGCAGCCTGCACAAGACGGTATTGATCCCAGTTGGGGCAACGCTCAATGAACCCCACCATGGCCTGCTGGAGCGGCTGGGAGACCTCCGTCTGAAAGCTCACAGAACCGGATTCCTCCAGAGCAGTACACGCAAGTCCAGCTTGGCTCGTCGTTTCAACCGTTTGATCAACCAGGTGCATGCAATCCCTTCCAATGGCTACCAGTTCTCCACATCAACAACGCTGCGTCAAGGCAGCACTTTTTGGGCAATCCCAACAACTCTCCCAATGAGATTTCAGTGGCAGACAGCCTTCACAGCCGGGGATTTGCCTCATAGAACGACAGGCCAGCCGCAAGCAGCTTCGTCAACCTCCGCACGCGCAATCACTGCCCTTTTCCACAGAGCGAGGCCAGAAGCCCGATACCGGCGCCAGGCCTGTGGAAAACAGTGGCACAAGCGCGGAAAAGCCTCGGGAAAAATCAGTGCATCGCGATTGATCAGTTCAGCTGATCAGTGGAGAGGTCCCAAAGCGTTCTCATGGCAGCGGCCACGGCTGCGGCCGCTGGGGCCGGCCAAAACACCTCCACACCTCGCTCGCAGCCGTCCTCCGGCCTCAGAATCATCTGCAGGGACCAACCCTCACGATCTCCCTCAAGAGATCCCCACCATGGAGTGCGTTCCAGCTCGAGGGTGATCAGCTCCTCGTCCATCAGCTGCCCGCGCAGGGCCGCATGGTGGTCGACCAAATCCTGAATTAACGAGGCCAACGCGCCGGCCTCGGATTCGGTGAGCTCAACGGCCCAGGTCTCCCCACCAATCAGTGCGCCATAGGGATGGCGTTGAGGATCCCTGGCCAGTCTCCAGCCGGGACCCTCCTGCTGAATCATCCCGGCAGGAGATCGGGCTGATCCTGCTCATCGCTGAGCTCCACGATGGCTCGCTGCACAGGCTTCACGCTGGATTCCTCCAGCAAGCCGTCGAAATCATCAAAGCGACGCTGCTTGGCACGAAACGCAATGCGTACCGTTGTCAGATAGCGATTGCTCGACTGACGGATCAGACTTTCTCCTCGCTTGGCAAGGTCCTGATGGTCGACTCCGGCCGTGAGCATGCCCAGTTCCAAGGAATTCAGCATCTTAAGTGAACAGGTCGCTGTGGAAGGGAATGTGCATCGGATAACAGCGTTGTGGACGGCCCGGCACGCGCAGCACGATCTGACGCCCCAGCCCCATCGCCACCAGCGGGCGACGCAGGTGGCTGAGCAAGGCACTCACCTCCTCGAGATGACCGGCATCCACACACTCCACGCGGATGGTTCCCCAGCTCCTCGACATCCGGCAGTCCCGAAGGGGTTCCAGCTCCGCCTCGATCTCAGGGTCCTCCCGGTAAAAGGAAAACACCAGTCGCCGTAACCGATCCATGACTGATCCCCGTAGTCTCAACCTTCCTCCAACGTGCCCATGGGGATGACGAAGCCCCGCGCTGGCGAACAAAACCTTCATCTTTCCCGACGCGGGACCCTGGCCATTGATCTGGGAAGCACCAACACCGTGGTGGCCTTTCAGGCCTGCGACGCGGTGGGAATCGAGCTGATTGACCTGGCGCCGATCAGTCGCGAAGCAGGCGAGGTCCCCTCGATGCTCTGGCTGGATGATCAAGACACAGACGGGCTTCTGGTGGGCCGCCAGGTGCTGGAGAGCGGCCTGGGCGACCGTGATGCTCCCCAGCTCCACCGAGACTTCAAGCGCTGGATCGGCCTTCCCGTTCCCTCCGAGTGGCGTCAGCGGCTCAGTCCTGATCAGGCTGGAGCGCGCTTGCTCCAGGAAATCTGGAAGCGGATTCCCCAAGATCTCACCATCGAACGCCTCGTGCTCACCGCGCCGGTGGAAACGGACGCGTCCTACCGCCAGTGGCTGCTGAACGCCTGTGCGCCGCTGCAGATTCCTGAAATCGCGATGGTGGATGAGCCCACGGCCGCAGCCCTTGGGGCGGGGTTACCGGCAGGAGCGAAATTGCTGGTTGTGGACCTCGGCGGCGGCACACTCGATCTGTCACTCGTGGCCCTGGAGGGAGGCGAAGGCCGCGCCGCACCTCTGGCGCAGCTGCTGCGCTTCCAGAGCCGAAACCTCAGCAAAAGTCGCCAAACCCTCCGTCAGGCGCGCGTGCTCGGAAAAGCAGGGATCGCGCTGGGGGGTCGAGATCTCGACCGCTGGATCCTCGACGCACTCCAACCGCCAGGCCTTCCTTGCGAAGGCGATGGATTCACCGCCTGTCTCGCTGCAGCCGAACGACTCAAATGCCGACTTTCAAACACCGACATCAACGATGAGGAGGAACTGACGGAACTGGCCAGCAGTCCCGCCATGGCGACTCCCGCCACGTTGCAGATGAACCGCAAACGCTTCACCCAGATCCTGGAGGAACGGGGACTGTTCCTGCTCCTGGAGGAGCTTCTCAATCAGACCTTGCGGTCTGCCGCCGTTCAAGGCTGTCGCCGCAGCGACCTCAGCGCCGTTGTGATCGTTGGTGGAGGCGCCCATCTCCCCCAGTTGCGCGCGTGGCTCACCCGCTTCATGAGCCCGGTTCCTCTCTGCACCCCACCTCCGATGGAAGCCGTCGCCCGCGGAGCCCTCAGCCTCACACCGGGAGTTCGGATTCTCGATCTTCTGCAACGGGGAATTGCGTTGCGCTGCTGGGACCGTCGCAGCAACCGACATCACTGGCATCCTCTCTTCGTTGCAGGACAACCCTGGCCATCAAGCCAGCCCTTTGAGCTGGTGCTGAGTGCCAGTGCCGTGGATCAAACCACCCTTGAATTCGTCCTGGGCGAGCCAGAGCTGGAGGCACGCCACGAGGTGAGACTTGTCGATGGACTTCCGCAGGTGATCGAACGCACATCCGATGCAGCAGCTGTGAAGGAGCGTCCCGGTCCTTCGTTCACCCTGATGCTCAATCCCCCGGCTCAGCCTGGAGAGGATTGCCTGAAACTGCACTTTGTGCTCGATGAGCATGCCGAGCTGATCATGGAGGGGGAAGACCTTCGCAACGGCAGGCGCCTCGAAAGAGTCAGCCTCGGCACCGTGCGGTAGCCGGTCCGTCCACAACGGGATGTCCGGCGTCGCAGGAGTCCATAGAAAGGGATTCCTTTCAAGTGTGTCTTGGCGCTTCGACGCCCTCTCCCCCGCTTTTGGCTGATCGCCACGCTGGGTGGCGTTCTGGCGCTTTGCGGAACCGCCTACTGGTGGGAGCAGCAGCTGCCCAAACGCCTCGAAAACGCTGCTGCGGCTGGCGACCTGGATGCATGCCTGCGCTATGGAGAGCAGCTGGCCGCCCTGCGTTGGCTAGGGACAGAAGCGCCCCTCGAGCAAGCGTTCTGCAGACGCCGCCAAGCGCAGCTCAGCTGGGAAGCCGGAAACACAGGCAAAGCACTGGAACTGCAGACCCAGCTTGTGAATTCTGCAGTCGGCAGCCAAGCGGAGCAGACCAGTGATCGCCAGCGGCTGAAAGAGTGGCGTTCTCAGGTCCGCGAGAAGGCACTGGCCCAGTTCCGAGCTGGAAACCTCGACGCAGCCTTGGCCACCTTGTCCCCCCTCGAGACAAGGGGGCAGCGCACGGGGAGCCAACTCAGCGACAGTTTGAGAGAAACCTGGAACCGCAATCGCGTCGATCATGAGCGCCTGCAGGAGCGGGTCCAGCGTCAACAATGGTGGGAAGCCTTGAGTGTGCTGAATCAACTCGACCATCCCTGGTGGCAGCGCCATGCCCTGCCGCTGCGACGTCAGATCGAAACCGCCATCAAGAACCTTCGCGATCAGCAAAGCCACACCAGTCACGGTGATCTCCCTGATCACAGCGTGGATCTGGAGCGCCTGAACGAGGCCGTTGAACAGCGCATTGGCGAAGGCATGGATCCTTGGAGCGCTTTCGTTGCCGGTTGCTCCGATCTCGACGGTGTGCTGGTGGAGGAGGGGCCTGAAAGCCTCTGCAAGGCGAAGAAGCCGTGAGACAATTCGCCCATTGACTTGAGACTTCATGCAGCCTGGTGACAAGGTCGTCGTCGCCTCATCAGTGGTGGTCTACAACCATCCCGAACATCGGGGCACATCCTTCGATCTCCAGGGCAGTGAGGGAGAGGTGGTCACCGTGCTGACGGAATGGAAAGGGCGCCCGATCAGCCCAACGCTTCCGGTGATCGTGGCCTTTGGTCGCTACAAGGCCCATTTCCGCAGTGATGAACTTCAGGTTGCGTCCTGAGTTCTGCGCAGAAACACCCCTTCTTCACCATCCACGTCCATCAAACGCAGTTCGATCGTTTCACAGCGACGCGTCGGAACGGTGCGCCCGCAGAAATCAGGCTGAATCGGCAGTTCGCGATGTCCGCGATCCACCATCACCAACAGCAGAACCCTGCGGGGACGTCCCCAGGCCTGAATCGCCTCAAGTGCCGCTCTAACCGTACGACCGGTGAAAATCACGTCATCCACAAGCACCACATCCCGCCCTTCCACACCCACAGGAAGGTCGGTGCCTGTCACCGGTCGCATGGCCACGCGCTCGAGATCGTCCCTGTGAAAGGTGGGATCCAAGGTTCCTCTGGCCACCGGCCGACCAGCTTGTTCTTCCAGAGCACGCGCCAAAACCGCAGCCAGCTGGACACCCCGCGTCGGGATGCCAAGCAAGACGAGATCATCAAGCCCACCAACGCTCTCAAGCACTTGAGAGGCCAGGCGCATCAACGTTCTTCTCAGTTCGTCGGACGAAAGAATCTCGATCCGTTCATCATGGCCGCCCGTCCCCATGGATCCAGTGAGCAGGGCGCTGAGTTTATGCGTTTGAGCCGGCGGGGCGTCCGCGAAAGCTGACCGATCAGCGGCGGACGATTCACTGAGGGAGGGATCCGGAGGTAACTTGTGAATCTGGAGAAGTCCTTAAGAAGGGAGACACGCTGAGTGAACGCGGTTGATCGCCAAGCTGGACCTCCCAAGCAGAGGTCGTCGGTGGCACCTGTGGTGCTCGCGATCCTGGATGGATGGGGCGACCGTGAAGGCAGCGATTTCAACGCCATCCGATCGGCCGAGACCCCGGTGATGGATGCCTTGAGGCACGCCTATCCGAACACCTTGATCCAGGCCAGCGGCTCCCATGTGGGACTCCCTGACGGGCAGATGGGGAATTCGGAGGTCGGCCACCTCACGATTGGCGCAGGACGCATCATTCGCCAGGAGCTGGTGCGCATTGGTGACACGGTGCGCGCCAACCAACTCGCAGCAGTGCCCGCGCTCAGCAAGCTGGCTGCGCGCCTGCGCGAGAGCGGCCGAACGCTCCATCTCCTCGGGCTCTGCTCCGATGGCGGCGTGCATAGCCACGTCGATCACATCTGCGGTCTACTGCGCTGGGCTGCTGAAGAAGGGATCGAATCCGTGGCCATTCACGCGATCACCGATGGGCGTGACACACCCACCCAGAGTGCACCGCGCTACGTGCACACCATCGAAGGCACCATCCATTCCTGCGGTGTGGGCGAGATCGCCAGCCTGTGCGGCCGCTACTGGGCCATGGACCGCGACCAGCGCTGGGAACGCACCGCACGCGCTTACGCGCTGCTGACAGATCCTGACCATCCCTGCAGCAACAGCGACGCTTCAGCCGTTCTCGAAGCGAGCTACGCCGCGGGAACCACCGATGAATTTCTGGAGCCCACGCGCCTGAGCAGCAGCCATCTTCAAGACGGTGACGCCCTGCTCATGTTCAATTTCCGTCCCGACCGCGCGCGTCAGATCATTCAGAGCCTCACCCTGGATGCATTCGATGGTTTTGAGCGTCCGCACCATCCCAAATTGGATGTTGTCACCTTCACGCAATACGAAAGCGGACTGCCCGTGGAGGTGGCCTTCCCTCCCGAATCCCTCGACGACCTCCTCGGCCAGGTGGTGGCTGCTGAAGGATTGAAGCAATACCGCACAGCGGAAACCGAGAAATATCCTCATGTGACCTATTTCATGAACGGCGGCATCGAGCAGCCCCTCGATGGAGAAGACCGGCATCTGGTGCCCTCTCCCCGGGTGGCCACCTATGACCAGGCCCCGGCCATGGCCGCCGACACGCTCACCGACAGCTGCATCGCCGCCATCGAACAGGGGATTTATTCCCTTGTCGTGATCAATTACGCCAATCCGGACATGGTGGGGCACACGGGAGTGATGCAAGCCGCCACCGAAGCGATCCAAACCGTGGACCAGTGCATCGGTCGCCTGCTCGATGCCGTCGGACGCATGGGCGGCACCTTGATGATCACTGCCGACCACGGCAACGCTGAGTGCATGCGCGGTGCCGATGGTGAGGCCTGGACAGCACACACCACCAATCCCGTGCCTGTGATTCTTGTCGAGGGTGAGAGGCGCAAGCTGGTGGGCATGGGCAATGCGCTGCGCTTGCGCGACGAAGGTGGTCTTGCGGACATCGCCCCAACACTGCTGCAGCTGCTGGGCCTCGACAAACCTGCAGCCATGACCGGTCAAAGCTTGATTGAAGCTATTGACACGCCAGCGCCGTCCAGCGCCAAGTTGCCCCAGCCAGTCTGACCCGACCCGCCATAGGATCAGCTGATGATTACAACAGTTCTCTCCTGGATCTGGATCGGCAGCGGCCTGCTGCTCATTCTGTTTGTCCTCCTCCACAGCCCAAAGGGCGATGGCATGGGAGGTCTTGCCGCCAGTGGCAGTTCAACGTTCACCAGCTCCAGCAGCGCTGAGGCAACCCTGAACCGCATCACGTGGACCACGTTGGCGGTGTTTCTCACGCTTGCGATCATCCTCAGCGCTGGCTGGCTGAAGTAATCAATCGCCTGGGTTGCCCTGTTTGGCGTTAGCCGACTCTTTGAAGGTGGACATTCCACTTTCAAGGGTTCGCTGTGAGCGGTTGATCGCCTTGATGATGAAGAACAGGGCCCAACCCACGATCAGAGAGTTGAGGATCACATCGAAGATTTTTCCAATTGCCAAGTCCCCGCCGAAGTAAGGGATGACAAGGTTTTGCCAGTTCCCTCCCCGCACCAAAGGGTTGAGGAGAGGCATCAACAGATCCTTACTGATGGCATCCACAAAAAGACCCCCGCCGTAGCAGGGGTCTTGATGTTGAACAGGGTTGATTGCGCTTGACGCGACTGATCGGTGTCGATCAGTAGTCGAAGTCGCCGCCTCCCATGCCGCCACCGGCCGGTGCTGCTTCCTTCTTCTCAGGAAGATCCGCCACGATGCACTCGGTGGTGAGCACCATGCCGGCAATGGATGCCGCGTTCTGCAGACCGGAACGGGTCACCTTGGCGGGATCGACGATGCCGGCAGCGAGCATGTCGACATAGTCGCCATTGGCAGCGTTGTAGCCCTCGTTGAAGGACTTGGCCTTCACGTTTTCGGCCACAACAGCACCGTTGACTCCGGCGTTCTCTGCGATGCGCATCAGAGGAGCGGTCAGAGCCGCGGCCACGATGTTGGCACCGATCAGTTCCTCACCGCTGAGCGTGGAGGCAGCCCACTGCTCAAGGGCGGGGGCCAGATGAGCCAGGGTGGTGCCGCCACCGGGGACGATGCCCTCCTCAACCGCAGCCTTGGTGGCATTGATGGCGTCCTCGAGACGAAGCTTCTTGTCCTTCATCTCGGTTTCGGTGGCTGCACCCACCTTCACCACAGCGACACCGCCGGCCAGCTTGGCCAGACGCTCCTGCAGTTTCTCTTTGTCATAGGTGGACTCGGTTTCGTCCATCTGCTTCTTGATCTGCTCGCAGCGCGCCTGCACAGCCACCTCATTGCCCTCGGCAACGATCGTGGTGGTGTCCTTGTTGATCGTCACGCGGCGGGCGGTGCCCAGCATTTCGATCTTGGCGTTTTCGAGCTTGAGGCCGGCGTCCTCAGTGATCAGCTGACCGTTGGTCAGCACAGCCATGTCTTCGAGCATGGCCTTGCGGCGATCGCCGAAGCCAGGGGCCTTCACGGCCGCCACGTTCAGCACACCGCGCAGACGGTTCACCACCAGGGTTGCCAGAGCTTCTTTCTCGATGTCCTCAGCGATGATCAGCAGAGGCTTGCCGGTGCGGGCAATCTGCTCCAGCACAGGAACGAGATCCTGCACCAGGCCGATTTTCTTGTCGGTGAGCAGGATGTAGGGCTCATCCAGCACCGCTTCCATCCGCTCGGTGTCGGTGGCGAAGTAAGGGGAGATGTAGCCCTTGTCGAAACGCATGCCTTCGGTGACCTCCAGTTCGGTGGTCATCGACTTGCCCTCTTCCAGGGAGATCACGCCTTCCTTGCCGACCTTGTCCATGGCGTCGGCGATCATCCGACCCACTTCCTCGTCGTTGCCGGCGGAGATGGTTCCCACCTGAGCGATGGCGTTGCTGTCGCTGATCGGGTTGGCCTTGTCCTTGATTTCAGCAACAAGGAAATCCGAAGCCTTGTCGATGCCCTTCTTGAGGGTGATGGCATTGGCGCCAGCAGCCACGTTGCGCAGACCCGCCTTCACCATGGCGTGGGCCAGAACAGTGGCGGTTGTGGTGCCGTCACCGGCGGCATCGTTGGTTTTGGAAGCAGCCTGACGAATCAGGGCAACACCCGTGTTCTCAATGTGATCCTCGAGCTCGATCTCTTTGGCGATGGTGACACCGTCATTGATGATCTGCGGGGCGCCGAACTTCTTTTCCAGCACCACGTTGCGACCCTTGGGGCCGAGGGTGACGGCAACGGATTCCGCAAGGATGTCGATGCCTTTCTCGAGAGCGCGGCGGGCGTTCTCGTTGTAAATGATGCGCTTAGCCATGGGAGGCGATGGTTCGTAGGGACTAGAAGATGGTCAGCCGAAGCTGTGCTGTCTCAGTTGACGACAGCCAGGATGTCCTTCTCGGACAGGAGCACGTACTCGTCACTGCCGAGCTTGATATCGGTTCCGGCGTACTTGCTGTAGAGAACCTTGTCGCCTACGCCGACTTCAGGAGCCTGACGGGAGCCGTCTTCGTTGGCTTTGCCGGGGCCGACCTGAACCACCTCACCCACCTGGGGCTTTTCCTTGGCGGTGTCGGGAAGAAGGATGCCGCCAGCGGTCTTTTCCTCGGATTCGGAAACCTTGACGAACACGCGATCGCCGAGGGGCTTGACGGTGGAGACGCTGAGAGAAACAGCTGCCATGGGGACTTGCAGGAGCAGGGACAGGGCGCCGAAGCGCGACAGCGACCCGAGCTGGCACTCAAGGTCACCGACTGCCAACTTATGTGCGCTCATCACCCATCGACCATGGATTCGGCGTGCGGGTGACCGAACCCTTTGGCCCCGCTCAAGGCGGTGGTATCGTTGCGCCGCTCGAGAAGGGTGCGCACGTCGCGTCCCTCACACACCTCCTTTCCTATGGCCGCTGCTGCTCCCGCCTCCGCCGGTACCAAGGGCGTTGTTCGCCAAGTTATTGGCCCGGTTCTGGACGTGGAATTTCCAGCCGGCAAGCTGCCCAAGATTCTCAATGCGCTCCGGATCGAGGGAACTAACACGGCGGGACAGCCGGTAGCCCTCACCGCAGAAGTGCAGCAGCTGCTGGGTGACCATCGCGTTCGTGCCGTGGCCATGAGTGGCACTGACGGCCTCGTCCGCGGCATGGAAGCGCTCGATACAGGCGCTCCGATCAGCGTTCCCGTGGGTGAAGCAACCCTCGGCCGAATCTTCAACGTTCTCGGCGAGCCCGTCGACGAACAGGGCCCTGTGAACGCTTCGGCAACGGCACCCATTCACCGTTCAGCCCCCAAACTCACCGAACTGGAAACCAAGCCCAAGGTTTTCGAAACCGGTATCAAGGTGATCGACCTTCTCGCCCCCTATCGCCAAGGCGGAAAAGTCGGCCTCTTCGGAGGTGCCGGTGTGGGCAAAACCGTTCTGATTCAGGAACTCATCAACAACATCGCCAAGGAGCACGGTGGCGTGTCCGTGTTCGGTGGCGTGGGTGAGCGCACCCGCGAAGGCAACGACCTCTACGAGGAGTTCAAGGATTCCGGCGTGATCAATGCCGAAGACCTCTCCAAGTCGAAGGTGGCCCTTTGCTACGGCCAGATGAATGAGCCCCCCGGCGCCCGCATGCGCGTGGGTCTCTCCGCTCTCACCATGGCTGAGCACTTCCGTGATGTGAACAAGCAGGACGTGCTCCTGTTCGTCGACAACATCTTCCGCTTCGTGCAGGCCGGCTCTGAGGTGTCCGCTCTCCTGGGCCGCATGCCGTCCGCCGTGGGTTACCAGCCCACCCTGGGCACCGACGTGGGTGAGCTTCAGGAGCGCATCACGTCCACTCTGGAAGGGTCCATCACCTCCATTCAGGCCGTTTACGTTCCCGCTGACGACCTCACTGACCCGGCTCCTGCGACCACCTTTGCTCACCTCGACGCCACCACCGTGCTGAGCCGCGGCCTGGCCTCCAAGGGCATCTATCCCGCTGTGGATCCCCTGGACTCCACCAGCACCATGCTCCAGCCCGCCGTTGTGGGTGAGGAGCACTACAAAACAGCGCGTGCCGTGCAGTCCACACTGCAGCGCTACAAGGAGCTTCAAGACATCATCGCCATTCTTGGTCTTGATGAACTCTCTGAAGACGACCGTCGCACCGTGGATCGCGCCCGCAAGATCGAGAAATTCCTCTCCCAGCCCTTCTTCGTGGCTGAGATCTTCACCGGAATGCCTGGTGTGTACGTGAAGCTGGAAGAAACCATCGCCGGATTCAACCAGATCCTCGCTGGTGAGCTCGACCACCTCCCCGAACAGGCCTTTTACCTCGTCGGCAACATCGACCAGGTCAAGGCCAAGGCCGAGAAGATCGCGGCAGAAGCCAAGTGAAGCTTCCGGGGACCGCCGTTCAACGCCGGTCCCCACCATCACGATTTAGCTCCAACGCCCCGACCCCAAGTCCTCCCCTTCCATGTCCCTCACCCTCCGCGTGCTGGCACCCGACCAGAGTGTGTTCGACGGTTCAGCTGACGAGGTGATTCTTCCAAGCACCACTGGTCAGCTTGGAATTCTCCCCGGCCACGTGTCCTTGCTCGCAGCGCTGGATGTGGGTGTCCTGCGTGTTCGTGCCGATGGCGGCTGGAAGTCCATCGCGCTGATGGGCGGTTTTGCGGAAGTGGATGCTGACGATGTCACCGTGTTGGTGAATTCTGCTGAGCTCGGCAGTTCCATTGACGCCTCCAGTGCCGAATCGGATCTTCAGGCTGCAAGGAACGAAGTCTCCAAAATGGAAGGCCAGCCTGCATCAGCCGACAAAGTGAAAGCTCAACAATCCCTCGATCGTGCCCGCGCACGCGTGCAGGCGGCTAAGAATCAGGATTGATTGTTCAAAATCAACGGAGATTTCATCCAGTCCGGGGTTTTCTACCCCGGCTTTTTCATGTCTGAACGATCGAACAAAAAAAACGACCTGCAGTGACTGCAGGTCGCGATCGAACCATGGACCCTTGGTGTGCGCGCGATTCAGGCGGTACCGCAGAAGGTGACGTCGGGGAACTTGAGCTTGGCATCCTCAAGGCTCTTGCCCTTGCCTTCCTCTTGCCAGTAATTGATCACTTCAGTGGCTTTGTTGAGCACTTCAACACGCTCGTTATCGGTGATCCAGGACTTTCCTTCCAACTCACTCTTGAGCGTTTCCCAGGCATCTTCACGAGGCCAGAAGAAGTAGGCAGTCAAAGGGCTTGGACCACCGCCGACGATTTGATCCACGGCCAGAGCCACGTTGTCAGGGAGCCAAAGGATCTTCAGGAGAAAACGTCCTTCGTCCGCTTTGGGTGTGTAGCCGGAAGGAACACCGTCGGCGTCGATGGTGGCAGAGGCCAAGGCAGCACTACCGCCGCGCATGACAGGGCGACCTTCCTTCGGCTCCTGCTGCTGATCGGCATCGGTGGTTTGCGGTGCCTGATCAGCTGCTGCTGCCTCGGTGGCGACCTCCTGGTCGACGGCAGCGCCTTCGGAAACCGTCATGGTGTCAGCGCTCAAGGATTAAGGACAAACAACTAACCTAACAGCCGCCTTAACCCTTCATCACCTGAGCTTGCCAAGCGATCCCCACCAACTCCTGTTGTTCGATATCGACGGCGTGATTCGGGACGTGGCCGGAAGCTACCGCCGTGCCTTGCAGGCAACGGTTGAGCACTACAGCAACTGGCGACCAAGTCCGTCGCAGATCGATGATCTCAAGGGAGAAGGGCGATGGAACAACGATTGGGATGCAAGCCTCGAGCTGTTGAAACGGCATGGATCGCCCCTGCCGGAACGCAATGCTCTGATCGCGGTGTTCAGCGGGTTTTATTTCGGGGGCGATCCAGAAGACTCACCGGAAAGCTGGACTGGTTTCATCGGCGATGAGCCACTCCTGGTGAATGCGTCCCTGTTTGAGACCCTTCATTCCCTCGGATGGGCCTGGGGCTTCGTCAGCGGCGCAGAACCCCCCTCCGCCCGCTTCGTACTGGAGCAGCGCCTGGGGCTCAACGCCCCGCCCTTGATCGCCATGGGCGATGCTCCCGACAAACCGGATCCCACCGGACTGCGGCAGATGAGTGAATCCCTCCTCACCAGCAGCGAAGCAACCACCGTGGCCTATCTCGGGGACACCGTGGCCGACGTTCAAACCGTCATCCGTGCCAGGGCTGAGCAACCAGAGCGAACCTGGATCAGCCTGGCCGTCGCCCCTCCGCACCTTCACGCTCACCCTGTGGAGCGTCGTGCTTACGAACAGCGGCTGATGGAGGCCGGTGCTGACCACATCCTGAGCAGCACCATGGCCGTGACTGAATGGCTGGAATCCGCGGCGCAGCGCTGAAAGGACTGCCAACGTATGGCCTGTGAACACCCCCAGGCGTCCATGAACAGCCGATCGCCACTGCCCTCCTCGGTCATGGAGATCCGCAACGAGCTGTCAACCCTCGCCCTCGGAGGCGGCGTGCTCGCCCTGCTCAGTTTCAGCGGAGTGCTGGATTGGCTGCTGGCCAGTGACGCCGGCTTGATCATTGCTGGACTCCTGATCCTGGGAGCCGTTGTGGTGCTCCTCTCCCAGCAAGTGGCCAATCAGGCCGAGCTGCTGGCGGAGGCGCTCGGCGAGCCCTACGGGACCCTGGTGCTCACAGGCTCTGTCATCGTGATCGAGCTGGCCCTCATCGGCAGCACCATGATCACCGGCGAACAGAACCCCACGCTCGCCCGTGACTCGATGTTCTCCGTGCTGATGATCGCCCTCACCGGCATCACCGGGTTATGCATGGCGATCACCTCTAGGCAGTCCAGACAGAAGCTGGAGTCTGATGAAGCCATGAGTGAGGAGGACCTCTCGGGCCCGAACATGGCCGGCTCGATGGTCTTCTACAACCTCATCAGCACGATGAGCGTTCTCGTCCTCATCATTCCCAACTTCAGCACGGACTCGCCAGAGGGTGAATTCAGCCTGCCGATCGAAGCGGTGCTGTCCGTGGTCGCCGTCGGCGTCTACGTGATCTTCCTGATCAACCAGATGGGGCCTTACCGCTGTTTCTTCATGGATGCGCAGGAGCGGGCATCTCTCAACAGCGGCAACACCCCTGGAGGCCTCAACCGCAAGCACCGACCCTGGCGGGCGGGCGGCCTGCTGGTCGCCAGTCTTGGAGTGGTGGTGCTGATCGCTGAGTCCATGGGTCAGCTGATCGAGCGGGGCGTGAACGAACTGGAACTGCCCGGTGCTCTGGCTGGCATCCTCGTGGCCATGCTGATCCTGATTCCGGAGGCGTTGAACGCGATCCAGGCCACGCGCCGCGGCCAGCTGCAGCGGGCCCTCAACACCCTCTTCGGATCGGTTTTGGCCACGATCAGCCTCACCGTTCCCGCGGTGCTCATCATCGGGCAGATCATCGGCTCTGAGGTGGTTTTGGGCCTTGAGCCCGCCTCCATGGTGCTGCTGGCTCTCACCCTCTTCCTGCTTCGCCCCCATCCGAAGGTGCTCGGGAGCGAAGGGTTGATGCTTCTGGTGGTGTTCCTGTTCTGGCTGATGTTGGATCTGGTCTGAGATCAGCGCTCCATGGCCTGAACCGACTTGAGGGCGTTGGCGCTGAGCACTTCGTGGCCTTCAGGCACCTCGTCGAGTTTCCTCACAGCCACGTCGTCCTCGATGCGGATGCCGATCCCCTTCCAGCGTTCGTCGATGCTGGGTTGCCCTTCAGGAACCGGCAGACGATCGCTCACGTAGAGGCCGGGCTCCACGGTGAGCACCATGCCGGGTTCCAGCTCCACGTGATGCTCGCCAAGCCGATAAGCACCCACATCATGAACATCCAGGCCGAGCCAATGGCCGGTGCGGTGCATGTAGAGATGGCGGTACGCGCCCTGTTCAATCAGGCCATCCACATCCCCCTGCAGGAGACCGAGGCTCACCAAACCCTCCACCAGAACGCGCACGGCCGTGTCGTGCACACCCTCAGCGGTCTGACCAGGTCGCACACTGTCAATCGCGGACTGTTGCGCAGCCAGCACAAGGCTGTAGAGCTCACGCTGCTCGCCGCTGAAGCGACCATTCACCGGGAACGTTCGCGTGATGTCGCCGTTGTAGTAGTCCGGCAGTGAGCAGCCGGCATCGATCAGCAGAAGATCGCCGTCCTGAAGCACGGCGTTGTTCTCGATGTAATGAAGAACGCAGGCGTTATCCCCTCCCGCCACGATGGATCCATAAGCCACACCACGGGCCCCTTGATCGAGGAAATGCTCTTCGATCAAGGCCTGAACCTGTCGTTCGCGCATCCCGGGTTTGACGACGGAACGGGCCAGCTCATGGGCGGCGGCCGAAATCCGCCCGGCCTCGCGCAGACGCTCCAGCTCCGCCGGCTCCTTGCGCAGGCGCATGCGATGCAGCAAGGAACAGGGAGCCAGCAAGGCCAAGGCCGCGCTCCCGGTTCGCGAAGCACGATCGAGTTGCCCGGCCCAAGCGGCAACCACCAACGGCTCAATGGCGGGATGGCGACCGACGCGGAAGGCGATGCCCTCAGCACCGTTCAGATAGTCGGGAAGCCGCTGCTCAAGCTCAGAGCGAGGGTGGGCGATATCAGCACCGAAACACTCCACGGCCCCCTCGCACCCCCAGCGACGTCCGGTCCAAACCTCAGCGGCTGGTTCGCGAGGGTTCACAAACAGCACAAACCGTTCCCCCTCCGGCCGATGGGGCAGCAGCAGAGCCACCGCATCTGGCTCATCAAAACCGGTCAGGTACCAGAAATCGCTGTCCTGACGGAACGGCCATTCCGTGTCGGCATGATGGGTGACCAAGGTGGCAGCGGGGATGACCGCAGCTGCACCCCCCAGATCTTGCATGAATCGCTCACGACGATCCGCATGACAAGCAACATCAATGAGGGGGGTGCATTCAGCCACGAAAGAGACAGGTTGCCGAGTAACAGTCAGGATGGCAGGCAAAGCGCACCCCCATGACCTCCGACCTGCTGATCCTGCTGATCCTGGTGGTGGTGGTGCTGGCGGGATCCGCTCTCTGCTCGGGTGTGGAGGCCGCTTTGCTCACGGTCAATCCCATCCGCGTCCACGAGCTCGCCGCCCGCCCGCGGCCAGTCGCTGGTGCCCGCAGACTTGCCCAGCTGCGCCAGCGCCTGGGACGCACCCTGTCGGTGCTGGTGATCGCCAACAACGGCTTCAACATCTTCGGCAGCCTGATGCTTGGGGGCTATGCCGCCTGGCTGTTCAAACGCATGGACAGCAGCAATGTGGCGCTGCCTCTGTTTTCGGTCAGTCTCACCGTTCTGGTGATTCTGCTTGGCGAGATCCTGCCCAAAGCGATCGGTAGTCGCCTGGCTCTGCCAGTGGCTCTGGCCAGTGCCCCGGTGCTGCACTGGCTGGGCGTGATGATGCGCCCCCTGGTTCTGCTGCTCGAACGCCTGCTGCCGGCCATCACTGAGGAGAGCGAGATCAGCACGGATGAGGAAGAGATCAGGCTTCTCGCCAGGCTTGGTTCTCAGAAAGGTCAGATCGAAGCGGATGAGGCCGCCATGATCGCCAAGGTGTTCCAGCTCAACGATCTCACCGCCCGCGATCTGATGATCCCGCGGGTGGCAGCGCCCACCCTGGATGGGGCCACCCGCCTGGATGAACTGCGGGACGCGCTGATCGACAATGAAGCCCAGTGGTGGGTCGTGCTCGGCGACGCAGTGGACAAGGTTCTGGGTGTGGCCAACCGCGACAGTCTTCTGAGCGCGCTGGTTCAAAACCGTGGTCAGCTCACCCCTTTGGATCTGAGCGAACCCGCAGAATTCGTCCCAGAGATGATCCGCGCTGATCGACTGCTGACTGCGTTTCGTCGTGACAATGCCGGCGTGCGCGTCGTGGTGGATGAATTCGGGGGCTTCGTCGGTGTGATCGGTCCCGATGCCGTCTTGGCGGTTCTGGCTGGGTGGTGGCGGAAGGGCGGAGGAAGCGGTTCCCCATGACCAACCCCACCGCGATGGCATCCAAGGCGACAGTGTTGCGGCTGTGGAAAGACCAGCTGAACCTGACGCCCCGTGAGCGAGGGCTTTTAAGCGGTGCTCTCATCACGCTGGACCACCAGCTCCAGCGACTGGAGCAGAGCCGGCTGCGCATCGCCGTGTTCGGCCGGGTTGGCGTCGGCAAGTCGAGTTTGGTCAACGCCCTCGTGGGCCAGTCGCTGATGGCCACGGACGTGGCCCATGGCTGCACAAGGCAACAGCAGAGCACTCCCTGGCCCAAGCCAGTCCCAGGCCTGCAAGGCGTCGACCTGGTGGACACACCGGGGATCGATGAGGTCGATGGCCCAGCCCGAGCCCGCCTTGCCGGACGGGTGGCCATGAACGCCGACCTCGTGTTGCTGGTGCTGGATGGGGACATCACCCAGATTGAGCTCGATGCACTGGCGACCCTCCAGACCAAGGGAAAACCGGTGCTCACCGTGTTGAATCGCAGCGATTGTTGGCCCGCCGAAGAGCTGGCCCCTCTGCTCGCCAGCATCAAACGCCGCCTGCCGAAAGGGCTCCCCGGGCCGGTCGTCGCCGCAGCGGCACCGAGACGGGCTGTGCAACTCAATGACGGACGCATCCGCAGCCAAAAGCAGCCAGCGGATGTCGCGCGTCTGGAGACCCATCTCAGCGCACTGCTGGCTGAGCACGGCGCAAGCCTGCTGCTCTTGAACGGCCTGCGCCAGGCAACGAGCATTCAGCAGCAGCTCGAAACCGGCCGCCTGCTGCGCCGCCGTCGGGAAGCGCAAGGGCTGATCGGTCGCTATGCCGCGCTCAAAGCAGCGGCCCTTGCTGCCAACCCCTTGCTGCTGCTTGATCTTGCAGGAGGCATGGCCTGTGATGCCGCCTTGGTGAGCCAGCTGTGTGCGCTGTACGACCTTCCGCTGGGAGGCCCCGCTGCCCGTCGTCTGCTCCGTCAGCTCGGTGGTCAGAACGCCCTGATCGGTGGAGCCCAGCTGGGGTTGCAAATGAGTCTGGGAGTGATTCGCCAGCTGCTCCTGCTGGCGGCTCCCTTCAGTGCAGGGCTCAGCCTGGCTCCGGCGGCTCCGGTGGCCGTGGCCCAGGCGGCTCTGGCGGTCCACACCACCCGCCGCACCGGGCGGATGACAGCCCGCTGGCTTCTGGAGGAGCGCGGCCGTGGTCGCCGCAACCAGCCGATACCCATCAGCATGATGCGCCGGCTCTCCCGCACCGATCGCGGGCTGGTCGGATTGATGCATCGCTGGCCGGATGCCCCAACGCGGCCGGCGTTGAAATCGCTACTGCCATGAGCAGAGACTCGATTGCACTGCTGGGCACCAGCGCGGATCCGCCCACCCTCGGACATCAGGCCCTCCTGGAAGGACTTCTCGGCGAGTTCCAGCGCGTGGTGACGTGGGCCAGTGACAACCCGTCCAAGCGCCACGGTGCAGAACTCAAGCAGCGCAGCGACCTGCTGGGTTGTGTCGTTCAGACCATCGACAACCCACGCCTGGAACTGGCCCAGGACCTCAGCAGTCCCTATGCCATCACCACCCTGGAACGCGCGCGACAGCGCTGGCCTCAATCCCCTTTGTGCTTTGTCGTTGGCAGCGATCTGGCCACGCAGATCCCACGTTGGAAAGATTGCGAGCAGTGGCTCGGTCTCTGTGAACTGGGCATTGTTCCGCGCAAGGGCTGGCCCTTACAGGCCGATCACGTCCAAACCCTCGAAGGCCTCGGTGCCCGCCCAAGGATTCTGTCCCTCGACATCCCAGCCACCGCCAGCTCCGCCGTGCGCCAAGCCACAGGGGATGATCAAATTCCCGACACGCTCTGGCCTCTGCTGTTGGAGCACAATCTTTACGGCTTCCACTCCTCTTCCGCCTGAGTGCTGATGCGTATCGCCCTGGCCCAGATCAATCCGGTGGTGGGCGACCTTCTGGGGAATGCCGATCGCATTCACGCGGCCTTGGCCGCCACCGAGGTCAACGGCAAGGTCTCGGCAGACCTGCTGGTGACACCAGAGCTATCCCTCTGGGGCTACCCACCAAGGGATCTGCTCTTCAGCGCCGCTCACCTGGAGCAGCAGCAACAGGCCCTCGACCAGCTGCAGCAACGCTTGCACGCCGAACAATTGGATGTGGCCCTCCTCGTTGGAGTGGCCGAGGTGGCCCCAGACCAGCAACACCCCCGGCTCTTCAACGCCCTGGCTCTGGTGCAGGCGAGGGGATGGCAGGTCGTCGCCCGCAAGCAGCTGTTGCCCAGCTACGACGTCTTCGACGAAACCCGTTATTTCCGCGCCAGCGGCAGTCCGTCCACCATCAGCCTTCGCGTGAACCACCGCGACTGGCACCTGGGGCTCAGCATCTGCGAAGACCTCTGGGTGGATGAGGAGCTCCATGGGCAACGCCTGGTGGGCCCGGATCCCATCGCCAGCTTGATCCCCGAACGCCTTGATGCCTTGATCAACTGCTCGGCATCCCCATTCAGCAGGCGAAAGGGCACGCTCCGCCATGAGCTGGCGGCTCGGGCCGCTGAACGTCTGCAGTGTCCTGTGGTGTACGTGAATCAAGTGGGGGGGAACGATGAGCTGATCTTCGATGGCGCCAGCTTCGTGATCGCTCCAGGAGACAACACCCCGCTGCTTCAACTGCCCGAATTCGCCGTCAGCACAGCGGTCTGGACAGCGGCATTACCCCCTGAGCGGCAAGAGCAGCCCAGCCGCGCGCATCAACAAGCGAACACCCCAGACGACGACCTCGAGGCGCTGTTCCGAGGCCTGGTGACCGGGGTCAAGGACTATGCAATCAAATGCGGATTCAAAAAGGCGCTTCTCGGACTCAGTGGCGGCATTGATTCGGCTTTGGTGGCGGTGATCGCCGCCGCTGCTCTGGGGCCTGACCACGTGCAGAGCCTGCTGATGCCCTCTCCCTGGAGCTCCTCAGGATCGATTGCCGATGCTCTGGACCTGGCAACACGCCTTGGGATCGCCTCGCAGATTGTGCCAATTCAGACTCTGATGGAGGGCTTTGAAACCACGCTCACACCAGCGCTGAACGCAGAGCCCTCAGGCATCACAGCTGAAAATCTGCAATCACGCATCCGCGGAACCCTGCTGATGGCGATGGCCAATCAGCAGGGCCAGCTGCTGCTCTCCACAGGAAACAAATCCGAACTGGCCGTGGGCTATTGCACCCTCTATGGCGACATGAACGGCGGCTTGGCGGTCATTGGTGATCTCTACAAATCAACGGTGTTCGCTCTCTGCCATTGGCTCGACAGCCCGGACGCTGGTGCCTGTCGAGCCGAACTGGGGCTGGGGGGGTCTGGGCCATTGATCGGCCAGGCCATTCTCGAAAAACCCCCGAGCGCCGAACTGCGGCCAGACCAGAAAGACAGTGACTCCCTGCCTGACTACGAACGGCTGGACCCCTTGCTCATGGATCTGATCGAACAGCGGATGAGTGGTGAGCAGCTGATCGGTGCCGGACATGATCCCGACGATGTGAAGCGCATTGAACGGTTGTTCCGTCGGGCTGAATTCAAGCGGCGACAGGCCCCTCCGCTTCTGAAAGTGAGCAAACAGGCGTTTGGCAGTGGCTGGCGGCTGCCGATTGCAGCCATCTGAGCCAGATTGAGAAGACGACTCTGCCTTCCATGGCTCATTCCGTTCTGACGGCCCCGATGGCCAGCATCGGGGTGCCCACCGAGATCAAAGCTGATGAGCAACGGGTCGCCCTGACGCCGGATGGGGTGAGGGAGTTGGTGACCCAGGGCCTGGAGGTTCGGGTCCAACACGGTGCCGGGGCTGGGGCCGGCATCGGCGATGACGCCTTTGCTGCAGCGGGGGCCCGCATGGTCGACCGGGACGAGGCCTGGGCCGCTCACCTGGTGGTGAAAGTGAAGGAACCGCAGGAGGAGGAATTCGGCCTGCTGCGCGACGACATGGTGCTCTTCACGTATCTGCACCTTGCGGCCTACCCCCAGGTGGGACAGGCCCTTCTGGATGCAGGAACAACGGGTGTGGCCTATGAGACGGTGCAGTTGGAAAACGGCAGCCTGCCGCTGCTGGCGCCGATGAGTGAAATTGCCGGCCGTCTCGCTGCTCAGGTGGGCGCACGCCTCCTGGAACGACCCAATGGCGGCCGTGGCGTGCTGATCGGTGGCTGCACCGGTGTTCAACCGGCACGGGTGGTGGTTCTTGGCGCAGGCACTGTCGGCTGGAACGCAGCCCGGCTTGCAGCGGCCATGGATGCCGAGGTGATGCTGCTGGATCGATCACCGGAGCGGTTGCGCAGCCTGGAAGCCGACCGCCGGGGACGCTTGATGAGTGTGGTGAGCAGTCGGGGACTGCTGGAACGACTCGTGCCCACCGCCGATTTGCTGATCGGTGCCGTGCTCACACCAGGCGGACGGGCGCCGACCCTGGTGGACGACGACATGGTGAAACAGATGAAACCGGGTTCGGCCATCGTGGATGTGGCCATCGACCAGGGGGGTTGCATCGCCACGAGCAGGGAAACCACGCACACCGATCCCACGATCAACATTCATGGCGTGCAGCACTACGCCGTTGGGAACATGCCGGGAGCCGTGCCGTTCACGTCCACCGAAGCCCTGGTCAGTGTCACGCTGCCTTACATCCTTGGCATCGCTGGACGTGGACTGGAAGAAGCCGTCACTGAGCGACCGGAATTGTTGTCTGGCCTCAACACCGTGAAAGGTGCGGTCTGCCACCCCGGCGTTGCGAAGGCCTTAAACGTTCCGCCCCGTCATCCCATGGCATGCCTGCGCTGAGGTCGTCACAGTGCGCGGATGTAAAGCCAATCACCACTGAGCTGCCCATCCCGCCGCTCAAACAACGAGGTTTCCTCAAGACATCTGCGCTGCCCAGAGGCAATGCAATGCGCAGCAAACTGAACCGTGCCCTGGCAATCCTCGATGCCACCACGCTCCACGGCCAGGATTTCGAGTGCGATCCATCGAACCTGGCGGCTGCTGGCCCGAAGCTCGCGGCGCCGTTGCTGAAGCGATGTCTGTGGCTCAGGGTGGGTGGCCATCAGATACGCAATCTCACCCAGCGCATAAGCGCTGTAGCGCGACCGCATCAGTTGTTCAGCCGTTTGTGCCTTCGCCAGGCCCTGATGAAAAACACCGCAGCATGACGCCAACGGGGCTCCGGACCCACAAGGACAAACCGACCGATCAGCAGCAGACCCTGCGAACCCCCTGGCCATGCGATCAGTCTCGAGCGATGGAGCAAGGTTTCAGAGGCAAAAGGGGCCTCTGCAGCGATGGCAACGCCACCCCCTCCCGCATCGCCAGCACCAACCCGGCGGCTTCGGCGTAGGTCGCAGCGGCAATCACCCGATCCTCGAGTCCGAGGGATTGGGACGACACCTGAAGCACCGAAGGGTTGCTGACGGCAATCACTGGAACGTTCCGCTCCAAGCAGGCCAGGACGGCCTCCCCGCCCAAGGCACCCTCCGGCACCACAAGGGCCCTGAGGCCGGAGGCCAGAAGATCCCCGGGCTGCGCCGTTGCCGACTGAATCAGATCCGGGGCGCGACTGAGCCCCACGAGAACACAGGGAAGAAAGGTATGCGCCAACTCTTCGGCTGCCGCCCGCGGATCCAGCTGAGGGTCGAGCGGCAAGGGAGCCAGAGCCGGTGCGTGGGCACAGGGGATCTGAAGATGCCTCACGAGCAGATGGCTGATCACCGCCTCCGCACCAGCCAACCCATCCACGCCGCTTCCATGGCGATAGGCCTCCAGAGCCTCACTGCCGCAGTCATCCGGGAATCGGGCCACCACGGCGATCGCCGATGCTCCAGCGTCTCGCAGTGTCTCCCCAGCGCGAAGCAGCGCATCCGGATGCTCGAGCGAGCCCCAGCTCACCCCACTCTCCCCTTGCCGAAGCGTCACTCCGAGGGCGACATCCGTGGTGACCACAGGACCAATCTCCAGGCCGAGGGTGGCGCGACAGGCATCGGCAACCTGCAAGTGGCGGTCTCGAAGAGACGGTTCAATCGCAGCATCGAGCAGCAGGCCGATGCGCTGCCGCCGTCCTCCACGCAGCGCCAACTCCCCGGCTGCAAACCGATCAAGCCCCCATCCCTCCACATAAAAAATGCGCTCATCGCTCCAATAAAGAGCCGCTCCATTCATCACGTTGGGATGGGTCACCAGACAGCCCGAAGCGGCCGCGAGTAACCGCGCAGCTGGAAGCGCATCGCCGGCATAACCTCCGATCGCGCATCCAATGCCCGTGGGCACAATCATCAGTGTGGGGAAGACGGCCGCCATGAGCTCACCCCGTGTGCTGAAGCATCACCGCTTCAATCAACACCTCAGATCCACCCTCTGGTGCGGCATTGGCCGAGGTGATGGCCCAGCGCAGAGGTTCGCCATGAACGCGCAGATGCTCCAGGATCCTGCCGCGCCAGTCACGGGCTGTTTCGTGCGCCGGAAGCGCCAGCTGCAGCTGAAGTGATTCAAGTTTCACTTCTGATACTGGCCAAACTGCGCTTCATAGAGAGCATCCTCCTGTCCTGCGAGCACCTTGAGATCTGAGCGTGGATAACTCACGCACAGCAATGCAAAGCCGTCCTGGCGGAGCTCTTCCTTCACGCCCATGGCATCCGGTTGATGCACAGTGCCATCAAGGATGCGGGCGGCACAGGTCGTGCACACACCAGCGCAACAGGAGCTGGGAACGGCCACGCCCGCAGATTCTGCGGCTGCGAGCACAGTTTGATCGGCACCGCACTGAAACTGATGGGTCTGTCCATCTAGCTCAACGCTGATGGCGAAGGTCGCTGCCGTGGAGTCGCTCATCCGTTCGAGATAGTCCTTGAAGCGCGCATTCTCTCAGGACAACTGGCGCTCACAGCCTTGCCACTGATGGGGATGGGGCGCGAGGAATTCCGCAGGCGCGGACGCAGCCTGGGCCGTGAGCACGAAGTCGAAGCTGATGGACACCCGGAGCGACTCCTCATCATTGTTCTGGCCAACACTGTGATCCAGCCGGTACGGAAAGATCACCAAAAGACCGGGTTCAGGGTTCACAGTCCAGAGCCCCTGATTGTGAGGGTGATGATCGCGAATGGGCCCACCATGACCTACAGCAAGCCCTGGAACCAGCTCATTGAGTTGATGCCTTGCGTGCAGACAGAGGGCTCCATCCTGCCCCTGACCATCACCACTGAGATACACGACGGCACTCACATGGGCATTGGGATGGTGATGCCGACCCACCACTTGCCCAGTCGTACTGAGCACAGGCCAACAGCGTTGGAGGTGCAAGGCAATCTGGTCAAGATCAAATCCTGTGCGCTCCAGATACATCCAAACGCGTGCCATCACCTCGTCCGCTAGCGGCTGGAAGTCGGGATGTTGATGCAATTGCCAGATGCCATGGAGATCTCCGGTCCATGCACAACCTTCATCGGGATTGCTGATCGCCTCGCCGCGCAGGTTCAGCAGTGTCTGCATCTGGCCGGCCAGCGTTAGAGGGTCGATCGCCATCCGCTCTGTGGCCACCACTGTGGGGAAAAGGGGATGAAGCTCCACAACGCGCGAGCGGCAGATCTCCAGAATCGGTCATGCACAACGCTACAGAAAACTCTCATCAAAAAAAAGCCGGCCCTGAGGCCGGCTTTGCACAATTGCGATGGGTGCGTGTGTCGTTAACCGACAGCAGCAGCTCCACCAGCCACTTCCAAAATCTCCTGAGTAATCGCAGCCTGACGGGCTTTGTTGTAATCAAGAGTCAGAGTTTTAGCCAGAGCCTTGGCGTTGTCGCTGGCATTGTTCATCGCCGTCATACGACTGGCGAGCTCCGAGGCCGCAGCCTCCTGAAGAGAGCGCAGCACCTGGTTCTGAAGGTAAAGAGGCAGAAGCGCATTCAAGAGCTGATCCGGGCTCTGCTCAAACACGATCTCAGAAGAGAGTTCTGGTTGCGCATTGGCAGGAGCAGAACCTGTTTCCACCCGGAGATCGCCATCTTTGGTGGTGAGGCGGAAGATCTCGTCATCAGCATCAGCGATGCCTTGGGGATCGAGCGGAAGCAGGGTCTGCACAACCGGCTTGCAGCTCACCAAATTGATGAACTTGGTGAAGATGATTTCAACCCGATCGGTTGTTTCGGAAAGAAACTCAGCGAACACTTCATTCGCCACAGATCCGGCTTCATCAGCCGTTGGCACTTGCTCCAAGCCAGTGAATGTGGCCTGAATCGGATAGCTGCGATTGGTGAAATAGCTGATGGCCTTGCGTCCGATCAACACAAGATTCACCTTGTAGCCCTTGCTCTGCAGCTCTTCAAAGCGCTGCTCGGTGCGCTTAATGATGTTGGCGTTGTAGCCACCGCACAAGCCACGATCACCTGTGACCGCCATGAGTGTGACCGTCTCAAGGGGACGATCCTCAAGCAGGGGGGCGTCAGCATCCTCAAAGCGCATGCGCGCCTGAAGATTTTCCAGGAGCCTGGCCAGGCGATCGGCGAAAGGCCGACTGCGCAGAACCTGCTCCTGGGCACGACGCACCTTGGCTGCCGCGACAAGGCGCATAGCCTCGGTAATCTTGCGTGTGTTTTTAACTGATTTGATCCGATCGCGGATCTCTTTGAGATTTGCCATGTCTCAGGACCTCAGTTGGCCGTTGCCAGCATGGTGGAAGTGACTTCAGCGACGGCCTCTTTGAGCATGGTCTCAGCTTCAGGGCTGAGAACCTTCTCGGTTTGGATTTTTTCGATGAACTCAGGCTTGTTGCTCTTGAGGTACTCGCGGAGCTCGCGAGAGAACTGAACCACCTGGTCCACAGGCACGTCGTCGATCAGGCCCTTCACACCGGCATAAACGATGGCCACCTGCTCAGCAAGGATCAGAGGGCTGAACTGAGGCTGCTTGAGCAGTTCGCGCAGACGCTTGCCACGGCCGAGCTGCTTCTGGGTTGCCGCATCAAGATCAGATGCGAACTGGGAGAAGGCGGCAAGTTCATCGAACTGAGCCAGCTCCAACTTGAGCGTGCCGGCGATTTTCTTGATGGCCTTGGTTTGGGCTGCACCACCAACGCGGCTCACGGAAATACCCACGTTGATGGCAGGACGCAGGCCGGAGTTGAACAGATTAGAGCTCAAGAACACCTGACCATCGGTGATGGAAATCACGTTGGTTGGGATGTAGGCCGACACGTCACCTGCCTGGGTCTCGATGATGGGCAGTGCCGTCATCGAACCTTTGCCCATGGCATCGGACAACTTGGCGGCACGCTCGAGAAGTCGGCTGTGGCAGTAGAACACGTCGCCGGGATAAGCCTCACGACCGGGCGGACGACGCAGAAGCAGAGACATCTGGCGATAAGCCTGAGCCTGCTTGGAGAGATCGTCGTAGATCACCAAGGTGGCCTTGCCCTTGTACATGAAGTACTCGGCAATCGACGCACCGGTGTAAGGCGCCAGATACTGAAGAGCAGCAGGTTCAGAGGCATTGGCGGCCACGATCACGGTGTAATCGAGGGCACCACGCTCACGCAGCACCTCAGTCACCTGGGCGACAGACGCAGCCTTCTGACCGATGGCCACATAAACGCAAACCACGTCCTGATCCTTCTGATTGAGGATCGTGTCGATCGCGATCGCTGTTTTGCCGGTTTGACGGTCGCCAATGATCAGCTCACGCTGGCCGCGACCGATGGGAATCATCGCGTCGATCGCGGTGATGCCCGTTTGCATCGGCTCATGCACCGACTTCCGCTGAATGATGCCGGGAGCGGGGGATTCGATCAGGCGAGACTCGGTTGTGCCCAGGTCACCCTTGCCATCGAGAGCAACACCCAAAGGGTTCACCACGCGGCCAAGAAGACCATCACCAACGGGGACAGATGCAATCTTTCCGGTGGCGCGAACGGTGCTCCCCTCCTGGATACCCAGGCCCTCACCCATCAGCACTGCGCCGACATTGTCGTCTTCGAGATTGAGCGCAATGCCTTCGGTGCCGTCTTCGAACTCAACGAGTTCACCGGCCATCACTTGCTGAAGGCCGTAGACACGAGCAATGCCGTCGCCCACCTGCAGGACGGAACCCACATTGCTGACCGAAACAGACTTGTCGTAGTCCTCAATCTGCTGTTTGAGGATGGCGCTGATCTCGTCGGGACGGATGGAAACCATGGCGGGTAAACCCTGGAAAAGGGCGTGAGAGGAGGAGCGTGGGGTTGAAGAGAGAGGTGCTCAGCTCGCCTTCGCGAGCGAAAGACCAAGGCGACGAACCTGGCCAGAAAGGCTGGCGTCGATGACTTGAGAGCCGATGTTGATCACGAAACCACCGATCAGGCTGGCGTCGATGGTGAGATCAATCTCAACGGAACCGGTTCCGACCATGGACTGAACCTTTGCCGTGAGGGCTTTGGTTTGGTCATCAGACAAAGCCTGTGCGCAGCGCACATGTGCCAGGGAGATGTTGCGCGATTCGCGATACAGCTCCAGGTAGCGGCGCAGGACGGCATCGAGTGCAGTCAAACGCTGGCGATCAGCGAGAACCTTGAGAAGGTTCATCAGTGAAGGCTTGATCTGCTCAGCCAGCAGTTTTGACAGGGCCTGTTTCTTGGCAGAAGGCTCAAGAACCGGAGATGTCATGGCGTCGCGCAAGGCGGTGCTGGAATCCCAGACCGCAAGGAGTTCCTTGCACTGTGCGGCAACATCATCGGATTCACTGCGACCATCAGTGACCTGAAGAAGAGCCTCGGCGTACGGAGTTGCCAGAGTGTTGAGCAGTGGCATCAGGCGTCCTCCAGGTTGCTGATGGAGGCATCAATCAACCGGGACTGTCCCGCTTGATCGAGACGTCCAGGAAGTTCGGTCATCACCTTGTCGATGGCGGCGAGTGCAGCCTCGCGGCGCAGTTGTTCGGTGAGGCGAGCACCTTCTGCATTGAGATCAGCCAAAGCATCCTGCTTGACAGCAGCCATGGCATTGATCGTGCGCATTTCACCGTCCTTGCGGATGGCTTCAGCTCGGGCCTTGCCGTCAGAGCGGATTTTCTCTGCTTTCTGCTGAGCAGCAGCGAGGTCTTCTTGGGCTCGAGCCAGATCGGTGGTGGCCTGACGCAACCGGCCTTCGGAATCCTCGAGGTCCTTCAGAATCGCTTGGCGGCGACGCTCAAGGATGCCCCCTAAGAAGCCCTTCAGGAACCAGTAAAGAACCCCGATCACAATGACGAGGTTGATGAGGTTGGTCTCGAAAAGGTTGAGGTTCAGACCGAACCCACCTTCCGAGGCAAAAAGTGGAAGAGGCATAGTCATCGTCAGGCGGCCAGAAGTCTGTTGATGATCTGGGCACTGAGCTGATCCACCTGACTCATGAGCTGAGCCTGGGCAGATTCTCGTTGGGACTCGATCTCGCGCCGGGCCTTTTCGCGGGTGCGATTGGCTTCGGCTTCCGCTTCGGCGAGGGCCTCGCGGTACAGACGATCAACTTCCTGTTCAGCCTCAACGATGGCTGACTGAGCAGCCTGACGGGCTCCACGCAGTTGATCTTGGAGATCGGCTTCCAGTCGGTTGATTTGCTCAAGCTTTTGCTTGGCCTCAGCACGACTGGTCGCGATGTAACCCTCGCGATCCTCCACGACCTTGCCGACCGGCCGGAAGAACAGGGAATTGAGCAGGAAGGTGAGGAGAACCACCTGAACCGCCATCAGCGGCAGGGTGGCATCGAGGTCAAAAAGACCTCCCTCCGGAACACCTGCTTCAGCGAGCAGAAGCCAGGTCATGGAAGGATGCGATTGGGACAGTCAAATCGAACGGATCAGAAGCGCGGGGAGACGTGAGGTCTCCCCGCAAGCGAATCTGATCAGCCAGCGAAGGGGTTGGCGAACAGAAGAACCAGTGCCACCACCAGGCCGTAGATGGTCAGAGCTTCCATGAAGGCCAGGGAGAGCAGCAGGGTTCCGCGGATCTTGCCTTCAGCTTCAGGCTGGCGGGCGATGCCTTCCACAGCCTGACCGGCTGCGGTGCCCTGGCCGATACCAGGGCCGATGGCGGCGAGACCCACCGCGAGAGCGGCGGCCAGAACGGAAGCGGCGGAGGTCAGATCACTCATTGGTGGAAAGCGGTTGGAGGTGCGCAGGATGAGCGCGGAAAGGGCAGGACGCGCCCGGGACACCCTCACGATGGAGGGCGGGCCCGGTTCCACCCGGACCTGCGCGCGATGTGTTTAGCAGATCGCGGGGGACCTGCGAAAGGCACGAAAAGACTTAGTGGGCCTCTTCGTGCACAGCCTCGCCGATGTAATTCGCGGCAAGGGTGGCGAAAATCAGGGCCTGAATGGCACTGGTAAACAACCCGAGGAACATGGCAGGCAGCGGGACCAGCACAGGCACGAGGAAGGCCAGGACGGCCACAACCAGTTCGTCAGCCAGGATGTTTCCGAAAAGACGGAACGAAAGCGACAGAGGCTTCGTGAAGTCTTCGATGATTTTGAAAGGGAGCATGATCGGGGTCGGCTCCACGTAGTACTCGAAGTAACGCAGACCTTTACGGCTCAGTCCCGCATAGAAGTAGGAGAGAGACACCAGCAGAGCCATGGCCACTGTGGTGTTGATGTCTGCAGTTGGTGCACCGAGCTCTCCATTGGGAAGCTCAACGAGACGCCAGGGAATCAGGGCGCCTCCCCAGTTGCAGACGAAGATGAACAGGAACAGGGTTCCCACGAAAGGAAGCCAATCTCTGTAAGCCTTCTCGCCGATCTGCTCCCGTGCGAGCTCCCGAAGGTAATCCCAGAGGTATTCCAGAAGGTTCTGAACACCTTTCGGATCGCGTTCCATCTTGCGGGTTCCGCTCACAACGAGCAGGAGCAGCAAGCCGATCACGACCCATGAGCTGAGGAAAACCTGGCCATGCAGGTTCAGATTGCCGATCTGCCAGTACAGGTGCTGACCGACCTCGAGTTCGGCGAAGGGCAGATTGAGGAGCGACGGAACCATGACGGTGATGAGTGCGCGAAATCAGGCGTCGATGACGGTCTGAAGAATCAAAGCGGGCTTGTAGAGAAGAAAACCGATGAAGGCGGGAAGAAGCTCGAGCTGGGGAAGTTTGGCCGCTGCCACGATGAGAAGCATTGGCACCACCAGCTGAAATCGCCCAACCTGACGGGAACCTCCGCCGAGCCTGGCCACGCTGCGGGCGAGTAAGCGCAGGTACAGAAGACCAGCACACGAGCCCACCAGCAGGCTGCGGGCCACCAGAGCATCGAATCGAACGAACGCGACAAGAGCCGCGAGCAGGGAGACGGTGAGGGTGGCCAGCATCAAGCGTCGTTGGAGCCTGGCGTACTCACCCATGCCCGAATCGGTTGCAACGGATGCCGCACTGGATTCGATCGGAGTGGTAGCCAGCAAACAACGCCTGAGAAAGCGCGCGGAATCTATCACGCGTTTTCCCTGCCCCCCCCTGCTTCAGCGATGGGCAACAGCAGACGCCGCTGGATCAGAGCCCTTGCCACATCAGCAGTCCAGGGGCCTAAATCGAGCTCTCCGAGAGAATGCTCAGGGTGGGCATCCACAGCCTCAAGCAGCTGCTTTTCCTGCGCAGACAACGCCATCGGCTCGAGATCAGGACCCAGCAGGCTGACGGAGGGCCAGCCCCACAAACACGACTGGCGTCGGCCTCGCGTCTTCAAGAGCTCCCCGTCATCGTCCCAGCGCCGCTTCTGAATCGGTTTCCGCGCAACAAAAAACTCGAAATGACTGATCTCCGTATCGAGATCCTCGATCAGAAACCACTGATCCTGGATGGGAAGCGATTGCGCCCGTGCCAGGAGATCACCGCTCAACACACGCGCTGGATCCCAAACCGAAGGATTGGAGAAGCCAGCGAAATGCAACCCGGAGGCCTCAATCAAGGCAAACAGTGACTTGAGGTCGTAACTGGTCTCCTGGGGGTGCAGATACATGTCTGCGAAGTTGGCATCGGCAGCGGTGTCGATCAACCACCGCTGTTCATGGTTACGGCGAAGCCGATTGGATTCAGGCAGCACCTCGAACAGCTCTCGGCCCAGGCGCAGAGCTTCTCCGTCCTGCCCCACGCCAAGCCTGGTCAGGGCTCTCTGCGTCCGGTGGATTTCCCAGCGCCCTGCATTCGCATACAGGAACAGGTGCATCAAGCCGTCTTCGTCCAGCAGCGCAGCAAGAGCTTTCAGACCCGCCAGAGGGTCTCGCAAATGATGCAGGACACCCACGGAGTTGATGTAGTCAAAGGGCCCCTCATCCTTGAGATCCAAGAGGCTGCGCTGTTCCTGACGCAGTGATCGAACCTGCTTTGCTCCTCCGGAGCGGTGCAGCCGCTCTCTGGCCAGTCCCAGAGCACCGGCGCTGATATCGACAGCCAGGATCTCGGCACCGGGATTGAGGTGGCAGAGATAGTCGGTACTCACACCCGTCCCACAGCCTGCGTCGAGAATGCGGGGAGGCGTCCCTGCATCAGCGCGAACGGGGGTTGCACCTCTGACGGCGCCATCGACGCTGTCCAGACACCAGCGCCAGTTGTACCCAGGCGGTGGGCCGTCCTGAATGGGGTCACCCGGATAGGGAAAACGGTCGTAGAAATCACTCACCACTGGTGTGGCGGCATCGGACGGGGTGGGTTGCATCAGCGGCGGGCTTCCGGGTCGATCGGCTTGCGATGGAGCATTTCATGCGCTGTCGCAATGCGTCACTGCTGACGGCGACCCCTGCAAACATTTGTTCATGGCAGCCGAGGTGCTCAGGGCACGAGCCGTAACCTGGCCGGATCCGGCTTGCTTCCGTTCATGACCGTGACCGCCAGCAGCGGCAGCCCCAGGGTCTCCCCCCAGCTGTACGACACACTGCCGCTCTCCAGCGTTCGCCAAGCCGAGCAGCAGGATCGATTCCCCGATGGTGGGGAGCTTGACTCGCTCATCACGTTTTTCCGCAGTGGTAACGACAGGCTTGAGGCCTCGCGGATCATTGCGGCCAACGCCGAGTCGATCGTGGCTCGTGCAGCCAACCGAATTTTCGTGGGGGGAACACCTCTTTCTTTCCTCGAGAGCCCACTCACAACCGGCGAAGAACGCCGGGCGGGTGATGACACCCCCCTGGCCGCCGATCAGGTCGCCTTCGCCCAATCGGTTCGCACCTTCACTGGAGAAAGCGCAACCACCAAGCGCGGAAACTTCCTCACCAGGCTTCTGGATGGAAGCAGCGGCGATGCCGATGTGCGTGTGGTGCTTCCCACTGGCTTCAACGCCATCAGTGTGGCCAAATACGGCCCCGCATTCATGCGCAAATCCGTGCGCGACATGGGTTGGTTCCTGCGATATGTGGGCTATGCCCTCGTGGCAGGAGACCCAAGCATTCTCTCGGTGAACACCCGAGGGCTACGGGACATTCTCCTGAAGAACTGCTCGTTGACAGCCACCAACGTTGCGCTGCAGGAAATGCGTGCGGCTTCAGCCCAACTGCTTCGTGAGCTGCCTGAAGCGCGTCGCCTCACGATCGACTGCTTCAACGTTCTGCTCCAGGAGCTGGCTGTTGCCACCCCTTCAACGCGGCAGAAGCCTGGAAGCGCTGTTCGGCAGGGACTGCAGCTCCCGGCGATCTATGCCCTGGCCGCTGAGTCGGCCCAGCGCTTTGAAATGCGTCCCGGTCTCTCCGGCGCCGAAAAAGCTGAGATTGTGAAGGCTGCGTACCGCCAGGTTTTTGAAAGGGATATTGCCAAGGGCTACTCCCAAACCCCCTGTCGCTCTGAAGCAAGTCAGCTCGTGCAGGGCAAGATCTCCATGCGCGAGTTCATTCGCGCTCTTGGCAAGAGCAAGGAATATCGAACTCAGTTTTACGGTCGATTTGTCAACAGTCGCGTCGTGGAACTGGCCTATCGCCACTTCCTCGGTCGAGGCATCAGCTCACTCGAAGAATTCCGCAAAGCCTTCTCGATCGTGAGCGAGCAGGGTCTCAACGGATTGGTTGATGTGCTCGTTAACAGCAGTGAGTACGCCCAAACCTTTGGGGAGGAGACCGTTCCCTACCTGCGCGATCTTGGAGAAGAAGCCCAGGAAAGTGCCGGCTGGGGCTCCAATCGGCGTTTGTTCAGGTTCAGCGCACCATTCGAAGGCGCTCCGCAATACGTCACGCTCTACGCGTCCTACCGCCAGCCGTTCGGCGATCAGCATGTTTACGGCGGTGGCAATGATCCCGTCGGCAACCAATACGGCGCGATCTTCCCCTCGTCGACAGCATCAGTCGCGACACGACCGGCTCCCTTCGGCTACGACACCCGCCGCCTGCTGGTCAGCAATGGCATGGCCCAGCCCGGCCAGATGGACAGTCCTCAGTTCCGCGGAAGCCGTCCCCGCAAGGTCGGCCCAAGAGTGCTGCGTCTTCAGCAGATCGCAACCGGTGGAGCCGCCAGACCCCGCCGAGGCGGCCAGCCCAGCATTCGCAACACCGAATCGTCCACCCAGGCTGTGATCAAAGCGGTCTATGTACAGGTTCTCGGAACAGCCGGCTACGCAGGAGAGCGACTCAGCTCTGAAGAAGCACGACTCGAGAACGGAGACATCAGCCTGCGCGACTTTGTGCGTTCGGTGGCACGCTCCAATGCGTTTCGCCGTCGCTATTGGGAAGGCTTGTACATCACGAAGGCGATCGAAGTGATGCATCGCAGACTGCTCGGGCGACCCACGTTTGGTCGCTGGGAGATTGATGCACTGTTCGATACTGCCGCCCGCCGAGGCTTTTACGGTCTCGTTGATGCACTGATCGACGGTCAGGACTACAAGGATTGCTTTGGTGAGGACACCGTTCCTTACGAGCGATTCATCACGCCGGCAGATCTGAACACACGCCGAGCTCCTGCCCTGCGACGTCCCATCGATGTCACCGCCGTCGTTGACCTGGCCATGGGTCGTCGTCCCGACTCTGTTCGGAACGACCGCCTGCGAACGACGAGCGATGTCACAACCCGGAACCTGACGGGTCAAACGCAAACCGCTGCTGGTCAGTGGCGCGCTGATGTGAGCTCCATGCCAGCATCCAATTGGTCGCCACTGATGCGTGGCCGCCCACAGCGAAGCTCAACGTCACCAGGCTCGGCGCAAGACACGGCCAACTCGTGGAGTCGCACGCTCGACTCACGCTTCACTCGAACGATCCAACAGGATCAGGGGAAGACTGGGCTCACAGCGGCTTTGCAAATAGGGAACGCGCTGGGCTTCCAGCGGCGCACCGGACTGCCCGCCAAGCTCTCGCTCCCTGTCAATCCAAGTGAATCAGAACTGAGAGAAGTGGCTGACGCCACCTATCGGCAGCTTCTCAACCGCGTGCCTTTGGAAAGCGAACGCCTGATCACGAGCGAATCCCGACTGCGCGATGGCCAAATCGATCTCGAAGGATTCGTGGCAGCTGTCGCCACCAGTGAAGCCTTTATGGAAAGACTGTCCAAAATGGCGCCCCTACGCGCTGCCACCGCAGCGGCAATGGCGCTTGTTGGACGGGCATCCACTCCGGCAGAAACGAGTCGCTTCCTGATCGTGAGAGCAGAATCAGGGCAATGTGCAGCTGTTCAGGAGTTGCTGGATCTTCGCTCCAAACTCGGATTCGAGTCGTCTGAGGTTCCTGGGCTTCAAGGCTTGAGTTCACAGCCAGGCGTCGCCCAGCCAACCCTCACCCGCACAGCATCCCTCTACAGCGGCAATGCCGGACTCACGCCTCCAACCAGCCAACCGTTGTAAGCACTCCTAATGCTGGTGCATCACGTCTAATTACCAATTACAACAACTCGCAATTTGCAGAGCCAGCGAATGTAAACCGCTGGCTTTTTTATGCCTGGTTATCAAACACCTAACCCAGGAATGAAGATCTGTTACCAGCACCAAACCCTCCCTAGCAGTTGGCTGAGAATCACTGGTGATCGGCCTCACCATCTCTGGTGAAGCCCGACGGCATCCCCGAAGGTCAACAGATACAACATCTGAAGGCCTTCGAGCTCGAATCTCCACGATCTGAGCACCTGCGGCCCTTAAGCTGCTGTCCGATCTCTGTCGAGATCACCACCACCACACACCGGATATCGGTCTCCTACGGGCGGCCGCTTGCTTCGAGGTAGAACTGCATGAGCATCGTCTCCAACTCGATCATCAACGCGGACGCCGAAGCCCGCTATCTCAGTCCAGGAGAACTGGACCAGATCAAGGCTTTCGTCGGCGGCGGCCAGCGTCGTCTGCGCGTCGCTCAGGTTCTCAGCGAGAGCCGTGAGCGCATCGTCAAGACAGCTGGCGGCCAGCTGTTTCAGAAGCGTCCTGATGTGATCTCCCCCGGCGGCAACGCCTACGGCGAGGAAATGACCGCAACCTGTCTTCGTGACATGGATTACTACCTGCGCCTCGTCACTTACGGGGTCGTCGCAGGTGACGTGACCCCGATTGAAGAAATCGGAGTCATCGGCGCTCGCGAGCTCTATCGCTCCCTGGGTACTCCCCTGGAAGCCATGGCTGAAGCGGTCCGTGAAATGAAGACCGTCGCCATGAGCATCCTCAGTGGCGCCGACGCCGAAGAGGCAGGCTTCTACTTCGATTACGTGGTCGGCGCCCTCGCCTGAATCACCGGACTTCACGCCCCTTTCCGTCACTCCTGATCCATGCAAGACGCGATCACCAACGTCATCAACAAGTCGGATGTCCAGGGTCTTTACCTGGACACGACGTCCATGAGCAGCCTCGAGGGCTATTTCGCCAGCGGTGAGCTGCGCGTTAAAGCTGCTGCCACCATCAGCGCCAATGCGTCCTCGATCATTCGTGATGCTGTGGCGAAGGCCCTGCTGTATTCGGACATCACCCGTCCGGGCGGCAACATGTACACCACCCGTCGCTATGCAGCCTGCATCCGCGATTTGGATTACTACCTGCGTTATTCCACCTACGCCATGCTGGCCGGTGATACCTCCATCCTCGACGAGCGGGTGCTGAACGGTCTCAAGGAGACCTACAACTCCCTCGGAGTGCCCATCGGAGCCACTGTTCAGGCCATTCAGGCCATGAAAGAAGTCACCGCTTCCCTCGTTGGCCCCGATGCAGGCAAGGAGATGGGTGTCTACTTCGACTACATCTGTTCCGGTCTCGGCAACTGAGGCCCATGCGGTTGTTCAAAGTCACCGCCTGCATTCCGAGCCCTGAAAAAGTTCGGACCCAGCGCGAATTGCAGAACACCTTCTTCACCAAGTGGGTTCCCTACGACAGCTGGTTCGCTGAACAACAGAGAATCCAGAAACAGGGTGGACGAATCATCAAGGTTGAACTCTGCACTGGCTCACGCCAGGTGAATGTCGGTAACTGACATCAGCTCAAACCCTTGCGAACCCGGCTAAAGGCCGGGTTTTTTTATGACCTGTCCCTTGGCAAATCGTGTTGAAGACGGCTCAATACACTTATTCCTTTCTTGACTCTTGAGCAGCCCGTCCGTGATGTCCAGGAGGAGTCGGTCCTCACGGTCGGACACCGTGAGGACTCGGACGCATCCTGAAAAAGAGCAGAAGGCGTTCTGGGACCGCCACCTCCCCCTCGACTGGTCGTTGTGGCCTGCGGAAGCACGCCTGTTGCTCACGCTCACAGCGATCTGGAGTCTTGCGGGTTTGCTGGTGCTGGCCTCTGCCAGCTGGTGGGTTGCAGCCCGAGAGCAAGGGGAAGGTGCTTTTTATCTCAAGCGCCAATTGGTGTGGATGGCTGCGAGCTGGAGCTTGATGGCGTTCACAGCATCCATCAACCTGAGGCGTTGGCTGAAGATGGCTGGCCCCGCCCTCTGGATTGGCGGCCTGCTTGTTGCCGCCACATTGGTGATGGGAACCACGGTGAACGGAGCCAGTCGCTGGCTCGTGATCGGACCGATCCAGATCCAGCCCTCAGAACTCGTGAAACCGTTTGTGGTGTTGCAGGCGGCCAACCTCTTCGCGCACTGGAAACGCACAGGCCTGGATCAGAAGCTGCTTTGGCTCGGCAGTTTTGGGCTGTTAGTGCTTCTCATCCTTAAGCAACCCAATCTCAGCACCGCCGCTCTGAATGGGTTATTGATCTGGTTGATGGCCTTCTCAGCAGGCTTACCCCTGGTGCAACTGTTCGGCACGGCGATCGGAGGCGCCTGCCTGGGCACCGCAAGCATTTTGATCAATGAATACCAACGACTCAGGGTGATTTCCTTTCTGAATCCCTGGAAAGATCCTCAGGGTGATGGCTACCAACTGATTCAAAGTCTTCTGGCGATCGGTTCGGGAGGGGTCTTCGGAGAGGGATTCGGACTCTCAACGCAGAAATTGCAATATCTGCCGATCCAAAGCACCGACTTCATTTTTGCGGTGTACGCCGAGGAATTCGGGCTGGTGGGCTCGTTGCTTCTGCTGCTCTTCTTGATGCTGATCGGCTACCTCGGCCTGCGCGTGGCACTGCGCTGCCGCAGCAATCAGGCGCGCCTTGTTGCCATTGGCTGTTCCACACTGTTGGTGGGGCAATCCATCATGAACATTGCCGTGGCCTCCGGAGCCATGCCAACAACAGGTCTGCCGTTGCCCCTGATGAGTTATGGAGGCAACTCGCTGCTGTCCAGCCTGATGATCGTGGGACTGCTCATCCGCTGCTCTCTGGAATCCACAGGCTTCATTGGAGGCCGCGGCCAACGCAGATCAGAACGCAAACTCCGGCGGCATTGAAGCGCTGATCGATAGGCTTGCAGTCTGTGATTTCCGGCCGACCGGCACGACCATCGCTTTCCTCGATCTAGCGCTTTCCGATCTGGCTCGAAGCGCTGAGCAGCTGCTGAATCACGCCCTGGAACAGCCAGGCCCCCTCAGTTTGGGGGTGGTTCTGATCGGAGGAGCCCTGACCAGCCTTGGTCCCTGCTCTCTCTCCCTTCTTCCGGTCACCCTTGCTTATCTGGCCGGCTTTGAGGGTCGCCAGGCTCCCTGGCAGCGCAGCCTGGCGTTTTCCGCTGGCATTGTTGCCGCACTGGTCATGCTGGGAAGCCTCAGCGGTTTGCTGGGCGGAATTTACGGACAAGTGCCAGGTCTGATCCCAACGCTGGTGGCTGTGCTTGCCATCGTGATGGGCCTCAATCTTCTGGGGATGATCCGGATTCCCCTGCCGGCGGGCCCTGATCCCAAGGCCTGGAGCAATCGAGTGCCAGCACCGCTGGCCCCCCTGGCCGCAGGCCTGGCCTTTGGGTTAGCAGCCTCGCCCTGCACGACCCCCGTTTTGGCCGTTCTGCTCGCTTGGATCGCCAGCACTGGGAATGTTGTGATTGGCATTCTGTTCCTGAGCAGCTTCGGGATCGGCCAGGTTCTGCCGCTGCTGTTGGCGGGCAGCATGGCAGCGTCCTTGCCGAAATTGATGGCGCTCCGTCCTGTGAGCCAATGGATCCCGAGCATCAGCGGAGCCGTGCTGATCACGGTGGGATCACTCACGCTGTTGGCTCGGTTGGTCTAAGGATGCGCACTCTCAATCGCGTCTTCGCGATCCTTTCCGATCTGCGCCTGGCCATCGCGCTGCTTCTGCTCATCGCCACAGCCAGTGCTGTGGGGACGATCCTTCCTCAGCAAGAAGCTCCTGAGCTGTACCTCGAGCGCTTCAACGCCGATCCCTGGCTCGGGTTGATCAATGGTGACCAGATGCTGGCCTTTCAGCTTGATCATCTCTACTCAAGCGTGTGGTTCCTGGCTCTGCTCGCCTGGCTCGGCCTGGCCCTGATGCTTTGCAGTTGGCGCCGGCAATGGCCGGCCTTGCAGGCGGCCATGCGTTGGATCGATTACACACGCCCGCGTCAACTGAGCAAGCTGGCCCTGGCGGAAACCCTCAGCTGTGCCAGCAGCGATGGTGCTCTCTCCAGCCTTGCCATCGAACTGAAATCACGGGGGTGGCAGGTCAAGCAGCATCAAGATCGCCTGGCCGCGCGTCGCGGCGTCGTGGGACGGGTAGGTCCGCTGCTGGTGCACACGGGCTTGGTGTTGCTGCTGATCGGAGCGGCCTGGGGAGCACTCGCCGGTCAGCGTCTGGAACGGTTTTTAGCTCCAGGACGGTCTCTGGATCTTCTCGATCCAGCAGGCGCCAATCGCCTCAGTCTCACGCTTGAGAACTTTTCGATCACGCGTGACCCTGCCGGACGTGCAGAACAGTTCCAATCGACGCTGACTCTCTCACCACCAGGCCAAGAGGACGAGCGCCGCACGATCAGCGTGAACCATCCACTCCGTTACCAGGGCATGACGGTGTATCAGGCCGACTGGTCTTTGGCTGCAGTCACGGTGCAGATCGGCAAAAGTCCCATGCTGCAGCTTCCCCTCAGCACATTTCCGGAGCTGGGTGACCAAGTCTGGGGACTGGTCCTGCCCACCCGTCCGGACGGCAGTGAACCCGTCTTTCTGAGCACCAGCAGTGAACAAGGTCCAGTGCAGGTGTTCGGCTCGGACGGTGCACTGATCACCAATCTCCGCCCCGGAGGCGAAGGAACAGAGGTGAGGGGCTTACCCCTGAAGGTGATCGACATCCTCCCTGCCAGTGGGCTGCTGCTCAAACGTGACCCCGGAGTGCCTCTGGTCTATGCCGGATTTGCCATCACGCTGCTCGGCGGAGCGCTGAGCATGGTGGCGACGCGTCAGATCTGGGTGATCAGCGACGCCGTGCATCAGCGCTTGCACATCGGCGGACTTTGCAATCGCAACCTGCTGGGTTTCGCTGCAGAACTGCCGGAACTGATCAACAGGGTTGACGTGTCCCATGGCTGACACGCACCACGGTGTGAACATTTCCCCGGGGATGGAAATCGGCCTCAAGCTGCATCCAAACCGGGTCGCAAGCTGACACGAGATCATCAAGGATCCGGTTGGCAACCTCTTCATGGGAGATGGTGCGATCGCGATAACCGTTCACATACAGCTTGATCGCCTTCAGCTCAACGACCCGCGGGCCGGGCTGATAAAGAAGACGCAAAACAGCGAAATCCGGGTAGCCCGAAAAGGGGCAGAGGCAGGTGAATTCCGGCAGTTCAATGGACACCTCATAGGGCCGACCGGGCCGAGGGTTGTCGAAACAGATCAATTCGGCCTCGGCGATCGCTCGCTCGCCATACAGAGGCGTTCGAGTCGTTGCTGAAGAGGATGCGCTCATGACTGACATCAGAGACAACGGTTTGTAAAGAACCTAAATCCCAACCGGAGAGGCCCAGGCCCACCAGAGCCTGGTATTCACCGATTTTCTTCCAAGCAAATCAGCAAAATGTTCACTATGAACAACACTTTTGCGGTACAACTGCATTGAAGGACAAAACGTTGAGCTCAGGCGACGGTCATGCGTCGCCTTTCCAGCCGGAAGTAGCCACTCGCGCGGCGAAGCAACGCTCCTTCCCACGAAGCGGCTCCGATCAGCGATCGGAACAACCACCACCCCCTTCGAGGCTTCTCCCATGACCACTGTTCAACACACCTACAGAGGCATTGCCTACGACCCAGCCCAGCACGAACGGCTGAGCACTCAACAGGTCGATCACACGTACCGCGGCAGTCACTACGAAGCGCCCCTGCAGCATCAAGTCGCTGATCAAAACACCGTCGAGCTGCACTATCGCGGCAGCGTTTATCAGCACAGGCAGCAGCAAGCCAAATCCTGATTCGGTATCGAATCGAACAACGACTGGGTCTGGGGCCAGCGGTAATGGGGACACACTCGAGCCCATTCCATGGATCTCCGATTGCTGGCAGATGGCCTTTCCTATCGATTGACGCCAAACAGCATTCACGGAATTCTCTGGCTCCAGACCCACTTCGAGTCTCAGCACTGGGACCTTCTGGCCGATGGACGGGTCACCGTGTCCCGTTCGGACGCCGAAATTCTCTGGCAAGACGCCACCAAGGGTGGTCTGACAGTCGCACCTCTGCCGACCCTTTCACCCTCCCGCTGAATCAGTCCTGAACCACCCCTTCACCGCCTGAAGCTCCTTCCATGAAAAAAGTCGAAGCAGTCATTCGTCCCTTCAAGCTCGAAGATGTGAAACTTGCCCTGGTCAATGCCGGAATCGTCGGCATGACCGTGAGTGAAGTGCGCGGATTCGGCAGGCAGAAAGGCCAGGTTGAGCGCTACCGAGGATCTGAGTTCACCGTTGAATTCCTTCAGAAGCTGAAGGTGGAAGTGGTCGTCGACGATGCCCGGGTGGACACGGTCGTGACGGCCATTGCCGAAGCAGCGAAAACTGGCGAGATCGGCGATGGAAAAATCTTCATCTCAACCGTTGAAACCGTGGTTCGCATCCGCACCGGCGATCGTGACGGTGCTGCTCTCTGACATTCGCATCAGGGATTGAGTGTTGCGATCACCACGGCCTCGGTCACCTCGCTGGTGACCGAGGAGTCACCTGATCCGCCAAGCCACAACAGATATTCGTGATTACCCGCAGGGCCTGTGATCGGTGACCCCACCAACCCGCGAGCCTTCCAGTTCAAAGCTCGGCCTGCAGCAATCACGCTTGCAATGGCATCGCGGTGCGCCGCTGGGTCACGAACAACACCGCCTTTTCCCACGCGCTCACGCCCCACTTCGAATTGAGGCTTCACCAGCAGCACAGCTTCACACCCACAGCAGCGTTCACCCTGTTGATCCAGTTGCAGCAACCCAGATAGAGCGGGAAGCACAAGCTGCAGAGAAATGAACGACACATCCGCCACGGCCAAGGTGGGTCTGGAATCACCCTCAGCGAAAAGCTCCTCAGGGATCAGGCGCCGCAAATTGGTGCGCTCCTTCAGCACCACCCGTTCATCGGTGCGAAGGCTCCAAGCGGTCTGGCCGTAACCCACATCGATGCCATAAACCCGAGTCGCGCCGTGCTGCAGCAAGCAATCGGTGAAACCGCCGGTGGAGATACCCCCATCCACACACACACGCCCTTCCACCTCGATGGGGAACGCCTGAAGCGCGCCGAGAAGTTTCTCCCCGCCCCGGGAAACAAACCGTGGCGGCTGCTCGACACGAACAACCGTGTCTTCAGTCACTTCAAAACCGGGCTTCTCCAGCCGCTGGCCATGGCGATCGCGCACCTTCCCAGCACGGATCAGCTGCTGAGCCTGTTGACGGGATGCCGCCAGGCCCAACGTCAGCAGATGCAGATCCAGCCGTTGTTTTCGGGGCACAGCTTCATAAAAGCAGAGTGGAAATCCGAACAAAGTCATGGGGTTCACCCATGAACCCGTTGATCTCCGGGAGGATCAAGCCGAGCCGCCTCACGGACATGTCCGCCAAGCAGCCTCCCCATCGCCGCTGCCGCAACCACAGCAACGTTCTGGAGCTTCTCCACCCTGGAACCTTTGTCACGATCGACAATCATCCTGATGATCTGCCTCCTTTCCAGGTGATCGAATGCCGTGGTGGCGTCTGCCTCGTGCGGCAGCAGTCATGGGGACAGCACGTGCAGTGGGAGGTTGAACACCGTCGCTTGCGCTCAGCCTGAACGTCCCCGTCGCCGTATGGTCATGGATTGACCGTTCGTCTGAGAGCCCTTGATCGAGCGCTACACCCTGCCCGAGATGGGCGCGATCTGGACCGACCGTGCCAAGTATCAAAGTTGGCTCGATGTCGAAGTCGCTGCCTGTGAAGCCAACTGCTCCTTAGGGCGCGTCCCGGAGCCTGCCATGGAGGACATCCGCACCAAGGCGGCCTTCGAGCCGGAGCGGATCCTCGAGATCGAAGCCGAGGTGCGCCATGACGTGATCGCGTTCCTCACCAACGTGAATGAGCATGTGGGGGATGCCGGGCGCTACATCCACGTGGGCATGACCAGCAGTGATGTGCTGGATACCGGCTTGGCGCTGCAACTCAAGGCCTCGGTGGCGCTGTTGCGACAGGAACTGACGGCCCTCGATCAGGCCATCGCCGAGCTGGCGACAGCGCACAAGAACACGGTGATGATCGGCCGCTCCCACGCCATCCATGGCGAACCGATCACCTTCGGCTTCAAGCTTGCAGGCTGGTTGGCAGAAACCCGGCGCAACGCTGAGCGTCTCGAACGCCTCGAACGGGATGTCGCCGTGGGCCAGGTGAGTGGAGCCATGGGCACCTACGCCAACACCGACCCAGAGGTGGAGCGTCTGACCTGTGAGCGTCTCGGGTTGAGCCCCGACACAGCCAGCACCCAGGTGATCTCCCGCGATCGCCATGCGGACTACATCCAGACCCTCGCCCTGGTGGGAGCGAGTCTTGACCGCTTTGCGACGGAAATCCGCAATCTCCAGCGCACCGATGTGCTCGAAGTGGAAGAAAGCTTCGCCAAGGGCCAAAAAGGCAGTTCGGCCATGCCCCACAAACGCAATCCGATCCGCAGTGAGCGCATCAGCGGCCTGGCCAGGGTGCTGCGCAGCTATGTCGTCGCGGCACTTGAAAATGTCGCTCTGTGGCATGAACGGGACATCAGCCACAGCTCCACCGAACGGATGATGCTTCCGGACTGTTCGGTCACGCTGCATTTCATGCTCAGGGAAATGACAGCTGTGGTGGCCGGTCTCGGCGTCTACCCGGACAACATGCGCCGCAACATGAATGTGTACGGCGGGGTGGTGTTCAGCCAGCGGGTCCTGCTCGGCCTCGTCGATGCCGGCATGAGCCGGGAGGATGCCTACCGAGTGGTGCAGAGGAACGCCCACAGCGCCTGGAATACCGAGGGAGGCGATTTCCGCTCCAACCTCGCCGGCGACCCTGAGGTCACGGCAAAACTGAGCAGCCAACAACTCGAAGACTGCTTCAGCACGGAGCTGCATCAAGCCAACCTGGGCGTGATCTGGGATCGGCTGAAGCTCTGATGCACGTCTGATGCACTGACGGCCCCCATGTTCTGGACCCCCTACGCAGACTGGATTTATGTGGTGGTGAGCGTCAGCGGAATGCTGCTGATCATTGCCCTTGTGTTGAGGCCCCCCTCGAAGCCATGACGAACGCGACGCGCACCGAACACGACAGCATGGGCACTGTGGAGGTGCCGGAGCAGGCGCTCTGGGGGGCGCAAACCCAGCGCTCCCTGAACAATTTCGCCATTGCCGAGGATCGGATCCCTACCCCCCTGATTCACGCACTCGCTCGCATCAAGCAAGCAGCCGCCATCGTGAATGCGCGACACGGCCTGATCAGCAGCGACCAGTGCAGCTTGATTGTGGACGCCGCGGCCGCCATCGCCGAAGGGCATCACGATGCGCAGTTTCCACTCAGGGTCTGGCAAACCGGCAGCGGCACGCAGACCAACATGAACCTCAACGAGGTGATCAGCAATCTGGCCTCGCTGCATGCAGGGGAAGCACTCGGCAGCCACTGGCCCATTCACCCGAATGACCACGTCAACCGTTCCCAGTCCACCAACGATGCCTTCCCTGCCGCCATTCACGTGGCAGCCGTTGACGCGATCAGTCGCCGTCTTCAACCGGAAGTGCAGCAGCTGAATGAGGCCTTTGCCATCAAGGCGGAGGCCTGGGGCTCCATCGTGAAAATCGGTCGCACTCACCTCCAGGATGCGGTCCCGCTCACCCTCGGCCAGGAAGCGTCCGCCTGGAGAGACCAAATCGGAACCGCGGCGCGACGCATCGACACGAGCCTGGAGGAACTCCTGCCTCTGCCCTTGGGAGGCACGGCGGTGGGAACGGGGCTCAACGCCCCCAAAGGCTTTTCCGTGGAGGCGGCAGCTGAGCTCAAACGCCTCACAGGCCTGCCCTTCACCACAGCCCCCAACAAGTTCGCCGTGATGGCCGGCCATGACGGACTCGTGAACACCATGGGGCAGCTCCGGCTTCTGGCCGTCAGCCTGCTCAAGATTGCCAATGACATCCGCTTACTGGCCTGCGGTCCGCGGGCCGGTCTGGCCGAACTGCATCTTCCAGAGAATGAACCTGGAAGTTCGATCATGCCGGGCAAGGTGAATCCCACCCAGTGCGAAGCGATGGCCATGGTCTGCACCCAGGTGATCGGACTGGACGCTGCGGTGGCCATGGCCGGTGCGGGTGGCCATCTGCAGATGAATGTGTACAAACCGCTGATCGGCTTCAACCTGCTGCAGGCCATCACACTGCTCACCGATGCCTGTCACTGTTTTCGCGTGGCGATGGTTGAAGGGATGGAACCCAACCGCGCCCGCATCCAACGGGATGTGGAGCAGTCCCTGATGCTGGTCACCCCCCTCACCCCGGTGATTGGGTACGACAAAGCAAGCACGATTGCGAAGTACGCACACGACCAGGGACTGGACCTGAGAAGCGCCGCTCTGAAACTGGGTTACGTGAGCGCTGAGGAGTTCGATCGCGTCGTCGACCCTGCAGCCATGGCGGCTCAACAGGGCTAGGAGCCGTTGGCTGGAGGGTCAAGCAGCCCTCTCGGTTGCAGGATTCAACGGATCCGATTCCGCTGCGGCAGCCTTGAGCAAATCATCCGCTTCCGCCACAGGGAAGCGATTGATCGCTTTCAGCGCCTGACGGGCATGGCTGCGCAGCTGCTCGCTGATCGCCTCGCAGTAGGGAACCTGCGCCAGCAGATCAATGGTGCGTCGCATGATCCGAACCACATCACCCTCATCCAGCGAAGTGTTGGCGATCAGATCATTCCAGGCCACACCGCGGGCCCAGGCCTCCACCAACCCCATCAGTTCAGGCTCCCACCAAGCAGGGACCACAACCTGATGGCGTTCCTGGGCCCGCAGCAGTTCCCGTCGCAGTCCTGAAAGATCATGAAGGGCCTCTTCGGCCCGGGGCGGCGGCAGGAAGCCGCTCCAGAGGTCAGGCCGGTTCACTTCGGTGCTGATCGCCTCGAACACCGCCGCGAGCTCGGCGGGTGGCAAATCATCCAGGTGACCACTCATCAGCGCCAGACCGAGCCAGAGCTCGTTGTCACCGCGCAGAGCCGCCACGGTTCTGCCGATCTCCGTCGGCACGAGGTCATCGAGAGCGCCGAAGTGCTGAAGAATCTCCATCAAGGAGAGAAACGTGTCCCAGTGCCGGTTGGCACGGTGATGGAGCAGTTGCTGGCGCTCGGTGATTTCCAGTTCCAGCTCCTCCATGCGCCGCCGGTGCTTCTTGAGGTGCTTGCGATCCCCCCAGCGGTGGGCGGGATGGGCTTCCAGCTCAGCCTCGAGCTCCTTGACGGTCTGCATCTGGCTCAGGACCTCGCCGGCAAGGTCGTACTGGGGTGTGGTCATGTCATGGCGCTGGGCCATGTGACCCACAGCAAGAGCGAGCCCACCACTGTGCTGATCGCCATGGCGAAGCTCTCCAGCACGTCCGAGCTCAGGCGCCTGCAGCCCATCCACCTGCAGACAACTCAATTCCGCATGCAGGCTCACCACGGCCTGACAGGGCAGCAGGAGCCAGACGTTGTCGCTGGTGAGGCACAGCAGGAGCGGGAACTGGCCGGGACCCTCGCATTTCTCCACGATCACGGCTGGCGTTACGCCACCGCGCAGTTGCGGAGCTTTCAGACTCACCAGCGTGCCGACGCTGGCAAACTGCAGCGCCAGTGTGAGCTCATGGGCCAGGGTTTCCTCAGCTTGTTGCTGAAGGATGCGCAACAGACGCCTCTCTTCGCGCAGGCGGCCACGCAGCTTTTCATAGTCTTCGAAATCTTCCCAGGGCACATCACCGGCGGTGCCCTGCAACTGCCCGAGCTGAAGGCGCAGCTGCTGGAGAATTTCCTCTTCCTCAACAAGATCGAGGCTGGCCAGATAGCGGCCGAAGCTGCGTTCAACCAGCTCACGAGCCTTAGCCAGATCATGGCGCTGCAAGAGGTTGAGCACCATCCCGTAGCTGGGTGTGAACTGACTGACGAGGGGATCCGACGGGCTTGTGGCCAGTTGTCCCGCCTCTCGCACCCCTTCAAAACGACTCTGCACCGTCACCACATAGCCCTTTGAATCCAGGCCACGCCGACCGGCACGACCGGCCATCTGCAGGAATTCACTCGCCATCAGCGGCCTGTGGCCCCGCTCCGTGCGCTTGGAGAGAGAGGAGATCACCGTGCTGCGCGCAGGCATGTTGATCCCCGCCGCCAGGGTTTCCGTGGCGAACACAACTTTCACCAAACCCTGCTGGAACAACTCCTCGATCAGCTCCTTCCACGCCGGCAGCACGCCGGCGTGATGGGCAGCAATCCCCCGCAGGAGCGCATCAGCATGCAAGCCATCACGCACCGCCTCCGGATTGGCCTCTGTGTTGGCCTTGAGGCGCTCACGAATGCGTGCTTGCTCAGACTCGCTGACCAGACACTGCACGCCGAGATCGCGCACGGCTTTGTCGCAGCCCCGGCGACTGAAGATGAAGTAGATGGCTGGCAACATCTCCCGCGCCGCCATCTGAGCGACCACAAAACTGATCGGCGGCGGCTCGGGCTGGGGCGGGCGCTGGGAGCGTCCCTTGCGCTTGTTCCCCTTGGGAGCGCGCCACACCTTGCAGTTGGGATGCAGGCCGGTGCCTTGGTCATTCAGCAACGGATGCAGGCCCTTGGCGCTGCAAAAACTGAACTGGAGGGGGACGGGTCTGAAGTCGCTGACCACCAGACGGGTGGGGCCATGGACCCGTTCAATCCAGTCGGTGAGCTGACCGGCATTGGCAACCGTGGCGGAGAGTGCCACCAGCTGCACCGGGGGTGGGCAGTGAATGATCGACTCTTCCCAAACCGTGCCGCGCTGCGAGTCGTTCATGTAGTGACACTCATCCAGCACCACCGCCTCCACACCCGCCAGCGGGTCGTCGGACTGATCGGCTTCCGCGTACAGCATGTTGCGGAAGATCTCCGTGGTCATCACCACGATTGAGGCCTCACGGTTCACGCTGAGGTCACCGGTCATCAAACCGACGTTGTCGGCCCCGAACTGCTCGCGGAAATCGCGCAGCTTCTGATTGGACAGAGCCTTGAGAGGCGTGGTGTAGAACACCTTCAGGCCATGGGCGATGGCCCTGTAGATGGCGTACTCACCCACGAGGGTCTTGCCGGATCCCGTCGGGGCGCTCACCACAACCGAATGCCCCTGATTGAGGGCATCGATCGCTTCCAGCTGGAAGTCATCCAGCTGGAAGGGAAACAATTGCGCCGGATCAGGAGATCCCTCACTGGCGGGCCGTGCAGCCTGGGGGGCCTGATCCTTCATGGCGCGATCCTAGGGACGCCGTCGCCACAGGGCCGCAAGCAGACTGCCCAGCAGTGAGTGCATCACAGCGGAGATCGCTCCTGGAAGGGCGGTGAGCGGACTCGCAAAGCCACCGGATCGGGCCAACACAACCGCCAGTCCGGAGTTCTGCATCCCCACTTCAATGCTGATGGTGCGACGCACAGCCCTGGGTTCACCCATGAGTGCTGGCAGCAGGAAGCCGAGCAGGAAGCCACCGCCGTGGAGGAGAGCCGTGGCCAACACCAGCACTGCTCCCTGGCGCAGCAGCACCTCACGCTGACTGCCAACAATGCCGGCAACAATCAAGGCAATCGCGACCACCGCCAGCGGTGGCATCACAGGCTGCACCCTGGCCGCCAATCGGGGCAGCCCCTGCTTGATCACCACGCCGACCGTGACCGGAATCAACACCACCTGCAACACATTCACCAGCAGGGTCCAGCCATTCACCGGCACGTAGCGCCCCGCCAGGGCACTGGCGAGCAGGGGTGTCACCACTACGGCCAGCAGGGTGCTCAACGACGTCATCACCACCGAAAGCGCCACATCAGCCCGGGCGATCAAAGCCACCACATTGCTGGCTGTCCCGCCTGGGCAGCAGCCCACCAGAATCAAGCCAACCGCCAGCGGCGGCTCCAACTGCAGGGTCCAGGCCAACAGGGCAGCAAGGGAGGGCATCACCAGAAACTGCGCACCCACACCGATCAGGGCAGCCCGCGGCGGAAGCATGGCCCGGCGGAAATCAGCGGGGGAAAGCCCCAGCCCCATGCCCAGCATGATCAGCGCAAGAGACCAAACAATCACTGGCCCCGCCACCCAGGAGAACAAACCGGGCTGCAGCAGGGAGAGCAACGCTGCGAGCAGGGTCCACAACGGGAAGAGAAGAGTGAAGCGCTCCAAGTCTTGAACCGCTTCCCAGTGAAACGGTGACAACGACCCCTTCACTCTGCAGGGCGATCAGGGCCCAAAGTGGGGGTCATGACTGTCCCACCCGCCCGCCGTCGACGACTGCGCACCTGGGCACCATCCCTGGATGGCGCAAACCTGCACCCCGTGCTGGCATCGGAGGCAGAGACGGTTGCAGGCCCAGCCCTGGTGGATCTGGCCAGCAATGACTACCTCGGGCTGAGCCGCCATCCGGCAGTGATCGCCGCAGCCGAAGACGAATTGCGGCGCAGCGGGGTCGGCGCCGGTGGATCCAGGCTGGTCACAGGCAGCCGGCCTGTCCATGACCGCCTGGAGACGGCTCTGGCCCGGTGGCTCCAACGCGACAGGGTGTTTCTGTTTCCAAGCGGATTTCAAGCCAATCTCGCCGCAGTCCTCGCACTGGCCAACCGCCACACCACCGTGCTGGCCGATCGCTTGATCCACCATTCACTGCTGGTGGGAGTCCAGGCCAGCGGAGCCCAGCTGAAGCGCTTCGCCCACAACGATCTCGACGCCTTGCGCCAGACACTGGAGGCGTGCCGCAGCCAGCGCCCGGACGCAGCCCTGGTGGTGATCAGCGAAAGCCTGTTCAGCATGGAGGGCACCAGCCCGGATGTGCCGGCCCTCGCCGCACTCTGCAAGACCTACAGCGCCCGCCTGCTTCTGGATGAAGCCCATGCGCTCGGGGTCCTCGGATTGGGAGGACGAGGGCTCGGCCTGGGCGTGGAAGGCATCGCCCTGATCAGTGGCACCTTTGGCAAAGCCTTCGGAAGCGGTGGCGCCTTCCTCGCCTGCGATCGAGAGCAGGCCGATGCTCTTCTGCAAACCAGCGGAGCCTTCCGTTACACCACAGCCCTGGCACCACCCCTGGCAGCCGCCGCGTTAGCCGCTCTGGACCTTCTGACCACGCATCCCTGCTGGGGATCCGACCTGGTGAAACAAAGCCATCTCTGGAGAGATCGCCTGGCAGCCCAGGGCTGGGCCCGCCCCGCCGGACTTGGGCCGATCCTGCCGCTGCTGGTGGGGGAGGATCAGCCAGCCCTGGAGTACCAGCAGCGGCTGGAGGCGGCAGGGGTTCTCACGGTTGCCATCCGCCCGCCAACCGTTCCGGAGAAAACAGCCCGGCTGCGCTTGGTGCTGCATCGCGGCCAATCCGATCAGGCCCTGCATGCCTTGGAGACGTCCCTTGGGCCCGGCCCTCTCCGCTCATGAATCAGATCATCGCGATGCATGGCTGGAGCTCGGATGCTGCCGTCTGGGCCCCCTGGGAGCGCGCCTTCCAAGCGCATGGATGGCACTGGATCAGTGGAGAACGTGGCTATGGCAGCCGCAGTCCTTACGCGCCTGTCTGGAGTGAGCAATCCGATCCTGCGGCGCCGCAGCGACGGGCGGTGATCGCCCACTCCCTTGGACCGCATCTGCTGGAGGCCACCGTGCTGGCCCAGGCCACAGATGTTGTCTTCCTGGCCAGCTTCGGGCGTTTTGTTCCTGAAGGACGGCAGGGCCGTGCGCTGCGGGCTGGGCTTGAAGGGATGAGAAGCGCCATCGGTGGTCCGGGCGAAGCCACGATGCTGCACACATTCCTGCAACGCGCTGCCGCCCCCACGGATGTCAGCGCGCTGCCACCGGGTCCGGGCACGCAGGGCCTGACAACTGCAGGGCGGGAGCGGCTGCGAGCCGATCTCGAGCGCCTGATCGCCACCACGGGGCTGCCACCAGGGCTGCCCGCCAGCGCCCGCGTGCTGATCGTGGAGGCGGGCTCCGACGCCATCGTGGCGCCAGAAGCGAGCCGATGCCTGCACCAAGAACTCGGCAACCTGCTTGAGCACGCTCCCGAGCACTGGTGTCTCCCCAACGTGGGCCATGCCCTGCTGGTGCCTCACTTGCTGACGCAAGTCAGAGAGTGGCTGGGCCAAGACCAGTGGCTGGGCCAAGACCAGTGGCTGGGCCAAGACATCGGGCAGCCCTCGTGAAACCGACCGCCTGGCAGGAACGCGTTCTGCGCGGATTCGATCGCGCTGCTGAACGGTATGACCGCTTAACACGACTGCAACGCTCCGTGGCCTGGCGGCTGGCCCAACTCTGTCGGCGGGAAGAACTCTCCGACGGGCTCTGGGTTGATCTGGGGAGCGGAACCGGTCATCTCGCCAAAGCTCTGGAAGAACTCCACCCCGGCCGCAGCGTGCTGCGCGTCGATGGCAGTCGGGCGATGCTGCGCGGTCATCCTGACCATGCTGAGGTGTTGCGGTGGGATCTCGCGGCGGGGCTGCCGGTCTGGAGTGAAGCGCCAACCCTCTTGGCCTCGAGCTTCTGCTTGCACTGGCTGCCGAACCCACAACGCGTGCTGCAACAGTGGGCGCGGCGGTTGTCACCCGCTGGACTCCTGGCCGTTGCTCTCCCGGTGGACGGATGCTTCCCCCAGTGGCAGGAAAGCGCCAGGCGCTGCGGGGTGCGCTGCACCGCTCTGCCATTCCCGTCCAGTGACGATTTACTGAAAACGATCCCGGCCCAGCAACTGCGCATGACGCGCCGGGTGTCTTACACCGTGACCTCACCGAGCCTGCCGCTCCTGCTCAAACCGATACGCCGGATCGGAGCTGGCACCAGCCCGCAAGCCCCTCTAGCGCTGCGGGACTGGCGTCGTCTCCAGACAAACTGGAGCGACCGCCGGAACGACGGCCAGCTCAGACTCACCTGGGTGATCCAATTGCTGCTGATTCGCGGATGAATCCAAGGTCTGATCCTCTCCGGCTCGTGGTCTGCGGCACAGACACCGACGTCGGGAAGACGGTCGTGAGTGCATGGCTGGTTCAGGGGCTGGAGGCGATGTACTGGAAGCCAGTGCAGAGCGGACTGGAGGGAGGGGGCGATCGTCAGAGGGTGATCGATCTTTTACAGCTACCGGAACACCGCTGGATTCCAGAGACCTACGCCTTCCAAGCTGCCGTCTCACCCCATTGGGCGGCGGAGCTTGAGAACAGGGTCCTCGAGCCGCGGCGGCTCCAGTTGCCCCCCAGCGGAACCAGCCCGTTGGTAGTGGAGACGGCCGGAGGCCTGCACGTGCCGCTCACCCGCACCTGGAGACAGATCGACCAGCTGCAGCGCTGGAATCTCCCGGTGGTCTTGGTGTGCCGCAGCGGACTGGGCACGCTCAATCACACGCTCCTGAGTCTTGAGGCCTTGGCAAGCCGAGGCATTCCCGTGCTCGGGCTGATCCTCAATGGCCCCTTGCATGCCGACAACCCTCGAACCCTGGAGGATCTCGGAGGGGTTCCGGTGCTGGCAGAACTGCCTCCCCTGGACCCTCTCAGCGCAGCAACACTCAGCGCTGCGTGGCAGAAGCAGAAGCTGGGCCTTAAGTTCAGGGCCTTGATGCACCGCCCGGATCACTGATGACCAGCCGACAGACCTGGGCCACCGTGGCCGTCGTCCTGCTGTGTGGGGGCATCCTTGTGCTCTTCACCGATGTCGAGGTTCAGCTGGTGCGCTGGTTCAACTGCGGCCCAATCGCGACCCAGGGAGAGCGCGACAGCGACGTTTGCCGCTGAACACCGTCGCTCAGGATCAACCCATGGGCCTGGAGCGAATCGGACAACGGCCCAGCATCAGCGCAACGTGACGCACCGCCATGGTCAGAGGCCACCCCTGGCGCAGCTGTTCGTGGATCTGCTCCACCTGGGAGGGCGACCATCCGCGCATCTCGAGGCGCGTCTTGATCGAAGGCCAACCCCCTTCAAAAAAAATGCTGCGACAGCCCTCGCTGCCTTGCTGGCATCGGGGCTGGGAGGACGCGGGTTCCACAAACCGTCGAGAGCGGGGCTGCCCGTGACGGCGGTTGGCTTCTGAGAAGGCCATCGATGCACGAACCCGACTAGAGCTCATGATGACAACTGGCTGTCATGCGTGCCCAGTGTCACGGAACCACCACCCCAACCTCTGGCCACCCTTCACATCCATCACCACCACACCGCCACTCGAGCAGGTGGTGCGAGGCGCAGGGGCGTTGCTCCACCGTGCCGAAGGAGGGCCCTTGATCGATGGGATCAGCAGCTGGTGGGTCACGCTGCACGGCCATGCGCACCCGGTGGTGGCGGCAGCCATCGCCGAGCAGGCGGCCACGCTGGAGCAGGTGATCTTTGCGGAATTCACCCATCCCCAGGCCGAGCGGCTCGCCCAGCGACTGGCCCAGCACACGCACCTCGATCGCGTGTTCTTCTCAGATAACGGATCCACGGCGGTGGAAGTGGCTCTGAAAACCGCGGTGCAGTGGTGGCACAACCGCGGAGAGCCCCGCCAGCAATTGATCGCTTTTGATGGGGCTTATCACGGCGACACCTTCGGCGCGATGGCCGTCGGCGCTCGCAGCCTGTTCAGCGAGCCCTTCGATCCGCTTCTGTTCCCCGTTGCGCGGGTGCCCTGGCCGCACACGCACTGGGACGACGCCACGGTGGACCAACGCGAACAGGAGGCCTTGAGTGCCCTGGAGCAAGCGCTGAAGACCCCAACAGCAGCTGTGATCCTGGAACCGCTGGTCCAGGGAGCCGGAGGGATGCGCATGGTCCGTCCTGCGTTTTTGCAAGCTGTGGAACAGCAGGTTCGGCAGGCCGGCAGTTTGCTGATCGCCGATGAGGTGCTGGCAGGCTTCGGTCGCTGTGGCGCCCTGCTGGCATCCCAGCGCGCAGGGATCGATCCCGACCTGGTCGCGCTCTCCAAGGGATTAACCGCCGGATTCCTGCCGATGGGGATCACGATGGCCCGAGAGTCGATCTTCGCGGAGTTCCTGGGGAGCGATCCCACCCGAACCCTTTGGCATGGCCACAGCTTCACGGCCAATCCATTGGGCTGTGCCGCCGCCAATGCCAGTCTCGACCTGCTGGAAGCCGAGCCGGAAAACTACCAGCGCTTTGAAGAGAGGCATCAGCCCCGTCTGGAACGTCTGGCCCGCCACCCCAAAGTTCAACGGCCGAGGTTGTGCGGCACGATCGCAGCCTTCGACCTGGTCACAGACAGCGCCGAGGGGTACCTCAATCCCGCAGGCAAAATCCTGCGCAGCCTGGTGCGTGAGCACGGAGTGCTGATTCGCCCTTTAGGAGATGTGGTGTATCTCCTTCCTCCGCTGTGCATCAGCGATGCTCAGCTGGATCAGTGCTACGACGCCATCGAAACCGGATTGGACGCGCTCAGGGACCAAGCCTGAGGGCTGCTTCCACATCCTCCCGGGACAGTCCATAGGGGAATGAGCAGGATTTCAGGGGCTGGCAGGACGTCCAGGTCACGCCCAGGTCCTCCTGGGCCAAACGCAAGCGAGCGCTCCATTCAGGCTGATCCCAGATCCAGTCGCAGGGATCACTGTCACTGCGCCCTGCGCCCAAACTCTGCAGCCATTCCTCAAGAGCCCGCAGTGAGTGCTGGTTCAGGGGAGTTTCTGGCGGAGGAAGCGGGGCCATCAAAACCACCAGGATTGCCGTCAATGATTCGAGTCTGCTCTTCCACCAGCCAACTCGGTTGCACCTGAAGCGCCAGACCCCGATTCCAGGCCACTCCGACCCCCAAGAGCAGGCAGAGCAACAACGCCCCTGCGAGCAGAAGCAATGACGTCCATTCCCCACCGGACAGGGGTCGACGCTGGCCGATCGCACTGGGCACCGGCAAGGAGGCCTGCATGGCGGCCACTGGCGTGGCCTTCCGCTCCTCTAAGGCCGCGTCGTAGAGACGTCGCAGGCGTGGATCAGCCAATTGCTCATAGGCCTCCCTGAGCAGGCGAAATTGTCTGGCGGCATCCTGGGCCGGCAGACGGGTCGTATCCGGATGCACAGCCTTGCTGAGCCTGCGGAAGGCCTGCCGCAACATTTCGCTATCGGCACCCTTGGGAACACCAAGGCGCTCGTAATGGCTGAGATCCTGAACCGAGGGTGGCATGCGGTGGGCTGAGTCCCCGGGCACGCGGACACTCTAGAAAGGAGAGAGGGGAAGGCCGTTATGCCTGAGTCAACGCCGTTCGCTGCCCCAGGGCCGGAGCTCTGGTCCAGGCTGGGCTGGACGCCTGACGCAGGGCAACGCGAGCAACTGATCACTCTCCAGGAGTTGCTGCGCGACTGGAACACGCGGGTGAACCTCACACGACTTGTGGAGGGGGAAGACTTCTGGGTCACCCAGGTGCTGGATAGTCTCTGGCCTCTCAAACCCGAACTGGACACGGCAGACAAGCCTCGTTGTTGCATTGATGTCGGCACGGGCGGCGGATTCCCTGGTCTCGCGGTCGCCATCGCTCTCCCGGGGGCAGAACTGACCCTGGTGGATTCTGTGAGCCGCAAAACGGCAGCGGTGGCAGCCATGGCCCGTTCACTCGGAATGGCAGATCGGGTCAGTGTCCGCACGGAACGGGTGGAACGAACCGGTCAGGACCCCCGATGCAGAGGCCAATTTGATCTGGCGTTGGCCCGGGCCGTGGCCTCGGCTCCTGTCGTGGCCGAATACCTGGTTCCACTCCTGCACACCAACGGGCAGGCCCTGCTCTATCGAGGGCGTTGGCAACAGGAGGACCAGCGGGATTTGGATCCTGCTCTTGCCTTGCTGAAAGCGAAAACGGTCGCGATTGAGCGCTGTGAGCTGCCATCGGCGCGCGGCCCCCGCACCGTGATCCGGGTGATGCCCGAACAGCCGACGCCGCACCTCTACCCGCGTGCCGTTGGCATTCCCGGCAAACAGCCTTTGGGCATTCAGGCTGACGACAACCGCTCCTGACGGTCACCTCCCACCCGCTCGCGCAGATCGCGCAGTCGCTCGGGGATGGAGGTCCGCCACGGACTCGCGCCCAGGGCCGCATCAAGTTCTTCCTCACTCACGTCGCGATCAAGGGCGTCAGCATTGGCACCGGGGAACCAGTGTCCAGCCCTGCCCAAGAGGCCATAACGGGCCCGGGCATAGCCATCCAGGCCCCAGGCCTCCACAAGATTGTGAAGCCAGAGCAGCACGGGCAGATTGATGTCCCCGGGGGTGGTTTGCCAATCGGGAAGCCCCTGCCGCCAACTGTTCAGCCAGTCGGCCCCGAGGGCCTCCAACTCGGCCTGATGCAAACGGGCCTCGATGGGGCTCACCAAAGCCTGAGCGTGATCCAATCGACTGACAGCCTCCAGATGCAGGTCGAGATCTTCAGGGCGGGCCGCACCCACGCTGAGGGTGTGAACACGCGCATCGCGCAGACAGAACAGATCGTTGAAGACGATGGGATGAAGAGGGTCGGTCAGCGCGACCAGCCGTTGCGCCGGTGTGTGCAGATGGCCACCTTTGTCTGTGGGGCTGATGATGAACACGCCCATGTCGTGGCGATGCGCAGCGGCAATCGCCGGCTCATTGTCCTGACGGATGAAGTACCAGTGCAGGTTCACGTAATCGAACGCATCGGTCTCAATCGCTTCAACAATCACATCGGTGTCCCCATGGGTGGAAAAGCCGACATGGCCGATGCGCCCTGATTGCTGCCAACGCAGCACCACCTCCAGGCAGCCTCCTGGCCTGATCGTCTGCACGAGGTGGTCCCGTCGGTTGATGCCATGGATGGCGAGCAGGTCCACGCGCTGCACACCCAACCGCTGCATGCTGAGCTCCAACTCCGCCTCAAACAGGGCAGGGTCCTGTTGAGGCGGAACTTTGGTTTGAAGAATGCGGCCTGGGTCAGGACAGTCAGGCATGGCCCAGCCCAGCTGCCGCTCCGAACTTCCGTAATGCCGTGCTGTTTCGATGTGACGAAAACCAAGCGCAACAGCACGTTCGAGGGTGCGCTGCAGCAACTGTTGGGACGGGGCCGTGATCGCCTTCGCTTCAAGATCACTCCAGCTCTGCTGAAAGCGCATTCCTCCGAGGGAGAGAACCGGCATCGAGAGCTCGGTCCGTCCAAAGCGGCGTGTGGGAAGAGTGGTCACACGCCTCAATCCGAAGACGTGGCACGAGGCAACTGCCGCCGCGGCCTTGCCGGTGATGGCAACCCGAGGGGGAGCAGTTCCTGGGCGTCGAGCTGCCGCCTCAGCGCGGGTAACTCATCGAATTGCACCCAATGAATGCAGTCCACTGGACAGGTTTCGATTGCTTCCTGAATCCGTTCACTGCTGTCACCGTCCTGACGAATGGCACGGGAGCGGCCCAGGTTGGGTTCGATTGCGAAGGTATTGGTGGCCACGTGGGCGCAGTAGCGACAGCCAATGCACACGGCCTCATCAACCCAAACTGCACGCTCTCGGAGTGCCCCGCCAAGCACGGGCTCACATCCCGACACAGCGGGCTGGTCAAGGGAGGACGCGGCATAGGCCGCTGCAGCAGGATCCTTCACGCTGGAGCAAGCCGACTCAGGCGTCCCAGCGGGTGACAACCAATTCGATCGAGCCGTCCTGAGTTGTGATCTGTTGAGCCAGATCAAAGCCCTCCTGACGACTGGCTTCGAGCACAGCACGCAGTGCGTAGCGCTGCGTGAGCTGGGACAGGAAACGCTCCACCGGGACCGGCTGACGCCACAGATCAAGATCGGTCACGAATTCGTAAGCGCCGCTGGTGGCGTTCCAGCGGAACCCAAAATCAGCACTGCCCTCGATCGCAACCGACAGTTCCGCCTCCACGGTCTGGCCGCGATAACCACGCACGGTCTGCATCCCTGAGTCGGGGGCGTAACCGAGATCTTCAAGAGCGCCGCGGAGGGGCTCGAGCTGACGAAGTTCAGTCTTGACAGTGCTGAAGTGAGACATCAGGAGGGCTCGACGGACTGGGTCTGTTGGAGGTTTTGGGTAGTGGCAAACGCCTCAGATGTGGACTCGCGCCTTTCAACGGTGCCGAGGGCCGCTTCCAGACGATCCGTGAGCTGCAAACAGCCGTCACCAGCGATCCCTTCCACCGTTTCCTCGACGCGACCGTCGGGACGAATTCGGAATCGCACTGTGCGCTGAGGCATGCACCACCACAAAGTTGGACAAATGCTAGAGGCGAGAGACCTTCTCCGGAGAGCCCTGTAACCGATCCCAGTCAGAGCAGCAGTCCCTCATCGACCAAGGTCTTCAACCGGTCCACAAGCTCGGGATCATCAAGCTGCTCAAGTGCGGTGCGTGCCTCATCGCGAACCGTCGCCTCACGATCCTGGAGCAGTGCGCCGACAAACGCCTCAACCACCTGATCCTGCCGAGGTTTCACCAGATGGTCATGCAAGCGGGACAGGGCCCAGATGCAATTGCTGCGCACAACGGGCTCACTGTCGATCTGAAGGCTCACAAGCAACTGCCCCGCTGCCAAATCGGCCTTCGCAGGCGAGGTGCTGCCGGCCTCAGCCAGGGAAACAGAAGCCCAGAGGCGCACCGATGCCACATCGGTTTGCAGCGCATGGATCAACGGATTGAGAACTGGAGCGTCCGAGTAGTTACCCAGACTCCAGGCAGTGGCCTTGCGCACATAGGCGTTGCTGTCCAGCTTGAGCAGCTGGAGCAGGGGCTGAACCGCCTGCGCTGAAGGATTCCGTCCCAGGGCGTACACCGCGCTCATGCGCACGACGGGACAGAACTCTTCCAACAGCGGCAGCAGCAGGGGAACGGCGCGGGGATCCCTGTGTTCACAGAACACACGCAGACCCTGCAACCACTGGTCATGGCCCTGTTGCAGCCATTCCAGCCCTTCATCACAGGCTCTGGCGGCCAGAAGGGCATCATGCTCTGGGTCATCCAGAGCAATCTCATCTAGGGGATCCCCGACCAGCTCAGCGGCTAGCTCATTGGCCAGCACATCCGGATCGATCGCCAGATCGGCCATCGCATCATTCTTTTTGGAGCTGAATGCGTCACCCATGTGCCGATCGTAATCTCAGCTCATGGGTGCGGGAGCGAGCATGTCCCCGGGAAGCCAGATGCGGGCACTGACGGCCACCAGGGCCAGAGCGAACAAGGCCACGATCAGGATGGGCAGCAGGGTGGATCGAAAGAACGCCACAACGTTGAACAGTTCGGCTCATTCTGACTGCCAGAGCACCGAAGCCACGCTCAGACCAGCGTGACGGCACGCCCTGTCCTGCGCAGCATCAGCAGACTGATAGCGGCAACAATCAGCCCCATCCAACCGATCACCTGCTGGTGCAGAAGAAAGGCTCCCGAACCCAGGAGAGCCCCGAACAGAATCCCGGAGCTGAACAGAAAACGGGCCAGCAGTGTCGACAACGTTTCAGCGGCCTGAACATCCCAGCGACGACGCCACTGGTCCCAGCCGGGTCCAGGCGGGCGCACGGTTTGCACGAAGCGTTCGAGCACGTCAGGGGATTCCGGTGGCGTCAGCAGCATCACCGTCAGCCAGACCAATGCCGTCAACCCAGTCGTGACCATCAAGCGCTGGCCGTAATCAGCGATCTGCAGAAGGGGAACGACCGATGTCAGCAAACCCACCACGAAGCCGCAGAGCATGGCGGCGAGTTCAGCGGCGGCATTGATCCGCCACCAGAACCAACGCAGCACCAGCACCACACCAGGGCCGGTGCCGATGGCGATCACCAGCCGAAAAACAGTGCCGATGCTGTCGCTGATCAAAGCCGTGATCACGCCCAACACGAGCAAGATCACACTCATCAGCTGACCCACCAGCAGGAGCTCCCGCTGGGAGGCGTTCGGGCGCAGGAAGCGTTGATACAGGTCGTGGGTCAGGTAGCTGGCGCCCCAGTTCACCGACGTACTCACCGTGCTCATGAAGGCGGCCACCAGAGACACCACGACGAGGCCGAGCACCACAGGCGGAAGGAACTGCACAGCCAGAGTCGGATAGCTGAGCTCCCAGTCCGCCTGATCGGGAAGCAGCACCAACGCCGCCAGGGCAACGAGCACCCAGAGCCAGCTGCGCACGAGGTAGTTCACCACCAGAAACACCCAGCCCGCGAGGCGTGCCTCCTGCTCATTGCGGGTGGCCAGCATGCGTTGGATGAACTCTCCACCGCCGTCACTGCGGCGGAAACTCCACCACTGCACGGTCAAGTAGGCCAAGAAGGTGGACACGCTGATCCCAGCGCCGCCGATCCAGTTGAAACCGTTGTCCTCCCAGCGCCAGGGAACGATGGAGAGCAATTCAGGCCGGCCCAAAGCCTCCAGCTGCTCCAGGAGGGGCCCCATTCCTCCAGCAGCGTGCACCGCCGCCCAGGCAACGGCCGCAGCACCGAGCAAAGCCAGGATCAATTGAATGAAATCCGTGATCACCACAGCCCAGAGCCCCCCGGCCACGGTGTAAGCCAGCACCAGGGCCGCCACGATGATCAAAAGGAGAAGCGTGTCGGACACACCACCGGCCGCGGGAACGGGCTGATCGGAGACGATGCCCAGAGCACCAACCACCTTGCGCATGGCCAGGAACGCGTAGCCGATCCCAATGCAATTCACAGGGAGTGCCAGCAGAAAGGCCTTGATTCCCCGCAACCAGGCAGCAGCAGCACCCCCGTAGCGCAGTTCGGTGAAGGCCGCATCGGTGAGAACTCCACTGCGGCGCCAAAGGGGCGCAAAGACCACCGCCATCGCCACGTGCGCGAGACCGAATCCCCACCACTCCCAGTTGGCCGCCAGTCCCCGCGTCCCAACAATGCCTGCCACGTAGAGCGGGGTATCGATGGAAAAGGTGGTCGCAGCCATGGACGCACCGGCCAACCAGCCGCTGAGCCGGCGACCGGCCACGAAATAGTCGTCTTCGCCGCGGTTTCGCCTGGCCAGCCAGAGCCCCAGAACCAGCGTGCTGGCCAGATAGGCGACCAGGATCAACCAATCAATGCGCGCCATGGGGACGAACGGTGATCCGCTGAGTCTCCCTTACTTCTGGCGGGAACGCCTCAGCTGCCCGCAGGCTGCATCCTGATCAAGCCCGCGGCTGGCACGCAGGCTCACGGCCACCCCACGGCTTTCCAGCACGCGCCGAAATCCCTCGATGCGATCCCGCGTGGGACGCTGAAATTCCTCTTCCTCGATCGGGTTGTAGGCGATCAGATTCACGTGACTCTGGAAACCACCCACCCGATCCGCCAGTTCCTCGGCGTGGGCTGGGTGGTCATTGAGGCCACCCAACAGGATGTATTCGAAGCTCACCCGCCTGCCGGTGATGGCCAGGTAGTGCCGGCAATCATCCAACAGCGCGTCGTAGGGGTAGGCATGCGCCGTGGGGATCAGCTCTTCCCTGAGGCTCTGATTCGGAGCATGCAAACTCACCGCCAGGGTGAACTGAGCGCGACCGAGCCGCTCCATGGCCAGTTCCGCCAGCCTTGGCAACGTGCGTGGCACTCCCACCGTGCTCACCGTGATCCGGCGCTGACCGATTCCGAGATCATCGTTGAGACAACGAATGGCATCCAGCACCGCCTCGATGTTCAACAGCGGTTCCCCCATGCCCATGAACACCACATGGGATGGTCGGCGCTCCATCACCTCACGCACGCTCAGCACCTGGGCGACGATCTCGTGGGTGTACAGCGAGCGTTGCAGCCCCCCTTTGCCGGTAGCGCAGAAACGGCAAGCCATGGGGCATCCCACCTGGCTTGACACACAGACAGTGAGGCGCTGATCCGTGGGGATGCCAACGGTCTCCAGCGTTTCGCCGTCGTCGGTTCCCAGGAGAAGTTTGGTGGTGGCATCACCGGCCACCTTGCGGTCCTGCTCCTTCAAGCGCCCGATGATCACCCCTTTGTCTTGAAGGGATGCTCTCCACGCTTTCGGGAGCACCGTGATGTCCTGCAGATCGCAGGCTCCCTTGGCGTAAAGCCAATCATGAAGCTGTCGGCCCCGGAAGGCGGATTGTCCCTGCGAGACAGCCCAACGTTCAAGCTCGGATGCACCGAGCCCAAGCAGTGTTTTGGACTGCGCAGTGCTGATCACCAGATCAGCAGTCCGTGGCCGAGCTTGATCTCCACCGCCAGGAGTGCGATGAACCCGAGCATGGCAGCACGGCCATTCAGCCGTTCGGTATGGGTGTGAAACCCATACCGGGGAAGACGACGGACGGGGATCGTGGTGGGTTCAATCATGAGCAGGGCTGACCTGGAGGGACAGTTTGGGGAGATTGGGAAGACGATCGCGATTCATGGCGCACGCATCATTCATCACTGAGAAGCCCCTCTTCCTGCAGACCCTCCACGGCTTCAGCATCCACCACTTGCTCCTCCTTCAGCTCATTGTCGGCATCAGGACGGGCAAAAGCTGCGAAGTTGCTGCCAGCTTCAATGCCGTGGCGACTGCGGGTGGCCTCCATGTCGGCATCGCTGGGATCGTCTAAGACCGCCGTGGCATCACCCGCTGGTGCAGCAGGCATGTCCACGGTGTAGTCAGGGCGAAGGTTTTGCATGCGGCGGTAGCCAGCCGGATCCTCGGCAAGGATGTCGGGGTGCGGACCGGCTTCGGCCTTGAGCTCCTCCTCAAAGCCGCTGAACCCGGTACCAGCGGGAATCAGGCGACCGATGATCACGTTTTCCTTAAGGCCGCGCAGCCAATCGCTCTTGCCTTCGATGGCCGCTTCGGTGAGCACACGGGTGGTTTCCTGGAAGGACGCTGCAGAGATGAAGCTGTCGGTGTTCAGGGACGCCTTGGTGATACCCAGCAGAACGGGAGTGAACTCGGCAGGAGCTCCTCCAGTGATCGACATGGCCTGATTGGTGTCTTCCACCTGACGGAGCTCGATCAACTCACCGGGCAGCAGGGTGGTATCCCCCGCATCCTCAACACGCACCTTGCTGGTCATCTGACGCACAATCACCTCGATGTGTTTGTCGTCGATGGACACGCCCTGGGACTTGTAGACGTTCTGAACCTCGGTCACCAGACGGTGCTGGAGCTTGGCGATGGCTTCCTGCGCCGCATCCATCAAGGGCTTGCGGCTGCGCAGATCCTCGAAGAAACACTCCAGCAGCTCGTGGGGATTGATGGGTCCGTCTGTCAGCAACTCACCGGCCGTGACCTGCTGACTGTCACTCACCATCACGTTGCGCCCCAGGAGAATGGGGTACTCGGAGACAGCGTCGTCGGCCTCGATCACCGTCACCGTGGTGTTCTCATCGTCTTCACCTTGCTTGATCTCAACGGTTCCTGGCTTTTTGCAGAGAATCGCTGATTCGCGCGGACGGCGAGCTTCCAGCAGTTCCTCGATCCTGGGCAGACCCTGAACGATGTCACCTGTCTTCTGGCGTTCGAACACCAGGAGAGCGAGGCCATCACCGCGCTGCACCAGATCACCGTCACGGACGTGCAGCAATGAATCCGGCGAGACCATGTAAGGCCGGCCGAGGCGCAGGGTGACGCTCGTGCTGTCAACCTTCTCAACCTCACCACAGCAGTCGGAGGGTTGACCTGCGGCGAGTTCTTCTCCGTCCACGATCCGCTGACCGACCGTTACGACGGGCTGGGAGTTGGTGGAGATGGTGAGGGTGTCTTCCGGACGCTCCACGATCAATCGGCGCACAGGCTCGTCGGCTGTGGCCTCAGGCATCTGGGCGACACCCTCCTGCTTGCAAAGGATCTGGGTGGTGGCAATCACCTCACCAGCCTTGATCGACTGACCATCCTCCACCTGAAGCTCGGTGTGGGTGGATCCGTGACTGGAGTCGGAAATGGTGTCACGGCGAACAAGGATGCTCTCGAGGATCACCAGCTGAAGACGTTCGATCGTCTTGGCCCGCTTGTCGGGGACCGCTTCCACATCCACAGTCATCTGAGGAGTGGTGTCAAAGGTCTCCAGCATCAACTGCGTCCGCAGCAGCTCAACACCCTCCACAGACTTGACCAGTTCGTTGTCCTTGAAGGCGAGACGCTGGCTGGCCTTGAGGCCAAGGTGCGGTCCATTGGGCTGTTTGACATGACCCAGATCAGGCAGCTGAGCCTCATTGGGAATCGTGTACTCCTCAACGGGGCGGAGGAGCAGACCGCTGCCTTCCGGTGTTTCCACCGTCTGGACATACACCATGGTTTCGGTACTGATCCCCTTGGCGATTGGCTCGCCGGGATTGACCATCACGCCATCACCCTGGAAGCGCTCCAGCGCTTTCTTTTCGCTGCAGAGATGGAAGCTGCCGCTACGAACGATGATCTCGCGAAGGATGTCGTTCTTCTGGGTGACGGTGACGATGCCAGCGGTCTGACTGAAAATGTCCTTCACCACCTCGGTGCCGGCCTCAATCCACTGGCCGTCCGTGATCATCAACAGAGAGATGTCCTTGTTGATCTCATGGGTCTCCTGGGGAATCCAGAGCAAGGTTCCACCCTTGTTCACCTCGTAACCGTTCTTGGCAGAACGGGCTTTCTTGATCGCCAGTCCAGGAGCGAATCGCACCAGTCCACCGGTCTGGGTGCGGAAGCGGTCGTCGTTGAGTTCCGCAACCACTTCGCCACTGCCGATCTTGCTGCCCGGGATGGTGTTGAGGCGATAACGGGTGCCGTCCTTGGCCTCCAGATTCCAGATCTCTCCAGCATGGGTTGACTCACCCTGCAGTTTGAAATCCCTGAGGGTCATGGCGGTTGTGACGATCTGCACCTCACGGGAATCGCCGAGAGCTTCCCGCAGACGAATCGCACCGCCGTACTCGCTGGCCTGGCTCGCCTCGGCGAGCACCTGGCCCTCCGTCACGGTTGCACCGGCAGTCACCACCGGACGCGCATTGGGCGGCAGGTTGTACACATCTCCGGCCAGGACCCACATCCGGCCCAGTCGCTGAGCCTTGTGGGTGATGTTGCCCTGACGGTCGGTGACCTCCCGGGGCTGGATCGAGGGGTCGTAGCTGACCTGACCGGCCAGGTCGCAGATCACGTCCTTGGTGGCCTTCTCCACACTTTTCTTCACCGCGCCGGCTGCGATCTGGGCAACGGTGACATCGGCGTCGATGGCCTGGCCGTTGTCCACAAAGAGCAGAGAGCCGTTGGTGATCTCAATCTTCTGGGGTTTGCCCTTACCGGATGGCTGGATCGTGAGGTTGAAATCAACCTCTGCCTGCTGGGCATTAACGCCATGGGGGGTGCGGTACGGGCGCACACGCGCCTTGGCACCGAATTCCACCGTTCCTTCCAGCTTTGAGCGCACCACGCCGGTCTCGGCGGTGGACACACCCCCGGTGTGGAACGTCCGCATGGTGAGCTGGGTTCCCGGCTCACCAATGGACTGAGCAGCAATAATGCCGACGGCCTCTCCGAGGTCCACCAGCTCGTTGTGAGCCAGCGCCCACCCGTAGCACTTGCGGCAAACGGAACGATTGGCCTCGCAGGTGAGCGGTGAACGCACGCTCACCGCTTGAACAGCGGCTTTCTCGAAGCGTTTCGACAGGGGTGGATCGATTTCGGTATTGCGCTCAGCCAACACCTCTCCATCAGCACCCACCACCTGATCGGCGGTGAGACGTCCCACCAGTCGGTTGCCGTACTTGCCGTCTTCCGCCTTCACCAGGATGCAGCGGCTGGTGCCGCAGTCGTCCTCACGGACGATCACGTCCTGAGCCACATCCACGAGTCGGCGGGTGAGGTAGCCGGAGTCGGCGGTGCGCAGAGCTGTATCAACCAGGCCCTTGCGAGCGCCGTACGAGGAGATCACGTACTCCGTAACGGTGAGTCCCTCACGGAAATTGGTACGGATCGGCAAGTCGATGATCTCCCCCTGAGGGTTGGCCATCAGGCCGCGCATGCCCACCAACTGGCGCACCTGGGACATGTTTCCCCTGGCGCCGGAGTTGGCCATCATCCACACGGAGTTGAGCGGATCGTTCTGGTTGAAGTTCTTCTTGACCGCATCAACCAGACGCTCATTGGTCTCTGTCCAGGTGTCGATCACCTTGGTGTGACGCTCAACCTCCGTAATCACCCCGAGGCGATAGGACTCCTCCGTGGCGGTGATCAGCTCTTCAGCCTGTCCCAGGAGGTTCTGCTTCGCTTCCGGAACCTTGAGGTCGTTCACGGAGATGGAGACCGCCGCCTGGGTGGCATAACGAAATCCGAGATCCTTGAGCTGGTCGGCCATGGCCGAGGTGGCCGCGGTGCCGTGATGCTTGTAAGCCCAAGCCACCAGCTGCTTCAGCCCCTTCTTGTCCACAACACGGTTGCGGAAGGGAGGGGGCGTTTTGGCCAGTGGACGGGTCTCGGGAGCGGAGGCAGCAGCCTTGGATCCCTTGGAAGACTTGCGGGACTTGGAAGGAGTGGAAGTCATGACAGCGCGGAGAGGAGAGGAATGAGAAGACGAGCGAATCGAAGTTGAGCGTCAGGTGGCTGCCACCGCGTCGATGATCGTGTGATTCATCACCACGCGGCCCACGGTGGTGAGGATGTAACGGCTGATCAGCGCGCCATCGTCATCAAAGCGGTCTCTGCGGTACGTCCACTGCTCAAACCGGGTGCCATCGGAGAGCGTTTCACTGCTCACGGGTTCTTCACGTTCATCGTCGTCTTCAACCTCACCGTTGAAGCGCACCCACACCCAGTCGTGCAGACCGAGGCGCTTGTCCTCGAACGCGTGAATCACATCCTCAAGATCTGAGAAGGTGCGGGAACGATCGCCAAAATCAACCGGTTGAACGTCGGGCTGCAGGGCGGTGAGGTAGTAGGCGCCCAGAACCATGTCCTGAGAAGGCGTGATGATCGGTTCGCCGGTCGCAGGAGAGAGGATGTTGTTGCTGGCCAGCATCAACATGCGTGCCTCGGTCTGGGCTTCGATGGCCAGGGGCACGTGCACAGCCATCTGGTCGCCGTCGAAGTCAGCGTTGAAAGCTGGGCAGACCAGGGGATGAAGCTGAATGGCGCGACCGTCGACCAGCTTGGGTTCGAAGGCCTGGATACCGAGACGGTGGAGCGTGGGCGCGCGGTTGAGCATGATCGGGTGCCCGTCGATCACTTCCTGCAGCACCTGCATCACTTCATCGTCAGCACGCTGAATGAGCTTCTTGGCTGCCTTGATGTTGTTGACGATGTTCTGACGGATCAAACGATGGATCACGAACGGCTGGAAGAGCTCGATCGCCATCTCCTTGGGAAGACCGCACTGGTGCATCTTCAACTTGGGACCAACCACAATCACGGATCGGCCGGAGTAATCGACACGCTTGCCGAGCAGGTTCTGCCGGAAACGACCTTGCTTGCCTTCGATGATGTCGCTGAGGGACTTCAGAGGGCGATTGTTGGCACCAACCACCGTGCGACCACGGCGACCGTTGTCGATCAGAGCGTCAACAGCCTCCTGCAGCATCCGCTTCTCGTTGCGGACGATGATTTCTGGAGCCAGGATTTCCTGGAGCCTGGCCAGACGGTTGTTGCGGTTGATGACCCTGCGATAAAGATCATTCAGATCGGAGGTTGCGAAACGACCACCGTCGAGCTGCACCATCGGGCGCAGATCGGGTGGAATCACCGGAATCACGTCCAACACCATCCACTCCGGACGAGCGTTGGTGGCGATGAAGTTGTCGATCACGCGCAGACGCTTGATCAACTTCGCCCGCTTCTGCCCCTTGCTGCCGGCGATCTCCTCGCGCAGCTGCTCGGCCACCTCGTCGAGGGTGAGATCTTCAAGCAACTGCTTGAGAGCCTCGGCGCCAATGCCCACAACGGGCTCATTTTCAATCTCTGAATCTTCGGCGTAGATCTCATCTTCGATTTCCAGCCACTCATCTTCGGTGAGAAGCTGCTTGTATTTCAGGTCCTTGTGGTCACCGGGATCCAGCACCACATAGCAGTTGAAATAAACGATCTGCTCAACGTCCCGCAGGGGCATGTCCAGCAGAATGGCCACATAGCTGGGGATGCCCTTGAGGTACCAGACATGGGAGACGGGGGCCGCGAGCTTGATGAAGCCCATGCGGTGACGACGCACGCGGCTCTCGGTCACCTCCACACCACAACGTTCACAAACGATGCCGCGGTGGCGAACACGTTTGTATTTGCCGCAGTGACACTCCCAATCTTTGGATGGCCCGAAGATTTTTTCGCAGAACAAGCCGTCCATCTCCGGCTTCAGGGTGCGGTAATTGATCGTTTCGGGCTTGGTGACCTCACCCACCACCTGGCCGTTGGGAAGGGTGCGTTGCCCCCACTCCATCACCCGGTCAGGTGATGCAAGGGTGATCTTGACGTAGTCGAAGTGGTTTTCGGTGCGGAGATTGCTGTTGGTCATTGACGGTTAAAGGAGAAGAAGCGTTGTGTCAGATCGTTCGTCAGTCCGTCAGTCCTCGTCGTAATCCGCGACGCCGAGGGATTCATAGGTCGGACGACTTGGGGTGCTGCGACGCGGATTCACGTCTTGCATGAGATCCACCTCCTTGCCTTCATCAGTGAACACAGCGATGTCCAGACCCAGGGACTGGAGTTCGCGCATCAACACCTTGAAGGATTCCGGTGTGCCGGGCCTGGGGATCGGCTTGCCCTTCACGATGGCGTTCAGAGCCTCATTCCGTCCCTGCATGTCGTCGGACTTGACCGTGAGCAGTTCCTGCAGGGTGTAGGCCGCGCCATAGGCCTCAAGCGCCCACACCTCCATCTCTCCGAGACGCTGGCCACCCTGCTGAGCCTTACCGCCCAGGGGTTGCTGCGTCACCAAGGAGTAAGGACCGGTGGAACGGGCGTGGATCTTGTCGTCGACCAGGTGGACCAGCTTGAGGAAGTGGGAATAACCCACGGCCACGGGCTGATCGAAGGGCTCGCCGCTGCGGCCATCGATCAGTTGAAGCTTGCCGGGATCATCCGGGTTGTAAATCCATTCCTTACCGGGTTGCTTGGCAGCCTCCTTGAGGAAGGTCTCCACCGTCTGCTGCGACTTTTCAGCCCCATACATCTCGTCAAACGGCACCACCTTCACGCGGCAATCAAGATTGGCGGCGGCCCAGCCCATCAGCAGCTCGAAGACCTGACCCACGTTCATCCGGCTCGGCACGCCCAGGGGGTTCAGCACGATGTCAACCGGGGTGCCATCGGGCAGATAGGGCATGTCCTCCCGGGGAAGAATGCGGCTGATGATTCCTTTGTTGCCATGACGGCCGGCCATCTTGTCGCCGACCTGGATCTTGCGGCGTTGCGCCACATACACCCTCACCACCATGTTGGCGCCGGGGGGCAGTTCATCACCTTGCTCACGGGTGTAGATGCGCACATCCACGACCCTGCCGCGCTCAGTGCTGGGAACGCGCAAGGAGTTATCGCGAACGTCACGCGCTTTCTCTCCAAAGATCGCTCGGAGCAGCTTTTCCTCAGGTGGCTGGTCAGACTCACCCTTGGGCGTGACCTTGCCAACCAGGATGTCGCCACTTTCAACAAAGGCGCCGATGCGGATGATGCCCATCTCATCGAGATTGCCCAGGCTTTCTTCCGCGACATTGGGAATTTCCCTGGTGATCTCTTCCGGTCCAAGCTTGGTCTGTCGGGCCTCAATCTCGTACTTCTCGATGTGCACCGAGGTGTACAAATCATCATTGACCAGACGCTCACTCACGAGGATTGCGTCCTCGTAGTTGTATCCCTCCCAAGGCATGTAAGCGATCAGCACATTCTGACCAAGGGCAATCTCACCGCCTTCGCAAGCCGAGCCATCGGCCAGAACCTGACCAACAATCACCGGATCGCCCTGACGCACGATCGGGCGCTGGTTCAGGCAGGTGTCCTGGTTTGAACGCTGGTATTTCTGCAGGTAGTGGGAGTGATCAACACCCTCTTCATCGCGGACGACGATCGCGGTGGCGTCCACGAAGGTCACGGTGCCGTTGACCCGGGAAATGGGGACCATGCCGGAGTCGCGGGCCACCTGGGTTTCCAGACCCGTGCCGACCAGAGGGCGTTCGGGACGCAGCAGGGGGACCGCCTGACGCTGCATGTTTGATCCCATCAGGGCACGGTTGGCGTCGTCGTGCTCCAGGAACGGAATCAGCGAGGTAGCAACGGAAATCACCTGCACGGGTGAAAGCTGCACATAATCCACCTGCTCAGGCGGCACCTTCTCGAAATCCTGGCGGTAGCGAACAGGGATGAGGTCAGCCAGGATCGCGCCATCGCTGTCGGTGGCGACATCACCAGGGGCCACACGGCACTCATCCTCCAGATCAGCGGAGAGATAGATGGGATCACCCTGCTTCAAAACGCGACCGTTCTCCACCTTCCAGAACGGTGTTTCGATGAAGCCGTACTCATTCACCCGGGCATGGGTGGCCAGGGAGTTGATCAGACCAGCATTCGGACCTTCAGGCGTTTCGATCGGGCAAAGGCGGCCGTAGTGAGAAGGGTGGATGTCGCGCACGGCGAAGCCAGCTCTTTCCCGGGTGAGACCTCCAGGGCCGAGGGCGGAGATACGGCGCTTGTGCGTGAGCTCAGCCAGCGGGTTCGTTTGATCCATGAACTGGCTCAACTGACTCGAGCCAAAGAATTCCTTGATCGCCGCAACCAGCGGCTTGGGATTCACCAACTGCGCAGGGGTGAGGGAATCGGTCTCACCGACGGTCATCCGCTCTTTGATGATGCGCTCGAGTCGATTGAGACCCACGCGCACCTGGTTCTGCAGGAGTTCGCCAACGGAACGCACGCGACGGTTGCCGAGATGATCGATGTCATCGAGGCTGGCACCGCCCACATCGAGCTCGAGATTGATCAGATAGTCGAGGGTGGAGAGAACATCCTCGTGGGTCAGCGTGCGAACCGAATCCGGAATCGTGAGGCGAAGCTTTTTGTTGATCTTGTACCGGCCAACCCGGCCGAGGTCGTAGCGCTTGGGATCGAAGAAACGGGTCTGTAGAAGCTGCTGACCGCCACTCACCGAGGGAGGCTCGCCCGGACGCAGCTTCTTATAAAGCTCCAGGAGGGCTTGGTCTTCAGAACTGATGCCTTCGTCGTTGGCCGCTTCAATCGACTTCTTGTAGTACTCCGGATGACGGAGCTTGTCGATCACATCGTTATCAGACAAGCCCATGGCGCGCATCAGCACGTGGGCATTGATCTTCCGAGTCTTATCAACACGAACATGCAACAGATCGTTCTTATCGGTTTCAAACTTCAGCCAAGCGCCTCGGTTCGGAATCACGCTCGCGTTGTAAGTACGGCGCCCGTTTTTATCCTGCTCGTCTTTGAAATAAACACCAGGGCTACGCACGATCTGATTCACGATCACGCGCTCAGCGCCATTGATGATGAACGTGCCACGCTCGGTCATCAGCGGGAGCTCACCGATGAACACCTCCTGCTCCTTGATCTCACCGGTCTCCTTGTTGACCAGCCGGCAAGTCACATACATCTGAGAGGCGAAGGTGGCATCGCGGCGCTTGGCCTCTTCGACATCGTGACGGGGACGCTTGAGCCGATACTCGCTGCCGACGAAATGAAGCTCGAGCTTCCCGGTGTAGTCGGTGATCGGAGAGAAACTCTCCAGTTCTTCGATCAGGCCCTTCTCCAGGAACCACTTGAAACTGGCCCGCTGCACCTCCACCAGATCAGGGAGATAGGTGGCGGTCTTGGCGACCTGAATCGCGCTGCTGCTCATGCGGAGACCTGCAGTATCAGAAGGTGGACGTAAGGGCCTGAGGGGAAGAACTGAACGGACCGAGGGAGCGTGCAACCAGACAGCAAAGTCGCTCCCCGAGGGGGAACAACCACCGCAACACTGGTTTCAGAACACTCGGGTCAGAACAGCTGACGTCGTCAATGCACCGATCGGTAATGGACGCTTCGGAAGCCAGAGAACAGAGAACTGCATCCGGCCAGGCCAATAAAACATCTTACACTTCCGCCCCAAGGCCTCTTTTTGATGGTCAGGGAAGCTTGAAAAGAGCCCTTGCGTTGGTCGTGCTGCTCATGGCCACGTCTTCGAGGGATTGCTCTCTGAGCTCGGCGACCCGGGAGGCCACCGCCGCAACGAAGGCGGGCTCGTTGCGCTTCCCCCGACGCGGGACCGGCGCCAGGAAGGGGCAATCCGTTTCCACCAGAAAGCGATCCTGAGGCACTTGCCTGGCGCAGTCGTGGGTGGGCAAGGCCTTCGGGAAGGTGACCGTGCCGCTGAAACTGATGTAGAAGCCGAGATCGAGGAACTGATGCATCTCCTCCGGCGTGCCGCCCCAGCAGTGCATCACGCCAGAAGGACAGCAGCCCCGGGCCTTACGAGCACGCAATTCCTCCAGCATGGGTTCGGCGGCATCGCGGCAGTGCACGATCACGGGCAAGTTGAGCTCCACCGCCAGATCGAGTTGGGGGCGAAGAATGGCTAACTGCTCAGCAAGGTTCTTGTCACGAAAGAGATCAAGACCCAGTTCGCCGATGGCCACCACCCGCTCATCAGCGCCAGCGGCCTCTCGCAACACACTTTGAGTGTCCTCAGACCAGTGCTCCGTATCCAGGGGGTGAACTCCCACTGAATAACGCATCTCGGGGAATCGATCCGCGAGGGCGCGGATGGCGGGAATCTCCGACGGTTCTACGCAAGCATGCAACAGCGACGTAACGCCTGCGTCACGCCAACGTTCCGCTACAGCGTCAAGGTCGTCATCGAAATTTCGAAAAACGATGTGACAGTGGCTGTCGATTAAAGCGGGGACTGCCATATCGGGTTCTGAAACGCGCCTTCAGAACCCATCTTGCCGAAAGCCGAACTGAAACTGGAGTTCAGCTTGCGCTTGCGGGTGCTGGATCGATCGCCTTCTTCACCGCCACACTCAAACGAGCCTTCTGATGGGCACCTGCATTGCGGTGGAGCACACCGCGCTTCACCGCCTTGTCGATTTTGCTGAATGCAGCATTCATGCTGGCTTGCACGCTGGTCTTGGCCTCATCGCCAGGGGTGGCGTTGTAAGCCTCACAGGCACTGAAGCAGCGCTTCATCAGCGTGCGCATCGACGACTTGTACGCCTTGTTCTGAAGGCGGTTGCGCTCAGCGATCTCGACGCGCTTCTTTGAGGACTTGTTATTGGCCACAGAGCCTTTGATCTGATCGACAATCCATAACCATAGCTCAGCGTTCCCAACGTCCTTGTCACGGTCGGGCCTAACTTGTGGAAATGCATGATCAGACGGTGAACGCCCCATCGAGCCCCCCTCCAAGCAGCGAGGCGTCTGTGATCCACCGCATCGACGCGGTTGACGCTGCGGAACAGCGACTGGATCAGATCGCGACCCGCACAGCAGGGCAATCCCAGCGAAAGGCCGCGAACAGCGTCGACTCCATCCTCGACCAGGTGCGAAAGGACGGGGATCAGGCCTTGATGGCGCTCACCCAGCAGTTCGACGGATTTGTCCCCGACCCGCTTCAGGTGCCCTGCACTGACCTACAGGATGCCTGGGACGCCACCCCTGCCAACCTCAGGGATGCACTGGAGCTGGCCCACCGGCGGATCCAGGACTTCCACCAGCGCCAAAAGCCTCTGGATCTCGATGTCAAAGGGGTTCATGGTGAGCGTCTTGGGCGACGCTGGCGTCCGGTTCAGGCCGCCGGCCTCTACGTGCCTGGAGGACGGGCTTCTTACCCGAGCACGGTGCTGATGAACGCTGTGCCAGCTCGGGCTGCAGGCGTGGAACGACTGGTGATGGTGACTCCCGGCGGATCCGACGGAACCGTGAATCGCACCGTTCTCGCCGCAGCCCACTTGGCCGGCGTGCGCGAGGTATACCGGATCGGCGGGGCTCAAGCGATTGCGGCACTGGCCTATGGCACCCAAACAATCCCTCGCGTTGACGTGATCAGCGGCCCGGGAAATATCTACGTGACCCTGGCCAAGAAGACCGTCTACGGGCAGGTGGGGATTGATTCACTGGCAGGCCCCAGCGAAGTGTTGGTCATTGCCGATGCCTCAGCCAACGTGACCCAGGTCGCCGCCGATCTGTTGGCCCAGGCTGAACATGATCCTTTGGCGGCTGCGATCCTGCTCACGACTGCTCCCTCCCTGGCCGAAGCGCTGCCTGCTGAATTGGAGCAGCAATTGCAGAAGCACCCGCGGGAAGCCATCTGCCGGCAATCCCTGCAGGAATGGGGGCTTGTGGTGGTCTGCGACAACCTCGAAACCTGTGCAGCGCTGAGTGACCGGTTTGCACCCGAACATCTCGAGCTTCTCGTCGAGCGCCCGCGCATGCTGGCGGACCGCATCCAGCAAGCCGGGGCCATTTTCATCGGGCCCTGGAGCCCGGAAGCGGTGGGGGATTACCTCGCCGGCCCCAATCACACCCTGCCCACCTGCGGCGCAGCCCGTTACAGCGGGGCCCTCAGCGTTGAAACCTTCATGCGGCATACATCATTGATTGAATTCAGCCGCGAGGCCCTCGACGCCACCGGTGGCGCCGTTGTGGAACTGGCTGGCAGTGAAGGACTGCACAGCCATGCCAACTCGGTGAAGGTTCGCCTTCGCTGAACTCAACTGGCCTTCTCGAGGCTGCGCGCGCTGGCAACACCACCATCGATCTGGCCGACGAGCACCTCGTCGGCCAGATCGACGAAAAGGCCGTTTTCAAGCACTCCGGGAATGTTGTTGATCTCTTTCTCGAGCGACGCGGGGTCAGCGATACCGCCTTCAAATCGCACATCCAGAACCAGATTGCCCTGATCGGTCACCACCGGACCCGCCTTGCGCGTGGCCATGCGCAGTTCGGCGTCACCGCCCATCGCTTTCAGTTGCTGGCTGATCTGAACCCAGGCTCCAGGCAGAACCTCAACAGGAAGCAAAAACCCGAGGTTCAGGCGCTCCACAAGCTTGGTGGAATCGACCACCACGATGAAACGGTCTGCGCGGGCTGCAACAAGCTTCTCTTGCACGTGGCAAGCGCCACCTCCCTTGATCAATTGGAACGCAGGGTCCACTTCATCGGCACCATCGATCGCCAGATCAATCCGGTCCACGGCGTTGAGACTACGCAGGGGAATCCCCAACTCTGCAGCGAGAACCTCGCCTTGAAACGACGTGGTCACCCCAACGATGTCGCTCAGCTGACCAGCAGCAAGGCGTTCACCCAAACCCTTGATCATCAGCGCCGCCGTGGAGCCTGACCCCAAACCAACCACCATGCCGTCGCGGAACTGCTGCACAGCCGCATCAGCAACGGCCTGCTTCATCTGGTTTTGAAGATCCGACATGGTCTGTGAGCGATCGGCGAGACCGTAGCAAGGGTTTCAGCTCAATCCCGGCAAGGGTTCCGGTTTGACGGAAACCTGAAGATCCTGCTCTCCGCGGATGATCGACAGCGACAAGGGCTGGTTGATCTCCGCCCGGTCCACCTGCTGCAACAGATCCTGCGGGTCGTCGATGGGCACCTCGCCGGCCTGGATCACGAGATCACCCCTGCGCAGTCCCGCTCTCTGGGCTGGGCTGTCCGGAAGCACAGACTGCACCAGAGCACCAGCCCGTTCCGGTAAAGCAACAAGGGCATTGGGATCCTCGTTGTGCTCCCGCGCGATGCGGGCGGTGAGGGCGATCAGCTGAACGCCGAGATAGGGGTGCACCACTTCACCGGCAGCTTGCAGCTCATCGGTCACCCGGCGAGCCAGGTTGATGGGGATGGCGAACCCAAGGCCTGCCCCGGGGCCGGAACGCACCAATGTATTGATGCCGATGACTCGACCATCAGCATTCACCAGCGGTCCACCGGAATTACCGGGGTTGATGGCCGCATCGGTCTGAATCAGGTCGAGACGCTTGTCAGAGAAGCCGAGCGTGCTGATGTTGCGGTGCAGGCTGCTGACGATCCCGAGCGTGACCGTTCGCTCCAAGCCGTAAGGGGTGCCGAGGGCAATGGCCCAGTCACCAACCTCGAGGGCTTCGGAATCACCCAGCCGTGCGGCAGGCGGCAAGGCGCTGCCTGTCAGTCGCACCAAAGCCAGATCGGTGATCGGATCACGGCCGATCACGTCGCCATCGCGTTGTTCGCCGCTGGCAAGGGTGACGTTCACCTGCTCCACCTGCTCCACCACATGGGCATTGGTGAGAACCAGACCTTGGTTGTCGATCACCACTCCCGATCCCTGCCCACGTTGCCGTTCAGGGCCGTAGCCAAAGCCGGGCTCACCGAGAAGATCACGCAGCAGCGGATCGATCAGGTTGGGGTCAAAGGGCTGACGCTCCACCACGCGCTCGGTGTCGATTCTCACGACAGCTGGAGCCACATCTCGCACTGCATCGGCAACGAAGCTGTGATTCCCAGACACACCAGCGGGGGCTGCAAGCGCCTGCATCGGCTGAAACAGGATCAACAGCAGAGCAGCAACCAGCCCCTGCAACCTCACAAACCTAACCATCAGTGACCGATCGAACCCCACAGGCATGAGCGGAAGAACTCCACTCACGCTAGGGGTCTTCGTCAGGCAAAGAGGAGGAAATCGTCGAGACCGAATTGGCCATCACCACCGACGATGAAGTCGAACTCTGGAGCCCGCCCAATCACCTCGGCATAGCTGGCCCCCTGGCGCAGCAGGTCATCAGCGGCTTCCACCAGGCTGGCGTCGCCTTCCGCGTCGTTGCTGAGGGCCCAGAACATCATTCCGCCGAGTCCCTTTTTGTCCACATAGGCCGCTTTACCGGCAATGGTGGCGGTGGTTTCCATCGAACTCCATTCGTCCCCGTCGTAGAGGAATGCGGCCTTGTTGTCGTCGTCCCAGTAGAGAATTCGAGAGCCGGTCACAACATCGTCGAGCAGATCCTTGTAGTCGTAAACGCCGGCCTGAAATGAGCCGGTGGCATCAAGGCCCGAGCCAGGTTGCTGATAACCGAAGGTTCCCCCGTCCAACACATTGCCCCAGGCGCGGGTGTAAGCCGGAGCACCCAAGACCACCTTGCCCAGATCCACACCAGCACCCTCAAAAACATCAACAGCACCCGTGATGTCGTAGTCGTTGGCATCACCGGTCATCGCAGCCTGATGGCCCGTGGCGTTCTCCCAGCCACCGTGGAAGTCATAGGTCATCACGTTGTAGAAATCGACGTAGGGGTCAATGCCTTCGAGGTTGAGGTTGGCCAGCTTCTCTTGACCACCGGCCGTGGCAATCGACACCTCAAAATCGCGCCCGGTCTCGGCGGAAAGATCATCGAGAGCGGAGCGCAGGTCGCGCAGCACCAACGCGAAGTTTTCACCATCGCTGGTGGACACCGCATTGCCAGCCTTGCCGCCGCCACCTGGGTATTCCCAGTCAAAATCGACCACGTTGAAGAAGTCGTAGGTTTCGAAAATGCGCACCGTTTCGCTAACAAATTTGTCGCGTCCTTCCTGGGTGGCGTAGGCGGTGCTGAATTCATCGGAAAGGGTCCAACCGCCAAGAGCGAAGCCAAGGTTGACCTCCGGATTGAGTTCCTTGAAGCGACGCAATTGCTCGAAGTTACCGGCATCGTTATCTCCAACACCGTTCCAACCCACGGGAACCGAGGTCACCGTGATCGAGTCACCGCTCTCGGTGGTGGTGTAGCGCCCTGAGTTTTCGTAGCTGTCCAGCAGCTCCGGTGCCATAGCGGCGTACTCACTGGTGCTGAAGGTGCGACTGACCTGGTCGGATTGGTCGAAGCGTTTCTGCAGGGCGGCGTAGGGATCGAACAAGGTGATCGACCCATCCGCCTTCACATCAAAGAAGCTGTAATTCATGTGGGTCATCGACTGACCGTCGACATCCGACAAGTTGACGTCACGGCCGTAGATGCCCCACTCCTCGAAATAGGTCACCACCCGTTTGTCTGTTGTGCCGTTGGGGCGCTCGTCATCGATGGTGACCGTGCCGCCCTCTCTGACGGGGACGCCCTCTGTGTTGGCGCCCCCCTCTGTGACGAGGCTCACCACAGGGGGTGTGGCGCCACCATCAGAAGAATCGCCCGACTCAGCACTATCAGGCTGTTGAGCTGTATCGGAACTGATGATGGCCGTGGCAGCAAGATCGAACACCTGATTCGGATCAGCGAAGTCACCGGAGCCCTGGTAGTAGGAGCTTTGTGCGGCGCCTGCGGCCAGAGGTGCTGACCAAGACTTGGGCATCAGGGTGATGGCGTAGCGGCCATCGTCACGGAGGGTGTTGGTGAATTCGAAGTTGCTGACGCTCTTCAACGGTGCATCGGAGACAAAGCTCACCGACCAATCCGTGCCGAGCGATTCATCCGTGTTGTTCGTGACGATGACATTCCCAGCGAAGGTTCCCGACCAACCACCGGTGATCGTGGCGGACACCTCCAGGCCCGAAGCATTGGGCTGGAGGTCAACGGTCGGTTCAAGATCGGCAGGACTGCCGGAATCCACTTCCATTCCGGAATCCATCTCCATATTCGTATCCATATTCATCTCCATCTCCATCGACGCCTGAGCGGGAGCAAAGAAATTGCTCCGGGTCAGCTCGCCGCCATTGGAGATCCCTACACCCTGCGCATTGAAGCTGATGGAAATCTCACCATTGGCCGGAATGCTGTTATTCCAAGCAGCGGGAGTGAATGTCACACGATTAAGACCATTTCCCAAGTCTTCAACAGTTGCATTACCAGCCCAACTTTGAAATTGGTCATGGGGAGTGAGGAAAGAGACTTCCCAGCCGTCGATAGCAAATCCCATAGGGTTTCTGACAATCAGATTGCCACCCATACCGCCACCCCACCACAGGGACCCATCCACTTCCAACTGCAGGCAACTGTTATGAACATTCGAACCACTGGGCAGATTCATCACCACGTTGGTGAGATCGGGAGGCGTCATATCCATGTCCATGCCCGCACCCATATCCATATCCATGCCCGTACCCATATCCATATCCATGCCCGTACCCATGGGCATGTCCATTTCGGCCCCCGTTTCCTGAGGTATCAGCTCAGCAGCCTGTTGCTGTTCAGCACGTTCCTGAATCTGACGCGTGCTCTCTTCCAAGCTCCTGGGCTGACCGGGGGCTTCTCCGGAGGCTGTTACAAAAGCCCCCACACGCGTTTGAAAACCATCGGTAGGGCCGCCCTCTGGCGTGAAGAGCATGGTGCGGTTCACCAGGGAGAGCTGCTCAGGCTGGAAGCCGAACGCTCTGTCGAGAAGATCCTCCTGGATCTGATCGAAATGGAACTCCAGATTAGCGCCGATCAGCTCTTCTTTTTGAACGCCTTTGAAAACGAAACGCTGGCCAATTGGCTCCGAACTGATCACCAGGTCGGCGCCTTCATTCACAACTGAAAGGCGCTCCCTGGTCCCAAAGTAGAGGAAATTGATCTTGTCTGTGACAGGATCAAAATTCTCAATCGTCGTGACACTGTCCCGTTCATGGGAACGAATGTAAACCGTGCTCTCTCGATCGGGATTACCAGGATCAAAGGCAGGGCCAATACCCTTTTCCCAGGAAAAAACGCCACCGATATCTCCCCGTAGGTGCTCATTACCAACGGGAGCGAAATTGCCTTCGTTCAGGTCACTCCATTGAATTCCCTGACCATTGGCACCAAGAATCCGCTGAAACTGATTGGGCTGCCATGGGTAAACAATCGTGGCCGTTCCATCAGGCTCCTGACCAAGAATCAGACTGTGAACAGAAATGCTACCGAAATCCAGTTGATCATTCGCAGGATCGAAGTTGGTGATGTCCTGAGAAAAATTGCCAACTTTGATGAGAGCCATGAATTCATGTTGCTCAAGGCCCCGTCATCGTTGCCCCGTTCTCAGACCCCAAGAACCCTGCAATCCAAGGGTTTGCGGCCTCATCCAGATGCACCCTCTGCCATGGATGTCACCATCTGGTCGCATTCAACGAGCATCCAGTCGCAACCTCTGCACGACGAACGCATCAATCGATCGCAATCACAGCCATGTCCTTGGATTTCAAGGGCGCCCAAGAAACACAGTTGATGAGGATCTCACACCTATCAAACGAGTCGCGCGCCAGTCATTCAACTGGTTCTGATTTCATTAATCCACCCAGTGACGCCGAATGCCCTCAACGGCAGCAGCGGTTCGATCCTTCACGTTCAACTTGCGCATGATGGATTGCACATGCCCTCTGGCCGTGGTCTCTGCAATCGAGAGCGCCTCGCCAATCCCCTTATTTGTAAAACCGTTGCAGAGCAGCTGAAGAACCCGGCGCTCCTGATCCGACAGAACGTGGATCCCACTGAGTTCGTACTGCCTGAGGGCATAAGGGATCGAAGGATCCACAAAGCGCACTCCCGCCAGGATCGACTCCACCGCATTCACGATCGACATCAGATCAAGACTGGGGCGGGCCAGCACCACATCCGCAGGACTGGCCATCACCTCTTTCAGCCTCGGAGAGTCGATTTGCTCCAACGTGAATACGGCGGCGATTGGCGACTGAGGCACTGATCGCTGCTTGAGATCAGCCACAAGCGCTAGCCCATCACCGTTTTCCAGGTGCTCACTGACGAAGGCCAACAGGGGACCACGAACGTCATCGAGACAGGCCAACGCTTCTTGCTGCGTCGTGGCAATTCCGACGAGACGGCTGGGGTGTTCGGTGTGGTGCAGAGCAAAACAACTGGCCAGAGCCAGGGCATAAGGGCGGTTGTCCGTCGCCACCAGAATCCGGTGATGCTGAGACAGATCCTGCAGGTGCTCATTGAGAGTGCGGAAGGACTCGTCAATGGAGATCAACATGCACCCACTCCCTTTCTGATCACCTCTTCAGCATGGGCACTCCCGTTGCGGCACCGCCAGACGAAATGGCCAGATTGACCGGCTTTCCCTACCAATGAGAGGGAGATCCCTCCAGCGGTGGTTACCCCATGCCTTTCGATCGCGTCCTGCGACCCGCACTGATCTGCGTTCTCAGTCTTCTGGCGTTTGGTTGCCAAGCGAAGCCTCCGTTGGCTGACAGTGGTGCGAACCAAAGGAGCGATGGGCAACTGCGAACAGTCGTGGTGGGGGAAGAGCTTCCTTTGGTGGAGAAAACAAACGATGGCTTCGACGGTTTGAGCTTCGTTTTTATCGAAGCCATCCGGGATCAGCTCAGCCACACCGATGGAAAGACGATTGCAATCCAGACCGTCCCTGTCAAAACCTTGCACGAAGCGCAGTCCCTACTGGAGCAAGGCAAGGCAGATCTGGCCTGTGGCGTGGATTTCAGCTGGGAGCGACAGACCCTGCTCAATTACACACTGCCATTTGCCACAACTGGAATCCGTCTCTTGGTGCCTGAGGGGAATGACGGCACCCCGAACAGCCTGAAGGGCAAAACCATCGGGGTCGTGAAAGACAGTGTCGCGGCCTCCGTACTGGCCAACAACCTTGAAACAGCAACGTTCCGGTTTTTTTCCACTCCCTCAAGCGCTTTGAATGCACTGAAAGACGGGACGATTGAAAGCCTCGGGGGAGACAGCCTCTGGCTTCAAGCCAGCCGTAAAGAAGTAGCACCCAAGGACAATCTGGTGCCTGTTCAGCCCTACGCCCGGACAGCAGTAGCTTGCGTGGTGCCTGAAGGCAGTGAATCCCTTTTGGACGCCAGCAACATCGCCATCGGCAGGGTGCTGCAGGACTACGTGGACGGAGATCAAGCCGTTCGCAAAGAAATCAACAGCTGGATTGGCCCTGGCAGTGCTGTGGGCTTAAGCGACGACGACATCGCGCATTACTACAGCGTTGTGTTGACAACGGTGACGGGATTCCGGCAGGACATGGATCGCACCGACTGAAACGCCGCTAACGCATAGCCGCTATCACCCATCACCTTCCATCACCGTGTCAGTAAAAAACCCATTGCTCAGCCTGCTCACCCTGATGGCCGCCTGCAGCACACTCCAGCAGGGCGCCTCTGCCAGCGTTTTCGTCGGACCGGATCCGAGCCTGGCTCTCGAGCAGCGCGTAAATGCGCTCAATCTTGACCAGCTCCAGAATCAACAAGAGAAACTCTTGGCCCGCCACTGGAGGAACGGTGGTGGTTGGGGCAACGGCGGTGGGCGCCGCTGGCGCAATGGCGGCTGGGGCAATGGCGGATTCCGCAACGGTGGCTGGCGAAACGGTGGCTTCCGCAATGGCGGATGGGGGAATGGTGGGGGAATTGGCTGGGGCAATGGTGGTCCCGGAGTCACCATTCGCTGGTAAATCAGCCGTCAACGAGAGCACTAACCTTCCCTCACCGTTGAACTGTTTCCATGACGAGTACTGAACCAGGGTCTCAACGCTGCGCGCTTTGCCAGGTCGAGATTCAGGGAGACGGATCAACCAGTGATCGCGTGCTCTTCAGCCGAGGGACACCCGGCACTCGCAGCAAACTCTGGGCGCGGGTCTGTCAGTACCTCAAAAGCGACGAACAGAAGCAGCAGTGCATCAACCAGGACCCCGGTCTGCGCGGAGAGTCGATGCCCGGTGATGGATTTGAGGAAATCAGCGCGATTCAGCTCGGGGAGAGCAGCGAAACCTGAAGGAGTGCGCTCAGCGTTCACGGATCCCAATCAGGCATGTTTTCTGAGGATGGTGTGGACACTTCTCTGCGAAGTGTCTAGACGTAAGCGTGTCACGTCCTGACCGACTCGTCATGCGTTTGATCCAGAGAGCCGCCACTGGCCTGCTCGCCTTTTCGACCGTCGCTCTGGTGGCTTGCCAAAACAAAGACGCTGATAACAAGACAGGATCACAATCCTCAGGATCAACCCCAGCACAATCAACAAGCAGCGTCTTCGACACCGGCAAGCTGCGCGCTGTTGTGATCGGCAATGCCCTGCCGATGGTGAAGAAGAACGGTGACGCCTACGACGGCCTTTCGTTCGTGGTTCTCGAGGCCATCCGCGATCAACTCAATGTCTCTCCGCTGAAAAAAGACAAAGACATTGAGATTGAACCCGTTGCCGTTGGCTCGGCGCAGGAAGGACTCAACAAGATCCGTTCCGGATCCGCTGATATCGCCTGTGGCGTGGCCTTCAGCTGGAAACGCCAACGCACCCTCACTTACACCCTTCCCTTCGCCATGGGTGGCGTGAGGGTTCTGGCCCCGAAAGGCAACGATGGAACCCCCGACAGCCTCAATGGGCAGACGGTGGGGGTGGTGAAAGACAGCGTGGCTGCCAACGTGCTCGCCTCATCGGTGGATGACGCCTCCTTCCAGTTCTTCAACACCCCCGACGAAGCGCTTGCCGCCCTGAAGGACGGAACAGTGAAGATTCTCGGCGGCGACAGTCTCTGGCTGAAGGCCAACCAAGCAGCAACCGCTCCCGAAGCAGCGTTGGTCCCCGCCCTTCCCTATGCACGCTCCGGCATTGGCTGCGTCGTGGCTGGAACCACACCCAAGCTCTTGAACATGAGCAACCTGGCCATCGGGCGTCTGCTCTCGGCCTATGTCAACGACAACGACGAAGTGCGCACGGAGATCAACTCCTGGATCGGCAGTGGCAGCACCGTGGGTCTGAGTGATGACCAGATCGGCAGCTTCTTCACGATCGTGTTGTCCACGGCAGCCGAATTCAACAAGCAGTCCTGACCCTGCCTCGTTCATCCATTCCTCTTTCTGAACCATGAACAAAACCAGTCTGCTGAGCCTTGCCGCCGTCCTCGCGACCAGCGCCGTTCTCTGCGAGTCCTCGAAAGCCGCCGTGCATCGCGAGCCTGATCTCGGCAATGCGCTCGAACAGCGCATTGAACGGATGGGAACAAAGGCCTGGGCTCTCCTTGAGAGCAACGGCATCACCGGCACCACTCCCGACTCCATCGCCAGGGCCTGGGGCAACGGCGGTGGCCGGGCCTGGGGCAATGGTGGCCGGGCCTGGGGCAACGGTGGCCGGGGCTTTGCGAATGGCGGCGGCGGCGGCTTCGCCAATGGCTACCGCGGTGGGTTCGCAAACTGGTGAACGCATCCGATTACGGCCCCATTGGTCTTCTGGTGATCCAGTCGACCTCCCTCTGCAATCTCGACTGCAGCTACTGCTATCTGCCAGATCGGCAAAAGCGGAACATCTTCAACCTCCAGCAGCAGCTCCCCCTGCTGCTGGAGCGGGTGTACGAAAGCCCGTTTTGGGGCCCCCACCTTTCGATTCTCTGGCACGCCGGAGAACCCCTCACGCTGCCGACTGCGTTTTACGACGAAGCCAGCGCCATCATCCATCGGGAAACGGCCGATCTTCAGGGCCAGGGGGTGGTGATTGAACAGCACATCCAGACCAATGCCACGTTGATTAATGACGCCTGGTGTGAGTGCTTCCAACGCAACAACATCGTCGTCGGCGTGAGCATCGACGGTCCTGAAGACATTCACAACAGCCACAGGCGATTCCGCAACGGCCTGGGATCCCATGGGCACACCTTGAAGGGCATCCGCACCCTCAGGAAGCACAACATCGACTTTCACGCGATCGCCGTACTTACAGAGGATGCTCTCGATCAACCCGATCGCATGTACACCTTCTTCCGCGATGAGGGGATCCATGCACTGGGCTTCAACGTGGAGGAGCAGGAGGGTGTTCATACCAACTCCTCGATGCAGGGGCTGGTCAAGGAGCGTCGTTACCGCGAATTTCTCTCCCGTTTCTGGGCTCTCAATCAACAGGATGGGTTTCCTCTGCGCATCCGGGAATTCGATCAAGTGATGGGCATGATCGCCGGCGGTCAACGCCTGCTTCAGAACGAAATGAATCGCCCCTACGCGATTCTGAGCGTGGACTCGAACGGTAACTTTTCCACCTTCGACCCTGAGCTGCTCTCGGTGGAAACGGAGCGCTATGGATTGTTCAATCTGGGCAATATCCGCGATCTCTCGCTCTTGGATGCCACTGAAGGCGCCGCATTCCAACACCTGCTGCAGGAGATGCAGGCCGGAACCGATCGCTGTCGGCAAACCTGTGAGTACTACGGATTCTGTGGAGGCGGAAACGGCAGCAACAAATACTGGGAGCACGGAAGTCTCGATGCGGCCGAAACCTGCGCATGCCGCTTTTCAAGCCAGATTCCTGTTGATGTGGTGCTCAACAAATTGGAACTGGCAACAGCCTCCAGCCCCTGAAGAATTCGCGCAACGACATCCAACCCCGCCAATCCACAGCCACCATGCTCATCCAACCAAAAGCAGCCGCCATCACCCTTTGCGTCACAGCCATGTCCGGCGCGCTCTCGATGGCACCGCAAGCCCACGCCGGTTGTTCTTTTCTGATGCCAATCGGAGGCAATGGCAACGGACCCAAGCCCACCATCGTCAAGAAAAAGGTTGAACGTCCCAAAGGCTTGGTCGGTAAAGCCGTCGGGAGAACAAATTGGAACACCGATTTTGTGGTCAACCAGCCCTACAAAACCTTCAAGCTCTTTTTCACAGCCGACTCAACCGATGGCAACCCGGGTGCCTATCCGATCGAGGCCTATCTGAAATTTACAGACGGCAGCAACCTCAGGGTCGTCCAGGAATCCATGAAGCCTCCAACGGGCACCGGTGCTCAATTTGGACCGTTCACCGTGCCGTCCGGAAAAGCCGTGAGTCAGGTGAATTTCAAAATCGGCGCAAACAATGATCCAGGAGCCACAGGCTTCAGCTACCGAATCTCAGTTCAAGGGTGCAATTAGTCAACGCGCTGAAAGGGTCTGGGCTTGGCCCTGGGGAACCTCCATCGCTTACATTGATTTAGGCCTGGTGAGTTCCTCTCTCCGGGAGGGTGATCACAGCATCAACCATCGGGCCTGAGCCCGAGTCACCGTCTCGACGACCCCTTGCCCCATCCACTTCTACCGGACATCACTCCTGTCGCTGCCAGCACAGCGGCGGCTCACGGCTTTGAGCTGGTGGAGATCCAGATTCTCACGCACCTACAACCGATGACGGTGCGGGTGCAGATCCGTTGCACTGATGGTTCTGATGTGTCTCTCGACGATTGCGCAGGCTTCAGTGGGCCCATGGGTGAAGCGCTCGAGTCGCAAGCTCTGCTCACCGAGGCGTATGTTCTGGAGATCAGCAGCCCTGGAATCGGGGAACAGCTCCAGAGCGATCGGGACTTTCAGACGTTCCGCAGCTACCCAGTTGAAGTCCTCTATCGCGATGACGAAGGCAGGGAGCAACGGCAACAGGGCTCCTTGCTCGAACGCAATGCCGACCACGTCCAGGTCAATGTGCGCGGGCGCATTAAACGCATCGCCAGAGCCTCTGTGATTTCTGTTCAGCTCATCAGTCCTACCGGCTGAGTCCACTCCACCGCACGTTCCCTTCGTTCTCTTCACACTCCCCACCCGATGGCTCTCGTTCTTCTTCCCGGCCTCAGCAACCTGATCGAAGACATCAGTGAAGAGAAGAAGCTTCCCCCACAAGTGGTTGAAGCGGCGTTGAGGGAAGCACTCCTCAAGGGCTATGAGCGTTATCGACGCACGCTTTACCTCGGCGTGGGTGAAGACCCGTTTGATGAGGAGTATTTCAGCAATTTCGATGTTGCCCTCGACCTCGACGAAGAGGGTTATCGCGTGCTCGCCAGCAAGATCATTGTTGATGAAGTGGAAAGTGAGGATCATCAGATTGCCCTGGCAGAGGTGATGCAGGTCGCCGATGACGCCCAATCCGGTGACACCGTCGTGCTCGATGTCACCCCGGAAAAAGAAGACTTCGGGCGGATGGCAGCAGCCACCACGAAGCAGGTGCTCGCCCAGAAGTTGCGGGACCAGCAACGTCGGATGATCCAAGAGGAATTCGCCGATCTGGAGGATCCCGTCCTCACCGCCCGCGTGATCCGCTTTGAACGCCAATCCGTGATCATGGCCGTGAGCTCAGGCCTGGGCCGGCCGGAAGTGGAGGCCGAATTACCGCGACGCGATCAGCTCCCCAATGACAATTACCGCGCCAATGCCACCTTCAAGGTCTTTTTGAAGGAGGTCAGCGAAGTCCCCAGACGAGGTCCCCAGCTGTTCGTGAGCCGAGCCAACGCAGGACTCGTGGTCTATTTGTTCGAGAACGAAGTTCCCGAGATCCAGGAAGGCTCCGTGCGCATCGTGGCCGTCGCCAGGGAAGCCAATCCTCCGTCCCGCTCCGTTGGCCCCCGCACCAAAGTGGCCGTGGACAGCATCGAACGGGAAGTGGATCCCGTCGGTGCCTGCATCGGTGCACGCGGCTCCAGGATTCAGCAGGTTGTGAACGAACTGCGTGGCGAGAAGATCGACGTGATTCGCTGGTCGTCTGATCCTGGTCAGTACATCGCCAACTCGCTCAGTCCGGCCCGGGTTGACGTGGTGCGTCTCGTCGATCCCGTCGGTCAGCATGCCCACGTTTTGGTCCCGCCCGATCAACTGAGCCTGGCCATTGGACGCGAAGGCCAAAACGTTCGTCTCGCAGCTCGTCTGACGGGCTGGAAAATCGACATCAAGAACGCCAGCGAATACGACCAAGCTTCAGAGGACGCCGTGGTGGCAGAACTGATTGCCCAACGGGAGCAAGAAGAGGCGCTTCAGCGAGAAGCTGAAGAGCGGCTTGCTGCCGAACAGGCCGCCAGAGCCGAGGAAGATGCCCGACTGCGCGAGCTCTATCCCCTCCCCGAAGACGAAGAGGAAGAGAAAGATGAGTATGGCGACGAAGCGGTTGAGGACGTTGTGATGTTTGAGGGTGAAGCCGCCGACACCAGCGAAGTCACGCCTGAATCCAGCGAATCCACAGAGGACGGGGCCCGGTGAAACCACAACGCCCTATCCTGAGACGTTGTGTCGCCTGCCGTCTGCTGCTGGACCGCAGCCTTCTCTGGCGGATTGTGCGTGACCATCGGGATGGGGTTCTCCTTGACCACGGAATGGGCCGTTCGGCCTATCTCTGTCCTCAGGAGAGCTGTCTCGAAGAAGCACAACGTCGGAAACGACTGCAGAAAGCCCTGCGATGCCAGGTGCCTGACACCGTGATGGCGACGTTGAAGCAGCGACTTGTTCCTGATCAGGAGACAGTCGCTGAGGCAAGATGAACACTGGCCCCACCTTGAGTGGTGCCCCGAGGCACACCGTGCCCGGACCGACCGGAGACCTGAATGACCAGCAGCGGCAAAGTCAGAATCTATGAGCTGTCCAAGGACCTTGGTCTGGACAACAAAGACGTGCTGGATGCCGCTGAGAAGCTGTCCATTGCGGCCAAGAGTCACAGCAGCTCAATCAGCGAAACGGAAGCTGGCAAGATCCGCAGCCTTCTGAAGGCCGGAAGCGCACCCCGCGCTGCAGCCGCCCCCTCCAAGCCTGCGCCAGGCAAGGCGATCCTCTCCGTTCAGAAAGCAGGTTCCGGCAGCAACTCTCCGGCACGCCCCGAGCAACCCAAGCCCGCGGCCAGCAGACCCCCTGCCGCACCCGCGGCGCCGAGCAAAGCGAAATCACCCCAGCAGCCGCCGGCCCGGCCTGCAGCCCCCTCAAGACCTGCGGCGCCGAAAGCCTCTGCACCACAGACCAGCGCCCCTCAAAAACCGGTGGTGCGCCAGCAACCAACGGCGCAGCAACCGGTTCCCAGACCGAAACCACAAACGGCACCGGAGCGCACCGTCAGCCGCCCCCCCTCGCCACCTGCGCGCCCAGTTCCCCAGCAACCCTCCCCTCCTTCAGCGAAACCCCGCGGTACCGCTCCGATCCGCCGGGCTGCTCCAAACGATGCCCCACGGCCGGCGAATGCTCCCCCGAGCCGTCCCCAACCCAAAACCCCTGTCAACAGGACGGCCCCCCCGCCGCAGCGCCCCGCTGCCAAGCCCGAACTGGTCGGCCGCCCCCAACCCAGGCGGCCAGAGGGACCTCCAACCCGACAAGGCGCAGGACCCGGCTCTCCAAGACCGGCTGTCAGCCCTCGCCCCAGTGCGCCAGGGAGTCAGCGGAACATGCCGCAAAGGCCGGCCGGAGCCCAACGTCCTGGAGCGCCCACGCGGCCCGGGACAGGTGCAGGCCGCCCCTCTCGCCCCGGTGGCAACACGCTTGAACTCGTTGGCAAGCCGATCCGCAGAGATGGCAGCGGCAACAGAGGTGAAGGTGGCCGTCCACCAGGGGGAGCACGTCCCGCAGGGGGCGGCAACCGTCCAGCCATGCCCCCTGGCATGCGCAAACCGGTTGCACCCGGCGAGCTCATGCAGCTCCAGAAGCCATCAGGACGTCCAGGTGTTCCCCCGCCGAGACGGCCCGACGGCACCCCTGTCACCCCGAGAGGAGACGGTCCGAAAGCAACTCCGCCGGTCTCGCGCCCGACGGCAACGCCGCCATCGCCGGCGACTGCCCCAAGGCGTCCTGGTGGCTTCAGGCCCGGAGCTGGGCCTGGAGGGCAACGTCGCCCCGGACGTCCCGACTGGGATGACAGCGCCAAGCTGGATGCGCTGCGCAACCGTTCACCGCAGAAGCAGCGTCAAAAAGTCCACATCATCGGGGAGAACGACGATTCCCTGGCTGCACAGACCGGAGGATTTGCCGGCGAGCAGCAAAACATGGTGCTGTCGGCCAGCCTGGCGCGCCCATCCAAGCCGAAATCCCAGCAGAAGGCTGCGCCGAAACCGGTGGCAGCGATGCGCAAGCGCCGCAAGGAAACCACGCGCCAGCGCCAGCGGAGGCGTGCCATGGAGCTGCGGGCAGCCCGTGAAGCCAAGCAGGTCAGGCCCGAAATGATCGTGGTGCCGGAGGACAACCTCACGGTTCAGGAGCTGGCCGACATGTTGAGTGTCGAAAGCTCGGAAATCATCAAATCCCTCTTCTTCAAGGGAATCATCGCCACGGTCACCCAGTCTCTCGACATGCCCACGATCGAGACCGTGGCTGAGGAGTTCGGTGTTCCTGTGCTTCAGGACGACGTCGAAGAGGCCGCGAAGAAGACCGTGGAGATGATCGAGGAACAAGACCTCGAACATCTCATCCGCCGCCCTCCCGTGGTCACGGTCATGGGCCACGTGGATCACGGCAAAACCAGCTTGCTCGACGCAATCCGCAAGGCGCGTGTGGCAGCGGGCGAAGCCGGTGGCATCACCCAGCACATTGGTGCCTATCAGGTGGAGATCGAGCACAGCGGCGAACCTCGCAGGCTCACCTTCCTCGACACTCCTGGCCACGAAGCGTTCACAGCCATGCGTGCCCGCGGCACGAAGGTCACAGACGTGGCGGTTCTCGTTGTGGCAGCCGATGATGGAGTGCGGCCTCAAACGCTTGAAGCCATCAGCCACGCCCGTGCTGCCGAAGTGCCCATCGTTGTGGCGATCAACAAGATCGACAAAGAAGGTGCCTCACCAGATCGGGTGAAGCAGGAGCTGTCTGAGCAGAACCTCCTGGCCGAGGAGTGGGGTGGTGATGTGGTGATGGTGCCTGTGAGTGCCATCAAGTCGGAGAACATCGACAAACTGCTTGAGATGCTCCTCCTGGTCACGGAGGTTGAGGATCTCCAGGCCAATCCCGATCGTCTGGCCCGTGGCACGGTGATCGAGGCACACCTCGATAAGGCCAAGGGTCCGGTGGCCACCCTGCTGGTTCAGAACGGAACGCTGCGAACAGGTGATGTGGTGGCGGCCGGTCCTGTGCTCGGCAAGGTTCGAGCCATGGTCGACGACGCCAGCGTTCGCCTCAAGGAAGCGGGCCCATCCTGTGCAGTTGAAGCGCTTGGATTCAGCGAAGTGCCAACGGCCGGGGATGAGTTTGAGGTCTATCCGGATGAAAAGTCAGCCCGTGCCGTGGTGGGCGACCGTGCCTCCGATGCCAGGGCGACCCGGTTGGCCCAGCAGATGGCTTCACGGCGTGTCTCTCTCACCGCCATGTCCGGTCAGGCGAACGACGGCGATCTCAAGGAGCTCAATCTGATCCTCAAGGCCGATGTCCAGGGCTCGGTTGAAGCCATTCTTGGCTCTCTCGAGCAGTTACCGAAGGATGAAGTTCAGGTGAGAGTGCTGCTCTCGGCCCCTGGCGAAATCACAGAAACAGATGTCGACCTGGCTGCAGCCTCTGGAGCCGTGATTGTGGGCTTCAACACCTCCATGGCCTCCGGAGCACGAAAGGCTGCGGATGCCAACGGTGTTGACGTGCGTGATTACGACGTGATCTACAAGCTCCTGGAGGACATCCAACTGGCCATGGAAGGCCTGCTGGAACCGGAGCTCGTGGAAGAGGCCTTGGGCGAAGCCGAGGTGCGTGCCGTGTTCACGATCGGCAAGAGCGCTGTGGCCGGCTGCTACGTCACCACAGGAAAACTGCAGCGGAACTGCAAGGTTCGTGTGCACCGCGGGAAGGAGATCGTCTACGCCGGCGACCTCGACTCCCTGCGCCGCAACAAAGACGACGTCAAAGAAGTGGCGACTGGATTCGAGTGCGGCGTCGGCACGGATCGCTTTGCCAACTGGCAGGACGGTGACCGGATCGAAGCCTTCAAGATGGTCACCCAGCGCCGCAAGCTCACCACCTGATGATCACTCGCCGAGAGCCGCTCCTCTGGCTTCAGCTCATGGCCCTGGCCGTGATTCCGCTGGAGCTCGAGCTGCTCAGGCTCATCTTGTCTGGCAGCACGTTTGGGCCTTCTCCCGCCCTCGAGCGCCTCTTGGTGTGGAGTCTGTCGGTGGTGGCGCCTGGGTACTGGCTGGTGCAACGGCCGGTGGACTGGGGATCACTGCTGCTGGTGCGCCAGCCTCTCTCAACCCGACAGGTTGATCAGCGACGGCTCAGCGCGCTTCAAGACTCGATCGCACTGCGCAGCGCCACCGTGTTCGGCATGGTTCTTCTGCTGATGGCGTTCTGGTGGATCGACCGTTCAGCCCTCCTGGTGATCGAGCTTTCGCCTCTGAAAGATGGGAGCAGGCTCACGGGGTTGCTGCTCTCAGGCCTGGTTCTCTCTCTGCTTCTGTGGCAGTGGCAACAGCTCTGTTCCGCCGTTTGGCTGCTCACCCGTCCCGACGAGAGCGTTCTTGCCACGACGCCCCTCAGCGACGATCAGATGCGCAGCCATCGGACCAGTTTTGGCTTCGGAGTGCTCATACTCCCGACCCTCACATGGCCATCCCCGAACGCAAGCTCAGGGCTCGGTTCTGGGCCGATCGAACCAGAGCAGGCTTCCGAACAGAACGACGGCTCCGATCTGGATCAACAAGTCGCTGGGGACGACGGGGTTGCCGGCACTGAGCCGGAACGCCATCACGAAGAGCCCGAGCCCGCCGGAACCGAACAAAGCGACCCAGAGGAGACGCCTGAGCCCCCTCCAGGGAGTGCGTGACTCCTGGAGGAGTCTCTGTCGCATGGCCGGATCCAGATCTCTGCCGTCCTGTTGATCGGATGTCACGGACAATGCTCGAGGTCCTGAATGTTAATTTCCTTAGGTCGCCGATGTAGCTCAGCTGGTAGAGCAACGCTTTCGTAAAGCGTGGGTCGCCTGTTCAAGTCAGGTCATCGGCTTGGAACGTCTGTTGCTTTCCGCACCTGAGCCGTTGTTCAGCACCCTGAATCCATCAGGCTGCTGAGATTGATTCAAACGGTTCATGGATTCGGAAAGCGACTCCAGCCGCATGCTCAAACGACTGCACCGCAGTCATATGAACGATGCAGCCCTCGACGAGGTCTTCATCGTGTTGAGTGTGGGGGCGAGCCTGATCGCCACACTCGGACTGCTGGCGAACAGCGCTGCTGTTGTGATCGGCGCCATGGTGGTGGCCCCGTGGATCATGCCGCTGCGGGCGGCTGCGTTTGCGATTCTGCTTGGAGAGGTTCAACTGCTGGGGCGATCGCTGCGCACCTTGATGGTGGGGATGGTGAGCACCACGGTGTTGTCTCTGGTGCTGGGAGCTCTTGCGGATCTCCCGCGATTCGGCACTGAAGTGCTAACCCGCACAACACCGAACCTGCTGGATCTCGGTATCGCCCTGGTGGCGGGTGGCCTCGCCACCTACGCCAAGCTGCGCAGCGATGCGGTGAGCTCCCTCGCCGGAACGGCCATTGCCGTGGCTCTGGTTCCGCCAGTGTGCGTGATGGGACTGCTGCTTTCACAGCAACAGTGGAACGATGCTGCAGGGGCTGGACTGCTGTTTGCCACCAACCTGCTGGGCATCCTCACCGGTGGCCTTGTGCTGATGGCCTGGAAGGATCCCGAATTCAGACAGGTGTTCCGGCGCAGTCACCTCAGCGCTGCGAGCTTCACCCTCACCGGTCTGCTCCTCCTCCCACTGGGAAGCAGTTTTTTCAATCTCCTGGACAGAGCCCGGAAGGACAGCACCCGGGACATGCTGCAAGAGACCATCGAAAGCTTTCTGACGCGGGAGACGTTGACCTTCGGTGATCGGGAATCTGTGGATGTGGAGCGTGTTGATATCGCCTGGAATCAGAATCCGCCGGTCATCCGCGTCATCGTGCGGGTTTCGGACCCAGACCTGCCCAGTTTCAAGCAGGTCTCGGCGGTACAGAAAGCAATCAACCGACGGCAAAACCGTCGTTTTCGGTTGGTCGTGCAGCGCACTGCAGTGGATGTTGTCGGTCCTGAAGTCGCTCCAAATCCTGAGACACCGGCAACCGAACCAGAGTTGGCGCCTGCACCTGAGCCGGAACAATCCATTGCTCCGATCGAACCAAACGCCAACTCAGCGGGGAACAACCTGGAGATTGAGGCACTGCTGCCTGGAACAGCCAATCCACAACAAACGATTCCCTCCGAGGAGGGGGCTTTCCGATCCAACTGACGCTGAATCTTTGGGAGACTTCAGCCTCAGGCTTTCTCGATCAACCGATGGCGGGAGCTTGCAGAGCCACAGGAGTGGACTCAACAGCAGCCAGGTCGAGGTTGGCGCGGTTGAGCACATCAGCCCGGGTGTTCAGGACGCGGCCCGGACCATCACCCCGTTCAGGCATAAGCTCCGCTGATGAAACAACCCGGACGGCGAGACTTTCTGCGGCTCATGGCCGCCGCCGCATCGGCTTCGGCCTTGGAGGCCCTGCTGAGGCAGGCGACTGCGCAACCTCTCGCTTCAGGGCAGTCCAGTTCCCCCCAAGCACAAAACAACCCTGTCAGGATTGGACTGATCAGCGATCTCAACCGCTCCTACGGCAGCACCAACTATGGCTCCACTGTTGAACGGGGCGTGAGCCTTCTGTTGCAGCAGAAGCCCGATCTGGTGATTTGTGCCGGTGACATGGTGGCTGGCCAGAAGACGTCGCTCACCGACCGCCAGCTCGCAGCGATGTGGGAAGGCTTTCAGGTCTCTGTCCAACGGCCACTGCAGACAGCCGGCATTCCACTTCTGCCAGCGATCGGAAATCACGATGCATCAAGCCAGCGGTTTCAGGGCCGCTACATCTACGCACGGGAGCGCCAGCAGGCTTCATTCTTCTGGAACCAGCATCGTGATGCGCTGTCACCAGGACTGACAGAAGCGATCAATTTTCCATTCCAGTACGCATGGCATGGACCTGGTCTTTTCCTTGTTGTGATGGATGCCTCATCCGCAACTGTGAGCAGTGCACAGCGGCAATGGCTCTCCCGCGCTTTAAACGCGCCGCAGCGACACAAGGATGACCTCTGCCTTGTCGTTGGCCACCTGCCACTAACGGCCTTCAGCCAAGGCCGGGCGCGCGCTGGCGAATGCATCCACGACGCCGAATCGCTGGCTGCCGAATTGCGCCAGGCACAGGTGGATCTTGTGATCTCAGGGCATCACCATGCCTGGTATCCCGCCGAAGCCCTGGGCCTCCGACTCCTGAGCCTGGGTGCCATGGGCAGTGGCCCGAGGCGACTGCTCGGCAGCAACATCGCTTCAGCGGCCTCGCTCACACTGCTGGATTGGTCTGTTTCCGATCAATGCATCTCAGAGAGAACACTGAACCTCAACACTCTCTCTGAGATGCAGCCAGACCTGCTCCCAACAACCATCGTTGCGCCTGGTTTTGCTGAGGCACGTCGACGCAGTACCCAGTGGCAGCGCACGCAACGCGGATAGGTCGTCAATCCCAACAAACCAACAAAAAGCCCCCTCGTGAGAGGGGGCTTTCCGATTCAACTGACGCTGAATCTTTTGGAGACTTCAGCCTCAGCCGATGGCGGGTGCTTGCAGAGCCACAGGAGTGGACTCAGCAGCAGCCAGGTCGAGGGGGAAGTTGTGAGCGTTGCGCTCGTGCATCACTTCCATGCCGAGGTTGGCGCGGTTCAGCACATCAGCCCAGGTGTTCAGGACGCGGCCCTGACCATCAAGGATGGACTGGTTGAAGTTGAAACCGTTCAGGTTGAAAGCCATGGTGCTGACGCCCAGGGCAGTGAACCAAATGCCGACCACAGGCCAGGCAGCCAGGAAGAAGTGAAGGCTGCGGCTGTTGTTGAAGGAGGCGTATTGGAAGATCAGGCGACCGAAGTAACCGTGGGCAGCCACGATGTTGTAGGTCTCTTCCTCTTGGCCGAACTTGTAGCCGTAGTTCTGGGACTCGCTCTCGGTGGTTTCACGCACCAGGGAGGAGGTCACCAGGGAGCCGTGCATGGCGGAGAACAGGGAGCCACCGAACACACCTGCGACGCCCATCATGTGGAAGGGGTGCATCAGGATGTTGTGCTCTGCCTGGAACACCAGCATGAAGTTGAAGGTGCCGGAGATGCCGAGGGGCATGCCGTCAGAGAAGGAACCCTGACCGAAGGGGTACACCAGGAACACGGCGGAAGCAGCAGCCACGGGTGCGCTGTAAGCAACGCAGATCCAGGGGCGCATGCCGAGGCGGTAGGAGAGTTCCCACTCGCGACCCATGTAGCAGAAGATGCCGATCAGGAAGTGGAAGACAACCAGCTGGTAAGGACCGCCGTTGTACAGCCACTCGTCGAGAGAAGCAGCTTCCCAGATGGGATAGAAGTGAAGGCCGATGGCGTTCGAGGAGGGCACAACAGCACCGGAGATGATGTTGTTGCCGTAGATCAGGGAGCCAGCGACGGGCTCACGGATGCCGTCGATGTCGACGGGGGGCGCTGCGATGAAAGCAACGATGAAGCAGGTGGTGGCAGCCAGCAGGGTGGGGATCATCAGCACACCGAACCAGCCCACATACAGGCGGTTGTTGGTGGAGGTGACCCACTCGCAGAAGGACTGCCAGCCATTGGCGCCGGAGCGCTGCTGAATGGTGGTGGTCATGAGAACGGAAAAGAATGCTCCGAAGAGCGGTTACGGAAGGGCAGGATGCCCTGCCAACCATGAGTGTAAAGCAACATTGCGGAAGTTGTCGAGAGCTTTATGAAGTCGTTGTGAAGAAGCGTTGAGCTCCGCCCCGTCTCGACCCTTGGGGATCGACGGCCGCTAAAGAATCACTTAAGGTTCTTAGAGTGAGTCTTAAGGAGACGCGTGTGGTCTTGATCCGCTGGCTGATCGCTGGCCAACGTCTCGAGGAGACCGTGCCGACCAAGCACGCGCGCCACAGACGCAACGAACTGGTTGCCCAAGGCGCTGTTGTGTACTGGAGCGAGCGACTGGCCGAAAGCCACTGACCCGCCAAACTGAATCAACTGAAATCAGCGGTCATGCCCCTGAGGTTGCGAACCACGTGCAGGCACTTGTCCTCAGGGGCCTTAGCACTGTTCACCCTCGGGCTTCTCAGCTCTTGCCAGACAACAGCTGATCGCAGCAACAGCGACGCCCCTTCGCAAGCGCAAGCGATTCAACAACTGGACGCTCGCCTCAAACGACTCGAACAACGGCTCGACACGGCAGCGCCCGTGCCAGATGAAGGCGATCGCGTCCCCCCCGGTCCGATCAAATCCATCACCTTCCGCAGCGGTACGGCGGATGACCGGGTGCGCATTTACTGGGCCAATGGAGAGCGCTCAGACCTGCCCTGCACCCTTGAGCAAGGCACCTGGGCCTGTGGCTGAGGAAGGCTCCCAGTCACACCAAGACACGCCTGGTGCTCAGGTTGGTCATGCATCAACAGTGCGGAGCCTTCAAGGTGAGGTTGATCAACTCACGCTCGTGATGCGCCGCTTTGCTCTCTTCATCGGGTTGACACTTGGTCTCAGCACCGGCTTGATGGTGCGGGCGGACCAGTCCCTGCCGTTCGCCCAGACCAAAGCAGCCAACCTGGCTCGAATGCGGGCGGAATCTCTCAATGGAGGTCTTGGGGCCTACCGCGCTGCAGGCTGCATGTACGAGACGGGGGGCACTTCATGTCTTGCATCCAAAACCAGCGAAGGCTTTCTCTTCCGGTTTGAGGGGGGCCCTCCAGGCTGGGAGCAGCAGACCCCACCCCGTCCCTCGCTTGAAACCAGTGTTCTGGTGTCCAAGGATGGAGATCGGATCTTGGAAGTTCCTTACAACGGCCCCTTGCGCTGACGAACAAGTCTCAGCGCAATCTTGTTGACACTCCATCGCTCAGTGAGTGCCATAGGAGAGGTTTTTCAAAAGACCATGAACCTTTCCACTGTTTCTGCTCTGGCCCTGGTCCTGGGCACAGGCGCCCTTACCGGCGCACCCGCGCTGGCGCAGGCTCCTGTTCCTGCCTCCCAGATCCGAGCCTTGAATCTGGCCCGAAATACCGCCGTCACAGAAAATGGTGGGCTCGGCGTCTATCGGCCCCAGCCGTGCATGTTCAATACCAGTGCAGGCGGTGGAGAGTGCCTGGTGAAGGACGATGCCAGTGGCTACACCTTCAAGTTCCTGGGGGGAGTACCGGGTTGGCCTGAGAACGGAAGCGACCCCACAACGGAAACCGAACTGCAGGTTGCGCCTGACGGCCGCAGCGTGACCAACATCATTTACAACGGATCTCCCCGCTGAGATCAGCCAAGGAGGTTGGCCAAGGCCTCTTTCCAGTCCTTGGAAAGAGGCCAAGCCTCTCGTTTGGTGAAACTCAAGGCGATGGCCTTCTCGGCATAAGCCGCTTCGTTGATAAACACTGGAATCAATCCATCCTCACCCTCAAAAACAGCAGCTTTTGATTCGGCATTGATAAAAAGTGGATCCCCTGCTTTCAAGGGTTGCCAATCGCGACCCTGAAGATTGGGATGCACCAGGGCATCCGGATCACCGGAACGGCGTCTCGGCACGTCCAGGCTGCCCAGGTGGCGGTGAATCACAACCTGGTCGGGATAGCGAGCAGTCCCATCACGCACCGACGTGATCGCCGCCATGAGCGCTTCGAGAGCCAGCCGTGTCTGCAGCACGATGTCGGAGCGGCGTACGTTCTGGGGAACCGGCCCCACCTCAATCACCAGTCCACAGGGCCAGCGCTCCGCAAGAAAGCCCTGCTGCGCCGCGTCCGCTTCGTGCAGATAGATCGGAAGGCCCAGTCGGTGCTGAACCAACGCCGCCAGTGCCAAATCCACGGGCCTGCGTCCATACACAACCAGGCAATTGCCCATCGCTGAGGTGGTGCTGTGCAGGTCCACCACCAAATCGCAGGGCGTTTGCCCCTCCGGACCGAATTGCTGGAGCAATGCCAGTGCCTGCAACATCTCCCGGTCCGCTTCAGCGGGAATCGTGGAGGCCCTCTCCAGAAGATCGGAGCGGAAGGAACGGTTGAGATCGCGGTCGAGGTAACGCCGGCCCTGCGCGCAAGCCGCTGGATTACCGATCGCCAGTTGGACGTCGAGGCCCTTGGAATCAACGAAATTCGGATGCTGGCGCCACTGGTCAAGCAACCAGGGGCCATTGATCTCATTGCCGTGGGTGCCGGCCACCACCAAAACCCGAGGCCTCACCATTCAGCAGCTGACAACGCACCCAGACTGACACCACTCGTCACGGATCAACAATGGCTCTACCACCTCTGGTTGTTGCCACGGCCAGAGAGGGCTGGCGGTGGCAATGGCGCCAGCTGATGCAGGGGCTTGGTCCGGCCGATGCCGAAGGGCGATATCTGCGCCCTGCAAGCGACCGCATGGACGTGGTGATTCCAGACCAGTCGGAGCTGCAACTCCGTTGCGACGCCCAACGGCCACGGTTGGTGATCGGCAGAAGCTGCCCCTGGGCCCATCGCACCTGGCTGATGCATCGGCTGCGTCGGCTGGAGGGAACGCTCACCCTGCTGATGGCCACTGCTGACCACCGCGCCGGACGCTGGTCCCTCGTTCCAGCCTGGCTGGACTGTGACTCCCTGCTGGCGCTGTATCGGCACTGCGGCACTCCGCCCCATCACAGAGCCACCGTCCCAGCCCTGATCGATCCAGGACGAGAGGCTGGACTCACGCCCCAACTCCTGGGAGATGACAGCGCGGCACTCACCAAAACACTGAATCAATGGCCAGGGGGAGAAGGAGCCATGGATTTGGCTCCCGCCGCTCTGGCGCCAGGCATTCAACGCTGGATGCAGCTTCTACAGCCTGCTGTCAATGACGGGGTGTACCGCTGCGGCTTTGCACGCACGCAGAAGGCTTACGACGAGGCCAGCGCAGCCTTGTTCTCAGCTCTCAACGCGGTGGAGGCCGCGCTTCAGCACCAGGGCCCCTGGCTCTGCGGCGTGCAACCCACCATCGCGGATGTGTGCCTGTTTCCCACGTTGATCCGCTGGGAGCTGGTGTACGCGCCGCTCTTTGGATGCAACGCCCAACCGTTGTGGATGTTTCCAGCGCTGTGGCGCTGGCGTCAAGCGTTTTACGCCCTGCCAGGGGTTGCCGAAACCTGCGCTGGCGAGGCCTGGCGTGCTGACTACTTCGGCGCCCTGTTCCCGTTGAATCCAGGCGGCATCATTCCAGCGGGGCCTGATCTCTGCACACTGATAGGAAGCTCACCGGCATTGCCATGACCGAGGCCGATCTCCAGAAGGCCGATCCCCGATACGAAGGCTTTTACGGCACTTACACCATCACCGAGGCGGACCGGCGCGAAGTGCAGCGCTATCGCGTGGCTCTGCTGATCAGTGGCATCGCCTTCAGCGCAGGATTGCTGCAGTGGTGGCAATGGGGCGGACAGCTGGCCTGGCTGTGGGTGCTGCCCCTCGCTGCATCCCTTGGTCTGGCCCTCCATTGGATTCACATCTACCTGCGGCCGCTGCATCGGGCCCTACAGCTCTTCTGGCTCCTGGGATGCCTTGGCTGGGGTGCATTACTGATGATGGCAAGCCCCTCCGCAGCCCTGACCACCCTGCAAAACCATCCGCTCTGGATCCTTGCGGTTGGTCCGTTGTTCGCGGCCTTAGCCGGGATTGGATTCAAGGAGTTTTTCTGCTTCCGGCGCGCGGAGGCGATTGGTTTGACCTTGCTGCTGCCCTTGGCCTTGCTGGGCCGCCTGAGCAGCTTGATGCCCGCTGATCTCTGCCTGGCGCTGCTCGGAGCGGCCGCTCTCTTGCTGCTGGTGCTGGCCCTGCGCAAATTCGGCATCCCCGCCGCTGCCGATGTGGGTGACAAGAGTGTGTTTGCTTATCTGGAGCAGCAGCGCGCCGCTGGAGCCCCGTGAGTCTGATCAGCCTTGTTGATGCGTCGAAAGACTTCGGGATCCGCACCTTGTTTGAGGACCTCACCCTGCATGTACGCGAGGGAGATCGCCTCGGGCTGATCGGCCCCAATGGAGCAGGGAAATCAACGTTGTTGAAAGTGCTCGCAGGGGTGGAACCTCTCGGCAGCGGTGAGCGTCGCTGCTCAGCGCGGCTGCGGGTGGAATTGGTGGGGCAGGACAGTCAGGTGAATCCAGGACTGACCGTGCTGGAGCAGGTCTTCGCTGGATGCGGAGCGAAAAGGGATCTGCTGCTGCGTTTCAGCGAGGTTTCAGAAGCCGTTGCCCAGTCCCCGGATGACACGGCCCTGATGGGTGAACTGGGAGCGCTCAGCGAACGCATGGATGAAGAGGAGGCCTGGGCACTGGAGCAGCAGTGCCAGGAGGTGTTGCAACGTCTGGGAATCACCGACCTGCACCGGCCCGTGGAGGATCTCTCCGGCGGGTATCGCAAACGCGTGGGGTTGGCCTCCGCCCTGGTGGCCTGCCCCGATGTTCTCTTGCTGGACGAACCCACGAACCACCTGGATGCCGCGGCGGTGGAATGGCTGCAGAGCTGGCTCGATCGCTATCCAGGCGCCGTGGTTCTCGTGACCCACGATCGGTACGTACTCGATCAGGTCACGCGCCGGATCGTGGAGGTTGAACGGGGGGTCGCCAGCAGCATCGACGGCAATTACAGCGCCTATCTGCAACGCAAGGCCGACCAGGAAGTGGCCAATGCCGCCGAGGCCGCGCGCTTCAAAAGCGTGATGCGTCGCGAACTGGCCTGGCTGCGCCAGGGGCCGAAAGCGAGAAGCACCAAACAGAGAGCCAGGATCGAAAGGATTGAGGCACTCAAGGCCTCACCGGTGAAGCAAGCCAAGCAGGAGCTGGCGATGAGCAGCGTCAGCCGGCGCATCGGCAAAGTCGTGATCGAGGCTGAAGAGCTCTCTGTTACAGCAGATGGCCAGCCGGGAAGTCCCTCGTTGCTGAGAGATTTCACCTACAGCTTCAGCCCCGAGGATCGGGTGGGGATCATCGGGCCCAACGGCAGCGGCAAATCCACCCTGCTCGATCTCATCGCTGGCCGCCGTCAGGCCACCAGCGGCTCCCTGCGGCTTGGCGACACGGTTCACCTCGGGTACCTCGACCAGCACACCGATGCGCTCAGCGAGGGACGTGGCCTGGAGCGCAAGGTGATCGAATTTGTCGAGGAAGCGGCGTCAAGAATCGACCTTGGTGGCGAACAGCTCAGTGCATCCCAACTTCTGGAGCGGTTCCTGTTTCCTCCAGCCCAACAGCACAGCCCTCTGAACAAACTCTCAGGTGGCGAACGCAGGCGTCTGAGCCTGTGCAGGATGTTGATCCAGGCACCCAACGTGCTGTTACTGGACGAACCCACCAACGATCTCGACGTCCAGACCCTGAGCGTCCTCGAAGATCTACTCGAGGATTTTCGTGGTTGCGTCGTGGTGGTGTCGCACGATCGCTATTTCCTCGACCGCACCGTTGATCGGTTGTTCTGTTTCGACGACGGCCGCCTTCAGCGATTCGAGGGCAACTACAGCGCTTTTCTCGACCACAAACGTGCCTTGGAGAAGAGCAGCTCCACTCCGTCGTCCGTTGCGAAGGAGTCCGCCAGCCCCAAGAAGAAACCTGCGAAATCCACCGATTCAGGCCCACGCCGCCGCAGTTTCAAAGAGTCCAGAGAGCTGGAGACACTGGAGCAGACACTGCCAGACCTGGAAAAGCGCAAAGCTGATCTGGAAGCAGCGATCGGATCAGGCCAAGGAGACCTCACCGTTCTCAGTCACGATCTGGCGGCACTGCTTGAGCAGCTGCAAGACAGTGAAGAGCGCTGGTTGGAACTCAGTGAACTGGCTCCTTGAGGGAGCGGCGCCGTCGACGGGGATGGGAGGGCTCTGCCGGCAAAGGGCAACTCAGAGGAGCCTGGGGCCGTCCTGCCCATGGAGCCGGCTCAAATCGCCCACCGGACGCTTCCGCCAGCTTCATCGCTGTGGGCTTGTAATCACTCCCCGAACGATGCAAGGCCATCTGATCCCCCATCTGCCGCAGGTAGAGATCCAATGACCACTGCACCGTGTTGTGTTCAAACGCTTCGCAGGCTTCCTTGATGGAACAGAACCGTTGGCTGACAAGCCCTGAAGGAGCGCACTGTTTCCACTTCAGCACTTGCTGAAAGGTCAGTCCCGATCGCCACTGACGTTGCTCTGAGAGGTAGCAAAAGCCTTCTGGGCCGTTGATCCAGAACACCCTTCCCTCTTCGTCCATGAAGTGGCGACCTTGTCGCTGCTGGATCCTCACCATGGGATCGATGCAGAAGCTGATTTCTTGGTAGCCGTCAACACCAGAGCCTGGCAAGCGTCTTGTTACGGAAACCTCGTCTCCGCTCCCATCGCTGGCATGTCTGTTCAACAGCCGTATGGTGTGGAGGTCGCCATTGGCCTGGACGCGCCAACGATTCCATGAAATCCATCGACGAGCACATCAAAAAGGACCAGACCGATCTCGAGTCGGCCAAGGCAGAAGGCAACGATGCCAAGGTTCGTCACATCAGTGAGGAGCTGGAGTCTTTGCAGGAATACAAAAAGGAACACCCCGAGGATTCCCACGATCCAACGCCTCTGGAGCTCTACTGCGAGGCCAACCCCGAAGCTGACGAATGCCGGGTCTACGACGACTGACGCTTGATGACGCGCTAGTTAAGTCCACGAAAAAGCGGGGCCGCGGCCCCGCTTTTTGATTGGCAAAGCGCCTGGCCCTGCGGACCCGATCACTCACTGCTCCTCGTTGAAGTCCGCAGGGCTACCGGTGAGGCTGCAGACCACCGACTCTTCGGGCTTCATCTCACGAATTTCGGCGATCGGACGCCCGCGACGGCGCAGGGCTTCGATCTCTTCACGGGTCTGGCAGCGGGCGATCAGTTGTCCCTGATCGTCAAAGCAACTGAAAAAGGTCATTCGTTTGCATGCATCCTCATGTCCTTTATCGCCAGGACGCTGGCATCAGACAAGGGCGGATGTGCCCCTCCACACCGGGGCAAACCGATTGCTGTCACACACCCAGCAGCTGCCAAACCTGATCCAGAAGGGCATCGAGCCCTTTGCCCATCACAGCGGAAATCAGCAGCGGGCGATGCCCACTGGAAGCCTCCAACCGTTCCAGCAAATCATCGCGTCCCTGCTCATCGAGCAGCTCAAGTTTGTTCAACACCAGCAGACGTGGACGGCTCACCAAGCCATGGCCGTAGGCCTCCAGTTCCTTTTCCACCACCCGAAGGTCCCCCACGGGATCGTCGGCGCCGCTGTCCACCAGATGAATCAACAGGCGGGTGCGCTCGATGTGGCGTAGGAAGTCATGGCCCAGGCCAGCGCCTTGGGCGGCTCCAGCAATCAATCCCGGAATATCTGCAAACACGGTGCCGTCCCCCGAGGGCCTGCGCACCACGCCGAGATTCGGCACCAGGGTGGTGAAGGGATAGTCGGCAATTTTGGGACGGGCTGCAGAGAGAACACTGATCAGGGTGCTTTTTCCTGCGTTGGGGAGGCCGATGATTCCTACCTCAGCCAGCAGCTTGAGCTCGAGTTGCAGCGGCCACTCCTCGCCATCCCTGCCTTCGGTGCATTTCTCAGGAGCGCGATTGCGATTGCTGAGGTAGTGCGCATTGCCAAGACCACCTCGACCACCGAAGGCCACCGTGAGCCGTTCGCCTGGATTCGTGAGATCACCCAACAGGATCCCCGTCGTGAGATGGCGCACCTCGGTGCCACAAGGCACCTTGATCACCAGAGGTTGGCCGGAGGCACCGGTGCAGCGATTGGGACCACCCCGACGTCCGTCGATCGCGGCGAACAAGCGCTTGTATTTGAAATCAAGCAGCGTCTGAAGGTTGGAATCAGCCTCCAGCACCACATCGGCGCCGTGCCCACCATCGCCGCCCGATGGCCCCCCGGCAGGGACGTACTTCTCCCGTCGGAAGGCGACGATGCCGTCGCCTCCGCGCCCTCCCCGCACGGTGATGCGTGCCTGATCGATGAACTGCACGAAACCCCTCGATGGGCCCAACCACCAACCCTAGGATCGTGCAGTGCCGGAGATTGGGCTTGGCAGGCGTTTGCTTCGAGGCGCTCAGCAAGAGCTACCCACCTCGGGGAGGATCCGATCCGGTCGAGGTGATCCGTGAACTCTCCCTCTCGATTGAAGACGGGGAATTTCTGGTTTTGGTCGGCCCTTCAGGCTGCGGGAAAAGCACGCTGTTGCGTTTGATGGCGGGTCTGGAGACCCCAACGTCCGGAGAAATCTTGATCGGAGACCAGCCCGTCAGCCGACTGCGTCCGGCCCAACGCAATGTGGCGATGGTGTTCCAGAGCTACGCGCTCTATCCCCACCTCAGCGTGCGCGACAACCTGGGGTTCGGGCTGAGGCGCAGCCGCAGGCGGACCGTTCTGCAGCAGATCGAGGACCAGCTGCATCGCACCACCCGGCGCTTTCCTCAGCGTCTGTCGTGGACATCGCCACGGGAAGCACGCCTGGAAATCCGGGTGAATGAGGTCGCAGAGGCCCTCGAATTGGATCAGCTGCTGGATCGGCTCCCCAAGGAACTGTCTGGAGGCCAAAAACAGCGGGTGGCGCTGGGACGGGCCATGGCGCGGCAACCAGACGTCTTCCTGATGGATGAACCTCTGAGCAATCTCGATGCCAAGTTGCGCGGCAGCACCCGCACGCGCATCGTTGATCTGCAGCGACAGCTGGGCACCACCACGCTGTACGTGACCCATGACCAGGTGGAGGCCATGACCATGGGCCACCGGATTGCGGTGCTCAATCAGGGCCGCCTGCAGCAGCTGGGCACACCGATGGAGCTCTACCGCTGGCCCTCGAACCTCTTCGTTGCCCAGTTCATCGGAAGCCCGCCGATGAATGTGCTTCCCGTCACAGTGGCTTCCGGGGGAACCCTGCTGCTCGGGGAGCGTCGCCTACCGGTCGAAGGCGCCCTGGCCGATGCGCTGCCCGCTCTAGAAGGCCAGCAGTTGAACGGCGGAATCCGCCCGGAACAGCTTCGGATTGCTCCAGCAACCAACCGCAATCTTCCCGCGGATGTGAGTCACAGCGAAGTGTTGGGCAACGAACAACTGATCACCTGCCGGCTCCTGGATGGCGGCCACTTAATCCAGGTTCGGGCCGATCCCGACCTGGACGCTCGCCCCGGATCCCGCGTGCATCTGGAAGCCGAACCCAGTGCATGGCGACTGTTCGATCGCCTCGGCGAGGCGATTGCCCGGCCCCAGCCATCCCGGTCGAACAACAACGAGCCGCTTCTGCCCAACTTGAACTGACGCTGCCGCCTGGGGAAGCGCTCAGCGCACCCACACCACGCTGCAACCGCCCCCCCCGTCTCCCTGGTCAGCATCCACAACCCGTTCCACATAAGCCAGGGACTGGAACCAGTCCCTGAGGCCACGTTTGAGCCGTCCAGTGCCGATGCCGTGAATCACCCACACCGGACCGCTCGCACCGCGCAGCACCTCTTCCACAGCCGACTCGGCTTCATGAACACGCATTCCGCGCACATCCACGGTGTTCCTGGATGTCCGCACCTCGGCACTGCCGCTCCCACGCCGCGCCTTCACCTGTACCTGAACCACCGGAGCAACCGGGGGATCGGGCTTGCGTCCGTCCAGGCTCTCAACGGCCGAGAGCTCCACAGTGCTGCGCATCACCCCGCAACGCACCTGAAGCTGCAGCCCATCGGCGGACACCTTCAGAACCTCAGCGGCCTTGCCGAGGGCCAGCAAGCGGATGCGATCGCCCACTTGCGGGCGCCAGCCTTGATGCCGGCGACGTTCCGGCTCAGGGCGGTGGCGATCCCCGAGTTTGCGCAAGCGCTGCCCTGCTTTTCGAGCGGTTTCGCCATCAGCACGATCATCGCGGAGCCGCCGGATCAGCTGACGCACCTCTTTCTGCCCAGCACGGATCGAGGTCTCCAGGCGCTGTCGTCCCTGTTCCTGCCGTTCCGCGGAATGCTGTTTCTGCTTCTCCCATCGCTGCAGGAGTTCCTCATGCAGCAATTCGGTTCTTGCCAGCAATGCCGCAGCATCTTCCGCCGCGGCCTGTTGGCGCATGCGCTGTTCTTCAAGACCACGGATCACGGTGTTCACCTCACCATCTCCTGCAGGGGAGAGCAGGGCGCGAGCCTCATCGATCACACTGGTCTCCAGCCCTAACCGGGTGGCGATCGCCAGGGCATTGCTCCGACCCGGGATCCCCCAGAGCAGGTGATAGGTGGGCGACAGCGTGTCGCTGTCGAAGGCGACTGAAGCGTTCTCAAAGCGAGAATCGCTGTACTTGAGAGCCTTGAGCTCACCGAAATGGGTGGTTGCCACGGTGAGCCGCGCACGGTCGGCCAGGGTGCGCAACAGTGCCGTCGCCAAAGCCGTGCCCTCACTGGGATCAGTGCCGGCCCCCACTTCATCCAGCAGCACCAGAGCAGGGGCCGGCCCGGAACGAATCGCCTCCAGGATGCGACCGATCCGTTTCACATGGCCGCTGAAGGTGGACAAGCTTTGCTGCAGCGATTGCTCATCGCCGATATCAGCGAGCACCTGGGCACACCAGGGAAGGGTGGGACTGCCCGTGCACGGCACCCAGAGCCCTGCCCGGGCCATCAAGGCGGCCAAACCGATGCTCTTCAGGGTGACGGTTTTACCGCCGGTGTTGGGGCCAGTGATCGCCACTACCCGCAGCGATGACGACACCTCCACGCTGACGGGCACCACGCTGGGACCCTGCTCATTGCGCTCCTGCCACACGAGCAGAGGATGGCGCAGGGTTTTCAGCTCGAACGGTGCATCAACCGCCGACTCCAGGCGGGGAGGAACCGCACCGAGCCACTGCCCGTAGCGACCGCGGGCGAGGGCCAGATCCAGCTTGAGCAGCACTTGCATCAGATGCTGGAGACCCTCAACCTGCTCAGCGACAGCCGCGCTGAGCTCAGCGAGCACGCGCTGCTCCTCCTCGCGGATCCGGCCGTCCACGTTGGCCAGCTTGTTCCCCAGGTCAATCACCACCTTGGGTTCCACGAACACGGTGCTGCCGGACGCGGAACTGTCGTGCACCATTCCCGGACATTGCCCGCCAGCACCGGCTTTGACGGCCAGGACGGGGCGGCCATGGCGCTCGGCGATCACGGTGTCCTGGAGATGGGCCGCCCAACGTCTGATCACGTCCTGAAGCCTGTCCCGTCGCTTGGCCCGCAGCTCCTGCCACTGCCGCCGCAGACCATCGAGGCCCGGGCTGGCGCGATCAGCAACCCGTCCCCCTTCTTCGATGGCGAATTTGAGGCGCTGCTCGAGATCAGGGAAGGTCGCCACATCCTCGAGCAGGGTCGTGCAAACGGGTCGCAGCTCCGGTTCATCGATCTGTCGACGCAACCGACGCGCGGCGGCCAGGGTGTCTGCCACCTCCAAAAGCTCCTCACCCGAAGCGGTTCCCCCTTTGCTGCAGCGCAACAGGGTTGGCGCGAGATCACGCACACCCTGAAAACTCAGCCCCCCGTCGAGAACACCATCCAGAGAGGCCATCTCCAAGGTCTGTGCCTGAAGCGTGAGGCTGGCTGGGAGCGAGTCTGGAAGGGGATCGCCCTTGCAGTGTCGACGCCCCTGCACCGTGCTGGCGAAACTGGCGAGGTGTTCACAGAGCCGCGGCCACTCGAGCAGTTCCAGGGTTTCCTGAAGTGCAGACATCAATCGGCTTCGGTTGCACCTGGCTGATTGGAGGGAATGCCACCAGGGGGCTCATAAAGCATTTCCAGCCAGTTGCCCTCCGGATCCCGCAGGTAAAAGGAGGCGGTGCCATCGCGGTGATCATGAACGGCACCCACAGCCACACCTGCGGCCTTCAATTGAGCGTGAACCGCATCCACTTCGGCACGGTCACGGAAGTGGAACGCGAAATGTGGCCCTGCAGCTTTGTAGTTCGGCCCCAGCAAAGCGAGACCGTCACGGGACTTGGCGGCTTCCATGTAGCACCAATCGTCTGCATTCCAGACCATCTCCATTCCCAGCTGGGAATAGAAAGCCACAGCCCTGTCCATATCTTCAACGCGGATGGCGACGTGGCCTAGGCGCTCCACCACTGGCATGGACCGGATTTCGAATCAGATCATTCTGAATGGTGCTCGACGTCAGACGAGAGGGCATCCGGCACCGGCCCGACGGTTGTGGGGTCGGTGTGAGGAGCCTTGGCGAAGGAAATACCCCAGGACGTTCGGCAGACGCATCCGATCGAGAAGCAGATCAATCCACTGCCGAGCAGAACCAAGCCCTCCGATCGGTCCTGACGATCTCCGCTGGTGAGCAGGTGGCCGGCAAGAATGAAGGCCACGGTCGCGCAAACAAAGGGAAGAGGGCTCCAAAAACGTAGTGGACGGCCAGACGTCATCAGCAATCAGCGCCTGCCCCCTGAGTAGCTCGGGTTCGTTATCCCTGCCGCAACCACGCAGCGGCATCACAAGCGTGATAAGTGAGGATCAGATCCGCACCGGCGCGCTTGAAGCTGAGCAAGGTCTCCAGCACCACGGCTTTCTCGTCGATCCAGCCACGCTCAGCGGCTGCTTTCACCATCGAGTACTCACCACTCACGTTGTAAGCGGCGATGGGCAACTCCGACTCTTCCCGCAAGCGGTGAATGATGTCGAGATAGGCAAGACCGGGTTTCACCATCATGATGTCGGCCCCTTCCTGCTCATCAAGCTGGGCCTCCGTGATGGCTTCTCTGGCATTGGCAGGATCCATCTGATAAGTGTCCTTGTTTTTGGGAATGGGCTTACTGCCGGCAGCGCGGGGCGCTGAATCGAGCGCTTCTCGGAACGGGCCGTAATAGGCCGAGGAGTATTTGGCGGTGTAGCTGATGATTCCCACATGCTCGAAGCCCTCGTCGTCGAGCGCTTCACGGATCGCACCAACCCGCCCATCCATCATGTCGCTGGGTCCGATCAGATCCGCACCGGCTCTGGCCTGAGCAACCGCCTGTTTGCAGAGCAACTCAATCGTTTCATCGTTGAGCACCACCCCCTGGTCGCTGACGATGCCGTCATGGCCATCGCAGGAGTAAGGGTCGAGGGCCACGTCCGTCATGATCGCCATCTCGGGAAGCTCCTGCTTGAGCTGTCGAATGGCCCGCGGGATTAACCCGTTCTCGTTGAAGCATTCCGCACCATCTTCGGTTTTGAGTCCCTCCGACACTTTCGGGAACAACACCACACAGCGGATTCCGAGATCCCAGGCGCGCCGCACCTCACCGCTGAGCTGCTCCAGACTCCAGCGCTTGGCCCCGGGCATGGCCCCGATCGGCTCCACAGCTGCGCCTTCATGCACAAACAGCGGATAGATGAAATCGGCAGCTGAGAGGCTGGTCTCACGCACCATGGCCCGCAGGGAAGCGGTGCGGCGCAGACGGCGTGGGCGGTAGGTGAGGTCCATCAGCGGGCCAAAGCAAGGTTGCGATCGTAAGCCGCAAACCTGGACGACTCCTCAAAGCCGAGCGGTTTGCAGCCAGTCGCGACGGGGGTCATCACCGCGCTCCTCACGCAAGCGCTCAAGCAGGGAACGCTGCGTTTCGGACCATTCAGGAGGCCACTGCAGGGTGAGTGTGAGCAGAAGATCTCCGCGACCGGTTTTCAGCGGCCAGCCCTTGCCTTTGAGGCGCAGAGTGCGGCCTGGGCTGGTTCCCGCCGGGATTGACACCTCGGCTTCACCGTCCGGCGTCATCACGGTGACGGTGCCTCCGAGCGCCAACTCATCGAGAGCCACAGGGAGATCAGCCCGCAGCTGATCTCCCTCGAAACGCCAAACAGGATGGGACTGAACCTCCAGGTTCAAGTAGAGATCGCCGCGACGTCCCGTTCCCGGTTGGAGGTTGCCCTTCCCTTTAAGGCGCAGGCGAGACCCCGTCTTTACACCCGCTGGGATCCGCACCTGCACCCGTTCATCATTCACCGAAAGGGTGCGTTCAGCACCACGAAAGGCCTCAGCAAAGCTCACCTTCACTGTGGCTTCTGCATCGAGATTCACCGGAGGGCGGGACGCTCCTCGGGGAAAGCCGCCGCCAGCAAAACCACCGGGGAAACCACCACCGGCGAAACCGCCCGGCGCGCCACCAAAGCCACCAGCACCCGGACCGCCAAAACGGCCGAGCAGGTCATTGATGAAATCATCGAAATTGCCGTACCGGCCAAAGTCCACATCCCCACCACCGGCACCGCTGCCGGCCTGGTTCCAGTACTGCCCAAATTGTTCGTAGCGCTTGCGCTTCTCAGGATCTGAAAGAACCTCGTAGGCCTCACTCACTTCCTTGAACTTGGCCTCAGCGTCTTTGTCTCCGGGGTTCACATCCGGGTGGTACTGCCGGGCCAGTTTGCGGAACGCCCTTTTGATGGCGTCAGCATCGGCTCCACGATCCACACCGAGCACCTTGAAGTAATCGCGGTACCCACTGCCTGCCATGGTGATCGTTCAGCCCGAAGACTCCACTACAACTGAGTCTCCCAGTTCCATCCTGAGTTCGGCACCTTGGCCGCAGGCCGGATGCCCGTACGCCCGAACGCACGTACATTTTCAAAATGAACCGACTTTTTCTTCTGGGCACGCTCTCCAGTGCGGGGCTTGGTCTTCTCGGTGCGGGGATGGTGCACTCAGCTCCCGACCCAGCGGCTCTGGCTGACCATCTCAGCGAGACCAAGGTTCTGTACTACGGATCCTGGCGGTGTCCCGCCTGTCAGGCGCAAGGTCGTCTATTTGGCGATGCGGTCACCAAGCTTCCTTACGTGGAATGCGCCAAACCCCAGGAGCTGCCTATTCAGGCCGCTGCCTGCAAAACAGCCAAGATCCGCGCCTATCCAACCTGGATCTTGCCGTCCGGTGAACGCCGCGAAGGGGTGCAATCACTGGAGGAACTTGAGGTTTGGTCAGGGATGAGCCCAACACCCTGAGGTGATGAACCAACGCAGGCACGCTGTCATTCATGGCTTCAGCTGGAGCCATTGGCGTGGAGATCTCTCCGGCGGGCTCACCGCAGCGGTTGTGGCACTGCCCCTGGCATTGGCCTTCGGCAATGCCGCCCTCGGACCGGGTGGAGCCATTTATGGGCTCTATGGAGCCATCGTGACGGGATTCCTCGCAGCTCTGCTTGGGGGAACACCTGCCCAGGTCAGCGGACCAACGGGCCCGATGAGCGTCACCGTGGCTGGCGTTGTCGGCAGCCTTGCGGCTGTCGGCGTCAGCCGTGAACTCAGCAGCGGGGAGCTGCTGCCGCTGGTGATGGCCGCCGTGGTGATCGGAGGACTCTTTCAGATCCTGATGGGAGCGCTGAGGCTCGGGCGGTACATCACGCTTGTTCCTTACTCGGTGGTCTCCGGTTTCATGACCGGCATCGGGGTAATCATCCTCTGCCTGCAAATCGGCCCGTTGCTGGGAATCAACAGCCGCGGCGGCGTGTTGCAGTCGTTGCAGATGGTGCTCACAGAGTTCAGTCCCCAGCCGGCGGCGCTGCTGGTGGGTGCCACCACCCTGCTGGTGGTGTTCGGCTGTCCGCGCCGGCTCAGCCAGGTGATTCCGTCACCCTTGATGGCACTTGTGCTGATCACGCCTCTGTCGCTGTGGCTGTTTCCAGACCAGCTGCCGCGCATTGGCAGCATCCCAGAAGGGGGACTGAGTTTCACTTTGCCGAATTGGCAGGAGCATCTGCCGGTTGTGCTGCGGGCTGGCTTGGTGCTGGCCCTTCTTGGCGCGATCGATTCGTTGCTCACCTCCCTGGTTGCCGACAACATCAGTCACACCCGGCATCGATCCGATCGCGAACTGGTGGGCCAGGGCGTCGCCAACAGCGTGGCCGGTCTCTTCGGCGGGCTTCCAGGTGCAGGGGCCACGATGCGCACAGTGATCAACATCCAATCCGGGGGGCGCACGCCCCTCTCGGGGATGACCCACTCGATCGTGCTGCTGGTCTTACTTTTGGGCGCCGGACCTCTGGCCGAAGGGATCCCCACCGCCCTTTTGGCGGGAATCCTGATCAAGGTGGGCGTCGACATCATCGACTGGGGGTTCCTGCGTCGCGCCCACCGGCTCTCCTTCAAGACGGCTTTGGTGATGTGGGGTGTTCTGCTGATGACCGTGTTCTGGGACCTGATCGGCGCAGTGCTGGTGGGAATGTTCGTGGCCAACCTGCTCACGATCGAGTCGCTCACCGCCCATCAGCTCGGCACCATGAACAAACACCAGGAACCGCTGAACGCTGAAGAGCAAACCCTGCTGAAACGCTGCGGAGATGATCTGATGCTGTTCAGGCTGCAAGGGCCTCTCAGTTTCGGAGCAGCCAAAGGAATCAGTGAACGGATGATGCTTGTGCGCCAATACCGGATTCTTTTGCTGGATATCACCGATGTCCCCCATCTCGGGGTCACAGCCAGCCTGGCGATCGAGCGCATGGTGCAGGAAGCGGCACAGCACGACCGGGAGGTTCTCGTCGCCGGGGCCGCCGGCAAGGTGAAACACCGTCTTGAACTGTTCGGCATTCCATCGCTCGTTGATACGCGCCTCGAGGCCTTACGCGAGGCCGAACAGCGCCTCAACAGTTGATGATTCAGCGTCATCGCCCTTCGGTGATGGCAGCGATCCCCATGCGCTGCTCGAGCATCTGCGCCGTCTCCTCACGCTCACTGAAACGATCCGCCAGCTGGCGCTGATTGGGACGGATCAGAAGGGTGAAACGGATCAGCTCCTCACACACATCAATCAAACGCTCGCGATACGAGGAATGTTTCATCGTGCAGTCGTCGTTGAATTCAGCAGTGGAGCGAGGAACACTGCTCTGATTCGGGATGCAGATCATGCGCATCCAGCGACCAAGAATGCGAAGGCTGTTGACGGTGTTGAACGACTGAGATCCTCCTGATACCTGGGCAAGGGCAAGGGTTTTTCCTTGCGTGGGCCTGGAGGCGCCACTCTGAAGCGGGATCCAGTCGATCTGATTTTTGAAAACACCACTGAGATTTCCGTGCAGTTCAGGTGAACACCAGAACTGCCCCTCCGACCAAGCCACCAACTCCCTGAGCTCCTTCACCTTCGGATGATCCGACAACTCAGAATCAAGAGGGGGAAGATCATGGGGATCAAACACCCTGACCTCAGCCCCCATCGCCTCGAGGATGCGCTGGGCCTCCAGGGTGAGGCAGCGGGAGCAGGAGTTGGCACGCAACGAGCCATACAGGGCAAGGATTCTTGGCCGGTGACTGATCGCTTGAACGGGCTGGAACTGCTCGAAGGAAGGAACGGGAGGGTAGATAACCATGAATTCATCAACCAAACTTGATGAATTCAGCCTTGCCGGTCTTGCCTGGGATGGCCATGGGGGTGACCGAACCTGATGGGCGCAGAACCGCACTCGAGCGCAGAAGCCGCAGCAGTTAGAGAACAAGAACCATCACAACAGCCTGAGGCCGACCGAGGGCTTCCGGTCTAAACCACAAAAAGAGGCTCTCAACCATGATCAATTCTCTTTTGATCGCCCAGCTTTTTTTCGCAAGCGATTACCAAGGCTGGGTCGACAGCCAGACCCCTGCAGAACTGTGCCAGGAGTACCAAGACGGAATGATTCAACAACAGTATTTACCGGGAGGACGTTCTCAAACGCCCTGCGGTGAGGGAACGCTTGACGACCCTCTGGATTACATCCCTCAATAAAAGAAACAACGCCAAGAGCGATTGAGGTGATCGTCAGGCATCGAGGTAGGAGCTAATCACCGTGCTTTCGATCACGTGACCAGCACCGCGGATCATGTCCTTGTTGTCTTCAAAAATCTTTTGGGCCACCCCAACAGGGCCCTGCTGAACTGCGCACACTTTGGTGGGATCATCTTTGCTGACACCACGAAACAGTGAGTTCACCCCCACGGCGGCGTTCATTTTGGCAACAGCGTCGCTAGAAGCCAACACTCGGAGTCGCGATCGGGGGGCCTTGCGCGCCAATCAAGACGCACGACCGCTTACGCTTGAACCAGTTGTAGCGCAAAGACACCATGGAGTTTTCAATCGTGATTCTCAATCAATTCACAGGCCAATACCCAACAATCGAGTGGATCGACTGGAAAGATGACAACAGCAAGCAAATGAAAAGTGAAGGCGATCACTGGGCCAAGGCGACTCTTTCAGGAACAGATATCTGGAATTGCCTAGACACGCATCAGATCGATCCGAACCACCTCGTGCAATGGAGGCCTCTCAATGACACGCTGCACAAGGTGAGCCTTCCAAGCAGAGTGCGATGAAAGCCGCCTCTGTTCAGGCCAAAACAGCATTGGTCACAGGGTGTTCATCAGGCATTGGCCGAGCCATCGCATTCCAGCTGCGACATCAAGGCTGGCATGTTTATCCAACCGCTAGATCGGAACACGATCTTGCCCATCTGCGCAGTCACGGCTTCCAGGCTCTTCAACTTGATGTTCTGGATCCAAGCTCTATCCAAGACTGTGTCTCATCCCTCGCCAAGAGGTGTCCAAGCGGCATTGGCGCCCTTGTGAACAATGCCGGCATCGTGATCCCAGGCGCAGTGGAAGACCTCTCACGCGAGGACCTCAGCAAACAATTTGAGGTGAATGTGTTTGGCCTGCAGGAACTCACGAACACGCTCATTCCGACACTCCGCCATCAGGGGTGGGGGAGGATTGTGCACATCAGCTCGATTTTTGGAGTGCTCACAGCACCCATGGTTGGTGGCTACTGCGCATCCAAATATGCACTCGAAGCACTGGCGAATGCCCAACGCATGGAACTGCGAGGGAGCGGCGTTGCCCTAAGCCTGATCGAGCCTGGGGCCATTCGCTCCAACCTGCGCAGCAATGCCATGAAGCATCTTCAAAACAAGCTCTCAACAAAACACCATTTTCATTCTGAATACAAACAAACGCTCAAAAAACAAACCGCATCAAACCAACAGACAGGGCAAAGGATGCAATCACCTGAAATCGTCGCCCGCAAGGTTCACCACGCTATAGCCAGCAATCACCCAAAGAGACGATATTTCGTGACCAGCGAGGCACAACTTGGCGCCATAGCCAGCAGAGCACTCCCAGACTTCTTGATTGATCGCCTCATGCAATCAATCACACCATGACGGACTGCCATCCATTCAAGTCACGGGAAAACAATATCAATCGCCGAATCATCACTGGCATTCACATAAGCGCTGTGGGTGGGCTGAGCGATATTCATCACGACAATGCATTGTTCTTTCGTCTCAATAGCATGAAGTGTTCCCACGCTTAGCGCATAGGTGTCCCCAGCCTTCAGTGGATGCACTTCACACGATGCTGGGTCAGGAACTCCATTCCGAATCTTGCTGAGGTGAAGCCAGCCTTCTCCGTCCTGAACCATAAAGATATCGATAATCCCATGGCGATGGTAATGAGGTTTTTGAGACGTATGGGCTGGAATTTCAAACACAACCAGTTCGTAATCACCCTGGCGATGCAAAGATCCCTGGAGGACATTGGTCGTCGTCAGTGCTTTGCCCCGAAGAATGTCGTTGGAGTTGCGAATAACAGTGAGACCCACAGCTTCTGAAAGAATTGGTTCAAAGCATAAGGACGTGCCCAGACCGATGCAGGAGCAATGACCGATCCCCTGGCCATGCAGTGGTCTGCCTTTTGAATCGAGGCCCGCCAGTGAGGCGGGGAATGGTTCTTTATCTGACGCGAAAGCGTGGAGCATCCAGACGCGAACGATAGGGCTTCGCTTGGATGGTCCGAGAAGGTCGCGCAGGCCGGTATCGACGCGTAGGCACCGGTGTGTAACGCTCCGATGGAACTGGTTGATAGCGACGAGCGGGCACAGGCGCGGAGCGCACCTTGTAAGCCTGAACCGGAGAGGCAGGCATCAACAGAATCAATGCGGCGAGCAGAATCTTCGTCATGATGGTTGAGTGAAATCAGTTGGGAGCGAACCCCCTCGACTCCTTCAAGATCACAGCCCTTCTGGTGAACGCTGCTCCACAGCCTTGGTGCAGTTGGGGTGCAGTTCTGGTGGATTTCCGGTGAACCGCTCGATGCCAGCGGGATACAGCGTTGCCATGGGTTGTGATAACCAAATTGATAGCATTCTGAACAATGAATCATGCACTGCACTTTGAAAAAGTTTCTCTTAGCCGTTATTACACTCATTCCCGCCACCTTGGCATCCACCGCCCAAGCAGCCGAATACAAAGGCACCTGTTCGTTCAACTCACTAACGATGCCTTGTTCGGTGTCTCAGAATCCATTCACATTAACGATGCGCTGGGCTGACGGTGTCACAGAAACCTATGTGCATCAGGGCAATGGCGAGTTCTCTGACAAGAATGGCGGCATTTGGACAAGCAGCACTCATAACAACAATGGAATCCTTTTAAAGCACAAAAACGGCAATTCAATCAGCTTTACAGAAAACCGCTAAAAGCGGACATCAAGTTGCCAACTTTGACGCCAGCTGCGAGAAGGTGGCCCTGGACCAGTGACGTGGAACGACCTGCTGGGTGAACGGTGAGTTGACAGCAGGCAACACATACCCCGCCATTGCTGACGGGGTGAATGTTTTGTCGGGAGATCGATAGCGACAAGCACACCCCCTGCTTTTCCCTCTCGGATTTTGTATCGCTTTCAGCCGACCAACTTCCATTAGAGGCATCAGGCTTCCCGAAGACCGTCTCAATTAGTTGCTGGGTTAAATGACGGGAAAATAGTCACAGAATTTGTGTCAGTAATAATTTTGAGTGAGCCATCAGTTAGGCGCTCAAACTTAGCGTCGGTACGCGTTGTCGCCCCAGCTCCATCTTCGCTGAAAATCTCAGCGTGCTTGTTCGACCAGAAAACATATGAGGATTCATAACCGTCAGCCCATTTAGCGTCATATACCGTATGACCATTTGAATTAATTCTACTTGACAACGCAACTCCGATTAACTCCTCTTTACCAGTTTTGCCTGACACAAACATGGCCTTCCCGCTGGGAATCACAGGCTGCCTAGTCTGTACTGCGACATCGCCTGTATTGTTGTAATTTCTTCTGGAAAAATCTGGCTTTCGAGCATAGTTGACGCCTGCGAACAATGGGCTTGAGTCATCTATTTCCTGAGATCGAGCTGCAATATTAGGCGCAGCCCCAATTACACATCCTTCCATTTCAATTTCTCTATTATCAAACATTCCATTGTTAAGCTTTAGTGTGCCGTGAATAGTGACCGAGCCTTCATGCGTAAGCCTGCCTAATGCGGCTCTTTGAGAGCTATCAATTTTACATGTTATGCCAAGCCCGCTCCAATCATTTCTATCCTCTACTTCCAGTCGGCCAGCGCCATCGTTGTAAATGCCATTTACAACACCAGCAATCTGCGTGGGCTTATTGTTGTACTTATCAATTGCAGCGACTAGGTTTTTATCCCACAATGAATAAATATCTGAGATTGAAACTTTTGAATATGTAATTGAGCGAGGGCTATTGGCTTGAGACGATTGAGCACTTGTCGAGCGGTAGCTCGATGAATCACTTCTAGAAACGTCAGCTGAAGTGCAGGCAGTTGAAAACAGCAGGGCTACTCCACATGCAGCAAGTTTACTGGTGGCAAAAAACAGTTTCATTTCAGTTTGGGGTAGTGGTAATTGTCCCTCCGATGTATTCACTATCGCAGTCCTCGCTGGAAAGTGCATCCCCTAACTGAGCTATTTATTTTCCCAATTTCAGGGGTCTCCTCCCCCAACTTGGTTAGAGGCTGACCCCCAGGTGCCAACCCACCAGCCTGTCCGCTTCGTCTGTCGTGAGGATTGGGTTCAACCCATCAAGCATCAGCTCGATCACAACAGGCTCTCCAAGCCGTTCGATGCCTAGAGACAGCCAAGCCTTGAAGGCATTGGAGTCGTTGTCACGAAGCGCTAGGAGCAGTTCCTGCAGCAGCGCAATGGTCATCTAAGTGTCGAGGGTCATTGGTCAGGTGCAACTGCTGAAAGCATTCCCCGCAGGGGCAGCTGATCGAGGGCGGCTGGGGTGCTGTGGATTGGCGAGGTGCTCAGCAACCAGAACGCGGGAGGATGAGTCAGAGACGTCAAAGACTTTGTCGATCTATGGGGATCAACCATCGGTGAAAGCCAAAATTGGATCTGCAGCCCGGGGTTCTGCCCAAAAGAGTTCATTGGGACGACAGCTGAGATGAGTGATCTGCAGGAACGCTTTCAACGATGGGCTGACGAGCTCGTAGACCTCACGGCGAGAAACGAGCTGATCAACTTCAAGGTCACCAAGACCTCGACGATCCTTCCCGAACCAAAAGGGCTCTCCAAGCTCCTGAAGGGAGACACGGTCGCGATCAAGGATCTCTGCGACTTGACTGATCCTGATCAAGTGAAGCCCGCGAAGGGGGCGATCAAAACAGCCATCGAGTTCAAAGAGCAGCGCGGCATCGAAGTGCTCAAGCTGGCTTCTGGCTTCGCCACCTGGAAGACCGACAAGATCAGTAACGCCAACGCGCCTTTGTTTCTCTACTCAGTCGAACTGGAGAACGAAGGGGGGGCCTTCATCAATACCAAGCTCAGGCTTGTCGACACCGAACCGGAGATTAACCCCGTCTTGATCCTCCACCTGCAACGCCGAATGGCTGTAGGCATCAACGACGAGAGCTTCGAAGAGCTGGAAGAGCTCACAGAGGAGAAGCTCTGGGAGCTCTTTGCTTCGCAGTGTCCTGCAGACCTAGAGATTCAAAAGCTCGACGGCCATGCGATCAAAAATCTGAAATACCCCAACCTGCCAATGGTTGCGGACCTGCAAAACGCGACTGAGTCGCTTGAAGAGAACACGCTGATTGCAGCACTAGCCGGAGACGCCGAAAGCAAGGATGCTTTAAGAGAGGACATCAGTGACGCGAGGCAGGACGCACCCAACTTCATTCCCCCTAAACAAGAGTTCCTGGTACTAGATGCGGACTCCAGTCAGCAGTGGGCGATCAACACCGCATTACAAGGACAAAACCTAGTAATTGAGGGGCCACCTGGCACGGGGAAAAGCCAGACGATCGCCAACTTGATCGCGTGCTACATCGCCGCCGGGAAAAGTGTTCTGTTCGTCGCAGAGAAACGAGCAGCAATCGATGCCGTCAAAAAGCGGATCGACTACGTCGGGCTCGGTGATTGCTTCTTCGATTTGCACTCCTCAGAGGCGGTTCGAAAACGACCTACTGAGCCCTTCTTCTCAGCTCTCGAAGAAATCAAATCAGTCCCCGACACGGACTTCAGTGCACAGCAACTGGAGCTTGAGGAAGTGCGCCAAAAGCTGGTTGACCGAAGTGCTGCCATCCAGACCAAGCAAGAGCCCTGGAAGTGCTCCTACCTAGAGGTTCTGGATCTAGCGATGGAAGCCGGCAATGAACCGACCCGATCCTTTGATCTTGATGTGTCATGCCTTGATGCGATCAACCTTGAGCAAATCAGAGGCATCGAGAAATGCCTGTCTGAGCTAATTTCTCTCGCAGCTAAAGATCTACTTGCAAGACATTCACCTATCGCGAAATCGATCAAAAACGGGCAACTTCAAACAACCCAGGCAATCCGAAGTGCTCTTGAGGCGTTGGACAAGCTCAAAGGAGCACAACGCTCGATTAAAGGCTGGCTCAAAGAGGTGGAAGCCAAGGCCCGGTCAACAGGCGCAGAGGTGCTGGTCCAGAGCCCTCACCAAATTCAACCGATCCTCGACAACTTGGACGTGATCGGCGAAAGCCTGGGGCTGATCGCTCCTGACCTTCGCAAGCTCCCATCCGTAGCTCAGCTCAAACGGCTGAAAGTAGACCTGGCTCAACCGTTCTTCCTGCGGTGCTTCAAATATCTCTTTGACAGGAGCTACCGCGATTCACTCGCTGGCCTGAAGTCGGCATTGCAGGAGGATGTACAGCCGACAGCAGAAACGCTTCGGGCTGCTTGTCGATCTGTGTCCGCCCTCAGCTCTCTTCATGCGATGGGTGTGCCTGCAGGAGCGAGGACGTATCCAAAAGATCTTAGAGATACCCTGACGAATTTCTTTGAGGCGTTGTCGCGACTCAACTCTTTGATGGAGGACTGGTCGCCTGACAGCTGCTCAATCAAAGAAGTCGATGCAGTGATCAGCCGGTTCGAAGAAATTCGGACCCAATTGCCTTTTGCCACTGACTTGCATCGGGAGCTCAAGAACCTCGAGCAACTGATCGCTGGCTCAAGGGAATTATTTGATCAGATGCTCGACCGACTTTGTGCGGGTGAATCGGCGAAGCCAATTTGCGATGGCTTGAAGAAGGAGTGGTCGAACCACGTCGAAGAAGCCATCCGTATTCAGTCGCCGGCCTTACGTAACTCCGGTCGTCAGTACCTCGACCGAAACATCGAGACCTTCCGGGAAAGGGATGCGAATCACATACGAACAAATGGAACCCGCATACGCCGTCTGTGCGCTGAACGAGCTCATGCCATCCGAAACACACATCCTGAACAGGCCGACCTGATCGAAACCCAGCACAAGAGGAGACGAAAGCGGAAGTCTGCTCGTCAACTCTTCGCTGAAACACCTGAATTACTCAAAGCACTCAAGCCGTGCTGGGCCATGAGCCCCCTTGTGGTCTCCGAGTTGCTCCCTCCGGACAAAGCCTTCTTCGATGTCGTCATCTTTGACGAGGCCAGTCAGATCGTTCCATTTGAGGCAGTCACCTCAATCCTGCGCGGCAAGCAAACGATCGTCGCGGGTGACTCCAAACAGCTTTCACCGACAAGCACCTCGTTCTTTGCGACCAAAGAGAACGAGGAGGAGATCTCCACGAGTGATGACCCAGAGGACGACGCCTTTGACGCCGTCGACGAAGCGGAGTCGCTGCTAGAAGCCGTCAAAGCGGTCTTACCTGGACAAGGCGTCAGAACCCTTTCGTGGCACTACCGCTCAGAGGATGAACGCCTCATCGCCTTCTCCAACCAACACCCTGAGCTCTACGGGCGGCGATTGGTCACAGCTCCATCGACGAGCCTGGAACCACCGTTCGAGTACCACCTCGTCGAAGGACAGCTCAACGATGTCACAGGCAAGTCACCCCGTGCAGAAATTCAACGCACGGTTCAAGTGGCGAAAAGACATCTCACCTTTTGCCCTGACTTGAGCCTTGCGGTGATCGCTCTTGGCTCTGAACACGCCCGAAACATCCAAAACGAATTTGACCGTCAGCTTGGTGAAGACCCATCCATCCAGCTATTCCCTGAAGGCAGACCGGACGAGAAATTCATCATTCGCCACCTGGAATCGATCCAGGGCGATGAGCGCGACGTCGTCATCCTTTCAACCGGCTATGGCCCCAGGGAGATCGGAAAGCTCCGCTACGACTTTGGACCGATTAACCGAGACAAGAACCTGTCTGGCTTACGACGCCTCAATGTCGCCGTCACACGGGCCCGCAAGCGCGTAGAGGTCGTCTCAACGATCAATCCCTATCAATACGACGACAACAAACTGAACAGCATTGGCGCGAAAGGACTGATCCAATACCTGCGCTTCGTCCATAGCGGAGGCGAAGACCTCGGTGATTTATCAGCGGACACAGTGCCGATGAATCCATTCGAACAAGACATCTACGACTCGCTTCGCAAGCAAGGGATTGGGATGGTGCCTCAGTACGGCGTCTCTGGTTATCGGCTGGACTTCGCGGTTCAGCATCCGGATAGCCCTGGACGATTCATCCTTGCGATCGAAGCAGATGGAGCCTCATACCACTCTTCAGAGACAGCCAGAGATCGAGACCGCATTCGCCAAGCCCACCTGGAAAAACTGGGTTGGCAGTTTCACCGCATCTGGTCGACCGAATGGTTCCGGAACAAAGAGACCGAAGTTTTCTTAGCGACGCAGGCCGTCCAAGAAGCTATTAATGCCTTCGAAGACAACCCAAAACCTGCTGAGCCAGCCCCACCCCCTACCCCCGAATACCCTGCCGCTGCCGCACCTAAAAAAAAAGGATCAGAACCCATGGTCCCGCAACTCGCATCAATCGACGACTACGGGAATGAACTGGCTAATTACATTATCTGGTTCTGCTCTGACGGAATCCTGCGTTCCGACAATGAGATCTTCGAGGCTCTTTTTGAAAAACTTCCCTTTAGCCGTCGAGGTGTACGAATCGTTGGCCGCATAGAAGAGGAGATTAAGAATTTGCGGACACTCAAGAAGATTAACTGATCTAATTTCTGTCAAATGCCATCACTGCAGATGGAGCAGCAGTAACAATCGACGCCCTGCAGGCCGCGGCCTTCAGCCTGCTTCAGGATCACCAAGATGAAGACTTCACACACATGCAACTCGATGCTCTGCGCTGAAGCTCTGTGCCTGCGTGCCGTGGCCAAACTGGACCAGCTGGAGCAGGGGTTTCAGGACTGCATTAGTTCAGACGATCCCGAGCTCTGGGCCATCGCACTACGGATGGTGGGTGGGCACCTTCTGCTGACCATGCGGCAGCTCGGACCGGCGCTGGTGATCAGCGAGGCGGAGATGGAGCCGGGATATCCACAATGTGGACAACAGGCCGGGATGTCCACCGGGATGTCCACCGGGATGTCCACAGAGGACTGAGCAACAAAAAAGTGGACCCTTGAGAACCGCTGCGCTGGAATGGTTGAGGGGCCCTTCCAGGCCCCATGAGTCATTTGGGTGATAAGACTGAATTGCCCCTAGTGAGACAAAGGGATTTCAGCCAAAATCCACTGCACCACAGTAGTTCTGAATAATCGTCAGTTGCGCAGGAGAGTCGCGGAGAGTAGTTTTAGGCCCAGTTTTAGGCCCATTGCCCTCCTATGCCTCGGCAGAAGAAGAACAAGCAGGCATGGGAGATCGGCCTTCAGGGCTCCGTCAGCGCAGGACGGCGTGGGTGGTCGGTCAGCGAACACAACGGCAGGACCCGGCTGCGCCTCCAGTTCCCCAAGACCGGGGACTGGCCGGCCAACGCCCAGACCAACCTTCCCTTCCCTTGGGACCAACGATCACAGAACGAAATCCTCCTCCTGATCAATCGGATCTACGACCCGGTGATGAGCGGGGAGAAAACACTCCAACAAGCCATCGGCGACGAACTGGCGCTCAGCGACAACAAGGCCGACAAAGTGATCACGCCATGGTCAGGAATCGTGGAAGCGTTCCGGGATAACAGGCTCACCCTCGGCAACCGCATCAAGCCCGAGACCTACGAGGCCAGCTACGGGCGTTACCTGCAAGTGGCTCTGCTGCATCTCCAAGGCCGCAAACCAGCCGGGACGGGCAAGGAGTTGATTGAGCGCGTTCTGACTCACGAGCGGTTCAATCAGAAGTCAGGTGTGAAGCAAGGCGAGAAGCTCAAACCTTGGATTGAGATGTCGGCATCACGGCAGGAGTGCTGCCTTGCCCTGAAGCTCTTCCTTGAGTTCGCGGTCTCAGAACATCGCCAACCTCAGGCTCTTCTGATTCCCGAGAAGGACTACCTGCAACTACGAGGCGCTGGGGTCAAGCGCAGGCAGAAGGCAGTCCTCACCGATGACGAAGTAATGGAACTCACCCGGCAGCTCTCGGAGCCCTGGGCCAACGTCGTGAAAGTTGCCCGAGTCTTCGGGGTGAGGACTTGGGAATTTGAATTCATCCTCCGCAGAACAAATGAGGAAGGGAACCCTCAGCTTTGGGTGAGGAAAGGCAAGACCTACAACAAGAGCGGTGGAGTCAAGGAAGGAACGGAGCCCCGCTGGTTGCACGCCATACCCGTGAATGGTCAAACGTTTGATCTGGTGGAGAAGTGGGATGAACTGGAGCTGCCTCCGACCATCAGCGGCAAAAGCCTCGGGGCAAAACTGCGGCTACTGCCGTACTGGAAAGAACTCCAAGCGAAGTACGCGGCCCAGGGGGAATGGCTCCGGCCCTACTCCTTCCGGGACACGTTCAGCGTCCGGTCCCACGACCTTGAGATTGAGACCACGCTGGTCTGCGCAGCCATGGGGCACAGCATGGAAGTGCATCGCCGCAGCTACCGCACACACGAAGCGAAGACAGTTCGCAAGGCCTACGAGAGGGCGAACTGATGCCAAAGCAAATTACATTCAGTGATTGGCTCAAGCGCGCAAAAGAGAAGCATGGAGATTTATACGACTATTCAAAATCAGAAGAAACCTTTTGCGGTAGCAGCAAAAATGTGAGGATAACTTGCAAGAAACATGGACCCTTTGATCAGCTAGCGAAATACCATGCAAATGGAAGCCATTGCCCAAAGTGTGCAAAACGAGGAACCCCAGCAGAAGACTTAACAGGCAAGACCTTCGGCAAGCTGACCGCAATCAGGCTTTCAAGCAAAAGGGTTAAAAAGAAAACATTTTGGTGGCTTCGCTGTGAGTGCGGAAATGAGGTTGAAATACAAACAAGCAATCTAAAAATAAGGAAAGACCCCACATGCGGAAATTGCAACACTCACGACGCTGAAGGAAACCCCCTAAGCATTGACCTGACACATCACATAAAAAGCTTTAAACCGAGAGGCCAGGACATTACAAACCAACGCTTCGGCAAGCTGGTGGCGAAAGTTTATTACGTCAAAGAATTTGAAAAAAGCCATACAGAAGGGGTTATTGGCATTGCGAGTGCGATTGCGGAAATACCGCAGAAGTGCCGGCCGTAAACATTCTCAAACCAGACACCAATAAGCACGCTACGCGCTCATGCGGATGCGAGAAAGGTGGCGGAATAACGCTAGAGATAGGATCAAAATTTGGAAGACTAATAGTTATTGGGAAAGGCCAAGCGAACTGGAAATATTCAAGAAGAGCATGGAAGTGCAAATGCGACTGCGGAGCTGAAATTGTTGTATCAACCAAAAATCTTTTAAGTGGTCACGCGAAAAGCTGCGGCTGTCTGTCAGCAGACCTAGCCAGTGAAAGAAGATTAGACATAACAGGCGAAAGATATGGACGACTTGTTGCCATAAAACGACTTCCAGACAATCAACAACGGAAAGATAGCGAAGGCTATTTTGTTGGAGACTGGCAATGGCAATGCGATTGCGGCAACACACATGTGGCGAAGATCGGGACCGTAAGAGCCGGCAATACCCGAAGCTGTGGGTGTCTCGGACGCGAACAGGGGCCTCTCAATTTCCACAACGAAGGGCATCTTGCATATGCGGAAGATCCCGAATATGCAGCAAGAGAATCACTCTTATATCTTGTTGAGATTTGCGGTTCGGTAGACAAGATTGGCATTGCTTTTGATCTTGAATCAAGATTCCAGTCTCATGAGGTGACTGAAATCTGGTGGACAAACACAATGTCACGCGCCGAGTGCTGGGCTGTTGAGCAAGTTGCCCTCAATTACACTCTTTCCAATAAAGTTAAAAATCCACCTGAAAACCTCAAGCGAGGCGGGGTCACTGAATTAAGGGAAGGGCTAATTATTGATGAGACGATCTGTCTTTTGGAAGAGCTTTGCGACGAAGCAAAGGAGCTTGGATGGCGTGAGTTCTACGACAAAAACTTGCTTTGATAGAAACGAATTAATTAGTCACCCAACGCCACAGGCGAGCGACAAAGCCATTGTGATTCCGCTGAATCTCGCGGTCCTGCCAAGCCTCGCAATCAGCCAGATCAATCTCTTCAGGCAGAGGCGCCCAGCCACCCATCCATGTGTTGATCGGCTGCCGCTTGCGGTTGCAGGGCAGCGTCTCAAGCCAAGCGATGTAGGCGCGATTCATGAGTCGTGGCTAGGGGTGGAGATGAGACGAGATCGGCGAGGGAACGACGGTCTTGGCTCGGGTGATTCGCCTTCTGGCGTGTGGATCACCCTGTCTGCGATTCATTGGAGTAGCGCAGTGAAGGTAAGGAGGGTTATGAACTCTGCAGAGACTTGCCCGCAGAGGTGGTGGGCTTGGCTCGGGTGATCTGCCTTTGATTTGCGGGCGGATCGCCCTGTCTGGAAATGGGATGAGGCCCTGTTAGCTACTGGAAGAAGCACGAAACCAGCCACTGAGGAGGAGTCATGGAGATGGGCTGAGCTCAAGAAACTGGCTAAGGACAAGCGACAAGCCGTCCACCCACGACTGTCACAGTGCCAGTTGGCTAGAGATGCTTGTTTTGTGAGAAAAACGCCTCACGGGGTGGAAACAAGGTCACACTCCCGAGAGACGTTTTGGAGCCCCTGCCTTCGGCGGGGGTTTCTTTTTGCCTACGAGTCAGCGCCGACTTCGCAGAAGGAGATGGGTTGGGCCCACGAAGCCAGCTAAGGAGACTTTGAGTGCGTTTACTTCTGAGCCTCAACCCTCTGGTGATTAGTCCGACCTATTTGCCTTCAGAAGTACTTCTGCAAGACAGCAGGAATCTCCAAGTCCTCTGGTGAGTCGCACTGGCTGGCTTGTTCAGCAAGCTGCGCGAGAGCATCTGATTCCTCTGGAAGGGGAATGCTGCATTCGCAGACATTCTCTTTTTTGCGAGGGAAGCGATTTCCAAGAAAAAAGGGCGGCAACTCCCAATCACGTGAAATCAGCTCCTCACCATCCGCATCTGGCCGAGCATTTTGGTGCTCCAGCTTGAGGTCAATAGCTTCCCCCCAACTGTTCCAAGGACGTTGATCATCCATGAAACGCTGGTCAGGGCAGGGGATCTTGAGGATGTCGGCGGCTCTGCACATATGGCGGAACCACCAACCAGACCAGTTCATCTCCATCACATGGTCAACGACTTCATCCGCAGTACAAACGCCAGTGGTGATGTGCCATGGCGCTGGCTTGGGATGAGCATGACGAGCGGATCTTTCTAGGAATGTCAAAAGACGTGGCAAGGCTGATTTGAAAAAAGCCCGCTTTCGCTTTGAGCAAGTCCCGTCAAGAGCGACGTCCTCTGTGACGGACCATGGGGTCCAATCCAGTTGACTCTCGTCTGTACCAATGCCATCAGAGAGAGGATTGCCTCCCATCAGAATGAAAATGGCAGGTCAGTAGGCAAAGGCGAAAGACCTAAACGCTGACGCTCGGCCTTGACGACTTGGCGACCTTCTTGAAGTAGCTTTCGCCCAGCTTGACGTCGCTTTGACCTGCACTCCTTACCGTCTTGAAAAGTCTGAGCATCCTTTAGGCATGCCTGTGTTGACTGGAGCAAAGCAAGCCTCTGGTCATGGCTACTGAGCAACCATTCGCGCCTCACTTGGAAGAGCTGCTGCTTTTGACTTTCAGTCAGCTTCGCTTCTTCTTGCAATCGTCGTTCTTGCATTCGCTCTTGAATGCGGCGTTGCAGGAAGGATTGAGCTTGACCCTCGCTCTGGTGCAGCACGATTGCAGACAGTGCAAGACAAGGGATAAGCAGGATGCCGCTCAAGCGAGTAGGCGAAAAAGTGCGAGGCGAATGGCTATCGGTTGCACCGAGGCCATTGGGACCAAGTTGTTTGCGCATTAGAAATCAATCCGCCTATGGGACGGCACGGGGTGGTCGGGTTAGTGCGAATGTCCTCGGACCCGCCTTGACGGGGATGTCTCCTTAGACATTTAGAACCTAGCAGCATTAACCCTCAGCGTCTAACCAACACCCTCGGCAGGACATCGCAAACTCACACGGCACTTATCACTACAACACAAAATTAGTTCTCACTAATTTGACGCTAATTTTTAGGCGAGCTCCGAAACCACCCACATGGCAGCACCCAGAAAGGACCCAAAAATCTTTTGTAGTGCACCTAATTGGAGCGGGGGTGTGTGGGAGAAGTACAAAAAGTCCTCTCTGCGTATGCATATCTCGGGCGACCACCAGTAGAGGCAAGGGTCTGTCTTGTGATCTTGTCCTCTACGTACAAACCCTTCAGAACCCGATAGGCGTGCCTCTCGGCGCAACCCAGCTCTCGCTGGATGTCCTCAACCATCCATTCGCGGTCACTTCCCGCCATCAGCGCCAGTACTTGTTCAGCAAACTGACGGCGTTGCTTTGGAGTCACGTCCGCTTCATTCGCGACTCCCGTCAGAAGGAACGAGAAGTCCTCGTCGCTGCCCTCAACGTTCCATGCCGTGCCGTCCGCACAGGTGCGCCCTTTCACGCACTGCAACCGCATCTGAATTCCTTGGCCTGGCTGCTGTTGATCAAGCCTCCAGAGCCCCCAAACCTCACTGGCAGCCCAGCCCTGACTGGCTGCGCCAAAAACGGAATCAAGAGTGATGGCGTTGGTCGTTGAGTCCTTGCTCTGCTTCCTGAGATGGGCGCTTAGCACCACGGCTACTCGGTGTTCAGCAGCCCATTGGTTCAGTGTGTAGAGATCAAATCCGAACTCGGCGTCGTTCATGCTCGGGCCGTCTGGTCTGCCAGCACCCAAGAGCGTCGTCAGGCTGTCCAAGACGATCAAGTCGTAGTGCTCTTGCTCTTGGAGAACCGTGAGCTGGTCCTCGTTGAAAGAACTCCAGTGAGTGATCAGGTGGAACTCTGATTTGACGCCCATGACCTTGAGCTTGTCGGCTGCGTTCTCGGGGCTTTCGTCGGACTGGATGAAACAGACCTTGCCCTTATTGGACGTGAGTTGACCTATGAAGTCCGAGCCAGTGGAGACGGCTTCCGCCAACCCATAAAGAAGCGAGCTTTTGCCCGCACCAGAGGCCCCAGCCAACAAAATCAAGCGACCACGAGGGATGAACTGATCAACAATCCAATCCGTGGCTTCCCGCGTCTTCAGAAGCTGCTGGGCGGATTGAGGGACTTTTTGAACATCCCCCTGACACCCCCCATCAGACAAATGTCCCCTAGGAGATTGCCGCACTTTTTGGAGAGTCTTGGAGTAGTAGTTCTCCCCGGCTTTTGAAGGGGAATACAAGGAGTCAGGAGGCAACACCTCCATATCCATCAGCTCATCAAAGGCATCTTTTTCAATACTCATGACCCTGCCCTCACACGGGTGGCACGGCTGTAGGTCTCAACTTTCTCGGCAGGCAAACGCTGGAACTCGGTGTAAGACCGGCACGCACTGTGGACATGCCACTGAAGAGTGCTGCTGGTGCTGAGGCCGACCCACCGGTAGTCGCGGCCTTCTTTGAAGGGGGTGATCTGATGACGCCGCAGCTTGCGCAGCGTCTGCGGGTGGATGCCAAGAATCTTCGCCATTGCGGCGGAGGGCACCCAATCTCTTTCGAACATCGTTGTTCAGGGTCGATCCTGAACCGCTGGAGACGAATCCGAGCCAGTGCGCTGCAAAGCAGACCAGCTGATGCCAAGGACCTCGCAGTCCTGCTTCAGCTGCTGAATGTCCGGTGATTGGACATCCAAGCCTTTGAAAAATCGCGACCGATTACGGCGACCCATGAGGTTCAGGTGTTTGCTTCGACCTGTCCCTGGGGACACCAACGAAGTTCCGCACCCTCTCGGTCAAAAGGGGGGCCAACCGTTGACACAAAAAATCTAGAACTCTCCTCTTCGACTGTCCACTGCCGGACACTACCCATAGCGTCTCGTAGGCCTATTTTTAGGCCCAACGTGTTTTAGGCCCTAAAGCGAATCCCTGAAATCGCTTGTCCTGGAATGGTTGAGGGGGCCTTCCAGCCCCCCATGAGTCATTTGGGTGATACAACTGACTGATTTCCTTACGGAAACAACGATCACGAGCAGAACATAGTCAGAGCCTTGATCTATTGGCAACCCTTGACGACCGAAGGCAACTGAATAGGATCTTTTTGGCATCACTTTTGGCATCACTCCATTGGCTCCGGATGACTCGCGCCCCCGCTGGGAACAGCGCCTGATCGAGACAACTGAGCCCTGGAACGGCTGGAGCATCTCCCGCGTCCGCGACAGGATCGTGCTGCGCGTCAGGGAGCGTGGCCGCCCCGCAGAGACCGCCTACCTGCCGCGGCCCAACACCTGGGATGAGGTGCACCACCGCAACGCCATCCGGTGGATTGAGGCGGTCTACAAGGAATGGGACAACGGCGAGAAAACACTGAAGGCAGCGATCGCCGACGCCCACGAAACAAGCGATCTTCAGGGTGAAGAGAAAGCCAAAACCTGGGCAGAAATTGCAGACGCGATGGAGGCGTCCCGGGTGCAGCAGTCGCAGAAGTGCAGCGCCGACACCTTCCGGAAGAACTGGCGCCCGTTCATCGACCATGCCGTGAAGCTCATCAACACCGGCAAGGCCCATGACGGCTACAGCCTGTTGAAGGCGGCCCTGAAGAACTGGGAGGGGGCTCCCACGATGAAGGTGGAGTGCGGGCGCTACCTGGGCCTGTTCATGCAGTTCGCGGTGTCCCGGCACAAGGCTCCAGCGAGCTGGCTGATCACCGAGTTCGACAAGGACGAGCTGATCCCCAAGGCACCGAAGCCGAGGCTCAAAGCGGTGCTGAAAGACCTAGAGATGCTGCGCCTGATTGAGCTGGCCGACTCGGTAAACGTCAGGTGGGGCAACGTGTTCCGGTTGTTAACGCAATTCGGATTACGACCCATCGAGCTTCAGCACCTGAGCAGCCGGATCAACCCGGTGACCGGCAAGCCAGCCATCTGGTGCAACTACCGCAAGACCGGCGGCGAAGAGGAAACCGAGCCCCGATTCCTGGAAGCGATGTACGTCCGCGACGCCAACGATCGGCCTGTGGTGTGGCCCCTGGAGCAGGCGATGGCCGACGGAACCTTGAAGCTCCCCACCGGTAGGGATGGTGATGTCCGCAAGCTCTCCGGGAGCGCAGTGAACTGCTACATCCACCGGAAGTCACGATCGACCGGCAAACCCAGCGGCGCGGTTCAGACCTACTGGGCGGAGCTGGTGGACCACTACGACAACCAGAATCCGAGCGAGTGGTTGCGGCCCTACAGCTTCCGAGACACCTATTCGATCCGCTGCCATCGAGAGGGAGTGCCGGTGGCGTCGATCTGCGACGCGATGGGCCACAGCGAAGCGGTGCACCAGCGCAGCTATCGGACCATGACCCTTGGGATAAGGACGCGCGACTTCGCAGCCAAGACAACCACAATCTCGTTACCATGACACCACCCCTAGTGGTGCGTGTGGCTTTAGTTGCTGCCAAACCACCTCAGTAGCGTTAGGTTGCCTATGTGAAGTCGGGAACGCAGCATCGCGTCTGCGCCGAGGGATCGAAACGAACACGTCATCCAAGTTGGATGCAAGGTCCTGATCGGCCTATCCCCACTCGCTTCGAGATGCTGACTCCTAAGGGAGTCGATTGTCGGTACGCCGAGCGGCAAGTTCGCCACTTCACCAAGAGGCGCGTCCGCCTGGACGACCCTGACTTCCGCATCGGAACCTTCGATAAAAGCAACCCCGATCAAAAACGCCGGGACAAGTTGCGCAACTTCTACGCAGCCCTCCAGGCGGAACTCCTGCATCACGAGAACTGGGATGGCAGCCCGCGCACCTGAGGGTGCGACTCATCGCAATGGCGATTGCTTCAAAACCACCACTATTTCCACAAACAGCAGCAACAACAGCCGAAGTCGCTCAAGCGGCGCGACTTTCAGTCGAGACCATTCTTCGTTTGAAACGGCTTGCACACAAAGGCCCCTTCCAGCGTGGACGTGACTGGCAATTTGTCGGCCTAGGCGCTCGGAAGATCCGATGGAACAAAGAGCAAGCTATCCAAAGCTTGTGGAACCACAAACGACAGCCAAGCGAAGAGGTTGAAACATTCTCGCGTGATGGAGCGCCGCGCTCATGAAAATGCCTCCCGAGGGGGAGGCACTGGCGAATGATTCCAACCCAATTGTATCGGCGCTTGCCGGTAGTCACTGGAACGCCAGCTCAGACAACAGCCTCGCGGTTGATGGTCTCGATGCCATCCCGTACGAAACACTTGAAGACAGCGGCATCCCGCGTGATGTTGCCGATCAGCTCAACTACCGGAATCTGACTCCGGCTGATGTTGAGGATGCCCTCGGCTATGAAATGCCAGGTTGCTGGGGTATCACATACACCAATCCAGATGGCAGCAACGTCCTGGTGGATGGCAAGCCATTTGTCCGGGTGCGATGCCCAGAAGGGGTGAAGCCCAAATACAGAACGCGCAAGGGCTCAGGTAACCGGATCTACTTCAGCCCGCTGCTGGATCCAGCAATGCTTACAAGCGGTAAGCCCCTGCTGATTACCGTGGGTGAGAAGTGCACTGACAGCGCCAATCACCATGGCTTCCCATGCATTGGCCTTGCTGGAGTTCACAACTGGAAGGACAAGACGAGCCCCGATGGCTTGGCAGAGCTGAAAGAGATCAATTTCAAGGAGGGACGCCAGATCCTGATCTGCTTTGACTCGGACCTCACCACCAACCCAAATGTCTTGGAAGCGGGGCACAAGCTTGCCCAGTGGCTGTGTCATCCAGAGAGTCCTCGTCGTGCAGAGCCTTACTTTGTCCAGCTCCCTTGCGAGCTAAACGGTGACAAAAATGGCGTCGATGACTTTTTGGCTCGTCATGGCTCTGATGCTCTCCAACGGCTGATCGAAATTGCCCAACTAGCAGGACGCTGGGTTGACTGCGAGTCAACTGATCCACTGACAGGGGAACCAACGACCAAGCACAAGTGGAAGCGCCTCTGGGAGCCAGAGCAGAAGAACCCTCACTTCATCGCTGTGATGCTGTCCACGGTGATGAAGGAAAGCTATGCCGACAATCCAGAGGTTGGCATCTATCAATGGTGCGATACGCACTGGTCACGTCTACCCGGCAAACGACCACTGCATCCACCAACACATCACTGGATGGATCGCGAGCGATTCCATACCCGTGGTGACGGTCGGATCAACACCATCGTCCACGAGGCCCAGGACTATCTGGAGGTTCGTCACTGGGACAGTCCCAACCTGACGGCTTTCGCCAACGGCACGTACGACGCTGATCATGATGTCCTTTTGCCTGGCCACCGTCAGGAGGATCGGCTCACGTTCTGTTTTCCGTTTGATCGTGACCCCAATGCCGAATGCCCTCGCTTTCTGGCGTTCCTAGGGGAAACCTTCAAGAACGCAGATGGCATGCCTGATCCTGCGGCAATTCACCTTCTCCGTGCTGCAATCCGTTGGACTGTTTGCCCTAAAGACCGGAGCAAACCATTCCCTTATGAACGTGGATTTGATGTTCAAGGCCCGCGCGGCAGTGGCAAGGGCACATTGGCCGAAGTGCTTCAAGCCTTGGTTGGTGGATCGCATGGTGCTGTCCATCTCCGTTCATGCGACTACAGCGACCCCAATGCCCTAGCCGATGGCATCGGTAAAAAGATGGCCATCGATACTGATGCCGCTGGCTTCTTGGCAGATGTCGACACCTACAACAAGGTGTGCAGCAATGAACCTGTCAAAACCAAGATCCTCTACAAGGATATTGGTTCAACCAGGCTCGGCATTGTTCCTTGGCGTTTCTACAACGACAAGCCTTCTAATTCACAGGCCAATGATGAGGGCATGACTCGCAGAGTCATTACTTTCGTCATCCGTGAATCCGTCAAAAAGAAGGATTACGGGCTGAAGGACAAGCTAATCGCAGAAATTTCTGGGATCTATTGGTGGGCGATGTCGATGTCAGAGCCTGAAATGGCTCGTGCGTTCGAGACTGCCGGCGGCGTTGACAGCATCCGCCAGGCGTCACTGGAGTCTCGATTGGATGCCAACCCGTGGCTGGTTTGGCTGATGGAGGTGTTCCCGAACGGACTTGAAGAGACTCAAGCCTCGATTCTGTATGGAATGTTCAGGCGGTGGTTCAAGGAGGACTTCGGCGGAAGTCAAGTGATGAGCCGGAAGGCTCTCTGCACTCGGTTGAAGAAACTGATCCCCTACCAAATGGTCTACCAGCGCGAGCTCAATGGTCGATCAATGTACCGAATCCTCCCGATCACCAAGGAAAAAGTCGAGGCGTATTTCGACCTGAAGCCTTTTGGTCGAGGATCAGATCCTCTACCAGTCGATGATTCTGACACCAACCCTCTACCAGAAAAGTCCGTTTGCATGAATGGATCTGAGCGATTAGTAGCGGATCGAGAGGGTTATGGTCCACTGTCTGTTAAAGGTAGAAATCAGTCAGTTAATGCGTCTAATTCCCGTGTATTAAAAGGTTCCGGGATAAACCCTCTCGATCCTCTACCAAGTGGCATTTTGACCAATCGTCAGTTGGTGCAACGCGCAATCGATGGAGGATGCACCGACGTCGATCAGGTCCTTGAGTGGGTTCCAAAACATCATCACACCAAGGTCGGCAGGCGTGATGCCGAGCGGTGCTTTAAGGAACTGTATCCACAATGAAAGCCCCCTCCATCCAAGTGAGGCGCAGTGCCTCAAGGCAGGGCAAAATCACAACACGACAGAGACCTCCGTGACGGACTCGGCAAACAACCCTCTTACCCAAGCAGCAGACCAGGCACCTGCTGGCCTGGATGACTTGCTGGCATCTGTGCGCTCAGACGATGAGGAGAAACCCAAGAAGCGAGGGCGGAAGAAGAAGGAAGCACCCGCCAAGGACTTCAAGGCAGTGCTCTGGGCATCAGCGGACAAACTCCGTGCCCAGATGGATGCTGCCGAATACAAGCATCTGGTCCTGGGACTGATCTTCCTCAAATACATCTCCGACACCTTCGTGGAGCAGCAGCAGAAGGTGCTGGCGACGGTGAGCAACCCAGAGTCCGACTACTACCTGGGCGATGACCCAGCAGATCACCAGGAAGCACTGGAAGATCGGGACTACTACACCCAGGAGAACGTGTTCTGGGTTCCTGCTGATGCCCGCTGGGAATCCCTGAGAAACCAGGCAAAGCAACCCGACATCGGGCAACTCATTGACCGAGCACTGGGTGCCATTCAGAACGAGAACCCCACGCTTCAGGGGAAGTTGGACAAGCGGTTTGGTGCTGCCCGACTGGAACCAGGACGAATGGGGGAACTGGTGGACCTCATCTCCACCATCGGGTTTGGCGAAGGAAAGAAGTCAGGCGATGTCCTGGGTGAGGTCTACGAGTATTTCCTTGGTCAGTTCGCCAGTGCCGAGGGCAAGAAGGGCGGTCAGTTCTATACGCCTGCCCATGTGGTGAAGACCTTGGTTGCTGTGTTGGCACCTCACAAGGGTCGGGTTTATGACCCCTGCTGTGGATCGGGCGGCATGTTCGTCCAGAGCGAGCGGTTCGTTGAAAGTCACGGCGGGCGACGTGATGACATCTCCATCTATGGGCAGGAGAGCAACCCCACCACTTGGCGGTTGGCAGCGATGAACCTGGCGATCCGTGGGTTTGCTGCTGACCTCGGACAGGAACCTGCTGACACCTTTGCCCGTGACCAGCACCCCGACCAGAAGTTCGACTACATCCTTGCCAACCCACCGTTCAACATCTCGGACTGGGGCGGGGAGAAATACGACAGCGACCCCCGCTGGACGTTTGGGCGTCCACCTGCTGGCAATGCCAACTACGCCTGGTTACAGCACATGCTCTGGAAACTTCGCCCTGGCGGTGAAGCAGGTGTGGTGCTCGCCAATGGATCGATGAGTTCCAACACCAGCGGTGAAGGGCAGATCCGTGAGGCGATGGTTCGTGGTGATGTGGTCGAGGTGATGGTGGCGCTGCCTGGGCAGTTGTTCCTCAACACTCAGATCCCTGTATGCCTTTGGTTCCTGACCAACGACAAGACCCATCGTGGTCGTGATAGACGAGGGGAGACCCTGTTCATCGATGCCCGCCAGATGGGGTCGATGGTTAGTCGAGTGGAGCGAGTGCTCACCGACGAGGACATCGCCAAGGTTGCTGACACTGTTCATTCCTGGCGTGGTGATGATGAGGTCGAGAACCCCTACGAAGATGTTTCTGGGTTCTGCTATTCCGCCAAGTTCGAGGAGATCGAGAAGAACAGTTTCGTTCTGACGCCTGGTCGCTACGTGGGAGCAGCGGATCTAGAAGAGGACGATGAACCCTTTGATCAGAAGATGAAGCGCCTTACTGCTCGTCTCAAGCGGCAGCAGGAAGAAGGGGCAAGGTTAGATCAAAAAATCACCGAGAATCTAAGGAGGGTTGGATATGAGTTCTGACTTTTTCCCCATCACTATCGGTGAATGCTGTGACCTCACGACTGGTTTCCCTTTTAAAAGCGCTCATTACATAGATAACGAAACGGGAGTCCGTTTAGTCAGGGGCGATAACATTATTCAAGGGTCGCTGAGATGGGATGGTGTTAAGAGATGGGATCCCGATAATCTTGATGGAGCGTTAGAGGCGAAATACTCCCTAAGAGAAGATGATGTCGTGCTGGCGATGGATCGCCCTTGGATAGAAGCGGGTCTTAAATACTCGTCAATAAGTAAAAATGATCTTCCATGTCTTCTTGTTCAACGAGTTGCCCGACTTAGAGCAAAGGGAGGCGTCCAGCAGAGGTTGCTGAAATATATAATTGGCAGCAAATCATTTACTCATCACGTCCTATCCATTCAGACAGGAACTGCTGTTCCACATATAAGTGCCAAGCAAATATCCGAATACTCGTTCCTACTCCCTCCCGAAGGCGACCAAAAAGCGATCGTCAATATACTGGGTACACTTGACGACAAGATTGAACTAAATCGAAACACCAACGAAACCCTCGAAGGCATAGCGACGGCGCTATTCAAGTCCTGGTTTGTGGATTTTGATCCTGTAAGAGCAAAGGCAGAAGGGCGACCGACTGGACTGCCCGATGAGGTCAGCGAGTTATTTTCCGATTCCTTGGAGGAGGCGGAACTTGGAGAGATTCCGAGTGGGTGGAGCGTTTCATCAATCAAAGATCAGTCTTCTTATCTTTCCAGGGGAATCTCGCCAAAATACTGTGAGGATGATGAGGGCGTAGTGGTCCTCAACCAGAAATGTATTAGAGGTGGTGCTATCGATTTCTCTAAATCAAGAAGGCACGATCCTTCTTATAAGAAGATAGAAGGAAGAGCGATCTCAAGGTTTGACTGCCTTGTTAATTCAACAGGAGTCGGAACCCTTGGTCGAGTAGCAATTGTTCCTGAGTTGGAATTCGGAGATGTCATTGTTGATTCACATGTCACGATTGTTAGAGGGATAAGTGAGCATTCAACATTCTATTTGACCAATGCCCTTCTAAATCGCCAGCAAGAAATAGAAGCGCTTGGGCAAGGTTCTACTGGTCAAACTGAACTATCTAGAACAGTTCTTGGAGATATGGCATTGGTTATGCCTCCAGAAGATCTTTTACACGCTTTCTATTCCTCGGCAGTTTGCCTATTTGAGAAAAGATGGTTAAACGAAGCGACATCGGCAACTCTTTCTTCACTTAGAGATGCTCTTCTTCCCCGCCTCATCTCAGGCGAACTACGAGTCCCTGATGCCGAGAAGATGCTTGAGGAGGCAGGTATCTGATGGCATTCATCTCAGAAGACGATCTGGAGCAGATGTCCCTGGATTGGTTCCAGGAGATCGGATACACCTTGATTCATGGACCACTCCTTGCTCCTGATGGAGAAACCCCAGAGCGAGATGACTTCCGCCAGGTGGTGCTCACGGGTCGTCTTCGCTCGGCACTGACGAAACTCAACCCAGGGGTGCCAGCGGCAACCATTGAGTCAGCAGTCCTCCAACTGGCGAACCCCAATACGCCTGGTCTGCTGCCATCCAACCGTCAGTTCCACCGCTGGATAACGACGGGTCTGCCCATTACCTACATGGATGGGAACCAAGAGGTCGGCATCCGCCTCAAGGTGATCGGGTTTGACGACCCCAAATCCAACGACTGGTTGGTGGTGAACCAGTTGGCGATCCAGGGTCCGAAGCACAACCGTCGCCCTGATGTCGTCGTCTACCTGAACGGTCTGCCGATAGCAGTCCTGGAACTGAAGAACCCTGCTGACGAGAAGGCAGATATCTGGGCAGCGTTCAACCAACTCCAGACCTACAAGGACAACATCCCCGACCTCTTCACCTCCAACGTTTTGATGGTGATCAGCGATGGCACCTATGCCCGTGTGGGGTCGCTATCCGCTTCCAAGGAACGCTTCCAGCAGTGGAGGGTGATCGACGCTGAGCAAGACCTTGATCCTCTGGGCAAGTTCCGTGAACTGGAGACGTTGATCCGTGGTCTCTTTGATCAAAAGCGTCTGCTCGACTTCATCCGTTACTTCTGCCTGTTTGAGGACGACGGAAAGATCATCAAGAAAATCGCTGCTTACCACCAGTTCCACGCCGTAAGGGCAGCAGTGGAGCGGGTGGCAGAAGCAAGCAAACCAGAAGGCGACCGTAAAGGTGGTGTGGTCTGGCACACACAAGGTGCTGGCAAGAGCATCGAGATGGCATGTCTGGCGGGCAAGTTGCTCACCGACCCACGTCTCCAGAACCCAACGCTGGTGATGGTCACCGACCGTCAGGACCTCGATGGGCAGTTGTTTGGAGTGTTTGCTGGGGCAAAGGACCTTCTGGGTGAAACTCCTCAGAAAGCAAACACCAGACAGGAACTTCGGGACTTGCTCGCCAACCGACCCAGCGGCGGAATCATCTTCACCACCATCCAGAAGTTCGGCACCGAAGAGGGTGAGGACAAGTTCCCAACCCTGAGCGACCGCCACAACGTTGTGGTGATCTGTGACGAGGCACACAGGACCCAATACGGATTCAAGGGTCGCCTCGACACCAAAACAGGCGAGATCAAATACGGACTGGCAAAGGCACTCAGGGATGCCCTACCCGAGGCAACCTTCCTTGCCTTCACGGGAACACCCATCTCCCAAGACGACCGTGACACCCAAGCGGTCTTTGGTCATTACGTCTCCGTTTACGACATCCAGCAGGCAGTGGAAGACGGTGCCACTGTCCCGATCTACTACGAGTCCCGACTGGCGAAGTTGGGGTTGAAGGAGAGCGTCCTTGCTGGCGTGGACGACAAGGTGGATGACCTGTTCACCGATGAGGATGACATCCCTGCTGCTGAGCGAGCAAAGAGTCGTTGGGCAGCACTGGAAGCATTGGTGGGTGCTGAACCTCGCCTGAAGCAGGTGGCAGCAGATCTGGTCTCTCACTACGAGCAGAGATCCAAAACCCAACCAGGGAAAGCAATGGTTGTGGCGATGAGTCGGGATATCTGTGCCCGCCTCTATGACGCCATCGTTGCTCTACGCCCTGATTGGCACGACACCGATTCGAGCAAAGGTGCCATCAAGGTCGTGATGACGGCATCGGCATCAGATGAACCCCATCTCCAACCTCACCACACCAGCAAGCAGCAAAAGAAGGACCTTGAGAAGCGGTTCAAGGACCCTGCTGACCCCTTGAAGATCGTGATCGTCCGAGACATGTGGTTAACGGGATTCGATGCCCCGTGTATGGCGACCATGTATGTCGACAAACCCATGAAGGGGGCGAACCTTGCTCAGGCAATCGCCCGTGTGAACAGGGTTTTCAAGGACAAACCAGGCGGTCTGATCGTCGATTACATCGGCATCGCTCCTCAACTCAAAGAGGCACTGGCGGACTACACCCAAGCAAAGGGCAAAGGCAAACCAACCCTCGACACCAGTGAGGCGGTTCGGATCCTCAAGGAGCAACTCCAGATCGCCAAGGACATACTTCACCCCGTCGATTGGAGCGGGTTCAGGGAGAAGGGCAAAGCACTTGAACTGATCTCCAACTGCCTGGATCACATCCTTGGCATTGCTGATGGCAAGCAAAGGTTCTGTGACACCGTTCTGAAGGTGACCAAGGCATTTGCCCTTTGTGGCACCACGGAAGAGGCGATGGCGGTGACCGAAGAGGTGGCATTCCTTCAGGCAGTGAGAGCACCCCTGATCAAGGGCGAAGGGGGAGGTGGTGGTGGCGTTGACGTGAACTACGAACTCCAGCAACTGCTGTCTGAGTCGCTGGTGGCAGAGGGCGTCATGGATGTCTTCAAGGTTGCTGGTCTGAAGAACCCCGACATCAGCATCATGTCGGACCAGTTCCTGGCAGAGGTTGCCAAGATCCCCCAGAAGAATCTGGCGGTGGAACTACTCCAGCGTCTGATCAAGGATGAACTGAAGACCAAGTTCAAGACCAACATCGTCAAGCAGAAGCGGTTCAGTGAACTGCTAACGGCATCGCTGAACAAATACTCCAACCGTGCTGTTGAAGCGGCACAGGTGATCGCTGAACTGATCGAGATGGCGAAGACGTTCCGAGAGGAACTGGAGCGTGGCGTTGCCCTGGGTCTGACTGATGCCGAGGTTGCCTTCTACGACGCCCTGGCCAACAACCCTTCAGCACAGGAACTGATGAAGGAAGACGTGCTAGCGACCATGGCAAGGGAACTGGCGGAGATGCTCAGACGTGACGCCACCATCGACTGGCAGTTCAAGGAGAACGTCAGGGCGAAACTCCGCCTCAAGATCAAGACGCTGCTCAAGCGATACAGATACCCGCCAGATCAACAAGCATCGGCGGTCGAAACGGTGCTCCTTCAGGCAGAGACCCTTGGTGAGGATCTTGTGGAGGTGGCGTAATCGGAGCAGAAGACCATACTTATACTGACAAGATGATGATCAAGCCCCGACATTCCTAGGCGATCTAATTGATGCCAACCCACTGTTCAGGCAGGCGCCCAATAGCAGCTCAAATGCTCACAATCACATTGCGTGATGTGCGGCCATTGGTCGAACCACAGCAGGTTTCTATTGCGTTGCCTGAGATGGGGCAACCGCTCTCTCTGTCGTGGCAATTCCAACGTGGTGGCTGTTTTGGGCCTCAATCGTCAGCTGCTATGAATCAGCGGCAACAGATTCCGCGAAAGCAGCGTGAACAATCAGAGTCAGATCTAGATCGTGGTGCAACTGGCGGTTGGCATTTGCTTCTCATTTGTCCGGTTTGCTCTAAACCCCGGAAAAAGCTATTTGCCCATTCCTGGGCAGAAAAGTTACGGCCTGACTGCAGGCTATGGGCCTGCGGGCCGTGTCACCGCGTGACCTACGAAAGTTGCAATAGGCCAGGTTCAAAGCGAAGACCCAAGGCATGTAGCTATGACTTTCGCAAACATGAAGAAGCAGCATTAAGGATCAAGCGTGACTACATGAAGCTGAATCCGGAAGATGAAGGGCTTCCAGCACACTTGCTTGCCCTAAAACCATCGGCAGACAACAAGATGCACTGGGAGCGATGGACAGCCCTTTGCCAGCTCGTGAGTGCCCATGAAACACTAGCTCTTGGAGCCTATGCCCAACGAATCAATAGTCTGAGTAAAACATCTGGGGAAGACTTATCAACGATCAATTTCAGTTCACTGCTTGATCAAGCACAGCAAACTCTTCTACAAAACAGCTGGGCCACTAGGCAAAGCAGCTGGCACCGACATGGAAGGCCGCGGCCTGGCCCAGAAGGGCGTTGTACGTGAACAGTGGGTATCGGACCCGCGAATCATGGCTACGATCGGGGCAGAATTCTTTAAATGCCATGCAACCAAAGCGATTTGAGCAGCGCCAGACCTTGGAGGTTTCGTGGTTCACGGACAGCGTGACCTGCTCTAAGATGGTTATCGAAACTGCCCATTAGATAGTCATGCAAAAAACCGAATTACCCCTTTGAGGAATTACACAAGATGCCTGCATCATTAGATTCATTCATCGGAATCGTCATTGGAGCAATTCTTCAGTATATTATTACTCGTCACTTAAGCATCACAAAACATCATCGCGACCCGCGAACAAAGGCTTATATAGATTACTTAAAAGCAGTTTGCGAACAATCAAATGTTGACATACAAAACCGTGATTCGCTGAAAAGTGATCTTAGAATAAAAGTTGCAGACGCTAAGTGCCGTATTTGCTTGTACGGTTCCAGAGCTGCGATCCAATCCTTCGCTGAGTTTGAGAAGGCTGGCGCTAATATCACTAGAAATCCCGCCAAAATCACTGAAATGGTTGTAATAATGCGGAATGACTCGAAAAGAGAGAAGGCTGCCTCTAAAGACATAGAATCAATGCTTATTGGAAAGCTAAATGCATAACATAGCTCTCCATTTGGCTTTCATGGCGCTACGCATCAGTTGCGCAAGTGAGCTCGACGTTAATCGACAAGCAAAGGTCAGAGAAGAACCATGACCGTGCCAGCCTTTCAAACTTGGTTTATGCCTCTGCTGCAGCAAGTCGCAGATGGTGATGCTCATAAATTAGCAACCTTGTACGAGGAATTGGCTGATCAGATGAATCTCTCAGAACAAGATCGCCGCGAAAAACTACCGAGTGGCAAGCAACTTACATATAGGAACAGAATCGGTTGGGCAAGAACGTACCTAAAGAAGGCTGGTCTCATCGAATCTCCTAGTCGTGGGCTTTGTCGTATCACAGATCGAGGGAGATCTTTACTCGAAGATCCTCCTGACAAGCTAAATGTGCGGTTTTTGAAGCAATACCCGGAGTTCATTGACTTTCATACCTATACCGGCCCCGCTGAACCGTCATCTCATGGTGGCGATATTGAGGAAAATGAGTCCTCTACTACTCCCGAAGAAAAACTAGAAAAATCGTACTCTGCTCTGAAGGAAGATCTGGCCCAAGATCTACTGGATCGAGTCAAAGCAGCACCACCCGTTTTCTTTGAGTCGCTGGTTGTAGAACTACTTCTCCGTATGGGGTATGGCGGCTCGCGGGAAGATGCTGGCCGTACAATTGGTGGGTCTGGTGATGGCGGCGTTGATGGAATTATCAATGAAGACCGGCTTGGTCTAGATGTTGTGTATATCCAGGCCAAGCGCTGGGAAGCCTCTGTTGGCCGCCCAGTTGTTCAAGCATTCGCCGGCAGCCTGGAGGGCGTTCGCGCTCGAAAAGGTGTGCTCATTACTACATCGACTTTCACTGCTGATGCTCGCCACTATGTAACGCAGATAGAGAAGCGGATCGTTCTTGTCGATGGGCAACAACTTTCCCATCTAATGTTTGAGCACAACCTAGGCGTTAGTTCGGTTGCGTCCTATGACGTCAAACAAATAGACAGTGACTTTTTTGAGGAGACGTAGTGTTGTCGCCTAACCAATCGTTGCAGCGGGCGTTCGACACTGTGTCCTTTAGCTGCCTTATTAGCGACATCGTCAAACGCCGCTGAACTCTGCCGTTAGGCATTCAAGTGAACAAGTTCCAATGTCTGATTGGATTGACGGACTCTCTTTACATTATCCAAGTCGTAGAGAAGAGCTGTCTTCAGGGTTGGCGGCAACGGAATGACCAATCGTTGCTGATGAGCTGTAGCAATGGGTTGTTTGGAGGTCAAAAAGAGTTGTCCCCCGGCGAACAGAATGCGTGGCATGCGTGTATCGGCAGCGTTGTGGATCGATCTGCACCCCAACCACCTTTCCCCACTTCGCCATACGAGCTCCAATCGCCTGACGAGTAATCGGAGCATCACGGCGGTCGCTCGGGAACAACCAATCCTCAGGCTCGCCGCGGCCCAAGGTCTCAAATAAATCAATCGTCGCCGTACTGACACGAATCGTGCGGGGCTCTTTACTTCCCTTCCCGACAAGCTTCATCTGTCCGCCACCCTCTAATCGTTGAAGATCCTGCCAACGGAGCAGCCTTAGCTCAGACACGCGACAACCAATCAGATACGAACCGCGGACCATGACGTAGTCACGCGCCGCAATGGCTGAACCCTTGTCCTTCGCGGCACTGATGACGCCGAGCACTGATGTCAGATCAACCTCGGATAGCGGCTTGGCCAGCGTTGCTGCCGTCATTCCTGTTCTTCGGGGGACTGGGTTCCGCGGCACTCCTGTCACAGTTGACCTTGTCGGTTCCGCGGCCCACCGGTAAAAAGCGCTCACGGCACTGATGCGGCGGTTGAAGGAGCGCGGCTTCAGCTCTCCGGCCTCGACTTGTTCCCGCAGAGAAGAGATCCAGACATCCACCAAAGCGGGATCGAGTTCCCTCAGGTGCAGGTGTGGGTGGTTCTGGTCACGCCAGCTGATGAAGTGTCGCAGCTCTCGGCGATAACCATCCTTGGTTTCCTGAGAACCAGTGCGACTGCACTGTTCAAGGAATCGCTTGAGGAGGAGCTTGTCCCCCCACAGCACGGCACCGGCCTGGGCGGCATCGAAAAGGCTGCTGACGTAGGCCAACGCCTCTGCTTTATCGAGCCCCGCCAGAACAGGTGGGAGGCTGGCATCACTTTTGGCATCACCGCGATTTTTGGGAAGTGGCGTAATTCCGTCTTCCCTTGCGGTGGAATGGTTTGAGGGCCCTTCCAGGCCCCATGAGTCATTTGGGTGATAAGGCTGACTTCACCCCATCTCCCCTAAGGGTCAGGCAGCAACAGGGGCTGCTTGACGGGAGAAACGAACGATGTTGTTCGCAGTTACGGTTTTGCTCTCACCGAGCAGGCTTCAGTCACCCTCCTCATGCCCCGTCGAAACCATTGCAGCCCCGGAAAGGGGGAATGGAGCTGAGCGGAATCGAACCGCTGTCCGAAACACTGGTGTGGATCACCTAGTCCGGAAGATCCGGACACTGCCATTCTGACAGCAGTGGTGACGTGGAGCACAGCAGCGTGGGGAGGGAACACCGCCATCCACCCAAACGGCTGCCCTGCATCGCCGTGCTGCCCCAGGGCCTCGAAGCCATCGGTGCTGACGAACTCAGTGCCCTTGGCGCCAAAGAGGTGAAGCCCTTGCGCCGTGCGGCGTCTTTTGAAGCCGACATGGCCTGCCTCTACAGGCTGCATCTACAGGCGCGATTGCCGTTTCGCCTGCTGCGCGAAATGAGCCATTTCCGCTGCAATGGGCGTGATGACCTCTACGACGGCATCCAGCAGGCCCTCGACTGGGAACGTTGGTTGCATCCCTCCATGAGCTTCCGGGTGGATGTCACCGGCACGGCCCCGGGCCTGAACCACAGCCATTTCACGGCCCTTCAGGTGAAAAATGCGGTGATCGATCGGCAGCGGGACCTTTGGGGAGAACGCTCGTCCATCGACCTTGAAGAGCCCGATCTGAACCTGCACCTGCATCTGCACCGCGGCGAAGCCACACTCAGCCTCGATGGCTCCGGCGGCAGCCTGCACCGGCGCGGTTACCGCGCGGCCATGGGCGCGGCGCCCTTGAAGGAAAATCTGGCCGCTGGTCTGATCCGACTCTCCGGATGGGATGGCACAACACCCCTTGTGGATCCTCTCTGCGGTTCCGGCACCCTGCTGATCGAAGCAGCAGCCATGGCGTTGCAGCTTCCAGCAGGACTCGATCGTGTCTTCGCTCTTGAAAGCTGGGCTGATTTCAACCTGGATCAATGGAACGCTGAACGACAACGCGCTCAGGGCCGGGCATGCCGGGAGCGGAAGCTTCCTCTGATTCAAGGATTTGAAGCCGATCCCAGCATCGCCGATCAAGCCAGGGCCAACGTTCAGGCCGCAGGCCTGGAGCACAGCGTTGAGATCAAGACGGGATCGTTCCACAACTTCGCCCTGCCCCAGGGACCTGGAACGCTGGTGTGCAATCCGCCCTATGGCGAACGCATCGGCGCGGGAAGCGATCTGGAGAGTCTTTATTCCGATCTGGGCCGCTACGCCAAAGAGCACGCATCGGGATGGGCGCTGTGGGTGCTCAGCGGCAACCCCCAGCTCACTGGAGCCCTGCGCATGAAGGCCACGCGCAGGATTCCGATCAGCAATGGCGGCATCGACTGCCGCTGGTTGCACTACGACGTGCGCTGAAGCTCAGCGGCCGAGAACAGCGCGGGTCGTGCGTGACAGTCCCTCAAGGGTCTGGGGCAGGTAAGGGCCCTTGGCCAGCATCCCTCCCACGCGCAGGCTGATGCCAGCCACCACCAGGTTGAGCACAGCCAAACCGAGTAACGCTTGAAGCAGGGACCACTCCCAAGCCTCGAGCACCCAAACCAACAGGGCGGCTTCTGCGGCCACCAAGGCCAGCAGCATCAAGGTGCCACCCATCGCCAGAAACACGCCACCACTGATCAAGCGGCGTTTTTCACGATCCACCTCTTGGAGTGCAATGCGCACATGCAGATCCATCACGGAACCCGCCAGCGCCGTCACCCTGGCGGCTGCGCCAAGCCCGCGCGGACGAGGCTCTTGGGAACGCGGCAGTTCGCTCATGAGGACCGCCGACCGCCGCTGAGCAACGCACCCACCAACACCCCGATTCCAGCAGCCACAGCCACAGAGAGGAGAGGCCGCTCCCGCAGGGGCTTCTCGATTTTCGGCCGCAGGGTGCGGTTGAGATCATCCAGCAACTGCTCAAGCTGCTCTTCGAGGGGCTCAAGACTGTCAGCCAGATGGCGGGACCGGTCTCCGGCCTGATGCATCAGCTCCTCAAGCTGATGGCGCACCGTCATCGAGGCTCGATCGGAGTGCGTGGCAATCAGATGCACCACATCATCAAGGCTTCCGCGGGTCGCTTCCAGCGCCTGATGGGTCACTTCCGGCCAGCGCCGCTGAATCTCAGGCAGGAGCGTTTCAAAGCGATCTCTGAAGCGATGCGCCAGATCCTGGGGTTCCGTAGTCGACTCGGCAGGGGATGGAGCTGAATCCATGGCGATCCTGGTGGCCACCTGCAGGGTAGGGGTGGTGTCCTGCGGATGAAACCCATGCCCGTCGATCCACACCGATACGTGCTGCTTGAGCATTTCGGCGCCCCGGATGATCCCCGTGGTTGCCACCTCGACCTCCTGCTGGAAGACGGTGACAGTTGCCGCAGCTGGCGGCTGGAAACGATCCCGCTCCTCAACGGCCCTGGCCAGCGCGCCACGCCGCTCCCCCCCCACCGGCTGGTCTGGCTCGATCGAGAGGCCGCAGCGGTGTCGGGAGGACGGGGTTGGGCGCGACGGGTGGTGGGAGGGCACTACCGCGGCACTCTTCCAGCCACGTCGGATACGCCGTTCAGCCTTGACCTTGAAGGGATGGCGGCGATCGGGATGCCGGATACCGTCTGTCTCTCCCTGATCGGAGGACTGTGCCGCCTCAGCCAGCCTTGAGGTGAACAACCTGTACGCAACGCTTGAGCTTTTCAAGGGCTTCGCTAATTTCAATGCGCTGACAGCCGTGCCCCCTGTTGGTTCATATCAATCAAGTTGGGCTCACGCACTTCAAGTCCTTCGGCGGGGCGATGACCATCCCCCTGGAGCCGGGCTTCACGGTGGTGACCGGGCCGAACGGATCCGGCAAAAGCAACATTCTCGATGGCGTGCTGTTCTGCCTGGGGCTCGCTAACAGCCGTGGCATGCGCGCCGATCGCTTGCCCGATCTTGTGAACAGCGGGGTTCTCAAGGCTGGCAAGTCTGCTGAAACCACGGTGAGCGTGCGCCTCGACCTCTCGGACTGGCAACCCGATGCCGCCGAAGAGGGCATCGAGGCTCCAGAGGAAGGTCCCTGGATCAGGCCTGATCAAACCGAGTGGACGGTGACCCGCAAATTACGGGTGATGCCGGGCGGCTCCTACAGCAGCAGTTACAGCGCCGACGGAATCCCTTGCAACCTGCAGCAGCTCCAAACCCAGCTGCGACGGCTCCGCATCGACCCCGAGGGAAGCAACGTGGTGATGCAGGGGGATGTGACCCGCATCGTGTCGATGAGCAACCGGGACCGCCGCGGCCTCATCGATGAATTGGCGGGGGTGGCCTTGTTCGACACCCGCATCGAACAGACCCGCAGAAAACTCGACGACGTACAGGAACGGCAGGAACGCTGCCGGATCGTGGAACAGGAACTTCTGGCCGCACGTCAGCGGCTGGAGAAGGATTGCGCCAAGGCTCGGGCCTATCAGGAGCTGCGTGAACAGCTCCAGATGGGTCGCCGGCAGGAGCTGGTTTTGGCTTACGAAGCCGCCCAGGCCGAGCGCCGCCGCCTGCAGCAGCGGCATCAAGACCTCGGTGATCAAGACACCCGCGACTCCCAAGCCCTGGAGGAGCAGGAAACAACACTGCAAGAAGCGGCCACCAAGCTGAAAACCCTTCAGGACAACGTCAAGGCGCTGGGGGAAGACCAGTTGCTGGGTGTGCAGGCTGAGCTGGCTGGCCTCGATCCCCAAAACCGGGAACTGGAGCGGCAGGCCGCGCAGCACCAGCAGGAGGGGGAACGGCTTCAGGCCGTGCGCCATGACCTCCAGGCACGCCGAGGACAGATCCAGTCCGAATCGGAGTCGCTTCGGCTCAGCGCTGATCCAAGCGGGCTCGCCCAGGCGGAACAGGATTGCCGGGATGCGGAAGCCGCCGTGGAGCGCTCCCGACGCCAGCTCGGTGAAGTGGCCGGCCGTTCAGGCACCTGGATTGAGGAGCAACGCCAGCGCAGCTCCCGACGCCAGCAATTGCAGGCCTCCCTGGCCCCCCTGCAGGAAGAGCGTCAGCAACTCAAAGAGCGGCTGCGCCAAGCAGAAGAGCGCAGGCTCGACCTGGAGCAGGAGCGGGATCAAGACGGCGCGGAAGACCACAAGGTGCAGACGCTTCTGGCGCAACTCGAACAGGAATGGCAAGCCCTGCTCAACACGATCCGTACAGGACAGGAGCAGCTGCAGCAGCTGGCGGAGTCGTTGGCGATTCAGCAGCGCACCCGCACCCGTTTGGCACAGGAGCAGACCCGACTCGAACGGGACATCGCACGCCAGGACAGTCGGCGTGAAGCCCTTCAGGAGAGCCGCGGCACTGGAGCCCTGCGCCTTCTGCTCGAATCAGGACTGGAGGGAATCCATGGGCCGGTCGCCCAGCTCGGCGAAGTGGAAGACCGCCATCGCATGGCCCTCGAGGTGGCGGCCGGCGCGCGCATGGGCCAGGTGGTGGTGGATGACGACCGCATCGCGGCACGGGCCATCGATCTCCTCAAGAGCCGCAGAGCCGGACGACTCACCTTTCTGCCACTCAACAAGATCCGGGCTCCCGGCGGTGGCGGCGGCGCCGCCATGGCCCGTGGTCGCAGACCGGACGGCGGCAACGCCGATGGCCTGATCGGCAGAGCCGTCGATTTGATTCGCTACGAACCGATTTACGGCGACGTGTTCGCCTACGTCTTCGGTGACACCCAGGTGTTCACGGACCTGGGCAGTGCACGCCGCGTCCTGGGCCGCTCCCGCGCTGTCACCCTCGACGGCGAACTTCTGGAGAAGAGCGGAGCCATGACCGGCGGAAGCCTGGGGCAGCGCAGTGGCGGCCTGAGCTTCGGCGTCAGCAACGAGGGTGACGACGCGGCTCCCCTGCGCCAACGCCTCCTGGAGCTGGGAGAAACCCTGGCTGCCTGCTGCCGGGAAGAGCAACGCTTAACGGCACAACTTGAGGAGCAGCGCCCCGGATTGCGCCAACTTGAGCAACGCCAGGCAGCCCTGGAGGCGGAACGCCAAGCAGCGCGCCGCTCCCACGGCCCCCTGCTGGAACGGCTGCAGCAACGCCAGCGCAGGCTGCAAGAGCTGCAGGAAACAGGCAGCCAGGAGAGCCGTCGGCTCCAGGAGATCGAGACGGCGCTGACGCCGCTGCAGACCGAGCTCCAGCAACTGGATCAGCAGGACTCCAAGGAGGAAAGCAACGCAGACGCCGAGCGCTGGCAAGCCCTCCAACAGACCCTGGAACAGGCCGACGGAGCCCTGGAGACGGCCCGCCGTCAGCGCGACACCTTGCTGCAGAAGGACCGGGAGCGGCAGATGTCGGGCCAGCGCTTGGCCGATCAGCTGCAGGCTGTCGAGCGCGAGGAGCAATCCCTCCAGGAAGCGGTGAAAACCCTTGCCGAAACCCATGGCCGTTGGAAACAGCAGCAGCAGGATCTGAAAACGCGGCGCGATGCCCTCAACGCGCAACAGCAGGAGCTGCAGACTCGCTTCGGCGAGGAACGTCGCGCCCGCGATGAAGCGGAGGCCGCCGTTGCGGAGCTACGCCAGGCGCTGCAGCAGGCGCGCTGGAACCTGGAACGGTTGCGTGAGGAACGCGTGAGCATGGAGGAGCAGTTGCGCAGCGGCAGCCTTCGCCTGGAGGAACTGAAGTCCTCCCTTCCAGACCCGCTGCCGGAGATCAGCGACGCCATTCGTGAGGGTGGAGTGGAGGCCCTGCAAGAGCAACTCCAGCAACTGCAACGGCGCATGGAGGCCCTCGAGCCAGTGAACATGCTGGCGCTGGAAGAGCTACAGGAGCTCGAACAACGCCTCGGCGATCTCGGCGAACGCCTGGATGTGCTGAGCCAGGAACGGGAAGAACTGCTGCTTCGGATCGGAACGGTGGCCACGCTCCGCCAGGAGGCCTTCATGGAGGCTTTCGAGGCGGTGGATGGTCATTTCCGCGAGATTTTCGCGAGCCTCTCCGATGGCGACGGCAAGCTCCAACTCGACAATGCCGATGACCCTCTCGAGGGAGGCCTGACCCTGGTCGCCCACCCCAAGGGCAAGGCCGTGCGTCGTCTGGCAGCCATGTCAGGCGGAGAGAAATCCCTCACCGCACTGAGCTTCCTGTTTGCGCTGCAACGCTTCAGGCCATCGCCCTTTTACGCCCTTGATGAAGTGGACAGTTTTCTGGACGGGGTGAATGTGGAACGTTTGGCGGCGCTGATCGCCCGGCAGGCCGAACAAGCCCAGTTCCTTGTGGTGAGCCACCGCAGGCCCATGATCGGTGCCTCGACCAGAACCATCGGTGTGACCCAGGCTCGGGGCGCTCACACCCAGGTGATTGGCCTCCCGGATGCCGCCTGACGGGCCGGTTTCTGCTCCTTGCGTCAAAATGGCGCCAATCCCTCCGGCTGAGGCCTGCGGTTGAGTGTGTCGTCGTCTTCCAATGATCCCCTGGCCAACGTGCCCAGTGATCGCCTCTGGCTGAGATCAGAGCTGATGGGCACCCAGGTGATCACCCGTGACACCGGGCGCCGCCTCGGGGTGGTGGGTGAGGTGATTGTGGACATTGACGGCCGCGAGGTCGTCGCCCTCGGTTTACGTGACAACCCCCTCACCCGATTCCTTCCGGGGCTCCCCCGCTGGATGCCCCTCGATCGCATCCGTCAGGTGGGCGACGTGATCCTTGTCGATTCCGCCGATTCTCTGAGTGAAGCCTTTTCACCTGAGCGTTACAGCCGGGTGATCAACTGCCAGGTGATCACCGAGTCGGGCCAGCAGCTCGGCAGGGTTCTCGGCTTCTCCTTCGATATCGAAACCGGAGAACTCACCACCCTGGTCACAGGGGCCGTGGGCGTGCCCCTGTTGGGTGAAGGCGTTCTCAGCACCTGGGAGATCCCGGTCGAAGAGATCGTGAGCAGCGGTGCTGACCGAATCATTGTGTATGAGGGCGCTGAGGACAAGCTCAAGCAGCTCAACAGTGGCTTTCTTGAAAAGTTGGGCGTTGGTGGCCCCAGCTGGGAAGAGCAGGAACGCGAGCGCTACCGGGTGAACGTGGTGCCTGTGGAGAATCAGTTGAGCTCTGGCCAGAGCGCTGAAGACACGCCCAGGCAACTCGAGGCCTCCTCCTCTCAGAGGTTTGACGCGGATCAGGCCGAACTGGAATACGTGGAGCTGGAGCAGCCCCGCCAGGACGAAGTTCGCCGCAGGCGCTACCTCGACGAACTCCCCCTGGAGGAAGAACCTGGGCGCTACGAACCCCAAGAGCGCTACCAGCCTCAAGAGCGCTACGAGTCTGAACAGCGCTACGAACCCCAAGAGCGCTACCAGCCTCAAGAGCGCTACGAGTCTGAACAGCGCAACGAACCCCAAGAGCGTTACGAGCAGCCCAGGAATGATCCGTCCCGTGACGTTGATCAGGACCGGGACTTCGACCGCCAGCCGCCGCAATTTGACGAGACCCCACCTCAGCCGCGTCCCGATCGACGACCCCGGCCAGCATCACGGCGGCCCATCGAGCGGCCCGGAGAACCCCTGGACGTGGAGCCCATGGATCAAGAGCCTCAACCCCGATCGCCAAGGGAACCGATGGATGATCCTTGGTAGATCAAAGGGTTGAGGCGCTGAGCTGTCGTCTTAGCCCTTGAACTGAAGCGACGCGCTGTTCACGCAGTAACGCTGCCCTGTAGGCGCTGGGCCATCCGGAAACACATGCCCGAGGTGGGCATCACAACGGGCACAGAGAATTTCAGTGCGCACCATGCCGTGGGTCCGATCCTCCTTGGTGCGAATCGCCCCTGAGCTCACTCCATCCCAGAAACTCGGCCAGCCGGTTCCGGACTCGAACTTGGTGCTCGAACTGAACAGCGGCGCATCGCAGCAGATGCAGTGATAGGTGCCGTCGTCCTTGTGATTCCAATAAGCCCCGGTAAAGGCGCGTTCCGTCCCCCCCTGCCGAGCAACCTGAAATTGCTCGGGGGTGAGCTGCTGTCGCCATTCTTCGGGAGAGCGCTCCATGCGATCGCCTTCAGCGGGGAGGGAGCCTGACATCAAGTTGAGGCAATTGGCGCGGACCCTAGTCGGAAAGCGCTCTGGGGAGCAGCTCCCTCACTTCGTCGGCCAGTGCCGCCACGGCACCGGGCTGACCGCGCAATCGGCGCAGATCCTCGCGCTGGCCCTCCAGCCGTTCCGGGGCGCGCAGCCACTCCAGGGCCTCCAAGGCGATCTGCTCAGGCGTGATCGGTCCCACGCGCTCGGGAACCACCATCCGTCCGGCAGCAATATTCGGCCAGGCCAACAGGCCATGGTTGCGCATGCGCCAGGCACTGAGAACAAGGCCGATCAGTCTGCGCAGTCCTGGAAGTCGGGCGAGCAGACCCAGCCAACCATCCCAGGCCTGCATCACCCCCAGATGTTGCGTTGGCACCAGCACGATCATCGGCACCCCAAGAGCGCCGAGCTCAGCGGTATTCGCTCCCACCGTGGTCAGAGCGAGCGCACACTGGCTGAGTGCAGCATGGGCAGGCGGATCTTCCTGCAGGTGAATCACCGTGCCGGCGTGGGTCAACAGGCGGCGCCATGGCCAGTGTTCATCCGCGGGCAACAGAGCATGAATGCCGCCGCGGTAGCTGGAAGCGATCGGATTGGTTGCACCGGAGAAGCGCAAAAGCTCCTCTGGGTTGGTGGTAGGGGCTACAGGCAACAGGAATTGGCAGTCAGGCTGTTGAGCCGCCAGACGATCGGCAGCCTCCACAAGGAACGGCACACCCACCTGCAACTTGGCAGGCTTTGATCCGGGCATCAGCGCCACCCAGAGCCCTTTGGGCAGGGGATCTCTGTCTTTGGCGTCATCGGACAGGTCTGCCATCAAATCCCCGACCACACGACAGCGCGAGCGGAAACGCCTGGGCAGCTGGTCGAGCACCGCAGGAGCCATCGCAGCAATTCGATCGTTCCAGCGAGGCCAGCGAGCCACCCATTCGGCATAGGTGATGTGGCGATAGCCAAGCCGGGCGGACAACAACACGGTCCAGAACTGATCGCCACCCAGAAACACCACAACACCCCGGGATGGCCAGGGTCCATAGCGTCTGGGATTCAGCAGCAAACTCCAGAAGCGTCGCGACGGAACGATGCGATCGAACTGTCCCCAGCGCGCTGCAGCCTCGGCCTCGGTGCCTGTGGCATTCGGGCAAGGAACCAACACAAGGTGAAGGCTGATCGGTGAACCAGGCGCCCTGGGCCGCAGCAAGAGACGACGGTGCAGCTGTTCAGCGAGGGGACGCACCCAGGTGGTGAGCTCCCCAGGCCCATTGGAAACAAAGATGATGGAGAGCGTCTGATCTGTAGGTCTTGTCGTCACGCGCGACAGATCAGGGAGAAGAAAAATGCGGATGGCGAGACTTGAACTCGCAAGGCCGAAGCCACACGCCCCTCAAACGTGCGTGTCTACCAATTCCACCACATCCGCGTGGTCGACGCAGCCGCTCGGGCCTTGTCGAGGATCGATCATACCGGCTCATGGTTCACCCCCTCTTCACAAGCCCATCCTCAAAGTGGAACGAGGTGTCGCCGACCGGCCGCTGATACGATCCGCCCTGGCTTGGATACTGCGGGATGACCATCGGCAAGGTGCTGATCGCCAACCGCGGCGAAATCGCTTTAAGGATCCTGAGGAGCTGCCGTGAACTGGGGATCGCCACGGTCGCTGTCTACAGCACCGTTGATCGCAATGCCCTGCACGTGCAATTGGCAGATGAAGCGGTGTGCGTCGGCGAGGGGCCCAGCAACCGCAGTTATCTCGATATTCCCAACATCTTGGCTGCGGCGACCTCGCGAGGCGCCGATGCCATCCATCCCGGCTACGGCTTTCTTGCCGAAAACGACCGTTTTGCTGAGATTTGCAGAGACCACGGGATCACCTTCGTAGGCCCGTCCCCCCACGCGATCCGCTCCATGGGGGATAAGTCCACGGCCAAAACCACCATGCAGGCCGTCGGCGTTCCCACCGTGCCGGGGAGCGAGGGTCTTCTGTCTGGGCCAGACGAAGCGGCCGACCTGGCCTTGGCCATGGGCTATCCCGTGATGATCAAAGCCACCGCTGGCGGCGGCGGCCGGGGCATGCGGCTCGTTCAGTCAGCAGACCAACTGGAGACTCTGTACAAGGCTGCCCAGGGGGAAGCCGAGGCGGCCTTCGGGAATCCGGGGCTCTACATGGAGAAATTCATCGACAAGCCTCGCCACGTGGAGGTCCAGGTGCTCGCTGACCGCCACGGCAATGTGGTGCACCTCGGTGAACGCGACTGCTCGATTCAGCGCCGGCACCAGAAACTGCTGGAAGAAGCACCGAGTCCAGCTCTGGACAAGGATCTGCGCATGCGCATGGGCGAAGCCGCCGTCGCCGCAGCACGCAGCATCAACTACGAGGGTGCGGGCACCGTTGAATTCCTGCTGGATCGCAGCGGTGGGTTCTATTTCATGGAGATGAACACCCGCATTCAAGTGGAACATCCGGTCACGGAAATGGTGACGGGCATCGACCTGATCGCGGAACAACTGCGCATTGCTGGCGGAGAGCCGATCAGCGTGTCGCAAGACCAGATCGAATTGCGGGGCCATGCCATCGAATGTCGGATCAATGCAGAAGACGCATCCCATAACTTCCGCCCGGCGCCAGGGCGCATCACCGGATGGCTCCCTCCGGGTGGACCGGGCGTGCGCGTCGACAGCCACGTGTATACCGGCTACGACATTCCACCTTTTTACGATTCACTGATCGGCAAGCTGATCGTGTGGGGGCCGGACCGCGAGGCGGCCATCAGCCGCATGCGCAGAGCCCTGAACGAATGCGCCGTTACCGGAATACCCACCACGGTGGATTTCCACTTGCGCATGCTCGAACGGCCGGAGTTTCTCCAGGGTGAGGTGCACACGAAATTCGTCGAACAGGAGATGCTCTGACGGCGGAGCAGAGCATCCAACCCCGGCTCAGGCGATGTCCTGAGCGCGCGATAGCACCATCGTGAACAGCCCCTGCTGACCCACCAGCAATTCGCGGATCAGACTGACAATGCCCACCCAGATCACAGGGGTGACATCCACTCCACCGATGGGAGACACCACGCGACGGGTGAGCGCCAGCACGGGTTCAGTGGGCAAGGCGATCACCGCCCAGGGTGCAGCCTTGAGATCCACCTGGGGGTACCAGGTGAGCACGATGCGCAGCAGGAACATCAGGCTCCAGGCCGCCAGCAGCAATCCCAACAGGGGGTTCAGGAACGTCAGCACCTGAAGCAAGGTCGGCGTCACAAACCTCAAAGCAATCGGAGCGACATCGTAGAAAGCTGCCAGCGATCCCTAGGATCGTTGCGTTTCAGATCAGATCGTCAGCCTCGGCGCGCTTGCTATGACCCCCTCCCTCGCCAATTTCCTCAGCAGCCTGGTTTGGGGTGCCGTGATCGTGGTGGTTCCCGCCTCCATCGGCCTCTTTTTCCTGAGCCAAACCGACCGCGTCGATCGCAAACTCTGATCGCTCTGGCGCGCTTCGTAAACTTGAAGGGTTAGCGCTGCTTTCATTCAGGGCTAACAACCGTTTCCCGGGGGACTCAACGTGGTTAACGCCAGTCTCAACTGGGCCAGCATCGTTGGAATCGTGCTGGCCGTTGGTGGCGCAATGCTGTACTTCATGCGCAGCTTCAAGCCGGCACTCGCCCGCGATTACGACGTTTTTTTTGCTGCTATCGGCTTGCTCTGCGGCGGCATCCTGTTTTTCCAAGGATGGCGACTTGATCCGATTCTCCAGTTCGGACAGTTCCTGCTCGCTGGCACCACGGTCTTTTTTGCCTACGAAAGCGTTCGCCTGCGCGGAATCTCAGCGGAACAAGCCAAACGTTCGGCTTATTTCGACGATGAGCCCCCGAGCCGCGTTCCCGCCGGAGGCCTGCGGGGGGGCTACGACGACGCCTATGACCGCTTCGACGAACCTCAGCCCCTGAGGCGCCGGTTTGCGGGCCAGGAGTTTGATGAGGCGCAAGCGGACGACCAGGACTTCTACCGTCCGCGCCGCAACCCCCGCGCTGCCATCCCCGAAGAGGCAGCCAGCCGCAGACGTGGCCGCAACGAGGCATCCAGCGATTGGACCGGCGATAGTGAGCGGGAGCGACGCATGGCGCGGTTCGGCAACCGTGACAATGAACCCCGCCGTTCTGGCCCGAGCTTCGGCGATCGGCGCAGCCAACGCGAAGACCAGCGCCGCGGCAGCAGACCCAGCCCAGCATCCAGCCGCTCTTCCGAAACGTCTGCACCAACGGAACGGAGCGGTGCTCCAAGCCAACGGACTCAGGGAAGCAGGCCAGTGGGCCGATCCGAAGCCGGCATCCCCCAAGGTTCGCCCCTGCGCCAACAGGCGGAAGATGCGGCTTACACCCCGAGCGAGCGCTCAACTCCACCAGCGCGGAGGCCTGCAGGACCGACCGCGGCTCGCACTGAGGGTGCTGATCGCACTCCGCCCCGCAGTTCTCGCCCACGGGACAACAGCTCCCGGTTCGACGACTGAAACGCCTGATCCTGCTGGTCCTCGTGGCTGGTTTGAGCACAGCCGGCTGCAGCGGCAGAAGCCGGCGGGCACCGAGCGGGCTTCTATCAGCCCAACAACAGCAGCCCAGCCTCAGTGGCGATGGCAGCAAACTCGCTGTGATCGCTGACCAACGCGGGCGCCCGACCGTGCAACTGAGGGATCTCAAGAGCGGGCAGCCGTTGCAACTGCGCCACTTCTCGCGCCATCAGCCTCACAGCTCACCATCGCTGAGTTGGAACGGCCGCTACCTCGCCGCTGTGATTCAACGAGGAAATCGACGACTCGTACTGATTGAAGATCGACTCACGGGCCGAGCACATCCACTGCGTCTTCCAGCAGGCCGTGATCCTGTGACCCTCAGCCTGGCACCCGATGCACGCGAACTGGCCGTACAGACGGCTGAGCAGGGGCGCTGGCAGGTTGAAGTGTTCAACCTCAGTGAACTGCTTGAAGCGGATCGTGCGGGCGGGCGCCGCGAAACCACAACCCCGCAGGACCCTTGAAGGGATGGCGAGAACCGGTGATCCTGGCGTCAGTGCTGGGACTGTGCATCTCAGGATGCGCCGGGTCCGGCATGCGTCCGCAACCGGGCTTGAATTCCGCCCTGCGACGCAGTGCAGACAGTCGCAGACAGCCAGCCTTGGGGCAGCAGTGGCTGGTGTCGATTGCCAGCCGAAATGGGCGAGAACGCATTGAGCTGGTGGATCTGCGCACCCGCCAACCGGTCCCTCTGCCCGGCCTCAATCAAGCAGGCAGTCAGCCGGTGAGCGCAAGCGTGAGCGGCAATGGCAAACGCATTGCGTTTATCCGCACCCGGGAGGGACGCACAGAGCTGATGCTCTACAGACGCGATGCTGGAGCGCTTCAGCGATTACCCGTTGAACCATCAGGTGTCCCCAGGGAGGTGAGTCTGGATGGAGAGGGCAGGCGCTTGGCCGTTCAGGTGAGTCGCGAGGGGCGCTGGGATGTGGATGTGATCCGACTCCCTTGATCAGCGCAGGAAACCAGCCCAGTGCAGAAAGGTGTCATGGCTGATGGCTTCCACAATCAGAAGCGCCACGAAACCCACCATGGCGAAACGGCCGTTCACCCGTTCCGCATAGCCGCTCCAACCAAACGCTGGTACGTCGGTTGTGGTGGCTGAAGGGGTGAGATCCGGGCTGGCGTTGGATGCGTTGGTGGAATCAGACGTCATCAGAGCAGTCAGGCGAGTTCAGGTTGATAGTTGGAAGCCGCAACAAGGCGCCAGTCACCGTTGCCGTACAACTCCAGCACACTGGAGTGAAAACGCGTTAGCGATGGGCGGTGGCCAACGCTAATAAAGGACACATCGCGCTCCAACAGAAGCTCATAGAGCAACCGCTCCGTTTTCACATCAAGTGCACTGGTCGCCTCATCAAGAACCACATAGCGCGGTGAATTCAGAAGCAATCGTGCAAATGCCAGGCGTTGCTGCTCACCCAGAGAAAGAATTCTCTGCCAATCCTGCTTGACGTCAAGATCCGGATATCTCGTAACAAGCTGTGGAAGATTCACTTTTTCCATAACACTTTTCAACTGAGAATCGCTGAAAAAGTCTTGGTCACTCGGATAACAAAGCTGTTCTCTCAGTGAGCCCAAAAGCAGATAAGGCTTCTGGGGAATAAACAGGAGATCGCCAGTTGCAGGACGCTCAACAGACCCAGTGCTGGGAGTCCACAATCCGCTGATCATCCGCATCAACGAGGTTTTCCCGCATCCAGAGGGACCCACCACCAGCACGCGGTCTTCTTCACTCACTGTGAGGTTGAGGTCACGGATCACGGGAATCCTGGCTTTCGGGGTGTAGAGATCTGCATTCGAAATCACAATCCCGCCTCCAGCACGAACAAGCTGGCGTTCATCAGCCGCAGGCGCAGCGGCAACCTGCTCAACTTTCGACTGAAACCCTTCCAGACGAGTAATGCCAGCGGTGAACTTGGCGAGCTCCTCAATTTGATTCACAACAAACAGAAGAGAACCCTCAACCATGTTGAAGGCGAAGTTGGCCTGCACAAAGCTTCCGTAGTCTGTTTGGCCCGAGAAGATCGCCGGCGCCAAGATGAGATAGGGGAAAAAGACGCCGGAATAGTTTGTGGAGCGTCTCATCACATCGATCACAACCTGCCAGTTGATGATGAAATTGAAATTGCGCACAACCTCGCCGAGCCTTCGCTTGGTTTCCTGGGCCTCAGGAGCTTCACCGGCGTAAAAAGCAATCGATTCAGCGTTGTTCCTGATGTGAACGAGCCCGTAACGGAAGTCAGCCTCGTAACGCAGCTGATCAAACTGCAATGCCACGAGCTTTCGGCCAGCAATCACCAGCAAGGTTGTTGAGAAAGCCGCATACACAAACAAACCTACTGTTAGCTCTGTACTGATTCCCCACAAAATCAAAATATTCAGAAAAAATGTGAGGAGGGCGTCAAAAATACCAATCGTGAAGGCCAGACTCTGTGCCGTAAAGGCACGCGTATCTTCTGTAATCCTCTGGTCAGGATTATCAACATCAGTCGCCTGTTCGTCATTAGGGTTCAACACGTAATAGGCACGATTACTCATGTAATCGCTGATGAGAGCGCGTGTTAACCAGTCTCTCCAAATAATTCCAAGCTTAAAAGTAAAAAAGATTTGAGAGACCCTGATAGGTAGAGCAACAACGAAACAACAGGCATAGATAATCAAGATTCGATAGAAATTATCCTCCTGCTGCTCCACCAAGGCATTGGTCAGGTCTCGAGCGATAAAACCAATCCCCGCATTGATCCCGTTCACCGCCAGGAGCATCAGCACAATCGCGGCCAACAGCAACCAGTGCAACCAGCGACGCTGCTTGAGTTGGTTACGAAAAGCCGTAAAACTTGCAACCCCAAGAACAAATAAGGCAACAAACGCACCTCCCCACCAAGACGACCAGATGTCGGTGATGGTGTCAGCGACACCGCCGAAATAATTTTCGGTCAGAACTGGTTGCCAACGCTCAAGAACGTTGAGAAGTCCTGTGAGAAGCGCGAGGACAATGCCACCGACACAAAACAGAAGGGAAACCAGCAGCCATACAAACTGCCAGCCATTCGCTTGATTGAGCGGGAGGAAAAACGGCTGGGCCAGATGTCGCAACTTGCTGAGTTGCTGCCGAAGCGACCGAAACGATCCGGTCCTCACAGGACTAAGAGATGTCATGGAGCAATTCTCGCCTGATTCAGCTTCAACCGGGGGGCCAGGCCAGCGGACGACCACCAATCACATGCACATGCAGGTGAAACACGGTCTGGCCAGCGCCCGCTCCGGTGTTGACCACGGTGCGCCAATCCTCCAGTCCCTCCTGCTGGGCAACCCGTGCAGCTACCAGCAAGAGATGACCAAGCAGGGAGGCGTGCTGGTCTTGCGCCTCACGCAAACTTGGAATCGGCTCACGGGGAATCACCAACACGTGAACCGGCGCTTGGGGGGCAACATCCCGAAAGGCGAGGCAGCGATCGTCGCTGTAGACCTCATCACAGGGAATCTCACCCCGCAGGATGCGGGCAAAAATCGTGTCCTCGGCCATGGCGCTGGGCTCGTTGGAGAAAGGCATGCGACGGACTGGGCATTGGATCCCTGAACCGTTTCAACCATGAATGCTTGCACGTTGCCTCAGCGCCTCGCTGCTTGGAATCGACGCCCGCCCGGTCACCGTGGAGGTGGACCTGGCCCCTGGCCTTCCAGGCCTGCATTTGGTGGGGCTGGCTGACACAGCCATCCAGGAGTCCAGAGAACGGGTGCGCTCGGCCCTGCGCAACAGCGGCTTCCGTGGCCCCCTCGTGAAAGTGGTGGTGAATCTGGCGCCGGCAGATCTACGCAAGGAAGGTCCTTGCTTTGATCTGCCCATTGCCCTCGGCCTGCTCATCGCGAGCGGTCAACTGGATTCACCCTGCCTGCAAGACCTCTGGAGCGCAGGCGAACTCGGCCTCGACGGTCGCCTGCGGCCTTGTCGCGGCATCCTTGCCATTGCCTGCTTAGCCAAATCCCAGGGAGCACGGGGCCTGCTGGTCGCCGCCGAAGATGCAGCAGAGGCCTCCCTGGTCAAGGGCCTGAAGGTGACAGCAGCGGCATCGCTGAAGGATCTGGTGAACCTCCTCCGCGCTGGCGACTTGGTGCAGACCCCGGCACGGCCCCAACACCAAACCCCAAGAGATCCATGCGCTGCTGCAATGCGATCCGCGGCACCAGCACCTCTGAATCTGCCGGCCCAGCATCTGGCCCGCCAGGGACTGGCCCTCGCGGCTGCAGGAGGCCATCACCTGTTGATGGTGGGTCCTCCAGGGTGCGGCAAGACCCTGCTTGCGCAGCAATTGCCAGGCCTGCTGCCACCTCTCGACGATGCTGAGGCTCTCGAGATCACCCGGCTGCATTCGATCGCAGGGTTGCCTGGCAGGAGAGAGGGCTTGATGCGCCAACGGCCGTTCCGGGCTCCGCACCACAGCGCCTCAGCCGCCGCATTACTGGGTGGAGGCGCGAATCCCAAACCCGGTGAGCTGAGCCTCGCCCATGGAGGCGTGCTGTTTCTCGATGAGCTCGGGGAGTTTCCTCGTGCCGTGCTCGATCAGTTGCGGCAACCGCTCGAAGCGGGGGTGCTGATGCTGAGCCGCGCCCGGGTGCGTTGTGCCTTCCCATGCAAGGTCACCCTGGTTGCCGCCACCAACCCATGCCCCTGTGGCTGGAATGGGGATTCCCGCTGCCGCTGCAGCGAATCCCAAGTGAAGCGCTATTGGCGCCGGATGTCGGGTCCGTTGCTCGATCGGATCGATCTGCAGCTGCGTCTGGAAGCTCCAGCAGCGGACTCCCTGCGCCAAGTGATCGAAGAACGCCGCGGTGCGATCGCAAGGGAGACGTTGCACACCACGATCGAGATGGCACGCCGACAGATGCAGCAACGCAATCCAGAGGGATGCAGCAATCGCGACCTCTCCCCAGCAGATCTCAGACGCCATGGAGCGTTTCAGTCAGACACGCTCACCTCCTGGGAGCAGGTGATGCGCGTGCGACGCCTCAGCCTGCGCAGCGGCCTGAAGCTGTTGAAGGTGTCACGCACGATTGCCGACCTTGCCGGTGAAAGGGATGTAACCGTGGAGCACCTTGCAACAGCCCTCTGTTTTCGAAGTTTCGACGCGCAGATCCAAGAGGGATCTGCACCTGTCTCTCACCGCGCAGCGTGAGGACGATCTCGATAAGGCTGCGTTCCAATGGCAGGAGGTTGCGTCAGCCTCTCTTCGCTGGGGTTCCCCATGGCATGGACAAGGGTTTCAGCGACCCAGCAACGGAATTGTTCAAGCTTCTGGCCCATGGTGTTGACCTCACGTTCTCCCTTCAGTTTCAACGGAACGTGAGGTGGTGCCAACAGGTTGAAGTACCGGTTTTCCGGACAGCGAACTCAGCGACGGCGGCGGCGCTGCTGAGCCTTGCGCTTGTACTTCTCGATGGGCGTTTCGTGGTGACGCAGACGCTTGAGATCAGCGAAGATGCCGGCCTTGGAGACCTGGCGCTTAAAGCGACGCAGGGCTGATTCGATGCCTTCGTTTTCTCCGACCGTGACCTGAGTCATGCAATCTGCAGGGATATCCAGCTAATCAACTTAGCAAGCCATGGTCAGGGTGTTTCTGCGTCCGCTGCCGGAGCCGCATCCCTGTACACGTACAGATGACCCAGGGTGCGCTTCCCGTACTGACGACGCATAAGGCGCCAGCCAGGCTCAAGAACCAACTGAATGAAGTCATTGCCTGGTCCCCCTGCCTTCGCGATCAGATAGGTGGGCTGGGAAGGATCCCGGGTTGGAACGGCCATCAGCTGCACATCGTCCGCCGACTTGATCACCGACAGCCGGTAACGGGTGCCCAGGTCATCGCCTCCGATGCGCAAGGAATAACCATTGCCATCGATGTACCGATTGCAGATCCCCGTGAAATCAAAGGTGGCCAGCATCGGATTCACCACAGCCGGTGCGCTCCCCGACATCTCGAAACAGGGCCTGGCATTGGTGCGTTGCTCATAGATATTGAGCTGAGCACTGGATCCACTGCCGATCGGTGCCGACACCATCACAAACTTCGTTTGATCCACCTCAGCCGCGGTGAACAAGGACCCTTGAGCCCTGACCGGGGAAGTCAGGCCGGTCGCCACCGTGGCAGTGAGAACGGCAGTAACGATCCGCAAACGGGCCATTCGGAACAAGGTGATGTGTCTGGATGGTAAAAGTCCTGCGCTGGATCAGCCGCCTGGTTCAGGCCGGTTTGTTGATCCGAATCGCAACAAGAAGTGACCCGATGGTGGCCGGGAGGCTCACCCCGAGAATCAAACGTGTGACACGCACGCCAAGGTCTGGATCGCCATAGGCCAGCTCAAACACGCAACCGGTGGCAGCGATTCCCAGCACGCAAGCCAGGGCCAGGAAGAGGCCGGCAAGAGGTTTCATCGGCATAGCGTCAGGCCAGAGAGCGAACGTCATTGGGCTGAAAGCCATGGTCTTTCAATTCCTTGGTCAACCCTCCGGCATCGGTCACACGGTCAACAAACAGCACACCGGTGAGGTGGTCCATTTCATGCTGGATGCAGCGGGCCATCAGGCCATCAGCCTTCATGGTTCTCGGCCGCCCCATTTCATCGCGGAAACTCACCTGCACCGCGCTGGGGCGCACCACATCCAGATAAACCCCCGGGATGCTGAGGCAGCCTTCCTCATAGGTCTCGAGGCTTGCACTGGCCGAGGTGATCTCGGGATTGATGAGCACGAGCGGGGGCGAGCTGGCTGTTTCCGGATCCAGATCAATCACGAGCAGCTGCTGGTGCACACCCACCTGGGGAGCCGCAAGACCGATGCCACGGGCTGTGTACATGCTGCGCAACATGTCGCGGGCCAAATCGCGCACGGTTTCATCCACCTTTCCGATGCGTCTGGCATCCAGCCGCAGAACATCATCTCCAAGGGTGTGAATCTGCAGAGGTGCGGTGTCCAGAGGCTCTTTGGGCACGGCCACCGGAGACCCTGCCTTCTCAGCTGATCGTGCTAATTGGGCAAAGCTCCTGGCCAAGACCTGTCCTGCAATCTGCTGTGCTGATCTTAGGCAGTCCCCTCAACCGTCGGATCGCGCGCCATGGCCACCCGCCAGCCCCTCTCCGCCCGTCAAGTCCTCGGGAAGCAACCCTCCCTCAAAGCACCCAGGGTTCTTGGCGACTGGCTGCTGTGGCTCGAACAGCGCCCCCAGGACAAGGGCCGCACCACTGCGCTGTTGCGCCCTTGGGGACGCCCTGAGCAAACGCCCAAGGAACTCACCCCAGCCCCCTGCAACCTGCGTTGCCGGGTCCACGAATACGGCGGTGGCGCCAGCGCGGCAGCCCTGGATGACCATGGCCTCCTGCTGACCTGGATCGATGACAGCGATGGCTGTCTCTGGGCCCGGTCCTGGGGCGGACTGGCTGACGGAGACCCACAAACCGTGGTGGCGAACGGACCTGCCCGGCGTCTGACGGCCCCTGGCGAGGGTCTGCTGGGCGGTGGTGTGATCGATGCGAAGCGAAACCGCTGGATCGGCGTGATGGAGCACGCCGGGCGGGACGTCCTCGTGCAGGTGGCGATCGACCGCTTGGATCAGACGCCGGTTGTGCTGCACACAGCGGCGGATTTCGCGGGATACCCCGCCATCAGCCCTGATGGAGACCAGCTGGCTTGGGTGGAGTGGCAACAACCCGCCATGCCCTGGGAAGCCGCCGCACTGCACTGGGCTCCCATCAACGCCCATGGTGATCTCGGCAGCGTTGGCACGCTGGCAGGCAGCGCACCCGACGCTGAGCGTCCAACATCCGTCTTTCAGCCGCTTTGGCTTCCTGACGGCCAGCTGATCGTTGCGGAGGACGCTGGTGGCTGGTGGAATCTGATGCAACACCAGGATCCCGGAGACCCGTCCCAGCGATGGGAACGGCTCTGGCCCATGCAGGCCGAGACGGCCATGCCGCAATGGGTGTTCGGCATGAGCACCACAGCCTGGGATGGGGAACAGCTGATTGCCGCTGTGTGCGCTGAAGGCCGTTGGCAATTGAAGCGGCTCAGCGCCGATGGCTCGATCCGCATGGTGGACCAACCCTTCGACGACCTTGCGGAGCTGCATGCCGACGCAGGCCGTGCCGTGGCGATCGCCAGCAACAGCACAACCGGGCAGGGGCTGCTGGAACTGCACATCGCCAGTGGACGCTGGAGCCATACGCCGGCTTCAGCCCCGGTGTTGGAGCCGGAGAGCATCAGCATCGCCGAGCCCCTCTGGTTCGCGGGAGCAGCCGGTCGGCGCACCCACGCCTGGTACTACCCACCCCGCGGCGGCGCCTCAGCGAACACGCCCCTGCTGGTGAAAAGCCACAGCGGTCCCACCGCGATGGCCCGCCGCGGCCTCAGCCTCGGCATTCAGTTTTGGACCAGCCGCGGCTGGGGCGTGGTGGATGTGAATTACGGGGGCTCCACTGGCTTTGGGCGGGCTTACCGCGAGCGGCTGAACGGTGAATGGGGCGTCGTGGATGTGCAGGACTGCGCCGCAGCAGCGAAGGCTGTGATCGCGAACGGAGATGCGCACCCGCAGCGGATCGCCATCGAAGGGGGAAGTGCCGGCGGCTTCACCACCCTGGCCTGCCTCTGCTTCACCGATGTGTTCCAGGTGGGAGCCTGCCGTTACGCGGTCAGCGACCTCTTGGCGCTGGCCTCCGAGACCCACCGCTTCGAAGCCCGCTATCTCGATGCTCTGGTGGGTGCATGGCCGCAGGACCGCCAGCGCTATGAGGAGCGTTCACCCCTGCACCACGCCGATCGCATCCGTTGCCCGGTGATCTTCTTTCAGGGTCTGCAGGACAAGGTGGTGGTGCCGGAGCAAACGGAACGGATGGCTGCGGCCCTGCGCCGCAACGGCATCCCTGTGGAGGTGCGCACCTACGCCGAGGAAGGGCATGGCTTCCGCGACAGTGCCGTGCAGGTGGATGTGCTCGAAGCAACGGAAGCCTTCTTCCGCCAACACCTCGGACTCGAGCCCCACCCTCACTGATCCTGCTGGCCGTAATGCAGACCTTTGAACTGGGCATGCACAGCCTCCATCTGCTCTGCATCGAGCAGGGGAGGCTCCCCCAATTGCAGGGCCTGCAGGTACATCTTCGCCAGGGTTTCCACCTCCACGGCAATGCGCAGGGCAGCCTCAAGATCCGAGCCCAGCGTGACCAGCCCGTGCCTGGCCATCAAACAGGCCTGCCGCTCGACAAGCGCTCTCACCACATGTGCCGACAAGGCTGCGGTGCCAAACGTGGCGTAGGGAGCGCAGCGGATGTCATCCCCACCGGCCACCGCCACCATGTAGTGAAACGCGGGAATCGGCCGGTCATGGCAAGCCAGGGCAGTGGCATGCACCGGATGGCAGTGGAGCACGGCTTGCGCCTCAGGACGGGAGGCGAGCACATCCGCATGCAACCGCCACTCGGAGGATGGACGGCGCTGCCCCGACTGCAGCGGCTGGCCGCTCAGATCCAGTGCCACCAGATCCCCGGTTGTCATCTGCTCGTAGGGCAATGAGCTGGGAGTCACCAGCAGTCCGCCGTCGATGCGGACAGACAGGTTTCCCGATGTGCCTTGGTTGAGACCAGAGCCATTCAGGCGACGCGCCACCGCAACGAGTTGCTGCCGCAGAACGTCATCGTTGCTGCAAGACTCAACTTGGGCCATAGAGCCTCCGCAAACCGTCCTCACTGGCCTCTGCCACACCCCGCTCGGTAATCAGTCCCGTCACCAGCCGAGCCGGGGTGACATCAAAGGCGGGATTAAACCCCTCACTGCCATCGGGAGTGAGCTGCACCGGCACCAGTGAGCCAGCGTCGGCTCCCTCCACCACCCGCCCCTGGATGTGGGTCACCTCCTCGGCAGACCGCGCTTCAATCGGGATCTCGGCGACACCGTCATCCAGGCTCCAGTCAATCGTGGATGCAGGCAGTGCCACGTAAAACGGCACGCCGTTGTCGTGAGCAGCCAGAGCCTTGAGATAGGTTCCGATCTTGTTGCAGACATCACCGCGGCGCGTGGTGCGGTCGGTGCCGACTATCACTGCATCCACCTCACCGTGCTGCATGAGATGGCCGCCAGCGTTGTCGACGATCACCGTATGCGGCACCCCCTCCCGCCCCAGCTCATAGGCGGTGAGGGAAGCCCCTTGATTGCGTGGACGGGTCTCATCCACCCACACGTGAATGTTGAGCCCGGCGCGATGGGCCTTGTAGATGGGAGCCAACGCAGTGCCCCAATCCACGGTGGCCAGCCAGCCAGCGTTGCAGTGGGTCAGCACTTGGAAGGGCATCCCCTGGCGTTCCTTGGGGCGGGCGGCCGCCAGCCGCTGGACAATCTCAAGGCCATGGTCGCCGATGGCCGCACACATGGCCACGTCCTCCTCGGCGATCGAACCCGCCTCCTCCCTGGCAGCGGCAGCCCGTTGCTCCGGCGGCAGAGGCCGCACCCGGTCGCGCACGCGCTCCAAAGCCCAGCGCAGATTCACCGCCGTGGGTCTGGTGGCGTTGAGCTGATCAAACGCTGCTGCCAGTGCCGCATCCGCGGGATCAACCTGCAAAGCCAGCATCAGCCCGTAGGCGCCGGTCACGCCGATGAGCGGAGCGCCACGAACCACCATCGTGCGAATGGCCTCGGCCGCCTCTGCACAGGTGTTGAGGGTGAGGGTTTGAAACTGATGGGGGAGCTTGGTTTGGTCGATCACCCACACCGAGCGACCGCCTGGTTCAAGCCCGATGGTGCGCCAGGCCTGGCCATCAATGTTCATTTGATGCGCAATGGGTGACCCAGCCAATCTGCCTGGCCGGTCACCCCCATGAACCAACGGTGCCACCGGGATGGCAACCTGCCGGCACTCACGCAACCGTTATGGGGCTCAAGCTTTTTGACGTGCTGGTGGCCTTTGCCGGCCTGAGCCTGCTGCTGCTGGCGGGGACGGCCCTGCGCCAGAGGCTGCGCTGGCTGCGGGCACTGGGGATTCCAGAGGCCCTGGTCGCAGGCCTTCTGGGGTTGCTGGTCGGCCCTTTCGGACCCTGGTCGGTGTTCCCTGATGCGGTCTACAGGGTGTGGAGTCAAACCCCCGGCGTGCTGATCTCCCTGGTGTTCGCCACCTTGTTCCTGGGACAACAACTGCCCAGCCCAAGGGTGATCTGGAACCGGGCCGCCGGGCAGACAGCGTTTGGCATGGTGCTGGGATTTGGCCAGTACCTGGTGGGCGCTCTGCTGGTACTGGCGGTACTCCAGCCACTGTTTGGCACCGACCCGCTGATGGCCGCCTTGATTGAAGTGGGCTTCGAGGGGGGCCACGGCACCGCCGCCGGCATGGGCCCCACCTTCACAGAGCTGGGGCTGCCCTCTGGAGAAACCCTGGGTCTGGCCATGGCCACAGTGGGTGTTCTGACCGCCGTGCTGCTCGGCAGCACCCTGGTGGTGATCGGTCGCAGTCGCCACTGGCTGTCCCGAGGAGACAGCGAAGCCGGCAGCAGCGCCTCTGCCACCCCGCTGATGCGAACAGGGGACGGCGACCCGATGTCGGCGGATGAACGACTCGCCCTGGAGACGGCTGCCGGAACCGTGCAGTCAGACCAAAAGGAGTCGATGACCATCGATGCGCTCACGGTGAACGTTGCGCTGGCCGGCGGCGCTGTCGGCCTGGGAATCCTGCTCAAAGCTGGACTCACCCAGCTGGGCGGATTGACTGGAGGCGAGGGCACAGCAAAGCTCTTGGCCGCGATTCCCGTCTTTCCCCTGGCGATGGTGGGGGGCTTGATCGTTCAGATTCTTCTGCAGCGCAGTCGCCAGACCCGCCTGGTGTCGCCCGTGGCCCAGGCCAGCATCGGCTCCTTGGCGATGGATCTGCTGATCACCGCCGCCATGGCCAGCCTCAACCTGCCTCTTTTGGAGGAAAACTGGCTTCCCTTTGCGCTGCTCGCTGCAGCTGGTCTCACCTGGAATGTCTGTGCATTCCTCTGGTTGGCCCCTCGCATCTTCAGCGACCACTGGTTTGAGCGGGGAATTGCCGACTTCGGGCAGGGCACGGGGGTCACGGCCACAGGGTTGCTGCTGCTGCGCATGGCCGACCCCTTTGGACGCAGCCGCGCCATGGAGGCGTTTTCCTTCAAACAGTTGCTGTTCGAGCCCTTCCTCGGTGGCGGGCTGGTGACGGCCCTCTCCCCTTTGCTGATCGTGAGTTGGGGATTGCCCCGCTTCAGCGTGGTTGCCCTGCTGCTCACCCTGGCCGCGTTGCTGCTGGGTCTGCGCCTCGGGCGACAGCGCCAACGGAGCTGACGGTCGGGATCCCCTACCCCTGCCAATGGAGACCGCTGTCATCCTGAAGGGCACAGGAGACAGGAATGAAAAGCATATTTGAACAGCAGTGGCAGACCTACCGCACCGTGCTGGAGCACGACGCCATGGAGCACCGGGCGGCGGCGGCCGCCACAGCGGAGAAACTGCAGGCATGGCTGGCGCAACGCCCTGCGCACCGGCCCCCACCAACACTCGTGGATCTTGGCTGCGGCGATCTGGCCCGCATGGCCGACCTCTTCAGGACCTTGCCGCTCGGCGCCTACACCGGCCTGGACCTGGCAGCGTCGGTGTTTCCCCTGGCCGCGCAGGCGATGGGTGAGGCGCCATTCCCTTGCCGATGGGAGCAGGGTGATCTCCTCGCCTGGGCTGAACGGCCCAACCCTCTGGCCGATGGCAACCAACCGGAGCGCGTGGATGTGATTCATTCCGCTTTCGCCATTCATCACCTCAGCGACAGCCAGAAAATTCAGTTTCTGCGAGGCGCCCGGCAACGGATCGAGACGGACGGTCTGCTGCTGTGGGTGGATGTGTTTCAGAACGAGGACGACACCCGAGAGACCTACCTCGACCGTTACATCGATCGGGTGCGCCACTGGCCCGCACTCAACACCCTGCAGATCCAGGCCATTGTTGAGCACATGCAGGCCTGCGACTGGCCTGCCCAGCGGGGCACGATTGAAACGATCGCCGCCCAAGAAGGATGGCGCTGGCGCTGGGCCTGGCGCGGCACCTCGGGGAGCGAGGCTCTCGCTGTGCTTCAGCCGTGCTCCCTGAAGAACGCAATCACGCCCTGAAGCTCGGCGGCAAAACGATCGATCTCGTCAAACGTCGTGGTGAAGCTGAGGCTGGCCCTTGCCGAACCCGTCACCTTGAAGCGACGATGCAGAGGCTGGCAGCAGTGGTGTCCGCTGCGGATGCAGATGCCGGCGAGATCGAGCATGGAGGCAATGTCGTTGGCGTGGACTCCATCAACGAGAAACGTGGCAAGGGCTCCCCGTCCCGGCTGCTGCTCCGGTGTCGGACCAAGTATGCGCAATCCCTCGATGCTGTCGAGCTGCTGGAAGAGATAGCGGGTGAGTTGCGCTTCCCAGGCAGCGATCTGCTCCAAGCCGAGCGCCTCGAGGTAGGTGATCGCCGCACCCATGCCCACAGCTTCGCCGATGGCGGGGGTGCCGGCCTCGAACTTATGGGGCAAAGCAGCCCAGGTGCTGTGATCGAGGAATACATCCTGGATCATTTCGCCTCCTCCCAGGAATGGAGGCATGGCTTCCAGCAGGTCTTTCCGTGCCCAGAGAAAGCCCATGCCCGTGGGCCCGCACAGCTTGTGGGAGGACCCCACAAGAAAATCAACACCCAGCTGATTCACATCGGTGGATTGGTGGGCCAAGCTCTGGCAGGCATCCACGAGCATCAGCGCACCAACCCCATGGGCCAAGGCCGCGATCTCCTCCACGGGATTGCGGCAACCCAGGGTGTTGCTGATGTGCACAAGGCTCACCAAACGGGTGCGCTTGTTGAGCTGCTGACGCAGATCATCGAGGTCGAGCTCTCCGCTCTCGGTGATGCCCACATGACGCAGAACGCAACCCGTGCGCTGGGCGAGCTGCTGCCAGGGCACGAGATTGCTGTGGTGCTCCATGACGCTGAGCAGCACCTCATCGCCGGCCTGAAGGTTGGCATCCCCCCAGGTGCGCGCCACCAGATTGATGGCCTCCGTGGCGTTGCGAGTAAACACCACTTCATCGGGCCCGGCAGCGCCCACGAATCGGGCCACGGCAGCGCGGGCTCCCTCGAAGGCCTCAGTGGCACGGGCGCTGAGCTGATGGGCCCCCCGATGCACATTGGCGTTGTCACAGCTGTAGTAACCGCGCAAGGCATCGAGCACGGCCTGGGGCTTTTGACTGGTCGCCGCATGGTCGAGATAGACCAAGGGACCACCCTGAGAATCCAACTGATCCAGGATCGGAAAATCGGAACGAGTCCGTTCCGCAAGCGTTACGCCAACGTCACGAGAAAGTGTGGTCATAGGGGGCGGGCGGGATCGTTGATGGCAGCGGATGCCAGCCAGGAGGGCGCCATTGAAGGAAGGCGATCCACCACATCGCAGCAGTAGCCCTTCAGCAGCAGCGCTGCAGCCTCATCGGCAGCCACGCCGCGGCTGCGCAGGTAGAAAAGCTGATCCTGCTGCAGTTGGCTGACCGTGGCTCCGTGAGCGCAACGCACATCGTCGGCCACAATCTCCAGCTCCGGCTTGGCATCCACGCGGGCCCGATTGGACAACAGCAGATTGCGACTGAGCTGGGACGCATCGGTGCGCTGGGCAGCCCTGGGCACCTGGATGGCGCCGTTGAAAATGCTGTGAGAGCGATCAGCCGCCACAGTTTTTTGCAGCTGATCCAGTGATCCCTCCGGGCCTTCAAAGCAAACACTCGTGTGGGTGGCGAATTGTTCATCCGTGTCGGTCATCGCCAAACCGGTGAGGCGAGTGGTGGCCTGTCCATCCACCTGCAGCACCCGAGGCTCCAGCCGCCCGAAGCGCCAACCACGAAACACACTCACGAAGTCGTAGCTGCTGCGAGGTTCCTGCTCCACCGCCAGATGGGCGAGCAAGGAGCTGTCGCCACTCCCACTGGCCAGAACGCCATGGCGCAGGCGCGCTTCCTGTCCCAGATGCACCTCGATCACATGGCTGTGCGCCAACGGCGCAGCCGCGGATTCACGCTCAGCAGGAATCACCTGAAACAGATCCAGCTCAGCCTTTTCCTCGAGAAGCAAAAGCACCCGCGTGGCCACCAGACCAACCCCTGCAGCCAGCACAATTTCGAGCGGAGCCACCGAGCCGCGCACGCGCAGAGCCAAAACGCGCTGGCTGCGGGCATGGTTGAGCTCCACGGGCCAGGTCTCAGCGCAACCACAGCGATCCAGGGTGTGCCCAAGGGCCTGCTCGAGCTCGGCTTCGCTCAAAGGCGAGACACCCTCAGGAAGCTGAACTCCTTCGAGGGGATCGACGCCGGTTCCGATCACGAAGCGGGTCACGCCCTGGGGGATGGAAGGCCAGGCGTGCTGAGCAGACCCTTCAACGGACGGCAGGGAGGCCATCGCCTCCAGCCGCTTGAGATCTGTGAGCCGCCAAGCTTCCTGGCGTCGGGTCGGCAGACCCAGCCGCTCGAGATTGGCCTGCCCCCGCTTCTGAACTGGTGTCAACACCGTGTTGACCATGATCAAGCCACTCCCTCAGCAGCCAGCTGCTCGTCCACCCAGTCGTATCCGATCTGCTCAAGCTCCAACGCCAGCTCTCTGCCGCCGGTCCGCAGAATGCGACCTGCAGCCATCACGTGGACGTAGTCAGGCGTGATCTCATCCAGCAACCGCTGGTAGTGGGTGATCAAGATGGATGCGGTCTCCGGGCTGGAGAGTTGATTCACGCCACTGGCAACGATGCGCAGGGCGTCGATGTCGAGCCCGGAATCGGTTTCGTCCAGGATGGAGACCACCGGCTCAAGCAGAGCCATCTGCAGGATTTCATTGCGTTTTTTCTCTCCCCCGGAGAATCCCTGATTCACGCTTCGATCAAGGAAGGCAGGGTCCATCTGAACCACCTTCAGCTTTTCGCGCACATGGTCTTCGAAGTCGAAGGTGTCGAGTTCCTCCTGCCCCTGGGTCTCGCGGCGAGCATTGGTGGACACCCTGAGGAATTCCAGGTTGCTGACGCCTGGAATTTCCACCGGATACTGAAAGCCAAGGAACACACCGAGGCGGGCCCGTTGCTCGGGTTCGAGCGTTAGGAGATCGTCACCGCGGTAACGCACCGATCCTCCGGTGACCCGATACGCAGGGTGACCGGCAAGAACCTTGGAGAGTGTGCTCTTGCCACTGCCGTTACGCCCCATGACGGCATGAATTTCACCGGCACGAACCTGCAGATTCACACCCTTCAGGATGGGTTGATCCTCCACGGACGCATGCAGGTCGGAAATGTCGAGAAGCAGCTCGGCGTCGGGTCGGATCACGATGGAAGAGAGGGCGGGATAAAAGGGAAACTCGTTCAGGAGAGCTGCGGACGTCAGCCCACGGAGCCCTCGAGCTTGAGAGCGAGAAGCTTGTCCGCTTCGGCAGCGAACTCCATGGGCAGCTGATTGAACACATCGCGGCAAAAGCCGCTCACCATCATGGACACAGCTTCTTCAAAACCGATGCCGCGACTCTGAAGGTAGAAAAGCTGGTCTTCGGACATTCGGCAGGTGCTGGCTTCGTGCTCCACAGCTGAATCAGGCTGCTGGGAGCGGATGTAGGGATAGGTGTTGGCACCAGCCTGATCACCGATCAACATCGAATCGCACTGGCTGTAATTGCGGGCGCCGGAGGCACCCGGGCCGATCTGCACCAGGCCGCGATAGCTGTTGCTGGAGTGCCCCGCGCTGATGCCTTTGCTCACGATCGTTGAGCGAGTGCGGGGACCGACGTGGACCATTTTGGTTCCGGTATCGGCTTGCTGGCGGTTGTTGGTGAGCGCCACGGAATAGAACTCGCCAACCGAGTCAGCTCCCTGAAGAACACAGCTCGGGTATTTCCAGGTGATCGCCGAGCCTGTTTCCACCTGCGTCCAGCTGATGCGGCTCCGCGCCCCGCGGCACTGGCCTCGCTTGGTCACAAAGTTGTAGATCCCTCCCACACCGTTCTCATCGCCGGCGTACCAGTTCTGCACCGTGGAATATTTGATCGACGCATCATCCAGCGCCACCAGCTCAACCACAGCCGCATGCAGCTGATTGGTGTCGAACATCGGAGCGGTGCAGCCCTCGAGGTAGCTCACCGACGCACCTTCTTCGGCAACGATCAGCGTGCGCTCAAACTGCCCCGTGTCTCCTGAGTTAATGCGGAAATACGTGGACAACTCCATTGGGCACTCAACGCCTTTGGGGATGAACACGAAGGATCCATCACTGAACACGGCGGAATTGAGAGCCGCGAAGTAGTTGTCGTTGCTGGCCACCACGGTGCCCAGGTAGCGCTCGATCAGGTCTGGGTGTTCCTTGACAGCCTCACTGAAGGAACAGAACACCACACCGTGCTCTGCAAGCTTTTCCTTGTAGGTGGTGGCAATAGAGACACTGTCAAACACCGCATCCACAGCCACATTGCTCAGACGCTTCTGCTCACTCAGAGGGATTCCGAGCTTGTCGAAGGTTTCCAGCAACTTGGGGTCGACCTCATCGAGACTCGCCTTCTTCTCCTGCTGCTTCGGAGCTGCGTAATAAACGATGTCTTGGTAATCGATCGGCGGGTAGCCAAGCGCAGCCCAATCGGGTTCTTCAAGGGTGAGCCAATGGCGAAAGGCCTTCAGTCGGAACTGGAGCAGGAAGTCGGGTTCAGCCTTCTTCTCAGAAATCAGACGCACCACGTCTTCACTGAGACCTTTAGCAATCTTGTCGGTCTCGATCTCGGTGACGAAGCCGTATTTGTACGGCTGGCTTACAAGATCCCGTGTGGACGTGGAGGTCATGGCAATCAGCCGGCAGTGGCGTGAATGGTTTCGGTGCTGATCGTCTGCTCATCACCCCGGAAAGGATTGTCTTCCGTGAGGAAGAGCATGCAATGGCATTCCTTGCGCTCACGCATCGGCACACAAGGGCAGTTCCAGAACGCCTGGGACACCTCTGCTTCCTTGTCCTCGTAGTGACGGCAGGGGCAGAGAGCACCACCGAGCTCATCCTTGTGACGCGCCAGTCCCTTCAGCACAACAGCGGTCACACCGGGGTCGCTACAGAAATAGGTACCTGTGCGCTGGGCATAGGTCTCTGCGAATTTACGGATGACCTCGAGGCTCTCAGCAGTCGGTTCTGAAGTGCCGGCAGGGGCGTCTGTCATGGCGCGAAACGGGGCTACGGGGAAGAGAACCGGGGGGAGATACGAAACCTATTGGTTTCGTTTTTTGGAGCCTAGAGCACGGATCCATCACCCGACGGATCCAGCCATTGTGAATGACACCGCATCGCCACAACGGACAAGCGATGTCGCCCAGGCACTGACGGATCTGTGGGCTGTCATTACCTTCGGCGCATCAACACAGTGATCCGCCATGGCCATTGCCATTGCCAACCGTCCGATCAGCGACTGGCTGGGAGATGAAGCTGAACTGCTGCTGAACGCCGCTCCCCGGGTGAGCAAGGAGCGACTCCATCTGCCCAACACCCACGTGGTGGATCGCTTCAGCCTGACCGACCGCAACCCCCAGGTGCTGCGAAGCATTCAGCAGATGTATGGAAGCGGTCGTCTCGCGAACACCGGGTACCTCTCCATCCTCCCGGTCGACCAAGGCATCGAGCACTCTGCGGCCCATTCCTTCGCCCCCAACCCCGACTACTTCGATAGCGAGGCGATCGTCGAGCTGGCTGTGGAGGCCGGCTGCAATGCCGTGTGTTCCACCCTCGGCGTTTTGGGATCCGTGGCCCGGAAGTGGGCCCACCGCATTCCGTTCATGGTGAAGGTGAACCACAACCAGCTGCTCACAGCACCGAACGTGCATGAGCAGATCCTCTTCGCCTCGGTCGACCAAGCCTGGGACATGGGGGCTGTGGCCATCGGTGCCACCATTTATTTCGGAAGCGACGACTGCAACAGAGAACTGCAACAAATTGCGGCCCTGTTCGAACATGCCCACGACCGCGGCCTGGCCACGGTGCTGTGGTGCTATTTGCGCAATCCGATCTTCAAGCAACCCGAAGCCGACTACCACCTCTCCGCCGACCTCACGGGTCAGGCGGTTCACCTCGGCGTCACCATCGGCGCCGACATCATCAAGCAGAAGCTGCCGGCCAACAACGGTGGCTATCCCGCCGTTGCCAAAGCTCTCGGCCAGTCGTTTGGCATGACGGACGATCGCATCTACAGCGAACTGTCGAGTGACAACCCGGTGGATCTTTGTCGGTATCAGGTGCTCAATTGCTACTCAGGCCGGATCGGCCTGATCAACAGCGGCGGCGCCTCAGGCAGCGATGACATGCATGAAGCGATCCGCACAGCCGTGATCAACAAACGGGCTGGGGGCAGCGGTTTGATCATGGGGCGAAAGGCGTTCCAAAAGCCCCGTCAGGAAGGGGTGGATCTGATTCACGCCGTTCAAGACGTCTATCTGAGTCCCGAGGTCAGCATCGCTTGAGCCCAGATCCCGTGGCATGGTGAGGAAACGATTCCGATGTCATGGGCGCTCCATCCCAGGCACCCACCCGCGAAGCGACCCTCACCCTGCTCTTGAGGCAGGGTGAGATCGATGCGGCCGGACTGGCCAGCCAACTGGGCATCTCCGTGCAGGCCATGCGGCGGCATCTGCGCACCCTCGAAGACGAGGGGCTGGTGGAATCCACCGCGGTGACTGCTGGACCGGGGCGCCCTTCGAACCTCTGGCGGCTCACGTCCCGCGGCCATCAACACTTTCCCGATGGCAGCGAAACCTTCGCGATCGGCTTACTGGACTCATTGGCCCAGAGCCTGCCTCCGGAAATGCTGAGCGCTCTGCTCCAGCAGCAGGCGCAGGACAAGGCCGACCAGTACAGACGCCATCTCGGTGATGCTCCGCTCGAGGAACGGGTGCGTGCCCTTGTTGATCTGCGCGGTCGCGAGGGGTACGTGAGCGATATGGCGCCTGCGCAGGATGGTCGCGGGTGGTGCATCAGTGAATTTCACTGCTCCGTGCAGCGCATCGCCGAGGAATTCCCCGCCATCTGCGACCAGGAACTGCAGCTGATCAGGATGACGTTCCCCGACTGTCAGGTGGAACGGGTGCACTGGCGCCTGGAATCAGGCCACTCCTGCGGTTTTCAGATCAGCCCCACAGACAACCTCCACGAAACGAAGACCCCGCTGTGATCGAGTCTTCATCCCCCAAAGGGCCCCTCAGCCGCGAGGACGCCGAGCGGATCGAAGCCACCCTGCTTCCCACCCTGGACCGCCACCATCTGCGCTTGCAGGCGCACTGCCTGTCCACCCTGAAGTCCATTGCAGCGCCGCGTTGTGAAGGACCACTGCCAAGCGACGCCGAGATTCAGGCCTGGTGCCGGGACCAACCTGCGCTGCGTGACGCTTCCGATTTCCAGGATGAGCTGCTCAGACAGTTCCAAGTGATTTCCGACCAGCTCAACGCCCTGGCGGACACCTGCGGATGCTCCCCGCTCGAACTCACCCTCACCGCATTGATCGAACAGGCCGAAGCCGCGAGCCGCCAACGGCTCGCCCAGGAGCGCTGAATCGGCAGGTCCCCAGCACTGCAGACCTCCTGCAATCATCAGTGAAGTTCTTCTCTCACCATGACTCTGGAGATTCCTGACGCTCTGAGCTTCTTCCGGCTCAGCTGCGGGCAGTGGCGATCCCAGCGCAGCGTTCACCATCTTCTGCACCGACGTGCCGAAGCCGGGGGATCACTGATCGTGGTGGACGACCTCCTGCCAACGGATGATCGGCTGGTGGCGATGGCCCGGCAACACGGCCAGGATCCGGCACGGATCATCGGCGGAAGCCACGTGCGCTGGAGCGCCAACATGGCCTGGGATCGCGATGGCGATGCCCACGACGGCGAAACCTGCTTTGCCTTGATTGCTGACGCCGACGCTGAGCGCAGCGGCACCTTGCTCAGAGACCAGGGCTACGCCGAGAAAGCACCAGCGACATCCAGCTTCAGCATGGACGACCGCGACGGCCTGATTTTGCGCACGAGCTACGAGATGATGACGGTGTGGGAGCGATTCAGCTTCAACGGTCCGAACGTCAGAGTGCGCTCGAGCACCGTTGAGGGCCTCTCGAACAATGCGTCCTTCTGCGTCGAAACGCGGCTCTCGGACGCTGCCCCAAGAGGTGCTGCATCCGCCAATGGACCAGTGAACTCCCTCTTTGGCTGGTGAGCGTCTCTGTTACGGACTGTGAGGCAGAGGAGGGCAGTTGAGAGGGGTGTTGACTCACACTTCTACGATCACGCCAGTGGATTTAGAAACGCGTGGCACTCCCCCTTCTGCAGTACGCCCCGACCACGCAGAACAACCGAGTCGCTGCCATCCGGGTTGCGTCTGACGAGAACCAGCGCACGCGTCAGATGGATATCTCCATGGATGCGGAGAATCTGACGACAGTGATCGAATCGGCGTATCGCCAGATCTTTTTCCACGCGTTCAAAAGCGACCGCGAGACCTTCCTCGAATCCCAATTGCGGAACGGTCAGATCACTGTTCGCGATTTCATCCGAGGGCTCTGCCTCTCCGACACGTTCAAACGCAGCTTCTACAACCTCAATTCCAACTACAAGGTGGTTCGCCATCTCGTTGAGAAGGTGCTCGGACGCAAGACCCATGGAAAGTCAGAGGAAATCGCCTGGTCGATCGTGATTGCCACCAAGGGAGTGGAGGGCATGGTGGATGCCCTTCTCGACAGCGAGGAGTACCTCAACGCCTTTGGGTACGACACCGTGCCTTACCAGCGCAACCGCGTCCTCCCCGGTCGCGAGCTGGGTGAAACCCCCTTCAACATCACCACCCCCCGCTACGACGAGTACTACCGAGGCATCCTGGGCTTCCCCCAGGTCGTCTACACCGGCACAGCCAAAGCTCTGCCTCCCAGAGCCAAGCGCATCCGCGGTGGTTTTCCGGAGGACTACCTTCCCTGGGTGCGTGGTCTGTCCCGGGCCACTGGGGCCTCACCCAGTGGATCTGCAGACATCGACTACCTCGCCAAGGTTCCTTATCGCAGCGTCGGACGCTGAGCACTCAAGCAATCGAATCGTTTCAACGGGGCCAGCGCCCCGTTTTTTTTGTGCCGAAACCAGCTGCAGTCAGAAGATGCTGACCCTGGGCATTCCGCTTGTTTGAAAAAAGGGATTTGCCTGCAGACTGATCCCAAAGAAACTTGGGAGCACGTCCGGTGACACAGGCCATCACGAATCTTGCCCGACTGACTCTTCGTCAGCTGCGTCAGATGGCGAGTGACCTGGGCGTGACTCTCTACAGCCGCAAGAGCAAGCAAGACCTCGTTTCAGCCATTGCCGAACGGCAGGAACGTCGTGGTGGCGATCTCAAGGCGATTGAAGCTGAACTCAACCCCCCAGCTCGGCCTCAGGCCAACACCCGGGTGGTTTTCCTCCCCCGCGACCCCCAGTGGGCTTACGTGTTCTGGGAACTCTCGGATGACGACCGCCGGCGCGCCCAAAGCGAGGGAGCCTCTCACCTCAGCCTGCGCCTGGCGGATGTCACCGGCCTGCAGGATGGCTCCTCCCATCCCCACACCCTTCAGGAAGTTCCTGTCGATAGCCACAGCACCGAGTGGTACCTGCCAGTGCCTCTGTGCGATCGCGACTACCGAGTTGAGCTCGGATTCCGTGCCGGCAGTCAGTGGATGTCCCTCGCCTTCTCATCGGTTGCTCGGGTGCCTGCTCTCCATCCAAGCGATCAGATTCTTGATCAGTTTGTTCCCTTCAGCCTCGATGCCAGTGCGCCGGCTCCCCAGCCGGTCACCACGCCGATCGAACCCAGTGACAGTGGCCTGCACGAGCGTCTCTATCAAAGCGCCACCACCCACTTCCGCAGCCGCCGAGTGGGTTCTGAGGTTCTGCATGAGCTGGACTCACAATCCGGCGATCAGCGGGGGCTGAGCGATTCCGGCGCAGGACTTTGGGCCAGTGGACGCAACGAATCAGGTCTCGGCGGTGTGGCGCCGCGCCAGCGCAGTTTCTGGCTAGTTGCTGATGCTGAGCTGATTGTTTACGGAGCCACTGATCCCTCGGCGCGTCTCACCATCGGCGGCGAAGAGGTTCCCCTCTCCAGCGACGGCACCTTCCACATCCAGGTCCCATTCCGCGACGGCGAGCAGGCCTACCCCATCGAAGCAACCGCCGCCGATGGAGAGCAGAAGCGCAACATCACGCTGAACTTCGAGCGTGTGACCCCTGAAGACAACAGCAACCCCGCCAGCGAAGCCAAAGCTGAGTGGTTCTGATTGGGTGGGGATGACCAACAACCGTCCACTGCGCTGGTTCGTGGCCATCACTCCCCTGGCGGGGGCCATGATTTTCCCAGTGGCTGTTCCACTCACGATGGCCAAGGTTGGCATTGGTGCCGGTGTCGGCGTGGCCTTGGTGTTGAGCAGTCTCTGGTTCGTCACCATGCTGCGCACCTCTGAGATGCCTCACTGACATCAAGCGGGGAATCCTGTTGCCATCCGCTCCAGGGTGATGAACTACGGCCCGATCGCCTTACTGGCCTTCACGCTGCTGGGCTGCAGCCAGCCCGGCATGGTGATCGGCCGCCCGCCCAGCGAACTCCCATGGCCAGCGGCGATTGAGGTTCGCTTCAACCATCGCGACAACAGTCGCTACCGCTCTCCACTCGGTGGCCAGTGGCGCAACGGCGACGATTTTGAAGGACACCTGATCGAGTTAATCGATGGTGCCAGGACGGAACTGCTGGTGGCTGTTCAGGAGCTCACGCTTGCGCAGGTCGCCGCCGCACTGGTGAGAGCCCACCAGCGCGGCGTGATCGTGCAAGTGGTGCTTGAAAACAGCTACAGCGCACCCTGGGCCGATCTGCATGAATCGGATCTGCCGCCCCACGCTCGTCAGAGACTGCGACGCTTGGAGGCCCTTGCCGACGTTGACAGCGATGGCGTGGTGACAGCAAGGGAGCGCCGTGCAGGCGATGCCGTGGGGTTGCTGCATGAGGGCGGCGTGCCTGTCATCGACGACACCGAGGACGGCAGCCGCGGCAGTGGACTGATGCACCACAAATTCATGGTGATCGACAAGCGCCAGGTGATCACCGGGAGTGCCAACTTCACAAGCTCTGGCGTCCACGGCGACGGTGGAGCACCACGGACCCGCGGGAATGTGAATCATCTGCTGAGCATCACAAGCACCGAGCTAGCTGCTGTGTTCCAAGAGGAATTTCAGATCCTGTGGGGGGATGGTCCGGGAGGCCTGCAGAACAGTCGCTTTGGCAGAGGAAAACCGAGCCGGCCTGTCAAAAGCGTGATGGTCGATGGAACACGGATGGATGTGCTGTTCGCTCCCCACAGCAAGCGCTCGGAAGACCATGGCCTCCAACTGATCGCACAACACCTGAGCGCAGCAAAGCGCAGCATTGATCTGGCCTTGTTCGTGTTCTCGGCCCAGTCGCTGACGGATGTGTTGGCCCAACGTGTTCAATCCGGAGTGGCGATCCGGCTGCTGGCTGACCCGGGCTTCGCCAGTCGCTCTTTTTCAGAGGTGCTCGACTTACTCGGGGTGGCACTTCCTGATCGTTTCTGCAAGTTGGAAAAGGGCAACCGCCCCTTGGCAAAGCCCCTGAGGGGAGTCGGCACCCCCCGCCTCGCCCGCGGCGACAAGTTGCACCATAAGTTCGCCGTGATCGACAACCGCAAAGTCATCACGGGATCCTTCAATTGGTCACCGTCGGCTGCTCATCAGAACGACGAAACCCTGTTGGTGATCCACTCACCCACACTGGCAGCGCACTTCACCCATGAGATCGATCGCATGTGGCGCGGCGCTGAACTGGGGGTCACAGCACGGATGCGACGCAAGCTGGAACGGCAACGGACCAAGTGCGGCAGTGGTGAAGAAAGAACGTGAACAAACGCTCGCCGGCAAGGTCATGCGGGCCCTGCGCCTTTTGATTCGGCGCAACTTCAGCGCCCGCGGCCTTTATCTACGCTTTCTGGCAGGACGGATCACCTTTGTTGATGGCAGAGAGAACAACGCAAGAGCGATCGTCCTGCAGATTCCAGGTCAGACCGACCCCTGTTACAGCCCGTTCAACACAGGAATCGCCCACAAGCTGCGCGCTGAGGGTTACACAGTAGTTCGCTGCGATTTCAGCGGTCAGAAGATCAACCAAATGAAACGCGAACTCACAGATCACCAGGTGGATGCTTTCTGCGAACAGCTCATTCAGCGCTGTCAGCGCTTGCGGCGGCGTCATCACCAACCACTGATCCTTGTCGGCAAATCACTCGGAGGAGCCATCGTGACCAAAGCGCTCGACAGAACAGGCGCAGCTGGCTGTGTGGTGCTCGGCTACCCATTCCACAAAGAGGGAAGCCACTGGGACCGGCTTCGCCACCTCCAACACGTCCGCAAGCCCGTGTTCATCATTCAGGGTGAGGACGATCGCTACGGCGGCAAGAACCTGGTCGCAGGGCTGGCACTGTCCGAATCCATCAACATGGTGTGGATCGCTCAAGCCGAACATGGCTTCAAACACCACATACCGGCTCTCAAGGACGCATTGGCAGGCGCTTGTCAGACGATCCTCAACGGATCCAATGGTCTGGAATCAGAGGCAGAATGACGATCTCTTCCCTCACCTCGCCTTGCGCTTCCTGACTCTTCTGCTCAGCCTCGCGGTGTTGAGGGTGCCTGCCGCCCAAGCGAAGGTTGAGTATGTACCTCTGCCCACCAAAGACGAACTGCGCTCGCTTCAACTGCAGGCCTACGCCTGCTCCCGGGAGAACGATGCCGATCTCTGCGAAGCAACCCGGAAGACAGCAGACCCCTTGATGGACCACCCCCGACTCCCCGCGGCCTGCAAAGACGCCGTGTGGGAGCTCATTCAGGCCTCCACCCCCGCCACACCGAACACCTTCCAGCGGCGCGACAGCATCGACAGGCCAGCACGTCGGCTCACGGTGGTCTGCGCCAAACCGGTCAAACCCAAAAAGCAAGCCACCCCGGCTCCAGGCAAGGCCTGAGGTCTCTTAAGACCAGTCGAAACTGAAACGCTGACCGGGCAGAAGTCGAGAGACTTCTGAACGCGCTTCATCCAGCAACTGCGTGCTGATCAGTGGGTGGCTCTTCAGATCTCGGATCAATTCGTTCATGTCATCACTGGTCAGCCCGTGGCTGGACACCATTGATTCCAGGCGCTTGCGGAATTCATCAAGCACTGCTTTTTGCTCCTCCGAGAGAGGTCCGGCATTCGGATGATCGATCTGCATACAACGCAACGTTCTCCCTTCCTTCAAAGGTAGCTGCAACAACTGGTTGTGCCGAACACCCCTTACGGCTTCAGACGTGTTTAGGTTCCCGTTGAATTGCTGTCTGATGGGATGACCGCATCCGCCTCGGCCGAACCGACGCACACCCTTGTGCGTCTGGACGCTCCCTTCACTGACCAGAAACCCGGCACGTCCGGACTGCGTAAAAGCAGCCGCCAGTTCGAACAGCCGCACTATCTGGAAAGCTTTGTTGAGGCAGTGTTCCGCACACTCCCTGGGGTTCAAGGCGGCACCCTGGTCCTGGGGGGCGACGGTCGCTACGGCAATGCCCGGGCCATCGACATCATTCTGCGCATGGGTGCAGCACACGGTCTCAGCAAGGTGATTGTCACCACGGCTGGCATCCTCTCCACACCAGCAGCATCCAATCTGATCCGCAAGCGTCAGGCGATCGGCGGCATCATCCTCTCAGCCAGTCACAACCCAGGGGGCGCCGATGGGGATTTCGGCGTGAAGGTGAACGGTGCCAACGGGGGGCCGACGCCTGCCTCTTTCACGGACGCCGTCTTCGAATGCACCAAGACACTCGAGCAATACGCCATCGTCGAGGCGCGAACCCCCAGCCTCGATGCCCCTGGCAAGCATTCCATTGGCGCCATGGACGTGGAGGTCATCGATGGCGTTGATGATTTCGTGGAGTTGATGCAGGAGCTGTTCGATTTCGATCGGATCCGCGATCTGATCCGCAGTGACTTCCCCCTGGCCTTCGACGCCATGCATGCCGTGACCGGCCCCTATGCGCGACGTTTGCTGGAAGGTTTGCTCGGAGCACCAGCGGGAAGCGTGCGCCATGGCACGCCCCTCGAAAACTTTGGTGGTGGACACCCGGATCCCAACCTCACCTACGCCCACGAACTGGCTGAACTGCTCCTCGATGGGGACGAGTACCGCTTCGGCGCCGCCTGCGACGGTGATGGCGATCGCAACATGATCTTGGGCCAGCGCTGCTTTGTGAATCCAAGCGACAGCCTTGCGGTGCTTACCGCCAACGCCACGGTGGCTCCGGCCTATGCCAATGGCCTGGCCGGGGTGGCCCGCTCCATGCCCACCAGTGCTGCTGTGGATGTGGTGGCCAAGGAGCTGGGGATTGACTGCTTCGAAACCCCCACGGGCTGGAAATTCTTCGGCAACCTGCTGGATGCCGGCAAAATCACCCTGTGCGGTGAAGAGAGCTTCGGCACCGGCAGCAACCATGTGCGCGAAAAGGACGGCCTCTGGGCCGTTCTGTTCTGGCTGCAGATCTTGGCCGAACGCCGCTGCAGCGTCGAAGACATCATGACCGAGCACTGGAAGCGCTTCGGACGCCACTACTACTCGCGTCACGACTATGAGGCTGTTGCCAGCGAAGCCGCCCACGGGCTTTACGAGCGCCTCGAAAGCATGCTTCCAGACCTCGTTGGGCAAGCGTTTGCCGGGCGTACCATCAGCGCGGCCGACAACTTCAGCTACACCGACCCCGTGGACGGGTCCGTGACCACGGGGCAGGGCCTGCGCATCCTGTTGGATGACGGCAGCCGAGTGGTGCTGCGTCTCTCGGGCACCGGCACCAAGGGCGCCACGATCCGGATCTATCTTGAGAGCTACGTCCCCAGCAGCGGCGATCTCAACCAGGATCCCCAAACTGCCTTGGCAGGCATGATCACGGCCATCAATGACCTCGCTGAACTAGAGCAGCGCACGGGCATGGACAAGCCCACGGTGATCACGTGATCCAACCTGCACCTCGCAGTAGCCAGAAAGCCTCCCCAACGGGGGGGCTTTTTTATTGGCGACGTCTGCGTTGCTTGTGGTGATACTCAGGCTCGGGCGAAGCCTCCTGAAGTTGGCGCATGCTCTCGATGGAGGAACCGAACAGAGCCGCCGATGCCACCACCACGCCGTAGAGATAGGTGAGGCGATTGTTGGACAGATCCGCAGGGGTATGACGGATGAAGGTTTCGAGAAAAAACGCCAACACAAGCCCGATCCCGGCACCGATGAATGCCGACCAGAGCACTTTGAATCCGTTGAATCCAGGTGGTTGTCCTGAATTCTGACCAGAAGGAGCCTGGGTCATGAGCTGGCCCCTGCCTCAGACTGACCATCCGCCTCACCCAAAAGGCTCTTCATCACCACGTAAAAGACGGGAACAACGAACAGAGACAGCACCGTGGCGATGAGCAGTCCGCCGAACACCACAGCGCCGAGCGATGTCTGACTGCGCGCACCAGCACCACTGGCAAACACCAGGGGGATGAAACCGAACAGCGATGAAATCGCCGTCATCAGAATCGGCCTGAGTCTGGATCCTGCGGCGAAACGGGCAGCCTCCAGAGCATTGGCACCGGCCTGCATGCGCTGGTTGGCCATGTCCACAATCAGGATGCCATTGCCGGCTGCAAGCCCGATCAGCATCACCAGGCCTACCTGCGCGTACACATTGAGCACCTCACCCCGCAGCGCCAGAAACACCAGGGCCCCGAGCATGGCCGTCGGTACCGTCATCAGGATGATCAACGGATCTGAGTAGCTTTCGTATTGCGCTGAAAGCACCAGATACACCGCCAGGATGCCCAGGGCAAAAATCACGACCGCCAGAGCTCCCGCTTTCACCTCTTCACGGGAAATACCCGTCCAATCGAAACTGAGCCCTTGGGGATTCAACGTTTCGAACGTGCCCTTCATGGCGGTGATCGCCTGGCCGGAACTCTTACCAGCGGCTGGCGTGCCCTCGATCTTGATCGCCCGGTACAGATTGAAGTGGGGAACCACCGTCGGGCCGAGAGTTTCGCGAACGGTGAAGAACTCAGACAACGGAATCTGCTCTCCGCTCTGATCTTTCACATAGATCGCTGAAAGTTTCTCCGGTGTGGCCCTGCTCTCCGCATCAGCTTGCACATAAACGCGTCGCACCTTGCCTTCCTGGAAGGTGTCGTTCACATACAGGCCTCCAAAATTGACGCTGAAGGTCTGCATCGCAGAGCCAAAATCCACATCGACGGCCGCCATGCGCTCACGGTCAACCTTGATCTCGATCTGGGGAGACTCAGGAGCAAACAGGGTGTAGACCCTGTTGAGATCAGGATCAGCATTGCCTGCCTGCACAAGGCGTCCAGCCGTGGCATAGAGATCAGCAAGGTTGTAGGCACCCCCGCTTTGATCCAACAGCTGGAATTCAAAGCCGCCTCCGGTTCCGTAACCAGGGATGGCAGGTGGCTCAACCACGATGACCCGTGCACCATCAATCGAAGCAGCCAGTTTCTGATTGAGTCGCTCAACGATGGCGCCCACGTTCTGATCTCTTTCCTTGCGATCAGACCAATTCTTCGTACCAAAGAAAAACAGACCCTTGTTCGGGCTGTTTCCATCGAGGCTGGCTCCGCTGAACACCGATGCGGCTGTGATGTCTTTCTCGGTTCTCAAGACAGCGGCCACCTTCTGGTTGATGGCTTCAGTGATTTGGGTGGAGACACCTTCAGGAGCCTGAACAACACCGATGGCATAGCCCTGGTCCTCAATGGGTACGAAGCCGCCCGGGATCGCTCTGAACGCAACAGCGGTGAGGAGGATGCCGACACTGAGAATTCCCATCACAAGCCGGCGTGATTCCAGGGCCAAATTCAGAGCAGAGGAATAGCGGGTTTCCATCGCCGCATAAAAGCGATTGAAATTGGCGAAGATCACCGGGGTGAACCAACCCAGCGTGAGGCCAAGGGCGGGATAGAGAATCACCGGAACAATCCGGCTCACCCCCACGAGCACCAACCCGGCGATGGCGCCACCAACCGTGAAGGGCAGAACCGCAGGTCGCTGCAGAAAACGAGAGAGGAGAAGTCCGACCAGAGCACCAACGAGGGTCGGAACCATCACCAACGCCGCACCATCACCCACCACCAGCAGTCCGTAGGTGAAACCGATCACGGTTCCGGCGATGGCGTACACCTTGCGACCTGGGTCCTTCGATTCCCGCGCCAGCAACAGTGCCGAGAGCATCGGCGAGAAGGTGAGGGCGTTGAAGGTGGAAATGGCGATCGAGAAAATCACCGTGGCTGCGAATTGCTTATAAATCGTTCCTGTCGCACCTGGGAAGAAGAGCACTGGCAAGAACACAGCGAACTTCACCAGAGAGGTGGCGATGATGGCTGAGAACAACTCGTCCATCGTGGATTTGGCCGCTTCAAGTGCGCTCAGTCCCTCCGACTTTTTGGTGGACGTGTCTTCAATCACCGTGATCGCATCGTCAACGACGAGACCTGTGGCCAAAACAAGGCCGAAGAGAGTGAGCTGATTGAGCGAGAAACCAAAGGCCAAAACAAGCCCGAAGGTTCCAATCAATGCAACCGGAATTGCAATTCCGGGGACCAAGGTCGCTTTCCAATTCTGAAGAAACAGAAAGAGAATCAGCACCACCAGGATCACAGCATCGCGGAGGGAGTTCACGACTCCTTTGATCGATGCCGTGATGAAGTCGGTGTTGTCGTAGATCTTCTCCATCTTCATGCCAATCGGCATGGTCTTCTCGAATTCAGCCAGCACCTTCTTGACACCGTCTGATACCTCGAGGGCGTTACTGCCTGTGAGCTGATAAACAGCCAGACCCACCGATGGGACCCCCTGAAGATCCGTGGCACTCACCGCATAAGACTCACCGCCCAGCTGAACGCTTCCCACGTCACGCAACCGCACCAAACCACCTTCATCGGCAGTTCGAACAATCATGTTTTCAAATTCTTCAACGCTGCGCAGGCGACCCTGAAGCTGAACGGTGAACGTGAATTCCTGCCCTTTCGGCGACGGTTCGCCACCCACCTGTCCGGCTGGAACCAGACGATTCTGACTGCTGAGCTGATTCACCACATCCGTGGAGGTGAGCCCAAATGTGGACAACTTGTTTGGATCGAGCCAAAGACGGAAAGCCAGTTTGCGATTGCCGAAGTAAGTGAGGTCACCCACACCGGTCACACGCTTGATCGAATCAGTGAGCTTGAGATCGAGAAGACCGCTGATGGTTTCCGCGCTGTAGAGAATCTCCTCTGGATTAGCGCTTCCGAAGTTGTAAACGAGCAGGATGGAGTTGGATGCCTTGTTCACGGTGACCCCGGCCTTCCGCACCTCCTCGGGAAGCTGCGGTTCTGCCAGAGACACCCTGTTCTGCACGTTCACCTGATTGATGTCGCCATCGGTGCCACTGGCGAAGGCAACATCGATCGCACTCACACCATCGGAAGAACTATTGGATTTAATGAAATCCATGTTTTCCACACCGTTGATCTGCTGCTCCAGAACGGTGGTGACACCTTCTTCTACCGACACCGCATCGGCACCGGTGTACGTCGCTCTCACCTTCACCGTGGGAGGTGCAATATCCGGGAGGTTCTCAATCGGCAGGATTGGGATGGCAATCAGGCCAACAATCACAATGAGAATGCTGCAGACCGTTGTGAGAACAGGTCGCGTAATGAAGTTATTGGATGCAGACATGATTTAGACCCTCAGCCCTTCACCTTGACCGGCACACCGTGTCGCAAGCTCAGCAGGTTGCTGGTGATGACCTTCTGACCAAGTTTCAGACCCTTTGTGACGGGGTAACGGTTGTTCTGCAGAGACCCGAGGGTGACCGGAGTTTGCAACGCAAACAGTGTTGTGGAGGGAATTTTGCCGAGCTCGATTCCTTTTTTGATCCGGGCAAGATCAGCTTTTCCAGGCTGGGCCTCGAGTTCCTTGAAGGTGCCGAGCCGGAACACGAAACTCTGCCCGGAGGATTGGGTCACAGCGGAAAACGGCACGGAAGGTTCCTTGCGTTCCTCGAGCTGCAAACGCGTTCGCAGACGCTGCCCATTGCGCAATTTTCCGTCAGGGTTGGGGAACACGGCGAGGGCCAGCAACGCCTGAGTGTCCGAGGCGATGTTGGGATCCACCGAAAGCACAGTGCTCTTGGCGATCACCTCATCGGTGCCGGGAAGACTGAGCAGCACGGGCAAACCGACCTTCACGCGGGTTGCTGAGGTGGAGGGAATTTCCACACGCGCTTCCAGCGTGTTGTTGCGGATCAACTTGGTGAATGGGTCTCCTGAACGCACCACATCGCCCACCTTCACGGAGACGTCTGCCACCGTGCCGCCAATCGGTGATTTCAAATTGCTGTAGGCAAGCGTGGCTTCCTGTGCCTGCACCTGCGCGCGGGAGGCGATGTAGATGGCTCGGCGCTGATCACGTTCAGACGCCTCGGCTGCTCCCAGGGGGACAAGAAACTCGTAGCGCTTCAGCTCAAGCAGATCTTTCTGTTCCTGAGCCCTAGCCGAAGCCAGTCGCGCCTGCTCCTGGGCCTGGTCCAGAACCATCAGCAGTTGCCCCGGCTCGACTTTGTCGCCTTGCGCGATCTTCAGTTCCAGAACCCTTCCCGTGGCCTGGGCTGCAAGCTGAACCAGATCGTTGGCCTCCAGCGTGCTCACCGTGTCGATGTCGTCGGTGAAAGACGCTTCGGTTACTGCAGCCTGCTGCACTTCGGGCAGTGGTTTTTGCGCGTCACCCTTTCCGCCACAGGCACTGAGTGCAGCGGTGGTCAGTGCCAAGGCCAGGCAGGAAGATAGCGCTCGCACGATTTATTCACGGTCGGGCGCATTATGACCGCGAAAAAGGAAATAGCTGGGCCGTTTCGGGCAAGAATCGGCTCATGCACATCAAACGGTCTTGAGCGGATCGCAGGATTCCGATCTATTCAGTCATCAACGGGAGGCCTTGCTACGGCGACAGGCTCCTCTCGCTGATCGGTTGCGCCCGCGCAACCTCGACGAATTTGTCGGCCAGGGAGCGATCCTTGCGGAGGGTCGATTGCTGCGCCGTGCCATCGCCGCAGATCGTGTTGGGAATTTGATCCTTCATGGCCCACCAGGTGTCGGGAAGACGACCCTGGCCCGAATCATCGCCAATCACACCAGGGCTCATTTCAGCTCCCTGAATGCGGTTCTCGCCGGGGTCAAAGACTTGCGTGCCGAAGTGAGCGAGGCCGGACAGCGACTGGAACGCCATGGTCTGCGCACCATCCTCTTCATCGATGAAGTGCATCGCTTCAACAGTGCACAACAGGATGCCCTACTCCCCTGGGTTGAGAACGGAACGCTCACCCTGATCGGTGCCACCACCGAAAACCCCTATTTCGAAGTCAACAAGGCTCTTGTCAGCCGCTCCCGTCTGTTCCGACTTCAGGCGCTCACGCCAGGCGACCTCAGCAAGCTCCTCAACAGCGCCTTGAAGGATCCCGAGCGTGGCTACGGCGATCGCAAGATCAAAATCGAGCCTGAGGCCGCGGCCCATCTCGTGGATGTGGCATCCGGTGATGCGCGCAGTCTCCTCAATGCCCTGGAACTGGCGGTGGACAGCACCCCAGCGGATGAGAACGGCTTGGTCCGCATCGATCTGGGCATTGCCGAGGAATCCATCCAGCAGAGGGCCGTTCTGTACGACAAGCAGGGGGACGCGCACTTCGACACGATCAGCGCATTCATCAAGTCGATCCGGGGCTCCGATCCCGACGCGGCTCTGTTCTGGCTGGCTCGCATGGTTGAGGCCGGTGAAAATCCCCGGTTCATCTTCAGGCGCATGCTGATCTCTGCTGGTGAGGATGTCGGTCTGGCCGATCCTCAGGCCGTGGTGGTGGTGGAAGCCTGTGCCGCGGCCTTTGAACGCATTGGTCTGCCCGAAGGCCTCTACCCCCTGGCCCAGGCAGCTCTTTACCTGGCCGGCACCGACAAGAGCAACAGCACCGGTGGCTTCTTCGAGGCTCTTCGACAGGTTCGCAGCACCCAGCGCCAAGACGTCCCCACCCACTTAAGGGATGCCAATCGTGATGGGGACGCCTTCGGCGATGGTCAGGGCTACCGCTATCCCCATGCCTTCCGGGAGCACTGGGTCGCCCAGCAGTACCTTCCCGATGCCCTTCAAGGGGAAGCGTTCTGGGCCCCAAGCCATCAGGGTTGGGAAGGTCAGCGGCGGGAGCGGATTCTCGAGCGCCGGGCCGCTCAGCTTGCGGCCGCTGTGGAAGCGGAGGATGCCCATCCGCTTCTGGTGAGCAGTGGCCCCGATCAACCTCAGCTCGAGCGTTGGCTTCAACGGCAACTGGCCATCGACGGTGAGCGACTGCAGACCCTCCGCCAGCGCCTCTGGGCTGATCTGAACTGGAGCCGTACCGACCGCGTTCTGATGCTCGGTGGTCGCTCTTTGCTCTGGAGCTTGGATCCCCTGACCGCTGTTGCGGAAGGAGGGGTGATGATTTTGTGCGGTTCAGAAACCGATGAAGCGCGGCTGGACGCGCAGCTCACCCTGTTGGATCCCCTACAGAGGCCTGCCTTGCTAGGCAACCCGAACGACCTCAAGGCTCTGAATGCAAACCTCAACTTTGAAGTCATCGGCGGACGCCTCAATCAGGACGATCTCAAGTCGTCATCCTTGATGGATCTCTGGCCCACCATCACCAAGCGAACAGGCAAAGGAGCCCGGCTACGCCTTCTGTTGAGTGAATCTGAACTGGGCCCTGCGTCGGCTCTGCTGGAGCACAGCCAGGGTGCTTTCGCCCCCGAAACCGCTCAGGCGTTGCATGGCTTGCAACAACTGGAAGCCCAATGGCTCAGCCAAAAGTCGGAGCGTGAAGCCCTCATGCAACAACTGGAAGCCTGCGGCTGGAGCCTCGAAAGCACCAACTGGAAAGAATCCTCCAACCTGCACCTGGATCAGGCCTTGATGAGCCGCTGGCTGGGTGCAGGACGGCCCTACCGACTGGCCGTTGAACACCAGACCTGTGGCACGCCCACTGCTCTTGCCAGCTTGACCCAGGAACTGACGCATCGTCTTGGTCAACAGCTGCCGATGCGACTGCAGCACTGGCGGATTGATGGCCGCCGGGGCTGAAAGACATAAAAAAACCCCGGCATTGCCGGGGTTCGAACGATGCAATGAAATCCGAAGATTTCAACCGATCACCAGAGGCCGCGGACGGGAGCGGCGGAACGAACGGGGGCTGCGGGGAGGATCTGGTTGGCCTGCACGCAAGCGGGCAGGAACACGTACCAGGACAGCAGTGAGGTGGCCTGAGCACCGTCGAGGCCGTCCTTGCAGACGTTCTGAGCGCCGTCGGAGGAGCCATTGTCGTTCAGACGGAAAGCAACGGGCAGCTGCTTCATGATGCCGGCGGAAGAGATCTTGCCGTCAGCAGCGTCGAGGATGATGGCGGAGCGAAGAGCCACAACAGCGGTCTTCTTCTTCTGCCAGTAGGGGAAGTAGGAGCGGGTCTGATCCTTCAGGAACTTGACACCATCCTTGGAGTAGAGGAAGCGGGACACGCCCACCAGATCCACTTCATAGGTTTTGGTCATGCCCTCTTGGATCTCATCGGCAGTCCAACCGGAGTTGTTGATGCCAGCCTCAAGAGCGCGATCGGTGATTTCACCGTTCTTAAAGAACTTTTTGAAAGCCTTGGACTTGGTGGTCCAGACAGCACCACCGGACACCCAGCGCACAGGGCGCTTGGTGCCAGCTTCAGCGGCGACAGCCAGAGTGGAGATGGAAGCGGCGGCGAGAGCGCCAGCAGCGAATCGGGTGAGCACGGACGGCGAGAAAAGACGTCGATTTAAACCTAGCCGGAAGAAATACGAATGCCAACAACTATCCCCTGATCAGCACAGGGAGCCGGGAAAAACCGCACGAACAGGATCACGCATCTCGGGTCTCGCGAATCTCGCGAGGCGCACGAATCTCTCCCAGTCGCTCTTAAGGAGCTGACTGCTTCATCGGTGTCCAGCCAAGGGGACATTGACCTGCGTTTGCTTCAACTTCATCTCCAGAAGTCCCCCGGCAATGCAAACGCTCCAGCTGCTCGCCGTTGAAGCTCACTTGCGCCAGATAAGCCTCCGCACCCCGGCGAGGGGTCAGCCAGAGCCTGGTCACACCCTCAACATTCTCAACACGAACCCCAAGTGAGGAATCAGCCGTCAGGCCAAGGTCCGCGAGCGTGGGAGCGAAATATCCCCAGTAGTGACGTGTGAGCTGTCCTTTGGTGAATGCCGCAAGCAGATCTTCAACGCCCCTGCGTTGAAGCAACGTGGCGTCCCTTTCGTCCAGGCGGCTGTAGTCAGGGTCTGCCCCAGTCCAGGCACTCCCCAAGCCCTGACTGGACGGAGCGTCCAGCATCGCCGCAAGTCCAAGACCAGCAAGAGCCGCTGCGCTGACCAGGGACGGAAGGCTGGGCAAGCCGGCAGCAGGCACTGGAGTGGGGGCAAAAACAGTTGCATTCAGGCTAGGCAGAGGGTGATGGATTGCAGAACTTGTTGATCTGCTGCCACGACGGCGAACGCCCAAGCGTCGTAGTCATGCAGTGCAGCGGCCAGCGTTTGCTGACTGCGTTGATGCACCACGCTGCTCATCCCAGGCCGGACCTCCCAGAAGCGCAGATCACGGGAGATCGCCCCCTGCTGCCACTTGATTGAGGCTTCCTTGATCAACCAGTGCCTCAACACTGCCTGTCGCAGCTCCTCTGCGCGCAGGTGTTGCAGCCGCTCCTGTTCCTCACGGCAATAGGACCGCCGCAGGATTGACGCGGCCGGAATCATCCGGTCGCGTCGCTCGAGGTCCAAACCAATGGGGTGCTGGGAACAGCCCAGCAGCAGGGCATCAGGGCAATGACTCAGGCTCAGGAACCCCCAGCCATTGGGAAGGACGGGGGGTTCTCCCGGTGGCGCCTGCAGTGGCACCGCCTCGGGAGACAACTGGAAGCGATCGGCCAGACAGGTTCGCATCCACACCCGCGAACGGATGAACACATCAGAACGGGTTTTGGATAGGCGCGTTGACCACTGCAGCTCCTGATGGGATAAACAGCTGGCATCGCAGGGCAGCGACGCTGACATCCGCCGAAACCAGAGGGCCGTTACGCTTCCGCCACTCCATCCCTGATCCATGACCCTGCAGATCGGTGATCCAGCCCCGGACTTCACACTTCCGAACGAAAAGGAAGAGCTTGTGACCTTGTCGTCACTCAAAGGCCAGCGAGTGGTGATCTACTTCTACCCGAAGGACGCGACACCTGGCTGCACCAAAGAAGCCTGCAATTTCCGAGATCGCTGGGACCAGTTCGAGGCCCATGGCATTCGGGTTCTTGGGATCAGCAAAGACAACGCCGCCTCGCACAGCCGCTTCATCAGCAAACAGGAGCTTCCTTTCACCCTGCTCACTGACGTCGAGCCCTGTGCCGTCGCCAGCGCCTATGAGAGTTACGGCCTCAAAAAGTTCATGGGCCGCGAATACATGGGCATGATGCGCCACACCTTTGTTGTGGATGCTCAGGGAAATCTTGAGCTGATCTATCGAAAGGTGAAAGCCGAAATCATGGCCGACCAGATCCTCAATGACCTGGGCCTCACAGCTAGCTGACGAGATCCACAAAGGTCTCCATCACAAGGTTCGAGGTGTGCTGAACATCAACACCCCGAGCCTTCAGCTCCGGGAACAGAAGCGGAGCATCTCCTCCGCAAAGCCAAACTGGTCCAGGGCAACGCAGCTGAGCGCCGTGGATCAAACCCAACAGGCTTTGGAGAACGCCCTGGGTCATGGCACTTGCCGTCTCAACGGGGAACGTTGGGCAGGGATCAAGACACGGCCCGTCAGGTCCTAGCGCTGGTAGGGCTGCGGTTCCCTCACCCATGGCCTGGAGCTGAAGACGCAACCCGGCGCAAAGCCATCCTCCACCAAAACATCCCGCGGCGGTGACCCGCGTCAGGCTGAGCACCGTTCCAGCATCCACAACGCACACACCTTCACCGCCGCCGGATCGCAGCCAGGCCCCCCAACCAGCAAGAGCACGATCGATGCCCAGCCATGGAGGCGCATCCTTCAAGGGCACCTGATCGAGAAGCAGTTGCTGGTCAGCATGTTGCGACAACGCAGCGGGAATCTTGCCAACGGCGGCCCAACGATCAGGGATTGAAGTCTCCGGCAATGGTTCAACGGGCGGGTCGGTGTGACGAAACAACCAGCGGGATGCATGCGCACGGTCAGCCCAATGCCAGCGTGAATTACCGATCAGGAGGCATTGCTGGGGAGTCACCGCATCAAATGCCGTCACCCATCACCCCAGGCACGTGAATCCCACACTCCTGTCGTTGTCCACCAAAACGTGTGCTGCGTCCCTCGCCATCCACACCGTCGGGAGCACTGGAATGCCAATCGCCCACCGTGGAATATCCCCGATCGAACAGAGGATGCTGCGGTAGGTCGTGATCCCGCATGTAATAGAAGATGTCTCTATTGGTCCAATGCAGAAGCGGCCTGAGAGAGAGTCGGCCGCGGATCGGATCCAGCACCGTCATCGAGCTCCTGTGATCAGTCTGTCCGCTGCGCACCCCACTCGCCCAACAGCGCACAGTGTGGCGATCGAGCGAACTCTCGAGAGGTTCAACTTTGCGCAGTTGAAGGTATCGATCAAGGTCGCTGTCGCTGCCCGTTTCCCAAAGTCGCCCATGCAGGGCTTCCATCCGTGCTGGGGACACAGACGATTGAACGACATCGGGTTGAAGACCGAGACGGTCGCAGAGCGTTTTGGCGTAGCGATAGGTCTCTGGGGGCAAATAACCGGTATCCACCCAGATCACCGGCACCGATTCAAAATCCGGCAAGCCTGAAAGCATGTGAAGGAGCACGGACGATTGGATCCCAAAGCTCGTGGTCATCGCGAATCCCGACCCGAACTGATCCCGCGCCCACTGCAGCCGCTGCGCAGGTTCTAAGGACTCAAGGTCCTCCCTCAGACGCGTCAGCTGGGCGGGATCACCGCCGCAATCCAAGTCCGCGGCAGCGCCTGTCATCGCAATGATGCCGTTCCTCATCGGTGCATTCTCATACGCCGGGGTGACCAGGGGCCTGCCTAGGGTCGGATCAAGAACAGATAGCTCCCCTTGACGCAAACACCCAATCCGCAGGAGCAACCGATCCTTGTGGTTGGTGGAGGTTTCGCAGGGTTATCCGCCCTGCAAGCATTCAGCAGGGTGCATCCCCGTCCCCCCCTCGTTTTGATCGAACCGCGATCGAAGTTCTTGTTTGTTCCCCTTCTCTATGAGCTGCTCAGCGGGGAGCTACAGGGATGGGAAGTCGCGCCCGACTACGGACAGCTCCTGCAAGCACGGGGGGTCAGCCACGTGCAGGACTCGGTGCGCTCGATCAACTTGGAGGATCACGTCGTCACAACGAACGGCGGTCAGCGAATGCCTTACAGCCAACTGGTGCTGGCCACTGGAGCGGTGCCCGAAGACTTTGGAATCCCTGGCGTCCGCGAGCACGCCCTGCGCTTCCACGCCTTAGAGGACATCCATCCGCTTCAGGCTCGCTTGAGGGAACTGCGCCACCGTCCCTCCGGAACCAGCACGCTTGTGATTGTTGGAGCCGGTGCCACAGGTGTGGAACTCGCTTGCAAACTCGTCGATCTGCTGGATGGAGCAGCCCGGGTGCATCTCGTCGAACAGGGAGAACAGATCTTGTCTCGTTCGCGGGCCTTCAACCGAGAGCAAGCAGAGCGCGCCTTGAAACAACGCGGTGTCACGGTGCATCTGAAGACGCGCGTTCTCAATGTGAGCGCAAACGCCGTGCAGTGGAGTGGGGTGGAAGGCGAGGTGGAGCAAGCCCACGACGGCCTGATCTGGACGGCAGGCAGCCGGCCCAACATCCCTGAGCTGACGCCTTCCATCGCGCCTCATCACAAACGCCTGCCCGTGGATGAAACGCTGCGACTGATCGGGCAACCGGACGTTCTTGTGCTGGGGGATATCGCCCGCCAGCCCACGATTGATGAAGGTCAAACGCCCTGGCCTTTGTCAGCCCAGGTCGCCATCCAGCAAGGGCAAGCCGCGGCTTGCAGCCTTCAATCCCATCGCCAAGGCAACCGCTCCGATCCCTTTGTGTTCAAAGATCTTGGCGAGATGCTCAGTTTGGGAATCGGTGATGCCACCCTCACCGGCATGGGCGTCACGTTGGCGGGTCCTCTGGCCTTTCAAATGAGGCGCCTGGCTTACCTCACACGCATGCCCGGACTGTCCCTCGGGCTTCGCTCTGCAGGGGCCTGGTTGTTCAGTTCTTGAAGCAGGCTCACCTCGCAGGACGCACACGCGGGCTGAGGCCATCCCAGCTGCGTCAGCTGGAAAGGCTCAGCCACCGGCGTCATCCGCAGAACGCTGGCAGCGATCTGCTCACCCTTGAACGCCTGGCCGAACTCACCTCCGAGCTCAAGCAGTCCTTGCATCTTTTGATCGATGCCCGCGGTGTCTGCAGGCTGCTTTGGGTCGGCCCCCTGGGAGAGTCCAGCCGGCTGGACGACCAGCTTCCCGGCGGATTGCGACGCCGCCAGCGCTGGCGGCTGGTGAGTTCGTTGCCGGGCACGCAAGGAGTGGATCTGAAACCAGAGGGGCGCGAGGCCGTCATCGCCTTGGATGTTGCTCCCAGCACCTGGCTACGGCTCCAGGCTGCAGCCACGCGTTCAGGAACGCGACCCGCTGCGCTCTGGCGCGCCGACGCCGCGGCCGCGATCGGATGGCGCTGCGATGCCATCGCTGCGCTGTCAGCACTGTGTGCAGACGAGACAACACCCTCCGCTGCCGAGCCGGCCGGTGTCAAAGACCCCGGCGACCATCCCGGGTCCCAGGAGGAACGGGTCTTGCTGCTGACACTCATCGGCGCCGACCCCGCCATCAATGAGCGCGAGCTCGCTGAACTCGAGGGGCTGACGCGCAGCGCCGGTGCCTGCCCCGTTGCGGTGTGTCGTCAACGCCTCGGCCAGATCAACCCCCAGACACTCTGGGGAACGGGAAAACTCCAGGAAGCTGCCGTTGATGTGCGCCGCCATGGGGCCTCTCTGGTGATTACAGACAGGGAGCTGACCCCTGTGCAAGCGAGAAACCTCGAGCGCCTTCTCGACTGTCCAGTGATGGATCGCAGCGAACTCATCCTGGATATTTTTGCCCAGCGCGCCACGAGTGCTGCCGGCCGACTTCAAGTGGAGCTAGCCCAGCTGCGGTACAGGCTTCCACGCCTGACCGGACGCGGCCTCAGCCTGTCGCGCCAAGGAGGGGGCGTTGGCACCCGAGGACCGGGGGAAACACAGCTGGAGAAAGACCGCCGCGCCATCAGCCGCCGCATCGAACATCTGAGCCGGGAATTGCGGCAGCTGGGGGCTCATCGCGCCCGGCTGCGGCAACAACGCAGCACGCTTCCGAGAGTTGCCCTGGTGGGTTACACCAATGCCGGGAAGTCATCCCTTCTCAATGCACTCTGCGACCGTGGGCAGGGGCGTGTCGTGGAAGCGAAAAACAGACTGTTTGCAACGCTCGATCCCACCACCAGGCGGTTATGCCTTCCCCAGTCAGGGGCTGCACCGAAAGAGCTGCTGATCACCGACACAGTCGGCTTCATTCGGGAACTACCCGAACCGTTGATGCAGGCCTTCATGGCCACGCTTGAAGAAACCCGGGAAGCCGATCAGCTTCTTCTGGTGGTGGATCTCGCAGATCCAGACTGGCAAGGCCAACTGACTGCAGTGCATTCCATTCTCAACGGGCTTCACTGCCAGCAACCGCGGCAGGTGATCGCCAATCAGATCGATCGCTGTGATGCTTCAGCACTGGAGGTGATCAGAACGGTTGAACCGGAAGCCCTATATCTCTCAGCCACGCAAGGGACCGGATTGAAAGGTCTGCGATCATGGCTCGAGCAAACGTTCTGGGAGACCTCACCAGAACAGAAGTGCCCATTCTCCTCCGATCAGACCAGCGCACGCGTCCATGGCTGAACTCAGTGCCGCTCTTCAAAACGGAGACGCCCTTATCACCCTTGGGGTGTTGTTACTGGCTGTTGTTCTGTTCATCAGCGGCGTCATCGCCCCCGAGCTTGTTGGTCTGCTCAGCCTTTCACTGCTGATGATCGGGGGTGTGCTGACGCCCCTTCAAGCGCTTGCAGGCTTTGGGAGCCCAGCCCTGATCACACTGATGGGCCTGTTCGCGGTTTCCGCTGCCCTCTTCCGCAGTGGGGCCCTCGATCGCCTTCGCGAGCAAATCGCCTCCGACCGGGTCCGCTCCCCCCGCCGACTGATCGCGCTCCTCGGTCTGGTGGTGGCGCCCGTGTCCGGGGTCGTGCCCAACACACCCGTTGTGGCCTCTCTTCTCCCCGTGCTGGAGGCTTGGTGCCGGCGGCGACGGGTGGCGCCATCAAGGGTGCTGCTCCCCCTGTCCTTCGCCTCACTGCTGGGGGGAACCCTGACCCTGCTTGGCAGCTCGGTGAATCTGCTGGCAAGCGACATCAGCGAACAGCTCGGCTACGGGCCGCTTCAGCTGTTCAGCTTCACAAGCATCGGAATTCCTGTGTGGCTCACAGGCGTCGCTTACATGCTCCTGGCCCCCCAGGGACTCCTGCCTGATCGCGGACTGGAAGCCAATGCACTGACACCCGACCAGAACCTGGAGGGTTATTTCACCGAAGTCACCATCCCTGGCAGGTCAAGCCTTGTGGGTCAAACACTCCGCCACAGCCGGCTGCAGCGGCGATTTGATGTGGATGTTCTCGAGCTGCAACGCGAGAGAGAGCGGCTGATGCCGCCCCTTGCCGATCGCCAACTGGAAGCGGGTGATCGGCTGCTGCTGAGGATCACGCGCCATGACCTCCTGCGGCTCCAGCAGGATGAAACGGTTCGCTTGGCTGCCGATTCCCTGCCCCATTCTTCTGAGGAAGGGGGACAGACGATGGTTGAAGTCCTGCTCCCCTCAGGCTCGACCCTGGCCGGTGCCAGTCTTCGGGAACTGCGTTTTCGCCAGCGCTACAACGCAACGGTTCTGGCTCTGCGCCGCGGCCAGCAGACCGTTCAAGAGCGGCTTGGGCAGGCCGTTCTCAGGGAAGGCGATGTGCTCCTGATTCAAGCGCCCGTGGATGCCATCCGAGGCCTGCAGTCCAACCATGACCTTCTCGTGCTCGACGAACTGGAAAACGACCTGCCGACCGTTCGCCGCAAACCACTGGCCATCGCGATCACCGCCGGCATGCTGTTGCTGCCAACACTGACGCCCATCCCACTCGTGGCCTCAGTGCTTCTCGCTGTGGTGCTGATGGTGATTGGCGGTTGTCTGCGCTCAGGGGAGATGCTGCGATCAATCCGTCTGGATGTGATCCTGCTTCTGGGAGCGCTCCCGAGCTTCAGTGTGGCCATGCAGCGCACCGGGCTTGCCGATGGGTTGGCCGCCTCCCTGCGCTTGCTCCTGCTGAACTGGCCTGATTACGCCGCTTTACTGGTGATTTTCCTCAGCACCACACTGCTCACGGAAGTTCTCAGCAATGCCGCATCCGTGGCACTTCTGATTCCAGTGGCGACCCAACTGGCCGATCCCCTCAACCTGCCGCCGCAGGCTCTTCTGCTCACCGTGCTCTTTGGAGCAAGCCAGTCCTTCCTCTCCCCGATGGGATACCAGACCAATTTGATGGTGTTCGGACCGGGGCGTTACCGCTTCTTTGACGTCGCCCGCTACGGACTGGGACTCACCGTATTGATGACCCTGCTGGTGCCTTGGCTGATCCTCAACCAGATGGTGGGCGCATGAAGCCAATGCCTCTGCCCAAGGCCATTCATCGAACCCAGGCCTGGTACCGACGCCTAACCGTGCCTCAGTTCACTGTGGTGACAGGCCTTCTGGTGATCACCACTGGGACGTTTCTTCTGGCAAGCCCCATGTGCTCCGAAAGCACTGTGGGGCTCTGGGAAGCGCTGTTCACAGCCACCTCGGCCGTCACGGTGACTGGACTGACGGTGATCGACGTCGGTCGCGACCTCACCCCTTTCGGCCAAGGGGTCTTGGCCTTCATGATTCTCGTGGGAGGGCTGGGCCTCATGGCCATCACCACCTTTCTGCAGGGATTCGTGGTGCGGGGTGCCTCCCTTCGTCGGCGCCTCGATCGAGGCCAGACCCTCGATCAGTTTGGCGTCGGCGGTATCGGCAGCACCTTCAGAAGCATTGCTCTCACCGCAACCGTGCTGATCCTGATGGGAGCCCTTGTGCTGTACACCTTCGGATTCAGCGATCTACCCGCGGGGGGATCCAGGGCCTGGGCCTCTCTCTTTCACAGCATTTCCGCTTACAACAACGCCGGATTCGGTCTCTGGAGCGACAGCCTCGAGGGATACCGGACCAATCGCGTGGTCAATGCGGTGATCATGCTTCTGATTGTGCTGGGAGGCCTGGGATGGCGGGTCACCAATGATCTTTGGAGCAACAGGCAACGGCTCAAACGTCGCAACCTCAGCCTTCACACCAGGCTTGTGCTTCGCACATCAGCACTGCTGATTCTGATCGGGATGCTTGGACTGATGCTGACTGAATCCCTCTCGAAAGGCCACGTGCTCACCACCATGGGCTGGCAGGAGAGAGTGATGAGCACCCTGTTCGGCTCGGTGAGTGCACGCACAGCAGGCTTCACCACCGTGCCTCTGTCGATTCAGAGCATTTCGGATTCAGGCCTGCTCCTCCTGATGACGCTGATGTTCATCGGTGCCAGCCCTGGAGGGACTGGTGGAGGGATCAAAACCACCACAGTGGCTGCATTGATGGCCACCACCCGCTCAACCCTCCGGGGGCACGACGATGTCGTGATTCGTCATCGCCAGATTCCCGACAAGGTGGTGCTGAGGGCTGTGAGCATCACCGTGGCCTCCCTGCTGTTCGTGCTGATGATGGCCTTGTTGCTGGCTCTGATCAGTGATCCCACCGCCGACGACCCACTGTCGTTTCTGGAGCTGATGTTCACGTGCATCTCCGCCTTCGCCACGGTGGGCCTCGATCTTGGTGTGACCGAACAACTCGGGCACCTTGGTCAGCTGATCTTGGTTGTGGGTATGTTCGTAGGCCGGCTTGGCATCCTTCTGTTGCTCAGCGCCATCTGGGAGAGCTTCGAGCGCGACCAGATCCAACGCCAGAATCGAGTGGGTTATCCCCGTGAAGATCTGTATGTCTGACCGAGGTTCCTTGGAGAGGCCGTCATGAGGGACTGGTGGAATTGGTCACAGTCCACCGAAAGCGATCCACAGAGCTTCGGGATTGTCGGCGTCGGGCGTTTCGGGAGCGCAGTCTGTCGTCAGCTGATGCAAAACGGCGCTGAAGTGCTTGCCGTGGATCGTTCCTCCAAGGCGATCGAGGAACTGCGCCAGCTCGAACCCTCCATCGAAGCGCGGGTGGTGGATTGCACCGATGAGGAGTCACTGCGTGTGGCAGGCATCCTCGACATGGACACCGTGGTTGTGGCCATCAGTGAACCGATCGAAGCCAGCATCACAGCCACGCTCATTGCGAAGGACAGTCCGGGGACTCGCGTGCGTCAGGTGATCGCAAGAGCCACCAGCGATCTGCACGAAAAGATGCTGAAGCGTGTTGGTGCTGATCGTGTGGTGTTCCCTTCACGCATGCAAGGTGAACGCTTGGGGATCGAGCTGGTTCGCCCCAATCTGATGGAACGGCTCGAGCTCGATGAGCATCACTCGATTGAGGAGATCAAAGTTCCTGAGCGCTTTGTGGGCCGATCCCTGCGGGATCTGAATCTGCGCAAAAACCACAGGGTGAACGTGCTCGCGGCAGGCCCTGCTGGGGAACTGCTGGTGAATCCACCCGCCTCGCATGTTCTTCTCGACGGTCATGTGCTGGTCGTCATGGGCCTCACGGAAGACCTTCAGAATCTTCCAAGAACCTGAGCAGCTCTCGATCATGCGCGTGCTCGGATTGATGAGCGGTACCAGCGCCGATGGAGTTGACGCAGCGCTCGCGCAGTTCCATGGCAGACCAGAAGCCCCGCACTGGGATCTGCTGAACACCGCGTCGGTGCCCTATCCCTCAGCACTGAAAGAGCGACTGATTCGCATGGCTCAGGGTGAACCCACCCGCGCCTGCGATGTCCTGGAGATGTCCGAGGCAGTCACAGAGATCCAGGCGGCAGCAGCCCATCTCTGCGACCCCGAGCAGTCGGCATCCCTGCTGGGCTGCCATGGCCAGACGATGTGGCACCGTCCGCCTGTTCCTTCAAGCGAGCCGTCGAGGGGGTCCGGCCGCCGAGGCGCCAGTTGGCAGATGCTCCAGGCCCCACTCCTGGCGCACCTCAGCGGCAGACCTGTGATCCACGACTTCCGAGCCGCCGATCTTGCCCTTGGAGGCCAGGGCGCACCCTTGGTTCCCATGGCCGATGCGGCGCTCATGGGTCGCATCGATGGCTGGCGAGGACTCCTGAATCTGGGTGGAATCGCCAACATCACGCTGATCCCTCCAAACGCCGGCCCCGATCGCCAGCACCCTGTCCTGGGATGGGATTGCGGGCCGGCCAACACCCTGATGGACCTGGCGATGACCCGCCTCAGCGGCGGGCAGGACACGTTCGACCTGGATGGAGCGCTGGCGGGCCGCGGCACCGTCTGCGAGGAGACGCTCGAGCGATGGCTTCAGGAGCCTTATTTCCTCAGTTCCCCGCCGAAATCCACCGGGCGGGAGGTGTTTGGACAAGAGGATCTCAACCGACGACTGCAACAGCTGGCCCCCCATTCAGCCGCAAACCAGCTGGCCACCCTCACCGCCTTCAGCGCCGCCGTGGTGGCACAGGATCTGCGCCGGCTGACAGCAACGGGCCAGCCTCAACCCGTGGAGCTGCTGGTTGCAGGCGGGGGGTGCAGGAATCAAACCCTGATGCGGCAGCTCAGGCAGCGGTGCCTCGGGGTGCGGGTCCGCCCGAGCAGCGACTTGAATCTCCCCACCCAGTTCCGCGAAGCACTCGTCTTTGCGCTTCTGGCCTGGTGGCACCAACGCGGCCACCCAGGCAACGCTCCGGCGATTACTGGCGCAGCAAAAGCCACAGTGCTGGGCCTGCGCGTCAACCCGGTCTGATCAATTGCCAGAGCGATCGGGACGGTGCAACCGCATCCGGCGCGGTGCACCACGCAACCGCCGCGGCTGCTGGGATTCGAGAGCTGAGCGCAGACGATCGGTGGGGGATTGGGGGGGAGCAGACGCCGGGGAGCGAAACGCCGATTCCCCCTGCTCCAAACGCTGAACCCCCTGCTGAATCAACACCTTGGCCATGTTGCTCACAGTGCGGGATTCCTGCTCGGCGAGTGCCGTGAGGCGCAGGCAGAGATCTTCCGGGAGCACCACCTGGATCCGTGGCGACTTCGGCTTCCCGCTGGATGAGGTTTGGCGGGTTGCCACGACCGCAGAGGCAGAGCTACTTAAAAGTGTACAGAGATGCGCAAGGATAGTATCCGGCACTATGCTGATGGCATCGATCCGACCTCTGACGCCCGCCTCCACTCAAAGGTTCAACGCAACCGTTCCTTCATCCGCACTTGCTTCTCGACGTTCAGCCAGGACTGCCATGCCCCGTTCCTCCAGCCAGGCCACCAGCACTCGCAAGCCAACGCCTCGCACCAGGCGCACCGGCGGTGCACGCCGGACCCGTCGTGCCACTGAAAACAGTGACGTCTTGGTGTCTGCCGTGATCAGCACCTACCTGCTGACCCACCTGCACCATGTTCTTCAACGCGCTGAATACGGCGCCGTTCAGGAAGGGCGTCCATCCCAGGCCGCCAACTACGCCCAGTTGCGCAAGGTTCTCTGCATGGATGCGCGAAGCATGGAAGACGCCTCAGCCGCAGGCCTCAAGGAGGCGGATCTCGATCAAGCCGCCTAGACAACACGCCGCCTTCAGAGCTCGCCGCTTCAACAGAACTTGCGGTTTTGGGCTGATCCGCCCGTTGTGAATACTCTGCGGTGAGTCAGGGATGGGCCATGGGCAACGCTGCCGCGCTCTACGAACGCATCGAAAGTGACTGTGATCTCACCCGCTCGCTTTTTCGGCAAGCCCTGCAGAACCCTGCTGGGGCCATCGATGCCATCTGCGCGATCGGGGAGCAACTTCAGCTCCCTGTGACGGTCGACGAGGTGAAAGCTCACATCAGCAATCTTGACGACGATCTCAGCAAGCAATGGCTGATCAAAGCGAGAGGGGGGCTTTGACTGGCACTGAAACCTGAGGCTTGGGCGAAGGGTTCACACGACGCTCCCGTGGTCCGCCTCCGCCAGCCCAGCTGAAGAACAGCCAGTAACTCACCAAAGCCAATCCTGCAGCGACCACAAGCGCTGCCACCTGCTCAAGCCTCCGCATCACCGCCGTCTCATCGATCACCAGTCTGCCCTCACCACGGCACGGGATGATGAGGGCATCTGCCTTCGCCCCTGTGCTGCGACTTGAGCGCGTCAGCAAGATCTATCCCACCGGGGAAGTGCTCCGCGATGTGACCTGGGAGGTCAAAGACGGTGACCGCATCGGCCTTGTGGGGGTGAACGGAGCGGGGAAATCCACGCAGATGAAATTGATCGCCGGCCTGGAAGAACCCAGCAGCGGCCAGATCGTGCGTCAGGGAGAGCCGCGCATCGCCTTTCTTCAGCAGGAATTCGACGTGGACCCCGAGAGAACGGTCCGCGAAGAGCTGTTCCAAGCCTTTGGCGAAGCAGCACAGGTGCTGAGTGAGCAGAAACAGGTTGAGCTGGCCATGGCATCCGAGCAGGCAGCGTCCGATCCAGAGCATCTCGACCAACTCATCCACCGCCTCGGGGCTCTTCAAACCCGTTTTGAATCCCTGCATGGTTACGAACTGGATGCTCGGATCGACAAGCTTCTGCCCACCATCGGCTTCTCAGCTGAAGCGGCGGAACAGCTGGTGAAGGACTATTCCGGGGGCTGGCAAATGCGCATCGCTCTCGGCAAGATCCTTCTTCAGGATCCGGATCTGCTGCTTCTCGACGAACCGACCAATCACCTGGATGTGGAAACGATCCAATGGCTTGAGGACTACCTCAAGACGCAGACCGCAGCCTTGGTGGTGATCAGTCACGACCGAGCCTTTCTTGATCAGGTGTGCAATCAAATCGTGTCCACCGAGCGGGGAATCTCCCGCGCCTACCTGGGGAACTACACAGCTCACCTCGAGCAGAAGCAGCAGGAGCAGGAGGCCACCCAGGCAGCGTTTGATCGCCAGCAGAAGGACATCGCCGCCCAGCAGGCCTACATCGACCGATTCCGTGCCAGTGCAACCCGCAGCACCCAGGCGAAGAGCCGGGAAAAGCAGCTCGAGAAAGTCGAGCGCGTTGAGGCACCGATCGAATCGGTTTCAGGGCCAAGCTTCCGCTTTCCCCCAGCACCACGGTCCGGGGCCCAGGTGGCTCTGATCGACAACCTCACCCACAGCTACGGAGACAAGATCCTGTTCCTGGGCGCCGAACTGGAAGTGGAGCGAGGCGACAGGATCGCCTTCGTTGGCCCGAATGGTGCGGGCAAATCCACTCTTCTGCGCCTGGTGATGGGGCTGGAAACCCCAGACGAAGGGTCCGCCACTCTTGGCGAACACAACATCGTGGCGAGCTATTTCGAACAGAACCAGGCGGAGGCCCTGGATCTCAGCAAAACGGTGATCGACACCCTGTTCGAGGCAGTACCGGACTGGACCCAGACCCAGGTGCGCTCTCTTCTGGGGAGCTTTTGCTTCAGCAACGAGAGCGTCTTCAAAGAAGTGGGACAACTCAGCGGCGGCGAGAAGGCGCGCCTGGCCCTGGCCCTCATGCTCCTGAGCCCCTGCAATCTGCTGGTTCTTGATGAGCCGACCAACCACCTCGACATTCCTGCCAAGCAAATGCTCGAGGATGCGCTCTGTGCCTACGAAGGGGCTGCCCTACTCGTGTCGCACGACCGCTACTTCATTTCCCGGGTGGCAAACCGAATCGTGGAACTCCGCGACGGAGAGCTTGTGCTGTACCGCGGGGATTACAACTACTACCTGGAGAAGAAAACGGAGGAGCGCCAAGCTGCCGAGGAGGCGCTGCAGAAAGCGGAGCAGGAGGCCAAGCGCCAGGCCAAACGCGAGAAACAGAAAGAACGCGAAAGCCGGCGCAAGAAAGCTGCCTAACGCAACAATTCAACACGGCAAGATGAAACTTCACGAACAGCTAGGAAGGAAGACTCATTTGCCTTTACCCACTCAAAACGTGTGCATAAGCTGACATCACTGATCCCGGCAGCTGATGACACACCCAGGAACCCTGCCCGCTGGCCGCAACCAGAGCCAGGCCAATGCAGCGGACCATGAACAGACCTGGGATGCAGTAGAGACCTATTTCGAATGCATCACCACGTGCAATCTCGACGACGGCGAATGCATCACGCGCTGCGTCGAGCAGCTGCGCGATGCGGATGAGGATTGATCAGCGCATCTTCAGGGCGCGCATGTCCACCGGCGTCACCGTGATGGGAAGCGAGCGGCCCTGACGCTCGACCCGGAGCTCCAGGGGTCGCCCCACGCCACTGCGATCAATCGCCGTCACCACCTCCGCAGGGCTCTTCACAGCCACACCTGCTACGGCCACGATCACATCGTTCACCTGCAACCCTCCCCGGGCGGCAGGACCACCTGAAACCACTGAGCGCACGACGGCCCCAGGAGGTGTCACGCCTCCCGGAGCGGACGCAGGAATCGAGGAAAGGCCAATTCCCACCATCGGATGACTGGCACGTCCCTGCTCGACGAGTTGCATGGCAATGGTCTTGGCCCGGTTGATCGGGATCGCGAATCCCAATCCAGCACCCGGCCCTGATCGCACCAACGTGTTAATTCCCACGACTTCTCCACTGGCATTGAGCAGCGGGCCACCTGAGTTACCTGGATTGATCGCTGCATCCGTCTGGATCAAATCCAGGCGTTTCCCCTGGATTCCCAGCTGGGACACATTGCGATTCAAATTGCTCACAATGCCGAGGGTGACCGTGTTCTCAAGTCCGAAAGGATTGCCCACAGCGATCGCCCAATCGCCAACACGAAGCTGATCGGAATTGCCGAGGGGCGCCGTTGGCCAGCTGTTACCACCCTTGAGTTTCACCACAGCCAGATCCGTCACGGAATCCTGTCCCACCACCTGCCCAGACACACGACGACCATCTGGAAGACCCACCGTTACTTGGTCGGTGTTTTCCACGACGTGAGCATTGGTGAGGACGAGGCCCTGAGCATCAAAAATCACACCACTGCCCTGGCCGCGCTCCACCCGAGAGCGAGGAGAAGGTTGACCCTGCAACCCGAAAAAGCGTTGAAAGAAGGGGTCCATCAGAAGCCCCTGGGGCAGGCCATTGCCTGCTGATGCCCGCACCGTGCGTTGCGTCTCGAGTGTGACGACAGCAGGACCGCTTCGCGCCACTGCACCGGCAACAAAAGACTGCGAAGACAGCTGCGAAGACAACACGGATGCTGGCGCTGGGGCAGCCTTCACAGGCCTGATCTCCCACGGGGCCACCAAAGGGCCGAACAGGGACGCGGTCAGCATCAGAGACATCAGACCACGGCTGTCGCTGAGGCGTCGTGCCGAAATCCGAAGAGCGGAGGGAACAGCCACAGCCATGGCAAGAAGGGCATTGAATCTTGCACCCGACCGTAGGGAGCAATCCTGATATGAGGCAGAGGGACAACCGCCCGTTTCATGACCGGATGCGACCGGTGCGGTGGAAATGATGCCGGTATCTACCCCCTGAAGCGATGATGGAGACGGAGGAATGCGCCCGAATGCCGTTCAGATTTCCGCCATGCTGAGTACCGTTTTTCCACTGATTTACGGCCTGATCTTCATGGCCCTGCTCTGGCAGGCGTTCAAGGTGATGGGCCGGGGCTTCAGCGCAGCAGGCAAACCCTTTAATGCGTCAGATAGTCGCAGGGATCGAACCGGAAAGGTGACCATCCACCCCGAGCTTCTGGATGGCGAAGGCCGCCTCACCGAAGAGGACCTGCTGACAGTTCGCTTCAGCGACGACGACGAAGACAAACCTGCCGATCGCTCCAGTGAATAAGTTGGAGGAATGAGCTGCAAGACGGCTCGTTTCGGACTCGTAGGGGGAACTTCCTGGTGGACCAAAGAACGCGGATCGTTGCTGCAGTGATCAAATCCGTGAAGTTGCCGCCCCGTTTCCGGCTTCGTCTTCTCAAAGAAGATCCCGTTCGCCTGGAGCTGAGCCTGACTCCGGCCTACGGCAAAGACCCCGTGCAGGTTGGCCTGGTTGAGTCGCTCGACCTCGTGGCCCGCAGGGATCGTGAAGGACGCATTCCCAGAGACCTTCAGGGGACATGGGACTGGACGGTGCGGCACGGCAAGGTGAGCACCGGTGGTTGGAACCCATACCTCAAGGAAGCACTGCAGACCATGTTCGAAACCGGGCTTCCAGCCATCGTGTACGAGGAGCTCACCGGCGAGGAGTACCACCCGGTTGATGGCGCCAGACACGTGCGCTGATCTGGCACGGATCTGTGAAGCCCTGCAAACCGGGACTAGCCCTCAAGGACGCGCCGGACTAGAACAGAATCACTTCGGCCTTTAAGGTTTTCTTCATGGCCACACTCCGCTTCCGATTCGCGCCTCTTGTGCGCCTGCTCGCTGCCATGGGGGCCCTCAGCAGTCTTCTTCTGCTCGGAGTGCTCGAACTCCTCAGCTAACGGGAGCTGCCCCTGACGGGTTCCTTTCCCATCGATCCCCTGCTGCCGGAGCTGCAGTCCCTGCTCTGTCCAGGGGCCACCGTGATCCTGCAGGCTCCTCCAGGAGCTGGAAAAACCACCCGGGTTCCGCTGGCGCTGATCGGCGAGCTTGCTGGTGGTGCATCCATCGAAGGCAAGATCCTCCTGATCGAACCCAGGCGACTGGCAGCACGAGCAGCAGCAGCGCGTCTTGCTGACTCTCTCGGCGAACCCATCGGCGAACGGGTGGGTTACTCAGTACGCAACGAACAGAGGCGATCCTCAAGAACCTGCATTGAAGCCATCACCGATGGCCTATTCCTGCGCAGGCTGCAGGCCCATCCCGATCTCACCGGGGTGTCCTGCGTGATCTTCGATGAGTTTCATGAACGCCGTCGCGACAGCGACGTCGCCCTTGCACTGCTGAGGGAAGCCAGAGAGCTGCTCAGGCCCGATCTCCGACTGCTTTTGATGTCGGCCACACTCCAGCTGGGCGACCTCAGCCGACAGTTGGACGGCGCGAGGACACTGTGCAGCGAGGGACGGGCCTTCCCCGTCGAGACCCTTCACTGTGCACCGCGCAACCAGGAGTCCCTTGATCAGCATGTGCTCCGCGCGCTTGAGGCGGAACTGCCCTATCTGGACAGCGAAGGGCTGTCCAACGCCCATCCTCCAGTTGTCCTGGTCTTTCTCCCAGGTCTCAAGGAAATTGAACGCTGCCTGCGGCGAATCAAAAGCTCAAACCAGCTCAAGGCCTGGGAGAGCGTGCCCCTTCACGGACAGCTGTCGCTGAAGCAACAGGCCTACGCCCTTCAACCCTGCAATCGCGAATGGGACGGCCGCGTGGTGCTCGCCACATCCATCGCTGAAAGCTCACTCACCCTGAACGGCGTCCGACTCGTGATCGACGCCGGCCTGAGCCGTCACACGCGGTTTGACCCGGGCACGGGCATGGAGGGGCTGGAGACAGTGCCCGCCAGTCAAGCCAGCGCTGATCAACGACGGGGCCGTGCCGGACGCCAGGCGCCTGGGCGCTGCGTTCGCCTTTGGTCTCCAGCCGAACAACAGCGTCGTCCTCTGCAAGATCTGCCAGAACTCCAACGAGCTGACCCGCAACCCACCCTGCTCGATCTCGCCCGCTGGGGAGCAGGGCTAGGACAGGAGCTTGCCTGGCTGGAGCCACCTCCTCAAGCTCTCTTTCTTGAAGGGCGTCAGCAGCTGCAGCAGCTCGGCCTCATTGATCGCGAAGGGCAAATCACCCAGGAAGGGCGCCATGTGGCGACCTTCGGCGTTCATCCAAGGTTGGGACTGATGATGGTGCAAGCCCGTCGCTGGGGAGTCGAGCCGCTTGGCTGCGATCTCGCGGCGCTGCTGAGCGAAAGAAACTCTCCGGCCCTGCGTGCCGAAGGGAGCGACCTCCTTCGCGGCCTTCAGACGCTGCAGCAATCGAAAGGGCGCCATGCAACCACAGGTGCTGGGGCCATCCTTCAACAAAGCAGGCAATGGCAACGAGAGCTGGACAGGCTCAAGGACATTCCCCGCGGCACTCCCCCGCATGAGACCTGGGACTTAATGGCTGGAGTGCTGGTGGCGAAGGCCTTTCCCGAATGGCTGGCTCGCGCACGCGACCAACGCCCTGGGCAGTTCCTGCTGAGGCAAGGACGAGGAGCAACCCTCCCAGACCACGATCCCTTGCACCATGCCGAAGCGCTCGCTGTGGCCCAACTCGATCTCAGTGGTCGTGACGCCCGGATCCGCCTGGCCGTGCCCATGTCAAGAAGCTGGCTTGAAAACCTTGCTGAATCCGAGGGACGGTGGCGGGAAGACGTCGATTGGGACGACCGGCAACAGAAAATCCGCGCAGAACGGATCCTGTCGCTCGGCGCTCTCGAGCTGAAACGTCAGCAGTGGCCCAAACCCTCAGCCGAGGCCATCAGCGCAGTCTTACTCGAACGACTCCGGCGCGAAGGCTTAGCGCTGTTGCCCTGGAGTAAGCGCAATGAACAACTACGCCGACGGCTGCAGCTGGCCCATCTGCGCATTGGCACACCATGGCCATGCCGTGAAACGTCCTTTCTCCAAGACCATCCTGAGCGCTGGCTGATGGATGCAAGCCTGGAGTGCCGCAGCTGGGGGGAGCTGGATGAAGCGATCCTGACGCAGTCGCTCTGGGGAGATGTTGCCTGGGGCGATCGGCGTGAACTTGACGCATTGCTACCCACGACCATTCGCATTCCCAGCGGGCGCGACGCGGCACTCACCTACGAAGAGGAGGGGGTCGTTCTCGCCGTGAAGCTTCAAGAGATGTTTGGCTGCACAACCAGTCCTCACCTCCTGAACGGAGCCCTCCCGATCACGCTGGAACTGCTCTCTCCAGCAGGCCGCCCCCTGCAACGCACACGGGATTTACAAGGTTTCTGGAACGGCAGCTATCACGACGTTCGTAAGGAAATGCGCGGCCGATACCCCAAGCATCCATGGCCCGAGCGCCCAGCCGAGGCGGTGGCAACGCGCAAAACCAAAAAGGCCTCCTGATGTCGCCGTTGCGACAGTCAATAAAAGTCAATCCTTTGTTACATTGGATCTGTTACAGGCCTTCCACCATGTCTGATTCCGCACAACCCCGCTTCGGCTTCGTCAACTTCGCTGAAACCTGGAACGGCCGTCTGGCCATGCTCGGTTTCGTGATCGGTCTTGGCACCGAGCTGCTCACCGGCCAGGGCATCCTGACCCAAATCGGCCTCGGCTGATTCAGCCTCAAGCTCCAATTGCTTTTGAAAGCCCACTGGTCTCCAGTGGGCTTTTTCATTGTGAGAACAGCTCTACGAGAGAGTGAAGGTCGCGTTGTGAGTCGATTGCTTCCATTTTTTGCCAAGAACCGCCGCGATGGTGCGCGGTTGCTCAGCAGTGCGCTGGTGATTCTTGCGGTTGCCCTGACGCAACTGACCCAACCTTGGGGGCAGGTCGTCAGTGTGATCGCCAGTGCCCTCTGCCTCTATTGGTGGTTCGCGTACCGCCGCCTTGAACGCTGACTCCATTCCCAGCTACTCCGTCCAGGAGTTGAACGCTTCCGTCGGGGCCCTGCTCGAACGAGGCTTTGCCCCCAGATTTCTGGTGCACGGCAGTGCTTTGCGTCCACAAATCAAAAAGGGGCATCTCTGGCTCACGCTCAGCGATGGAGACGCCAGTATCACCGTTGTGTGCTGGGCTTCAAGACTGCAGCAACTGAACTTTGTCCCCGCTGAGGGCGAAGGCGTCACGGTGGTGGGCAAGCTGAATTTCTGGTCTGCTCGGGCCAGCCTTGCCGTTCAGGCGGTCGACCTGCGTCCCAGCAGAAGCACGATCGAGCGCCGCTTCGAAGCGGTGAAAGGGCTCCTAAGCAAAGAGGGATTGATCGATCCTTCGCGCAGGAGGTTCCTTCCTCCAATACCCAAACGGATTGCCCTGCTCACAAGCGTTCCGAGCTCAGCTCTCGCCGACATGTTGCGCACAGCCCAGGAACGCTGGCCCTTGACCGAGCTGCTCGTGATCCCCATCCCCGTGCAGGGTGATGTGGCACCAAAGATCTGCTCTGTGCTGGAGCGCTTGGCAGAGCATGTGGAGTCCTTGCATGTGAATGCAGTCGTTTTGGCGCGTGGGGGTGGAAGCCGAGAGGACCTGATGGTTTTCGACGATGAATCGCTCTGTCGAAGGTTGGCGCACTTCCCAGTACCGGTGGTGACAGGCCTAGGCCATGAAGACGATCGAACCGTTGCTGATCTCGTCGCCGATTTCAGAGCCGCCACACCAACGGCTGCAATTGTGAGCCTCCTGCCCACCCGAACCTCAGCACTGCAGTTCCTCAGTCAATGCCGACAACAACTCCAACAGTCGCAACGTTGGAGGCTACGCCGAGAGAAGGAGCGATTGCTCCAAAGACGAGACACCCTGCGTCGCTCCAATCCAGCTGCGGGTGTCGCACGACGACGTGATCGCCTGGAACAACGGCGGCAGCTGCTGCAGGCCCTGTCTCCCCAACGATGGTTAGCCCGTGGTTTCGCCACTGTGAGCAACGGCGACGGAGGCCTGCTTCAATCCGTCGCTGATGCCCGTCCATCTCAGCCACTGATCATCCACCTCAGCGACGGAGAGATCGATGTGAACACAGTGGCCATCAGGAGCTGCAGATCCTGACATCCATCCATCAGACGCCAACAAGCCCACACGGTCACGAGTGCAATGCCCCGCCAATCGAAGTCCAAAAAAGACAATGCCCAGGCCCAGTGGAAAGAGGATGCCGCCACGCTGAGCTACGAGGAGTCTCTCCAGGCCTTGGATTTGCTTCTGACCAAACTTCAGGATGATTCGATCCCATTGTCTGAATTGCAAGGAGGACATCAGCGGGCCGAGATCTATCTGAACCGCTGCGAAGATCTCCTTCAAGAGGTTGAACAGAGCGTTGCCGTACTCAACCCCGATACGCTGGAACCCGAAACAACGGATCATCCACCTGGTGTCTAAAGCATTGCCCTGGATCTATCTCGTTCTTGCGGCGCTCGGCGCCTTTTTGCCATGGCAAGCCAATCTTGAATTCATGCAAGCAAGTGCCACAGGTGGGTTTGACCTCGCTGGTTTTATTGCAGATGCCAACATCACAGCGGCTTCGCGCTCTCTCAGCCGTGACCTTCTGATCGCCGCAAGCGCTTTCTCCATTTGGATCGTCTTCGAAGGACGTCGGCTTCAAGTCAAAGGCTGGCGATTAACACTTCTTGCATGTGTCACCGTTTCTTTTGCCTGCGGAGGTCCCTTGTTCCTCTATCTACGCGAGCGACGTTTGAACGAATTGAATACAAACGCATCTGAAATGTCTCCTGAAAACTCCTCGGCATAATTCGCCTGTATCGAGTTCAACGATCGACATCCTCTGCCGTGATATCAATCGTGGCCGAACTGGCTGGTGTTGCATCGGCATCAAATGAACTGGCCCCTGGTGGCTGGGGATCACTTTCCAAAACAGAGCCACAGGCAGCGCAAACCGTCGCTGAACCGATGTTGGTCGTCCCACAACGTCCGCAGACCTTGAACTGACTTTGCATTCGCTTCCAGCCCAACCAGCCAAGCCCCCCCAACACAAGCGACAGGCTCAGCAGAACAAGAGCTGCTCCGCCGAAAATACCAACCAGAGCACGTCCAGCCGTCGTTGGCAGCAACAACAGCAGTGCGATCAACCAAACGAGGGGTGGAACACGACCCATTCACGACCTCAGATGAAACGAACAGAATCCATAATGACCTGAATCCCTGATCAATGGATCCGAGAAGTAAGCGGATCTCCACACTGCTTCTTCCTCAACAACGCAAGCTCAACGCTCCAACACTGACCAAAATAAATCACAACGCCCACCATATACACCCACAATGTGAGCACCAAAACGCCCCCAATCACGCCATAGGCTTGAAAGCGTGCTCCCAAAGAGAGGATGCTTCGACTCACCGCAAGATTTAAGACTGTGAGCAAAAATCCAATCAGCAATGACCCGGGAATCAGAGGAAGGAAAGGCACTTTGCGGCTTGGCAAGAGAGCCTGCAACAACAATGCCATGGCAGAAAATCCTGCAAAAGAAAACAACACACGCCCAACCTGGATCAGCGGGAACACATCCATAAAATCTGCAAGCCAAGGAAGAGTTTGCTGTAAATCTTGCATGACGCCAGAAGGAATCATTCGCAAATTGGCACTGATCTGATCTGCAACAATCAAAAGCCCAATGAGAATAACGATAAAGAACGCTTCAATCCGCACCCGTACAAACTGAAAGGCCTGCGCTCCAAATGGGATGCTTTCCGGCAATGGTCGAAGGGCATCTTTCCAAAGGCGATCTGCCCCTCGCTGCAACGTCAAATAAACATTGGCTGCTGTGACAAGCAACACTGCCGCACCAAGAAGTCCTGCACCAAAGCCCTGCCGCACCAGCTGAATCAACGTCTGTCGCACAATTGCAACAGCAGGAGGCGGCAACATAGCACTCGCGTAACTAATAATTTCCTGATCAAAATTGTCCTGCCTACCCAACAAAAACGAAGCAAGAGACAGAGAAATCAGAAGGATCGGGAAAATCGACTGCAATGTGTAATACGCAAATGCAGCACTGAGATCCACACAGTCTGTTCCCGCCCAACGTTGATAGGCCAACCACAGGGAACGCACGATTCGGCGCAGAAGTAGCCGTTTGGCCATCAGATCAAGATTGCACCGTACGTCTAAACTAGCGCGCAAAGAAGAAGCCACAAAAAAAGCCACCCCTATCGGGATGGCTTTCTTTGGATCACGTCCGTGATCTGAATGTTTTACCTGGCATCGAGCTATTTTCTCAGGGGGCTACCCCCCAAATATCGTCGCCGCTGCTGCGTTTCACAACCGAGTTCGAGATGGATCGGAGTGGTTCCACAGCGCCATGGACACCAGGATAGAAACATTCCCAAGGGTTGAACCCTGAGAACTGCATAGGTCATCATCTTCAACAATCGCTGATGATGATGGTCTAGATCGAATAAAACTTGCCTCAGACAAGAGCCAAATCAATGGTCAAGCCCTCGGTCTATTAGTACTCCTCCGCTGCATCCATTACTGGACTTCGACGTAGAGCCTATCAACGGGTGTTCTTCCCGTGACCTTACTGGGTTACCCCATGGGAATACTCATCTTGAGGTGGGCTTCCCACTTAGATGCTTTCAGCGGTTATCCACTCCGCACATGGCTACCCAGCGTTTACCGTTGGCACGATAACTGGTACACCAGAGGTGCGTTCCTCCCGGTCCTCTCGTACTAGGGAGAAATCCTCTCAATATTCCTACGCATACACCGGATATGGACCGAACTGTCTCACGACGTTCTGAACCCAGCTCGCGTACCGCTTTAATGGGCGAACAGCCCAACCCTTGGGACCGACTTCAGCCCCAGGTTGCGATGAGCCGACATCGAGGTGCCAAACCTCCCCGTCGATGTGAACTCTTGGGGGAGATCAGCCTGTTATCCCTAGAGTAACTTTTATCCGTTGAGCGACGGCCCTTCCACTCAGAACCGTCGGATCACTAAAGCCGACTTTCGTCCCTGTTCGACTTGTAGGTCTCACAGTCAAGCTTCCTTCTGCTTTTGCACTCGTCGGCTGATTTCCAACCAGCCTGAGGAAACCTTTGCGCGCCTCCGTTACCTTTTAGGAGGCGACCGCCCCAGTCAAACTGCCCACCTGATACTGTCCGCTCCCCGGATAACGGGTGAACGTTAGAACCCTAGCTCTGAAAGAGTGGTATCTCACCATTGACTCACCAGCACCCGCAAGCACTGCTTCAACGTCTCCCACCTATCCTGCGCATTCAGAGCCCGGGCACAATACCAAGCTACAGTAAAGCTTCATAGGGTCTTTCTGTCCGGGTGTATGTAGTCCGCATCTTCACAGACAATTCTATTTCGCCGAGCCTCTCTCCGAGACAGCGCCCTGATCGTTACGCCTTTCGTGCGGGTCGGAACTTACCCGACAAGGAATTTCGCTACCTTAGGACCGTTATAGTTACGGCCGCCGTTCACCGGGGCTTCAGTCGCCAGCTTCGCTTACGCTGACCGGCTTCCTTAACCTTCCGGCACTGGGCAGGCGTCAGCCCCCATACATCGTCTTGCGACTTAGCGGAGACCTGTGTTTTTGGTAAACAGTCGCCAGGGCCTCTTCACTGCGACCACCTTGCGGTGGCACCCCTTCTCCCGAAGTTACGGGGCCATTTTGCCGAGTTCCTTAGAGAGAGTTACCTCGCGCACCTCGGTATTCTCTACCACCCCACCTGTGTCGGTTTCGGGTACTGGCAGTTATGCCTTAACGGGTATAGAGCTTTTCTTGGAAGCATGACATCACCAACTTCGCTGCCGTAGCAGCTCGTACTCACGCCTCAGCTCGGAACGTTTTCGCCGCTCCTCAACGCCTCGAACGCTTGAACCAGTAACCAACATCTGGCTTGGCTAGCCTTCTCCGTCCCTCTTCCCAAAACATAACCGGTACAGGAATGTTGACCTGTTATCCATCGACTACGCCTTTCGGCCTCGCCTTAGGTCCAGACTAACCCTCCGCGGACGAGCCTGCCGGAGGAACCCTTAGGGTTTCGGTGCATGGGATTCTCACCCATGTTTTCGCTACTCAAGCCGACATTCTCACTTCTATGCAGTCCACGCCCGCTCACGCTAACGCTTCGCCCCACATAGAACGCTCCCCTACCATAAATCCGCAGCTTCGGTACAACACTTAGCCCCGTTCATTTTCGGCGCAGGATCGCTCGACCAGTGAGCTATTACGCACTCCTTTGAGGATGGCTGCTTCTAGGCAAACCTCCTGGTTGTCTGGGCAATCCCACCTCCTTTATCACTTAGTGTTGATTTGGGGACCTTAACTGGCGGTCTGGGCTGTTTCCCTCTCGACCATGGAGCTTATCCCCCACAGTCTGACTGCCTCGCTACACACAGGGTATTCAGAGTTCATCTCGATTTGGTACCGCTCTCGCAGCCCGCACCGAAATGGTGGCTTTACCCCCCTGCTGGAGCACGAGACGCTACGCCTCAACGTATTTCGGGGAGAACCAGCTAGCTCCGGGTTCGATTGGCATTTCACCCCTAACCACAGCTCATCCGCTGATTTTTCAACATCAGTCGGTTCGGACCTCCACTTGGTATCACCCAAGCTTCATCCTGGCCATGGTTAGATCACCCGGGTTCGGGTCTATAAACACTGACAAACGCCCTATTCAGACTCGCTTTCGCTATGGCTCCACCATTTCCGGTTTAACCCGCCAGTGCCTATAAGTCGCCGGCTCATTCTTCAACAGGCACACGGTCACCCTATGAGTAGGGCTCCCATTGCTTGTAAGCTCACGGTTTCATGTTCTATTTCACTCCCCTCCCGGGGTTCTTTTCACCTTTCCCTCGCGGTACTGTTTCGCTATCGGTCACACAGGAGTACTTAGCCTTACGAGGTGGTCCTCGCGGATTCACACGGAATTTCACGTGCTCCGTGCTACTCGGGATACAGCTAGGTCAGTTCAGTTTTCGTGTACGGGGCTTTCACCCTCTGTGGCGTGTCTTTCAAACACTTCCACTAACATTCCTGATCCACGTTGCTGTCCCACAACCCCGACAGTCGAAACTATCGGTTTAGGCTCTTCCCCGTTCGCTCGCCGCTACTTAGGGAGTCGTTTTTACTTTCCTTTCCTCCAGCTACTAAGATGTTTCAGTTCGCTGGGTTGGCTCGCGCCAGCCTATGGATTCAGCTGGCCGTACTAGGGGTTGCCCCATTCGGAAATTCCCGGATCAAAGCGTGTTTCCAGCTCCCCGAGACTTATCGCAGGTAACCACGTCCTTCATCGCCTCTGTGTGCCAAGGTATCCGCCGTGAGCTCTTTGTAGCTTGACCATATAATCTCCAACACGCTTGCTGTCGTTGAAACAGATTCTCCCTGATTCATTGCTGAATCAAGAATCAAACTCGCAATTGCTCGACACAATTGAAAGAACGTGATGGAGTCTCGGCTCTTGCTCGATAGAATTTGCAACTCTCCTTCTCCATCATCCTTTCGGATCACAGAAAAGAATCATCGCATCATCCATGAGATGCTTTATTCTTTCCAGACTTACCTATGCAGTTGTCAAGGTTCTGCTAGAACTTCAAATCAATTGATCAATTGCTTGATCAACTCATTTGAGCCCAGCATCTTATCAACCAAAGTCAACAAGTAAACTTTTTACTTGTCTTTGGAATGACAGGAAGCTGGGGTCTTCCAGCGGACACATCTAAATCACACTCCAATCGAGCTCAACTCCAACATCTTGGAGATGGGGATACAGTTCGGTCAGTGGAGGTTAGGAGACTCGAACTCCTGACATCCTGCTTGCAAAGCAGGCGCTCTACCAACTGAGCTAAACCCCCAACACCGAATGGGCCATCCTGGACTTGAACCAGGGACCTCACCCTTATCAGGGGTGCGCTCTAACCACCTGAGCTAATGGCCCAGGAGTCTCATCCCTTGTGGGGTGTGACCTAGACAAAGTTTAGGAACTAAGAATTTCCACCATCCTCACCTGCATCGCTGCAAATTTGATGGCTTCAAAGCTGAGGTACCGATCGACCTAAGGTGACAGGATTTCGGCCTAAGAATAAAAGTACTCAGGCATCAAAATCGTTGTTTGTCTCCCTGTTAGGAGGTGATCCAGCCGCACCTTCCGGTACGGCTACCTTGTTACGACTTCACCCCAGTCATCAGCCCCACCTTCGACGTCCTCCTCCCGAGGGTTGGAGTAACGGCTTCGGGCGTGGCCAACTTCCATGGTGTGACGGGCGGTGTGTACAAGGCCCGGGAACGTATTCACCGCAGTATGCTGACCTGCGATTACTAGCGATTCCTCCTTCACGTAGGCGAGTTGCAGCCTACGATCTGAACTGAGCCACGGTTTATGAGATTTGCTTGTCCTCGCGAACTTGCTGCTCTTTGTCCGTAGCATTGTAGTACGTGTGTAGCCCAGGATGTAAGGGGCATGATGACTTGACGTCATCCACACCTTCCTCCGGTTTATCACCGGCGGTCTCTCTAGAGTGCCCAACTAAATGCTGGCAACTAAAGACGTGGGTTGCGCTCGTTGCGGGACTTAACCCAACATCTCACGACACGAGCTGACGACAGCCATGCACCACCTGTCACTGCGTTCCCGAAGGCACCCTCTCGTTTCCAAGAGGTTCGCAGGATGTCAAACCCTGGTAAGGTTCTTCGCGTTGCATCGAATTAAACCACATACTCCACCGCTTGTGCGGGCCCCCGTCAATTCCTTTGAGTTTCACACTTGCGTGCGTACTCCCCAGGCGGAACACTTAACGCGTTGGCTACGACACCGAGGGGGTCGATTCCCCCGACACCTAGTGTTCATCGTTTACGGCCAGGACTACAGGGGTATCTAATCCCTTTCGCTCCCCTGGCTTTCGTCCATGAGCGTCAGTTATGGCCCAGCAGAGCGCCTTCGCCACTGGTGTTCTTCCCGATATCTACGCATTTCACCGCTACACCGGGAATTCCCTCTGCCCCTACCACACTCAAGCCCAACAGTTTCCACTGCCATGATGGAGTTAAGCTCCACTTTTTAACAGCAGACTTGAAGGGCCGCCTGCGGACGCTTTACGCCCAATAATTCCGGATAACGCTTGCCACTCCCGTATTACCGCGGCTGCTGGCACGGAATTAGCCGTGGCTTATTCCTCAAGTACCGTCAGATCTTCTTCCTTGAGAAAAGAGGTTTACAGCCCAGAGGCCTTCATCCCTCACGCGGCGTTGCTCCGTCAGGCTTTCGCCCATTGCGGAAAATTCCCCACTGCTGCCTCCCGTAGGAGTCTGGGCCGTGTCTCAGTCCCAGTGTGGCTGATCATCCTCTCAGACCAGCTACTGATCGATGCCTTGGTGAGCTCTTACCTCACCAACTAGCTAATCAGACGCGGGCTCATCCTCAGGCGAAATTCATTTCACCTCTCGGCATATGGGGTATTAGCGGCCGTTTCCAGCCGTTATCCCCCTCCTGAGGGCAGATTCCCACGCGTTACTCACCCGTCCGCCACTAACCCGAAGGTTCGTTCGACTTGCATGTGTTAAGCACGCCGCCAGCGTTCATCCTGAGCCAGGATCAAACTCTCCGTTGTAGATCATTTCCTCTTAGACGCTCTCACGTCCTCAAAATGATTTGCGTCACCCATTGCTCAGATAACCTCGCAATAGTTGAGGCCTCCTTCCGCTGACACAGAAAGGGTTCTTAAGAGTGCACTTCTAGATTTCTCTATCAATGACTTTCCAGGATCTCAGATCCGGTTGTTGCTCCACACTGCGCACACCGACAACTCAAAAGCTCGTGAAAACTCTCAAGTTGCAAGCGCAATGCTTCTCTGCAACGAATAATTGTTGACGGGACCTCACACCTTCATCGCTCTTTCATTCATCACTAACAACTCAACTTCTCAGTTGATTCATCAGCAACAAACGCGATGAAAGCGTCAGTTCCTAAACTTTTCAGTTGTCCAGGTTCTGCCGTCGCGCCCCCTTCAGGAGCGGTTGGCGGTGCGGCCTCGCGACCGCTTGAGAAACTTACAACACCGTGGGATCGCTCCCTCTTGGCTTGTAAGCACTCCTGAACACATCAAGCTCTCGCTTTCCTTGTTCAGAAGCTGCGCTTCGGGCCTCAGCCCCCCGCGCAGTCCATAACCATAACACCACACACCCCCCTTCACGCAACTACCAAACTCTCAGGGCAACAACAGCGACTCACCCCAAGGTCTGAGCCGCGTCAGCTGCTCCTCGGAACTGGCCGCAAGCACTGGAAAGCCCACATCAGAGAGGTCCCGTCCTGGAACCAGCGCCGTTGGATCTTCCCGCAACCAGAGCACAGGGCAACCAAGCTCAGACAGCACCAACCAGGCAGCAGCGAGATCCCAGATCTTTGGGGTGGCCTCCAGAGCCGCCACGGTCTGCCCCATCGCCACACTCACAAGATTGAGGCTTGCAACCCCGAGCAAACGGATCTTTCCTGGAAACGGCTCTTGATGACGGCGCTGCAACACCCGAATCGCACGGCTGCAGAGCGAAACGCAGGCACTTCCTGCCGCCAGACGGGTTTCAGCGGTCAGTCGTTTGCCATTGCGCCAGGCACCACGTCCCCGGATCGCAACGATGCGTTGTCTCAAGGACGGGATGTCGAGAAACGCTTCCATCGGCCGACCATCCACAAAGCGCGCCACAGAAATTGCCCAATAGGGAATGCCGGCGGCAAAGTTCGTTGTGCCATCCAGTGGATCCACCACCCAGAACGCAGATGTGGCCGGACAATGCTTTTCCCCCTCCTCACTGAGCGTGCTCTCTCCTGAGCAAATCTGAGCAAACCCCTTCACCAGGGTCTCATCACTCCAACGGTCACATGCGGTGATCAGACTCCCGTCGGGCTTCACATCGGAAACGATGTGGCCAAAATCGTGCCGTTGTCTCTCAGCGACACCATCAAGAAGCTGATGGACGGCAAGCAGCTGGGCCGGAGAGAGAGGAGCTGAAGTCACCGTCCGAAAAGGGCTCAAGCACCGAGCTGTGAGGCCTCACAGGCTGGCGTATTGGGATCCGGCTCAATGGGAACAGACTCCATGCGGTCGACTTCAGGCTTCTTGCCGGGAAGATTGAGCGGCGGGCAAGCTTTGACTTGATCCAAGCCAGTGCGACGCCTCAGCTCAGCCAGGCTGGCGTTGTAGCTCAGAACTGCATCGGCGTAACGCACTTCAGCACTGGTGAGATCGCGTTGGTTATCGACCACCTCGCGCTGAGTTGTCACCCCCGCTTGGAAACGCAACCTGGCCAAACGCAACGACTCAGTGGCTGACAGCACCTCCCGCGTTGTGGTGCGGATGTTTTGCTGCGCATCTCTCAGGTTGTAAAAACTTTCTTCCACTTCCCTGCGGATGCTGTCGCGCTCGGATGCAAAGTTGAACTGGCTCTCCTCTGCAGCTTGCTTGTTGCGGCGGTACTCCGCGCGGGCTCGACCCCCATCAAAAATGTTCCAGGTGGCCGACAAGCCCACCGAGTTATCGAAGCTCCATCCATACACCTCGGTGCTCACTGGAGGCTCGCTGGTTCCCCCCTGGAAACGCTGGGACGTGAAATTGTTGAAAATGCTCAGCACAGGCTGAACAGACGCCAGTGCTGCGTTGGCGTTGCTGTTGTTAATCGAGATATCGAGAAGCACTCGATCGAGCTCTTCCCGGAAGGTGTAAGCCGCAATGATGCTTTCCTGAAGCGATGGTTCCCACAGTCCAAGCACACGAGCAGGGGCAGCGGATGTGGGAGTGATGTCTTGAGGAAGATCCATGAGCGATGCCAGCGATCGACGTGCATTCACCTGGTCGCCGAGAGCATTGGTGAGCAGCTGTTGATCACGGGCGAGCTGAGTTTCAGCTTCTAAAACCTCGAGTTTGGTAGCCACACCCGCTTGGTAGCGAGCTCGCGCATCGCGAAGACTCACCAATGAAGCTCGTACGGATTGTTGACCGATCCGAACCTGTTCATCTTGACGTTGAAGCTGGAAATAAGACGTCGCTGCCTGGAGACGCAGCTCACGCAAGGAGATCAAGTAGGTGTCTCGGGCGCTCTCATAGGCATCTCTTGCAGCCGCGATCTGAGGAACCCTGGCTGGGTCAATCAAATTCCAGTTCAACTGGGCCCCAAAATTGGCAGACCAAATCTCTGTATTCGTAACTCGACCTTCAGATTGCTCAAGCCCCGTCAAAGGGTTCACAGTCTGGGTTCTGTTGGGATCGAAGGTTTGCTGCTCACCCGCGAGGTACTGAGGCAGACCGTTGGCATTGAGATTGAGCGTGGGATACCAGGCCGAAAGCGCTGCACGCAGGCTTGATTTGGCTTGTTGAACCTGGCTGGCCACTGCTTTGAGGCTGGGGTTGTTGACCTCAACTAAACGCTCCACCTCAGCAAGCGTGAGGGGCCGCAGCTCTCGAATTCTCACTTGGCCCGGTTGATTGGGCAGCGCAAGACTCGGCGGAGCCTTGAGATCGTCTTGATTCTCAGGAAGCGTGGTGGCCGCGGGTGGAAGTACCGAGGGATCAGCTTTCGGCCTTGAACCCTTGATCTCAGTTGCAGTGGGAAGCGTCGATTGATCGATCAGAGCCGCACCATCAGCGGCCGCAGCATCAACGCTCGACACGTCCTGTGCCCGCAGGGGTGCATGGATCACAGAAGGCAAAACTCCTGCGAGTAACAGAAGACGTGCAGCAGTCCGACGCACAACGATTCCGGGGCTGGGCGGAGCTTAGGGGTTTTTGTTCTGCTGACCGAGAACAGCAGCCACGATGTCAGCTGCTCCATGCACGATCCGGATCGGTACCGGCAGTTGCTCCTGCACCTCATCGAGGGTCATGTCATCCAGGAACACAGGCTGACCCTGCCGGAGCATCACGGACGGAAGAAGCAACTGATCCCCCAGAACCTGATCTCTGAGTCCATGGAGAAGATCTTCTCCTGTGAGCAAGCCCGTCACCACTTGATCCTGACCCCAGTAAGGGCTCGGAAGTCCATGCAACGTGAGCGTTACACCATCAACTTGGTTAAGCCGCTCCTGCACCGGTGCCAGAGCCTGATCCACCAAACGGCCCACCACCCAGCTGCTGTGAACAGACGAATCGATTCGTTCAGGCAGCTGCTCCGTGGCCTGATCCAGTGCCTCAAGAAAGGCCCGGATCGTGCCGACACCGTTTTCTTGTTGAGGCAGATCTTCGTAGGTGCCCCTCGAAGGCAAGGGCTGACCTGCGATCAGATACCACTCATCAGACAGCCAGGCGAAACGTGTACCAAGCCGTTGCTGGAAGCTGGACTGAAGCGATTCCACCGCCTCAATCACTTGGCGTGCGTCCGACGGCGTGACAGCCCGCAGTCCATCCTCAGCAGGCCGAAAGCGCGTCAGACCCACAGGCACCACAGCAGCGGAAAGAACAGCAGGCCATTCCCCTGCCCCGAACCGCGCCAGGTCAGTGAGTGTGCGAACCAAAGCCTCGCCATCATTCAGTCCTGGGCAGACCACCACCTGGGCATGGATCTGCAACCCACGGCACGCGAACCAGTCGAGCTGATGCAGCAGTTCACCCGCCCTGGGATTGTCGAGCAGTCGTGAACGCAACCCTGGGTCTGTGGCATGCACCGACACGAACAGGGGGCTGAGACGTTGCTCTTCGATGCGCGTCCAGTCGCTCTCGCTGAGATTGGTCAGCGTTAGGTAGGAGCCGTAGAGAAAACTGAGCCTGTAGTCATCGTCTTTGAGATAAAGACTGTCGCGATGCCCGGGCGGCTGCTGGTCGATAAAACAGAAGGGGCAGCGGTTGGTGCATTGCCGCAGGCCATCAAACAACGCCTCGGTGAACGCAAGACCGAGGCCGTCATCGGCATCCTTTTCGAGTTGCACGCGATGGAGCTTTCCGGCGCTGTCTTGGACCTCGAGGGTGAGATCTTCCTCAACGGTGAGATAGCGGTAATCAATCAGGTCGCGCGGGCGTACACCGTTAATGCTGAGCAACTGATCGCCGGGTTCGAAGCCGAGCTCCTCTCCGATCGAACCAGGCTCCACCGATGCAACAACCGCAGGCTGGGGCTGACGCCCAGCACTGGATGGATCGAGAGCGGCAACAGCTACGCCTGCGGAGGGTTCATTCCACACGAAATGGATTCAACTGATTTCAGTTTGAGCCAGAACCAGCCCACCAGGCCAACAGAAGAATTCCGAACAGCAACCGGTAGATCACAAACACCCAGGTGCTGTGTCGCTGCAGGAATTTGAGCAACCAGTCGATAGCCAGCCACGAGACCACCGCTGCAGAGACGATGCCAACCATCAAAGGCAGAACACCCCCTGCACTGGGCTCAGTGAATGCATCTTTGAGCTCCACCAGCCCCGCAATGGTGATGGCAGGGATGCCCAGAAGGAAAGAAAACCGAGCGGCATCGGGCCGTTTCCAACTGTCAAAGAGCGAAGCAGTGAGGGTGCTGCCGGAGCGGGAGACACCAGGAATGAGAGCCAGAACCTGGGCCAATCCCACAAGGAGTCCATCGCGGCCCTGAACCTGATCGAGCTGCTTGGAGCGCGGTCCGAAACGCTCAGCAAGAGCAAGCAGGAGGGCCATCAGGATGGACACCCCAGCAATGGCGGGAACACTGCGCAGCGGCGAGGTTTCGTAACCAGGCCAATACAACTTGATCGCCAGTCCGGCAAACAGGATGGGCAGGGTGCCAATCGCCATGGCGATTCCCAGTCGCGCTTCCGGCTCGCGCCATTGCCCCCTGCGCACAGCACCACTGATCCCGCGCAGAACAGCAGCCAGATCTGCCCTGAAGTAGGCAATCACCGCCACGATGCTGCCCAGTTGAATCACTGCAGTCACCGAAACGCCGGGATCACCCCAACCGGCGAGCACCGGCACAATTTTGAGGTGGGCTGTGCTGCTGATGGGCAGAAACTCCGTGAGTCCCTGCACAACGCCGAGAACGAAATCTCTCCAGATGGCTTCAAGAAGACCAGGCTCCGACACCGCAGATTCCAATGGTTGGGTGGTTGGACGCTATGCCCAACAGGCTGAGGGCGCCAGTCCTGCTGAAGATTGAGTGCTGAGCCCTCAGACAGGCTCGAATCTTCTAAGGTTTCGATTCTTTCTTCACATTGCGGAGGTGCGGCCTTGTCCAGCGGGCTGATGCAAAACCCAGCCGCGGACAAGCAGAGGCTCTCTGCCACTGCAGTTCTGGCATCCCTCCCGTTTTGGGCGTCGGTGCTCGTGGTGATGCCTGTGTTCGTCCAGGCCCCATGGGTCCGTCAGCATCCATTGAGTGCTTGCCTCTTTGGACTCGTGCTGACGCTCGCGGGAATCCTGTGGAGCCTTAAGGCTGATCGAAGCGAACAGGGCGATTTTGGCGCCCTCGTTCTGGGATTCAGCGGCAGCTGGATGGCTGGAAGTTTGTTCTGGGGATGGCTGCCGGCCCACCCGGTCCTGCATGTGCCGGTCGAGGCTTTCGCCCTGCCTCTTGCCTTAGCTGGGCTCACAACCCGCTGGCGCTGCGCCTGCGCCTTCTACTTGGCGTCCCTGATCGGAACAGCCTTCACCGATCTTTCGATGGCCTTATCCGGGGTGATGCCCCTGTGGCCCGAGGTGGTAACAGCCACGGCCGACCAAGCTCCCAATCTGTTGCGAGCAGCTGCCGCTCAGGTCCTCACACCGAAGTCTCTTCTGGTGGTGATCGTGGCAGCAGCGTTGATTACAAGACTGGTTGCTGTATGCCGCTCACGCGCTGATCGGCTTGGAGACGACTCGAGCGCATGGTCCATTGCGTCCTCGGTGCTGTTCACCACCTTGGTGATTGACGCCGTTTTCCTGGGAGTGTCCCTGCTGGCTCCAAGCCTGAGCGGACTCATCTGAAACGAACTGCAAAAACCCCGGGGCTTTCTGCGATGGCCAGGGAAGAGCACTTGTAATGTTTGCAGGTCGGTTCTTCCGGCATCATCCCGATCCGATTCTCAGACGGAGAATTTCATGAAGCGTCTGCTGTCCTGGCTGACAGGTCTCGTCGTCATGGCTGGCTTGCTGTTTTCTTTGGCCACCCCCTCAGGCGTTCAGGCCGCTGACATCCGCAATGTGGCTGACGACAAGATCGCCGAACGCGGCGACAAAGTTGATTTGAACAACTCATCGGTGCGGCGCTTCCAGCAATTTCCCGGGATGTATCCCACCCTGGCCGGAAAGATCGTCCTGGGCGGTCCCTACGAGTCTGTGGATGATGTGCTGGCTCTTGATCTCACCGACCGCCAGAAGGAGCTGTTCGAGAAGTACCGCGATAATTTCACGGTGACGGCACCCTCGATTGCTCTGAATGAGGGCTTCGACAGGATTAACGACGGTCAGTACCGCTAAAAATGCGTCATGGTTGAGCCGCCGGATCCTTCGGTGGTTTACGACAAGCTCCGATGAGCAGCGTGCGATCAACATCCCAGGATCCGATCCACAACGGCCCCTGGGATGTTGTGGTTGTTGGAGCAGGAGCGGCGGGTCTGATGACCTGCCTGGAGCTTCCCCCTGACCTGAACGTTCTGCTTTTGAACAGAAACGCTGGTCGGCGCTCATCGAGCCGTTGGGCGCAAGGTGGAATCGCAGCGGTCACCGGCCCTGATGATTCTGCGTTGTTCCATGGGGAGGACACCCTGAAGGCAGGGGCAGGTCTCTGTGATGGCGATGCCGTCCGTCTCCTGGTCGATCAGGCACCCCACTGCGTGGAAAGGCTGCTCTCCCTCGGCATGGCGTTCGACCGCAATCCCGATGGATCACTAGCGACCACCCTCGAGGCAGCTCACAGCCAGCACCGGGTGCTGCATGTGCAGGACCGCACCGGCAGAGCCTTGGTGGATGTCTTGCGCGAGCGCGTCGAAGCCAGACCAGGCCTGGTGCATCGCCGCGGCGTGCGCGTCACCCAACTCTGGGTCGAAGACCAACGCTGCTGCGGTGTTCAGATTCTTGATGGTCCCTGGCTGCACTGGGTTCCAGCCCGAGCAGTCGTTCTCGCGACAGGAGGAGGCGGACACCTCTACACCAACACCACGAATCCACCCCAGGCTTGTGGAGAAGGGGTTGTGCTCTCCTGGCAAGCCGGAGCTGCAGTCGACGATCTGGAATTTGTTCAGTTCCATCCCACGGCGCTGAAACTTGCTCATGCACCTTGCTTCTTGATCTCAGAAGCCGTCCGTGGCGAAGGCGCCGTGTTGGTTGACCCCTCAGGACGAAGTCCTGTGGCCATGCTGACCCAGCGCGACCTTGCTCCACGCGATCAAGTGAGCAGAGCCCTGCTGCAAGGCATGCGAACCCAGGGATTGAGCCATCTGGGGCTGGATCTCTCACCAATACCAGCAGAACAAGCCGAACGACGCTTCCCGACGATTCTTGAGCGCTGCCGGGAGTATGGCCTTCGCCCTCTACAGGAGCCAATCCCGGTGGCACCGGCCGCGCACTACTGGATGGGCGGTGTCGCCACGGATCTGCAGGCGGCAACCACGATTCCGGGCCTTTTCGCCGTTGGAGAGGTGGCCTGCACCGGGGTGCATGGTGCCAACAGGCTGGCCAGCAACTCATTGATGGAATGTCTTGTGTTCGCCCGACGACTCAAGGACATCGCTCTCAATGAAAGGAGCGCCCCCACCGTCTCCAACCAAGGGCTGGAGCCGTTCAAGCTGAGCACAGCGGAGCTAATGCCTGGGCAAGACCCTGAATCCCTGCACCGATCGATCAACGCGCTTCGAGCAGCCTGCTGGGATATGGCCGGAGTTGATCGACGCGTGAACGGGATGCGGCAGACCTTGCGGGAGCTCCTCCAAGCCAGCAGCGCGTTGCAATGCAGCCCACTGCTGGAGGTGATGCGCAACCAGGAGAAAGACCGATGCTTCCAGCTCGAGGAAACCTGCCGGAGCAACCTCAACCTTCTCCTTGATCTTCACCACCGCCAGCAAGCAAGCCGCCTACTGCTGGATGCTTGCCTCTTTCGCACCGAGAGCAGGGGCGGGCACTACCGAAGTGATGCACCGTCACCGCTTCCGCAATGGCGTTGCCATAGCCGCCAGGTGAAGGGCAAGAGCATCCACACCCGGCCAGTCAGCGATTGAGATGCACTGGCCGCTCAACCATTAAAAATTTGTCTCTCCCTTAAAACCCGACAAACGGGCGAGAACCTTCAAAGGCTTGACACCGGAATCAAGTTTGCCGTTGATCTCCCAGGTGGGGAAACCCTCGATTTTTTTGCTTTCACAGAGAGCCCGCTGATTGTTCTGGCCATCTGAAGCGCACTCGATCACCGTGAGCTTCTTCGCCGCTTCTTTTCCAAACGCTTCCTTCTGCTCATGACAGTGGGGGCACCAGTAAGCGCTGTACATCACGGCGCCAGACGCAGTGAGATGCTCCGCCAGAGCCACCTTGGCTGGCGTGCTTTCGGTGGTCACCAAAGGGGGTGCTCCAGCTCCGGTCACCGGGGCATCAGGACGCTCCGGATCGAGAACGGAAGCCCAGATCAAGCTTCCCAGCAGCACGGCGAGAGCAAGCAGGAAACCTCGGAAGAACAACTTGGATGGGTCGTCCCAGCCACCACCGGCTACGGCAAGAATTAAAAGGAGAACGGCCAGGGTTGCGGATAAGGCACAAAAGAAACAGAACGCCTGGATCTTGAACACCATCAGTCCAACCAGCACAAGGCTGAAGACCGCCATTCCCAGGGACACGGCAAACAGCCCCCACCAGGTGCGCCGCGCCAGATCACCACGATTTTCGGCAAGCCCTGGGAGCAGAGGAACCAAGGCCATGATCAACACAGCGATGTAAGCCAGCAAACCAGCAAACGAGAGCGGAACGCTGAAACCATCTCCTTGAAACAGTGTTCCCCAAGGGCTGTTGAGCACCTTGTCGCAACCGTCCGCGCCCATGGGACACGTGAGGTTTCCCAGCAGACCCCAACGCTTCAGGGTGATCGAACCGGTGTCGATCACGCCCACGGTCGCGAGCACGGCCATGGCAATCCGTACCCATTTCGAGCCCTGATCCTGGCGACGGCGGCTGGTGAGTCTGCTGGCGGCCATGCGAACTGTAGAGAATGGGTGAATTCTGGCAGGAGTGGGAGCGGGATTTATGGTGATTGATTGATTCACCATGCCCATGTCCCCGGACCCACGTCCTGGCCGAGACGGGGCCAGCACCAAACCAACCGTGGCGTTTGCCCATCTGGGCTGCGAGAAGAACCGAGTCGATACCGAACACATGCTCGGTCTCTTGAGTGAAGCGGGCTACGGGGTGAGCAGCGATGAATCCGTCGCCAATGTGGTGGTTGTGAACACCTGCAGCTTCATCCAAGACGCCAGGGAAGAATCCGTCAGAACACTGGTCGGACTTGCAGAACAAGGAAAGGAACTGATCATCGCCGGATGCCTGGCCCAGCACTTTCAGGAGGAGCTTCTGGAGTCCCTCCCTGAAGCGAAAGCGATTGTGGGAACGGGCGACTACCAGCACATCGTGGAGGTGCTGGAACGGGTGGAAGCCGGCGAACGGGTGAACCGGGTCAGCAGCACACCAACGTTCGTGGCCGACGAACGACTCCCGCGCCATCGCACCACCGGCGAAGCTGTGGCTTACCTGAAAGTTGCCGAGGGTTGCGATTACCGCTGCGCCTTCTGCATCATTCCCCACCTCCGTGGCAATCAGCGCTCGAGGCCGATCGAATCGATCGTGGCAGAAGCCCATCAGCTGGCCGCAGAAGGTGTCAAGGAACTGATCTTGATCAGCCAGATCACCACCAATTACGGCTTGGATCTCTATGGACGTCCCCGCTTGGCCGACCTGTTGCAGGCCCTCGGAGACGTGGAGATTCCCTGGATTCGCGTGCATTACGCCTACCCGACAGGCCTGACCAACGAGGTCATCAGCGCGTACCGGGATGTGCCCAACGTGCTGCCCTATCTGGACTTGCCTCTGCAACACAGCCACCCCGATGTGCTGCGCGCCATGAATCGCCCCTGGCAGGCCGATGTGAACGAGCGGCTGCTCGATCAGATCCGAAACCAGCTACCCGACGCGGTGCTGCGCACCACGTTGATCGTGGGCTTCCCAGGAGAAACGCAGGAGCAGTTCGAGCATTTGGCAGGTTTTCTGGAGCGGCAACAGTTCGATCACGTCGGCGTGTTCACCTTTTCACCGGAGCAAGGGACGGCCGCAGCCAAATTGCCCAATCCCGTCGATGCCGACATCGCCTTAGCCAGAAAAGATCGCCTCATGACGCTGCAACAACCGATCTCTGCGGCGGCCAATGCCCGCTGGGTGGGCCGCACGGTGGATGCCCTGATCGAGCAACACAACCCTGAGACCGGCGCGATGATCGGTCGCTGTGCGCGTTTTGCACCAGAGGTGGATGGGGAGGTTCACATCGCACCCAAAGCCGACGGACTGCAGGCGGCTCCGGGAACCATGATCCCAGTTCAAATCACTGGATACGACATCTACGACCTCCGCGCCGAGATCGTGGGAGCTGCATCGATGGTGGCCTCGGCGCGGTCTGCCCTGTGAGCGCACGGGGGCTGCACGAACGCCAACGCATTATTTTCCTGATCGCCTCTGGCGTCAGCACTGCCGGATCCTTCGCCGGATTGACTGCGAAGGGATGGATCCTCATGGATGAAACGGCAGCCCCCATGGTGCTGGCCCTTCATTTCGCAGCACTCTCGCTGCCAACACTTTTGGTGAGCGGTCCGGCAGGTGTTCGCACCGATCGCATTGGCTGTGAAACGGTGTTGATCCAGGCGCAATGGGCACTTCTAGGAGCAGGACTGATCGGTGCCGTGGCCATTCCTTGGCTGGATGGACTGCCCCAAGTGCTGATGCTGCTCGCCAGCACGCTCCTGGTGGGAATCGCAGGGGCCTATGAACTCACAGCACGCAACAAATACTGCGCCCTTCTCGTTGACGACAATGCCCAGCTGGCTCCTTTTCTGACCAGTTTCTCCGTGGTGTTCAACGTGGGCAAATTGGTCGGTCCACCGATTGGCGGCTGGCTGGTCACACTCACGGGTCCGGCGACGGCATTGACCCTCGATGCAGCCACCTATCTTCTGCCGATCGCCAGCGTGATCTGGCTTTTGCATCCGAGGCTTGAGAAGGAGCAGCGCAGCACATCGGCTGAGGGATCTTCGCTTGCAGTGGCGTGGAGAGACTGCGGAACAACCTTGCGCCACGTGGTGTTGTTCACGGGCTTGATGTGTGTTGTGGGCTTTTTCCACCCTGGGCTGGCCCCATTGATTGCCGCTCAAGAATTAGGAACAGACCCGATGGACCTCGGGCTGTTCACCAGTGTTTTGGCCTTGGGCAGCATTGTCGGTGGGCTCATCCTTCAGCGCAACAGTCACCGGTTCTGCAGGCGCCCATCGCTCACGTTGGCGGGATTCGGCCTGGTCACAGCTGTGGCTCAATTGGGCATGGCCCGAGGGGGGCCTGTCCCTTTCATCCTCTTGATGACGCTCTTCATCGGTGCTGGCACGGCTGGACTTCTCAGCAGCAGCAATCTCATCACCCAAGTGGGATCCAGTCAGATCCTGCGGGGACGGATGGCCGGTCTCAGCCAGATCGCCTTTCTTGGCGGGGGAGGACTCAGCGGCCTGATTGCCGCGCAGCTGAGCATCAGTGTTGGGCTGCCCACCACATTCGCCATTTCCGGTGGGGTCGGGGTGGTGCTGGCCTTGATGGAGATTCGCCGCCGAGGCAACACCGTCCTGACGGAGATCAGATCAATTTGATCCCACGCAACACCAGGCTGATACCCGCAGCGGTCACGAGACCGGCACCGACCAGACCCAGATAGATGACAACGCCCATTGCAATCACAGAATGCTGACCTATTAGATCAGAAACCGGGGCTCCAGACGACAGATCCCGCCTAAGCTTGCGTGCATCGAAATCAAAAGGAATCGGACGGGTCTGCAAGCAGGGTCGACCGTCAGCACTAGAGCTCAACAAACGCGACCTCGGATTATGCGCACTCTGTTCATCTATCCCCTGTTCCCGAAGACGTTCTGGAGCTACGAAAAAATCCTGGAGCTTGTGAATCGCAAGGTTCTGCTCCCGCCCCTCGGCCTCGTCACCGTGGCAGCGCTGCTCCCCCAGGAATGGGAGATGAAGCTGGTCGACCGCAATGTTCGGGAGATCACCGAAGCGGAGTGGAACTGGGCTGAATTGGTGGTGATCTCTGGAATGATCGTCCAGAAGGATGACATGCAGGTTCAGATCGAGGAAGCGAAGCGCCGGGGTCTTCCCGTGGCCGTTGGAGGCCCTTACGCGAGCTCAACACCCGACGCCCCTGAAATCGCGAATGCTGATTTCAAAGTGCTGGATGAAGGAGAGATCACGCTCCCGATGTTCATTGAAGCGATCCAGCGAGGAGACAGTGGCGGCCGGTTCAGCTCCGAGGGGGAAAAACCCGATGTGACCTCAACCCCCATCCCCCGTTTCGATCTGCTCGAACTCGACGCTTACGACTCGATGAGCGTGCAGTTCTCCAGAGGTTGCCCCTTCAATTGCGAGTTCTGCGACATCATCGTTCTCTACGGCCGTAAGCCCCGCACCAAAACGCCTGACCAGCTGGTTGCCGAGCTTCAAAGCCTGTACGACCTCGGATGGAGACGGTCGATCTTCCTTGTGGACGACAACTTCATCGGTAACAAGCGCAATGCCAAGTTGCTGCTTCCGGAGATCAAACGCTGGCAGGAAGAGCGGGGTTACCCCTTCAGCTTCGCCACAGAGGCATCAGTCGATCTGGCCGACGACGAAGAAATGATGCAGATGATGCATGAGGCTCGTTTCGAAAGCGTGTTTCTTGGCATTGAAACGCCCGATGAAGCCAGTCTCGAAACGTCTCGAAAAATCCAGAACACTCGCAACCCTCTGGACGCGGCTGTGGATCGCATCACCGCCAACGGCATCCGTGTCATGGCTGGCTTCATCATCGGCTTCGATGGTGAGAAAGACGGGGCCGGACGTCGCATCGTGGACTTCGTGACCCGCACAGGAATCCCCGCGGCGATGATGGGCATGCTGCAGGCTCTGCCCAACACAGCGCTCTGGTATCGCCTTGAGAAAGAAGGTCGCCTGATTCAAGACAAGGACGCCGCGAAGGGCGTGAATCAAACCAATCTCCTCAATTTCAAACCCACGAGACCGATCCGAGACATCGCCAATGAGTACGTGGAGGCGTTCTGTGCTCTGTACGAGCCCAATGCCTACATGGATCGGGTGTACTCCTATTACCTGAAGATGGGCGCTCCTCGCTGGAAGGGGTCCACCCAGCTGCCGACCTTGACCGATCTCAAGGCGCTCTCGATCGTGATCTGGAGACAGGGGCTCAAGCGCAGCACGCGCGGACGCTTCTGGCGTTACATGTTCGGCATGGCCACCCAGAATCCAGCACTGCTCGAGCAGTTCCTCGTGGTGCTGGCACACAACGAACACTTCCTCGAGTACCGCTCCATCGTTCAAAGCGAAATCAGGGAGCAGCTGGAATCACTGCCCCCAGAGGAACCAAGCGAATCCAAAGAACTTCAACCCGTTTGAGTACGAAGGCTCCCTTGAAAACCGCTCAATCCTGAACGTAAGGCTTGCCTTGCAGTAGGCAGGCCTCAGCTTTCTGGAGTTCCCGTCCGAGATAAAGCGCGTGATCCAGGCGGCTCACCGGGTGCGGTCCCTCCCCTTCCGTGAGAGCGATCCCTAACTCTTTCGCTGTTCGACCTCGGTAACAAACGGTCGGAGCGCGTTGACTCCCCCCTCGGCAACTGAGCACCTCACCGGTTTCAGGATCCGTGGCGCGCCCCTTGGCATCCACATCGTTGCGAAAGTGCTCCGCCACGAGCTCGCCCGCACTGGAATCGACCCGGATCAGAAAATATCCGCTGGGGTCCAGTGCAATGAAACGCTGGGAGAGCTGGTCATCGAGGGAAGGGGTGCGATCTGCCATCAGGTCACCCTACGAATCAGCTGGTCAACGTCCAAGATCTGGGGGTTGAGCGCGGAACGGCAGATCCGCATTGATGGCCTCGATCTCTTCCTGCATCAGGGCATTGGCCCGCGGAAGCCACGCGCGGATCAGGGTATCCATCTGAGGGTCATACCAGCGATGAAGACTGGTTCGCGCCGTAACCACGAAACCCCGGCGGCGCTTGTGACTGCCACCGGCTCCTGGATCAAAACTCACCAACCCCTGCTGAAGGGCCCACTCGATTGGGGCGTAGTAGCAAACCTCGAAATGGAGGCAATCAATCTCCTCATCACTCCCCCAATAGCGCCCCCAGAGGTGCTGGGCGTCTCTGACGCACAGCGACATGGCCACCGGTTCGTTCAAGTCACCACGGTGGGCATTGAACAGAACAACATGCTCCGCCAGTGAGGGATCGCAAAGCCGATCAAAAAAGCTGGCATCCAGGTATTTGCTGCCCCAGGGCCCCCAGCGGGCGCAGTGTTGCGCATAGAAGTCGTGCATCCTCGACACCAATACGGGAGTGAGTGCGTCCCCGGTGATCGCTGTCACCGTGAGGCCGGCAGCACGCACGGCCTTGCGTTCCCGTTTGATGTTGCGACGCTGATTGGCGTTGAAACCAGCGAGATAATCATTGAAGGTTTGTTGGCCGTCTGAAGACCACAAACTCTGTTGATTCAGCCAGCTGGCACAACCGGCTGCTTGCGCGAGTGGCTGCCAGGCGGGATCCACGTAAAGGAAATTGCAGCTGAGAATGCCGTGTCGTGCGGCGAAATCATCGATCAAGCCGAGCATCACTGTGGTGAGCTCCTGGGGGTCTTCGCTGGAGGCCACATGGAAGCGATAACCCTGCACCGGGCTCACCGGGCTCATCCCGATCAACTTCGGGTAGTACCGCAACCCGAGATCACCGGCCAAGCGCGCGAACGACTGATCAAACACGAATTCGCCATAGCTGTGGCCCTTGAGGTACAGAGGAGCGACGGCAACGAGCTGGTCGTCGTCCCGCCACAACGACAGATGCAGAGGCTGCCAACCCTGGTCGGGAGCCACGCTGCCGGAGCGTTCCAACGCCAGCAGCCAGGTCCAGCGATAAAAGGGGCAGATCTGATCACCAAGCAGCTGGTCCCACTGCTCTTCAGGAATCTCGCTGATGCTGCGATGCCAGCGGGCCGAAAGCGACGCCATCCCAGGCCAATGCACAAGCAGAGAAGAAACCCTAACCAGGTGGGATCAAAGAGGCGAAACTGAAGGATCGATCGTGTCGACCCTTGATCTGGACAAGAGCCTGGCAGCCTCTCTTGATGGCCTCCCTGGCCGTCGGCATCAACACGCTGGCCGTTGAAGCCAAGGCAGGACTACTGACCCCCCTGCTGCAGTGGATCCGCCCCACGCTGGAGCAGCGGCTTGCCGGGGAATGCCAGCGGCTTGCCAAGGAGGCCGTCGACAGGATCGACACCAGCACTCTGCCTCTGGGTGAGCTGGTGGCTGAACTCGACGAGGCGGTTGGACCACCGTGCCGAGAACTGGCGCGTCCAGCCAGCGAGTGCTTGATTCGCGAAGCCTCTCGCAGTGGAAGGGAACTCGGGATCTTCAGTGAACTCATCAGCGGTCGGGTAGGAGACGACACCCAGGTGGTGGTCCAACGCTGCTTGGCCTCTCTTCTGGGCTTGCCGGCCGCAGGCCTTCAAGACCTTCCGTTCGACGACTTGATGCTGCGGTTACGCCGGTAACGCACGAGCAGCTCGTTACCACCCAGGGGCCGGCTGTGCTCCAGCAACCAGGCATCCGCCGCGGCCAGGGTCTCAGGGAGAGCTTGGGCGTTGGCCGGAACCCAGCCAAAAGGGCCACCGAGAACGCGAGGGCAGAGGGTGAGCTGCAGCTCGTCGACGGCATCGTCCGCCAACAGTGATTCACAAAGTCGAGCTCCCCCCAAGAGCACCACTCTCGACCAGCCACGGGCCGCCAGGCTGGCCAGGGACTGGGCCCATGATGCAGCGAGGGGAAAGCCTTCGAGGAATCCTTCGGCACCGCCCCCTCCTGGACTGAGGAGGTAACGCGCCAAGGGCTGCTGAAACAACGGCCAATGCTGAGGGAACTCCACGTCGCGGGCCACAACGAACAGTGCAGGCTGTTGAGGGCGTCCTGTGGATTGGCGCTGCTCGAGGAGATCCCGGGCATGAATCAGACAGCTGGAACGATGGGCCCGCACGGTCCCGGCCCCGATCAACACCGCGTCCGACCAGGCCAGAGCTTCCTCTAAAGCCCTGCGATCACCGGAACCACCCAGATGGGAAGCGCCACCTTGGGGGAAGGCCAGACGTCCGTCGAGGCTGACGGCCAGCACCAGCCTGACTGTTGTCTGATGGGTCATCCAGGGATGGGATCAGACCGGTGCCGCTGCTTCCAACGTGGCTGGTGTCATGTCGAGTTGGGGCATTTCGGCATAAACCTCAGCCGCATTGTTGGGACTTTCCTGAAGACGAACCTTATGGAGGTGCGCACCAATGGCCCCCACAGGACCCGAAAGACGGTCGGCAATGTGCAGGGCGATGTTTTCAGCGGTGGGGACGCACTCCGCGAAGAAAGGCACGTCCTTATTGAGGAAGGTGTGATCGAAAGGCTCCACCACCAGATCATCCACAAGGCGCTGGAGCGCAGAGAGATCGCAAACCATGCCGGTGCGGGGATCGATGGCACCGCGCACGGTCACGTCCACCAGATAGTTGTGACCATGACCGTGGGGGCGGGCACATTTGCCGTAGATGCGATCGTTCTCTTCCTGGCTCAGCTCAGGCCTTGCCAGACGGTGGGCAGCAGCGAAATGGGTGCGGATCGTGAGGAAGGCGTCCATGGGATGTCCGAGGTAGTCGGCCCAGAGGCCCGGTTGTTCGTAGAGGCGAAGTGCCGTGATCGGCAGGTGAGGTGAAAGCCGTTGCCAGATGCGATGCACGAGCGCTTCGGTGGTTGGCAGGCAACCGTCCGGTTTCGACACATCAAAGTCCGACCAGGCGTCGTTCAGGAATCGGAAGTTGAGCTGATCGGTGACTTCTTTACGGATGGCGTGCTTCACCTCGGAGAGGTTGAGCACCATGCCATCGGCATCGAGGCCACCAGCCATCGACACGATGAGCTCGTAGTTGTGTCCATGACCGGGAGCCAGCGCACAGGCACCAAAGCGCGCTGCGTTGTCATCAGCAGACAGTTCCGGCAACCAGTAGCGGTGACTGGCGCTGAAACAGGCTCGGCGGGTGATCACGCAACCGCGACCCTTGCCATGCCGGGCGATCGACTTCGTTTCAGTCATGTGAAGGTCCGGCCGGCAGGCATCCTAATGAGCTAACAGCCATTCGGAGCCATGCTGGATCCTGTTCCATCCCTCAGACAGCGGCTTGGCGGCCGAAATCTGTATCTCGTCGGGATGATGGGGAGCGGAAAAACCAGCACCGGTCGGCCTCTCGCCCAACGCCTGGAGTACGGCTTTGTGGATTCCGATGCTGTGATCGAGCAGGCCGCTGGCTGCACCATCCCCGACATCTTCAAGCGCGAGGGTGAAAGCGGTTTCCGCAACCTCGAGACCCAGGTGCTCAGCGCCATTAGTCAGCGCCACTCCCTCGTTGTGGCGACAGGGGGCGGCGCCGTGACGCGCCCTGAAAACTGGGGCGCGATGCACCAGGGGATCGTGATCTGGCTGGACGTGGAGCAGCAAAGGCTGTTGAAACGGCTGGAGTCAGACGACACACCGCGACCCCTTCTGCAGGAACAGGACCCTGCCCTGACCTTGAACACACTGTTGACGGCCCGTCGGCCGATGTATGCCGAAGCCGATCTCACGGTGGTGATCGATGGTGAGCCGCCGGATGAGGTGGCCGACGGAATTCTGAAACTGCTGCCAACGCTGATCCAGGACCCACCGAAGCAGCGACCCGATTGACCATCAGCTCTGAGGCGGCTCCAGGCGGACGGCATACCACTGCACGCAGACTCCTGGCGAGGTCTCCAGTTCACAGGCGGTATCGAGCAGGCGCTCTGCGGCTTCGCTCGCCCCATCGCATCCGCGAAGATCTTCAGGCCACGGATTGAGCGCCGTCAGTCGTTCCGTCAGCCATGTCAAGGTGGCGGCGGCCGTTAAAAGCTGCTCAGATTCACCGGGAACAAGCACCACGTAGTGATCAAGCGATCGAATCAGAGGGTCTGACATGAAGCGGAGGCTGTTGCTTGTGCTGTTCACCATGCTGCTGCAGCTGCTGATTGTGACGGGTGCGAACGCTGCAGAACCAGCCAAAGCATCATTGCTCGAGCAACGCGCGCTGGAATGGCCCGAGTGGTCGCTGCCTGCACCTCTGCCCCGGCCGAAGGCCCGTCAGGATCTGATTTACCCCGACTGGTTCGCGGGTGACTGGGAGGTGCAAAGCGACACGGTGAACCGAGATGGTTCGATCATCGAGAGCGAACCTCCTCTGCTGCACAGGGCACGCTTCCAACGCAATCGGGCAGGGCAACTGGTGGGCGACCGCCCGTTCAACGCCACCGCCATCGGCAAAGCGCTTCTGGGGGACAAACTTCTGTCTGTCGAGCAGGACCCCGAGCGTGTGAACCGTCAACTGGCAAGGCTCAGCGGCGATGTTCTGCTGGAAACCAGCGTGATTGGCCGCCGTGAGGCCGTGGTGCCAACTGACAACGGCAGAGAGGCATTTCTAAGTGATGAGCTCGTGCTTCAGATCGTGCATGGCCCAGGAGCGCCGCGACTGAGCAGGATCGAAACCCTGACGCGCTACGAGCAGTGCGACGCCAAGATCTGCGCGGATCAGCGGCAGGTGAGTTACGGGGCCCCAGGACTGCAAACGGATCAGACCCTCGCAGGGCGCAGCAGCCGGTTTCGGCTGGTTCTCACTCGGTTGCCGCAGGGTCGCGCTGATTGAGCTGGGCTTCCAGCTGATCACGCCAGTGGAACAACGACTGCAGGCGTGGATGGTCGCTGAGGCCGGGAACGCCGCGGCCAGCCAAAGCGTCTCCGGATGAGGCAGGAAAGCGCAGCAGGGAGAGCTGAGCAGCGACAGCAAAATCCGCCAGGGTGAGCTTGTTTCCAACCAGATATCCGTTCTGGTCGAGGCCTTCGGCGAGAGCCGTGAGACTGCTGAGCATGGACGCCCTCTGCTCTTGCCCGAGCAGATCGCCCAAGGTGCTCAACCAACCGCCAGGCACCCCAGACATGACCTGACGCAATGGCGCCGGCAAATCATCCGGCAGAAGCGCCAGCCTGAGCTGACCATCGTCGGCTGCAGCCTGCAGGAGAGCAGCCCGGGTGGACGCGGCCAGGGTTGTGTCAGCCCAATCCTCGATCAGCTCCACTTGAGCCCTCTGGAGTGGATCAGAGGGAAGCAGAGCAGGCTCGGGCCGCAACGTTTCGAGATAGCGGCAGATCGCGCTGGAGTCCGCGAACACCTGATCACCATCCACCAAAACGGGAACCTGGCGCTGACCCGACATCCGGAACACAGACAGCTGCCCGAGTCCGGGCGTGACCTCCACCTCACGAAAACTCAGATCTTTGGCGTGGAGCGTCATCCGCACCTTCAAGCAGAAGGCGGAGTGGCGGAATTGGTGGAGCTCCAGCATGTCCAGACCGGGGCAGGGACCGGCAGAGTAGCCATGAGAAACGGATCAACGCCATCGCCATGCGCGAGTTCTTCGTCAATGTGACCCGCTACCCGCGCTATCTGATCGCGTTCAGCCTCGGCGTGCTCAATTCCGTTGCGGAACCGCTGGCGCGTCGACGCAGCAATCCCGTGACCGCCGTGGCACTGATCGGAGCCTTGATCAGTGGCTTCATCAGCCTCGCTCTGGTGTTGCGTGCCATGGTGTCTTCAGCACCAATGAGCTGAGATGGCTCCTGGACGACGGGTTGAACGTGTTGCAGCTCTGATCCGCAAGGAGACGAGTGAACTCCTGATGCACGGCATCCGCGATGACCGCGTGCATCAGGGACTGATCAGCATCACTCAAGTGGACGTGAGCGGCGATCTGCAGCACTGCAAAATCTTCGTGAGTGTGCTGGCCGATCCTGAGGGCAGAGCCCAGGTGATGGAGGGTCTGCAAGCAGCCAGCAGCTTCCTGCGCGGAGAGCTCGGTCGTCGCTTGCAGATGCGGCGGGCACCGGAAGTGGTGTTCCATCTCGACCGTGGCCTGGAGAAGGGAGCCTCCGTTCTGGGACTGCTCGGGGACCTCGAGCGCGAACGCCAGGAGCGGGGGGAGATCCCCCCAGGCAGTGACGATGCTCAAAACTGCCACGACGATGAACCCAGTTGAGTTGCGGCGGGCGGTGTCTCAGCTGCTGGTGGTGAGAGCCAGCGGTCATGCCGGCGATCAGCAACGGCGATACCCACGCTGGGAACTCAGCAACAGTGAGCTGCAACGCCAACTGCAGAACGGCGTCGGCGGGGTGATTCTTCTGGGAGGCACAGCCACCGAACTGCAGCAGCGCTGCCGAACCCTGCGCGCTTGGGCCGCTGATGACGATCTGCTTCTCTGCGCCGACGTGGAAGAAGGGGTCGGTCAGCGCTTTGAGGGCGCCACTTGGCTTGTGCCACCGCTGGCCTTGGGTCGCTTGCATGGGCACAACCAGGCGGCGGCGATTCGTTTCGCGGAACGCTATGGGCGTTGCACCGCTGACCAGGCTCGCCGATGCGGACTCAACTGGGTGCTGGCGCCGGTCTGCGATGTCAACAGCAACCCGGCCAATCCAGTGATCAATGTGAGGGCTTGGGGCCAGGCTCCAGAAGCCGCCGGTGCACTGGCTGAGGCATTCCAGCGCGGTTTGCAGGCTGGAGGCGTTCTTGGTTGCGCCAAACATTTCCCCGGACACGGCGATACCGCTCAGGATTCCCATCTGGAGCTCCCCGTGCTGGCGCATGCGCGGGAGCGGCTCGAGCAACTCGAACTCAAACCATTCCGGCGGCTGATCGCTGCAGGCGTCGAGAGCGTCATGACTGCCCATTTGCTGATCCCAGCCCTGGATGCCGAGCGGCCCGCGACCCTGTCTCCCAAGGTGCTGACCGACCTTCTCAGAGTGTCCCTTGATTTCCAGGGACTGATCGTCACCGATGCGCTGGTGATGGAGGCGATCACGAGCCTGGTGGGTCCCGGTGAGGCTGCCGTGCAGGCCTTCGAAGCCGGTGCGGACCTGATTTTGATGCCCGCTGATGCTGACGAAGCCATCAACGCTGTCTGCGCAGCCCTCGCGAGCGGACGCCTTCCCGCCTCGCGCCTCGAGCAGTCTTTACAGAGACGGCGGGAGGCGCTGCAACGCTGCCACGGGCGCCAGAGTCAGAACAAAACGGCAGGAGAAACGACAGAAGAGCACCAACTCGCCCTCGAACTCGTGGGCGCCACTCTCGAAGTCCAGGGAGCCACTCCGGTCGATGCCCCTGCCGGTGGCGGTGTGACCCTGATCCGCGTGGACGGTGTGCTGGCCTGCCCATTCCTGCGCCCTGAGGCGCCAGCCATCAGCTGGCCCGCACGCCGCGGATTCAGGCCGATCCTCTGCCACGAGCTTGGAATCAGCCCCTGGCATGACCCTCCACAGGCCGACCATCCTCTGGCCCTGGATCGACTCGGGGAAGGACCGGTTTTGCTGCAGTTGTTTCTACGCGGCAATCCATTTCGCGCAGGCCGTGATCGTGAAGACCCTTGGCCGGCAGCCATCCGCCAGCTCTTGACACTGAACCGCCTGGCGGGGTTGGCGGTGTATGGCTGCCCTTACCGGTGGGAGAGCCTGCGAGCGCTTCTCCCCAGCAGCATTCCCGCCGCCTACAGCCCTGGGCAGATGGCCGAGGCCCAGCAGATGCTGATGGGCCGGTTGCTGGGGGAGGAGCACACGCTCGAGTTGGGAGGCGAATTCACCGACTGAACGGCACTAATCTCAGCGCCAGTACGGGACGCCGTCATGCTCAGCCTCTCGATGATCGTTCGCAACGAAGCCGAACGCATCGAGGCCTGCCTGAACTCAGTGAAAGGCTTCGTCGACGAGATGGTTCTGCTCGACACCGGCTCAACGGACAACACCGTGGCCCTGGCTGAAGCTGCCGGTGCCCAGGTGGAACGGCTGGACTGGCCCGGGGACTTCGCGCCAGCGAGAAACGCGGCACTCGAACACGTGAGGGGGGACTGGGTGCTGGTGCTGGATGCCGATGAACGCCTGCGCGCCGAGGCGATTCCAGCGATCCGAGCCTTGATGGCGCAACCGGATGTGCTGGTCATCAATCTGCTTCGCCACGAACTCGGTGCTGCCATGGCCCCGTATTCCAATGTGAGCCGGCTGTTCCGACGCGACGCACGCATCTGCTGGAGCCGGCCTTATCACTCGATGATTGACGACAGCGTGGCCGAGATCCTTCAGCAGGAACCGCACTGGCGGGTGGCGAACTGCGCGGAACCGGCGCTGCTGCACGATGGCTACAGACCCGACCTCCTCAATCGGAGTGACAAGGCCGAGCGACTGCGCCAGTCGATGGAGCAGTGGCTGGAGGATCAGCCGGGTGACCCCTACGCCTGCACCAAGCTTGGGGCACTGGAGGTGAGCAGCGGCAACCATGAGCGAGGCGTCAATCTCCTGCGCCAAGGGCTTGAACAGCTGCCGGATGGAGCCGGGAGAACGGCTGAGCGTTACGAGTTGCTCCTCAACCTGGGGATTGCTTTGGCGCCTGAAGATGCAGTGGCTGCCGAAGGCTTGTACCGGCAGGCGCTTGATCTGCCCTTGGATGTGCGTTTGAGCCTCGGTGCCCGGCTGAACCTGGCCGCCTTGCTGATGCAGGCCAATCAGCTGGATGAGGCGATTCAGCTCACCACCACGGCCTGCCAGCATGCCCCTGAAGTCGCGCTGGCCTGGTACAACCTCGGCCTGATGGAACGACGCCGGGGCGACCTCGCCGCATCCCTGCGCGCCTATGAGCGTTCCCTCGAGCTCAATCCCGATCACGCGGAAAGCCACCAGAACTTCGCCGTCGCGCGATTGATGGGTGGCGATATCGACGGAGCACGCGCCAGCTTCCGCGCAGCGATCGACACGCTCCACGCCCAAAATCGCGCAGAAGAGGCCGGGGCGCTTCAAGCCCAGGTGAGCGGGATCGTGAAGCTCGATGGGAGTGCGTCATGACAGATGGCCAGGCCCTTGCGCTGCAGGGACGCACGGTGGTGATGACCCGGGCCATGGAACAGCAGAGTGAAGGCCGCCGACTGCTGGAAGCGCTCGGTGCCGATGTTCTCGATCTACCGGCTCTGGAGATCGGCCCCCCGGATCACTGGGGTGCCCTCGACGATGCCTTGGCTGAATGGGACACCTTCCACTGGCTGATCGTCTCCAGCGCCAACGGCGCGAATGCCGTTGAAGAGCGTCTGCAAAGGCAAGGGAAGGCATTGGCCCATCGACCGGCCAGCCTCAAAATCGCAGCGGTGGGACGCAAGACCGCCAAGCGCCTGGAGGAGCTGGGTTCGGAGGCGGATTTCGTGCCCCCCGAGTTTGTCGCCGACAGCCTGATCGAACACTTCCCGGTCTCAGGCTGGGGGCTGCGCATCCTGCTTCCAAGGGTCCAGAGTGGCGGGCGCACCGTTCTGGCCGAAGCCTTCGGCGAAGCCGGCGCACGGGTTGTGGAGGTGCCGGCTTATGAATCGCGTTGTCCGCAAGCGATTCCCGCCGCAACGCTGGATGCCTTGCGAGCCGGGTCGGTGGATGCGATCTGTTTCACCAGCGGCAAAACGGTGCTGCACACCACACACCTGCTGGCAGAGAGCCTGGGGGAGGAGGAGGCGACGGCCAGGCTCAAACGGACTGCCCTGGTGTCGATCGGTCCGCAGACGAGTGATCGTTGCCGCAAGCTGCTGGGCCGTGTGGACCAGGAAGCCCATCCCCATGACCTCGAAGGTCTGGTGATGGCTTGTGTTCAGGCAATGCAGAAGGGAGATTCGGTTTGACCGACCACCGAAACGGTGAGGCAACCTCGGCGCAAATCGATGGTCTGCACCACCCATCCCACCGGTAATAAGCCGCTCGACTCCCCAGGGCAACGTCCCCTGGCGCCAATACAGACCGGTCCTGAGCCTTCTGATGTGGTCACCAGGGCGCGACGCTGACCACCAACCGCCAGCACCCCTTGAACCTGAAGCCCCAGGCCCTGCGGTTGATCAGCATCGGAAGCACTGGACTCTTGGGCCGATGCCGAGACAGCAGCAGTGACAGGAGCAAAAGGATCAGAGCGGCCATCGGGAACCGCGCTGAGCACCTGCTCAAGACTGGGCAGGGGCACGAACGAGGAGGGGGGAGCGATCCGATCTGGGGAACGGCTGGGGAGCTCAGAGACAGCATCCTCAATCCGAGGCGGCTTCAAGTTTGGAGTGACGGTGTTTGGGGCGACGGTGTTTGGGGCGACGGTGTTTGGGACGTCACTGCCGCAAGCACTGATCAGAATCGAAAGAAGCCCCGCCAGGCTCGCTCCACGCACCGATGCCCAAGACCCATGGCCTCGGGCACGCGCTTCAGCCCCCGGATGCCTGTTCCCGTTCAACCAGATCCCGGAATCGATCAAGGTTTGCCTGAAGCTCCTTGGTAACAATCCCACCCAGGATGGTGGGTTCCATCAGCGGTGCCAAGACCCCGGGAAGCTCGTAGGTGACTGAAAGCTTCACCGCAGTCCGTCCCGGCTGCTCTGCGTAAAAACGAACAGCGCCTTTGGTCGGCAGACCACCAACGGATTCCCAGTGCAGCTGCTGCGCTTCAACGCGCTGGGTGATGCGAGCCTTCCAGTGAAACCGAAATCCCTGGGCGGCGAGGGTCCAGTCGGTGAGTTCGGGATCATCCAGGGTTTTCACCGATTCGATCCAACGCATCCACTTGGGCATGGCCTCGAGATCGCTCCAGACTGCCCACACCCGATCCACGGGAGCGTTGACCTCGGTGGTCACGGAATGTTCAAGCCAGCGTCCCATGGGTTCAGGCGACTGCGGTGTTCGTGGCCAGCTGGGCCGGCTTCTTCAGGATGGCGGCGGCAGCGAGATGTCCGCTCATCGTCGCCCCCTCCATGGAATCGATGTAATCCTGACGGGTATAGCTGCCGGCCAAGAAGAAATTGCGCACTGGAGTGCTCTGCTCAGGTCGGTAGGGCTCCATGCCAGGGGCTTCGCGGTAGAGCGACTGAGCCAGCTTCACCACATTGCTCCAGGTGAGCTTGAGACTGCGGGCCGAGGGGAACAACTCGCGCACCTGACGGTCCGTGTGAGCAACGATGTCGTCGACGGACTTGGGAATCCAGGGATCACCCGGTGTGAGCACGCACTGGAGCAGCGAGCCTTCACCCTCCTTGCGGTAATCCTCGGGGCTGGCCAGGGCGAGGTCGGCAAAGCAGCTGAAATCGGCGTCAGCCGTGTAGAGCAGATTGTTCAAACCTGCTGGATGCGCCACATCGCAGCGTTGCGCCTCCTGGGCATCGCCCAGTTCGGTCACCCAGCCGTCGTAGCGGAGCTGAACGGTGGCCACAGGCACAGCCTCCAGCTGATGGATCGCTTCGAACTGGGGATAACGATTCCACTCCTTGGGCAGCAGCTTCTGAATTCCTGGCACATCACAGGCAGCCAGATAAGCGTCGGCCTCAACACGGATCTCTCCTTCGGGCGTTCCCAGCTGCAGGCCTGTGATTTCAGGGGATTCACCCTCGCTGTACTCCACCTGCTTCACCCTGTGACGCAGGTGGAGCTTGCCGCCGCGCTGCTGGATGTAGTCGAGGATCGGCCCCGTGAGCCAGCGGTGGGGCGATCCCTTCAGCAAGTTGAGTTTCGAAGCCTCGGTTTTGGCCGCAAACATCATGAAGATGGTGAGCATGCAGCGCGCTGAGATGGCCTCGCAATCGATAAAGCCCAGGGCATAGGCAATGGGATTCCACATGCGCCGGATGCTTTCGGGGCTGCCGCCATGGCCCACAAACCAATCTTGAAAGCTCACCGAGTCGAGCGCTCGGATGGTGCGCATCGCCCCTTCGTAATCCACCAAACCGCGCACGATCGGGCTGGTCCCCAGGGCCAGGGCATTGCGCAGCTTGTCGATCCAGCTCAGCTGCGGCGTGGTGAAAAACGCCTTGAGGCCGTTGAAAGGTGCACCGATCGGAAAACGAAAATCCAGCTCCCGCAGATCCCCGCCCTTGTTCACAAACAGATGAGTGTGCTGCTTCGGCAGCAGATTCTCGAAGGCGCCCACCTTGTGCATTAGTGCAAAGAGATTGGCGTAATTGAAAAAGAACACGTGCAACCCCATCTCGATGTGGTTGCCGCCGTCATCCACCCAGCTGCCCACCTTGCCGCCCATGAAAGGCCGAGCTTCGTAGAGGTTCACCTCATGACCGGCATCGACCAGATCCACAGCAGCGGAGAGGCCGGCGAGACCGGAACCGACGATCGCGACCCGCACATGATCTGCACAACTGGAACGACTCTATGTATGAGCCTCCATAGAGTGAGGGAACCAGCCTGTGTTTCCCATGACTTCCACCCCAAGCACTGCGCCGGCGCACACCGCGAAAGACGGCAAGGGGATCCTGATCACTGAACCGGCCATGCAGCAATTGGCCAAGCTCTGCAGCGAACAGGGTGACAACCAGGTGTTGCGGGTGGGTGTGCGTTCTGGCGGATGCAGTGGCATGAGCTACACGATGGATTTCGTGCCGGCTTCAGACACCCAAAGCGACGACGAAAGCTACGAGTACGTGGCCTCTGACGGCCAGAGCTTCCGCGTGATCTGCGATCCGAAAAGCCTGCTGTACATCTACGGAATGCAGCTTGACTTCAGCACAGCGCTGATCGGTGGCGGCTTCAATTTCACCAACCCCAATGCCACCCAAACCTGTGGCTGCGGCAGCTCCTTCGCGGTTTAAAACCGGCGGCTCCCTCGGCCTGCTGTGGGAATCTGAACGGATTGCTGTATCGGTCGATCATCGATGGACGACACCCAGGATTCCCTTTTCCAACAGGCGATGGCCCGCTATCAGGACGGTGTGCCTGCAGCAGACCTTCTTGGGGATTTCGAGACGATCACCGCCGCAGCACCCAGACAATCGGCTGGTTGGACCTGCCTGACCTGGCTTCAACTGCTCTGCGAACAGCCGGACGACGCCCTGCGATCAGGACGCATGGCGGTCAAGCTGAACCCTCAAGACCCGCAGGCGCGGATCAACCTCTGCCTGGCCATGCTGGAGACCAAAGCCAAGGGGGTGCGCGATCACATTGAGGTGGTCCAGCAGGTTCTCGCCGTGGCACCCGACGTGGCTGGCGATCTGCGCGAGTCGATCGCTGATGGTCTCAAGCGTCGTCCGGAGTGGCCTGCTCTGCTGAAGGTGAAGGCCTGGCTGGAGCTCTGAGGTGGGGCGCCTGCTCCTGCTCAGCAACGGTCACGGCGAAGATCTCTCAGGTTCATTGCTGGCCAGGGCACTGGCACGCCTGGGGCACACCGTGGAAGCCCTGCCCTTGGTGGGGAAGGGTCAGCCCTACCGGGATGCGGGCATTGATTTAATCGGCAGCACGCAGGAATTCAGCACCGGTGGGCTGGGCTACACCAGCCTGCGCGGGCGGATGACTGAACTGATCCAAGGGCAGGTGGTTTATCTGCTCCGGCGGTTGCTGCGGCTGCTGCGCATCGGCCATCGCTACGACGTGGTGGTGGTGGTGGGCGATGTGATTCCGGTGATGGCGGCCTGGCTGTGCCGGCGCCCTGTGGCCACCTATCTCGTGGCCTACTCCAGCCATTACGAGGGCCGACTGCGCTTGCCATGGCCCTGCGCCACCTGCCTCCAGAGCCGCCGCTTTCATGCCGTCTTCAGCCGGGATCAATGCACGGCTGATGACCTCAGCGGTCAACTGTCCCGAGAGGTGCGCTTTCTCGGCAATCCCTTCATGGATCCGGTGCTGGCCGATGCCGGGAGACTGCCTGCCGCTCGGCAACGGCTCGGCCTCCTCCCAGGGAGCCGCCGGCCGGAGCTTGAGCAAAATCTTGGTCTGCTTCTGCAGATGATCGAGCACCTGCCCAGCGAGCTCTTCAGGCAAGGCGTGCTCGCGGTCGATCTGGCGCTCGTGTCCTCCCTCAGCGACCGATCGCTACGCGCCCTGGTGCAACCGTGGGGTTGGACGCTGACCGCAGAACCCGGAGGCTCAGGGTTGCAACTCCAGCGGGGGCCGCGCCGCATTCATGTGCGCCGAGGTGCATTCGCAGCCGTGTTGCACAGCTCGAATCTGTTGGTGTGCATGGCTGGGACTGCAGCGGAACAGGCGGTGGGACTGGCACGCCCCGTGCTGCAGCTCGCTGGCCGAGGACCCCAGTTCACCGCGGGCTTTGCCGAAGCCCAGCGACGCCTGCTTGGGCCCACGGTGTTCTGTGCCCAGGGCGAACCAGGCGAAACCGCCACTCTGGAAGCCTCGGCAAGGCTGGCCATCGATCTCCTCGAGAGGAGCCACTCCGACGCGGATCTGCAACGGCAATGTCACCAACAAGCGTTGCAACGGCTTGGCCCTTCAGGAGGAGGCGCCAGGATGGCCCAAGCCATTTCCGATTTGGTGCAGCAGCCGTTATGACACCACCGTTGCAGGAACCGCTCTGGAAGCGCTGGCTCGACCGCGTGTTGGTGCTTGACGTTTTTCTGGTGCTGGGCGGTGCCGGCTGGTTCGCCGTGGCGATTCTGGGGAGCAGCCAGGGGATCGAGGCTCCCATGCGTGAGTTTCAGCGCCTCTGGGAGCCCCTGTTCACCCCGGCGATCGGTTTGTTGATCGCCTCAGCCTTGATCAACGGCTGCTGGAGCTGGTGGCAGCGGCGAGTGCAGCGTCAAGCGACGGATAACGGAAACTGAACGCGAGCTCCTGCAAACGGGTGGAGCCCACCCGCTGGCCTTCCAACACCACCTGAGCGCCATCGCCGAGCAGCAGCTGGAGGACGGGACCGGGAACCGGCAGAAGACTGGGACGACCCAAGCAGCGTCCGAGCCCCGAAGCGAAGTCGGCCATGGAAACGGGCTCAGGGGCAACGGCATTGATCGCTCCCGACCAGGAGGGCTGTTCCAGAGCGCTCTGGATCATGCGGCAGAGATCGCTGCGCTCGATCCAGCTCATCCATTGCTGCCCCGAGCCGATTGGTCCACCGAATCCAGTCCGGAAGACCGGAAGCATCTTCGCGAGGGCCCCGCCGTCTGCTGACAGCACAATGCCGATGCGCAACACAACCAGTCGGGTGGCCTCGGGCTTCGCCGCGGCCGCCTGCTCCCAGCGCTGGCAAAGACCCGCCAGAAAATCGGAACCGGGAGCACTGGTCTCCTCGAACTGGGCGTTGGCACTGGTGCCGAAATAGCCAACCGCCGATGCATTCACAAGCACGGAAGGCGGCGTCTCGAGCGCAGCCATCGCCTCCGCAAGACAACGGGTGGTCTCAAGCCGACTGGATTCGAGCAGGCGCAGATGCTGGGGCGTCCAGCGTTGTTCGGCAATCGGCTCACCGGCCAAATTCACAACCCCATCACAGGCTGCGAGAGCCTGGGTCATTGCAGCTGAGGAGGCCCAGCTGGAGGGTGCGGCAGGATCGGCCTTGATCCACTGAAGCTCGGAAGCGAGACGGTCGGGCAGGCCAACCGCGGAGGCAGGCCTGCGACTCACCACGATGAGTTCATGGCCAGCCTCGTGCAGGAGAGGAATCAGCCCACGCCCAACCAGGCCTGTGCATCCGATCAGCAGGAGACGCATGGGAGGTGAGCGCAGAGAAACGGTGCTCGAGGTTAGGCAGTCGAAGAAGAATCAGTGCCGGGATCCGGAAGGGTGAGTTGCATGCGCCGAGCAAGAGGAACCAGGGCAAAGCCCTGAACGAACAGGCCGTAAAGCACCACCGCCAGGGCCAGAGGAGGCATCAAGACGCCCCAGCTCACCCCCGAAGACCAGGCATTGATGGCCAAGGCGATCGGCACGGCCCCTCGCAGTCCAGCCCAGCAAACAAAGATCCGTTCAGCTGAGCTGAAGGATGTTCGCCAAAGCAAGAGGTGCACCATCACCAGGCGGACAAGCTGCATCACCAAAAACAGCAGGAAGGCCATCCCGGCCGCATAAACCACATCCTGAGGCGCGACGACCAGTCCCATGCACAGGAATAGGAGCAGCTCAGCCATCTTGGCGTAGCTCGAATGCGCTTCCTCCAGAACCGCTTGATCCAGGCTGTCGCTGTTGCCCAGCACCAGCCCTGCCACATAGGCCGCCAGCAGCGGGCTGCCTCCCAGCAGAGAGGTGCCCCCGCTAAGCACCATCAGGAGCGCCAGGCTCACCACAGGCAGCATCGAGGCCTGGTTCAGGCCCATGCGGGTGCCGAGAAGCTGCACGGTGAGGCTTCCGCCCAGGAAGCCGATCAGGATTCCAAGCAGAAACTGGCGCACCAGATCGGTCACCAGTACGCCAGCACCGACCCCTTCTCCACCGACAAGCGCAAGAGCAAGACCGGCCAGCACCACAGCCATCGGATCATTGAACCCCGATTCGCATTCGATCAGATCCATCAGCGGCTGGGGCAGACGGCCCTGCAGGGGCCTCAGCAGTGCCAGCACCGCCGACGCGTCCGTGCTGGCCACCATGGCGCCGATAAAGAGATTGCGCGGCACCATCTGCGCAAGGGCTTCGCCTCCTCGGGCCAAATCAAAACCGATCCCCACGGCGGTGATCAACGCGGCTGTGATCAACACCCCGATGGTGGCGAGGCGCGCAGCTGGCTTGATCACCCCCCGCACCTCACTCCAATTGGTGGTCAGCCCGCCAAAAAACAACACCAGCACGAGCGCCGCCTGGGTGATCTGCTGGGCATGGTCCAGGCTCAGCAGCGTGAGCTCGCGCGTGTTGGACACCTCCACCTGGTTGTCGATCAGGAGGCCGAGCAGGAGCACCATGAGGATTCCTGGCACCCGCACCCGCGCCGCCAGGTCATCGAGGAGCACCGACACGAGCAGGAGACCGCCAAAAGCCACCAGATAAAGCGAAAGGCCGTTGTCCAACAGGAGGGCTGGCGATGCGTGCAAGGGTTCTAGCCTGGCGAACAACGACCGACCCGTGATGGCCGAGACACCGTCGAGCCCCGCTCCTGCCGCGAAAGCCACCCCCGCATTAAAAAAAGGTGCTCTAGTGCGCGTGAACAGAGCGGCTTATGAGGGCAGCACGGAAGCGGGTGCCAGTGACCCGCATCCACCGGCCTACATCTTCGAAGGCCCCGGAGAACTGCTGATGGTGAAAGGGAGCTACGGACAGGTGCGCTGGCGCAGACCCGTCCCCGACGTGTGGCTGCGGATGGATCAGCTCGAGGCGTTCTCCTGAGTGCCGAGCGATTGCTCGATCACACGAATGGCCTTGGGAACGAGGTCGATCGCCTCCGGAATCCGCCAGATCGCTCCCGAGAGCACCGAAGCTGAAGCATCGAGGCCCATCAGCACGGGCTGATCACCGAGTCGTGTGTTGGCCGCAGCTGCCACAGCAGCAGCTTGGGCTGGGTCCCAACCAGCCAGCAGCACCACAGCACGAAACGCACTGGGCCAAGGGTTATCCGGAAGAACCTGCTCCAAGGCAGCGAACTGCTTGGAGGCCTCGATCGGGCGGTTGGCTAAAACAGCCAGCAATGCCAGCGTCCACCTGGCCTGACGATCGCCGGAGTCGATGTTGAGCCGGGCGAGAGCAGCCTTGCGTGCAGGCCCCCTATAGAGAAAGTGGCCGTCGAGCATGTGTTCGATCGCCACGCTTCTGAAGATCGGATCCAGCCCAGATGGTCCCCTCTCCAAGGCGGATGCCAACGCGGGGAAGCGTTGATCAAACCCGGGCGATGCGGGAACGTCAGCACGCCGGCGCCACAGGGAATAGCTGCCCCCATCAGGACGGGGAAACGTGTCCACACGCGTGAAGACCCCGGAATCCCGCACGGCGCGATCCAGGCGCCGGGCCGCCTTGCGCACCGATCCCTGGTCACCCTCCGCCAGCAGCACCAGCTCGGCGTAATCCAGCACCGGCTGCACGTGAGCGCGGCTGCCACCGAGCTGACGCCCTACCAACTGGCCTCCATTGCGGCGTCCGTAGTAGCTGACGTTGTGCTGATTCAGATCAGGGGTGCTCGGCACCACGATCAGGGTGCTCGGCTCAGCGCCTGGCACGCCACCTCCCGCACGCCGCACAATCGCTGCCAAGGGGCCTTGATGACGGTTCTGCAACCGTGCCGACTGCTGCATCCAGGCTGGTGTGGCTGCGGCCAGCCCCCCTGCCGCCAGGGCCAAACCCGGCAACCAGCGCGCCTGCACAGGCCAGCGACGCCGGAGCCAGAGCCCCCACTGCAACCAGCCCCGACTCAGCAGCAACAGCAGGGGTGGCAGCAATGGTGCGATGTATCGCGAATCTTTGTTCGGGCTGAGGTTGGTGAACAACCAGCCCAGCAGCAACATCCCCAACAGCCAGCTCCAGGCCTGAGCGCGGTCGGAACCATCCCGAGGCGGCGCCACAAGCCCTGAGCGTCGTTGCTGCAGCAAGAGCAGCAAACCCGATCCACCGATCACCAGCAACACCCAGCCGATCTGATCAGGAATCAGACGGGGGTACCAGAACCAGCCGGCCAAGGTCAGCACACCGGGGTCACCCTCCCGAGCCGCCGACTCGATCACCGCACGGTTGGTGCCCCCGAGGGTGGTGATCCAGTTGTGGCGCAGCCAAGGCAGGAGACTTAGGGTCACCACAGCCAGCCCCAACGCCAGTTGCGCTTGGCGACGCACGCCTGAGCGCAGGGCAACAACCAAAACCCAGGCGCAGGCAGGGATTAACACGAGCAAAGCACTCTGCTTCACCAGCAACGCCGCCGAAACCGCCAGGGCGGCAACGAAAGCCTGCCACCAGGATGACGGCCGCGTTGGACCCAACCAGCAGCCCAAGCGCCACAGCGCCAGGGTCACGCAAGCAGTGAGAGGCAGCTCCAGCAGATAGTCCGTGCGCAATTCCAGCAGCATTGGCGTCAGCGAGACAGCTGCTGCGGCCAGCAAGGCAAACTCCCTGGCCAAACGCTGCGGGGAGCGAAGCGAGAGAGCCCAACCCGCAGTGGCCAACAGCAACAAACCGTTCCAAAGGCTGAGGCTCCAGGCAGCTTGAGCCGGGGCATCACCGCTCACGGCGATGACAGCACCATTCACCAGAGAACCGAGAGGCGGAATTTTTGGAGACAGGTCGAGAAGGGCCTGCCAGCCCTGCCAGCCACCTCCCGGGAGCAGACCAAGGACCCGACCGTGATCCAGGGCACTGTTGAGATAGTCGGCCTGATCCCAGGCGGGCAAGCCGCCGTGGCGCGACCACCACAGCCGATCCGCGGCCGTGGACAGTACCCAGAGCAGCAGCAGCAGCGCCCGAAACGCTCCCGCTCCCATCAGATCTCCAAGCGTCGACGTTCGTCTTGGAGACGCTTGCGACGCTGCCTGGCTTCTCGAATCATCTCGCGCCCGTCGTGGAGGTAACTGTCCACGTAGCCCATCGTGTAGCGCTCGAACTCCGTCACCGCATCCTCCACCTGCGAGAAACAGTGGTAGACGCTCAGACCAAATCCACGCGCCGAAGCCGGGGTTGGGATGGATTGAAACAAGGTCTTCACCTTATTAAGCCGGCTCCGGCTCTGTTCGAGATAAGTACAGAACGCCTCCATCAGGGCATCGTCATAGGGATCAGCCGACAAGGCCCGGAGTTCAGCGGCGAAGGGATTGATCACCTGGCCAAGCAGGCGATCGATCGGGGAGTAGACCTTCCTCAACCAGGTGGCCAGATCTTCGTCAGCGTGACTCGCTCGCCCGCTGGCCTGCCGTGCCACCTGACTGGCGCGAGCATTGCGTGCCCCACGAGCCCTTGCCTCGTCTCTGGCCACCTCCGCAGGTCTCCTGCTCGTGTCGAAGGCGCGGCGACTCTCGGGATCGCCCAGTTGTTCCCAGGCGGCATTCAGCGCCAGGATTCGTTCCTCTGACCCACCGGCATCGGGGTGGTGCTGCTTCACCAAGCGCCTGTAAGAGGCCTTGAGTTCAGCTTGCGTCGCCGTGGATCCCACCTCGAGCACGGCATAGGGATCGAGACCATCCGGCATCAGAGTCACAGCTGAGCGTCCCGGCGTGCTGGAAGAGGCGCCGCAGTGCTGAACATCGGTGTAGAGAGATAGCGCTCTCCAAAACTGGCCAAGATCACCACGATCCGGCATCCCTCCATGACCGGGCGTTGCCCCAGTCGCAGCGCAGCGGCCACCGCGGCACCACTACTCACCCCGCAAAGCAAACCCTCTTCCCGAGCAAGACGCCGACCGACATCCATGGCCTCATCGTCGCTGACCGCAATGATCTCATCGATCAGATCCATCTCCAGAACGGGCGGAATAAAGCCAGCGCCGATTCCCTGCAACCGATGGGGGCCAGCAACGCCACCAGCCAACACCGGACTGGCAGCTGGCTCCACGGCGACCACCGAAAGCTTGGGCTGAAGCTCTTTCAGCACTCGGGCGCAACCGGTGATGGTTCCCCCGGTCCCCACCCCGGCCACCAGAGAATCCAGGACACCCTCCGTATCAGCCCAGATCTCTTCGGCTGTGGATGCTGCGTGCACCGCAGGGTTCGCGGGGTTATCGAACTGCTGGAGGAGATAGGCACCAGGGATCTCCTTCACCAACTCCCGCGCCCGCTCAATGGCCCCCTGCATGCCCTCCATACCTGGTGTGAGCTGCAGCTCAGCCCCATAGGCCCTGAGCATCGCCCGGCGTTCCGTGCTCATCGTGTCGGGCATCGTGAGAATCAGCCGATAACCACGGGCCGCTGCCACCATTGCCAAGGCGATTCCGGTGTTTCCACTGGTGGGTTCCACCAAAACAGTTCGCTCAGGTGCAATGGTGCCAGCGCTTTCAGCGGCCTCCACCATCGCGCCGGCAATGCGGTCCTTCACCGACGCCGTGGGGTTAAAGCTCTCCAACTTGGCCACGATTTCAGCAGAGCATCCCCAGGCCTTGGGCAAGCGATTAAGCCGCACCATGGGCGTGCATCCCACCAAGGCTGTGATGTCTGGGGCAATCGCCATAGCAACCCGGGGCTCGCGCTCTGTTCAACCCAACCCATCATCAGCACGTTTTGAGCAGTGCGTTGATGGTCAGGTCAACGGTCAATAAAAAACCCCCTCGAATTGAGGGGGAGTTCAGAGTGTGTAAAGAGTGAACTGTGTGAGGACAAGAATCTCGAGGGCCCGTACAAACGGACCCAAGAGATCGTGCTGATGTCAGATCAGAACTTGAAGGTGGTCTGGATCAGACCGCCGAACACGTTGAACTGACCGTCGTAGCCCTGACCATTCTCCACCAGGTTGTTGGTGTACTGACCCATGGGGCGGGACAGGTAGAAGATCGCAGGGGTGACCTTGATGTTGTCGGTGACCTGGAAGTTGTAGAACAGTTCGAAGACGTAGTTGCCGTCGAAGGGGGTGGAACCACAAATTTCACGCTTGTCGCTGCGCTTGCCGTCGCAGGACTCGAGGCCGGTGGCGAAGGTGGGCTGACCCACAGCGAAGCCGAGGTCGTTGCCCTTCAGGAACACGTCGTCCCACTTCAGGCCCACCATCCAGCTCTGGCTGTTGACGGGGGTGCCGCCACGCTTGTTGCTGGTGGTGTTCTGGTTGATGCCCCAGCCCAGGGAGATGGAGGGGATGAAACCAGGGTTCTCGGGCTGCCAGTAGGCGTTCAGCGCGTAGCTGTTGGTGGAAGCACCGGAGCGCTTCTTGGGATCACCATTGGGAACGGTGTACTTGGTGCCGTCAACGGTGACAGTCTTGGTGGGGACGTAGAAGCAGTTGTTGTTCCACTTGTCCTGCTTGGCGAACTCGGTGCCACGGCGGAAGCCGTTGCCGCTGTCGCACTGGCCATAGCGGTAACCGAAGGCCACACCCCACTGAGGACCGGCGTAACCGACCTGAGCCAGGAAGCTGGCTTCGGAGTTATCGGTGAGGAAACCACCATTGGTGGGATCGGTGGAGTTGCCGTTGCCGTCGTCAGCCACGTAGTTCAAAGACACGCTGAAAGCGTTCTGACCCTTGTCGACGCTCTGCTTCCAGTAAGCACCGATCAGCTGTCCGGTCTCCTTGTTGTAAACACCGCTGGTGCCCATCAGAGCGGTCCAGTCGAGGATCTTGGTGGCACCCTTGTTGTAAACAGAGGGCCAGAGAGCGATGGACTCGGTGTTACGAGCCAGAGCACCGGCAACCACGGTGAACTCTTTGCCAACCGGGAACTTGTAGAACAGACGGTCGAGGGTGACGATGTTCTGCTTGCTGTTTGCCACACCGGAATCGGTGGCGATGTCGAGAGCGGTGAGGTTCACGCCGTTACCACCGAAGGCGTTGCCGGTGCCGCTCTTGCTGAAGTTACCGGTACGCAGACGGGCAACCAGCAGGTCCTTGCCGGTGAAGCTGGTGTTCAGCTTCAGGCGCTGGTCATAGTTGAAAGTGAAGGCGCCGTAGTTGCGGTTATAGGCGTTGGCTCCACCGTTGGTGCCGTTCTTGTTGAACTTGGTGTTGCGGTTCTTGCGCTGCACCTTGCCGATCTGCTTGACCTCGTCAGCAGAGTCGTCGAAGTAGGTGGCGTTGGTGTCGTAGATGTACTTGGAACCGTCGTCACCGCCGGCGGTCACAGCACCAGTCACGAAGGTGGTTTGACCCTTCAGCTTGGTGGTGGTGGTGAACTGGGTCGCTTCCAGCTCGCCCACGCGGGCTTCCAGACCGTCCACACGGCCCTTGAGGATCGCGAGTTCCTTCTCGAACTCCTTCATCAGGCGCTTGAGCTCGTCGGTCACTTCGGTGACGCGGTCGAGACAGGCGTTCAGCAGGGCAGCCGCTTCAAAGCGGGTCATCGCCCGGTTGCCGCGGTAAGTGCCGTTGGGGTAGCCAGCGACGCAGCCGTAGCGCTCGATCAGGTTGCTCAGTGCCTGGTATGCCCAGTCGGTGGGATACACATCGGAGAACTGAGTGATGCTGGTGACCTGCTCGCCGGACTCGGCGTAGTCGGACACACCGTTGATGTTCAGCTCAGTGGCGTTGGCGGCCATGGGAGCCAGAAGGCCCAGGGCTGCAGGTGCCACCAGCAGTTGCTGGAAAAGTTTCATTGGATTCCTCACACCAAAAATTGAGGGATAGGACATTTCTGTCCAGCCAGAACTTAATGGTGAGGACACCGCTTGCACAGGAGGCCGCTGTACAAGCTGTCCACAAAACCCTCTCCACTCAAGAAGTGGAGAGGGATGAGACACGCAAGGCTGGATCAGACGGATCCAAATCCAGTCTTCGCTGCTGAAATCAGAACTGGAAAGTGGTCTTCACAAGACCGCCGAACTGATTGAAGGTTTCACCCTGGGTTGTCGTTCCGAAAGGACGGCTGAGATAGAAGATCGCAGGGGTGACCGTGATGTTGTCGGTGACCTGGAACATGTACCACCATTCCCAGGCGTACTGACCGTCACGAACCAGAGTCTCTTCGACATCCGAAGCACTTCTGAACCGTTCGCCGTCGTTCGAGAGATCCAGGGCTGTTACAAAGCCCTGCTGACCGACAGCCATACCAGCCATGTTGCCCTTCAGGAACACATCGGCCCACTGAAGACCCACAGACCAGGACTGAGTGGTGGCTGAGTCGAAGTCATAACCAAACAGGGTGGAGTCGTTAGTACCGCTGGTTGAGTTCAGACCCCAACCGACGGAAATTGAAGGAATCCAACCTGGGTCTTCAGGAGACCAGTAAGCACTGACACCCACGGAGTTGGTGTTACCGAGACCGCCGACTTCAGTCGCAAGCGGTGTCGCAGTGCCCTGATACATGTTTCCGAAGTTCTCGGAGCTGTAGTTGTAGGCAGCTGCAAGGCCCCAGTTATCCTTGGCGTAAGCGATTTGAACGGTTCCAGTTCCCGAGGCTCCATCAGTGGCGATACCAGCGATCCTTGGGTCTGACTCGTTGCCGTTGCTCGACACGTAGTTGGCACTCACGCTGAAGCCATCGTTCTCCCACCAGATACCAGCACCGGAACCGAGGTTCAGGTTGTAAGTACCCGGAGCACCGGCATAGGTGAAGAAGTCGAGGACGGTGTCAGCGGGATAAGCACTCGGCCACACCGCCAGCATGTCGTCCTGACGGACCTGACCACCGGCAGTGACAGTGAAATTACTGCCGAGGGGGAATTGATAAAAGAGTCGGTCAACAATGATGGCGTTACCGGCAACTCCTTCCTCAAAGGCAGCTTCCATGCCTGAGGGAGTTTTGAATTGACCACCAAAGGGGCTTCCGATTCCAGTCGGCGCATTAAAGCCGAAAGCGCTGTTCTGGAAGTTACCGGTGCGCAGACGGGTCTTGAGGAGATCCTTACCGGTGAAACTGGTCAGGAGTTCCAGCTGAAGGTCGTAGTTGAAAACGGCTGCACCAAGATTGGCAGCAGCTTTATCAGCCAAATCAGCCTTGGTTACTTCAATTTCATTGCCATTAGCCAACTTAATCTTGCCGCCCTTTTTCAAGGCTTTCTTAGCTTCTTTTCGATCATCAACGTTTTCAAAGCGCTGATCAACAAGCCGACCCAGAAGACCAGCAGGGACTCCTCCAACCAGCTCATCACCCTGAGAAATGTTGAGTTGCTTGGCATCACCGCCGAAGGAGTTGGCACCAATCACGAAGGTGCTTTTGCCCTTCAGCTTGGTGGTGGTGGAGAACTGGGTGGACTCCAGCTCACCCACGCGGGCTTCCAGACCGTCCACACGGCCCTTGAGGATGGCGAGTTCCTTCTCGAACTCCTTCATCAGACGCTTGAGCTCGTCGGTCACTTCGGTGACGCGGTCGAGACAGGCATTCAGCAGGGCAGCCGCTTCAAAGCGGGTCATCGCCCGGTTGCCGCGGTAAGTGCCGTTGGGATAACCAGCGACGCAGCCGTAGCGCTCGATCAGGTTGCTCAGTGCCTGGTATGCCCAGTCGGTGGGATACACATCGGAGAACTGAGTGATGCTGGTGACCTGCTCGCCGGACTCGGCGTAGTCGGACACACCGTTGATGTTCAGCTCAGTGGCGTTGGCGGCCATGGGAGCCAGAAGGCCCAGGGCTGCAGGTGCCACCAGCAGTTGCTGGAAAAGTTTCATGAGATTCCTCACACCAAAAATTGAGGGAACACGCCGAAGCGATAAGCGAAATTTGTTGCATTACCAACCCTTAACCAGCAGCCGTGTGCCGGACATTCGTCCGACCTGTATCAAACGATTCTTTTTGAAGCGCAAATGGCACTCCTTGATACAAAAAACCTGGGCGGGGGTGGGAATGCACACCGTGCAGAATGAACTGATTGGTTGAGCTGGACCTCTCGTTCGTCGCGTGTGACAAACCATCAGCGATGCGAAGGCCGCAGCCGTTCCAATGCCCTCGTGCTGGCGGCCAGCCTGTTTGCCGTTGTGACGCTCGGATTGCAGCTGTGGAAATCCTGGGTCCTGCTCGCCGGATACGACCAAGGAATTTTCCAACAGGTGGCATGGAACAGCCTGCATGGCCATTGGTTTGAGAGTTCCCTCTCCTCGCAACTCTCCACCAACGTTGTTCATGCCGGTCAGCTCCCATTCGTGGGTTACGAACGGCTCGGCCAACACTTCACACCCACCCTGCTGCTCTGGGCGCCACTGCTTGTCGTCTTCGGCGCCACTGCCCTTCCTGTTGTGCAGGTGGGCCTGATCACGGCTGCTGGCTTGGTGCTGCACCGACTAGCGACCCCACGCCTCCCAGCAAGAACGGCGAACTGGCTTGTGGTTGCCTACTTCGCAGGCAATGCGCTGATCGGACCCACCCTTGGCAATTTCTCCGATCTCTGCCAGCTGCCCCTGGCCGTGTTCGTGTTGATGCTCGGCTTGCTGGAGAACCGATGGGCCCTGACGGTTGCCGGAGCCCTGCTCATGCCGCTGATCCGCGAGGACACAGGGGTGATTCTCGTGGCCATTGGCCTATGGCTTCTGGTGCGATCCCGGGAGCGCTGGCGCTTGGCGTTGGTGCTGATCGCCTGGGGGGGTGGCTGGGTTGTTGTGTGCACGAACGTCTTGATGCCGTTGTTCTCCGACGACAACAGCAAGCGCTTCATGGTGGAGAACTTTGGCCAGTACCTCGGCGCTGATCCGAACAAGGGGAGCAGCAGCCTCGGGGTGCTCAGGCGTGTCCTGAGCCAACCGGCCTTGGTTTTTCAGCAACTGATCGATCCACCGGGGAAGACCCTGCGATACCTGCTGGGCCACAGCCTGCCCTTTCTTTTTGTCCCCCTGATCAGTCTCGATACCTGGCTGCTCGCAGGTCCCAGCCTGTTGGGGCTGTTTTTAGCCCAGGGAACCAATGACCCATTGGCGATCACCATTCGCTACACCTGGTTGGTGGTGCCAGGTTTTGCCTTGGGAGCCTTGTTCTGGTGGGAGCGCCGTGCTGATCCATCACCAGGACCACGCATGCGACTGGCTTGGGGAACAGCCCTGGCCCTCTCGCTGCTGCTCACCGTGACCAGCAATCCCCACCGCAGCCTGTCGATGGTGATGCCCGACAGCATTGACCCTTGGCTTTACTCCTCTCCTGCGCAGCAGTGGGTTCATGGCCTGCGCGCGCGCGAGGCCCTGAAGGTGATCCCAGCAACAGCCTCTGTGGCAGCGAACACGCCCCTGGTACCCCTGCTGGCCCAACGTCGGGCCATCGTGCGCTTTCCCTACGACACCGAGTATCTGGATCAGAACCGCCAGGAGCAGAGCGTGGAGTGGATTGCCGTGGATCTCTCACTCCTGGAGCGCTACGGGATGGCGTTCCGAAGGGACTGGCGCCAACTGAAGAAAAGCCTGGCCTGGATTGAAGCAAACCATCAGACCTACACACCGCAGGCCATCCGGGATGGCGTTGTCGTCTTGCAGCGGCAGGGACCGCGCCATCCCATCCTTGACAGCGAACTCGGCACACTGCTGGAACGCCCTCTTCCACCATCCCCCTCGCGGCGCACCAAACGCTCTTAAAAACGATGCCCCCGTTCGGAATCCGAACGGGGGCTCTCGCCGGGTCCGCTCTGGCGCGGAACCGAATGATCAGTCAGAAGATGAAGCCGTCAGCCGGCGTTCTCCGCGATCAGCAGACCCTGGGTGAAAGAACTGGAACTCATGGACACCTCCTCCTGGATGGATTGATGATCGCCGGTGATGCATCCGAAGGGGTTCTGGATCCGAAGATCAACGAACACCCCCACACCACTGCGGTCTGAACACTTGAACCTTAACGGAAGCGGACGGACTCGGGGTCTACTAGCGCCCCTAACTCTCTGGATCACAACACTCGCGGTCTGGCTTCCCTGGCTCGGCAATGTTCCGTTAAGGGACTGGGATGAGGGAATCGTGGCCACTGTGGCTCGCGCCACATCCCAGCAAACCGGACTGCGCTGGCTGCTGGCCGTGAAGGATGCTGGCGAGCCCTATCTCAACAAGCCGCCTGCACTGCACTGGCTGATCGGCACAAGCATCCAGAGCTGGGGGGAAGGAGAATGGGCTGTGCGCGCAGTGCCGGCCCTGGTATCCACCCTGGCCGTGCCCTTGCTGGTGTTGCTGCGCAGAGAACTCAGCCGTGATCAATCAGGAGAACGCTCCGCCTTGGCTGCTGGGTTGGTGCTGATGACCCTGTTGCCGATGGCACGCCACGGTCGTCTGGCGATGCTTGATGGAAGCCTCGTGAGCTGCAGCCTGATGCTCTGGCTCGGATGGCTCGGCAGCCGGCGGCAAAGCCGCTGGGCCGTGCTGGCGGGGCTGGGGTGCACCGGCGTGCTGCTGCTCAAGCCTCCAGCCCTGATTGGGTTCGCTGCAATCATCGTCGCAATCGGAGTGCTGGAAAGGGTGAGCCAGCAACACCTGAGCCGAGACCCGCAACCTCGAGCACCCAGCATCCCAATCAGCCGACGCTTCGGATTGCTGCTGCTTGGGGCTTCGCCTGGCCTCGCCTGGCATCTCTGGCATGGCTGGTGGCGTGGACTGGATGCCCTTCTGATGTGGGGTGGTCAGGGCCTGAGCCGGGTGACCACTGTGGTGGAAGGCAATCAGGGGAGCTGGCTCGTTCCCATCACGGAGGTGCTGGAGGGCGGATGGCCGTGGTTGTTGCTGCTGCCAGCTGGATTCCGCTGGGCGTGGCATCACCGCCATGAACGCGCCGGACTCTGGGAGCTGGGACTGCTCCTGGGTAGCGCTGCGCTTGTGCTTCCGCTGCGCACCCAGCTGCCCTGGTACAGCCATCTGCTCTGGCCGGCCATCGCCCTGCTCTGCGGTGAGGGACTGAGTCAACTGTTGGCGAGTGGCAAGCCCCGTTGGGTGCCACTCATCTGGACAGGGCTTGGCGCGGGTTTACTGCTAGCCGGCTCCATGGCGTTGCTCGGCATCACCGACGCTGTCCCTGCCGCATCGGTCCTGTCGGCTGGCGCCGGGTTGCTGATGGGCGGCCTCTGGCTGCGCGCACCCATCAAGACCAGGCGATGTCGAGGGCTGCTGCTGTTGGTTGTTGGCTGGAGTGTGGCCCTGCTCAGCCTCTGGCATAGCCGACTCTGGCTCTGGGAATTGAACGAAACTTGGGATCCAAGGCCGATCGCAGCCGTCATTCGCAAGCTTCCAGCTGAGGACCCGGTGGTTTTGCAGGGACCAACCCGTCCCTCTTTGGGCTGGTACGCCGGTCGACCTCTGCGTCGACTGCAATCGGAACGCCCCAGCGAACGCCACTGGCTGATCACCCGCAAAACGCCCGCATCCTGCAAACAACAGACGATGTCACTCGACGGTGATTGGCAATTGTGGCTTTGCCCTGCAACATCGGCATCCACACAGAACTGAAACCGATACGTAACTGAATAGATACGTCAACGTGTGATTTCGCTAGGTAGCTCTCCATCAAAAAGCGCCTGCCGAAGCAGGCGCTACTCAATAGCTTCCGATCGGAACGTTGATCAGAGAGCGTTGCCGCGGGGCAGAACCTCTTCAGGGAAGACGAAGTTTTCGTGCGGCTGGTCAGCCGGTGCCATCCAGGCACGCAGGCCTTCATTGAGAAGGATGTTCTTGGTGTAGAAGGTCTCGAATTCGGGATCTTCTGCAGCGCGGATCTCCTGCGACACGAAGTCATAGGCGCGCAGGTTGAGGGCCAGGCCGATGATGCCGATGGAACTGGTCCACAGGCCCATCACAGGCACGAACAGCATGAAGAAGTGCAGCCAGCGCTTGTTAGAGAACGCAATTCCGAAGATTTGGCTCCAGAAGCGGTTGGCGGTGACCATCGAATAGGTCTCTTCTTCCTGAGTGGGCTCGAACGCCTTGAAGGTGTTGGCCTGCTCGCCGTCCTCAAACAGGGTGTTTTCCACGGTGGCGCCGTGAATGGCACACAGCAGTGCGCCGCCGAGGATGCCGGCCACGCCCATCATGTGGAAGGGGTTCAAGGTCCAGTTATGGAAGCCCTGGAGGAAGAGGAGGAAGCGGAAGATCGCAGCCACACCGAAGGAGGGCGCGAAGAACCAGCTGCTCTGGCCGAGGGGGTACATCAGGAAGACGCTGACGAACACCGCAATCGGACCGGAGAAGGCGATGGCGTTGTAAGGACGGATGCCCACCAGACGAGCAATCTCGAACTGACGGAGCATGAAGCCGATCAGAGCGAAAGCGCCGTGGAGTGCCACGAAGGCCCAGAGGCCGCCGAGCTGACACCATCGAACGAAGTCGCCCTGGGCCTCAGGGCCCCAGAGAAGAAGCAGGCTGTGACCCATCGCATCAGCGGGGGTGGACACAGCAGCGGTGAGGAAGTTGCAACCTTCCAGGTACGACGAGGCGATGCCGTGGGTGTACCAGGAGGTGACAAAGGTGGTGCCAGTGAGCCAACCACCGATGGCCAGATAGGCCGTTGGAAAGAGAAGAATGCCGGACCAGCCGACAAATACGAAGCGGTCGCGCTTGAGCCAGTCATCGAGGACGTCAAACCATCCCCGCTGTGGCGCGCGTCCTACAGCGATCGTCATGAGGGAGCTTCATGAAGCTTTACGTGCCGAGCCTAGTGGGCGCCGCCGGTTTGTGGGCCAGAAACCTGAGCAACACACCCGACATGAGTAGAAATGCCCAACGCTTCGCTGAACGCGCTGATTGGCGAAGATGGGTTGGTTTACGGGACTGATCTGTGTACGTGATTGAGCTGGCTCTGCGCATGAGCCCGATGCCCGTATCCGTGCAGAGGAAAGAGCACGATTCGGCCGAAGCCCTTTACCAACAAGTGCGCTCGGCCCTTGAGCAGGGCCAGCCACGCCTGCTCGAACTCTGCTGCGAAAAGGTGGAAGGCAAGCGCCTCAGCGTTCTCACCAGCGATCTACTGGCTGTCCAGATTTATGAGAAAACAGCTGCAAGCGGCGGCACGAAACGCCCTGGCTTTTCGTTTGAAGCTTGATCCTGATGCAGCCGGTTAATCAGGCCGACTCTGAACCAGCAGCACTTTGCTTTGACAGGGTCAGCTTCTGCTGGCCTTGCGGAACCAAGGCGCTCGATCGCTGCAGCATCGAGATCCAATCCCCCGGGCTCTGGATGCTGGTTGGCAGCAACGGAAGCGGCAAGAGCACCCTGTTTCGAATGATCTGCGGCTTGATCAAGCCGCAGCGCGGCCACATGCACTGCACTCTGCGACCCGCATTGGTATTTCAGAACCCCGACCATCAACTGCTGCTACCGAGCTGCGGCAGCGAACTTCTCCTCAGCCTGCCGCCCCACCTCTCACGATCCGAGACAACCAAGAGGATTGAGGGACTGCTCGAGCAGGTCGGGCTGGCTGGGATGGCCGGCCGGCCGATCCACACCCTGAGCGGCGGGCAGAAGCAGCGCCTCGCGATTGCAGGAGCTCTGGCCAGCGAGGCCAATCTGCTCCTCCTCGACGAGCCGACCGCCCTACTCGACGCGGCCAGCCAGGACGCCATCCTGGCGACGGTGCAACAACTTTGCCACCGCTCCAAAAATCCCTTAACTGCGCTCTGGGTCACCCATCGCCTTGGCGAACTCGATCACGCCGATGGCGCAGCGCGCATGGAAAAAGGACGCATTGGCGCTTGGGGCAGCGGGACAAGCCTGAGAAGAACACTCGAGCCTCTTGCGAGACGGAGGGGCTGAAGGGTAAGTTCTCTGGGTCACATTCCTCGGTAGCTCAGCGGTAGAGCGGTCGACTGTTAATCGATTGGTCGCAGGTTCGAATCCCGCCCGGGGAGTTTTTTCACCACACACCACAGCGTTTCGCTTGTGGTGTTTTTTATTGCCAGGAGAATCCGTCGGGAACAATTTTGTTTGACCGATTGAATTTCGTTACTTCAGCCGTACCGAAACCGAAGACTTCCTGAAGAGCTGAATGACTTGATTGGCACCGGCATTGCGCCCAACACGTTCTGCCGCAATGGGTTCAGGCTGATCCACACCTCAGACACCCTTTCCAGGAATCACTGCAAGGCCGAGAGAACCTTGAGAGAATCTGTCAAGCCACGACGCGGCATCACCACGTCTTCCCTATTCACCCGCCTGCGAGTCGATGAAGCCCTGCATCCTGCTGATCGAAGACGACCGGGATATGCGTGAGCTGGTCAGCGGCCATCTCGAGCACAGCGGCTTTGATGTGCAGAGCGCTGACGACGGCATCAAAGGCCAGGCCCTCGCCCTTCAGTACAACCCTGACCTGATCCTTCTCGACCTGATGCTCCCGAAAGTCGATGGTCTGACCCTGTGCCAAAGGCTCCGGCGCGATGAGCGCACATCAGCAATCCCGATCCTGATGCTCACGGCGCTTGGAGGGACCAAGGACAAAGTGAGCGGCTTCAATTCCGGAGCCGATGATTACCTCACCAAACCCTTCGACCTCGAAGAGCTTCAGGTGCGCATCAAGGCCCTCCTGCGCCGAAGCGACCGCGCGCCTGTGGGGACCTCCGGCAATCACCACGAGATTCTCAACTATGGGCCTCTCACCCTGGTTCCTGAGCGTTTCGAAGCCATCTGGTTCGACAAGCCGGTCCGGCTCACGCACCTGGAATTTGAGCTGTTGCATTGTCTGCTCCAGCGCCATGGCCAAACCGTGGCTCCCTCGTTGATCCTCAAGGAAGTGTGGGGATATGAGCCGGACGATGACATCGAGACCATCCGTGTTCACGTGCGTCACCTGCGCACCAAACTCGAACCCGATCCTCGGAAACCTCGTTTCATCAAAACGGTGTACGGCGCCGGTTACTGCCTGGAACTTCCCACCGGCGCTCAGTTGGAGGGGCTCGAGGATGTCCTTGCCCAGGCGCGGCAGGATCGCGAACAAAACGACCACAACAGCCGCGCAAGCGCCTGAGTCAAGAGCTCCGAACGCTGATCAAATTGAGCAGAGTCACCTCCCAGGCCAGGCGAGGCTGCACAAACGACAACAACTGCTGACGCAGGCGATTCAGGCGTTCAACGGGCACTCTGTCGAGCTGCTGTCGCCAGAGAACGGTTTGCCACCAGCTGATCAACCACAACTGCTGCTCACCCTCCAGTTGCTCGCACACATCCCGCGCCAGAGCAAGCGCATCGAGGGGCGTTTGCGGGGGATGCTTCAGGCGCTCCCGCAGGTCCGCCGGAATCGTGCCCCAAACACGCACGTGTTCGATCAGTGCACCAGGAGAGCCTGACGCCAGAGCGACAAGCTCAGGCTCAGCGGCAGCAACCTCCAGAGCTTGGTGGCCAGCAGCCTCGGGTAACTGGGCCAGCACGGTTTGCATCGCAGCATCGGGCAAGCGGGTGAAACGGATCTGCTGGCATCGGGAGCGGATGGTGGTGAGCAAACGATCAGGAGCAGCCGAAAGCAAGATCAACAATCCGTGACCAGGCTCTTCGAGGGTCTTGAGCAAGGCATTGGCCGCTCCCTCAGCCATCGCCTCCGGCTGCTCAAGAACCACCAGCCCTCGCGGCGACTCCAAGGGCTGTCGAGCCAAAAAACGGCCGAGGTCGCGAATTTGTTCCAAGCGAACCTGGGGTGGTGTGCGCCTGTTCACACCGGCGGCTTCGGCTTCAGACCGGGAGATGAGACGCCCCTGATGGCTGTAGGTGGGCTCCACCCAAAGCAGGTCAGGGTGATTGCGCTCTTCAAGACGCCGGCGCTCTCTGGGGTCTGGGCCGCCCCCCGTGAGCACCCCTTCCATGAAGCGCAGAGCGCCAAGCCGGCGACCCACCCCGTCAGGACCACTGAAGAGATAAGCCGGTGCCAAACGCTGGTGCGTTAACGCGGACTGCAACACCTGGGTGGCAAGGGGCTGACCCTGAAGATCAGCAAACAGCTCGCTGACCATCGGTTATCGCCTCCTGAGGGCAGCATGTCCTTCCAGAGCAAGACGAATGGCCTGATGCACCTCCTTAGGGCTCAAAGCCGCAGGGATGCCAACCCAGCCCCGTTCTGCAGCCAGTTGCCTGAATCCATCGGCCACCCTGGCGAGGAAAGCCTGTCCCTCCGCCTCAATTCGGTCTTCAGCCCGCTCCTCCCGTCGGGCCATGCTCGCTTCAAGGGACAGATCGAGCCAAAGCGTGACATCTGGCACGAGTCCAGCCGTGGCAATCCGCTCCAAGGCGAGGATCAGGGCCCGATCCAAACCCCGCCCATCGCCTTGATAAGCCAGGGTTGAACCACTGAAGCGGTCGCTGAGCACCCAGTCGCCGCACGCAAGGGCGGGAAGGATTCGCCGTTGCACGTGCTGGGCCCGGTCGGCGGCATACATCAGCAGCTCGGCTTCCGGGCAAGGCGCCGCTTCATCAGGGGGGTGAAGCAGCAGTTCACGCAGCGCGCGCCCCAGAGGGGTCCCGCCCGGTTCACGGGTGAGGTGCAACGTTGCCCCCTCAGGCATCAGGCCGCTATCCGGAAGCCATTCGGCGAGCTGGCGCAGCTGCGTGGTCTTGCCGCAACCATCGATCCCCTCCAGCACCAGAAAACGCCCTTTCATCGTTAAGGAAGCCGCAGGCTGAGAGCATTCACCACAACCGAGACCGAACTCAAGGCCATCAACAATGCAGCCAGGGGAGGTGAGAGAAGAATGCCGAAACCGGGCAGGAGAACCCCTGCGGCAACGGGCAGAGCGATGAGGTTGTATCCAAACGCCCAGACGAGGTTCTGACGGATCTTGCGCATCGTGCGTCGTGCCAGGCCGAGGGCTTCTGGCAAAGCCTCCAAGCGATCACCCATCAACACCAGATCGGCCGTGTCTTGAGCGATCTGGGTGCCTGTCCCCACAGCGATCCCCAAATCAGCGGCCGCCAGTGCCGGCGCATCATTGATCCCGTCGCCCACCATCGCCACGGGCTGCGACTGACGCCAACACTCCAGCCGTTCCAGCTTCTGATCGGGAAGCAGCTGCCAGGCCATCTCATCCGCCTGGATCCCTAGCGTCTGCCCCACCCGTTCCACGGCCTGGCGACGGTCACCGCTGAGCATGCCGAGGGATAACCCCTGGGAGCGCAGGCGCTGCAAAGCCGTCACGGCATCGGGACGCAGACGATCATCGATGGCCACCAGGCCGATCGGCTGATGGCCCAGGCTCACAGCCACCAGGGACTGTCCACCGGTCTGGGCGGCTTCAACCGCGTCCCGCTGGTGAGCGGACCATTCGACGCCTTGGCTCCGCAACCACTCCAGGGATCCGACCCGCAGCGGATCCGGAGCGTCCGCGAGTGTTCCCTCCATCCCTGCTCCCGGAACCATTCGACTGTCTTGAACCGGAAGCAGAGGAAGGTTGAGACGCTGTGCCTCCTGGAGGAGAGCATGGGCCAGGGGATGGCGACTGGTTTGCTCGAGGCTGGCCGCCAGCTGAATCGTGCGCGATGGATCATCACTCAAGAGCACCGCTTCCACCAACGGCCTCCCCAGCGTGAGGGTGCCCGTTTTGTCGAACACCACCCGCTCGATCTCAGCAGAACGCTCGATCACATCACCACCACGGAAGAGCCAGCCCTGGCGGGCTGCCAACCCCGACGACACGGTGATCACCGTGGGGGTCGCCAAACCAAGCGCACAGGGGCAAGCCACCACGAGCACCGCGATCGCCAACTGCAGACCCAGCCCGAATGGCGTCTGGGCAGCGGCACCAAGGGACTGATGAACGCCATGCCCATGGCCATGGTCCATCAGCACCACAGGAACATCCAGAACCTGCGGCCACAGGCTGCTGCCGATCAGCCACCAGAACAAAAAGGTGAACAGCGCCAGTGACACCACGCCGTAGCAGAAGCGTCCGGCCACCCGATCGGCGAGCCCTTGGATCGGCGCTCGCCGCGCCTGAGCCTGTTCCACCAAGGAAATGATGCGGGCCAGGGCCGTTTCACGACCCACCCGGCGCACCTCCATCACCAGGGTGGCCTCGAGATTGAGACAACCGGAACTGAGCTCCGTTCCTGGGCCGGCATCCACGGGCAACGGCTCTCCCGTGAGGCTGGAGAGATCCACCGCCGAATACCCCTCTTCGATCACACCATCCACCGGGATGCGATCGCCGGCGAGCAGCTCAATGCGTTCACCAGGCCGCAGCATCTCCACCGGTACGTCGCGCACGCTGCCATCGGCCATCACAAGCCGTGCCGATGACGGTTGCAGTGCTGCCAGTTCCTTGAGGGCACGACCGGTGCGCCGACGGGCCCGTTCCTCAAGAAAACGCCCGAGGAGCACAAAGCCCAGAAGCATCACAGGCTCATTGAAAAAACAGGGCCAGCCCACCGCAGGCCACACCAGGGCCACCACGCTGGCGAGGTAAGCGCTGCCCACACCCAGGCTCACCAACGTGTCCATGCTGGGAACGCCACTGATGGCCGCGGCCCATCCACTGCGCAGGATGGATCGTCCCGGTCCGAACAGAGCGACGGTGGCCAGTCCCGCATGGAACGGCAGCGTGCCGATCAAAGGCAACGAGAGCGTTCCCGCCTCAGCCAGATGGCCGAGCACAGAGAGAAGCAGGAGCACCAGGGCCACCATCAGCTGACGCCACTGGTTCCACCAACCCCAGGCCCGGTCGGGCTCCGCGTTGGCGTTCAACACACCACTCTGGCGCGGCTGGGCTGAAAACCCCCTGCTGCGCAAGGCCTCGAGAGCCCCCTCCAGCGCCTGCTGGGGATCCAGAGCCGCGGGATCCAGGCGCAGCCAAGCACTGCGCGTCACCAGGTTGACGCTGGCTTCCTGCACTCCAGGCTGATCCTGAAGGGTGCGTTCAACGGCGCGCACACACCCGCCGCACTTCATTCCCTCCACATCCAGCAGCACCACCTCGGCGCTTGATGAGGGGGGGCTCTCAGTTGATGACGATGGGGACACGGCGACGGATTCCATCAACTCACGCTAGGCATCACCCGTTGGGTTCAGGATGGATTGATCCGTTCTGCTCTTCGTGCCCCGCAGCAACCGCAACGACAACTTCATCGACAAGAGCTTCACGGTGATGGCTGACCTGATCGTGAAACTGTTGCCGATCAACGCCAGAGCAAAGGAGGCCTACGTGTATTACCGCGATGGGCTCTCCGCTCAGAACGACGGCGACTATGCGGAGGCTCTGGAGAATTACGAGGAAAGCCTGAAGCTCGAGGAGAACCCCATCGACCGGGGCGAAACCCTCAAGAACATGGCCATCATCTACATGAGCAATGGTGAAGAAGACCGTGCTCTGGCGACGTATCAAAAGGCCCTGGATGAAAACCCGAAACAGCCGTCGTGTTTGAAGAACATGGGGTTGATCTTCGAGAAACGCGGACGCACCGCTGAAGAAGAGGGTCGCCGTGACGATGCCGACGGATGGTTTGATCAAGCCGCCGAAGTGTGGACGCAAGCCGTGCGCCTGAACCCCGGCGGCTATCTCGACATCGAAAACTGGCTGAAGTCCACTGGCCGCAGCAATGTGGACGTTTACTTCTGATCGCCACCCTGCTCAATCGTCATCGCCGGGATTCACTCCCAAACCAAGAACGAGAGCTTCAGTGATCGATCCCGCTTCGAGCAGAGCGAGATCGAGACGTGCTGCCAAAGGGCCCAGACCGCTGCCCCTCGGGACCACAGCGCGGGTGAAGCCGAGACGCACCGCTTCCTGGAGGCGCAGTTCCAGCTGTCCCACCGGCCGCAGCTGACCACCCAGGCCCAATTCCCCAAGCAACACCGTTCCTGCAGGGAGGGTGAGATCGCGATAGCTGGCCACCACAGCCGCGGCCACGCCGAGATCAGCCGCGGGCTCCTCCACATCCAGTCCACCCGCCACGGCCAGATAGCAGTCGAAGCGCGACAAGGGCAGGCCCATGTGTTTTTCGAGCACAGCGAGGATCTGATGCAGACGGTTCACAGCGATGCCTGTGGCCGTGCGGCGAGGACTGGCGTAACTGGTGGTGCTCACAAGAGCCTGCAAATCCACCACCAGCGGACGGGTCCCCTCGCAAGCCACGATCGTGGCCACACCGCTGGCTCGTTCGCCGCTGAGAAACAGTTCGCTGGGATTGCCCACCTCGGCCAGACCCTGCCCCCGCATCTCAAACACACCCAGTTCATGGGTGGCGCCGAAGCGGTTCTTCACCGCCCGAAGCAAACGATGGCTGGCAAAACGATCACCTTCGAAGGTGAGCACAGCATCCACGAGATGTTCCAGAACCTTCGGGCCAGCCAGGACCCCTTCCTTGGTCACGTGGCCCACCAGCAGCAGGGCGGTGTTCTGACGCTTGGCCACACGCTGAAGCGCGGCCGCACACTCCCGCACTTGGGCCACGGAGCCAGGAGCACTGGAGAGATCGCCGTCATGGAGTGCCTGAATGCTGTCGATGATTGCCACATCCGGCTGCAAGGCTTCAAGCTCCTCCAGGACCAAATCCAGATCGGTTTCCGCCAAAAGCTGCAGATCACTGGGATCTGCGGTGAGCCGCTGCCAGCGCAACTTCACCTGCTGGGCCGACTCCTCTGCAGACACATAGAGCACGGACCGATCGCTGGCGATGGCCGACGCGCTTTGCAGCAGCAGGGTGCTCTTGCCAATCCCAGGATCACCACCCACCAGAACCAGCGAACCGGGAACCAGCCCACCACCGAGGACGCGATCCAGTTCCCCATACCCACTGGACAGCCGCTGCAGCGGCTGATCGCCAAGGGCGGCCATTGACGTGGACCGGCGTGCCTGAGGTCCGGCACCTGGATCAGCGCCAGCGCGGCGGCGCCGGGAATCCTGCTTCGGGGCGGATTGCTCCACGAGAGAATTCCAGCTACCGCAGCTGTTGCAGCGACCAAAAAACTGCCGCGTCTGCGCTCCGCAGCTCTGGCAGACGTAAGAAGTGGACGGACGGGGCACGTCGAATAGTGAAGAAAGTTGGCGTTGCGTGAACAGAACCGCGTTCTGTTCGCCTATTTGTGTCCCATAACTTGAAGCATTGCCGGCGACATGACGGCCTCAGCCCCTACCAAGGAAACTATTCTCGTAGTGGACGACGAGGCCAGTATCCGCAGGATCCTGGAAACCCGCCTCTCGATGATCGGCTACAACGTCGTCACCGCTTGCGATGGCACGGAGGCCCTGGAGTGTTTCCAGGAGTGCGAGCCGGATTTGGTCGTGCTCGACGTGATGATGCCGAAGCTTGATGGCTACGGGGTCTGTCAGGAGCTGCGCAAGGAATCGGATGTGCCGATCGTGATGCTCACTGCGTTGGGTGACGTGGCTGACCGCATCACCGGGCTGGAGCTGGGAGCCGACGATTACGTGATCAAGCCCTTCAGCCCCAAAGAATTGGAGGCCCGAATCCGCTGCGTGTTGCGCAGGGTGGAGAAAGAACACGCTGCCGGTATTCCCAACACCGGCTTGATCAAGGTGTCGGATCTCAAGATCGACACCAACAAACGCCAAGTGTTCCGGGCCGATGAACGCATCCGCCTCACAGGAATGGAATTCAGCTTGCTGGAACTGTTGGTGAGCCGCTCAGGCGAACCCTTCAGCCGTGGTGAGATTCTGAAGGAGGTCTGGGGGTACACCCCAGAACGACACGTGGATACCCGCGTGGTGGATGTTCATATTTCCCGTCTTCGTTCCAAACTGGAAGACGACCCGGCCAATCCCGAGCTGATCCTCACAGCCCGAGGAACCGGTTACCTGTTCCAGCGCATCGTCGATTCCGTTGCCTCCGAAGGATCCTGAGCTGAACCCGGCCTCCACACCGCGGACGAAGCCGCGCCGCTCCAAGGCGGTGCGCCGTCTGGTGGTTTGGTACAGGCGCAATGCTGCCGTGACCAGCCTTGTGGGCACGGCGACGACCTCGGCCAACGCCGCAGGCTCCATGGCCGGTTCCGTGACCTCCATGGCCGGATCCATGCTGCAACCGGTGATGGATCCCCTCCGCCGCCTTCAAGGAGGTGTGCCCGGAGACGACATCGAGATCAACGACCAAGACCGGATTTGGGTTGCAGTGGATGGCATGGGCGGCGACCACGCCCCCGGGCCAATCCTGGAGGGATGCCTGCAGGCGATCGAACGCCTGGCCGTGCGCATTCGCTTCGTCGGCGAAACCGATCGCGTTCTGGAAGCCGCCGCAGCCTCAGGCCTGAGCGAAGCCTTGAACGCTGCGATGGATGCCGGCCACCTCGAACTGATCCTGAGTGGTCCGTCCGTGGAAATGCACGAAGAAGCCACGGTTGTGCGCCGGAAACGCAACGCCAGCATCAATGTGGCGATGGATCTCGTGAAACGTGGCGAAGCCCAGGCGGTGTACTCGGCTGGAAACTCTGGAGCCGTGATGGCCTCCGCCATCTTCCGGCTGGGGCGCCTCACAGGAATTGACCGGCCAGCCATCGGCGCCCTCTTCCCCACCAAAGACCCAGGACAACCGGTTCTGGTTCTCGATGTGGGCGCCAACATGGATTGCAAGCCCTCCTACCTGCATCAGTTCGCGCTGCTCGGCAACATCTACAGCCGCGACGTGCTGCAAGTGGCGCAGCCCAGAATCGGGCTACTCAACATCGGCGAGGAAGAGTGCAAAGGCAATGACCTGGCACTCAGCACCTTCGCGCTTCTGAAAGAGGAATCCCGCTTGCACTTCGCTGGCAATTGCGAAGGCCGGGACGTGCTCTCTGGAGACTTCGACGTGGTGGTGTGCGACGGCTTCACCGGCAATGTGCTGCTCAAGTTCCTTGAATCCGTGGGCAGCGTGCTTCTTGGTGTTCTGAAAGCCGAACTACCGAGGGGCCGCCGCGGCAAGGTTGGCTCAGCGTTTCTGCGCAGCAACCTCAAACGCATCAAGAAGCGCCTGGATCACGCCGAACACGGCGGTGCGCTGCTTCTCGGTGTGAACGGCATCTGTGTGATCGGCCATGGCAGCAGCAAAGCGCTGTCCGTGGTCAGCGCCCTGCGCCTGGCCCATTCAGCCGCAAGCCATGGCGTGATGGAGGATCTCGCTGCGCTGAGCCAGCAAACCGCGGTGCAGGCCTGAACGGCCTCCTGCCGGACTGTGGTTGACTGACGCCACCTGCTTGGATCTTCTCTTGGCTGGACAATCACCGCCGGTCCTGGGCGTGGGCCTGATCGGCAGCGGCAGCGCCCAGGCAGCACAGGTGATCAGCAACGATCAGCTCAGCCAACGGGTGGACACCAACGATGAATGGATCCGAACCCGCACAGGCATTGGGCGTCGCCGGGTTAGCCCTGCCGATCAGACCTTGGTCGACCTCGCGGCAGAGGCAGGCCGAAGCGCCCTGACCATGGCCGGTCGCTCCCCCCAGGATCTCGACCTCATCCTCCTGGCCACGTCCACCCCCGATGATCTGTTCGGTTCGGCCCCGAGGGTGCAGGCCGAACTCGGCGCGACCCATGCCGTCGCCTTCGATCTCACCGCCGCTTGCAGCGGTTTTCTGTTTGCACTGGTCACCGCAGCGCAGTACCTGCGAACAGGTGCGATGCGCCGTGCGCTGGTGATCGGTGCAGACCAGCTCAGCCGCTTCGTTGACTGGGACGATCGCCGCAGCTGCGTGCTGTTTGGAGATGGCGCTGGAGCCGTCGTCCTCGAAGCCAGTGATGAGGACGGACTTCTTGGTTTTCTGCTGCACAGCGACGGGGCGCGTGGTGCGGTCCTCAATCTTCCGGCCAATGACACGTCCGCTCCCCTCATCGCTGGGGCCGAGCACCGTGCCGGGGGGTATCGCCCGATCGTGATGAACGGCCAGGAGGTGTACAAGTTCGCAGTCCGCGAGGTCCCTGCAGTCCTCCAGTCACTCCTGAAGCGCTGTGAAGTCTCAGCTGATCAACTCGATTGGCTCCTGCTCCATCAAGCCAACCAACGCATCCTCGATGCCGTTGCTGATCGACTGTCGGTGCCCAGCGCCAAGGTTCTGAGCAACCTGGCGGCGTACGGGAACACCTCGGCAGCCACCATCCCGTTGATGCTCGACGAAGCGGTGCGCGATGGCCGGGTCAGCTCCGGCGATCTGCTGGCCAGCAGCGGCTTTGGCGCGGGGCTGAGTTGGGGAGCAGCCCTGCTTCGCTGGCAGGGGCCCACGTAGGCTCCAGCAACGCTTGCGCCGTTGAGAATGTCGATCGCCTGGGTGTTTCCTGGTCAGGGGTCTCAGAAAGTCGGAATGGCTGATGCGGTGCTCAGCCTCCCTGGCGCCGAAGAGCGCTTCGCCTTGGCGTCGAGGCTGCTGGGTCGTGATCTGCTGGCGATTTGTCGCGGCGAGGCTGGAGACGGGCGTGATCCCGTTGATTTGAACGACACGCGCAACACCCAGCCCGCGCTGTTCGTGGTCGAATCGCTGATCGTGGATGAGTTGCGGCGGCAGGGGCGCGAGCCTGCGCTCGTCGCCGGCCATAGCCTCGGTGAACTGGTCGCCCTTTATGCCGCGGGGGTCTTCGATGCCGACACCGGTCTTGAACTGATGCAACGCCGGTCTGAGTTGATGGCCGGCGCTGGCGGCGGAGCCATGGCCGCCGTGATCGGATTCGAACGCAGTCAGCTCGACGAACTGGTCAGTGCAACGGAAGGGGTGGTGATCGCCAACGACAACAGTGCAGCCCAGGTGGTGTTGTCAGGCACTGCTGACGCTGTGGCGGCGGTTGGCGAAGCCCTCACCTGCAAACGGGTGATCCCCCTGGCTGTGTCGGGTGCCTTTCATTCGCCCTTCATGCAAGACGCGGCGGATGCCTTCTCGCAGCACTTGAACGATCTGGCCTTTGAGGATGCGCGCGTCCCTGTGCTGAGCAACACGGATCCCACCCCTTGCGTGGATGCGGCTGAACTCAAGCGCCGCCTGCACCGCCAGATGATCACAGGCGTCCGCTGGCGTGAAACCATGCTGGCGATGGGCGAAGCCGGGGTGGAGACCCTGGTGGAAGTCGGTCCAGGGGCTGTTCTCAGCGGATTGGCCAAACGCGCCATGCCTGGGATCACGCTGTCTCAGCTCGCTGGAGCCGACGATCTCGGTCTCTGAACGTGAGCAATCTTGAGTTGCAGGATCAAGCGCCAGGGCCGCTGGTTCTGACGCCACGCCCGAGTCTCGCCTACCGGCTTGTGAGCGCAGCGTTGGTGTTTCCGCTCTACCGGCTGCTGTTCCGGGGGAAGACCCATGGGAACGAACGGGTCCCCTTGCAGGGGCCTTTGGTGGTGGTGGCCAATCATGGCTCCCATCTCGATCCACCCTTGTTGGGGCACGCCCTGGGGCGCCCGGTGGCGTTCATGGCGAAGGCGGAACTCTTCCGGATTCCCCTTCTGGGCCCCCTGATCCGGGCCTGCGGGGCCTACCCCGTGAACCGTGGAGCCAGTGACCGTGAGGCCATTCGCACCGCCACAGCCCGCCTGCAGGAAGGATGGGCCATTGGCGTATTCCTGGATGGAACGCGCCAGCCCGATGGCCGCGTCAACCAACCCATGCCCGGAGCGGCCCTGCTCTCCGCTCGCTCAGGAGCACCGCTACTGCCCGTGGCCATCGTGAACAGTCATCGGGCCCTGGGCACGGGGCGAAGCTGGCCCCGGCTGGTGCCCCTGCAAATGCGCATCGGCGAACCGATCCCTGCCCCTGCCAGTCGCCGCAAACCCGACCTGGAGGCCGCCACCCTCGAACTGCAACGCAGGATCAACGCCCTGCTCGATCAGGGCTGAGCAAACAGTCCGGGCCATTGCCTGCGCACCCAGGGCTTCAGATCACGGCCCGTGAGCACCCATGCCAAGGCTCTGAAACCATCACCCCATCGCTTTCCCATACTTTCCATGCGGCACTGCTCAGCACAACTCACCGGCACGCCCGTCAGGCGAATGCCGCGGCTACCGGCAACCACCCCTCCCACCAGCAAAGCGCGGGGCAAGTGATCCTCACTGGTCACCAACAGCACATGCTCAACCCCCTCAGCCTGCAGCTCATCCACCAATGAGGTGAAATTGCCAAGCGTGTCCTGGGCCCGGTAATCGAGGCGCACCTCGTTGGTTCCAAGTCCCTCATGCTCCATCAACCACCTGGCGTACTCAGGATTGGTTCCACCGCTGACCACCAACGGCAACGCCAGTCGACGAGCCAGGCGTAATCCGATGCGCTCTCGTTCGGCATCACCACCCAAGACAAGAATGCGTTGCGGGTCCTGTCGGGTGAGCGCTGCCTTAGCAAAAGGCCGCAGGGGCGTCGCCATCGCGGCCCCACCAATCAACGCTGACACCAGCAGAAAGGAGCGGATGCCGTGGCCCATCAAACGGATCCCAAAGGAGAGGTGGGGTAGATCGGCAGCACGGAGTCCCAGGGCCCCAAAGCGTCACTGGCATGGCGATCCACGCAACAGCGCAGCAGCTGAAGCACATCGCACGCCACATCGACAGCCATGGTCAGCGCTGGAGCCAGCTGATCTGCCGCTTGAAGCAGCGCAGGATGCTGCAACTCCCTGAAATCCAGGTCTGCGCAGGTTGCGTTGTCTTGATTCCAGCCGTCTCGCACCTGATAGCGACCTGCAACCCGGCCGCGCCGAGGTAGATCCTGAATGATGGAGAACGGTGCACCACGCTGTGGGGCGGGAAGCGTCAGCTGAAGGCGCGGAGCCATCAGCGCAAAGCTGCTCACCCCATCGAGGGGACATTGGAGCTGCTGAGCCAACGTGCGAGCCAGAACGACCGTGAGCCGGGTTCCTGTGAACCCCCCGGGCCCAGTCGCCACAGCGAGGCGACGGATCCCAGGCCACTCGGACGCGGGCAAGATCTCGTCCAACACGGAGGGCAGGGCATTCGTCAGCGCACGCCCCATGGGACGGCAGACAACCTGAGCCGCGCTCAGGGGTGCTTGGGCAGACACCACCGCGATGCCCAGGGTGTCCGTTGAGCTGTGCAGGGCCAGCAGCCAGTCGCTCATTGAGGCACCTCCTCACCAGGGCGCAGGCGCGCCCATCGTCCTTGATCGAGGCTGAAGCTTCCGCAGGCGCGCACATCCCACTCAACGCCGACCTGCCCGTGGGGGAGATCCTGCACACTGATGTGAATCCTGGGCTCAACAGGCTTCATCGGCGGGGCCTCACAGAGATGGGCAGCACCATGCTGACGCTCGACCGCGTGATAGGCCTGACAACGATCGACCCAGCGGCAGTCCACACAGATGCACATGCCCAATGGTTCCAGTGCGGACTCCATTTTGACGGTGAGTCCAGAGCAACTGACTGATCTGCTCTGGCGCCGACTCGAACCGGAGCGATGGCCCCTCAAGCCCTCTCAGCTCCCTGAAGGGGCAGTTCTGGTGGGCGGAGCGGTTCGTGACGGATTGCTGAATCGATTGCCCCCATGTCCGGATCTTGACCTGGTGGTTCCGGGTGCAGTGCTGGGCACCGTCCAACGCCTGGCGAGGGAGCACGGTGGCGCGTGCGTGGTGCTGGACGAGCAACGGCAGATGGCTCGGCTGGTGCTGAAAGGCTGGACGATCGACTTCGCCCGGCTTGAGGGGGACGACCTCACCGAGGATCTGTTCCGTAGGGATTTCAGACTCAACGCCATTGCGCTGAGCCTGTCGCCCCCCCAGCAACTGATCGATCCCACAGGAGGACTTCAAGATCTTCAAGACGGGCTGATCTGTGCCATCCGGGAAAGCAATCTTCGCGACGACCCCTTGCGCCTGCTGCGCGCACTTCGCTTGATGGCCGAACTGGAGATGCGCATTGATACCGACACCTTGGCCATGGTGAAAGCCAACGGTGCATTGCTGACGCGTTCGGCCCCGGAACGCATTCAAGCCGAAGTACTGAGACTCGTGGCCGCTCCTGCTGCCGATGCGGCGATCACGCTCCTGCAGTCCCTGGACCTTCTCAAGCCATGGAGTGCGCCCGATTGGAAGCACTCGCACGTCAACGCAAGCCAACCACTGCGCGCAGGCTCCTCCATGACCTTGGAAGAGCAGAGCCTGGCCCTGCCTCTGGCTCGGCTCACCGCCCTACTCAGCGATTCAGGACTGAGGTCCCTGCGCTTCAGCCGACGACAGATTCAACGTTGCGCCAAGCTGCGCCGATGGCAGGAGCGCTGCGGCAGTGAAGACGCCAGCAGCTTGGATGAAACGCAGAGGCTGCGTTTGCATCAGGACCTTGAGGCTGATCTTCCAGCCCTCGTTCTGCGCTGGTCAGAGCAACGCAGAAACCGATGGATGCAGCGATGGAGAAACCCGGAGGACCCGTTGTTCCATCCCCGTACCCCCTTGGATGGGGACACCCTCCAGAGCGAGCTCTCTCTCAATCCAGGCCCAACACTCGGTGCCTTGATCCTGCACCTCACCACCGCACGCGCCTATGGTCGTGTTTCATCCCGTGAGCAGGCCCTCGACGAGGCCCGCCGATGGCTCCACCGGCCTCCTTCGACAAGCGAGTCGAACAGGCGCTGTGATTAACTGCCATGGCAGCGACGACAACGATCGGCCTGACACGCAGTTTTCCGTTTCTCTTCCCCGTTTCATGAGCGTGCGTCTTTACATCGGCAATTTGCCGCAGAATTTTGAAAGCAAGGAGCTTGAAGCTCAGCTCACCAGCGTGGGGGAAGGCGTTCGCTTCAAAGCGGTTTTTGACAGGGAGACCGGTGCATGCCGCGGTTTCGGCTTCGCCAACATCGACGATGAAAAGGTCGCCGATGCCGTGATCGAGCAGTTCAACGGCAAGGAGTTCAACGGCAACAGCCTGCGCGTCGAGCGCTCTGAACGTCGTGACAGCAATGGTGGCGGCGGTGGTCGCCGCGCCGGACAAAATGGAGGAGGCCACGCTCCCGGTTCAGCCCGCAAAGCTGTCAATAAAGTGGTTCACAGCGATGCCAAAGCTGAGGATGGCCCCGATCCCCGCTGGGCAGGAGAGCTGGCAAAGCTGAAAGATTTACTTGGCAACCAGAAAACCGCCGTTTAGTTTCACAATGCATGTTGAAATCAGTTCAACATGCAAGAAAGCCGACCTCTCGAAGGGGTCGGCTTTTTGTTGCTAACGCGACTGGGCCAAGACGAACGATCGAGGCAGATCGAGAAATTTATTGAATTTACCCACATACGCACGCGCATTAAAAACGTCGTAGTCCTGACGCTCAATTGCATCAAGAATGCCTCGGTACAGGCGGAGAGAGGTCCAGACAGGCCAGCGAGCATCTCTGGACAGCCAGCGAACTCCCGATTCCGAACGATCAAACCAATCACGAGCCCTGTGAAGCTGAAAAGCCATAAGGCTCTTCCAGGACTCGTTAACCTTTCCAGCGAAAAGCTCATCTTCGCTGTAGCCAAAATAATCAAGATCTTCTTGGGGCAGATAGATACGACCTCGACCTCGATCTTCACCGATATCCCGAAGAATATTGGTCAATTGATTGGCAATACCGAGCGCAATTGCCGCATCGGATGTATCCGGCCGATCACTCCAAGGAGCCGACGTATAAGCATCATCAACACCCATCACACCCTGAGTCATCAAGCCGACCGTACCGGCCACCCTGTAGCAATAAGTCTTGAGATCATCAAATGATGCATAACGAGTCCACGTTAAATCCATCCTTTGCCCCTCGATCATGTCGAGATAAGGCTGAATCCCCTGAGGGAAGCGCTCGATAGTGTCTGCCATAACAGCATCGAGCTCGTCGCAAACGTGTCCTTGAAACAGGGCACGCGTCTTCTCCTCCCAATGATCAAGTCGATCGGAGAGTTCTTGAACGGAACGAGACTGTGCCTCGTCACTATCCATCAACTCATCAGTTCTACGACACCAAACGTAAATTGCCCAAATGGCACGACGCTTCTCTCTTGGAAGCAGAAGTGTTCCGAGATAAAAGGTCTTGGCCCACTCAGCGGTTTCCCGACGACAGGCCTCGAAGGCTGCGTCAAGATCCGGGGTGGAGAGGCGCATGACTCAAGCCGACACCGGCTCGCTAATCGACGTTGATGATGACAGCTGATCGCCCTTTCGATCAACAGCACCTGCGCAAAGCTTGCCACTCAGCACAGCACCTTCCATTGAGGCCAAATAGCGCTGCATTGTGTAGTCGCCAGCAAGGAAGAAATTCTTGATCGGTGTGGTTTGATCAGGTCGCAGCTTCTGACAACCCGGAGTGGTCTTGTAGACCGAAAGAGGAGTCTTCACAACCTTGTACTTGCGCAGGTTGGCGGGATTATCGCCACTGAAGTGCATGGGGAACAGTTTCTTGAGCTCACCCATGGTGGCTTCGATGATCTCCTCATCGGGACGACCGATCCAATCCTTGGCTGGAGCAAAGACAAGCTCCAGCATGGAACGGTCTGGGTCTTCGTACTCCTTGCAGGTGATGCTCATGTCGGCATACACACTCAAGAGTGGAGAACGGCTGAAAAGAAGGTGGTCGATGTCGGTGAGTTTGCGGTCAAACCAGAGATGCAGGTTGATCACGGGCACCCCTCGCAATCCGTCCAGCTTTTGAAAGACGTCCATCTGCTTCCAGGGCTCTGGAAGCAGCAACTTGAAGGGATCCACGGGCAAGGCGCTCACATAGGCATCAGCCGTGAGGTCGAAACTCTCCTTGCCTTTCACACCGCCGATATGAAACGCCGCCACAGAGCCGTCGGGGTTCAGTTTGATTTCGCGAAGTGGGCTATCAAGATGAACCTCGCCACCCAGGGAGCGAATGTGTTCGACCATTGGTTCGCAGAGACGCTCCGGTGGAGCACCATCCAGGAACGCCATCTGAGAACCGTTTTTCTCCTGCAAAAAGCGATTCAGGGCTGTGAGAACCACAGTGGATGAAATTTCATCGGGATCGATGAAGTTCAGAGCCTTACTCATGGCAATGAACACTTCATCATTGACTCGCTCAGGGATGTTATGAAGTTTCAGCCACTCAGTCCATGAATACTGATCACACTCCTCGACGTAGCCCTGCCCCCTGAGCATGGCCGGCACCAGGCCCAGACCGAAACTGATCTTCTCCGGCCAAGTGAGCATGTCGTTGTTACCGAGAATGGCGGCAACGCCATTCACCGGAGCCGGAAGATCAGGAAAGTCGAAACGGCTATAGGTACCAGGCTCTTCCGGCTGGTTAAAAATCATCGAGTGGCTTTTCCACTGCAGCCTATCTTCGATACCAAGCTCCTTGAACAGCTGGAGCATGTTGGGGTAAGCCCCAAAGAAGATATGAAGGCCAGTTTCGTACCAATCCCCGTCCTCGTCTTTCCAGGCCGCCACCTTGCCGCCAAGCACGTCACGGGCTTCCACCACAACAGGCGTGTGACCTGCATCAGCGAGGTATTTGGCACAGGACAGTCCTGCCAGGCCGGCTCCCGCGATAGCGACGCGCATGCTTGAGATCAGAAGTTGAAACCAACCTTAAAAGGAGAGCCTCCCGCTCCGCTTCCTAAAGTCGGATCCAATTCGCTCATGCGGTGCTGAAGCCGCAACGTCCTCCCCATGGCCGAGACCCTGCTCAAGAGCACCACGCGCCACATCCGCCTCTTCACGGCTCGGGTTGAAAACGGTGATCTCGTCCCCGATCCAAACCAGCTCACGTTGGACCTTGACCCGGACAACGAATTCCTCTGGACCGAGGGCACGGTGACCACAATCCAGACGCGCTTCCGCGACCTGGTTGAAAGCTATGCAGGCCAACCCCTCAACGACTACAACCTCCGGCGCATCGGCACCGAACTCGAGGGAAGCATCCGCGAGCTTCTTCAAGCTGGAAGCCTCACCTACAACCCTGACTGCAGGGTGATGAATTACTCCATGGGCCTGCCAAGGACCCCTGAACTGCTGTGAGCCGCTCCCCTTACGACCGTCCCCGCGGCGGCAACGACCGTCGCTCCGATGACCGCCGTCGGCCAATGGATCCCCGCATGGACGAACGGCGAGGAGGCCGTGGCTATGGCGGTCCCCCGACCGATCCAGCGGGGGGAGGGGGGTTGCGCATGAACAGTGCCACGATCGCTGTTCTCGCGGGTGTTCTCGTGGTTGGGATCGGCATCGGCAGCGCTGTGACCAGCACCACCCAAGGCGATCAGGGAAACATCGCCAGTGCTCAGCAGCTCGATATGGCCGTGCCTGATCCTGAGTTCTGCCAGCAGTGGGGCGCCAGTGCCTTCGTGATGGACATCGAGATGTACACCACGCTCAACCCCTCCAGCAGCTTCGTCACCCAACCCACTCTTCAGCCCGGTTGCGTCATCCGTCGCGAGAACTGGGCTGTGCTCAGAAAGGAAGGGGCCATCACCTCCGCCCAAGAGCGCGACTGCAAACAGCGGATGAACACCTTCGCGTACATCGGATCCGTTCGAGACAAACCGGTGGTGCGCTGCGTGTATCAAACCGACATCAGCCAGAACAAGTTTCTGACCCGCGGCGTTGCCGACGACACCGTGGGCATCACCCCGGAAGCTGATCAGTTCTGATCTTGGCTCGGCAGGGGGTCGGCTCCTCCATCTCCTGCTTCCCCAGTCAACCCGCTCCCTCTGGCTTGGCGCAAAGGGCTGTCAGCACTGGCGAACACCGGTAAGACATCGCGGCGAAACGCCTCTGCGGCCCGAGAGCAGTACCGGGAGGGATTGGTGATCAGCTTCAGCTGTCGCCGAACCTGAAGATCCACCACCGCCGGACGGTGCAACGTGTTCGCGGTGAGCTCCCGCTCAATCGACACCACAGGAAGGAACGCTGCTCCAAGACCGGCCTGAACAGCATTCTTGATGGCCTCAAAAGAATTCAACTCCATCTCAATGCGCAGACGGGGCACATCGAGACCGGAGCGCGCCAACAGCTGATCCACCATTTTGCGGGTCGTGGACTGCGCATCCAGGCTGACGAAGCCAAGGCGGTAGAGGTCGTCCTTGCTGAGCTCCACCAGACGCGAGAGGGGATGCTTGATGGGCAGAACAAGAGCCAACTCATCGCTGGCGTAGGGCACGACCTGCAGAAGTTCATTGAGTTCAGCAGGAAGCTCCCCGCCAATGATCGCCAAATCGATCTGACCGTTGGCAACGCTCCATCCCGTCCGCCGGGTGCTGTGCACGTGCAGCTGCACTGACACATCAGGGAATTTTTGGCGGAACAGTCCGATCATCCGCGGCATCAAGTAAGTGCCGGTCGTCTGACTCGCCCCCACCAGCAGCGAACCACCTTTGAGGTCATGAAGATCATCCAGCGCGCGGCAAGCCTCATGGCATTGGCTCAGGATTCGATCGCAATAACTAAGGAGAAGGTGCCCTGCTTCGGTGAGCTGAGCCTTGCGTCCACCACGGTCAAACAGCGACACCTCAAGCTGTTTTTCGAGATTCTGAATCTGGAGGCTGACAGCCGGTTGGGTGACGTAAAGACTGTCAGCAGCCTTCTTGAAGCTTCCTTCGCTGACGATGGCCCGCAGGATGCGCAGCTGATCCAGAGTGAAGGGCAGATCGGCCATGGAGAGCTGCCTTGAGGCAGCAGGGACTTGAAAACTGTAAGTGCGCCCTTCCCCCCAGACTCCAGAATCAACACTCTTGCAGCATCTCGTTGGCTGAAGTCACCGGCGATCTCCACCACAGCAGCCTGGTCATGATTCTGCTGCTCTTGGTGTTCGCCATCATTCACAGCGGCGGTGCGGCCTTGCGCAGTCGTGCGGAGGAGCGGATCGGTGCTCGGGCCTGGCGGTTGGTCTTTGCCGCCCTGAGCATTCCATCAGCTGTCGTGGTGATCGGCTACTTCCTGGCCCACCGCTACGACGGCATCCGTCTGTGGAATCTCCAGGGCGTTCCCGGCATGGTTCCCGCCGTGTGGATCGTGACGGCGATCAGTTTTCTCTTCTTGTACCCCGCCACCTACAACCTGCTGGAAATTCCCGCCGTTCTGAAACCGCAGGTGCGTCTCTACGCCACCGGAATCATCCGCATCAGTCGACACCCCCAGGCTGTTGGACAAATTCTCTGGTGCCTCAGCCACGCCCTCTGGATCGGAAGCAGCTTCATGCTCGTGACCTGCGTAGGCCTAATCGGACATCATCTCTTTGCCGTCTGGCACGGCGACCGTCGCCAGAGGGCTCGGTTCGGAGAGGCGTTCGAAACCCTGCGATCGGAAACCTCGGTCGTTCCATTCGTGGCGATTGTTGACGGCCGGCAGCAGCTGATACTGAAAGAACTCGTCAGGCCAGCTCAGTTGGGAATCGCCATTGCCGTGGGTGTGTTTTGGTGGGCGCATCGCTACATCCCGGCCGGTGGGATGGCTTTTCTGCATTCCCGTCTTGGAGAAGTGCTGAGCTGAGCTGCTTACACTCTTAACAACACGTTTTCTCCGGATGCCCTCGGCTGCCGATTCCGCCTGGTTGATTCCGGTGCTGCCCCTGATCGGGGCGTTGATCACTGGTCTCGGCCTCATCAGCTTTAACCGCACCATCAACCGCCTGCGCAAGCCGGTTGCACTGCTGCTGATCAGCTGCGTCGGAGCTGCTGCTGTGATCAGCTACGCCGTTCTCTTCGAGCAACTCGGTGGAGCGCCGCCCGTTGAGCACTTGTTCGTTTGGGCCAGTGCCGGTGATTTCAGCCTGCCGATGGGCTACGTGGTTGATCCTCTTGCCGCTGTGATGCTGGCTCTCGTCACCACCGTGGCGTTGCTGGTGATGATTTACTCCCACGGCTACATGGCGCACGACAAGAGCTACGTGCGCTTTTTCACGTACCTGGCGATCTTCAGCAGCTCGATGCTTGGCCTGGTGGTCAGTCCCAACCTGCTGGAGATCTACGTGTTCTGGGAACTGGTGGGGATGTCCTCCTACCTGCTGGTTGGTTTCTGGTACGACCGTGATGGCGCGGCCCACGCGGCACAAAAGGCCTTTGTGGTGAACCGCGTGGGCGACTTTGGCCTCCTGCTTGGCATCCTCGGATTGTTTTGGGCAACGGGAAGCTTCGGCTTCCAAGGCATTGCCGATGGGCTCTCAACCGCTGTCAGCAGCGGCGTCGTTCCTGGCTGGGCCGCTCTGGCCCTCTGCCTGTTCGTGTTCATGGGCCCGATGGCGAAATCGGCCCAGTTCCCTCTGCATGTGTGGTTGCCAGACGCCATGGAGGGCCCCACGCCAATCTCAGCCTTGATTCATGCCGCAACGATGGTGGCTGCGGGCGTGTTTTTGGTTGCCCGGCTGGAGCCGCTTTACAGCCAGTTCCCCGCGGTTGGGGTGTTCATCGCCGTGATCGGAACGCTGACCTGTTTCTTGGGTGCCACGATCGCCCTCACCCAGATGGATCTGAAAAAAGGGCTGGCCTACAGCACCGTGTCCCAGCTGGGTTACATGATGCTGGCCATGGGTTGCGGTGCTCCGGTTGCCGGGATGTTCCACCTGGTCACCCACGCGTTCTTCAAAGCGATGCTCTTCCTGGGGTCAGGGTCCGTGATCCACGCCATGGAGGATGTGGTGGGTCATGAACCCGTACTGGCGCAGGACATGCGCCTGATGGGAGGCCTACGCAAGAAAATGCCCATCACGGCCATCACCTTCCTGATCGGCTGTGTCGCCATCAGCGGAATTCCTCCTCTGGCCGGTTTCTGGAGTAAGGACGAAATCCTTGGTCAGGCTTTTCAGACCTTCCCCCTGCTTTGGGTCGTGGGCTTTCTCACCGCAGGCATGACGGCCTTCTACATGTTCCGGCTGTACTTCCTGACCTTCGAAGGAAGCTTCCGCGGCCATGACGAAGCCCTGCAGGCTCGCCTGATGGAAGCGGCAGGCAAATCCGTGGATGCTGAGCACGCCCACCACGCCGGCACACTGCATGAGTCACCCTGGTCGATGACCACACCACTGCTGGTGTTGGCGGTTCCCTCCATCCTGATTGGCTTGCTGGGCACGCCCTGGAACAGTCGGTTTGCTGCCTTGCTCAACCCGGAGGAAGCTGTTGAGATGGCCGAGCATTTCAGCTGGGGTGAGTTCCTGCCGCTGGCCGGTGCTTCGGTTGCGATCTCGGCAGCAGGAATCACAGTGGCTGTGCTGGCCTATGCCCTGAAACGAATTGATCTTGGACAGCTCGTTGCAGCGCGCTTCCCGAGCGTGAATGCCTTCCTCGCCAACAAGTGGTACCTCGATGCCATCAATGAGAAGCTGTTTGTGCGCGGCAGCCGGAAAATTGCCCGGGAGGTGCTGGAGGTGGATGCCAAGGTCGTGGATGGTGTCGTGAACTTGACCGGCCTCTTAACGCTTGGCAGTGGCGAAGGCCTCAAATATTTCGAAACAGGCCGCGCGCAGTTCTATGCCCTGATCGTGTTCGGAGGGGTGATTGCCCTGGTGGTTTTGTTTGGGGTTCTTGGTGGTCCGATCGCCTGATGGCCAGCCTGGGGACTCAGGCGTTGTGTGTGTCAACGCCTATCGAGAGGATGCCAGTTCACTCAGCATTTCTACACTCCGAGCAGTGGTGAATGTGCTGACCCTTGCTCGAGTTTGCCGTCAGTGCTCCGTTTGACCCGGCAGCTGATATCTCCGCGGGAATCATTCCCGCCCAGTTCCCCTGGCTGAGCCTTTCGATCCTCTTCCCGATCGTTGGTTCGCTGATGGTTCCCTTCATCCCTGATCAGGGTGACGGACGTCAGGTGCGTTGGTTCGCCCTTGGGATCGCCTTAACAACGTTTCTGATCACAGTCGCTGCCTACCTCAATGGCTACGACCCCAGCTTCAGTGGGCTTCAGCTTTCAGAGCGGGTGAGCTGGCTTCCGAATCTCGGCCTGACCTGGGCCGTTGGCGCCGATGGCTTGTCCATGCCCCTGATTCTTCTCACCAGCTTCATCACAACACTGGCCGTTCTGGCCGCGTGGCCTGTGACCTTCAAGCCGAAGCTGTTCTTTTTCCTGATGCTGGCCATGGACGGGGGGCAGATTGCTGTCTTCGCTGTTCAGGACATGCTCCTCTTCTTTCTGGCCTGGGAACTCGAACTGTTGCCTGTGTATTTGCTGCTGGCCATTTGGGGAGGAAAAAAGCGGCAATATGCAGCGACCAAATTCATCCTTTACACCGCAGGAAGCTCTCTATTCATCCTTCTGGCGGCGCTGGCCATGGGCTTCATGGGCGGAGGAACGCCCAATTTCGAATACGCCGTACTGGCCCAGAAAGGGTTCAGCACCAGTTTTCAACTTCTTTGTTACGCAGGCCTACTGATCGCTTTTGGGGTCAAGCTACCGATCGTGCCGCTGCACACCTGGCTTCCTGATGCCCATGGTGAGGCCACAGCTCCTGTGCACATGCTGCTGGCAGGGATCCTTCTGAAAATGGGGGGGTATGCACTGATGCGTTTCAACGCCGAGATGTTGCCAGACGCGCATGCGCAGTTCGCACCGCTGCTTGTGGTTCTGGGTGTGGTCAACATCATTTACGCAGCACTCACCTCCTTCGCCCAACGCAATCTCAAACGCAAGATCGCCTACAGCTCAATCAGTCATATGGGATTTGTGTTGATCGGCATCGGCAGCTTCAGTGCGCTGGGCACGAGCGGAGCCATGCTCCAGATGATCAGCCACGGACTAATCGGAGCCAGCCTCTTCTTTCTTGTGGGCGCCACCTATGACCGCACCCACACGCTTCAGCTCGACGAGATGGGCGGAGTGGGACAGAAGATGCGCATCATGTTTGCTCTCTGGACCGTGTGCTCTCTGGCGTCCCTGGCTTTGCCTGGAATGAGTGGCTTTGTCAGTGAACTGATGGTCTTCACCGGATTTGCCACCGACGAGGCTTATACCCTCACGTTCCGGATTGTGATTGACGGTTTAGCGGCGGTTGGTGTGATCCTGACGCCGATCTATCTGCTGTCGATGCTGCGAGAAATCTTCTTCGGCAAGGAAAATGTTCAGCTGGCCTCGAACACCAATTTGGTGGATGCCGAGCCCCGCGAGGTTTACATCATCGGCTGTTTGCTGGTGCCGATTATCGGCATCGGCCTCTACCCACGCCTGATGACCGACAGCTACCGCACGGCAATCGAGGCGCTGGTGGATCGCGATATTGCTGCGATGGAAACCATCAGCCGTCCCACCGCACCGCTGATCCGAAACCCAAGCCTCGCTCCTGCTCTGCTTCAGGCACCCAAACTTCCCTAGGACTGGCCCATCCCTTCCAGGATCGGTACTTTTCCAGGAGTTGGTGATCACGGGTGGCAGAAGCCGGGCTGAATCCAAGTGCAGATTCCGGCGCCAGGCTTGCCATCCGTCTGCTCCAGGATGCAGCGCAACGCGGCGATTTAGACCCCTGGGATGTGGATGTGATCGCCGTGGTCGATGGATTCCTCGACCAGCTCAAGCAAAGGATCGAGGTTCCGAAACGCGTAGCAGCGGAGATCAACAACAGGGGAGGGAGCTACGAACGCGATCTGGCCGACAGCAGCGAAGCCTTTCTGGCAGCATCGGTGCTGGTCAGCCTCAAGGCTGAAGTGCTTGAGGCCCAAACGTTCCCACCGGAACCAGTGCTGGAGGAGGCCTTCGACGCTGACTTCGCCGATCAGGGATGGCTGGATCCAAGCTTCGACCTCCCCAGGCGCCCTGAAAAACATCTTCTGCGCCGTCCGGTGGCGCCGCCCCCCCTGCGCCGACCGGTCACCCTCGGAGAGCTGATTGAACAGCTGGAGTCGATTGCTGAACAGCTGGAGTCGGATGAGCTGGACATGCGTCGACGCCAACGACAGAAACGACTCTCCAATCGCGAAGCGATCGCCCAGGTCGCAGCCCTGGCCCATCGCGAAAAGCTTCCGGAAACCACCGCCGCACTTGGCCTATTTCTGAACAAGTGGGAACAGGCTCTGCAGTGGGTCAACTTCGAGACCCTCGTTGAACGCTGGGGCGACGCCGCTGCGCCGGATCTCGACACCGATCGTGTCGGTGTGTTCTGGGCCCTCCTGTTCCTCTCATCACAGGGTCAAGTGGAGTTGGAGCAGGCTGGGACCCTGCATGGACCGATTCAGCTCAGACGGCTTCTGGAGCCTGGCGCCATGGCACAACTCCCCCTGACCAGCCTTGACGTGCCAGATGTCGTGCCGGCCAAAGCAGCGATAGCCGCCTAAGCCCCCACTTATTGTGGTTTTTGGAATCAAAAGCTGTGTAACGCCAATGAAGGCGATGATCCTGGCCGCGGGCAGAGGAACGAGGGTCCAGCCGATCACCCACGTGATCCCCAAACCCATGATTCCGATCCTGCAAAAGCCGGTGATGGAGTTCCTGCTCGAACTTCTCAAGGAACATGGGTTCAAGGAGGTGATGGTGAATGTGTCTCACCTCGCTGAAGAAATCGAGAATTACTTCCGCGATGGTCAGCGCTTCGGCGTGGAAATCGCTTACAGCTTCGAGGGAAGAATCGAAGATGGCGAGTTGATTGGTGATGCCCTCGGCTCAGCAGGTGGGCTGAAAAAAATCCAGGATTTTCAGAGATTTTTCGACGACACCTTTGTGGTGCTTTGCGGTGATGCGCTCATCGACCTTGATCTCACCGAGGCCGTACGCCGCCATCGTGAAAAGGGTGCCATGGCCAGCCTGATCACCAAAAGGGTCCCGAAAGACCAGGTGAGCAGCTACGGCGTTGTTGTCAGCGATCACGAAGGCCAGATCAAAGCCTTCCAAGAGAAGCCTTCGATTGAAGAGGCCCTCAGCGACACAATCAATACCGGCATCTACCTCTTCGAACCAGAGATCTTCGATCACATTCCATCAGGTCAATCATTTGATATCGGCTCCGACCTCTTCCCGAAGCTGGTGGAACTCGGAGCTCCCTTCTACGCCCTGCCCATGGATTTTGAATGGGTCGATATTGGCAAGGTTCCCGACTACTGGCAGGCCATCCGCAGCGTGCTGCAGGGCGAAGTCCGGCAGGTGGGCATCCCTGGCAAGCAAGTGCGTCCCGGTGTGTATGCCGGCCTGAACGTGGCGGCCAACTGGGATCGCATCAATGTGCAGGGGCCGGTTTATGTGGGCGGAATGACCCGGATCGAAGACGGAGCCACCTTGATCGGTCCCTCGATGATTGGCCCCAGCTGCCACATCTGCGAAGGAGCCACGATCGACAACTCCATCATTTTTGACTACTCGAGAATCGGTGCCGGCGTGCAGCTGGTGGAGAAACTGGTGTTCGGTCGCTACTGCGTTGGCCGCAATGGCGACCATTTCGACCTTCAGGAAGCAGCGCTCGACTGGCTGATCACCGATGCCCGTCGCCAAGATCTTGTGGAGCCCTCCCCCCAGCAAAAGGCCATGGCCGAGCTGCTCGGCACCGACCTCACTGCACCGGCAAGCTGACACCGGCACGGTCCAACACCTCAGGAATGCGCTGTTCCGCTTTCACAGCCATCAGATGCACCCCCTGGGCGATTCCAGTGAACTGACGCACCTGCTCAGCAGCAATCGCGATGCCTTCAGCCATTGGGTCCTTGGCCTGATCCAAACGGTCAATCAGATGGTCGGGGATGCATGCACCCGGCACCATGCGATTGATGAACCGGGCATTGCGGGCTGACTTGAGCAAAAACACCCCTGCGAGCACTGGCAGTTCGAGGGGATCGGCAAGGTCTCTGCAGAACCTTTCCAGCGCATGCGGATCCATCACCATCTGCGTTTGCACGAATCGAGCACCGGCCTCACGCTTGCGCGCGAGGCGACGTGACAGACCGGACCAACTCGCGCAGTGGGGATCAGCGGCAGTTCCGGCGAACAGATTGGTTGGACCGTCAACCAGCCTGTCTTTGACAGGATCCTCCCCTCGATTGAACGCGCTCACCTGCTGCAGAAGCCGAACCGACTCCAGCTCGTGGACCGAGCGAACAGACGCTTGATCACCGGCGCGTACTGGATCTCCGGTGAGGCAAAGCACATTGCGGATCCCCAGGGCATGGGCGCCAAGCAGGTCGGCTTGAAGTGCGATGCGGTTGCGATCGCGTCCGGCCATCTGCAGAACGGGCTCCAAGCCGTGATCGAGCAGCAAACGGCACACCGCGAGACTGCACATGCGCATCACCGCCCGGCTGCCATCGGTGACATTGATGGCGTGAACACGGCCGCGCAGGCATTCCGCCATTGCGATGGTGTGGGCGGGATCGCCTCCTCTCGGTGGCATGACCTCAGCTGTGATCGTGATGGACCCAGCCTCAAGGCTCTGCTGCAGCGCGGAACTCAAACGACGGAACGCTTCTAAGGGCCACTATGGAAGATCACATTCTGCAGCGATGCCTAGGATGGGGACTAGGTTGATCCAGTCGGTCAGTATGACCAATGGCGAGGGAGCAGACGCTATGAATGTTTCTCTCTCCGCTAGGGAGCTTGAAATCATCGAACTGGTCTCAGAGGGATTGACCAATCAAGAGATTGCCGAGCGACTCACCATCAGCAAGCGCACCGTTGATAATCACGTGAGCAACGTGTTCACAAAAACCGGATCCAAGAACCGCGTTGCCCTTCTCAACTGGGCGATGGATCACGGCAAGATTTGCCGGGATGGCTTCAACTGCTGCTCGCTTCCGGACGCATCCGACGACGCGTCCTAACCGCCAACGGCAACGGAACAGGCAGGTCAAGCATCGAGCAGTGCGTCAGAGACAGGTCGAAGAGGTCGGCATAGGCGATGCAGGCCTCGCGATCGAGACCGATGAATCGCAGAATCCCCTCATGGTCATAGAGGCCGTGCACGGCACCTTCACGTTTGCTGAGAGAAATCTAAAGGAAAACCAAAGAAGCCTTCAAGGGTGTTTGGACTCATTCACTGGTGCTCAAGCCGTAGCGGGATCTCACCTCCTCAGGCCATGCCGCAAGGGGAGCGGCAGCGAGGGCCGCATTGCTCCAGCGACCATCACCCGTTATTTCCTGACCACACCACGAAGGCAGATCAAGAGAGGCCCCTTCACTTGCCAACTCCACCTCAGCGAGCACAAGAGGGGCGTTGTCCCCCTCGAAGCAATCCACAACCCAGTCACCACCGGGCAGCGCGAGGGAATAGCGGGTCTTGATCAGGCGATGGGGTGCCAGATCCCAGAGCGCCTCAGCATCGGAGGTGGGCAGGGGATATTCGAATTCATGGCGTGCAAGTCCCGACGTGGGCGCCTTGAGGGTGAGCCAAGCCTGACCATCGGCGCGCAAGCGCATCCGCACGGTGACACCCTCCTTGGACATCGCCAGATAGCCCTGCCTGAGCGGCTGAGGAGCACCTGCCAAGGCACGCCAGCACGAACCGGTCACCAAGAAACGTCGTTCAATCTCGAGAGGCATCGGGGTTTCAGTTTGGCGATGGCATGCTGTCGACCAAACTGCCCGCCCAATGCAGTTTGCGCGACAAGGTGCGGTAGTACGAAGGGTTCTGCTCCAGCTGCACCATGAGGGCGTGATGGGGAGCCCGTTGAATCACACAGCATTCCCCAGGTGCCATCACTTCCCCGGCGGCACCATCCTTCCAGAGCTTCACCTGGCGATGGGAATCCCCGAGAGGCCAGATCACCAGACGCGAGCGAGGGGGAAGCACAATCGGCCGGCTCGACAGGCTCATCGGACAGATGGCACTGACAATGATGGCGTCAATCCCGGGGTGAAGAATGGGTCCTCCAGCCGCCATGGCGTAGCCGGTGGACCCCGTGGGTGTGGACAGGATCAACCCATCACCCCTCACCTGATCCACCACCTCTCCATCAATCTCCAGTTCCAACGTGCAGGTTGGGGCAAGATCCTCGCGATAAGGGCGGAGATAGATGTCGTTGAGAGCCCAGTGCCGTTCCTCCACAGACGTCGCCCCAGAGGGAAGGCCTGAAACGGGACAGGCCAGATCATCGCCTCTGTTGACCACGGCCTGAAGCATCATGCGTCGCTCCATGGCGAAATGATCCTCAAGAATCCGCGTCCAGAGCGTGTCACTGCGCAGCAGGCCAGGCTCATGGGTCAGAAATCCCAGATGGCCACCCACGTTGAAGCAGAGGATGGGGACATCCAGAACGGCCAGGTGCCGAGCGGCTCCAAGCACGGTGCCATCGCCACCGAGAACAACCGCCAAATCAGGCAGCTCAGGCTCGGACGCCAGGAGACCGGGAAAGGGATCCGCCGTGAGCCCACTCATGGCGATCGAAACAGACACACCCAGCAACTCCAACTGGGAAGCACACGCTTTTGCCTCCTTCAGAGCGAGCGGACTGTCAGCCCTGTAGATCAGCCAAACCCGTTGCAGCTGCATGGTGGGGGCGCTGCCCTACCAGCGCAGAAGGTTGAAGCGTTCCATGTCCACTGTGACGCGATTGCGATAAAGCGACAAAAGAATCGCCAAACCAACAGCAGCCTCCGCCGCAGCCACGGTGATCACAAAAACCGAGAACACCTGCCCTCGAATCAACTGTCCATCCACGTAGGACGAGAACGCCATGAGATTGATGTTCACGGCGTTGAGCATCAACTCGATGCTCATGAGCACCCGAACAGCGTTACGACTGTTGATCAGCCCCCAAACTCCTGTGCAGAACAAAACTGCCGCAACAAGAAGGTAAGCCTCGAGGGGAACGGAACCGGAAAGCAGCTCAGAAGCCATGGGTGAGAGGGGAAGAGAAGATCAGGCGGGTGGCTGGTCCACCAGCAGAGGAGTGCGTGCTTTTTCGATCAGGCCTTGATCCACAGCTTCACCAGTGCCTGGGTCCACTGCCTGCACATCCCGCCGCGCCAGCACGATGGCCCCGATCATGGCCATCAGAAGCAGCACGGATGCCAGCTCGAAGGGAAGCAGGTAGTCGGTGAAAAGGTGCTCACCGATGCGAATCGTCGCCCCTTCGCCGATGGGCTCTGGCCCCTGAGCCCAAGGCGTGGTGAGCACCACGCGGGTCAGGAGAACGAACAAGCCCGCACAAACCCCACCGGAGAGCAGACGACGGACCGCAATCCCAGGAATCGGAGCCAGATCCTCACGCTTGTTGACCAGCATGATCGCGAACAGGATCAGAACATTGACAGCACCGACGTAGACCAGGACCTGGGCGGCTGCCACGAAGCTGGCATTCAGCAGCAAATAAAGGCCAGCGACCGCGAGAAAAACGCCACCCAGGAGGAAGGCCGAGTACACGATGTTGCTGAGGAGCACAACACCAAGGGCTCCCAGAACGATGACGGCGCTGAGAACAAGAAAGCTGATCAGCTGCGTTGACGCTGCGATCGTCATTCAGCGCTCCCCTTGCTGGTGTTGGTTGATGTCGCCGATTCTCCCTCATTGCCTGCTGAGCCACCAGCGTTCTGCTTCAGAGAGGACAGAACCTGGTCGGGACGTTGACCTGCCCGCGGACGCGATGGATCCACGCCATGGGGCTGCACTTCACCGGCCGGAAGATACGCCAATTCCCTGAGGGGTTGGACGGCGGGGTCGGTGGTCACACTGGTGGGGAGCCGCCCGAGGGCCACGTTGTCGAAGTTGAGGCTGTGGCGGTCGAAAGCAGCCAGCTCATACTCCTCCGTCATCGACAGGCAATTGGTGGGGCAGTACTCCACACAGTTGCCACAGAAAATGCAGACCCCGAAGTCGATGGAGTAGTTCCGCAACTCCTTCTTCTTGGTCTCCTTGTTCATCACCCAGTCCACCACTGGGAGGTTGATGGGACAAACCCGCACGCAGACTTCACAAGCGATGCACTTGTCGAACTCGTAGTGAATCCTTCCGCGGTAGCGCTCTGACGGAATCAGCTTCTCGTAGGGATACTGCACCGTCACGGGACGGCGCTTCATGTGATCGAAGGTGACAGCCAGGCCTTGGGTGAGATTGCGCGCTGCGTCAACAGCGTCGCGGGTGTAGTCACCAACCTGTTTGAGGAAACCGAACATTGGCGGAGGTCAGGTAAGAAGCGGTCTGACGAGAGAAAACCAGAGCGTCATGATGACGTCACCCGGATGAAAGTGTCGTGTTCACCCACCGAACGCTACGGGGAATGCGAGCTTGAGAGCCGCCGTGACCAGCAGATTGACCAAGGCCAGCGGAAGCAGAAATTTCCAACCGAGGTCCAAGAGCTGGTCAATGCGCACCCGGGGCGTGGTCCAGCGCAGCAGGATGGCGATGAACACCAGCAGGTAAGCCTTCAGCACGGTCATCACGATGCCTGTCGCGCCTGTGATCACCTGAACGAGCGGCGCGTCAACAGACTGGCCAAGCCAACCAGCGAGCCATTCCACGGGCACTGGGAAGCCCCAGCCACCGAGATACAGAACGGAGACCAGAAGGGCGGATAACACCAGGTTGATGTAACTGCCCAGATAGAAGAGGGCGAATTTCATGCCCGCGTATTCGGTCTGGTAACCGGCGACCAGTTCCTCTTCCGCTTCGGGGAGGTCGAAAGGAAGACGTTCGCATTCAGCCAGGGCACAGATCCAGAAGATCAGGAAACCCACCGGTTGGCGCCAGATGTTCCAGCTCAGGATTCCAGCGCCTGTCTGCTGGCTGACAATGTCGACGGTGCTGAGTGAATTGCTCATCATCACCACCGCGAGAACAGCGAGAGCAAGCGGAATCTCGTAGCTGATCGACTGGGCGGCAGCCCTGAGTCCACCGAGCAGGGAGTACTTGTTGTTGGAGGCATACCCACTCATCAGCAGCCCGATGGGCTGAACGCTGCTGAGGGAGATCCAGAGGAAGATCCCAACCCCCACATTGCTGATCAGAAGATTCTGTCCAAAGGGAACGATCAGCCAGGACAGGATCACCGGCACCACGACGAGCACAGGGCCAAGCGTGAACAGCAACCCATCAGCCCTTGCCGGAATGATGTCCTCTTTGACCAGAAGCTTGAGGCCATCGGCAAGGGGCTGAAGAACACCGAGAGCTCCGGCATATTCCGGTCCAATGCGCTGCTGAACAGCAGCGGAGATCTTGCGTTCCAACCAGACCGTCACCAGCACACCAACCACTGCTGCCACAAGCACCAGAAGCATGGGCAGCGGCAGCCAGATCAACCGGGCCGCCTGATCAGAGAGACCGAAGCCCTCCAGGGTCTGACTGAAGCTCTGTTCGAGATCCAGACCGGGACTCACCAGAGCCGGTGCATTGGTGGCAAAGAAAGTCACCATGAACTGAGAATTGATGTGTGCAACTTAGGTGCTTGCGGAGGGAAGCCGGTCTTCCAGCGGGCTCCACTGACGCATCGAACAGCCCGTGTAGATCTGAGAGGGCCGGAAAATGCGGTTGGCGCCCAGTTGCTCCCGCCAGTGGGCAAGCCATCCCGCCACCCTGGCGATGGCAAACACGGGCGTGAACAGATCCCTTGGAATGCCGAGCTTGCGGTACACCAGGCCCGAGTAGAAGTCCACATTGGGGAAAATCCCTTTCGGCCCGAGGCGACGCTCGGCAGCGGCCTCTAGAGCACGGGCCACGTCGTACATCTCGTCGTGGCCGAAGCGGGCAAACAGCTCTTCGGCCAGTGCCTGAAGAATCACAGCACGGGGGTCTTTCACCCGATACTCCCGATGGCCGAAACCCATCACTTTGCGTTTGCTTGCGATGGCCGCATCGAGGTAATCGGCGGCACGATCGGCTGTCCCGATCTCATCCAACATGGCGAGCACATCTTCATTGGCTCCTCCATGCAGGGGACCGGCCAGGGTTCCCACAGCGGAAGCGACCACGGCGTAAGGGTCGGTCAACGTGCTGGCTGTCACCCTCGCGCTGAACGTGCTGGCATTCAGGCTGTGTTCCGCATGCAGGATCAGACAGCGATCAAAGATTCTGGACGCCAGAGGGTCAGGCTCACGCTCCATGAGCATGTAAAGGAAATTGGCCGAATAGGCCAGGTCATCACGGGGTTGAATCGGATCCTGTCCTTTGCGGATCAACTGAAACGCCGCAACCATGGTGGGGATCTTGGCGATCAACCGCACGACGGCGTCGTAGATGTACTGGGGATCATCGATGGCGCGCCGGGAGTAAAACAACCCGAGCGAGGCCGCACTCGACTGCAGAGCATCCATCGGATGACCATCCGATGGAAAACACTTCATCATGTCGCGAACGCGGAAGCTCACCCGTCGGTGCATCTGCACCTCCTGCTCGAAATCTCTCAGCTGCTGTGGATTGGGGAGTTCACCCCAGATCAGTAGGTAGGTGGTTTCCAGGAAACTGCAGTGGGACGCGAGCACATCAACGGGATAGCCGCGATAGGACAGCAATCCCTTCTGCCCGTCGATGTCGCAGATTGACGACTGGGTTGCAGGAACCCCTTCCAACCCAGGGCGGAACACCAAACCGGTGCGCTCATGACGGATTTCTCCCCCCTCGGTTGGACTCACCAATCGCCTTCAACTCAGAGGCAACCTAATCGGAGCTCGGGATCAGGAGTCGAGGCTTGAGCAGCGCCTGCAGCTCAGCACGTCCGAAAGGCTCGTCAAGAAGCGCATCCCAACGGAGATGGCAAAAGCCTGCTTTGCGCAATCGCAGGCTGCCAGGTGCCGCCCCGATCAGTGCAGCGGCGAGCGCGCTGAGATCGGGTTCATGGCCGACCAGAAGGCATCGGCCGTGGAGTGATCGCAGCAAAGGCCTGGGATCGCGTCCAGGGGCGAGGGTCGACTCGATCCTTGCCTGCGAAGCCAAACCCGCCTGTACGGCCAGATCGGCGGTTTCTGCGGCACGCCTGTAAGGACTGCAGAGAATTTGGTCGGCTCGATAACCCAAAGCCCGAAGGCGGTTGGCGACAGCCAAGGTGCGCTGCACTCCGCGCAGCGTCAGGGGGCGATCCGGATGGTCCTGCCCATGGTCCCGTTCAGCAGCAATGCCATGACGGAACAGAAAGAGATCAACCGAATCGGAGGCGGGCATGCAGACGCAGGCTGCTCGACTCACCACTCTGACTTGATGCTGAGTCTGGTGCTGCAGCCAGCGTGAGGCTCTGCACCGCAGGACTCAGCGCTCGTCCACCCAGGCCCTGAAGCAGAATCCAGGGACGCCACTGAGCAAGGCCATCCCGACTTGGATCGGCGGACAGGGCGAGCTGCTGCGTGATCGGTGCCTTGACAAGGCTGCGCAACTCCTGCAGATGCTGCTTCAGAGCGCTTGGATCGCTGCCACTGCGACGTTGACGCAGTCCCTCCAGGGTTTGCCCCCACCAGTTGAAGCCAGAAACATGCTCTAACGCCACAGCAAGATCAGCCGTCAGCGACTCCTCACCATGGCGTCGTTGACGCACCAGCCGTGTCCAAACCTGAAGCGATTGGCCATCGGCATCCAGGGTGGATCCCACGAGGCCGCCTTGCTCGAGCTGGCGGCTCACCGCATCCGGCGATGGTGCATCCGCACGGCTGCCCAGAAGCCAACCCGCCTCACCCTCTTGGAAGAGCAGCGGGCCGGAATCGAGAGCAGCCACAGCCGCTGCCCCTTCTGCCGTGCTGGACTCCAGCGCTCGCCGCAACGCTGGAGCAATCCACTGCGCCAAAGGATTCTGGCTGTCGGGATTGATCAATGCCTGGGGCGCCGACAACAGGGCAAGCGCGTGAGCGTCCCCCCCGGCACCGGCAAGGAGAGCCTCAGCATCAGAACGTTCATCGGCCGCAGGTATCACCTCGTCTCGAAAACGAACCAGCGCCTTCAGGTCGAGATCCGTGCCCTGGGTTGCGAGGCCAGCGACCAAACCGGTGAGGTCACCACGGTTGGCGATCACGGCGGGGACGCCAAGCCAACGCTGCATGGCAGCTGGACTGGCTGTGAGAAACGCCACCCCAGAACCGAGAGATCTCAAATCATTGGCAAGACCTTCATCGCCTTGGAGCTGCAAACTCTCCAACTGCGACACATCGAGGGCCTGCTCCAGTACCCCACGGCCTGAAGCCAGGAGCAGAAGGTCATCATCGATCAGTGCCGTGGCGATCGGCTGGGGGTCGCGCCCCAACAAGGCACCTCGACCACTAATCACACCCATGCCCCGATAGCGGGTGATCTGCAAATCAGTCCCGGCCAGGCTGCGGGTCTGCCAGAACCGCTGCAGGAAACGTCTCGCCCCGTCGTCGTCCTGACTGGACAGAGCCAGAACCCACCCCAAAGCGCCCGGATCACCGGCGTTGGCGGTGCTGTCATCCAACACGGCCAAACTCACCTGCGGGCCGATCCAGTCCCGCAGTTCGTCGTTGAAATTCAGGCCTGCCAGAGCGAACGCGCCATCACGGAGCTGGCGGGTGCTTTCACTCACGGCCTCTCGCTGACGCACCGGGGCAACAGCTCGGGCATAGGCCGGGATGCGCGACGGATCCACCAGCCAATTGAAGGTGAGCTCAGCATCGCGGGGCATGAATCGCGCCGCTCGGGTGAGCTCCAACGGGCGATCCACAATCCGTAGCGGGCTCTGTCTGGCCATTGCCCACCACACCCCGAGGGCCAGGGTGAGGAGCACCATGGCCGATGCGACCAGAGCTAGCAGGAACGAACGCCCCTTCATGAACAAGCGGTGAAGGACATCATGGTCATCTTCATGCATCCAGGATGCATGGCCAGCCCAGAGCCAGACTGATGCCATGAACCAACGCACGCCTCAACCCCTGACCGCCGCGGAGCTGGCGGCCTGGCTGAAGAAGGAGCCTGCGTTGACCCTGGTCGATGTTCGTGAACACAGAGAACTGACAATCGCTGCCTTTCCCTACCCAGTGGAGCATCTGCCGTTAAGTGAGGCGGCGCAATGGATGGATGCCATCGACCAGCGGCTGCCCGCATCCCAAGCCGTGGTTGTGCTTTGCCATGCAGGGGTGCGCAGCTGGAACTTCGGATGCTGGCTGCTGGAACGCAATCCCGCGCAGGAGGTTTGGAATCTCGAGGGTGGCATTGATGCCTGGAGCCTGGCCGTGGATTCCTCCGTGCCGCGCTACTGAGCGCCATCCCTGCCTGAACCAACCGTCGGCTTCGTGACGGTCACGCTCGAATCCAAGGAATCATTCGTACGATCGCTGCATCTCATTAGCTGCTGTGGAGCTCCTGCCCCGACGCCAACAGGAAGTGCTGCAGGCCACGGTCCATCACTACGTGGACACGATTGAACCGGTAGGCAGCAAAACCCTCGTTCAGCGTTTCGGGCTTCAGGCGAGCTCAGCCACGGTGCGTTCGGCGATGGGAGCTCTGGAGCAAAAAGGCCTGCTGGTGCAGCCCCATCCATCCGCCGGTCGAATTCCCAGTCCAAGGGGGTACCGCCACTACGTGGACTGCTTGCTGCCCAAGCCTGGAGCCGCAGTTCACCACCTTGAGCAGGAACTCACCCAACTGAGCTTGCGCTGGGCTGCACTCGATGATCTCCTGCAGCAGCTGACACGGCGCTTAACCGATTTCACAGGGTTGATGAGCTTGATCACCCTGCCGCAACCGTCAGAGCAACGGCTGCACGCGATTCGCCTGGTCCCCACGGATGAAAGGCTTTTGGTGATGCTGGTGGCTGATTCCAGCCAAACCCATCACCTCAATCTGCGTTTGCCTCATGGCAGTGTCCATCAGGTGGCGGCCCTTGAGCGCTGGACTGATGATCAACTGCATCAGTCCGGACAGATCAGCTGGGAGTCGTTACCGCAGCAGCTGCAAACCTGTGGACAGGCACTGAGGGAAGCCCTTCACAACGAAGAAGGTCGATTCATCAGCCCAAGTGATCAGAGCGCTCACGTTCATGGCGTGTCCAGACTGGTGGCACAACCGGAGTTCAGCGACAGCACCAAGGTGGCCCCGCTCCTCGATCTGATGGATTGCAACCCCGCCGCCTTCATCCCCAGCGGTCCCGGTCATGATGACTGGGTTTGGATCGGCGGAGAGCATCCCCATACGGCTCTGAGCGACTGTTCTGTGATCCAATCGAGTTATCGGGATGGACAAGGAGGTGTGGGGCAAGTGGCTCTTGTGGGCCCAATGCGCATGGCTTACGCCACGGCACGTGCTGCCGTTCAATGTGTTGCGAAACACCTCAACCATCTCTTGAGCTGATCAGCGACAGCCAGATCCCCAGCATCATCGCTGGAAGTGCCAACCAGGCGTGGGGTGATCCGCCCGGTAAATAGCGAAACAACTGGCTGTCATTTCCCCCGAGCGCAAGCACGGATCCCATCGCCATCAGGATCCCCCAGCCCAGGCGCGGCAGGTCACACCATGAGGCAGGCCTCCAGTGGAAGCGGTCCCGGATCCAGGCCTCTAAAGCCATCCCCAACAGCAACACAATGCCAAACAGTTCAGAGGTCGCGACTGTCCGCGGGCTGGCAACCCAAATGGACCGTGTCATCTGATCAGGAGCGATCGGCCCGCGTCGAAGACGCTGCGGAGGAGGAGACAGGGGCATCCGCAGAGACCAGAGCGCCAGCACAATCAGCAACGCGGTCACCGTGGCAATCCGCAGCGGCGAAGCCTGCAAAGCCTCCACAGGCTGGACAAACCCACTCAAGCAGAATCCCAAAATCCAACCCAGGGCCGTCAGCCAGGCCCTGCAGTCGCCACGCGTGAGTTGAAGACTGGACCCTAAAAAACAACCCTGATTGCGCGCTGACGCAAAGCCAAAGAGCAGTCCACCTGCTGGAACCCACCAGTACAGAGGAAGTTGTGGGGGCTGTAGTTCGCCCAATGCAGTGAAAACCAGCAGAACCACAGCGATGGCTGTGGTGATGACCAGCACGATCTGGGCCTTGCGCCACTCCCCTCGCAAGCATCCCACCACTGAGGACACCATGCAGACATCCACTCGGCTGAGCAGCATCCCGGCCAGCAGAAGCAACACCGGAATGAGCGCCAGAGGCAGATGCATCCGTCAATCAGAGGGCATCTCCGAGACGCTCTGCCACGGTGTTGACATCCTTGTCGCCTCGACCTGAACAATTGAGAACCACTTCCGTTCCTGCGGGGAGTGTGGGGCAAAGCGTTTCCAGCCAGGCGAAGGCATGGGCCGTTTCCAGAGCAGGAATAATCCCTTCCAGCCGACTCACCAGCTGCAGGGCTTCCAGCGCCTCGGCATCGGTGACAGCACCATATTCAGCTCGCCCGATCTCACGCAGGTAGCTGTGCTCAGGGCCGACACCTGGATAATCCAGACCGGCACTGATGGAATGCGCTTCCTGGACCTGACCGTCCTGGTCTTGCAGGAGGAGACTCATCGCTCCGTGCAGCACGCCCACCCGTCCTTCGGTGATGGTGGCGGCATGACGTCCGGTTGCGACGCCGTCACCAGCGGCTTCCACACCAATCAGACGCACATCGGTGCACTCAACAAAGGGGTGGAACAGACCCATCGCATTCGATCCCCCACCGACGCAGGCCATCAACACGTCGGGCAGACGCCCAAACGCCTCCCGGCACTGCTGCCGGGTTTCCTGACCGATCACCGCGTGAAAATCACGCACCAGCATGGGATAAGGATGGGGACCCGCCACAGATCCAAGGATGTAGTGCGTGGTCTCCACATTGGTGACCCAGTCACGGATCGCCTCACTGGTGGCGTCTTTGAGGGTTGCGGTCCCTGCCGTCACCGGGTGAACGGTGGCACCGAGGAGGCGCATCCGGAACACGTTCAAAGCCTGTCGGCGCATGTCTTCAGCGCCCATGTACACCACACACTCCAGGCCGAAGCGGGCACAAACCGTGGCGGTGGCCACACCATGCTGGCCAGCACCGGTTTCGGCGATCACCCGCTTCTTTCCCATCCGCAGAGCCAGAAGGGCCTGCCCAAGAGCGTTATTGATCTTGTGGGCACCGGTGTGATTCAAGTCTTCCCGCTTCAGCCAGATGCGGGGACCACCGTCGGCACGGCGGTAGTGCTCCGTGAGCCGTTCCGCTTCGTAAAGCGGTGTAGCCCGGCCGACGTAGCTCTTCAGCAGCCGATTGAGTTCCGCGGTGAACGCAGGATCTTTCCAGGCCTGAGCAGCCGCTTGCTCCAGCTCGGCCAATGCCGGCATCAGTGTTTCTGGGACGTACTGACCGCCGTAACGACCAAAACGGCCAGCAGCCGCTGGACGCGAACTGACGGCGAGATCGGAGGCAGAGGGTTGCGAGGGCAAGGTGCTAGTCACGAAGCAATGGACCGCACGCGCGACCCTTGAGCGTTGACTCAGCGTAAGCAGGCGATCACGCGATGCCGTGGATCACAGGACTGGATCCGCAGATCCCTGAAACCAGCGGATTGCAGCGCTTCAGCCATATCGAGGCGGAAGTACTGCTCGATGTAGGGCTCCGTGCTCTTCAGCAACGTGGCCACGGCGGCAGGCAAACGCTGCAGCACCGACGACGCCGGATCTTGATCCACCATCAGCAAGGCTCCCCCAGGCCGAAGCAACCGGAACGCCTCCGCGAGCACGGCATGGGTGGCGCTCTGAGGCAGCTCATGACACACAAACTGAAGGCTGATCAGGTCGTACGACGCCGCTGCCAGCCCTGTGTTTTCCGCTGCGGCATGCACCCAACCATCCACCAATCCCTCGTGATCGCGCACGCTGGCGACAGCGAGCATCTCGGGGGAAAGATCCAAACCGTGAATGCGCAGAGGTGACTCCTGTCGCCTCTCGGCACGCAAGCGCAGCCAGCGACTTAGATGCTGGGTGCTGACGCCCACGGAACACCCCAGATCCAGTGCCTGCTGCACCGAGGTGGTCAGCAGGGGCTCCACCACCTGATGAATGGCATCGCGCAGACGGGTCTGGGCGATCAGAGGGGTGAGGGTCTCCTCAGGCCAGATGCGTAATGCCATGGCATCGGTGGCTTGCTCAGCCTCCGCGGCGGCCTGCCAGCAGAGATTGCCCTGCTCATAGGCATGGAAGCGAGCGCGGTAGTAATCGGGCGGGACCAAACCAGGGGTCGTCAGCTCCGACTGCCGGGAACTCGCTTGATCCCACAGCGTCTTGCGGCGCGCCCTCCAGGGGATGCCGTTGCGTTCAGCCGTGCGGATGATCAGCTGCCGAGCCTGAAAGAACAGGGGTCGACGCAGCCAGCCGATGCTGATCAACCGCTCAATCCAGCGACCGAGACCCTGGCTCGAATCAGCCCATTGCGGTGTGGATGCAGAAGCGTTCATCGCAGAGACGGCAGGATGGGGGGGGTTCAAGGGGAACGATGCCGAAGGGAGGCTGGCAGGAATTCAGCAGCACCGACAGTCTGCAGCGACCGGTGGCCCCGTCGTCAGACCCGACACCCAAGGCAGAACAAAGGGTTCGGGTCCAGCCCACCCGGGGAGGGAAGGGTGGCAAAACCGTCACCGTGATCCGCGGGCTGGATCTCGACCCCGCCGGATTCAAAACACTGCTGAAAAAGCTGAAAACCAGGATCGGCAGTGGCGGCACGCTGAAAGGTGATTGCATCGAACTGCAGGGTGACCAGGTGGATCTGGCCTTGGAACTCTTGACGAAGGAGGGGTACCGACCGAAGCGGGCGGGCGGTTGAGCGACAATGCGCCTCGATTGTTCACCTCACGTCTCCCATGAGCTCAGCGTCTCCGAAGGCCACCAACATCGTGTGGCATCAGGCCTCGGTGGACCGCGATGCCAGGGCTGAGCAGCGTGGCCATCGCAGCGCCATTCTCTGGTTCACAGGCCTGAGTGGAGCAGGCAAGAGCACTCTGGCCAATGCCGTGAACCAGGCTCTGTTTGAACGCGGCCTGGCCACCTATGTGCTGGATGGCGACAACGTTCGCCATGGTCTCTGCCGCGACCTTGGCTTCTCGGACGCAGACAGGGAGGAGAACATCCGTCGCATCGGTGAAGTTGCCAAGCTCTTTCTGGACTCTGGCGTGATCGTTCTCACAGCTTTTGTGTCCCCGTTCCGCGCTGATCGCGATAAAGCCCGTGCCCTGGTGGGTGAGGGTGACTTTCTCGAAATCTTCTGCTCAGCAGACCTGAGCGTCTGCGAAGAACGCGACACCAAGGGCCTTTACGCCAAGGCCAGAGCGGGCGACATCAAGGAATTCACAGGAATTTCCAGCCCCTATGAGGCTCCGGAGCATCCGGAACTCTCTGTCGATACAGGCGCTGGAGAGCTTGAAACCTGTGTCAACGAGGTTGTGAGCGCACTCGAGAGTCGGGGGATCATCCCCGCTCAGGCTTGATCAACTCACTGCTGGCAGGGATGCCTTGATGCTCTGCCCAGGCATCCACCAGCGTTTTGAAACAACTGGCCACCGGAACGGCCAGAAGCAAACCCAGCAACTCACCAAAGCCATACAGCTCTCCCGCTTTGGCGCCGAGAGGAAGGGCGATCAGCAGCCAGGCCGGCTGCAGTCCCACGATGCTGCCCATCAAGCGCGGTTGGATCACCTGATCCACCAGCTGACCGACCAGGATCGCCGCCACCAGGATCTCCAAACCTGTCTTGGGGTCCTGAAAAGCCAGAAGTCCACTCACCGCGATGATCGTGAGGGCGCTCGCATAGGGGATCAAGGTGGTGAAACCGATCAAAACGGCAAACAAAACGCCGTAGGGAATCTTGAGCACCGTGAAGACCACGATCTGACCCATGGCCAGGATCAGAGCCAGCAGAACCTGGCCGGCGAAGTAGCCCCGGAATGTGCTTGAAAGCGTGCTGATCACGAGCTCACGCCAAGCCGTGGGAAGCCAACGGGCCAGGCCCGCTGCAATCGAGCGGCCACCCAGAAGAAAGAACACCGCCAAGACCAACACAATCACTGTGTTGATGGTGGTTCCCAGGGTTGCCCCGAGGATGCCGAGCAACCTCTGGCTGATCTGGCTGGCCACCCGACCGGCTCGGGTGACCAGGTCACTGCTCAAGTCCCCGAATTCGCTTGGCAATCCCCTTGCTTCAGCCAAGGATTGCAAGCTTGTGATCCAGCCCTCAGCCTGATTGAGCAAACTCGGCAGGGCATTGATGAGCTGCCCGAGTTGGTCGATCAGCAGAGGCACCAGGGTGACGCCCGCGAACACGAGCAGGCTGATGGTGAACAGGGTCACCATCACGATTGCTAACCACCGGGGAAGGCCACGGCCTGTAAGCCAGACGCAAGGAATATCGAGCAGAAACGCGATCAGTGCCGCCGTGAGAAACAGTCCTGGAAACGGAGCCAGCGGAACTGTGAGCTGGCGAAGCACAAAAAGATTGAGGGTGAGCAGAGGCAACGCCAGGCTCCAGCGCATCCAGGCAGGACCATTCATGGGGCGTTGGTTCTTGCGCCCATTGTGGCCATGATGTCCAGATAGGCCGCCGATCCGAGCTCGACCAGCCGTTGATCCTTCGCGGTCACGGCATCGTGCAGCTGACGTCGATAAGCCCCGAGACGCTCCATCAAGGCGTGGTCTTGGAGCGCAAGGATCTGCGCCGCCAGCAGTCCTGCATTCAATCCGCCCCCGATGGCGACCGTCGCCACGGGAATACCACCCGGCATCTGCACAATCGAATGCAGAGAATCCACACCGGAGAGCATGGTGCTGCGCACCGGCACGCCGATCACCGGCAGGGTCGTCAGAGACGCCACCATCCCCGGCAAGTGAGCCGCGCCGCCGGCACCGGCCACGATCACTTGCAACCCGCGGTTGTGGGCCTCACGGGCAAAGTTCACCATCTCCATCGGTGTGCGATGGGCCGACAACACGCGCACCTCCACGGCAACCTGGAGCCTCTCCAGGACCTCAACGGCGGGGTGCAGGGTCGGGAGGTCGGAATCACTGCCCATGATCACGGCCACCCGCGGTGTGATCGATGACTGGACTGGATCGGAAGGCGTCATGGCAACAGGCAAAACGCGCGGAGAGGGCGAGACTTCCATCGTCCCGCACCAGACCGCCCGCATGCGCCGGATCACCCACGTGCGACTGCCTCAATGCCCTGGAACAACACCAAGCCAGGGTCTGCACTGGCTGATCTTGAGTGATCAAGGTGTGATCACCGAGATCGGCCCCATGCCGGCGATGGCTGCGATGGCAGGAGAAAGCTGGAACGGAGACTGGCTCAGTCCCCGGGGAATTGACCTGCAGATCAACGGGGGGCTCGGTCTTGCCTTCCCTGAGCTTTGCGACGACGATCTCCCCCGATTGCTGCAGCTTCTCGACCAGTTATGGCGTGATGGTGTCGAGGCCATCGCCCCGACCCTGGTCACCTGTGGCGTCGCTCCCCTGCGCCGCGCGCTCTCCGTGCTGAGCCAGGCCAGAAGCATGCACCACGAGGGCCGCTGCCGCTTGTTGGGGGCGCACCTGGAAGGTCCGTTTTTGGCGACAGAACGCCGAGGCGCTCACCCGATCGCCCACATTGCCCCACCGAGCCTTGCTGAGCTGAACCAGCGGATCGCGGGATTTGAGACCGAGATCGGCCTGGTCACGCTCGCCCCGGAACAACCCGGCGCAGAGCATCTGATCACCCATCTGAATGCCCTCGGAATCACCGTGGCCCTGGGCCACAGCACAGCCACCGCCGAGCAAGCCGCGACAGCCTTTGATCAAGGGGTGAGCATGCTCACCCACGCGTTCAACGCCATGCCGGGCCTCCATCACCGCGCTCCTGGCCCCGTGGGGGAGGCCTGCCGTCGCGGCGGCATCGCTCTTGGACTGATTGCCGATGGCGTTCACGTGCACCCCACCATGGCGGTGTTGCTGCAACGCATGGCCGGCGATCAGACCGTGCTGGTGAGTGATGCGCTGGCACCGTATGGGTTGGCCGATGGTGAACACCGTTGGGACGAACGCGTCCTGCACGTGCAAGACGGAACCTGCCGGCTGGAGGACGGAACCCTCGCGGGCGTGACCCTGCCCCTGCTCGAAGGTTGTTGCCGGCTCGCCCGCTGGAGCGGCGATGCGGATGGGGCGATCTGGGCCGCAACAATGGCACCGAGACGGGTGATCGGCATGGATCACAGCGTTGAAGGACTGGAGGGGCAACCCATCGACCATCTGTTGCGCTGGAACCTCAGCGAGGAAGGTGCATCCCTGGCCTGGCGTGAGGCTGTTTAAGATCCCGCCGACGCATCACCAAGCCGATGACCCCTGAACAGCAGCTGAAGGACAAGCTGGCCGAGAAGCAGGAGGTGAAGGGGTATTTCGAGACCACAGGCTTCGATCGCTGGAATCGCATCTACAGCGAATCCGACGATGTGAACAAGGTGCAGCGCAACATCCGCATCGGCCATCAGAAAACCGTGGATGAAGTGCTGGCCTGGATCAAAGACAGCGGCGAACTCAGCGAGGTGAGTTTCTGTGATGCCGGTTGCGGTGTGGGCAGTCTCAGCCTGCCTCTGGCAGCGATGGGTGCGGGCTCGATCAGTGCCAGCGACATCTCCGAAGCGATGGCCAAGGAAGCGGAACGCCGTGCAGGGGAGGCCGGCCTCGACATGAGCAAGCTCCACTTCTTCGCCAGTGACCTGGAGAGCCTGAGCGGCTCCTTCCACACGGTGTGCTGCCTGGATGTTTTCATCCATTACCCCCAGGCAGCCGCTGAAGAGATGGTGAAACACCTCTGCAGCCTCAGCGAGCAACGGCTGATCGTGAGCTTCGCTCCCTACACCCCACTGCTGGCGATCCTGAAGAGCATCGGCCAGTTGTTTCCAGGCCCCAGCAAAACCACCCGCGCTTACACCTTGAAGGAGGAAGGCATCGTCAAGGCTGCGATGGCCTGCGGCTTTGAACCCGTTCGACGGAGCCTGAACAAGGCCCCGTTCTATTTCTCAAGGCTGATCGAGTTTCGCAAGAAAGACTGATCAGGAGCCAAAGCGATTAAAGAGCTTGAACTCCGCGACAGGGGGGGTACCGGGGACGAACATTGCCGTTCCGACAAAACCGCTGTAGATGCCTCCCTGTCCAACAACAGTCGCTTCGTGTTTCACAGGGATGATGTCGCTGATCGACAAATCCATGGCCCCGGTTTTTGTCATGACCTGCATCTCTGCAGCATCAGCCTGAAGATGTCCCATCGAGCGAACCTGCAGGTTGCCGTCTTTAAAAATAAACGTTCCCTGTGCGCTGGTCAGGAAAACATCTTCACCATCAACCTGTCGCCGCTCGACAACCTGCTCAATGCCATAAAACGATCCATCAGCCTTATCGCAGCCCTCTTTACCTGAATCCTTAGCAACAATGAGCTTATAAGTAACAGTATCCCCAACGTCAAATCGACCGTCATTATTTGAATCGATGACGGTTCCCTTTTCGACCCCGCAAAAGGCCACTTCCAGGATTTTAGCCTCAGGTTGCAAAGTCTCGTTTTCACTCCTGGCGCACCCTGCCGCCAGCAAGAGTGAACTCAAAGCAACAACAGTCAGCGAACGTTGCACAACCAACAACCTAAAAGCAATCCAATCTTGGCAAGCAGCGGTTAACCCGGGGTAAACCGAGACCCGGCCTCACAGCTGAGATGCAGGCCGTTCTCAAACACCAGCGTGTGGGCATGCAACCGATAGCCGCCATCCCCAGGCACTGCAGCAGTGTTGATGCGCTGCTGCGGCAGATACAGCGGATCGCCGAGCAAGGGTGACCCCAATTGCGCCAGGTGGATGCGGATCTGATGCGGGCGACCGGTGCTGATGGCCACCTCGACAAGATCGCCTTGGCTGCAGCGCCTGAGAAGGCGAAGCTCACTGCGGGCCTGCAAACGCCTGCGCAGAGGCTCTCCATCAGAAGGATCAGGCCCCCAGACCCATCCGAGAAGGGGATGGGAACGCTCGACCACATCGGTGGTCACCACCAACGGCTGATCCGCTCGCAATCCCGCCATAGGCTGCGCCCAGGCCAGATAGGTCTTCCGGCAACCGCCCTCTGGCCGGAACTGCCGTGAAAGCCTGGCCCGTGTTTGCGGTCGGCGCGCACACACCTGAAGCCCTGACGTAAAGCGCCCCAAACGATGCACCGGCTTGGGAGCCTGGCTGGAGCCGGCCAAGCGACTGGTCTCCATCAACAAGGCCGAGAGGGTGTGCTGGAGAAATCCGCCGCCCGGCATCACCGGTAGACCCGACGGCTTGTTGATCACCAACACATCACCATCGTCGTAAACGACGGACCACCGATCCGGAATCGCAGGCTCAAGCCATGGAGGTCGCCGCCATTGCACGACATCCTTTGAGCCCACAGGCACATCGTTCTGAAGACACGTTCCATTCAGAAGCAATTCGCCGGTACGGATGCGGCTCTGCCAAACATCCCTCGACGAATGGCCGTACCGGCTGGCCATCACGGCAGTCAACATCTGGCCCGACTCGGACCTTTCGATTCGATCCGAATACGTCCAGCCCTGATTCAACGCAGCGGGCCGCCAGCCCTTCACTCCACCAAGCGATGCTGCAGGGCGTAGCGCACCAGCTCGGTGCGACTGGAGGTTCCGGTCTTGATGAAGAGGCGACTCACGTATTTCTCCACGTTGCGGATCGACGTTTCCAGCTGCCTTGCGATTTCCTTGTTCATCAACCCCTCGGCAACCAACTGGAGCACACTGCTTTCGCGGGGAGTGAAGGTGTGCTGAACGGGCTCCTGCGCGGGGAGAGCCTCTGCCTGGGCCAGCAATGAACGGATTTCAGTGATCTGCTTTGCGATCTGCCCCATGTCCGCGTCTGCAAAGCGAGCTGCTTCTTGAAGCAGGCGCTGCTGGCGCTGGGCCACGTTGCGAACCCGGGCGACCAATTCATCGGGGTCAAAGGGCTTGGGAATGTAATCATCAACACCCGCGAGATACCCCTGGGTGCGGTCAGCGGTCATTCCCTTGGCCGTCAGGAAAATCACCGGTGTGCCTCCCAGCCGTTCATCAGCCCGCAAGCGCGTGAGCAGCCCGTAACCATCCAGGCGCGGCATCATCACATCGGTGATCACCACATCCGGCAGCAACTGCTGGGCTTTGCCGAAACCCTCTTCACCGTCTACAGCCGTGGTCACCTCGAAACCTTCGTCCTCGAGGTAGGCCTGAACGGCGGAACGCAGCCCCGGTTCGTCGTCCACCAGCAACAGACGAACGGGTGGCTGCTCGGGCACTGAGGCAGTCATGGCCTGATCAAGTCTGGGCGGAATCTAGGTGGGTCAGCCCCCAGGCAACCGCAACACTTCCTGGGATTCGATTAGCAGGGTGGAATAACCGAGTTCTCTGGCTTTATCCGTCAACGAACCAGGATCCTGACCCGCCAGTTCGGGATGGCAGGCGGCCCACCACACCAAATGGTCTTCCCTCGCTGTGGCACGCACCGGGCCACCCGGGTTGAGTTTGCGGATGTAAATCGCTTCTTGATCGCGGGTGACCCGCACTGGCTCTTCGGCACTGCAATCCACCGACTCACTGGGGATCAAGAGATTGTCGGGATACTCCTGCCACAACTTGAATTTGCGCAGCGCCGGGTTGGCCGGATCGCGCTTGATCGCAAAAATGCCCAGGGTGTACTCACCGCCCACATTCCGCGTTTCAAGAACAACCAGATCCGGGGGACGCATGGATTTCATCTGCTCGAGGATCTGTTCGCGGCTGAACCCTTCGGCCATCACGGGTTGCACAGCAGACGCTGCCATCAGGCCCAGACTGGAGATCAAGCACAAGGCACGCATCGCATCGATCACAACGTCACACCATGCTGCCAACAACCAGCGCCGATCTGATCCCAGGCGACCTCATCCAGCTTGACCATCAAGCCACAACCCCGTGCCATCCCCTGGTTGTGAAGGCGATGGAGCCTTGGTGGGAGCAGGACTGGGGCAACGCCTCAAGCCGGCAACACCGACTGGGACTCACCGCAGCGGCAGCCGTGGCTTCAGCACGGAGCAGGCTGGCCTCCCACCTGGGGGTTGAAGCCAACGACCTGATCTTCACCAGCGGGGCCACGGAAGCCAACAACCTCGCCCTTCTGGGCCATGCCCGTGCCCGCGCCCAGGCTGAAGGGCGCTGCGGTCACGTGGTCACCCTGGCCACGGAACACCATGCGGTGCTGGATCCCATGCACCAGCTGCAGCGGGAAGGCTTCGCGCTAACCGTGCTGCACCCGAAGGACACAGGCCTGATCGATGCGAACGCCCTGAAGGGCGTGCTTCGGGACGACACACAGCTGGTGAGCGTGATGGTGGCCAACAACGAGATCGGCGTGGTTCAGCCAATGCGCGAACTGGCGGAGCTCTGCCAGAGCAGGGGCATCACCTTGCACACGGATGCAGCCCAGGCGTTCGGTCACCTCCGCCTGAATCGGGACGAGCTGGGCTGCGATCTCATCAGCCTCAGCGCCCACAAACTGAATGGCCCCAAAGGAATCGGCGCGCTGGTGAAACGCCGCAACGTTTCCATCCAGCCGCTGTTCTGGGGAGGAGGCCAGGAACAGGAGCTGCGGCCGGGGACCTTGCCCGTGCCCTTGATCGTTGGCTTCGCTGCGGCGGCAGACCTCGCACACGCCGACCTGGAGACCAGACAAGACCAGCTCGCCACTCTCAGAGACCAGCTTTGGCAGGGGCTGAAGTCCCGTCATCCCCAGTTGAGGATGAATGGTGCCCCTGAGCCGCGGCTGGCGCACAACCTCAATATCACCGTCCCGGATGTTTCGGGTGTGCGCCTGCATCGCTGCTTGAAGCGCTCACTGGCTTGCAGCAGCGGTTCCGCTTGCAGTCGGGGTCAGCCATCCCATGCTCTTCAGGCCATCGGCCTCAGCCGACGGGAAGCGGAAGCGTCCTTACGCCTAAGCCTGGGGCGAACCACAACCGTTGCCGACATCCATCGCGCTGTGGACGCGATCTCGGCATGCATCACCCAGTTGCAAGACGACTGAGACACCAAGTCGAGCGTTTGCCGCTAATCACAAAACCTGGAAAAGTCCGTCAAAACGGTTACCTTCCGAGCAATTAATTGGTTAAGCCGTGACAACAGCACCAGACAGTGGTCGCCTCCACGTTCTCCAAGCTGTTGAAGACGGCTGGACAGCGTTCACCAAAGCTCCCTGGCAGTTTGTTCTCTTCACCCTGCTCATTGGTGTTCTTTCGTTCATCTTTCAGCTGATCACCAATCTTCCAACGCTTTGGGTCGAGGGTTCACTCCAGACCCTGATGACCATTGTGGGAGTGATTGGATCGGTGATCATCAACCTCTGGGGGGTGATCGGAATGGTTCGCGGCTCCTGGGCCGCACTTGACGGCAAGAGACCAGAGTTCTCGCAGTTCTCTCGTTGGAACAGCTCGGCTGCAGGTCGGGTTTTCGTGCGTTCGATCGCTCTCAACCTTCTGTTCCTGCTGATTTTGGTGATCTGCTTCGGCGTGGCCTACGGACTTGGCCAGGTCAACGAGGCATTGATTTGGATCCCTGCTCTGATCACCCTGATTCTGTTCATCTACCTCTCGGTGAACCAGATGTTCTTGCCCTATGTGGCTCTGCTGGAAAAGCCAGGCCCCTTCGAAGCCATCCAACGGGGGCGGGAAGCTGTGGACCCCTCCTGGTGGTGGGTGGTGCTGCTGCTGATCGTTGATGCCGTGATCCTCGTGATCGGCACCCTGCTCTGCGGCGTTGGCCTTCTCGTGGCTGCTCCAGTGGTCGCCTGCATCACAACGGCGGCTTACCGCCAGCTCTTCGGATCGACCGACCACACCGGTTTGATCGCTGTCGACGATTCAGCCACGCGCTGAGCAGGCGGCTTCAGTGGATCGTCGCCGCGCGATGCGCAGCTTGGCGCTGCGGCTGCGTGGATTGCGCTCCTGCTCTTCAGCAGAAGCCACCAACGGGCGCCGGGTGATCCTGTCCAGCCGCTCATCCTTGAGAAATTCCGTTTTCACACGCCGGTCTTCCAGTGAGTGAAAACTGATGATCGCCAGCACCCCCCCAGGCTGGAGCCAGCCGGGAGCAGAGCTCAGCAGCTGGTCCAGCACCCCCAGTTCGTCATTCACGGCGATGCGCAGAGCCTGAAAGGTGCGCGTCGCTGGATGGATCCGCCCGCGCCGGGCTTTGGGTGGATAGCAGCCGGCAACCGCGTATGCGAGGGAGGCGGTGCCTGCGTAGGGCCCCTGCGCGGCCAGATCCGCCTTGATCCGGCGAGCAATCCGGCGGGACAGGCGCTCCTCGCCATAGGCATAAATCAGATCAGCCAGATCGGACTCCTCCATCCGTTCGATCAACTCCCCTGCCGTCTCCCCATCGCTCTCCGGATTCATGCGCATGTCGAGGGGACCATCGAGGCGAAAGCTGAACCCCCGCGCTGCGACATCAAGCTGGGGACTGCTGACGCCGAGATCCGCCAGCACCAAGGATGCCGACTGAGGAGGGCTGTAATCGGCGAAATTCGTGGCCACGATGCTGACCCGTTCCTTCCAGGGGCTCAGACGCGTCGCGGCCGCCGCTCTCGCTGTGGGGTCTTGGTCAAGCCCGATCAAGCGCAAGTCGGGATAACGGTCCAGCAACAGACTGCTGTGCCCCCCACCGCCGAGCGTGGCATCCACAACCAGGCCAGACTGCCAGTGATCACTGGGCTCCTCGTCGAGTGCGTTCAGCAGGACATCGGCCAGGACCGGCACGTGCCGAAACGTCGAATCGGTCGCAGGGAGCTGATCGGGCATGGGTCCTTCCTAAGATCCCAGCACGAATGTTTTGTACCGGCCCCATGACGCAGCTGGAAACGCGCACGGAGCCGATGGTGGTCAACTTCGGCCCCCATCACCCCTCCATGCACGGGGTATTGCGGCTGGTGGTGACCCTCGACGGCGAGGACGTGGTGGATTGCGAACCGGTGATCGGTTACCTCCACCGCGGCATGGAGAAGATTGCCGAGAACCGCACGAACGTGATGTTCGTGCCATACGTGAGCCGCATGGACTACGCGGCAGGGATGTTCTACGAGGCCGTTGTGGTCAACGCCCCGGAGAAACTGGCGGACATCCCCGTACCCAAGCGCGCCAGCTACATCCGGGTGCTGATGCTCGAACTGAACCGGATCGCCAATCACCTGCTCTGGCTTGGTCCCTTCCTCGCTGATGTGGGCGCTCAGACCCCGTTCTTCTACATCTTCCGGGAAAGGGAGATGATCTACGACCTCTGGGAAGCCGCCACCGGCCAGCGGCTGATCAACAACAACTATTTCCGCATCGGCGGAGTCGCCGCCGATCTTCCCTGGGGCTGGCTGGAGAAATGCAGTGATTTCTGCGACTGGTTCGGCCCCAAGATCGATGAATACGAAAAGCTGATCACCAACAACCCGATCTTCCGCCGTCGCATCGAAGGCCTGGGCGTGATCGGGAAAGAGGAAGCCATCAACTGGAGCTTGTCTGGGCCGATGCTGCGTGCCTCAGGTGTGCCCTGGGATCTGCGCAAGGTGGATCACTACGAGTGCTACGACGACTTCGATTGGGATGTGGCCTGGGAGAAGGAAGGCGACTGCTTCGCGCGTTATCGGGTGCGCATTGAGGAGATGCGCCAGTCCCTGAAGATCCTGCGTCAAGCCTGCGACATGATCCCCGGTGGACCCACGGAAAACGTAGAAGCCCGGCGCATGGCCGAGGGCAAAGACAGCGAATTCGCAGGCTTCGATTACCAATACGTGGCCAAGAAAGTCGCCCCCACCTTCAAGATTCCGAACGGTGAGCTCTACACCCGCCTGGAATCAGGCAAAGGGGAGATCGGAATTTTCATTCAGGGAAACAACGACGTCACTCCCTGGCGTTTCAAAATCCGGGCCGCTGACAGCAACAATCTTCAGATCCTTCCCCACATCCTCAAGGGACACAAGGTGGCCGACATCATGGCGATCCTGGGATCGATCGACGTGATCATGGGATCCGTTGATCGCTGATTCCTCCAGCTGGCTCAAATTGACAAAAAAGGTGCGCTTCGGCGACACCGATGCTGCTGGTGTGATGCATTTCCATCAGCTGTTGCGCTGGTGCCATGAGGCCTGGGAGGAGAGCCTTGAGCGTTATGGCCTAGAAGCCCATGCTGTGTTTCCAGGCTGCCGCGGCCAGGAGCAATGGCCAGCGATTGCCCTACCGGTGGTGCACTGTCGTGCCGACTTTCTCAGGCCAGTGCATGGCGGCGATCAACTCAGGGTGCATCTCAGCCCGCAACGCCTGGATCCCAGCAGCTTTGAGGTGCACCACCGCTTTCTGCTGGGGCAACAGGATGTCGCCCATGGCTGGATCCGGCACGTGGCCATCAGCACGGAAACACGCCGCCGCTGTGCCTTGCCCGAGGCCATGGAACGTTGGCTGGAAGCCTCTCTGATCGGCCGGATCAGCGAGCTCTGAGGGCCCTTCCGAACAACAAGAACAACAGCTTGCTAGCGCTGCAACGCCAGCCAGTCGCGCCAACGCTGACGCTCCCACTTGCCGGCCGCAGTGGGCTCCAGATCCGGACAATGCAGCCAACGCCTCGGACGTTCCGCGGCAGGCCAGTCGCACACCAAAGCGATCAGAGACTCCAGCGGAGGCTCGCACCCGCCGCTGATCGACCAACGAAACAGGGCAACCAGCTGCTCGCCCCACTCCAGCTGCGGTTCCCCGAGCATCAAGACCGCGGCGAGCGGCAGGCCTTCATGCTCAGCCATCACCAGCAAGCGTTCCTCGAGCTGAGCGGGAAACACGGTGACCCCACCCGTGAGGATCGCGCCATCCAGGCGCCCCACCACATGCAGGTGTGGCTGACCGTCTGTTTCAACAAGCCGGGCCCGATCACCGCTCCACCACCAGCCCGCACGATCGGAGAGCGGATGCAAGCTGCCGGCAGAGTCGACCCTGGCCAGGGCCAAGCGATCACAACGCACAGCCAGGGCTCCATCCCCATTCACCTTGAGCTCAACGCCCTCAAGGGGCTGACCACAACCATCGCCGCCCTTGAGAAAATCCCGGGGCTGTTGGGCCGTGACCATCGCAGCGGTTTCGGTTGCGCCGTAACAGGGAGCCAGCTTCAAACCGATCGCGCGCGAAGCGGCAGCCAGATCCTCGGGCAAGCCTGCCCCGCCAACCCAGATCACATCCATGGCCTGCAGCCAACAACAACCGTCGGGGTGGGCCAGCAAACGGCGCAGCTGGGTGGGAACAAGCGACAGCAGCATCGGCCGCTGCCGCCAGCCAGAATTCTGCACACTCCACTCCAGCAGTCGAGCCGGATGTTTCATCAGCTCGGAGGCCAGCCAGCGATGGGCAGAGTTCCACTGGCGTGCCCGCCACCAGGGCATGAAGCCACTCACATGCTGAAACGGGAGCGGATTCCAGACCAAGGCCGTGGTGGGGTCGATGCTGATGCAGCGAAGCCACTGGGCAGTGGCCTGAGCCGAGCGCTCGAGATTGCCAACGGGATGCAGGCAGAGGGAGCGCCCGCCGGTGCTGCCTCCCGTGGACAACACCAGCCCAGGGCCTTCTGGCGACCGAGCAGCCCCCAGATGCAGGTCAGCCGGATCCGCCGAGGACTCACGGCCGAGCAGCCGCACCCACTGTCCCTGACCGAGAACCTCCTGCAGGCGGATGGCGGTGTCCTCAGGGTTCAGGGGATCGCACAGCACGGCGACAGCAGAGGTCATGGCATTGCCTCCGCCGCCTGAGCCCAGACCTGCTCAGGATCAGAGGCGAACAACGGTCCTGAAGGGGTCCACCCCGGTGCCAAGCCGGGGGCAACCGGTGTGGGGCCCTGCTGTTGCACCTGGGCCAGCAGAGCCAGCCAGCGCGCACCGATGCCGGTTTCAAACGCCGTACTCAGCATCAGCTTCGGACGTCCTCGCTGCAGATCCTGAAGCAAGGGTCTCGGATCACCCTCCAACAGCGGACGCCGAACCTGCCAACCCGGCCACTGCTCACGAAGCTCAGGGTTCTGGGCCAGAGATTCATCCAACGCCACGGGGACCCTCTCCCCTAACCGCAACAACCCCTCCAGATCATGGGCCGCCAGCGGTTGCTCCAGCCAGTCCAGACGCGGATCGCCCTCGACGGCATCGGCCCAGCGGTCAGCAGTGTCCCGGTCCCAGCCGCCATTGGCATCCAGACGCAGGCGAGCCTCGTTGGGGAGACGCTCGAGAAGCAGGCCGAAAAGCTGCCACTCCAAAGCCGGCTCAGCAGCAGCCACTTTCCACTTCAACGTGAGCGGCGCCACCCCGCACGAGTCGCCCGAAGCCTCTCCGCGCTGCGCGAGCAGGGCCTCAAGCGCTGCGGGCATGGCATGACCCGCCGGGAGCAGTTGGGCCGATTGCGGCGGAGGGCACCAACACGGACCATGGGCATCACCCACCACACCGTCGAGCTCGGCCAGGGCAGCTCCGATCGCAAAGGCCAGGGCGCCGGGAAGGGTCGGCAGCAGCGCCTCCAACTCCCCGCGGGAGCGGCACAGCTGCAGGCTCCAAGCGCTGAGCACGCGCTCACAGCAGCGTTGCTCGCCAGGCTCGAGCGGAGAGACCTCCCCCCATCCCGCCGAATCGGAACCAGGGGAAACGATCTTGAGTAACCAGCCTCGGCGCTTCTGCCAGCTCCCGCGAGAGGTCACCAGCGGCCGCGTGAGAGCGAAGGCATAGGGACGGAACACCAGCTGCAGGGTCATGCCCTCAGATCAGCTGCTGAACCACGGCCTCGAACCGGGGTCCGATCGCCAGGCCGAGACTGAGCCCCAACCCATTGAGCGCCTGGAAGCGCAGGGCCAAGAATTTGCTGCCAGAGATCCTCTCGGGATGCCGGTGGTGGTCGCGCAGCAAACGGATGAGCGCTGACGCGGCAGGCAGCCCCAGGCCTCCCAGCAAGGCGGTCAGCGGCCAGTGTCCATCAAGAATCGGCACCCATTCCAGAGCGAGGGTGCCCGCGATGAACCAGGGCACGAGCGCCGCAGCGCGGGCCGTTCCCATCCGCACCACGGGCGAGCGCTTGCCATGACGCGCATCCGTCTCCACCTGATGGAAGTGGGAGCAGAACAGCACCAGGGTGGTGGCAAGCGCAGGACCCGAACCGATCGCCAGGGCTGAGGCCCAGGGAACGCCGACCGTCACGGCGTCAGCCCGCGCCGGCGTGAGCACCATCAGCGCTGCTGCCGTGGCCAGTGGACCAAACGCCATCCAGCACAGGGGCTCGCCCAGGCCGAGATATCCCAAACGAAAGGGAGGTCCTTGATAGAGGTAACCCAGAAGGCAGCACAGCAACACCAGGGCCAGCACCCAGACGCTGCTGCGCGAGGCGATCACCGCCATCAGCAGCAACCCGGCCACCAGGGCGCCATGCGCCAGTCGGCGGACAGGGCGTCGTTGTCCCAGCAGCGCCACCACGGAATGGGGTTTGCCCTCAACATCCACCCCGGTGTCCGCATCGAACAGATCGTTGCTGAGGTTTTCCCAGAGCAGCAACAACACGGCTGCCACAAGAAAACCGATGGCCTGTCCCCAACGCACCGGAAGACCGGCGCCGATCCTCCAGCCCAGGGCCAGCAGCATCGGCATCACGGCCACGGAGTACATCGGCCACTTGATGGCCGCCTTCCAAAGACGCTGCCGTTCAGCGTCCGGGGAGTGAAGGGTTGCAACAGCCTGGCGATCTGGCATGGACTGGACCCCTGGAGTCCTCATCAAGACTCATACATTTGAGCAGCACCCTTTCCACACTGCCGCCCGGATGTCGGCCGCGTCCTTCCCAAGCTCGATGGCGATGCGCTTCGGCGATCGGCTCCAGCAGGCCCTCCAGGCCTGGGAGCAGCGCCAGGGTGAGGACTGTGTGATGAGTCTGGCCGTCCCCATCGGCGGCCTCGACCCCCTGCGGCACCTGCCAGGTCTGGAATCCTGCGACCCCTTCCGCTTTCTCTGGGACGGCGCACCGGGTCTGAGCCTGGCCGCATCCGGTCGCTGCCACCATCTGGATCTTGCCGGTCCGAAGCGATTCGAGCTGGCCCAGCGGTTCTGTGATGCCACCTTGGGCAGGGTCTTGGAAGGATCGCCGGATGCACCGGCCCAAGCCCGATCCCGCATCCTTCTGGCCTTCTCCTTTTTCGAACAGCCCAGCGAACAACAACCTCAGGGAGGCATTCCCTCCGTGCAGGCCGTGCTGCCCCGCTGGCAACTGAGTCGGCAGGGGCGCCAGGGCTGGCTGCGGATCCACGGGGTCGCCCACGAAGCCGAGGACGTTCGGCTGCTGACCGAAACGCTTTGGCTCAGGGCCGAGCAATTGCAGGCCCAGCCTCCGCAGCCAGAGCCATGGCCCGACACGGTGCACGGCAGTCTCCGCCCTGGCGACTGGGAATCGCGCTATGCGTCGGCCCTGGAACGGGGGTTGGAACTCGTGACTCACGGTGAACTGCACAAGCTCGTGCTGGCCGTGCAGCAATCCATCCAGCTGAGCGCACCCCTCAATCCCCTGCCGCTGCTGGATCGCTTGCGTCACCAGCAGGCCGGCAGCTGCCGCTTTCTCTGGCAGCGGGACGCGCAAGACTCCTTCTTTGGAGCCTCTCCGGAGCGGTTGCTCAGCCTGCGCAACGGACAGTTGCGCAGCGATGCTCTGGCCGGCACCGCCGGTCGGCACGACAGCGGGGAATCACTGCTGAAGTCCGAAAAAGACCGCAGAGAGCATGAGCTGGTGGTGCAGGCGATCACCGATCACCTCAAGAGCCTCGGGCTGACCCCCCGCAGACCAAGGCGCCCCCAACTCGCCCGGCACGGACGCTTGATGCATCTCCACACACCGATCACAGCGGCTGGGGAAGGGCAGTTACCGCTAGCCCTGGCAGGCGCCCTGCACCCCACACCGGCGGTGGCCGGTCTGCCCAGACGTCAGGCCATGGGCTGGCTGCGCAGCCTTGAACCCTTCGAGCGCGGAGGGTATGCCGCTCCCATCGGCTGGATCGACAGTGCCGGTGATGCCGAACTGCGGGTTGCCATCCGCTGCGGCCATGCCCACGGCTCTCAACTCGACCTCACCGCTGGAGCCGGACTGGTGAGGGGTTCGGTGGCGGAGCGAGAACTGCAGGAAGTTGCGCTCAAACTGACCGTGCTGGCTGACCAGCTGGACCTGCAATCTCAACAAGATTCGAGTCCGGCCGCTCCTCCCTTTTTGCACCTGTGACGAACTAGGAGCGCAGGTGTTGCAGCCGCTCGATCACCTGATCAGCGAGGGGCTGCCGCATCAGCCGTTCCACTTCTCGAATCCCGGTGGGACTGGTGACATTGATTTCACTGAGCATCCCACCGATCACATCGATGCCGACGAAGAACAACCCCTCAGCGCGCAAAGCAGGCGCCAGCGCCGTACAGATCTGGCGTTCCCGTTCGCTGAGTTCGGTGACCTCCGCTTGCCCCCCCACGGCCAGATTGCTGCGGAACTCCCCGGCAGCGGGACGACGATTGATCGCTCCCAACGGCTCCCCATCCACCAGAAGAATGCGTTTATCGCCTTCGGACACCGAGGCAAGAAAACGCTGCGCCATGACGGGGAGCCGTTCCTGCTCGGTGACCAATTCCAGCAGGGCTCCCAACCCCGGCGCTTGCGCTGACACGCGAATGACCCCAAGACCAGCCCTGCCGCCCAGAGGCTTGAGCACGATGTCACCCTGATCCTCGGCAAAGGCCTGCAGTTCTCCAACCCGACCTGAGACCAGGGTGGGGGCCATCCAGCGGCTGAACCGCAAGGCACCGAGCTTTTCATTCCAGCTGCGCAGAGAGGATGGCCTGTTCAGCACGCACACCCCCGCCCGTTCAGCCACATCCAACAAGTGGGTGGCATAGAGGTAAGCCTCATCCACGGGCGGATCCTTCCGCATCCAGATCACCTTGAAGGTGTTGAGAGGCAACCGCTCGCGCTCGCCGGCCCTCACCCAGGGATCGGGCTGGACCGGGGCTGCCATCGCCAGAGGCTCATCACCGAGAGCAATGAGATCGGCAGGCGTGCAGGCCCAAACCTCCAGGGAGGCGCGGAACGCCGCCTGCATCAGCGCCGCCGTGGAATCCTTGGCGGGGTTGATCCGCTCCAGCGGATCGAGCACGAACAGATGGCGCATAACCAGACCAGTCAATCCGTGGCTTAGGAGAGCAGGGCATCAAGTTTCCCGGCTCTTTCAAGAGCATGGAGTTCGTCGCATCCCCCGATGTGCTGATCCGCGATGAAGATCTGGGGAACACTGCGGCGGCCATTCCCCCGTGCAGCCATGGCATCGCGGGCCGGCTCATCACCATCCACGGAGTACTCGGTGTAGGTGACGCCCTTGCGATCCAACAGCTGCTTGGCGCGGATACAAAACGGGCAGGTGCGCCAGGTGTAGATCTCGACGCTCGGCATGGAGCACTCATCATGGACCCGAATCTTATGCAGGGCTGACCGCTTCGGAGCGATGGCGATCCACCCACCATCCGCCCGGCAGATCCGCAACGCCCTGCAGGTGGGGTTCGCGGGATTCCTCGCCACCGGTCTCTTCTTGCTTGCAGGGCCTGAAGCCACCCGAATCGATGCTTTTTATCTGGTGTACGGCGTGGCCCGCAGCCTCCTGCCCACCCCGGAAGCCTCGTTGAAGGCAGCACGGGCAAGGGTTGTGGGCACCCTGTTCGGCGGCCTCGTGGTGATGATGCTGATCAAAGCGTTGAGCAACTGGCTTGCCGTGGGCATCGGCTACGTGCTGGTGAAACTGCTGGGTCGGCGACTGGGGCTGGATCAAGCCACCTTGATGAATGCAGTGCTGATGGCAGTGCTTCTGGTGGCGATTCCCGATTACCGGGACCTGGGCGGCCTCTACGTGCTGTACCGCACCGGGTGGCATCTGCTTGGGTTGATGCTCGGGATGGCGGTTGAACGGCTGTTCTGGTTTACGCCCCTGTTGCAACGCCTTGAGCGCAGCGAATCGGAGCTAGTCGGCCAGCTGCACGATTTGCTGAATCAGGAGCCGGCGCAACGGGCTCCGGAATTGATCAGTGCCTATGCATCCCACTGCAGCCTGCGCAGCATCGTGCTGAAGAGTGATCAGGCCGCCATGCTCGGCACCCCCGAATCCCAGCAGCGGCAGGAATGGCTGGAACGGGCCGTGCGCCACGGCGTGGCCCGGCAGCGGGTCCCGCTGCAGCTGGCCTCGATTGATGCGGACGGCTGCCGAGACGCACTGCGCCAGCTCGCCTCGATTGGAGGGGTTGCATGACCACAACGCCGCAACTGGCGCTGGTGCTGCGCAACGGAGTGTTGCTGATGCTGTCCCTGGCAGCAGTGGACAGGCTCGGCCTTCCCGAAGGCTTGTTTTTAGCCCTCGCCATCCTCGTGGTTCTCGAGGCGGATCTCGGCGGTGGAGTGATCGCTGGCCGAGAGCGGGTGATCGGATCGTTGATGGGCTTGTTGGCCGTGGTGATCACCGCAGGGATCACCCTGATCCTGCCGCTGCCGGCCAGGGTGTTCAGCGGCCTGCTCCTGGTGCGCCTGTTTGGCTTCGCGGCGGGCTTGAGCAGTGGATTCATCGTGGGCGGCCACGTGGTGGCCGGCAGCTTGCTCCACCATCCCGACAACTGGTGGTACTACGCCTTCTGGCGCACCGCCATGACCATCCTCGGCGTTCTGATCGGCGTCTACATCTCACGGCATCTCTACAGCCAGCGGTCGGTGAGCCGTTGGCGAGAGCAATGCTGCAGCTGGACCGGGGATCTGGCCGATGCCCTCCGCCACCTCAACGACATCCCTGAGCGGGAGCGATTGTTCCTGGACCTTCGCGAGCGCCGCAATGCGCTGCGCCGCAGTCTCCCCCAGCTGATCGCCGAACAATCCGTGACCCGCAGCAGGCAGGACAGCGTGCGCTGGGCCCAGGAGGTGCTGCAGCACTGCAGCACCGTGATGAGCTGTTGCAGAGACCTCAGCGCCCTGCTTCAGCACCAACCCGTGCTCACACCGGCCCTGCGTGAATCCGTGCAGGGATTGCAGCGCCTGGGCAGCGAGCGCCTGACAACCCTGGGACAGACCATCGCCATGCAGACCAGTGCACACCACGACGCCTGGTCTCGACTGCGCCTTGCCCTCAACGATGCCGTGGAGGACCTGTTGCAGACGCCGGCCGGCACGGAGTCTGGATCCGACAACCCGGAGCACCAGCAGCGACGGTTGCTGGCCAGCCGCCTGCTGCTGCTCAGCGATGCCCTGGAGCGGATGCCTTGTCCACCACCGAATCGAGGCGTCGCTCACTGAGATAGGGTCTGAAAATCTTGCCTTAGAGCAGCTTTGCTCGATCTCACCGACTTCAAACGCGACCTCTCCGAGCTCACTGACCGCCTGGGCCATGCCCAGGACTGTCTTTGACGTTCCTGCACTGAACGCTCGGCAGCAGGACCTCGAACAACTCGCGGCGCAGCCTGACTTCTGGGACGACCAGCAGAACGCGCAGAAGCAGATGCGGCGCCTTGATGAGGTGAAGGCGATGCTGCAACAGCTCGACACCTGGCAGGGGGCGGTCTCCGATGCTCAGGCCACGCTTGAGCTTTACGACCTAGAGCCCGACGACGACATGCTGGGCGAGGCCCAGAGTGGCCTGACCCAGTTGCGCCGCGACCTGGATCGCTGGGAACTGGAACGGTTGCTCAGCGGTGAGTACGACAAAGAGGGAGCCGTGCTCTCCATTAATGCCGGTGCTGGCGGAACCGACGCTCAGGACTGGGCCCAGATGCTCCTGCGCATGTACACGCGCTGGGCTGAAGACCGTGGCATGAAAGTGACGGTGGACGAACTCAGCGAAGGAGAAGAAGCGGGAATCAAGAGCGCCACGATCGAAATTGAGGGGCGTTACGCCTACGGCTATTTGCGCAACGAAAAGGGGACCCATCGCCTGGTGCGCATCTCTCCGTTCAACGCGAATGACAAGCGCCAGACCAGCTTTGCCGGTGTGGAGGTGATGCCCAAGCTTGAGGACGATGTCGATATCGACATTCCCGACAAGGATCTGGAGGTCACAACCTCACGGTCTGGAGGTGCTGGCGGTCAGAACGTGAACAAGGTGGAAACCGCTGTGCGCATCCTGCATATCCCCACGGGCCTGGCCGTGCGTTGCACCCAGGAGCGCTCCCAACTTCAAAACAAAGAAAAAGCCATGGCCCTTCTCAAGGCCAAGCTGCTGGTGATCGCCCAGGAGCAACGTGCTGCTGAGATCGCCGATATCCGCGGCGACATCGTGGAAGCCGCCTGGGGCAACCAGATCAGAAATTACGTGTTTCACCCCTACCAGATGGTGAAGGATCTGCGCACCCAGGAGGAAACCAACGATGTGCAGGGCGTGATGGATGGCGACCTGGACCCCTTCATCCAAGCGTTGCTGCGCCAGGGTGTGGACAGTCCCGGACAGGAGGAAGACAACTGACCATGCCCGAGCAGGAAGGATCCACCACCCCACCCCCGAGTTTCGTCAAACAGGCGATGCGCAACATGGTGCGCAAAGGAAGCAAAAGCCTCTTCCACTTCGGACTCACCGCTGCCGGCTTCATCGGATTCATCCTGGTGGTGGCCTGGCTGGGACGGCCAACCCTGCCGCAATGAGTGCACGTCAGTGCGATCCGGTCGTTCTCGACCTGGCCTTCACGGGGGCTGACGACGCGCAAGTAAACAGCCTTGGGAGATCGGCCTCAACGCAGCGGCTGCAGAACCCTGAGCTCTGGCAGAGCGACCTCTGTCGTTGGCTCGAGACGCTGCGCGAGAACCGCGTCGATCCAACAGTGCCTGAACTGACGGCCTGTGAGGAGATCAGCCTCGGCCTGCAATTCACCGGAGATCAAGAGATCGCCGAGCTCAACGGCCGCTGGCGAGGTCTGCCCCAACCCACGGATGTGTTGTCTTTTGCAGCACTTGAATCGGAGATGCCGCTCCAGCAGACGACAACCCTGGAACTCGGGGACATCGTGGTGTCCGTGCCCACGGCCGCGCGCCAAGCGCTCGAGCAGGGGCACAGCCTGGAACGAGAGCTGCAATGGCTGGTCAGTCACGGGCTGTTGCATCTCCTGGGCTGGGATCACCCCGATGAACCAACGCTGAACGCGATGATCGCCTGTCAGGAGCGCCTGCTTGCCATGGCCGGTAATGTTCAATCCCACGGTGAGATCAACTGTGAAAGAGCAGATGAAATCACTGCTGAACCCTGAAGACGGAGCACCGTTGTCCGAGGAGATCAGCCAACGCAGCACCCACCAGGCCCATCGCGCTGCCCAACGAGGCGCCTGGCGCATTGCTGGCGACCTGCCGGCCAGCTTCCGCTACGCCGCCCAGGGACTGGCCTACGGATTTGTCAGTCAGAGGAATTTCCGGATCCATGTGGGCATCGGTTCGGTGGTCTTTGGCCTCGCGCTCTGGCTTCAACTGCCGGCCATTCAGCTGGCCGTCCTCGTGCTCACCGTGGCCGCTGTCTTGGTGCTTGAGCTGCTCAACACGGCGATCGAATCGGTGGTGGATCTGGCCATCGGTCGTCGCTTCCATCCTCTGGCGCGAATCGCCAAGGACTGCGCTGCGGCGGCGGTGTTGGTGGCGGCCATCAGCTCGCTGCTGATCGCCCTGTTGCTCCTGCTTCCTCCTCTGACCCTTCGCCTCAGTCTTTGAACGATGCTCCTCGTCATCGATAACTACGACAGCTTCACCTACAACCTGGTGCAGTATTTCGGTGAGTTGGCGGCCCAGCATCCTCTGGCCGCCGAACTGCGGGTGGAGCGCAACGACGCCCTCAGCGTTGCAGCGATCAGCGCACTCAAGCCCGATGCCATTCTTCTGTCCCCTGGGCCAGGAGATCCCGATCAGGCTGGCGTTTGCCTGGATGTGCTCAAGCAGCTGTCTCCGCAGATTCCAACCCTGGGGGTGTGCCTGGGCCATCAGGCCCTGGCTCAGGCCTACGGCGGCCGCATCGTCCGTGCGCCTGAACTGATGCATGGCAAAACATCCCCGGTGCAGCACCGTGGGGAAGGGGTGTTCGCAGGCTTGCCGCAACCACTCACGGCCACGCGCTACCACAGCCTGATCGCGGAACGCAGCAGCCTGCCGGCCTGCCTTGAGGTCACCGCCGAACTGGAGGACGGCACCGTGATGGGCCTGCGCCACCGCGACCACCACCATCTGCAAGGGGTTCAGTTCCACCCTGAAAGCGTGCTCACCGAAGCCGGCCACAACCTGTTGGCCAACTTCCTGCAGCAAGCGGAAAGTCGCGGGCAGCACTGCTAGCTTCCAAAGCCCTCCGGTACGCCCCCATGACCGATCTCCTGCACCAACGGAGTGCCGGCCGCATGGCCTCGGCACTGGCGGCGACGGCCCTGCTCAGCACACTCGCCATCCCTGCGGTCCGAGCCGCAGGGGTGACCATCACCAGCTACGGCCACAGTGCTCTGCTGATCAACGGAGGGGGACGCTCGGTACTGGTGAACCCGTTCAAGGCCGTTGGCTGTGCCAAAGGACTGCGCGAACCGCGCGTGAACGCCACCGTGACGCTCGCCAGCTCTGAGCTGCCTGATGAAGGGGCACGGATCGGGGGAGGGACGTATCTGGTGAAGCCCGGCTCCTATCGGGTTGGTGGGCTCAACCTTGAGGGATTTGCGGCGCCCCATGACCGTGTCGGGGGCCGACGGTTCGGCAACGCCACCATCTGGCGCTGGCAGCAGGGTGGCTTGAGCTTCGCCCATCTCGGTGGTAGCGCCGCTCCCCTGAGCGGGGAAGACAAGGTGCTTCTCGGCCGCCCCGATGTGCTGATCATCGGCGTGGGCGGCGGCGGCAAGGTGTACGACGGCAAGGAAGCCGCCGAGGTGGTGAGGCAGCTGAACCCACGGCGCGTGATTCCCGTGCAATACGTCAGCGGCGATGCACCCCAGGGTTGCGACCAAGGAGGCGTACAGCCCTTCCTCGATGCCATGGGGGGAACAGAAGTGCGACGCGTTGGCACAACGCTGTCCCTGCCTGGGACCTTGGGCGACAACACCGTGATCGATGTGATGCGCTGAGGCTGAGCCTGGATCAGGCGCAGATGCTGCTGTAAGCCCGCCAGAACCGCTGCATCTGCTCGAGGGTACCGATGCTCACCCGCAAGGCACCCTCGAGCTGGGGCTTGCCGGTCATCGAGCGCACCAGGATTCCCTGAGAGCGCAGAGCCTGCTCCACCGCATCAGCAGGCCGCTCTGGCCAAACCAACAGATAATTGCCCCCGTCGCAGTGAAAAACAACACGCGAACGCGTCAATTCCGACACGAGCCAGTCACGCGCGCGTAACACTTCCCGCACATAGTCGTCGGTGTAGGCCTGGTCCTCCAGGGCCGCAAACGCCGCCGCCACCGCCAGGCTGTTCACGTCATAGGGACCGGTGACGCGGCCAACTCTGTCCACCACGCCGGGGTGGCCAATGGCAAAGCCCAGTCGCAGCCCGGCCAGACCTGCTGTCTTGGCGAGAGACCGCAGCACCAGCACATTGGCCTGCGTCTGGAAATCGACGACGGGCAGCACGCTGTCTCCGGTGAACGCTTCATAGAGCTCATCCACCACCACCAGCGTGTCCGGGGCAGACGCTGCGAGGGCCAGCACCTGATCCGCAGCCAGGCGGGCGCCGGTGGGATTGTTGGGGTTGCAGAGCATCAGAATCCGCGGCTTGCGCGTCAGGGCCGAGCGCAGCGCATCCAGAGGAACCACGAACCCCGGCATGCCATGGGGAATCGCCTCGAGCGCCATCCCCTGCATGGCGGCGCAAGGGGCGTAGTACCCGAAGGTGGGACTCGTGGTGAGCAGGGTGTCCCCGGGAGCCCCATAGGCGTGAATCACGGCATGGATGGCCGCATCCACGCCGTTGAACACCCCCACCTGCTGCGGATCCAGGGGATGGGCAAGGCTCGCCTTCGACGCCTTCAGATTGGCGATCAACGCCTCGCGCAGTCCGTCGTATTCCGGATAAACGGCGATGAGTTCCTCAGGGAATGATCGGATCGCCTCCACCACCTTCGGGCTGGGGCCCAGCGTGTTCTCGTTGAAATCCAGGCGCAACAGACCGCGACGCCCTTCCAGGGGAGCGCTGTAGCCCTTGAGGCGTTCCACCTCGGGCCGGGAGTCAGGGGGCGGGAAGGGTGGAGTTGATCCGGTCATGGCCTCAGCAACGCGTCACATCTCCAGCAGCCGGGCCCGCGTGCGGGCATCCACCTCCCGGGCCTCCGCCAGGGTGGTGCCGATGCAGGTCATCCCCAGCTTGCCGTGTTCTGAAAGACAACCGAGAAGGTGAAACACGCTTCCGCTCTCCTTGAGGGCGTCGTAATGCAAACCGGCCTCAGCCACAGCATCGATCAGATCCATGGGCAGCAGACCCCGGAGTTGGGGGTGCATGAAGTTGTCTGTGGCCAGGTAGTGCAGCTCACTGCCCTGGGGAGACAGGAAGGCACCGGTGGTGGCATCCATGTGGCCATTGCTGAGAAAGCGCAGCACCTGATGGGGATGGGTGGTGCCGCCTTTGCGCAGGTTGATCTCAATGGCCTGGAGATCCCAGCGATCGCCGAACCGTCGGGCCAGTCCATCCACCGAGAAATGATCCAACGCCCCCAGCGCAGCCAGAGCCTCACCAACCGCCTGCCCCCAGCGCTGCAACTCGAGCCGGTAGGCCGGATCGGCCGGGAACTGACAACCGAGATACACCTGGCCGGACTCACCGCCGAGGTGCTGCTCATGGGTGGAGAGCACCTCCACGCGGCCGCCGGGATGGATCACCCCCTGCACGCTGGGGGAGGAGATCGCCTCACCACCCTCCAGCCATTCCTCCACCAGTGCCCCCTGATCCTGGAGCTGGCTGCGCCATCCAGCCGCAGGCATGGGCAGGGTCTCCAAAGCCAGCCTGAGGCGATCACGGCGTTCCTGGGGTGAACAGTCGTGAAGCTGCAGCGGCTCGAGCTCAAGCCGGGCATTCCCCTCACCACTGAAGCCCTGATTGAGCTTCACCACCGCCCGGCGCAACCCTGGCTTGCGCTCCAGCAGATCCAGGCAGGCGTCAAGCAGGCCGTCGAAGCTAAACACCAACTCCGATCCATCCGGATGGGGGAGCCCGCAGCGACGGAACAGGGTGCGACCACCAGCCTTATGGCCCCAGTTGGACAGCTGCGGATCGCACCCCATCAGGGGAAGCTGCAAGGCCTCGGATAAGCGGCATTCGAGATCACCAACGTTGTAACAGCTCAAGTAACTGCGCCCCGGCCGCAAGCTGTCGCGGATGCGCTTCAGCAGCCGCGGTCGCTCCAGCAACTTGGCAGCCAGAGGGCGGGGACTGGCGTCATCGGTGTCGAACAGCTGCAGGCGTTGACGGGCATGGGAGATCGGCACCCCTTGCAGCAACTCCAGGACAGAATCCACCACCAGATCAGGCAGCAGCTTGCTGGTGACAAACACCATGCGTGCCCGTGGCTGCCGCAAGCGGATCAGCTCGAACAACTGGCGTTCCTCATAATGATGCGCCCCCTCAACAAGCGCCATCTGCTCCTGGCTCATATTCAGAGATGGCATCACCAGCACATCCCAGGGGTCACTCCCTGGACTCACCTGAGCGATATCGGGTTGCAACTGGCGCTGTAGATCTTGGAACGAAAGCATCACAACCCGACGTTTGAATTCAGCGACACCTGAGCCAATTTGATCGATTCGGAGCCAGTCTGCAGGAGGCCGAGGCGAATGGCGGCAGGAGCATGAAAAGCTGCAAACCGTGTTTTTTCTAACAACAACTGATCGTCACGGGGTATAACGTTCGGCAGAAACATCAGCGTTATGAAGACAGCAAACCGCGCTGGCTGGAGAGCAAAGCCAGGCTTTCTTCAGCCCGGAGGCTCAAGCATCGAATCCATTCAGACGCTGATCGGAGATTTTTTGCATGATCGCGACTCTCCACACCTACTGAATGGAGTGAGTGATTCAATCGATGCCGAAGCCGTTCAGAAAGGCTGGGGCGATCAGGCGCCCTTTGAAAAAGTGATCAGAACTAATGAAGATCTTCGGTTTCTCCTCGAAAACAACGATCTTCTTCGCCATAGCCTCTGCATTCTCGAGCCAGCTGATCACGTCGGTCACAACAGCTGCGGTGAAACCGTCAGGGCTTCCCTCAACGTGGCGTGTCTCGCCCAAAGCATCGCCGATTGCGACTCGATTCTATTTCCACTCTGGGAAACCCCAGACCTCGACCGAACCCTTCTCCTGCAGACCCTGAGTCGCTGCATGGCCGTTGTTGTCGAAGGAGGCCATCCGACGGTGCGCGAAGCGGATTCATTCAAGACCTGCCAATGGAGCCTGCAGGACCTGCAACACCTTTGCGAAGAGCTCATTCTCTGCCGACAAAGCCGAACACCCCCGGTGATCTTCATCTGCCTGGGCCACCAACTGGCTGCGCAAGCCCATATCCATCTGATCCAACGCGCTACGCGAGACATTCACGCCCACTGCGAGAGAACTCTCAAGGACAACATTCATGCGCTACAGGGGCTTCTCGCCACATGCAAAACGATTGAATCCATTGGCGACGATCTCAACATTTTCAAAAATGGTAAGGATAAAATTGCCGACAACTGGAAGCACCCACAGTTCGCCGTAGGGGTAAACGAAATCCCAGAAGTCGGTCACTGCGAACTGATTCACTATGACCACAACAAGCAGCACCCAAGCCCTCACTTCAACGAGTTGCTCCTCACCCACGCCGTCTCAAGCGAGAACTACAATGGAATCATCGAGCACTCAATCAGCTATGAGAAAAACCTGAATATTGTCATGTTTCATACAGATGAGGTCAATGAAGAAGCCATCTTATTTGCCAACTGGTCTTACAATAAACTCAACCAGGCTCTCATCCCTTGCCGAAAGCTGATCGCAATTTCACCCTTAGCATGGCTACTCAAACTACCCAGCTCCGTTGAAATTCTTTGCTCAACAATGGCCCAGGGAAAACTATGCACCGAAGTTGCTGCTACATGCATCAGCTACCTGGATTTCGAAACCAAATCAATTCGACGCTCCTTTTCTTGCCAGTTTCACCCAGAACTTCTCGACGACTTGAGGGAATTCAGCAAAAGCGGGGTTCCAAACCATGCAGAACTCAAGATTGATGACGGCGTTCGCATGCTCATGCGCATTCTCTATGAAGCCATCAAAGAGTGATTAACTCGGGCATCCAAGAAGATCCCAGAAGCAAGCAGGATTCCGACGTTGCCCAGGCCAACAAAAAACCGACTCTAAAGAGCTTAAAACCTGACAACACGTTGATGCCTCAAACCAATGCGATTTCTCCAGCAGAGGCCGCGACTGCAAATGCCACTTGTCAATCGTCTTCTCCCAAGAACTCATATCCAGCCACTGTAATCAGCGGACTTTCCAGTCAAGTGGGTGGCATGACTTGAAACGCTCCGCGATACCCAACAAACTTTTTAAGGTTGAAGTATTCGCATTGAGAGTAAGTGCATGCGAGCCTAGGCAACCATCAAAGGTCCTACTACTGAATTCTCCAACAACATCATTACCAGCGCCTAAATCAGCACGACCACTACAACTCTCACCACCTGTCAAGGCAGCCATAAATCATTCCCCCTACCACCATCCATAGTGTCGTTGCTGAAAATACCGAAGGCGTCTCCCGAATCACTCAGAGCAGAGCCATTGACAACACCATTCCCCGCTCCTCATTGGAGTGCGTACAGGTATCCGTAGCATCAGCAAATCAATGCTCTCCTCATGCTCACAACCACCAACAGCTTTGAGGAGTTCAGGAGCCGCATCGACTATTCACTTCTTGAGCAACTGAACGCCGATCCCCAATCCACAACGGACGGACGCGATCACCGACCCCGGGAGGTGCACTCCGGCCACTACGTACCGGTGCAGCCGACCCCGCTCCCCGACCCCGCCTACGTCGCCCACAGTTCTGCCCTGTTCGATGAGCTTGGGCTGAATGAATCGCTGGTTCATGACGAGGCTTTTCGCAGGTTGTTTTCCGGAGACCACACAGCGGCCGCCGACCCCATGCGTCCCTGGGGCTGGGCCACTGGTTATGCCCTGTCGATCTACGGCACCGAGTACACCCAGCAGTGTCCATTCGGAACTGGCAACGGCTACGGCGACGGCCGGGCCATCTCGGTGTTTGAAGGCGTGTTCAACGACCAACGCTGGGAGATGCAACTCAAGGGCGGCGGACCGACGCCTTACTGCCGCGGTGCCGATGGCCGCGCCGTTCTGCGCTCGAGCGTGCGCGAATTCCTGGCTCAGGAGTTCATGCACGCCCTCGGTGTTCCCACCTCGCGCTCATTAACGCTGTACCTCTCCCAATCCGAGACGGTGGCGAGACCCTGGTACTCGGAGAACTCGCGCTCCTTCGATCCGGACGTGATAGTGAACAATGCCGCCGCGATCAGCACCCGCGTGGCCCCCTCCTTCCTGCGGGTTGGGCAGATCGAACTGTTCGCCCGCCGTGCCCGCAGCGAAGCCCACCCGGAAGCACGCCAGGAGCTGCAGATGATCGTGGAGCACCTGATCGAAAGAAATTACCGGCCGGAGATTGATCCGGGCCTGCCCTTCCACCAGCAGGTCATTGCCTTGGCACGCCTCTTTCGCGGACGGCTCACGTCGCTTGTCGCCCACTGGATGCGCGTGGGCTACTGCCAGGGCAACTTCAACAGCGACAACTGTGCCGCCGGCGGCTACACCCTCGACTACGGCCCCTTCGGATTCTGCGAACTGTTCGATCCCCGCTTCCAACCCTGGACCGGTGGCGGGACCCACTTCTGTTTCTTCAACCAGCCCGTGGCCGCAGAAACGAACTTCAAGATGCTCTGGTCGTCGCTGCGCACGCTGCTGGATGGCGACACCCAGGCCCAGGAGGAGCTGGACGCGCTGCACGACGGTTTTTCCAGGGCGATGCAAGCGGAGATGGAGGCGATGTGGAGCAACAAGCTGGGCCTGAGCGCCTACGACGAAGCCCTGGTGACGGAACTGTTGCAGCTGCTGGCATCAACCCGAGCGGACTACTGCCGGGCCTTCCGCATCCTGTCGACGCTTCCCAGGGACGTCTCCGAGCTGGATCCCAGCTTCTACCTGCCCCGTTCTGATGCGCTCACAGACCAATGGCAACGCTGGCTGCAGCGCTGGCGCAGCCGCCTGGAAGCCCAGGGTGACCTCCACCAGACGGCCGCGCTGATGCAGCGCGTCAATCCCGCCATCACCTGGCGCGAATGGTTGATCGCTCCGGCTTACCAGCAAGCAGAACGCGGAGACATGCGCCTCATCCATGAGCTGCAGGCGGTGTTCAAAGATCCCTACTCCCCACTCTCAGCAGACCTGGCAAGCCGCTACGACCAGCTGCGCCCCCGGGAACTCTTCAACGCTGGAGGGCTGTCGCACTACAGCTGCTCATCCTGAGAGGGTTTTGAGCCGGGCCGCCAAAGCATCGCGATCATCTCCTGCCATCAAGGCCAACAGCAACAGCACTCGCGCCTTCTGAGGACTGAGATCACCGGCGGGGAGCAAGCCAAGCTTGGCGTGGTCCTCGCAGCGGTGCACCGGCCCCGAACCGCAACGGTTCGCGCGCAGCATCAGGGGCGGTCGACCATCCCACTGCGCAAGGGCATCCCGCTCCACAACCGACAGCTGCCCAGCTCCAGTGCCTGTGAACACCAGACCCTGCACCCCAGCGGAGAGCAACGCTGGGATCAACGCCTGGGGAGGCTCCACACATCCATGCAGGATCACCACCTGGGGCCAGCCCCTCGGGAGGGACAGACCGGCAAAAAGTGCGGGCGCACTCCGTTCCACTTCAGGCAAATGAACACCGAGATCATCCACCCAGCCCAGGGGACCTCGACCCGAACTGTGAAAGGCCCCTACCCCCTGGGTGGCGCGTTTGCTGACCGCTCGGGCGCTGTGGATCTGGCCATCCATCACCACCAGCACGCCGCGGCCACGCGCCTCTGCACTGATGGCCACCTGAACAGCCTGGTAGAGGTTGAGAGGGCCATCGGCACTAAGAGCGGAGGCAGGCCGCATCGCTCCCACCAGCACCACCGGCCGGGGATCGTCGATCAGGAGCTGCAGCAGCCAGGCCGTTTCCTCCAGGGTGTTGGTGCCATGGGTGATCACCACCCCCGCCAGGCCAGGATCAGCCGCCAGGGACTGGCGGATCCGTTCCACCAGAGAGCGCCAGTGGCTGAAACCAAGGTCGGCGCTGTCCACATTGGCGATCTGCTCCACCTGGATCTCGGCGAGCGAAGCCAGCTCCGGCAGGGCGTCCAGCAGACCCTCGGCAGCAATCATTCCCGCGGCGTAGCGGTTGAGCTGCGTTGATTCAGGCGCTGTTCCGGCGATGGTGCCACCGGTGCCAAGCAGGAGGAGCCGAGGATGTTGCATGGCCATCAATCAGGGCGGGCTGGAAACGCGGGAGGGCGGCTCAGCTGGGCATCCGCGGGAGGCTCACCGTTGAGCAGCGGGGCATCCAGCAACGCACATTGGGCATAGGGAGAGCGCGGGAACCACTGGTCATTGCGCTGCACCGGCACACCGGCATCCGCACCGCTGCGGTAAGCAGCCAGGTCTGAAAAGAAAGCCTGCAGCACCAACCGTCTGGCGCCCACGGGTCTGAGCTGCGCCGACGGACCCAGCAGCAGCACGATCACCAAGACCGATCCGGCCAAGACAACGCTGCACTGGGTGACACGTCGCTCGCTGCGCTTGAGCGCTGCCGCGAGTTCTGGGATGAGGCGTTCGAGGGTGTGCGCCATGCACAGCAGCAGGAACGGCAGCAGCACCATGCCGGCGTACACATGGAACACAAACAGATTTTTCATCAGCACCACCCAGAGGACGGCGGTCCCCCCGGTACTCCAGAGCATCTGGCGACGGGAGGTCAGCGCCTGCTCAGGCAGGGCAGGGGGGATTGGGCCAGCAGCCGGGGAGAGCCGTCTGCGCCTTGCCACGAGTCGCGTCAGCACGAGCACCGCCGCGACCAGCAAGAGCGGCAGCATGAACTCCGTGCTGTAAGCGATCAGTTTGGGCAGCGCCCCCCCCAACCAGCGGGTGCGCTCCAGGGCTCGCTCGGAAAACCCATTCCCGCTGAGGCCAAGTCTGCGCAGAGCTGACTGCACCACCGTGGTGCTGGTCCAGCTCACAGCATTGAGGCGGGCTTCCCAAACGATGTTGTAAGCAGTTGCGACGCCAACGGTTGCGAAGGCGATCGGCACGCCCAGCCACAACCCCCTGCGCCGGCCGGCCAGACCCCGCTGCAACGGCAACACCAGGGAGGCGATCAGCACGACCGCAGACCGACCGCTCAGGGCGGCCAGGCACAGTGCCGCCCAGTACCAGCGCAGATCAGGCTGATCAGGAAGAACCTTGCGCACCACCACGAGCAGCAGCAGCCCGTAGGCCAGCAACGCAGGCTGGTCGAAGTGGAACATGTTGCGGTACTTCAGCACCACCGGGGCGGAGAGCGTGAACAGCAGGGAGGCCATCGCCACCGGCCGGGAGAAACGCAGGGCCCGAAGCCACCACCACAGCACCAGAGCTGTGGCGATAAACATCACATTCATCCACTGCCGAGCCGCATACAGCCAGGCCGCTCCATCGCCGGCCCAGGGCAACAGCAGCCAACGGCTCAAAACCGCGAAGACGATCGGGTAGCGATTGAAGTACTCGAGGTGCGTGGAACCATCAGAAGTCAGCCACTCACAGGAATAACCAACGCCGCCGTTGGCCAGGCTGCTGTGACGGGCAATTGCCAGGGAGTGCAGCGACACCCAGTTGAAATGGCCTTTCTGAAAGAAATCGACGATGGCAGGCTCTGACAGAACGAGCACGGCCGCGAGCACCATGGCGATGCCGATTGGCCAGTGCCGGGTCCGCAGAGCTTGCAGCCGTCGATGCATCACATGCGGTCCAGAGTGGGGATGCCCAGAAGGCCGAGGCCCGATTTGAGCGTGTCGGCGGTCAGCCGGCACAGCGCCAGGCGGGAGGGGAGGGCCTCCGCGTCAGCCTTGAGCACCGGCACCTGGTCGTAGAAGCGGTTGAACACCTGGCTGAGCTCAAACAGGTAGCTGCAGAGGCGGTTGGGCAAGAGCTCCTCCTCCACCTCGGCAATCACGGCATCGAACTTGAGCAGCTCGCGCACGAGGGCCCATTCCTGGGGTTCGCTGAATTGCAGCTGGCCCGTCAACACCTCCAGGTCACCCCCTTTGCGGGCGATGCCGGCGATGCGCACCACCGCATAGAGCAGGTAAGGGGCCGTGTTGCCCTGCAACGCCAACATCCGGTCGAAGGAGAACTGGTAGTTGGTGATCCGGTTCTGGCTGAGGTCGGCGTATTTCACCGCCGCCAAACCCACGGTGCCTGCCACATGCTGGATGAACTCCTCCGACTCACTGCGCTCTTCCTCCTTCAGACGCGAGCGCAGGTCGGCTTCGGCGCGCTCCACCGCTTCATCGAGCAGATCCCGCAACCGCACGGTGTCGCCGGCCCGGGTCTTGAGCTTCTTGCCGTCCTCCCCCTGCACAAGCCCGAAGGGCACATGCTCGAGGCGCGCACCCTCCGGGATCCAACCGGCCCGCTGCGCCACCTGGAACACGCCGGCGAAATGATTGGCCTGGCCGGCATCGGTCACATAGATCACCCGGCGTGCGTCATCCCCATCCGGCGCCGCTCCAAAGCGGTAGCGGATCGCCGCCAGGTCGGTGGTGGCGTAATTGAAGCCGCCATCGCTCTTCTGCACGATCACCGGCAGGGGCTTGCCGTCCTTGCCCTGAACGCCTTCGAGGAACACGCACTGGGCACCGTCGTCGGTGACCAGTAGCTCGGCGTCCTTCAAGCCATCGATCACCGCGGGCAGGAAAGGGTTGTAAAACGACTCACCTCGCTCATTGAGGCGAATGTCGAGCCGGTCGTAGATCTTCTGGAACTCACGCCGCGACTGGTCGCAGAGCAGTCCCCAGGCCTTGAGCGACACCGGATCGCCTCCCTGCAGTTTCACCACCTCCTCCCGAGAGGTGGTCTGGAAGGCCTCATCGTCGTCGAAGCGTTTCTTGGCCTCGCGGTAGAAGGCCACCAGATCGCCCAGATCCACTGCATCGGCGGTCTCAAGCGCTTCTGGTGCCACCTGCTTGAGATGAGTAATCAGCATGCCGAACTGGGTACCCCAGTCGCCCACATGGTTGAGGCGCAGCACAGGGTGGCCGCGGAACTCCAGCACCCGGGCCAGGGAGTCGCCGATGATCGTGGAGCGCAGATGCCCCACATGCATCTCCTTGGCAATGTTGGGGCTCGAAAAATCGACCACCACCGGAGCCGCCTGCTCCACTGCAGGCACACCGAGTCGCTGATCTCCCAGCCGTGCTGACACCTCAGCCGCCAGCCGCTCCGGGCGAATCGTGAGGTTGATGAAACCAGGACCGGCGATCTGGGGCTCCAGGCACAGGTCGGTGAAAGCAGGATCAGCCTGCAGTTGCGCAACAATCGCCGTGGCGATCTGGCGTGGCGCCTGCTTCAAGGGTTTGGCCAGGGCAAGCGCACCGTTGGCCTGGAAGTCACCGAATTCGGGTTTGCTCGCTGGCGCCAGCTGGGGGTCGAGCGGTTGCGAAGCCTGTCGGGCGGCCGCTGCCTGCTCCGGAAACGCCCGGTCCATGGCCGCACGCAGCTGAAGATCCAAACGATGGGCGATGCGCAGCATGGAAGAAGCGTTGGGCTTGGCGGGCCCTGATCATCCCGCGGCGCCGGCAAAGCGCATGCTCAGATCAAGCCAGCTGCTTCGCGTGACCGGAGCACTGGTGGAAATCAGATCAATGCCGGTGGCGGCATAGGCAGCAAGGGCATCCGGATGAATCCCTGAAGCCTCCAGCACCACAGGTGCGGCATGGTCACGGCCGCGCGCTTGATCCCGCAGTCTGGGCACCAGCACCGCCAGCTCCTGTGGGCTGAACTCATCGAGCAGCACACCATCAGCTCCTGCCTGCACCGCGGCCATCGCCTCCGCCTCGGTTTCCGCTTCAACGATCACCCGGGCCGGCCAAGGCGCAGAGGCTCTCACCGCAGTGATGGCCGCCTCCACGCCACCGGCCCAGGCCAGGTGGTTCTCCTTGAGCATGGCGGCATCATCCAAGCCAAGCCGGTGATTGATCCCGCCTCCGCAGCGGACGGCGTACTTCTCGAGCTGCCGCAGGCCAGGCGTTGTTTTGCGGGTATCCGCGAGCCGCACACCAGTTCCATCCAGCCCAGCCACCAGGGCTGCGGTGGCCGTGGCGATGCCCGACAGCCGCATGGCCAGGTTGAGGGCCGTGCGCTCAACAGCGACCAGCGCCGTGGCCGCACCCTCCACCTCCAGCACCCGCTGCCCTGAAGCAACCCGCTCTCCTTCAGCCACCAGCAGCCGGACCTGAGCCAACGGATCAAGCGCACGCACCAAGGGTTCCAGAAACACCCCACCACAGAACTGTCCGTCTGCTTTGGCGATCCAGTGAGCCGACCCATGGCAGCCCTGAAGTGCTGATGCTGTGAGATCGCCGCGGCCGAGATCCTCCTGCAACCAGGCCTCCAGCTGCCGTTGGAGCTGAGGTGTGATCGGCAAGGAAACCACCATCAGAGCCAACTGGTCCCGGAGGCTTCCAGTGCGGCCACGGAAGGCCAGGCGCCCCAGCCAAACAGAAGCTGATTGAGACGGTCGATGAGAGCGGGGGTCTCCTTCAGGGCCTGGCGAGCCGCCCATTCAGCCTCCTGAACCTGAGCATCAGGCAGGTCGAGCGCATCGAGAAGGCGCCGGTAGGCCACACGCTCAGCCGCATTGATGGCACTGTCATCCTCCTCACCCTGGCTGCTGCAAGCCATCTGGAAGGCCAGGGACACCAGGGCCATGCGCTCGTCACTGCCTTGAAGCTGCGCCACCCAGGCTTCGACGTCTGTCTCCTCCTCAGCCTGCAATGCGGCCAGCGCATCCTGCGGATCCTCCAGCGGCAGCAGGCGCGCCGAGAGCTTGCTGAGCAGCGCCCGCTCCTCCGCAGCCACATCACCATCCACACTCGCCACCCAGCACAGCACGTTCAGCTGAGCCCTCTGCGAAGGCTTGAGAGCAGCCAGTGGATCAATCACAGGAAACACCGAACGAAATCGTTTCCATTCTGAGCGCAGCGCCAAGGCAAGGCCTGATCACCTGCTGGTTCAAGCTAAGCCTTCACGCGCACAGGCCTGGTGATGGTTGGATTCCCGTCGCGCCTCTTCGGTGGCTGGCGTCCCGGCGACCTGGATGGCTTTCTCGCCCTGGGGCTCGACAACCTGATTCAGATCCTGCTGATCCTCGGGCTGTGCAGGACGGTGCTCGGTTATCCCGACAGCCTTCTGTTCGGAGTGATCCTGCCGGCAACAGGACTGAGCCTGTTGGTGGGAAATGTTGCCTACGCCAATCAGGCCCTGCAGCTGGCCCGCCGAGAGCAGCGGGACGATTGCACGGCCCTGCCTTACGGCATCAACACCATCAGCTTGCTGACCTACGTTTTTCTGGTGATGTTGCCCGTCAAGCTGGCTGCTCTCGGTGATGGTCTGAGCGAAGCCGAGGCAATCACGCGCTCCTGGAGGGCGGGAGTGATGGCCTGCCTCGGCTCGGGTTTGATCGAAGTCGCTGGGGCCCTCATGGTGAGCCGACTGCAGCGTTGGCTCCCACGGGCGGCTCTGCTCTCCACCCTCGCTGGCATCGCACTGGGCTTTCTCGTGTTGGCCTTCTTGCTGCGCACCTATTCCTTTCCATTGATTGGCCTGAGCAGCCTGGCGGTGATTCTCGTGGGCTATTTCGGCAGAGTGCGCTGGCCCTTACCCACGGGCTTGAGTGCCGTTCTGATCGGAGCCGTTCTGGCCTGGGGAAGCGGCATGATTCAGCTCGATCAAGAGGCGGTGAACAACGCCTTTGCCGAGGTGGGCCTTCATCTGCCCGCCCTTCAGCTCAGCACGCTCTGGCTGGGGCGTGCTGAGCTGATTCCCTGGCTTGGCATCATCCTGCCGATGGGCTTGTTCAATGTGATCGGCTCCCTTCAGAATCTCGAGAGTGCAGCAGCGGCAGGGGATCGCTATCCAACCAGGCCTGCCTTGCTGATCGACGGAACCGGAACCCTCGTCGCTGCCGTTTTGGGATCCTGTTTCCCCACCACGATCTACATCGGCCACCCCGCCTGGAAAGCCCTTGGTGCACGGTCGGGCTACTCGGTGCTGAATGGCCTGGTGATGGCCACAGGTTGCCTGCTGGGTCTGTTTGGCCTCATGGCGGAAGTGATCCCCATCGAAGCGGGTATGGCGATTGTTTTGTTTGTCGGTATCGCCGTCAGCGCACAGGCCTTCCAGGCCACCCCCGCACGGCACGCCCCTGCTGTGGTGTTGGGCTTGCTCCCTGGCCTGGCCGGCTGGGGAGCTCACCTTTTGAAAGCAGGATTACGCGCTGGTGGCGCAGGCACGGCTGCACTCCCGTTTGGTCCAGACCTTGTGAAGTCCCTGGAAGGGGCTGATGTCTGGGCGGATGGACTCTTCGCCCTGGAGCAGGGTCAGATCATCACGGCCATGCTCCTTGCCGCAATGCTCGTGGACGTGATCGAACAACGCTTTCTTGCAGCAGCAGCAACGGGCGCTCTTGCATCCCTTTTGGCCTGGTTCGGCGTGATCCATGCCTGGACATTCAGCATGTCCGACACCACGCTCAACCTCGGTTGGGGCACAGGACAACCCTGGGCCATCGGCTATGCAGCGGTCACCCTAGTGATGCTGATCGCCCATTGGCTCCCGCAACAGACTGAGACGTGACAACGCTTCGTCCCCAACGCTGCCATGACCATCCGCGCCGTGCTCCGGCTTGGCCACCCGGCCCTGCGCCAACGAGCCCGTGACATCGAAGACGAGGTGTTCGGAACCCAGCAGCTGCAAACGCTGATCGACGACCTCCTCGAAACGAAAGCAGCCCGTTCCGGCGCCGGGCTGGCGGCACCGCAGATCGATGAGCCCTGGAGGGTGGTGGTGGTGGGCATGGGAGCCAACCCCCGTTACCCCGAAGCACCACCAGTGCCGGAGCGGGTGCTGATCAACCCAGAGATCACACCCCTGAGCGAGGCAACCACCGCCGGCTGGGAAGGCTGCCTGAGTGTGCCCGGGCTGCGGGGGGAGGTGGAGCGCTGGCAGCGGATCCACCTGAGCTGGCGCGATCCGAACGGTGGCTGGCACCACGAAGAGCTGGAAGGTTTCCATGCCCGTGTGGTGCAACACGAATGCGACCACCTCGATGGCGTGCTGTTCCCCGATCGGTTACGCGATCCCACGGCCTTTGGCTTTGAAGCCGAACTGCAATCGGACGGACAGATCCCCTGAGCCGTCACTTGCCGATGCAGAAACGGGAGAAGATCCGATCGAGCACCGATTCGGTGAGCTCCTCCCCGGTGATTTCACCGAGGCTGTGGATCGCCTGACGCAGATCGATCGTCCAGAAGTCCCAGGGCAAGCCGTCGGCCGCCACCTGCGCACTGCGGGCCAGGGCATCGGCGGCCTGCTGCGCCAAATCACCCTGGCGCTGGTTGAGGGAGAGCAGCAGGGAGCCATCTGCGAGGGCGCCACAACGCTCCAACACGGCTTGCACCAGCTCAGCCTCCCCAGCTCCGGTGCTGGCACTGAGGCGAATGTCGGCAGCAGAGCCGCTGGTCCCCGCGCGCGCATCTGAGACCGCGAGATCCACTTTGTTGCCCACCAGCAGATGGGGCACAGCGGCGGGGATGCGCTGCCGAAGGGCTTCATCGTCAGGCGTCCAGCCCACGCTCAGATCAAAGAGAAGCAACACCAGATCGGCACTGGCCAGGGCGTCATGACTGCGGGCAATGCCGAGCTGCTCCACCGCATCGCTCGTCGCCCGGATCCCCGCGGTATCGAGAAGGGTGATCGGCACGCCCGCCAGCACGATCTCGCTCTCCAACAGATCACGAGTGGTCCCGGGCAAGTCGGTCACAATCGCCCGCTCACGCCGGCTGAGCCGATTGAGCAACGAACTCTTGCCCACATTGGGGCGTCCCACCAGAGCCACCCGCAGCCCCTGGCGCAGTGCGGCACCAACCTGTCCGTCCTTCACCAGCTGCTGCAGCTGGCAGCGCACCATCTGCAACTCCTCGAGCAGAGCCGCTCCATCCAGCGCTGGCAGGTCCTCCTCGAAATCCACCCGGGCCTCCAGCTCACTGAGCTGATCGAGCAGACGGTCACGCAGGGCGGTGATCCGTTTCTGAATTCCCCCATCCACGCCGGCCATCGCCAGCTCTGCAGCACGCTGACTGCGTGCCGCCACCAGATCACTGATGGCCTCCGCACGGGTGAGGTCCAGCCGACCATTGAGCACAGCCCGCTGGCTGAACTCACCAGGCAGCGCCCGGCGCACCCCGGGCTGATCCAGCACCCTGGCCAGCACCCGTTGCACGGCGATCACCCCGCCATGGCAGTGAATTTCCACCACGTCTTCCCCCGTGAAACTGCGCGGCGCCAGCATCAACAGCACCAGCACCTCATCAATCCGCTCGCCGCTCTCCGCCGCCAACACGTGGCCATAAAGCACGTGATGGCTCTCCCAGGACTGCTGGCCAGGGATGCGCGTGACGGACTGCACGGCAGCCTGCGCCTGGGGACCGGAGAGACGGATCACGGCGATGCCTCCCTGCCCAGGAGCCACCGCGGTGGCCACGGCAGCGATCGTCTGCGCGTCTCGATTGATCTCCTGCATCGAGCAGCTCACCAGCCCCTGCGCTCCTTCCTACGATCACACTCTCCTTCGCGGTGCAGGGGCCGCAGCCAACTCCCATGGGCCGGATGCTGATGGAGGCACGCCAACGCGTGCAAGATGCCCTGCAGTGGCTGTGGCAACAGGAGGGCACACCCGGCCAGCGCGCCCGCGGACTGGCTGCGGGGATCTTCTGCGGCTGCTTTCCGATCTTTGGCTTCCAGACTCTTCTGGGCATCGCCCTGGCCAGTGTGGTGCGCGGCAATCACCTTCTGGCCGCAGCGGGCACCTGGATCAGCAATCCTTTCACCTACGTGCCCCTTTACTGGTTCAACTTCAGAGTGGGATCGCTGGTGCTGGGTCCGGGGCGCCCCTGGCCAGGGTTCGACGCGGTGCGCCAAGAAGGCTTCAGCGATGTGGGCTGGAGCGTTCTCACCCGGCTGCTGCTGGGCTCGGCCATCACCGGTGCGGTCTGCGCCGCACTGGGGTGGTGGTTGAGCATTCGCTGGCTGCAGCGCGCAAAGCCATGACCGTGGACGCCGTGCTGCCTGCGGCCCTGATCGCCTCAACGCTGGCTCCCCAACCGCTCAGCCGACTTCCCGCCGATCTACAACCTCTGGTGCAAGCCTTGCAGAGCAAGGGATTCAGCCTGCGCATCGCCCTGCCTCCAGCACGGGGGGCTTACGGCCTGTTTGAGGCCAAAAGCAAAAGGCTGTGGATCTCACCCCTCACCATTCCCTTGGGCATTGTGCGCCAGACCCTGGTGCATGAGGCTGTGCATGCCGCCCAGAGTTGCCCCACCGGAAAGCTCACCCCGCTTGGCTGGTCAGCCCAATTGAACCCTGTGGTGGAAAGGGAAATCAGCGCCATCCTCTTGCGCAGCTACCACCACGGCAACCGTGTGCTGGAACGGGAAGCCTTCACGCTGCAGGGCCAGCGCGATGCCGTTCCAACACTGATCAAGGCACTCCACGCGCGTTGCTGAGACAACGACTCAGCTCTGACCCGTCCGGGCGATATCGAGAACATCCGCCATCGAACGGATTTGATCCATGGTGCGCTGCAGCAGATCTGCACTGGCCAGCTCCACGCGCAGGTCAATGCGGGCCGGTTGTCCGAACGCCGTTTTCACGCGGGCGTCACTGACGTTGATCGATCCATCCGAGAGGCGCATCAGGATGTCTTTGAGAATGCCCACCCGATCGATCACTTCGATGCGCAGCTGCACGGGAAAACGCTGACCGCTACCGGCGTTCGCCTGATTCCAGCGCACCGGCAAGCGCCGTTCGCTCGGGATCGACTCCACATTCGCGCACTCTTGCCTGTGAATGGTGATGCCATGGTTGCCGAGTGCCACCGTGCCCACAATGGCTTCGCCGGGAAGTGGGCTACAGCAACCGCCCAGGCGGTAATCCAGCCCCTCCATACCGAGAATCGGCACGGTGTCTCCTGGATCCTGCCGAGCTGGCGCTGATTCGGCCTGCGCCACCAGCTTGCGCGCCACATCTTCATTGCTGAGGGGCTTGACCGCCGCGTCGGATTGCAAACGGATTTCTTCCCGCAGCCGGTTGAGCACCTGATGAAGGGTGAGCGCACCGAAACCGAGAGCCGCAAGCAGATCATCGGTGCAATGCAGGTTGCAACGCTCAGACACCCGGGTCATCGCTTCGCTGTTGAGCAATGCGTCAAAACCGCTGCGCCCCAACTCGCGCTCGAGCAGTTCCTTGCCGCGTTGAATCGTTTCATCGCGATGGCTGCGTTTGTACCACTGACGGATGCGATTCCGTGCTGTTGGCGTGGCCACGAAATTGAGCCAATCGAGGCTGGGGTGAGCGGTTTTGCTCGTGAGGATGTTGATGAAGTCGCCGTTCTGCAGCGGTGTGGACAGCGGACAGAGACGATCATTGATCCTGACGCCGTGGCAATGATTACCAACCTCGGAGTGGATGCGATAGGCAAAGTCCACAGCCGTTGACCCCTTCCTCAAACCGACAACATCACCTTTGGGAGTGAACACGAACACCTCCTCATCGAAGAGATCTTCCTTAATCGACGCGAGATAATCGTTGTGATCATCAGAGCCGCCCTCCTGCTGCCAATCGACCAGCTGCCTGAGCCAGTTGAAGCGTTCGGTGTCGCCCCCCGCGGCGGGTGAACCTCCTTCCTTGTATTTCCAGTGGGCGGCAATCCCGAACTCCGACACCTGGTGCATCTCCAGGGTGCGGATCTGCACCTCGATCGGCCGATGCCGACCAATCACCGCCGTATGCAGCGATTGGTAGCCGTTGGGCTTGGGCAAGCCGATGTAGTCCTTGAACCGGCCGGGAATCGGCCGGAAGGTGTCGTGCACCACGGCCAGGGCCCGATAACAGGCTTCCACGCTTGGAGTGAGGATGCGCAGGGCCGCCACGTCGTAGATCTCGTGGAAGGCTTTCTGCTGACGTTGCATCTTGCTCCAGATGCCATAGAGATGTTTGGGGCGTCCATTCACCTCGCAGTTCTCAAGACCTGCCGCCGCCAGCCGATCACGGAGCAGCTGCACAGTGACCCCAAGACGCTCCTCCCGCTCGCTGCGTTTGGTGGCCACCTCCTGCTGCATCTCCCGGAAAGCCTCCGGCTCGAGCAGCTTGAACGAAAGGTCCTCCAGCTCCCACTTGAAGCGGCCGATCCCGAGGCGATTGGCGAGGGGTGCATAGATCTCGCGGGTTTCACGGGCGATGCGCTGACGCTTCTCCTCACGCAAGGCCCCGAGGGTGCGCATGTTGTGGAGTCGGTCCGCCAGTTTCACCAGCACAACGCGGATGTCGCTGGCCATGGCCAGAAACATCTTGCGCAGGTTCTCCGCCTGAGCTTCGGTGCGATTGGTGAAATGCAAGCCTCCAAGCTTGGTGACGCCCTCCACCAGCTCCCTCACTTCCGGGCCGAAATGACTTTCCAGTTGCTCTGGAGTCACATCAGTGTCTTCCACCACATCGTGGAGGAAGCCAGCCGCGATCACACTGGCGCTGGCGCCGATGTCGCGCAGCAGATCAGCCACCGCCACAGGGTGAACGATGTAGGGATCGCCACTGGCGCGGAACTGCCCTTCGTGAAGCTGGAACGCGAAATCAAAGGCCGCAGCCAGCAGGGCTTCGGAATCGGTGGGGCAGCTATGGCCGATTCCCGGGGGAACGTGATTGATGCATTCACGCAGCCAGTGCGGCAGCTCGATGCCGTAATCGTCGGGAGAGCGGATCTGACGGTCGCGTAACGCCACCAAACCGCAAGCGGGGTGAGCCGGTCGTGGGTCGATCGGCTGAACATCCGGTGCGGAGGTGGCGTTGAGCATCCGTCCTGGCAGATGAATCCATGGTATGTAGCCATCAGCCCCAGCGCCTCCTTCTGCCATGACCGACGCACCTGGGGCCGTTCTGGAACTCCAGCAACTGCGCCTGCGTTATCCGGGCAGTTCCGCCTGGACCCTCGACGGCTTGGATCTCCGCCTGGAAGCCGGCGAGCGTCTGGCGCTGGTGGGCCCTTCAGGCTGCGGTAAAAGCACCGTTGCCCGCGCAGCCCTCCAGCTGTTGCCCCAGGGAAGCCGCTGCGAAGGAGGTCTCTCGCTCAATGGCCGTGATCCGCGCCACCTGGCGATCCCTGATCTGCGTGCCCTTCGGGGAGACTCGGTTGGCCTGGTGTTCCAGGACCCGATGACCCGGCTCAACCCTCTGATGACAGTGGGGGGGCATCTGCTGGACACCCTGCGGGCCCACCGGCCGGACATGGATGCTCTATCGAGGCGGCAACGGGCGGAAGCGCTGCTGGAACAGGTGGGCATCGGTGCTGAACGTTTCAAGGCCTATCCCCATGAATTCAGCGGCGGCATGCGCCAGCGCCTCGCCATCGCCTTGGCCATCGTTCTGCGCCCACCCCTGGTGATCGCTGATGAACCCACCACCAGTTTGGATGTGGCGGTGGCCGGTCAGGTGATGGCTGCCCTGCGCGACCTCTGTGACGACCTCGGCAGCGCCCTGCTGTTGATCACCCACGACCTGGCCATGGCCCACCGCTGGTGTGAACGCATGGCGGTGCTGGACGGAGGCCAGGTGGCGGAAATCAATCGCAGCGATGTGGTGCTCACCTACCCAAGTTCGCGGGTGGGGCAGCGACTGCTGGCAGCGGCCCGAGCCCGGGAGGGGGGCACAACCCCGGCAGCCCCTGCAGCCACCACCGTGCTGGACGTGCAGGAGCTGCGCTGTTGGCACAACCTGGGGGGACCGCCCTGGGCCCCCAACTGGTTGAAGGCGGTTGATGGGGTCAGCTTTCAGCTGCAAGCGGGAGAAACCCTGGGCGTGGTGGGCGGATCAGGCTGCGGCAAAAGCACGCTCTGCCGCGCTCTGATGGGGTTGACACCCATTCGCGGCGGACGGGTCCAGCTGTTCGAACGCGACCTGTTGCAGTCCCGCGGACGGGAGGCGACAGCGATGCGTCGCTCGATCCAGATGGTGTTTCAGGACCCCCTGGCCTGCCTCAATCCCGCCATGACCGTGGCGGATGCCATCGCCGACCCTCTGCTGATTCATGGCTTGGCGTCCCGAGCCTCCGCGAGAGAACGAGCCCGAGAGCTTCTGGAACGGGTGGGTTTAGGACCAGCGGAACGTTTTCAGAACCGCCTGCCTCGCCAGCTGTCTGGGGGCCAGCAGCAACGGGTGGCCATTGCCAGGGCGCTCGCCCTGGACCCAAAGGTGCTGATCTGCGATGAGAGCGTCAGCATGCTGGATGCAGAAATCCAAGCCGACGTGCTGGCTCTGCTCCGTCAACTGCAGCAGGAGCTGGGACTGGCGATGATCTTTGTCACTCACGACCTCTCGGTGGCCAGCGGCTTCTGTCACCGCCTGATCGTTCTGGATCGCGGCCACATCGTCGAGAGCGGTCCAGGGGATCAGCTGCTGAGCACCCCCCAAGCGGACATCACAAAAATCCTGGTGGATGCCTGTCCGCGGCTGCCGGTCTGACGTCATGGCCGATAGCGCATCTGTAGCGAGTGATCTGGAGCGTGTGCGTTCGATCCGGGCATTGATCGCAGATCAGGATCTTTTGATCTGCCTGTACCCCCATCTATTCGCCGTGAAACAGATGGCACGCCTGGCTGGAATACACAGCCGGCGGCAACGGGTGTTTGTTGAGAGCAGATCCGACGCTCTGGGCCACCTCCACACCATGACCACGGTTCCTTGGCTTCTGGTGTCCGAGCGCTTGAGCGACAGCTCGGGACTGACGCTGCTCAGCGACTGTCGACGGCTCATCCCCAGCCATCGCAGTTTGCTGCTGCTGAACCGGCCCAGCGCTGAAACCCTGAAGATCGCCCGCCAGCTTGGTGTTGATGCTCTTCTGGATGAGCGCAGTGTGGAGAAGCGTTCAGGTGCACTGATTCAGGCTCTGGCTGCCCTTCAGGAGGGTTCGCGCTACGAAGATCCAAGGCTGCAAGCCGACAATGAAGCGCCGAATACCAGCAACAAGACTCTTTCAGGCCGGCAACTCGAGATTCTTGCTCTCGTTGCAGAAGGTCTTAGCAATCGGGTGATCGCGCAACAGCTGCAGATTTCAAGCAACACCGTGAGAGATCACCTGAGCGAGATCATGCTGCGACTGGACGTGAACAATCGCGCCAGCGCGGTGTCATCGGCCTTGCGGCGAGGGCTGTTGCCTTAAACCAAACGGCCGGTGTGCAAACCCCCCGTTTGGAGGATGGTGAATCACGGCCTTTCTGATCTGAATGGGTAAGCCGAAAGACCGTATTCAGTGCGCATCAACATTGCTTCTGGTCACACAAAGGTGGCGGCCGGTTGCATTTGCTGCATCTCTTCTCGCTGCACTGAAACGGTTGCCTCCCCGTTCAACCCATGACTCCCTCCAACACCCTGCAGATCTCCGTCAATGGAGAGCTCTGGTGGGGTGGTTTCACCGCCGAAGTCGCCGTACGCAATGCCTCGGACCAGCCGCTGGAGAGCTGGAGCACCAGTTTCGTCAGTGCCCATGACCTGGACCCTGAGGCCTGGGGAGTGGAGATCACCCGTGAACCCCTGGGAGAAGGCCTCAGCCTCTACACACTCAGAGGAACCTCCTGGGGACAGAGCATTCCCGCCGGAGGGGAGATTCGCGTGGGATTCAATGGCCGTCAGGGCGTCGATCTCGGCAGAGATGGCGCCTTGAGCGAAGCCATGCTGATGACGGAAAGACCACTGGGCGAATCGATGATGACCGACGCCGACGCCCACAACCACGCTGCTGAACACACCGCTGAACGCCCTGCTGAACACCCTGCTGAACAGGCCTCACCGTCCCATGGCCACAGCACCATGACTGGCTCTTACACCGACATCACCACCTGGGGGAGCTTCCATGGCGCCAACCACAACTCCGAGCACAACGAACTGGTGGGGGGCCGCACGGCGATCACCACTGAAGCGATGGAGGCCTACAACGGCTTACGCGCCTTTGCTGGCTTAGATGCTGTTGAGATTGAGGCCGTTGGTAAGTGGGCTTATGCCCAGGGTTTGACCAACAACACGCAGGCCTGGGGCGATGACACAAAAGGGGTTGGCCTCTGGTATGCGATGCAGGCAGCGAAGGTGGGCTGGATCGCCGATGAGACCTACAACCCGCAGATCCTGGCGGACATTCAACGCACCGCCCGCCAAGGCGACACCGATGCGGTGATGGCGATGGTTGAAACCTTCGGCCATGAGGGCTTCGCCAGCTATCTGCGCAGCAATGCGCTCGTGGACACCTTCACCAACACCCTGAAGATGGAGCCCCACTACGGCGGCTGGATGCACGGCCGCACCCATGGGTTCCTCAGCATCGAAGGCGTGGCGATCAACCACGACATCAACCACCTCACGGTGCTGGGCTGGGATCAAAACCAACCGTTCATGAATGACACCTTCGACTACCCGCAGTGGCCTGCGTTGGAGGTGAGCGATGACACCGTGAGCAACTACTTTCAGTCGATCGTGACGCTGGGAGACCCGCTCAGCAGTCAGCTGGAGAGCCTGGGGGTACCGAACGGGGCTGGGGCGAACGCGACGCCACCTGTTGCGAGCACGCCCTCTGCCTCAGCGGAGACAGGGTCCACAACCGACGATCCAATCACCGGTGAATCGCTCGCTGTGGAGATCAGCGGAGATCGCTGGTGGGGAGGCCTGACGGCCTCACTGGCGCTGACCAACGTGGGCGACCAACGCACAAACAACTGGAGACTGAACTTCATCAGCCCCCATCAATTCACTGGAGAGAGCTGGGGCACGACGATCGAGACCGAGACACTGGCCGATGGTCTGTACCGCTACCAGCTCACGGGTGCTGACTGGGGACAGTCCATCGAGGCCGGAGCAACCATCCGCGTGGGCTTCAACGCTCAATCGGTAGACGCAAGCGAGAGCGAGGGTGCCCTGACCCCTGACATGCTGCTGGCGGTGAACAGCGAGCTGGTGGTGGTCTGAGCCCAAGCGCGGAATGGGGAGGGGCAGCGGCATGGACTTGACTGATGTTCCCTGGACGAGCGCTTCATGCATCCCATGCTCAGCCGGAGTGTCCGTCTGACGATTGGGGCACTTTGCAGCGCCCTTCTGACAGCTGATTGCATTCCGATCAGCCAAGCCCAGGACCTCACGGCTGAGGCCACCGATCCGGTGGATGTGATCTGGTTCCCGAACCCTCCCTACGCACTCAACGAGAAGGGGATCCCCGCAGGCTTTGAAATCGATCTGTGGCGGATGATTGCTGAAAGCCGGCAGATCCCATACCGCATCCGCAAAGCCGACAGCTTTGAAGATCTCCTCGCCGCAATCAGCAGCAACCAGGCCGACTTAGCGATCTCAGGCGTGTTGATCAATGAAAACCGCAGCAAAGCCTTTCGGTTTTCCTTTCCCACCGCGAGCAGTGATCTCAAGATCTACACCGTTAACGACGAGGAACCAACAGCCGTCAAATTACTTCGGGTTTTGTTGTCCAGGGAAGTGCTCCTGATCTTCCTGGGCTTGCTCCTGATCGCCTGCATCTTTGCGCTGCCTGTTTGGATGATGGAGCGTCACCGGCCAGACCTGGCCGACAAACAGAAGCGCCATCAATTAGTTCTCATTCTTCAGAAAACCCTGTTGCTCTCTACAGACCACACAAAACGCACAAAAACACGCCTCATCTCCATCACATCACTGTTTGCCAGGGTTCTATTAACAGCCTATTTCGCCTCCTATATCCTCAAAGCTGCCAGCAGCGAACAACTGACCAAAAAACAAAACTTGATCGAAGAGATTAACTTTGAAACCCTTAAAGACACAACGTTCGCAGCGATTCCAGGCTATATCCAAACCTCAATCCTGAAAAGCAACGGCGCCAAAACCATCGAATGCGATGTCGCAGAAACATGCATACAGCTGCTCAAGACAGGACAGGCTGATGCCATCCTCGACGACATGCTGACCATGCAAACAACCTTGCCCCTGATGCAGGAAGCGAAGGTCTCCGCCGCTTCAGAGAAGCTCATGACGTTGTTCATGGCCTTTGCATTCTCAAAAAACTTCAGCAAAGATCAGCGCGCTCTCGCCATCAATGACGCGATCGCCAGGAGCTATTACGACGGCACTCACGCGAAACTGAGCAGGATCTGGCTGCGGCCATGAGCCACGAGTCACTCATGGCCATCCATTGACCATGGCGCTTACGGGAACGACGATCGCCGCCTCAGCACCGCCAGCAGTTTGTCCATCACTGGTGGCAGCGGCGCTTCAAACAGCATCCGTTCCCGTGTGATCGGGTGATCCAGCCCCAGCTGAAACGCATGCAGAGCCTGACCAGGAAGTTCGATCGGCAATTTGCGGCAACGGCTGTAGGTGGGGTCCCCCACCACCGGATGGTTCATATGCGCGCAATGCACGCGGATCTGATGAGTGCGGCCCGTATCGAGCTTGAAGCGCAGCAACGAGTAATCACCGAGTCGCTCCTGCAAGCTCCAGTGGGTGCAGGCGTAACGACCGTTCTCGCCACTGACCACCGCATATTTTTTGCGATCGGCGGGATGACGGCCGATCGCCCCCACGATCGTGCCGCTGTCTCCGGCCGGCACCCCATGCACCACGGCCAGGTACTCCCGTGAAGCGATGCGCTTTTGGATCTGCACCTGCAGCTTCACCAAGGCCTCCTGCGATTTGGCGATCACGATGCAGCCCGTGGTGTCTTTGTCGAGGCGGTGCACGATGCCTGGCCTGAGCTTGCCGCTGATCCCCGGCAAGTCGGGGCAGTGATGCAACAGGCCGTTCACCAGGGTGCCGTCCTTGTTGCCGGGGGCTGGGTGCACGGTGAGGCCGGCCGGCTTGTTGATCACGATCAAGTGCTCGTCTTCGAAGAGCACATCCAGATCCATGGCCTCAGGCTTCAGGTAGGGCAGGGGCTCGGGTGGAGGCATCCAAAGCTGCACTTCATCGCCCTGGCGCAGGGGGGTTTTGGCTTTGCCGGTGTTGCCGTTCACCCGCACATAGCCGGCATCGATGAATTTCTGGATGCGGGCGCGGCTCTGCTCACTGCGCTGACTCACCAACCAGCGGTCCAAGCGCATCGGCAGTGGTTTGGGGTAGATCAGCGTCACCAGCTCGCCTTCCCCTTCACCGAAACTGCTCGTGAAGGTTTCCTCCGGCAGCGGCGGCCTGCGCCAGACAGGGCTCATGCCGGCAGCTCCAGGGCAATGCTGCCCAGGGCAGATTTCCGGAAATCATCGAGCAAGCGCTGAGCCATCCGCGCGGTATCTCCTGACGTGTGGCGCTCCGCCACCGCCTCCAGCCAAAAAGCCGGATCCCGGGTGGCCCCTTCGAGGGCAACGCCGTAACGGCTCTCCAGGAGCGCCAGAACCACACCTGAGGCGTCCTGGGGCTGCAATCCCTTCAGAAGATTCAGAAAGGCCTGGGCCACGAGCTCACCGTCGTAAGCGGCCTGGCCGATGTCGTCACACAACGCCAGATGCAGCGCCGCTTGCTGGTCATCCAACCGCGGCGGCAGCACCCCGGGCGCATCGAGCAGGTCGAGGTCTTGGCCAAGACGCACCCAGCGCAGGGTGCGCGTCACTCCGGCACGCCGGGCACTGGCCACCACCTTCTGCTTCACCAAGCGGTTGATCAAAGCCGACTTGCCCACATTGGGGAACCCCAAGGTGAGGGCCCGCACCGGCCGGGGGCGCATTCCGCGGTTGCGCCGCCGCTCGTTGAGCTGATCGCCGGCGCGAATCGCCGCCTGCTGCACCTGCTTCACACCGGTGCCGGCCTTGGCATCGCACCACACGGTGCGCTGGCCGCGGGCTTTAAACCAGGCTTCCCAAGCAACCCGAGCAGCCGGCGTGACCATGTCACGCCGGTTGATCACCAGGAGATGCTGCTTACCGCTGATCCAACGATTGAGGTGGGGATGCCCCGTTGCCAGGGGAATGCGCGCATCGCGCACCTCGATCACCAGATCCACCTTGTCGAGATTGCGCTTGAGCTGCTGCTCCGCTTTGGCGATGTGGCCCGGGTACCACTGAATCGGCGGTGAACTCACGGCACCACCAACACAGGGCAGGGGGCCAACTGGATCACCCGCGACGCCGTGCTGCCGCTTTCAGATTGCAAATTCACACCCCGCGTTCCCATCACAATCACATCCACATTCAACTCGTCGGCCACATCGCAGATCACGAACGCCGGCTTGCCTTCACGCTCCACCACATCGCAGGCGACCCCCGCCTGTTCGAAACGGGTTCTGGCCTCAGCCAGCAAGGTGGCCACCGCCTGATGGTCGTGCATCTCCGGCCGCTCGGGCTGCACCACCGACAGCACCACCAATCGGCTGTTGTGACTGCGGGCCAACTCAAGGGCCTTCGCGGCGGTTTCCGCAGCCTCCCGGCTCTGATCAATCGGGAACAGAACGGTTTCAAACATCGCGACGGCCTCCTGTAGACAGCGCTCTATCAGTCCTAGCGCCGAGAGCAGGGAACTCGGGTTAACCTCCTTCCGTTTTCATACCGCACGACACAACCCCATGGCGAAGCGTTCCCTGGCCAGCCTCAACGCCGGCGACCTGAGCGGCAAACGCGTTCTCGTGCGGGTTGATTTCAATGTGCCCCTGAACGATGCCGGTGCGATCACCGACGACACCCGCATCCGCGCCGCCCTGCCCACGATCAACGACCTGATCGGCAAGGGCGCCAAGGTGATCCTGTCGGCTCACTTCGGCCGTCCCAAGGGTCAGGTGAACGACGCCATGCGACTCACCCCCGTGGCCGCCCGCCTGAGCGAACTGCTGGGCAAGCCCGTGGCCAAGACTGACAGCTGCATCGGCCCTGATGCTGAAGCCAAGGTGGGCGCCATGGCCGATGGCGATGTGGTGCTGCTCGAGAACGTGCGCTTCTTTGCCGAGGAAGAGAAGAACGAAGCCGGTTTCGCTGAAAAGCTGGCTGGTCTGGCCGAGGTGTACGTGAACGACGCCTTCGGCGCCGCCCACCGCGCCCACGCCTCCACCGAGGGCGTGACCAAGTTCCTCAAGCCCGCCGTGGCCGGCTTCCTGATGGAGAAGGAGCTCCAGTACCTCCAAGGTGCTGTGGATGAGCCCAAGCGTCCCCTCGCCGCCATCGTGGGTGGCTCCAAGGTGAGCTCCAAGATCGGCGTGCTCGAGGCCCTAATCGACAAGTGCGACAAGGTGCTGATCGGCGGCGGCATGATCTTCACCTTCTACAAAGCCCGTGGCCTCTCGGTGGGCAAGAGCCTGGTGGAAGAGGACAAGCTGGAACTGGCCAAGGAGCTGGAAGCCAAGGCCAAGGCCAAGGGCGTTGAGCTGCTGCTGCCCACCGATGTGGTGCTGGCTGACAACTTCGCCCCCGATGCCAACAGCCAGGTGGCTGATGTCACCGCCATCCCCGACGGCTGGATGGGTCTGGACATCGGTCCTGATGCGGTGAAGGTGTTCCAGGCCGCTCTGGCCGATTGTCAGACCGTGATCTGGAACGGCCCCATGGGCGTGTTCGAATTCGAGAAGTTCGCCGCTGGCACCAACGCCATCGCCACCACCCTGGCGGAACTCAGCGCCAAGGGCTGCTGCACGATCATCGGCGGCGGTGACTCCGTGGCTGCTGTGGAGAAGGCCGGTCTGGCCGAAAAGATGTCCCACATCTCCACCGGTGGCGGCGCCAGCCTCGAACTGCTGGAAGGCAAGGTGCTGCCCGGCGTGGCCGCCCTCAACGACGCTGCCTGATTCGCGCACGAGCTCATGCTGTGGCCGCCCCTGACGGGGCGGCTTTTTTGATGGGTTGCACTGTGAACTGGGGCGACCTGAGGTCCAGTTGCGGATCCAGCAGGGGAGCCAGGCCGTAGTGCGTGCGCAGGGCGTTGATGCGCTCCAGACCTTCCAGGCGCAGCGCGAATGTCGCTTGCCGTTCCTTGCGTTTACAGGCGCGATAGGCCTCAGCCGTGAACGCAGAACGGATGCAGCGCTCCGACATCTGCAGGATGAACACCCGGCGGCTGTGGCTGTCCAGCTCCCACCGTCGTCGCACCTGGGCAAGCTCCCGTTGCTGGGCTGGTTGAAGCCGTTCCCAACCCGGCGGGTGCTGGCTGAGCTCGGCCTGCACGTGACCGACCTGAAGACTCAACGCAACCAGCAGGGAGCAGGGAAGCAACAGAAGCCTGCGGTTGCTTCGAAGTGACGAAACACGCATCTGTTCAGGGTTAGGCATGGACCGCTGAAATCTGGGTTGGCCGGTTCGCCAGGATCTGACTGAGATGGGCGTGAACCATGACCGGATCTGATCTCAAAGCACCCAGTCGACTCGCGTTCGTCGGCCTCGGTGCCCTTGGCCTGCCGATAGCCGCCAACCTGCACCGTGCCGGCTATTCATTGCAGGTGCACACCCGCAGCCGCAGCGCCGAGAACGATCCGAGCCTGCATCAAGGCGACCCAGCCGCAGCGACCCTTTGCTGCGCATCACCCGCTGATGCTGTTCAGGGCTGTCAGGCGCTCGTGCTCTGCGTCAGTGATGACGCCGCCGTGGAGGCTGTGCTCTGGGGAGACAACGGGGCTGGGCCTGCACTCGCGGAAGGGAGCCTGGTGATCGACTGCTCCACCATCAGCCCATCCACATCCCAGCGCATGGCACGACGCCTGGCGCACCGTGGCGTGCGCTATCTCGACGCCCCCGTGACCGGAGGAACGGAAGGAGCCAAAGCCGGCACGCTCACCGTGCTCTGTGGCGGCAGCGACGCCGATCTGAACCACGCCATGCCAGTGCTGGAGACGATCGGCGGCTCCCTTCACCACTTCGGTCCTGTTGGCAGCGGCCAACAGGTGAAAGCGGTGAACCAGGTGCTGGTGGCCGGCAGCTATGCCGCTGTGGCCGAAGCCATCGCCCTCGGGCAGCACCTGCGGCTGCCGATGCAGCAGGTGGTGGATGCTCTCCAATACGGTGCCGCCGGATCCTGGGCCCTCGAGCACCGCTCCAGCGCCATGCTCAGCGATCACTACCCCCTCGGCTTCAAGCTGGCTCTCCATCACAAGGATTTGGGCATCGCTCTTCAAGCCGCAGCCGAGGCCGGCCTGGACCTACCGATCACCCAGGCTGTGCAAGCGCAGGAACAGACGCTGATGAACGCAGGCCTGGGTGACGCCGATGTGTCCGCCCTGCGCAGACATCTGCCCAGGGTGTGAGGTCAGGGCTTGAGCTTGCTGCGCTCGTCGACCACCTGCACCCGCTTGCTCACCGTGACGATGCCATCGGGATGCACCAGAAGAGCAGCCCAGACCTGCGATCCCGGTTGGAAGGGAGCCTGAACAGATTTGAAGAGTCCACCGCCACCGAGAGGTTCCAACTGGATGTCGGGGCTTTTCTGCTCCAGCACTTGCTGCGGCGTCACGGAGATCAACCCTCCGGCCAGCAACGCCTTGCCGAGGGGTTGATCCACCACCACATCCACGTCGTAGCGGCTGCCGGTGAGCACGGTGTCTGGGATCAGCAATGAGATCGGCAGGGGCTTGCTGGCACTGGTGAGCACGGATTGATCGCTGAGGATCTCCTGATCAGCGATCAGCCCGTTCTCCACAGACAGGGCAACCGTCTGTTGGGCCTGAAAGGAATAACTGAGCCCGTCCTGCTGGCGCGTGCCGCTCACGGCGAATTCCACGGTCTGGCGGCCATCGTTGAGGGGCTGACCGGCTCTGACGGCCCAACGGGTTTCCGGGAAGCGTTCGGTGAAGCGGCGGAAACGATCAGCGAAGGCGCTTGTTTGCTCTGGAACCATCAACGCTTCCAGTTGCTTGCTGCTGTCGTCGGCATTGAGCGCCTGCTGCAGACGGCTGCTGAGATCAGCGCCCGGTTGCGCTCGCAGCGGCAGTGCGCTGAACAGCGCCGTCCCGCACATCCATGACGCCATTGCGACACGCAGGAACGGGACCATGAAACTGCCTCTTGAATCGATTTAAGTTAAGCCCCGTTTTTAAGATCCGCCCTCCATGCCCCGGCTCCTGATCGCCGCCAGCGGCACCGGCGGACATCTCTTTCCGGCGTTATCGGTTGCGGATGCACTTCCGGCCGGGTGGAGCGCGCACTGGCTGGGCGTGCCGGACCGACTTGAAACCACATTGGTTCCTGAGCGCTACCCACTCACCACGGTGAACGCCGGTGGACTGCAGGGGCGAGGCCTCAAGAAGGTGGTGCAACTGCTCCGCCTGCTGGCGGCCAGTCGCGACGTTCGCCGGCTGATTCGACGCAACGGCATCGATGTGGTGTTCACAACGGGGGGCTACATCGCCGCCCCGGCCATCCTTGGGGCCCGCTGGAGCGGCGTTCCGGTGGTGCTGCATGAATCCAATGCCATCCCTGGCCGGGTGACCCGGCTGCTGGGACGCGCCTGCACCCAGGTGGCGATCGGTTTACCAGCCGCCGCCAGGCGCATCCCCGGCTGCAAGGCGATCGTGACGGGGACGCCGGTGCGCAACAGCTTTCTCCAGACCCAGACCCTGCCTGACTGGGTGCCGCAAGGGACCGGTCCACTCCTGGTGGTGATGGGCGGCAGCCAAGGTGCTCTTGGACTGAACCGCATGGTGCGCCCCCTGCTGCCCATGCTGCTGAGCGAAGGCTGCCGGGTGGTGCATCTCACCGGCAGCAACGATCCCGATGTGAACAGCATCGAGCATCCCGGCTTCGCCGAACGCCCCTTCAGCGATGCCATTCCAGCGCTGTTGCAGCATGCCGATCTGGCCATCAGCCGCGCCGGCGCAGGCAGCCTGAGTGAACTCGCCGTGAGCGGCACCCCCACCGTGCTGGTGCCGTTTCCCCAGGCCGCCGATCGCCATCAGGATGCGAATGCCGCCTGCGCCGCAGCGCTCGGTGCTGCAGTGATCGTGCATCAACACGGGCCCAGCGAACCGACTCTGCGCCAGACCCTCTGGCGCTTGCTTGGCCCGAGGCTGCGGAGTTGTGATTCAGCCGCTGACCCGCTGGTGTCGATGGCGCAAGCGATGGGCACCCTTGCCGAAGCAGATGCGGATCAGCAGCTGGCCGCGTTGCTGCAGGGGCTGGTGCGGTGACTCACCCCAGGGGCTGATGGCGCAGGGCCCTGCGCAGCGCCTGCAGGATGCGGCGATTGCCGCGGCGATCCTGAAGACCAATCCGCAGCCAACGCTCCCCCAGGCCCTCGAAAGAACGGCAATCGCGCAGCAACACCCCGCGCTGGGCCACCTGTTCGCGCAACACCAGCAACGACGCTTGCCCCTCCACGAGCAGATAGTTGGCGCTTGAAGGGCGTGGGTGGAGCCCAGGGAGCTGCCCCACCTGGTGCTGCAACCAGGCCCCCTCGTGGCGCACCCAATGCTGCACGCGTTGCTGCCAGCGCTCGAAGCCTTGTTGGTCGGCCAGCACAGCGGTGCCAGCGGCGAGCGCCAAACCATTCACCGGCCAGGGATCGCGCCACTGACTCCACTGCTGAAGCCGCTCAGGCGCAGCGATGGCGTAACCCAGTCGCAACCCCGCCACCGCGAACAGCTTGGTGAGGCTGCAGATCACCACCAGGTTGGGGTGATCGGCGACGAGTGGAATCAACGACTGCTGCTCACCATTCGGCACCAATGGCAGAAAGGCTTCATCGCAGATCACCAGGCGATGACGCGCCAAAAGCGGCTCCAGGGACGCGCGGCTCCAGAGCTGGCCGGTGGGGTTGTGGGGATTGGTGATCCAAACAACGGATGCATTCGCCAGCGAGTCCGGTGCAAGCGGCCAGGGCTGGGGATCGCTCTGATCAGGCCAGGCGAGCGATAGCGGCACAGATTCACTGGCGGCGTCCCAGCAGCGCAGGGCCCGGGCGTAATCAGCGAATCCCGGCTGGGGCAGAGCACTGACCCCGAGCGCGGCCGCATCACGGGCCACCCATGTGAAGAGCTCGGCAGCACCGTTGCCGGGCAACACCTGCTCGGGCGGGACGCCATGCCAGGCAGCGATCGCTTCACGAAGCGCGGCTTGGCGGCGATCGGGATAGTCACGCAGGGCACTGCTGCGCATGGCCTCAGCAAGGGCCTGTCGCAGGCGGCGGGGTGGAGAAAACGGCACCAGTGAGGCGCTGGCATCAAGAACCCGCCCGGGATTCAGGCCAAACCGCTGCGCTTCCTGGATCAGGTTGCCGCCATGGGGAGGTGGTCCGCTGCTCACACCAGACGCCAGCTGCTTTCGCTCCATCCTGCCCAGCGAGACTCGACGACGGGTGCAGACACCGATACAACCCGGTTGCTCGCTGAGCCCGCGTGATGACTCGATCCTCCTGCCAACTTCGCTGGGCACCATGGGCCCTGATGCTGGGCACCGCGCTGTTAGTGAATGCAGGAGCACACGCCAATGAGTCCCTGATCAAAGTGCTGCATGAGCGCAGTTGTGAGGGCTGCCGCCTCGCCGATGCCGATCTCGTGCACGCCGATTTGCGCGACGCCAACCTGCGCGACGCCCAATTGATGCGCGCCAACCTGGGCCAGGCCCAGCTCGACGGGGCCGACCTCAGACATGCAGATCTGAGTTTCACCAGCCTGCGCGGTGCCTCCCTGCGCGGCGCCGACCTCACCGGAAGCAAGCTGTATGGCACCGACCTGCGAGACGCGGATCTCAGTGGTGCCCGGCTCAGCCCCCAGGCCCTGGAAGAAGCGCACTGGCAGGGAGCGCAGGGGGTTGCGGCTGGGTCGCGCAGCCACGCGGCACTGCACAACGCCGGCGTTGCAGCCTTTCGAGCAGGACGCTGGCCTGAAGCCGAGCAGTTGTTCAGCGATGCGATCCGCAGCGCTCCCAATGAACCCCTCAGCTGGGTGGCCCGAGGCATCAGCCGCAGCGAACAGGCCAAAGACGATCTGGCCGCCTCCGATTTCCGCTATGCGGCATCGCTGTATCAAGCGAGAGGATCCCAGGAGTGGGCGAACCAGCTGATAGCTGCTGCCGACTCCGTGACCAAGCGGCGCTTCGAAAGTGACTCGGCAAATGAAGGGAAAGGGATGGGCAGCCAGTTCCTTCAAGGCGCCATGGCAGGGCTGCGCATGCTGGCGCCGATTGCAGCCAAAGCCCTGGTTCCACTGGGGCTGGGGTTCTAAGAACGCCCCCTTTTAGGAGCCGCTCATAATCTGCCGCGCGGCCGGGAGGCTGGGGCGGTAGCCATAGCCATAACTTCCTCCCTGAGTGTCATCGATAATGCGTGGCGTCACAAGAATGACAAGTTCATTTTTTGTGCGATCGCCACTGGAACTCCTGAAGAACTGGCCAATGAATGGGATATCCCCAAGAATCGGCCATTTCGTGACAGCTTGAACATCAGTATCAGAAATCACGCCCGTGAGAATGAGTGTCTGCCCATCCCGAACCCGAATCTTTCCCGTGTCGAGTGTTCGACTGTTGATAATGTTGATGTTTCCACATTTGCCAATCGTTTCAGGAACACCAACTGCCGCAGAAATCTCGGGAGACAGAGAAAAAGTCACGAATCCATTGTCATCAATTTTCTCAACCCTGGCCCCAAAAGTTAAACCTGCATTGCTAAAAACTGGTTGACAAAAATTATTGCCATTCTCATCCTGCTTCACCTCAAAAGAGGTCACAAGCTTCGTCCCAACAGAAACCAAGGCTTCGTTAGTGCGCTCGCGGCCAACCTTGCCATCAGCAGAAATCTTCGACGCATCGGAGCCTTGCGTGGACTCAGATCCCTCCTGAATAATCAACGTAGGACTCGCCAGAATTTTGGTTGAAGACGACTGAATCTGGGCCGCCAGAAAGTCAAAGAATTGATTGACCGGATACTGAAAACGCGTGGGCGACCTATAGGTGACTCGGCCATCCTCATCAATTTCGTCAATTCCAGGCTGCAAAGGATTATCAAATGTTCCGAAATCCGGCCTAAAAGGCCCTCGCTCTGTTACACCATCAGGCCCAATACGTGTCACTGAGCCAGGAAGGGGAAATGGCGATGTTGGACTATCAACAAATCCTTCGCCACCGTCCAAAGCGCCCGTTCCCGGAATAGGAGTTGTTCCTTGGTCAGCGTTGTATCGACCCGGCAACCCGCCCTGCTCACTACCAGGCGGCTTGTAGGCTCCGAAATTGGCCAGCAACTGGCCGTTTTCGCTGACGATGAACGCATTACCAGAGCGAAAAGCAAAGCTATTGTTGATTTGGGAATCGTTGGACAATGCAATATCCAGTATCTTGACATTTAGAGCCACCTGTCTCTGACGCAAATCGATCTGCTTCAAATAGCCTTCAGCAATGGCAACGAGCTGAGAATCACCAACCAAAGTCACCGTTGAAAGTCGTGAATCTGTTGTCACAACAAGTCCTCTCAGAGGACCAGTGGAGGCCCCAAAACTTTCACTTTCCAATATTGTCGAATTAATCTGTGATGTCTGGTTGCTGAGTTGCGATGTCCCTGCGGATGCAGGCTCTCCAGTTGTGGTTGTAATCGTATTCGTCAGATTGAATGTGGCACCAAGGTTTCCCAGGTACTCAGCCGCTGAGCTTGCACTCACTTGATTCAAGCGAATCACTTTGGACATCTGCGGCCCGAAGGTTTTGGTCGCAGCTGCCTTACCCACAAGCAAGGTGCGGCCGTCCAACTTGCCTTGCAGGCCTGAAGCCAGCAGCACACCATTCAGGGCACGGGCATAGCTTTCGTTCTGGAAGGCCATCGACACGGTGGCCACCGAGGACGGCTCCGCTGAGCCACTGGCTGCCGAATCTTCGCCAACAAACACAAACCCATACCCGCCCAAACGCGCCAAAGCCATCAGGGCATCCTTCGCAGGGGCGTTGTTCAAGGTGAGCGTCACCGGCGGGCCGCTCACATTCACGAAGCTGCGGTTCTGCAGCACCATCGTGCCCACGGCCATGTCGCCGAGCGGCGGCGCGACGGCGCGTGGACGCAGGGGAGGGGCGTAGCGCGCCTGGGGCACACTGCCCGGGGTGTTCAGATCCAGGCGGCCCGTCTGCAGGGTGGGTGCTGTGGCCAATCCGTTGAACTGAAGGATCAGATTTCTGCCATCCGCGCTCACCACCGGTTCCTGCAGGGTCTGACCCGGCACCGGCACCACCTGCAATTGGTAGGTCTGCCCCGATCCACTGATCGCCACCTTGGCCAGGCTCGCGCCGGGATCCGACAGTTGCTGGCTGCCATCGCGCACCCCCGGCTGCCCCTGGGTCTGCAAACGCCCTTCCCAGACCCCACCATTGATGCGCTGCTGCAGCACCGGCTGGGCCCCCACACCCTCTACCACTACCTCCACACCGCTTGGGCCACGGCGGATGCGCAACGCCAGGGCACCCTGCGCCTGCACCTGACGGGAGACGTTGTTCATCAGCCCGTCGAGTGCCCCCACGTCGGCAGCCGAGAGGCCAGCCATCAACACAAGGGCCGTGAACCGGGAAGGAGGGAAGCGCATACCCGGGCCGAACGGCCGCAAACCATGGGCGGATGGTATCGATCGCATCTCATCCCAACCAGCCCTCAATCACAAGAACTCACCAGGGGTTCAGGAAGGCGCTGATTGCGGCTTCGGCTCAAGCGGTTCTGCGGTTTTGTCGTAGAACGTGAGCCGCAGCTTCAGCCGTGTGCGTGGTGGTGCGGCAGGTCGTTGAGCGTTGTCATCAGACGCTTGGGACGCATCGTCAAGCGCTACGAGTTCCAGATCGCTGGGCTGAACCAGCAATTCCAACGCCTCCATCCGCCTGAGAAAAGCGAGCAAGCCGGGATAGGGGCCCTCCGCCTGGAGCAGAACCGCCGTTTTCTGGTAACCGAGCTTGGCCAAGGGGTCCTTTGGTGCTGTCTGCTTGTTGCCTTTCCCCTGGGTGTTTCTGGATTTGGATGCCTGGTTCGGTGCCTGCGACGAGGCATCCGCTGGAGCCGCAGGCACAGGCTCATACAGCGTGATCTCCACTCCGGTGGCAGCCGACTCGCGGCTGAGCTGAGCCAGAAACGTGGCGATCTCCCCCTGGCCAGCCACCAGTTCAATGAGCAGGTTCTGCTGCTGCTGCGCTTTCTGCAACTCCACCTGGGTTTTGGTGCGCTGCAGTTTCAACTGGGGCAGGGATGCCTCTTTGGCCTTCAAGTCGTCCATGCGCTGGCGTTGTTCTTCGATCACCCCCAGCCGCGGCCAAGCCAGCCCAGCCAACAGCGCCCCTGCCAGCACCACCCCAATGGCCGCAGGCGCACCCACCAGGATCCGCCCCCGGCTGAACCGGCGACGCCAGACCGATTGATCCGGACTGAGGTTGGTCACAGCGGCACCCCCTGCTGCTGGAGCAACCGGTAGCGCTCGGCCAGCCCCTCAGCCCCCAAAGCCTTTAATTGTTGGATCGACGGTCCCGCTCTGGGATCAAGCTCCCAGTCGAGACTGAAGTTCACCACCGGGCTGTCACCGTCCTCGCGGGTGAGTTTGAGCACCTTCACAGCGTCGGTCTTGGAGATGGGTAGGCGCGCCAAGGTGATCGCCAGAGCATTGATGCGCTCCAGAGGCCCCGGCGTGGTTCCCACGGCAGCTTTGCCAGACACCTTGATCCGGTCGTTTTGAACCGACACGTCCTCGAGTTGGATGCCGGCGGGAGTGACGCGCCGCAACTGCTCCAGCAAGGGCGATCCTGCGGGGACGGCCACGAGTTGCTCGGCGATCTGAAGCGTGTCCTTTTTAAAAGAGGACAACTTGCCTCTGTTCGCCTTGATCTGTCCTTCAAGCGAACGGACCTGACGTTCAAACGGCAACAACGTCTCCAGCTCTCGGCGCTGAGCAGCCTCAATCCAGCCCAGGCCAACCACAAAGGCCAAGGCAACACCCACAGCCGCCCCACCCAGCAACGCCCCCCGCAACAGCAAGGGCTCCTTGGGCATCAGCGGTGGCGCCTGCTGGGGGAGACCAAGCTCCAAGCGCCGTTCGCGCAACAGATCCGGCAATCGCTGCTGCTGTCGGCTCATCCCGGCACCTCCGCGGGCGCCATCAATGCCAGCTCCACCAGGGACATTTCGGCATCCCCAAGCAATGGCCCAAGCTTGAGCGCGTCATGGCTCTCCCCCCAGCGGCCTCGCCACGCAGCATCAGCCGTCACGTACCAGCCCGGCAGGGGCAGAGCCGCGGATCCTGGCTCGCTGTTGTGCTCCATCCAGGCCCCGACCAACCCCAGCACTTCCACGCGCAAGGCCGCCAGATCCCTGGCGTCCAGGGCAACGTCCAACTCAGGCCATCCATGCTCCAGCAGCAGGAGACGCCAGCGCCCCCCCTGCTCCAGCAGCCAGATCAGAGGCTGCTGCAGGTCCTGCTCGTGCAAGCAGACCAGTCCTCTCCAGGCAGCACAAAGCAGCCACTCAGCCCGGCGCACGCTGAAGTCGGCCGCGGCCAGGGTGTCCAGCCAGGCCTGCAGCACCATGCGCTCGGCGCCCACCACCATCACCGTCTCCGTGCTGAGGTCCGGCACCAGGTCGAGGTAGCTCTCCTGCAGCGAGAGAGACCAGCCCAGGTCTGGAGCAAGCGCCCGCAGGTCATCACCGTTGCCGAGCGTGGCCGCCGCCGCTCCCTGAAGCCGCCGCCACTGGCAGCACGGCAGGGGCAACAGCACGTCCACCGCAACCTGGGCTGCCACCAACCCCTGATCCAGCAACAGATCCGCCAGGGTGTCGCCAAGCACATCGCGCTGCAAGGGAACGCCGGCGCGGACGAGATCCTGGGGAAGCGGAACGCTGGTGAGCTGTGGCTCTCCTTGCAGGCTCCAGCTGAGTGTGAGGGCGTCGTCGGAAGGAGCCAGCACAACCAGCACGGGATCCAGCAGAGCCTGGGCCTGGCGGATCCAGCCCTCAACCGCGGGAAAGCGCTCGTTCAGTCCGGCCAGCACCACATTCCCCCCACTGGCGTCATCAACGCTCTGCCGGAAGGGTATCGGCTAGCGCCAAGGGGCGCCGCTCCCCACTGCCTCACTGATATGGCGGAATCCATGGCGATCGAGCTGCAGCTGCAGTCCCTCCAACACCCGGGGCACCAGATCGGGGCCTTCATAAATCCAACCCGTATACAGCTGAATCAGGGACGCACCAGCCGTGATCCGCTCCCAGGCCGCTTCCGGTGTGCTGATTCCGCCCACACCCACAAGGGGAAGCGCAGGTCCGGCGGTGGCGCGCAGGCGCCGCAACACTTCCAAAGCCCGGCGGCGCAGGGGATCACCACTGAGGCCACCCGCCTCTTCCGCCAGGGTGCGCCCGGTCTGGGCAATCACACGCTGCTCCAGGCCCAGACGGTCCAGGCTCGTGTTCACGGCGATCACCCCCGCAAGACCCTCCTCATAGGCAAGGCGGGCCAACCCATCGATGGCGTCATCCTCCAGATCGGGGGCGATCTTCACGAGCAGGGGCGGGCAGCCGGGCAGACGGCGCAGACGCTCCACCAGGCGCCGCAGTTGCGACGCGTCCTGCAGATCCCTCAGGCCCGGGGTGTTCGGAGAGCTGACATTGATCACGGCGTAATCCGCCTGGGGCGCCAGCAGTTCGAGCGAGGAGGCATAGTCGTCGGCCGCCTGGTCGAGGGGGGTGATTTTGGACTTCCCGAAGTTGATCCCCAGCACCGCCGGGCGCTGACCACGGGCCGGCAACGCCTGCCGCAACAGGGTGCGGCGCAACACCTCGGCACCACCGTTGTTGAATCCCATGCGATTCAAGGCGGCCCGCTCCTGGGCCAGCCGGAACAGCCGCGGCCGCGGATTGCCTGGTTGCCCATGCCAGGTGACGGTTCCCACCTCCGCAAAGCCAAACCCGAAGCGATCCCACACCCCGGCGGCGACACCGTTCTTGTCGAAGCCAGCAGCCAGGCCGACGGGATTGCTGAAGCGGCAGCCGAAGAGCACCTGTTCGAGGCGCACATCGTTGCGCTGAAGCTCCGCACCGATCCCTTCCAACACACCGGAGACTCCGGGCCATCGACGCCTGAGGCTGAGCTGAGCGAGAGCCTGCAGAGCCGCACGACTGAGCTGTTCGGCATCGACGCCTTCATCGTTGGCCAGTACGGGGCCCAGCCAGCGGCGATAGAAACCTGCGGTGGACAACACCCCAGATGATGACGACTGGGCCATCTGGTTTCCTGCTTCTATCTCGATCCTGCCTCGGCACGCCGCAGACGCCAGCGATCCCCCTCGATCGGTTCCACCATCCAGTCACGCCACCGCCATGGCTGCTGGCGTTCGAGCACGTTGGTGAGGGGTTGTTCCACCAACTGAGCAAGCTCGACGGCGGTGAGCGTGAAACCACCGCTGGCCAAGCGATCCGCCAACTCCAAGCGCGTGAGCAACGTGCGCAGCGGCTCCGGGGCTGGATCCGCGGGTTGCGTTGGCACAGCACGCAGGGGTGGTGTGCCCCCCTTGGAATAGGCCACAGCAATGGCATCCACCCGGTCGTTGTCGGGATCACCGCTGTGGCCTTTCACATAGGTGAGCGGCACATCGGGCAGGCGTGCCGCATCGAGAGCCTGCCAGAGATCCTGATTGAGCACGGGCTTACCGGCAGCCGTTTTCCAGCCTTTGCGTTTCCATCCGGCCATCCAGGAGCCAAGCCCATCGATCAGGTATTTGCTGTCGGTTCGCAGGGTGAGATCGGGATGACGGGGCAGCTCCGCCAAACGCTCCAGCAGGGCGAGGGCCGCCTGAAGCTCCATGCGGTTGTTGGTTGTGGCCGGGTCGGATCCACCGAACTCCTCCACACTGCCGTCTTCAAAACGGATCAACGCACCCCAGCCCCCCGGGCCTGGATTACCGCTGCAGGCACCATCGGTGGCCGCCGCCACAACCCGTCCTCTGCGATCGCTCTCCGCCATTTGTCAGCCCACCCTGTGTTCGGTACAACACGGTTCTTGAACACCCAGGAGGACTGGGCGATGGGCCGAACCTACTTGCGCAGGACTGCCATGGCCGCCACGGCCCTGGGGCTTGCCGGTTTGGGCGCGGCAGTTCCTGGCTTGAGCCGGGCTTTGTTCGACAGCCGGCCGCTGCAACAGGAACGCTTTGCGATCCTGGCTCAGGCGGTGGGGAACAGCCGCTGGAAACTGCTGGTGCTGGAGCAGATCAAGGCGCGTCCCCTTTGTTGGGAAGAGCGCAGGGACGGCTTGATGAAGCCATCCTTGAATGACTTCGACTTCAGCGGGATCTGCAGCCGCTATCTCGACAGCAACGGCTATTCCCTGCGGACAGGAGGCACGGATTCCGACAAACGCTTTCGCCTGAAGCTGGAACAGAACCGCGATGGACTGCTGCTGCAGGCCATGGATCCGGTGAGAGGAGACAGCACGGTTGTGGCCCGAGCCACCCAGGTGCGGCGCGACAAGGATGCTTTTGTGAAACTGACCCTGGAGCCGGGGTGGGCGCTGGAGCGTCGGGCTTACAAGGGGCGAACGCTGAGCCACGTGTATTTCGCCAATTCCAAGCCGATGCCCACACTCATGGCGTCGAGTCGGGGCAGCACCGCTCAAACCCGCAGCTTCTCAGCAAGTCTGCCCAGTGCTCCCGGATTGCCGCAGGCAGGACGCAGGGGGCAGGGAACACGCGGACCGATCCGATTGCAGGTGATTCCTTTCCGCCCCTGAGGCGAGGACAGTTGAAGGAGCGCCCTGCGCAGGCGGGACAGACCCAGGATCACTTCTTAGGTTGCTCTTGTGTGAGGAGTGCCAAGCGCCTCTTCAGGGTCGAAACAAGGACAGACTCCTGCAATGCGCTTCACTTCTGAGCTCTGCTTTTGGCAGAGCTCTTTTTTTTGCTCACAAAAAAACCGACCCTGGGGTCGGTTGATGGAATTGGAATGGGGAGAAGGGTCGCGATCCCGCAGGACACCGACCCAACACGATCACTTGAGGGTGACCTTGCCGCCCACTTCTTCGATGGCCTTCTTAAGGGCTTCGGCTTCGTCCTTGGACACGCCTTCCTTGATGGCCTTGGGTGCAGCCTCGACCATGGCCTTGGCATCACCAAGACCCAGGCCGGTGGCCTCACGCACAGCCTTGAGGACCTTGATCTTGGCTGAAGCTTCAAAGCTCTCCAGCACAACATCAAATTCGGTCTTCTCTTCAGCAGCCTCGCCACCACCAGCGCCAGCAGCGCCAGGAGCAGCCATCACCACACCAGCAGATGCGGCAGCGGACACACCGAAAGCTTCCTCGATCTGCTTGACGAGCTCGGAAGCCTCAAGCAGCGAGAGAGTTTTCAGTGATTCGAGAATTTCGTCGGTTTTTGCAGACATGGTTGGGAATCAGCAACAGATCAGAGAAACAGTCGAGTCGAAGACGGTCAGCCTTCGCCGGATTCGGCGTGCTGCTTGAGCGCCCGAGCAAGGCCGGAGGGAACCTCGTTGATGCCGACAGCCACCTTGGTGGCAACGGCATTGATGGCACCGGCGATCTGTGCCATGAGTGCTTCCTTGGAGGGAAGATCACCAATGGCCTTGATCTCGTCCTGAGACAGAAGCTTGCCTTCGAAAAGGCCGCCCTTGGTTTCAGACTTTTTGGTGTCCTTCTGGAAAGCCTGAACGGCTTTCACTGCACCGCCCACATCCCCTTTGACAAGGACGAAAGCGTTGGTGCCGGTGAGAAGGGAATCAAGGTTTGACCAAGCACTGTCACCATCAATGGCACGGCGCATCAAGGTGTTTTTGGTCACCTTGCACACACCATTGGCTGCCTGCAGACGGGTCCGCAGATCAGACATTTCCTTGATGGAGAGACCCTGATAATCCAGGACCAGTGCCATTTCGGCCTCACCGAGGAGCTGCTTGAGCTCTTCGACGATCTGTTGCTTGCTCTCCAGAGTGCGGCCCATAGGAATTGGATCGGTCGGGGGAACAAGCTGGACACGCGGCCGATCAGTGCTTCTCAAACGAGAAGACGAGGCCGCGTGTCGATCCAATCCCTAAGGGAGCAAAATCGTCGCGTTTGCCTCGGCAGGGCTTATGCAATCGGGCCGGTTCGAAGAAACTGGCTGATGCAACCTGCTGTCTCAGGCCGGGCGCGTGCCCGTGGACTGGCTTTCGCCAGCCACTCAACCTACATCACAGCGTCATTAGCCGTCTTTGTTGCTGTCCTGCAGCGCAGCGATATCAACTTCCACGGAGGGTCCCATGGTGGAGGTCACGTACAGGCTCTTCCAGTAGCGCCCCTTCGCGCCGCTGGGCTTGTTGCGGTCAATGGTCTCCTGGAGCGTCTTGAGGTTGTCCAGCAGGTTGCCTTCCGAGAAGCTGGCCTTGCCGAAACGCACGTGCACGATTCCCGTGCGGTCAGCACGGAATTCCAGTTTGCCGGCCTTGAATTCATTGATGGCTGCCGCCAGATCCGTCGTCACCGTTCCCGCCTTGGGGTTCGGCATCAAACCGCGTGGACCAAGCACCCGACCCAACTTGGCGACCTTGGGCATCATGTCGGGGGTGGCGATCAGCAGGTCGAAATCCATTTCTCCCTTGCTGATGGTTTCCACCAGATCCTCGTCACCAGCGAGTTCAGCGCCGGCTGCTTTGGCCTCAGCAACCTTTTCGCCGCGGGTGATGACCGCAATCCGCACCGTCTGACCGGTGCCATGGGGCAGGGCCACCGTGGTGCGCAGCTGCTGGTCGGTGTATTTGGGGTCAATGCCAAGACGGGCGTGGGCTTCCACGGTTTCGTCGAACTTGGCAGTGGCGTTCTCCTTGACGAGCTTGATGGCTTCAAGGGGTTCGTAGGCCCGTTCCTCGATTTTGTTGACGAGGCTGGCCAGGCGTTTGGATGTTTTGGGCATGGCAGGAATGGGGTGCAGGCGACCGCTGGGTCTCCCCCGTAAAAGAACAGTTGAAGCAGTGAAAACTGGCGCCTGACGCGTCAGTCGGTGATGGCGACGCCCATGTTGCGAGCGGTGCCTTCGATGATGCGCATGGCCGATTCAATGCTGGTGCAATTGAGATCGGGCAGCTTGGTCTTGGCGATCTCCTCAAGCTGGGAGCGCTTGATGGAGCCAACACTTCCCTTGGCGGACTCGCCGGAGCCCTTCTCGATTCCGGCGGCTTTGGTGATCAGCACAGACGCCGGAGGCGTCTTGGTGATGAAGGTGAAGCTGCGGTCTTCGAAGACCGAGATCTCCACCGGGATCACAAAACCGGCCTTGTCCTGGGTACGGGCGTTGTACTCCTTGCAGAACGCCATGATGTTGACCCCGTGCTGACCGAGAGCAGGGCCCACGGGCGGTGCGGGGTTGGCTTTGCCGGCCTGAAGGGCCAGCTTGATAACGGCTGTGACTTTCTTGGCCATCGGCGGACGGAGTTGTACATCTGCGGATCACCTGCCCCTCGAGGCAGGTGCGGCGGAGCGGAAACCACTCCTGAGGCCGCCCTCCGCAGGGAGACGGCCGCCACAACAGCTCAGTTTTGCTTGCTCACCTGGGAGAACTCGAGCTCCACAGGCGTTTCCCGGCCGAAGATTGAAAGAAGGGCCTTGAGCTTGCTGCGCTCACCCGACACTTCAATCACTTCACCCTGGAAATCCTTGAACGGCCCAGCCGTCACCAGGATCTGATCCCCTTCGGTGAGATCAACCTTGACGACAGTCTTCTTCTCAGCAGCCCGCTTGAAGATGCGATCCACCTCGGAACGGCTCAGCGGGCGCGGCTTGATGTGACCGCGGGCTTTTCCTGTCGCGCGGCGATCCTCCGCTCCCACGAAGTTGATGACGTTCGGGGTGCTGCGCACAGCCATCATCGTGTCTTCGTCGAGCACCATGCGCACGAGCACATAGCCGGGGAAGACCTTCTCCTCCGTGGACTGGCGGCTGCCGTCTTTCTTGATCTTCACAGCGGGCGTTTCCGGAATCTCGATTTCAAGAATCCTGTTGCTCACGCCCAGGGTGACCGCCCGTTGTTCCAGGGTGGCCTTCACCTTCTTCTCGCAGCTTGAAGCCACCTGCACCGCGTACCAGCGGGCAATCCCCGTTCGCACTTCAGGGACTTCGAGCGTTCCTTCCTCGCCGTCGTTCGGGGCCGGAAGATCCAGCACTTCACTGGAATCCGACTGGCTGAGATCGAGATCAGACACGGGGCAGGATGAGAAGAACAGAGCATCGATGCGACTCGACGCCGTGGGACGCGGACCAGCCGATCAACGGAACACCTGGGACGCAGCCCAGCCGTAAAAACGGCTCAGAGCAGCGATGGCAGCAGCTGACAGGCTCACCATCAGAATCACTGCGATCGATTCACTGAACAGCTGCTGCCGACTGGGCCAGACAACCAGCTTGAGCTCCTCGTAGGTCGCAGCGAAGAACCCACCTTTCTTTCCCGGCTGGTCAGAGCCGGTAGGAGCCGGTGACTTGGCTGCTGCAGTGTCCTCGGAGGTAGGCGTTGTCACGAATCGCTGGGCACGGAGTCATTGGGCCGGTGCTGACGCAGGCTCAGATGGCACGTGACAGCAAACAAAGATCCTACCGGACGCCTTCTGCGCTCAAGCCGGTTCAAACCTGAAGGGTTCAGCGGGCGAAGCGCCAGCGTGGACCCGCACGGTTTGGGCACCGTGGAAGCGATCTTCGAGCAATTCCGTCGCCAGGGGGTTTTCCAGGCGGCGGCGCAACACACGGCGCAGGGGTCTGGCGCCGTACTCAGGTTCATAGCCCAGGCTCACGAGGGCATCGATCACGGCGTCGTCAACCTCGAGGGAGAGTCCCTGCTCCCGCAGAAGCCTGGACAGATCAGCCAGTTGCAAGCGCACAATCCGGCTCAAATCCTGCTGATCGAGTGGTCGAAACCGAATCACCTCATCGATGCGGTTGAGAAATTCAGGCCGAAAATGGCTGTTGAGCGCTTCATCCACCGCCGCATCCAATGACGGGGATGCGGCTTGAGGGTCCGACTCCTGGCCTGATCGCGCTGCCTCGAGGATGGCCCGACTGGCGAGATTGCTGGTCATCACAACCACCGTGTGACGGAAATCAACGGTGCGCCCCTGGGAATCACTGAGCCGGCCGTCGTCGAGCACCTGCAGCAGCACATTGAAGACGTCTGGATGGGCCTTCTCCACCTCATCAAGCAGGAGCAGGGCATAGGGACGACGACGCACGGCCTCTGTGAGCTGACCGCCTTCCTCGTAGCCCACATAGCCCGGAGGAGCACCCAACAAGCGGGCCACGGCATTGCGCTCCATGAACTCGCTCATGTCGAGACGCACCATCGCCTCCTCTTCATCAAAGAGTTGACCCGAGAGGGCCTTGGCCAGTTCGGTCTTGCCCACACCGGTCGGCCCCAAGAAGAGGAAGGACCCCACTGGCCGGCGCGGATCCTTCATGCCGGCACGCGCCCTGCGGATCGCAGCCGCCACAGCCTGCACGGCCTCCGGTTGCCCGATCACCCGCTCTTGCAACCGTTGATCCAGCTCCAGCAGTTTCTGGCGTTCCCCTGCCAGCAGCCGCTGGACCGGGATCCCAGTCCAGCGCGCCACCACGTCGGCAATATCCGCGGCCTCCACCTGTTCGCGCAGCAGCGCGGTTCCAGCAGCTTGGGCATTACTGAGGGACTGCTCGAGAGCGTCGCGGCGCTGCTGGAGTCGATGGAGCTGGTCGTATTGCAGGCGCGCAGCCTCCTCGAGGTCTCCCTCGCGTTCCGCCTCGGCCATGGCATGGCGGAGATCTTCGTCCTCCTGCAGCAGCTGGCGCAGCTCCTCGAGCTGGGCGCGTTCAGCCTGCCAACGCTCCCGCAACCGGGACAACTGCGTGGTGGCCTCCAGTCGTTGACGCTGCAGCTGAACACGTTCCGCTTCAGGCGCCTGTTCCGCCGCAAGCACCGACAACTCCACCCGGCGCAAGGCCATCTCGGCATCTTCCACCACCTGGGGTTTGGAGGTCACATCCATCTTCAGCTGAGCGGCCGCCTCGTCGATCAGATCGATCGCCTTATCGGGCAGGCAGCGGTCGCTGATGTAGCGATCGGCGAGCCGGGCGGCGGCGGTGACCGCGGCGTCCGTGATCGTGACTCCATGGTGCAGCTCATAGCGCTCCTTCACCCCACGAAGGATCTCGATGCTGTGGTCGATGGAAGGCTCCGCGATGGGCACCTGCTGAAAACGCCTGTTCAGTGCAGGGTCTTTTTCAACAGTGCGCCGGTAATCCTCGGGTGTGGTGGCGGCGATGCAGCGCAGATCGCCCCGCGCCAGCGCAGGCTTGAGCAGGCTTCCGGCATCGGCACTGCTGCGATCACTGTTCACCACCGTGTGCAGTTCATCGATGAACAGCACCACACCCGCTTCCGGATCACTCACCTCCTGCAACACCTCGCGCAGGCGCTCCTCGAATTGTCCACGGAACTTGGCACCGGCAATCAGCGCTCCGGCATCCAGCGCCACAAGCCGCAGGCCTTGAAGCGATTCAGGCACTTCACCAGCCACCATTCGCTGGGCGAGCAGTTCAGCAATCGCCGTTTTTCCCACACCCGGAGCACCGATCAGCACTGGGTTGTTCTTGCCGCGGCGGGACAGCACTTTGATCAGGCTGCGAATCTCAACATCCCTTCCCACCACTGGATCCAGCTGACCATCAGCAGCTTCCGCCGTGAGATCCCGACCAAAGCGCTCGAGGGCTGTTGCCTCAGCAGCAGGGGCCGGCTCAGGCACAGCGTCGGTCGTTTGGGTAGGCGCCGGTGGCGCTGCTGGAGCGGGCGGCGGTGCCGGAGCAGACGGCGGGACCGGGAAGGACGGAGCCTGTGATGAAGCCCCTTGTGCGGGGACTTGGATCGCTGCGCCAGGGCCAGGGCGAGGATCCGGAGCCCGGCGCAGCTCCGCCTCCAAACGGTCCGGCGTCAGCCCGAAGCGGGAGAGCAGATCTTCGCCAATGCGCGGATCACGGCCGATCGCAATGATCAAGTGGGACAGATCGATCAGACGAGAGCCCCACAGCCCGCGCACAGCATCCGCCGACTCCAGCAAGCGTTCGAGGTCTTCCCCAATGAACAGATCCTGACCGCGGGCGGTGGGTTGCTCGGCAAGAAACGCTTCGAGCTGATCAAGGAGACGGTCGCGGGGGACTGAAAGCACAGCCACCTCCGCCTGATAACGAGGATCGGCGAACAGCACCTGGAGCAGGTGCTCCACATCGAGATCTCCATGGCGCCAACGCCTGGCCACGTCCTGGGAACTCAGCAACAGATCCCAGGCCTGATCGCTGAAACGCTCAGGTTCGGCAGTGAGGCTGGCTGGAGGCTGGAAGCTCCCTTCGTAGGCAGACGTCATCAAAGGGTGGCTCAGGCAGACAGGGAACGGGACGCCAGTTCAATCAGCTCAATCTTGTATCCATCAGGATCTTCCACGAAGGCGATCACGGTGCTTCCGTGCTTCATCGGGCCTGGTTCGCGAACAACCCGACCCCCCTGGCCAGCAATTCCTGCGCAGGTTGCCTGGATATCGTCCACGCCCAAGGCGATGTGTCCGTAGCCACTTCCGAGGTCGTACTCAGTGGTATCCCAGTTGTGGGTGAGTTCAAGAACGGTGGACTCCGCCTCATCCCCGTAACCGACAAAGGCGAGGGTGAAGCGTCCGCCTGGATAGTCCTTGCGCCGCAGCAAGCGCATGCCCAGAACGTTGGTGTAGAAGGCCAGAGACCGCTCGAGATCGCCCACCCGAAGCATGGTGTGCAGCATGCGCATCGACAGGATCAGCGGCTCCTACCCAGCATGGTGCATTCCCTTGGCTCGTGGAAGCTCTTGCATGGACGCTTGCCGTTCGTGCCGGAGGGCACAGCTGCAGTGAGCAGGGCGACCCATAGGATCCACCAGTCTTCGATTCACCCCACGTGTTCGATTCCCTCGACCTCGTCATCGACACCATCGTGGCCCGTGAGGTGCTCGACTCCCGCGGAAACCCAACCGTGGAGGCCGAAGTGCTCCTGGAGGGTGGCGCCAGCGGCCGGGCGATCGTGCCCAGCGGTGCGAGCACAGGGGCCCACGAAGCCCATGAACTGCGCGATGGCGGCGATCGCTACATGGGCAAGGGCGTCATCCAGGCTGTGAACCACATCGAAGAGCGGATCGCCCCCGCTCTCTGCGGGCTTTCAGCACTGGATCAGGCCGCCGTGGATGCCGCCATGCTGGAGCTCGACGGCAGCGACAACAAGTCGTCCCTGGGTGCCAACGCCATCCTGGCGGTGAGCATGGCCAATGCCCGGGCTGCAGCCAATGGCCTGGGATTGCCGCTGTACCGCTACCTGGGTGGCCCGATGGCCACCCTGCTGCCCGTTCCCCTGATGAATGTGATCAATGGGGGTGCTCACGCAGCCAACAGCCTGGACTTCCAGGAATTCATGCTGGTTCCCCACGGTGCCCCGAGCTTCAGGGAAGCCCTGCGCATGGGCACCGAAGTGTTCCACACCTTGAAGAAGCTGCTCAGCGCCAAGGGCATGAGCACCGCAGTGGGCGATGAAGGCGGCTTTGCCCCCGACCTGGGCAACGTGGAAGCCGGTGAAATCCTGGTGGAGGCGATTGAAAAAGCCGGGTACAAACCTGGAGAGCAAATCTCCCTGGCTCTGGATGTGGCCAGCACCGAGTTCTTCGCTGATGGCCGCTATGCCTTTGATGGCGGCAGCTACGACAGCGCTGAGATGGTCGGTCAGCTCGAAAAACTGGTCGAGACATTCCCGATCGTTTCGATCGAGGATGGCCTGGCTGAGGACGATTGGGAGGGCTGGAAGCTGCTCACCGAACGCCTGGGCAGCAAGGTTCAACTGGTGGGCGACGATCTGTTCGTGACCAACACCAAGCGACTGCAGCAGGGCATCGACAGCAGCACCGCCAATTCGATTCTGATCAAGGTGAATCAGATCGGATCACTCACCGAAACCCTGCAAGCGATCGATCTGGCCGGCCGCTCGGGTTACACGAGTGTGATCAGTCACCGCAGTGGTGAAACAGAAGACACCACTATCGCTGATCTGTCTGTTGCCACCCGCGCCGGTCAGATCAAGACAGGCTCCCTCAGCCGCAGCGAACGCGTGGCGAAGTACAACCAGTTGCTGCGCATCGAAGACGAACTGGGCAGCCAGGCCGTTTATGCCGGTGCCGTCGGTCAGGGACCACGCGGGAACGCCTGATTCCCAGACGAAGTCTGTCCTCAGCGTTGCGCTGAGGACAGACTTTCCAGCCGGGCATCCTTGCGCAACTTCACCTGGAGTTTGAGCCAGCCCATCCCAACAGGAACAGCTGCACCCAGAGGCAACAGCGCCCACAGCGGCCGAGTGCTCGCACCCATCAATGCCGCGGCCACGGCCAATCCCCCGAGCAGAACCGACTGACCGATGGAATGTTGAGCCGTCACCATGCGACGGAACTGTCTGTCGGACTCGCCCATGCGGATCTGTAATTGCAGATCGCCCTGCTCCAGGCGCTCCAGGCTTTCATCAAGGCGCCGAGGGATCCCTACAGCACGGGAACTCAGGGCCCCCACCTGACGGCCGAGCTCATTGAACAGATCATTGGAACCGGATCCACTGGATGTCATCAGAGGCAGCAGATAGGGCTTGGCAATCCCCACCAAACTAAAGCCAGGATCAAGGCTGCGGCCTACACCCTCAAAGGTGGAGAGTGCCCGCATCACGAAGATCATCTCCACCGGCAGGCGGAAGGGTTGGCCGTACACCAGTTCGTAGAGATCACCGGAGAGCTTGTCGATCACATTGGCGCTGAACGGAGGCGTGAGGGCATCACGGAGCATCAAACGCACCAGACGGCGCACCGGTCCCACATCCACATCACCGGCGATCACCCCCGCAGCCTGCATCTCCTCGACCAGGGCGGCCGCATCCCTCGATGCCGCGGCACGAACCATCGCGCCAAGCCTCCGGCGCAGACGCTCGGACAGCTGCCCCATCATTCCGAAGTCGTAGTAGATCAGTGCCCCATCGGCTGCAACGGCGAGATTGCCGGGGTGAGGATCGGCGTGAAAAAAGCCGTACCGCACCAGTTGCTGGAGATAGCTGGCGGCTCCGATCTCAGCGACCTCACCAGGGTCAATTCCCGCTTGAATCAACGCCGGGCGATCGTTGATCTTGATGCCTGGCAGGTAATCAAGGCAGAGCACCCGCCGGGTGCTCAATTCCCAGATCACGCCAGGAACGCGGATCCGGGACTCATCGAGAAACTGCTGGCGGAACCGTGCCGCATGCTGCGCTTCAAGGCGAAAATCCAGCTCCCTGAGCAGCACACGCCGGCACTCCTGGGCAATCGCCACCCAATCACGACCTCTCCCCCATTGGGGGTGACGCTGCAGAACAGCCGCCACCCGTTGCATCACCTCCAGGTCGAGGCGGAACACGGACTCCAGGCCGGGGCGCTGAATCTTGAGCACCACCTGGCGGCCGCTGCGCAAGCTGGCGCGATGCACCTGGGCCAACGAAGCCGCTCCAAGCGGCTCTACATCGAGATCGATGATCTCGGCGCAGCGGGCGCCCAGTTCCTCCTCCAGCAAGGCCTGGGCTTGATCGAATGGGAAGGCCGGCACCTTGTCTTGAAGATCAGCCAGCTCGGCCACCCAACCCGCAGGAAGCACATCCGGGCGGGCCGATAGCAACTGCCCCAGCTTGATGAAGGCAGAACCAAGCTCCAGAAGTTCGCGAGTGAGCCAACGGGCCCGCTGCTGCTGGCGCTGTTCCCTGCGCTCTGGTGTAGGCCCACCGGCGTAGGTCCAGCCCTGCCCATCCCACCAAAGGAGCACAAGCAGCACGACAACAGCTCGCCAGATGCGCAAGGCACGGAGGGCGCGACGCCAGGGCGCCATCAACGACACCAAGCGACTCAAGTGTGCTCCTCCAAGCGGTTGTCGAGGTCTGCGACCTGGGCCCTCAGGCGATCAATGCGCTCTTGCAGGGATTCATCCGACGGATCCGTTGGCGGTTGGGTGCCCTGGGATTCAGACAGATCGCTCTCTTGATGCAGCCGCTCGGCCTCAGCTCTCACCTCTTCCTGAAAGAGATCCCACTCCTGGCGAATGCGTTCGGGGGCATCCTGAACAGCAACCGCCATGCCAGCGGCAGCATCCGCTAACCCCTCTCCAACGCGGGCAACCAAGCGATTGATGGTCGCGCGCAGCAAGGCATCAGGTGGCGTCATGGCGATCTGCCGATGCGCAAACTGTGGCAGATCCCTCCCTCATCTGGTGAGGCTGATCTACGGATTGGGTGGTGCCGTAGGCGGCGTTGAAAAGGCCTGGGGATCCTCGAACGGTTGAGGATTGACCGGCGGGGCAGGACTTTCGAACAGGTCTGGATCCTGCGCATCGATCACCGGATCAGGAAGCGGTGCGATGGCCGTTTCCGCAGGCGTCTCAGGCTCCAGCTCGGCTGCAGGGAGCTCAACAGCAGGGGCAGCCACTGGCGTTGCCGTCCACGCGGGCTCCGTCAAAACGGGCTCCACCAGAGCAGCCTGCTGCTCAGCCTGACGACGTTCAGCCTCGGCAGCGATCGCCGCAGCCTGCTCCTTGGCCTGCTCGAGCTTGCGTTGTTCGGCTTCCACAGCTTCAAGCGCCGCCACATCGCCCATCAACGCTTTGTCCTCGCCGTGGCGACGTCTCAAGTCCCCAAGGGTCTCGCCGGGGAAATCCTGCGGACGGAACGCTTCCTGCTGAGGCTGCTGCCAGGCGGCTCGCATCAACACAACCCGCTGGGTGATGCCGTATCCCAACGCAAAACAAGCCCCGGCCACCAAGGGACCAACCCAGAACTTTGGGCGTTTGGGGCGTTGCTGCTCAGATGCGGAGGGGGCCATCACTGGAACTCACAGGGTCAACAACACACCTGACGGTGGGCCCCATCCTCGCCCCTGAACGCCAGGAGCGCATCCAAGGCTGCAATCAGGTGGTGTAGTCGGCGTTGATGCGCACGTATTGATCCGACAAGTCACACCCCCAGGCCCGGCCCTCTCCAGGGCCGGAACCAACGACAAGACGAATCTGCACCGAGTCGTCCAACAAGTAGCGGCCATAGGCGCGCTCACTGAGATACGCCGAAGCAGCTGAGCGATCAAACACCAGGGGTTGGCCCGCTGCCATCAGTTGGTGGGGCCCGATCCAGAGGGCAACGGCGTCAGCCTCAAAGGCCACGCCGGAACGACCGGCCGCCGCCACGATGCGGCCCCAGTTGGGGTCACGACCATGCACGGCCGTCTTCACCAGCGAGGAGCCACAGATCGTGCGCGCCATCTGCAGGGCTCCGGCCTCCGTGGAGGCTCCCTCCACCTGAACCTCGATCAGACAGGTGGCTCCTTCCCCATCGCGGGCGATCGCCCGAGCGAGATGTTGTGCCACCAGGGTGAGTCCTTCCTCCAGCTTGTCCTCACAAAACTCCGGCAGGGACTCACCGGCGCAGAAGGCCAGCACGGTGTCGTTCGTGCTGGTGTCGCCATCGACGGTGATGGCGTTGAACGAGCGTTCCACCGCCCGCTGCACCATGGCTTTCCACGTCAGAGGGGGGACGGCCACATCGCAACTGATGGTGCCGAGCATGGTGGCCATATCGGGGTGGATCATTCCTGATCCTTTGGCCATGCCACCAATGCGCACAGTGCGACCAGCGAGTTCGGCCTCAAAGGCGATCTGCTTCTCCACCAGATCCGTGGTGAGGATCGCCTGCGCTGCGGCGGATCCCCCCTCCGGGCTCAGCCCGTCCACCAGAGGATCCAGGCCTGCCAACAGCACCTCCATCGGGATCGGCACACCGATCACCCCCGTGGAACAGATCAACACCGCCTCCCCATCCACACCCAGGCGATCCGCCAGCGCCTGGGTGGCGCGCTGGCTGTCGATCAAACCGCGATCGCCTGTGCAGGCGTTGGCCTGACCGGAATTGATCAGCACCGCCCGCGCCTGAGCGCCCCCATCCTGCAGTCGTTCAGCGCAGAGATCCACACAGGCGGCACGCACTACCGACCGGGTGAATGCCCCTGCGCACACCGCACCCTCGGGGGCCAGCACCAAGGCCAGATCAGGCTTGGCAGAAGCCTTCAGGCCAGCGGTGATCCCTGAGGCCTGAAATCCTGTCGGCGCGGTCACCCCCCCCGCCACCGGCAACCAGTCGGACGAAACCCTGCGAGCGGCGTCAACCACGGCTGTACGCGAGACACTGAAAGCATCCTGCCGCCGCACCATGCCAAGCCAACGCCGGATCGGTCTCACCGGCGGCATCGCATCGGGCAAAAGCAGCGTGGGGCGCTGGTTGAGCGACCACGGACTCCCGGTTCTGGATGCCGATCGCTACGCCAGGGACGCCCTCGCCCCTGGCAGTGCAGGCTGCCAAGCCGTGCTGAAGCGGTACGGACCCGCTGTGGCTGCCCGTGGGGCACGAGCCGACGTGGTGGAGCTGAATCGATCGGCCCTGGCCGACATCGTGTTCGCCGATGCGGTGGAGCGCCAATGGCTCGAACAGCTGATCCACCCCCTCGTCCGGCAGGCCTTTGACACCGCTCTCGGCGAGCTTGAGCTCACACCAGCGGTCGTGCTGATGGTTCCTCTGCTCTATGAATCCGGCCTGGAGAGCCTGTGCACGGAAGTGTGGGTTGTGCGCTGCAGCAAGGAGCAACAACAGCAACGGCTGATTCAGCGCAACAGGCTCTCGGCTCAGCAGGCCGATCAACGCATCGAGGCGCAATGGCCGCTGGCACGCAAATGCCTGCTGGCGGATCAGATCATCGACAACAGCGGCGAACCGGGTGCGTGGACAGCAACCGTGGCCTCTCTGCTGGAACAGGGAAGCTGCTGAAGCAAGCTCAGCCTTTGAGCTTCTTGCTGAGAATCTGATTGGCGAGCTTTGGGTCGGCCTTGCCGCCGGTTTTCTTCATCAGCTGGCCAACGAAGAAGCCCTGCAGTTTGGTCTTACCGCCGCGGAACGCTTCCACCTCATCGGGATGGGCCCCCAGAAGCTCATCAACGATGGCCTCAATCGCAGCCGGGTCGCTGATCATGCCGAGGCCGCGTTCATCGACGATCGCCTTGGGTGAGCCACCCTTCTCCAGCAGTTCGGGCAGGATCTCCTTGGCGATCTTGCCGCTGATCTTGCCGCCGTCGATCAGCTGCACCATCTCAGCCAGCTGTTCAGGGCGAAAGGGAAGCTCGCTGTAGCTGAGGCGATTGCCATTCACATAAGCAGCGATGTCGCCAGTGATCCAGTTCGAAGCGAGCTTGGCGTCAGCCCCCGCTGCCACCACAGCCTCGAAATAATCCGCCATCGGCTTCTCGTCGGTGAGCACCCGGGCGTCGTACTGGGATAGCCCCAGGGTGTCGGCGTAGCGGTGGCGCTTGGCTGCCGGCAGCTCCGGCAGCTCCGCCCGCCAGGAGTCGCGCTGGTCAGCACTCACCTCGATCGGCCCGAGATCCGGATCTGGGAAATAGCGGTAATCACTGGCCCCCTCCTTGCTGCGCATGCTCTTGGTGAGCTGCTTGCTCTCATCCCAGAGCCGCGTTTCCTGAACGATGGGCTCACCGGCTTCGTAGGCCTTGATCTGCCGTTGGATCTCGTACTCACAGGCCTTCTGAATGGCCGAGAACGAGTTCATGTTCTTGATCTCCACCTTGGTGCCGAACGGCGCCTCCGGCCCTCGGCGCACGGAGATGTTCACGTCACAGCGGAGTGAACCCTCCTGCATGTTTCCGTCGCTCACACCCAGGTAGCGCATGATGCGACGGATTTCCGAGGCGTATTCCGCCGCTTCCCGGCCCGTGCGCAGATCCGGCTTGCTCACAATCTCCGCAAGGGCAACACCGGCGCGGTTGTAATCCACCAACGAATGGGTGGAGCCAGCCAAACGATCGCTGCCGGCATGCACCAACTTGCCGGCGTCCTCCTCCATGTGAAGGCGCTCGATCCCTATGGTTTTCAGATAAGTGTCTTTCCCCTTCTCGGCCACCTCCACTTCGATCCAGCCGTCCTCTGCGATCGGTTCGTCGTACTGGGAGATCTGATAGTTCTTGGGCAGGTCGGGGTAGAAATATTGTTTGCGATCGAACTTGCTGTGCTCGGCAATGTTCAGATTTAGTGCCATCGCCGCTTTGACGGCGTACTCCAGCACCTTCTGATTGAGAACGGGAAGCGTTCCCGGCAGCCCGCACACCACAGGGTCGATGTGGGTGTTGGGGTCATCCCCGAACGCCGTGGATGCAGCCGTGAAAATCTTGCTGTTGGTGCCCAGCTGAACGTGGGTCTCGAGACCGATCACCGCTTCCCAGGCCTGATCTGTTGCTGCAGGTGCCGCCATCCGCTGTGTGGAACGTTCAGAGCAGGGCAATCCTATGGAAAGACCGCGAACCGCAGCCCCCATCAGCCATGACCGCCTTGCGCCCACCCGCCACTGACGCCGCGTTGATCCTTGGCGGCGGATTGATGGGGCTGGCCATCGCCCATCAGCTGGCCCGGCGTGACCATCCTGTGTGCGTGATCAGCCGGCGGCGCGGTGAGGCCGCAGGGTTTGTGGCGGCAGGCATGCTGGCTCCCCACGCTGAAGGCCTGAGCGGCGACCAGCTGCGCTTCGGTCAACTGAGCCTGGAGCGGGTGCCGAGCTGGGTCGCCCAGATCGAGGCCGACAGCGGCCTGCCCTGCGGGCTGCGGTCCACAGGCATTGTGGTGCCCTTCAGCACCAGTGAACAGCGGGATCGCTACCCCACGGCATCCTTCGGAACAGCCCTGAACCGCCAGCAACTGGAACGGGAAGTACCGGGCATCGCCACAACCTGGCAGGCCGGTCTGTTATTCGAGCAGGACGGCCAGATCGACAACCGCCGCCAGTTGATGCGCTCCTTGGAAAGCGCCTGCGTGGAACGGGGGGTGCAATTTCTTGAAGGCGTGGAAGTGCTGGACCTGCTGCAAAGCGGCAACCAACGCATCACAGCACGCATCCGCGACGCTGAAGGAACGATTACGGAACGAAGCAGTGCTATCACCGTGCTTTGCTCCGGAGCCTGGAGCAGCCAGCTCCTGCCTCAGCTGCCGATTTTTCCCGTGAAAGGGCAGATGCTCTCCCTCCAGGCCCCCCGGGGCGCTCTCAAGCGCGTGATCTTCGGACCAGGCACTTACCTGGTGCCCAGAGAAGACGGCCTGGTGGTGGTGGGCGCCACGTCGGAGCGGGACGCGGGCTTTGCCGAGGGCCTTACCCCTCAAGGGCAAAGCACTCTCAAACAGGGCATTGCCTCGCTGCTTCCGGAAGCCTCGGGCTGGCCCCCGATGGAACGCTGGTGGGGATTCCGGCCCTGCACGCCGGACGAGGGGCCCCTGCTGGGCCGAGGCCCCCTCTCTGGCCTTTGGCTGGCCTGCGGCCATCACCGCAACGGAGTGCTGATGGCTGCAGCCACTGCCGAGGCCATTGCGGACTGCGTGAGCCAGGGCCATGCCCGCGCTGACCTCGAGCGCTTGCTGCCCTGTTTCCAATGGCAACGGTTTGACGCCGGCGTCAGCTGAGGTCTCCCACCAGCGGCCACCAACGGGTGCTGGCGATCACTTGATCCGCGGGCCAACCCGCACAACGGTCGATCTCGGCATCGATGCTGTCGAGCACGCTCCCATGCAGCAGCTCCCCCATCGCCGCCGACAGCACTGCACTGGATGCCAAGGCTGCGCGCCCTTCCGCCAAGGACTGGGGCAGACGGGCATGGGCCGCTGTGCTGCCGTCCGCGCGCGCCGGATCACCGCGCACCGGCGCCGGCAGGGGAACAACGTCGCTGAGAGCGGCCAGCGCCAACACCTGCAGAGCGCCAAGCAACAGGTAGGGATTGGCCCCCAGATCGGCAACTTTCAGCTCGAGATGGGCAGGCACTTGATCCAGCGAGGTGGGAACCAAACGCAAGGCCGCCTCGCGATTTTCAATCCCCCACACCTGATAGGGCGCCGACCAGGAGCTGGGGGCCAGACGGGCGTAGGAGGCCGAAAGCGGACAGGCGATCGGCAGCAACGCCGGCAGATGATGCAGCACACCGGCAATCAGTGCCGCACCCTCCGGCAACACACCACCTGGACCATCGCCTCCCTGCAGCACGGGCTGACCATGCCGGAGAAGACTGAAGTGCACATGACCGCCGTTGCCGACCTGCTCCGTGGTGAGCTTGGGCGTGAAGCTGCAACGCAGCCCCAGTCGCCGGCTCACGCGCTGAATCACCAGGCGAGCCAAAACCAGGCGATCGGCGGCTTCCACAGCTGACGCATGGGCCAGAGACAACTCGAACTGGGACGCGCCGTATTCGGGATGAAACTGCAACCAGTCCAGCCCGGCGGCATCCAGGGCGTCACAGATCTCAGAGGCGTAGTCGAGACCTTCCATCAAGCGATCAGCCCCATAGGGCCCGCCGGGAAATACAGGGGAACCCTGGGGTCCCCCCTCCGCTGCCAGCACCATCCACTCGAGTTCGAAGCCCGCTTCCAGCGTCAGCCCTTGCTGCTGCAAACGGTCCTGTTGAAGACGGCAGAAACTGCGCTGATCGGCCTCGTAGACCCCTCCATCGCGCCAACGCCGCTCCCCAGGGACCCAGGCCCAGCCGCGATCGGGCTCGAGCGGAACCAGCGCCTCCACCACAGCATGGAGACGCAGGTCTTCATCCGGTCGGGCGCAACGGTGCGCAGCAGCGATGCATCCATCCACCCGGAAGGCATCGGCCACCGGCGAAAATCCCACACCCCGGTTGACGGCCATGTCGAGATGGCGGCGGGACACCACCTTCACAAGAGGGGCACCCGCATGATTCACCCAGGTGATCGCCGCACGCTTCAGCCAAGGCTGGAGCCCGTGGGAACCGTGATCGCTCACAAAAACGTCTAGCCGAGTCCTCTCAATGATGCGCCGCACGAGGGCAGAGGACCCGGCCCGGGCTGATGGATCAGCCCTCAGTGCGCCATCCCTGATCAGACGGAGTCCAGTCGCTCAGCTCAGAGGCCTGGAACCAGAGACCGATCTCGAACTGGGCGGTTTCAGGCGCATCGGACCCATGAATCACGTTGCGACCGATGTTGATGGCCAGATCGCCGCGAATGGTGCCGGGTTCGGCCTCCAGAGGCTTGGTGGCGCCGATCAGCTTGCGGGCACTGGCGATCACCCCATCGCCTTCCCACACCATGGCCACCACAGGGCCAGAGGTGATGAACTCGACCAGCCCAGCAAAAAAGGGACGCTCCTTATGAACCCCATAGTGCTGCTCAGCCAGCTCACGGCTGGGGGTGAGCTGCTTGAGGCCCACGAGCTTGAAACCCTTGCGCTCAAAACGCCCGAGGATCTCGCCGATGAGACCGCGCTGAACCCCATCGGGCTTGATGGCGATGAAGGTGCGTTCCGAGGCCATGGAAAAACAAAAAACCGTCGCCATCGTCCGTGGCAGCAGGCCCGCTTGGCAAGCAAGCGGACTGCGCCGAGCTGTTGAAGCGATGAACCCTGCCTAGATTCGCGGCACAGAGCCTGGAGAGCACCGTTTGACACTGATGGCCCACACCAGCACCGCTGGCCCATGGACCGTTCAGGACGGTGCCGATCTCTACGGACTGGATCGCTGGGGGGATCCTTACTTTTCGACCAACTCCCGCGGTCATATCACCGTGCAACCCCAGGGCGAGCGGGGCGGCAGCATCGACCTGATCGAACTCGTTGATGGCCTGCAGGCCCGGGATCTCGGCCTTCCCCTCCTGATCCGCTTCGACGACATCCTTGAAGATCGCCTCGAGCGGCTGCACGCAGCCTTCGACCGTGCGATCGCGCACTACGGCTATGCGGGCCGCTACCAGGGCGTGTTCCCGGTGAAGTGCAACCAGCAGCGGCATGTGGTGGAACGGATCGTGGAGAGCGGCCAGCGCTGGCACTTCGGTCTGGAGGCAGGGAGCAAGGCGGAACTGCTCATTGCCCTCTCGCTGCTCAACGATCCCGACGCTCTGCTGATCTGCAATGGCTACAAGGATCAGCGGTACCTGGAAACGGCCATCCTTGCGCGCAAACTCGGGCGTCAGCCCGTGGTGGTGATCGAACAACCCGACGAGGTGGAGCGGATCATCCGGGCGAGCGAACACCTGGGTGCAGCGCCGATGATCGGGATCCGGGCTCGCCTCTCCACCCGAAGTACGGGCCGTTGGGGCAGCTCTGTGGGAGACCGCGCCAAATTCGGACTCTCCATCCCCGAACTGCTCGACACCACCGAGGCACTGCGCGACGCCGGGCTTCTGAAGGAGCTGCGCTTGCTGCACTTCCACATCGGCAGCCAGATCAATGACATCGCCGTGCTGAAAGATGCCCTGCAGGAGGCAGGACAGATCTACGGCGAACTGCACCGGCTGGGTGCTCCGATGGGCTTCCTCGACGTGGGTGGCGGCCTGGGGGTCGACTACGACGGCAGCCGCAGCGCCACCGCCGCCTCCACCAATTACTCGCTCCAGAACTACGCCAACGACGTAGTGGCCACCGTGAAGGAATGCTGTGAACCCAGCGGAGTTCCTGTACCCACGCTCGTGAGCGAAAGCGGTCGCGCCCTGGCCAGCCATTTCAGCGTGTTGGTGTTCGACATCCTCGGCACCGGTGCCGCGCCGGACGAGCGGCCGGAACCGATGGAGGACGATCCGCTGATCCTGCGCAACCTGCATGAAACCTTTGAGGGCATCACCACCGCGAACCTGCAGGAAGCCTGGAACGACGTTCTGAAATTCAAGGGCGATGCACTGAGCGCCTTCCGCCTGGGATACCTGAGCCTTCCGGAGCGGGCGCGGGCCGAGCAACTGGCCTGGGCCTGTGCGCGGCGCATCAGTCGCCTGTTGCCCGCAGATGACAGCAGCCCCGAAGAGCTGCGCAACCTGCGCGCCAGCCTGGCCAGCACTTACTACGGCAATTTTTCAGTGTTTCGATCGGCACCCGACACCTGGGCGATCGATCAGCTGTTTCCCGTGATGCCGATTCATCGGCTCGATGAACCGCCCAACCAACTCGGAAGCATTGCTGATCTCACCTGTGACTCCGATGGCAAGTTGGCTCGCTTCATCCAGGGCGGGCACAGCAAGCCCCTGCTGGAACTGCACAGCCCCCAGCCGAATCAGCCTTACCTCATTGGATTGTTTCTGGCCGGTGCTTACCAGGAGGTGATGGGCAATCTGCACAACTTGTTCGGAAGCACCAATGCTGTACACATCCGCCTGGCCCCAGGCGGTGGCTATCTGCTCGACCACGTGGTGCGTGGCGACACCAATTCCGATGTGCTCGAAGCGATGGAGCACGACCCTGATCTGATGCTCGAACGCCTCCGCCTGGCCAGTGAAGAGGCCATCCGCGAACAGCGGCTGTCGGTCAACGACGCCAGACTGCTGATCAGTCACGTGGCCAGCAGTCTTCAGCAGGCCACCTATCTCCAGGGCTGACCCGTGCGCATCAAACTGCAGGAACGTCTCCAAAGCCTGAAACTGCTTGCAGGACTTGCTGCCTTCCTGAAAAATCCCGGTTCGCTGGAGAGCGTTTTTGCTGTGGGTTCCAGCCTCAAGGACAGCGCACTCGGCAAGCAAATGGTGGAGCACCTGCTGGAGGACCACCAATTCCGATCACTGGTGGACGAGGGCTGGCGGCCTGCACCGATCAATCTCGAGCAGCTGCAACAGCTTCCCGAGAACAGTTTGGGTCGGGTGTATGCCGATCAACTGATCAGCCAGGGCATTACCCCCGCCAGCTTGATCGATCCCTCTCCAGTCACCAACTCCCAGGAATTCGTGGTTCACCGACTCAAGGAAACCCACGACATCGTGCATGTGCTGACTGGTTTTGGCATTGATGGCGCCAGTGAACTGGGCCTCCAGGGCTTCAACCTTGCGCAGAACCGCTCACCACTGGCCGTGATGCTGATTTTCGGCGGGATGCTCTCAGCCCTTCAGAACGACGAGCCCCTAGCGCCGATGCTACGGGCCCTAGCGCGGGGCTTTCAGATGGGCCTGGATGCAGACCTTGTGATTGCCCGGAAACTTGAAGATGGCTGGGATCGGCCGTTAGCCGACTGGCGCCTAGAGCTCAATCTTCCTGCCGAAGCCAGCACTTAATGCGGAGGTGCATGGCCTCCTTCCCAAGGGGTATCAAGAAGGAAGCCGTGATCCATTCATGTGGGGTGATGAACCGCAGCTGCACGCATTCCGCGAGCGTTTGAAACTGCTCCTGGAAGCCCATCAGCAGGAGCTCAATCCCAGGCCAGTCACTGCAAAAGAAGGCGATGTGCTGTTTCGCCAGGGGGACCCGGTGGACACCCTGATGCTGCTCACCAGTGGCAAGGTGGCTGTGGATGTGCATCAAGGCAGCGAACGCCACACCCTGGCTGTAGTGGACGCTGTGGAGTTACTAGGGGAGGTGGGCTTCTTCGCCAATGGCCAGCACTATGCCGATTTCCGCGTCGTGGATGGTGCTGCTGAGCTCTTGGCCCTGCCAGGAGAAGACCTCCTTCAAGCGATGCTGTTCGACAGCGACCTGGCCGTCGAGATGCTGGCCTTGGTGAGTGAACGCTGCCGAAGGGGCAACCGGGTGATCGGTCTGCTGCTAAGCGGCATCGAAGCGGTGCATGACGACGAAACAGAGCGCCTCGAGCAAACAACGACAGAGCTGGGAGGCATCCACTTCTGCATTGCTAAAGCCAGTCGTCAGTTGCAGCGATTGCACCAGCAGGGCACAGCCTGGAGCTCAGGCCAGCGTTGAGTGCAACGCCTCCTGTGCCGCCTCCAGCGCTCCATCCAGTGCAGCCCCATCACGGCCTCCAGCCTGCGCCAGGTTGGGCCGACCGCCGCCGCCGCCGCCACAGAGCTTGGCGATGCCACCGATGAACTTGCCGGCCTGCTGGCCTTGGGCAATCACAGCCTTGCCAAAGGCTGCGACCAGGACCACCTTGCCCTGATCGGCAGGATCCGGCAGACCACCCAGCACCACTGCAGCACCATCACCGAGCTGATCAGCAAGGCTCTGCGCAGCCCCCTGCAGCCCAGTGCCATCCACACCATCAAGCCGCTCCACCAGCAGCTGGAAGTCACCCACAGCCACCGCCTTCGTGGCCAAAGCTGCTGACTTGGCCACCGCCAGCTCAGCCTGCGCCGCGGCCAGCGCCTTGCCTGTGGCCTTGAGCTCGTCCTGCAAGGCCGTCACCCGTTCGATGATCTCGCCGGGTTGGGCCTTGAAGCGCTCACCCAGCTGCTTCACCACCGCATCACGCTCATTGAGATAGGGCAGCACCGCAGCACCAGCCACGGCCTCGATGCGGCGAATGCCGGCAGCGACACCGCTTTCACTCACGATCTTGAACAGGCCGATTTCCGCGGTGTTGGCCACATGAGTGCCGCCGCAGAGCTCCATCGACACACCCGGCACATCCACCACACGCACCACATCGGCATATTTCTCACCAAACATCGCCACCGCACCGGCGGCCTTGGCCTTCTCGATCGCCATCTCCTGAACCTCAAGCGCATGGGCATCGGCGATCCAGCCGTTGATCAAGCTCTCAATGCGCTCCAGCTCTTCGGCAGTGACAGCGCGCGGGCAGTGGAAATCGAAGCGCAGGCGATCAAAACTCACCAGAGAACCGGCCTGACCGATGCCGGGGTCCACCTCCTGTTTGAGCGCTGCCTGCAAGAGGTGCGTGGCGGTGTGGTTGGCCTGGGCCCGGCGGCGGCAGGCACGATCCACCCGGCCATGCACCACATCGCCCACCGCCAGCGCACCACGCTGCACACGCCCGCTGTGCACAAACACACTGCGATTGCGGCTCACCGACTCGACCATCACGATCAGGCCATCACCGGCCTGGCCATCCGCCACCAGGGTGCCGCGATCACCGATCTGGCCACCGCCTTCGCCATAGAACGGCGTGACATCGAGCACCACCTGAACGGCATCACCAGCAACAGCGCTCTGCGCCGGCTCACCGTTCACCACCAGGGCCTGAATGCTGCTGCTCTGTTCCAGCTGCTCATAGCCCCGGAATTCGGTGTCTTGCAGACCTGCAGCCACCTGATCGATCGCGTCTTGAAGGGTGAGATCAATGCTCACTGCGGCCGCTTTCGCACGCTGGCGCTGTTGCTCCATCGCCGTCTCAAAGCCGGCAAGGTCCACCGCCAGGCCGTGCTCTTCAGCGATTTCCTGGGTGAGCTCCAGGGGGAAACCATAGGTGTCGTAAAGCTCAAAGGCCTGCTCACCACTGATCTGCTTCGGCTTGGCAGCCAGCACATCCGCGAGCAACTTCTCGCCACGTTCCAGGGTTTCCAGGAAACGGGCTTCTTCCCGTTGCAATTCGGCCAGGATCACCTCACGACGCTCGCTCAGCTGTGGGTGGGCGGATTGCATCAGGGCGATGGAGGCCTCACCCATGGCCTGGAGAAAGGGCTTGTCGATACCCAGGAGGCGGCCATGGCGCACCACCCGGCGCAGCAGGCGGCGCAGGATGTAGCCGCGGCCCAGGTTGCTGGCGGTGACGCCATCGCTGATCAGCTGGGTGACCGCTCGGCTGTGGTCACCGATCACCTTGAGCGACGTTTTGCCCTTCTCATCGAGCTGGTGATAATCCACGCCGGCCCGCTCAGCCGCCGCCTGAATCAGCGGGAAGATCAGATCGGTTTCGTAATTGTTGGGCACCTGCTGCAGGATCTGCGCCATGCGCTCCAGACCCATACCGGTGTCGATGTTGCGGTTCGCCAGCGGCTTGAGCGTGCCCTCCGCATCGCGGTTCGACTGCATGAACACCAGGTTGTAGAACTCGATGAAGCGGTCGTCGTCTTCGAGATCGATGCCGTCATCACCCAGTTCGGGTTTGAAGTCGTAGTAGATCTCCGAACAGGGCCCACACGGTCCGGTGGGACCGGAAGCCCAGAAGTTGTCTTCCTCATCCATGCGGATGATCCGCTTGGGGTTCACCCCCACCACCTCACGCCAGATCTGCTCCGCTTCGTCGTCGTCGCGGAAGACGCTCACCACCAGATTCTTGGGGTCGAGCCCGAACACACCTGTGCTCAGTTCCCAGGCCCACTCGATCGCCTGTTGCTTGAAGTAATCACCAAACGAGAAGTTGCCCAGCATCTCGAAGAAGGTGTGGTGCCGGGCCGTGCGCCCCACGTTCTCGATGTCGTTGGTGCGAATGCACTTCTGGGAGCTGGTGGCACAGGGGGCTGGACGCTCCTGCTGGCCGAGGAAGATCGGTTTGAACGGCAGCATCCCCGCGATCGTGAGCAACACCGTGGGGTCTTCCGGCACCAACGACGCGCTGGGCATGCGCTTGTGGCCGCGCTCCTCAAAAAAGGCCAGAAAGGCGTCTCGGATCTCCGCACCCGTGCGGGGACGCGCTGCATCGGTTCGCGACGATCGTGCAACAGCCATGGCGGGTTCGGGCTCGAAAAGCGGGTCCAGCAGCCATGATCGCCTTTCAGCCGCCGATCACGTTGGCCGACAGCAGCGCGGAAAGCAGCAAGCCCCTGAGCCGTGCAGACCTGCGCTGGCGCTCAGTGTGCTGGGCCCTGCTGGCTGGACTCAGCGCAGGGCTGATCAGTCTTGCCTTCGGTGTGGAGCAAGCGGTGCGATCCACGGGCTGCGGGCTCTTCTATGGGCTGCTCGCCTTTCATCTCGAACGGGTTGATCCAGAGGATTCCCACCTGCAGGCGGGATTGGTGGGCGCGATCTGCGGAGTGCGCAGCCTCGGCATGCCCCTTGCGATTCCCTGGGGGGGTTCCGGCGCCCTGGCATCATTGGGAGTGGATCTCCTCGTGGGGTGGCTGCCACTGATCGGCAGTGCGCTTCTGCTCCACGGAACCCAACGCATGTTGTCTGCGTCGCGGCCATGAGCCTGCTGCACGCCACCTGGCTACCCGCCATCCGCACCCCCAGCAGCTCCGGTCGGGCTGCCCTGCTGGTGTGGGCTGACACCTGGCGTGTGGCCGAGCCGCTCGGCCCCGGAGCCACCCCGGCCCTTCATCCCTTCACCCTGAGTGCGGAGGATCTGCGCGCCTGGCTCACGGAGCGCGATCTGCTCCCAGACGGCATCATCGACGCCACCGCATGCCTCACCCTGCCGAGCCGCAGTGTGAAACCACGACGGCCCCGGGGCTCGGCTGCCGCCGCCACCCCCATAGAGGAGCAGCCCCCCTGGTGCGGGCTGCCGCTGCAAGCCGGCGAACCGATTCCAAAAACCACCGAGTGGTGGCCTTGGCAGGTGCAGGGGCTGGCGATCGAACCGATGGCGGCCACGGCATGGCTGGCCAAGCTTCCCCTGTCAGGCCATCACCCTGATCTGGCCGACGAACTGCGCTGGTGGAGCCACATGCAGCGATGGGCCCTCAGCTTGGTGGCTCGGGGGCGCTGGCTGCCCCAGGTGGAATTGAGCCGTGGGGAAGGGTATCCCCACCGCGCCCGCTGGGTCCCTCTGCTCAACCGGGAAGACGACCGGCGCCGGCTCGAGGACCTCGCCGCCCGTCTGCCCCTGGTGGCCACCTGTGCCTTGCCCTGGAGAGAGCCCACAGGCAAACGCAGCAATCGCATCACCAGGCTGCGGCCCGAAGCCATGCGCGCTGCCAATCCCGTGGCCTGCTGCCGTCCCCGCAGCGGCCGCTTGCGGGTGGCCACATTGCTGGAGGATCTGGTGGATGCCCAGCTGCGCAAGGGCTTCCATCCCGATGACGAGGGGCTCGACCCCCTGCTCTGCGCCTGGGAAAACGCCCTGAGTTCAGACACCGGGGTGATCGATCTGAACGATGAAGATGCCGAACGCCTGGCCACCGCCAGCCACCACTGGCGCGAGGGAGTGGCGGGCAATGTGGCGGCCGCCAGGGCCTGCCTTGAACTGGCCACCCCCAACGAGGGTGAAGAGCTCTGGGATCTGCGCTTCTACCTGCAGGCCGAAGCCGATCCAACGCTGAAAGTGCCAGCAGGAGCAGCTTGGGCGGCTGGGCCTGGAGGCCTGCAACTCGGGGAAATTCCTGTGGAGCATCCCGGTGAGGTGCTGCTCGAGGGCATGGGCCGCGCTCTCACGGTGTTCGCCCCGATCGAACGGGGCCTGGAGAGCGCCACGCCGGAAGCCATGCAGCTCACCCCGGCGGAAGCCTTCGTGCTGGTGCGCACCGCCGCTCGTCAACTGCGGGACGTGGGCGTGGGTGTGGACCTCCCCCCCAGCCTCTCGGGAGGCCTGGCCAGCCGTCTTGGCCTGGCGATCAAGGCTGAGCTACCGGAACGCTCGCGCGGGTTCACACTCGGGGAAAATCTCGATTGGAGCTGGGAGCTCATGATCGGCGGCGTCACCCTGACGCTGCGGGAGCTGGAGCGGCTGGCGGGCAAGCGCAGTCCCCTCGTGCGCCACAAGGGAGCCTGGATCGAGCTCAGGCCCAACGATCTCAAGAACGCCGAACGCTTCTGTGCCGCCAACCCAGACCTGAGCCTGGACGACGCCCTTCGCCTCACCGCCAGTGAAGGGGACACCTTGATGCGCCTGCCGGTGCATGCCTTCGACGCAGGCCCACGCCTGCAAGGGGTCTTGGAGCAATACCACCAGCAGAAAGCGCCGGATCCGCTGCCTGCACCCGAGGGCTTCTGCGGTCAGCTTCGGCCCTATCAGGAGCGCGGTTTGGGTTGGCTGGCCTTCCTGCACCGCTTCGATCAGGGAGCCTGCCTCGCCGACGACATGGGCCTGGGCAAAACAATCCAGCTGCTGGCCTTCCTCCAGCACCTGAAGATGGAAAAGGAACTGAAACGGCCGGTGCTGCTGGTGGCGCCCACCTCCGTGCTCACCAATTGGAAGCGGGAAGCCGCGGCCTTCACCCCCGAGCTCACGGTTCATGAGCACTACGGCCCCAAGCGCCCCTCCACCCCAGCAGCTCTCAAAAAAGCCCTGAAAGACGTTGACCTGGTGCTCACCAGCTACGGGCTGCTGCAGAGGGACAGTGAGCTTCTGGAGAATTTCGACTGGCTGGGCACCGTGATCGATGAAGCCCAGGCGATCAAAAACCCTTCGGCCAAGCAGAGCCAGGCCGCCCGTGACCTGGCGAGAACCCGTAAGGGATCAAGATTTCGCATCGCTCTCACCGGCACGCCGGTTGAGAACAGGGTGAGCGAGCTCTGGGCCCTGATGGATTTCCTCAATCCGAGCGTGCTCGGGGAAGAGGAGTTTTTCCGGCAGCGCTACCGCATGCCGATCGAGCGTTATGGCGATATGTCGTCGTTGCGCGATCTCAAATCGCGGGTGGGGCCGTTCATCCTGCGGCGTTTGAAAACCGACAAGGCGATCATCTCCGACCTGCCCGAAAAAGTGGAGTTGAGTGAATGGGTGGGCCTGAGCAAGGAACAGAAATCCCTGTATGCCAAAACCGTGGAAGACACCCTCGATGCCATCGCCCGCGCGCCGCGTGGCAAACGCCACGGCCAGGTGCTGGGACTGCTGACGCGCCTCAAACAGATCTGCAATCACCCGGCTCTGGCCTTGAAGGAAGAGGTGGCAAGCGACGACTTCCTGCAGCGATCGGTGAAGTTGCAGCGGCTCGAAGAAATCCTTGATGAAGTGATTGAAGCGGGGGATCGAGCCCTGCTGTTCACCCAGTTCGCGGAATGGGGGCACCTGCTGCAGGGCTACCTGCAACGCCGCTGGCGCAGCGAGGTGCCGTTCCTGAGCGGCAGCACCAGCAAGGGAGAACGTCAGGCCATGGTGGATCGCTTCCAGGAGGACCCACGTGGCCCCCAGCTCTTCTTGCTGTCCCTGAAGGCCGGCGGAGTGGGACTGAACCTCACCCGGGCCAGCCACGTGTTCCATATCGACCGCTGGTGGAATCCAGCAGTCGAGAACCAGGCCACGGACCGTGCTTATCGCATCGGCCAGACCAACCGGGTGATGGTGCACAAGTTCATCACCAGTGGTTCGGTGGAAGAGAAGATCGACCGGATGATCCGGGAGAAGTCCAGACTGGCGGAAGACATCGTGGGTTCGGGCGAGGAGTGGCTCGGTGGCCTCGACATGGGCCAACTCAAGGAGCTGGTGAGCCTGGAAACCAACGAGACACGCAACCCATGACGATCACACCCAACGGAACCGGCATCAACACCTCCCTCGGGGACGACGGCCTCGGTCAGCAGCCTTGGTGGGTGGAGCAGTGGATGGAGTTGATCAACTCCTACCGCTTTAAAAAGCGCCTGGAGCGCGCCTGGGCCTATGCCCGCGAAGGGCACGTGACCTCGATTCGCTTCGAGGGACGACGGGTGCACGCCAGGGTGCAGGGCACCGGCGAAGACCCCTACAAAGTGAAGCTCTGGCTCGACGTGCTCAGCGATGAGGACTGGGGCTATGTGCTGGAGGCTCTGACCCAGAAAGCCCGTTGGTCCGCCCAGTTGCTGGCCGGCATCATGCCGTCCGATATCGAACGTGCCTTCGCCGCCAGCGGCCGGCGGCTGTTCCCCTTCAAGCTTCAGGAGGTGCGCAGCGAGTGCAGTTGCCCCGACAAAGCCAATCCCTGCAAGCACATCAGTGCGGTGTACTTCCTGATGGGAGAGCGGTTCAGCGAGGATCCATTCGTGCTGTTCCAGTTGCGGGGACGCACGCGAGCCAAGCTTCTGGAAGACCTGGCTGACCATCGCTTGAAGGCCCTGGAAGCCAAGGCGACCAGCGCTGAGCCAGACAGCGAGGGCGCCACCAGGGATGCCGTCACGGCAACGGACGACACACCGCCGCCTCCCCATCCAGCTGTTCTCGATCCCACGCTCTGGTGGCGCTACGACGCGAGCCTCGACGGTGATCTTGTAGTGATCACACCGGCGATGGAGGGCGACACCGGCCTGGATGCGGCCGGTGATCTCCCTCTGGCCGAAGAACCGCGCTTTCCAGAGGCGCGGCCGCGCTTCCTCTCCCATCTCAGGGAACAGGGGCAAGCGCTTGCGCAACAGGCCATGGTGGAAGCCATGACGGCAGGTGCCTGAAACCGCCCCCTGGCAGACCCGGGAGATGCAGGGCCTGGTTTCGATTCTTCTGCTCTCCCATCGGCGCGCCTTCGACTGCCCTCTGCTGGCCAGCGACCGTCCAGGAACATCCCGACGCCTGACTGCGCAGGAGCTGTTCAACAGCAGCATGGCCGTGCTGGCCCACAACAACGCAGGCGACCCAGCCCTGACGTACGCCAACGCCACCGCCCTCAGGCTTTGGAAGCGGCCCTGGAGCGAGATGGTCGGCATGCCATCGCGTCTCACCGCTGCGCAGTCGGAACGAAAGGAACGGGCGGCCTCTCTCAAGCTGGCGCTCGTGCGCGACGCGATCAACACCTACAGCGGCATTCGCGTGGATCGCTGCGGGCGGCAATTCATGATTCACAACGCCCGGATCTGGACGCTCTGGGACGAGGAAGGACGGCGTTGCGGGCAGGCGGCAGCGTTCAACAGTTGGTGGTGGCTGTAATCAGCACATCCACTGTTCGGTTCACACGACATCCAAGTTGTGACGACCGAACTGAGTGGTTCAGACCGTACACAAAAGGACGGTTCTCACCCTGATCAGATTGATCAACAACACGCAGATTGTCGTTGCGGGTGATGCAAACACCCACCACATCACGTTCCTGAGGAGTTACTCATGATCACCCTTCGTCAATCACCATTCGATCTCTTTGAACGGCTGGATCAGCAGCTGTCGCAGGCTGAGCGTGTTCCAGCAGCAGAGATCCACGAAACGGCCGATCACTACACCGTGCGCCTGGAGTTGCCTGGCGTGAGCCGCGACTCGATCGACGTCAAAGCCACCGATCGCACCCTCAGCGTCAGTGCCGAACGTCGCCGTCCTGCCAGCACGAACACTGCAGATGAGAACGCAAACGACGAAACAGCCCGGCTGAGCGAGTTCCGCTACGGCACCTGGAGCCGCAGCTTCCGTTTCGGCCAGGGGTTGAACCGCGATGCTGTTCAGGCCAGTTACCGGGATGGCGTGCTGGAGATCACCGCCGCGAAGGCCCAGAGCCACACCAGCGTGACGGTGGCCGTCGACGCCTGAACGATGGACCCCTGAGCCAGAGGCCTGAGGTGAATGCCTGGAGAACGAGAGATCCAACCCCCCATCCATGGATGGGGGTTTTTTTGAGCTCAGCGCGTGAGGGACCAACCGAGAAACAGCAGGCTGAAACCAATCAGAAACACCAGGCCAAACCAACTGAGGCCGCGCATCAAGGGGCCATCGCGATGCTCACTGGCCACCAGCTCGCAGTTCATCGTGTCCATGGCCATCCAGGCGAACACCGGAGCCGCCAGGAAGCTGCCCGTCATTGCACCGAACACGAAGTCCTTCACCGTGATGCCACCGCTGTAGGCCCAGAGCAGCGCCGCCAGGGCCGCCAGCAGATGCAGACCAATCCAGAGTCCAATCCGTCGGCTCTGGGGGCCCGGAGCGGCATCGCCCCGATCCACGCCCTGCAAGAGCCCCTGAATCGCTGAAATGCTGCGGGGGTAGGCATCCAGACAGGTGAGCGTGGTGCTGAACATGGCGGCGAAGGCCGCTGGAATGATGATCCAGGCGGCCCAGGACCCCATCGCCTCGGTGTACAGACGGATGAGGTTCTGAGCAAACGCAACGCCACTGCCCTGGAAGAGGCCATCACCGCTTCCATACATGGTGTAAGCACCCAGGATCACGAAAAACACTGCCGTGAGCACCGTGATGCCGTAACCGAGATTGAAATCCGTTTCCGCTTCCTGCAGCGAAGCGGTGTGCTGGCTGTCACGAGCGCGGGAAAACATCCAGAGCGAGGGCCACACGCACATTTCCACAGGTCCTGGCATCCAGCCCATCAGAGGGATGAGAAAACCGAGGTCGGCCATCTGCCAGGGCGAGGGATCGGCCGCCAGCCAACTGGACGCCACATCTCCTGCAGGCCCTCGCAGCAACAGCGACAACGCCGCCACTCCGGTGAGCAGGGTGAGCAGAGCCACCAGCAACTTGGAGAGCCGATCGAGAGCCCTGTACTTGCCCATGAACAGAATCAACCCACAGCTCGCCAGCACGGCAATCGCCAGGGCAAAAGGGTCGAACTGGGCCAGAACCGGCACATTGGTGAGCAACAGACCAGCAACAAAACTCACCGCAGCGATCGTGAATGTGCCGGTGAACAGACTCACCAGCAGATACACCGGCAGATAAGTCCTGTTGCGCTGCTGGAATCCCTCCAGCAGCGACAGCCCGGTCACGGCAGTGAAGCGACTGCCCACTCTGAGGAAGGGGTACTTGATCAGGTTGGTGAGCAGGATCAGGCCCAAAAGAGCGAAGCCGAAACGGGCCCCTGCCGTGGTGGACGACATCAGGTGGGACCCGCCGATGCAGGCCCCCGCAAGCAGGATCCCGGGACCGATGCTGCGCCGCAATCCGGAGATCGCGGCAGCGGCGCTGGAGGTCATGACAGCAAATCGCACTGCGTGCCATCTTCCAACCCAGAGTTCTTACAGTCGAGAACCGTCGAGATTGCAGCCATGGCCGCCTCCACCCAGGCCGTCGCCGGACGTTTGAGCCTTCAGTGCCAGGCCATCGCATCCGACAGCACAGCCATCCGTTCCCTTGACTGGGATCGCAGCCGCTTCGACATCGAGTTCGGCCTCCGCAACGGCACCACCTACAACGCCTTTTTGGTGCGGGGCGAGCGAACAGCGCTGATCGACACCAGTCATGCCAAATTCCGCGACAGCTGGATTCCCCTGCTGCAGGAGCAGATCGACCCGCAGGCCATCGATCACCTGATCGTGAGCCATACGGAGCCCGACCACTCCGGCTTGATCGCTGATCTTCTCGATCTCAATCCCGAGATCGAAATTGTGGGCTCAAAGGTGGCCCTCCAGTTTCTGAAGGATCAGGTGCACCGTTCGTTCCGCTCCCGCGCCGTGAAAAGTGGCGACAGCCTGGATCTCGGAACAAACCCAGAGAGCGGAGTGGAGCATCGCTTCGAGTTTCTCAGCGCTCCCAACCTGCATTGGCCCGACACGATCTTTTCCTTCGATCACGGCAGCGGCATCCTTTACACCTGCGACGCTTTCGGATTGCACTACTGCTCGGAGGAGCTGTTCGACAGCGACCCCGGGGCCATCGCACCCGACTTTCGCTTCTACTACGAGTGCCTGATGGGTCCCAATGCCCGCAGCGTGCTCCAAGCCATGAAACGCATGGATGGGCTGCCGGCGATCAACACCATCGCGGTGGGTCACGGACCGCTTCTGCGCCAACACCTCAGCCATTGGCTCAATGACTACCGGGAATGGAGCAGCCAGCGCAGCAAGGGCGACAGCTACGCGGCCGTGCTTTATCTGAGCCAATACGGGTTCAGTGATCGCCTCAGTCAGGCCATCGCCCATGGCATCGGCAAGGCCGAGGCCCAGGTTCAGCTCGTTGACCTGCGCGCAACCGATGCCCAGGAACTGTCGGCCCTGGTGGGTGAGGCCAAGGCGGTGGTCGTTCCCACCTGGCCAGCCGAACCGGATGCGGAGCTGCAGAGCAGCATCGGCACCCTGCTGGCGGCACTGCACAGCAAACAGCTGGTGGGGGTGTACGACGCCTTTGGCGGCAATGACGAGCCCATCGATGCGGTGGCCGATCAGCTGCGGGCTCAAGGCCAAAAAACGGCCTTTGCCCCCCTGCGCATTCGCCAACTCCCCTCAGGTGCGGATTACCAACGCTGCGAAGAAGCAGGAACCGATCTCGGACAACTGCTCACCCGGGAGAAAACCATCGCGGCCATGAAAAGCCTCGACGGTGACCTGGACAAGGCCCTGGGCCGTCTCAGCGGCGGTTTGTATGTGGTGACCGCCAGTCAGGGCGAGGGTGAAAGCCTGCGGCGCAGCGCCATGGTGGCCAGCTGGGTGAGCCAGGCCAGCTTCACGCCACCGGGGATCACCGTGGCGGTGGCCAAAGACCGGGCGATCGAAGCGCTCCTGCAGGTCGGTGACCGCTTTGTGCTCAACATCCTGCGCGACGACAACCACCAGCAGCTGATGCGCCATTTCCTCAAGCGCTTCCCGCCCGGGGCCGATCGGTTTGCAGGGGTGAATGTTCTTGAGAACGAGGCCCAGGGCGGCCCGGTGCTAGGTGATGCACTGGCTTATCTGGGCTGCCGAGTTGAGCAGCGGCTCGAAGGACCCGACCACTGGATCATCTATGCCGAGGTGGAGCAAGGTAATGTGGCCGACGCGGATGCCATCACAGCGGTGCATCACCGCAAAGTGGGGAATCACTACTGATGGCGACGTCCGTGTCTCCTGCAGCGACCAGCACGGAACGGCAGATGATCACACTGCCAATTGCCGAGGGCCTGAGCTGTTTTCGCGGCCTGAGCCCCCAGCGCTCGCGATTCGAACTGGAATACGCCCTGGAACGGGGAAGCACGGCCAACAGCTTCCTCTTCGCAGCCGGCCCTGACCCGTCCGGCGTCAGGCAAGCCGCTGTTTTGGTGCACCCACCGGGAGCGGCTTACGCGTCTGTTTTTCTGCCGGTGCTTCACCAGGCCCTTCCAGACCCCGCGGCCAAGCTGGTGGTGGTGGTGGGTCATGTGAATCCCAACCGCGTGGCCCTGCTCAGGGATCTGGCTTGCGCTTATTCCGGCCTGGAACTGGTGGCCTCCAATGCTGGAGCAAAACTGCTGCGGGAGTTGTGGAGCCTGCGCCGCCCACCGGCCCCGGGCGATGACACCCCCCAGCCGCCACTGCCCGATCTCCCGGAGATCCACGTGATCCGTCAGGAGCAGACGCTCCCGGTGAGTCACGGTCATCAGCTGCAGGTGCTTCCAGCACCCACCCCTCGTTGGCCAGGTGGACTGCTGGCGTTCGAGGAGACCCTCGGATTGCTGATGAGCGACAAGCTCTTCAGCGCCCACATCTGCACATCGGCTTGGGCCGAGTCGAACCGCAGTGAGACCGAGGAGGAGCGCCGCCATTTCTACGACTGCCTGATGGCACCGATGGCCAGCCAGGTGGATGCCCTGGTGGAACGGCTGGAGGAACTGGACATCCGCACCGTGGCCCCCGGCCATGGGCCAGCGATCGACACCAGCTGGCGCAGCCTGTTCAACGACTACCGGCGCTGGGGTGAAAGCCAGCAGCAGGCGTCCCTCACGGTCGCCCTTCTGTTTGCCAGCGCTTACGGCAACACGGCAGCGATCGCCGATGCCCTCGCCCAGGGAGTCAGCCGCACAGGCGTGCGCGTCACAAGCCTGAACTGCGAATTCACGCCAGCCGATGAACTGGTGCGCACGATTCAAACGGCCGATGGCTTACTGATCGGCTCGCCCACACTGGGAGGTCATGCCCCCACGCCAATCGTGTCGGCCCTCGGCACCCTGCTGGCTGAAGGAGACCGCAGCAAGCCCGTTGGTGTCTTCGGCAGCTTCGGCTGGAGCGGCGAAGCGATCGACCTCCTGGAAACCAAGCTCAGGGACGGTGGCTTCCGTTTCGCCTTCGATCCGATCCGGATCAAATTCAGTCCTGATGCCGCCACCGTGCGCACCCTTGAGGAAACCGGAACGCGCTTCGGCCGTTCCCTGCGCCAGGAACAGCGCAAACAACAGCGGCGCGGTGGTGGTGGTCTGCGTGAGAGTCGCAGTGACCCGGCCGTGCTGGCCCTCGGACGGGTGGTGGGCTCCCTTTGCGTGCTCACAACCCGCAAGGGTTCCCTTAGTGGCGCCATGGTGGCCAGCTGGGTGAGCCAGGCCAGCTTCACACCACCGGGGATCACCGTGGCGGTGGCCAAAGACCGGGCTGTGGAGGCCTTGCTGCACAAAGGCGATCGCTTTGCCCTCAATGTGCTGGCGGAAGGCCGGGAAAGCGGGCCGATGAAGCAGTTCCTCCAACCCTTCGAGCCCGGCGCCGACCGTTTTGAAGGCCTTGACCTGCAGTTGAGTCCCTCCGAGCAGCCGCTGCTGCCCGAAGCCCTGGCCTGGATGGACGCAGAAGTGAAGCAGCGGATGGAATGCGGTGATCACTGGCTGGTGTATGCAGAAGTGCTCCATGGCGGCCTGTTCGACAGTGAGACCAACACCGCCGTGCACCATCGCCGCAGTGGCGCGAACTACTGAGCCTGGCTGGATGAATTCGGGCAAGCCCTCAAAAAACCAGACACAATGCAGTGTCTTCAACGGATCATCCGGTCATGAGCACCGCCAGCAATCCCGATGTTCTGGTGATCGCCGCCAGCAATGGTGAGAACCTGAAGTTGGCGCAGCGTTTCGTCAACGAAGCCAAAGCACAAGGCAAGTCTGCTGATCTGTTGGATCTCACCACTCTGGATCTGCCGCTGTTCACCCCACGGGTGAAGGACCAGGGAATCCCCGACGGTGTCCGCCCCCTGCATGAGCAACTGATGGGAGCCCCACGCTGGGTGATCTGTGCTCCTGAGTACAACGGGTCGATCCCCCCGGTGCTCACCAGCGCCATTGCCTGGCTGTCGGTGCAGGGGGACGATTTCCGTGCCCTGTTCAACGGTCGGCCCGTGGCGATGGCCAGCTTCTCCGGAGGCCCTGGCATCGAACTGCTGATGGTGCTGCGCACCCAGCTCACCCATCTCGGCGCCCAGGTTGTAGGCCGCACCCTGGCAGGCAACCAGAACCGTCCACCCCGGGACAGCTCCCTGCAGGATCTGCTGAACCGGCTGATGCAGATGGCACCGCTGAGCCTCTGAGCAACCGATTCCATCCCTCCCCCATGCGTGAACCGGTTTCACTTCCAGCCGATCCCATCCCCGATGTGCTGCTGCGCCGCGCCGAAGAACGCTTCCACAGCCGCAACGACTGGCTCGAGTCTTGGCACAGCTTCTCGTTTGCAGGCCACTACTCCCCTGACTGGATGGGCTATGGCCCCCTGCGCGTGATCAACGACGACACGATTGCGGCAGGTCGGGGCTTTGGCATGCACCCGCACCGCGACATGGAAATCATCACCGTGATGATCCAGGGCCAGTTGAACCATCGGGATTCCATGGGCAACAGCGGCGTGATCAACGCAGGCGATGTTCAGCGCATGAGCGCTGGCACCGGCATCGTTCACTCCGAGATCAATGAAGGCCATGAGGCTTGCCGTCTGCTGCAGATCTGGATCGAGCCCAGCGAGGATGGACTCTCACCGGCCTACGAACAGCGGACCCTCAGCATCGAAGCCAACACCTGGACGCCCCTACTGGCCCCAAACGCCCCCACGGTGATGGCCATCGAGCGTGCAGTGAGCCTTTGGCGCGCCCAGCCCAGAGCTGGTCAGACCCTGCCGTGGCCTGCCCAATCCATCGAGCGCGGCTGGATCCAGATGATTGAGGGCGAGATTGAGCTGCCGCGACCATCAGCAACAAGCATTCGCTTGCGCAAAGGTGACGGGCTGGGGTTCAAGGGATCATCGACCGATCTCAAGATCCTGCAAAGCCATCGCGACAACAGCGATGTGCTGCTATTCGCACTGCAGTGATGGCGATGAAAGGGCTGATGTCGCCTCAGCTCGAAGTGCTGGTGTCGCGCTCCATGGCATCGATGCGACCGGTGGTGATCTCCTTGTTTGTGATCAATGCCATGGCCCTGGGCCCCGGTGTGGCCCATGTGCTCGTTCCATGGAACCCCTGGAATGCCCTGCTCGCTGGGAACCTCTGTGCTGCCGCGCTCCTGCTGGTCTGGCATCAACCGCGCCTGATGCTGCAGCAAGCACGCCAAACATCCTGGCGATCCTGGCTGTTGATCCTGGTGGATGCCGCTCTGGCCTCCTCGCTCTCAACCCTGATCTTCGTGGGGCTGGAATCCACTTCAGCCAGCAATGCCATCCTCATCGGCCGCCTGGCTCCAGTGCTCTATGCCTTACTCGGCGCCGTGTTTTTCCGCTCTCGCGTGTCGGCCCAAGAATGGTTCGGCTACGGCTTCATCATCGTGGGGGTGATGGGAATCGTCTTGATCGGCAATCATGAGGTGATCCGCCGGGGTGATCTTCTAATCCTGGTCTCCACCTTTGTGTTTGCCATCTCATCCATCATCGGCAAAGCGGCTGTCAAAGATGCTGTGGACGTTGAGCTGCTGTTGTTCGCACGCAACGTTGTCTCCAGCCTGTTGTTCTTTGGTGTTGCTGGATCCCTGCTTGGCTTTCAACAGTTCGAACCGCTCAGCCATGCACTCTTCTGGCTGATCATGCTGCTCTATGCGGCGCTTCTGATCGTGGTTTCGCAATACCTCTGGTATCACTCATCACGGTCTTTAAGCACAATCAGCATGGGCCGGTGGGCTGCACCAGGGCCGCTGATCGGACTGCTGGCAGCCTTCCTGGTCACTGGAGACCGGCCGAGCGCAGCACAACTGCTGGGAGCGGCAGTGATCGTGCTCGGCGTGACGATCACCACCCTCAAAGCAACCCGGCCTGAGTCGAGCAGCCATGACGAAGCGCTTGAGAAGAAAGTGACCCTGGCGGATGCGCACCACCCGATTGGCGGATGTGCATGCTCTTGATCAAGACGCTAGGTGTAGGGACTGCATCGAGAACGTGCCCTCAAGGTTTCAGCTAACAAGAAAAGCGGTCTTCACCAGAACTTAATCAGCAAAATTGAAATTCACTGGCTTTTGAGTGAACAAACGGAGCACCGATAAACAAATTTAAACCTGATCCCGAAGAGAATCAGTAATTGACACACACCCCAGATGTTGTGCCCTGAAATGGCATCGTCACCACACATCGTCCCCTCGAGAATGGGATATCAAGAAGAGCGCCAATACGCGGTTCGTTACCGCGGCTTTGTTTTGCTGCAACAACGCAACCACAGCTGGCTGGTACGGCCAGAACGCAGCCCGATGACCCTGCTCCCTTTTCGCGCACCCACCTGCTCGCTGGAGGATGTCAAAGCACTGGTGGATTGGCGGCTTCAACAGGAAGCCAAACTGCTGTCGGTTGCCTGAGCGGGCTCAGGCAGCCTGCGGAGGTGGTGTTGGTGAACCCTGGGGCTGGAAGGGAATCACCAACGTGGCCCAACGCTCCGGACGCTCCGGACGCTGGCGACGGGCCTGACGCACGCCAAAGGGAACGCGCAACACATTGGTGCCTTCGATGGGCAGGGTATGACCGCGTCCGAGGGCGTCCTGGAGACATCCAGGAATTTCAGGAAGCTGGAGGCCCTCAGCATCTTTCGAGGCTGATGCTGAACCGTTGGGTGTGTCGCTGATCATGAATCTCCTTCGATGCGACGCGATGCTGTGCAGTGTGGTGATGAAACCATCTGCCGAGTGAAAAATCGAATGTTTAATTTTCGATTTCGATGAAAATTTATCGCACTGAAAGCGATTCAGCCACATCCACCACGCTCGGGCAGGTGCAAATCAGGTTGCGATCACCAAAGGCATTGTCGATGCGAGCCACGGCGGGCCAGAACTTGGTCTGCTGCTGGCCAGGCAATGGGAAAGCAGCTTCTTGCCGCGAGTAGGGCCTCTCCCAGTGATCGTTGGTCACGGCCGCCAGGGTGTGGGGTGAGCGTTTGAGGGGATTGTTCTCGCGATCGCTCTCGCCGCTCTCAATCCGGGCCACCTCCGCCCGGATGGCAATCATGGCGTCACAGAAACGATCGAGTTCGTCGAGGCTCTCGCTCTCAGTGGGCTCCACCATCACGGTGCCGGCCACAGGCCAGCTCACGGTGGGGGCATGGAAGCCGTAATCCATCAAACGCTTGGCGAGATCATCCACTTCCAGCCCTGCGCTGCGTTTCAGTCCGCGCAGATCAAGGATGCATTCATGGGCCACCAGACCTCCCTCACCCCGAAACAACACGGGATAGTGCGCGTCTAGGCGATGGGCCAGGTAGTTGGCTGATAACAGGGCCACCGCCGTGGCGGTGCGCAATCCTTCAGCACCCATCATGCGCAGATACATCCAGCTGATCGGCAGGATTCCGGCACTGCCCCAGGCCGCTGCTGACACTGGCGAAATCCCCTGATCCCCCCCGCACTGCATCAGCGGATGACCCGGCAGAAACGGCTGGAGATGGGCCGCGACCCCGATCGGACCAACCCCGGGGCCGCCACCACCGTGGGGAATGCAGAAGGTCTTGTGCAGATTCAGATGGCAGACATCGGCGCCAAAGGCACCGGGGCGGCACACCCCCACCTGGGCATTGAGGTTGGCGCCATCGAGATACACCTGGCCTCCGTGCTCATGCACCAGAGAGCAGATCTCTCGAATCCGGGTTTCAAACACCCCGTGGGTGGAGGGATAGGTGACCATCAGGGCCGCCAACACATCGGCGTGCTGCTTGGCTTTGGATCGCAGGTCCTCCACATCCACGTTGCCGTCGTCATCACAGGCCACAGCCACCACGCGCAGTCCAGCCATCACCGCACTGGCGGGGTTGGTGCCATGGGCACTGGTGGGAATGAGGCACACATCGCGCTGGGCCTCGCCGCGGGACCGATGCCACGCCCGGATCACCAGCAAGCCGGCGTACTCCCCCTGGGAGCCGGCATTGGGCTGCAATGACACCGCAGCAAAGCCTGTGAGAGCTGCAAGCCAATGCTCCAGATCACCGATCAGCGCCTGAAATCCCTTCTGTTGGGCCACGGGGGCAAAGGGGTGGATCGCCGCGAACTCACGCCAACTCACAGGAGCCAGCTCAGCTGCCGCATTGAGCTTCATGGTGCAGCTTCCCAACGGGATCATGCCGTGCACCAAGGAGAGATCCTTGCTGACGAGGCGCTGGATGTAGCGCATCAATTCGGTTTCGCTGCGATAGCCCTGAAACACGCTCTGTTGAAGCCAGGGGCGCGCTCGCAACGGCACCCCGGCCATCGCCGCCGTTGGATTGGCAAGCGGCGACAACGGCGGTAACTCCTTCTGGACCACCTCCGCGACGATCGCGAGCAGACTCTGAATCTCCGCTTCATCGCTGAGCTCATCCAGGCTGATCCCGAAGCCAAGGGCTTCGTCCGCCGGCACACCGTCGGGCAGCACCCTGAGATTGAACCCTTCGCGATCCGCCAGGCGATGCACTGCAGGAGCCTGAGGGCAATGCACATCAAGGCTGTCGAAGCGAGCGCCGCCTGGCACAGGGAAACCAAGCGCCGCCAGCCCCTGCTCCAGACGGGAGCGCAAGATCACAATCCGGTTGGCGATGGCCTCCAACCCCTCGGGGCCGTGATGAATGGCGTAAAACGACGCCATCACCGCGAGCAGAACCTGGGAGGTGCAGATGTTGCTGGTGGCCTTGTCCCGGCGGATGTGCTGCTCACGGGTTTGCAGGGCCAGGCGCAGGGCGGGACGCCCCTCGGCGTCCCGGGACTGACCCACCAGCCGGCCAGGCACCTGGCGGCGGTAGGCATCACGGGTGGCGAAGAACGCTGCATGGGGCCCGCCACCACCCATGGGAACCCCAAAGCGCTGGGCACTGCCCACAGCGATGTCTGCACCGAGATCTCCCACGGGCTCGAGCAGCACCTGCGCCAGCGGATCAACAGCAACGGTGACCAGGGCTCCGTGCGCGTGGGCCCGTTCCATGCAGGCGCGCGGGTCCCAAAGCCGGCCGCAGCGTCCGGGAAGCTGCAGCAAGACGCCAAAAACATCCTCACCCCAACGGAAGTCCGTCGGCTCGGCAACCTCCAGCTGAACACCGATGGGCTCACAGCGGGTGCGCAACACGGCCAGGGTCTGGGGCAGCACGGCGGCATCCACCAGGAAACGGCATGCGCCCTCGCGTTTGCACACACCAAAGCTCATCGACATGGCCTCGGCTGCGGCCGTGGCCTCATCGAGCAAGGATGCGTTCGCGATCGGCAGTCCCGTCAGCTCGCTGATCAGGGTCTGAAAATTCAGCAGTGCTTCCAGACGCCCCTGGGCAATCTCCGCCTGGTAGGGGGTGTAAGCGGTGTACCAAGACGGATTTTCCAGCACCTGGCGTTGGATCAACGCCGGCGTGGCGGTGCCGAAGTAACCCAGGCCGATCAAGGAACGGCTCAGTTGATTGCGGCTGGCCAGCGTTCGCAACTCAGCCAGAGCAGGGGCTTCATCCACTCCTGCAGGCAGATCCGCGCAGGGGGGCTGAGCGTCGAGGATGTCGCCTGGAACAACCGCTTGGAGAAAGGCGTCAAGGTCTGCATAGCCAAGGGCTTGCAGCATCCGCTCCACCGCCTGGGCGTCAGGTCCGATGTGGCGGTGAACGAATGACGAGATGGGATCAACGCTGCTGGGGGCCGACGTCCGCTGATCGAGCAGGGTCATGGGGCCAAAGCAATCCCTTGAACTGTAAGAAATCTGCCGGACAATCGATTCAGGGCGTCAGGTGGCGGCCACCTTGGCCGCGTAGGTGGCCGCATCCATGAGCTGATCCATCTGACTTGGGTCACCGGGTTGAATCACCAGCAGCCAACCCTCGCCGTGGGGGTCGTTTTGAAGTTCCTCCGGATTGGCCAGCAAGGCCTCGTTGCGCTGGAGCACCACTCCACTGAGAGGCGCGTACATCTCTTCCACGGCCTTGACCGACTCCACGGTGCCGAAGCTGCTGCCGCGGTTGAGTTCAGCGCCCACCTCCGGCAAATCCACAAACACGATGTCACCAAGCTGGTCAACGGCATAGGCACTGAGCCCGATCCGAACCGCGGCGGCGTCCTGCCAGGCGTATTCGTGGCTGTCGGCGTAACGGTATGAATCAGGGAAATCGAAGGCCATCGGGCCAGAGTTGGGCAATGTTCACCCAGTGTGGATCAGATCCAGCCGTCCTGCCGCAGCCAGTGCCTGCAGGGCATCGATCAACGCCAACTCCACATGAGCGCGGTGTGTGCCGCCCTGCACATAGAGATTGAACGGTTCCCTCAAGGGAGCGTCAGCGGAAAATTCACTGGTGCTGCCGTCGATGAAGGTGCCTCCGGCCATCACGAGGTCACTGGCATAACCAGGCATCGCCGCTGGCACGGGATCGAGATAGGAGCCCACCGGTGAACAGGCCTGAAAGGCACGGCACACCACCTTCAACGCCTCGGCATCCCCCAACTGCACCGCTTGAATCAGATCGCTGCGCGACGCCCCGGCGGCTGGCTGCACGCGATAGCCAAGATCGGCGAACACTCCGGCCACCAGATCAGCACCGATCAGGGATTCCGCGACCATCTGCGGAGCCAGGAACAGCCCCTGGAGCAGCAACCGATGCAGATCGAAGCCCGTGCCGCCCTCACGGCCAATCCCTGGAGCTGTGAGACGGCAACAGGCTTGCTCCACCAAATCGCTGCGGCCGGCGACGTAACCACCAGCAGGAGCAATGGTGCCTCCGAGGTTCTTGATCAGCGAACCGGCCACCAGATCCGCTCCCACGGCCGGCGGCTCCTGGTCTTCCACGAGCTCGCCGTAGCAGTTATCAACAAAACAGATGCAGTCGGGCTGGCGCCGGTGAATGCGCTCACAAAGCCTGCCGATGCTCTGCACGCTGAGAGAGGGGCGCCAGCTGTAGCCACAACTGCGCTGAATCAACACCAATTGACAGGGCTGATCGAGCAGCTGATCCAGTCCTTCCTCATCCACTGAACCGTCGTGACGCAGGAGACGCTCCTCGTAGGCAACGCCGAAGTCCCGAAGGGAACCCTGCCCCTCACCGCGCAGACCGATCACTTCCTCCAGGGTGTCGTAGGGGCGTCCAGTCGCCGACACCATGCGATCTCCCGGACGCAGCACTCCGAACAGAGCTGCAGCAATGGCATGAGTACCGCTGACGAATTGCAGCCGGACCGCTGCGGCTTCGGCACCCAGCACCCTGGCGAACACGCGATCGATCACCTCACGCCCCTGATCGCCATGGCCGTAACCACTGACTGAGGCGAAATGCTGAGGACCGACCCGTTCCGCCGCAAAGGCGTCCAGAACCCGTCGCAACCGGGACGCCACCGCAGCGGTTCGCTGCCGGGCGACAGGTTCCAAACGCTCGCGAACGGCTGCAACCCGTGCTCGGGCTAAAGCGTGTGCCTCTTGGGGTTCCAGGGGAGGTTTGGAGGGATGTGCTCCCGACCGTTCTGAAGCCATTGCCATCGAAAACTCGCGGTGAACCTGCTGCGTTCTCTTACATTCACACTTCCGACCGTCTGTTTCCTTTCCTTCTGTATCCGTTCGGACCGCAGCTGGATCGGATCATGGAGATTCTTCTTGGTTACCACCAGCCCAGCCGACACCGGCAGCCAACGGGAGCTGCGCATGCGCGCAGCCGTGATGGCTCCCAGAGCACCGTTGCCGCCGCGGCAGCGGCGTTTGAAAGGAGGAACCACCAGCTTCATGGTGGTGATGCACGTGCTGGCCACCGTGGCTCTGCTGCCCCGGTTTTGGAGCTGGCAAGGTCTCGCCGCCTTCGCCGTTCTGTATTGGATGACGGTGCTCGGAGTGACCCTGGGACTGCACCGGCTGGTGGCGCACCGCAGCTTCGAGGTGCCCTCATGGCTGGAGAAAATCTTGGTGGTGATGGGCACCCTGGCCTGCCAGAGCGGGCCGATCGAGTGGATTGCACTGCACCGCCATCACCATCGCTTCTCCGACCAGCCCAATGACCACCACGACGCCGGTCGCGGTCTCTGGTGGAGCCACAGCGAATGGATGCTTCACGAAATCCCGGCTTTAGAGCACAAGGAGCGTTACGCCGGTGATCTGCTCAGCAGTCCTTTCTACGTGTGGCTTGACCGTTGGTTCCTGCTGCTGCAGATCCCTCTGGGTTTAGCGCTGTACTGGTATGGCAATGCGGCCGGCGTGCACGGCGGCGGACTCGGACTCGTGCTCTGGGCCATTCCCCTGCGTCTCGTGGTCGTGTACCACGTCACCTGGCTGGTGAATTCCGCTACCCATGCGTTCGGTTACCGCAATTTCAACTGCCCGGACCTCTCCCGCAACTGCTGGTGGGTGGCGGTGCTGTCGTTCGGCGAGGGTTGGCACAACAACCACCACGCCCATCCGGCCAGTGCCCGTCATGGCCTGCGCTGGTTCGAGGTGGACATCACCTGGCTGCACATCCGGCTGCTGCAGAAACTGGGGCTGACCCGCCGGGTGCGCCAGGCCCGTTACCCCGGCTGAGTGCTCGCACGCAACTCGGCCAGGAAGGCTTCAGCGCTGAGACCCTGTCGCCCTTCCAGCTTGAGGTGCGTGGCATAAAGATCGAGGAACTCACCGTCGAGTTCCTCGGCGCTGTAGTCACGCATCCCCGCCATCACTTCGGCGAAACGCTCGCGACGCTGGGTTTTGCTCACCGGGTAAGCCTCCATCACCAGATCGCGGCACTGACGCCACGACTGACCGCGGCAGAGCCTGTCGGCGATGGCAGCACTCAGAAGCGCCGACTCCTGGGGCGCAATCCGCCAATCGAAGCCAGGGGGCAAGGACGCCAAGCCCACAAAGATCTCGAACAAAGCCCCCGCACCCAGAGGGTTGGACCGGGCATCCAGCAAGGGCACCGATCCGTCTTTCAACACCTTGAGCAGATCGGGATGCACCTCAGCCAGGTGCTCCTGGATCGGGGCCAGACCAGCGTGAAGCACGGCATTGGCCTGACCGAGAGCAAGAAACACCTCAGGCCCTGGAGACGCGAGCTTGCCGTTGCGCAAGTTGGAGATCTGGGAGTTGTGCACACGGCCCAGATCCAGCGCATCAGCCAACGCAGGCAACACCTTGTGCGACCAACCATTGCGCTCATGCCAGACATGAATGAGGTGGGCCATCGCCTGGCGACCCTCGGCCAGCTGATCGCGGTAACCCCTGGTCACATGATCAGCATCATTGGTGTTGCTCATTGCTTGATACGGATCCGTATTGCGTATAGTCTGCGGATATCAACCAGGTCAGGCCATGGTCTCCAGCGTTATCACTGCGCCATCACCCCCCAGTCGACCGGCAGCTTCGCACCGGGCCCAGGCACTTGCAACTCTGTTGCACCAGCCTCGTCGGGGCAAAATCTCCGCGGCACCCAAGCAAGGGCTTCAGTGGATCACGATCGGTTTCATGATCGTGATCCACTGCTTGGCCCTGTTGGCCTTGCTGCCGATGTTCTGGAGTTGCCAGGCCGTCACCAGCCTGCTGGTGCTCTATTGGGTCACCGCCTGCCTGGGCGTGACCATCGGCTATCACCGCCTGCTCTCGCACCGATCCTTCCAGCTCCCCCACTGGCTGGAACGCTTCTTCGCCACCTGCGGCGCCCTCAGCTGCCAGCACGGTCCGATTGATTGGGTGGGATTGCACCGCCATCACCACAAGTTTTCTGATACGGATGCGGATCACCACAACAGCCATCGCGGCTTCTGGTGGAGCCACATGGGTTGGATGTTCGAACCCGTCCCAGCCATGCAGGCCGTGCCACGCATGACCGGCGATCTGGCCCAGGATCCGTACTACCGCTGGCTGAACAACAATTTCCTGCTGCTGCAGTTGCCGTTGGCCGCACTGCTGTTCTGGATCGGCACCGCCACCGGAGCGGGAGGATGGGCCCTGGTGCTGTGGGGCATCCCCCTGCGCCTCGTGCTCGTGTATCACGTCACCTGGCTGGTGAACTCCGCCACCCACTGCTGGGGAACCGTGGCTTACGACAGCGGCGACGCCTCCCGCAACAACAAGTGGGTGGCCGCTCTCACCTTCGGCGAAGGCTGGCACAACAACCACCACGCCTATCCCCACTCCGCCCGCCACGGACTGCAGCCGGGGCAGATCGACCTCACCTGGGAACACATCCGACTGATGCGCGCCCTGGGATTGGCCACGAAAATTCGCCTGCCCGTGGCGTCGTAAAGTAACCGATCGCTCATTCGTCGTCGTCCGAAATCATCGCCATGGCCAAGCGCGTACAAGTCGTTCTGAATGAGGACGTTCTCAGCCTCGGCCGGGACGGCGACATGGTGGAAGTTGCCCCCGGGTATGCCCGCAACTTCCTTTTGCCTTACGGCAAAGCCGTCCCCGTCACCCCCGCGGTGATGAAGCAGGTGGAGCACCGCCGAGCCAAGGAGGCTGAGCGCCAGGCCGCGCTCAAGCAGGAAGCCCTGGCCTTCCGCACCGCCCTCGACACGATCGGTCGTTTCACCGTGAAGAAGCAAACCGGCGATGACGACGTGCTGTTCGGCACCGTCACCAACGGTGATGTGGCTGAAGTGATCGAGGAGGCCACCAAGAAAGAGGTGGACCGCCGCGACATCACCGTTCCCGACATCCACCGCACCGGCAACTACAAGGTCAGCGTCAAGCTGCACAGTGAAGTCACCGCTGAGATCAACCTGGAAGTGGTCAGCTACTGACCTCTGTCGCCGATGGACGGGTGAGGCCGTCACAACCCACTCTGTTGCGTGCTCACAAGTACGCCAGAGTGAACGTCGGCGTTGAAAGATCAGGCCCATGGTGAGCGTTCCCCTGACGGATGCCGGTGGCGAGTCCACCGATGGGGATCGCCGCGGTTTCGGCAAGGGGCGTCGAAGAGATGAACCCAACTTCGAAGCCCTGCCCGATTCCTTGCCGCCCCAGAACCTGGAGGCCGAGGAAGCCGTGCTGGGCGGCATCCTGCTGGACCCCGACGCCATCGGCCGGGTGGCGGATGTGTTGCAGCCGGAAGCGTTTTATCTCGGCGCGCATCGGGAGATCTTCCGCACGGCGGTGATGCTGCACAGCCAAGGCAAACCCACCGACCTCACGGCGATGACGGCCTGGCTGGCCGACACAGGAGCGCTCGAGAAAGTGGGCGGCAGCAGCCGGCTGGTGGAGCTGGTGGAGCGAGTGGCCTCCACCGCTTCGATCGAACAGGTGGCCCGCCTGGTGATGGACAAGTTCCTGCGCCGGCAGCTGATCCGCTCCGGAAACGAGGTGATCCAGCTGGGCTTTGACCAGAGCCTGCCGATGGAGCAGGTGCTCGATAAAGCCGAACAGACGATTTTTGCAATCAGTCAGGAGAAGCCCTCGAAGGGCCTCACCCCCACCGCCGAAATTCTCACCAGCACCTTCAACGAGATCGAAAGCCGCTCGCTTGGCACCTCGGTGGCGGGCATCCCGGTGAATTTCTACGACCTGGATGCCATGACCCAGGGCCTGCAACGCAGTGATCTGATCATCGTGGCCGGACGCCCAGCGATGGGCAAAACATCGATCGTGCTCAACCTGGCCAAAAACGTGGCCCAGCTCCACGACCTGCCGGTGTGCGTGTTCTCCCTGGAGATGAGCAAAGAGCAGCTCACCTACAGGCTGCTGTCGATGGAAGTGGGCATCGAAGCCGGGCGCCTGCGCACGGGCAGGCTGCAACAGGAGGAGTGGCCGCTGCTGGGCCAGGGCATCAACACCCTGGGGCAGCTGCCGATCTTTATCGACGACAAACCCAACTCCGGTGTGCTGGAGATGCGCTCGCTCTGCCGCAGGCTGATGGCGGAGCAGGGCAAGGAGCTGGGCCTGGTGGTGATCGACTACCTGCAGCTAATGGAGGGATCAAGCCCTGACAATCGCGTGCAGGAAATTTCGCGCATCACCCGTGCCCTCAAACAGATGGCCCGGGAACTGAACGTGCCAGTGATCGCCCTCTCCCAGCTCAGCCGTGGTGTGGAGTCGCGCACCAACAAACGACCGATGCTCAGCGACTTGCGCGAATCCGGCTCGATCGAGCAGGACGCCGACCTGGTGCTGATGATCTACCGCGACGAGTACTACAACCCGGAAACCCCCGACCGCGGCATCACCGAAGTGATCGTGACCAAGCACCGCAACGGCCCGGTGGGCACCGTGAAGCTGCTGTTCGAGCCTCAGTTCACGCGCTTCCGCAACCTGGCGGCGTAAGCCGATTGCCGATACTGGAGCGATGGCCAACAGCTTCTCTCCCACAGAAATTTTCGACGTGATCGTCGTGGGGGGTGGCCATGCCGGCTGTGAAGCCGCCATCACCAGTGCTCGCTTAGGGCTGAACACCGCCCTGTTCACCCTCAACCTGGATCGCATCGCCTGGCAGCCCTGCAATCCGGCCGTGGGTGGCCCCGCCAAGAGCCAGCTCGTCCATGAAGTGGATGCCCTCGGTGGGGTGATCGGCCGCCTCGCCGACGCCACCGCCATCCAGAAACGGATCCTCAACGCCAGCCGCGGCCCTGCGGTGTGGGCTCTGCGTGCGCAGACCGACAAACGTCAGTACTCCCGCCAGATGTTGCAGCTGCTGCAGCACACCCCCAACCTGGCCCTGCGCGAAGCGATGGTGACGGGGCTGGAGATCGACGGCGATCCCAGCGGTGGCGGTGAACACTGGGATCCCAGCCAAGGGCCAGCCGCCCGCATCAGCGGTGTGCGCACCTATTTCGGCAGCGTCTACGGCGCCAAGGCGGTTGTGCTCACCGCCGGCACCTTTCTTGGGGGTCGCATCTGGGTCGGCCACCAGTGGATGGCTGCAGGCCGGGCCGGCGAGCAGGCCGCCGAAGGGCTCACTGAAGCACTCCAGCAACTGGGCTTCCACACCGATCGGCTCAAAACCGGCACCCCGGCTCGGGTGGACCGGCGCAGCATCGCCCTCGATCAACTCGAGGAGCAACCAAGCGACGCCGCCGACCGCTTCTTCTCCTTTGACCCCGCCGCCTGGAGCAGCGGCGAACAGATGAGCTGCCATATCACCCGCACCACGGCAGCAACCCATCAATTGATCAAAGACAACCTGCATCTCACCGCGATCTACGGCGGCGTGATCGACAGCAAGGGACCGCGCTACTGCCCCTCGATCGAAGACAAGATCGTGCGCTTTGCCGACAAAGACAGCCACCAGATCTTCCTGGAGCCCGAAGGGCGCGACACGCCGGAGATCTACGTGCAGGGCTTCTCCACCGGCCTGCCTGAACCGATCCAGTTGCAACTGCTGCGCAGCCTGCCTGGCCTGGAACAAGCCGTGATGCTGCGGCCGGCCTACTCCGTTGATTACGACTATCTGCCCGCCACCCAACTGCTGCCGTCGCTGGAGACCAAACGCGTGCAGGGACTCTTCAGCGCCGGCCAACTGAACGGCACCACGGGCTACGAGGAAGCCGCAGCCCAGGGGCTGGTGGCTGGACTGAATGCCGCACGGCGCATCCGCGCTGAAGAGGCAGTGCACTTCCCTCGAGAAGGCAGCTACATCGGCACGATGATCGACGATCTGGTGAGCAAGGATCTGCGCGAGCCTTACCGGGTGCTCACCAGTCGCAGTGAATACAGGCTCGTGCTGCGCGGCGACAACGCCGACCGCCGCCTCACCCCCCTGGGCCGTGAGCTCGGTTTGATCGACGACCGTCGTTGGCGCTTGTTTGAGGACAAACTCCAGGCGATGGAGGCTGAAAAGCAGCGGCTGGAACAGCAGCGCCTGAAGGTGAGTGACCCTGCAGCCCCAGCTGTGGAGCAAGAAACCGGTGCGCCCATCAAAGGCTCGATCACCCTGGCCGACCTGTTGCGCCGGCCGGGCATGCATGCCGCCGACCTGGTGCGCCACGGCCTGGCCGATGCAGGCCTCCCCCTGCCCGTGCGCGAAGGCGCCGAAATCGACATCAAATACAGCGGTTACCTGGCTCGCCAACAGCAGCAGATCGACCAGGTGAAACGCCAAGGCCGGCGCAAGCTTCCTGAAACCATCGACTACGCCAGCATCAGCACCTTGTCGCGGGAAGCGCGTGAAAAGCTCACAGCAGTGCGCCCACTCACCCTGGGCCAGGCCAGCCAGATCCCTGGGGTGAGCCAAGCCGATCTCACCTCTTTGTTGATGTGGCTCGAGCTGCAGCAACGGCGCAGTCAACCCAGCACGTCACACCTCGCCCCTACTGGCCAGGCTCGATAGCGTTGATGGAGACAACAACCTGCGGTGTCTCCTCGCCTCCCCACATCCCAGGCCTACTGGAACCTGCGCGCTGAGCAGGTGATGGATCGGGTGTTCAGCGACGGGGAACGCACCCTGGAGGCCGTTCAGGTGCAAGTGCGTGACGTCAAAACGCCACCGCCAACCCCCGCCTCAACGTCAACGGCCAGCTCGAAGGCCCCTGAGCCAAGGCAGCGCGTCCCCATCAGCCTGCTGGTGCTGACCCTGATGGGAGTGCTGGGCTCCTTCAGCTTGGGTCTTCAGTGGTGGAGCGCCCAACAGGCCCTGCAGCGGGAACGCAACCTGGCCCTGATTGAAAAGCTGCGTCAGCGCACAGCAACCACCAAGCCCTCAGAGGCATCCACGGCGATTGAAAACCCCCAGGAGCCGATTCCAGCCCCGCCAGTGGTTCAGCAACTGGAGCCGGTGACCATTCCCATCCGCTCCCTACCCAGACCGGAAGACCCATTACCAACACCCGCAGAGGTGGAATCGGCTGCAGCAGCGGTGCCCGTAACCCCGGAGCCACTGCTGGTGGGTGTGGTCCACAGCGGCGGAGGCCAGGGATCGGCCATCTTTCAACTCGGTAACCAGTCCTTATCGGCAGCACCCGGGGAAAGCATCGGCAACAGTGGCTGGTCCCTGCGCAGCGTGACGGCGAACGGGGCGGTGATCGAACGGGGCGGCGCCAGCCGTTCACTCTCAGTGGGAGGTGCCTTCTGAACCCCATCGACGCCCTGACCCCCTCGCCAACTGTGCTCTGGGAGGCTCCCACCGCTGCCGTTCTGGCAGGCGAAGAACCCGGCTGGCTGCCTGGCCCCTGGCGCTTGATGCTGCTTGGAGATGGCAGCCCCACAAGGCACCTGCGCTTGCTGACAAGCCATCCGGTCGCCGTGCGCGTCAGTGCCATGGAAGCGGATACGGCACTGCACGGCGCGCCGCGGGAAGTGCGTGAACTCAGCTATCCCCTGCTGCGACGACAGGTATGGCTGGAGTGCGGCGGCATCACTCTGGCCTGGGCGGAAAGCTGGTGGAACCAAACCGAAGCGGAGCAACACCTCCAAGACCGCAACCTGCCGATCTGGATCAGCCTCACCCAGGGACGCTCAGAGCTGTTCCGGGAAGTGGATGGTCTGGCCCTGGTGACTGCCCCCTGGCTCGAACAGGGCTTTGGCGAGCCGGGACCCTTCTGGAGCCGCCATTACCGCTTCTTCCGCCAGGGGAAGGAACTCACCGTGATCCGGGAAGTGTTCAGCCCAGCTCTGGAACGCTGGCTTGGAGAAGCTCCACGCCGGCCGCTTCATGCAGCGTCATGAAGAAACCCAGCGTTTGATGGGGATTTGCACTTGACAACTTGCTTGCTGTTGTGCTGCAGCAATCATGCGCCTATCGGCAACGATTCCATGGCGACCTCCACCTGGGTGAACCTCCACGATCTCGGCCGCACGTTCGGCCTCTCCGCCCGCCATTGCGGACGCGTGCTGGAGCGGGAAGGCTGGCGGGACCGCCATGGCTGCCCCACCCCCGCAGCTCTGGAGATGGGTGCAGCCGAACAACGTGCTCCCCACCGCAAGGGCCGCTCCGCGCTTTGGAACGCTGAACTCTGCTCTGTCGTTCTCGAACGTCAGGGACATCACCCCCTCAGCCAAGACCAGCACGTGAACCAATGGACGGATCTGCTTGAAGCCATGGCGGCTGGATCATCCTCGATCACGACCAGCGCTGATCAGATGGCCGAGGAACTCCCTGCCGATCTGGTCGACGCGGTGAACCAGCAACTGAACCGGCGCGGTTGCCGCTACCAGGTGCAGCGGCCGATCAAGACAGCCTGAGAGCTTCAGCCTGCTTGCGCGCTGTCTCCAACTGCGCCTTGAGCGCCTCTTCATCGGTGTGGCTGAGGTTGGTGTGGATCAGCCGGGCATGGGGAGCGTGGCGGCGCAGGCGCTCGATCACCCGATCCGGCGTGGAGTCGCGCACCAACAGCGCCAGCGCGGCACTGCCCTGGGGCAAGGTCTCCGCCAGTTCCGCGAGAAACTTGTCGTTGATTCCGATGTCGTTGAGGGCCCCGGACGCGGCACCGGCGCCAGCCCCCACCGCAGCCCCCAGCAGGGGGTTGGCAAAGATCAAACCGATGAGCAAACCCCAGAACGTGCCGCCCATGGCACCAGCTGCGGTCATGTTGATCGCCTGGCGCAGATGCACATGACCATCGTCTCCGTGCTCGAGCACCACCGCATCCTCCAAGGTGATCAGATGCTCTTGCTGGATGGTGACCAGCTCACGCCGAACATCCTCAGCTTCCGCGACCTTCGGGAAGCCCACAACCACCAGGTTGCTCATCTCGGTTGATTCAGTTGCGCGGAGCCTAGGGGCTTTTGAGCCTCAGGCTCCGTCGCGCCGACGACTGGAACGGGGGAAGGAGCGACGAACCGACGTTCGCGGCTCTGGCATGGATGCTGACGGGGACGGCTCCGGTGCAGGAGCGGGTGGACGCTCTGAGCGTTGCCAACGGTCGACGCGGAAGTCTGCGTCGTCTGGCCAATCCTCCTGAACGGGTTCTACGCGCGGCTGAGGACGGGTTTCAGTCGGAGGCATCAACAGCGGTTGCCGCCGCGACATCGCCTCGAGGGGACGCTTGCCCGAAGGCCGGGGCCTCGTCCCTGCGGAGGACTCAGGGGTCGGCACACGATCACTCCAGTCGTCGTCTTCGTCCAGGAGCCAATCCACGCGATCACCAACCCAACGGCCAACGGCATCAAGGCGGGATCCCACCTGCGGCCGCCCGCCGCCACGCCGTCCGGGACGGGTACCGGAGACGCCATCCACCAGTTGCCGCCCCGTTTCAATCCATTGATCAAACCGCGAATCCAATGGCTCAGCACCACGCTGGCGGCGTTGTCGACGTGCATCCATGGTTCAACGTTACCGACGCCGCTGCTCCAACCAACGTTCCCGTTGCATGCCGATGAGAGCGATGGACACCCCACCGATCTCCAAGACCCAGAGAAACAGATCCATGAACGTCAGCGCTCCTCTGGGGCCGGCTCGTACACAAGCAGACAACTGGCATGCCAGCGACCCCCATGATGCTGATTGCAGCATTGGCGGCAAGCGGCCTGTTTCACGCGCCGCCGGTAGGGCGTGCACCGTCCGCAGCGTGGGCACACAGCAATCCAACGCGGTGGTTGCTGAGGCACTGGAAAACGGTGCCGCACGCTCACCGCAAAGCGATCCTGAACCGCATTGATGGCCTGCATGCGCGCCAGAAAGTTGGGGCCATGGCTTTCGTTGCTCTTCAGCACGAGATCCACCCAGGCATGAATCATCTCGTGGCAGAGGGTGCTCTCCGTGGCTTCGCGCGGCAGTGACCCCAACAGGGGCCGCGACAACACGATTTCCCTGCCAAGGGGGGGGGCCACGGACACACCACGCCGGTAAAGGCCGGCGGTGCGGCGAAGCCGACCATCGCTCCAACGAACGGCAACCAGGGGTTGGTGCCCCTGGGTGAGCGAGCCCTCGAAGTGTTCACGATTCAGCCGATGAAACAGCGGCAACAACGGCTCAAGCGGCATGGTCGGCAGGTGCCGGATGCGGGAGGTCGGTCCAGTCTGCCTCCATCCAGCGGATCGTCAGTCAGACTCACGGTCCAAATGGCATGGGCTGATGGATCTGGGTCTGGTGCGGGAAATCGGAAGCAAGGCACTGCTCGCCGGTGGTGGTGCCCTGCTCCTCTACTGGACAATCACCGCGGTGAAACTGGTGCTCAGCGCCCGCGGCATCAATCCCCTGATCAAGCAATTCTTCACCCAGGTGGCCGCTGGACGGGTGGATGCGGCCTATCTCCTCACCACCAAGACCTATCGCCAGCATGTGAATCGCCAGCAGTTCATCCGCTACCTGGCAGGCCTGAAACTCAATCGTTTCCGCAACCTCAAATCAGGTCGTCCCCGGCTTCAGGAAGGCAACATGATTCTCACGGTGAAGCTGATCGCCGAAGACAAAGAAGAAATGCCCCTCGATTTCACGTTCACCAAAGTGGACGACAACTGGAAGATCGAACGCATCGCCACCCTCAACGCCAACGCCAAGAGCTGACGGCCTCCTCGTGTCCATGTCCATCCCGCAGGGTTTGCAGGAGCACGCTGCCGAACTGAGGCAGCTCCTCAACAGAGCCGCTCACGCCTACTACGTGCTCGATGCTCCCGACCTTGAGGATTCTGTTTACGACAGGCTGTACCGAGAACTGCTCGACCTCGAAGCAGCCCATCCAGAGCTGGTTGAAGCCGACAGTCCCACCCAACGGGTCGGTGGCTCTCCGGCCGAAGGCTTCCGCAGTGTCACCCACCGCATCCCCCTGTTCAGCCTCGACAATGCCTTCAGCGCTGAAGAGCTGAGGGGCTGGTACACCCGGCTGCTCAAGGTGCTCGACCGTGAGCCCCCCTCGGGATCCCCCCTACCGGCCCTGGCGATGGTGGGAGAACTGAAAATTGACGGCAATGCCCTGGCGCTGAGCTACGACAACGGCGTGTTGGTGCGTGCGGCAACCCGGGGTGATGGCGATCAAGGGGAAGACATCACCGCCAACGTGCGCACCATTGCCTCCATTCCTCTGCGCCTGCACCTCGACCCCCCACCCGCCTGGGTGGAGGTGCGCGGCGAAGCCCTGATTCCCGACAACACCTTTGCCGCCATTAATAGTGAGCGGGCTGCACGCGACGAGCCCCTGTTCGCCAATCCCCGCAATGCCTGCGCCGGAACCCTGCGACAACTGGACCCGAAGGTGGTGGCCGCCAGGCGCCTCGACTTCTTTGCCTACACCCTTCACCTCCCCGAGGACTGGTCGGGGGAACGCCCCGCCAGCCAATGGGAGAGCCTGCGCTGGTTGGAGGATGCAGGTTTCCGCGTGAACCCCAACGCCGCCCTGCTCCCCGACGTTGACTCGGTTGAGCAGTTTTTCGGCGACTGGGACAGCCGGCGCCACGATCTCAATTACGCCACCGATGGGGTGGTGGTGAAGCTCAACGACCTGCGCCTGCAGGACGCTGCTGGCTTCACCCAGAAAGCACCGCGCTGGGCCATCGCTCTCAAATACCCCGCCGAGGAAGCGCCCAGCCGCCTGCTCAAACTCACCTGTCAGGTGGGCCGCACCGGCGTGGTCACACCCGTCGCCGAATTCGAACCGGTCTCTCTGGCGGGCACGAGCGTCAGTCGCGCCACCCTGCACAACGCCGATCGTCTGCAGGAGCTTGATCTGCACAGCGGCGACACGATCATTGTGCGCAAGGCAGGGGAGATCATCCCTGAAGTGCTGCGGGTTCTCCCCGAACTGCGTCCGGAGGGTGCCCTGCCCCTGGAGCTGCCGCAGCAGTGCCCCTCCTGCGGCTCGGATCTGGTGCGCGAAAGCGGTGAAGCCGCCACACGCTGTGTGAACAGCAGTTGTCCCGCCATCCTGAGCGGGGCCCTGCGCCACTGGGTGAGCAAGGGTGCGCTGGATGTGGATGGCCTCGGCAGCAAGCTGATTGAACAACTGGTTGAGCGAGGCCTTGTGCGCTCGATCGCCGACCTCTATCGCCTCGACACCGCCCTGCTCACAAGCCTGGAGCGCATGGGTGAAAAAAGTGCCGGCAATTTGGTGGCCGCTCTGGCCCAATCCCGCGTGCAGCCCTGGTCGCGCCAGCTCTATGGCCTGGGGATCCATCACGTTGGCGAGGTGAATGCCAAAGCCCTGGCCTCGGCCTTTGCCGACGCCCACAGCCTTGCTGACGCAGCCGTTCTCCAGCCGGAGGCGATCACCGATTTGCACGGCATCGGTCCGGAGATCGCCCAGAGCCTGCAGCAGTGGTTCAACACCTCAGCCAACCAGGATCTGCTTCAGCAGCTGCGCGCGGTGGGCCTCACGCTGGCGGCCTCGGATCAGGAGCGTCAGGCCCTGGCAGATCGCAACAACGGCAAGGGGCACCTCAACGGCCAAACCTTCGTGCTCACCGGCACCCTGCCCTCGCTCTCCCGGTCTCAGGCCCAGGCCTTGATCGAAGGAGCAGGGGGCAAGGTGAGTGGATCGGTGAGCAAGAAAACCAGTTTCGTGGTGGCTGGCGACGAAGCCGGAAGCAAACTGGACAAGGCCAACACCCTCGGCGTCAGCGTGCTCGATGAAGCAGCACTGATGCTCTTGATCCAAGACAGCGCCGACTCCATTCATCCGCTTTGAACTGAGACAACAAAACCGATGCCAAATCTGATCTCTGTCGCGGTCGAAGCACTCACAGGGGAATGGCAGATCAACCTCGAGCAGCGCGTCCCACGCAAAGAGCTCTACAAAGCACGCATTGCCTCCTCAAAACCGTCCCTGGGCTTCTTTCTGCTGCTGCTGTGTTCAGCGGTCATTGCCACTCTCGGGCTGATTTCCAACAGCACCGCCGTGGTGATCGGCGCCATGATCGTGGCCCCGTTGATGGACCCGATTCTGAGCCTGGCTTTTGCTCTGGCCATCAGCAACAACACCCTGGCGAAGCGTTCCCTGCTCACCATTTTCCTTGGTGTACTCACGGTGGTGGGGACAGCGGCATTCCTGTCGATGCTGCTCGATGTGAGCGAAGTCAATCGGGAGATGATCTCCCGGACAGCCCCGAACCTGATCGATCTCGGCATCGCCATCGCCGCGGCCGTTGCCGGATCCTTCAGCATGACGAGAGCGGGGTTGTCGAACTCGATCGCCGGTGTCGCCATCGCTGTGGCCCTCGTGCCTCCCCTCTGCGTCTGCGGCATCGGCTTGAGCCTGGGCCAGGAAGTGGTGGCCGTGTTCGGACGGGGAACAGTGGCGGGGATCACCAATCAGATCTCCGAGGGCTCATTCCTGTTGTTCCTGGCCAACCTGATCGGGATCACCGTGGCCAGCCTGTTCATTTTCTTGATCCAGCACTACGGATCGGTGGCCCAGAGCTGGCGCAATCTTCTGGTGTGGCTCGGTCTTCTGGGTTTGCTCTCGATCCCCCTCTCCTCATCCCTGCGCGACTTCAGCAACAAGCAACAACTGGATGGCCAGTTCGCCAGTTTCAAAGCCGGGCGGGTGCGTCAGTTTGAACTCACCCGGAAAAATCCCTATCTCTGGCAGAGAGTGCGCGTGCTTTACAGCAACGTCCGTGTTGTGGATAACGAAGCCACGGTTGATCTCGTGCTCAGTGCACCGAAAGGACTGGTCACCGATGGAGTGGCACAAGAGCTGAATGACCGCATTTCCAAACGTGCCCGGACTGATCTAGGCCTTGATGACATCAGGACCACCATCAGCGTGATTCCCAATCAGATCTTTAAATACAAAGAAGCCTCGGAGCCATCCGCGTGACCCAACAGGACTATCAGAGGCCCTCGGTGTTTCGTTGGATCAAAACCGACTGCGGTCGCGCCAAATATGCCGACCTGAGTGCACGAAAGGGATTGCGAGCCAGAGGCCGGTTGATCTGGTTTGTGCTGATCGCCGCAGTCCGCGACTGGCGCCTCCCGGATCCCGATCAACCCACCGGCTCCTGATCAAGCTCTGATCCCTCCTGCAAGGCCTTGCGAGCAGCGCGAGCCACCAGCCACACAACGGCAACGGTGGCCAGCACACCGACAACCCGCAACACCCAGGCCTGAGGAGTCGTCTCCCCCGCCAACACCTCCCCGAAACGAGCAGCGCTTCCAGCCAGCGCACCCAGCGCGCAAAACAAGATCGTGCCAGGGATGATGCCGATCAGGCCAAGGTTGTAGTCGCGCAGGCTCACGTCGCTAAGCCCATAGGCGAGGTTCAGCAGAGAGAACGGAAAGGCCGGAGACAGGCGGGTGAGCAGCACCAGCCGGAAGCCTTCACGGCTCACCGCCTTTTCGATTGCAAGCAGTTTTGGAAAACGCTTGAGGCGACGTTGTGCCCAGCCACGTAAGCGATAACGCCCCAGCAAGAAAGCGGCTTCCGCCCCGAGCGTGGCTCCAGCGAACACGATCAGGCTGCCCCACCAGGTGCCGTACAGCGCTCCCGCCAGCATCGAAGCCCAGAGACCAGGCAACAGCACGGTGACCCAAACCGCATACAAGGGAATAAACACCAGAGCACCTAACGGTGTCTGCAGCCACTGCAAAACGGCCTCCGTACTCAGCAGATCGCTCGCCATTCCCTCTCCCAAGCCCAACAACCGTTCCATGGGCATGGCATTCAGCGCAAGTGCCAACGACTTGGCATCACGGGATCGCTGGGGTCACTATGGATCTCGGTTACAACCGATAGCGACACTCTGCGGACGCAATACAAACCCGATGAAACGAGAGTTTGGGCAACGTTTATTGACCCTTAGGTTCAAGCTCCTTGGCTTAGCAGGAGCGATTGGCCTGCTCAGCGCATGCAGCAGCACGGACGAAGCCCGTCCCACCCTGCTCCGAGTCGTGCGCACCTTGCCCTCCCAGGAGGTGGTCACGAGCGAAGAAAGCGCACGGGACCGCGAGGTTTTGCGCAATTTTCAGACCAGTTTGCGGGCTGTCATCCCTGGGATAAGGATCCAGCCCTCCCTTTACTCGGCATCCAGTGTTCAATCGGAACTGCAACGCCAGACCAACAGTGGACTGGGGCCTGATCTGGTGGTCAGCGATGCCCAGACCATCCAGGCCCTGTTCACAGCACGCATTCTGGATTCCGTCCCGGTCACACCTGAACAACGCCAGGCCATTCCAGCGGAGCTCCTCACGCGCGTCAGCACGAGCGACGGAACCATCACGGGATTACCGGTGTCCCAGTACATCCAACTGGCCTGTTACGACAAACGCAAACTCAAAAGTCCACCCAAGACTCTGCGCGAACTGGCCCAACAGAGCAGTGAAGGCAGCATTTTCGGCCTCACGCAGAACTTCGAGAATCTCTATTGGAGTGTGGGCAGCTATGGCGCTGGAAACGCGTTGATCAGCTCCCTGCGTGGAGAAACACCGACAACAGAGGATGTGAACCAGCTGGTGCAATGGCTCACCTGGCTGCGGGCAGCAAGCTTTCAGCAGAACGTTCTGTTCATGAACGATCAGGCCACCCTCCGGCAACAACTGATCGATGGAAGTCTCCACTGGATCAGCTGCTGGAGCTCCCAGCTGCCCCAACTGCGGGAGGCCTTAAAGGACAATCTCGGCATTGGGCTGTTACCGGCAGGACCAGCCGGAAAAGCCACACCGGTAAGCCGGCTGCAAGTGTGGGGCCTCGGAAGGAATTCCAGCCGTCAACAGCGGCAGAAAAGCTTGGAACTGATGCAATTCATTGTTCTGCCCTGGGCACAGAAAACATGGGCCCTGCGGTACCGCACCTCCTACCCGGTCAACCCAGCAGCAGCACAAATCATCAATCGCGAAATTCCTGGATTCCAAGACCTTTACCTCAGCACAGACCAGGATGATGTTCGCATTGGTGATGAAATCAGGGCAGTGCTAAATCAAAACCCAAAACTCGAACGAGTGATGCAATTCACACTGAATGATGTGATTTTTGGCACAGAAACTCCAAGCCAAGCTGCCGCAACACTGAACACCAAACTGGGACCGTCGTCATGACCATCACCTCTCTCATTCTGTCGGTGTCCCCCAGCGACATTCTCATCGAAATGCTGAGCTGGCTGGCCTTTCTGCAGCGCTGGTCAGTTCTGTCCCAGTTGCTTGTACTGGCCGTTGTCGTGGTGATTGCACGCACCCGCAGCATTCTACTCGATCCCAAGCGTTACCGGTTGCAAGCACTGTTTCCAGAATCGATCCGTGTTCTGCTTGGTCCTGCACTGATCCTGATCCTTGCGGCTGTCTTTGCTGCATGCCAAGCACCCTTCGGGCTGTTGCGTTATTTCGGGCTGCTCTGGCTGGGCTGGAATCTGTTCACACCTTTGAAATCACTCGTTAAGCAGGTCAATCCGGGGTTCCCAATCGAAGAGATTGAAAGCACATTTTTCAAACCTATCTATGTAATCACGGCCACTGTTTCAATGCTCAGCCTGCTCGGCAGCCGTGAAAATCTGGCGCGGATCGGAATCGCCAACCTCTTTGAAGTCGAGATCACCTTGGGCAAGGTCTATACGGCGATCGTGGCGATTTATCTGATCGTGACGATTGCATCGCGGCCTGCAGCACTGATGGCCTGGGCCAGTGGCACGATCTTCGGGGTGCGTCAGCAGAACCGGCGTGGCATGGAATTGCTGTTCCGTTACAGCGTGATCGCCATCGGCATTATGAGCGTGGCGTACTACATCGGCATCAATGGCAATGCATTCATCGCCATCGCCGGTGGTTTATCGGTGGGCATCGGTTTTGGCATCAAAGAAATCATCTCCAATTTCATCAGCAGCATCTGGCTGTTATTTGAAGGTTCCGTGCGCCCAGGCGAAATCTTGATGATCAATGGAGATCCCTGCACCGTGCGCAAGCTCGGCCTCAGGGCAACACAGCTGAAGCGTGGCCGTGACGGCGCCGAACTGCTGATCCCGAATCAGACCTTCTTCACACAAGAAGCAGCGTCCTACACAGCTGCTGAAACGGCACGTCGCGACAGCGTTGAAGTCGGCGCTGCCTACAACCACGACCCCGATCGGGTGATTGAGCTGCTGCTCGCGATTGCAGAAGACCACCCCAAAGTGAAGCCGTACCCCCCAGCGTCGGCTTTCGTGACGGACTTTGCCGATTCGTCGATCAACTACAAAGTGCTCTTCTGGGTGGCCAACCCCCTTGATGCCTTCGCTGTGGGCAGTGATCTGCGCAGGGAGATCTGGAAACGTTTCGAGAAAGAAGGAATCACCATCCCCTTCCCCCAACGCCAGGTGTATCCCATGCAATGGCCACCGAGCCTGCAACAGAGCTACAACAGCCAGCCCACTCCTGATCAGCCAACACAACGCCAGGAGCCAAGGAACGCCAGCTAAAATCTCGGGCCTTGACTCACTAGACCCATCCAGGATCTTCAAAACTTCAGGGAGCTCACGTCAACCGCCGTCGATCGCGTGGGGTTTCTGCAAACCAACACTGGCCTTGTCGTTGGAACCCTGACGTTGATCGCGGCCTGGTTTCTGCTGAATGTCGTAAGCCGACACGGGCGCAACATCGGCAGCGTGATCACACGCAGCCTGAGGCGACCGCTACTCATCGGCCTTGGCGTGTCGCTCTATGGCACTTGGATCACCCATTGGATCGATAAGCGCATCGATGTGGTGGATCAGCTCACACTGAAGCGCCTCGCCGCCACGCTGCTGATCATCACCATCAGCTGGGCGACCCTCAATGTGGGACACGCCATTCTCCAGTCGGGGTCGATGCGGCGCTGGATCCGGATGGATGACGAGCAAGACGAGGCCATGCTCATCAATCTGCTGGGGCGCCTCTTCACGATTCTCACGTTGCTGATCACCACAGCAGCGATGATGGTGAACCTCGGCATCCCCTCAGCCGCCATCGCCACCTTGCTGGGAGGTGCTGGAATTGGCTTCACCTTTGCCACGCAGCAAATCAGCCAGAATTTTCTCTCCGGCTTCATGCTCTTCTTCAATCGCCCGTTCAAAGAAGGGGATTGGATCAACGTCGACGAGCTGCAAGGAACCGTGGAATCGATTGGCTGGTATTACACAAGAATTCGCACATTTGATCGCAGGCCCCTGAATATCCCCAACTCGATTTTTGCCACGAAACCAATTGAAAACCCCGGCCAGATGTACAACCGGCGCATTCTGGCCAACATCTCCCTACGCTATGAAGATATCAGTAAAATCGCTGGAATCACTGACAAAGTCAGGGAGCATCTGAAGCAACACCCCCACATCGACCAGAAACAGATCATTCTCGTGAATTTCAACCAGTGGGATGCTTCATCCATCAACATGATGGTGTATTGCTTTACCAAAACAACAGTCTGGGCGGAATGGCTCAACATTCAACAGGCGATCTTCCTTGATATCGCTGGCATCGTGCAGGGAAGTGGCGCTGATTTCGCCTTCAATTGCATGACTCTCTATCCAGCATCGTCCAGCAATCCAAACCAAGTGACTCAATTGTTGTCGCCAGATGCCTCGTGAATCAGGCCGGGAGGGTCAACTCGACGCTGAGGTGTAAAAGCGCAGAGCAAACAACCAGAAGGCCCTCGCCGCGGCAAAGAACAGCAGCGCCAGCACCATGCCAGCGACGAGCATCGGTGCGGCAGCTTCACCGAGCAGCACCTGGGCGGGAACCGTGGTGAGAAACGCCACCGGCAGCACCAGGGTGAACAGCAGGCGCAGGGCCGGCGGATAGGCATTGAGGGGGTAGCGCCCGGAAACCAGCAGGGCCCGCAACACCTCGGTGGCATTCCAGGTTTTGACAAACCAGATGCTGGTGGCCGCGATCAGAAACCAAAGCGAATAAAGAATCAAGCCACCGGCCAGCAGCATCACAACCACGATGAGCAAGGAGGCCGGCGTGAGCACCACACCGGCCTGATGGCTGCCCCAGGCCAAAAGCCCAAGCCCCAGACCAATCTCCGGCAGCCCCGCCGGCGACAGCGTGCGCAGCGACAGCCAGAACTGACTGTCGATCGGCTTGAGCAGCACAAAATCGAGGGTGCCCTCGCGCACATGGGTGACGATCGCTCCCAGGTTCGGGCGCAACCAGGTGGTGGCCATGCCGTCGAACACCGTGTAAAGCCCCTGCACCATCAAGGCCTGGGCCCAGCTCCAGCCCCCCAGGGTCTGATCCGGGCCATAGAAGAGCGAGAGCAGAAACAAGCTGCCGCTGAGGCTCATCGCCACCGCCAGCAGCTCGATCAGCACGTTGGCCTGGTATTCCAGCTGCGTGGCCAGGGTCGTCCCCCAGAAGCGCCGCAGGGTTCGCCAGTAGCGCCCCATCAGGCCCCCATGGCGCTGTAATGGCGCACCCCGGCCCGCCAGAGCAGCAGCACCACCGGTAACAACAACGCGATCCAGGCCAGTTGCGCCCCAAAACCCGCCAGCAGATCCACCGGCTGACCCGCCAACACCCGCGCCGGGAAATCGATCAAATAGGGGAACGGGGTCCACTGGGCCCAGGCCCGCACCGCCGGCGGGAAGGCCGTGAGCGGCGCCAACAAGCCGGAAAGAAACAGAAAGGGGATGAACTGCAGCCGCTCCAGGGCACTGGCCTTCTCACTCCAGAAGCACAGAGCTGCAATCAGGCTCTGGAACAGAAAGGCGATCGCAAAAGCCATCCAGATAGCCAGCCAGGCCAGCAGGAAGCCCCCCAACGACGGCAACCAGAAGGCTTGCGGCTGCACTGCAAAGAACACGGCAGCGATCAGAGCGGCAAAAGGCAAACGGGTGAGCTGTTCCCCGAGGTGCGCCGCCACATAGCGCCAGAGCGGGTGCAGCGGTTGCAACAGGTAGGGCGAAAGCCGACCGCTCAGAGCATCCTCCTCAAAGTCGTACACCACCCAAACCACCGAAAACTGGCGCACCAGAAAGGCACTGAGGAAATAGCGATCGAGGGCCACGCCATCGAGACCCAGCCCTGAACGCGCGTCGCTACCGCTCCAGACGCTGAGCATGATGAATGGCAAGACTCCGGAGAGCGCCCAGAGGGCGATCTCGGCGCGGTACTCGAGCATGTGGGCGTATTGGCAACCCAGCAGCACGCGGATGATCCGCCGATTCAGCCCGAAGATCCGCATCAGACGCGCCCCTGCCGGAACAACCCACCGATGAGCTCCTCAATCGGTGGGTCGGTGACATCCAAATCGCGCACCGCAAAGCGCTCGAGCAGCTGGGCCACCACTGCGGTGAGCTCATCCCTTGCAACCAGCAGCCGCACATCACAGCCATCGATCAGCTCCAGCCGCCCCAAACCCGCGAACACCGCGGGATCAACAGGAGATTCCAACTCCAGCCGCACCTCCCGTTCCGGCGCCAGCTGCTCAGCCAGGGAGTTCAGCGGCCCATCGTGAAACAGGCGTCCCTGGTGGATCAGCAGCACCCGGGGGCACAGGGCCGTGATGTCGGCCATGTAATGGCTGGTGAGCAGCACAGTGGCCCCCGTGCGGCGGTTGTAGTCCGCCAGGAATGTGCGCACCCTGGCCTGGGCATTCACATCCAGCCCCAGCGTGGGTTCATCGAGAAACAGCACCTCCGGCTCGTGCAGCAGCGCCGCCAGGAGTTCGGCCTTCATCCGCTGACCGAGGGAGAGCTTGCGCACTGGCCGGGTGAGCTCCTCCCCCAGCTCGAGCAGATCAGCCAGCTCGCTGATCCGCCGCCGGGCCACGCCATCGGGGATGCCGTACACCGCCGCATTCACCCGCAACGAATCCATCGGCGGCAGGTCCCAGAGCAGCTGCTGCTTCTGGCCCATCACCAGGGTGATCCGGCGCAGGAACTCCGCCTGACGGCGCTGCGGACTGAAGCCCGCCACCTGCACCTCCCCAGCGCTGGGGTGGATCAAGCCGCAGAGCATCTTCAAGGTGGTGGTTTTGCCAGCGCCGTTGGCGCCAAGAAAGCCCACCATCTCGCCGGGCTCGATCCGGAAGGACACGTTTTGCACCGCCGTCACGTCCCGGGTGCGGCGTTGAACGAAATGGCGCAGGGTTCCAACCAAGCCGGGCTGCTTCTCGGCAACCCGGTAGGTCTTGCTCAGCCCCTCAACTTGAATCACGTCATCAGCTCAGGTCGGCCAGGCGCTTGCGGGCCAGATCGGCCTGGGCCTGTTTCTCATCGAGGTTGGCCTGGCATTCCGCCACCACCTCCGGCGGAGCCTTGTCGGCGAAGTTGGGATTGCCCAGCCGGCCCGCCAGGCCCTTGATCTCCTTCTCGGCCTTGGCGATGTCTTTCTCGAGGCGGCCCTTGAGCGCATCGAGATCCACCAGGCCTTCGATCGGCAGCAGCACCTGGAGCTCACCGCTCACCCCCGCCAGGGCCTTGGCCACCGGAGCTGCATCGGCCTCCGCCGGCGCCATCACCGCCACCGACTCCGCCCGCGTCAGGGCCGTGATGTCGGCCGTGCCCTTGCTCAGCACAGCCGCCAGCTCAGCGCGGCCGGTGACGAAGCGCACCGGCACCGATTGCGAGGGCTTAAGCCCCGCCACCGCCCGCAGGTTGCGCACCACACGGATGGCAGCGATCAGCTCAGCGAAGGAAGCTTCCAAGGCATCATCCAGAGCGCTCTCATCCAGCACCGGCCAGGGCTGCAGGGCCAGGAAGGTGGTTTCCGGCTCGCCCGTCACGCTGTGCCAGAGCTCCTCGGTGAGGTGGGGCATCAGCGGATGCAGCATCAGGTGCATCTGGCTGATCACCTTGGCCAGCACCTGCTTGGCCGCCCGCTGATCAGCCAGGGCCTCAGCTGAGGGATTCTCACCGGGGTTGAGCCGGCGCTTGCTCAGCTCCAGATACCAGTCGCAAACGTCGTTCCAGGCGAACTCGTAAAGCCCCTTGGCCGCTTCACCGAGGCCATAAGTGCTGTAGCGCTCGGCGGTTTCGCGGTTCACCCGGGCCAGGCGGGAGAGAATCCAGCGGTCCGCCAGCTGCAGGGCCTCGGGGTCGGGGTCCCCCAGCTGGGCCGGCGTTGCGCCGCCCAGGTTCATCAGGGCGAAGCGGGTGGCGTTCCAGAGCTTGTTGGCGAAGTTGCGCGAAGCCTCCACCGTGGCGGAGGTATCGGTCTTGCGGTCGTAGTCCAGGCGGATGTCCTGCCCCGCACCGGCCACCTCCCGCACCAGGGCGAAGCGCAGGGCATCGGTGCCGTAGCGGTCGATCAGCAGCAGCGGATCGATGCCGTTGCCGGCGCTCTTGCTCATCTTGCGGTTCTGCTCGTCCCGCACCAGGCCGTGGATGTACACGTCCTGGAAGGGCATCTCACCGGTGAAGGCGCCGGCCATCATCGTCATCCGCGCCACCCAGAAAAAGATGATGTCGAAGCCGGTCACCAGGGTGCTGGTGGGGTACCAGCGCTGCAGGTCGGCGCTGTCGGCATCGGGCCAACCCAGGGTGGAGAAGGGCCAGAGGCCACTGGAGAACCAGGTGTCGAGCACGTCTTCGTCCTGCTCGATCTCCGCCGCGGCGCCGTACTCCGCCTTGGCCTTCTCCAGGGCTTCGGCTTCGTTGCGGGCCACCACATACGGCGTGGTGTCGGTGTAATTGCCGCCGGTTTCGCTGATCACGAACCAAGCGGGGATGCGGTGGCCCCACCAGAGCTGGCGGCTGATGCACCAGTCGCGGATGTCGGTGAGCCAGTCGCGATACACCTTCTCCCAGCGCTCGGGGATGAAGCGGGGGTCCTGCTTCTCGAGGGCCTCACGGCAGCGCGCTGCCAGGGGCTCGGTTTTGACAAACCACTGGGTGGAGAGCAGGGGCTCCACCGGCACCTTGCCGCGATCGGAATAGGGAACGCTGTGGCGGTAGTCCTCCACCTTCACCAGCAGCCCCAGCTCCTCCAGGCCAGCCACCACGGCCTTGCGGGCCTCGAAGCGATCCAGCCCTTCGAACTGGCCGGCCTCCTTGTTCATCGTGCCGTTCTTGCGCATCACCGTGATCTGGGGCAGACCGTGGCGCTGACCGATGGCGAAATCGTTGGGGTCGTGGGCCGGCGTCACCTTGACGCAGCCGGTGCCGAAATCCTTCTCCACATGGTCGTCGGCCACGATCGGGATTTCACGACCCACGAACGGCAGGGTGAGGGTCTGGCCCACCAGATGGGCGTAGCGCTCGTCGGTGGGGTTCACCGCCACCGCCGTGTCGCCCAGCATCGTTTCGGGCCGGGTGGTGGCCACCTCCAGATGACCCTCCCCGCTGGTGAGGGGGTAGCGGAAATGCCAGAGGTGGCCATCCACCTCCTTCATCTCCACCTCCAGATCGCTCACCGCCGACCCTGAAGCGGGGCACCAGTTCACCAGGTATTCACCGCGGACAATCAGCCCCTGCTCGTGCAGGCGCACGAAGGCCTCCTTCACGGCCTCACTCAAGCCCTCATCCAGAGTGAAACGCTGGCGCTGCCAATCCACGGAATAGCCCAAGCGTCGCAACTGGCCCACGATGCGGCCGCCGCTCTTGGCTTTCCACTGCCAGGCCCGCTCCAAAAAGGCCTCACGGCCGAGGTCGTGACGGGTCTTGCCCTCCTCCTTGAGCTGCTTCTCAAGAATCGTCTGCACCGCGATCGAGGCGTGGTCGGTGCCGGGCAGGCAGAGCACGTTTTTGCCCGCCAGGCGCTGATAGCGCACGATCGTGTCGATCAGGGCCGTGTTGAAGGCATGGCCCATGTGCAGGCTGCCGGTCACGTTCGGCGGCGGGATCACCACCGAGAAGGGTTCACCGGGGGCCTTCGGGTCGGGATGAAACGCTCCCTGGTCTTCCCAGGCCTGTTGCCAGCGCGCTTCCGTACCAACCGGGTCGTAGGTCTTGGCCAGTTCGGGCACGGAAGCGCTGCGATGCGTGGGCCATGCTCGCAAAGCAGAGAACGGCCAGCACAAAATGGCGCCAGCATCTCGACCCTCGATCGTGAATCTGCGGACCGCAGCAGGACTGCTTCTTGTTGCCCTGGCCCTGAGCAGTTGCAGCGCGTTATCAACGTCAACGCCTGTAATGCTGTACGTGGCGATGGTGGTCGGCAAAGACGACCGCATCAGCAGTGACACGCAGAAAGACGCGAGACAGCGGGTCGATCTGATCGTCTCCAATTTTCAGAAGCTGTACCCAAATGTTCAGGTGCAGTTGGCTCTTTACCGGCGCTCGATGCTGATGGCTGAGCTGCGCAGTCGCAGTGAGGCAGATCTTGGACCGGATCTAGTCCTGACTGATGCACAGCAGGCGAAAGCACTCCTTCGCGAGGGGCTCACGGATCCCTTGCCACAAACCGAGCGCAGCAGGGAACAAACCAACCCCGGCATTCTGAAACACGTGCGGCTCAAAGACGGACGACTCGCTGGACAGCCGTTAGTGGTGTACCCCCAGATCGCCTGCTTCAACACCGAGGCCCTCGAATCGCCACCGCAGACTTTGAACGAACTGCTTCAGGTTGGTGCTGCAGGCGCTCGCGTGGGCCTTTCCGTTGCCATGAATGACGTGTTGTGGACGGCAGGGAGTCTCAATGCACTACCAGCACTGGCTACAGCCTCCCGGAACCAGGACTTGTCAACGGGAGAACGCGATCGCATTACTGGTTGGCTGACCTGGCTTCAACAAGCGAGCGATCAACGCAATCTCACCTTTTTTGAAAACCAAGGTCAGCTGACCACACTCCTTGGCAATCGAGAATTGGATTGGATCAGCTGCACCTCAGACATGATCCTTCGTCTGAAAGACCGGCTCGGCGACGACCTCGGCATTGCACCTTTGCCCAGTGGACCCGACGGATCGGCGGCACCCATGAATCTGCTCCGTGTTCTGGCCTTAGGCAAAGACTCGAGTGCGCATCAACGCTCAATGGCGATCGCCCTGAGTGATTACGTCACCAATCCACTTTTACAGAGAAATCTTTCGCTGTTGTCAACGTCATTTGTTCCCGTGAATCCTGACGTAATAATTGCCGCGAAAAGTTCAAAAAACCTGGCCGCTTTGGAGTTGGCCCTGAAAGATTCAGATATCCATGGAGACAACCTAGCCGCCATCAAGGGAGACGGACCAACCACCAAAACGATGACAAATCTTTTGATTCCGCTCGTATTTGGCGTCAGCCAACCTCAAACCACAGCAGATGAACTCATTTCAAGACTGAGCCAGGGGTCATGAATCAACTGTTCTGGGAAATCATTGGCTGGTTGGGTTATCTGCAGCGCGCCTCGATCATGTTTCAACTGCTGCTGATTATTGCGCTGGTGATGGCCTGGCGCATTCTGCGACAACACCCCAGGCTGGAGATGATTCCCAAACCTCTGGGCCTCCTGATCGCCCCAGGGGGGCTGGTTCTTCTAAATGCATTGGCGAAAAGCCTTGGATGGGATGCTGGGTTGCTTGGCTACCTCGGATTGAGCTGGCTGGGATGGAACTTTCTGAGCTTGCTGGATAGTCTGCTCCAGCAACTGATGCCTGCACCGAGGGTGCATGAGCTTCAGAGTCGACTGGTCAGGCCTCTGTACTTGATCACAGTGGTGCTGATGTTCATCAATCGGCTCGACAACATCAACGACTTGTCGGTGATTGAACTCGGCCAAGTGTTCGGCGTTTCAGTCACCTTGGGCAAATTGTTCACCTCGCTCGTGGTGAGCTATTTGCTGCTCGTGGGTACAGGCCCCCCGGCCGCTGGCGTGTCCTGGTTGCTGCAAAAACTGCTCGGCTATTCCGAGGGAAGCAGGAAGGCTGTGGAGCTGATCATCCGTTACGTGGTCGTCGGCATCGGAGTCACGGCCGTGAGCTTTCACATCGGCCTGAATGGCACCGCTCTGGTGGCCATCGCCGGTGGACTCTCCGTCGGCCTGGGCTTTGGGATCAAGGAGGTCTTTTCCAACTTCATCAGCGGCATCTGGCTCCTGTTTGAAGGATCCGTCCGTCCGGGCGAAGTGCTGATGGTCGACAACGACCCCTGCGAGGTGCGCAAGCTTGGCCTCAGAGCCACCCTGCTTTGGCGCGATCGCGACAACGCGGAGCTGCTGATTCCCAATCAGATGTTCTTCACGGCTCAGGCCACCAGTTACACCGCCACTGACCGCCTGCGCCGCAGCGAGATCCGCATCGGTGCCGCCTACCGGCACGATCCACGCCAGGTGTTGCAGCTGCTCGAGGAGACCGCCCTCAACGTTCCCCGGGTGTTGAAGACTCCCGCCCCCAGAGCCCTGCAGGTGAAGTATGGAGACTCAGCCATCGAGTACTCCTTGCGTTACTGGATCGCCGATCCCATGAGCAACATCGGCATCGTGAGCGAAGTGAATCAAGCGATCTGGACGGCCTTCAAACGCGAAGGAATCGAAATTCCCTTCCCGCAGCAGGTGAACACGATTCGAGACCAACCCTCGCTTATGAGCGGGAGAGACGCGCCAGAAAAGCCTGATAAGACCCGGCGTTGATCCAGCCCGTGGCGATGGTTTTGCTGGCAGTGGTGTTCACCCGTCCCCGGTGAATGTGGGATGGCCCAGCAGGGAAAATCACGAGTTTGCCCCGCTTCGCTGCTTCGTGGTGCCCCTGCCAGTGGAACTCGGTGCCGGCTTCATCCACGTCGTTGCAATAGAGGATCCAGGCGAGCAGCCGATGCACCGGCTCCGTTGCTTCGTCACTGATCGTCCAGTCGCAGTGCCACTGCTTAAACCCCTCCCCCGGGGCGTAGCGCTGCAGGTTGAAGATCGGCATCACAAACAGCTCTTGATCCGGGCACACCGCACGAAACAAGGGGCGCTCCTTGAGGTATTGCTCCAAAGCTGCCGTCACCCCGCGCACGATCACCTCGGAGAGGGCAAAGGCATCGGGATCGCTGCGATCAATCGCCACCAGGCTGATGTCGGTGGACACCTTGGCTGGCTCGTCGCTACCGCCAGGCCCAAAGGCCACGCCAGGCCGTTGCAAGTCTGGGCGGCGATCAAAGAACGCCATCACACCATCGGCAACGGCCTCATAACCAGCATTGCGGTATGACGCAATCAAGGAGACCTGCTCAATCACGGCAAACCTCCCAGGGAATCGCCACCACCGCCTCGAGCCGCTGCCAACGCCCTTGGTCCTGCACCACCCTGGGAGTCAGAGACACCCTCTCAAGGGCCCGCATGAGCCGATCAGGAGCCAAGACCGCGGGATTTCCTGGATCCTGGGACAGGAGCAACACCTGCTGCTCAGCCGGATCCGCCAGAACCTGAAGCTCAAGATCAGCCAGCTCCCGTTCAAAAAACGTGCGCCGCAACCGCGATGTGATTCGTTCACCCAGAGCAGCGGCGAAATGCTCGAGGCTTTCGCTGTCACCGGAGAGGCCGCAGTTCAGGGCCAGCCAAATCATCAGCTTGGCCCAGCTGTCCACCGTCCAGAGCGGCTGAAAACTCTCGCGGTTGTGTCGAACCAGCTCACCCAGGGCGAAATCCACCAGGGTGCCCTGAAGCTGATCGGAATCCGGTAACCCCATCCTGATGTTCAGCTGAAGACATCTTCCTCCTCGGAGGTCAGACTGGTGCAGCGCGCTGAGCCTGACGATGACCCTGGATCTCAACGACCCCGAACTCGAATTCTCGGATCTGGTGTACGCCTATCAGAGCTGGGTGATGGCGGTGATCAACGACGAGAAACTCGACAGCGAGGACACCCTGCTCACCGATGAGATCACCGAAGACGCGCTGAATGCGATGCGCTTTCTTCCCGGTGAAGTGACCAGTGCCATCGAAACCTCTCTGGCAAGGGTTTACGACGTGGATGCCGATGAACTGGCAGGGCTGCTGTTCCCCGAGGACTGATCCGACCAGCGAGACTGCCCCTGTGCTGACATTCCCGCACCATGGGTTGGACCACCGAAGACATGCCTGATCAGCGAGGTCGGGTCGCCCTGGTCACCGGGGCGAACAGCGGCCTTGGGCTGGAAACCACACGGGCACTGATCAGCCGTGGCTGCACCGTTCTGATGGCCTGCCGCAGCGCACGCAAGGGCGAAGCAGCCCGGAGCCAACTGCTGGGATCCGGTGCTGCCGGGCTGGATCTTCTGGAGCTGGATCTCTCGGATCTGAACAGCGTGTCGCGCTGTGCGCGGGAAGTGGCGGAGCGCTACGAACGGCTGGATCTTCTGATCAACAACGCCGGGCTGATGGCGCCTCCACGCATGCGCAGCCGCCAGGGCTATGAGCTGCAGTTCGCAGTGAATCACCTGGGTCACTTCGCCTTAACCAAGGCTCTGCTGCCCTTGATGGGCGACCGTCCGCAAGCGCGGGTTGTCACCGTGACCTCCGGCGCTCAGTATTTCGGGGTGATGGCCTGGGATGACCTCCAGGGAGAGCAGCGCTACGACCGCTGGAAGGCCTATTCCCAAAGCAAGCTCGCCAATGTGATGTTTGCCTTGGAACTGAATCAGCGCCTGCAGGCCTCCGGAAGTGCGGTGCGATCCCTCGCGGCCCACCCCGGACTGGCACGCACCAACCTGCAACCGGTGTCGGTGGCTGCCACGGGAGCCTGGCAGGAAGCCCTGGCCTATCGGCTGATGGATCCTCTCTTCCAGAGCGCTGCCCAAGGAGCCCTGCCCCAGCTTTATGCCGCCACGGCAAGCGATGCCCAGGGCGGTGAGCACTACGGCCCAAGCCAGTTGGGCGGAATGCGCGGTGCTCCCAAACAACAGCCGGTGGCCCGTGCCGCCAAGGATCAAAGCCAGCGGCAACGCCTCTGGACAGTGAGCGAATCACTGACTGAACACCACAGCGCTGCCGTGTGAGACCAACGACGATGGAAAGGGGAAATGCTGGCCGCGATCGCCAGCTGACACTGCTGGAGGAACTGCAACGGTCGGCACAGGAAATGACCGGCCAGCAGCTTCATCGCTGCCTCCAGGACAAACCTGGGGCCATGGGACTGGCCACGGTGTACAGAAATCTGCGCCAGCTGCAGCGCCAAGGAAAAGTGCGCTGTCGTCATCTGCCCACAGGTGAGGCCCTCTACGCCCCGGTGGAGCGAGATCACCATCACCTCACCTGTGTGGACTGCGGCAAGACCGAACGTCTTGAGCACTGCCCGATCCACGGCCTGGATGTGAAGGCTCCGGAAGCGGACGATTTCGATGTGATCTTCCACACCTTGGAATTTTTCGGGCTCTGTCACAGCTGCCGAGAGCGGCGCTGAGGAACTTGCAAAACACTGCAATGAGGTCATCACGGGGCAACCCGTCGCTGGGAGGAGTAACGAAGCTCTCGGCTACGGAATTCATGGCTCAAAGCGGGCGTACAGGGTGTGTTCGTGCATGGGCTTGGTGCAACTGCTCAAAGCATTCCCCGCTGGAGCACTCAGCAGCTCATTGAGGGCGGCACTGCTGTCAAAACGCATCAGAGCCCTGTTAAGCCGTTACGTCGAGGATTACTACTCGAGAAAAGCGACAGTGCGCTCGAGAACGTCGATAGAGACATTCTCAGCCGAATCGGGATCACCCAATCCAAAAGGATTGTCGATATCGCTGATCAAACGAAGAATGAGCAGCACAACAAAGGAAATAACAGCCAAGAAAAACAATGAATCAAACCAGTGGTTGGCACGCGCGAGCAGCAAACCTCCGAATAAAAGAGTTGAAGAGAAATTAGCGAGCCAATAGACAAGCGGCACAAAGCCTGTATCACGGATGACCTTCACGCGATAGATCATCTCCAGAATCACTGACATGCTCTGCATCAAGCGCCCCCGCAACGTCGACACATCGCCGCTGTACTGAACAGCGGCTTGAACCACATCGGCATGAGTGGAGCGGTAAGCCGCCAAAACTTTCTCAGTTTCACAGTTACCGCAAAGCCATACCACAAGCAACTTCCCCAAAACAGTTACAGACTCTTGGGCCTGCTCCACCTGCGCCGAGGGTTGAAACACAGGTATTGCCCCAATCTCCAGGCTCAAGGTCTCCAGCTCAGCAGCAAAGCGCCCTGGAATCTTTTCTGCCTCTTTAAAGTCCGTCAGCACTCCACTCAGCAGGAAACCCAAAAGGAAAACCGTGGAGGCAACAGCTGCCGAGAACAGCTGATTAACCACAAGCAATTCATATCCAGCCAGATGCATTAATACTTTTACTCCGCACAACAAGGCGACTTGCGCGAGAACCAATGAAATCGAGCGCCAGCGTCGGAGACGCAACATCCTACCTCGTCGCATTACCATTGCAGCATATAAATGAACTCTAGACCAGGAAAAGACATTCTTCAACTCAGACATTCCGCGTTGCGTGATTTAGCGCTCAACCTTTGAGTTTCGATTTCGAGACTCTCACTCTGCAAAACTCGCCCAAATACGCTTCTCCTTCCCCCAACTGGGAGGTCACTCGGCAACCCCCATCTGCCAGCCCATCAGGCGGTCACGCTCCTCAAGCAAAAATCCCGTCATTGCTGACGGCGGAGAATATTTTGCCGAGAGATCGATAGCGACAACAACGCCCCCTGCTTTTCCCTTGCGGGTCTTGCATAGCTTTCAGCCCAACTTTGATGTCTTCAAACTTCTCGACAAAGGGTTATCTATCAGGGCATCTTTTGCGACTGGGGTATGGGTTGTTCGCCCCCTGTGCAGTAATCCCAGTCACCCACACTCCAACCTTCATATCCCTGAGCCCAACTCACACCCCACCTCCTTCTGCAAAGTCGTCGCTTTGGTGTTTTTGGGTTTGGATCATGTCTCGATAACAAACAAGAAAACGGCCTCTTAGCGGAAGCAGAGAGACCAGTCCTGGCATGGGTTTTGGGAGATGGGCGATACTGGGATCGAACCAGTGACAATCTCCTTGTAAGGGAGGTGCTCTACCGCTGAGCTAATCGCCCGAAGTTGAGATTCTGCCTGATCGCGGCAGGCTGGGTCATGGATGAAACACTGCGATGGCTTTGGGCCGGGACCATGACCGCGCCACGCTGATCGGCTGTGTCCCCGCTGGCCTGCTCGCGGGGTTCTGGTTGGGCTGGAGTCTGGGCGTGCTCACCGCCGCGGCCTTCGCCTGGGGAGGGCTCTGGCTCTCTCCCGATCTCGACACCCGCTCCAGGGCCCTGAAGCGGTGGGGCCCCCTGGGCTGGATCTGGCGTCCTTACCGGATGCTGATCCCCCATCGATCGCTGTTCTCCCATGGCCCTTTAATCGGCACCGGGCTGCGGCTGGGCTGGATTCTGACCGTTGTGATCGTGGCTTGGTTCGGACTGGCAGCCCTCCCTGGCTGGTCTTCCCCCACACCCGGCGAAGCACTTCCGCTGGTTCTTGCATGGCTGCAGAAGCATCCCGGCCCCTTGCTGGCCGTTCTGCTGGGGCTGGAAACGAGTGTTTGGCTGCATCTGATCCTCGACGGTGATCCTCTGCCCGCTGAATGGCCCCGACGCTGGCGGCACAGACGGCGCCGGTGAGAGGGTGGCGCCAGACGCCGACAGACTCCATGGCCCAGCACGCCACGGTTCCTGGTGATCAGGATCCCCTACGCCACCTCGAAAGCGTGGTGGCACGCCTGCGGGATCCAGTGAACGGGTGCCCCTGGGACCTGGAGCAGACCCATGCCTCCCTGGTGCCCTACGTCCTGGAGGAAGCCCATGAGGTGGCTGACGCCATCCGCCATGGCGACGACCGGCATCTGAAAGAAGAACTGGGCGATCTGCTGCTGCAGGTGGTGCTGCACGCCCGCATCGGCGAAGAAAACAACCGCTTTGATCTCGATGCCATCGCCACGGCCATCAGCGACAAACTGATCCGCCGCCATCCCCACGTGTTCGGCGAGGCCCGAGCGGAAAGCACTGAGGCCGTGCGCTTGAGCTGGGAGGCCATCAAGGCCGCCGAACGGGCGGAACAATCGGGAGGGGGGCAATCCTCCAGCCCGCTGAGCGATCAACTGGCCGGCAAGGTGCGAGGGCAACCGGCCCTGGCCGCTGCCATGACCATCTCGCGCATGGCCGCCAAAGCCGGTTTCGAGTGGGATGCCATCGACGGCGTGTGGGGGAAGGTGCAGGAGGAGCTCGACGAGCTCAAGGAGGCCATCGCCTCGGGGGACCGCCGCCATGCTCAAGATGAGCTTGGCGATGTGCTGTTCACTCTGGTGAATGTGGCCCGCTGGTGCGGCCTTGATCCTGAGGAGGGGCTAGCCGCAACCAATCAGCGCTTCCTGGAACGTTTCTCCCGGGTTGAGAGCGCCCTGAATGGAGATCTGCAAGGACGGAGCATCCAGGAGCTCGAGGCGCTGTGGCAGCAAGCGAAGGCTGCGATCCGCGCTGAAAACACCCAGTCGTCTTGATCACCTTCAACCCAGCTCCGTTTGGAGAAAGGCGATCACGTCCCCCCAGGCATGGTCTGAACACTGGGGATCCCAACGTTCACCGTCATCACGCATGAAGGTGTGATTCGCCTCATAGAGACGGGTTGTCTGCCGCAAGCCAGGCACTGCAGCGAACGCAGCGAGGATCGCCTCGCGGGCCGGCTCCGGCACATGGGGGTCAAGGCTGCCGAAGATCGTGAGCAAGGCCCCCTGGATCTCGGCAGCACGCTGGAGGGAATCGGCTCGGTCTGAGCCCAGTACCCCATCCTGGAGCCCCGTGGGATAGATGCAGGCCGTCGCCCGCACTTGAGGCCGCAGGGCGGCTCGAAAGGCCAGGTGTCCACCGATGCAGAAGCCCACAGCTCCCAGGCGGGCAGCATCCACAGCGGCCTGATCTGTCAGCCAATCGAGAACAGCAGAGGCATCCGCATCAAACGCAGAAGTGGGCGTGTTTCTGGCGTTGTCATTCCCCCGCAGCCGACCGGTGGCATCGGGCTTGATGACCGCACCGATCGGTTCACGGCGATGGAAGATCTCAGGAGCGGCCACCACGTAGCCATACCCCGCGAGGCGATCCGCCAAGCGCGTGATCGGATCACCAAGCTGATAGATATCCGAGTAGAACAGCACCCCAGGCCAGCGACCTACAGACTTCGGCTGTGCGACATAGAGGCGCATCAAGCTCCCATCCACGGTCAGTCCGATGGTGTCGCGACGGATCTGCACACTGCGGCTGGCCAGTGACTGGACCGTAGGCAGGGTTGATGCTGGATGGCATCAGAAATGCGTGTTGGCGGATCTTGCTTGGGAACCCCAGAGCGCACGCTTGACCTCATCGGCCTCCCTGATCAGCAACTGGGCATGGGCCCGCGTGGAGCAGCACCTCGCCCTCTCCTCGATTTCAAGCAGAGCAAGAAGATCAGCCAACGGTCGCTTGTTGCCAGTACTCGGCATAACTCAATCACTCCTGCTGAAACCTTAACCTGGCCATAACCAGCAATCCATCCGTGGATTCACTCAGTCGTCCGCCGATGGACGCGCTTGTCGGCGGCGCTTGAGCTCGCTGCGCCGGCCCTTGGCATCGAGCCGGCGTTTCACAGCTGCACGCCCAGGGCGCGTGGCACGGCGTTGGGGCGGGGGAGGCTTCAGGCCCTCGCGCAACCAATCCGCCAGACGCGCCATCGCCCGCTGACGGTTTTGCCACTGCGATCGCTCCTCCGCCACCACAACCCTGAGGCAACCATCCTGCAGACGAGACGCCAGCTGCTCCCTCAAACGCGCCCGACGAAACGGACCCAGCGCCCGGGAGCCGTCCACATCAAACAGCAACTCAACCCTGGAGTCGGTGGTGTTCACCCCCTGCCCTCCAGGACCCGATGCGCGGGAGAAGCGCCACTGCAGTTCGGCAGCAGGAATCACCAGGCGCTCATTGATCCGCAGCTCCTGAACCAAAGCAACTGACCTCCCCTTACAGGCCCAGATTGTTTCTGAGCAGATCGAGCTTGGGATCAGCACCGCCGTTGCGCAGATGCTCGGGAAGCCTGAAATCAATGGCATCCCACACGGGGATTTGCAGATAGTCCGCAAGCGCACTGGCATCCCTGCGAATCGCTGAGAGGGCACCGTGATCGGTCACATTGCTGCGACTGCCATCCCGAAACACGAGATTCAACTCATAACTGTGATAGTTGGAATCGTTGCCCCGCACCGTTTCCCGCAGCAACTGCAACGCGTGCACCTCGCTGATCGAGTAGTTCTTCGCTCGCACCCTGCACTGGCCCGACGTCCGATCAAAACTGGCCTCGTGAGCCCGCGCTCGTTTGAGCATCAGGACACCACCACCAGCAACCGCCAGCGCCACCAAGATCCCCGGTGAGATCGCCATGGCAGTCTCAGCGCTCATGACCAGCATCGACACTGCAACACCCACTCCGCCAACGAGAAACACCAGGCAGAACGCCACCATGGCGGGGGTGGTCCGAAAGGTGACGGAGGAACTCGTTAGCCCGCTTTTCAACTGCAAGCGATGGGTGCAAAAGTTGTTTCCGCCATGCACAACAGGCGTCCAGTTCGTGCGCAACGCCACTGGATCGTCAAAGCGAAGTGGGTCCAGACACTCCCGGCTGTCCTTGAAAATCGATAAAAACCGCTGGACAACACCCACAACACGGCCAAAGACATGGCCGTCAGTCTGCAGCGGCGACTTAGGCACGGGAAACCCGTCGTGCCCTTAGCTGGAAGCAGGAAACCCTGGGCGCCAGATCATGAGCGAAGCCCCCTCAACAGCAAGCGGCTGGATCGACGAACACCACAACGGGGTGCGCTACGGACTCCAAGGCGACGTGATTGCTGACGAACAAAGCGCCATTCAGCGCATCACGGTGATCCATAGCCATCGCTACGGGAACGGCCTCCTGCTCGATGGCTGCTGGATGACAGCCGAACATCAGGAGCGCCACTATCACGAGCCCCTGGTCCATCCCGCCCTCTGTGCGGCCCGCTCCATTGATCGGGTCCTCGTCATTGGCGGCGGCGATGGCGGAACGGCCCGTGAATGCCTGCGTCATCACGCGGTGAAGCACGTCGATCTTGTTGAAATTGATGGTCGCGTTGTGGAGCTCAGCCAGAAACACCTGGCGGCCATCGGCGGGGGATGCTGGAGCGACCCGCGTTTTCAGCTCACCGTGGGAGATGGAATCGCCTGGGTGGGTGAGGCTTCAGACGCCAGCTACGACGTGGTGCTGGTGGATGGTTCCGATCCGGCGGGGCCGGCGGAGGGGCTGTTCAACCGCAGCTTCTTCCAGCACTGCCGCCGCATTCTCAAACCCGGCGGAGTGTTCGCAACCCAAAGCGAATCACCCGAAGCGTTCCGCGCGGTCCACATCGACACCGTGCGCATGCTGCGTGAGGTGTTCGGTCATGCCGACCCTCTCTATGGTTGGGTCCCCATGTACCCCAGCGGCTGGTGGAGCTGGACCTTCGCGGCCAGCGACGGTCCTCGCTACCGCAGCCCCGATCCCGAACGCGCCGCAGCGATCGGCCCAGGCTGTGACATCTGGAGTCCACGCTGGCAGGCGGGAGCCTTTGAAGCCATCCCCGCCAGTATCGAAAGGGAGCTCAGCGCATGACAACCAACGGATTGGACAGCGTTGGGGCTGAGGAGATGTTTGACCAAGACGGAGCGATCTTCATGGGCGCTCGCCGTGATCCATCCGACTGTCAGGTCGGTGTGTTCGGCGTGCCCTACGACGGCACCACATCATTCCGCCCTGGAACCCGGTTCGGCCCTGCCGCGATCCGAGAGGTCAGTTCCGGCCTGGAGACGTACTGCCCGCAGCTCGATCGAGACCTCGACACCCTGGCCTACGCCGATCTCGGCGCGCTCAACATCGCCTATGGAGCACCCGAGCCCGTCGTGCAGGCCGTTGAACAGGCAACGGCCAGGATTCTTGCCCTGGGCCTTAAACCGCTGATGCTCGGTGGGGAACACTCCATCACCTCCGGCGCCGTCGCGGCTGTGGCCAGGGAGCATCCTGATTTGGTGCTGGTGCAACTGGATGCCCATGCCGATCTCAGGCAGACCTGGCTGGGCGCAAGCCACAGCCATGCCTGCGCCATGCGCCGCTGCCTGGAGGTGCTGCCCAGTGAAGACCTGCTGCAAATCGCCATCCGCAGCGGAACGGCAGATGAATTTTCAGAACTGCATCGCAGCAGCCGCTTGGTTCCTCTGCATCAGCTGCATCAGAGGCTCAGCGCTCTGCGCGGACGGCCGATCTATCTCACTGTGGATCTCGACTGGTTCGACCCTGCCGTGATGCCAGGCACGGGGACACCTGAACCCGGGGGGTTCACCTGGCCTGACTTCGCTGCGCTGGTCGATGCGCTGCAACACCACAATCTTGTGGCCGCAGACGTTGTTGAACTCGCGCCTCAGCTCGATCCCAGCGGGATCAGCAGTGTGCTGGCAGCCAAGGTCACCCGGAGTTTGCTGCTCTTGATGGCTCAATAAAAGTGAGCTGCATCCAGGCGCTGCTCCCTGAGCCTGGCGTGCTGCCGGCCCAACAGGGTGAGCACCAGGGTTGGGTGTTGATGGATCAGCTCCATGAAGCTGTTGCGATCAAGCGAGAAGGCATGAACCGGCGTGATCGCCGTCGCTGTTCGGCTGTGACGCTGCCTCTCAGCGAGGAGATCCTCAAAGAAAAACACCTCACCATCGCCGTAGCGCAAACGATCGCGCCCGCCGCTCGTGAGTTCGACGAGACCGCGTTCAATCGCGTAGATCGAGCTGGCGAGGGTGCCGCGACTGAAGAGCAAACTTCCCGTTGGCAGGATCAGTTCATCGTGATTGCGATGCTCAGCAATCAGCTGCACAGCAGTCGGCATTGACGTCGTTGCTGGCAACGGAAATTACACAAGATCATTCTTCATTTTGTGGTTAGCGATCCTCGATGAATGTCTCTGGCGTGACAATTATTCTTTTCTTAAAGCAAACCCGAAGAATTCAACGAAAAGGCTTCTCCCTCAACGGAAGTGCCAAGGTCAAGCTGGCGATCACCCCTGGGACGATGGGCGTCTCCTGGCTTCAACTCAGGCAGCGATGGCTGTTGCGCCGTCCAGTGATGGCACCAAACCAGGCGCGCCAGCTCAGCATGCACAGGCAGATGGCGCAAGCGGCACCACCCCCCTTGATGCGCCATCGCTGAAGCGCAGTGCGCGCAAGACTGGCAGGACTGTGATTTCAGAATCACACCACCGGGAAGGAGAGCTAAAGATACGGACGCTTGTGAAAGCGGTCCAGCAAACGAAGACAATCTGCGGCTTTGCTTCCACTTCCGACGCAATTCCGTAGGCCTCCATAGGATTCGGCCCAACCTTTCCCCAGAGGCTCAACCGGCATGGATCTGCACCGCACACCGCTCCATGACCTCTGCGTGACCACTGGCGGCCGCATGGTGCCCTTCGCCGGCTGGGAGATGCCCGTGCAATTTTCGGGACTGGTCGCTGAGCACACAGCCGTGAGGCAGAGGGTGGGACTCTTCGACATCTCCCACATGGGCGTGCTGCGCATTGAGGGCAGCAACCCCAAGGACGCCCTGCAAACCCTCGTACCGACAGACCTGCACCGCATCGGCCCGGGGCAGGCCTGTTATTCCGTGCTGCTCAACGAGTCCGGAGGGATCCGCGACGACCTGATCGTCTACGACCTGGGGCAAACGAACAGCGACCAGGGAGAAGCCAGTTTGATCGTGGTGATCAATGCCGCTTGCGCGGCAGCCGATACCGCCTGGATCAGCGAACAGCTCACGCCTCAGGGCCTACAGGTCACCGATGAGAAGGGCGATGGCGTTTTGCTGGCCCTGCAAGGCCCTGAAGCCTTGGCACGGATGGAGCAGCTGAGCGGTGTCGACCTGCACGCGCTGCCCCGCTTCGCCCATCGCATGCTGGATCTCACGGGGTTGTCCCGTCCTGTGTTCTGTGCACGAACCGGATACACCGGGGAGGACGGCGTGGAGCTGCTGCTCGCACGTGAGGACGGGCGCAACCTCTGGAACCGACTGGTGGCTGACGGGGTGACCCCCTGCGGCCTCGGTGCACGGGACACCCTTCGCCTCGAGGCCGCCATGCATCTCTACGGCCAAGACATGGACGCTGACACCACGCCATTTGAGGCCGGCCTGGGCTGGCTCGTGCACCTGGAAATGCCATCAACCTTTACCGGCCGTGCGGCACTCGAGCGCGCTGCAGACAGCGGTCCATCACGGCGACTGGTCGGTCTGAAGCTGAAAGGACGCGCCATTGCTCGCCATGGTTATCCGGTGATCCATAACGGTGAGCAGGCGGGGGCGATCACCAGCGGCAGCTGGTCGCCCACTCTCCAGGAAGCGATTGCCCTCGCCTATGTACCCACCGCCCTCGCCAAGGTGGGGCAAGAGCTCGGCGTTGAGATCCGCGGGCAGGTTCAGGCCGCCACGGTCGTTAGGCGCCCGTTTTACCGCCATCCCTGAAGAAACCTGGGCTGTGGGAAAATCTCCTGTCACGAGTTGAGAGATCCCATGCGCAGCAACGGTTGCGGCGACCTGCGCAAAGAGCACATCGACAACACCGTGCAACTGTGCGGCTGGGTGGACCGGCGCCGTGACCATGGCGGGGTGATCTTCATCGACCTGCGCGATCGCACCGGCACCGTGCAGATCACGGTGGATCCCGATCTGGGAGCTGAGGCTTTCGCCGTCGCCGAACACCTGCGCAGCGAAACCGTGCTGCAGATCAGCGGCAAGGTGCGGGCTCGCCCCGCTGAATCACTCAACGAGAAATTGGCCACGGGCGCGGTGGAAGTGCTGGCCAGCGGCATCACTGTGCTCAACAGCGTGAAGGGCAACCTGCCCTTCCCCGTGTCGGTGCACGACGAGGAGAACACCCGCGAGGAGCTGCGGCTGCGCCATCGCTATCTGGATCTGCGCCGCAAGCGCATGAACGACAACCTGCGCCTGCGGGCCCAGACGATTCAGGCCGCCCGTCGCTTCCTTGAAGACGAAGGCTTTATCGAGGTGGAGACTCCGGTTCTCACCCGCTCCACCCCCGAAGGCGCCCGCGACTATGTGCTGCCCAGCCGCGTCTGCGGTGGTGAATGGTTTGCCCTGCCCCAGTCGCCGCAGCTGTTCAAGCAACTGCTGATGGTGGGCGGCATTGAGCGTTACTACCAGGTGGCCCGTTGTTTCCGCGACGAAGACCTGCGCGCCGACCGCCAGCCGGAATTCACCCAGCTGGACATCGAGATGAGCTTCATGGGTCAGGAAGAGATCCTTGAGCTGAATGAATCCCTGATCTGTTCGATCTGGAAAGCGGTGAAAGGCATCGACCTGCCCAGGCCCTTCCCGCGCATGACCTGGCATGACGCCATGGAGCGCTATGGCACCGACCGGCCCGACACCCGCTACGGCATGGAGCTCACCAACGTGAGCGACATCGTCAAGGACATGGGCTTCAAGGTGTTCAGTGGCGCCGTGAAGTCCGGCGGCGCGGTGAAGTGCATCGCGGTGCCCGGCGGCAACAATGCGGTGAGCAACGTGCGGATCAAGCCCGGCGGCGATGTGTTCAGCGAGGCCCAGAAAGCTGGTGCCGGTGGCCTGGCCTTCATCCGCGTGCGCGACGGCGGTGAAATCGACACGATCGGCGCCATCAAGGACAACCTCAGCGATGAGCAGAAGCAGGAGCTGCTCAGCCGCACCGGCGCAGAACCCGGCACTTTGCTGCTGTTCGGTGCCGGCGACACCGCCACGGTGAACAAGGCCCTCGACCGGGTGCGCCAGTACCTGGCCAAGGAGCTGGGCATGGTCAAAGCCGACCGCGACAACGACCAGTGGAACTTCCTCTGGGTGGTGGACTTCCCGATGTTCGAGTTCAACAGCGACGAGAACCGTTACGAGGCCCTGCACCACCCCTTCTGCGCCCCCAATGCCGAGGATCTCGGCAGTGATGCCTCCCAGTGGGCCGAAGCCCTGCCCGGAGCCCGGGCCCGGGCCTACGACCTGGTGCTCAATGGCCTTGAGCTCGGCGGAGGCTCCCTGCGCATCCATGACTCCGCCCTGCAGCGCCAGGTGTTGCAGACGGTTGGATTGCCCCTCGAGGAGGCGCAGGAGCAGTTCGGCTTCCTGATGGATGCCCTCGATGTGGGCGCACCGCCCCACGGCGGCCTGGCCTTCGGTGTGGACCGGATGGTGATGCTGCTCGCGGGTGAGGAATCGATCCGCGACACCATCGCCTTCCCCAAGACCCAACAAGCTCGCTGCCTGATGACCAGTGCCCCAGGCGGGGTCGCCGACAAGCAGCTGGAGGAGCTGCATGTGGCCAGCACCTGGGTGGATCCAACCGAAGAAGACTCCAACTAGAACCCGAACAGAATCCGGCGGTTCGGGGCACTTGCCAGCAAAACAACTGAACCTGACTGCATACCGTCAGTACCGGTTCATTGTCTGAGAAGGCTCGAACGACGGGGAAAGCCCCGATCCGCTGGAGCGGCGGCAATGACTTGCTGCGCCTTTACCTCCAGGACATCGGCCGCGTCGACCTGCTCACCAGCGAAGAGGAAGTGACGCTCTCCCGCCAGGTGCAGCAGCGGGAGCGTTTGCTTGTGCAGGAGCGTGACCTCAGCACTCGCATCGCTGCAATCCGGGTACTGCTGGATCTCGAGGAACTGCAACAACGTGAAGCCAATCACATCAGCCACTGGCCAACCCGGCAGGAATGGGCCCGAGCTGCCGAGATGACCCTGAATGAACTCAACCGAGTGCTGAACGAGGGGTACACCCGCTGGGCGGAAGAGAGTGGTTTGGAGGCGAAGGAACTGCAACGCCGCCTGCGCGAAGGTCGCCGGGCCCGAGACCGGATGATCCAAGCCAATCTGCGCCTGGTGGTGGCCGTTGCCAAGAAATACCAACAGCGCGGAATGGAACTCCTGGATCTGGTGCAGGAGGGCACCCTCGGACTGGAGAGAGCCGTGGAGAAGTTTGATCCCACCCGCGGCTTTCGCTTCAGCACCTATGCCTACTGGTGGATTCGCCAGGGCATCACCCGGGCCATCGCCACCCAAAGCCGCACGATCCGGCTGCCGGTGCACATCACCGAAAAGCTCAACCGGATCAAGCGTGTCCAGCAGGAGATCGCCAGTGAGCAGGGGCGTCTTGCCTCCGTGAGCGACCTGGCCAAAGAGCTGGGGGTCAGTGAAGACACCGTGCGTCAGACCCTGGCCAGAGTGCCCCGTTCGGTGTCGCTGGAGACCCGCGTGGGCAAAGACCAGGACACCCAGCTCGGAGACTTACTCGAAGATGGGCATGCGACACCAGAGCAGACCCTCACCCGAGACGCGCTCCACGACGACCTCGAACATCTGCTGGATGAGTTGAACCCGCGGGAAGCCGAGGTGATCCGCAGTCGCTTCGGACTGGAAGACGACACACCGCGCACCCTGGCCGAAATCGGCGAGGCCATGGCTCTCTCCCGCGAACGCGTGCGTCAGATCGAAACGCGCGCCCTGCTCAAACTGAGGCAACCCCAGCGCCGCTCCAAGGTGCGCGACTACATCCAGGGGCTGGATTCCTGAGCTAGAAACCCCTTATCCCTGTTACCGCCATGGCCAGCACGCCTTCCATCAACATCGGGATCTCCGAAGCCCAACGCAGCGAGATCGCCGAAGGGCTCAGCCGTTTGCTTGCCGACACCTACGTGCTCTACGGCAAAACCCACGGTTTCCATTGGAACGTGACCGGCCCCATGTTCAACACCCTGCACCTGATGTTCATGGAGCAGTACACCGAACTCTGGAATGCTCTCGATGTGATCGCCGAGCGCATCCGGGCGCTGGGCGTGGTCGCACCCCACGGCGGCTCCACCCTGGCCGGCCTGGCTTCGATCAAGGAAGCCGAACAGAAACCGGCAGCGCTCGACATGGTGAGCGAGTTAGTGGCCGGCCACGAAGCCGTGGCCCGCACAGCCCGCAGCGTGTTCCCGCTTGTGGAAGCTGCCAGTGATGAACCCACAGCCGATTTGCTCACCCAGCGCCTGCAGATCCACGAGAAAACCGCCTGGATGCTGCGCAGCCTGCTGGAGGGTTGAGCCGGAGGGGGGTCCTCAGCCCTTCGGGTGCTCGGTACATTGAAGAGTCACCCGGGGGGTCATGGCCAAGTTCGTCTTCGTCACCGGTGGAGTGGTGTCCAGCATCGGTAAGGGCATCGTGGCAGCCAGCCTGGGGCGCTTGCTGAAATCACGCGGCTACAGCGTATCGATCCTGAAGCTGGATCCTTACCTGAATGTGGATCCGGGCACCATGAGCCCGTATCAGCACGGTGAGGTGTTTGTCACCGAGGATGGCGCTGAGACCGATCTCGATCTCGGCCACTACGAACGCTTCACCGACACGGCGATGTCACGCCTGAACAGCGTGACCACAGGCTCGATCTATCAGTCGGTGATCAACAAGGAGCGCCGGGGCGATTACAACGGCGGCACCGTGCAGGTGATCCCGCACATCACAGGCGAGATCCGCGAACGCATTCACCGCGTGGCCTCCAACAGCAACGCCGATGTGGTGATCACAGAAATCGGCGGCACGGTGGGTGACATCGAATCCCTGCCCTTCCTCGAGGCCATTCGCGAATTCAGAGGCGATGTGGGTCGCCACGATCTGGCCTACATCCATGTGACCTTGCTGCCCTACATCGGCACCTCAGGCGAACTGAAAACCAAACCCACCCAGCACTCGGTGAAAGAGCTGCGCTCGATCGGCATCCAGCCGGATGTGCTGGTGTGCCGCAGCGACCGAGAGATCAACGCAGAACTCAAACGCAAAATCGGCGGATTCTGTGGTGTGCACGAACGGGCGGTGATCCCCTCTCTTGATGCCGACAGCATTTACGCCGTCCCCCAGACCCTCGAAGAACAGGGGCTGTGCCGGGAAGTGCTGGATGTGCTCAATCTCACCGACCACGACAGTGACATGCGTGCCTGGCAGCAGCTGGTGCACAAGATGCGCAACCCCGGCCCGGCGGTGAAGGTGGCCCTGGTGGGCAAATACGTGCAGCTCAATGACGCCTATCTCTCGGTGGTGGAAGCCCTGCGCCACGCTTGCCTCGCCCAGGATGCATCCCTCGATCTGCACTGGGTGTGCGCCGAAGAGATCGAAAACCGCGGCGCTGATGCCCTGCTGCATGGCATGGATGCTGTGGTGGTGCCAGGCGGCTTCGGCAACCGTGGCGTGGATGGCAAGGTGGCGGCAATCCGCTGGGCCAGGGAACAACGCATTCCCTTCCTGGGGTTGTGCCTGGGCATGCAATGCGCGGTGATCGAATGGGCCCGCAACCTGGCTGGCTTAACCGATGCCACCAGCGCTGAACTGGAGCCGGGCACCAGCCATCCGGTGATTCACCTCCTGCCGGAACAGCAGGACGTGGTGGACCTGGGCGGCACCATGCGCCTCGGGGTGTACCCCTGCCGCATCGCCGAAGGCTCGATGGCTGATCGGCTCTATGGCGATGAGGTGGTGTACGAACGCCACCGCCATCGCTACGAGTTCAACAACGCCTACCGCAATCTCTTTCTTGAGTCGGGCTATCGGATCAGCGGCAGCTCCCCCGACGGTCGCCTGGTGGAACTGATCGAACTGCCGGAGCATCCGTTCTTCACGGCTTGCCAGTACCACCCGGAATTCCTCTCGCGGCCAGGCCAGCCCCATCCTCTGTTTCGCGGCCTGATCGAAGCCGCCCAACAACGACTGCCCAACAGTCCCAGCGAAATCAAGGCCACGGCGTGAGTCAGGACCCGCAGGCCTCCGCCTCTCTCCCAGTGGTGGAGACCTTCCACTCCCTTCAAGGAGAGGGTCTCCATGCTGGCCGCAGTGCCTTCTTCATCCGCCTGGCGGGATGCAGCGTGGGCTGCAGCTGGTGCGACACCAAACACTCCTGGCCCGCTGAGTCCCATCCAGCGCGCACCCTGCACAGCATCGCCACTGAGGCAGCAGCAGCAGCCAGCGACGGCGCAGCCTTTGTGGTGATCACCGGCGGCGAACCGCTGCACCACAACCTCGACGCCCTCGCGCAAACCCTGCGCCAAACCTGCGGGCTGCCTTTGCATCTGGAAACCAGCGGGGTCGACCCGCTCAGTGGCAATCCCGACTGGATCACCCTTTCGCCAAAACGGCACGCACCTCCCCGGGCCGAGCTGCTCAGCCGCTGCCATGAACTGAAAGTGGTGGTGCATGAACCTGCCGACCTGCTGTTCGCTGAGGTGCTGTCCGCGCAGGCGCCGCAAGCCGCCTGGCTGCTGCAACCCGGATGGGAGAGCGTTGAAGGACAACAGCTGGCGCTTGATGCAGCACGCCGCGATGGCCGTTGGCGGCTCAGCCTGCAAAGTCACAAGTGGCTGGGGGTGCGTTGAGCCGATACAACCGGCAGGTCATCAACTCCAGATGCCCCGATGCGCGTGGCCCTGCTCATGGCCCTGATGCTGGCCAGCGGCCGGGGGAGTCGCTGCAGCTCCGATACCCCCTCGCGCAGCGCGCTGACGAAGTGCAGCCCTATGGCTGGCGTTACTCAGAGCAGCGCCAGCGTTGGCGCATGCACGTTGGGCACGATCTGATCGCTCCGGCTGCCACACCCGTGCTCGCCATGCTCTCCGGCCGGGTGCATCTGGCCCAGACGATCAGTGGCTATGGCCTCACGGTTCTGATCGAGCACGGCCGGGGCTGGCAGACGGTGTACGCCCACCTGCAAACAGCAAGTGTGCAACCCGGTCAGCTCGTGCGGGCCGGCGAACGCATCGGCCGCGTTGGCCGCAGCGGATCAGCCAGCACCGACCATCTGCACGTGGAACTGCGACGCCTGCAGGTACGGCAGGCCTACGCCCTGGATCTAGCCCCGCTGTTGCCCCACTGAAGATGTCCTCGCTCTCGAAAGACTCTTACCTCACCCAATGACACCGTCAGCATCAACGTTGCACAGCCTTCTGCTGGCGGGTTTCCGCCTTCCAAAGGCGCCAACGCAATTCGGCACCCTTTGGCAGATCCACCACGATCGGCCATGAGGGGTTGTAAGGCACCAGATAGGGCTGAAGGCCGAGGGAGAGGAACGAGCGTTTCTCGGGCGCACCCGGTGGGCAGGCTTTTTTGGTGCTGATCACGCGCAACGGTCCCTTCACTTCAAACAGGGCCTTGCCCGATGCCTGGGGCAGCATGCGCATGGTCATCCCAGGACCGGACAAGCGCTGAAGGTTGCAATCCAAGGTCACCTCCTCGCCCACGATCAACTGAATGCGCCAGTCGAGGGGATGGGCTGAAACCAACGGATCGCTGGTCTTGGGCAGCAGTCCGGATGGCTGGATCACCCAGCGCTGCAGGCCCGGTGCCGGTGCGGGATAGCCGCTCAGATCCAAGCGCGGGATGGCTGCCACCGGCGTCAGAGCACTCATCAGGATCACGGAGGCACCGCCACAAGCCCCGGAGATCGTCGTCAGAGACTGTGAGAACGCCATCGTCGACACCAGAACGGCAACAGAATGCCCAGCATGACCGATTCAACCGCGATTGCCCTGCTCTCCGGAGGGCTCGACTCCGCCACTGCCGCTGCGCTGGCGCAGGAAGCCGGCTGTCGCGTGATCGGCCTGTCGTTCGATTACGGCCAGCGCCACCGCCGCGAACTGCAGGCGGCAGCAGCCATTGCTGAAGCCCTCAACCTGGCGGAGCACCACACGATCAGCGTGAACCTGGGGAGCTGGGGAGGGTCCTCGCTCACCGACAGCGCGCAAGCCCTTCCGGTTGATGGCGTGCAGGACGGGGTGATTCCCAGCACCTATGTGCCCGGCCGCAACACGGTGTTCATCAGCATCGGGCTGAGCCTGGCCGAAGCCCGCGGCGCCGATCGCCTGGTGCTGGGCGTCAATGCCGTGGACTACTCGGGGTACCCCGACTGCCGGCCGGACTACCTGGATGCCTTTCAGACCTTGGCGGATCTGAGCAGCAAAGTGGGCCGCGAAGGACGGGGCCCACGGCTGTGGGCACCACTGGTGGAGTGGAGCAAGCAAAAAATTGTGGAGGAAGCACTACGCCTGGGGGTCCCGATCGAACGCACCTGGAGCTGTTACAGCGGCGGTGATCACCCCTGCGGCGTGTGCGACAGCTGCCGGATCCGCGATGCCGCGCTGCAGGCTGCCGGTCGCCCTGATCTCTGCAGCAGCGCCAGCCGATGACACTGCTGCACAAGCGCTTGCCCTGGCATGAACCGGCTGACGTTGCAGCTGTTCTGGCCTGCCTCTACGGCGAGGAGGGCCTGATCTGGCTGGACGGCGATGGCGGCGAACTTGGCGGGCGCATCACCCTGGCGGCGGATCCACTGGAGCAGCACTGCTGCCGCGGCCTGCCTGGCGATGCTGAGGCCACCAACCCCTTTTCTGCCCTGCGGGAGCTGAGCCCAGGGCACTGGACGGGCTGGCTGAGTTACGACGCCGCCGCCTGGACCGAGCCTGGCAACCCCTGGAGCCGGGACCCGATGGCCAGCCTCTGGATCGCCCGCCACGATCCCGTTCTGCGCTTCGACCTGCAGGCCAGAGCGCTGCACCTGGAAGGCATCGACCCCTCCCGCCATGCGGCGATGGCGCACCTGCTGGAAACCCAGCCCATCAAGGCCACACCATCCGACGCCAGTGCGAAGCAGCCCCTGGGTTGCCGCTGGCATCACCACAGCGACCGCGACGCCTTCATGACCGGGGTTCTGCGCATCCGTGAGCTGATCGCCAGCGGGGATCTCTTCCAGGCCAACCTCACCGCCTGTGCGAGTGCAACGCTCCCGGAACCCATGGGCAACCTGGCGCTCTACCAACGCTTGCGCGATCGATGCCCCGCCCCGTTCAGCGGTGTGCTGATCGGCAGTGGCGCCGCCGCCGGCGAGGCCGTGCTGTCCACCTCACCGGAGCGGTTTCTGGAAGTGATGCCGGATGGAGCCGTGCAAACCCGACCGATCAAGGGCACCCGTCCACGCCATCCCGATCCACACATCGACGATGACCTGGCGGCCGAGCTGGTGTGCAGCGCCAAAGACCGCGCTGAGAACGTGATGATCGTGGATCTGCTGCGCAACGATCTCGGCCGGGTGTGCGTGCCGGGATCCGTGCAAGTGCCCGATCTGGTGCGCCTGGAGAGTTATGCACGGGTGCATCACCTCACCTCAGTGGTGACCGGGCAGTTGCGCGCTGGCAGCACCTGGGTGGATCTGCTGGAAGCCAGCTGGCCGGGGGGCTCGATCACAGGCGCTCCCAAGCTGCGCGCCTGCCAGCGCCTGCAGGAGTTGGAGCCTCTGGGCCGTGGCCCCTACTGCGGCTCGATCCTGCACATCGACTGGGATGGCCGCTTCGACAGCAACATCCTGATCCGCACCCTGCTGCGCAAAGACGCTGACCTGCGCTTGCATGCCGGCTGCGGCATCGTGGCCGACTCCGATCCTGAGGCGGAAGCCGAGGAACTCGACTGGAAACTGCTGCCCCTGCTGGAGGCGCTGGCGTGAGCAGCACGCTGGCCTGGATCAATGGCACATGGGGAGATCCCTCAGAGCTCAAGCTGCCCTTGAGCGACCGCGGCTTGCAGCTGGCTGACGGCGTGTTCGAAACGGTGTTGATTCGCGGAGGTGAACCCCAACTGCTGCAGGCGCACCATGCCCGCTGGCGGGATGGTGCGACAACCCTGGGCATGGCACCACCACCGAGCCTGGAGGTGCTCGACCCTCTGCTACGCGAAGCGATCCAGCGCGGTGGGCTCAATGATCACAGCGCAACCGCCCGCAGTCGCAACACGACCGAACGCCATGGAGCCCTGCGCTTGAACTGGAGCCGCGATGGTGCTGCAGGCCGAGGCATTCAAGTGCCCGCGGGTGAACCGGATCCTGCCCTGCATCGCTTCTGGCTCACCCTCAGTGCGCATCAGCCCAGCTTCGCGGCCGTGCGCACCTGGATCAGTCGCCATGAACGGCGCAACGCCACCAGCCGCCTGAGCCATTGCAAAACCTTCGCCTACGGCCAAGCGATTCAGGCCCGCCGCGAAGCAATCGAGCACGGCGCCGATGAAGGCCTGTTGCTTAGCACCACCGGCGAACTGTGCTGCGGGAGCACCGCCAATCTGCTGGTGCAGCGCCAAGGCCAATGGCTCACACCACCCCTAAGCAGTGGTTGCTTACCAGGGGTGATGCGTGCACAACTGCTCGAACTCGGGCTTGCCCAGGAAGCAACGATCCATGCCCAACCGGAACCTGGTGACTGCTGGCTGCTGATCAACAGCCTCGATTGCCGCGTGGTCAGCGCTGTGGATCGCCATGCATTAACAACCACAACGCAGGCCGAAGAGCTGTGGGGCGCGCTCTTGAAGAGCTAAACGGTACGCAATCGCGTTAACTGCGTTACGCAAATAACACGAGAACGTGCTTTGGCCCCATGTGTGCGCCGCGCCGTGGCCTCTGCCAACCTTTTGCCAACGCAGACTCCCGCGACACATCACCCTTGGCAGCCACTCTCAAACGCGACCTGGGCGTCAACTCCTTGATCCTCACGGTGGTGACCGGCACCATCGGCTCAGGCTGGCTGTTCGCTCCCTATTTCTGTGCCCGCATCGCCGGCCCAGCAAGCCTGCTGGCCTGGGTGATCGGTGGAGTGATGGCCTTTCTCCTGGCGCTGGTGTTCGCGGAGCTGGGCGCTCTGGTGAACAGCTCCGGAGCCCTCGCCCAGCTGCCCCTGCTCAGCCACGGGCGCCTGTCGGGATTCATTGGCGGTTGGAGCGCTTGGATCTCCTACGTGTCGCTGCCCTCGATTGAAGTGCTGGCCCTGCTCCAGTACCTCTCAAGCGTGCTGCCCTGGCTCACCCGCGATGTGGGCAGCTCCCAAGCCCTCACGGGTGTCGGCCAGCTTGTGGCGGTAGCCCTGCTGGTGCTGTTCACCTGGATCAACCTTGCAGGCATCAGCCAACTGGCGCGCTGGATCGATGGCCTCACCCTCTGGAAGCTGGTGGTTCCCCTGCTGGTCTCCATCAGCCTGATGCTGATTGCAGGCCACTGGGGCAATCTGCAACTCCCAGTCCCAGAGCAGCAAAACACGCTGGTGGATGCCATCGGCAGCGGCGGCGTGTTGTTCAGCCTGCTGGGTTTCCGCACGGCGATGGACCTCGCCGGCGAAGTGCGCAATCCCCAGCGCAATGTGCCCCTGGCCATGGGAGTGGGCCTGGGCCTGTGCTTGCTGATTTATCTCGTCCTGCAGCTCGGCTTTCTCGTCAGCGTCCCACCGGAGGCCTTGCAGCAGGGTTGGAGCCGTCTCAGCCTTAGTGCCCATGGTGGGCCGCTCGTGGCGCTGGCCACGGGTCTGGGCCTGGGCTGGGTGGCCACCCTCCTGCTCATCGATGCCGTGGCCTCCCCCGGTGCCACTGGCATGGCCTACCTGGGAATTTCCGCACGGGTGAGCTGGATGATGGGAGAGTGCCGACTGCTCCCAGGTGCGCTCGGGCGGTTGAACCGTCGGGGGGTCCCCCACTGGTCGCTGATCAGCAGCCTGGTGATCAGCACCATCCTTCTCTGGGTGGCGCCGAGCTGGCAGGAGGTGGTCAGCTTCCTCACCTCCACCTTGATCATTGCCCTGGCCATGGGCCCGGTGAGCCTGCTCGCCCTGCGCCGCCAACTGCCCAACGCCCCAAGACGCTTTCAGATTCCCTGCCCCTGGCTGCTCAGCGGCATGGCCTTCGTGATGGCCACCTGGGCGACGAGCTGGAGCGGGCGGGAGGCTTTGGAGGGAGCCGTGCTGGTGATTGCGGTTCCCAGCCTGATCTACGCCCTCAGCAACGCCTGGAAAGGCCAGCCGATTGAGCTGACAAGCGGTCTGTGGTGGGCGCTGTATCTCGGCCTGTTGATTCTCGATATGAAGCTGTTCAGCACGGGCCAGCCCCTGGAATTACCCATGGGCTGGCACCTCGCCGTGCTGGCTGGGCTGGCTTTAGCGGTGATGCCTCTGGCGGTGAACAGTGCGCTGAAGGATGCCTCACCCCATGCGCTCACACCGCTGACGGAACCGACAGGCAGCCCTCAATCCACCTGATCCAGGTCATCGAGAAGTCCTGGGAGCCACTGCTCAACGGCTGCAGACCACCCATGGGCATGGGGAGCTGGTGCCAACTGGAAACGACCCTCCGCCAGGCCGGACTGGAGGGCGGGATGCGGTCCGTCCACCCCTGGCACCACGATCGAGCGGTCGCCGGCATGCAGCAAAGGAAGGTCATTGGGCGAATCTCCCAAAGCCAGAACAGCCACTTCAGACGCTCCCTGGCGCTGCTTCAGCACCGCAAGTGCTCGGCCTTTGCTGACGTCGGCTCCCAGCAGATGCCCCAGGCGATTTCCCTGCACAACCGCAAGTTGCCGGGCCTGCGCCAGCTGTTGCAGACGCCTGCGTGACTCGCCATCCGGTGGAGGCACAAACGGCACGCTGCAGGCCCGGCGCTGGGCCTGTCGCAATGCGTCACCGCCCAAACCAAGCAAGCGATCGGCCTCCTGATCACTGAGATCATCCAGCGCCTGCAGCGGTTGCCCCAGGTCGTGCGCCAAGCCGTCGAGCTGTGGGCGCAGCTCCTGCCATGACGGACCGAGCGTCTGCTGCCAGGGACTCCCGTCGGCGTTCTCGCCATGAATGGCTCCCCCGTTCTCGACGATGAATGGATCCCGCAGTCCGGTTTGTTCACGGAAACGACGGACTTCTTCCGCTGTTTTGCTCGTACACGGAATGATGGGAATCCCCCGACGCTGCAGCAGACGAATCGTGCCCAGTGCCGGTGCGCAGTCGTAGCGATGGTCCATCAAGGTGCCATCGAGGTCGGTGACCACCCACCACTGACGCCTCAGGGTTGTCTTCATGACCTCACCAGCCAGAGCACCTCATAAGGGTTCAACAGATGGCGTTTGCAGGGCTCCAGGGTGCGGCCACTGAGGCAATCGACCCAAAGCGATGCATCCTCCTCGTCGAGCAGTCCGGAGGGATCCAGGGTGAGACGGGTCGATGTGACGTTATGAACCGCCAGAAGGTCATGACCCGCATGGGATCGACGCAATACAACGCGATCCACCCGGTCTGGGGTTAACACCTGAAGCTGGCCATCAGGATGCAGCGCCGGCAGCGTTGCCCGCACCGAGAGCGCCTGCTTCAGCGCAAGCAAAACGACTGCGGCATCGCTGTCTGGATCCTGCAGACGCCGTTCCAGCGTCCTTTGCTTGAACTGGGGTCGGTTGAGATCGCGCCGGTGCCCCGTGCGCCTGAAGCGACCGAGGTCATTGGCAGTGGCGAGCAAAGCCGGCAGATAGAACGCCGGCACCCCAGGCAGGGCGAGCACCATCAACTGGGTGAGCAGAAAGCGTTCCCTCTGCCAGTAGCTGGGGTCAACGCCCCCATCGGCCATGGCGCTCCACCAACTGATGTTGATCTCATAGGGGACTTCGTTGCCATCGGCCAACCGGCGATGACTCACCAGACCCCCGCGCTGCTCACACGCGATCAACAACTCCCTCAGCCGTGACGGCGGCATCAAACCCTCCAGCGGTCTCAGCCCAACACCGTCATGACAGGCGGTGAAATTGAGCAACGACGTCGACTCCGGCAGCGACGGCCAGCGCGATAGCCAACGATTGAGCAAATCAGCGGAGCCGCTGACAGCCGACTCAAGCAGCAGCGGTGGCAGGGGAAAGTTGTACGCCAAATGGGCCTCTCGACCCGTGCGCAAATAGGACAGATTCTCCTTTTCAGGGACATTCGTCTCCGTGACCACCACTCCATCGGCGCGGGCGATCGTCAACAACTGGCGCAAGATTTCCACCAACTGATGGGCTTGCGGCTGATGAATGCAGGTGGTGTTGGGTTCCTTCCAGACGAACCCCACCGCATCCAGACGGATCCAGCCCACCCCATGGGCCACCATGCGGGCGAGCAGCCGGGTGAAGCCGAGCAGCACCTCGGGGTGGCGCCAATCCACATCCACCTGGTCGGGCCCAAACGTGGTCCAAACCTCACGCATGCTGATGGGACCCTGAAGCTTGGTGAACAAGGCGGAACTGCGGGGACGCACCACGTTGTCCCAACAGGGATCAGGACCCGCTTCCAACACGCAGAACCGACCCGGCTCTTGATCACGCAAGAACTGGCGCACCCAGGGATGGGAGGCCGACACATGGTTCAAGACCAGATCAGCCATCAACCTGCGCCCCTGGGCAAGATCAGCTAGATCGCACCAATCACCATGGCGTTCCTCCAGACGTTCGTGACTGGCCACCGCGAATCCGCCATCGCTCGAGGCCACTAGGAACGGCAACACATGGAGAACCGCCGCGAACTCTGAGAGATGGCTGTTCAAAAAGGTGCGAAGGCTCACCAAGGCCGGCTGATCGCCCTCAACGACTGTGTCGGCGTAGGTAATTAGCACCACATCCTCGACACTCCAGGGATTGCCTTTGGTGCGGATTTCAGCATTCCCCGATGCGGAGCCGAGAATCTGCAGCAATTGCGACGACAACGCCTCGAGATCCCCGGAAGGATGACCTGAGTAAAGGCTCCTCAGCAGATTTCCCAGCGCTCGCTCGCTTTGAAACTGCACTCCGTTTCACCTGAACCTCACTCAGGTATGGAGCAGCCGCCTTCTTTCCGTTGTTGCATCGAACACCGCATGGATTTTCAGCAGAGCCTGATCGCCACGGTTCACGACTACAGCCTGGGCAATCTCAACGCCATTGCCTTCAACCAGGAGCTCAAGCAGAGACCAACCGCTCTGCTCATCCCCTGCCTGATGGAGGAATTCAGCAGACCTGCTCTGCGCCTGATCCGCGACACGATCTCCTCACTCACGGGTCTGTCCAACCTGGTCATCGCCCTGTCTGCGGACAGTGCAGCCGATGTCAAAGCTGCTGAGGCATTCTTCGCGGACATGCCCTTCCCCGTGCATGTGCACTGGACCAACGGTCCGGCCGTGAACGACATCCTCGCGTCGATGGAGCAGCACGGACTCGACCTCACTGGTCCACCCGGCAAGGGCTGGGCGGTTTGGCAAGGCCTGGGCGTTGCCTGTCAGCACGCGGAAGTGATCGGCCTATTCGACGCCGACATCCGCACCTTCGGTTCCGGCTATCCGGAACGGATGCTCCGACCCCTGCTCGACCCATCCCACGGGATGGCTTACGTCAAAGCGTTCTACAGCAGGCTCTCTTTGGAAACCCAAGCCCTCCAGGGCCGGGCCACCCGCTTATTTGTTGGGCCTCTGCTGACGAGCCTTGAGCAGATTTTCGGTCCACTGCCCTATCTGCGTTATCTGCAGACGTTTCGCTACCCATTGGCAGGGGAATTCGCCTTTACGAGGGATTTGGCGATGAATCTGCGCATCCCATCGGACTGGGGCTTGGAAATGGGCCTGCTCTCGGAGGTGTATCGGCATGTTGCACCCAGCCGCATCGCCCAGGTGGACCTTGGCCTGTTCGATCACAAGCACAAGAGCTTGGGCCAGCGGCCCAATGAGGGACTGCAGCGCATGGCCAGCGAAATCTTCTGCACGGTGTTGCGCAGCCTGATGGAGCACGAGGGATGCGTGGTGTCCATGGATCAACTGCCGACCTTGGAGGTGCTGTACCGACGGGTTGGCGAAGACAGGGTGCGTCAGTTCGGACTCGACTCAGCGATCAATCGGTTGCCCTACGACCGGCATGGCGAAGAGCTGGCGGTGCATCGCTTCTCCGAACTTCTGAGACCTGGCCTCACCTCATTGATGGCATCACCGATCGCCCATCAACTGCCGAGCTGGTCGAGGCTTCATAGCTGCAACCCATCGTTTGCCTCCGAGCTCGCCTTAGCAGGACGCGCCGACCGAAGTCCCACCCTGCGCAGTACGGGAGCAAGGCGGCCACGACGACCCAACTGCCCCACCACGCCATCCCCCTCTGAACGCCGCTCAGCCTCGAGCACTGCGGCCTAAACAGATCTGCAGCAGATAAAGAAAACCTTAAGCAGCTGGCATTCGGTGACCAAACCAACACTTTTCCTGGCTCAAAAACACGATGCTTGCCCTCAATCTCTTGATAACCATGATCGAATGCATCTACAACAATGACACTGACCAAATGGTCATTCTCAAGTGCATTGGCGAGAATCAGTTCTATCGAGAAAAGGTTGTAATGCCAAAGGAGTTGTACTGGTTTGAGGCACCGCTCAACAGCAGACTGGAGATCTGGCAGATGTCGACGCAAGGACAAATGCTTCACATTCGCGCCGATGTATCTGATTACGCATTAAACAAAAAATCAGCCGATGAGTCACCCATCACATCTCTCTGGGCATGCTGAACGATCGAATGAGAGCAGATTACACACTGAGAAATTGATCGACAACCGACTGACTTAATTCACTCGTTAGACCACTGGCCACAATCCCCCCACGCTGCATTGCGTAGTAGCGATCGGCTTGCCGAACAAAATGAAGGTGCTGCTCCACCAGCAGAACACCAATGCCGGTCTCGGCAATGATGCGACGTACAGCAGCTTCAATATCCTGCACGATGTTGGGCTGAATGCCCTCAGTAGGTTCATCGAGCAGCAGCAATTTGGGCTTGCCAAGCAGTGCCCGGGCAATAGCCAACTGCTGCTGCTGGCCACCGCTGAGGTCACCACCCTTGCGAGGCAGAAACTCCCTCAAGATGGGGAAGAGCTCAAACACAAACGGATCGATGCGCCGGTGGCGTCCGAGCCCACCTGGGAGCGCTTCCATTCCCAGCATCAGGTTGTCCTCAACGGTCAGCTGTGGAATGATTTCTCGCCCCTGGGGCACATAGCCGACCCCAGCCCTTGCCCTTTGATAAGGAGCCTGACGGTCGAGCCCATCACCGTTGAAGACAATCTCTCCGCGACGCGGTCGCAACAGACCGATCAACGACTTGAGCAGCGTGGTCTTACCCACACCGTTACGGCCGATCAGACAAACCATCTCACCAGATTTCACGGTGAGGTCCACGTCCCGAAGGATATGGCTCTCGCCGTAATAGGTATTCAATCCGCGGATTTCCAGAAGTTCCGTCATCCGTTCTGCTCCTCCGTGGTTCCGAGATACACCTCAATCACACGCGGATCAACCTGCACCTGATCCATCGTTCCCTCACAAAGCACATGACCCTGGTGCAACACCGTCACTTGGCTCTCCAAGCGTCGGATGAACTCCATGTCGTGCTCAATCACCAGCACGGTGTGATCTCCCGCCAACGACTTGAGCAAATCAGCGGTGAGATCCGTCTCCTCATCGGTGAGTCCTGCCACCGGCTCATCAACGAGAAGAAGGTCAGGATCCTGACCCACCAACATCGCAATCTCCAGCCACTGTTTCTGACCATGGGAAAGAGCTCCCGCCATCCAGTGAGCCCGGTTTTGCAAATTCACGATGTCTATCAAATGATGCACCTGATCGCGCTGTGTGGCATTCAAGCCACCAAATAACAGAGACCAAGGCTGTTTCGGCTGACTGACAGCCAGCGCCAAGTTCTCTTCCACACTCAACTTCTCGAACACACGCGGACTCTGAAATTTGCGACCGATGCCGAGCCGGGCGATGCGGTGCTCCTGAGTACCCAGAAGTGAGCGACCCTGGAACACCACCTCGCCGTCGGTAGGGGACGTCTTTCCGGTGATCACATCCAAAAAGGTGGTTTTGCCAGCCCCATTGGGACCAATCACCGCCCTCAGTTCACCAGGCTGGAGACTGAGATTGAGATCGCGTAGGGCTAAAAAGCCGTCAAAGCTGACTGTGATCTTGCGTAACTCCAAAAGGGGAGCACTCATGGCTGCACCTCCTCTTGACCGTCGATTTCCAATTGGGGGTAGGTGGAAATTCGACGACCCAAACCCAGGCGAGATAGCAGGTTGCGAGGGCCGTCCGTGCGGAACCAGCCGATGACGCCTTCCGGCAGTGCCGTGACCACCAAAATGAATAGTCCACCCTGAATAAACAGCCAGCTCTGAGGCATCGCCTCGCTCACCAGACTCTTGGCATACATGATCGAGACGGCGCCGAGAATGGCACCGACCAGCGTGCCGCGACCTCCTACTGCGACCCAGATCACCATTTCGATCGAAAAGGGCACCGCCATGTACTGGGGCGAAACGATCCCCGACTGCACCGTGAAGAGGGCACCGCCGATACCCGCAAGACCCCCGGCAATCGCAAACACAATCGTCTTGAACAGGGTGGGGTTGTAGCCGGTGAAGCGAAGCCGCGGCTCGTCATCACGGATCGCGATCAACACATCGCCGAAACGACCACGTACCAACCAGCGCACAAACAGCCAGGCCAAGATCACGATCACAGCAGTGATCCAAAAGAACCAGCGCTGCATCTCTGGAGATCCAACCATCTGGCCGAACAGCTTGGTCACATCGGTTTTAAGACCGTTGGTTCCGTTAATCAGCTTCTGCTGGCCATTGAAAAAATTGAAAAACACCAGCAAAGCCGCTTGGGTGAGGATCGAGAAGTAGACACCCTTGATGCGGTTGCGGAAGACCATGTTGCCGAGCAGCGCAGCCAACAACGCCGGCACCAGCCAGATGGCAATCACCGTGAACAGAGGATTGTGGAAGGGTTCCCAGAAAAAGGGCAGCCGATCCACGCCGTAAAGACTGAAGAACTCGGGGATGCCGTTGGGATGGCTGGCAGAGCTATTGAGCTGGAGATACATCGCCGCCCCATAGCCACCAAGAGCGAAAAAGATGCCCTGACCGAGGCTGAGCAATCCGGTAAAACCCCAGATCAAATCAATACCGAGGGCCACGATCGCCAGGGAAAGGAAACGACCTAACAGGTTGAGCCGAAACACAGGAAGCACCGCTGGTGCGGCCACCACCACGGCCACGATCAGCACCCAGACGAGAACGAGGGGCCAGCGACGGCCTTGAAAGGCTTGGATCATGACGTCAGGCCTCCACCATGCGTCCCTTCTGCGGGAACAGACCCGCTGGACGGAACTGCAAGAAGACCACAATCAGAGCGAAGACCATCACCTGGGCCATGCTTGTGGTGGCGAAGAATTTCACCACTCCCTCCAGGGGAGCGGGCATACCAGGCCAGATCGAAAGCAACCGCCCTGCACCAATGAGATCGGTCAGCAAGCCGATGACGAATGAGGCGATCACCGTGCCAAGCAGATTGCCTACACCGCCAAGCACCACGACCATGAAGCAGCCCACGATGTAGGAGGTCCCCACATTCGGGCCGACTGAACCGAGTAATGACACCGCCACACCAGCAACGCCAGCCAACCCCGAACCGATTCCGAAGGTGAGCACGTCGACGGTGTCGGTGGGAATACCAAGGCAATCACTCATCTCTCGGTTCTGAGTCACGGCACGAATGCGCATGCCCCAGACGCTGCGGTTGAGGAACCAGGTCACGCCGACCACGGCCACCACCGTGATCACGATGATCACCAGACGAGGCACGGGGAAGGTCAGATCGGCGAACTCCAGCCCGCCGCGCATCCATTTGGGTGCCGTTACATCCACATTGCGGGAAGTGGCACGCGCGATCCGACTGACCTGAGAAGCCAATCCATTGGCAAACACCACGCCAACAAGAGCCGAAACACCCCAGCTGCCAGCGCGCATCCAACGAGCTCGGGAGCCTTGCAACAGAGCCTTGGGAAGCAACAAGGGCAACGAAAAACCAAGCACAAGAGCAAGCACCGCACCAGCTGCCTGAGCCAGTGGCACACTGCGCACGAACTGCTGCAAGATCAAGCTGACGCCCCAGGTGGCCAACAGTGTTTCGAGGGGATTGCCGTAGAGGCGGCGAATCACGGTGCGTTCCAAAAGGATGCCCACCACGCCACTTGTGATGAAGGCCAGCGGAATCGCCACCAGAACGTAGGTGTCATAAATGGGCTGAAATACAGGCAGCTTGAAGATCAGCTGAACCACATAAGTGGTGTAAGCCCCAAGCATGATCAGCTCGCCATGCGCGAGATTGATCACACCCATCAGACCAAAAACGATCGCCAATCCGAGGGCAGCCACCAGGAGCACAGAGCCGATGGCCACACCGTTGAACAGGCTCTCAAATAGCAGTTGCACGAAAATTGATAACTAAGCGATTAGAGCAACAGATAAGGAGGAATCCCAGCAGGGACTCCTCCAGTAAGCATTCAGCCTTTAGGAACTCAATGAGCCATCAGAGCTTGTATTTTTCACCTTTGCTGGGATCGGTCCAGTCGCAAGCAAATCCTTTGGAAGTGGGCTCGAACTGGTTCCAAGTTTGAGGGTCGATCGGAGAATCCGATTCCTCGATGATTTTGAACTGACCATCCGAAGTGATCTCGCCGATGCGCACAATCTGGGAGATGTGGTGGTTCGGGCGAACTTCGATCGGTCCCTGGGGAGCATCGAACTTGATTCCGACCAGAGCCTCACGGACTTTGTCGTCGTCAAAGGTTCCGGCCTTCTCGACAGCTTTCTTCCATAGATAAACCATGTTGTAAGCGGACTCCTGCGGGTCAGCCACCACACGATCGTCACCGTACTTGGCCTTGAAGTCAGCAGCGAACTTCTTGGAAGCAGGAGTATCGATGGACATCATGTAGTTCCAAGCACCGTAATGGCCCTCCAGGAACTCAGGTCCAATCGTGCTGATCTCTTCCTCCGCGATGGAGTAGCTCATCACGTAGTAGCCATTGGCAGGGGTGATGCCAGCGTCCTGGATCTGCTTGAAGAAGGCGACGTTCTGGTCACCGTTGAGGGTGTTGATGATCACACCACCATCAGGCAGGGCCTCCTTGATCTTGGCGATGATCGGAGCCACCTCGGTGTTGCCCAGGGGCAGGTAGTCCTCACCGACCATTTCGCCGCCGAGCGACTTAAGTTGCTCTTTGGTGATGGTGTTAGAAGTACGGGGGAAGACGTAATCCGAACCCACAAGGAAGAAGGGCTTACCAGCGGCGGGCGAGTTCTTGTACATAAAGAACGTCGCAGGCTCCGACTGCTGGTTCGGAGTTGCACCGGTATAAAAAATATTTTTGGAACACTCCTGGCCCTCATACTGAATTGGGTAGTAAAGGAAGGCGTCCTTCGATTCGTAAACGGGAAGCATGGCCTTCCGGCTGGCCGAAGTCCAACCGCCGAAAACCACAGGCACCTTGTCCTGGTCGATCAGTTTTTTGGACTTTTCGGCAAAGGTGGGCCAATCAGAAGCACCGTCTTCAACGATGTACTCGATTTTGTACTTTTTACCATCGACCTCAACGCCACCTGCAGCGTTGATCTCATCAATGGCCATTTTCTCGGTATCCACAAGGGTGGACTCGGAAATAGCCATCGTGCCCGTGAGGGAATGTAGAATTCCAACCTTCACGGTGTCGTCGTACTCGACGCTGGAGGCTTGATCACCACCACCACAAGCCGTGACTGTCAAGCCAAGAGAGGCCGCCGCCAGGCTGATCAAAATGCGTTTTGACAACGGTTGAGACATGGTGAATTAAGAGTGCTGACTGGTGCGTTAGCGCAACGACACTCCCAGCGAGGCGAACCTTGACCGGTAGCACTGGCTACCAGACAGACCAATCAGCCCTCAAGACGAGGAAATCGACTCAACATTTGGTAGTTGTCGCAACACAAACGCCACCACCGAATCCAGCCCCTCACCGCTGTGCAGATTGGTAAAGCACCAGGGGCGATCGCCGCGCATGCGCAGGGTGTCGCGCTCCATCACGGCCAGGTCAGCTCCCACCAGAGGCGCCAGGTCAATCTTGTTGATCACCAGCAAATCCGACCGCGTGATCCCGGGGCCGCCCTTGCGCGGGATCTTGTCGCCTGCGGCCACGTCAATCACATAAAGACAGAGATCAACCAGCTCCGGACTGAAGCTGGCCGCCAGATTGTCGCCGCCGCTCTCAACCAACACCAGATCCAGACCTGGGAACTGAGCTTCCAACTCAGCCACCGCCGCCCTGTTGATGGAACAGTCCTCTCGTATGGCCGTGTGCGGACAGCCACCGGTCTCTACGCCGCGGATCCTTGACGGCTCCAAAGCTCCAGAGTGCGTCAAGAATTGAGCATCTTCCTGGGTGTAGATGTCATTGGTGACCACCGCCAACTGCAGTTGATCCCGCAGTCGCCGGCAAAGCGCCTCCACAAGAGCGGTTTTGCCGGACCCCACCGGCCCAGCCACACCCAGACGTAACTTGCTCCCCATCAGCTTCGGAATAAACGGGAATACAACTCAGCATGGGACAGCTGCGCCAGCGATGCCCCCACACCCGCTGACCATAAGGTTCGTGGATCAGCAGCGAGGAGCTCTTGGGCCTCAGCTGCGATCCGTGGCAACAGACGGTGCTGAAGCACCTGAGCCCTGGTCGGACCCAAAGGCAACAAGCGCACGGCCGCACTGAGCTGATTGGCGACCCAGCTGTAGAGGTAGCCCTCCACCGTGTCAGCCTCCAACACCCCCAACGACAGTGCCGCCCAAGCCCATGCCGCCGGCCAGGCCAGGGGGAGTGGTTCTGTCAGTGGATGGCCCATGTCAGCCAACAGCTGCAGTAGAGACCCCCCCATCTGACGTTGTTGAGCTCGCACTTCCGCAGCTTCACGTGTGGCCAGCAGCCAACCATCCAGATCCAGCAAACGAAGTCGGGCCGACTGATCAGCGCCGTTCACCCATCGGTCCAGGTCAGCCATCAGGGTGGCGAGGGCGGCAGCCTCCAACCGCAGGGATCCTCGCTCCAGCTCGGCGCTCAACCATTGCTCGAGACCAGCCTCACTCTTCAGCGCTCCGGCCTGGATCAAGACTTCCAACCCCTCCGAGTAACTGAACGCTCCCACCGGCAAAGCCGGGCTCACCAACTGGAGCAACGCCAGGGAGGTCATGGCGTTTCATGGCTGTGGGCATGGCTGTGGCTGTGGGCATGGCTGTGACCACCCCCATAAGCGCCTCCCTCCGGAACAAACGGACGCTCACAGGCACTCACATGCAAGCCACGGCTGCGCAACATCGCCTCCAGCACTGAATCCGCCAGCAACAACAAGTCCCCGTCGTGAAACTCGAGGGCCACATGGCGGTTGCCAAGGTGATACGCCGCCTGCAGGAGCTCCAAGACTGAATCCGCCTGCACCCGCAATAACGGCTCCGGCGCCGCAATCACCACCACCTCCCAGCTCCGGGATTGATCGAACAAGCGATCACCGGGCTGAAGGGCGCCCTCCCGCGGCAACTGAAGCAAAAGAGAACGTCCACAATGGCTACGGCGGCGACCACGGAGCACCGTGCGATCTTCGGCCGTGAGCGGCAATTGCAGGCGGCGGTCGGGCGGAAGATCTCCAACTGCCTCACCCACTTGGCGATGCTCCAACACGATCGGTTTGTGATCGCTCGCGTTGTCACTCATCGCGTTGTCGTCCAAGGCTTCTCCGCGTTCACCCTGAGCCTGCCCAGCCGTCTGCGTTGATTTGGTGTTGATTGCTACAGGTCATCGCAGCTCAAGCGCCGAGCGTGGGGGGATGCAACGCCTCGATCCCTGGCATGGCCGCTGCGAGCTGCGGTTTGAACACCGGCAGACCGAACGCGGCGACGCAGGCACAGTTCACCAAGGGGGCTGCAGCGCCCCGTTCAAGCTTCTGCGGGCTGAACAGGGCAAAGACGGCCGCTGTGAGCTGCCAATCCTGCATACAGCTGGAGGACTGGTGGGTGGCGACCAACTCAGCATTGCCCTGGACCTGAAAACAAACAGTCGCGGCCTGATCACCAGCGTCGCCGCGCAGAAGGTCTACGGGTCCATCGGTCGCAGCCGCCTCTACCCCGAAGGCCAATGGGCCCGTCAACAGGTGCACTGCAAACTGGCGAAGAGCAGCGATCTGGAATGGCTACCCCAGGAGCTGGTGCTTTATGCAAATGCCCTCTATGAGCAGCATCTGACGGTGCAACTACCAGCTGACGCCTCCTTTCTCAGTGCAGAAATCGTGCGGCTGGGCCGCACCGCCGCTGGAGAAACCCTGCAGCAGGGTCGCTGGCGCTCAGCCCTGAGCATCTGCCGACGCAGTGATAAACCTCATCAAGCCGATCGCTGGGAAATCGTGGACCGGTTGGACTTGGGGGGCGACGCCCTCAACGACCAGCACGGACTGAACAAACAGCCAGTGTTCGGATCGCTGGTGTGGGCTGCACCGATGCCCTTGAGCGGCGATGCTCTGACGCAACTGCTGGAGCTGGTCCGCAGCGATCGCGCAGGCCTTGAAGGCACGCTGCGCTGCAGCAGCTTGGATCAGGGCCTGGTGGCCCGTTATGCCGGTCCGTCCAGCCGCGATGCCCGCTTCTGGTTCAGCCGCATCTGGGCTCGCACCCGCGCCCTGCGCGCCTTGAGCAGTCCACAGATCCCAAGGGTCTGGCCTTTGCAGGAACAGCCTTTGCCGACGTCATCGTTCATAGCGAACACTGCTTGGCCCGCGGTAGGGACACACTGAGAACGACCGAGCCAGTCCATGCATCTCAGTCCCCAGGAAAAAGACAAGCTCCTGATTGTTACCGCGGCATTACTGGCCGAACGGCGACTCAAGCGTGGCCTCAGGCTCAACCACCCCGAAGCGGTGGCTTGGCTGAGCTTCCTTGTGCTGGAGGGTGCCCGCGACGGAAAGAACGTTGCAGAGCTGATGCAGGAGGGCACGACCTGGCTGAGCCGCGAGCAAGTCATGGACGGCATTCCCGAACTGGTTCACGAGGTGCAGATCGAAGCGGTGTTTCCCGATGGCACCAAGCTCGTGACCCTGCACGACCCAATTCGCTGACCCACCACCCTGCATCCTTGCCATGGCCCCGCTGATTCCCGGTGAACTGTTGCCCGAACCCGGCGACATCGAACTTAACGCTGGCCGCCCCGTCACCACGGTGAGCGTCTCCAATAGCGGCGACCGCCCCGTGCAAGTGGGGTCCCACTTCCACTTTGCAGAAGCCAACGCTGCCCTGCGGTTCGACCGCACCGGCGCGCGCGGTCAGCGGCTCGATATCCCCGCCGGCACCGCCATCCGCTTCGAACCGGGTGACAGCCGCGACGTGAACCTGATTCCCTTCGCCGGCAATCGTCGGGTGATCGGTTTCAACGGCCAGATCAACGGACCCCTCGACGCCTGACCCATGCCCTACCGCATCTCCCGCCAGGCCTACGCCGAGACCTACGGACCCACCACCGGCGACCGGGTTCGCCTGGCCGACACCGAGCTGATCCTCGAAGTCGAAAAGGACTACACCGTCTACGGCGATGAGGTGAAGTTCGGCGGCGGCAAGGTGATCCGCGATGGCATGGGCCAGTCCCAGACCCCTCGAGCCGAGGGCGCCGTCGACACGGTGATCACCAATGCCCTGATCCTCGACTGGTGGGGCATCGTCAAAGCCGATGTGGGCCTGAAAGACGGCCGGATCGTGGGCATCGGCAAAGCCGGCAACCCCGACACCCAGGAAGGGGTGACGATCGTGGTGGGTCCAGGCACCGAAGCCATCGCCGGGGAAGGTCACATCCTCACGGCCGGTGGCATCGACACCCACATCCACTTCATCTGCCCCCAGCAGATCGAAACGGCCCTGGCCAGTGGCGTCACCACCCTGATGGGAGGCGGCACCGGACCAGCCACCGGCACCAACGCCACCACCTGCACCCCCGGCGCCTTCCACATCGGTCGGATGCTCCAGGCCGCTGAAGGCCTGCCGGTGAATCTGGGCTTCTTTGGCAAGGGCAATGCCAGCACCCCGGAAGCCCTGGAAGAACAGGTGCGCGCAGGAGCCTGCGGCCTAAAGCTGCATGAAGACTGGGGCACCACGCCGGCCACGATCGATGCCTGCCTGTCGGTGGCTGACCGCATGGATGTGCAGGTGTGCATCCACACCGACACCCTCAACGAAGCCGGCTTCGTGGAAGACACGATCGCCGCCATCAAGGGACGCACCATCCACACCTTCCACACCGAAGGTGCCGGTGGGGGTCACGCCCCGGACATCATCAAGATCTGCGGCGAAGCCAACGTGCTGCCGAGCAGCACCAACCCCACCCGGCCATACACCCGCAACACGCTCGAGGAACACCTCGACATGCTGATGGTGTGCCACCACCTGGATCCCAAAATCCCGGAAGACGTGGCCTTCGCCGAATCACGGATCCGACGCGAAACGATCGCCGCCGAAGACATCCTGCACGACCTGGGCGCCTTCTCGATCATCGCCAGCGACTCCCAGGCCATGGGCCGCGTGGGCGAGGTGATCACCCGCACCTTTCAGACCGCCCACAAAATGAAGGTGCAACGCGGTGCATTGCCGGAAGACTCCGCTCGCAACGACAACCATCGCCTCAAGCGCTACATCGCCAAGGTGACGATCAACCCGGCGTTGGCCCACGGCATCAGCACGGAGGTGGGCTCGATCGAAACCGGCAAGCTCGCCGATCTCGTGCTGTGGAAGCCAGGCTTCTTCGGCATTCGCCCGGAACTGGTGGTGAAGAGCGGTTCGATCGTCTGGGCCCAGATGGGCGACGCCAACGCCTCAATTCCCACCCCCGGCCCCGTCCACGGCCGGCCAATGTTCGGAGCGTTCGGTAAGGCCCTGGCCCCCAGCTGCCTCACCTTTGTAAGCGAAGCAGCCATGGACGCCGACATCCAGAGCCAACTGGGGCTAGAGCGGACCTGCATGGCGGTGAAGGACACCCGCAGCGTGGGCAAAAGCGCCCTCAAGCTGAATGCAGCGCTGCCCAAGGTGAGCGTGGACCCGCAGACCTATGAGGTGTTCGCCGACGGTGAACTGCTCACCTGCGAACCCGCCGAGGTGCTGCCCCTCGCCCAGCGTTACCTGCTGCTTTGAGCTCCACCCTGCTGGTCATCCAGCACGTTGACCACGAAGGGCCTGAAATGGCCAACACTTCTTTCACATCGCCCGGCAACTGTCAACAACGGTCGCTGAAACTCATTCCAATTGAAAAGGAACCATCAACAACTGAAGCTATGAATTTGCATCAATACAAATGGCCGGGAACAAAGGCTTAGGCGCAAACACATCTTGCAATTTTAGCCATAAGCGTCCCTTTCTCTTCATGCGAGGCGCAGTACAAGCCAGACCATGGGACGTTGAACTAAGTTTGCTTCGGATAACAATTATGATCACGAAAATACAGTTCATCTTACTGATTGCAAGATTGACCTCACCCGCTAAGTGATTTGCAACTCGGTAACAAATAAAACAACTTGGCGATTAAATCTAGGGCGTAATGGAAAGATGTTGCACACACAACATGGATCTAATCGCACAAACACTGGAGTCAAACTTCGTTCAACTCCAGCCTGCCAGCATCCATGGCGTTTTCTGGCTTCAGTGCCATTTCCCAAAAAAAGAGTGGGACATCTTGATTGCTGGCCAAGCTGCCTTCGCAACCGAATGCATGCATCAGCTTGCACACGATGCGAGAGTTGCTGGAGTCACTCTGGAATGGACCACATCCATTCATTCACGCTGAGTGCCTGATTAAGCAACCAGACGATTTAGTTGCGGCAAATCGGCAAACGAATCCCGCCATTGCTGGGCCCAGAGTTCCTGGCTCCGCTCATACACATTCATCAGTTCGATAACTGCTGAATCACGAAAATCAACCCTTAGATCCAACAGTGGGAATGCTGCTTCTCCACTGATTTGCAGTGCTGCTGAAGTCGAAAATGGGGAGCGGCCGTCCCCTCCAGCAGCTTCACCTGCCATCAGGGCCGCCATCAGGCGGCGGCCCAGCTTCCAACATGGATCGCTCGCCAGAAAAGCCTGTTCCATGGCAATGAGAACCGCCTCACCCACGAGATAGTTGCCAGCCACGGAGAGGTTCATTTGGTGGCGATGACCTGCCCAAGGTTCACAGCTGACCCCTGTCCAGCAAGCGGTACGACCTTGCGCATCGATCAGATGGAACTGGCGGCGTACGCGGAGTGGGTCTTCAGCGAGCAGGCTGGCCAGCACCACATCCGCGTCAGCACTCTGTTCGAGCCGTTCCAGGCCGCAGATCCCTAGATAGGGATTGGTGTGGGCTTGTGTCGCAACAGCACCAACACCAGAGCGGATATGGGGAACCGTGGAGCCCACTGCGAGATGACAGGTGGCAACGGCAACACCGAAACGACCATTGCTGGGATCACGGGCAACGATCGAGAACGTCATGAGAGCACACGATCCAATCGTTCAAGGGTGTGCAAAAGAAGAGCGGTTCCTGCAAGACACTGTCTATCGCTTGTGAATTCAGCTGCTGAATGGCTCAAACCTTCGCGGCTGGGCACAAAGATCATTCCCATGGGCCAACGCCGCCCGATCTCTTGGGCGTCATGGCTGGCACGACTCGGCAAACGACTCATGCTCAACCCCAAATCTTCAGCCACCGATTCAATCGTGGCCATCACCAGCGCGTCAGCGGGAGTGGGCGCCACCTGAAACTGTGGCTCCAACCGGATTGCACAACCGGTTTGCAAGCCAATGGATTCCAGCTCACCCTGCAAGCAGGACACCAATTGCTCCAGAACAGCGGGATCCAAATCACGAATATCCACCGTCATCGACACGGAGCCTGGAACAACGTTGGCGGCATTGGGCCAAACCTCCAGACGCCCCACCGTTGCCACCGGATCACCGGGGTGACACCGCGCCATCTCTTCCACCGCCAGCACAATCCGGGAGGCAGCGGCGAGAGCATCGTGACGGAGCTCCATCGGCGTTGTACCGGCATGGTTGGCCTGACCCTTCACATGAATGCTGAAACGTCTCTGTCCGACGATGCCCTCAACAATGCCAATGGCATCGCACCGCTGCTCGAGCACAGCACCTTGCTCAACATGCAGTTCAAGAAAAGCTGCAACAGCTGAATCAGATCGCGCCGCTGAAGGCAGGGATGGCCAGTGACCACCGATTCGCTCCAGGTTGATGTCAATCGGATCCCCATTGCTGGTGGCGTAAGCCGATGGGTCCATCGATGCCGTGCCAGCCATGCCCTTACAGCCGACCATCGTTGACTCTTCATCAGCGAAAGCCACAACCTCGAGGGGGTGTCGTAGACGCTGCCCCGCATCGCTCAGGGCACGAACGCATTCCAGGCCCGCCAAGACGCCAAGGACACCATCAAAACGACCACCTGTTGGGACGGTATCCAAGTGCGACCCCGTCATCAGCACCGGCAACGCAGGGTCTTTCCCCTCGAGCCGGCCAATCAAATTGCCAGCGGCATCCACACGCAGCTGCATGCCGGCTTCTTGCATCCAGCACGCGAGCTGGTCCCGGCCTTGAACGTCGGCAGCACTAAAGCCGCGGCGGCAAACACTTCCATCGGCTTGGAGGCCAATGGCCGCCATGGTCTCGAGCGAATCGATCAATCTGTCGCGCCGAGGCTGAACATCTAACCGCTCCGGATCGGCTCCAGGAGGAGCGATTTGTGAGCGATGGATCAACAACTCGGGCAAGGATCGTGACCTTCAGTTCAAACCAATGTCCACTTTCGCTTTGGAACCCAATTGAGCTTGTCGTCAATGCGACGTTTTAACCCTCACCAAAGAATTCAAACGGGCATCAACACCCGCCAACCAAGGAGCTCAGCCTGCTCGCGAGCCTGAGCTGGCACATCGGCCGCCACAAACATCCGATGCAGCATCTGAACACCCAAGAGGTGGTTGATCACAGCGTCCATCTGAACCCTCTCGGCGTCGGTGGTGGCGGGGTCGTCGTGGCGCGCAAACAAGGCACGTACCCCCTCTTTGCTCAACAACCCAGCCGCATCAATCGCTTTATCACTCAGGTAGTCATCGGCCAATTGCTTCATCTGCGCCCACTTCTCAGGCTCGGTGTGGGCCGGGGGCGCCATGAAGGCAAATTTCTCACGCTTGTAGAGCACCTCCGGCAGCAAGCCAGCCATCGCCTCCCGAAGCACGTATTTCTCGGTTTTGCCCTTGATCCGCAGCTCCGGAGGAACCTGCACCGCTGCGGCCGCGAGGTGGTGATCAAGGAAAGCCGGCCGAGCCTCCATGGAATTGGCCATGTCGACGCGATCACCTCCCCAGGTGAGGATCTGGCCTTCCAACATTGTTTTGATCCAGACGTACTGAGCTTTGTCGAGGGCATGGCGGCCCTCGAGTTGCTGGGGATTCAACTGCTCAGCAATAGCCTTACCCGGCGAATACTCCGCTAACGCCTGACGGTGCTCGTCAGCCAGCAGATCCGGGACCAGCGGCGCGCAGGCCAGCCAGGGCTGAAGGCAGCTGGGGGTGAAGCCCACCACGGCATCAAGGTCGGGATCATCCACCTGATCAGCCGCCAGCATTGCTCCCTGCACCAGAGAATTGTTGGCCTGAAGCAGTGATTCCCAATCCTGGCGATCGCTCTGCGGCAGGTCCTCCAAACCATGGAGGAACATGTCGCGCCGGAACGCGGGATAGCCACCGAACAGCTCGTCTGACCCTTCCCCGGTCATCACGACCTTGTAATCAACGTTGTTGACATGGCGACTCATTAAATATTTGGCCACAGCCAAGGTGTTGTAGATCGTGCGTTCGGTGTGCCAGAGCGTTTGTTCCATGTGGCCGTACAACTCACGACCCGACAGACGCATCACGTCCTGCTCGGCACCGGTGGCCTCTGCCATCTCGGCAGCAATGGGTGTTTCGTCGTAGCGCGCATCATCGAATCCGATCGTGAAGGCCTTGACGGGACCCTGACTCACCGCCGACGCCAGGCCGAGGATCGAACAACTGTCAATGCCGCCGGAGAGATAACAACCAACCGGCACATCCGCCACCATCCGCATCTCCACGGCTTCCAACAGAGCAGCCCGCACATTGGCGATGTGATCAGCCTCGGTAAGGGTGCTGTCCCGCTGATCCAAACGGGGAAAATCGACATCCCAATAGGTTGACTCCGACATTTCCAGCCGGTCACCCCTGCGCTGCACCTTCAGCACATGCCCGGGCTGAACCTGGTGCACCCCGGCAAAGGCGGTCGTTCCCGGGACCATGGTCTGCATCAATTGATGAAAGAGACCCTCCGAGGTGAAGCGTCGCTCCACGGCCGGGTGAGCAAACAGCACCTTCAACTCGGAGCCGAACACCAATCCCTCCGGCGTCATCGTCCAGTACTGGGGCTTGATGCCGAAGCGATCCCTCACGAGATAAAGACAGTCATCCACCGCATCAAACAAAGCGAAGGCGAATTCCCCCCTCAGCAAGGGCAACGTGGACTCGAGACCTTGGCGTTGATAGAGACGCAGCAGGATCTCAGAATCACTCTTGGTGCAGAAACGCACCCCCTGTGCCGTGAGGTCAGCCCGAATGCGCTGAAAGTCGTAGAACTCACCGTTGTGCGCCATCAGCACCTGACGGTCGTCGCTGAGGAACGGCTGCCTTGCCCGCGATTCGTTCAGATCAATGATCGACAACCGGGCATGGCAGAAGCCGACCCCGGCAGCGTCGATGCATTCCACACCGAAACCATCCGGTCCGCGATGGGACTGAATGGCCGCCATGTTGACCAACAACTGACGATCCAATGTCTGACGACGGTCCGCCAGAAATACACCTCCGATTCCGCACATCAGTTCGCCTCAGATCACATCCATCACCCGCTCGGCACGGTTCACCATGCAGGTGAGCAATGCCATGCGCAGAAACACCGCCCCACGCGCCTGGCTGAAATACCAGTTGTGCGGCGTGTCATCCAAACAGGTGCTCAACTCGGGACCCCGGGCCAGAGGGTGCAGGACGATCGCCTCAGGCTTGAACGGCAGATCCCGGGTGAGACAAAATCCACCACCATGCACCTCATAGCTGTCGCCAACCCAGGCGATCGCGTTGATATAAACAACGTCCAGCTCGGGAATCTCAGCCGCCAGATCTGAACTGCAGCGGATGGTCACACCGCTCGCTTCCAGCTCTTCCAGTTGACCCGGATCAAACAGGGGCGATTCTGACTCAACCCCGGCCGCATGAATCACCACCACCTCCTCAAGGATCTGGGGAAATTTGCTGAGGATCCGCAGCAATGAACGCACAGTGCGCATCCGTGACGGCAAACCGATCACCCCGATGCGGATCCGATCCTCGGGCGACACCTCTGATAAAGCCAGGCTGGGACGCCACTTGAAAATCGTGTAGAGATCCGCCATCGCCTGCGTCGGATGCTCATCAATGCCATTGCCGGCATTGATGATCGGAATCCGGAGAGTCGCAGTCATGGCATAAACAGCATCCGGATTGCTGTCGCGCAGCACCACACAGTCGCCGTAGTTGTTGAACATGTGCGCCACATCCTCCAGCGACTCCCCCTTGGCGATTCCGGTGGTGCTGCGGTCGGTGATGTTGATCGAATCACCGCCAAGGCGATGCCAGGCGCTATCGAAAGAAAGGCGTGTGCGCGTGCTGGGCTCGTAGAACGCGTTGATCAGGATCTTGCCGGTGAGCGGCGTGTTGTGACGGCAGTAACGGTCAGGGTTGCTCTCAAATTTCGCGGCCAATCGAAACAGCTGAAGCAGAGTTTCGGGTCGGAAGGCCTGCATCGACACAACATGCTGGTCGATCAGATCCAACAAGGGCTCGCCATCTTCAGCGATGGCAGCCAGAAGCTCCTGAGGCTGGTCATGACCGAACACATCGGGACCCATCGGCCGAAAGCGGAGAGGCGCCGATACCTCCTCAATCACTGCTGTGCCGGGATCTGCCATAAGCAAGTGCATCAACACCCGACGAGAAAATCGCGTGCTTGTGCTGTGAATCACATCTTCTCTCGATAACAAGAGTTGAGTGCGGACGTCTAGCTCGAAAGACGTTCTTTAGAAAAAGGGTTAAAAAATAGTTCGCATTAATACAAAACACCTCAAATATGTTCGAAACGAACACTTACCAGACACGTCCGCCTCTCCACTCAATCAACCAAATCAATAACAGCGCGAGCACAGAACAGACGAGCGCCACCTGACTTCCCACCAGGACCAGAGAGAACCAGTGTTGGTCCACCAGAACCGTGATCAGCAACGCGTTGGCCATGGCGTTCACCCCTCCTCTTGCAAACGTTTGAAATCAAACTGTTCTGGCTGCCAGCGACTGCCCACTGCCATCACGACGGCCGAAACGGCTGCGGAGAACACCGCCGCGCAATAGGGAGCAATCAGAACGTAGGCCGTCAGACCCACAGCAGTGCCGGCAAGCATGGCGACAATCGCAGCCCAACGATTGGCGGAGGACCAATAGAGACCGCAAGCCACAGGCCAGACCGTGGAAGCCACCAACGCACCGGTGAAGAACAACACCGTCGCCAGCGAGTCCAGCCGCGGCCAAGACAGGGCCAAGGTGACCACAGCCAGGCCAACCACCATCTGCCGTGCCGCCTGCTTGAGCAGAGCATCGCTCGCCTGGGGACGCAGCAGACGGAAATAAACGTCTTCAGCCAGCAGATCCGCGGTGGAGGCCAACAGGGAGTCCAAGGTGGACGTCAGTGAGGCAAAGACCACCACAAACACCAGTGCAGCCCCACCCGCGCCGAGCAGATCCGCTGCCATCACCGGGAACACCATGTTCACCTGCTCTAGCGGCAGCTCGCGCGCCAACGCCACCAAACCGATCGATCCCGTCACCAGCGGGACACTCATCCAGGCCAATCCCCCCAAAACAAAAGAGGTCATCACCACACTGCGCCGGCTGGCGAACACGCGTGACCACCAAATGTTGTTGTGAAAGACCTCACCCATCGAGAACAGGGCTGAATTCCAGGCGATCAACAGACCGGCGGGGAGTAAGAGATCAAGACGGTCGGGATGCTCAGCGATTAAGAGGGCATGCACCTCCGGCATCGGGAACTGACGAAACGCCAGCACCGCCACCACCGCCAGCAGCACCATGATCAGGAGCGATTGGATGAAATCGGTTCCAATCACCGCCCGCATGCCGCCGAACAGCGTGTAAACCGTTGCGACACCGATCACCACCACCATGCCCACGTGATAATCAAAACCGGAGAGCGCCTGAAGCAACAGGCCGGCCCCCATGGCCTGGGTCATCAGAAAACCCAGCGTGTAAATGGCGGTGATCACCATGAACACCCACCAGGCCAAACGTCCGTATCGCAGCCGAATGAAATCACCACTGGTGCGGCCATTCGGCATCAGCTGCTTGATGCGTGAAGCCAGCGGCGCGAACAGGATCAACCCCAGACCGGCCAGGGCATAACTGAACATGCCCCAAAGACCGGTTCTGTAGCCGAATTCCGGGGCCAACAGTGTGGTGTTGCCCGTCACCCAAGACGCCATCAAGGTGGCTGTGCTCAAGGCCAACCCGATGTTGCGGCCCGCCAGCATGTAGTCGTCGGCATCTCCTTTCCCGCGGCGGCCCCAGGCGATCCCTAGCGCAATCCACAACACGGAGAACAGCACCACAAGCGCCCATGCAATCCCTGGTGCAAGAAAAGGGGCAGCGTCAGCGGACATCCGACGCTCCCCGACCACGCCAGTGCAGATGGCCCTGAATGATCATCGCCACCGTGGCCAGGGTTACCGCAGCACCAAGGGCAAAGATCAGTCCAGCCCAGAGATTGTCATCCAAAGCGAATGTCCTCTTCAGCAGATCTAAGACAAGCAAATCGCGGTGTTCGCATGCTTTCACCGACTGAGAACAAAGTGGCAAGGGCTACCTGAATCACAGGCCGCCAGTGGCTTGATGCCTCCAATCTCGAAATGTGTAGCAATCACAACCCGCAGGGGCCTTCTCGAGTTTTTGGATGCTTTTGGTCATGATTCAGGCGATGTTCACCGAGTACCGACCAACCCAGGGGTACGACGAATATTTCTGCCGTAAACAGTACGCTCCCCGTGCTGATCTAGAGCCACTGCTGTCCTCCCTCGGCGCCATGGGGTTAGCGGAACTGAATCGCAGTCATGCATCAGCGAGCAACCTGTTGCGACGCCTTGGAGCCACCTTCCGACTCAACGGATCAGGGCTTCATGGCGGAGAACGCATCCTTCCCTTTGATCCACTACCAAGACTCATTCACCGTCAGGAATGGTCCGTTCTGGAGCGCGGATTGGTGCAACGCCTGGAGGCCATTGATCAGTTTCTGGCGGACGTTTATGGACCCCAACGGATCCTCAATGATGGTGTGATTCCCCGCGAGGACGTGGAGAGCTCCCAGGGCTGGCGGCCCCAGATGCAGGACATCGCCGTGCCGCTTAACCGCTGGTGCCACATCTCCGGCCTGGATCTGATCCGCGATGGCGACGGCACCTGGAGAGTCTTGGAGGACAACCTGCGCTGCCCCTCCGGTGTGGCCTATTTCCTTGAGAACCGCCGGGTGATGAAGCGCTTGTTCCCGAGCCTGTTTGCGGGCCGGACAGTGCAGCCGATCGACGATTACCCCTCCCATCTTTTGCGCACGCTGCAGGATCTAGCTCCTTGGAGTGATGCTCCACGAGTAGTGCTGCTGACCCCCGGCGTGTTCAACAGCGCCTATTTCGAGCACAGCTATCTGGCCCAGCAAATGGGCATTGCCCTGGTGGAAGGCCGCGATCTGATCTGTGAGGACGGACGCGTCTGGATGCGCAGCACTGCCGGCAGGGAACCTGTGGATGTGATCTACCGACGCATCGATGACGATTTCCTCGATCCGAACGTCTTCCGGCGTGATTCGATGCTCGGTGTCCCCGGCCTCATCGATGCCATGCGCTCCGGTCGGGTGGCCATCGCCAACGCCCCTGGGAGCGGTGTCGCCGACGACAAGCTGATCTATGCCTACGTGCCGGCCATGATCCGTTACTACCTCAACGAAGAACCGATCATCGACAACGTCCCCACCTATCTCTGCTCAAGGGACGACGACCTCCGTTTTGTGCTCGAGCATCTCAACGAACTGGTGGTGAAGTCTGTTGCCGAAGCAGGCGGCTATGGAATGTTGATCGGGCCCCACGCCAGCTCTGAGGAGATTGAGAGCTTCGCGGCGAAGATCAAAGCTCACCCGCGCAATTTCATCGCCCAGCCCACGCTGCAGTTATCCACAGTTCCATCCCTCAGCGAAGGGGAGCTGTACCCCTGCCATGTGGATCTGCGCCCCTACGTGCTCCGGGGTAAAAGCGACTGGGTCAGCCCCGGCGGCTTGACTCGTGTAGCCCTGAAACGCGGTTCCTTGGTGGTCAACTCCTCCCAGGGGGGCGGCTGCAAGGACACCTGGGTGGTCAGCGACAACACAGTCACCGCCGAATGTCCGGAGCCGGTGCCGTGCTGAGCCGTGTGGCCGATTCGCTGTACTGGATCAACCGGTATATCGAGCGGGCCGAAAACATCTCCCGATTTCTGGAAGTGAGCGAAGCCATGGCTCTGGACTGCCCCCCGGGCAGCGCTGAGCCTTGGCTTCCCCTCGTGGATGCCAATGGAGACCGCCAACGCTTCGACGAAACCTATCCACTGGGAAGTCCAAACGATGTTGTTGGCTTTCTGCTGCTGGACCGCGACAACCCCAACAGCATCGTGAGCTGCATCGCCAAGGCCCGTGAAAACGCTCGCCAAATCCGCGATGTAATCACCACAGAAATGTGGGAGCAGCTCAATGACCTCTATTGGAATGTTCAAGACGGTGAAGCGCTCTGGCAGGAACCGGATCAGGAGCAGCTACGCAGCATTCGTCGCGGTTGCCAGCTCTTCTATGGCATCACGGACGTGACCCTCAGCCGTGATCAAGCCTGGCTGTTTAGCCAGCTGGGGCGGCTGATCGAACGGGCGGACAAAACCTCCCGCATTCTCGATGTGAAGTACTTCCTGCTGTTGCCAACGCCAACGGAGGTGGGCGGGGTTCTCGATGAACTGCAGTGGATCTCACTGCTGCGCACAGCTGGGGCTTATCAGATGTACAGACAGAGCGTTCAGCAGGCGATCACACCCGCATCGGTGGCACGATTCTTGCTGCTGGATCCAATTTTTCCCCGCTCGGTCCGCTTCTGTCTGCAGGAGATCAACACCACACTGGAGCGCATCCGGCCAGGTCCCCATGCAGGCCCCCCGGATGATCTTGAGTGCCTACGCGGCCAGTTGTTGGCTCAGTGGAGCTATACCCGCATCGATGCAGTGATTGACCGGGGACTGCATGAGGCCGTGGATCAACTTCAGAGCGACCTCAACAAGCTGCATGAACTCATCCACCGTCGCTACTTCACGACCACCGACTTCGGCTCCATCCCCACAGACCCGTCATGCGCGCTGAGCTGATCCACCGTCTCAACTATCAATACGAGGCTCCGGTTCAACTGGGGGAACACCGCCTCTGTCTGCGGCCCAGGGCCCAGGGCCATCAACGACTGATTCAGCATTCCCTGCAGATCTCACCGGTTCCTGTTCACAGCCATGAGCTGTTGGCAGCCAGTGGTGATGCAATCGAGCGTGTGCGCTTCCAAGGGGCGACCGCTTCACTTCAGATCGAAGCCAGGAGCCTGGTGGAAACCCGGCAAGCCACTCCCCTGCTCGATTGCTTCAACGGCCTTGAGCCTCCGCTTCCCTATCCCAGAGGCCAGTTGAACCACGACCTGTTGGGTGCCCTGGAAGGTTGGCTACCCAACGGACAGCATGATCCTTCTGCGGTGGAACTGGCTCAGGACGCCTTGATGGGAGGCAACCAACAGGCACTGCCCTTTCTTCAGCAACTGATGGAGATGATTCAGGACCGGGTGAAGTACACCCAACGGCATGTGGGCCCGGCCTGGCCGGCGGGCCGCACCCTGCGCGAGCGGGTTGGGTCCTGCCGCGATCTGGCGATGTTGATGATGGAGTGCTGCCGCAGTGTTGGCCTTCCAGCTCGGTTTGTCAGCGGTTACCACCTGGCCGAGCCTGCCCCTGAGCGGTACGACCTGCACGCCTGGACCGAGATCTATCTGCCCGGTGCCGGCTGGCGTGGATTCGATCCCAGCGCTGGTGGAGAAATCAACTCCCGCTACATCGTGCTGGCGAGTTCATCGAAGCCCGATCTCACCGCAGCCGTTCAGGGCACATTCCATGGCCCGATGGCCACCGCAAGCGAACTCAGTTGGACCATCGAAGCCGTTGTGGAGTCCGAGTCGTTGTCGGCACCCATCACACCCCTGATTCAGGCTGCCTGAACCAGGGGTTCCACCCCGTGAAAACGTGGCGGTGGAGCCTGGATCGACGTGACAGCCATCAGAGCTGGAATGCGTGCACTGTTGTACACGCGGAACTCCTGAAGCAACGACACCCCTTTCTCCCGAACCGCTTGGTTGAGGACCACGGACCCATCAGGGTCCGACACCGAACGATGGAAGGTACCGGGCGGAATGCGCAGGATGTCGCCGCCGCTCTGCAGACGCACGATGTGAAACGGCTTCGTCCAAGCCAGATTCACCAGATAAAAAGTGCGGCCACCACTGGCCGCTAAAAGATTGTCTTCCTGATGAGGATGCAAATAGAACTGCCAGGCACCGCTGTCTGGATCATCGGGCGGACTGATCGCAGGCCCGCTGTGAATCACCAGATCACGGGCATTGGACGTTTCCACCGTCACGTCAAAGAAACGCACCGCTGGTGTGTCGCGGAAGCGCTCATAGGACAGCAATTCAAACATCCTCGATGCGTGCGTTGACGGCAAACAACTACGACTGTGTTGTACTGGCCTCCGCCAAGGAAAACGGTGGCATCGGCGACGCTTCAGCCACCCAAATAGGCCATCTCCGCATGAGGGGCCGAAGCGGTGAACCCCTGACGCTCCTCGCTGTAGCGATCACGGCGTCGACGCCAGAGCCCGCGCAAAACAGCCTCCAAGGTCTTCTCGTTATGAAGGAAGGGACGAAGATCCGTGCCCTCAGAGGCAAACAGGCAGGTGAAGGCCTGACCATCGGCAGTGACACGCAGACGATTGCAATCCCCGCAGAAGGGCTCCGTGATCGAAGCAATCGTCCCGATCAACCCACGTCCATCCTCATAGCTCCAGCGGCGAGATGTTGCCCCCGATTCCCGCGGCAATGGCCGCAACGGCCAGCGCGCGTCGATGCGCTGGACCATCTCCGCCGCTGAGATCACCTGATCCGGCGCCCAGCCATTGCGATTCCCCACATCCATATATTCGATCAAACGCAGCTCCACACCTCGTTCGCGCGCCAACGTCGCCAGTGGCAGCAATTGAGAGTCATTCAGTCCTCGTCGCATCACGGCATTGAGCTTGAGCCCTCCGCTTGCAGGCTCGAAGCCAGCGCGGCGCGCGGCGCTGAGGCCTCCAAGAACCTGCTCAACCAAGCGCTCGCCGACGCGTTGGCCTCCACGCAGGCCCGCCATCGTGGCCACAACGCCCCCTTCCAAAGCATCCAGGCTCACGGTGATGCGATCCAAACCGGCGGCCCGCAAGGCCAGGGCCTTCTCCGGCGTCAGCAGCACCCCATTGGTCGTCAACGCCACCTCCTTCAACCGAGCGAGGGGATCGGCAGCATTCGAACGGCCAGCCGCCAACGCTTCAAGCAGCGGCAACAGGCGATCACTGAGAAGCGGTTCACCTCCAGTCAGCCTCAGGGTATGGACCCCTAAACCGCAGGCAACCCTGACCAAGCGAACCTGCTGATCCAGACGCATCAGTCCTGGCAGCTCCTCCGAATCCGGGCAGCAATAAGGGCAGGCCAGATTGCAGCGGGCCGTCAGCGACAACCGCAGAACCCCGAAGGGGCGGAACCATTGATCAACTGGAGGTGGCGCAGGGCTCATCGCATCAACGCTGCCAGATCGTCTGGCCTGTTCACATTGATCAGATCCCGTTCAGGGCAGAGAAACGTGCTGTACGGAATCCGCTCCAACCAACCGAACCATCGGCCACGTCCCTGTGCCAGCTCCTGGTCGAGCGCACATCTGTTGTGCGCTCCACAGGGATACACGCCAAACAACGGCTGCAAGCGATCGTCACCCTCTGCGACCAGGGCCTGACTTTCGGCCTGGCGCCAATGGCGCAGAAGCGACTGCAGCGTGCTGCGGCGTAAACCAGGCATGTCCACCGGAAGCGTGAGCCAGGCTTCATCCTCCCGTTCAGACAACACACAACTGAACGCCTGCAAAGGTCCTGCCGGTGCCCAAGGCTCTGCCTGAACGGTCACACCAGATTGGCCGGCAAGACAGTCTCGATGGCTGGCATGGCCACTGAGCACCCACACCTCAAGGCCCACGGAACGCAGAAGCTTGACTGATGCGACCAACCAGGGATCGCCATTGGAGTGGCGAAGCAGGGCTTTATCGGATCCCATTCTCTGACTGGCACCTCCTGCGAAGAGCACAGCGCGAAGTGAACGAGACATCGACAAATCGTTGATTGATTACCTATCACCTCTCTGCGCAAGCACTTCTGTAACAACGACTACTCCTGGGCCAATTGGACCCGCCTGTGATACTGGCGAGCGACTGCGAGACCCTGGATTTGGTAACGAATGCGACCCGAAACCGGCTTAGCAAATGGTGCAATACACCAGTGGTCTGCATGAGCGCCGCTTTTTAAATCCTGAGCGCATTCTTTTCGAAGCCGGGGTTTGACACTTCATCCCAACCAAACCCCATGCTTGGCGAACTTTGGTCATTTCAGGGGAGATACAGAACACTGCATCTCACCTGGTTTGCCTTCTTTTTAACTTTTGTTGTCTGGTTCAATCTGGCTCCTCTTGCCACCACCGTGAAAGCCGATCTCGGACTCACAGTTGGTCAGATTAGAACCGTGGCCATCTGCAATGTGGCACTCACCATTCCTGCACGTGTGCTGATCGGCATGCTGCTCGACAAATTCGGTCCAAGGCTCACCTATTCCACCCTTCTGGTGTTTTCGGTGATCCCTTGCCTGATGTTTGCATCCGCTCAGGATTTCAATCAGCTGGTGGTTGCTCGCCTGCTGCTATCGATCGTTGGTGCAGGATTTGTAATCGGCATCCGTATGGTTGCTGAATGGTTTCCCCCGAAAGAAATTGGCCTCGCAGAAGGCATTTATGGAGGTTGGGGCAACTTTGGATCCGCATTCTCCGCACTTACCCTGGTTGGTCTTGCCGGTTGGCTCTCCTTCTCCGGCGGCTTCACATTGCCAACTGGCGATGTTCTGAATTGGCGCGGTGCCATCGCCCTGACAGGGATTATTTCAGCCGTCTATGGCGTAATCTATTACTTCAATGTGAGCGACACGCCGCCCGGGAAGGTTTATCAACGCCCTGAGAAAACGGCTGGTCTTGAAGTCACCAGCATGCGTGATTTCTGGGGACTTCTGGGTATGAATGTGCCTTTCGCGGCCATTCTCTGCGTGTTGTGCTGGAGACTTCAGAAGGTGGGTTTTCTGAACGCATCCACCTATCCCCTCGCCCTCCTCGCTGTTTTGGTTTGGTTTGTCTTTCAAACCTGGGGAATCATTCGCACCAACAGAGAGCTGATTATGGGGACCAAGGTGTACCCCAAAGAGGACCGTTATGAGTTCAAACAGGTCGCCATCCTTGAGCTGACCTACATCGTTAACTTTGGTTCAGAGCTGGCCGTGGTTTCCATGCTGCCAACGTTCTTCGAAACCACCTTTGATTTGCCGAAAGCAACAGCCGGAATCCTTGCGTCCTGCTTTGCATTTGTAAACCTGGTGGCCCGTCCGGCCGGAGGTTTGATTTCCGACAAACTCGGCAGCCGTAAAAACACCATGGGGTTCCTCACCGCAGGTCTGGGTGTCGGCTATCTGATCATGAGCTTGATCAAGCCCGGAACCTTTACCGGTACCACCGGCATCGTGATCGCCGTCTTGATCACCATGCTCGCGTCCTTCTTCGTCCAATCGGGTGAAGGCGCCACCTTTGCGCTGGTGCCTCTGGTCAAGCGTCGCGTGACCGGACAGGTGGCAGGCCTGGTGGGTGCCTATGGAAACGTGGGCGCAGTGACCTACCTCACCATCTTCAGCCTGCTGCCGCTTTGGATGGGAGGTGCTGGTGAACCGAGCGCGGAAACGATTGCAGCGTCGAACAGTGCCTTCTTTCAGATCCTGGGCATTGCTGGATTGATCGTTGCCTTCTTCTGCTTCTTCTTCCTGAAGGAACCCAAGGGCTCCTTCGCTGAGTTGCACGAGGGTGAAACCGCCGCTGAGGGCACTCCCTCAATGGCTCGCTAACACCGCAAATCCATCTCCGGATGGTGACCACCCCCGATGCCTTTGGCATTGGGGGTTTCTCAATTCATTGGAGTGCTGCCATGCCGCCCACCACTGCGTCTGTGCAAAGTCAATGTCCTTACTGCGGCGTTGGCTGCGGCCTGGACCTGTTGCCTCCAGGCGAAGCTGGAAAAGCGGTGAAGCGCGACGCCGAAGGCAATCCGATGTGGAGTGCCCGCGGTCATCGCGAGCACCCATCCAGCCACGGACAGGTGTGCATCAAAGGTGCCACTGTTGGGGAGACTCTGGGACAGGGACGCCTCAGCCAGCCCCTGTACCGAGCAACGCTGGCTGATCCGTTTGAAGCCATTAGCTGGAACAGCGCGTTTGACCTGCTCACCGAGCGCATTCAATCCACTCTGGCCAGCAAAGGAGCTGATGCCATTGCCATGTATGGCTCTGGGCAGTTTCACACCGAGGATTACTACATCGCTCAGAAGCTGCTGAAGGGAGCTCTTGGCACCAATAATTTCGATGCCAATTCGCGGCTGTGCATGAGCTCAGCCGTCGCCGGCTACACCCGCAGCCTCGGCTCCGACGGCCCACCCTGCTGTTACGAGGATCTCGATCACTGCTCGGTGGTCATCTTGATCGGCACCAACACCGCCGAATGCCATCCGGTGCTCTTTCAACGACTGTTGAAACGCAAAAAGCGTGATCCCAACGGACTCACCATCGTGGTGGTCGATCCCCGCAGAACGGACACAGCCAAGATCGCCGATTACCACCTCGCGCTTGCCCCTGGCACCGACCTCGCACTGCTGCATGGCCTGGCGCGCCTGATCATTCAGGACAACGGCTTCGACAGTGACTTCATCGATACCGCCACCGAGGGCTTCGCAGGGTTCACCCAAACGATCAAGACCTGGACACCGGGAAAAACCAGCAAGTTCTGCGGCATCGCCGAGAAAGACCTGCGCGCCGTGGCCAGGCTTTGGAGCCGCAAAGACAGGATTTTGAGCCTTTGGTCGATGGGCGTGAACCAACGGCGCGAAGGAACTGCCGTGGTGGGGGGGCTGATCAATCTGCACCTACTCACCGGAGAAATCGGCAAGGCCGGCGCCGGCCCCTTTTCACTCACAGGTCAACCGAATGCCATGGGTGGGCGCGAAGCCGGAGGACTCGCCCATCTGCTTCCTGGCTACCGGTTGGTCACCAATGCGGACCACCGCCATGCGGTTGAGAAAGCCTGGGGGTTTGCCCCTGGATCAATCGCTGCCCACCCAGGACTGGATGCATGGAAGCAAGTGGAAGCGATGGAACGGGGTGAACTCGATCTCTGGTGGGTGGCTGCAACGAACCCCCTGGTGAGCATGCCGGATCTCGAACGCGTCAAAGCCGCGATGCAACGCTGCAAGCTCGTGGTGGTGAGCGAAGCCTATGCCGATACCGAAACGTCGCATTACGCCCATCTGCTTCTGCCGGCAGCGCAGTGGAGTGAAAAAAACGGGGCCATGACCAACTCAGAACGGCGGGTCACCTTCTGCCCGGCATTCAGGCCCCGCCATGGCGATAGCCGGCCGGACTGGGACGTGTTTGCAGAACTGGGACGACGCCTCGGGTTTGTTGATCAGTTTTCCTACAACTCAGCTGCAGAGGTGTACGAGGAGTTCACCGCGATCACGGCAGCCCGCGTCTGCGACATGTCAGGCCTCAGTCACGCTCTGCTCCAGGAACATGGCCCGCAGCAATGGCCCTATCCCAAAGGCGAAGGCCCAACCACAACCTCCAAACGTCTCTACGAAGACAAACGATTCCCAACACCCAGTGGTCGGGCCAAATTTCAACAGGACAAACCCCTGGGTCTGGCGGAACCCCCCTGCGAGATGTACCCGCTGGTGCTCACAGTGGGTCGCTATCTCGGTCAGTGGCACACGATGACGCGCACAGGCAAAGTCCCACGCCTGAACGCCATGCATCCCGAGCCCAGCCTTGAAATGCATCCCAACGATGCCAAACGCTTTGGTCTGGACGACAAGGGCTTGGCAGCGATTACATCCCGTCGAGGCACATTGACCGCGCGGGTGTGCATATCCGAGCGCATCCGCATCGGATCGGTGTTCCTACCGATGCATTGGGGCTTCACCCAGGCCGAAGCCTGCGAGGCCAATGCCCTCATGCACGATCAGGCCTGTCCGATCTCCAAACAACCCGAACTGAAAGCCTCAGCAGTGGTGGTGGCTCCGGCAGTGTCGGTTGTGAAATCGTCGGAACAAGACACCGGCATTCTGGACAACCTGCGGCGCCTGCTCACCCCAGCACTTCGCTGAATGCGGCGTCCAAGTTGTGGTGATCATGGCCTGGGCGCGCCAACTTGCAGAGCGCAAAACGGTCCAATTCGCAGAGATTTCTCCAGCGATGCAGTGAAAGGTCAATCTGCCGCGTCCGCGCAGCCTCCAGGAGAACCTCAGGCACAGCTTCGGATTGCTGCCAGGGTTCCTGCGTGCAAGGCGGGAGATCCTTCACCACGCCATCAGCCATGGCAGCCGTGCAGATGCGCAGGTGATCGCGCATGCGCGTCAGTTCTTCAGCCCCATCGCCCCAATCCACCAACATCTGGCGTTGCTCCTGAGACATCGCAAGCCAATGGCTGAGCTTGAGCTTGACGCCGGCCAGATCAAGTTTGCGGCGGACACACAGGGGAATGCAGCGCCAGGAGCCGATGAAATCCTGTTCAAAGGCATAACAATGCCGCGACTGATCAAGTTGCCGGCGCATTGGTATCGAGAACGACCGTTTTTTCTTCTCTAGCTCAAAACAGTGACATCCACGACGAACCGTTGGCTCCGAACCATCGAAAGTCAGTTCAAAGATCAATCACTCGGATGCGTTTCGCCCTCTCCCTTGGACTGATGTTCGGCTCTGCCCACGGTTGGCTCGCATCCGAAGGGCTGGCCTCCGGCCTGTTTGTGATCAATCAGGAGCCTGAAACAACTGTGAAAACTTTCAGCACGTTCGGTAACGGTTTAGACAGCACGTATCCATGATGGACTAAGTCCCCTCAACTCGAAGGATGACCTTCAGCGCCTCCTCCAGCCAAGTCACGCGCAGCCCGATCACCATCGCTGCTGGATTCATCGGAGCCTTCATCCTTGCCTCCCTTGCTGTTCAGCTGGTTCGCAGCCAAACCTCAGCATCCAGCCCTTCCGTGAACGCCGGCCAAGCAAGCAATGTCGAGCCTGTGATCGCGTCGCAGGCCGCCATGTGGTCCGTTCTGGGCACGAGCGAGGCCAACTGATCCCAGCCGATTTCAGCCTGCATGTCTGAGCAACTCACGCACCTCACCAGCAACGGTGAGGTGCACATGGTGGATGTCGGCGCGAAAGCCGTCACCAAGCGCACGGCAACAGCCTCAGGTGAGTTGTTGATGCAGGCCGCAACGTTGGACTTGGTGTTGAGCGGAAGCAGTCCCAAAGGGGATGTTTTTGCCGTTGCCCGCATCGCTGGGATTCAGGGAGCCAAGAAAACAGCTGAGTTGATTCCTCTCTGTCATCCGCTTCCGCTGAGTGGACTGACGGTGGAGATCAAACCTGAGCAGGCGTTACCGGGTCTGCGTGTCGAGGCCACCTGCAGCACCACCGGGCAGACCGGTGTGGAAATGGAGGCCATCACAGCCGTGTCAACCGCTCTGATCACCCTGTACGACATGTTGAAGTCGGTGGATCCAGGCATGTCGATCCGGCAGATTCAACTGCTCGAAAAAGACGGGGGTCGCCATGGCCACTGGAAACGCTGAGCCCTATGGCCGTGAGGGCCTTGCGCTCGACGAAGCACGTCAACGAATCCTGGATGCGATCAAGGCCAGACCAACCCGGTTGGCCACGGTCACGCCAGAGCTGATGCCGCTTCGAGACGCTCTGGGCCGCGTGATTGCCGACGCCGTCAAGGCCCCGGCCGATGTGCCTGGGTTTCGCGCGTCGATCATGGACGGGTACGCCTTGGGCCAAGACTGCCAACCCAACTCAGGAGACAGTTGGACGCTTGTCGGGCGCTCAGCGCCTGCTGATCCCTACCAACAAACGCTGCATCGCGGCGAAGCGATCCGGATCCTCACGGGGGCGCCGCTTCCGCAAGGAGCTGCCTGGGTTCTGCCCCAGGAATTGGTTACCAATCAGAACGGCACCATCCGCCTGGTCAAGGACACATTCTCCAACCCGTGGATCAGACCCGCCGACGAGGAATGCAGCCAGGGTTCCTTGCTCCTCGCCTCTGGCGATCGCCTCGGTGTGGCCGACATTGGACGTGCATCGAGTTGTGGCATCTCCCATGTGAAGGTGCAGCGAAGGCCTCGAATCGGCCTTCTGGTCACAGGCAATGAGCTGGTTTCACCCGGGGAAGAACGCAGCAACGGCGCCATCTGGGAGAGCAACAGCACGCTGATCCGAGGCATGCTTGAACGTCTTGGCTACCCAGCCGTGGACTGCCGGCTGGTCGCCGATGAATGCCAACTGCTCAAACAAGCCATCCTGGATCTGGCCGCGAGCTGCGACGTGATCGTGAGCACCGGTGGCGTGTCGGCAGGCGATAGCGACTGGATCCGACCGCTGATGCAGGACCTGGGCCAGGTGGAGTTCTGGAAACTCTTTCTGAAGCCAGGGCGCCCGTTCGCCTTCGGCTGGATCAGCGATGCGGTGCCTTTTTTCGGGTTGCCGGGCAACCCTGTCGCAGCAACCGTTACCGCTCTTCAGCTGCTCTGGCCAGCCCTGCAAATCCTTGAAGGTCAACCGAGTCCTGAACTGCTACCCAGAGTGCACGTGCGCTTGGCAACGCCCTACCGGCGCAAACCCGGACGACCGGAACTGGCACGGGCATCACTGGACTGCAGCCCAGACGGACAACTGCTCGCGCGCATCGATGGGTCCCAAGCCTCTTCGCGCATCGGATCGCTTCAGAACGCAGATTTGCTTGTGGAAATTCCCTCGGACTCCGGCCCTTTAGACATCGGTCAACACGTCTGGGCCCAACTGCTACGACGACGCATTCTTTGACACGTCAACGAAGTCAGAGCGGAGTATTGGCGGCAAGCCACGTGCCAACCCCACCACTCCACTCCCGTTTCCAAAACGGTGCTTCGTGTTTCAACGACTCGAGCAAGTCAGAGCAGCAGCGTTGCACCGGTCCGCGGCGATCGCCACTGACAGCCACCAACACGATCAGCTCGCCTGGGGACAGTCGGCCGACACGATGCAACACCAGGGCGGACTGGACGCCGTGATCGCGCAATTGTTGTTGGGTGAAGCTCAGCAACAGGCGCTCACACAAGCCTGGGTAGTGGCTGAGTTCCAGGGCTTCGAGTGGAGAACCATCCATGGTTTCAGGCCGCACATGCCCCATGAACACAGCCGTGGCCGCAGCGGCTGAACCTGCACGTTGAAGCCAACGATCCAGCTGATCTGTGGCAGAAAAGGGTTGGGAATGAATCGCAACCTGCACGGCATCGTGTGCATTCGTCATCCCTTCAACCTCCCGTGAAAGGAGGAAGAAACGCCAGCTCGTCTCCATCGTTCAATGGATGATCCGCAGCGACAAAACTTTGATTGACGGCGACACGGACCCCACTGGGCCAGGCACCGAGATCAAGCAACTGCCAGATGGCCTGCGGCGTGCACAGCGTGTGCGCTGAAAGGGTGAAGGGCCGGCTCGACCAACCGGCGCGATCACGCAGAGACGCGAAGAGAAGCACCTGCACCGTGCACGCTGCGCTCAATCGCGTCTCACCCATGACCACAACTGTTCACCGTCAAGGTTCTAGCGTTAATCGCGTTTCATACCCCGCAGGATCCGCGTGCTGTCCATCGCCCTGTTGACGATCTCAGACAGCCGCACGCTCGCATCGGATCCAAGCGGAGATCGACTGCAAGAACGGCTGGTCAACGCAGGCCATCAACTGGGTTGCCGAGACGTTTGTGCCGACGACCGTTATCGAGTCAGAGCAACGGTGAGCCAGTGGATCGCCGATCCGACCGTGGATGTGGTGATCACCTCCGGTGGCACAGGACTCACGGGACGGGATGGGAGCCCGGAAGCGATCAGCCCACTTCTCGACAAACACATGGAAGGCTTTGGCGAACTCTTCCGTGTGCTCTCGTTTGAATCCATTGGAACCAGCACACTCCAGAGCCGCTGCCTGGCTGGCGTCGCCAACGGAACCTTTGTGTTCGTGTTGCCCGGATCCCTCGATGCTGTCACCACAGCCTGGGACCGATTGATCGCAGCGCAGCTCGATGGACAGACCCGACCCTGCAACCTGGCGCAAATTCGGGAACGTCTCAAAGAATCTGCCGACCATCCAGCCTGATCCTCTTAAAAGGGAATGGGCATGGTGACGGCCGCCGGCTCAGGTGCACAGGCGCTGATCTGCTCCTTCACCACATCACCAACCACCACGATGGACGGGGAGGCGAACTGTTCCTGACGCGCCCGTTCAGCGATGGTCGAGAGCACGGCCTGCAAACAACGCTGCCCGGCCACGGTTCCCTGCTGGATCACGGCCACGGGGGTCTCGGGGCTGAGGCCTCCAGCCATCAGCTCATCAGCGATGCGCGGCAGGTTGTGAAGCCCCATGTAGATCACCAGGCCATCGCTTGCAGACGCCAGGGAACGCCAGTTCACCGATGGTCGGCGCTTATCGATCTCCTCGTGGCCTGTCACGAACGTGACCGAAGACCCGGCGCGCCGATGGGTGACGGGGATTCCCGCATAGGCCGGTGCTGCAATCCCAGCAGTCACCCCCGGCACCACTTCCACCCGCACGCCGTGTTTCACGAGATGCGCTGCTTCCTCACCCCCCCGACCAAAGAGGAACGGATCACCACCTTTGAGGCGGACAACACAGGCGTGACGTGCCGACAGCTCCACAAGCACAGCGTTCGTGCTCGGCTGCGGGACGGAATGGTGCCCCCTGCGCTTCCCCACGAAGTGACGTTCACAGTGCTCCGGCACAAGATCCAGAACCTCCCGCGGCACGAGCGAGTCGTACACAAGCGCATCACAGGATTGGAGCAGACGATGCGCCTTCACGGTGAGCAGCTCGGGGTCTCCCGGACCAGCACCGACGAGATAAACGATTCCAGAACTGTTAGCAGTAGTCACGGCAAGGAAACCAGCAAATCGATCAGGCCCTGACGGATCAGGGGATGGTCCAGCAGAGGGGGCCATTCTCCAGCCTCCCCGAGGGACTCAGTCATCCGGTTTGGAGCCAACGCCAAGGTGAGTGGCTGGGCTTCTGGGTGGAGGCGTTGGTACTCAGGCCATTGATCAAACGGCACAAGCGGGCGCCCCATACGCACGGAGAGCTGGGCCAAGAAGCGATCAGCCAAGCCTGGACGGAGAGGGTGATGAATCAACACGCCCGTTGCTGATGCATGCATCTGCAGCGCCTGAGCCACCAGGCTCCACCAGCTGGTCCACGCTCCTAGAAATGGCAGCAGCGTCACGGACTGGCCTTCCCCGACGAGACGACGACGGATCATCGGAACATCAACCCGGGCATGGGCGCCGGGCCAGAGCAGCATCGGCACCAGCCATAGAGGCCGATCAGATCGAGACGGGGATGAAGTCCCGGTGAGGACTTCAAGCTCCACAGGAGCCCGGCGAGCTGACTGCACAGACTGGCAAAGCCGTCGCAGGGCCTCTGGAACTTCGCCTCCAGCACGACCGTGCACCACCAGACGGATTGCACGCTGAGGCAGCAAAGCACTGTTTGGTAGCAATGGCCACGCCCTGGAGGCAGGAGCGGCTGTTCTCATCGGTGCATGTTGACCAAGTTCAGCTCCATGACCCGCCGACGTACCTCCAACCGTTCCGCTATGGACCGAACCGCATTGGACCGAGCCGCAATGGAGGCGCGTTCCGAACGGAGGCGCACAGATCAACGTTATCGCCCGGAGAGCCGCCAACGCCTGAACGGAGACCGGTTTCAAAGCGAACTGGATCGGGACTTCGCCGCCATGAAACGGGTCTGGCAGATGTTGAGGCACGGAGCTGTGCGCATGCTTGGCGAAGTTGGACGCCAATACTGAAAACGCGGAATGGTGCCTTCTACGGCTGCACCTGCTTCGAAGCTGTATCTGAAGTCACATTTTGGTCTCACCAAGCCCAAAGCCAGCAGGGCCTGAAAAATGTTCCAACTGCTACCGACAGCAATACAACGAAAGGGAAAACTGTGATTGGCGTCGCTTTCGTTCCGACACGCCAGCGGACCAGGGGTCCGTCAACGATTGATTCACGCACTGCTTGAAGTGATCAGTCTGTCCTTTCTTCTTCAAGACCATGACGATCAGCTCTCCCTCCAGGCCCTATCTGGACGGCAAGAAGCTCAACAAGATCGAGCAGAACAAGGCCGCTAAAGATGGTCTTCTGGTTGGAGCTGAAATTGAGAAATTCGCCGAAATCGGTTGGGAGCAAGTCGATGAGACAGACCTGCAACTGCGTTTGAAGTGGTACGGAATGTTCTGGCGACCCAAAACCCCAGGACAGTTTATGTTGCGCCTGAGAGTTCCGAACGGTGTTCTTTCGGCACAACAACTGCGCGTCGTCGCATCAATTGTTGAACGCTACGGTGAGAGCGGCAGTTGCGATATCACCACACGTCAGAATCTGCAGTTGCGCGGCGTTCTGCTCAACGACCTGCCTGAAATCCTGAAGCGCCTTAAGGAAGCAGGGCTCAGCTCAATCCAATCCGGTTTCGACAACCCTCGGAATGTCACCGGTAACCCTCTGGCCGGAATTGATCCCCACGAAATTGTTGATACCCGCCCGTACACCACGGAACTCCAGAACTTTCTAACCAATAACTGTCAAGGCAATCCCGACTATTCCAACCTGCCGCGCAAATGGAATACAGCCGTCGCAGGCGCTAAAGATAATTTCCTCCTTCACAACGACATCGTCTTCCACCCTGTTGAGCACAACGGCGAAATGGGCTTTGGTGTATGGATTGGCGGGATCCTCTCCTCGCAGATGAATGCTTATGCCATTCCCCTGAATGCTTGGGTGAAGCCAAATGAGATCTGCCGCATCACCGATGCTGTGATCTCACTCTGGAGAGACAACGGGGAACGGGACAAGCGCCCTAAAGGTCGCTTCCGGTTGTATCTCGACTCCGTTGGCATCGATGCATTCCGTTCAGACGTTGAACAGATCTTCGGTCCCTTAACTCCAGACCCCGGCTCCGTGTTTGCGACCGAACCCCGATCTCATTACGGACTTCATCCCCAGAAACAGGAGGGGTTGTCGTTTGCGGGCCTGCATGTTCCGGTGGGGCGCCTTACGGCACAAGACCTTCAGGACCTGGCGACTGCAAGTTTGCAATACGGCAGTGGAGAAGTACGACTCACTGAAGATCAGAATGTGATCGTTGTAGGCCTGCCGGCAGAAGCCATCGAGGCTTTCAAGGCCGATCCTCTCGTTCAGCAATTCCCCTTAGAGCCAGGCACCCTTGCAGCAGGTACGGTGTCGTGCACAGGTAATACCTACTGCAGCTTCGGCCTTACCAACACCAAAGACCAGGCCTTAACAATCGCCCAAGAGCTCGACCAGGAGCTCAACCTCCCAGAGGAGGTGAAGATCCATTGGACTGGATGTCCCAATACCTGTGGCCAGGCCTTTATGGGCGCCATTGGCCTCACCGGCACCAAGGCCAAAAACAGCGAAGGGGTGATGGGTGAGGGCTACATGCTCACCACGGGAGGCTCCCAAGGAGAAAACCCCACGGTGGGTGAGGTGAAACAGAAGGCGATCCCAGCGGATCAAATCAAAACCGTCTTGAAGGATCTGCTGGTGGAGCAATTCGGCGCCACCGCCAAAACCTGACGCGCATGGCGATCGAAACGGCAGGGCCGTGACGCTTCTTTTTGAAGTCACGGCCGTCACGCCAAATCACGGATCGCCTTTTCGCACCATGGCACAACCCACCGACTTTTTCTCCAAGTTCGTCAACTGGCTGAGCGCCCAAGGAACCGCACCAAAAACCATCACAAACAACGATGGCGGCAAAGACTTCTTCTCAAAGCTGATGAACCGGATCTCCAGCTGACTTCACTCACCCAACCCCTGAAATGCACTGATGGATTACGTCCTCCCCAATGAACTGGTCGACGGCATGATTGCCGCCGGCGGCAAAAAAGCAAACGTCAGCGTTAAGGATTTACTTCTGCGCGGCTTCTATTCAGGTGCCATTCTCGGTCTGGCCGTGATTCTGGCCCTCACCGTTGGCATTCAAAGCAAACTGCCCTTTTTAGGTTCGGTTCTGTTCCCATTCGGTTTTGCCAGCATTGTGCTGTTTGGCATGGAGCTTGTGACGGGTAATTTTGCCCTCCTGCCCATGGCAACCTGGGCTGGTCGCAGCTCCTGGGGAGCCACATTCCGCAACTGGAGCTGGGTGTGGATTGGCAACTTCATCGGCACGCTGGTGGTGGCGGTGATCATGGCCATCAGCCTCACCAGTGGAGGCACCGTGGATCCAGCAGCCGATGGTGGCGTCTGGCAGAAGGTTGCCCAGAAAATCATGACGTTGAACATCGCCAACGTTGAAAAGAAGTACGAAGCTCTGGGTTCACTTGGATTCGGGCTGGCCATCTTGCGAGGCCTAGTTGCCAACTGGCTCGTGTGTCTGGGCGTCACCATGGCTCTGGTGAGCAAGAGCGTTCCTGGAAAACTTCTGGCCTGCTGGTTGCCCATCACTGCATTCCAAACGATGGGAATGGAACACATTGTGGTGAATCAATTTCTCCACACCGCAGGACCAATCCTGGGATCAGGCGTGCCGTTCTGGAAATGTATTTTCTGGAATTTCCTTCCGGTCACCATCGGCAACATTATCGGTGGCATGGTATTCATCGGCATGCTCTTTTACAGCACCCACCGCACCACCATGGACAACGTGCTGCCCAAGGAGCACGATGAGAAACTGGAGCGTGAACTTGCAGCTGAATTGGGAGCACGCTGACAACCAATGAGTGTTGACGAAGCCATCCTCTGGGAACGGCTGGCGCGATCACGCAGAGCTCCACTGGAGCCTTCCTGGCTGGAGGAGTCTTACTCCTCCAGCCTTTCTGCTGATCTGCGTCAAGCCCTCTGCGAAAAACTGGGATCTCTGGCCGCCCATGGCTGGCCGATCATTCAGCGCCTAATCCAGCAACACGGAGAGCAGAAAGAGCTCATGCTGGCAGCAGGGTTATGCCATCAACGTGAAGCGCGCGACTGGCTCCTGCAGCGGCTGGATGAACCCAGTCAACTTGACGATGACCATCTTTGCGTCCTCCAGGCCTTGTCCTGCTGGGGCGCTGACGTTCCTGAATCAGTGTTGCTCACATGCCTGCGACACCCTGGGCTTCAACACCGCCTGACTGGCTTGCAACTGATCAGCTTCCGGGCTCATTCACTCACGGATCAACAGCTTCTCGCTCTCTGCAGCGATCTGCTCGATGATTGTCGCGATCCGCTTGTGATCTCCACCATTCGGGTGCTTCAACGCAGGGATGGCGAAGCGATCAGTGATCGCCTGGCTGCACTGTGCCAGAACAACTCCGAGGTGATTGCCGGCGCGGCCTTCCGAGCTCTGGGATGTATCGCCACCCCCACCAGTCAACGCTTGCTCGTTGAGCTGAGTGAATCACTGGATGATCCAGGCCGGCGCGAGCTCGCACAACGGCAATTGAGCCAACAATTCCGCAACTAAACAATAAAAAGCCCGGCAATGCCGGGCTTCATCCTCTCGCTGTCCTTTAAAAGCTCACACGTTTCAAGACCCATTCACCATTTTTTGTAGGGAAGGAATTTGCCGCACATGGTGATCTTCACGCGATCGCCTTTGGGATCCTCAACCTTATCCACCTCAAGGGTGAAATCAATCGCACTCATGATGCCATCGCCGAATTGTTCCTGGATGACATCCTTCAGCGGCATTCCATACACCTGCATGATTTCGTAGAAGCGATAAATCAGAGGATCAGTCGGAATCACCGGCTCAAGACTGCCTTTCGTGGGGAATTCCTGGATTGCTGCTGAGATCGCGGGGTCCAAGGAGAGCAATGACGCCAGCTTTTCAGCTTCCTCCGATGATGCGGTGGCCTGCCCATAAAACAAGGAGGCGACCCAGACTTCATCGAGCCCCAGTGCAGATCCGAGATCCGCAAAACTCATGCCTTTGGCCTTCTTGGCTGCCATCAATGTGGCTGTCACAGTGCTCTGCGAAGGAGCTGAGAGCGATGCGTTCGTGAGTGTGGAGGAAGTCATGCCGAAGAGGTCATGTGCATGAATTATGCTCACGCAGGCACATCCTTCAGAATGCATCAATGACGACCTAAATGACAATCCAGTTTTGATGCATCGAACACAACACGGCCCATGCACAGCTGCTCTATTGGAACCAGTTGATTCGAAGTCATGAGTGCTCTTTTCCGTTCCTTCAGCTCCCTGCTGTTCAGCCAGCAACTTGAATCCAGCGGAGCGTCCAATCTGGTGCTTGAACGCCTGTATTACGCCGACGGCCGCCAAAATCCTGATCACCCACTCCACGGCAGCTTCACAGGCTTGACCTATCTCGACTCCCCGTGACTCTGCGCCTCGGGCTGTTGGTATCAACGACTACCTCTAGTCCCCCCTGCGCTGCAGAACACTGCATCCATTGGCCTGAACGCGCGTGACAAGTCCTGTCCTCAACGGTCGTGAACGGTTCAAACAGCACCTTCGCAAGGTGGGCAGCGGCGAACACACCAGCAAGGGCATGAGCCGCGAGGAAGCAGCGGATGCCCTTGAGCTCATGCTTCATCAGGACGCAACACCAGCTCAGATTGGTGCCTTTTTGATTGCGCACCGGATCCGACGTCCTGAGCCTCAGGAACTCACGGGGATGCTGGATACCTACCGGAAAATGGGTCCGGTTCTGCACAGTGCGCCCGGACAACGTCCGCCGCTGTGCTTCGGCATGCCCTACGACGGACGCACGCGAACAGCACCGATCTACCCCCTCACCACCCTGGTGCTGCTGGCCTGCAACCAGCCGGTGGTGCTTCAGGGTGGCGAGCGCATGCCGATCAAATACGGCATCACGGCAATTGAATTGTTCCGTAGCCTCGGGCTCGATCTGCGAGGACTGCCCCTTGAAACCGTTCAGGACGGCTTTCACAACCAGGGGTTTGCCCTGATTCATCAGCCCGATCATTTCGCCCTTGCCGAGAGCCTGATCACTTACAGGGATGAACTGGGCAAACGTCCGCCTGTGGCCAGTCTCGAACTGCTCTGGACCGCCCATCGAGGGGACCATCGTTTGATTAGCGGATTCGTCCACCCCCCCACCGAAAGCCGGGCCTGGGAAGCACTGAAACTCGCCGGTGAAACCGATCTCTACACCGTGAAAGGGTTGGAAGGTGGCACCGATCTGCCCATTGGTCGAGCCTGCATCACCGCCCGTGTTCAGGGCGAGCAAACAGAACGACTGATCCTGCATCCAAGGGATCACGGCTGTCATGCCACCGATGTGGAGTGGACTGACCTCACCACCTGGCAGGCCCAAGCCATGGATGCCTTGCAGAACCGCGGACCGCTGCGGGATTCCCTGCGCTGGAACGCCGGTGTTTATCTCTGGTTTGCGGGTCTCAGCGAGAGCCTGGAAACGGCTTTGGAGCAAGCCACCTCTGTGATGAACCAGGGCCTAGCCCTTCAGCAGCTTGATCAGTTGTGCAGCTGCCTGTCCATTCGGTGATGCTCAAAGGGCACACCTGCAACCGTGAAAACCTCGCTGCCATGAAACCGCCAGCTGCAGCGCTCCAACAAGGGGCGACTCAAAAGACTCGCCTCAGCGTGAATGTGCACGAGCCCTTCGGCACGGGCATCGCACTCAATGCGTTTCACCAGTGCCGTGCCATGACCCTGGCGTGATTCCTGTCCACGGCAATACAACAACGCCAACCGATCCTGCGGCTGACGCAACGCAAACGCAGCACCATCGCCGCTGATCCAACCGTCACCGTCTCGAAACAAAGGATCCAGCACTCCAGGAAGCCAGGCCAGGGACACCCAGGCATGAATCTGTGCCTCGGAGTACAAACCTCGCGCCTGACTTTCGATGGCATCGGCGTAGATCGCGCGGAGCAAGTCGGCATCCGTTGATTGAATCCGTCGCAACGCCATCAGCGTGGCCTGTGGGAACGTGAGTCTCCAGCTTCGAGCAGCCAGATTGCAGCGTCCTCGGATCCCCACCCTGCTGAGTGCGTTCCTCACACTCCTGAACGACAGGTTGAGCGAAAGCATCGTGTTTCCGCTGCTGCCCTTCCTGCTGGCGAGCTTCAACGCCGACGGACGCACCCTTGGACTGCTGGCAGGAAGCTATGCCCTCGCCCAGTTCGCCGCGACGCCATTGATCGGAGCCCTCAGTGATCGCTACGGCCGTCGGCCCGTGATCGCCACTTGTGTCGGTGGATCCGTGCTGGGCCTGGGTCTGTTCGCTCTCACCGTGAGCCTCGACTGGCCAGCCGGTGCCTCCTTGCCCCTCATGCTGCTGTTTCTGGCGCGCTTGATCGATGGGGTGAGCGGTGGAACCGCCGCCACCGCCAGTGCGGTCTTGGCCGACATCACACCTCCAGAGAAGCGAGCCAAAACCTTCGGGCTCATCGGCGTGGCCTTTGGACTCGGCTTCATCGTGGGGCCCTTCCTCGGCGGGCTGCTTGCACGCATCAACGTGACCGTGCCGGTGTGGGCTGCCACTGGATTTGCAGTGGTGAATCTGCTGGTGGTTCTGGGGCTCCTCCCGGAAACACATCCAGCCGATGAACGCAGGGCCATGCCACGCAAACGGGATCTCAATCCATTCGCTCAAGTCATCAAAGTGACGGCCAATCCCGCCGTCGGACGGCTCTGTTTGAGTTTTTTCCTGTTCTTCCTTGCGTTCAACGGCTTCACCGCCATCTTGGTGCTCTATTTCAAACAACGGTTCAACTGGGGCCCTGAACTGGCCAGTACGGCCTTTCTGATCGTGGGCATCGTGGCCACCGTGGTGCAGGGTGGATTGATCGGCCCGCTGGTGAAACGTCTGGGCGAGTGGCGCCTGACACTGATCGGGCTCAGCCTGGTGATCACGGGTTGCCTGCTGATTCCATCAACATCGGCGCAACAGGCCCAGCAAGGAGTCTTCAGTGCCGTGGCGATTTTGGCGACGGGCACCGGGTTGGTGACACCAAGCCTGCGCAGCCTGGTGTCGAGGCGTCTGAACTCAGAAGGTCAGGGCGCAGCCCTCGGCAGCCTGCAGGCCCTGCAGAGTTTCGGCAGTTTTCTCGGACCTCCCCTCGCGGGACTCAGCTATGACCTGCTGGGACAGACCAGTCCGTTCCTGGTGAGTGCCGGCTTGCTGATCGCCGTGACCCTGCTGGTGGGCGGAACGCCACGGCTGCAGCGAAGTGACTGAACACAAGCCACAACCCTCAGCGCGCTTTCCAGAACACAGTCCTGCCAATTCACGATTGCTACGTTGCGCGGGCCGGCTCCTCACCTGGTCACGCCATGAGTGACAAAGTTCTTGCTCCTGATCTCTACATCAACCGGGAGCTCAGCTGGATCGCTTTCAACGAAAGGGTTCTTGTTCAAGCCCTAGACGAGCGCACTCCGCTGCTGGAGCAGGCAAAGTTCAGCGCCATTTTCAGCAACAACCTCGATGAATTCTTCATGGTGAGGGTGGCCTCCCTGAAGGCCCAGGTTGAAGCCGGCATCGAAAAGCTCAGCGAGGACGGACGCACACCGATCGAACAGCTGCACGCGATTCGCGAGCACCTCACCCCACTGCTGCACAAGCAACAGGAGCATTACCGCTCCCGCCTGAAGAGCCAACTTCAAGGCCACGGCGCCCATCTGCTGGATTACGAACAGCTCAACGAGCGCCAGCGACTTTGGGTTGATAACTACTTCCAGACAGCGATCTTTCCTGTTCTCACCCCCCTGGCTGTTGATCCAGCTCACCCCTTCCCGTTCGTGAGCAATCTGAGCCTGAATGTGGCAGCTCTGATCCACGACCCCCAGAGCGGCCAACGCCAACTCGCCCGCGTGAAGGTTCCCCAGAAGATCCTGCCCCGCTTCGTCACCATTCCCACCGATCTTGCCGGCGGAGACTGTGAACCGATTCACACCGCTGTTCCTCTGGAGCAGGTGGTGGCGTTCAACCTGAACCTGCTCTTCCCTGGCATGTCCATCGAAGGGCACTATTTCTTCCGAGTCACCCGCGATGCGGACCTGGAATTGAGGGATCTCGAGGCCGATGACCTCATGATCGCCATCGAGCAGGGCTTGCGCAAACGCCGGATGGGCGGTGAAGTCGTGCGCCTGGAGGTTGCCGATGAAATGCCCCAGGACGTGGTGGAGATGCTGATGGAGGGCATGTCGGTCGAAGAGGAGGATCTCTACAGAGTCGATGGTCCCCTCGGACTGGACGACCTCTTCGGCCTGATGGGAATTCCCCTTCCGCAACTCAAGGATGAGAGCCATTCAGGACTGACTCCCGCCATCCTCGGGCGTGCGCAGCGCAGCATGTTGGAGGACGGTTCCCTCAAAGAAGAGGAGTTCGAAAGCATCTTCTCGGTGGTGCGGCGCCGCGACGTTCTGCTGCACCATCCCTACGATCTCTTCTCCACATCCGTGGAGGAATTCATCAACCAGGCCGCCGATGATCCCCTGGTGATGGGCATCAAGATGACCCTCTATCGCACCTCGAAAGATTCACCGATCATCGCCGCCTTAATCCGTGCCGCTGAGAATGGCAAACAGGTGATGGCCCTGGTGGAACTCAAGGCCCGCTTCGATGAAGACAACAACATTCAATGGGCCAAGCACCTGGAGCGTTCCGGCGTGCATGTTGTCTATGGCGTTCTCGGTCTGAAGACCCACACCAAAATTGTTCTGGTGGTGCGCAAGGAGAAAGAGCGACTGCGTAGCTACGTGCACATCGGCACCGGTAACTACAACTCCAAAACCTCACGGCTTTATACCGACCTTGGCCTACTTTCAGCGCGGCCTGAACTGGGCCAAGACCTCGTGGAGCTGTTCAATTACCTCACGGGTTTCTCCAAACAACAGGGGTTCCGCAAGCTTCTGGTGGCGCCCGTGTCCCTGCGCAAGGGAATGGAAAATCTGATCCGACGGGAAATCGAGCATGCCCAGCAGGGCCGGGGAGGCCACATCCGAGCCAAGATGAACTCCCTCGTCGACCCTGGAATCATTGCCCTGCTGTATGAAGCCTCGCAGGCTGGAGTCACGATCGAACTGATCATCCGAGGAATGTGCTGCCTTTACCCAGGCCGCAAAGGGCTCAGTGAGTCGATTCGAGTGGTGAGCATCATCGGGCGGTTCCTCGAGCACTCGCGCATCTTCTGGTTCGGCAATGGCGGCAACCCTGAGGTTTACATCGGCAGTGCGGACTGGATGCCCCGCAACCTTGACCGACGCGTGGAAGCGGTGACTCCGGTGGAAGAGACAACGCTGCGCGAACAGCTCGAACGACTGCTGCAGGTTTACCTGGATGACAACCGCGGCGCCTTTGACATGCAGAGCACTGGCGATTTCACACAGCGTCATCCCGATGGCACGGAACGAAACTCTCAGCTGCAACTCATTGACACCTGGAAAAAAGGTGTTCCCGCTCACAATGAGTGAGCAAAATTCAGTGCAATCGGCAACAAAAAGCCGGTTAAAACTTCACTTTTAGTGATTCCTCATCCAATCCATCAGGATTCATTAACAGCTACGGAAAGACTTTCGATTTGTCGAGGTCACTCCCCTTGAACGAGTGCTAAATTGCGCGCAAATCTAATCTCAGGAGGCCAGGGTGATGGGGATCCCTCTGGAGTCCAAGGCTGAGGCCTCCAAAGCTTCGGCTGTGGAGCCTGTATTGCCGGCAACAAGTTCGCGCAGTTCTGGATCGCGTTCGCGGTCTGCATCAAGTCGAGCGAGTCGCCAAACCGGTCGACTTTCCACCGACTCCATCGGCTATTACCTCAGCAGCATTGGCCGCGTGCCCCTGCTGACAGCCGCAGAAGAAATTGAGCTTGCCCACCATGTGCAGGCCATGAAAGAGCTGTTGGACGTTCCAGAAGGCGAACGCACACCACGGCAGCGTCATCGCATCCGCATGGGCAAACGGGCCCGCGATCGGATGATGGCGGCCAACCTCCGCCTGGTGGTGAGCGTTGCCAAGAAATATCAGAACCAGGGACTGGAATTGCTGGATCTCGTCCAGGAAGGAGCCATCGGCCTGGAGAGAGCGGTCGACAAATTTGACCCTGCCATGGGCTACAAATTTTCGACGTATGCCTATTGGTGGATTCGTCAGGGAATGACCCGGGCCATCGACAACAGTGCCCGCACCATTCGCCTGCCGATTCACATCAGCGAGAAGCTCTCGAAGATGCGTCGCATCACCAGGGAGCTGTCCCATCGCTTCGGTCGTCAACCCAATCGCCTCGAGCTCGCCAACGCGATGGGGATCGAGCCTCGCGATCTCGAAGAACTGATCTCACAGAGCGCTCCCTGCGCATCCCTCGATGCCCACGCCCGAGGCGAAGAAGATCGCAGCACACTCGGTGAATTGATTCCAGACCCCAACGGTGATGAGCCGATGGAGGGCATGGATCGCAGCATTCAGAAAGAACATCTCGGAGGTTGGCTGTCCCAGCTCAACGATCGGGAACAGAAGATTCTTCGCCTGCGCTTCGGACTGGATGGTGCCGAACCGCTCACCCTGGCTGAAATTGGTCGTCAGATCAATGTTTCCCGCGAACGCGTCAGGCAACTGGAAGCGAAAGCGATTCTGAAGTTGCGCTCCATGACCGATCAGCAACAGGCTGCCTGATCCCTTGGTGCTGTCGCTGCTGGTGGTTGGAGCTTGGATGGCTCTGGTTCTCTCAGCAGCGGTGCTGTGCAGGCGGATCCTGCCGGAGCAGAAGGAACTCAGCCGCAAAATTGTTCATATCGGAACCGGACCCGTGGTGCCACTGGCCTGGTGGTTGCAACTTCCGGGATGGGTGGCTGTACCAGCCGCACTGTCTGTCACCCTCATCACCGCCATCAATCATCGCTGGCGATTACTCCCAGCTGTTGAGGATATCGACCGGCACAGCTACGGAACGGTGGCGTATGGGCTTGCCATCACGCTTCTTCTCACTCTGTTCTGGCCTGAGCAAGCCATCGCCGCCTCTGCCGGGGTGCTGGTGATGGCTCTGGGGGACGGATTAGCCGGCTTGATTGGACGAGGAATCCCCTCACCCACCTGGAGCTTTTGGCAACAACGCAAATCGGTCGCTGGAACACTCACCATGGCTCTGGTTACAGCTGCTGTACTGACCACGCTTGTGTTGATCAGTCACAGCTCACTGCAGCCGATCCGCATCCTGCTCGTGTGTGCTCTCGCCGTTGGCCTTGAACAACTGAGTCGATGGGGCATCGACAACCTCAGCGTGCCGATCGCTGTGGGCTTGAGTTGGTCGTGGATGATCTCTTAAACACGCAACAACCGTTCCCAATGCAGGCACCAGTCATGGCTTCTGCCGAGGGCGGCAACAAGGCACTGATCACGCGGCAAAGAACGCAGCCTGATCTGCCAGGTCTGAATCTCACCGGCTTGATCAACCCAAAAGTGCATCACCTGCTGATGCAAGGCATCGAGATCCCATCGCTGCTGATCGGCAACGCCGCCAGACCAATCGAGCAGAGCATCGAGCTGAAGCGGACGAAACCCCTGAATCCAGAGCCCGGTGTCCCGCTCCAGTTCGTACAGGCGCATCAAATCTCCAAAACCAAGGATGCGAATCCCAAACATACCGAACAGCTTCAGGGTGAAGTTGCCCAAAATTAGTTTAATTGAGCCTATGAAAAGTTCACGATGAACTGAACATCAATAAGCTCAATTTCAAGTTCAAAGTTGTCAAAGAATTGGCACTCATGCAGGGCGAGTGCCAACCTTTTTCAGCGAATCAGCCAAACCTTCCAGCAGCTCGGCCGTCGTCTCAAGACTGATGCAAGCGTCGGTGACGCTTTGGCCGTAGGTCAGCGCTGATTGATCCGCACTGATCTTTTGATTGCCCTCAACAAGATGGCTTTCCAGCATCACACCCATCACATGCGCTGAACCCTGCTCCACTTGGGCGGCGACAGCCTTCAACACCTCCCCTTGACGGCGGAAGTCTTTGTTGGAATTGCCATGGCTGCAATCCACCATCAAGCGATCGGGCAGTCCCGCTGCTTTCAATTCTTCAGCGGCCTCCTGAATCGCCTCGAGGTGGTAATTCGTTCCTCGATTGCCCCCACGCAACACGAGATGACCATCCGGATTACCGGTGGTGCTCACGATCGAGGCATGCCCCTCGCGATTGATCCCCAGAAAGTGATGGGGTTTGGACGCAGCCTGCATGGCATTGATGGCAATGGTGGCACTGCCATCGGTGCTGTTTTTGTAGCCAATCGGCATCGACAAGCCTGACGCCATTTCGCGGTGCGTCTGGCTTTCGGTGGTGCGGGCGCCGATCGCGGTCCAGCTGATCAGATCGGCGATGTACTGGGGAACCACGGGATCCAGCAGTTCCGTGGCACAAGGCATTCCATCCCTCGCCAAATCGAGAAGTAACGAACGCGCCATGCGCAACCCCGTGTTGATGTCGTAAGAGCCGTCAAGATTCGGATCATTGATCAGACCCTTCCAACCCACCGTGGTGCGCGGCTTCTCGAAGTAAACGCGCATCACAACCTCGAGCTCCGAGGCATGCCGTTCACGCAGGGGAGCCAGTCGGCTGGCGTACTCCCTCGCTGCATCCACATCATGGACGGAGCAGGGACCAACGATCACCAGCAGCCGCCGATCCAGGCCTCTCATGATGGCCTGAATCCGACTGCGCGACGTCGCCACAGTCTCCGTTGCCCGGGCATCAATGGGCAGGTCCCCATGCAGCAATGCAGGAGGAACCAGGGGCCTGGTCTCCACCACATGCAGATCGTGTGTGGTGGTCATCGCCAAAAAACTACCTGGTGGCAGGTTACGCAAACCCAGGAATCCCGCCGGCTTCCGGAACGGAACGGTGACGCTGGAGAATGGCCTGCAAGTCCGTTCCCGTGCTGATTCGATGCTGAGCGCTTACCGAGAGAACGCTGCCGAACGTTTGGCCCTGGGAATTCCGCCGCTTGCGCTGAACGCCACCCAGACCAAGGCACTCACGGAACTGTTGGAGACTCCGCCATCGGGTGAGGAGCAGGAGCTCCTTCACCTGCTGAGTGAACGCATTCCCCCGGGCGTCGACGAAGCGGCTTACGTGAAGGCCACATGGCTCAGCGCCATCGCCCAGGGGCAAACCAGCAGTCCTCTGGTATCACCGCTAGAGGCCACCCGCCTGTTGGCAACGATGGTGGGCGGTTACAACGTGGCAGCTCTGATCGAGCTGCTCCAGCACAACGACGTAGAGCTGGCTGGCTGCGCCGCTGAAGGACTAAGCCGGACCCTGCTGGTGTACGACGCTTTCAACGAAGTGATGGAGCTGGCCAACAGCAACCGCTTTGCCAAGCAAGTGGTGGACAGCTGGGCGGCTGCCGAATGGTTCACTTCGAAGCCGGCGCTGGCCGACACGATCACGGTGACCGTGTTCAAGGTGGAAGGGGAAACCAACACCGACGACCTCTCACCCGCTACCCACGCCACCACCCGGCCAGACATCCCTCTGCACGCGTTGGCGATGCTGGAGACCCGCGATCCGGATGGCCTGAAAACGATCGCAGCCCTCAAAGAGAAAGGCCACCCCGTGGCCTACGTGGGCGATGTGGTGGGCACCGGCAGCTCCAGGAAAAGCGCCATCAACTCCGTGCTGTGGCACACCGGCGATGACATTCCCCATGTCCCCAACAAGCGGGGCGGTGGCGTGATCCTGGGCGGCAAGATCGCACCAATCTTTTTCAACACCGCGGAAGACTCCGGCGCCCTGCCGATCGAATGCGATGTCACCGTGCTCAACACCGGTGATGTGATCACCATCCGGCCCCATGCCGGCACGATCGAACGGGACGGTGAGGTGGTGAGCCGGTTCGCGCTCAAGCCCAGCACCATCAGTGATGAGGTACGGGCCGGTGGCCGCATCCCCCTGATGATCGGCCGGGCCCTCACCGACAAAGTGCGCGCCAAACTCGGCCTCGCACCCTCTGAACTGTTCATCCGCCCCTCGGCACCGGCCGACACCGGCAAGGGCTTCACCCTCGCCCAGAAGATGGTGGGCAAGGCCTGCGGCCTGCCCGGTGTGCGCCCGGGCACCAGCTGCGAGCCGCTGATGACCACCGTTGGCTCCCAGGACACCACCGGACCCATGACCCGGGATGAGATGAAGGAGCTGGCCTGCCTCGGCTTCTCCTCCGACCTGGTGATGCAGAGCTTCTGCCACACCGCCGCTTACCCCAAACCGGTGGACCTGGAGACCCAGAAAGAGCTGCCTGATTTCTTCGCCCAACGCGGCGGTGTAGCCCTCCGCCCCGGTGACGGCATCATCCACAGCTGGCTCAATCGCATGCTGTTGCCCGACACCGTGGGCACCGGCGGTGACAGTCATACCCGCTTCCCTCTGGGCATTTCCTTCCCCGCCGGCTCAGGCCTGGTGGCGTTCGCCGCGGCCATCGGCGCCATGCCCCTGGACATGCCGGAATCGGTGCTGGTGCGCTTCAGCGGCTCCCTGCAACCGGGTGTGACCCTGCGCGATGTGGTGAATGCGATTCCCTGGGTCGCGATTCAACGCGGGCTGCTCACCGTGGAGAAGGCCAACAAGAAGAATCTGTTCAACGGCCGGATCATGGAGATCGAAGGTCTTCCCGACCTCAAGCTCGAGCAGGCCTTCGAACTCACCGACGCCAGCGCCGAGCGCTCCTGCGCCGGCTGCACGATCAAGCTCTCGGAAGCAACCGTGAGCGAGTATCTGCGCAGCAACGTGGCGTTGCTCAAGAACATGATCGCCCGCGGCTACAGCGATGCCAGCACCCTGGCCCGGCGCATCAAGGAGATGGAGGCCTGGCTTGCCAATCCACAGCTCCTCAGCGCGGATGGCGATGCGGAGTACGCCGAGGTGCTGGAGATCAACCTCGACGAGCTCACCGAACCGGTGGTGGCCTGCCCCAACGATCCCGACAACGTGAAGCTCTTGAGCGAGGTATCCGGCGATCCAGTGCAGGAGGTGTTCATCGGCTCCTGCATGACCAACATCGGTCACTACCGCGCCGCAGCCAAGGTGCTGGAAGGCGCCGGCCAAAATCAGGCCCGCCTCTGGGTGTGTCCCCCCACCCGCATGGACGAGGACACCCTCAAAGCCGAGGGTTACTACGCCACCTTCGAGGCTGCTGGCTCGCGGATGGAGATGCCGGGTTGCTCCCTCTGCATGGGCAACCAAGCACGGGTGGAGGACAACACCACCGTGTTCTCCACCAGCACCCGCAACTTCAACAACCGTCTCGGCAAAGGCGCTCAGGTGTATCTGGGCAGCGCCGAACTAGCGGCGGTGTGTGCCCAACTGGGCCGGATCCCCACCCCCCAGGAGTACCGCAGCATCGTGGCTGAAAAGATCGATCCGCTCTCCGATGAGCTCTACCGTTACCTCAACTTCGACCAGATCGCCGGATTCGAGGATCAGGGCCGAACCATCAGCGCGGACGATGAAGCTGAAGTGCTGGCTGGGTCCTGACCCGGATCAGCGCTGCCATGTCCGTTCTGAGTGAACTGAAACAACGACGCCACCAACTCGGCTCCAGCCGCAGCATCCGCCGCCTGCTGGAACGGCGCTGGTGGGTGGTGGTCCTCGCCCTGATGTTCACCGGGCTCGGGGCCGCCCTGACAGGGGTGCTGTTCAAGGCAGGCATCAAGACTCTGGGGACATGGCGCCTCGAACTCCTGGCCGATCTGCCCGCCTGGGCGGTGCTGCCAGGGCTCGGGGCCCTGGGTGGATTGGTTTCAGGCCTCCTCGTCACCTGCCTGGCGCCTGCCGCTGGCGGATCAGGAATCACCCACATCATGGGCTTCCTCAAGCACCGGGCCGTTCCCATGGGGCTGCAGGTGGGCCTGGTGAAACTGGTGGCAGGAATCGTGGCTATCGGCAGCGGCTTTCCCCTTGGCCCCGAGGGACCCTCCGTGCAGATGGGGGGTTCCGTTGCCTGGCAGATGGCGCGCTGGCTGAAAGCTCCTGTGGCCTTCCGGCGGGTGATCGTGGCCGCCGGCGGCGGTGCCGGAATCGCCGCCGTGTTCAGTGCACCGATCGGTGGGTTTGTGTACGCCGTTGAGGAGCTGCTGCACTCCGCCAGGCCCGTGGTGTTGCTGCTGGTGATCGTGACCACCTTCTGGGCCGATGCCTGGGCCGATGTGCTCGGGCTGGCCGGGCTCAGTCCCAGTGGAGGCGGTCTCGATGCAACCCAGGGGTTCCAGCTGGAACGGGAATACACGCCGATGGTGAGTTTTCTGCCGATCGATCTGGGCTACCTGATCGGGCTCGGCGTGGTGGTGGGCCTGCTAGCGGAGCTCTACTGCCGCTATGTGCTGGCCATGCAGCGCAAGGGGGATGCCTGGTTTGGCGATCGGCTGGTGTTGCGCATGGTGCTCAGCGGTGCGGTGCTCGGCAGCGTTTATGCCTTCCTTCCTGAAGAGTTCCACAACCTGGAGGGACTGCAACATCTAATCGCCGACGGCAAGGCCGACATCCCGATGGCGCTCGGAACCTTCACCGTGCTCTTTTTCAGCACCGGTCTGGCCGCAGCGTCGGGTGCTCCTGGAGGCCTGTTTTTCCCGATGCTCACCCTTGGCGGAGCGATCGGACTGGCCTGCGGCTATTGGGTTGAAGCGCTCACGGGGCATGTTCCCAGCACCTACGTGTTCGCGGGCATGGGGGCCTTCGTGGCCAGCTGTTCGCGCACTCCGATCACGGCCATGTTTCTGGCCTTCGCACTCACAAAGGACCTGCTCATCCTCAAACCAATCTTGGTGGCTTGTCTGGCCAGTTTTCTGGTGGCCAGGGTGTTTGATGAACGCTCGATTTACGAGCGCCAGTTGGGCATGGAACTGAAGGACGAAGATCACCGGGAAGCGCGCCGTCAGCGTCACGGCGGCATCCATCACGCCTGGGGCGGCTCGATCCGCCGGCGGGCCTTCACACCGCCACCGCCACCAGAGAAGAACAATCCCAACCTCGGCCAAGACCCCTGAATCAGGAAACGCTGCTGTTCGATCCGGCCGTTCCGGAACCCGATGCCCTGCGCACGGTCCTGGCATTCCCCAGCACCTACACGGTGGGAATCACCAGCCTTGGCTACCAGATCGTCTGGGCCACGTTGGCCTCACGGTCTGATCTGGATGTGCGCAGGCTGTTCACCGATCAGGGTGATCCCCCGCACCGCCACTGCGATCTGTTCGGTCTGTCCCTGAGCTGGGAACTGGATGGTCCTGTGTTGCTGGATCTGCTCGAAGACCAGCGCATCCCGATCTGGAGCGAACAGCGAACGGACGCTGACCCGATCGTGTTCGGAGGGGGGCCTGTGTTGACCGCGAACCCTGAACCCCTGGCGCCGTTTTTCGATGTGATCCTGCTGGGGGATGGGGAGGATCTTCTTCCGGCCTTCATCGACGCCCTGCAGGCGGTGCGCAACGCGCCAAGGGCTGTGCGTCTGCGGCACCTGGCCAAGGTTCCCGGCATCTATGTGCCGGCGCTCTACGCCCCTGACTTCGATGCCGAGGGATCGCTGCAGTCGATCAAGCCGATCGAAGCCGATCTTCCCGCCACCGTGACCAAGCAGACCTGGCGCGGCAACACCCTCAGCCACTCCACGGTGATCACTCCCGATGCCGCATGGCCTGACATCCACATGGTGGAAGTGGTGCGCAGCTGCCCTGAACTCTGTCGCTTCTGCCTGGCCAGCTATCTCACCCTTCCCTTCCGAACTCCATCCCTGGATGACGGGCTGATTCCTGCGGTGGAACGGGGCCTCAAGGCGACCCGTCGTTTGGGACTGCTGGGTGCATCCGTCACCCAGCATCCACAGTTCACTGATCTGCTCACCTGGCTCGGCAGCGATCGCTTCGATGACGTTCGCGTGAGCGTGAGCTCCGTGCGAGCGGCCACCGTGACCCCCGCCCTGGCCGCCAGCCTCGCCAGTCGGGGCAGCAAATCGCTGACCATCGCCATCGAAAGCGGCAGTGAACGGATGCGCCGCGTCGTAAACAAAAAGTTGAGCAGCGAAGAGATCAACGCCGCTGCACGCCATGCCAAGCAGGGTGGTCTCAGTGCCCTGAAGCTCTACGGAATGGTGGGACTCCCCAGCGAAGAGGAGGAGGACGTGGAAGCAACCGCCGATCTGCTGCTGCAACTCAAGAAAGCCACACCAGGGCTGCGTTTCACCCTCGGGGTGAGCACGTTCGTTCCCAAGGCTCACACCCCGTTCCAATGGCAAGGGGTGCGGCCGGAAGCCGACAAACGCTTGAAACGCCTCGGCAAACGGCTGAAACCGAAAGGCATCGACTTGCGGCCCGAGAGTTATGGCTGGAGCGTGATCCAGGCGCTGCTGTCACGAAGTGATCGTCGACTGGCGCCTGTGATCGTGGCCGTCCGCGGAACGCAGGAGAGTCTTGGCGGCTGGAAGAAGGCCTACCGAGCGGCTCGGGCTGGGGAGCTGCCCGCGGCCAGCAGCGCCGGTGTGGCCTTACCTCTGCCGCCAGCCTGGGAGCAGGTGGTTCACGAAACCTGGCCGGACGACACGGTGCTGCCCTGGGAGCATCTGCAGGGACCCCTACCCCAGGACACCCTGCTCAAGCACCAGCAACAGGCGCTGCGTGCTGAGCCGGCTGAACCCGTGGACTGAACGATGCCCGCAAACCCGCAAGCAGAATCCAGCCGGCGATGTTCAGACGGCTGTCGAAGAACGGCAGATCTGTGGCATGCAGAACCGTGAGCACCAGGGCAGCGGTCCACCAAGCTCGATCAAACAAAGCCAGAGGACCACGGCGCAGGCTCACCACCAGCAACAGCAGCACCAAAGCCACCACCAAAACGGCCGCAGGTAGGCCATGGCTGATGGCCAGTTCCAAAGGGAGATTGTGGGCATGGCCGTGCCACTTGCCCGCTCTCAGGGGATAGATCACGGAAAAGGCCGCGGCACCCCAGCCAAACCAGGGGCGTTCCGCAATCAACTGCAGGGCGAGTCCCCACTGGCTGAGCCGTGTGGACGCCAGGGCCCGCTGGCTGGCGTACTGCGTATCGCTGAGACGGGCCCAGATCCCCTCGGGAACGAACGTGCGCGCCGGATCCTGGAGCAGGGGGGGCACACCGGGAACAACGGCCACCAGCACAGGCAACAGAGCCAACCCCAGCAGGGGCAGGAGCCAGGGCCAGCTCGGGGGACCGAGCACCAGGGGAACAGCAAGCACAAGCGCTCCCCAGCCATTGCGCGACTCGGTCAGCACCAGCGACAGCACCACAGCCGCAGCCATGGTCAGCACCACCCCCCGGCGCGTGCGGTTGAGACCAGGCTGCACCAACGCCGCCAGCATCAGCGGCCAGACCATGGCCAACCAGGCCGAAGCGATGTTGGCGTAGTCAAACAGTCCCGACAAACGTCCTTCAGGACGGCCGCCGGCGGACATGAACCAGATGATCAGGCCCCCGAACATCTGCCAGGGACCCTGCCAACCCAGCCAGAGCTGGCCCAAACCGGTCACGACCACCGGAACAGTGCCGGCCACAAGCCAGAGGCTGCTGCGCCGACGCGACGAGGCCAGAGCCACATAGGGCTGAAATCCCCAGAAGCCCCAGAAAAAGGGAATCCAGTTGGCCAAGCCAGCCCAGGCCAACGGCCCGGAATACGACTGCACACAACCAACCACCATGAACACTGCAGCCAGCAGCAGAGGGGCATTCCAGGGATCACGCCAAAACGGACGCTCCCGACCCACACTTCCCAGGATCAGAGCGGGAAACAAAAGAAGACCAGCCAGCAGGGCACTGGAGGGCAGAAAGAACAATCCGAGCTGGAAGCAGCGCCATCCCCAGGTGGATGCGCACGGACCACCCTCTCCATCCAGCCAGGCCGCGACCATGGGCAGGAAACGGGTCATGCGAACACAGCCGTGCGTCCGCGATACACCATCACCTGACGACGGAGGTGGAGACGCAAGGCACGGGCCAGGGCCAGCCTTTCCGTGTCACGCCCTTTTCGAATCAGATCCTCCACCTCATCGCGGTGACTCACTGTGGCGATTGTTTGCTCAATGATCGGGCCGTCATCCAGTTCCTCGGTGACATAGTGCGCTGTGGCACCGATCAGCTTCACTCCGCGCTCCCAGGCCCGGTGATAAGGCTGCGCACCCTTGAAAGCCGGCAAGAACGAATGGTGAATGTTGATCACCTCGGAAAAACGCTCCAGAAAACCCCCACTCAACACCTGCATGTACTTGGCGAGCACAGCCAGATCAACCTGGTGTTCGTCCAACAACTCGAGGATGGTGGCCTCCGCTTCAGCCTTCTTTCCTGTGGTCACGGGAACGCAAACGAACGGCACTCCGAAATCAGCGCAATAGGGTTCCAAATCGGGATGGTTGCTGATCACCAAAGGAACCTGCATGGGCAGCTCTCCGCTGCGGGCTCGCCAAAGCAGATCGAGCAAGCAATGGCTCTGCTTGCTCACCAAGATGGCAACCCGGGGATGGTCATCGGAAAAATGCACCTGGGCATCACCACCAAGACGCTCCGCCAGAGCCTTCACCGCCACTGGGATGGCCTCCCTGGGTAAACCGAAACCCTGCAGATCCCACTCGATCCGGCTGAGAAACAATCCAGCTCCCGCATCGGTGTGGTGGTCGGCGTGGCGAATGTTGCCGCCGTTCGCGGCCACCCAGCCAGCGATATCGCTCACGAGTGCCGGGCGATCAGGACAGATCAGCTGCAGGATGACCGAGGCGGATGACACACAAACGACCAAGACACACCCTGATTCTGCGCCCGAAAGCGCTCTGCAACTCAGCGCAGGTGCAGGTTGAGATCCCGGGGTGTGGCCTGGCGGATCCTGGCCCGGATCGTGGGGAGACCGAGGCGTTCATGGGCAGCGACCCGGTGACAGCCGTTGAACCCCCAGAGCTGACCCTTCACCTCGAGGAGATCGATCGGTTCGCGCAAACCCTCCTGGGCAATCGAGGTCATCAGCGCTTCCACCTTGGCTTCATCCAAGAAACGCTGAAGCGGGCGTCGCACGGAGGCGAGAGGGACCGATGCAACCCTCATAAGCGAACTCATAACGACTACGAACTATTTCACTGTAAAGCGCAGTTAAAGTCTCAGCACTTAATTGTTCTCGCCATGCTGAGCGCCCTGCGTCGCCTTGCTGCGTTCTGCCTCTGTCTTGCTCTCTGCTTCGGCCTGGCCGCTTGCGATGGCGGCGCCAACGCCAAGCCTGCCACCATCAGTCCCGACGACATGGCTGTGATCCGTCGCCAGGTTGAAGGATTCACTGCAGCCAAAGAGCGCCTCCCAGAATTGGCCCAACTCGTGAATCAGCGGGACTGGACGTTCACCCGCAACTTGATCCACGGCCCCATGCAGGAAGTGGGGCGCGAAATGCTGTACATCAACCAGCGCCTGCTTCCCCAGGATCGCGACCAGGCCAATGCCCTGGCCGCTGACCTGAAAGAAGCCATGGCCGATCTCGATGAAGCGGCCCGCCTCCAAGACGGTGCCCGTCTCCAGAAGGCCTATGTGGCTGTGGCCACTGGCTTCTCCAACTATTCCGAAGTGATCCCTGCTCAGGCGCTGAGCTGACTGCCTCCATCGCTGTCGTCGGTGCCGGCATCGTCGGCACCGCCACGTCCTGGCATCTCAGCCTCCAAGGACATGCTGTAGTGCTCCTGGATCCCTGCCTGGCTTCAGAGGTGCCGGAAGCATCGAGCCAGCGTGGCTTGAACGGAAGCACAGCATCTCTGGGCGTTCTGATGGGCCATTGCTTTCGTCGCTCCAGCGGCCGGGGCTGGCGCCTGCGCCAGCGCAGCATGGCCCTCTGGCCAAACTGGGTCTCGCAGCTAGACCATCCGAGCTCACCGCTCAGCCTGCAGACCCCCCTGGTTCAGCTGGCCGCCAGCGCGGAAGAAGCCGAGCGCATGCGACAGCTCGCCCAGGCCAGACGTGAGCGAGGACTGCAGTTTCTCGAGGAGCCAGCGTTGCCATCAGCGCCGACGCCATGGCCGCGAACGGGCCATGGGGCGTTGCTCTCTGAACAGGATGGACGGGTGGACCCTCTGGGGCTGCTGCGCGCCCTGCGCCGGGCTTTCAAGGCACAGGGCGGAACGTTGCGTTCAACCTCGGCAAGGCGTTTAGAGCGTTCCAGTGCTGGCAGCAATGGTCGCTGGAGAGTGGTCACCTCCGCTGGGGATTCGCTGCGCGTGGATGCCGTGGTGATCTGCTCAGCCCTGGGCAGTGAGGCATTGCTGGAGCCCCTGGGACACCCAAGGCCGATGGAGGCCGTGCTGGGGCAAGTGCTGGAGCTGAAACGCCAGGACTCTCAAGCCAGCTGGGAGCACTGGCCCGCCGTCCTCACCTGTGGCGGCATCAATCTGATCCCCCACGGCGAGCGGCAGCTGTGGCTGGGAGCCACCGTGGAACCCGGTAGCGAAGCCAATCCCTCCCTGCTGCCTGCCATGCAGACGCTGAACAACCTGGCTCCCCAGTGGTTGCACGACACGGAGCGCGTTGGCCAGTGGCATGGTTTGCGCGCACGCCCGCAGGGCCGGCCGGCTCCGCTGTTGGAACAACTGGAGCCCGGCTTGATTCTGGCTTCAGGTCACTACCGCAATGGGGTGCTGCTGGCTCCAGCCAGCGCCGAATGGGTGAGCCAGCAGATTGATGGATCAATCCTTACCGCCCCTTAATTCGAAGCTGAAACGGTGTGCATAGGGTCCAGCCGGAGCTCGACCTCCAGACCAGTCGTTTTCGTCATCGAAATCATGCGTCGTTCGTTTCAAGCCAGAGCGCTCACTGCCATTGCAGGACTCACCGCTGGCGTCAGCCTCGCCGCCTGCTCCTCCGGCGGTGGCGGCGGAGACCAACTCAAGGGCAACCTGTCTGGGGCTGGCGCCTCGTTCCCTGCAGCCATCTACACCCGTTGGTTCCAGGAACTGGCTCCCCAGGGCATCCAAGTGAACTATCAATCGGTTGGCTCCGGAGCCGGCGTGCGCCAGTTCCAAGCCGGAACCGTCGACTTCGGAGCCTCAGACGCACCGATGAAGGCAGACGACATCGCCAAGGTGACCCGCGGCGTGCTGCAGATCCCGATGACCGCCGGTGCCATCGCCGTGGCTTACAACCTCCCGGGTTGCGATCTGAAGCTCACCCAGCAGCAACTGGCTGACATCTTCCTTGGCAAGATCAAGAACTACAGCGACGTGGGCTGTGACGACAAAGCGATCACCGTGGTCCGTCGCTCCGATGGCTCCGGAACCACGTACAACTTCACCAAGCACCTCTCAGCCATCAGTGATGCCTGGAAAAACGGTCCAGGAACCGGCAAGTCCGTGGCCTGGCCCACAGGCGTTGGTGCCAAAGGCAACGAGGGTGTCGCCGCTCAGCTGAATCAGATCGACGGTGGTTTGGGTTACGTGGAGGTGGCTTACGTGAAAGGGAAGCTGCAGGCCGCTGCCTTGGCCAATGCATCCGGTGAACAGGTGAAGCCCACCAACGAAAGCGAGAGCACCGCTCTGGCCTCCATCGATCTGGGTCCCGATCTGATCGGAGGCAATCCCAATCCTCCCAAGGGCTATCCGATCGTGACCTTCACCTGGATCCTGGCCTACAAGGAAGGCAACGCCGACAAGACCGAGCTGCTGAAGAAGACCTTCGAGTTCATGCTGTCGGAGAAGTCCCAGAGTCAGGCACCCGACCTGGGCTACGTCTCCCTGCCGGCCGAGGTTGTGGAGAAGTCCAAGGCTGCCGTGGCCCAGATCAGCGAGTGATCGCCCAGCGCCGAAGCGCACAAACCAACAAAAAAGGGGGCCTTGCGGCCCCCTTTCTTTGTGATCAATGCGAAGGACTCACTTGGTTTCAGTGAATTCGGCATCGATGACGTCGTCACCGGCATCGGATGATCCTCCCGCTGCACCAGCTCCGGCTCCAGCGTCTGCACCGGGCGCAGCACCGGCTGCGGCACCTTCTTGCTGGTAAACGGAGGCACCCACGGTGTAGAGCTCCTGCTGCAGTTCCTCCAGCAGGGTCTTCATGGCGTCGTAGTCCTCCTTCTCGGTGGCCTCCTTGAGCTTGGTGCGCTTCTCCTCCACCTTGGCCTTGGCCGCATCGTCGACTTTGTCGCCGAGCTCGCCCATCTGCTTCTCTGCCTGATACACCAGGGTTTCAGCCTGGTTCTTGAGGTCGATCCGCTCGCGCTTCTCCTTGTCAGCGCTGGCGTTGGCTTCAGCATCCTTCACCATCTTGTCCACCTCGGAATCGCTCAGGGTGGACGCACCGGTGATGGAGATGGACTGCTCCTTGCCGCTGCCCTTGTCCTTGGCCGTGACGCTGAGAATGCCGTTGGCATCGATGTCGAAGGTCACTTCGATCTGGGGCACGCCGCGGGGAGCCGCAGGAATGCCGTCGAGACGGAAGGTTCCCAGACTCTTGTTGTCGGACGCCATCTCGCGCTCACCCTGGAGCACGTGAATCTCCACATTGGTCTGACCGTCCACGGCCGTGGAGTAGGTCTCCGATTTCTTGGTGGGGACCGTGGTGTTACGGGTGATCATCTTGGTCATCACCCCACCGAGGGTTTCCACACCCAGGGACAGAGGCGTGACATCCAGCAGCAGGATGTCCTTCACCTCACCTGCGAGCACGCCGCCCTGAATGGCAGCTCCCACGGCCACCACCTCATCGGGGTTCACCGTCTGATTGGGATCCTTGCTGGTAACGCGCTTGACCAGCTCCAGCACGGCAGGGATGCGGGTGGAACCACCCACCATCACGATCTCATCGAGCTCGCCGGAGGACAGCTTGGCGTCCTTGAGAGCCTGCTCCACAGGAATGCGACAGCGGTCGATCAGGTTGGAGGCGAGCTCTTCGAACTTGCCGCGGGTGAGTGTGAGGTCGAGATGCTTCGGGCCTTCAGGCGTTGCCGTGATGAACGGCAGGTTGATCTCGCTCTGGGTGGCACTGGAGAGCTCGATCTTGGCCTTTTCAGCCGCTTCGGTGAGGCGCTGAAGAGCCTGCTTGTCCTGACGCAGATCAATGCCCTCGTTGGCCTTGAAGCTGTCGGCCAGGTGATCAACGATCACCTTGTCGAAGTCATCACCACCGAGGTGGGTGTCGCCGGAGGTGGACAGCACCTCGAAGACCCCGTCACCCACCTCGAGCACGGACACGTCGAAGGTGCCGCCGCCCAGGTCAAACACCAGGATGCGCTCGTTGCTCTTCTTGTCGAGGCCGTAGGCCAGCGCAGCCGCGGTGGGCTCGTTGATGATGCGCAGCACCTCGAGACCGGCGATCTTGCCGGCATCCTTGGTGGCCTGACGCTGGGAGTCGTTGAAGTAAGCAGGAACGGTGATCACCGCCTGGGTGACGGTTTCTCCCAGATATTTGCCGGCATCCTCCGCCAGCTTGCGCAGCACCTGGGCGCTCACCTCTTCAGGGGCGAATTGCTTGTCGAGAACGGGGCACTTCACCTTCACGTTCGAGCCGGCCTTCTCAACGCCGTAGCTCACTTCCTTGGACTCCTCATTCACCTCATCGACCCGCCGGCCGATGAAACGCTTCACGGAATAAAAGGTGTTGTCGGGGTTCATCACCGCCTGGCGCTTGGCGATCTGACCCACCAGCTGATCCTGGTTCTTGGTGTAGGCCACCACCGAGGGCGTGGTGCGGAAGCCTTCGGCGTTGGCGATCACGGTGGGCTTGCCGCCCTCCATCACCGACACACAGCTATTGGTGGTTCCGAGATCGATGCCGACAACTTTTCCCATTCGGTGCCTCCAGACTCCGCGAAATGACTGATTAGATCTTTCGCATCTTCGTCAGAGGAAACGCCTGCAGGCGAGGTGTGGTTCCCGAACAGGCAGGCTGGTGAGCAGACACAGAACGGCACGATGATCAGCGGAACCACCGGTCTGATCGGCCTGTTGGGGCAACCGGTGCGTCACTCGCTCTCACCGGCGATGCACAATGCCGCCCTCGACGCCATGGGGCTTGATTGGCGCTACATGGCACTGCCCTGTGCGCAGTCGGATCTGGGGTCTGTGCTCAGCGGCCTCAGAGCCGTGAACTGCCGCGGCCTGAACGTCACCATCCCGCACAAGCAGGCCGTGGCCTCCCACTGCACGGAGCTGAGTGCTCTGGCCTCGCGTCTCCAAGCCGTGAACACCCTCATCCCTGCCGACAACGGCGGCTGGTACGGCCACAACACCGACGCTGAGGGATTTCTGGCTCCTCTGCAGGACACGTCAGAGGCGTGGCGCGGCGGCACGGCGGTTGTGCTGGGATGCGGTGGCAGTGCCCGTGCTGTTGTGGCAGGGCTTCAGCAACTGCCCCTGAACGCCATCCATATCGCCGGACGACGGGACACTGCACTGGCAGCCTTCTTGAGTGATCTGCGCCAACCCGCCGAGGAGGAGACAGTCCCCCTGGTTGGCATCCCCCTTGAGGAAAGCCGGATCCGGGAGCTTCTCACCCAGGCCTGCCTTGTGGTGAACACCACTCCCGTGGGGATGGAGGGGCACCAGGACGGAAGCACCATGCCCCTGAGTCAGGACATCTGGAACGATCTCGAGGCGAAGACAACGCTCTATGACCTCATCTACACGCCAAGACCGACGCCCTGGCTGACGCTGGGGGCAGAACGGGGTTGCCGCACCATCGATGGCCTGGAAATGCTGGTCCAACAGGGCGCAGCATCCCTGCGCCGCTGGAGCGGTTGCTCCACGGTGCCGGTGGACGTGATGCGCCAGGCGGCTCTCAACTGCCTCGCCTCAACGCGGCGCTGAGCCTCTGCATCCCCAGACGCCGGGCCTACGCTCAACGCGTTCAAGCCGCGGTCATGTCCATCCCTTCCTGGCAACGGTTCCTGGGTCTTCTGGCCTATCTCCTTCCCTGGAGTGACGCGATTCCCTTCGGAGGTCACCTGATGGGGCAGTTTCCTTGGCTGCAGTGGCTGACCCTGCCCGCGTTGCCGATCGCCCTTCTGGAGCAGGGAATCCCCTTCGGCAACCTGCTGATCTTCTTCCTGCTGTTCCTAGCCGTGGTGCGCAACCCGGCTGTGCCCTATTTCATCCGCTTCAACACCCTGCAGGCGTTGCTGGTGGACATCATCGTTGTGCTGCTCGGGTATGCCTTCATGATTCTCCTGCAGCCTTTGGGCAGCGGTTTGATGTTGAGAACCCTCTCCAGCACGGTGGTGATTGCTGTTCTGGCCGTTGTGATCTTTGCGCTCGTGGAGTGCATCCGCGGCCGAGAGCCCGATCTGCCGGGCCTGAGCCAGGCCGTCCGCATGCAGCTCTACTGAAGCTGTCAACCCCAAGGGGATAGGCTGTTGGATCCGTCGCTCACCCGGGTGAGCCATCAGTCCCTGTCGGAGCTGTCTCCATGACCCAGCAGCCTTATTACGAGACCATGTACATCCTCCGGCCGGACATTCCGGAAGAGGAGGTTGAATCCCATCTGACCAAGTACCGCGACATCCTGGTGGAAGCGGGCGCTGATGTGCTCGACAACCAGATGCGTGGCAAGCGTCGCCTGGCCTATCCGATCGCCAAGCACAAGGAAGGCATCTACGTGCAGCTCAGCCACAACGGTGATGGCCAGCAGGTGGCCGTCCTCGAGAAGGTGATGCGTCTCAGCGAGGATGTGATTCGTTATCTGACGGTGAAGCAGGAAGGACCTCTGCCCGCACCGCGCGTGGTTCCCGGCTCCGAGCCCGCCGCTCCCCAACCGGAAACCACTGAAACCTCTGCCTGAACCAGGGATTGTGGAAGTCGTGACCGGGCGATAGCGTCCGGTCATGCACCCCCAGGACCCCTCCCACCAGGCTCCGGTACCCCTTTGGCATCCCCAGCCTGAGGCTGGCGAAGCCAACACCGCCGACGATGCAGCGATCCGTGCTTTGAAGCAACGCATCGCTGATCTCGAGCAGACCGTGCATGACTACGAAGTGCTGCTCGAAGAGCTGCCGGACCTGTTCGAGCGCAAATTCCAGCAGCGGCTTGAACCACTGCTGGAACGTTATCGACTGCTTGCCAGAGCCCAGCAACTGCTCGAAAGCCCTGCTCCTGGATTGATTGCGGAGCCAAACACCAACGAACAACGCTCTCGCTTGTTCCGCTGGCGCTCAGAACCGCGTCGCGGCGAACGGCCAGCGGATTTGGATGCTGCGGCCTGAACCAGGCTTCAACGGCGACGGGCGGCTGACCAGAGACGAATGGGCAGACCCCAGACATAAATGAAGCCTTCAGCGGCCCGGTGATCAAACTGATCTTCGCTGCCGTAGGAGGCCATTTCAGGCACGTAAAGGCTGCTGTCGCTGGACCCCCGTCCAGTGACGATGGCATTGCCCTTGTGCAGGCGCAGCCGCACCACGCCGTTCACTTCGCTCTGGGTGCGGTCCATGAAGCCATCGAGGGCCTCCTTGAGCGGACCAAACCACAGTCCTTGATACACCAAATCAGCCCACTGCATCTCCAGCTGCCGCTTGGTGCGGAGCACATCGGCGGCAAGGGTGAGACTCTCCAGTTCCTGGTGGGCCTGGATCAAGAGAAGCAAACCCGGCGTTTCGTAGATCTCCCGGCTCTTGATGCCCACCACCCGGTTCTCGATCATGTCGAGTCGACCGATGCCATGGGATCCAGCCAAACGGTTGGCTTCTCGGATCAAGGCAACAGGATCGAGTCGCTGGCCGTTGATGCTCACAGGGTTGCCAGCCTCGAAGGCGATCTCGATCTCTTCAGCCTCCGAGGGCGCCGCATCGATGGACACCGTCATGGCGAACACTTCTTCAGGGGGAGCCTGCATCGGATCCTCCAGAGGGCCGGCTTCAACGCTGCGACCAAGCAGATTGAGATCGATGGAATAAGGAGATTTCTTGCTCACCGGTGCTGGCAAACCGCAGCGTTCGCCGTAGGCAATCGTTTCCTCCCTGCTCATTCCCCACTCCCTGGCTGGCGTGAGCACCTTGAGATCGGGAGCCAAGGCGGCAATCGCCACATCAAAACGCACCTGGTCGTTGCCCTTGCCCGTGCATCCATGGGCCACAGCATCCGCGCCAACCTCCCGCGCCACTTCCACAAGCCGCCGGGCAATCAACGGACGGGCCAGGGCCGTGGACAAGGGGTAACGACCCTCGTAAAGGGCATTGGCACGGATGGCAGGAAAGGCGAACTCTTCGATGAACGGCTGTATGAGATCACCCACCAGAGACTGACTGGCGCCAGCCTCCAGAGCCTTGCGCCGAATCGGCTCCAGCTCGTCGCCCTGGCCGAGGTCAGCGGCAAACGTGATCACCTCCTCGACTCCCCACTCCTGCTTGAGATACGGAATGCAAACACTCGTATCCACGCCACCGGAATAAGCGAGCACAACCTTCTTGGCGCGTCCCATCAAGCGGACTCCTGATCTGTATCGGACTGCTCCGATTCTCCACTCCCGCGGGACGACCACAGCAACCAGAGGGTGATCAACAGGGCAGGGGCCAGCACCAGCGCCAGCGCCGCACCCGATCGGACCTGCAGAGGCTCAGGGTGGCGTGCACCCCACAGGCGCAATGCTGCACTGAAAAGCAGTGCTCCTCCCCAGAGAAATCCAAGCCAACCCGCTTTGTTCAAGGAACTGTCACGGACTGTCTTCTATGATGACGGATTGGCTCCAGAGATCTTGTCCTCAGCCCTCACGGACATGAGCGCCCTTGACGGCGTCAATCCAGCTCTCACCCGCTACGGCCGAAAGGACCCCGCTCCGGTGCTTCCCCTGCGGGAAGAGCCTGATCTGTTGAGCTGGCTCGAAACCAGTGGGCGACTGGTGGAAGATGAGGAATCCAGCTCACCGGAAGTGAGCACCGTGGAAGAGGAAGAACTGTCCGCTCTCATGGGTGAGAAAGAGGACTACAACGCTGCGGATGAGCAGAACGAGGAAAACTGGGAAGACTGATTTAACGTCCAGCCGATTTGCGGTTGGGTTTTGAGCGACGCTTCAGACCAGACATCCCGTCTTGATGGCCGGTGGCCTGCTGCCATTCTGATCGGCGCCGTCATCAGCGCGGCCTTCGTCGCCGACCGCTTGATCCCCAACAGCCTGTTGAGCCTGCCGCTAATGGCGGCAATCCTGGTATCAACACTGATCACCTGGTGGGGAGTCCCCCGGTTGCGCGCCCTGAAGATGGGGCAAGTGATCCGCACAGAAGGTCCCCAGGGCCACCTCAGCAAATCCGGAACGCCCACGATGGGCGGTCTGCTGGTGGTGCCCGTTGGTGTGATCATCGGGGGGCTCGTGAGCAGCGAAGGGCGCAGCGCGCAGCAGCTTCTGGCCATTGCACTGGTGACCCTGGCGTACATGGTCATCGGTGGTGTGGATGACTGGAGCAGCCTCACCAAACGCACCAACACCGGCCTCACGCCTCGGGGCAAACTGCTGCTGCAAGCCACAGCAGCCGTGCTGTTCCTGGGCTGGGCCGGTTGGCAAGGCTGGATTGCGGGCACGGTGAGCCTGCCCTTCAATCTCGACCTTCCCCTCCACTGGCTGATCTGGCCCCTGGCGCTGTTTGTTTTTCTCGCCGAGAGCAACGCCACCAACCTCACCGATGGCCTCGATGGTCTGGCCTCCGGCTGCGGAGCACTGGTGTTCACCGGTCTGGCCCTGCAACTGATGCTTCGCGGCAATGCCGGCGATCCGGCGCTGGCGGGATTTTGCATGGCCATGGCTGGATGCTGGCTGGGATTTCTGATCCACAACCGCAATCCCGCCAAGGTGTTCATGGGAGATACAGGCTCTCTGGCAATGGGAGCAGCGCTCAGTGCCGTGGCCCTGCTCTCCGACAGTCTCTGGCCCCTGCTTCTCATGGGCGGGGTCTTTCTCGCCGAGTCCGTTTCAGTGATCGTGCAGGTGTGGGTGTTTAAAGCCACCAAAGGGGCCGATGGTCAGGGGCGCCGCGTCTTCCGGATGGCACCGCTGCATCACCATTTCGAGCTCGGTGGAACGCCGGAGCAGGTGGTGGTGCCCTTGTTCTGGCTGGTTACGGCAGGTCTGGTCATGCTGGGGCTTGGGCTTCACCCCCGCTGATCCAACCCCATGAGTTATTTCACCTGGAAGGATGCCGGCCTGACCTCCGACTGCGCCAGTCTCGAGGCGATGGCCTCCCGCTTTGAGGAAGCGGCCCGGCTGATGCGCCGGATGGCTGACCAAGGCTTTGTTTTGGAGCGAAACAACGGAGCGCAACGCATCAACCACACCGATGCCGCGGTGTTCAACGCCTGGGGATTCGTGGATGAAGAACCGGCTGTGCGGCAGCTCACGCTGATGCAGGACCTGGACTCCTGAGCAACCCGCTGATGCATCGCACCCTGCGCAACTCCGTCAGCCTGCTGAGAAGCAATTACGCCACCACCTGGTCGCTGCTTCTGCTTCCAGCCGTGGCAGCGGCGGTGATCCAACCGGGATCGCCCGAAAGCACCCTGGGGCTGCTTCTGCGCTTTCTGGCCTTCGGAGTCGCTTTGGTTCCCCTGGCCAGGGTGATCTCCATCCTCGTGGATCAACTGAGCGAACACCTCGGCGATCGCTACAGCGGCGTGGTGAGTGTGGGGCTGGGGAACCTGGTGGAACTGGTGGTGAGCATCACAGCCCTCGCCAGCGGTCTGTACCGGCTTGTGGTGATCTCCGTGGCCGGTGCGGTGATCACGAACTGCCTCCTGGTGCTGGGCATCAGCACCTTCGTGGCAGGACGCCGGGAGCAACATGTTCAGATCGACGCCCGCAGCACCAACCTGCAGGCTCGCCAATTGATGCTGAGCCTTCTGTTTCTGGCAGTACCCACCATCTTCAGCCTGGGCCGAGGCCTGAATCCGATGGAAGGCACCGATCAGCTGGACAACGTTGCGGTGTACTCGCTTGTGGTGGCGGTGATGATCCTTCTTTATTACGTGCTGTCCTTCGTGCTGCAGCTGGGAACCCACCGGTCCTTTTTCAGCCGCTCCCAGGATCAGCAACGTCTGGCAGCGGTGCAAAACGCTGTTTTGCCAAGCGTTGCTGAAGGCCATCCACGCCAGGGCATCGCAGCCATCCTGATCGCCATGGTGGTGGTGAGCAGCGCCGTGGTGCTGGTCTCCGACCCTCTCGTGGAGACCCTGGAAGTTCTGCTCAAAAACAGTCCCCTGGGTGAACTCTTCATTGGATTGATCCTGCTGCCGCTGTTCGGCTCCACGGCAGAAGGGGTGATCTCCATCGGAGCCTCCGCAAAAGGGCGTATGGATCTGGCGATCACCAGCACCCTCGAATCCAGCGGCCAGCTGATGATGTTCGTGTTGCCGATGTTGGTGCTGTTGGGCTGGCCCATGGGTCGGTATCTGCTTCTGAGCGTGCCACTGATCGCCCTCGGGTGCACTGGATTTGCTGTTGTTGCCGTGCACTGGATCACGGAAAACAATCAACTGGATTGGTACGAGGGAATTCAATTGATCACGCTTTACGGCGTGATCGTGCTTGGCACTCTTCTTCTCTGAGGAATTTGCAGGCTCCCCCCAGCCCTCAATCAAGACCTCGTTCTGAGGGCTCCCACCAGCCAAACCACCACAAACGCCAGAAGGGACACACCCAGATAAATCAGCGCCCACTTCTGAACCGTGGCGATCTCCCAACCAAACAGAAGACCATCCGCCGCATCGCCAGCTGTTGTGAAGCCAATCGTGGTGACGTTCAAGAGATTGGCCATCAGGCACAAGGAGAGGATGGGTCCATGCTGCCGGGAAACCCTCCATGACGACGTTGCCAGCCAAAGTTCTGCTGCTGGGGAGCGGTGAACTGGGCAAAGAGGTGGCCATTGCCGCCCAGCGCCTGGGATGCCATGTGATCGCCTGCGATCGTTACGCCGACGCGCCGGCCATGCAGGTGGCCGATGAAGCGGAAGTACTGGCGATGACCGACCGAGAAGCGCTGTTGGAGGTGGTGCGCCGGCACAAACCCACGGTTGTGATTCCAGAGATCGAAGCGCTGGCCGTGAATGCCCTCGCTGAACTGGAGGATGAAGGTCTCACCGTGATTCCGACGGCGCGTGCAACGGCCGTCACCATGAATCGCGATCGCATCCGTGATCTCGCCGCGGGTGAACTGGCTTTGCGCACTGCGCGCTTCGCCTATGCCGCCAGTGCTGAAGAACTGCACGCCGAGGCTCCGGCCCTGGGCTGGCCCGTGGTGGTGAAACCGGTAATGAGCTCCTCCGGCAAAGGCCAGAGCGTTGTGGATGGACCGGAGGGACTGAATGAGGCCTGGGAGGCGGCCATGGCCAATGCAAGGGGAACCTCCACCCACGTGATTGTGGAGGAATTCCTGCGCTTCGATCTGGAGATCACCCTGCTCACCATCCGCCAGCGGGATGGCTCCACGCTTTTCTGCCCGCCCATCGGCCATGAACAGGCCCGTGGCGATTACCAATGCAGTTGGCAACCAGCTGCTCTCAGCGACAAACAGCTGAGTGAGGCCCAAGCCATGGCGCGCACCGTGACCGACAACCTTGGAGGCGCCGGACTGTTCGGTGTGGAATTCTTTCTCTGTGGAGACGAGGTGATCTTCTCCGAGCTGTCACCCCGCCCCCATGACACAGGCCTGGTGACCTTGATCAGCCAGAACCTCAACGAATTTGAACTGCACCTGCGCGCGGTGCTGGGGCTGCCGATCCCTGCAATCCGCTGCGCCGATGCCGCGGCCAGCCGCGTCATCCTCGCGGACAAGCACGGCAGCCGGGTGACCTACAGCGGCATGGAAGAGGCACTCCAAGAAAGCGAAACCAGTGTGTTTCTTTTCGGCAAACGCGACGCCCGACTGGGACGGCGGATGGGAGTGGCGTTAGCCCGCGGGGAGCATCAGGCCGAGGCCCGTGCCAAGGCCGACCGCAGCGCAGCGGCCGTACACCTTCACATCGAAGACTGATCCACTCGCGCGCGTGCACTCAGAAAGCGATAGTGCTGCAGTCCTTCCAGAACGCCAGACAGACGCGCGCGATCGGCGAAGTACACCCTCTGCAACTGGCGGCAGCCATCGAGGCAGGGGTCATGGTCCGAGGGAATCACCGCTGCCGGAAGGCCTTGAACCAACTCAAGGTCTCCCTGCTGACTGGCGACAACCAGAAAACGATCCAGTGGAAGCGCCCAGCGCAGAGAGAGAAAACGCATGGCTTCGCTGCGGGAGGCCCGCAGCGGCAGCACATCCAGGTACCAATGGCAGCGAAGGTTGGGACGGGCCGCTTGATGCTGCTGCCGGAGACGCTGACGGATCAGAGGCAGCACGGCAGGTCCTGGCTGCCTGAGCAGGTAACTGACCTTGAAAGGGCCTTGATTGTCCGCGGCTTGCAGGGTGATGTGATCGCCTAAATCAGCCAGTGCCCTCTCCACACCCTCGCGCTGCCAGTCCACACCGATCTCAGCGGCCCAAAGACGGTCAGATTGATCCTCCTGGCCATAGTGAATCTCTGTTCCGGCCTGGGTGATCCAGACGGACGGCTCCGGTAGCTGCAGTTCGGTAAAGCGCTGCCTGGCAGCTGCCAGAGACCGACCCGTGATGATGCCGAGTCCAGGCCCCATGGACCGACCTGGCGACGCACTGAGCTGATGACGCAGCGCCTGCAATGCCTCAGCGTCGGGTTGTTCGAGGCTGGTGTCGAGATCGAGCAGGAGCAGGCGATCACCCAAAGGATTGGCTTGGGCAACGGGTCGCTCAAGCAGTTTCACCGCTGCAGCGGAGGTGCTGAGACGTCCTTGCATCAACGCCAGATAACTGCAGACATGGGCGTCCCAGCTGTAGTGACGACTGACCGCCTCCACCCCGTTGTCACTCCAGCGCCGCCAACGCCCGCAATCCGATCCAGCGCGTTCAAGGCCATCCTGCAGAGACTCGCGGTCGGTGACATCCACCAGCAAGCCGTTGTCGCAGCGGCGATGGATATCGCGGGGGCCTCCGTCGTCTGTGGCCACCATGGGCAGTCCGGAGGCAGCCGCCTCCAGCAGGGTCAAACCGAACGGCTCCGTGAGGGCGGGATTGACGAATAGTCCTCCGCGCTCCGCAGCCCAGCGATAAATCGCCGGGACCTGATCCCGACGATGGTGCTTGGGATAAGCAACTGATCCGTAGAGGTCGTAGCGGTCGACCAGATCGAAGATCTGCTGAAACACCTCCCGGTGCTGCCGATCCATCTGGCGAGAGTCATCGCGATTCCCCAGCACCAGAACGAGATTGTGACGCTCGCGCAGAACCGAGGATCGTCCAAACGCTTCCACGAGTGCGGGAATGTTCTTGCGCCGATCAGCCCGGCAGATAGCCAGGAGCGGGGGTCGCTGGGGCTCACGCAGAAACGACTGCATCATTGCCGAAACATCCGCTGATTCCTGCGGCGTGCTGCGGGGATGGAACCGTCGTGCATCAACACCAGGGGGGACGACATCAGCACGATCGGAATGAAACCGCCCGTAGCGGGAGTACTGGTGATCACGCTCCTGCCGGGTGCTGGTGATCACGAGATCCGCATGGGCGAGAGCCAGTTCTTCCGCATCAATGCGACGACTGATCGAGTAGGTCTGCTCGATCTGCTCACGATCACCACCTGCCGCCAATAATCGGCGCAACTTTTCCCGTCCAAGGGAATGCCCCGTGAAGACGAGCGGCAGTCCCAGACGGCGACTCACCAGGGCGCCCACGTAACCGGCATCGGCGTAATGCGCATGAATCCAATCCGGCCGGCGATCACGCGCTTGCAGCTGAACCACCAGCTGATCCGCCAGCTCATCGAGATGGGGCCAAAGCTGTTCCTTACGCAGATACCGCTTTGGACCAAAACTGAGACGACGAATGCTCGCCCCGGGGGCAATGGATTCCTCAACTCGGGCGTAATCCGCTGAGACGCGACGGTCCTGAATCAGCCGGGTCACCACTTCGACGTGATCAACCTCAGCGCGAGCGGCAAGACTTCGGACCAGTTCAAGAACATAAAGGGTCTGACCGCCGGTATCAGCATCCCGTCCCAACTCCAGATCGTGGGAACGGAACAAACCATGAAGATGAAGATGAAGCAGATTCAGTCCCACGTTCATCCTCCGCAGCAGTCAGGAAAAGTCCTGATGGATTCATCAATGGATAAAGGGTCCAACCAGTAACAAAGATGAAAACAATCTGAGAAAGTGCAGCAAACGATCTCCTCGATCAGGCCATACGCCTTTGCTGAAACGGGTTTCCTGGGAATGAGCCTGAGATGCGATTGACTTCAGATATCGACATACCAACAGCACACTTCACAACACTTGTGTTGCCGAGGTTGTGATCAGAGCTGACCACTCACATCCACAAGCCGCCGATCGGGGTGGCCCCAACGACCGGCATCAAAGGTGAACGATGACGTCACAGTCATCTGCTGATTGATCCAAGCCAGCACAACTGGCCCGATCACAGCCTTCGGAGCCTGACCGCGAACAGCGCGCAGATTGAAATGGGTGCCACCATCCACCAACACCAAACGATGTCCGAGTCGGGCAGCCTGGGTATCGCGCATGGGTGACACGGCTTCCGGACCTGACGGAACAATCCAGTCGCGGGTTCCGCTGATCAACAAAACCTTCGGGCGAGAAGATCGCTGTCCGTTCACCGAGTCCAGGGACTGAACGGGATCAAACAAAAGCCGCATCGGTGGACTCACCGCCACAACCGTTTTCACCCGGGAATCGGCAACGCCTGCTTTGTTGATGCCTGAAAGCCAACTGCACTGCAACACCCAACTGATGTTGCGCTCAGGATCCCGGGGATCACGGCAGCGCGCTTTCAACTTCTGGTCCGTTGGGATGCCACCGGCCAACTGAAGCGCCGTCGTGGCTCCCCACGAGTGGCCAACCACTGCCACTTCCTTGGTGTTGAGGTCACGACCAGCGAGAACCCGACCTTGTTCCACAGCCGTCAGCAGCGCTGACACATCCAGAGGACGCAATCGCAGCTCTTCCGGACCCGGTGGCGGCCGATCACCGGCCAACATCGCCCGTTGCTGTTCAAAATTGCTGCCTGGATGATCCGGCAGCAGAACCACATAACCCTTGGCAGCGAGAACCTCAGCCCAAGCTTCGAACGACTCCGGGTCATCCCAGAGACCATGGGAGATGACCACCAGCCGTTGGTTGCCCGCACCCTGTGGCTTCAGCACCAGAACGCGCAGAGGCTCGTCACGGTGCTGCACCGACACGCGAATGACCTCTCGCGTCCATGACGGATCTTGCAAGGATTCGAACAACTCAGACGACACCGGAGCAGCGGAGCCGGCCTTCACAAGCTCCAGGCCATCGCTTTGATTGGCCACCAAGCGATTGACCGCTTCTGCAAGCTTGGAGAGATCGATCGACGCTTCTTCGCCAGGGAGTTGATGGAGAAAGCCGAGGAGATTGTTCTGATCGTTGTCGTAAGCGCGCCTCAATGCCTTCGTGAGCATTGATCCACTGCTGTCGAAAGGCACCCCCTCGAGATTGACGATGAAGGCAGCAGCGTTCAGTGCCTGCTCCAACAGAGGCTGGCCGGTGGAGCCCTCCAAAAGCCCTCGCAGCTCCGCCGGGAGTGGGCTCAGAAACACTGTCTTGAGCAAAGCGAGCAGTCGACCCTCGGACGCGCGGTCGAGGTCGACAAGATCCGGGCTGGATTGAATGACCTCCTCAACCGATCGACCCTCTCCAAGATTGATGGTGAAATCGACGCCCAGATAGGGCATCCGCAACACAAGCCGCTCCAGTGCGGACGCGGGCAATCCGCTCAGCACAACTGCGGCGGAGGCTGCGATCGCCGTAAAGACAGAACGGATGGGGCGCATCAGGCCGCAAGGGGAACGTCGACTTCAGGGGGATGTTGCTCCAGAACCTTGGCCAGATAACGACCCGTGTGACTGGTGGGATGCTGGGCCACCTCTTCAGGCGTGCCGCAGGCCACGATCTGCCCACCTTTGTCACCCCCTTCCGGGCCGAGATCGATCAACCAGTCGGAACAACGGATCACATCGAGGTTGTGTTCAATGCAGATGATCGAATTGCCCTTATCCACCAGACGCTGCATCACATCCATCAGCTTGTGCACGTCGTAGAAGCTGAGGCCGGTGGTGGGCTCGTCAATCAAATAGAGCGTCTTGCCCGTGGCCCGTTTGGACAGCTCGGTTGCCAACTTCACCCGCTGGGCTTCACCCCCAGACAACGTGGGCGCAGGCTGGCCCAGCTTCACGTAACCGAGACCGACATCCACAAGCGTGCGCAGGCGATCCGCTGCCTGGGGAATGGCGGAAAACACATCCGCTGCCTGTTCCACCGTCATCTGCAGAACGTCAGCAATCGTGAAACCTTTGTAGGTGACCTGAAGGGTCTCACGGTTGAAGCGCGCTCCCTTGCAGACATCGCACTGCACATACACATCCGGGAGGAAATTCATCTCGATGACATTCACCCCCTGACCTCGGCAGGCCTCACAACGCCCTCCCTTCACGTTGAAGCTGAATTGACCAACCTGATAGCCGCGGGCCTTGGCCTCAACCGTGGCGGCAAACACCTGGCGGATCGGATCAAAGGCTCCGGTGTAGGTGGCTGGATTGGAGCGGGGAGTCCGGCCGATCGGTGACTGATCGATCACGATCACTTTGTCGATGGATTTAATGCCCCTGAGTTCACCAAGGCCATTGGGAAACGGCACCTTGTGGCCCAGACCATGCTCGAGGGCGGGATGCAGCAGTTCGTTCACCAAGGTGCTTTTGCCGCTGCCGCTCACCCCGGTGACCGACACCAGACGGCCCAGCGGAAATTCAACACTCAGATCGGTGAGATTGTTGCGTGCACAGTTGAGCAGCTTGAGGCTGCGCGTCCCAGCCGAACGCCGCTCTGAGGGCGTTGGAATACTGCGACGGCCGCTGAGATAGGCACCAGTCAGCGACTCTTCAGCGGTCAAAAGATCCTCAAGAGATCCTTCCGCCACGATGTGCCCGCCATGAACCCCCGCACCAGGGCCGATGTCCACCAGGTGATCGGCGGCGCGGATGGTGTCTTCGTCGTGTTCGACGACCACCAGGGTGTTGCCGAGATCACGCAGGCGCTCAAGCGTGGCCAGCAAGCGGTCGTTGTCGCGCTGGTGGAGGCCAATGCTCGGCTCGTCGAGCACATACAGAACACCAGTCAGGCCAGCGCCGATCTGGGTGGCGAGACGGATGCGCTGGGCTTCACCACCGGAGAGGGTCATCGCAGGCCGATCGAGGCTGAGGTAATCCAGGCCCACATCGAGGAGAAAACGCAGGCGCATGCGGATCTCGCGCAGCACCAGGTCACCGATCTGAATCTGACGATCCGTGAGCAACGGTTCGCTGGCTTCAAAGGCCCCCACACCCATCAGCCGCTCAATGCGCTCCAGGGTCTGGCCAACGCTGACGGCGGTGAGTTCCGTGATCCGGTAGGGACCGACGCGCACAGCGAGGGCTTCAGGCCTCAAACGCTGCCCGGCACAGCTGGCGCAGGGCACCAGCTCCAGGTATTTCTCCAGCTTCTGACGCATGGCCTCACCGCTGGCGTCCCGTAACTGACGCTCCAGGATCGGCAGGATGCCTTCGAAAGGCCGCTCGTATCCGCCTTTGCCTTTGCGATAACGGCTGTCGGCCTGGATCAGAATCGGATCCCGACTTCCATTGAGCAAAACGTCCTGCTGCTCTTCGGTGAGATCGTTCCAAGGCGTTTTGATCTCAAATCCGAACGCCTCACCCACTGAATACAGCAGGGAAAAGTAATAGGAATTGTCTTTTTCCGCCCAGGGCGCAACGGCCGCATACACGGGCAACGATGGATCAGGAATCACCCGCTCTGCGGTGAACTTGCGCAGATGCCCAATGCCATGACAGGCATCACAGGCTCCGTAGGGACTGTTGAAGGAAAACAGCCGCGGCGACAGTTCTTCCATCACGGCCCCATGCTCAGGACACGCGAAGTTTTCGGAGTAAAGACGCTCCCGCTCCACGCCTTCGGGGAGCTCCTCGTCCTTCTTCGGAACCACCTCAACGATGGCTAGACCATCGCCCCGCTTCAGCGCTGTCCTCAGGGAATCCGTGAGTCGCTCCTGAATGCCGTCGCGGGCCACCAGGCGATCCACCACCACCTCGATGCTGTGCTGGTGGTTCTTATCGAGCTCAATGTTGTCGGCGAGCTCGCGCACTTCTCCATCGATGCGCACGCGAGCGAATCCTTCAGCCGCAAGGCCACTGATCAACTTGCTGTGCGTGCCCTTTTTGCCTCGCACCAGCGGCGTCAACAGCTGGTAGCGGGTGCCTTCGGGAAGGGTGAGGATCTGATCCACCATCTCATCGATGGTCTGGGGCCGGATCGCCCGATCACATTGCGGACAGTGCGGTTCTCCAGCCCGGCCGAAGAGAAGTCGCAGGTAATCCTGAATCTCGGTGACGGTCCCCACGGTGGACCTGGGATTGTGGCTCGTGGATTTCTGATCGATCGAGATAGCCGGTGAAAGCCCCTCGATGGCATCCACATCGGGCTTATCCACCTGACCCAGAAACTGGCGCGCATAAGCCGAGAGACTCTCGACATAACGGCGCTGACCCTCAGCAAAAATCGTGTCGAAAGCCAGGGAGCTCTTACCGCTGCCGCTCACCCCGGTGAACACCACCATCTTGTTGCGAGGGATGGTGACGTCGACATTCTTGAGATTGTGCTGACGGGCGCCACGCACCCGAATCACATCCTCAAGGCTTCCTCCACTGAGGTTGACGGGCCTGGAACCCGACAGGGCCTTCGATTTGGGAGCAGGGCGTCCCATAGGGAGGAACCTCGTCAGCAAGAGAGTCTACGGAGATCAAATCGGATTCAGGCCGCGCCCTGATCCAGAAGGCTGGCCGCATAAGCCTGGGCCTCTTCACGGTCGCCGCCAGCCAGTTCCGCCAGTTCCCGCTGGCGCTCCTGAGTGTCCCGCAGGTGGGACACTCGCGAGCGGGTGATACCGGCGGAAACGTCCTTGCTGACGCGGAAGTGATGATCAGCAACCGCAGCCACGAGGGGTTGATGGGTCACGCAGAACACCTGACGATGGCGTGACAAGGTGCGCAGCAGATCGGCCATGGCCCCGCTCACCCTGCCGCTCACACCGGTGTCGATCTCATCGAAAAGAAGGGTGCTGGATCCATCGACCTTGGCCAACGACGTTTTGAGAGCCAGCAGAAAACGCGACATCTCACCGCCTGAAGCCACCTCCACCAATGGAGCCATCGGCTGACCGGGGTTTGCCGAAAACAGGAAGCAAACGGCATCGGCCCCAAAGTCCCCGGGATCGACAGGCTCGATCTTCACTTCAAAACGCACATTGGCCAGTCCCATCGGACGCAGCGTGGCCATCAGATCGGTCTGCAGCTGTTGGGCCGCGGCCTCTCGACAACGCGTCAGCGAGGCATTGTGTTGATCGCGATCCGCACGGGCGGCGAGCTCTTGCTCCTGCAAGCGGCGCAGGAGATCCTCCGAACCACCAGCCTCCTGGCGTTCGCGCAACGCATCGCGCTGCTGAATCAGAGCCGCCAGATCCTGGCGGTGGCGACGTTCAAGTCGCTTGAGCAGCGACAACCGATCCTGAAGGACCGCCAAGCGTTCAGGGTCGCTCTCCAACGACGTGCCGTAACGCTCCAGCGAACGAATCAGATCCTGAACACCAGCTTCAAGGTCGACGCAGCGTTCCGTCCAGGGTTGCAGGGAAGCGTCCATGGCCTGCATCAACTGCAATTCATGGGTGCAGGCGAGGAGATGATCCAGAACCGATGGAGCCTGATCAGCTCCGTCTTGCAGACGACCAATCAAGGCGGAGAGACCCTCCAGCAAGCGCACGCCATGCACCAGGCGGTCCTGCTCCAACTCCAGCTGCGCGATCTCCTCTGGATCATCGAGAGCAGCCTGTTCAAGCTCCAGGAGCAATGCCTCGAGCTCATCGCGTTGCTGTTCCAGCTGCAGACGGTCGGATTCGGCCTGATGGAGGGCATCGCGACAACGCTGCCAGTGCAGCCAACTGCGTCGCACGTCGCCAAGCGTCGATTCCAACTCCGCACCACCGAGACGATCCAACCAGCGGCGCTGCTGTCCGGGTCGCGCCAGCTGCTGGGTCTGTCCTTGCACGGTGAGATCGATCAACAGAGGGCGCAACTCGAGCAGCTGCTGCCGGTTGACCACCACCCCGTTTAAGCGGGAGCGACTGCTGAGACGGTCGTCCTGACGACGCCATTCGCGGCTGACCACCAGCTCAGGCTCTCCATCATCGAGCTGGTGGCGCTCCAACCAGCGCTGGCCGCTGGCACCAACCCGGAAACTCGCTTCGATCAGAGCACGGTCGCAACCGCTGCGCAGCAGTCGCGCGGCAGCGGACGCCTGCATGCCGCCCAACACGGCATCCAATGCATCAAGAAGAATGGATTTGCCCGCGCCGGTTTCACCGGTCAGCACGGAAAAACCCTGATCAAACGCCAGATCCAGGCTATCGATCAATGCGATGTTTTGGAGTCGCAAACCGGTGAGCACGGCAAGCCCCGGTGGTCGTGCTGACCGTAGCGGTGGCTCAGCTCGTTTAGAAGGGGGGTGAACCTGGCAACTCGGCCCGTGGCCCCACAGGAACTTGGAGATTTCATCGAAGCCTCGGGTCTGCTCACCTACGACCCTGCAGCGATCACCCGGATCTATGCCGGTCACCCGCAACGGCTGCTGAGGCGTCTCTGGCAGACCCTGGTGCCCATCGGCCTGTTCCTGCTGGGCGTGGGCACCGACAAAGTGCTCGGGCTGCTGAGCGATCAGAAACGGGCGCGGGCAAGAGCCAGGGAATTCGCGAACCTGTTGGTGGATCTCGGCCCAGCCTTCATCAAAGCGGGCCAGGCGTTGTCCACCCGTCCGGACATCGTGCCCCCAGTGCTGCTGGAAGAACTCGCCCAGCTGCAGGATCAACTGCCGGGTTTCGACAGCGACCTGGCGATGGCTTGCATCGAGGAAGACCTCGGAGCGCCCGTGGATGACATTTACGAAACCCTCGAGCGGGAACCGATTTCCGCAGCGTCGCTCGGACAGGTGCATCGCGGAGTGCTGAAAAACGGCCAGCGCGTGGCCGTGAAGGTTCAGCGACCGGGCCTGCGGGAGCAGATCACTCTTGATCTCTACATCGTGCGCAACATCGCCGCCTGGCTGAACTCCAACATCGGCCTGATCCGCAGTGATCTCGTGGCCCTGATCGATGAACTGGGGCGCCGGGTGTTCGAGGAGATGGACTACCTCAATGAGGCCAGCAATGCCGAACGATTCAGCGAACTGCACAGCCACAACCCACGGATCGCTGTTCCTCTCATCTTTCGGGAAGCCACCAGCCGCCGGGTGCTCACGATGGAATGGATCGATGGGGTGAAGCTCACCAATCTCGAAGCGGTGCGCGAGCTGGGCATCGATCCCGATGACATGGTGGAAGTGGGCGTGAGCTGCAGCCTGCAGCAATTGCTGGAACACGGCTTCTTTCATGCCGATCCCCATCCCGGCAATCTGCTGGCCCTCGAAGACGGCCGGCTCTGCTATCTCGACTTCGGGATGATGAGTGAGGTGACCCGTGAATCACGGACGGGGCTGATTCAGGCCGTGGTCCACCTGGTGAACCGCAATTTCGGCAAACTCTCCAAGGATTTCGTCAGCCTCGGATTTCTTGCGGAGGATGTGAATCTCGAGCCGATCGTCCCCGCCTTCGAAACCGTGTTCAGCCAGGCTTTGGAGGCCGGTGTGAGCCGGATGGACTTCAAAGCGGTCACCGATGACCTCTCAGGGGTGATGTACAAATTCCCCTTCAGGGTCCCTCCTTACTACGCCCTGATCATCCGATCCCTGGTCACCCTCGAGGGCATTGCTCTGAGTGTGGATTCCGATTTCAAGATTCTCGGTGCCGCCTACCCGTATTTCGCCAGACGACTGATGGAGGATCCCGATCCCCAGTTGCGGATGAGTCTGCGGGAAATGCTGTTCGATGGCGACATCTTCCGCTGGACCCGTCTGGAAAATCTGGTTGCCAGTGCCGCCAGCCAGGATCAACTCGATCTCGAGGCGCTTCTGGATCAGGTTCTCGATTTCCTCTTCTCAGCCAATGGCGGCATGCTGCGCCGTCAACTGGTGGATGCCGTCGCGGATCGCCTCGATGCCCTGAGCTGGATGACCCTGCAACGGATCGGACGGCGCCTGCCCCGTCCTCTGCAGCCGCCCATGCTTCTGGAGGCAAGCGACAGCTTCGACCAAAGCACCTATCTCGATCTTGAGCCGATCAGGCAGCTGATCGCCGTTCTGCAGCAACTGCCTGGGTTCAGCCCTGATCTGGTGTTCAGCCGTCTACCCCGTCTGATTCGTGAACCGGATGCAAGGCGCATGGGTGTGGAACTGGCTCAAGGTTTAGCCGAACGAGGAGTTGTCCGTTTGGTGAGGGCAGCCGCTGGTGTCTCCCCCTAAATTCCAGTCGCTGAGACTCCGTCATGCCCGCACGTTCACGTCTGCGTCACCACGCACTGGCTACGGGCTCAGCCCTGGCACTCACCCTGCTCAACTGTTTTCAACCTGTTCGTGCGGCTGAAGATGTGGCCCTCGTCAGTGGTGCCTTCATCCGCTCGATCAGCGTCGCCGATCTGGCCTATCTGGCGGAAACCGGAGAGGCCCGCGGTTTGCTCTCCGATCTTTTGCGTCTTGGCAAACAAGATCCAGAGAACGTGGCCAAATTGCTCAACCAGGAATTGGATCTTCCGCTGGTGCTCACCAGCCGTCTGATGTCCACCAAGATCGGCGATGTCATTCTGAAGCGCGTCGCGAAGATCGTTTATCCGCTGCGCGTTCCCGAACCTTCCGTGAGTGTTCCGGCCATTCGCGCTGGGGTGATCAACGGTCTGCAGATCGGTGAAGGGGGCCTCAACATGATCAAGTTCCTGGAGGCCTACCCCGCAGAGGTGATGGAGATCAACCTTCCCGCCCTGATGGCCGCCATCGAAAAAGCTGAATCGATTGCCGAGCTGGTGACCTTCTTCTCCAACTCGCCCCTCGATGGCCTGAAGGAGAGCGGTCAGTAAACCCGCCGGCGAGGATCGCCACATAGATTCCTCTGGACGAGAGCCCTGCACAGGTGTCAGTGATCAACGCCTTACGCCGCCGTTTTTCCCCGGCACCAGTCCTTCAAGACTGGCCAGGTCTGATCGAGGCCTATCGGCCTTGGCTACCCGTCACGACGTCAACCCCCGTGGTCACCCTTCGCGAAGGCGCCACTCCCCTCATTCCTGTGCCCTCAGTGGCCGAACGCATCGGCCGCGATGTGAAGGTGTTCGTCAAATATGACGGCCTGAACCCCACGGGGTCCTTCAAGGACCGGGGCATGACCATGGCGATCAGCAAAGCGAAAGAAGCCCATTGCGAGGCTGTGATCTGCGCCAGCACTGGAAACACATCCGCCGCTGCGGCTGCGTACGCACGCCGCGCTGGCATGCGCGCTTTTGTGCTGATCCCCGACGGATACGTGGCCCAAGGAAAACTGGCTCAAGCCCTGGTGTACGGCGCCGAGGTGCTGGCCATCCGTGGCAATTTCGACCGGGCTCTGGACATCGTCCGCGAAGTGTCTGATCAGTTCCCAGTCACCCTGGTGAACTCCGTGAACCCTTTCCGTCTGCAGGGACAGAAAACAGCGGCCTTCGAAGTGATCGATGCCCTGGGCGATGCGCCTGATTGGCTGTGCATTCCCATGGGCAACGCGGGCAATATCACTGCTTATTGGATGGGCTTCCAGGAGTACAACCAGGCAGGGCGCAGCCGCAAACTGCCCAGAATGATGGGCTTCCAGGCCAGTGGCTCCGCCCCTCTGGTGAACAACACCACGGTGACGGATCCGGACACGATCGCCACAGCCATCCGCATCGGTAATCCTGTGAACCGCGAGAAAGCGATTGCCGCCCGCCAAGCCAGCCAGGGTGACTTCCTCGACGTCACCGATGCAGAGATCATTGAGGCCTACAAGCTGCTCGGCGGGCAGGAAGGGATTTTCTGTGAGCCGGCAAGCGCTGCTTCGGTGGCCGGCCTGCTCAAAAGAAAAGACGAGGTGCCAACCGGAGCCACGGTGGTGTGCGTGCTCACCGGAAACGGACTGAAAGACCCGGATTGCGCCATCAACAACAACGACGCGGCCTTCCACACCGACCTTGATCCCGATCTCGGAACCGTGGCCCGTGTGATGGGCTTCTGATTGCAGTCCAAGGCCATCCCGCCGCACCGGACTGAACCTTCCCCCCTGAAACCAGGGGGGTTTTTTTGTGGGTTGACACACCTCAGCCCAACCAAACCAGCGGCAACCAGATGGAGAACTGCCTGGGGACATCCAGGCAGAACCCCCTCAATTGATGGGGGGAAACATGTTGAAACCTCACCATCCCGGAACCGGCTGGAATTCCTCAGCCTGTTGAAACAGTGGAGAACGGCACGCGTTCCTCAACGACCGATCGAATTCCCCCATGCCTGTGCAGAGTGAAACCCTGTGCCACGAGCGTGAATG